>JAURFE010000010.1 GCA_030827135.1 Vicinamibacterales bacterium
CCCCCACAATGCGATCGCCACGAAGCAGGGCCACCGTCGCGGTGGCGCCTCGCCCGTCAGGGGTTCTGAATGCCTCCATCACCGGCTTCCCGACGGACGGATCGACGATACGCAGCGGGACGCCGGCCTCACGCGCCAACGTCGCGACGTAGGGCACGGTGTGGACCGAGTCGCTGCACGCAGCGACAGCAACCACCACAAGGCGCAGGTCACCGGCTGCGGCCTTGAGGCGTGCGACCAACTCTGGCGCCGGCTTGCTGCGGGCGGCGTTGCTGCGCCAGGTCTCCGGCCGCGAATCGGCGGTGGCAAGGAAGTCCTCCCAGGTCTTGCCCTGATCGAACATGGCACCACCACCGGTCATCGGGGGCTGTGAAACCTGGGCCGGGACAACAAACGCCAGAAGTGCCATGAGGAGAATCGACATGGGTAGAGGGTAACTCAGATGGGCAGATGGGCGGATGGGCGGATGGGGAGATGATAGAGGGCGATGGGCACTGTGATTCCGCTTGCGGCCGGGGTTGATTATGCGGACCTGCATTTTGTCGGGCACCCAGGGATCATTGCGACGGCGCTGATTCATGGCGTCGATGGCGTGGCGATTGTGGATCCGGGGCCGGCGACCGCACTGCCGGTGCTGGAAGAAGCACTGAAGACGCGGGGGTTTGGATGGCGGGACGTGCGGGCGATTCTGCTGACGCACATCCATCTGGACCATGCGGGCGCCACCGGCTCAATCCTCGCGCTGGCGCCACAGGCGACCGTCCACGTGCACGAACGGGGCGCCGCGCACCTGATCGACCCTTCAAAGCTCCTGGCCAGCGCCAGCCGGCTCTATCAGGCGGACATGGAGCGCCTCTGGGGCGATGTGCTGCCCGTGCCCGCCGCTCACGTGCGGATCCTCGGCGACAGCGATCACCTCACCATCGCCGGTCATGCCATCCACGCCGCCTGGACCCCGGGTCATGCCTGGCATCACGTCAGTTACTTCCTGCCGGCATCCGGCATTGCTTTCGTCGGAGATACGGCCGGTATCTGCAGGCCAAGCGGACGACTGATCATTCCGCCCACGCCCCCACCAGACATCGATCTCGACGCTTGGCGCTCAAGCACAGAGACCATCCTGGCGTGGAACCCGGAGACCCTGTTCCTCACGCATTTTGGTCCGGCCCCGGCTCCGCGGGTCCACTTTCAGGCGCTGTGGCAACAGCTCGATTCCTGGAGCCTGAAGGTCAGGGCATCGCTCGCGCGTCAGGACCTGGAAGACCACGAACGGTCACAGCAGTTTGTGGATGACGTGATGGCGGATATTGCGCGCGAGACGTCCAGTGAGGAAGCCCAGTCGTACGCCAGGGCCGGCCGGTTCGATTTCTCCTGGACAGGCCTCGCCCGGTACTGGCGCAAACAGCAACACCCGTAGGGCGCGCTGGGTGTGAGCGCGCCAATACACGCGGTGCGGTCTTATCTCCGGATCTTGTCCAACTGGGCGAGCACTTCGCCCAGCTTCCGCATTTCCTCTCCGTACAGCGCCCAGTTGCCTTCGCGCTGCGCGGCGATCGCGCGCTCGTAGTGGCCGGTCGCGCGTTCGGTAAGCACAAGGAACGACGGATCGACTGTCGTGCCAGGGATCGGAGTCGTGGACTCAGTCGTTGTTCCCGTGGCCGGCGTCTGCGCCACCGGCGCCAGCGTGCCGTCGGCGCGGCGGTCCGGCGCCAGCGCAGCCGCAACACTCCGGCCGAAGATCTGGACGAGTCCCTGCGTCAGGGTTTCCGCCATCACGATCTGTTCCTGATAGGCGACGATCACCCGCTTCAGTTCAGGGATCCGCCCCCCGGCGGACCGCAGGTACAGCGGACGCACATAGAGCAGGGATTCCTCAATCGGAATCACCAGCAACGTGCCCTGAATAACCTGTGACCCCTGCTGGTTCCACAACGTAATCTGCGGCGCAATCGTCTGGTCCTGATTGATGCGCGCAACGATCTGCCTCGGGCCGAAGACGACCTTCTGTTTCGGGAACTGAAACACGATCAGGCGGCCGTAATGGTCACCGTCGCTGCGGGCCACCAGCCAGGCCGCAAGGTTGTCCTTGAGGCGCGGCGTAAACGGCAGCATCTGAATGAACTCGGTATCCGTCTCGCCAGGCAGCCGCATGATCGTGTAATACGGCTGCATCGGCGCCGCGTTAGACTCCCCGTCGATCACCGGCACCTGCCACTGGTCTTCCTTGTTGTAGAAGGTCTGCGGGTTGGTCATGTGGAAGGTCGCAAACGCGGCGGCCTGCACCTTGAAGATGCGCTCCGGGTACCGCACGTGGCTGCGCAGCGCCTCGGGCATCTCGCTCAACGGCTTGAACATGCCGGGAAAGACACGGCTGATCGTCTGAATGATGGGATCGTCCGGCTCGGCGATGTAAAACGACGTGGACCCGTGATACGCGTCAACCACGACCTTCACGGAGTTCCGGATGTAGTTGATCCGCGGCAGGTCGAACGGCGTCGCGTATGGATAGTTCTCGCTGGTGGTGTACGCGTCCTGAATCCAGAAGATGCGGCCGTCGGCCACGACCGGATACGGATCGGCGTCGTACTCGAGGAACGGCGCAATGGCGCGCACACGCCCGGCGATCCGCCGGTGGTACATGATGCGGCTCTCGGGCGTGATCTGGTTCGTGATCAGAATGTTCGCCGCGCCAAATCTCAGCGCGAACATCAGCCGCCGCAGCAGACTGTTGAGCTCGACACCGCCGGTACCGGCATAGGTCGTTGTGACGTTGTCTTCGCCGCGCGGATAGTGGAACTCCGGTTGCTGCGTTTTGACCAACGCGTAATCACTGGAGAGTTCGCCGTAGTAGATGCTCGGCTCGCTGATCGCAAGGTCCACTTCGGACACCGGCGGCAGATCCCGCACAAACAACACCGGCTGACCGGACGTCGTCACCTCATTGACCGGTCCGAGGGTCAGACCGTAGCCATGCGTGAACGTCAGCCGCTCGTTGACCCATGACCGATTCGGCAGGCTCTCGCTGTTCAGCTCACGCAGCGACAACATGACCTGGCGATACTTGCCGTCGATCGTGTACCGGTCGTTGTCGACATTCACAAAGTCGTAGTACGTCCGGATCTCCTGAATCTGGGAAAAGGTCTGCAGAAGCGGCTGGTGGTCCCAGAGGCGGATGTTTTCAATCGTGCCGGCGTTGGCGGCGATATCGGCCGCCGTCAGCGATCCCTCGCCCGACAACTCGCGTTCCTCGACGCGATCAAGGGCGTACGCCTTGCGGGTCGCCTCGATGTTGTGGCGGATGAACAGCTCTTCTTTGGTCTGCTCGTTCGGGGTCACCACGAACCGCTGCACAAAGCCCGAGTACACCCCGCCGGCAGTGGTCACCACGAAATACACCGCGATCGCGGCCGGGAGCGGCCAGCGCTGTGGGCCGAAGCCCTGCCACAACGCGACAAGGCTCGCCAGACTCAACACGACGAGCGAGATGCGCAGGAACGGAATTTGCGCGTTGACATCCGTATACGAGGCGCCAAACACAACCGCCGTGGACGATCCCGTCAGCAGCGTGCGCGGCAGTTCCAGCCACGTGCCCCATGCCATCAGCGCAAACAACACCGCCAGAAGCACCATCAGGTGACGACGAGTACCGGCGGCGAGATTCAGCTTCGGCCAGAACGCCACCCCGTACCGCGGCTCCATCGACACGTTGCCCGACAGCAGGTACAGCAGCCCGCTGGAGCCCAGCGCCAGCACGGTGAGGAGCAGGGCCTGCTGCCGCACTAGGTCCAGCACGGGAAGCTGGAAAATGTAGAACCCGACATCGCGGCTGAACAGGACGTCACGATCACCAAACGGCACGGCGTTAAACGCCGTCAGCCATTCCAGCCAGTGATTCGCTGCACTGATGCCGAGAACGAAGGCCACAAGCACGGCCACCGGTAGTAGCAGGCCGGCAAGGCTCTTGCTCTCGACCACAATCGGGCGGCCGTCTTCGGTGGTGCCAAGAATGAACTGCGGGCGCGACAAGGCACGGCGCGCGATTCGCAGGTTGGCGTACAAAAAGACAAACGCCACCGTGAACGTCGCAAGGAACAGCAGTGACTGGGCCTTGTACGTGCGAAGAAACACGGCTTGATAGCCGAGTTCCTGGAACCACAGCCAGTCGGTGTACAGCGCCGCGGCGGACGGAACCGCCAGCAGCAGAACCGCCGCAACCAGGATGAAACCGGGAAGTCCTCGCAGTGTCATGGATGACTCACATTATCATGGGCAGATATGCTTCCCATCGGTACCCCAGCCCCGGAGTTTGAACTTCGCAGCCACACAGGAGAGACCGTCCGGCTTTCCGACTTCAGAGGAAAACAGCATGTCGTGCTGGCGTTCCACCCATTGGCCTTCACCCCCGTCTGTTCGCTGCAGATGCAGACCTACCAGCGGGACCTGCCGAAATACGAAGGACTGGACGCCCACATCCTCAGCCTCAGCGTGGATGCGGGCCCGGCGAAGAAGGCATGGGCAGAGTCGCTCGGGGGAATCTCCTTCGACCTGCTGGCAGACTTCCACCCGCACGGCCACGTCGCGTCCCTCTACGGCGTCATGCGCAACGACGGCATCTCCGAGCGTGCGTCGTTTATCATCGACAAGACGGGCACGATCGTCTGGGCCAAGAAGTACGACATCCCGCAGCAGCCAGACCACGGCGAGGTACTCGAAGCCCTCAGTTCCCTCTCGGGCCGATAGCCAGCAGCTCTTTGTCCGTGCGCCAGTACCAGGTGCCGTCGACAAGCGCTGGGGACGCAAGGACACGCGCCCCCAGCTCATTCACATGGTGCAGCCTGAACGTCGTACCGGCCTCCACAACAAAGGTTTGTCCGTCGTCATTGGTGAAGAAGATCTTGTTGCCCACGACAACCGGTGACGACGAGAAACCTTCGCGGGTCGCGATGCCAAGCCGTTCCTGATAGATCAGCTCGCCCGTTTTCGCGCGAAGAACGGTGAGAATGCTCTGCATGTCGTTGATCTGATAGAGCAGCTCTCCATGGATCAGGCTCGAGGGTACAAATGGAGATCCGCGCGGCGATGTCCAGGCCACGTGAGACCCGGTCACATCACCCGACCCGCCGGGCCGGATGGCAAGCGTGGGGCCCGCGCGCCCTGAGGCCGCAAAGACCAGCCCATGCCCCACGACGGGCGTCGGAATCACCTCGACGGTGTTGCCGGACACCGTCCACAAGTCGGCGCCGCTGGCCGGGTCGTAGGCGTAGACCTTGCGCATGCTCGACACGATCAATTCATCCCGGGTGCCTGTGGTGATGACGATGGGGGTGCCCCAGCCCGTCGTCTCGGCGCGATCCCTCCACCAGATGGTCTTGCCCGTTTTTGCGTCAAAGGCCGCCACGAACGAACTGAGAGTCGAGGTGCCCCGGTGATCCTGGTACAGGAACAGACGGTCCTTATAGAGGACAGGCGAACCCGCACTGCCGTGGTAGTTGTTCAGCTCACCAAAATCGCGATGCCACACGAGCGTGCCCGTGAAATCGAAGGCGGCGAGTCCGTGAGTGCCGAACGAGGCGTAGACAAACTGGCCGTCGGTGACCGGAGTGGCCGACGCGTGGCTGTTCTTCGGATAGATGTGCTCAACGCCGCTTGAGGGCACGGAGGTCTCCCACCGCAGCTTTCCGGTGCGGCGGTCGTAGGCCAGCATCGAGACCTTCGCCCCGCCCTCTCGGGCGGTCGTGATGAAGAGATGGTCTTTCCAGACGATGGGCGACGAGTGCCCGAGCCCCGGGACGGCAGTCCGCCAGCGCACGTTCTCGGTGGCCGACCAGCGGTCGACGTAGTTGGTACCCGTGACCAGCCCCTGCCCGGACGGCCCACGCCACTGGGACCAGTAGTTCCCGGCTTCTGCGGTAACGGGAATACGGCGAACATCGTCGGTGGATGCACCTGCGGCCGCAGTCAGCAGGACTGCCCAGACACACACGGCTTTGCGCATGAGGGGATCCTACCCTGAACTCGCGGGCGATGCCGCCGCGGCGAGGACTACAGCTCCCGGAGCGCTGTGGGAATCGGCAGCCGCGCGGCACGGACGGCCGGAAACACCCCGCCGGTTTGCGCTATCTCCCAGGCACCCCGAGCCACCCGCGCGTCAGGTAGTCGCCCATCGTGATGCCGAACAGGATAATCAGCCAGACAAAACCCGATGCCGCGACAACTTTCGTCAGTGGGGTGTTGTACTTCACACCCATGAAAAACAGGATGACCAGCAGCGCCTTTGACACGGCGACCGCAAGGGCGATGGGGGTATTCATCACACCGAGGTCCACGCGCGCGATCACCACGGTCACGACCGTCAGGACGCACAGCGTGAGGAACACCGAGTAGTAGAGGCCTTTTGAGCTGACGTGTGACATGGCTTTTTAGTGGTGTTTCCCGATGAGATACAGCAGCGGGAAGAGGAAAATCCAGACGATGTCGACGAAGTGCCAGTAGAGGCCCGTGACTTCGACCGGTGCGAAGTAATCGGCGTTGAACTGGTTCTTCCAGGCCATCCGCAGAATGATGAAGAGGAGCACGATGCCCACGACCATGTGCAGGGCGTGGATGCCCGTCATCATGAAGTAGAGCGAGAAAAACAGCTGCTGCGCGGGCTCGCGGGCCGGGTCGAAGCTCGATCCAGGCACGAGGTGGTGCTCGAACTTCGCCGCGTATTCGAAGTACTTCACGATGAGGAAGATCGAGCCGAAGATGATCGTCAGAATCAGGTTGGCAATTTGCGCCATCCGGTGCCCGACCTGCGCCGCCCGCACCGCCAGCGCCATCGTCAGCGACGAGACGATGAGTACCAGAGTGTTGACGCCGCCGAGCACTTCGTTGAGCTCGTTGCTGCCGGCCAGCCAGGCGTCCGGATACATGTTCCGGTAGAGCAGATAGGCCATGAACAGGCCGCCGAAGAACATGACTTCAGTGACGAGGAACACCCACATCCCGAGGATGGAGGCCTCGAGCTGCTGCGCCATGTTGTGGAAATGGTGCTGCAGCTTCGGGTGGTGTTCCTGATGAGCGTCTGCGTGCAGGTTGGAAGCTGACACGTTAGACCTCCTCTGCCTTCTTCACATGGCCGGCGTTGGCGCTGCGGCCTGCGTAGTTGTATGCGTCTTCGGTCACGATCGGATCGTGCTCGAAGTTCAGCGTGATCGGCGGCGACTGAATCTGCCACTCAAGCCCGGTCGCACCCCACGGATTCGCCGGCGCATTCCGTTCCTTGAACAATGACGCCACCAGGTAGAACACGATCAGCGCGTAGCCGACACCCAGCACGCCGGCACCGGCGGTCGACAGCACATTGAGAATCTGAAAGTCCTCCGGATACGCGTGATACCGGCGCGGCATCCCGAGGTAGCCCAATACAAACTGCGGGAAGAACGTCAGGTTGAATCCGACAAACACCAGGATCGCCGAGATCTTGCCCAGCGTTTCCGGATACATCCGGCCCGTCATTTTCGGCCAGTAGAAGTGCACGCCGCCGAGGAACGCCATGATGGCGCCGCCGACCATGATGTAGTGGAAGTGCGCCACGACGAAGTAAGTGTCGTGCAGGTGAACGTCGAGGCCCATCGTGCCGAGGAACAGGCCCGTCAGACCGCCGATGAGGAACAGGCCCATGAAGCCGATGACCCAGTAGGTCGGCGATTCCCAGGTGATCGACCCCTTGTACATCGTGGCCGTCCAGTTGAACGTCTTCACGGCCGACGGCACGGCGACAATCATTGTGATGATCGAGAACACCAGGCCGGCGTAGATGGACTGGCTGCTCACGAACATGTGGTGGCCCCACACGAGGAATCCGATGATGGCAATCGCCAGGCTCGAATACGCCACAAAGCTGTAACCGAAGATCTGCTTGCGGGAGACCGCCGCCACCAGCTCGGAGACGACGCCCATGCCCGGCAGGATCATGATGTAGACGGCCGGGTGCGAGTAGAACCAGAACAGATGCTGGAACAGGACCGGGTCGCCGCCGGCGCGCGGATCGAAGATCGCAAAGCCCATCGCGCGTTCCGCAAACACCAGCAGGATGGTGATGGCGACCACCGGCGTGCCGAGAATCATGACCAGGCTGGTCGCGTAATGCGCCCAGATGAACAGCGGCAACCGGAACCACGTCATGCCCGGCGCCCGCATCCGGTGAATCGTGACGATGAAGTTGAAGCCGGTCAGGATGGACGAGAACCCGGTGATAAAGACGCCCAGCGCCGCGAGCACCACGTTGGTGTTCGAGGCAATCGAACTGTACGGCGTGTAGAACGTCCAGCCGGTGTCCACGCCGCCCATGAACACCGCGGCGAGCGTGAAGACGGCACCGATGACGTAGATGTACCAGCTCAGCAGGTTGATGCGCGGGAATGCGAGGTCCTTCGCACCAATCTGAATCGGAATCAGGAAGTTGCCGAGAGTGGCCGGAATCGACGGAATCAGGAAGAAGAAGATCATCACGACGCCGTGCAGCGTGAAGAGCTTGTTGTACAGGTCCGCCGTGAGGAAGTCGCCCTTGGGCGTCAGCAGTTCCGTCCTGATGCCGGCCGCGAAGAGGCCGCCGATCGCAAAGAACACGGTGACCGAGATCAAATACATGATCCCGATCCGCTTGTGGTCCTTGGTCAGCAACCACGACCAGATGCCGTGCGGGGCGTCCAGATAACTGGGTGAATTCTGAGTGCCGTGAGTCATAACGGTCCTTGCGCCTTACTGTCCGCCCGCCGGGGCCGCCGGCGGGGTGGCCTTCAACGTCTTGATATAGGCGATGAGCTGCATGAGGTTTTCCTCGCTCACCGTGCCCTGGAAGGTCGGCATGATTGGCTGGAAGCCAAGCACGACCTTGGCCTGCGGATTCACGATGGACTCGCGCAGGTAGTTGTCGTCGGCGATCACCGTGCGGCCGTCCATCAGCCGCACTTCGTGGCCAAACACGTCGGCCAGCACCGGGCCGCGGCCCGTCGTGTCGGTCTTGTGGCACGTGATGCACGCCAGATCCGTGAACAGGCGCTCGCCGTTCTCAACCGCGGTCCCCGTGGACCGGCCGCCCGCCAGCCAGGCCTCGTAGTCGTGCTCCTCCATGGCGATGACCTGTCCGATCATCCCGGAGTGCTGCGTGCCGCAGTATTCGGCACAGAAGATCTGATACGTGCCCGCCTTCGTCGCGCGGAACCACATCGTGGTCAACTTGCCGGGCACGGCGTCCATCTTCACGCGGAACGCGGGGATGTAGTAGTCGTGCAGCACGTCCTCGGATCCGAGCGTGATCTTGACGTTGCGATTGATCGGCACGTGCAGTTCGTTGATCTCGCGGACGCCGTCCGGATGCTGCACCTTCCACATCCACTGCTTGCCCACCACGAAGACTTCCATCGAATCGGCCGGCGGACGCGCGATGCGGAAATACAGGTCCGCGCCCCACACGAACATCGCCATGGCGAGAACGAACGGAATCACCGTCCACAACAGTTCGAGCGCGATCGAACCGTGGATGTCGGCGCCGACCTCATCCGGGTGACGCCGGCGGAACTTCACCGCGAAGAACACGACAAGTGCGGACACCAGCACGGCGAAGAACGAACACACCGCGAGGATGAAGAAATAGATCAGGTCGACTTCGTACGCAATCGACGAGGCGGCCTCTGGGAACAGGGGGAAACTGGACATCTACCGAGTACCCGTTGCGGTCGATGCGACCGCGGTGCGCTGCCGGCGATCGCGCCGCAGGTTGACAAAAAGGAATGCGCCAAGCCCCACCATGGTCAACACGGCGCCAATCCGGACAAAGGACATGATCGCCAGGCTGTACTTGCCCGTGGCGGGGTCGTAATGAAAGCAGTACAGAAGCGCCTGATCCACCAACGTGCCGATCTGGCCCTCGCCGGCGGCCGTGACGGCGAACCGGAAATCCAGCGGCGCAAATTCAACGCCGTAGAGGTACTTCGACACCTTCCCCTGTGCGGTGAGCACGGAGATGGCGGCGGGATGGGCGTACTGGTCAATCGCTTCGTCGTAGACGTACCGGAAACCAACCGCATCAGCCAGCCGATCGATGGACGTCTGACGGCCGGTCAGAAAATGAATACCGGCCTCCGCCGTCGGCCGCTGATAGTGCTTCACATAACCGGCCTTCTTTGCGAGAGCCATCGCGGGCGTTTCACCCGGATCAAAGCTGACGACGACGAGGTCGAAGTCGCGGCCGGCGTCAATCTTGACGGGCTCCATCGACGAGAAGAGACCGTTCAGTACCTGCGTGCAGAGCATCGGGCACTCGTAATACACCAGCGCCAGCACGACCGGGCGTTTGCCGAAGTAGTCGCCCAGCACCACATCGCGGCCCTGTTCGTCGGTGAAGGGCAGATCGAGCGGCACAGGCGAATCGAGCTTCTGATCGATGCGCACTTCCTTGAGGATCGGCAACGGTGCCATCGCCGGCGTGCCGGGCGCACTCGACCCGGGCATCGCCCGCTGTGCCGACATCGACACCACGCCCGCACCGGCCCACAGGACCGCCGCACACGCGAGGAGTCGTCGCAGGTTCATGCCTACTGTCCCCCCGCCCGCACAGGGAGGCCCTGCTTGAGCACGAGTTCCTTGGCCACATCAACGGGCACGCGGACGGTGCCGGCGTTCTGGTCCACCCACCCGTAGGTCGTCAGCATTTCGACTTCGTGAGCGCGGAACTTCTTGAGGTTGGCCGGTTCATTCACCAGAAGCGGAGACGGCGACGCGTTGCTCGACACGATGCGGCCATCCACGATCGTGGGCGTGACGGGTGGCGCCGCCAGCGGATTGCGCACGGTGTCATTGGTCACCGAGCGGTGCTCCATGAACAGGAAGAAGCCCCACACAATGAGGTAACAGGCCAGCGTGACGATGGTCAGGACGATCATCGAGACACCGAGGCTCTTGTACTCGATCCCGTCGCCCTCGGTCCGGGCCGGCGCGGCGTGGCCGTGGTGATTAGTGTCCGCCATTGGCAACTGCATCCTTGAAGTACGGGTCGTTGGCCGGCACCAGAGACCGGCTGCCCAGATTGCGGTAGAACAGGAACAGCCACGGCGCCGCGAACGCGACCACCATGGCAAAGTCCATCCAGTGCAGCGTGTATTCGTGCCGGAACACCGGCCCGATGGTCCACGCGAAGTCGACCACGCGCATGATGAGCACGAGGAACGCCACGCGGGAGAGCACGCGGCCATGACGCTTCAGGTTGCGCGACAGCAGCAGCATGAACGGCAGCACGAAGTGGCCCACCAGCACCACCACGGCCCACGGCGCCCAGTGGCCCTGCAGGCGTTCGATGTACCACGGAATTTCTTCCGGCAGGTTCGCGGACCAGATGATGAGCAGCTGCGACACGTTGAAGTAGGCCCACAACATGACGAAGGCCAGCATCAGCTTGCCGTAGTCGTGGAACCGCTCCGCGTCAGCAACCTCGGAGATCGGCTTCGAGTTCGACAGGCCCTGCAGCACCAGAATCGTGAACGCCAGTGTGGAGAGCCCCTGGCCGCCCAACACCAGCACGCCGAAGATCGTCGAATAGAAGTGCGGGTCGAGCGACATCACCCAGTCGACGCTCATGAAGGTGATGGCGAGAATGTGCAGGACCATGCCGGGCCCCGACACCACGCGGAAGCGGCGGTCCTTCGGACCGGGCCCGAGCGGTGCACTATCGTCCTGCTCCTTCGACCACTTGCTCAGCAGCAGGGACAACCCGATCCAGATCACGAAATAGATCGCGGCGCGGACGTAGAAAAACTCGATGTCGAGATAGGCTGCCTTCAACTGGATGATGGGATCATCCACGGCTTCCGGGCGCGCCCACTTGTAGAGCGTGGGCATGTTCATCGCAATCGGAATAAACAGGAGCGCCATCAGCGGCAACGTGCGCGTGCTGGCTTCAAACACGCGGCGGGCCACCAGGCCCCACGCGCCGCCGCTCAGGTACTGCACCATCAGCAGCGACAGCGAACCCAGCGAGATGCCGATCCAGAACATGTAGGCGATCAGGTAGGACTGGAGGAACTGCGACAGGTCCACCATAAAATACCCGGCCGCGACGGCCACGATGCCCACCGCGCCAACCATGACGCCGCGATTGGACAGACGGCTCAGGTCGGCGACCGGCCGCTCCTTCAGCAACGCGGCTGCGTTGAACTCCCCACTCATCGGTGAATCTCCCCGGCAGCTGGCGTGGCCCCGGCGGCTGGAACCGCCGTCGCGCCCTTGCGCAACTGATCAAGCACGTCGGCCGGCAGATCCGCGGTGGTGCCCTGCCGGCTGGCCTGCAGCGCGCGCACGTAGGCCACAATCCGCCAGCGATCCTCCACGGGAATCTGCGAGCGGTAGTCCGGCATCACGCCAAAGCCGTTTGAAATCACGTCGTAGAAATAACCGACCGGCGCAAGTCGCAGCCGATCAATGTGCATGGACTGCGCCTGACGATAGCCGCGCTGGACGACCATGCCGTTGCCCTCACCGGTCTTGCCGTGACACGGGGCGCAGAACACATTGAACCGTTCCTGGCCCCGATCCAGATCCGCGCGGGTGATCGCAAACGGGAATGCCGTCACCGGCAGGCCGGCGGCATCCTTCCCGGTGTGCAGGTACGCGTCCTCATTCAGGTGGCCGCGCGCGACGGTGCCGGCCATCAGCGGACGAGCCGCGCTGCCGTTCGCGAACAAATCGGACGCTTCGAGCGGGTCATACCGCGGCGCATCGTGCATGTCCTGACGGCAGCCCGCGGACACCGCCGCTGTGAGTGCCAGGCCTGCCATCAGGCGCCGGCTGCGTGAACCAAGTTTAGTGATCAAGCTTCACCACTTCCCGGGCATGGAGACCCGCGAGAAACGCCCGCGTTGTGTCTTCGTTGTAGCGCGGGTCGGCGGCTTCGATGGCCAGAAAGAACGAATCCTGACTGGCCAGACTGAAGCGCTTCGCATTGAAGACCGGGTGATACGGCAACGGCAACCCGTTGAGGGCAATCATCGAGATCACGGCGGAGAAGGCCGCCAGCAGAATCGTCGTTTCGAACGTGGGCGGAATGAACGCCACCCAGGAATGGAACGGACGGCCACCAATGTTGATGGGATACGCAATGACCGACGTCCAGAACTGAAGACTGTACCCGCCGATCAGGCCCATGATGCCGCCAGCCAGCACGAACTTGGGCACCAGGTGCTCCTTCATGCCGAGCGCCTCGGCCAATCCGTGGATGGGCATCGGGGAAAACGCGTCGGTCCTGGTGTACCCGGCTTCCCGCACCTTGTGCGCGGCATCCAGCAGCGCCTGCGCGGACTCGAACTCGGCCATCAGGCCGTAATGCGACGTGGTGTCAGCAGCATGGTGGGCCATCAGTGCGCCCCTCCCTCGGATTTGTGCTTCGGCGACGCCTCAGGCAACAGCGTGCGCATTTCGAAGATCGAAATCATCGGCAGCACGCGGACAAACAGGAACATCAGTGTCAGGAACAAGCCGATGGTGCCGAAGAACGTCATGAAGTCCCACCGCGTGGGGTAATACATGTCCCACGACCCGGGCAGGAAGTCGCGGTGCAGACTCGTCACGATGATGACAAACCGCTCCAGCCACATCCCGACGTTGACAAACATCGACACGGTGAACAGGATGGCGATGTTGCGGCGGAACTTCTTCACCCACAACAGCTGCGGCACGATGAAGTTGCACAGCAGCAGCATCCAGTAGGCCCAGGCGTACGGCCCGCTCACAATACGGTTCATCAACATGAACCGCTCGTACTGATTGCCGGAATACCACCCGAAGAACAACTCGCACGCGTAGCCGTACACGACGATGAGCCCGGTCACGAGCGTGACCTTCGCCATGTTCTCGAGGTGGCGCATCGTGATGAAGTCGTGCAGCTTGTACATCGCGCGCAGCGGAATCGCGAGGGTCAACACCATCGCAAACCCGGCGTAGATGGCGCCGGCGACAAAGTAGGGCGGGAAGATCGTCGCGTGCCAGCCCGGCAGGTTCGAGACGGCGAAGTCGAACGACACGACCGTGTGCACCGAGAGCACCAGCGGCGTCGAGAGACCGGCCAGAATCAGGTACGCCGTTTCATACCGGAACCAGTGCCGCGCGGATCCGCGCCAGCCCATCGCCAGAATGCCGTAGAGGCGCTTCTGCCACGGCTTCTCCGCCTTGTCGCGGAAGGTCGCCAGGTCGGGAATCAGGCCGACATACCAGAACAACGCCGACACCGTCGCGTACGTCGAAACGGCGAACACGTCCCAGATCAGCGGGCTTTTGAAGTTCGGCCACAACCCCATCACGTTCGGGTAGGGGAACAACCAGTACGCGGCCAGCCACGGACGGCCGGTGTGGAAGATGGGAAAGATCGCCGCACAGGCCACGGCGAACAACGTCATGGCTTCGGCAAAGCGGTTGATGGACGTGCGCCAGTCCTGCTTGAAGAGCAGCAGAATCGCGGAGATCAACGTGCCGGCGTGACCGATGCCGATCCACCAAACGAAGTTGATGATGTCAAACGCCCAGCCGACCGGGACGTTGTTGCCCCAGATGCCAACACCCTTCAGCACGAGGTAACACAACGACACCGTCAGGACCGTCAGAAGCGTAAAGCCCACGGCCATGAACACAAACCACGCGGTGGGCGTGTTCTTCGAGAACACGATCCCCACGAGCTTGTCGGTCATGCTCTTGTAGCTATGTCCCGGCGCGAGGACCGGGACAGCGCCGAGCGGGTCTTGCGGGTTGGGGGTAACGTCCACCAAAATTCTCCGTTCGTCTCAGTCTCAGTGACCGGCTGTCTTCGGCAGTTCCGTCGGCAGCGCGGGGTTCGGGTTTCGCACCACGGCGAGATAGGTCGTCCGTGGCCGCGTCCCGAGATCGTCAAGCAGTGAGTAGTTCCGCTGCTGGGCCACGAGCTGCGACACCTTGCTCTCGGCGTTGTTCAAGTCGCCGAACACGATGGCCTCCGCCGGGCACGCCTGCTGACAGGCCGTCACGACATCCCCATCGGCAATCGGCCGCTCGCCCGTCTTCGCATCCACACGCGCGTGGTTGATGCGCTGCACGCAGTAGGTGCACTTCTCCATCACGCCGCGGCTGCGAATCGTGACGTCGGGATTCCGCTGCGCCTTGAGTTCCGGCGTCGTGAAATCCGAATACAGCATGAAGTTGAAGCGCCGCACCTTGTAGGGGCAGTTGTTCGAGCAGTACCGCGTGCCGACGCAGCGGTTGTAGACCATGTCGTTCAGGCCTTCGTCGCTGTGCACGGTGGCTGCCACCGGACACACCACTTCGCAGGGCGCGTTTTCGCACTGCTGACAGGGGAGCGGCTGGTGATAGGTGCCAGACGGTTCGGCCGGATCACCCTCGAAGTAGGTGTCCACCCGGATCCAGTGCATTTCGCGGCTGCGCTTGACCTGTTCCTTGCCGACGACCGGGATGTTGTTCTCCGCGACACACGCCGCGATGCACACACCACAGCCGTTGCAGGCGTTCAGGTCGATCGCCATGCCCCACTTGTTGCCCTTGTATTCAAACGCCGGGTACAACGACAGGTTCGGGGTCACTTCCATGTGCGACATGTGCGACACGATGGAGGGGTCGGCCTGGTAGGCGGCGGCATCCACCACACGCACCGGGTTGCGGCCTTCCATCGCGAAGTGTGTCTGCGTCGACGCGAGGATGTGGGTCTCGCCCGTGCGCACGATCGTCGCGCCACCCTGGAACCACGGCGCGGCGCCGGTGCGCAACGGGAACGGGTTGTGACCGATGTTCGAGCCGATGCGGCCGGCCTTGAGGCGGCCGTAACCGAAGCACACACCGACCACACCATCCGCCGTGCCGGGCATCACCCACACGGGCATCTTCGCGGTGCGGCCGTTGATCGTGATCTCAATCACGTCCTCGTTCTTGAGGTGGTATTGCTCGGCGGTCGCGTAGCTTACATACGCCGCGTTGTCCCACGTCAGCTTCGAAAGCGGCTTCGGCACTTCCTGCAGCCAGCCGTTGTTGGCGTGGCGCCCATCAAGCACATGCGGGTCGGGACGGAACACCACTTCGAGACCGGCGACCGACGCCGTGGGGGCCGTCAATGCGTCGTTCGCCGCGACATCCGTCAACACCGCGCCCGCGCGCAGATTCGACGTGCTCGCAATAAAACCTTCGTGCAACGTTGAGCGCCAGAACGCATCCACCGTCGCGTACGGCAGGCCATCGGCGGTCGCAAACGGCGTTGCCGTGAACGCCTGCGTCCAATGTTCCTTGATGAGTTCCGCCGGCGAACGTCCAGGAGCGCCGTTCATCGTCGACAACAGTTCGATGGCCTGACGGCCGTCGTAGAGCGGCGCGATGAGCGGTTGCTGAATCGTGACCGTGCCGTCGAACGCCCTGAGGTCGCCCCACGACTCGAGGAAGTGGGCTTCCGGCACATGCCAGTCGCAGAGTTCGGCCGTCTCGTCGTAGTAGAGGCCCAGGTGAATGCGCGTCGCCACCTTCGCCAGGGCGCCGGCAAAGTCGACGTCGGCAGGTGCAGTGAAGACCGGATTGCCACCCAGGATCACCAGCACGTCCACCTTGCCGCCGTTCATGTCGGCCACAAGCGCCGACAACGACGCCACGCCGTCAGCCGGCGTCACCGTGACGGGCGCCGTGTAGGTCACGGTGGTGCCCACGTTGCCGAGCACTTCGTTCATGGCACGCGCGAGGGCGTGCACGGCGGCCGGTTGATGCGGACCCACAACCACGATCGAACGTCCGCGATGCGCGAGCAGATCCGCCGCCATCACCGGCAGCGTCTTCTGCCACTTGTCACCAAGCGCCGCGCTTGCGGTTGTCGGGACACCGACGGCTGCGGCAAGCGCAGCAGCGGCGGCGTGCACATCAGCGGCCTTGAGGGCCACCTTGTGGTCGGCCTTCGATCCGGTGACCGTGGGTATCGGCTCCACCACGTAGAGACGATTGAGCTGATCGGTCGGCGTGCCGATCTTGCGGCGCGACGAGAAGTCCTTCGTGTAGCGCACCGCCGACGGACCAAAGCCCATGAAGTCGGCGTCGAGAGAGACGACGATGTCGGCGTTCTTGAAGTTGTAGAGCGGCGTGGCGGACGGCGCGCCGCCCTGCACGGTGCCGTACACCGCGTCCCACTGATGCCACTTCGCCTGCGGCAGCGAGGCGAGCAGTGCCTGCATCTGCGCGACCAGCGACGGCGACGAGATGGGCTCGGTGAGAATGCGGAGGCCGGCGCCTTCGAGCGCGCGCTGCGTGTTGAGCGCGCCCTGGAGCGCGGTCACAAACCCGGTCCAGGTCTTGGTGTCGCCGCGATACCGCAGCGTGCGCGAACGGTCCGGATCGTAGAGCGACAACACGGCGGCCTGCCCGAAGATGTCGGTGGCGCCAAGTGATGCCGGATGTTCGGGGTTGCCCTCGAGCTTCGTCGGACGGCCGAGATGGTTCTCCGCGAGGAGGGCCATGCCGACGCCGCCCTCGGACATCGCCGTAGCGTAGAACAGCGGACGTCCAGGAATGACTTCTTCCGGCTGCCGGACGTACGGCACGATGGCTTCATCGGGCTGCCGCGTGCAGGCACTCACACCGGCAAGCGCGAGCGACGCGCCCATCAGCTTGAGGAATTGCCGACGCCCCGCAGGGTCGTTGAACTCCGAGGCCTGCGAGGGGAACTCGCGGGCGACGTAGTCCTGAAACTCCGGGGTGTTGGCCAGTTCGTCGAGGCTGCGCCAATAGGCACGGCCGTCGGGCGTCGTGGGACTCGCGAGGCGGGATCGAATGTCAGCGAAGGTCATGTGCGTTCGTCAAACCAGGCCAAATCAGCGATGACACACGGAGCAACTGGTCATGTGCTCGGTGCCCGCCACGTTGTATTCCTTCTTGAGAGCCCGGCCGAGCTCCAACTGATTGGCCGGGGCCTCGTACGCCATGTTGAACACTTCCGACCGCGGCCGCAGGTACTTCTCAGGCGCGCGATGGCAGTCCAGACACCATTCCATCTGCATCGTTGTGGCCTGATAGGTCAGAGCCATCTTGTCGACGGGTCCGTGGCACGTGGCGCAGCCGACGCCCTGTTTCACGTGGATTTGGTGGTTGAAATAGACGAAGTCGGGAAGGTCGTTTACCCGAACCCAAGTCAAAGGAGTGTTATTCCTGAAGCTCGCCCGCACCGGCTCAAGGAGCGGTGCGTTCGCCCAGATCTGCGAATGGCAGTTCATGCAGGTCTTGGTCGGGGGAATTCCGGCGAACGAGGAGTTCTCCACAGACGTATGGCAATACCGACAGTCAAGGCCGACGCCGCCAACGTGGTGGGCATGGCTGAACTGGATCGGTTGCTCGACAAACTCGTTTTGACGCGTCACCCAGGAGGAACGCATCAGTGTGAAGATCACCCATCCCAGGAACAGGACGAGGGTCAACACACCAAAGAGGCTCGAGCGAGCAGCAGCGTTGGCGCTTTTCGGAAAAATCTGGCTCATAGCGGGCTAAAAAGCGCCCCTAGCCTACCTTGATCGACAGGCAATTGCACACACGCGCACCAAGCTCCAACCTGGACCCGAAATTTTGGCCAGAATGTCTCGCGCACGTACAGCGTCGCTCTCGATCGGTTGTCCCGGGTGGGCGGCGTACCCGAGGCAGCCCGGATATGATGTGAAAGGTTTCACAAGCCTGTCAATACCGACCAAAAAGGTCCAAGCTTCACCCGGAGTCCCCATGTCCACTTCCGCAGCCATCGCCGTCAACGGCGTTTCCAAACGTTTCGGCGAGCACCAGGCCGTCAATAACGTCTCGATCGAGGTTCCGTCCGGGTCCATCTACGGATTCATCGGACCCAACGGGTCCGGAAAAACCACCACGATCCGCATGATCATGAACATCCTGGTGCCTGATGCCGGCTCGATCCATGTGCTGGGGAAGGCGAGCGCGGCCGAGGTCCGGGATGACGTGGGCTACCTGCCGGAAGAACGCGGTCTCTACAAGAAGATGACGGTGCGCCGCGTCCTGCGCTACTACGGGCAACTCAAAGGCAAGGCCGCGCACGAGGTGGACACGGGCATGAAGGAATGGCTCGGCCGGCTCCAACTGACCGACTGGATGGACAAACGCGTCGAACAACTCTCCAAAGGCATGGCGCAAAAAGTCCAGTTCATTGCGGCCGTCGTCTCCCAACCCAGGCTGCTGATTCTTGATGAGCCGTTTTCGGGCCTGGACCCGGTGAATGCGGAGGCGTTGAAGGACGCCGTGCTGGAGATGCGGCGCCGTGGCACGACCATCGTGTTTTCGACACACGATATGAGCGCGGCTGAACGCCTGTGTGAACGTATCTTCATGATCTTCAGAGGGAACAAGGTGCTCGACGGCACGCTCGACGACATCCAGGCGGAATACGGCCACGATACCGCCCGCGTCCGGGTGAGCGGCGGGGTGTCGATGCTGCAGGGGCTCCCCGCCGTTGACGCGATCAACGACCACGGCAACTATCAGGACGTGCGGCTCAAGGGAAACCCGCAGGCATTCCTCCAGGCGCTCGTGCAAAAAACCGACGTCCAGCAGTTCGAGATTCGTCGGCCATCGCTGCACGACATCTTCGTGAGAATTGCGCGGCCCACCGCGGATGACCTGCGCGCCAATGAAGGAGGTGCACAGTGAGCCGCATCTTCACCATCGCGCAGTCCGAATTCCTGACCCTGGTGAAGACTAAAGCCTTCATCATCGGCATCCTGTTGATGCCGGTTCTGATGGTCGGGTTCTTCTTCTTCATGGCCTACGCCGAACGGCATGTTGACGTCGAGCGCCGGCCGTTTGCCGTGATCGATCACACCGGCGTGTTATTTGACGCGCTCAAGACGGCCGCCGACGCACGCAATGCCGACAACGTCGAGAACGGCACGCGCACCGGGCCGGAATTTGTCGCCTCGCCGGTGGACGCCACCGGACGATCGAGTGACGACCTGAAGGTGGAACTGTCGGGTCGTGTGCGCAGCAAGGATCTTTTTGCATTTGTGGAGATCCCCGCCGAGGTGCTGACAGCCACGGGCGGCGACGTGCCTGCCATCCGGTACTACTCGGAAAGCACGTCGTACGAACCGTTGCCCAACTGGCTCCGCACGACACTGAACGACGAGATTACCAAGCGGCGCTTTGACGCGGCGGGGATCGATCAGGCCCTGATCACGCGGCTGAACACGCGCACGCCGCTGTCGACGTTCGGCCTGATGGAACAGGCGGCGGACGGCACGGTCACGGAAGCGCAGGAAGTGGACGCGCTGGCGCGCATGGCCATGCCGATGTTCTTCCTGGTGCTGATGTTCATGTCGGTCATGACCGCAGGCCAGCATCTGCTCAACGCGATCATCGAAGAAAAAATGAGCAAGATCGCGGAAGTGCTGCTGGGATCAGTCACGCCGTTTCAATTGCTCGCCGGAAAACTGCTCGGCACGGTCGCCGTCTCCCTCACACTGAGCTGCGTGTATCTGGCCGGCGGCATCTACGCGTTGTTTGCGAGCGGGCGCTGGGATCTGCTCGACCCGGCGCTGATCGCATGGTTCGTGATGTTCATGGTGTGTGCGGCCCTGCTCTACGGCTCGGTCTTCCTGGCGCTGGGATCGGCGTGTTCCGACCTCAAGGACGCACAAAGCATGATGCAGCCGGCGATGATCCTGATCATGCTCGCCTACCTCGGATCATTCATCGTGATCCAGAACCCCGACTCGAGCATTGCGATCGGCATGTCGTTTTTTCCGACACTGACGCCATTCGCCATGTTGCTGAGAATGGCCATGCCGCCGGGACCGCCGATGTGGCATGTCCTCGTGGCCGTGATCGGCCTGGTCACCACCACGGGATTCTGCGTGTGGGCCGCCTCCCGCATTTTCCGCGTGGGCATCCTCATGCAGGGCAAGGCCCCGACGCTGCCGGAACTGGTGAAGTGGATTGGCAAGTAGTTGGGCTGCTGGGTGACTGGGCGGATGGGTACGTAGGGCGCGCTGAACTTGAGCGCGCCAAACAGGTTGGATCAGGTTGGATGAGGTGAAGCGATGAGACGGATAGCGACGATTCTGTGTGGTCTGGTGATGATGACGGTGTACGCGTCGGGCGCACCCAACTCCATTCAACCGGCGTCCGCGTCAGCGGTCTCCTATCGCGTCACCTTCCCTGAGCCCGAACACCACTGGATGCAGGTGGAAGTGACGTTCAGCGGTTTGGGAACGCGGCCGCTGCAGGCACGGATGAGCCGCTCGTCGCCGGGGCGCTATGCGGTGCACGAGTTCGCGAAGAACATCTTTGCGTTTGAAGCGTTCAACGCCAAAGGCGTCGCGCTCAAGCCGACGCGGCCGACGCCGTATCAGTGGAACGTCGCCGGCCACGACGGCACCGTGCGCGTGGTCTACAAGATCTTCGGCGACCGAGGCGACGGCACCTATTTCGCCGTCGACAACACACACGCGCGCCTGAATATTCCGGCGTCGTTCCTGTGGGCCGTCGGTTTCGAGAGTCGTCCGATCCGCGTGACGTTTGTGCCGCCGACAGGCTCGAACTGGAAGATTGGGACACAACTCTTCCCCACCAACGATCCGGCGACGTTCACGGCACCGAACCTGCAGTACTTCATGGACAGTCCGACCGAATTGTCGAACTTCGGTCTGCGGTCGTTCGCCGTCAGGAACCCCGACGGCAAGACGTACGACATCCGCGTGGCCGCACATCACGACGGCTCCGACGCGGACCTGGACGCGCTGGCCAAGGACGTCGAGCGTGTCGTGCTCGAACAGGGCGCGGTCTTCGGAGAGTTTCCTGCCTTCGACACAGGGAACTACACGTTCCTGCTCGATTACACGCCGCACAGCGACGGCGACGGCATGGAGCATCGCAACTCCACCTTCACCAGCAGCCGCCTCTCGATTGCCAACCCGCAGCAGCGGCGGCAGGCGCTGGGCACCATCTCCCATGAGTTCTTCCACGCGTGGAATGTCGAGCGCATCCGGCCGGCTGACCTCGAGCCCTTCGACTTCACCGATGCCAATATCTCGTGCTGCCTCTGGCTGGCGGAGGGCTTCACGCAGTACTACGGCAACCTGCTCCTGATCCGCGCGGGCTTCACCCCGGTGTCCCAGGGGGGCATCGGCTTCGGCGGCACGATCAACGCGGTCGTCAACGGCTCCGGCCGGCTGGTGCGGTCGGCGGTCGAAATGAGCCAGCACGCGGCCTACACCGACGCAGCCGCGTCAATCGACAAGACCGACTTTGGCCGGTCCTTTATTTCCTACTACACCCATGGCGCGGCGGTAGCGCTCGCGCTCGATCTCTCGCTGCGCGAAATGTCCGACGGACAGATCACGCTGGACGACTACATGCGTCTGCTCTGGGTGACCTATGGGAAGCCGGCAAGTGCCATGTCGGGATTTGTGGCCCGTCCCTACACCCTGCGCGACCTGCGTACGCAGTTGGCGGTGTTGACTAAAAACAAGGCCTTTGCCGACGAGTTCTTCGACAGGTACGTCGAAGGCCGCGAGGTCGTCAACTACGAGCGTTTGATGTTGCAGGCCGGATTTGTGGTGCGTCCGCGCGCGCCCGAAGCGGGATGGATTGGCAACGTGCAGGTCACACCGACCGAAGGCGGCGGGCTCACCATCAATCCGACGCAGGGCAACACCATTAATCCGATCGCATTCGGGACACCGGCGTACGACGCCGGCCTCGAATACGGCGACGTCATCGTCACGATCGATGGACAGCCGGCCACGGTCGACGCCTTCGGCGCCATGAGCCGCAAGAAGCCCGGTGAAACCACCTCGCTGACGCTGCGGCGTCGCGGGGGACAGACCGTGACAACCACGATCACGTTGAAACCAAATCCGGCGCTCGTCGTGATTGACGTGGAAGCTGCCGGCGCCGCGCTGACGGACATGCAGAAGGCATTCCGCGAAGCGTGGCTGGGCTCAAAGGTCAAGTAGGAGACAGGTGATGACGCGTGCACTGCTGACGACACTGGTTGCGACAACGATGATGGCCGCTGCGGCGGCCACCGCACCCGATGCGCGGCCTGGTGTGGATTGGCCGGGGTTCCGCGGCATTAATGGCGCCGGCATCGGCACAGGCAGCACTCCGACGACCTGGAACGTGCCCAAGGGCGAAGGCGTCGCGTGGTCAACACACCTGGATGGCC
The DNA here is from genome assembly GCA_030827135.1 of Vicinamibacterales bacterium. GTDB lineage: Bacteria > Acidobacteriota > Vicinamibacteria > Vicinamibacterales > SCN-69-37 > SYFT01. The sequence goes on from JAURFE010000010.1 coordinate 23,204, forward strand.
TTGGACACTCGAGCCCCGTCATCTGGGGTAACCAGCTGTGTGTCACCACCGCAAAAAGCGACAAGGGGGACGCCAGCATGAAGCTGGGCCTGTACGGCGACATCCGGTCGGTGGACGACGCCACCGAGCACACGTGGCGTCTGGTCTGTCTCGACAAACGTGACGGCAAGCTGATGTTTGACCGCGTCATCCACAAGGGCGTGCCGATCATCAAACGTCACACCAAGGCCACACACGCGAACTCGACGCTGGCCACCGACGGCACCAGCCTGGTCGCCATGCTCGGCTCCGAGGGCCTTTTCGCGTTTGACATGCGCGGCGATCTGAAGTGGAAGAAGGAATTCGGCGTGCTTGATTCCGGCTACTTCATGGCGCCGCAGGCCCAGTGGGGATTCGCAGCCTCGCCGGTCATCCACGGGGGCAAGGTCATCCTGCAGGCCGATGTGCAGAAGGATTCGTTCGTCGCGGCCTTCGACCTGGCAACAGGCAAAGAAATCTGGCGAACCCCTCGGCAGGATGTGCCCACCTGGAGCACGCCGGCGATTCACCGGATGGGTGGCCGCACACAGGTCATCGTCAACGGCTGGCGCCATATGGGCGCGTACGATTTCGAGACCGGCGCGGAGATCTGGAAGCTCAACAGCGCGGGCGGCGACATTCCGGTACCGGTGCCCGTGATTGGAGACGGCTTGATCTACCTCACCTCGGCGCACGGCCCGGGCGCGCCGGTATTTGCTGTCAAGGATACGGCGAAGGGCGACATCTCCCTGGCGGCGGGAGTCACGTCCAGCGAGCACGTGTCGTGGAGCCATCTGCGCGAAGGCGCCTACATGATCTCGCCGGTGCTGTACGACGGCCTGCTCTACGTGTCGAAGAACAACGGGGTGTTCAGCGTGTTCGACGCTGAGTCCGGCGAGAAGGTCTACCAGCAGCGGTTGGGCACCGGCACCACAGGCTTCACGTCGTCACTCGTTGCCGCGGACGGCAAGATCTACTTCAGCAGCGAAGACGGTGACGTGTTTGTTGTGAAGGCCGGCCGCACGTACGAACTGCTGGCCACCAACCCGCTGGGCGCCTACTCCATGGCGACGCCGGCCATCTCCGAAGGGCGGATCTACTTCCGCACAGGAACGGGGATCGTCGCGATTAGAAAGTAAATCCGCCGCCGAAGTTCACGCGCGTCTTTCCGCCACGTGCGTGAGCCACTGAGAAGCTCAGCTTGAAGCCGGTCGCGGTGAACCAGAGACTGCCGCCGATACCGGTGTGCCGGGCCTGATCGTTGAACTTCATGCCGTGGTCGTAGGCGACGCCGGTGTCGGCAAACGCGCTGATCCCCAGTTTGCCCACACTCATCGGTGACGTCAGCGGCACCAGCAATTCTGCAGATCCGGTGACGACGATGTCGCCGTGGAAACGCCCGGCCTCAAACCCGCGCAGGTTCGACCAGCCGCCGAGGAGCGGCTGAAGGTATCGCGGCAGGGCGCCGTCAGCCCCTTCGCGGGTGACCCGGACCGCGAGAACTGATTCGCGAATCACACCCAGATAACCGCGCCCATCAAGGCGAGTTCTATGGATGCGGTGCCCTTCCTTGAACGCCAGCAGGTCGTAAGCCGCCGACAACCAGACGGCGTTGCGCGGATACCCGGGATCGAGACGCGTATCAAACGCCACGTCGGCCCCGAACGTCCCGAAGCCATGCGTGACGGCGTCGAACTCGACCGAGTCCCACGCGGCCGTGGCACCCACTCGCAGCGAGCCCTCGGTGCGTTCTGCGCGCACCCACGCCTTTTTGCGATCATCGTTGATGCTGAATGCGGGATTCCTTTTCCGCTGCACGGCGCCTCCGGCCTCAACTCGCGAGACAGGGCCGCCGTCAAAGTTCTTCTCGAGAATCACCGCGGCGCGTTTGGTGCCGCCCCACGACAGGGGGGCCGACAACCGACTGCGCGCTCCGAGGACATCCGCCAACGACGTCGTAAGACCGTAGGTCAGGCCGTAACCGTCTTCCCCATTGAGGATCGGCAGATACATCAGGTTGTCGGTCCACCCACGTCGCACCACCCGCGCGACTTCTTCGCCGCCGGGCATCCGCTCAAACTCCACACGCGCAGCGCCGTCGTTGATGATGATGACAAGGGTGATCTGGGTCGGATCGGCGATCGACGCAAATCGCTTGAGCACCTCGACGCCCTCGAACCTCCCGCTGTCCTTCAAGCGCTTCTCGACATCGCGTAGTGTCGACGCCGTAAACGGCGACCCGGTCGTCACGTCCGCCACCTTGAGGACGTCTTCAGTCGGGGTCACGTGGTTGCCGTGCACCCGGATCTCGGCGATGACCTCGCCCTGCGCCTGAGACGCAGACGCGGGGGCCGACGCCAGGGCGATCAGTAGAACCAGTGCCGCAACCATCTACTTGATCCTCGCGGTGGCGGTGGCCAGCTTGTAGTTGTCGTACGTAATGCGATACCGCGCGTCGAATTCCCCGATCGCGAGCATCATCGAAAAGTACATCTCGATGTTCTTCGGCAGCCAGACATCGGGAAACGGCTGGTGCATCATCATCGAGGCCTTCGCGTCGGTGAGCCTGACCAGCCACGCGCCTGGCAGGAAGTCGAGGTTGACGTTGTTGAAGTCATATTTCACGATCTGATGCGTCGCCGGCTCGATCCACAACGTCACGATCGACACCTTGTTCAGCATCTTCTCGAGTTCGGCTTCGTAGTTGTCCTCCTTGCGTTTGATGTCCATGTCGCGCCGGTGCTGGCGTGAGTTCTGTTCCTGGGAAAACAACATGGCCGGGTAGTGCTCGACCTTCAGTAACTCCCGGCCGTCGATGGTCTCTCGCCCAACAAGCGCGTACTTGCCTTCCTCAAACTTGAACTTCAGGAAATACGCGGAGGAGATGAACTGCGGTTCGCGGGTCTGGCGAATCAGACCCTGGGTGTCGGCGGGCTCACCGGGTTCGACGGCAGCGGCCCGCTCCGGTGGCGCTTCGCCCGGTTTTTCCGCTGCGCGCAGACGCGCGTCACGACGTTTTTCAGACTGCAGAAAGCGGTCCTCGTAGCGACGCCGATCCTCCTCGCTCAAGGTGACGCCGTTGAACCTGACAGGGCTCCGCACAAAAAAGCCGTCGCGCAGATACCATGTGTAGTCACGACGCTCGCCCCAGATCGGCAACTTGCCGGGGCCTCGGAGCTCCATCTGTTCGCGCTCATCCAACACGTATTGCTGAAACTTCTTCCAGTTGTCGTCACGCCGCGCGATGACTTTCTGCATGAACGCGTCCAGGTCACCCTGCGCCTCGTCGCTCACGGCCATCACCGACCCCGCCGTCAGCGCCAGCAACACCGCCACCGTTCCGCACTTGATCCTTGTCATGACGTCCTCACCACCCCCGGCATCGTCAGGCCAACCCTATCAGACGGTCAACGGGGGTGTTCGGTTGCGGCATAATCGAACCATCAGATGCATTTGCCCCTCCTGACCAATATCGCGATCGCCCTCGGTCTCGCGCTGGCGGCCGGGTTGCTCGCGCGGCGGATGGGCATTCCGACCATCGTCGGTTACATGCTGGCGGGGCTCGCCATCAGTCCGAAGTCCCCGTTCTGGGTGGGCGACATCGAAGCCATCCATCAGTTCGCCGAATTCGGCGTCGTGTTGCTGATGTTCGGTGTTGGGCTGCACTTTTCGTTCAAGGACCTGTGGCGTGTCCGTCATGCTGCGATTCCGGGGTCACTGATTCACATGGCACTCAGTGGAGGTGCCGGGTATCTGCTCGCACGCGCCTGGGGATGGTCGCAGGGACCCGCCGTCGTGCTCGGCGTCACGCTCTCAGTCGCCAGTACCGTCGTGTTGTTGAAGAACCTGATGGACCGGGCTGAGCTCGATACGCCGGCGGGCCAGGCGGCTGTCGGATGGCTCGTCGTCGAAGACATTGCGACCATCGTGATTCTTGTGCTCCTGCCCGTTCTGGCCACCGGCGGCGGCGATGCGGGGTGGACCAATGCGGGATGGGCCCTGTTGAAGGCGGCGCTGTTTGCCGTCGCGATGCTGGTCGTTGGCAATCGCCTCGTGCCGATGATCCTCATCCGGGTGGCACACACACGGTCGCGGGAACTGTTTGTGCTGGCCGCGATCACCATGGCCCTTGGCACCGCACTCGCGTCAGCGGAGTTCTTCGGCGTGTCGATTGCCCTTGGCGCCTTTGTCGCCGGTGTCGTCGTCAGCGAATCGCCGCTCAGTCACCAGGTGGCCGCAGAGTTGCTTCCATTCCGGGAGGCGTTCGCTGTCCTGTTTTTTGTGTCCGTCGGCATGCTTGTCGATCCGTTCGAGATGGTCCGGTACTGGCCGCAGATTTTCGCCCTCTCGTTGCTCGTCATCGTCGGCAAGTATGTATTCGGCGCGCTTGTGAGCTTCGCTTTTCCCTATCCCGCGAGAACCGGACTTGTCGTGGCGGCGGGTCTGAGTCAGATCGGCGAGTTCTCGTTTGTCGTCGGCCAGAGCGGCATGGCGCTGGGGCTGCTGAACTCGACGCAGTACTCCCTGATTCTGGCGACGGCCCTCGTGTCGATTTCCGTCAACCCGTTGATGTTCGGCACCATCGCGCCGATGGAGCGGTGGCTTCGTGGTTTTCCGCAGCTCTGGCGGCGGGTCAATCAGGACGGCATCGTGGCGCCACCCGTGCCTCCAGGCCTGCGCGACCATGTCGTTATTGTGGGCTGCGGCCGGGTGGGGCGGCATGTGGCGGAAGTGCTCGGGCAGATGGGCACACCGCGTCTCGTGGTGGAATCGGATCCGGAACGTCTGGAGAAGCTCCGGGACCTCGGCGTGCCGGTGCTGTATGGGGATGCGGCAGACTCGGAGATCCTGCAGCATGCCCATTTGAAACACGCGCGAGTCGTTGTCATCACCGTGCCTGACGACACCGTGACGCAGATGGTGGTGGAGGCCGTCCATCGCTACGCGCCTGACGTGCATATTGTGGCGCGGGCGTCGTCGTGGGCGGCGGGTCATGTGCTGCGGTCACGCGGCGTCCACGACATCGTGAGGCCGGAGCTTGAGGGCGGCGTCGAGATGGTCAGGCAGACCCTGATGGAGCTTGCGGTGCCGCACGACGAAATCCAGCGGTTCGCCGAGCAGGTCCGCGGGTCGGACACCTCACAGTAACAACGCTTCAATCCGGTGCGCGTGCACGATGTTGTCGCACGGGGACCAGAGAAACACCGTGAACTTCCCGTCCTGCGACGCGACCAGCGCGAGTGTGTCCGGCTGATCCTGTACAAACTGTGCGGCTGACAACAGCGGTGAGGCCGGCGGTCGCATCAACGGCGCGTCGTAACTCATCCTCGCGCCAGCTCGCGCCTCGACTGGGAGCGCCGTCGGGAACCACCAGCAGCGCGCCGCCGCGTTTGTGCGCACGCATTGATGCGGCCAGATGCACGAGCAGGTTCACGGACTCTTCCACCCCCGGCGGGGTGACGTGTCCGAGCAGCGACTTCAACATGCCGGGACAATCCGGCGTGGTCGACGTGCGTTCGTCGACGATTTTGACTCACGGCGCGCGGCGTGCAGGTCCCGTTTACGGCCGTCAACTCGACCCCGATGCAGACCGTGACCATCACACTCAAGACGGTCGAACACAACGTCGCGATCGACGACACGATATTCAGCGTGAAGTAGCGCGGTGCGCTAGGCCCGACCGGCGAACTCCAGCGTCTCGGTGTGCACTTTCACCTTTTCGCCTTCTTTGATGAAGAGGGGGACGCGCAGTTCCATGCCGGTTTCGAGCACGGCGAGTTTGGTGACGCTGCCGCTGCTGGTGTCGCCACGGACGGCCCCCTCGCAGGAGGCCACGGCCAGTTCCACGTGCGCCGGGAACTGGATGGCAATCGGGTTGCCGTTGTACTTCTGGACCTGCACTTCGAGGTTGTCCACGAGCAGGAAACGCTCATCGCCGAGCATGTCTCCCGTCAGTGTGAGCGTCTCGAAATTCGCCTGATCCATGAAGTGGTAGCCGTCCGCGTCCGCATAGAGAAACGTCGCGGGGACTTTCACCAGATCGGGCTCCGGAAATTTCTCGCCGGCCTTGAACGTGCGGTCGAACACCGCGCGCGTCAGCAGGTTGCGCATCTTCACGCGCACGAGCGTCTGGCCGCCTCTGGCCGTGGGCTTGGATACTTCGACTTCCAGACAGTTATAGGGCGCGTTTTCGTACTCGAAGTACATCTTGCGCTTGATCTCAATCGCTTCAATCAGGGCAGCCATGGCCGTTATTCTACCTGCGCATGTCCTCGCGCCCGAAAGTCGTCGTCATTGGAGCCGGAGCATTTGGGGGCTGGACCGCCCTCGCGCTGCAACGCCAGGGTGCCGACGTCACCCTGCTCGACGGTTGGGGGCCGGGCCATGGCCGGTCGTCATCAGGTGGAGAGACCCGGATCATCCGGGCGTCGTACGGCCCACGCCGCCTTTATACCCGCATGGCGGCCCGGGCCCTCTACCTGTGGCGGCAGCACGACACCGACTGGGGGCATGGGTGCCTGCAGACGACCGGCGCCCTGTGGATGAGCGGCGCCGACGATCGATTCGGCCAGGAATCTGCGGCCGCACTGCGGGATGAAGGTTTGCCGGTCGAGGTGGTGTCGGTCGGGGACGCCGCTGACCGGTGGCCGCAGGTCAGTTTCACCGGGATTACCTCGGTCCTGTTCGAGCCGGAAGCCGGGGTGCTCTCCGCCCGGCGCGCCTGTGCCGCCGTGGTGGATCGTTTTGTCGCGGACGGCGGCACCTACCGGATGGCACCGGTCGCCGCCCCACGCCAACTCGAGGTGGTGACATTCGATGACGGCACCACCCTCGAGGCCGACGCCATAGTCTACGCCTGTGGTCCATGGCTTGGTGCCTTGTTTCCCGATGTGATCGGGCCACGCATCACGGCGACACGCCAGGTCGTCCATTACTTCGGCACGCCCCCAGGCGACACGTCGTTTGCCTCCCCGCATCTGCCCGTGTGGCTGGAGGTGGGGGACGTTGTCATGTACGGATTCCCGGCGGATGCACAGCGGGGATTCAAGATCGCCGACGACACGTCAGGCCGGCCGTTTGATCCCTCAAGCGATCCACGCGTGATTACGTCGGATGACATCGACCCGGTGCGCGCGTATCTGGCGGCGCGATTCCCAGGGCTTTCGAATGCACCATGGATCTCCGGCGAAGTCTGCCAATACGAGGCTTCGCCTGACGCCGACTTCATCATCGACACCCATCCCGAATCATCAAAGGTCTGGATCGTCGGCGGCGGGTCCGGCCACGGCTTCAAGATGGGTCCGGCGATCGGCGAACTGATGGCGGACGCCGTGCTCGGAGACTCGGCCCCTGATCCCGCGTTCAGCCTGCACCGGTTCGCAGGGGGCCACGCGGCGACGGCAAAATGGAGCCCGGGGGCTTCGTCGTCGTAGGGCCCGCTGCACTGTAGCGGGCCGCGTTGGCGCGCTCGAGTGCAGCGCGCCCTACATGTTCCGCAGGGACACGACAAAGTCGACCGTCGCGCAGCGGCGCGATGGCACCCAGCGGGCGACGGCAGCGACTGCAAGCATGAGCACGGGCACGCCGACAAAGGCACTGACCTCGGACGCCATCGCCGGGTCACGCGGGGTCGATGACACGATACGGCACCTCCTGATAGGGCGGAAGATCGGCCAGGCGGATGATCTCGTCCAGCCCGGCCCGGTCGTGGAATTCCTTGCCGTCGCGGTCGATCACCACTGTCTGCGGATACTCCGGCGCCAGGCGCCTGAACTCGGCGTCGATCAGTCGAAACCGGGCCACCATCTGCTCCGCTTCTTCGTGAGGCCGGCTGCGGAGGCGGATGTGTTTTTCGATGGTGTCGGTGCTGGAGGTCAGGACGATTGTACGGTCCGGATTCCAGCCGTCACCGATGCGCAGGACGTCATGCAGCGCGTCGTGATACCGCTCGGGATACTCGGCGATGTGTGCTTCGAGCGTCAGTCTGGCGCCCTCGAAGAAGATCACCCTGTCCCCGTGGTCATGCGCCGCCGCGTCCCGATAATTCGCGTCGTACAGTTCGGCAAAGTACCTGGTCACACCGACCGGGTTGCGACCCGCCTCGATATCAGCCAGCACCCGTGGGTCCCACACGCCCTTTTCGCCTTCGCCGTAGGACCCGTGGTGATACAGGTCGGCCAACTGACGCACGAGGGTGCTCTTGCCAACGCCCGGTCCACCGACTATTGCGACTCGCATGAAGGGCTCATCGTACATCGCGATGCGGCCGGATGTCCGGCAGCCACAACGCAATCAGTCCAAGCACGGGCAGGAACGCACACCATCGGAACACGGTGACAATCCCCACGTGGTCGGCCGCCCAGCCGAGCACCGCCGCACCCGTGCCGGCGACGCCAAACGCAAAGCCAAAGAACAGCCCTGACACAAGTCCCACACGGGTGGGCACCAACTCCTGCGCGTACACCAGAATGGCCGAGAACGCCGAAGAGAGAACCACACCGATGACGATGCTCAATACCGTCGTCCATCCGAGCGACAGATACGGCAGGGCGATCGCGAACGGGACGATGCCGACGATCGAGCCAAGAATCACGGGTCTGCGGCCAAAGCGGTCGCCCACCGGTCCGCCGATGAACGTGCCGGCCGCGACGGCCCCCAGAAATGCAAAAAGATGAAACTGCGCCTGTTGCGTGGAGACGCCGAATCGTTCGATCAGGAAAAACATGAAATAGCTCACGAAGCTCGAGATGTACACGTACTTCGAAAACACGAGCCCCAGCAGAATGACCAGCAGCATGCGCACGCGGGCGCGTGGAAGCGTACCGTGTGTCGATACGGGGCGAGCGGCGCGTTGCCTGGCAATGCCGACCGTCCAGTACCAATGGCCGATGCGCCACAAGACGAAGATTCCGACGAGCGCGACGATGGTGAACCAGCCGACGGCCCCCTGGCCTCTGGGCAACACAACAAACGCCGCCATCAACGGACCAAACGACGTGCCGAGATTGCCGCCCGTCTGGAACAACGACTGGGCAAATCCGTGACGGCCGCCAGAGGCCAGCCGCGCAATGCGCGACGACTCCGGGTGGAAGATCGACGACCCGACCCCCACGAGCGCGGCCGCAAGGAGCAAACCCGCGTATCCGCTGGCAGTGGCGAGAAGCACCAGACCAATGAGCGTGAAACCCATCCCGATGGGCAGTGAATAGGGATGGGGGCGTTTATCGGTGTAGTACCCCACAAACG
>JAURFE010000011.1 GCA_030827135.1 Vicinamibacterales bacterium
GGCGCGGCCACGCAGCGCGCGACCAACTTCAAGGTCATCGTGACGCTTGAGGGTGAGGTGCCCAACGTGCGCCCGGGATTCACCTGCACGACGATCATCACGACCGCGACCCGCCAGAAGGCCGTGGCCGTGCCGATTCAGGCGACCACGGTGCGCGAAATGGTTGTCAATGCTGACGGCAGCCTTGTGCGTGCGACACCGCCGGCCGCTGGCCAGCCCACCGGGCGCCGCGTGACCACGCCGACCGAACTGCAGCCGGGCCAGACACGCAAGGAAATTGAAGGTTCCTTTGTGATCAGGGATGGCCGCGCGGTCTTCACTCCGATCAAGGTCGGCATCGCCGGTGAGAAGTTCTTCGAAGTTCTCGAAGGGCTCGCGGAGGGCGACGAAGTCATCACCGGGCCATTTGCGTCCGTGCGCACCCTCAAGGACGGCGACCCGGTCAAAGTGACGACCACCCCATCGGCGGCGCCGGCGACGACCACCGCCCTGACGGTGCGGTAACGTGGGCCAGTTCTACGAGGCGGCCAGCATCGCGCTCCAGGCGATCTGGTCCAACAAACTCCGGTCGTTTCTGACCGTGCTCGGCAACATTGTGGCCGTGACCTCGATCATCGCGGTGGTGTCACTCGTGCAGGGGCTCAATGCCTCGGTGTCCGACTCCATCACGTCGCGGGTGGGCGCCGACACGTTCATGGTGCAGCGCTCGGGGCCGACTCGTACGGAAGAGGAACAGCTGCGCGCGGCGAGTAACCCGCGAATCACCATGGAGGATGCGGACGCCATCCGCGCAGCCAGTCCCCGGATTGCGCTGGTGATGGTGTCGTCCCGATCGGCCGGCGAGGCAAAAACGCGGCGTGAGACACTGGAGTCCCTGCAGTTCCGCGGTGTCACCCGCGAGTATTCGCTCCTGCCCACGACCGACATCGCCTACGGCCGGACGATTTCGATGGCGGAGTTCGACAGCCGGCGCAACGTCACCGTCCTCGGCTGGGATGCAGCGGACCGGTTGTTCGGCGCGCTCGATCCCCTCGACAAGGAAGTGACGCTGGCCGGCGTCCGATTCCGCGTGGTCGGCGTGCACACCAAGACGGGCGCGTTCTTCGGCCAGTCGCAGGATGAGTATGCCGTCATCCCGCTCGGGGCCTTCCAGCGGATGTTCGGCACGCGGCAGTCGCTCTCGCTCACCGTGATGCCGAGTGATCCGACGGTGGTGCGACAGGCCATGGACGACGCCACGGTGGCGCTGCGCATTGAGCGCCGCCTGCGGCCGTCGGAACCCGACAACTTCGGCATCCTCAGTTCGGACACGTTCCTCGGGATCTACGAACAGGCGACCTCGGGCATTTTTGCGATTCTCATCGGCGTCGTCAGCCTCTCGCTCGTCGTCGGCGGCATCGTCATCATGAACATCATGTTGATGGTGGTCAGTGAGCGGACGCGCGAAATCGGCTTGCGGAAGTCGCTGGGCGCCAGACGACGGGATGTGCTCTGGCAGATTCTGACCGAGTCCATCACGTTGTCGACGTTTGGCGGGCTCGTCGGCACCACGCTGGGATTCCTCGTGGCGTTCGGCATCAGCAAGGTGACACCCCTGCCTGCGGTTGTCGAAACCTGGTCGGTGATGCTGGGCATCTCGGTCACCGCCGTTGTCGGATTGTTCTTCGGGTTGTATCCGGCGATGCGTGCGGCCGCGCTTGACCCGATCGAAGCCCTGCGGAAGGAATAGGGACGCACCATGCGCTGGGGACTGTTCAACGAAATCCTGGTGATGTCGATCGACACGCTGCGGACCAATAAGCTGCGCTCCAGTCTGACGGTCCTGGGCATCGTGATCGGCATCACGTCGATTGTCGGCATGACGTCGCTCATCCGCGGCTTTGACCAGTCCCTGCGCAATTCGATCGCCTCGCTGGGCCCCGACACGATCACCGTGGCCAAGTTCTCAGGCCTGAGCATGGCCGCGGGCAACGACTTTCAGGCGCTGCTGATGCGTCCGAACATGACCCCGGACGACGCGGAAGCGATCCAGCGCGAGGCGCCGTCCATCGCCATCGTGGACGTGATGCTCGGCGATGGGGGCCCGCCGACCCAGGAACGGGTCTACTACCGCAACCTGAGGACGAAGCAGATCAGCGTCCTGGGCACCACCGAGCGGTGGCCTGACGTCGTGCGGGTGCCGTTGGCGGAGGGCCGCTTCTTCACCAGCGGCGAAGTCGAGCGTCGCCGCAACGTCCTGGTGCTGGGACAGACGGCGGTGCAGGCGCTGTTCCCCGGTCAGGATGCCGTCGGCAAGACCGTCCGTCTGGGCCTGGTGGAATACGAAGTGGTCGGGGTGGCGGACAAGCGGCCCAGCCCTGGCGGCTTCGACTTCGGCGTGGATGACTTCGTGGTCATTCCCCAGACGACCTATCAGAAGCAGTTCGGCATCCGCGCGTTCCAGCAGGGACGTGGCGAGATGCGCAGCATCCTGATTTCAGCCGTGCCCCGCGAAGGGGTGTCCCGGGAAGTCGCCATGCGCGAAGTGGAGCAGGTGATGCGGACCCGCCACGGACTGCGGCTCGACGAACCCAACGACTTCGATTTGGTCACCGCCGATGCGGTCCTTGAACTGTGGGACCAGATCAGCGCCGCCACGTTCCTGGCACTGGTCGTCATCTCCTCGATCGCCCTGATGGTGGGAGGGATTGGCGTCATGAGCATCATGACGATTACCGTCACCGAACGCACCCGCGAGATCGGCGTGCGCAAGGCCCTCGGCGCCCGGCGGGTGGAGGTGCTCTGGCAGTTCCTGCTGGAAGCCATCTTCCTGACGTCGACCGGCGGCCTGCTCGGCATCGTCTGCGGTGCCGGCATCGGACTCGCCGTGCACCTCATCACCGGCTTCCCCGTCTCGCTGCCGTGGTGGTCGTTTGCCATCGGCATCGGCTTCTCGGCCGGGATCGGCGTCTTCTTCGGCATGGTCCCCGCCATCCGCGCCTCACGCCTCGACCCCATCGAAGCGCTCCGCTACGAATAAGTCGAGGTTCGGAAGTTCTCGGGGTTCGGAACTTCGGGAACAGCGGGACTTCGAGAACTTCGGCACCCCGAGGTATATGCTTGTTCCCAGATCGCACGGAGGGATCGCGTATGAAGGTCTTTGATGCTGCGGATATCCGGAATGTCGCGTTGGTTGGACACAGCGGATCAGGGAAGACACAGTTAGCCTCAGCGCTGCTTTACGACACGGGGGCCACCCCGAGACTGGGGAAGGTGGACGAAGGCACCACCGTTACCGACTACGACGAAGAATCCATCGCCCGCAAGCACACGCTCTCCTCTTCTCTCGCCTGGTTCGAATATCACAAGCACAAAGTCAATCTGATCGACACGCCGGGGATGGGCAACTTCCTCAGCGATGCGCGTGCCGCATTGCGCGTGGTCGAAGCCGCCGTCGTCGTGGTGGATGGTGTGGCCGGCGTCCAGGTGGCGACGGAACAGATCTGGGAGACGGCGCAGCAGCTGAATCTGCCGCGGCTTGTCGTGGTGAATCGCCTTGACCGTGAGCGCTCGAGCTTCACGCGCACGCTTGAGTCGCTGCACCAGACGCTGTCACGGTCAGCCGTGGCCGTCCAGTGGCCGCTGGGCAGTGAAGACGAGTTCCACGGCGTGGTCGACCTCGTCACCATGCAGGCGTGGACGTTTGCCGGTGACGGCAGCGGCAGGGCGACGGAGATCCCCGTGCCCGCTGATGCCGCCGCCGAAGTTGAGGCGGCCCGCACCACACTGATCGAAGCGGTCGCCGAAGCCGACGAGGCCCTGATGGAGCGCTTCTTCGATCAAGGGACGCTGCCCCAGGAGGAACTGCTGCGCGGGCTCGCGCTCGGTATCCGGAACAGCCACCTCTTCCCCGTGTACTGCATGTCCGCGCTGAAGAACATCGGCGGCACACTGGTGGCCGGCGCCATCGCCGACCTCGTGCCGTCTCCGGTGGATCGGCCGTTCCCGGGCGTCGCGCCCGACGGCTCGCCCGTCTCACGGGAGGCCGACCTCAACGCGCCGCTGGTGGTGTGGGTGTTCAAGACCATCGCCGATCAGTTCGCCGGTCGCATCTCGCTGTTCCGGGTGATCTCCGGCACGCTGAAGTCGGACAGCACGGTGCAGAATCTCACGCGGCAGGCTCCCGAACGCGTCGGGCATCTTGTCGTGCTCGAGGGCAAGACGCAGGCGCAGGTGCCCGAGGTGCACGCCGGCGATCTGGCCGCGGTGGCGAAACTCAAGGACACGCACTCAGGCGATGTACTTGGCGATCCGAAGGCCGGATTCGCCATCCAGCCGTTGTCGTTCCCGGAGCCGGTCCTGTCGTACGCGATCGTGCCCAAGACCCGTGGGGACGAGGACAAGATCAGCACATCCATGCATCGGTTGCAGGATGAAGATCCGTCCATCGGATACACGCGCGACGAACAGACCCACGACCTGCTGCTGTCGGGCCAGGGCCAGATGCACATCGAGGTCACGGTCGCGAAGCTGCGACGCCGCTTTGGGGTCGAGGTCGAGTTGAAGCCGCCGCACATTCCCTACCGCGAGACGATCGCACTGCCCACGGAAGCCCACGGCCGGCACAAGAAGCAGACCGGGGGCCATGGCCAGTTCGGCGACTGCAAGGTGCGCGTCGAACCGCTGCCGCCTGGATCGGGCGTGGTGTTCGAGGACGACATCTTCGGAGGCTCGATTCCCCGCCAGTTTGTCCCGGCGGTCGAAAAGGGCGTGCGCGAAGCCTGTGCGCGGGGGTACCTGGCGGGATACCCGATGGTCGACCTGAAAGTCACGGTGTATGACGGGTCGTACCACGACGTGGACTCGAACGAAATGTCGTTCAAGATGGCCGGCCGCCTCGCAATCAGAGACGCCATGACACGCGCCAAGCCGACGCTGCTCGAACCGGTGATGACCGTCGAGGTGTACGCGCCGTCGGATTTCGCCGGCGACCTCATGGGGGACCTCAACGGCCGACGCGGCCAGATCGCCGGCATGGACACACGGGGCGCCAACACGGTCATCCGCGCCCACGTGCCGATGGCGGAGATGCTGACGTACGAACAGACGCTCACCGCCACCACCGGCGGCCGCGGCGGCTACCACATGGAGTTCCACCACTACGCGGAGGTCCCCGCCCACCTGCACGGCAAGATCGTCGCCGCAGCGCAGGCCGAGGGCAAACAGGTCCACCACGACGAAGACTAGAGGGGTCCAGGGGTCCAGGGGTCCAATCACGGAACCGCCGGGCTTGCGCCCGGCGGTTTCGTTTTTGGTACAGTCGGGGCATGCCTCACACGTCCCTGCTGCTCGCGGCCTGTGCCATCGCGGCATCGACGCTGTTGGTGCGCGGGCAGGAGCCGGTGCCACAGCCGGACTTTGCAACGTGGCTTGACGGCGTTCGGACGGAGGCCCTCCAACGCGGCATCAGTCCTGCGACGGTCTCCCGCGCGCTGGCCGACGTCACCGCGCCCGAAGCCGTGGTCGTCGCCCGCGACCGGGCGCAGCCGGAAGAGGTGCAAAGCCTGGATCGCTACATTCAGCAGCGGGTGACAACCGCGGTGCGGCGGTCAGCCCAGACACACGCCAACCACCACGCCAGGAAGCTGACCTCCATCGAGTCGACATTCGGGGTGTCGAAGTCCGCAGTGGTCGCCATCTGGGGCCTCGAGTCGAATTTCGGACGATTCACCGGCACCCGGCCGATTGTCGCGGCCCTGGCCACCCTCGCCTACGACCCGCGGCGGGCCAGCCTGTTCCGCTCAGAACTGTTTCACGCGCTGAGCATCCTTGACCAGGGGCACGTGGGTATCGACGAACTGAAGGGCTCGTGGGCCGGGGCCATGGGCCAGCCGCAGTTCATGCCGTCCAGTTACCTGAAACACGCCGTGGACGTGGACGGCGATGGGAAGGCCAACATCTGGACGTCGGAAGCCGATGTGTTCGGGTCCATTGCCAACTACCTGAAACACGCCGGCTGGGTCACCGGTGAACGATGGGGGCGCGAGGTCCGCATCACCAGACCGGTGATGGCCCGCATCGAGGATGGTGTGCCCATGCGTCGCTCCGGCTGCCGCGCGGTGCGCGAAATGACCGAGAGCCGGCCGCTCGCCGAGTGGACCCGCCTTGGGGTGCTTCAGGCCAATGGCACCGCGCTGCCCCGGGCCAACATGCACGCCTCGCTCGTGCGCGGCCTCAATCGCCACTTCCTCGTCTACACGAACTACCACGCGTTCGTCGACTACAACTGCTCAAACGCCTACGCCATCGCGGCAGGACTCCTTTCGGACAGCATCAAGTAGGTCCAGGAGTCCAGGAGTCCAGGAGTCCAGGAGTCCAGGAGTCCAGGAGTCCAGGAGTCCGTTCAATCCTGTCTAAGGGCCGTCACTGGATCGATTCGGGTTGCGCGCAACGCAGGCACGCTGGCCGCCAGGAGGCCGACGACGATTGTGGCGGTTCCGGCAATGGCAAACGTCGTCAGGTCGAGGGCCGGCACGCCGAACAGCAGACTCTCGATCGACTTGCCCATGAGCGCAGCGCCGCCCAGTCCCAGGACGACACCAACCGCGACCACCCTGGCCGCGCCCGTGACAACCATGCGGAACGTCCCACCGGCATCGGCGCCAAGCGCCATACGAATCCCGATCTCGGTCGTCCGCCGCGCCACCGCGTAGGTCACCACACCGTAGACGCCAAGGGCGGCAAGAAACGCGGCACACAACGCGAGCCCGGCCAGCAGCGTCATGTTGAACCGGGGCTGGGCGATCGAGGCCGACACCTGGTCCTCAATGGTGCTGAGCTTCGCGATCGGCAACTGCGGGTCGAGTGCCGACATCTCGCGGCGAATCGCCGCAGCCACCGTCGACACCGGCTGCGTGGTCGCCACCACCACCTGCATCTCACTGAGCGCAAACTGGAAGTACGGGACAAACACTTCAGGTTCTGCAGATGACGAGAGGCCGTCATGTTTGATGTCGGCGACGACGCCGACAATGTGCAGGTCACCGGCCATCGGAATCCGCACGAGTTGATTGAGGGGGCTCCGATCCTGAAAATAGCGCCGCACCACGAGTTCGTTGACGATGGCGACCTTGGCTCCCGTCTCTCGCCCGTCGAAGCTGTCGAAGGTCCGGCCGTCCACCAGCCGGATGCCCATCGTCTCAAAATACCCGGGCATCACGGCGCGGTAGCGCGCACGCGGACGTTCGGACGGCGACGCCTCCGCCAGGCCGTCAATCGTGAACGGCAACTCGAACTGCACACCCAGCGGACTCATGGGCAGCGCAGAGACGGCCGATGCGCGTTCCACGCCCGGCATGGTGCCGACGCGGGTCACCAGATCATCAAAGAACTGCTTTTTGGTCGCGCCAGGTGTGTACCGCGATGCCGGCAACACGACGTGCGCCGCGACGATACCGGACGTGCGATACCCGGGATCGACCGCCGTGAGCTGCACAAAACTGCGAATCAACAGCCCGGCCCCGACGAGCAGCATCAGGGCGAGCGCGACCTCGGCCACGACCATCACGTTCGACAACCGGCGGGCGGTGAGGCTCGATGAGGCGCTGCGCGAGGAATCCTGGAAGGCATCGCTCAGACGCGGTCGCATCGCGCGCCACGCGGGAAACACCCCGAAGAGCAATGCGGCGAGTATCGACGTGACCGCCGTAAACGCGAGTACTGTGAGGTCGAGGCCAATCGCATCTGCGCGCGGGATGTTGGCCGGAATGAGCGGCCGCAACGCACCGATGCCCCACCACGCCAGCAACAGACCGGTGACGCCCCCGAGCCCGGCCAGGGATCCACTCTCCACCATCGACCGCCGCAACAGCGCCCACTGGCCGGCGCCGATGGCGGCGCGCACGGCGAATTCCTTCGCTGTGATGGACGCACGTGCCAGCAGCAGGTTGGCGATGTTGACGCAGGCGATCACAAGCACGAGCACCACCGCGCCAAACAGAATCCACAACGTGCGGCCGATGTCACCCACGACCTGTTCGTGCGCCGGCACAAGCGCGACCCCCCATCCCGCGTTGGACTCCGGATTGTCGCGCGCGATCGTGGCCGCGATGCGATCCATATCGGCCTGCGCCTGAGCGAGGGTGACTCCCGCCTTCAACCGGCCGATGCTGTTGTAGGTGCGGTGCGGCCGCGAGGCCAGCGCCGCAGGATTCACGGTCAGCGGAGCCCACAACTCCACGTCACGATTGCCTGCGGGAAACTGAAACTCCGGCGGCATCACGCCGACGATCTCGTGGCTCACATCATCAAGCACCAGCGTGCGACCGAGTGCAGACACGTCCTCGCCAAAACGACGCGACCACGCGGAGTGACTGAGAATGACCGTCTTTGGTGCGCCCGGGCGCTCCTCGTCAGGGGTGAACGCGCGGCCATGCAGCGGCGGCACGCCCAGGACGGTGAACAGAAGCGGCGATACGTCGACCGTCGTGAGCCGTTCCGCTTCGCTGTCTGTCTGTAAGGTGAACCCCTTGAAACGCCAGATGGCCAGACTCTCAAACGTCGTCGTCTGCGTCCGCCAGTCGAGGTAGGTGGCCGATGACACCTGGGCCCGGTCCTGTTCGAGCGTCCGATTGTTTTCCCAGGCGACCACGAGGCGATCGGGCTCGGCATAGTCGAGCGGCCGCAGCAACACGCCGTTCAGGACACTGAAAATTGTCGAATTGACGCCGATGGCCAGGCCAAGCGTGAGGACCACGACGGTCGCAAACCCCCTGTTGGCCCGCAGGAACCGCCACGCTTCGCTCAGATCATGCCGCATCGGGAAACGGTACACCGTTTCGCGGGTTCATGATGCCTGGAACCTCGAACCCGAAGTCAGTTCCAGCGAAGGCCCTTCAACTGTTCGAGGTTGATATTGCCTCCAGACAGGACGCAGACGACGCGTGAGCCCGGGGGCACGGAAATGAGCCCCTGGAGCAGGGCGGCGACGGGCGCGGCGGCGGCGCCTTCGGGCACCAGTTTTGCGTAGTGCATGAGCCACACGACCGCATCGAAGATCTGTGCATCGGGTAAAGCCACGATTTCATCGACGTGTGCGCGGATGATTTCACAGTTGCGCGTGCCAACGGTTTTCACGCGCAGGCCGTCGATGATGCAATCCACGGTGTCGAGCGTCACGACGCGACCTTCGGCCACGCTGCGCTGCATGCCGGGGGCACCCGACGACTCCACGCCGATCACACGGATGCGCGGGTTGAAGGTTTTGGCCGCCTGCACAATGCCTGAGAGCAGCCCGCCTCCCCCGATGGGCACCACAATCACGTCCACGTCGGGCCAATCCTGGATGATCTCAAGCCCGACGGTGCCCTGCCCCATGATCAACTGGTCATCGTCGAACGGATGGATGTAGGTCAGGCCCTCCTCGTCCACCAGCTGCTTCGCCATTTCATTGGCCTCATCCCAGATGGAACCATGGAGCACCACCTCCGCCCCGTAGCCGCGCGTCGCCGCGATTTTTGACGGTGTCGCGTTTGCCGCCATCGCCACCACGGCGCGGATGCCATGAATTTTCGCGGCCAGCGCCACGCCCTGCGCATGATTGCCGGCTGACGAACAGATCACCCCGCGGCGTTTCTCCTCAGCGCTCAGGAACGTGAACTTGTTGAGCGGCCCGCGAATTTTGTACGACCCGGTACGTTGGAACAACTCGGCCTTCAGCCGCACGTCGTACCCGGTCGCCTCCGAGAGCAGGCGCGAGGTCAGCAACGGTGTGTGCTTTACGTGCGGTTCCATCCGCGCGCGGGCAGCGACAAATTCGGAAAGAGGGGGCAAAGGCATCTGAATATTCTAGGTCCAGGGGTCCAGGGGTCCAGGGGTCCAAAAAGGAAAAGGCCCGGTGACAGACGTCACCGGGCCCTTCAGTTTCGGACTCCTTGGACTCCTGAACTTCAGGACTCCTGGACTTCAACGTCTACGATCCGCCGGCCTTGCGCGGTGTCGTGACGCGCTTGCCGCCCTTGGCGGACTTGTCGACCTTCGGCTTGGTCGTGGTCTCGGCCTTGCGGCCACCGCCGCTGAGGGCCTGGCGGATGCGACCACCCACCGTCTTCTTCGGCTTCGGCTCCGCGGCTTCGCCTTCTGCGACGTCCTTGGTCTTGGCGTTTGGATCGAACTCGCTGCCGAGCAGTTCGATTTCAGCCTTCTCCGCGCTGTCGCCACGACGGAAGCCCGTGCGCAGCAGGCGCGTGTAGCCGCCCTTGCGATCGGCATACCGCGGCGCGATGTCCGTGAACAGGGTCTTGACGACGGCCTTGTCCACGATGTCCACGGCCACCATGCGGCGCGCGTTGACGTGCTTGATCGATCCTTCTTCGGCCGTCAGGCTGCGCTTGGCAATGGTGATCAGCCGCTCGACGAACGGGCGCAGTTCCTTGCCCCGCGCCACGGTCGTCTTGATGCGGCCGTACTTGATGAGGTCGGACGCCTGGTTCCGGAGCATGGCGATCCGGTGTTCAGTGATCCGACCGAGTTTTCGGTGTGCTACTCGATGACGCATAACGTTCCCGTTCCTTGACTACTCGCCTGCCGACTCGAGCCGCATGCCGAGGCTGAGGCCCATCGTGGTGAGGATTTCCTTGATCTCATTGAGCGACTTGCGGCCGAAGTTCTTCGTCTTCAGCATTTCGCCTTCGCTCTTCTGCACGAGCTCGCGAATCGTGCGGATGTTCGCGTTCTTCAGGCAGTTGTAGGACCGCACCGACAGCTCAAGCTCTTCCACGCTCTTGTCGAGGTGTTCGTTGCCCGAGGTGCCCGGTGCGTCACCGGATGCGTCAAACGCGGACTCGCCCGCTTCTTCGAGGCCGACGAAGATGGTGAAGTGGTCGCGAATCAGCTTCGCGGACAGCGACACGGCATCACGCGGCGTGACGGCGCCGTTCGACCACACTTCGAGGGTCAGCTTGTCATAGTCGGTCGTCTGGCCGACACGCGCGGCTTCCACGATGTAGTTGACCTTCTTGACGGGCGAGTGCACGGAGTCGATCGGGATCCAGCCGATGCCGAGGTCCTCGTCGAAGTTCTTGTCCGCCGAGACGTAGCCGCGGCCGCGCTTGATGCGCAGTTCCATCTCGAGCTTGCCGCCTTCGCTGACCGTGGCGATGTGGGCTTCCGGCTCCAGGATCTCGACGTCGCTGTCGGCCTGAATGTCCCTGGCGCGCACCTCCCCCGCCTTGGTGACCCGCAGCGTCAGCGTCTTCGGCTGATCGGTGTGCACCTTGAGCGGAATCTGCTTCAGGTTGAGGATGAGGTCGGTCGCATCCTCGACCACGCCCTGAATCGGCGAGAACTCGTGGAGCACGCCCTCGATCTTGACGGCCGTGACCGCCGCGCCTTCAATGGACGACAGCAGCACACGACGCATCGCGTTGCCGACCGTCGTGCCGAATCCGCGTTCAAACGGCTGCGCCGTGAACCGGCCGAACCGGTCCGTCAGTGTTTCGCGTTCGAACTCCAGCCGCTTGGGCCGCTGAAAACCTTTCCACAACATGTTCAGTTCCTTTCGCCAACGGGGCCGACCGAGTCGGCGCCCCAGACCTGCGGGTTACGGTCACCGGCCTCCCGCTGCAGGTCTGAAGAGCTGCGGGCCGGCGACTGGCGCACTGTGCGCGTTCTTACTTCGAGTACAGCTCGACGATGAGCTGTTCCTGCACGGGCAGGTTGATCTGCTCGCGCGTCGGCAGCGATGAAATCCGGGCGGACGTGCCCGCAACATCCAGCGTGAGCCATTCGGGAATCCCGCGGCCCTTCACCTCTTCACGCGCGTGCGTGATGGAGGCGTTTTCCACGGAGCCCGCCTTGATGGCGATGGTGTCGCCCTGACGCACGGCGTAGGACGGGATGTCCACCTTCTTGCCGTTAATCAGGAAGTGGCCGTGGCGCACCAGCTGACGCGCCTGCGCGCGTGAGGTGGCGTAGCCGACGCGGTAGATCACGTTGTCGAGGCGGCGTTCGAGGGACTGCAGGAGCAGTTCGCCGGTGATGCCCTTCGTGCGGTCGGCCGCCTCGAAGTACTTCCGGAACTGGTTCTCGAGCACGCCGTACGTGCGCTTGACCTTCTGCTTCTCACGCAGCTGAATGCCGTAGCCGGCCACCTTCGCGCGACGCGACCGCCCGTGCTGACCCGGGGGCACATTGCGCTTTTCGATTGCGCACTTCTCCGTGTAGCAGCGCTCTCCCTTGAGGAACAGCTTCATGCCTTCACGCCGGCACAACCGGCAAACCGGTCCGATATATCTCGCCATAGTCTCTGTATCCTTCTCCGAAAACTCAGACGCGCCGGCGCTTCGACGGCCGGCACCCGTTGTGCGGAATCGGCGTCACGTCGCGAATCGACTTCACATCAATGCCCACCGTCTGCAACGCGCGAATCGCCGACTCGCGCCCCGCACCGGGGCCCTTGACGCGAACTTCCAGGGACCGCAGACCGTAGGTCTTGGCCACGTTGCCGGCGGCCATCGCCGCCTGCGTCGCCGCAAACGGCGTGCCTTTGCGCGAGCCCTTGAAGCCGATGCCGCCGGCGCTCGACCACGCAATCACGGCGCCTTCGGCGTCGGTGATCGCAATCGTCGTGTTGTTGAACGACGCGTGGATGTGGGCGAAACCGTGGTGCACCACGCGCTTTTCGCCGCGCTTCTTGAACGCCTTCTTCGGTTTGCCGGCGGGTTTTTTGCCCGACTCGGGCGCGCCGCCCTCTCCTTGTGCCTTGGCCATCTGCTACTCCGTCTTCTTCCTGGCCACCGCGCCCTTGCGCGGGCCTTTCCGTGTGCGGGAATTGGTGCGCGTCCGCTGTCCGCGGGCCGGCAGATTCCGCCGGTGCCGCGCGCCGCGGTAGCTGCCGATTTCGACCAACCGCTTGATGCCGAGCGAGATCTCCTTGCGGAGGTCGCCTTCGACCCGGCCCTGCTCCTCGATCACGCGGGTGATCTTCCGGACGTCGTCTTCCGACAAGTCCTTCACGCGGATGTCGCCGCTCACTTCGGCCGCTGTGAGGATGTCCCCCGCGCGTTTCCGGCCGATTCCATAGATATACGTGAGTCCAATCTCGACCCGCTTCGTACGCGGAAGATCGACGCCTGCAATACGTGCCATATCGTTATCCCTGCCGCTGCTTGTGCTTCTGATTCGGGCAAATAATGCGCACGACACCCTGCCGGCGCACCACCTTGCACTTCACACAAATTCGTTTCACCGATGCTCGAACCTTCATCGCTATGTCCTTCCCGACCCCATTGGCAGCCTCTAACCCAGGCCGCCCTACGTCACCGGGGCAGCTTGCGAACGATCCGTCCGCGCCCCGCATCGCGTGACGCCAACTCGACCCTCACCCGATCCCCGACCAGCAGGCGGATGAAATTGACCTGAGGCCCCGACGCCGCATGCGCCTGCACCTCGTGCCGATCCTCACCCTCACCCACCGCCACTCGATACAGCGCCTGCGGCAACACCGCCAGCACTGTCCCGTCCACCGTCATCGGCCCGCCGCAGCCCCCGCGCTCACCGGCACCTCACGCGCCGTGAGCACCACGGGCCCGTCCGCCCCGACGGCCACGGTGTGTTCGAAGTGGGCCGCCAGGCTGCCGTCCTTCGTCACCGCCGTCCATCCGTCCCGCAGGACCTTCACGTCCGGCCGGCCCATGGCCACCATCGGTTCGATGGCGAGCACCATGCCCTCCGCCAGTCGTGCCCCGCGGCCCGGCGTGCCGTAGTTCGGAATCTGGGGTTCCTCGTGCAGCTGCTGCCCGATCCCGTGACCCACAAACTCCCGCACCACCGAAAAGCCGTGGGCTTCCACCCACTGCTGCACCGCGTGTCCGATGTCCGACACCCGGCCGCCTACCTTCACCGCCGCAATCGCCTTCTCCAGCGATTCACGCGTCACCCGGAGCAGTTCCTGCGTCCGCGCCGGCACCGTGCCGACCGGCACGGTCACCGCCGAGTCACCGTAGAACCCGTCGAGCTTCGCGCCGATGTCGATCGACACAATGTCGCCGTCCACCAGCGGCCGCACGCGCGACGGAATCCCGTGCACCACTTCCGCGTTCACCGACGTGCAGAGGGTGGCCGGGAAGCCCCGATACCCCTTGAACGCCGGCACCGCCCCCGCATCACGGACGAGGCGCTCGGCCATCTCATCCAGATCCGCGGTCGTCATCCCAGGAGCCACGACGCGTTCCAGCGCCTCCAGCACCTGAGACACCAGCCGGTTCGCCGCGCGCATCCGCGCAATTTCGGCGGCCGACCGGCAGACAATCACCGGCGGGCTCCCAACGCCGACGCCACCGCCGCCGCCAGGTCCGCCGCGACGCTGTCCTCGGTCTGATCGCCGTCAATCGACCGGAACGTATTGCGACGCCCGTAAAACTCCACAATCGGCTGCGTGCTGCGCTCGTACACCTGCAGCCGCTCGCGCACCACGTGCTCGTTGTCGTCGACCCGCTGCACCAGCACGCCGCCGCACTTGGGACAGCCCGTCGCCCCCGGGGGCGCGCCCAGGCCGCACGCACCACAGATCCGGCGCCCGGCCAGCCGCTTCACCAGCGTGTCCATCGGCACTTCGATGTCCACAATCACCAGCGGCGCCGTCTCGTCCACCAGGCCGTCCAGCGCCTGCGCCTGCGCGACCGTGCGCGGAAATCCGTCAAGCACAAACCCGGCGTCGGCATCCGGCCGCTCCAGGCGCTCCTTGACGATGGTAATCATGATGTCGTCGCCCACCAGGCGGCCGGCATCCATCACCTCGCGCGCCGCCCGGCCCATCTCGGTCCCGGCCTGCACGGCATCCCGCAGAATGTCGCCGGTCGAGATTTTCGGCAGGCCATGCGTGCGCGCGAACCGCGCCGCCTGGGTGCCTTTGCCGGCTCCGGGCGGCCCGAGCATCACGAGCCGGACTGCAACGTTGCTTCCCAGGGTCACCCTCGGCGACCTCGGATGCGCGACTTCTTCATGAACCCGTCGTAGTGACGCATGATGAGCTGCGACTCCACCTGCTGCACGGTGTCCATCGCCACACCCACAATGATGAGCAGCGACGTGCCACCGAAGTAGAACTGCACGTTCATGCCATCGGTAATCCATGACGGCAGGATCGAGTCGAGCCGCTCACCGATAAACGGAATCGGTTCGACCTTGAACCCCGTCAGCAGGAACTCAGGCAGCAACGCCACGATCGCGAGGTAGATCGCGCCGGCCAGCGTGATGCGCGCCAGAATCCCGTCGATGTATTCCGCGGTGCGCTTGCCCGGACGGATGCCCGGCACAAAGCCGCCGTACTTCCGCATGTTCTCGGCCACGTCATCCGGATTGAAGATGATGGCCGTGTAGAAGTACGCAAAGAAGATGATCATCGTCACATACAGCAGGTTGTAGAGGGGATACCCCATCGACAGCTGCTGCACGATCGTCTGCGCGATGCCGTTTTCCGGAAACATCGGCGCAATCGTGGCGGGAAACGCCAGGATCGACGACGCGAAGATGACCGGCATGACGCCGCCGGTGTTCACCTTCAGGGGGATGTGCGTGCTGGCGCCGCCCATCATCCGCCGGCCGACCATGCGCCGCGCGTATTGAACGGTGACCTTGCGGTGCGCCCGTTCGACATAGACAATCGCCGCGATGACCAGCACCATCATCGCAATCAGTGCGATGAGCCGGAACAGCCCCATCTCCCCCGTCTGCAACTGAAGCAGCGTGGAGGTAATCGCGGTCGGAAGCCCGACGACAATGCCGGCGAAGATCAGCAGGGACATGCCGTTGCCGATGCCGCGCTCGGTGATCTGTTCACCGAGCCACATCACAAACACCGACCCGGTGGTCAGCGTCATGATCGTCATCAGGCGGAAGCCCCAGCCCGGGTTGTACACCAGCGGCAGCCCGCCGCTGATGTCGGTATTGCTCTCCAGGAAGAACGCGATGCCCAGAGCCTGGATGATGGACAGCAGGATCGTGCCGTACCGCGTGTACTGCGTAATCTTCTTGCGGCCGAGATCGCCCTCCTTCGAGAGGCGTTCGAGATACGGCCACACCACCGTCAGCAGCTGCAGGATGATCGACGCGCTGATGTACGGCATGATGCCGAGCGCGAAGATCGTCATCTGCGACAGGTTGTTCCCCGAGAACATGTCGTAGAGGCCGAACATCGTGCCCGCAGCGCGCTCGGCCAGATCGGCGAGCGCCGCCGTATTGATGCCTGGCGTCGGAATCTTGCTGCCGAGACGGTAGACCGCCAGCAGGCCGAAGGTGAAAAGCACCCGCCTGCGCAGTTCCGGAACGGCGAAAATGTTCTTGACGCTATCCATACGTTATCCGGCGATCACTTCCGCCACGCCCCCGGCGGCGGCAATCTTCTCCGCGGCGGCGCTGCTGAACTTGTGCGCACGCACCGTCAGCTTCTTGGCGAACTCGCCACGGCCCAGCACCTTGATGAGGGCGCGGGCGTCGCGCACGAGGCCGCGCTCGCGCAGCACATCCGGCGTCACATCGGAGCCGGCGTCAAACACTTCCGCCAGCGTGTCGAGATTCACCACCACGTATTCCACACGGAACGGGTTGGTGAAACCGCGCTTCGGGAGGCGGCGATGCAGCGGCATCTGGCCGCCTTCAAAGCCGCGCTTGTACGAGAAGCCCGAGCGCGACTGGGCGCCCTTTTCGCCGCGGCCGGCCGTCTTGCCGTGACCGGAGCCGGGACCACGACCGACGCGGGTCTTGGCGTGAGTCGCGCCCTTGGGCGGACGCAGATTATTCAGTGACATTGGGTCTACTTCTCCCCTTCGACGTGCACCAGATGCCGCACCTTGAGCAGCATCCCGCGGTTGGCAGCGGTGTCCGGAATTTCAATCGTGTGCCGGATGCGGCGCAGCCCGAGCGACTTGATCACCACGGCCTGGTTCTTGTTGAACCCGATCGTGCTCTTCAGTTGCGTAACCTTCAAACTCGCCATCGCCTTACGCTCCCACCAGCTCTTCGAGGTCCTTGCCGCGCAGACGCGCGACAGCCGCCGGTTCCTTCAGGCTCGTCAACGCGGCAAACGTCGCGCGTACCACGTTGTGCGCGTTCGGCGAGCCGAGCGACTTGGTCAGCACGTTGTGAATGCCGGCCGCCTCCACCACGGCGCGCACTGCGCCACCGGCGATGATGCCCTTGCCGTCCGGCGCGGGCTTGAGCAGCACCGACCCGGCGCCGAACTGGCCGAGCACCGGATGCGGAATCGAGGTGCCGGCCATCGGCACGCGAATCAGCTGCTTCTTCGCCGCTTCAATCGCCTTCTTGATGGCGGACGGCACTTCCTTCGCCTTGCCGATGCCAAAGCCCACCACGCCGGCGCCGTCCCCGATGACGACCAGCGCGCTGAAGCTCATGTTCTTGCCGCCCTTGACGACCTTCGTGACGCGGCCGATGCTCACGACCGTGTCTTTCAGGTCCAGCTGGGAGGGGTCAATCTTTTCGCGGTAATCCATGTGTTCGCTCCGACCTAAAACTCAAGTCCGGCCGCGCGCGCGGCTTCCGCCACTGCTCGCACACGCCCGTGATACAGATTGCCGCCGCGGTCGAACACCACGCGCGTGATGCCCTTTTCCTTGAGGCGCTCGGCGATGATTTTGCCCAGCGCCTCGGCGCCCGCCTTGTTGCCGCCGCGCACCGTGCCGGTGAACGTCGCCTTCAGCGCCGCTTCCGTGCTCGACGCCGCCGCCACGGTGTGGCTGGCCAGGTCATCAATGACCTGTGCGTAGATGTGGGTCACCGAGCGGAACACCGCAAGGCGCGGACGCTCGGCCGTGCCGGTGATGCGCTTCCGCTGACGGAGGCGGATACGTTCGCGTCGGTCTTTTGTGGTCTTGATCTGCATGGATGTACTCCGGGCATCACGGCGCTTACGCGCCGGTCTTGCCGACCTTCTTCTTCAGCACTTCGCCCATGTAGCGGACACCCTTCTGCTTGTAGGGATCCGGCTTGCGGAGGCGACGGATGTTGGCGGCCACCTGGCCCACCAGCTGCATGTCCACGCCGGTCACCGTGATGTGGGTCTGCTTGTCGACCACGACATCAATGCCCTTCGGGACGTCGAACACCACCGGGTGCGAATACCCGAGCGCAAAGATGACCTGCGACCCCTTCAGCTCGGCACGGTAGCCGACGCCGACGATGTCGAGCTCACGCTTGAAGCCTTCGTTCACGCCCTGTACGGCGTTGGCGACCAGGCTGCGCGCCAGTCCGTGGAACTTGCCGAGGGCCTTGTCCTCGGTGTCGGTCACGGCCACCAGCTCGGCCCCCTCGAGTTTGAAGTGGATGCCCGGAGGCACGGCCTGCTTGAGCGCGCCCTTGGGTCCTTTGACCTCGACGACGCCCTTGCCCACGTTGACCGTGACGCCCTTGGGCACAGGAATCGGTTTCTTGCCAATTCGAGACATATCAGTTTCACCAGATGTTGCAGAGAACTTCGCCGCCGACGCCGGCCTTGACCGCTTCGCGGCCGGACATGACGCCATGCGACGTGGTCAGGATGCTCGTGCCAAGGCCGCCCATGACCTTCGGCACGTCATTCCGACCGAAATACACGCGACGACCGGGCCGGCTCACGCGGGAAATCCCGGAGATGACCTTCTCGCCGCGTGGGCCGTACTTCAACGTGATCCGGATGACGGGGCCGGTCTCGTCGGTGGCCTCCAGCATCTTGAATCCCGCGATGAAGCCCTCGCGCTCAAGGATGCGCGCGATCTCCACCTTCAGGCGGGACGACGGCACATCAACACGCGTGTGCCGCGCGTGCACCGCGTTCCGGAGTCGGGTCAACATATCTGCGATCGGATCGGTCATTTTCTACTCTCTCAGCTCGTCGATCTTCGTCTGTGTCTGCTCGCCGTTACCAGCTGCTCTTGATGACGCCGGCGACTTCGCCGCGCAGCGCCAGTTCACGGAAGCAGAGGCGGCACAGCGCGAATTTGCGCATGTACGCCCGCGGCCGTCCGCACTGTTTGCAGCGGTTGCGAGCCCGCACACCGAACTTCAGCCCCTGGGCATCCTTGACGCGTTTTGCAGTAGTGGCCATGTCTTCTCTCGTCCTGACTAGTTCTGACGGAACGGCAGGCCGATCAACTGCAACAGCCGCCGTGCTTCTTCGTTGCTCTTGGCCGTGGTGACGACCGAGATGTTCATGCCGCGCGCCTTGTCCACCTTCAAGTAGTCGATCTCCGGGAAGATCAACTGGTCGCGCAGGCCCAGCGTGTAATTGCCGCGGCCGTCGAATCCGCGCGGCGAAATGCCGCGGAAGTCGCGCACGCGCGGCAGGGCGATCGAAATCATGCGGTCCAGGAAGTCGTACATCCGCTGCCCGCGCAGGGTCACCATCGCGCCGATGGGCATGTTCTGCCGCACCTTGAACTGCGCGATCGACTTCTTCGACCGGGTGACCGCCGCCTTCTGCCCCGAAATCTTGCCGAGTTCTTCCGCGCCGGTGTCCACGATCTTGCTGTTCTGCGTCGCTTCCCCGAGTCCCATGTTGATCACAACCTTCGTGATCTTCGGGACGGCCATGATGTTGGTGTACCCGAACTCCTTCTTCAGGGCCGGCACCACTTCCTTGCTGTAGCGATCTTTCAGGCGACTCATTTGTCGACCACTCCCTTGCACTTGCGGCAAACCCGCACCTTGCGGCCGTCCTCAAGGATCTGATGGCCGATCCGCGTCGGCGCGCTGCACTGCGGGCACACCAACTGCACTTTCGACACATACACCGACGCCTCGCGCTCCACGATGCCGCCCTTGACGTTCTTCTGGGGGTTCGGCTTCGTGTGCCGCTTGATGACGTTCACACCTTCGACGACCACGCGATTCTTCGTCGGTTCGACAACCAGCACGCGACCCTTCTTGCCCCGGTCACGCCCGGTCAGCACGACCACGTTGTCGTTCTTCTTGATGGGGGACTGCAGACCCGCCATTACAGCACCTCCGGCGCCAGCGAAATAATCTTCATGAACTTGCGCTCACGCAGTTCGCGCGCCACGGGGCCGAACACACGCGTGCCCACAGGCTCGCCTTCGTTATTCACGATCACGGCCGCATTGCGGTCGAACCGGATGTAGGACCCGTCCCGGCGGCGGAGCTCCTTGCGCGTGCGCACGATGACGGCGCGCACGACCTGGCCCTTCTTGACGGTGGCATCCGGCGTCGCTTCCTTCACCGAGGCGGTGACGATGTCCCCGATCCGGGCGTAGCGGCCGGTCGATCCGCCGATCGGGTTGATGACGGCGATCTTCCGCGCCCCCGAATTGTCAGCGACGTCGAGGACCGATTGCATTTGAATCATGGCGTGTCTCCTGAATCTCTCTCGTTACGGACAGCCGCTCAGAAGCGCGCGCGCTCGACGATGCGCGTCACCACCCAGCGCTTGCTGCGGCTGAGCGGACGCGTCGGCACGATCGCGACCATGTCGCCCACCTTCGCCTCGCCTGCCTCGTCGTGCGCCATGAACCGCGTCGTGCGCTTGAGCTGCTTGCCGTACCGCTCATCCCGCACCTGGCGTTCGATGGTGACCACCACGGTCTTTGCCATCTTGTCGCTGACGACCTTGCCGGTAATTTCTGTCTTCGCCATCGTTACTTCCCTGCACCCTTCTCACGAAGGATGGTCTGAATGCGCGCAAGCTCGCGACGCAACGGACGCATCTTGTTGGCCGACTCGGTCTGGCCCATGGACTTCTGAATCCGCATGCGGAACACCTGATCGTCCAGGTCCTTCATGCGTTGCTGGAGGTCCTCCACCGCCAGTTCGCGCAACTGGGCGCGCTGCTCGGCTACCTTCATGACACCTTCTCCTCTGCAAACCGCGTCGCGAACCGGCACTTCATCGGCAGCTTCGCCTGGGCCAGCCGCATCGCCGCGCGGGCCTCAACCTCGGTGACGCCTTCCATCTCAAACAGGATGCGGCCCGGCTTGACGACCACGACCCACCCTTCCGGCGCGCCCTTGCCCTTACCCATTCGGGTTTCCTGGGGCTTCTTGGTGATCGGCTTGTCCGGAAACACCCGGATCCAGATCTTGCCGCCGCGCTTGATCGACCGGGCCATCGCCACGCGGGCGGCCTCGATCTGCCGATCGGTCATCCAGCAGGGTTCCAGCGCCATCAAACCGAAGTCGCCGAACGCCACCGTGCACCCGCGATACGCCTTGCCGCGCATCCGGCCACGCTGCTGCTTCCGATACTTGACCTTCTTGGGCATCAACATGATGCAAATCCTCTGTTTCTCAACCTACCCAGTAACCCAGCCACCCAGTTGCCCAGCCGCTAGGCTCTCGCCGCGCGACGCGGCTGCCGGTACTCTTCTTCGCGCCCGACGCGCGGCGTCAGCCGCTCGCCCTTGTAGAGCCACACCTTGACGCCGATGCATCCGTAGGTGGTGAACGCCTGCGCGAACCCGTAATCGATGTCCGCGCGCAACGTCTGCAGCGGCAGCTGGCCGTGCAGATACCATTCCGAACGCGCAATTTCCGCGCCGTTCAACCGGCCGGAGACGCGCACCTTGATGCCCTTGGCGCCGAACCGCAGCGCGGATTCCACGGCCTTGCGCATCGCGCGGCGGAACGCCACGCGCTTTTCAAGCTGCATCGCCACCGACTCGCCAATCAACTGCGCGTCAAGTTCCGGCTTCTGGATCTCGAGAATGTTGATGAACACCTCGCGGCCCGTCGCCTTCGTCAGTTCCTGGCGGAGCTTGTCGACCTCCGTGCCCTTGCGGCCGATGATGATGCCCGGGCGCGAGGTGTGGATGTCGATCTTCAGCTTGTTGGCCGCGCGCTCGATGTCGATGCGCGACACGCCGGCATGGGCAAACCGCTTCTTCAGCGAATCACGCAGCTTCAGGTCTTCGTGCAGAAGCTTCGCGTAATCCTTGTCGGCAAACCAGCGCGAACGCCAGGTCTTGTTGAAGCCGAGCCGGAACCCGTACGGATGGACTTTCTGACCCATGTGTTACTCCGTCCCCTTCGCCTGCTCGACCGCCAAGGACTTGGCCGCCCGAGCCCGCCGCGTCGTCGGGGCTGCCCCGCCGGTCGCGCCAATCTTCTTTGCCGGCCGCTCCTCAACCTGCACCGTGAGGTGCGCGGTGCGCTTGCGGACCTGGAACGCGCGACCCATCGGGGCCGGACGCACACGCTTCATGGTGGGCCCCTGGTCGGCGAAGGCCGTCTTCACGAAGAGCCGATCGACATCGCCGCCGAACCCCTCCGCCTGCTGCGCATTGGCGATGGCCGACTGCAACACCTTTTCGATGTCGCGGGCAATCCGCTTGCGCGAGAACCGCAGGGTCGCGAGGGCGCCATTGACGTCCACGCCGCGGATAAGCTCGAGCACGAGCCCGGCCTTCTGCGCCGACGTGCGGATGTACTTGGCAGTTGCCTGTGCCTGCACCATCAGTTACCTCCCTTGGCGGGAGCGGCCGCGGCCTTGTCAGCCTTCGTCGTGTGCCCCTTGAACGTCCGCGACGGCGCGAACTCGCCCAGTTTGTGGCCGACCATGTTCTCGGTCAGGTACACCGGGATGAACTTCTTCCCGTTATGCACCGCCAGCGTGTGCCCGATCATCTCGGGGATCACGGTGGAGCGGCGCGACCAGGTCTTGATGACCTTCTTTTCGTTCTGCCGGTTCATCCCCTCGACCTTCTCGAGAAGGTGCAGGTCGATGAAGGGACCCTTTTTGAGTGATCTGCCCATGGTTACTTCTTCCGCCGTTCAACGATGAAAGTCTGCGTGCGCTTGTTGCGACGCGTCTTGTACCCCTTGGTCGGGATGCCCCACGGCGTGACCGGGTGACGGCCACCGGAGGTCTTGCCTTCGCCACCGCCAAGTGGGTGGTCAACCGGGTTCATGGCCACGCCGCGCACGTGCGGACGCTTGCCCAGCCAGCGGCTGCGGCCGGCCTTGCCGACCGAGATGTTCTCGTGGTCAAGGTTGCCGACCTGGCCGACCGTCGCGAGGCACTCGGCGTTGATGCGGCGGATTTCACCCGAGGGCATCTTCACCGACGCATACTCGCCATCCTTGGCCACCAGCTGCACGGCCGAGCCGGCCGAGCGGGCGATCTGTCCGCCCTTGCCGGGACGCAGTTCGACGTTGTGAATCATCGTGCCCAGCGGAATCAACCGAAGCTTCAGGCAGTTGCCCGGCAGGATGTCTACGCCGTCGCCCGACATGACCGGGTCACCGACCTTGAGGCCGAGCGGATGCAGGATGTACCGCTTCTCGCCGTCCGCATAGGTCACAAGCGCGATGCGCGCGCTCCGGTTCGGGTCGTACTCGACGGTCGAGACCTTGCCCGGAATGTCGAACTTGTCGCGCTTGAAGTCGATGACGCGATAGTTCCGCTTATGGCCGCCGCCACGCCACCAGGACGTGATCTCGCCTTTGTTGTTGCGCCCACCCGACCGATGGAGCGGTTCGAGCAGCGGCTTGTGCGGCGTCGTCGAGGTGATCTCGTCGAACGTCTGCACGCTGTAGAACCGCCGCGCGGGCGACGTGGGCTTGTAGTTGCGAATCCCCATGATCCTTAGGCCCCTTCCAGGAACTCAGGTACTTTCTCGCCAGCCTTCAGCCGGACCCAGGCTTTTTTCCAGTCCGACCGCTGCCCCGAGAAACGTCCCTGGCGCTTTACCTTGCCGTGCTGGATCTGCGTCCGCACAGCCGCGACCTTCGACCCGAACAGGGTCTCGACCGCGCGCCGAATATCCACTTTGGTCGCCTCACGCGCGACCTCAAAGACCACCACCGCCCCGGTTTCCCGGGCGACCGTGGTCTTTTCCGTCACGAGGGGACGGCGAATGACGTCAGTCGTCTTTCTCATCCCAACACCTCCTGCCACCGCTCAACCGCCGCCTTCGTGGCCACGATGCGCGTGGTGTCCATCACGTCGCGGGCCGTCACGCGACCGCTCGCCACCAACCGGATGCCCGCAATGTTGCGGACCGACTTCGCAAAGTTGTCATCGAGCCGCACGTCGGTCACCAGGGCCTTGCCCGTGACGCCGAGCGCCTTGAGCAACGCCGCCGCGCTCTTCGTCTTGATCTCGGAGACCGTCAGCTCGTCCACGATGATGACCGCGCCGTCCTTGAGCTTCGACTGGATGGCGGCGCGCAGGGCGCCCCGCTCCACTTTCTTCGGCAACTGGTACGCGTAGCTGCGCGGCTGGGGGCCGAAGACCGTGCCGCCCTTGCGCCACAGCGGCGAACGCGTCGACCCGGCCTGCGGACGACCCGTGCCCTTCTGCGCGTAGGGCTTCTTGCCGCCGCCGCTGACCAGCGCGCGATTCTTTGTCGCGTGGGTGCCGGCGCGTTCCGACGCGTTCTGCGCCACGACCGAGGCCCACACGAGGTCCTTCTTGATCGTGCCGCCGAACACCGCGTCGTTCAGATCGACCGCGCCGACCTTCTCGTTCTTCGCATTGACAACATCAAGGGTCATTACTTCTTCCCTTTCTTCGCCTTCTCAACCTGCGGCACAGGGTCCTTCTTCTTCGCGATCGCCTGGCGCACAAGGACCACGCCGTTCGGCGCGCCCGGCACGGCGCCGCGCACGACGAGCAGGTTCTGATCCGCGTCGATGCTGACCACCTTGAGGTTCAGCGTCGTGATCCGCTTGCCGCCCATCCGGCCGGCGGCGCGCATGCCCTTGATGACGCGCGAGGGATACGAGGACGCGCCGATCGAGCCGGGCGCGCGATGGAACATCGAGCCGTGGGTCGCCGCGCCGCCGGCAAAGCCGTGACGCCTGACAACGCCCTGGAAGCCCTTGCCGCGGCCGTTGGCAATCACGTCCACCCGGTCACCCGCGTTGAACATGCTGACCAGCACGGGGTCACCCGCCTTGACGGCGTCACCGCCGGCCTTGACCTTGACCTCACGCGTGATACGGGTCGGCGGCACGCCGGCCTTCTTGAAGTGGCCCTGCGTCGGCTTGTTGGCGTCGGCCTGCACGGCGTCCACAAGACCGAGTTGCACGGCTTCGTAGCCGTCCGTCGCGGCGGTCTTTGCCTGGACGACCACACACGGACCGGCCTTGATCACGGTCGCAGGGACCGCCGTGCCGTCCGGCAGGAAGATCTGGGTCATGCCCAGCTTTCGTCCGATGATTCCGGTGACCATTATTTGTGTTCCTTCCCGAACGCCTTGATCTCGACGTCCACGCCCGCGGGCAGGTCGAGCTTCATGAGGGCGTCCACCGTCTGCGGCGTCGGCTCGAAGATGTCGATGAGCCGGCGATGCGTGCGGATCTCAAACTGCTCACGCGACTTCTTGTCGACGTGCGGCGAACGGAGCACCGTCCACTTGTTCTTCTCAGTGGGCAGGGGCACCGGGCCGGCCAGGCGCGCGCCCGTGCGCTTCGCCGTATCGACGATTTCAGTCGTCGACTGGTCAAGCACGCGGTAGTCGTACGCCTTGAGGCGGATGCGGATCTTGTCGCTGAATGGAGTGGCCATGTCTTATTTCCCCTGCGTGCGCGCGATGACTTCTTCGCTCACCGAGTTTGGCGCCTGTTCGTAGCGGTCGAAGTGCATCGAATAGGCGCCGCGCCCCTGCGTGCGTGACCGAAGGTCGGTCGCATACCCGAACATCTCCGAGAGCGGGACGCGCGAGTTGATGATCTGGGTGCCGCCGCGCGCTTCCATCGACTGGATGTGACCGCGACGGCTCGTGATGTCGCCAATGACGTCGCCCATGTAGTCTTCCGGCACCGTCACTTCAACGCGCATCACCGGTTCGAGCAGCACGGGATGCGCCTTCGCCGCGGCATCCTTGAACGCCATCGAGCCGGCGATCTTGAACGCCATTTCGTTGGAGTCGACGTCGTGGTACGAGCCGTCATACAGCTCGATCTTCACGTCGTCGATCGGGTACCCCGCCAGGACGCCCGTGGTGAGCGCCTCCTGGATGCCCTGGTCGATCGGCTTGATGAATTCCTTCGGAATGACGCCGCCGACGATCTCGTTCGCGAACTCGTAGCCCTCACCCGGCTTGCGCGGAATGAGGCGGATCTTCGCGTGACCGTACTGGCCGCGGCCGCCCGTCTGCTTGATGTAGCGGCCTTCGCCTTCGGCCGCCTTCGTGATGGTCTCCTTGTAGGCGACCTGCGGCTTGCCGACCGTGGCCTCAACGCCGAACTCGCGCTTCAGACGATCGACGATGATTTCGAGGTGCAGTTCACCCATGCCGGCGATGACGACCTGCCCCGTATCGGTGTCGGTCTTGACGCGGAAGGTTGGGTCTTCCGCCATCAGCTTCGAGAGGCCAAGCCCCAGCTTTTCCTGGTCGGACTTGGTCTTCGGCTCGATGGCCAGCGAGATGACCGGCTCCGGGAAGTCCATCGCTTCGAGGATGACCGGGTGCTTCTCGTCGCAAATCGTGTCGCCGGTCGAGACCGACTTCATGCCGACCACGGCCGCGATGTCGCCCGCGAGCACTTCCTTGATTTCCTCGCGTTTGTTCGCGTGCATCTTGAGCACGCGGCCAATACGCTCGGTCTTCTGCTTGGTCGCGTTGTACACCGACGTGCCGGCCAGCAACTGGCCGGAGTAGATGCGGACAAACGTGAGCTGGCCGACAAACGGGTCGGTCATGATCTTGAACGCCAGCCCCGACATCGGGCCGTCGTCCTTGGCCTGACGCTCCGTGGTCGCGCCTTCCGGACCGTTCGGGTCAATACCCGAGACTGACGGAATGTCGAGCGGCGACGGCAGGTAGTCGATGATGGCGTCGAGCAGCGGCTGCACGCCCTTGTTCTTGAACGCCGAGCCGCAGATGACCGGCACAAACGCCGCGTCCTCGTTGCGGACCGACGCGATGCAGCGCTTGCGGATGGCCGCCTTGATCTGCGCTTCGGGAATCTCTTCGCCGTGCAGATACTTCTCCAGGATCGAGTCGTCGACTTCGCTGACCTTCTCGATGAGCTTCTCGCGGTATTCCTTCGCGAGTTCCATCATGTCGGCCGGAATGTCCTTGATGGTCGCTTCCGAGCCCATGGCCGCGTCGGCTTCCCACACGAGGGCCTTCATCTTGATGAGGTCCACGACGCCGAGGTACTGGTCCTCGATGCCGATCGGCAGGTGCAGCGCCACGGGATTGCCCTGGAGCTTGGAGATGATCTGCTCGTAGGTGCGAATGAAGTTCGCGCCGATCCGGTCCATCTTGTTGACGAAGCAGATGCGGGGGACGCGGTATTTGTCGGCCTGACGCCAGACCGTCTCGGACTGGGGCTCGACACCGGCCACCGAGTCGAACACGGCGACGGCGCCGTCGAGCACACGCAGCGACCGTTCGACTTCAGCCGTGAAGTCGACGTGGCCCGGCGTATCAATGATGTTGATCCGGATGTCCTTCCAGGTGCACGTCGTCGCGGCCGACGTGATCGTGATACCGCGCTCCTGCTCCTGCTCCATCCAGTCCATGACGGCGGTGCCTTCGTGCACTTCACCGATCTTGTAGGTGATGCCCGTGTAGAAGAGGATGCGCTCGGTGGTCGTCGTCTTGCCGGCATCGATGTGGGCCATGATGCCGATGTTGCGACAACGCTCTAGAGGTACTGTTCTCGCCATGATTGCCCGGTCTTAGAAGCGGTAGTGCGCGAACGCCTTGTTGGCTTCCGCCATGCGGTGCACGTCTTCGCGCTTCTTGACGGCTCCACCCCGCAGATTTGCGGCATCCATGAATTCATTGGCCAGCTTCTCCTGCATCGTCTTGCCGTCGCCACGGTCGGTGGCAAAGCCGGCAATCCAGCGGAGCGAGAGGGACAGGCGGCGGGTCGGGTTGACCTCGATCGGCACCTGGTAGTTCGAACCACCCACGCGGCGGGACTTCACTTCCAGCGCGGGCTTGACGTTGTCGACGGCCTTCTTGAAGACCTTCAGCGGATCGTCCTGCGTCTTGTCTTTCACGATGTTCAGCGCGCCATACATGATCTTCTCGGCCGTCGAACGTTTGCCGTCCTTCATGATCGTGCGGATGAACTTGGTCACCAGCGGGCTGTCATAAATCGGATCAGCCGGAACTTCACGTTTCGCAATTTCTCGTCTACGCGGCATGGTCTATAACTCCCTTACGCCTTCTTGGGGCGCTTGGCGCCGTACTTGGAGCGGCCCTGCATGCGGCCCGCGACACCCACGGTGTCGAGCGTGCCGCGCACGACGTGATAGCGCACACCCGGGAGGTCCTTCACACGGCCTCCGCGGATGAGCACGAGCGAGTGCTCCTGCAGGTTGTGGCCCACGCCCGGAATGTAGGTCGTCACTTCAATCCCGTTGGTCAGGCGGACACGCGCCACCTTGCGGAGCGCCGAGTTCGGCTTCTTCGGGGTCTGGGTGAACACGCGCACACACACGCCCCGCTTCTGCGGGCTGCTCTGCAACGCGGGGCTCTTGGTCTTCCAGAGCACCTTCTCTCGTCCCTTGCGCACCAGTTGGCTAATCGTCGGCATACCGTTCGTTTCCTGCCCAATAAACGTCCAACACTCACACCGGTTGGCGACGCGCAATGCGTCGCCCTCACTCCGGCGAGTCGTGTTCGCCCCAGGCCTGGGAACCCTCGCGGGCTCGGCACCTGAAACATTCCCCCTATTGCTGGCTACAGCGTGGCGGCGGCAACGGTCGCGACAAGCGCGACAGGCCTCTCCGCTCGGTTACATCAAGACGCTGGGCTCTTCGTGCCTTGCCCGCAGTCTGAAGCGAATCCTAGATAGGGTGTCCTAGGACCCGAAGAACCTGACGAGTCTAGCACGGGCCTGCTGGAAAACAAAACGGTTCATGGTTCATCGGTTCAGGGTTTTGTTCCTGGTTCGGGGTGCCTGGTTCGGGGTGCCTTGACAGACTGAGCCTACTGTCATAGCGTCATATGACAGCATCAGATGCGATTCGAGCTTAATTTCAAGTCCAGCAAGCCCGTGTACCTGCAGGTCGTTGACCAGGTAAAGGCCGCCGTGGCCTCCGGGGCCGCCCGGCCCGGGGACACCCTGCCTTCGATCCGCCCGCTGGCCGAGGAACTCAGGGTGAACCGCAACACCATCGCCAAGGCCTACACGGAACTGGAACACCAATGCGTGATCACCACCAGGACGGGCCGAGGGTGCTTCATCAGCGACGCCGACTCTCCTCTTCATAAGGAGGCGCGGCTCCAACTGGTCACCGAAGAGATGGACCAGGCCGTCATCCAGGCCCATCACCTCCAGATTGACCGGGACGAGTTCCTGCAGCTCGCCCTGACACGTTTCGACGCTTTTGCGCAACGACGTCTCACCGCCTCAGATGAGTGAACCGGTATGCCCGCCACCGTCCCCGCCATGGCAGCCTGCAGTTCAGGCTGCCCTACATGCCGGAACCCTGCACCCTGCACCCAGAAAGCACCATGAACCATGAACCGCTGAACCATGAACCCGGGGTCCAGGGTCAAGGCCCGCTCAGCGACTCCGCCCGGTAACGTCCCAATAGCCCTGAATCTTGCCCGCGCCGGCATCCTGTACCAGAGGCCGGATCGGATCGAGCACCGATGCGCGGCCGTCGGGCCCCTGCGGCATGCCGACATAGCCATCACGCGGAGAGACCGAGCGGATGATCACTGACGCCTCGGTCAGCGGCAGGGTGCCGAGATTGGCCGCAAAGCGCATCCACGTGCCATACCGGAAAAGGTACTGCTCGACGTTGGAGGTATAAAACGCGCCAACCGTGCCGCCATGCTGGCGTATGTACCGGCCGACATCCCGCAACGCCTTCGGGCCGGTGTGGTCACCAACAACCGGCACGATCAGGTTCCTCGCCTGCAGGTCCTTGATGTATCGGAAGTTCGCCTCAGACGCGAGATATCCCTGCTGTCGCCCGGCCCCATCTTTCTGCCGCGCCATCTCACCCCACGTCGGAAACCGGTTGCCAAACCCGCGACGCCCCCCGCCACCGCCCACACGCATCCTCGAGGAATAACTGAGGTTCGGTCCATGCTCATGGAACTGACTGTAGATGTCATCGAGCCCCCGGAGATCATCGGCCGACAACACGTAGCCCCGCGTCTTTGTGAGGTGCTGCTGAATGATCAGCAGATTGTTCCTGAACTCCACCTCATCGGACGGTGTCCGCGCAACCGCGGCGACGATGTCGTCGATCGTGCTGGACGCCGTGAGTGTCTCCGGTCGTGGGCGGGAAAACAGAAACGCCACGAAGTCCGCGCGGTCCTCCGACAGATCAAACAAGGCCTTGTACATCAGGTGCGTCAGCAGATTCCCGCGCCGGATGTCCACAATGAAGGCCATCTCCGGCCGCATGGCCAGGATGTACGTGAAGTTCTGATCCGGTGCGACACCCAGATACACCTGATTCGGTTGCCGCCGCGCCTCAAGCGCAGGCACCACGTACTGGAACGAGTGCTCGTTCGACACCAGGTTGTCGGACTGGAAGTAACCGTCTGGTTCCGACAGGTGCTCCACCAATTCCCAGAACGTCCGGTCCGAAAGCGACTCAGGGAGGCCGCCACCGGCGACCCGCCCATTCGAACTGGCACCAACCGCCGCCAATCCCAGCGCAACCACCAGACCGACGAGGCGGCGTCGGGTGAAGGTCATCGCGACCTCGCCAGCAGATCGTAGTAGGAGAAGACCTTGCCGGCCGCGACGTCCCGAAGCAGGGCCGACACGGGATCGAGCAACTGCGCCGAGCGCGACCACGGCACACTCGAGCACGTGTTAAAACACGACCGAATGAACTGACTCGCGTCGTCGATCGGCAGGGCCTGTACGTTGGCGTAATACGACGGCCACGTGCCGTACTGGAAGAGGTACTGCTCCACGTTCGACGTGTAGATGGCGCCCACAACCGCGTTGCGGGATTTGAGATAACGCGCCACCGACTGGAGTGCCTTGTCCCCTGTGAAATCGCCCACGACCGGCACGACCAGGTTGCGCAACTGCATGTCCCGCAGCACCGCGTACTGCGGCTCGCTGGCAAGATATCCGCGGGCCACACC
>JAURFE010000012.1 GCA_030827135.1 Vicinamibacterales bacterium
GACTGACTTGCGACTGCGCTCGACGTCCTTCTGGATTTCCTTGCGAAGCCGGACGCGCGCCTGATCGAACTCATCCGCCGCTCCACGGTACTTCGAGACCAGGTCCTGAATTTCGCGGTCCTTGTCGGCAATGCGCGCTTCGAGTTCCTCAATCAGCGTGGGCTTCAGCCGCGGTTCCTCGGCCGCAGCCGGCGCATCGCTCTCGGAGGCCCACCAGCGGCGGTCAGTTACTTTAATCTCTGCCATCTCACTCAACCCTACCCAACCTAACGATGGCCGCCTGCAACCCAGGCGGCCCTACGTACCCAACCCTACCCAACCTGGAACGTAAACGTCAGCACATCGTCCTTGACGCCGATCGTGACCGTGCCACCGTTCTCCAGTTTGCCGAACAAGATCTCGTCTGTCAGACGGTCCC
Source organism: Vicinamibacterales bacterium (assembly GCA_030827135.1). GTDB lineage: Bacteria > Acidobacteriota > Vicinamibacteria > Vicinamibacterales > SCN-69-37 > SYFT01. The sequence goes on from JAURFE010000012.1 coordinate 419, forward strand.
GCACTTCCCGCTGAACGACACGGGCGAGTGGACGAGCGCCATACACAGGGTCGTACCCCTTGGCGGCCAGCCACGCGCGAGCGTCAGGCTCCAGCGTGATTGCGACGCGGCGTTCGGCGAGCTGCGCCTCGAGCTGAAGAATGAACTTCTCGACGATCAGCTCCATCGCCTCAGGTGCGAGGGCCTTGAAGGTGACGATGGCGTCGAGTCTGTTGCGGAACTCCGGCGAGAAGACGCGCTCGATGGCCGATTTGGATCGGCCCTCGGAATTCCGGCGGCCCTCTTCTCCTTGACGATCGGCGAAACCGATCGACGCGGCGCTCATCTCCCGCGACCCCGCGTTTGACGTCAGCACAAGCACCACGTTGCGGAAGTCGGCCTTCCGGCCGGTGTTGTCGGTAAGCGTCGCGTGGTCCATCACCTGCAGCAGGATGTTGAACACATCCGGATGGGCTTTTTCGATCTCGTCGAGAAGTACCACGCTGTACGGGTGGGTGCGCACGGCATCCACAAGCAGGCCCCCCTGTTCGAAGCCCACGTATCCGGGCGGCGCGCCGATGAGACGCGCCACCGCATGTTTCTCCATGTACTCGCTCATGTCGAAGCGGATGAACTCGTTGCCGAGCTGCAGCGCCAACTGCTTCGCCAATTCCGTCTTGCCGACTCCGGTCGGACCGGTGAACAGGAAGCACCCCGCAGGCCGTTCCGGCTGACCCAGCCCCGCGCGCGACCGTTTGATGGCCTGCGCAACCAGATGCACGGCCTCTGTCTGCCCGAAGACCACCCGCTCGAGCGACTCCTGCAGCGTCCGCAGGCGCTCGCGATCGGATGCCGACGCCTGCCGTGCCGGAATGCGCGCCATGCGGGCGACGACGGCTTCGATGTCGGAAGCGGAGATCGTTGCAGGAGCGGTCGGGTCGGGTTGGGTCGGGTTGGGTTGGGTTGGGTCGGGTTGGGTCGGGTTGGGTGAGGTTGGGTACGTAGGGCCGCCTGGGTTGGAGGCGGCCGTGGAGGCGGCCGGAGAGTCGGGTGAGGCTGGTTCAGCCGCGCGGCTGAGACGGCTGACGGCACCGGCTTCGTCGATGATGTCGATGGCGCTGTCGGGCAGACGGTAGTCGCGCAGATGCCTGGCCGCCAGCTTCGCCGCGGCTTCGAGCGCGGCGGGCTCGTACACCACGTGGTGATGGGCTTCGTAGCGGCTCTTGAGCCCTTCGAGGATCCGCACGGTTTCCTCAACCGGCGGTTCGTCGATGGTGATGCGCTGCAGTCGACGCGCGAGCGCGCGATCCTTTTCGATGAGTTTGAACTCTTCGAACGTGGTGGACCCAATCACCCGGATCTCACCTGCAGTCAGGATGGGTTTGATGAGCGTCGCCAGATCCATCGTGCCGCCGGTGGTCGCTCCGGCGCCCACGGCCGAGTGAATTTCGTCGATGAAGAGGATCGCCTTCGGCTTTGCGGCCAGACCGCCGATGACGGCCTTGAACCGTTCCTCGAAGTCCCCGCGGAACCGCGTGCCTGCCAGCAGCGCTGTGGTGTCGAGTGAAAAGACCTCGGCGTCCCGCAGCATGGGGGGCACACCCGGTTCGAGCAACCGTGCCGCAAGCCCCTCGGCCATCGCGGTTTTGCCCACGCCGGCGTCCCCCACAAACACCGGGTTGTTCTTGCGACGCCGGCACAATACCTCGATGGTCCGCTGCAGCTCGGTCTGGCGCCCAATCAGGGGATCAAGCTTGCCGTCGCGCGCCCGGTCCGTCAGGTTGACGCAGTACGTCGCCAGCGGATTCCGGCTCGGACGGCTGTTTCCGCCGCCCTCAGCCGGCTCCGGCGTCCCCAACGTCTCCGGCTCGTCGTCCACCGGTGCCTGGCCGACACGAGACTTGGTGATGCCGTGGGTAATGTATTCAAGAATGTCGAGGCGCGTGATGTGCTGTTGGCTCAGCAGCTTCGCGGCCTGGCTCCTCGGCTGCTGCAGAATCGCGGCAAGGATGTCCCCCGCTTGTACCTCCGGACGCTGGGCACTCTGGACGTGCAACACGGCCGTCTGCAGCACCCGCTGGAACGCCGCCGTCTGCTGCGGCTCGCGTTCGTTGCCCTTCTTCAACTCCTCGACCGACTCGTTGAGGTAGGCGTCCAGGTCCGCGCGCAGCCGCCCGAGGTCGGCCCCGCAGGCGTTCAGGATTCGCTCGCCATCCGGGTCGTGCGCCAGCGCGTACAGCAGGTGTTCCAGCGTCAGGTAGGCATGCCGTCTGGACACGGCCTCGCGATAGGCAATGGTCAGGACGATTTCGAGTGATGCGGAGAACACGGCTACGATTGAGTATATGGGAGCCACCACGCTCGTGAGCCGCCGTGCCGTCGTGACCGGCCTGGCGGCCGCCGCGGCGGGTGCGCTCTGGCCCCACCCGGTTTCCGCAGCTGGCCTGAAGTGGGTGTGGACGGGCGGCATCACTCCAGACAGCGCAGTCCTGAAGGCTGCGGTCGGCGCTCGGGAGACCGTGTCACTGGTGGTAACGACGGAGGGCGGCTTCTCGCGGCGCCTGGAATCTGTGGCTGACGATCTTGGCGTGGCGACCTTCAAGATCTCAGGCTTGGCGCCGGCAGCGGCGCATGCCTACACGGTTGAGGCGGCCGGCCGCGCGCTGCAGGGCCGATTCTCGACGCCGGGCCCGGGGCCATTTTCCTTCCGCCTGGCCTTTGCCTCGTGCGCGTCGACCGGCTCGAACAGCGCGGTGTTCGACGCCATCCGGTACGCCAATCCGCTCATGTTTCTGCACATGGGCGACCTGCATTACGAGAACATCGCGCGGAATGACGAGGCTGAATTCGGCCGGGCCTTTGACAAGGTGCATGGCGCCAGGCGTCAGGCACAGTTGTACCGCGCGGTCCCGATTGTCTACATGTGGGACGACCACGACTACGGCCCGAACGACTCGGATCGCGATTCTCCCAGCCGGCCGGCCGCGCTCGCGGCTTATCGCCGCTTCGTTCCGCATTACCCCCTTGTCTCAGCGACCGGTTCGATACAGCAGGCGTTTTCGATTGGGCGGGTGCGCGTTGTGGTGCTCGATACGCGCTCGGCGCGCGCGCCGAGGGGCTCCCTCGAGCCGCGTACCATGATTGGCTGCGACCAGCTCGCGTGGCTCGACCGTGAGTTGGAGACGGCACGGGCGTCCGCGTTGTTGCTGCTGGTCAATTCCGTCCCGTGGATCACCAAAGCCGACGAATCGACGTCCGAAGGCTGGGCGCCATACGCCCAGGAGCGAGAACACATCGCGAACGCCATCGAGCGGGCGGGCCTGACTCGTCGAACACTGATGCTGTCGGGTGATGCCCACCAGCTCGCACTCGATGACGGCACGCACAGTCAGTACTCCACCCTGGCGCAGGCGTCGCGTCTAGGGTTCCCCGTTCTGCACGCAGCGCCTATGGATCGGTCCAACACGCAGAAGGGCGGCCCGTACAGCCACGGCGAACTTCGACAGAACGGGCAGTTCGGCGTCCTCGACATCGGCGACGCCGGAGAGGCTCTGCAGATTCGCTTCCAGGCGCACCGGAGATCCGGGCCGGCACCAAACATGCGCATGGCCTGGACCTGCGGCGCGCAGGGCCTTGTCCGGTCGGACCTTCGCTGAGCGAAGGCGCGGCTACTTCGACTGAATCAGGTATTCGATCAACACACCGGACACAAACCGCGCGACCACCTGTCGTTCGCCGACGACGTAGGTGCGTTCGATTACCTCGATGCCGCCGGCGTCGTGGTGGGTGACCTCATCGGCCGGCCCCAGGGCCTTTTCGACCTGCTCAAGGGTCAGCCCCTTCTTGAGCGACGCGATCCCGCCGAGTGGTGTCGAAGCGGCAGGCGTGACGGCCCGCGGCGCGGGCGCCATCGGGCCGTCGACGCCCTCAACTTGCCCAAACCGTGCCAGCGCCGACGCGAGACCGTCCGGCGTCAGGTACTCAGGCGGGACGCTGCCGCCGTCGAATCGCACATTGAACCGGCTGCCGCTCTGCAGCCGTCGATCGCGTTCTTCCTGATCGGCCATGCGGTTCACCATGGCCGCGTCGGCGGACGCCGCCCGCTTGTCGGCGCGCAGTGTGTCGAGTTCCCGCTGGAGACGGCGACGTTCACCGGCGTCCGAGGTGTTCTTGATCCGATTCTCCAGGTCGCGCTCGCGCGAGGTCTTGACGTAGGGGCTCGGCGCGTACTCTCGCTGGGGGGCCGACAGCAAGTCGGTGAACGTGCCGAAGCCGCCGCCACCCAGGTGGACCTCAATGTGGTCACGCTTGACCTTGATCGTGGTGATGGTCTGCGATTCGCCCTGGTGGATGGCCGTCCCATATTCCTTGACCCGCCTGGCCAGACCACCAAAATCAACCGGCTGAGGCCGTGTGGGGTACACGTCTACACCAAGCTGCGTGGCCGGCATGCCGATCCGCAGCACCATCGTCTGGCCTTCAAGGGCCTGCTTGAGCGCTGACTCACTCTGCGCGAGCGCTGGCGAGGCCGCCAGCACGAGCGCCGCAATCGTGAACGGGAATGCTCTCGTCATGTTTCTGCCCTTCCTACTTGCCGTGGCTCACGATGAGCGAATACTCAGCCGGCGCGGCACCGGCGATGACCGAAATGAGGTAATCACCGTCGGCATCGGCGACGGTTTCCAGCGCGTCGGCTTCAGATCCATGATCGAGCAGGACCTTGCCGTCGTGGACGCGCGTGACCGACAGGTAGAGGGCGGCCGTATCTGACCGCAACTCAGCGGTCACGCGATCCCCCTGGGTGGCCCGCACCACATAATCCACCTCGCCGTGCGCCGGGACGGCTCCCGTCAACATCGACAAGTGCTGATCGGTATCAGCGAGAATGCGGCGCGGCTTGTGCACTGAGATGGCGTAGGCGGTGCCGGCCGGCCCGGCGACGCGGACCGTGTAGGCCCCGGCCTCAGTGGCGTAGCCGGCCCAGTAGTGGGCGTTTGACACGGCCGGCGCCACGGCGGCGCCGTTCCTCAAGACGGTGACACTGAGATCGACCGCCGCCGATGCAAAAACGGAGAACAACTGGCCGGCCGCGACCGTGAGCACGTAATCGCGTTGGCCGACGGCCGGGAGTTCACTGTCGATGGTGGCGCGCGTAGCACCAGCCGGCAGCATGACGGCCTCGGGTGATGCGGTCGGCTCGGCAGGAGCGCTGCTGCCGCACCCGGCCGCAACGAACCCCGCCAGCAGCAGCGCGACCCCCTGAACTACTGAACTCATTCGCACGTGTCCTCCGTTCACGATCCCGCGGGATCGGGTGCCGCAGTCACGCGGCGGTATTCGCGCAGCAACAGCCACGCCACCAGGAGCGCGCCGACCACCACGACGAGATTGGCGACGGCAAACCCCTCGGTCGACAGTGTCAGGTGGTGCGTCCCCAGAAACACCAGACCGGCCGCGAGCATGTCGCCGCTGCGGAAGCAGAACGTATCCACGGCCTGCTTGCCCTTGTACTTTTCTTCGCGAGAGGTCGGCAGCCACAACATCTGCTTCGCCGTATTCATCGCGGAGTAGTCCGTGGCGTTCTCGACGGTCTTGATGACCCTCGCGAGCATCATACTCGCGCCGAAGGCCACAAGGCCGTATGCGCCGAGCGCCACGATCGGCAACGCGAAGAGCACGCCGGCGATGCCGACCAGCTTGACGAACCGCGAGACGACAAACGCCTGCACGGTCACCGACACCACGTTCACCCAGAAGAAGTAGCTGCCATAGAAGGCGCCGATGTACGCGCCCACGTCGAAGGACGGGTTCCCGGCAGCCAGCTCGGTCGCGTGCGCGGTCACCAGGCTCGCCAGGATGTACTCACCGATCGTGTTGACCAGGTTCAGCAGGATGACGAGCAGGCCGATGAGCCGCAGGTACGGGCTCTGCAGGACCAGGGCAAACCCGTTGCGGCCCGTGATGGGCGCGGCAGCCTGGCGCTCCTGTTTGGACGACGCCCCGCGCACCGAGAGGTAGAGCAGAAGGTGGACCACCAACAGGCCCGACGCCAGCTCCAGCATCAGCCAGGGTGACACGCCTGTTTCGAACAACCACTCGGCGGCGGCTGCGCCCAGCGGCGCGCCGGCCGTCGACCCGACCGCAATCATCGGAAAGAGGCGGTCGCCCTCGGTCTTGTTGTAAATGTCATTGGCGTACGACCAGAACTGCGCGATCGTCGTCAGGCTGAAGATGCCGACCCACACGTAGAACACAAAGCCCAACCCCGGCATGCCGCTCATGCCGGCCAGGACGAATAGTTGGATGCAAACCAGGAAGAACACGAGCACGGCGATGATCAGGTTCTCGCGGGCGAGCTTCGACGCGACCCATCCGTAGGCCGGCACGTAGAGCAGGAGCACGGCGGCCTGCACCGCCGCGGCATACGACTTCAACTCGGCACCGCCGGTGGCGAGAATCAGCGGCTCGCGGACGGTCTTGATGATGTAGTACGCGACGAGCAGCAGGAAAATGTTCGACAACAGCAGCAGCACCCGCCGGCCTTCGCCGGGCAGCACGTCGCCGAACAATCGCATCAGTCGATCAATCATCCCCACTCGGCCTACTTTTCATTCATGAGCATCTGGCGGGCGGCCTGCAGCTCCTGCTGCTTGGCCTCGTCGATCTTCGGATACTTGAGGTTGAGCTCCTCGAGCCGCTGATTGATGATGGACGCCACGGCCACACGCATGAACCACTTGTTGTCGGCCGGAATCACGTACCACGGCGCCCACTTCTTGCTGGTGTTCGAGAAGACGTCCTCATAGGCCCGCATGTAGCGCGTCCAGTACGGCCGCTCCTTGGCGTCGTTCACCGAGAACTTCCAGTTCTTCGACGGATCTTCGATGCGCGCCAGAAAGCGCCGCCGCTGTTCCTCCCTCGACACATTGAGGAAGAACTTCAGAATCACCACGCCGTTCTGCGTCAGGTACCGCTCAAATCCATTGATCTGGTGGAACCGCTCCCTCCAGATGCCCTTGTGCTTCTTGATCTCGGCCGGCAACTGCTGGGCCGCGAGAATCTCGGGGTGGACCCGGGCGACCAGCACTTCCTCATAGTAGGAGCGGTTGTGAATACCGATGCGGCCACGCTCAGGCAGTGCCTTGAACGAGCGCCACAGGTAGGTATGGTCGCGCTCTTCGGCGGAAGGCGCCTTGAACGAGAACACCTGGCAGCCCTGGGGGTTGATGCCCGACATCACGTGCCGGATGGTGCCGTCCTTGCCGGCCGCGTCCATGGCCTGAAAGATCAGCAAAACAGAATGGGTGTCCTGCGCGTACAATCGGTCCTGCAGACGGCTGAGCGACTCGATACCCTGCGCAAGCAGCACCTTCGAACCCGCTTCCTTGAGTCCGCCGGTCCATGTCGGGTCGTGGTCCCGAAGATCGACGGAGATTCCGGGCTTGACGCGCAGTCTGTCAGTGATCTTCTTGAGCGACTTCATTCGAGTCTGTATCGTAGCAGCGCTTCACCCCGTCGCAGGGTGGGCCAGCCATTCTGGTTTTTCGTTTGGCGATAAATTTGCCTGGGATTTTGCATGAGGAGAACATTACGTTTGTGGCTGGCCGCACTGGTTCTAATGGTGATGCCATCGGCAGCCGAGGCACAGACGTCTCGGGCCGCCGAAATTGGGGCCGCCCAAGCCGAAAAGGCCCGCAGGCTGGCAGCGGAGCAGCCGTCGACGACCGAGCGGTTCATCACATTCGCGACGCGGCCCCGCACCTCGGCTTTTTACCCATGGTTCGGCAAAGCCTATCGAGGTTCGGGCCTGGCGGCCGGCGTCGGCTACGAACACCGGTTGCCCTCCGGCGGAGGCGTCAATCTCGTCGCGGGTGGCAATCAACGGGGCTCGTGGATTGGCAGCGCCAACTTTCGGCTGCGGCCAATCGGCAACCCGCGGCAACTGCACGTCGTGGCACGTGAGACCCGGGCGAACGGCCTCGCTTTCTATGGCGTCGGGGCCGGAACGACCGTCACCGACCGCACGAAGTACGATGTCCGGCAGCGCGAGGCCCTGCTTGAAGGCAGTATCCCGATTGCCAGGGGTCTCGTCGTTACCGGGTCCGCTGGTTACCACGGTCTGACGACGTTGGACGCGCCTGCCGCCGTGAACATTGACCAGCGCATCGACTACCTCCGGTTGTCGGCCGGTGCGCGCGTCGACTGGCGCCCCGCACCCGACTATGCCACGCGCGGAGGGTCGGCGCGCATCGACTGGATTCGCCGCGCGGCAGACCGCCGCGACCGGGCCACGTTCGACGAGATCGAAACGGAACTGACGCAACTCGTTCCGCTGGTGAACGAACAGTTCACGCTGGCGTTCAGAGCGCTGGCCACGACCACGCGCGTCCAGGATGGCCACGCAGTGCCGTTCTTCTTCCTTCCCTATGTGGGCAGCGGCAACACCCTGCGTGGCTTCGCCAACAACCGGTTCAAGGACCGCAGCCGCCTGGTGTTCTCGGCCGAGTACCGCTGGCGCGCGTCCCGCATTATCGACATGGCGCTTTTTGCCGATCACGGCGCGGTGGGCCCGGCGCTCGCCGATATCGATCGGGACACCTTCCACACGACCTGGGGTGCCGGCCTGCGATTCCACACACCGGCAACCACCGTTTTCCGTTTCGACGTGGCCAGGAGCCGCGAGGGCTGGCGCCTCGTGTTCGGCAGGTCACAACCGTTCTGAGGTCCTATCGTGCGCCGCTACATCCTCTCCTCTCTCACCCTCATCATCGCGGCCACGCTCGTGGTCGACGGCCGACAGCGTCCGGGACCACGGTTCTACGACGATGACCCGCTCTGGGTCGAGCCGATCACGCAGAACGTCACCGACGTCAGTGACTACGAGCCGAACCTGATCTTCCAGTCGGCCCAGGGACTGCTGACCCAGTCAGGTGATCCCGCGACGGGACAGCGTGCCCAGAACATCAACACGGTTGACGGTGTGCCCGACGGGCCGTTCTTCGTCAACCGCGCGGGCCGTACACCGCTCACGCCGGCGCTCGTGGCCCGCGCGTCGAACACCAGTGATGGGCCCGCGCCGCCGCCCTGGACCGTCGTCTCGGCCAAGAGCGACGGTGTCACGCCGGGTTTCACGATTCGCGACTCGAAGAACGACCTGTGGTTCATCAAGTTTGATCCGCCGGGCTACCGCGCCATGGCGACGGGCACGGAGGTGGTGGCGGCAAAACTGTTCTGGGCGGCTGGTTATCACACGGTCGAGTACTACCTGCGTCAACTGTCGCCGGCCGATCTGGTGATCGGGCCGAAGGCGCACGTGACGCCGGCCGGCCAGAAGGAACGGCCAATGGTCCAGGACGATGTCGCGGGCCTGCTGGCCAAGGCCGACCGCGATCCGGACGGCACCTATCGCGTCATCGTCAGCAAGGCGGCGCCCGGGCGGCCGGTTGGACGCATTCGGTTCGACGGCACGCGCAAGGACGACCCGAACGACATCGTGCCGCACGAACATCGCCGCGAACTGCGCGCCTACCGGGTATTCGCCGCGTGGCTCAACCACGTCGATGCCAAGGGCATCAATTCGATCGACGTGCTGGTCAGCGAACAGGGCAAGTCGTTCATCCGGCGCTACCTGCTGGACTTCGGATCGGTGCTGGGCAGCGCCGCGATTGGACCGCGTGAACCCTGGGAAGGATACGAAGGGCTGCTTGAGAGCCCGGGCGACATTCTCGGCCGTATCCTGACGCTGGGTCTCAAAGTGCCGGCGTGGCGGACTATCGACTGGTACGAACACCCGGCAATTGGCCGCGTGGAGAAAAGCTACGCCGCCTGGGATCCGCAGCGGTGGGCGCCGCACATCATGAACGGGGCATTCTGGCACATGCGAAGTGACGACGCCTTCTGGGCCGCGGAGAAGCTGGCGGTCATGACCGATGACATCATCGCGGCCGCTGTGGCGGAAGGCCGCTTCGGTGCGCCGGAAGCCGAGCGTGAACTGGTCCGCACGATTCGCGAGCGTCGCGACCGGATCCTGCAGCGCTACCTGCCCGCGCTCAATCCCGTGACGGATCTTGCGATCGCGGACGGGCGACTCACATTCCGGAACGCGGCCACGGACGCGCGGGTCGCGGCGACGCCGTCCGGCTACGTCGCCGACTGGTTCACGTTCAATAACGCCACCAGTGAACGCACACCGCTCGGTACCACCACCGGCGCCGGCACCACACTGACGGCGCCGGGACTTCCGGCGACCGGATTCATCGCCGTGGACCTGCGAGCACAGGGAGGGCCGGCCTCGTGGTCACAACCGGTAACCGCACACTTCCGGATGGTTGACGGGGGCTGGAAGCTCGTGGGTTTTGTGCGACAGCCCTGACCGCAGTCACGAGCCGGTGATGGCCACACTGACCGCACGTCCTGACCGCCTGTTCCGGAACATCCTCATCGGTGTTGGGCTTGGCGCATCCACTGGACTCGTGTTTGGCGAACTGGTTGCGCCGCTCCGGTTCGCCTCGGACGGATTCCTCCGGCTGTTGCAGGTCAATGTCCTCCCCTTCGTCGTCGGCTCCCTGATCGTCGGCTTCGGCAGCTGCCCCGCCGCGACCGTCCGAACCATCGCTGGATACGCCGGCCGTCTGTTGTTTCCGATCTGGATGGCCGGGTTGTTACTGGTGATGTGTGTTCCTCTCGCCCTGCCCCCATGGGAGGGTGCGCCGGTGTTTGCGGCGCACCAGACCGTCGCCCCGGTGAAGTGGATAGAGGTGTACGTCCCGGCAAACGTCTTCAGCGCCCTGGCCGGAAACATGATTCCCGCCGTCGTGGTGTTCAGCATCCTGGCCGGGCTCGCACTCGGCCAGGTCACCGGGCCACACAAACACACGCTGCTTCAGGCGATCGGCGCGTTTAACGACGCGATGGCTCGCGTCAGCCGACTGGTGATCCAGCTGACGCCGTTCGGCCTGTTCGCCGTCGCGGCGGTCACAGCGGGAGAGACACACCCCGAGGCATTCCTGCGTCTTCAGGTTTGGGTCGTCGTGTATGCGGGATTGACGTTGGTCCTCGTCTTCTGGCTCCTGCCCGGCCTCGTCACTGTAATGACGCCCCTCAGGTATCGCGAGGTCGTCGGCACATTTCGGAGTGCGCTGATCACGGCCTTCGCCGCCGGGGATGCGTTCGTCGTGCTGCCGCTCATCGCCGAAAACGTCAAGACGCTGGTGCGGGAGAACGAAAACGAAACGGCAACGGGCGGCTCAGACACGATGGTCGATCTCGTGGCGCCGATGCTGTTCAATTTTCCTCATGTCGGCAAAGTGGTGACACTCGGATTCCTGCCGTTTGGGGCGTGGTTCATCGGGCAGTCGCTCTCGCCGGGCCAGTTCGGCGCGTTGGCTGGTGCGGGATTCCTGAGTCTGTTCGGCAACATCAATGCCGCAGTTCCGTTTCTCCTCGACATCCTGCGGCTCCCGGCGGACCTGTTCAGCCTGTTTGCCGCCTCCGCCGTGGTCAACAGCCGCATTGGCGCGTTGTCATCGACCATGCACAACGCCTGTCTGGCGCTTCTCATCGCCATGGCCGTTGCCGGCAAGGTGCAGTGGAGAGTCCGTCGCATCCTGGGACTCGCCGGGGCCGGAGGGGCGCTGATCCTGGTGTTCCTGCTGGGAACCCGGACGCTGTTTGCGGCGGTACTGCCGAGTGGGGCTGGGATGGAGGTCACTGCGGTGACCCTGCGCCCGCCGCTGGTCACGGTCCGGCCATCTTCATGGAGCCTCGATGAGGCCGGACCCGCCGCTGGAACGAGGCTTGACGTGATCACAAATCGAGGGACCTTGAGAGCCGGCTACTTCACCGACGCGATGCCGTGGTCCTATCTGGATGGGCAGGGACAGCCGATCGGACACGACATTGAAGCGGCACACGCTCTGGCCTTTGAGCTCGGCGTACAACTGGAACTGCACCCAATTGCCCGAGGGACCGAAGCGCAGGCGTTGGCACTCGGCCGCATCGATATCCTCATGGGTGGCTTCGGCATCTCGGTCTCACGCGCTCGAGTGCTCGAGTTCTCGCACCCGTATGCCGAAGAGGCGCTTGGCCTGCTCGTCCGGGACTTCGATCGGTCCAGATTCTCCACTCTCACCGGACACGGTGACGGACGCGGGCTGCTGGTGGCGGTGCGAACGGTCGATTCAGCGTTCGAATTGCGTCGGGCGTGGCCGGAGGCGGTGTTCCTCGACTACGAAAGCACCGTGGAGGTCCTCGATCGGCCTGATGTGCGCGTGATTGAAATGCCGCTCGACCGGGCCTTCTATTGGAGTCGCACGCGGGTGGAGTTCTCTGCGGTGGCGCCCCCGGAGCTGCGCGGCTCTGTGATGCTGGGCTACGGGCTGCCGGCCGGGGAGCCGCACTGGAGGAATCTTGTGAACGCATGGGTGGATGCGCGGCGGGCCCGTGGGCTGCTGGCAGATGCGTACGACTATTGGGTTCTCGGTTCGGCCCTGCAGCATCGGCGCGCGCGCTGGAGCGTCGTGCGGGACGTGTTCGGGTGGGCGCCGTGACCTGGTTCAGGACGGTCCTCACCGCCATCGTCATCATCCTCGTCTGCGGGGCGTCGAGCGTGCTCGCGCAGGAGCAGACGCCGGACCTGCGAGTCGAACGCGCCGAGACCGAAGACCATGCGGTGTTGCGCTTCGCCAACCGGCCCGTGGTCACATTCCGCGCCACTCTGGTGCCCCGTCGGCCCGAGGGCCGCGTCGCCGCGGCGCTGCGCGAGCTCGAGCGCTTGTCGGTACAGGGCCGGACGGGACCCGTTGGCGTACGACCCCTGGGGGCGGCGCGGGTGATCAGCGTTGCTGGACACGACGTGTTGCTCCTGGTGCCCGATGACCTCGACGAGGACAGCGCGCAAACGATCGACGATGTGGCCTCCGAGGCCGTGGCACAACTCGAGGCAGCGCTGGCCGAAGCGGCCGAAGCCCGCACTCTGGGCCGACTCGCGTGGAGCTTCGGCCGGGTGGCCCTTGCCACCCTCATTCTCCTGGTTTCGGCGCGCCTGCTCCGAAGAACGCGCCGGGCGACACTCAAACGCCTCGTGGCCAGCGCCGAAGCCGGTCTGGCACGCACCGCTGTTGGGTCTGATTCGAAGCTGGCCCAGTCATTCCGGCTGCCTGACCTCGTGCGAGGCCTCGTCAACGCCGTAGCGCTGGTTGTTGCGCTGACCGTGACGTATGGCTGGCTGACCTACACGCTCGACCAGTTCCCGTACACGCGCCCCTGGGGTGAGACCCTCGGGGATTTCCTCGTCGGAACCCTGTCGATGCTCGGGCGGCAACTCATCGGCGCGATTCCTGGATTGTTTACCGTGGCCGTCATCATCGGCGCGGCGCGCTTCACCACGAATGTGGTCCGGGTCCTGTTTGATGCCGCCCGGGAGGGCCGCATCGATCTGGCGGGCCTCACCGGCATCAAGGCGACGGCTACCCAGCGGCTGCTGACGGCGCTACTGTGGTTGCTGGCCCTGGTCGTGGCCTACCCATATTTTCCCGGCAGTAGTTCCGACGCCTTCAAGGGCTTGACCGTCTTCCTCGGCCTCGTCATCTCGCTGGGTGCGACCGGCATCGTAAATCAACTGATCAGCGGACTGATGATCGTCTACAGCGATGCGCTGGCCCCGGGAGAATACGTCCAGATCGGGGCCGTCGAAGGCGTCGTCGTCCGACTGGGCGTCCTGGCAATTACCGTGCGGACACCCAAGCAGGAAGATGTGACGATTCCCAACGCCGTCGTGGTGTCGGGCACCACCGTGAACTACTCACGTAATTCCGACGCAGGGGTATTTGCGGACACGACGGTGACGATCGGCTATGACACGCCGTGGCGGCAGGTAGAGGGCCTGCTGCTCGAGGCGGCCAGCCGCACCGACGGAATTCGCACGACGCCCACCCCGCGCGTCATGCAAACGGCGCTCAGCGACTTCTACGTGGAATACTCCCTCCGCGTGTGTCTGCAGGATCCCGCCCAGCGGCGAGCGGTACTCAGCGCACTCCATGCGGCAATTCAAGATCAGTTCAACGCCCACGGCGTGCAGATCATGTCTCCGCACTATCTGGGTGATCCCGCGACCGCAAAGATCGTCCCTCGGGACGCCTGGAACGCTCCACCGTCGCGCAGACCTGCGGACTGAATCAGGAAAAGGGCGTCGTGCGCAACGTGTTCGGCTGGGGACCGTGATTAGCGGGCCTGGTCGTCACGCCTGAAGCGCATCACGTCGGCGCCACCGTCAGTGTCGTACGTCAACACCATCTCACCAAGCATGAAGCCGAAACTGCGGACCCGGGACAGTTGCGCGAGCCAGCGCGCCTCGACCACACCGGCCTGGCCAGGACACGCCATCCGTGTCGAAGCCGGCGGATCAATCGAGACGTCGCCGGGAAGATCACCCGGAGTGGCGGACGCCGTGTAGGTATTGCACCCGGACGAGCCGCTGACCCGACCGGCCTCCAGACGCAGCGTGATGGCCGGCTCCGGCGGAGCGGCGTCGTTCATCGTCCACCCCGTGAGCACCCAGGTCGGGCCGGCAAGCACCTCCAGCGTCAGTCTGCCGGCGGGGCGCACCGTCGCCGGTTCGAGGACTGTTCCCACGAGCCTCCACGACAGATCCATGAGTTCGCCCGGGCAGCACCTGGGATCCCCCGCTCCTGCACGGACGACGTCGGCGTGCAGGATGCCTTCGCTGATACGTACCCCACGCAGCGCCACGCGGTCGCCGAGCGCTGTGGTCGCGATGTTCTGCACGCCCCCGTCCCGGCGCGCGAGCACCGCGAGGTGGTTCCATGTCCCGGTCCCGGACGACGATGCCGCCACGTGAACAACGGCTTCGGGCACATCGTCGCCGTCGAGGTCGCCGGTAATGATCAGGCGTGGCGCGACGGTGACCGCCCCGTCCAGGTCGGTGAGGCCCCGATACGTGACGCCTTGCGCCTCCTCGAGCGTAGGCGGCTGTGGCGACCCGACTGGCGGCTGGCCCGCACAGCCCTGGATCACGCCAATCGCGAGTCCAGCGGCGGCCACGAGAGCTGGTGTCAATATCGCCCGGTTCGCCGGTCGGACCGCACGGGCGGCCAGGTACGCGTCTCGTAGTGATTCCGTCATCAGCGAACTCACTGCCTCGCTAGAAACTGAACGTGGCGAGCAGGCCGTCGGCATAATCGCCGGCGCGCACAAACTGCAAGGGGGCAAGACGCGCATACATGCGGATGACCGCTGTCTGGGAAGACGGCATGGTCGCCACCGACGTGCCAGAAGAGCCATCACCAAAGATAGCCTGCCTGCTCTGATCGAGGTAGACCTGATAACTCAACGAATCGGGGCCGGCGGTGGTCTTCATCAGCCGAGACAGCAACGTCCCGAACGACCCTGCTCCGAGCGATACCTTGACCGAGCCGGCGCTCGAGCATTGCACGGACAGCTCGCCCACCGAATCAAGCGCCTGCGTGTCGAACATGTTGTAGACGCCGAAATTGATCGGCGACGCCGACAGCGTGCACTGGCGTGAATTGCAGTGAGGGTTGCCCGTGGCCTGCCCTTGCCCGCAGCCCTGCTGGCGCTGGCCTTCGACCGTGGCCACCCCCGCGGAGCACAGGCCAAGTGTCAGGATCGTCGCGATCCACAGTCCGCACGCGGTTCTCAACGGACACCTCCCGATGGAATCCGGCACACGAGCCTGCCGAGATCCGTCTGCATGGTCTCGCCCGGGGGCAGGGTGACGGTCATCCGGCACGTCGCCTCGCCCATCTCGATGACGGCCTCATACCGGCCCGTCTCACCTGCGTCGAAGTAGAAGCTGCCGTCGGCACCCAGGGGAGACGAGAGTTCCACGCCATCACGTCTCAGGAAGAAGGTGCCGTATCGCGCCATGCCCTCCGGCCAGGGATCCACACGCACGACTCCAGTGTACGACCGCATGAGACGCGTGGGAAACGTCACGGTCGCGCCCCCGCGGAATGGGGGCGCAATCACGGCGCGCGTCTCGTCGACCAGCACGTCGAGCGGCAGGTCGGTGTCCTCGATGCTCAGGATGTTGCCGTAGTACGCCTGGAGATTCGGGACGAGGAAGTGGCCGTTTCGCCCCGTGCGCCCCACCTTGTCGTGGTCGCGGTACACCATCACGCCTCGTCCCCGGGGAACACGGACCATGACAAAGCTCGATCCGACCGGCCGCGTGAGCGCGAACACACCGCCGACCTGGACGACACCGCCTTCGATGTAGGCGCCGGTCGACGACCGGCCCGACAGGTCGCGCTCGTGTGAGACCGACGCCCGCGCGATGGAGTTCTGCAGGTCAATCTGACCCTGAATGCGCTGGCGATCGCGATCGAGGGGGCCTGACGAGCGTACCCGGAATCCGATGCCGCGTGACCGGGGCACGGGCCGGTTGATGTCGGCGAACAACAGCTCGCCGTCCTGACCCCGGTACATCTCGGCCGACACCGATACTTTCTTTCCCGGCGAAATCACCAAACCCGTCGTGGCCTCCCAGTACTTCTGCCCGGTACCCTGATTCCGGTTCCAGGATGCCGTTGCCCGCAACCCGACGCGGGGCAGCACACGGACGTCGAACCCCATACCCAGACGGGTCAACCGCGATTCCACAATCGTGGGGAGTTCAAAGCTGTTGGGTGGCAGGACGATCTCGATGAGATCCTCGGCCGCGCCCTGCAGCGAAATCGACCCGATGCCGCCGAGCGGTACGGCAATGAACGCACGGGCCGACCAGGGCTGAGCCCGCTCGCTCGCGAGGTTCTCGAGGCCGGAGTAGCGATCGTCAAACCAGCGACCGGAGGCTGAAAACGAAACGTGTTTCGTCGAGAGATTCCACGCCGCCGCCGCGCCATACCCGACGCTGCCGCCCTCGTCACGGCTGACGGCACCATCAAGGCTCAGCTCACCCAGCCACGAGGCGGCAAGGCCCAGGCCGAGGCCGCCGGCAAGCGTGTTGGTGTCGCCTTCGACGAATGAGCCGAGGGTGATGTGCTCGGTCAGCCCAACTCGGTGGCCACCCATGAAGGCCCAGTCGTCGTAGGTTGGCTGACTCCCGCCCTCACGGCGCTTCAGACCGGCGGTGAGCCTGAAATCCTGACGGCCCCGGCCCATCAGCTGGGTCGACAGGTAGTAGTCGCGCCGCAGCTCCTGCACCTGGCCCATCGCGTCGCGCACGCGCACGAGGATGTCGCCGCGGCCGGCCGTGACCGGCAGACCGTCGATCCGGAACGCCCCGGGATTGACCTCGAAGGTGCGCTGCAGCATGCCGTTGATGTAGAGCTCCGCCGACGAGGGCAACGTCGTCGATCCGCTGAACGCCGGCACGTGGTACTGCTGGTAGTAGGGATCGAGCGCATTCTCCTGCCCGATCGTGATCCCGCCGAGCAGGGTACCGCCGCTGAGGTTGCCGCTCCACCGGCCGGTGACGTCACCGGCTTCGATGCGTACGCGCGCCGACGGCACATCGACGGTCAGGGTGGACAACCCACGGCGAAAACGCCCTGACTCGGTCCAGGACCCGGTCGACACCAGCGAGTGCCCGGCGATGTTCATGCCGGCATCCGCCGACCCCGACACACCGCCGTCGCTGTTCCAGAGCACGCGATAGTTCACAAAGGAACTGAACGACTTGACGTACTCAAGATCGGGCGGCCGGGTGGCCACGGCCGTGAAAGTCGCGGGTGGGAAAAACTCCGCCGAGGCGGTGATCGTCATGGACAGGTCGCGATCGTTGACGAGAAACGTCAGGGCCGGCGCGAGTGACGGCAGCAGCACATGTTCGACCCCGTCAAAGGCCTGCCGGCGTCCCTTGAAGCCCGACAGTCCCATAGCTTCGAGGTCCTGCACCGCGACCCACGGCCCATCAACCGTGGTGACAACGAACATATCTTCCTGTTCGATGCTGTTGAGAACGACCGAGACAATGGTGCGTTCCTGCGCGGCGGCCAGCGCCGGCAGGACGAGCGCGGCCGC
The DNA here is from genome assembly GCA_030827135.1 of Vicinamibacterales bacterium. Taxonomy (GTDB): domain Bacteria; phylum Acidobacteriota; class Vicinamibacteria; order Vicinamibacterales; family SCN-69-37; genus SYFT01. The sequence goes on from JAURFE010000012.1 coordinate 18,401, forward strand.
CGCGATCAGGAACGCACGCACGGCGGTGGACTAGCCTCCGCAGACGCTGGAGCTCACCGGGGCCTCGTGGGTCACCGTGTCTCCATGGACGACGACGTCGACGAACAGACGGGCGGCGGCGCGGCACTGAGCCGCGGTGACCGGCGACCGCGCGGAGACCCGCAGGCTCTTGCCGGGCAGGATGTAGGCGCCGCCCTGCTCCACTGTGAACGCCGCCTGGCCGTTGGCGCCGACGCCGCGAAAGCGCACCGAATCCACCTGCAGGTGGACCGTGCCGGTGTTGCGGGCGACAACGGACGGCAGGAGGCTTCCAATGCTTGGCACGCCGAGGTCGAGCACGGCGTCTCCCTTCGACGGTTCAAGGAACACGGGGATGCTCAGACGCATGCGCATTGCGACCGAGGCACCGGCCGCCGCCGCACGCGGCTGCGGCAGCTCCTCGATGACGAGCCGATAGGCACGCTCGCGCGCGCCGACCTGTGCGGTCGACCCGACACGGATGTTCTGCGATTCCTTGGGGGCGATCGTGACGGCCCCTGGGGCGGCCACGGCTTCGGCCACCGCGGTCAGAAGCTCGTCGCCGGCCTCGTTGTGATCCCAGGCGAAGATCTTGATGTCGAACCGCATCGGTGCGCTGCTGTCGTTCGTGATCCGGATCAGCGCGGACTGCGCGCGGCCCGTTAGCATGATCCGGGTCTTGTCGACCGAGAACTGGGCGAAAACCGGCGAGACCGAAGCCCCGACGACCACAATGGCGCCGGCCGCGATTAGCAGCAGTCGGCGCACCGGGGAAGCGATGAGAAATGACATGTGCGTCTCCTTGAAGAACAAACTAAGAATCAGAACGTGACGGTGACCAGCACCGTGTCCAGGTAGCTGCCGACCGGCTGGTCCTGGCCAGCCGGAAGGCGCCCGTAGACCGTCAAGCGGCGCGGGGCCGTCGATGGCGCCGCACCGAGGGCCAGGCCGGGGTTGGTGAGCCATGGCGTCGTGCGATTGGCATCCTGGTAGAGGGCGTAGTTGAGCATTGCCGTATTTGGGCCGACCATCCGCCGCGAGGAGGCTCCATAGTTCTGCCCGCCACCCATCGCAATCGTCGCGACCACGCCCTGACTGCACGTCAGCTCGACGTAGCCGGTGGCATCCGCCGGGGTCGCGGCGTTCGCGCCGACCGGGTCGTAGTTGCCGAACGCCACGTCACCGGTCGTCACCAGGCAGTTGCCGATGACGTTCGCCGTCACCTTGATGTTGGCCTGCTTCGACTGCACCTGGGCCACAAGCGAAGCTGCACCCACGGCCACCACCATGACACTCATCATCACCAATCGTCTCATCGCATCCTCTCCTCTATACGTCCAATCACACGGTCACGTCCCACACCGTCAGAACTTGATGGTCACAACCACTTCATCAAGGTAGTCACCCACGACCACGTCCTGATTTGGGGGAATCCGTCCGTATACCGACAGCACCCTCGGCGCGGTCGACGGTGACGCAGGCAGCTGCACACGGCCCGCTTGTACGCCCCATCTCGCCAACCGACCGGCGTCGCTGTAGAGATCGTACCGCAGGAAGGCGCCGCCCGGTCCGGCCAGGCGGCGCGTCTGGCCCGCAGCGTGCCGTCCATCCCCCAATTCGATCGACGCAATCGTGCCCTTGGTGCAGACCACGCTCAGTTGGGCAGTCCCGTCCAGCGGCTGGGTCCGGTTGACGTCGACAGGGTCATAGGCGCCGAAGGCGAGCGCCTGGGGTGTCACCAGACAGTCGGCCACCACCGTCGCCACCACCTTGAGCGTGGCGGTGCGCGACTGGGCCTGCACCGACGGCGCGGCCATGATGCCCGCCACAAGCGCCAGCGCCGCGGTCAGCCGGCGCATGTCAGAACCTCACCTCGATGAGGACCGAGTCTTCATATGACCCGGCCGTGACATCCTGGCCGTGCGGAATGCGGCCAAAGACCGCGACGCGAAGGGGCTGCACCCCCAACTGCTGCAACGTGATGGCCGTGGCTGGCGTCCAGAGGCGGGTGCGACCCGAGTCGACGTAGAGGTCGTACTGAAGTTGGTCGGGGTGACCCGGGGCCACCATCCGCCTGCGATCGGCGACCGGGTGCAGGCCGGCCCTGAGGCTCAGTTGGGCCTGGGCGCCAGGCGAGCACAACACCTCGAAGTGTGCAGCGGCATCGAGCGGCTGGGATGCCTGCGCGCCGATTGGGTTGTAGGTCCCGAAGTCGAGTTTGCCCCCGAACACCCGGCATTGCGTCTCGACCCGCGCCGACACGTAGACGACCGCCCCACTTTGAGCCAGAATTGGAGCCGCAGCGAAGAAGACGATGAGGCCGACGAGGGCGACGCGAGGCAACAGCGTGAAATATACTTCAGATGTCTTCTGGTGTTTTCCGAATATTAAGTCTGTTTGCGTGCGGTGAAAATGAGAGCCGTTTTCTTTTCGTTTCTGGCAATCTCCGTTGTCTCGGTGCAGCAGGCGCAGGCACAGTCGCGCCAGGCCACGGCCACCATGCGGGTCACCGCCACGGTGGTGCACTCGTGTCAGGTGTCATCAGATGACGCCTCGGTGAACCTGTCGTGCGCACGGGCCAACCGCGTTCGCCCGGTGGTGACTGCCGAGAACATCGATGGGCCTGTCGCCATTGGGACTGGAGAGACCGGGCGTTTTTTCGTGCTGTTTGACCCGGCGGGCGCCGAGGTGCCAGAGTCTGGTCCTGCCGCTGATGCGGACACCATTGCGCGGAACCGATCAGTTCGCGTGACCGTGTCGTTTTAGCAGGGCGCCTGCCGCAAAGGTTGCCCCGATCCGGCTATCATTCGGCCATGCGGCGTCTTGCGATCCTGCTTGCAGCCGCCGGGTTCATCACCTCTGCCTGCGGAGGCCCGGCCCCGGCCACGGTCACGTTCATCCACTTCAACGACGTCTACGAAATCAGCCCGATTGAAGCGGGACGCGTTGGCGGACTAGCGAGGGTCGCGACGCGAATTTCAGAGATGCGTCGGGACAAATCTCCCTTGCTCGTCACCCTCGGCGGTGACTATCTGTCGCCCTCGGCCTTGGGCACGGCGCGAGTCAACGGCGAACCGATCGGCGGCGAACAGATGGTGGACGTGCTGAATGCCACCGGCCTTCAGTTTGCCGCGCTGGGCAACCATGAGTTCGACCTTCCTGAAGAAGCATTCCGGGCGCGGCTGCAGCAGTCGGCGTTCCGGATCATTGCCACCAACGTGACGGACGATTCAGGAACGCCGTTTGAGCACACCGAGCCCCACGCCGTCATTGAGCTGCAGGTGGCGGGATACCCGCGCCGGGTCGGCCTTCTCGGCCTGACCATCGCGTCGAACAGGCGGGCCTGGGTGCGGTACGACGACCCCATCGCGGCGGCCAGGCGGGCCATTACCGCCATGGGACGCGTCGACGCGATTGTGGCACTCACTCACCAGTCTCTGCTCGAAGACGAGGCCCTCGTGAATGCCGTGCCGGCCATCTCGCTGGTCCTCGGCGGACATGAACACGAAAACTGGGTCCTCAGGCGCGGCGTGCACTTGACGCCAATCGTCAAGGCCGATGCCAACGTGCGCAGCATCGCGGTGGTCCGCATGACGTTTTCGGACGGCGACGGCCGCCCAGAGGTGGATGCCGACTTCGACGCGATTACCGATGCCATCGCGGCTGACTCGACGGTTGATGCGAAGGTTGGTGAATGGACCCGCCTGGCCTACGACGCGTTCCGGCGGGACGGGTTTGAACCCGACCGCGTGGTGGCGGCCCTCACCGAGACCCTGGATGGCCGGGAATCCACGGTGCGAAACTTTGAGGGCGCCCTCACGGCACTTCTGACCGAAGCCTTCGCTCGCGCCACAGCTCCGGTGGACGTAGCCCTCATGAACGGGGGCAGCATCCGCATCGACGACGAACTGCTGCCTGGCCGTATGCGCGAATATGACGTCATTCGGATCCTGCCCTTCGGGGGGTCCTTGATGACCGCATCCATGGCCGGATCCTTGCTGGCGCGTGTCCTCGACGTAGGCCAGCAAAATCGCGGCACAGGCGGCTTTCTGCATGCGTGGGGCGCCGACCGGCGACAGGGTCGCTGGCACGTGGATGGCCGCCCAATCAACCCTGCCACAAAGTATCGCGTCGTGTTGACCGACTGGCTGCTGAGCGGCCGTGAAGTCAATTTGGCATTCCTGACGGCCGCCCATCCGCTCATTTCAAACGTTGAGACGCACGGCGACATTCGACAGGCGGTGATTGCCGAGTTGCAGCGTCGGTTTCCAGCCAGTGTAGAGTAAGCAGCCGGATGGAACTGGCCGCCGATCTGGAGACGTCGACGCTCGTACTGCTGGTCATCGGCCTGTTGATCGCGTTTGGCTTCGAGTTCATCAACGGATTCCACGATACAGCGAACGCGGTCGCGACGGTCATCTACACGCGCTCCCTCAGGCCCGCGCACGCCGTCGTGTGGTCGGGCCTCTGGAACGCTGCCGGCGTCGTGCACGCCACCACGACGGGACTCGTCGTCGCGTTCTCAATCGTGCATCTGCTGCCGGTCGACCTGCTGGTGTCAGCGGGAGGCGCGGCAGGACTCGCGATGGTGTTCTCGTTACTCCTGGCGGCCGTCATCTGGAACCTCGGTACCTGGTTGCTCGGCCTGCCGGCGTCCAGTTCACATACCCTGATTGGCTCCGTGCTCGGCGTGGGCTTGGCGGCCTCCGTTGGCTCTCCGGCGGGACTCGGCGCTGGTGTGAACTGGGGCAAGGCCAGCCAAGTCCTGCTGTCGCTGGTTGTGAGTCCGCTTCTGGGCTTCGCCTGCGGCGCGCTGTTTCTCTGGCTGGCCAGGCGTCTTGTGCGGCGGGCAGACCTCCACGCGCCGGCGCCCACCGACAAGACGCCGCCCGCCGGTGTGCGCGCGCTGCTGGTGCTCTCGTGCACCGGCGTGAGCTTCGCTCATGGCTCCAACGATGGCCAGAAGGGCATCGGCCTGATCATGCTGATCCTGATGGGAATCCTGCCGGCCACCTATGCCCTCAACACCGGCGTCGGCCCAGAAATGGTGCACGAGGCCGTGGCCGCAATCGATCGGATGGACGCCGCGGTGAGCGAGGCGGAAGCGCTGGGTCACACCGAGACAGTCGACCAGGTGACCCACGGCGGTGCTCACGTCGACTGGCGCCACGTGCGCCTGGTGCCGGACGCCCGTCCGACCGACAGCGACGCACTCCGGCAGTTGCTGAGAGGCGTGCGAACGGCACTCACTATCCAGGGCGGCCTGGCTGTCATCCCGCCAGCCGATCGGTGGTCGGTCCGGGCCAGCATCCTTCGCGCGCGGCAGGCGGTGCTCGACTACGACGCCCATCACGTGGACCTGCCGACGCACATCCAGGCAACACTGCGAGCCGACCTCGAGCCGTTGACACGCCTCACCGAGTACGCTCCAACGTGGGTACCGCTCGGTGTCGCACTGGCACTCGGAATCGGCACGATGATTGGATGGAAGCGCATCGTCGTGACCGTTGGCGAGAAGATCGGCAAGACGCCGATGAGTTATGCGCAGGGATCGACGGCGCAGATTGTCACGGCTGGCACAATTCTCCTCGCCGATGTATCCGGTGCGCCGGTCAGCACCACCCACATCCTCAGTTCCAGCGTGGCCGGCAGCATGACCGCTGCAGGATCAGGACTCGATGCCTCGACGATGAAGCACATCGCGCTGGCATGGGTGCTGACACTTCCGGCCAGCATGTTGCTGAGCGCGGTGCTCTACATGATCGCGCAGACGTTTCTGTCCTGACATCTCACGCGTCTTCTGTCACCGCGCGCAGCGGAAAGCCGGCTTTTTTTGCCATCGCGGCGACAGTCTCCACCTTGGTCTCAGCGACTTCCCACGGGTACACACCTGCCAGCCCGGAGCCCTGCTGATGCACCTGCATCATGATGCGGTACGCCTCGGCAGGTGACTTCTGGAAGACCGTCTCGAGCACGTGGATCACGAACTCCATCGTGGAGTAATCGTCGTTGAGCAGGATCACCTTGTAGAGCGTCGGTTCGTCCTTTTTGGGAACGACCCGTTCCTCAACGAGATCGCCGGTTTGCCGGTCGGGTGCGCTCATCGGTGTTGTTCGGCCAACGCCACGATCTCGGCCATCGTCGACTCACCACGATCCCACTCATACCAGCCGAACTTCCGATCCATCCGTTCGCCCTGCGACAACGACGCTGCCGGGCCAAGCAACCATGTCTGAAGAGCG
>JAURFE010000013.1 GCA_030827135.1 Vicinamibacterales bacterium
CAGATATCGCCCTTATTTGCCTGCAAGCGGCGCCCGCGGCGTTGGTCGGCATCATTGCCGTGCCAAGCGAACCCACCGAATTTCTGGGGCGCGCGCTCTCCGGCTGGTCCGAAGTGGCCGGCCGTACACTGGCGGGCGAACCGTTCGACTTCGCGATCGTGACGACGTTGGTGGACCGGGAAGACATCAGGCAACGCCTGCTTCGGGCGGGCGTCGAGTCGGAACATATCGTGTGATTATGGCAGGGCAGAGGAACTGGACACAATGCAGCAGAAAGACTTCGAGCTAATCGGTGCAGGCGGATACATCGCGCCGCGACATCTCGACGCCATCTGGGACACGGGGAGGTGCTCCGCACTTACGCGGAAGCCTACGGGGTGCCTGCCGACCGCATCCTTGTCACCGACGTGGTCACGAATACCGCCGACGAAGCGCGTGAAGTGCTCGCCGTGCTCGCGCCGCGCTTCGCACAACCGCCCAGAGTGCTGCTGGTCACGTCCGCCTTCCATATGCCGCGCGCCGCTGCACAGTTCAGGGCAGCCGGAATGACTGTTGACCCATTTCCAGTAGACTTCTGGTTCTCGGCCGGCCGCCAGACGACGGTGCTGGACTTCTTTCCGAGCGTCGGCGCGCTGGACCAGACACAGACCGCTCTGCGGGAACTCTACGGCCGAGCCTACTACTGGCTGCGAGATCGCTTCTGACCCCCCGCCTCAAACTCGGCCTCGGACTCCTGCTCGCCGCCCTCGCCCTGTGGTGGGCGATGGCCGATGTTGACGCGGAGGCGCTCGGCGAGTCACTCCAGGACGTACACCCCGGGTGGCTTCTCGCAGCAGTCCTGTCGACGATGCTCACCGCGGCCGCAATTACCGCGCGCTGGTGGCTGCTGCTCGACCGGCCCCACCCCCCGCGCCTTACCCTCCTGTTCCACTCGATCATCGCCAGCCACGTCGCCAACATCGTCATTCCCTTCCGCATTGGCGACGGGATTCGCGTCGTCACCGCCAGTCAGACAATGGGGCTTGGTCTGGCCCGCGCGACAAGCGCCACAGTTCTCGAACGCCTCACTGAGGTTGTCACGGCCGCGGGCGTTGCGCTGACTGTGCTGGCCCTTGGGTTGGTGCCCGGGTGGGCTGCAACAGCCGTCACCAGCCTCGCGTGGGTGGGCGGTGGTGTGCTGGTCGCCGCCGCGGCAGGTCTTCTTGGTGTGCGCATGGCGCGCGCGAGACACATCGTCGCCTGGTTGCCCGCGCGTGATGTGTGGCCTGCCGTCGTGGCCACCAGCGGGATAGTCGCGATCGGGTCGGTGCTCACGAACGTCCTTGTGTTCGCCGCCTGTGACGTGGCTGTCCCGTTGTCGGCGGCCGTCCTGCTCATGGTCACCCTGCAGGTCGGGACGACGATTGTGGCCGTCCCTGGGGGGCTGGGCGTCTCGCAGTTGGTTACCGTCAAGACCCTGGAGTTGTGGCAGGTGCCACCGGCGGAGGCGTTCGCCCTGTCCCTGGTGCTGTATGCGGTGGCGCGTCTGCCGAAGCTGGCCCTGCTGCCGTGGTCGATGGCCCGCCTGAAGCGATAACATCGGCCTGCCCATGGCACGACTTCTTCGTCCTTCCGAACGCACGGTCGTCATCGCCGTCGCCGATACGGCTGCCGCGACAGTGGCCGTTGTGCTGGCCTTGTGGACGTGGTCGCTGACGGCCGGGTTCACCTTTTCTCCGGGATTCGTTGCTGTGAACTGGCCATGGATGCTGGCCGTCCCCTTGTGGGTCTTCGCGCAGGCACCGACGCGGGCACGTGGCACCGCCCTGGATCTCAGGCGTGTTCAACGGGGCGTCGCGCAGGCCTGCGGAGTGCTGCTCGTCGCGTACCTTGTGGTGTATTTCTTTCTCGGGCCCGAAGTCCTGCCGCGACTCGTGGCCCTCTACGTGCTCTGGAACGCCGCGTGGCTGACGTACGCGGGCCGTATCTTCCTGCTGTGGGCGCTGACTCGCGAGCCCTTCACCCGGCGCATGTTCATCGTCGGGGACGGTCCCATCGCGGCTGCGGCCAGGGACCTGCTGGCCAGCCACGCGCTCGCGGATGTCGTCATCGTCGAGTCACCGGACGAGGCGACGGATGTGGTCGTCGCCGTCAGCGGCCAGGTGCCGCAGGCGACCCTGGATGAACTGCTTGCCTTTCAGGGACGTGGACTCGATGTCGTCACCTTCGCGCACCTGTACGAAGAGACGCTGCGGCGAGTGCCGGTCCGCTTCGTCGGCGATGACTGGATGTTGACGCAGTTGTTCGCAGGCGCCGTGTCGCGCGACGCGTCGCCCCTGGCGAAACGTCTGCTCGATATTGTGAGCGCGATCGGCATCGCTGTCGGTGGTGCGGTACTCGGCGCACTGGCCAGCGCGGCGATTTTGCTCGAATCGGGCCGGCCGGTGTTCTACTCGCAGACACGCCTCGGCCGTGGAGGACGCCCGTTCACCCTCACCAAATTCCGCACGATGCGGCACGACGCGGAGGCGGAGGGGCCGCAGTGGAGTCCTGAGAACGATCCGCGAATCACACGCGTCGGTCGCATCCTGCGACGCACCCATATCGATGAACTGCCGAATCTTTGGGCGGTGTTTCGGGGGGACCTCAGCATGGTGGGACCACGTCCCGAGCGGCCTGAATTTGTCTCGATGCTCGAACATCAGGTCCCCCTGTACCGCGCACGACTGACCGTTGCACCCGGGATCACCGGGTGGGCGCAGGTGAAAACTCCTTATGGTGATTCAGTGGACGACGCAACGCGCAAGCTGGAGTACGACCTGTACTACGTGCGGCATCAATCGTTCTGGTTCGATCTGAACATCATCTTCAGGACGGTCGGCCGCATGGTCGGGTGGAAGGGGCGATGACCGTCCGAGGGGGACACGTCGTTCGCGCGCTGCTGCTGGCCGTGCTTGCTACGGCGGTGCTGCCGCCGGCCGGTGCCTGGTGGCTGAACGCGCGCCGTATTGCTGCGACCAGTGAGCGGCTGGCCAGTGCGGTGGCGCGGGTCTTGCCCGCACCAGCCGGTGCGGTTGTGTGCGGTCCGGGCCGCCTGCCGCCGACGGAGATCAGGTTCGCGGGCGATATTCATCGAGCGTGGGTAACCGCCGCGTCGGTGAATCGGGAATCGTTCGGGGCAGGGATGCCGACCGACGCGTGGGGGCAGTGTTTCCTGCTCACCGATCGCTGGCTGCTGTCGGCCGGTCCGAACGGCATCGTAGAGACGCCGTTTGCGGCCACGCAGGTGGTGGGCGACGACATCGGGATGCTCGTGCGATGACCGGCGCGGCTGGCCCGGTCGCGGTCGTGGTGCCTTGCCGAAACGAGGCGCGGTATCTCGGCGGACTGCTGGACGCCCTCTTTGCGCAAACCCGCTTACCGGACGAAGTCGTGATCGTTGACGATGGGTCAACGGATGGGACCGCTGTTGCTGCCACTGAGTGGGCTCGACAGCGTCCAGACCTGGCGGTGCGTGTGGTCCCGGGCCCCGGCCGCGGACCGGCCGCCGCCATGAATGCCGGAATTCGCGCCACGGAAGCCGAGACAATTATTCGACTCGACGGACACTCGATCCCCGCGCCTGACTACGTTGATCACTGTGTGCATACCCTGGCGTCCGCTGGTGGCGATGCGATTGTCGGCGGCGTGTGGGAGGTTCGGCCTGGTGACGAGTCGCCAACGGCGGCCGCGATCGCGGCGGTGGTGTCCCATCCGTTGGGATCCGGTGGCGCGGCGTATCGACAGGGCGGGGTCGGTCGCGATGTGGAGACGGTGCCGTTTGGAGCCTACCCTCGTTCGCTTTGGGAATCGCTGGGCGGCTACGACGAAGCGTTGGCCGTGAACGAGGATTTTGACTTCAACTATCGCGCCAGGCGGGCGGGACACCGTGTCGTGTTTGAGCCGTCCATTCGCGCGGTGTACTTCGCGCGGCCGACGCTGGCGGCGTTGCAGCTTCAGTACGGACGGTATGGTTTCTGGAAGCGGCAGATGCTGCGCAAGGACCCGCGGGCCCTGCATGGGCGGCAGGTGCCGCCGATTCTGGTCGCGCCATGGCTGGCTCTCGTGGCGGCCCTGACGATCCTGATGCCGGGGCCGATCACTGGTGCGCTCGCCATGCTGTATCCGGTGGGCGTGCTGGCGGGGGGCGTGTGGATCGGCGCGGTCCGGACGGTGAATCCGCTGGCGGCAGCCATGGCGCTGGCCATTGTGCACCTCTCGTGGAGCGTCGGGTTCTGGCGTGGTGTGTTTACCGCCGCGCGATAATCGCGTAGTCCATGTGCGAGAAGATGCGCGCGTTGAGCTGATCCGCGTGTGCGTTGACGGTGGCGATGAGGTCGTTGACCACCGGATCGACCGCGCCGCCCCCCGGCGCGGAGACACGACGCAGTTTGCCGGTCTCACTGACCGGTGATCGAAACTGCACCCCCACCTGCGAAAAGCCGTGCGCCTCTACGACAAACTGCAGCGTCTCCGGATGCAGCGGCCACCGGTGTGACATGTCGCGGATGTAGCTCTCGAAAAACGCCACCCAGCACGTCGGGTTGATCGTCTCAAGCACCAGTGTCGCACCTGGCGCCAGCTTGTGGAACGCCAGTTCGAGGAAGCGCGAGAGATACGCGGCCTCAAGGTGCTCAACGACCTGGATGGCGAGCAGCCCGCCGACGGATGCGTCGGGCTGTGCGTCCAGATATCCCACCGCGTCGGCCATCGTCGCCTCAAGGCCGCGCTCGCGGCAGACCTCGATCATCGATGGATTGAGGTCGATGCCTTTCGCCGGGATCCCCGCCTCGCGAAACAACTCCAGCACTTCGCCGCGTCCACACCCGACGTCCAGCACGTTGGCCGCGCCCGCGAACAACGCGACGTAATCACTCACTCGCGCGCGGATGTCGGCCTGTGATCCGCGAAAGCGATCTTCGAAGCCGACGTATAACGCCGTGCTGAGTGCTTCGGTGCCAGGCCTGCCCGCCGAAGCCTCGGCGAAGGCGGGTGCCGGGTGCACGGTGCGCTCTCCTTCGGCATCGCGGGTCTCAAGATCCCGCTTCAGCGCGAGTACGGCCTGCCGGACGGCGGTGACCTGGGGCGAGACATCGTCCTGCACGAGTACGCCCATGTGGCGGTCGCGCGTGTCGACGAACGCCGTGACGCTCTGGAGCAGATGTACGAGCGCCTCTTCGAATTGGCGCTGCGATTGCGCGTGGACGCGGAGTTGGTCGGCCGCGGCGGTGAGTGCGGCCTGAAGGTGCCGCTCGGTGGCAGCGGATCGATTCAGGTGATCGACCAGCGCCGCATTGAAGTGTTGCTGCGCGGTGAGGGGAGGGCCGACCAGGCGCCAGATAAACGCGCGGAGGCGGCCTTTCCATGAGGTGTCGGCCGGGTCCACTAGCGGAGCACCCTCGGGCAGGATGCGCCACGCCGTGTTGACTGCTTCGAGCCTGGACTGGTCCACCGGCGGCGGCGCCGGTGCCGCCACCACCGGCGGCAGCGCCTGATCCACGGACGTCAGCCGCGCGTTGTACAGCGCGTCGGCGTCGGCGCGTGCCTGCGCGAGGCGTGCGCGACGGTCGTCGATCGGATCGGCTGCCACTGTCAAAAGATCCTGGTGATCACGCCAAACAGTCCTGCGACGATGGCGAGCAGCGTGGCGATCTGTGTGCCCACAATCCACATGAATCGCCGGTCTACCTGCTCCAGCTTCCGGTCGACGCCTTCAAAGCGGCGCTCCATGCCTTCAAAGCGCCTGTCCACGGCATCAAATCTCCGGTCGATCGTATCGAACCGTTTGTCGACTTGTTCGAAGCGGGAGTCCATGCGTCGCTCAAGCGACGTCACTGCGTCTCTCACTTCCCTGATCGCGGTTACCAGTGTGTCTTCCATGACTTCCAGCCTCGCGACTCGTACCACCAGTTGTTCAGCACCCGGTCCCATATGCCCTCCACCTTCACTCGGGGCCTGGATACGCAGGATTCATTCCACGTCTTGATCGCCGTTTGCTCAGTGTTTCAGGAACTTGTTGCGATCCCTGCCAACCTCGTTGCGGGAAGAGTGTCGATTCCTGCCACCTCAACGTAGTGACGAGACGACGATGCCATCGTCGGACACGAAAGGCAAGTGCTCACGGAGATCGCAGGTCGCGCGAACGTCAGGTGGCGATCAGACCAGACGTCGGGCTGCTCGCGGCCGCGTACATCCGCTTCGTGATGCGGCCGGCACGGAAGGCGAGCCGGCCGGCGATCACTGCGTGTCGCATCGCATGCGCCATCGCTTCGGGATCCCCGGCACCGGCGATTGCGGTATTCATCAACACGCCGTCCACGCCCAGTTCCATGGCGATCGCGGCGTCGGACGCCGTGCCGACGCCGGCATCCACGATGACCGGTACTTTGGCCTGCGACTTGATAATCAGCAGGTTGTTCGGATTCTGTATGCCGAGGCCCGAACCAATCGGTGCGCCGAGCGGCATCACGGCGGCAGCGCCGGCGTCAGCCAGTTTGCGGCAGGCGATCGGATCGTCGTTGGTGTACGGCAACACGACGAAGCCCTCCTTCACCAGTACGCGCGTTGCCTCGATGAGCGCTTCGTTGTCGGGGAACAACGTCTGCTCGTCACCAATCACTTCCAGCTTCACCCAGTTCGACAGGCCGGCTTCCCGTCCCAGCCGCGCCGTTCGAATCGCATCGTCGGCCGTGTAACACCCGGCGGTGTTCGGCAGCAGGAAGATCTTCTCGCGGTTGATCCAGTGGAGGAGCGAACCCTCGCCTTTGGCCGTGAGGTCCACGCGGCGCACAGCGACGGTCACCATCTCGGTGCCCGACGCGATGTGGGCCGCCTGCATCACGGCGTGTGACGGGTACTTGCCTGTGCCCACGACCAGGCGGGACGTGAATGTGCGGTCAGCGATGACGAGCACGTCGCCCGCAGGGCCGCCGGCTCTCGTCGGGCCGCCTGCACTCGTCGGGCCGCCTGGGCTTGAGGCGGCCTCTGCCGTAGGGCCGCCTGGGTTTGAGGCGGCCGTGGGGTTGGGTGAGAGTGGGTCAGGTTGGGTGGTCATCGGGAAAAGTCCGGATAGTTGCGGTCGCGTTCGTGCATTGTGCGCGCCGGGGTGGCGGGCCAGTCGATGCGGAAGGCCGGGTCGTCCCAGCGGACGCCGCGGTAGTGCGTCGGGGTGTAGGGCGCCGACACCGTGTACATGATCTCAGTGTCATCCATCAGGGTCTGAAACCCATGGGCGACGCCTTCGGGCAGATACACGGCCAGCCCGTTGGCCGGGGTCAGCTCCACGCCGTGCCACCGGCAGTAGGTGGGGGACTCGGGGCGCAGGTCGACGATGACGTCGAACGCCGCGCCGCGCAGACAGCGGACGACTTTGGCTTCGGCAAACGGTGCCACCTGGAAGTGCATCCCCCGCAGCGTGCCCTTCGTGGTGTTGTGGGAGAAGTTGATTTGGGCCACGCGGGCGTTCAGGCCCCGGGCCTCGAACGCCTCTCGCGAGAACCCGACGGCAAACGACCCCCGGTCATCAGGAATCGGCGTCCATTCGATCAGAAACGCGCCAGCAATTGGCGTGTCGTGAAACTGCATCGGTGGTCAGTGTACCGCTATTGTGCTGGCGCCCTACAGTTCAGGGCGCCCTACGAGGACCCCTGGACCCTGGGACCCCTGGACCCCTGGACCTCTGGACCTCTGGACCCCTGGACCTCTTTAGCCGCCTCCAACAAACGAGACGACCTCGATCTCGTCCCCAGCCTGGATGAGCGTCTGGGCGTAGTGGGCCCGTTTGACGACGACGCGGTTGCGTTCGACGGCGACGGTGCGCGTATCAATCTGGAGGTCGGCCAGCAGGGCCTCGACCGACCGCGGGGCCGGCCAGGGGTGCGGCTCGCCGTTTAGGACGATGGTCACCCAGTCACCCTCGCGAGTGTCAACTGGACGCTGCCGACGGCCAGACCCGCCTGCACTTTCAGCGGCAGCCGCCGCGCGTCGTCCGACATCCAGAGCGTGAGCGTGTCGGTGCCTGCGGCACGGTCGTTCACGTTGGTCACCGCAAGGGTAAGTTTGACGGCCGGCAACGTGCCGATGCCGGTCTTCACGGATTCCCGGCCCGCGACGGTGACACGCATCGAGTAGGACTTGCCGCTGTCGACCACCGGCACCACAAATGGCCGCTGCCCCGGCGCGAGCGGGAGGGCCCGCAGGACGTAAATGACGCTCAGCGCATCCTGCGCCGTCGGGTCGACCGTGACGGTGGACTTGGAGACGGAGGCGGTGCGGACTTCGTAGTCCACGCGGCCGTTGCCGCGAAACGTCGAAATTTTGTGCCGCTTGCGCCCGTTCTCGTCGCTGTACATGGTGGACACCGTGGGCCGCAGCGTCCGCGTGTCGAGCATCGACTCCGCCTTGTAATAGAGGGCGTAGAGCTTGCGGAGAGTGGAGGACGGCGCGCCTTCGGCCACCAGGTAGTACCGGGCACCTCCGGCGCCGACCTGCCGTTCCTTAACCGACATCGTCATCGACCCGGCGGTCAGGAAGGTCGTCCAGGACACGTCGTAGGTCAGGACTTCACCCGCCTTGAAGGGCACCGGCCGGTCGGCCTGCGCACTCGGAGCACCGGCCGTCACGGCAAGGGCGAGCACGAGGGCCGGGAGCAGCAGCATGGGGGGTCTTCGGGTCATGAACTGACGTCGGGCCATGTGTTAGCATCTCACTTTGTTCACGCAACGTACAAGCGTGGCATACGAGGGAGAATACGCGTCCATGGACGGCTTTTTGCCCATCCTCATCATGATTGGCCTCGGGCTGGGGTTTGCCGCCGCGATGGTTGGCCTGTCGCAGCTGGTGGGCCCGAGAAAACCCACCCCCGAAAAATCGGCCCCGTACGAGTGCGGCATGCCGCCGGTCGGAGACGCGCGCGAGCGCCAGTCGGTCAAGTTCTATCTGGTGGCGATGATTTTTCTGCTGTTCGATATTGAAATCGCCTTTCTGTACCCCTGGGCGATGGCCTTCCGGGAACTCGGCCCGGTGGCGTATTTCCAGATTCTCTTTTTCTTCGGCCTCCTGACGACCGGCTACATCTACGTGTGGCGCAAGGGCGTCTTTGACTGGAGCCGGGAGGTCAAGCGATGAGTGGTCCGTCGACCATCGCGATGCCCAACACGGGCGTCAAGATTCACACCGAGGCCGAAGCCTCCATCCTCACCACATCGGTCGAAAAGATGGTCCAGTGGGCGCGCCGATCGGCCATCTGGCCGGTGACGTTTGGTCTCGCGTGCTGCGCGATCGAAATGATGGCGATGGCCGCCGGCCGCTACGACGTCGCGCGCTTTGGCGCAGAGGTCTTCCGCGGATCGCCCCGCCAGTCCGACCTGATGATCGTGGCCGGCCGCCTCTCCCGCAAGATGGCCCCCGTGCTGCGCCGCATCTACGACCAGATGCCCGAGCCCAAGTGGGTGATCTCCATGGGCGCGTGCGCCAGCTGCGGCGGCGTGTTCGACAACTACGCCATCGTCCAGGGCGTCGATCAGGTGGTGCCGGTGGACGTGTTTGTGCCCGGCTGCCCGCCACGTCCTGAAGCCCTCATCTACGGGATCGTCCAGCTCCAGCGGAAGATCGATAACTCGAGAATGAGTGCCTGATATGTCGGACGTGATGGACACCACCGTTCTCGACCTCGTCCGCCAGACGGCGCCGACCGCCGTGATCGAACCGGCCGACGCGGTCGACATGCCGACCGCCTACGTCGCCCGCGAGCACATCGTCGAAGTCTGCCGGACGCTGCGCGACCACGCGGGACTGCAGTTCTCCTTCCTCGTGGAAATCACCGCGGTGGATTACCACCCGGCCGAACCCCGCTACGAAGTGGTGTATCACCTGGCGTGTTTGGGTGAGGCGTATGCGCAGCCCGGCGGCGCGGCGCCCCAGCGCCGGCTGCGGTTGAAGGTGCGCGTTCCCGAGGTCGATCCGTGGGTGCCGACCCTGACCGGGTTGTGGCCCGCCGCGAACTGGCTTGAGCGCGAGGTGTACGACCTGTTCGGCATTGTGTTCACCGACCATCCGGACCTGCGTCGCATTCTGACGCCGGATGACTGGACCGGACATCCGCTGCGCAAGGACTACCCGGTGCAGGTGCGGAAGGACGCGGCGTCGTGGTCGCCGATGGAACTGACGCCGGAAGAATTTGCGGCGAATATCCAGGCGTCGCGTGCGGCGTCCGGACGTCTGGCCCTCAAGCGGGACTGACGTGGGATTTGGTGACGCGCTTGTTCGCGCGGTGGACGACGCGGCGGAGACGCATCAGGCGTTTCTGCGGGCATCGGGCGCGGACGCGGAACGCGGCGCGGCGCTGATTGCCGAAGCGGTGAGGGAGGGCCGGACGATTTTTGTGTTCGGCAACGGGGGCAGCGCGACCGACGCGCAGCACCTGGCCACGGAGCTGGTGGTGCGGTACACGCGCACCCGCCGGGCGATTGCGGCGCTGGCGCTGTCCACCGACGGCGCGGTGCTGACAGCGGCCGGCAACGACCTCGGGTTCGACGCGGTATTCGCCCGCCAGATTGAGGCGCTCGGACGCCCGGGTGATGTGGCGGTCGGCATCACGACCAGCGGCCGGTCCCCGAACGTGACGCTGGGGCTGCGGGCGGCGAAGGCGCAGGGGTTGGTGACGATTGCCCTCACGGGGCGCGGCGGGGGAGACACGGCAGCCATCGCGGACGTCGTGGTGAACGTGCCGGGCGACGTGACGGCACGGATTCAGGAAGTGCACCGCACATGGATACATGCCGTGTGTGAGTGGGTTGAGCAGGGTTTGTAAACATGCCGGAAATTCGCACAGAGACGATGACCGTCAACATGGGGCCGCAGCACCCCAGCACGCATGGCGTGTTGCGGTTGGTGCTCGAGCTTGACGGCGAAACGATCGTCAACGCCGACCCCACGATTGGCTTCCTGCACACCGGCATCGAAAAAACCGCCGAGCAGAAGAAGTGGCAGCAGGTGATTCCGCTCGTCGAGCGCATGGACTACCTCGGGGCGCAGTCGAACAGTCTGTCGTTCTGCCTGTCGGTGGAGAAGTTGCTCGGGCTGGAGATGCCCGATCGCGTCACGTACATCCGGGTGCTGATTGCCGAGTTGCAGCGTCTCAACAGCCATCTCGTGTGGCTGGCGACGCACGCCATGGAAATCGGCGCGGTGTCGGTGATGATGTACGCGTTCCGCGAGCGCGAGCAGTTGCTGAACCTCAACGAGATGATTGCCGGGTTCCGCATGTTCCCTAGCTACATCCGGGTGGGCGGCCTGCGCGAAGACCTGCCGCGTGGGTATCACAAGGCCGTGAAGGCGCTGCTCGACAAGATGCCGGCGGCGCTCGACAACTACGAACTGATGCTCACGAAGAACCAGGTGTGGACGAAGCGCACCGTGGGCGTGGGTGCGCTCTCGAAGGAAGACACGCTGGCGCTGGGACTCGTGGGGCCAATGGCGCGCGCGGTCGGGATCAACTACGACGTGCGTAAGGCGTGGCCGTATCTGAAGTACGAGACCTTTGACTTCAAGGTGCCGACGCAGACGGCCGGCGACGTGTTCGCGCGGTATCAGGTGAAGCTGGTCGAGATGCGCGAGAGCGTGAAGATCTGCCAGCAGGCGCTCGAACGTATTTCGCCGATCGGGGAATACGACTGTGGCGACTATCGCGTGGTGCCGCCGCCCAAGGATCGCGTCTACACCGAGATGGAAGCGCTGATTCAGCACTTCCTGATCTACTCGCAAGGGTTCACGGTGCCGAAGGGTGAGGCCTACGTGCCGGTCGAAGGCCCCCGCGGGGAACACGGGTTCTACGTGGTGTCGGACGGCGGCAACCGCCCGATCCGCGTGAAGCCGCGCGCGCCGTCCTTTCTCGCGTGCCAGGCGCTGCCGCACATGATCAAGGGCGGCCTGATCGCCGACGTCATCGCCGTGATCGGCTCCACCGACGTCGTGATGGGAGACGTGGACCGATGAGTTTTCACCCCCTGATGGACTACGGCAAGGGCATGCACCAGTCGCAGCGTGCCCTGGCCGACGAAGGTCCGGCGTTTGTATTCACGGCCGAGAACCTGGCCAAGCTCGAAGACATCTGCAGCCGGTATCCGGCGGAGCGCCGCAAGTCGGCGGTCATCGCGGCGTTGTTTCTGGCGCAGCGGCAGCAGGGCTACATTTCGCGGAACGCGATGAAGGCGGTGGCCGCGGCCATCCGGATCTCGACGGCCGAGGTTGAGGATGTCGTGTCGTTTTACACGATGTTCTACCAGCGGCCGGTCGGCCGGCACGTGATTCAGGTGTGCCGGACGTTGTCGTGTGCGCTCAACGGCGCCGAGCGCCTCACCGACGAGTTGCAGAAGGTGCTCGGCATCTCGGCAGGGGAGACGACCGCTGACGGCGCGTTCTCGCTGTTTGAGGTCGAGTGCCTGGGGGCGTGTGACCGCGCGCCGGTGGTGGGCGTGAACGACGACTGGCACGAATGCCAGCGCCCGGAAGACGCGCAGCAACTGGTGGATGGGCTCCGCACCAAGGGCGCCGCATCGCTCACCGGGTGTCACCTGCATAAGGAGCACTCGTAGGACGGCCTGAGCTTCAGGCTGCCACTGGAACATCATGGATTTAATCCTTACTCCTCACGTGAACACGCCGAACGGCTTCACGCTCGATTTTTATGTGAAGCAGGGCGGCTACGAGGCCCTGAAGAAGGCGCTGGGCATGACGCCCGACGAAGTCGTGGATGTCGTCAAGGCGTCGGGCCTGCGCGGACGCGGCGGCGCCGGTTTTCCCACCGGCATGAAGTGGCAGTTCGTCGACAAGAAGTCGCCGAAGCCGAAATACATCTGCTGCAACGCGGACGAAAGTGAACCGGGCACGTTCAAGGATCACGTGCTGATGGAGCGGAATCCGCACCTGCTGTTTGAAGGGTGCCTGATTGCGTGTCACGCCATCGGCGCGAAGGTGGCCTACATCTACATTCGCGGGGAGTTCTACCACGTGCAGCAGGTGCTCGAGGCCGAACTGGCGAAGGCGCGCGCGGCCGGGTTCATCGGCAAGAACATCTTCGGCACCGGATTCGACTGCGAAATCTTCGTGCATCGCGGCGCCGGCGCGTATGAGGCCGGGGAAGAGACCGCGCTCATCGAATCGCTGGAAGGCAAGCGCGCGCAGCCCCGGCTGAAACCGCCGTTTCCGGCCGTGGCCGGCCTTTACGATTGCCCGACGGCCGTCAACAACGTCGAGACACTCTGCAATGTGCCGTCGATCATCACGCGCGGCGCCGAGTGGTTCGCGGCACTCGGTCCCGAGAAAAACGGCGGGCCGAAGCTGTATTGCCTCAGCGGCCACGTGAAACGTCCCGGTGTCTACGAGGCGCCGATGCACGTCACGGTGAAGGAACTCATCTACGGCGAACAGTACGGTGGCGGCATCCGCGGCGATCACAAACTCAAGGCCGTGATTCCCGGCGGGTCGTCGGTCCCTATCCTGCTGCCTCATCAGATCGACATTCCCGCCAGTTTTGACGGCGTGATGAAGGCCGGGTCCATGCTCGGGTCGGCCGGCATGATCGTCATGGACGACACCACCTGCATGGTGTGGGCGGCAGAGAACCTCCTCTACTTCTACAAACACGAGTCGTGCGGCAAGTGCACCCCGTGCCGCGAAGGCGGCGACTGGCTGCACAAGTTGCTCGGCCGCATCGAACGCGGCGAAGGCCAGATGAAGGACATCGACCTGCTGCTGTCGGTGGCCAACAACATCACGGGCAAGACGTTGTGCGCCTTCGGGGACGCGGCCGCGACTCCGGTGCTCACGACCGTCGGGTTGTTCCGCGAGGAATTTGAAGCCCACGTGCGCGAAGGCCGCTGCACGCTGAAGGCCGACTGGCGATCGGAGGCGCGGGCTCACGCCCACGCGCACTAAGACATGGATCCTCAACTCATCGCCCATCTCGGCGTCATCGGCTTCACGTTCTTCATGCTGCTGAATTCAGCGGCCGTCCTCGTGCTCATGGAGCGCAAGGTCGCCGCCTTCGTGCAGCAGCGCCTGGGCCCGAACCGCGTCGGCCCCTGGGGCGCGATGCAGCCGCTGGCCGACATCATCAAGCTCGTGATGAAAGAGGAACTGCGGCCGAAGGCGGCCGACACGTTCCTCTTTTACCTCGCTCCGATTCTCTGCGCCGCCGCGGCATTTGCCGCGTTCTCGGTGGTGCCCTTCGGTGCGGACACCACGTTCTTCGGGCTCCTCGACGAACCCGTGAAGCTGGTCGCCTCCAACGTCAACGTCGGCGTCCTCGCGCTCTTT
Organism: Vicinamibacterales bacterium; assembly: GCA_030827135.1. Classification (GTDB taxonomy): domain Bacteria; phylum Acidobacteriota; class Vicinamibacteria; order Vicinamibacterales; family SCN-69-37; genus SYFT01. The sequence goes on from JAURFE010000013.1 coordinate 14,335, forward strand.
GCGATCACCTCGATGGGGGTCTACGGCATCGTGCTTGCCGGCTGGGCCTCCAACAGCAAGTACTCGCTGCTCGGCGGCCTGCGGTCGTCCGCGCAGATGATCAGCTACGAGCTCTCGTTCGGTCTGTCGCTCGCCGCGGTCGTCATGCTCGCCGGCAGCCTGTCGCTCAATGAGATCGTCGACTCGCAGCAGGGGTATTGGTTCGGTGTCATTCCGAAGTGGTACATCTTCCTGCAGCCGGTCGGATTCTTCATCTTCATGACCGCCGCGGTCGCCGAAACCAACCGCGCGCCGTTCGACTTTCCGGAAGCCGAGCAGGAACTGGTCGCCGGCTACCACACCGAATACAGCTCGATGACCTTCGCGCTGTTCTTCATGGCCGAATACATCGCGATGGCCACCATGTCGGCGGTGGCAGTCAACCTGTTCCTCGGCGGCTGGCACGGCCCGTTCCTGCCCGACTGGCTCGGCTGGATCTGGTTCCTGGCCAAGGTCTTCCTGTTGCTCTTCTTCTATATCTGGATGCGGTGGACGTTGCCCCGCTACCGGTATGACCACCTGATGGAGTTCGGGTGGAAGTGGCTGCTGCCGGCTGCCACCATCAATCTGCTCGTGACCGCCGGCGTGGTCATCGGGATGGGGTGGTAATCGCCATGGATGCCCTGTTCTTCTGGAGCTTCGCCGTCGTGGCCATCGTGTCCTCGGTGCTGGTCGTCGGCCAGCGCAACCCGATGTACAGCGTGCTGCTGCTCATCGTCTCCTTCGCCGCGCTCTCCGGTCTCTACGTGCTGCTGCACGCGCCCTTCATGGCCGTCCTGCAGATCATCGTGTATGCCGGCGCCATCATGGTTCTCTTCCTCTTTGTTGTCATGCTCCTGAACGTGACGACTGAGGACGAAGGCAACGATCCGAAGCCGCGGTTTGTGATTGGCCCCGGGCCCCGCCGGTTCGGCGCGGTCCTGGCCGTGGTCCTGGCCGTGCAGCTCATCTGGGCGCTGCGCACCATCGCCGACGCGCCCTTCATGGCCGACGGCGTCTCCACCACCGTGCGTGACATCGGTCTGCGGCTCTTCCGGGAGTACGCGTTTGCCTTCGAAGCCACGTCCATCCTGATTCTCGTCGCGATGGTCGGCGCCGTCATCATCGCGCGAAAGGAACGCTGATCGTGTTGCCTGAACCCACGCTCAATACGTATCTGGCCCTCTCGGCCGTGTTGTTCTCGATTGGCACGGCCGGTGTCTTCCTGCGGCGCAACCTCATCACCATCCTCCTCTCGGTCGAGGTGATGCTCAACGCCGTCAACCTGACGTTTGTCGCGGTGGACCGGTTCCTCGGCACCGTCGACGGCCAGATCATCGCGTTTTTCGTGATCACGGTCGCGGCGGCTGAAGCCGCTGTCGGCCTCGCCATCGTCATCGCCCTGTTCCGGCATCGAGAGACGCTGACACCGGACGCTTTTACAACGCTGAAGTGGTGAGACTGTGCTGCTGCTGATTCCTCTTCTGCCGTTTCTCGGGTTCCTGATCAACGCGACCATTGGTCGCCGCTGGTCACAGGGCCTGTCGGGTGGCATTGCCACCGCCGCCATGGCCGGTGCCTTCGGCGTCTCGGTCGCCGCCGTGTGGACGATGCTGGGGCTGGAGCCGATTGGGGGCGTGCGCGCTATCGATCAGCACGTGTTCACCTGGATCGCCTCGGGCACGCTTGAAATTCCCTTTGCGCTGCGCCTCGACCCGCTGGCGTCGATCATGATTCTGGTGATCACGGGCATCGGCACCCTGATTCACCTCTATTCGACGGCGTACATGCACGACGAGACGAACCCCGACTTCGCGCGGTACTTCTCGTATCTGAACCTGTTCGCGTCGTTCATGCTCATCCTGGTGCTCGGCGCCAGCTTCCCGGTGATGTTCATCGGCTGGGAAGGCGTGGGTCTCTGTTCCTACCTCCTCATCGGCTTCTACTACACAAAACAGTCGGCGGCTGATGCCGGCAAGAAGGCCTTCGTCGTCAACCGTATCGGCGACTTCGGCTTCATCCTCGGCATGCTGATTCTGTTCACCGCGTTCGGTACGCTCGACTTCCAGCAGCTCGCCATTCAGGTGTCGCAGCTCGAGGTGGAAGCGGGCACGATGGCCGGGGCCGGGTTGCTGACGGGCGCCACGTTGCTGTTGTTCCTGGGCGCGACCGGCAAGTCGGCCCAGTTGCCGTTGTATGTGTGGCTGCCGGACGCCATGGAAGGCCCGACGCCGGTGTCGGCGCTCATCCACGCCGCGACGATGGTGACCGCCGGCGTGTACATGGTGGCGCGCAACGCGGTGCTCTTCAGCCACGCGCCGTTCACGCTGGAAGTGATTGCGATCGTCGGTGTGCTGACCGCGCTGGTGGCCGGGACGATTGGGCTCGTGCAGAACGACATCAAGCGCGTGCTCGCGTATTCGACCGTGTCGCAGCTGGGCTACATGTTCCTCGCGGTGGGCGTCGGCGCGTTTGCCGGCGGCGTGTTCCACCTCTACACCCACGCGTTCTTCAAGGCGCTGCTCTTCCTCGGCTCGGGCGCGGTCATTCATGCGCTGCACGGCCAGCAGGACATGCGCTACATGGGCGGCCTGAAGGACAAGCTGCCGATCACCTTCTGGACGTTCCTCATCGGCACCATCGCTATTGCCGGGCTGCCGCCGTTTGCCGGCTTCTTCTCGAAGGACGAGATCCTCTGGAAAACCTGGTCGAGCGGGCACTACGTGTTGTGGGGCCTCGCGGTCGTCGCCGCGTTCCTGACCGCCACCTACATGTTCCGGCTCCTGTATATGACCTTCTGGGGCACAAGCCGCGCGGAGCACGCACCAGCGTCGGACCATGGGCACGGCGCCTCCGCCCATCCGCACAGCGGCCCATCCGCCCATCTGCACGATGCTCCGAAGCCCATGGCCATCGCCCTGGTGGTGCTGGCCGTCGGGTCGATCGTGGCCGGGTTCTTTGGTGTCCCGCACGCCCTCGGCGGGCACAATCAGATTGAGGCGTTCCTTGAGCCCAGTTTCCATGCGATGACGCTGAGCGGCGAGGAGGTCGCGCATGCGGCCGCCGCGCACGGGGACGTCGCGATCGAACTGGGCCTGATGGGGCTGTCGGTCGCGGTGGCCATCGGGGGCATCCTGCTCGCGACGTTCCTGTTCAAGAACAGCTTCGGCCGCGCGGATGCGCTGGCGGCGCAGTTCAGCGGCCTCCACAAGGTGCTCTACAACAAGTACTACGTGGACGAACTCTACGACGCGGTATTTGTGCAGCCGATCAAACGCATCTCGACCGGCGCGTTGTGGAAGGTCGTTGACGCCGGTGTCATCGACGGCATCGTCAATGGCGTCGGCCTGACGGTGCGCGGGTGGAGTGCGGTGTTGCGGCGTGTGCAGACCGGGTCGGTCCGCGCGTATGCCATGTCGATCTTTGTGGGGGTCGTCGCGATCCTGGGGTACTACCTGTGGCGCTAACTCTTCTGGTCCTGTTGCCGCTTCTGGGAGGCCTGCTGGTCCTCCTGCTGGGGAAGGGGAGAGACTCCCTCGTTCGCCAGGTGGCGCTTGGTGTGTCGGTGGTCACCTTCATCGCGAGCCTGTTCCTGTGGACGGGGTTCGACGCGACGTCGGCGGACTTCCAGTTTGTTGAACGGTATACGTGGCTGCCGGACTTCGGCATCTCGTATCACATCGGTCTGGACGGCATCACGTTGTGGCTCGTCATCCTGACCACGTTTCTGACGCCGATTGCGCTGCTGTGTTCGTGGGAATCGGTCACGGACCGTGTGCGCGAGTTCTCGTTCTTCATGCTGCTGCTCGAGGCAGCGATGATCGGCGTGTTCGTGTCGCTCGACCTGTTCCTGTTCTACCTGTTCTGGGACGCGATGCTGATTCCGATGTATTTTCTCATCGGCATCTGGGGCTACGAGAAGCGCATCTACGCCGCCATCAAGTTCATGCTCTATACGATGGCCGGCTCGGTGCTCATGCTGCTGGCGATCATCTGGGTGGCCTACTACCACCAGAGCGCGGTGGGCGTGATCAGCTTCGACCTGCTCGACCTCTACGCGCTCGACATCCCGGCCGGCCTCCAGACGTGGCTGTTCCTGGCTTTCGCGCTGGCGTTCGCCATCAAGGTGCCGGTGTTTCCGTTCCACACGTGGCTGCCGGATGCGCACGTGCAGGCCCCCACGGCCGGGTCGGTCATCCTGGCCGGCGTGCTTCTGAAGATGGGCACCTACGGGTTGCTGCGGTTTGCGTTCCCGCTGTTCCCCGACGCGGCGATGCAGTTCGCGCCGTACCTCGCGATTCTCGCGGTCATCGGCATCGTCTACGGTGCGCTTGTCGCGATGGTGCAGCCCGACATGAAGAAGCTCGTGGCGTACTCCTCCGTGAGCCACCTCGGCTTCGTGGTCCTCGGCATCTGCGCGATGAACGTCATCGGCGTGCAGGGGGCGGTCTACCAGATGCTGGCGCACGGTGTCTCCACCGGCGGTCTCTTCCTCATCGTCGGCATGTTGTCCGACCGCCGGCACACCAAGCTCATTTCGGAGTACGGCGGGCTGAAGGCCGTGACGCCGAAACTGGTGGCGATGTTCCTGCTCATCACGCTCGCTTCGATCGCATTGCCCGGCATGAATGGGTTCGTCGGCGAGTTCATGATTTTTGTCGGGTCGTTCCGTGAAGCTGCGTGGCTGACGGCGATTGCGGCCACGGGCGTCATTCTCTCGGCCGTGTACATGCTCTGGATGTTCCAGCGCGTGAACTACGGGCCGCTGACCAATCCGAAGAACAAGGGCCTGCGCGACCTCAGTGTCCGCGAATGGATCGTTATCGCGCCGATTGTGGCCATGTGCATCATCATGGGTGTCTTTCCCAACATCTTCCTGAAGCCAATGGAACCCGCCGTCAAACGAGCGGTTGAATACGTCCGAGGCGTGACTCCGGTCAACGCAGATGGAGCCCAAGGGCTTCAGCCCTTGGGACAGGCGGGGGCGACAGCTGCCGCCGAGCTCCCCGGGGGTGCGCGATGACCATGACCGACTTTTCGTCCATCGCGCCCATCCTGATGGTGAGCCTCGCGGCGTGCGCCACGATGCTCGCGGAGGCGTTCCGGAAACAGGACGACCGGCACGCCGGCGTGTGGTTCGGGATCTTCGGCCTGATCGGACTGACCGGCGCCATCGTCACGTCGGTCGGACACTGGAACCAGAGCATGATCGGGTTCGGTGTCATCTCGATCGACAACTTCACGGTGTTCTTCAACGTCATGCTGGCGTCGATCGGCATCCTGACGATCCTGCTGTCGATCGGCAATGCCGAGCGCGACCATCTGCCATCGGGCGAGTACTACACCCTCATGCTCTTCGCCATCGCGGGCATGATGATGATGGCCTCCACCACGGACCTGCTCGTCATCTTCATCGCGCTGGAAGTGATGTCGCTCGGCGTGTATGTGCTGACCGCGATCAAGCGGTCCAGCGCCGAGGGCGTTGAGGCCGGGTTCAAGTACTTCGTCCTCGGCGCGTTCTCGAGCGCCTTTTTCCTCTATGGCATTGCGATGGCCTACGCCGTGTCCGGCACCACAAAGCTGGATGAAATCGGCATGCGGATCGCTTCGTCGTCGCTCGATCCCAGCATTCTGCTGATTCTGTCGATGATCCTGCTGATCGTCGGGTTTGCGTTCAAGGTTGGCGCCGTGCCGTTCCACATGTGGGTGCCGGATGCGTATCAGGGCGCGCCGACGCTCGTCACAGGATTCATGTCGACCGGCGTGAAGGTTGCGGCCATGGCTGCCTTCGTGCGTGTGTTCCTGTCGGCGTTTGAGCCGCTGCGTATCGAGTGGATTCCGATTCTCTCGGTCATTGCGGCGCTCACCATGATTCTTGGCACCGTCGTCGGTGTCGCGCAGACCAGCGTCAAGCGCATGCTCGCGTATTCGAGCATCGCGCACGCCGGGTATCTGCTGGTTGGTCTTGTGGCGGCGAGCACCGCAGGCAAGGCGGCCATTTTGTTCTACCTGGTCGCCTACAGCGTGACCAACCTTGGCGCGTTCGGCGTGCTTGCCGCGCTGACCTCGGCGGACCGCCCGCATGACGATGTGCGGGACTTTGCGGGGATGTGGAAGGAACGTCCGGGGCTGTCGGCGCTGCTCACGGTGTTCCTGCTGTCGCTCGGTGGGTTCCCCCCGATGGTCGGCTTCATCGGCAAGTGGTACATCTTCAACGCGGCGATTCAGGAGGGGATGTACACCCTCGCGATTCTCGGTGTGTTGACCTCGGTCGTGTCGGTGTTCTTCTACCTGCGCGTCGTGGTCATGATGTACATGAGCGATGAGACCGCACCCGAACATCGACCGGCCGTATCCGGCGTGACGGCGGCCGGCCTGCTGCTCGCGCTGATTGCCGTCATCTATCTCGGCGTGTTGCCGGGCGGCCTGCTCTCGATTGCCGCTGATTCCGTGGCGTCGATTTTCTAGACCATGGCGAACGCCGCGGTTGTTCTCGCCGGCCTGGTGTTTTTCCTGGCCAGCGTGGGCGCCCGCGCGCACGTGCTGCTGGACTGGCCGTCGCTGCGGACCGGCCTCGATGCCTTCTTTCAGCTTGCCGCCGTTGGCGCCTTTCTGGTGCTGCTGATGCGTCGTCCACTGTGGGCGATTACGGTGGGACTGACATATCTGCTGCTGCTGACCAACGCCTTCTGGTCGTTGTACTGGCCGTCGCTGCGGCCCGGCATTCCCGTGCAGGACTTCATACTGGCCGACCAGGTCTCGGCGAACTACTCGTGGGATCAGGTGGCGCTGTATCTGAAAACTACCGGCTGCATGCTGACGATTGGTCTGGCGGCGAGGGTGTCGTGGCCGTCAGCCGAACCATGGGGACGATCGTGTTTTGCGGCGGCGGTGTTCTCTGCGATCGGACTGAATCTTCTCGCCATCGCCGTTCAAGGGGGCGTGGACGTTCGGTGGCTGGCGAGCGGCAGTGGCACCGCCGTCGAGCATGGCAGAGCCGCAGCGCTCCTGGAGGATTCCGGTGCGTCGACCGTCTTCATGGCGGCGGTGCTCGCGGGTTTGGCGTATGTAGCCCTGCTTGCGAGGATCAGCGCGCCGCTCAGGGTGGCCAGTGGGGTGGCTGCCGGCGCAGGTGCGGCCATCGGAGTCGCCACCGGGGGCAGGGTCTACTTTCTGTCGCTCGCGGCGGCGATTGCCGTGGGCGTGGGCCTTCTGTTGGTGCGCCGCATCACTGCCCTGAGTGCGAGGCTGGCCCTGGCGACAGCGGGTCTTGCCGGACTCGCAGGGGGCGTGTGGGCGGCCTTCGGACCCGGTGCACTGGCGCACCCTGTGGGCGCGATTCATGCCGACCTGATCGCGCTTGATCCCATTCGTATCGTGCACCAGAAGGTAATGCTGCGCGCGTTCTGGGAACAACCATGGCTTGGGACCGGCCTCGGCTGGTTTTATGCCAGCCTGTTCGAGTTTGGTCCATGGGCCGTGGCGTCAGGCGGGGTGTTCTTCTCAGACGTGCCCACGTCGATGTATCTCATGCTGGGCTCAGAACTCGGCCTGGCCGGTGTGTTGATCATCGCGGCCGGTCTCGGCTGGGTGTGCGCGCGGCTCGTGCGACTGGCCCGGCCGGCGGCGGGTGAGGGCCCGGGTCTGTGGACCGCCTTCGCGGTGGGCGCATCGGTGAGCCTCGCCGTGAGTTTCCTTGTCGGCATCCATATCATCTTCTGGTCCGTGCCGGCCCTGGCCATTCCCATCGCCATCGGCGGCGCGTCGGAGCCCTCGCCGGAGCGCCGGTGGTTTGCGCCGGTGTGGGGCGCCGCGCTGCTGGTGATCGCCATCGCGTGCGCGCAGTTGTGGGCGACGGCGCCGAGAGCCCCCGAATTCCGTTGGAAGGAGCGCGGCACCCCGCAGATCCCGGTGAGCCTTGTCGTGCCGATCTGGCCGGCCGGCCTTGAAGGCGTGTGGGCGTCATCGGGCGCGGAGTTTCTCTTTGAAGGAAAGCCGCTCTGGTTTCACATCGAGCGTCCCGCCGAGTTCTATCCGATGACGTTCACCATTCAGGTGTTCGATCGCGGCGGCCGGCCGGTTGCGACGCACGAGGAAGTGTTCGAGGCGCCAACGGGCGCCGACCCCGGGCGTTTGATCCAGGTGTCGTTTGACAACGATGTCAACAGCCTCTGCGCGACGGACATCACGCCCGATGACTATTGTTCGTTCCGCATCACGACCACGCCCGAGTGGACACTCGACAAGCAACCGGTCGCTGTCCTCTACATCACCCGCAATCTGCGTTAATTCACCTGTAGGGCGCGCTGGGTGTGAGCGCGCCGCGCACGGCCCGCTCAAGTGCAGCGGGCCCTACGTGCTGCCCGCCAACAATGCCTGGGCCAGCACGCCATCGTCTTCCGGCCGCACCGTGCGCAGGTCGATGAGCAGGGCATCGTGCTGGATGCGCGCCACCACGGGCGGCGTGCCGAGACGCAGCGCGGATTCAAGCGCCGCGGCCGACAGGTGCAGCGAGCGAATCGCGAGCAGGCGTGTCGGAATGACGGACTGCGGCGCGCTGCCGCCGCCGATCGTGGATGCGCCGTCGATGACGTCGCATTTCAGGGTCGGCGCTCCTGCCTCCAACGCCGCAGCCAGCGCGCGCGCTCTCGCCTCGATGGCCTCAGTCGGCATGAGCAACATGGCGACGACCGGGATCTCCGTGCGGGACGGCTCA
>JAURFE010000014.1 GCA_030827135.1 Vicinamibacterales bacterium
GAGGTAGAGCGGCGCGTCCGCCACCCCGAGACGCTCGCCCCGCATCTTCACCTGATGTTCGGATTCTTCGCCGGAGGCGTACAACACCGGGCCGACTTCACGCGCGAAGTGCGCGGCCGCCTGCAGCAGCAGCGTGGACTTGCCGATGCCGGGCTCGCCGCCCAGCAACACCAGCGATCCCGGCACGATGCCGCCACCGAGCACACGATCGAATTCCCCGATGCCGGTCGTGAATCGCGCGGACACCACGGCCTCGACATCGGCGTAGCGCTGCGCCTTGCCGCCGCCCATCGGTTCGGCGGCCCCTTTGCGGGTCGCCGCCAGTTTGTCCGGCTTCTCGAACGTCTCTTCGGCGTACGTGTTCCATCCGCCGCAATCGGGGCATCGCCCGAGCCATTTGGGGGCCTGCGCACCGCACTGCTGACACGCGAATATTGTCTTAGCCACGGTTCATCGGTTCATGGTTCATGGTTCATCGGTTCTGTTCAGGGTTCGGGGTTCATGGTGCATGGTTTCCAACGTCGGAACCCCGGAACCGACCCTGCACCGGGAACCCAGAACCAAGCACCAGGAACCAAGAACAGAACCGCTGAACCATGAACCGATGAACCATGAACCACTCCGTCAATAAGTTCTTTCTATCCTGGCCCCGAGACGACAGATGACCTCCCACGGGATGGTGCCGATGGTGGCCGCCACTTCCCGCGCAGTGATGTCCTGATCCCCCTGCGTCCCAATCAATACCACGGCATCGCCCGGAGACACGTCGATGCCGGTTACGTCCACCAGAATCATGTCCATGCACACGGAGCCGACGATCGCCCGTCGCTGGCCGCGGATGAGCACGTACCCACGATTGGCCAGACGCGTGTCGAGGCCATCCGCATACCCCGCCGGCACAATCGCCAGTGTGCGCGGCGTATTGTCACTCCACGTCAGGCCGTAGCCGGCCCCCTCCCCCGCACGCACCCCTTTCACGGCCACGATACGGCTGACCAGTGACAGGGCAGGTCGCAGGTCGAGGTCTGCCGCCGCGAGCGGCGGAGGGACGATGCCGTAGAGGAGCAGGCCGGGCCGCACGGCGTCGTACCAGGTGCGCGCATCCCGGATCAGCGCCGCCGAATTTGCGGCATGGCGTTTCGCGCCCCGTAGCCCCATGGCGCCGAGCGCAGCACACGCGCGATCGAAACGCTGCCGTTGTTCGTCGAGCATCGGCGACTCGGGGCGATCGGCGGTGGCAAAGTGTGTGTAGACGGCGTCAATTCTGACGTGCGGCATCGCCAGCACGCCGGGAATCGTGCGACCGAGGTTGTCGTGCCGGAATCCCAGACGATTCATGCCGGTGTCGATCTTCAGATGGCACCCGATGGTCACACCGCGCGCGGCGGCCGCCGCTTCAATCGCCTTGGCCGCTGACGGCGTCGACACCGTCGGCGTGAGGGAATGCGCGAACACGTCGCCCAGATCACTGACGCTCTGCGCGCCAAACACCAGAATCGATTTCGTGACGCCGGCCTCGCGCAGCGTCACGCCTTCCGCAATATCCGCGACCGCAAACGTCGTCGCGCCGGCGCCCTCAAGCGCCAGCGCCACGCGCGCGGCGCCATGCCCGTACGCGTTCGCTTTCACAACGCAGATCATCCGGTGGAGTGCGGGGGCTTCAGCTCCCGTGTTCTCCGCAGGGCTGACGCCCCGCGGCTCCGAGACACCTGCGAGTGCACAAATCCGTTTGTAGTTGTGGACGATGGCGTCGAGGTGTACGTGGGCGACGGTGGGGCGCGTCATCACTCGGGCCCTCCCGGCCTCAGCCTCGTGGGCCGGGCTGCAGGTTTTCGAAACGTGTGTACTGTTTCAGGAATGCGAGCGGCACCGATCCGATCGGGCCGTTGCGCTGTTTGCCGATGATGATCTCGGCCATGCCCTCGACCTCGGGCCGCCGATCCTCTTCGCTGGCGGCGTACACCTCTTCGCGGTAGATGAACATGACGACATCGGCGTCCTGTTCGAGCGCGCCTGATTCGCGCAGATCGGACAGCTGCGGACGATGATCCGAACGGGTTTCCGTGGCGCGACTCAGCTGCGACAGGGCGAGAATCGGAATCTCGAGTTCCTTTGCGAGAATCTTGAGCGAGCGCGAGATCGACGCCAGTTCCTGCTGACGGTTGTCGAACCGGCCGCGGCCCTGCATCAGCTGGAGATAGTCGATGACCAGCATGTCGAGGCCGTGTTCCAGTTTCAGGCGGCGCGACTTCGCGCGCATTTCGAGAATGCCGGCGGACGCCGTGTCGTCGATGAACACCTTCGCATCGTGCAGCCGCGCGAACGCGCCGTTGAGCCGCTCGTAGTCCTGCTCGCCCAGAAACCCGCCCCGGAACCGATGGGCATCCACCCGCGCTTCCGACGTCAACATGCGGAGAAACAACTGTTCCTTCGACATTTCAAGACTGAACACGCCGACGGATTTCCCCGCCTCCAGCGCCGCGTTCAGCGCGATATTCATGACAAAGCTCGTCTTGCCCATGGCGGGCCGGGCCGCGACGATGACAAGGTCGGACTTCTGGAACCCGGAGGTCATTTCGTCGAGTTCGACGAACCCGGACGGCACGCCGGTCACCAGGCCGCGGCTCGCCTGCAACTGTTCGAGCATGGCGTACCCGCCATCGACCAGTTCACTGAGCTTCACAAACCCGGACCGCATCCGGCCCTCGGCGATCGAGAAGATCGTCCGCTCGGCTTCGTCGAGCAGATCGTCTGCGTCCTCTTCCGCGTCGTACGCGCGGACGAGCACTTCGTTGGACGCCTGAATCAGGCGTCGCAGCGTGGACTTCTCCTTGACGATGCGGGCGTAGTATTCGACGTTGGCCGATCGCGGCACACCATCGGTGAGGGCGCTGACGTAGGCCGGACCGCCGACCTCGTCCAGTTCGCCCGATCGCGTGAGTTCGTCGGTCAGCGTGACGAAGTCGACCGGCTGATTCCGGTCGGTGAGGCCGACCATCTTCTCGAAGATGCGCCTGTGCGCATCACGGAAGAAGTCCTGCGAGTCGATGACCTCGGCGGCCTGGTTGAAGGCCTGGTTGTTGATGAGAATCGCGCCCAGCACGCTCTTCTCAGCTTCGAGATTGTGGGGCAGTGTTCGCTCGGCCATCTGGAAGTGAAGAGCTTAGTGGTCCAGGGGTCCAGGAGTCCAGAAGTCCAGGAGTCCAGAAGTCCAGAAGTCCAAAAGTCCGAAAAAAATGGAGCCCGGGGGCGTCGGCCCCCGGGTGGTCGCGAGGGCTCTCGCCCTCGCGCTCCATGTGTCTTACTCCGTCGCTGCGGGCGCCGGGGCCGACGTCGCGGTGCCGGCCGCCTGGGCGGCCACGATCTTGACGGTGACCGATGCCGGCACGTCGCGGTGCAGCTTGATGGCGACCACGTGCTCGCCGAGCGTCTTCAACGCGTCTTCGAGCAGGATCTTGCGGCGATCCACGATGATCTGCCGTGCGGCCAGCGCCTCGGCGATATCCGACGTCGTCACCGAGCCGTACAGCGTGTTGTGGTCGCCGACACGACGCGCGATCGACAGATCGACCGCGGCCAGGGCGTTGGCGAGCGACTGCGCCGCCTGCCGCTCTTCGGTCTCGCGCGCTTCGGCTTTCACCTTTTCGCGTTCGATCTGGCGCCGGGCCTCCGAGGTCACCCGGAGGGCCAGCCCGCGCGGCAACAGATAGTTGCGCGCGTAGCCATCAGCCACCTTCACGACTTCACCCCGGTTGCCGAGGTGTTCCACGTACTCTCTGAGAATCACTTCAGTTGCCATGATGTCCTCCCAGTCAGTCCGTCACGTACGGGATAAGGGCGAGCTGACGCGCGCGTTTGATCGCGGTCTGCAACGCGCGCTGATGTTTCGCGCACGTACCCGAAATACGGCGCGGCTGAATCTTGCCGCGCTCGGGAATGAAGGGGGTCAGCAGCTTGACGTCCTTGTACGAGACAAAGTCGATCTTCTCGACGCAGAACTTGCAGACACGACGCCGGCGGAAGAAGCCGCCCCCGCCGCCGCGACGCCCGGCCTTGTCCTTGTCCTTATCCTTGTCGTCCTTGCCCCGGCCACGTCCGCCGAACCGCGAGTCCTTTTCCATGTCGCTCATCGGTCTCCCTCCCCGAACGAATCGTTCCCGCCGTCGGCATCTTCAAGCTCCTGCTTGCGGCGGCTGAGTTCCTGCTCCGTCGGCTCCGCGGGCAACCCGCGACGCAGACGACGCGCCACTGTGTTGGCCTTGCGGCGGGTCTTGAACCGCTCGTCCTTGGCCAGGTCCTCGTCCACGCGAATGACGAGATGACGCATGACGCCATCGATCACACGGAGACGACGGTCGAGTTCCGCCGTCATGGCCGCGGGGCCATTCAGCAGCTCGAGCACGTACACGCCTTCGCGCTGGCGGTTGATTTCATATGCCAGGCGACGACGGCCCCAGTTTTCGGTGCGTTCAATGGTCCCGCCGAACCGTTCGACAACGGTGACGACCTGCGTATGCAGCTCGGCCAACGTTTCTTCGGTGGCGTCGGGACTCGCGATATAGACGAGTTCGTACTGTCGGTGAATGCTCATGTGCCTCCTTATGGACAACTCCCGGCCACCCACCATGGGCGCCGTGCGGGCCGCTTCGCTTCCGAAGCGGCAAGGAGCGTTCAGTTAAACGCGTTCATCACGCGTGCTGTGCCTTCCGCGATCCACAACTCGACCGCGTCGGCGGCCCGGGTAACAGCCTCATCAATCCCGGACATCTCTTCTGGCGCGAAGCGGGACAACACATGGTCCGCCAAGTCACGCGCCGGGTCGCCACGACCCACCCCGATTCGGAGGCGGGCAAACTCTTCCGTCCCGAGTGACGCGGCCACGGATTTCAGTCCGTTGTTCCCGCCACTCGATCCCGAGGGGCGCACTCGCAACTGCCCCACCGGCAAATTCACGTCATCACACACGATGAAGACGCTTGCGAGGTCCAGCTTGTAGAACGCGACCAGCGCGCTCACCGCTTCCCCGCTCAGATTCATGAAGGTCGTCGGCTTCATCAGCCAGACGCGCCCTTCGGGTCGCCGCCACTCGGCGACGTCCGCCACGTCCTTCCACGGACTCAGCACCAATCCGTGCCGTCGGGCCACGAGGTCCACGACCTCAAACCCGACGTTGTGTCTCGTGCCCCGATACCGCCCCCCGGGGTTCCCCAGGCCGGCGATGAGCACTACTTGTCTTCCTTGTCCGTCTTGCCCTTCTTGGCGACTTCGGGCTCGGCGGCGACAGCCGGCGCCGCGGCCGCATCAGGCGTCGCCACAGCTTCCGCACGCGGCGCCACGATGTGCACGATGAGGTTCTCGGGTTCGCTGACGGCCGTCCACTTGCCGCCGGCGGCCAGGTCCTTCACGCGCACGCCCTGCCCCAGCGTCAGTTCGCTGACGTCCACCGCGATGTGCTCCGGGATGTCCGCGGGGAGGCACTCGACGTCCACGTCACGATGCACGAAATCGAGCGTGCCGCCCTGGAGCTTGACGCCCTTGGCTTCACCCGTGAGATGCACCGGCACGGTGACGCGAATGACCTTGTCCATCGCCACGCGGAAAAAGTCCACATGGATGAGCTTATGGGTCACCGGATCAATCTGGTATTCCTTCACCAGGACCTGCGTCTCGGCGCCGTCGATCTTGAGCGAGATGAGGGAGTTCAGACCGGTGTCGGAGTGCAGAATCCGGCTCAGTTCCTTCGGGTCAACCGTCACGGACTCTGACGCGCCCTTGTTGACGCCGTACAACACGGCCGGGATCTTGCCCGCCTGCCGCGTGCGCACCGCTTCGTTTTTGCCAAATGTCTCGCGGCGAACCGCGTCCAGTACTGCGCTCATAATCTGCTTCGCTCCATCTAAACGAACAATTTGGAGACCGAGGTCTCCTCGTGGATGCTGCGGATGGCCTGCGCCAACAGGCGCGCCACCGACAACACCACAATTTTTCCGCACGCGGCCTTCTCGGGCGTGAGTGGGACCGTATTGGTCACAATCAACTTGTCGATCGGCGCCGCGTCAATCCGCGAAATCGCCGGCCCCGACAATACCCCGTGCACCGCACACGCCAGCACGCGCGTCGCGCCGTTGTCCTTGAGCGCCTGCGCCGCCTTCTGCATCGTCCCCGCCGTGTCGATGATGTCGTCCGAAATGATGCAGACGCGCCCACTGACATCGCCGATCACGTTCATGACTTCCGCCGCGCCGGTTTCACCGCGACGTTTGTCGATGATGGCGAGTTCGGCATCCAGGCGCTTCGCATACGCGCGCGCCCGTTCGGCTCCTCCCGCATCGGGTGACACAATCGTCACCGGCCCGTAGTTCTGACGGGCCAGATACTCAATCACCGCCGGGGCCGCAAACAGGTGGTCCACCGGGATGTCAAAAAACGCCTGGATCTGCGCCTTGTGCAGGTCCATCGTCAGCACCCGGTTCGCTCCGGCGGCGCTGAGCAGGTTCGCCACGAGCTTGGCCGAAATCGGCACTCGCGGCTTGTCCTTGCGATCCTGGCGCGCGTATCCGTAGTACGGAATCACGGCAGTAATGCGCGAGGCGGACGACCGGCGGAACGCGTCGATCATCACGCACATCTCGACGAGGTGTTCGTCCACCGGCGTCGAGGTCGGCTGCAGGATGAAGACATCCGTGCCGCGGATGTTCTCGTCGATCTGGAACGAGACTTCCGAGTCGGGAAACCGATGCAGCCGCGCTGCCCCGAGCGGAATGTCGAGTTGTTCGGCGATCTCCTTCGCCAGCGCCGGATGGGCGCTCCCCGAGAACAACTTCAACTGGCCGTGACTCATGCCGGATCCACGCTCTTCACACCGAAAAATTGGTTGGGGCGGAAGGATTCGAACCTTCGAATACGGGTTCCAAAGACCCGCGCCTTACCGCTTGGCCACGCCCCACCCCGTTGGGCCCCGACTAACGGGCGGCCGTGACCCCTAGCAAAACAGAGAGTGTAGCACGGGTGGGCAGGTGGGCAGGTGGGCAGCTTGGCGGATGGGCGGATGGGTCAGAGCCCAATATGGCGCACAGCTTCCCGGCGGCTGTGGGTGCGGGTCAGCAGGACCAGCCAGTCGGGCCGTCGCAGCCGCTTGGCGGCCCGGGTCGCCGCGGCCTCCGAAAACAGCCCGAAAACGGCGGATCCGCTGCCGGTCATCTGGGCGCCGATGGCCCCTTCGGCCAGACAGGCATCGATCATTTCCTGAATGCCGGCATGCCGGCGGGCGACGGGTGCCGTAAGGTCGTTTGCCAGAGGAACGCCGCCACTCGGCCACCCGAGCTCCACATCCCGGCCCTCGGGAGTCTCGGGAAGACCGGCAGCCCGGTCCTCATCCAGCCACCGGTACGCATCAGCAGTCGCCACGCCGAACGACGGCTTGATCAGCAACACGCCCAGCCGCATCACGTCGTCGACCGGGTACAGGTCTTCGCCGCGGCCGGTGGCCACGGCCGTCCCGCCCTGGAGGAAAAACGGCACATCCGAGCCGATCGTCGCCGCCAGCTTCGCCAGATCGCGACGGGACTGTTTCGCGCCCCACACAACATTGAGCCCGACCAGCGCCGCCGCCGCATTGGCACTGCCGCCGCCAAGACCCGCCTGGGATGGAATGGTCTTGTCGATGCGGATGTGCACGTCTCGAGGCTCGCCGTCGCGGCCCATGGCCTTCCACAACGCCGCCGCTGCGCGCCACGCCAGATTGGTGTGGTCTTCAGGCACCCCGGGGGTGCGGCACTGCAATCCGAACGGACCGCGGCGCTCCGACACCACCACGGTGTCGTGCAACGCGAGCGACTGCATCAGCGACCGGATCTCGTGATAGCCATCCGGCCGGCGCGGTCCAACACGCAACGTCAGGTTGATCTTCGCAGTGGGTCGTAACGTGAGAACTCGGGACATCTACCAGCTACCATCTTTCATCCGCCCATCCCTGAGCGGTCCGATCGAACGCAGTTCGTCAAGCGTCATCGGCAGGTAATGGTCCGGCACGGTGAGCCTGAATGTGCCGGCGTCAAGCACGTCGTTGATCCGAATCTGCGACAGCGAGAACTGCAGATCAAGCGGGGCCTCGCCCGTGGCCGTCACTCGGACGCTTGAGGGCCATCCACCGTCGTGCAGGCGGTACTCAATCAGGAGGCGATCGGTGCGCGCCGCGCGGATCTGCCAGCGGCCGTCACGCTCGCGCAACCACGACGTGGTGCCCGGGGCCACGGCCACCTGAAGGTCCGGTCCCAGACGCTCGCCGGTGACGACAGCAGCGGGCGTCGCGACACATCCCGTCAGCACGTCGATCAACTCCCGACCGCCCCACTGCAGTCCGGTCAGCGCCGCCACGATGTCCCGCGTTGGTGCGTGGAGGCCTCGCGCGTCTCGGGGCATCACAAAGGTGGCCTGCCCCGCCGCGCCCGCCATTTGAAATGCGGTGCTCCCGAGGATTCGCAGCTCGAGATAGATGTCGTCCGTGCGCGTCACTGCGCCGTTGAGCGTCTGTGCGATGCGTTGGTCCCTGGAACCGACCCATCCCTGCACCCGCAACTGCGCGACGTACCGCTGGGCGCCACGGCACCGTTCGGTGACCTGCGCCCAGACCTGGGGCGCGTCGGCAAACGGTTCCCCCGGCCCGGTCGGTGGCGTGAACACACGCGCCGCACAGCCCGTGGCGAACACCACCGGCAGCACCCATGCCAGCCGTGTCACTTGCGCCCCGCCAACTGCCGCGCGCGCTCCCGCTTTTTGGTGACAGCCTCAACGTCGAGTCCCTGCCCATCACCGGCCAGCGCGCGGTCCCACATCGCCGCGGCTTCCTTGTATTCCTTCAACTGGAAGAGCGCATCGGCGAGATGATCGAGCAGCACGGCATCCTTCGGCCGCGCCGCCACGGCACGCTCAAGCGATGCGCGTCCAAGTCCCGCCTGTCCCTGTTGCACCTGCGTCCACCCGAGTCCGCCCAGGTAGCCCGGGTTCTCGGGATCGCCGCGCAGCAGATCGCGATACACGCGCTCCGCCGCGTCGTACCGCTTGTCGCGGCGATAGGCCTCGGCCAGCGCCACCGAGACATCCGAGGCCCGCTCATCACGTGTGCGCGCATCCTCAAGCACCCGGATGCTGCGATCGCGCTCACCCAGCGCCTCCAACTCGGCCGCCAGTTCGAGTGACACGCGGGAGAAGATGCCCGTCTCTGGCGCCGACCGCACGGCGGCCAGCAGCGGCTCAAGTGTGGCCACCGCGCCCTGGTGATCCCCGCGCGCCGACTGCGCCTCCGCGAGGGCCAGCGGGCCACGCGGGTCCGTCGCATCGATGTCGAGAATGCGCCGCGCCGCACTCTCCGCAGCTGCGGCATTCCCCGAGCGGTTCTCCACCTGCGCCACGAGGTACCAGATCGCCACGTCGCGGGGGAACTCGCCCGCGAGTTCCAGAAGCGCCGTCCGGCCTTCCTCCAACTGCCCCAGGTTCACAAGCGAGGTCGCAAAACGCGTCCGAATCGGCACGTTCCGCGGATTGGTCTTCGCCAGTTCACGCCACTGCACCAGTGCGTCCTCCGGCCTCCCGGCGCCGTCATACAACTCGGCCAACCAGCTCCGCGCGCGCGCCATGTCGGGTTCATCACGCACCAGCGGTTCAAGCACCGCGATCGCGCGGGCGTTCTCCCCAAGTTCGGACAGCGCTTCGACGAGCAGCAGCACACCTTCCGGATACCCGGGCTGGTCGTTCAGAAATCCTTCGAGGGTGGGCACGGCCCTGGCGTGCTGCCCAGTGCGCACATACAGACGGCCGAGCGAAATTTCGACGGCCGGGTCGCGCCGGCCGCCGGCCAGCGCTTTTTCAAGATGTTCGATCGCCTGCAGCACCATCCGGCCCTTGTCGGCGGTCGACGATGCGTTGTCGGCGAGAGCGGATCGAACCAGCCCCAGGATGCGATGCGCCTCGTGATTGGCCGGGTCCGCGGTCAACGCCGCTTCCGCTTCGGTGATGGCCTCGGCGGCCCGGCCTTCGCGCGCAAACAACCCCGCCAGTTCGGCGCGCACGTCCGCAGCGGTCGGCACGAGCTTGATCGCAGCGCGGTACGCCGCAATGGCTCCCGCCACGTCCCCACGCCCCTCAAGCGAGCGGCCCTGCAGGAACAGAAAATAGACTTCGCCGACGGCGGCCGTTGTGGGCGGCGGTGCAGGCGCCTGAACGGCCACCAGTCCGAATGCAAGCCACGTCACCATGGGGTACGGAGGATTGTTTCACAATTCAAATGGGGCAATGAGGCAATGGGGCAATGAGGCAATGGAATTCCTGCAATTCCACAATGCGTCAATAGAATTTTCGGAATTCCACGAATTGCATCAGGCCATTGTGGAATTGCTGGAATTCCATTGCCCCATTGCCTCATTGCCCCATTGCCTCATTGCCTCGTATAGTTCTCCCCATGGCGATTGATCCAGCCCTGCTTGCGATCCTTGTGTGTCCGGCCTGCAAGACGAAGGTGGTGCTTGTGAAGGAAGGTGCGGGCCTGCAGTGCGGCACCTGCCACCGCGTCTACCCGGTGAAGGACGACATCCCCGTGATGTTGATTGACGAAGCCTCGGTCGAGGTTCCCACCACCGTCCGTTGAGAATCCTCGTCGTCAGGTTGCGCCTGATCGGCGACGTGGTGTTCACGACGCCGCTGGTACGCGCCCTTCGCCTCCGGTATCCCGAGGCGCATCTGACGTACCTGGTCGAATCGGCCGCCGCGCCGGTACTTGAGACCAACCCGCACATGTCCGAACTGCTGGTCATCCCCCACACCCGGGGCCTGGCCCGGGTGCGCGACGACCTGCGGCTGGCCCGCCGGCTGCGACGCGCGCGGTTCGACCTCGTGATTGACTGCCATGGCGGCCCGCGCAGCGCGTGGCTCACATGGGCGACCGGGGCACCGCGGCGCATCGGCTACGACATCGGCGGACGCACGTGGATGTACACCGAGACCGCCCACCGGCCACCGGGTCTTCATCCCCGGCACTCCGTCGCCAACCAGTGGGACCTGCTGCCCGTCGTGGACGCCGCCTTCCCGGCGATGCCGGATCGCACCACACACCGTGTGGAGATGCCGCCATCACCGGCCGCGCGCACCGCGGTGCTGGCCCGGCTGCACGCCCGCGGCATTCCGGCGGGCCGGCCCGGCACCCGGACCATCGTGTTTCACGTGAGCGCCGGCAACCAGTTCCGCCGGTGGCCGGAATCCGCCTTCGCCGACGTGGCCGCCGGACTAGTGCGACAATCTACCGACCGCTGGGTGCTGTTGACGGCGGGCCCGTCGGACCGCGACGCGGTGCAGCGCGTGCGCACCGTCGCGCGAACGCTGGCGCCGGATGCGGCGGACCGGATCGTGGACGCGGAGGATGTCTCGCTCGCGGAGTTGCGCGCCCTGCTGGACGCCGCCGCGTTGTACATCGGGGGCGACAGCGGCCCGCTGCACGTGGCCTCGACGTCGGATGTGCCGATCGTGGGCCTGTACGGTCCGACGCTGCCGGAACGATCCGCGCCGTGGAGACCGGACACCATCCCGGGCGTCTCGGTGGATGCGGGGACGTTGGCGTGCCGGCCCTGCGATCAGCGGGTGTGTGCGCCCGGAGACTTCCGGTGCCTGACGGGAATCACCCCGGGGGCCGTCAGAGACGCCGCGGAACGACTGCTGGAGATCGCGCGATGACGACAACTGCTGAATCGAACCTACGGCGCGCAGGATTCCTCCTGGTGACCATCGCCCTGGCGGCGACCCAGATCAAACTTCAGATCGCGCAGTGGGCGTTCTTCCTCGCGGTGGCGCTGTGGGTGGTCGTCAACAGCCGCGAGCACCGATGGCGCGACGTGCCGGCGTTCATGCTGCCGCTGCTCGCGTATGCCGGATGGACCCTCATCAGCGCGGCCGCGTCCGCCAGACCGGTTGATGGATTCATTGACTCGAAACAACTCCTGCTCTTTCTGATGGTGCCGGTGGTCGCCACGTTTGTCCGCGGGATGAACGCCACGCGCACAATCGACGTCATCATCGCCGTCGGTTCGGCGTCCGCGTTGTACGGCATCGCGCAGTTCAATCTTTTTGGCTTCGACAGCGAGGCCAACCGCCCCGTGGGACCGCTCGATCACTGGATGACGTATTCCGGCGTGCTGATGCTCGCGACCGGAGCCGCCGTCGCGCGGCTGCTGTACGTCAGCCGGGACTGGGTGTGGCCGGCCATTGCCGTGCCCGCACTGGTCGTCGCGTTGTTCTACACCCTCACACGCAACGCGATGGTCGGACTGGCCACCAGCGTCTCGGTGCTCCTCGCCGAACGTAACTGGCGCCTGCTGCTGGCCCTGCCGGTGTTTGGCGTCCTCCTCCTGGTGGTCGCGCCGCAGGTCGTCACCGGCCGCATTCAGTCGATTGGCGACTTGAGCGACCCAGCCACGCGCGATCGCGTGGCCATGCTGCGGTCAGGCGTACACATGGTGCAGGACCACCCGCTGACCGGTGTGGGTCCCGACATGGTCAAGGTGGTCTACCCACAGTACAGAGACGCCACCTTTGCCGTGAACGACATCAACCCGCACCTGCACAACGTGCCGATGCAGATTGCCGCCGAGCGCGGCCTGCCGGCCCTGGCCATCTGGCTGTGGTTTGTGGCCATCGCCTCGCGCGACCTCTGGCGCCAGCTCAAACGCAGCGAGGGGTACGCCAGAGCCGCCGCCGGTGCCGGCGTCGCCGCCATGGTCGCCATGCTGGTCGCCGGCCAGTTCGAATACAACTTCGGCGACTCGGAGTTCCTGATGTTGTTCCTCGGCCTCATCACGCTGCCATGGGCGGCCCAACAGGCGGACGCATGAACATCGCCGTCATCGGTGACCTGATGCTCGATCACTTCGTGATCGGTCGCGTCGACCGCATTTCCCCGGAAGCGCCTGTACCGGTCGTGCGGTTCGAGAAGGACGAATTCCGCCTTGGCGGCGCCGCCAACGTCGCCGCCAACGTCCAGTCGCTCGACGCCACCGCGCTCGTCGTCGGCGTCGTCGGAGCAGACGACACGGCCGGGACGCTGCGGCAACTGCTCCGGGATCGCGGCCTGTCCGACGAACGCCTGATCGCCGTCCAGGGGCGCCCGACGACACGCAAGGTCCGCGTGGTCACCACACGGAACCAGCAGGTCGCCCGTGTGGACTACGAAGACGAAGCCCCGCTCGAGGGCGCGGCCGTGGACACCTTGCTGGCTGCCGTGCGTGCCGCCTGTCAGGCCTCACAGGCGATCATCCTCTCGGACTATCGCAAAGGCGTGGTGACACCGGCCGTCATCGCCGCAGCCCGCTCAGCCGCCGGCACCTGCCCCATCATCGTCGACCCCAAAGTCCCCGACGCCGCCCGGTATGCGGGAGTCACCGTGCTGACCCCCAACCACCACGAGGCCGAATTGATGACCGGCACCCGGATCAAGACCGCCGCCGACGCGCGATCCGCCGCGCGCACATTGCACGCGGCCACCGGCGCCAACATTCTCATCACCTGGGGCGAACACGGCATGTGGCTCTACGATGCGTCGGCGACGCCGGCCATCGACCTCCACATCCCGGCGACCGCTCGGGAAGTGGCCGACGTGACCGGCGCCGGCGACACCGTGGTCGCCAGCCTAGCGCTCGCGCTCGCCCGCGGCGATTCCCTCAGCGACGCCGCCCGCCTCGCCAACCGCGCCGCCGGCATCGTCGTCGGAAAATTCGGAGCCGCGACGGTGACGCTGGGGGAATTGGGCAATGGGGCAATGAGGCAATGAGGCAATGGAATGGCGCAATGCTTCAATGGGCTAATGGAATTCTGCTAATTGCATTGCCCCATTAGCGCATTGACCCATTCCATTGCCTCATTGCCCCATTGCCCCATTGCCTCATTGATCACATGCTGCTCTTGTTCCAACCAACAAGAGTTCTGGCCAGGGGTCCCCTGACAACACGTTCTTGAGCTTGGCTTCGAAGAGGGTGTGGCGCGAGACGATGCAGGTGGGAATGCCGAGCGGGGCGGCGCGGGCCTGCAGTTCGGCGTAGTGATTCGGCCGCATCATCACGTACATCGCAGGCACCTGGTGGACGCGCGCCACCAACGTCTGCATGTCGAAGATGTCCTCGATCGGCCGCTTCAGGTAAAACGCCATGCTCGGAAGTACTTCGCGATAATGCGCGACGGGCGGTGGCTCACCGGGCGCCCGGCCTGCGGCTTTGACTGCCTCCGCTTCACGGGCTTCGATCGTCTGCACCATCGGGAGCACCGGCTTGAAGGCCTCGACCGCCGGGAGTGCGACCAGCGCGAACACGTAGTTGGCGAGCACGAGGGTCGCCGCAATCGCGGTGAGTGCGATCACTGCGCGCGACTTCAGGCCGAGTACGACCACCACCACAGCCCCACCGCACAGCAGGATACCGAGCAGGTTCGCGCCGGCGATTTGATGAATCTGCGCCTGTGATCCGAACAGCCAGAACAACCCGGCGCCGACCGCGGCCATCAGGACGGCCGACATGACTGCGCCTGCGCGAATCACGTGCAGCCGATCGTGGGTGATCGCGTGCTGAATCAGACACGCTGTCAGCGCGGCCAGCGCCGGGACGACCGGAAAAATGTAGAGGTCCTGCTTGGTCTGGGAGAGCGAGAAGACCCCGACGTGCCAGACCACCCACAACATCAGCAGCCGCGCCATCGGTGACTCGCGGCTGAACAACGTGGTGGCGCCCCACACCAGCCCCCCCACGACGAACACCGTCCAGGGGAAGAGGTCCCCGAGCAGGACAGGAACGTAGAAGAAGATGTCGCGTTCACCCGGCTGCATCGCCTCGGTGTAGCGGCCGACATTTTCGCCCAGCCAGAACGCCTGCAGCGGCTCCCACCCCTGCTGCGCGTAGATCACCGCCCACCACGGGACGACGATCGCGAGCACGATGAGGGTGCCGGAGATGAGGTGGAACCGGCGCAGGTCCGAGAGTCGCCCCTCAAGCAGCAACCACGTGCCGATCGTCGCCGCAGGAAACAGGAGCGCCACCGGTCCCTTCGTGAGAACCCCGAGACCGATCGCGGCATACATCAGCCACAGATACCGTCGACGGTGCCCGGGCTTCTGCTCGGCGAGGATAAAACATGCGAGCGCCAGCGCCATGAACATCGTCACCCACACATCGATGAAGATGCGCCTCGAGAACATGACGAATCGGGGCGCGGTGGCGACAATGAGCGCGGCGATGAGACCGGTGGCAGTACCGCCGAGACTGCGGCCAAAGAGATAGGCGGCGAACAGAATGCCGAGTGCGCCCACGGCAATCGCGAGGCGCTCGACACCAACGGACACGCCGAAGACCTGATAGAACCCGGCGACGATCCAGTAGCTCAACACCGGCTTGTTCATCCGCGGTTCGCCATTGAACTGCGGATTGACGTAGTCACCCGACTCCACCATGTGGCGCGGCGTGTCGACGTAGAACGCTTCATTGGCGTCCCAGATCGTGTTCGCGCCTAATCCGAGGAAGAGGAGCAGAACTGAGGCGGCGAGCAGCGCGACCACGGCGCGCTCAACCCCAGCGCGCCCTACGTCAGTCATCCGCCCATCCGCCCGGTTGCCCACCTGCCGAGCCGTTAATGTCGGAAATGGCGACGGCCGGTAAACACCATCGCGAGACCGCGTTCGTCGGCGGCGGCAATTACTTCGTCGTCACGCACCGAGCCACCGGGTTGCACCACGGCGGTGGCGCCGGCGGAGGCCACGACATCGAGGCCGTCGCGGAACGGGAAAAACGCGTCGGAGGCGGCGACCGATCCACGCAGACGGTCGCCGGCCTTCAGCACGGCGGTGCGCACCGCGTCGACGCGGCTCATCTGGCCGGCCCCGACCGCAAGGGTCGTGTCCGCCGAGGTGAAGATGACCGAGTTGGACTTGACGTGTGCGCAGACGCGCCAGGCGAACCGGAGTGCGGTCCACTCTTCGGGAGTCGGCGCGCGTTTGGTCACGACCTTGGGCCCATCAGGTCCGGGCCACACGGCGGCGGCCTCAATCACCCGATCGCGATCCTGCACAAGCCACGAACCCAGAATCGACCGCACATCGCGGTCGCGGTCCATCGCCTCAAAGGACGCCGTCACCACGCGAAGATTCTGCTTGGTCGCCAGCACCGCACGTGTTTCTTCATCCGCCGACAGACCCGGCGCAATCACGGCTTCGATGAACGTGGAGACCAGTGTGTGTGCGGTCTCCAGGTCGATGGGGCGATTAAGACCGACGATCCCGCCAAATGCGGAGAGCGGATCGGCCTCGCGCGCACGGACGTAGGCGTCCGCCGCCGAGAGGCCGGTCGCCACGCCGCAGGGGTTCGTGTGTTTGATCACGACCGCGGCCGGCTCCGTGAACTCCATCGCAATCCGCGCGGCCGCATCGAGATCGAGCAAGTTCGTGAACGACAGCTCCTTGCCCTGGTGCACGACGGCCCCACCAAATCCGTGCGGACCGAGCGTGAACCATGAGGCCGCCTGGTGCGGATTTTCGCCGTACCGAAGGTCGCGCACCTTGCTGAGGACAGGCGTCCACCGGCTCGACGCCCCCCCCCGGGTGAACGTGCCGTCCGGCCCGACCGTGACTTCGCCGAGGGTCGCCGCAATCATGCGGTCGTAGTCGGCCGTGTGCCCGATCGCCTTTCGGGCCAGGTCAAACCGCAGGGCCAGCGTCGCGCCGTGCCCAGGCTGGATGGCCTTGATCACTTTGGAATAGTCCGCCGGGTCCACCACCACCATCACGTCCCGGAAATTCTTGGCCGCCGCCCGGAGCAGGCTGGGACCGCCGATGTCGATCTCGTCCACCAGGGCGTCAAACGGCAGGTCGGGTTTGGCTGCGGCCTGGGCGAAGGGATAGAGGTTGACCACCACAAGGTCGATCGGGGCGATCCCGTGGGCGGCAATGGCCTCCAGGTCACTCGGCATGTGCCGACGGGCCAGGATCCCCCCGTGGACCTTCGGATGCAGCGTCTTGACCCGGCCGTCCATCATCTCGGGGAAGCCCGTGACGTCGGAAATCCCGATAACGGGAAGCCCCGCCTCAGCCAGGGCCCTGGCCGTGCCCCCGGTGGAGACCAGCTCCCAGCCCTGGGCAGCCAGGGCGGTGGCCAGGGGGACGAGGCCGGATTTATCGGAAACACTGAGCAACGCGCGCATGACGGGAGGACCTTTCTCTACTGACGGCTACAAAACCGGATGCTTGACACGGTACAGCTGGCCTACTAGCATTGCCGATCGACGTTGGGCGAGACCATCGTCAGCACGGAGACCGCCGGTGCGGTCTCTTTTTTTGTTCTCGCAAGGCAGGCAAGTACGATGCGTATTACGGGCAAGGTCAAGTGGTTCAACAACGCTAAAGGGTACGGCTTCATTGAACGTGAAGGGGGCAACGACGTGTTCGTGCACTTCTCCGCCATTCAGGGCGCCGGGTTCCGCACTCTCGAAGAGGGCCAGGAAGTCGAGTTCGAGATTGTCGACGGGCCGAAGGGGCCGCAGGCGGGCAACGTCACCAAACCCAGCTAGACCACTCTCAGGGGGCCGGAGCCCGGTGTTCCGGCCCTCACCTACCTCAGCGACACTCACTTAATCAGACACCAGACGAGCGGCAGCCAGAGTTCGCGTGCAAACGGCACCGGACGGTCGTCGAGCAACACCTGACTGTCAGGCACGCCACCCACCAGGTCATATAAATCACGCAGGCGCAGTGGATCGTTCCCCGGGAAGAACCGGGCGCGATACCGCACCGCACGCCCCAGCGTCAGCTCCTGAAATTCGTCGGACGCCTTTGCCATCTCGAGGGCCTTTACAAACGCCTCCCCTTCAAACGCGGGAAACTCCAGCGTGATGGAGAATGGACGGCCCGGCGATCCGAACAGCGCCTGCCGCAGCTCGGGATGCATCGCGGCGAGTTCGTCGTCGGAGAGTGTCTCGGAGAGCTCGGCGTAGGGCCAGAAGCGCTCAAGCGGCCGGTGTGTCGGAGGGTCAGGCAACACGTCTGAATGCTATCCTGTCCCCTCTCAGGGCCGCAACCGCCTGATGCCTTCACCACGCGCGATTCCATCGATCGATCTCCTGCTGCAACACCCCGCAGTACGCCCACTTGTGGACGTCCACGGTCGGGCACACGCGGCCGACGCGCTGCGCGCCGCCGCGGCGGAATGGCGCACGGCGCCCAGCGGTGACGCCACGGCGTGGATCGCGGAACGGGCGGCCGTCGTGCTCAGCCGCACATCGGCGCCGTCGCTCGTGCCCGTCATCAACGCGACCGGCGTGATCATCCACACCAACCTGGGCCGCGCCCCTTTGGCGCAGGCAGCGGTCGCGCGCGCGGCAGAGGTCGCGGGTGGGTATTCCAACCTCGAATATGACCTCGAGGCTGGCGAGCGCGGCTCCCGCCACGTCCACGCGGAACAGCTGCTCTGCACGCTCACCGGGGCGGAGGCCGCCGTC
>JAURFE010000015.1 GCA_030827135.1 Vicinamibacterales bacterium
CTCACGGGTAATGCCCGACGTCAGCACGATCGTCCGGCCGCGCCAGGAGACGTCCTGCAGCTCCTGCAACACACCGATGCCTTCGAGCAGGGGCATGGCCAAATCGAGGAGCAGGACATCCGGGGCCAGGCGCCGCACCAGGGTGAGCGCCTCCTGGCCGTCGGCGGCTTCGCCGATGATCGTCACCTCTGGAGCTTGCGCCAGCATCGCCCTGACCCCGGCACGGACAACGGGGTGGTCGTCGGCAATGATTAGTCGAATCGGCCGAGCTGGGGGCGGTGGCGCGGTGAAGGAAGGCACGGAAGCATTATCTGGGCGATCGCCAATGGGGGCCAGCAGTAATTCACTTGCTACGCCGGCGGCGGCCGACGGTGGCGTCCGCCGACAAAAAAAACGGGATGGAGCCGAAGCTCCATCCCGTGCTGAAGTGGTCCCCACCAGACGTGGGTGCCGTGGTCCCTAGCTACACTTTGTTGTGACGATGCCGTTTACCTCGGCATGCATGATCAGGTAGGGAGGCGTCGCTCCGGTGTAGGTAATCGTGTGCGTCGAGGTGGTGCTGTCCGCCGCATTGTTGGTGCTGCCGAGCAGCCCGTTAGCGACAACGCGGACTTGGCCTTGGCCTTGAGTTTTCCACGCGGTGAAGTCGGCCCCCAGATAAACGTGCGTCGCCCCCAGCGTCCCGTTGGTGGTCGTGAAGGTAATCGTCCAGGTGCTGGCGTTCCGGTTCGCGGTGACGGTCCCGACGCGTGTGCCCTTGGTCAAGTCGTTCTGGCCGGCGCCCGCATACAAGTCAAACGTGTAAGCATCCCCGGTCAGCGGACCATTCGTCCAGCCCCACCGTTCTGCGACCACGCCATCCAAGCTATTCAGTCGGATTGAAGTCGAAGAAAGATAGCCATACGCCGTCTCATCGTTGGTCGTGACGGTCGTGCAGATCGGCGTCGGCGGCGGCGTGCAGGTGCGGGTCACGGTGACGTCGGCGCTGGCGGTTTTGGGCGCCCCGTCACCGGTGATTGAGGCGGTGTTCGGAAACGTGACGGTCTCGCCACAGGCGACGTCGGCGCTGCCGAAGGTCCGCGTGTAGGGGAAGGTGCGCGAGGACGCGAGGGAACCCGCGATGCCGGCGCCATCGAACGTGTCGGAGAGGGTCACCGAGTCATCGAGCACCGTCGTCGGCGTCACGAACGCCACGGCCGCCTCGCCGGTGCTGCGGGGGAAGCCGAAGGTCGCGGGGTCGGCCGCGCCCGTGTTCGTGCGCGCGGCCCCGGTGGCCAGCGCGGCGTCGTAGTCACACACCATGCTCTGGCCCGGCCCGAGCGCGGTCTTGGGACAGCGCACGGCAATCGCGCCGTGGTCGGTCAGCGAGTCGGTGACCACGATGCCGTCGGCCGTCAGCGAGGTGTGCGGGTTGGTGACCGTGATGGTGCCCGACACGGCAAAGTCGCTGTCGGTGCCCGCGTCCTTGGTCACGCCGACGGTGTAGTTCACCGTCGCCGACCCGGTACCCTCGATGCTCACCGACGACCGGTCCACCGTCTTCGAGATCGACCAGTCGAAGTCACGCGTGAAGGTCGTCGATGCCGTCTTGGAAACGAGCAGTTCAACGTCATAGCAGACGGTGATGTGGCTGATCCCCTGCCGACCCTGCTGCCCGTTCTTCTTCGTGTAAAGCGGCGTACCCAGGCCCGTGCCCGCGGTGCTCTCGGGGTTGTACAGATAGAGGTTGTGGCCTTCCGAGCCCGACTTGACGAACACCGCGTCGACCGCGACATTCGACGTCCAATTGAACGTCGTGTCGGTGCCGTTGGCGATCGTGAAGGTGAGCATGCCGTCCGCGAGGGTGTGCGATCCGCCCGTGGGCGCCTGGTCGAGCTTGACGCCGAACCACTCGCTGCCCGACGCATATGTGCGGGCGAGCGCGGCGCACTCGGTGGCCGCGTTCCCGACCGACCCCTTGAAGCTGTCAAAGGTGACCTTAATCGGTGCGGTGGTGGTGGCGGTCATGGTGGTGAAGGCCCCCGGAACCTGGCCCAGTGCGCCAGGGGAGTCCGGGGGTGTGGACGCGCTCGGCGGTGCCGCGATGGTCGCGACCGACGGGGCGGTGGGTGATGAGTCACCGCACGCGGCGGCAACTCCAGCAATGAGTGTGACGGCGAGTAAGGTTCTCAGGGCGTGTGAAGTCATGGCGCAATAGTGCAGTTAAAGTCATATCAAGTCAACTAAAACGTTATAAAAAGTCATAAAAATACAAATATGGCTATTTTGTGCCATTTTTAGCGACCTTTTGGTGATTTCGGGAGCATCAGGACGGGGCGGATCGCCGTCGGTCGGGCCTGTCCGGCCCCTCAGTGCCTCGGGCCGACGTCACGTTGCACGGGCCGCAGTCACTGCCGGTTGCCCTGGTCGCCCACCCAGAGCGGTTGGCGCTCGACTACTCAGCTGAACGCAGCCCGCTGAGCCGCCTCACGGCCGTGTCAATCTCGCCGCAGATCGACTCGACGCGCGCCGTCCGGTCGTGCGTCGAACTGCTGCTCGCCAGAAATCCCCAGCTCGATCCTCGCAGCGTCGAGCTCGGCCGCCACGCCATGGAGGGGGCCAAGCGGATGCAGACGCTCATGGCCGACCTGCTCGAGTACGCCCGCTTCGGTCACGACTCCCTGCCGGGCGAACCGGTGGACGGCGAAGCCGCCTTGGCGGCCGTGTTGGACAGCCTGTCGGCGGCGGTCCAGCGCACCGGCGCCGTCATCACCCACGACCCGCTGCCGACCGTGCGGGCCAATCCCTTCCGGTTCCGCATGCTGTTGCAGAACCTGATCGACAACGCGCTCAAGTTCCACGCCGACGGGCCGTTGACCATCCACGTCGGTGTGCGGCGCGAGTCGCCGGAGTTTTGGGAGTTTGCCGTGCGCGACAACGGCATCGGGTTCGCGCCCGACCAGCGGGAGAAGGTCTTCAACCTCTTCCAGCGGCTCCACCCGCGGAGCCGGTACGCGGGCTCGGGCACGGGGCTGCCAATTTGCCGGAAGATCGTCGAAGGGTACGGCGGGCGCATCTGGGCCGAGTCGACGCCCGGCGAGGGTTCGACGTTCCTGTTCACTCTGCCCGGGACGGCCTGACGCGGCAGGAGGCGTGCGTCGTCGCACGAATTCCGCTTTGAGGACTGCAGCATCGGATCAGGGCCGTTATGTCCTGGAAAGACCAACATAAGATGGACTATCGGCTACCATTACGGCCGTGCGGATAACCCGACTCGTGTCGGCACTCGTGGCCCGACTCTTCACCATGCGGCGCCCTCGGACTGCCGGGAGACGAGCCCCAGGCCCGCAGTGGCCGGCTCCGGCGCTTCTCTGGGCGTGCGCGCTCCTCCCGCTGGTCCTAGATGTCACCGCGTTCGCCTTCGAGTGGAACGTCCTGTATGCGGACCCTGTCGCAAGCGCGCTCCTGCCAGTGGTGGCCGCAGGATGGCTCGGCACGTCTCGAGGGGCCCTACTCGCAGCCGTGACGAGCGTCCCCTTGCTCGTGGACCTCGTACAGCCTCCGATCGATTTCGCGTTTCACGCTCAGCTCCCGGTAATTGATGCGGTCCTCTTCATCGGACTGAGCAGCGTGATCGTCTACTGGAAACACGTGGTCGAAGCCTCTTACCTGGACAAGACGAAGTTGTCTGAAGCCCTCGACACGCTTCGTCAGTTCAAGCGCGCCATCGACGAACACGCCATCGTCACGACGGCGGACCCCGACGGCCGGATCACGCATGCCAATGCCAAGTTCTGCGAGGTGTCGCAGTATGACAGGGCTGAGGTGCTCGGCAAGGACCACCGGGTGCTCAACTCCGGGCACCATGCCCCGGCGTTCTTCGAGGCGCTGTGGTCGACAATCACAAGCGGCGAGGTGTGGCACGGCGAAATCAAGAACCGCGCGAAAGACGGGACGTTCTACTGGGTCGCCACGACAATCATGCCAGTGGTCAGGCCGAACGGCCGCCTCGAACAGTTCATAGCGATTCGTACCGACATCACAGACCGTAAGCGGGCGGAAGAGCAGCTGCTGGAGTTCAACAGGAACCTCGAGGCGCTGGTGGAGCAACGCACCGTGGAGGTGCGGCAGGCCCTCGAAACACTTGACGCCGCACCCGATGGCACCCTGGTCTTCGAGGCCGAGTCCCTGCGCATCAAGTTTGTGAGTGCGGGCGCCGTACGCCAGGTCGGATACGACCGACGCGAACTGCTCGAGATGACCGTGGCTGATCTCAGCACGGCACACACCGCCGAGGCGCTGCGCCAGGCACTGGCAGCGACCGGCACGGCGGGGCACTCGATCCTCAGGTCCACTTTCCGGCGGAAGACGGGCGACGAGTTCCCGGTGGAGATGAGCCTGACCTCCGCCGAGGCGGAGCGGGACACGCCAGACTACATCGCCGTCATCCGCGATATTACCGATCGCCTGAGGCAGGAGCAGCGCGTCCAGCAGGCCCAGCGCCTCGAGGCACTCGGCACGGTCACCGCTGGCATCGCGCACGACATGAACAACGCCTTGGCGCCGATCCTGATGGCGGCGGAGATCCTGAAGAAGGAGCATCCGTCGGAGTCGGGCGTGATCGAGATTCTCGAGTCCAGCGCCCGTCGCGGGGCGACGATGGTGCAAACGCTGCTGTCAGTTGCGAAGGGCAAAGAGTCCGTCTTCGTGCCCCTCCGACTGGAAGCCACGGTCGAGCAAGTGGCCGCCGTGGTCCGAGTCAGCTTCCCGGGCCACATCCAGCTGACAGTCACGACACCGCGCCGGCTTCCTCGCGTGAAGGGCGATGCATCGCAGTTGCACCAGCTGATCCTGAATCTGTGCGTCAACGCCAGCGACGCCATGCCGGAGGGTGGCCGGCTGAACCTTGAGCTCTCGGTCGAAGACGTCGACCTCGCCTACTCGGGGACCAGCCACGGCCTGGCGACAGGCCGCTACGTGGTGCTGACGGTGCAGGATACGGGGACGGGTATTCCCCCTGAGGTAGTCGCCCGGATATTTGAGCCGTTCTTCACCACGAAGCCCCCCGACCGGGGGACCGGGCTCGGGTTGTCGTCGTCCATGGGTATTGCCAGAGCGCATGGTGGACTCATTACGGTCACGTCGACGCCCGGCGCGGGTTCGACGTTCAGGCTCTACCTTCCGGCTTCCGAGGAAGCGGCGCCAGAGCAGCCCGAGGAGAATACGGTCGTGCCATTTCGTGGTGCGGGTCAGGTCATCCTGTTGGTCGATGACGAGGCGGGCGTGCGGGAGATGGGCGTCGCGGTGCTCACCCATCTGGGCTTCACTCCGCTCACTGCGGCCAACGGCACGGATGGCCTGAAATGTCTGCTGCAGAACAGGTCGAGGATCGCCGCCGTCATCACCGACCTCAATATGCCGAAGATGGACGGCATCGCATTTGCCAGGACGGTCAGGAAGATGACGGACAAACTGCCCATCGCTGTGATGAGCGGGCGGATGCACGAACAGGCCGAGCACGACCTGGCAGCCATTCAGGTCACGGTCCGGCTCACAAAGCCGTTCAGCGCGGGGCAGCTGTCCACGGCCCTGCGTGAGTTGCTCGGATTGACGGCTTAGCACCACCACCGGGCGATCACTGGATCCACCGCGGCCGTGTGGTGGGCCGGCATGTGAGGGAGAATGCAGCTATGCGAAGAGTGGTGCTGATTGCGCTGGTGAGCGTCGTCGCCGCCGTGACACTGACCGCCCGTCAGGAGCCCCGGAAGCCGGAGGGATACTCGCCGCTCGGGTACTACGCGGTCGAGGAGTACATCCGCGCGTTTCCCGGCACACCGGGCAGCCTTGAGGTCCGGCGGGCGTTCACCCAGCGCTTCTGGGCGTTCCAGGGGGTGGCCTACCGGAACGGGCCGGATCCGCTCGCCACCGTGTGGACGAGCCTGGGACCCGAAACCACGCTCCAGTCCGGTTCGTCGTCGCTCGCGCAGAGCGTGTCGGGCCGGGTCTCGGCGCTGGCGGTCTCGCCGACCTGCAGCGTCCGCGGCCGCTGCCGCCTCTGGGTGGCCACGGCCGGCGGGGGCGTGTGGCGCACCGACGACGCCATGAACATTCAGGACCCGGGCTGGCAGTGGGTGTCGCGCGGGCTCCGCACCAACAGCATCGGCAGCATCACGGTCGATCCCAACGATGCCTCCGGTAGCACGCTCTACGTCGGCACAGGTGAGACCAATACCCCGCAGAATTCCAACGCCGGCACCGGGCTCTACAAGTCGGTTGACGGCGGCGACACCTGGACACGGGTGACCACCAACGTCGTGGACCCTGCGGTGTCGCCTTCGACGATCGATTTCACCATCACCCGGGGCATCAGCACGGTGGTCGTCGAGCCGGGACGGCCGCAGACGATGTACGTTGCGACGACGACCGCGATGCTCGGCATGACCGCCGTACGGGGTGGTCAGAGCCAGCAGACGGGATACCCGCAGCCGCGCGTCGGCCTCTACAAGACCGACAACGGGGGCGTTACGTGGTCGCTCATCTGGGTGCCCCCGTTGGATCCGGTGCTGCCCGACTCGTCGTTCCTGCCCGAAGGCGCGTCCGACACGATGGTGGGCGTCCGGCACGTGAAACTCGATCCGCGCAACCCGGCCATCGTGTATGCGACGGCCTGGAACAACGCGATCCATCGGTCGGCCGCGTCGCTTGAATCCGGGGATGCCGCCTTCAAGCCCGTCTTTGCCATCGTCGGGGCTGAGCGATATCAGGATCTGGCGATGTTCGACGTCACCGTCAAGGACGGGCGCACGCGTCTGTACGTGTACAACGGCACCAAGGCGACGACGACACAGGGTTTCTACCGGCTCGACAATGCGGACGTGCGGGCCGGCTCCCTGGTGACGGGTTCTGGTGCCGCGCTGGCCAATACCGCGGCATGGATCAGCCTGTCGTCAAGCAACGCCTCAGACGTGGGATCGATCAGTCGCGCCCTGTGTTCGGCGCAGTGCTTCTACGATCTCGTGGTTGCCACGCCGCCCGGCCAACCGGATACGGTGGTCGTCGGCGGCGTCGCCACGCCGACGTTTGGGGAGCCCACAATCCGGTCCATTGACGCCGGGGTGCGTTTCTCCGGATTCGGGAGCGATGCGCAGAGTCCCCGCGCCACCAGCCACGTCGACGTCCGGGCCGTGGTGTTCCATCCGGCGGATCCGGCAATTGCGTTTGTTGGATCGGACGGGGGCGTCGTGCGCAACGACGGCTCGTTTGTTGACATCAGCAGCCGATGCGTCGGCAATCCCCCTCCCACGTGCGCAGTGTTCCTGTCGCGCGTGCCGCAGCGCATCTTCTTCATGAACAAAGGGCTGCAGACGATGCAGTTCTACAACGTCTCGATCGATCCCCGCGATCCGACCGGGCGGTTGATTGGCGGTCTGCAGGACAACGGCACCATCTGGCAGAGCGGCCAGGGGGCGGATCCCCGAGTCTGGGGGCCGTTCTTTGCGTTTGGGGACGGCACGTCGGCGTCCGGGTTCCACCCGTCCAGGCCGGCGGTGGGGTTCGCGAGTTTCCAGAGCAACAACTTCTTCGTGAATTTCAGGAACGCGGATCAGTCGTGGTGGACGCGGAGCGACACGCCGATTCGGGCCGCCAACGAACGGGCCACGATCACCACCTCAACCGGGCGGCAGTTCCTGACGACCGATCAGGTCAATCCCGACACGCAGTTCACCGGGTTCCAGCACATCTGGCGGACCCAGAACAACGGCGGGTCGCAGGCATATCTGGAGGCCAACTGCCGCTACCCGTCCGGCGGCGTCTCCGGAGCCGTGTGCGGCGACTGGGTGCCGCTCGGGGTCAACTATCCGTTTGCCTCGCAGACGACGCCGGCGTCGGCCAGTCGAAAACCTGGGGACCTGACCAGTGATTTCTACGGGACGTTCCGCGAGGGGGGCATCGTCGTTGCGGCCGAACGGTCGCCGGCCGATGCCGGCACGCTCTGGGCCGCCACGAGCAGCGGGCGGCTGTTCGTCACCAGGAACGCCGACGGCCCGGCGGCTTCCGTCGCGTTCGCGCGCATCGATTCGCCCGCATCGCCGGGACGGTTCGTGACACGAATATTCGCGGATCCGTCAGATCCCAACGCCGCCTTCGTGTCGTACTCGGGGTTCAATGCGTTGACCCCGTCGACCCCGGGTCACGTGTTCCGTGTCGTCTTCAACCCGGCCACCGGCGGCGCGACGTACACCCTGCTGGACTACGACCTCGGAGATCTGCCCATCAACGCGATCGCGTGGGATCACCTCCGCGGTGACCTCTATGCCGCGACCGATTTCGGGCCGCTGGTCCTGCGCCGCGGGGCGGCGGCCTGGGCCGTGGCCGGCGCCGGCTTTCCGGAGGTCGTGATGGTCGATCTGGAGATCGCGCCCGACCGGGGCGTGCTCGTCGCCGCCACGCACGGGCTGGGCATCTTCTCGCTCAGAATCGGATCGTGACTGCCGGCCGGCGATACGCCTACACGGTCATGAAGTCACGCAAGGCGCCCGGCGCCAACAATCTGGGCGACTTCATGTTGAATGCGGCCACGCTCGAAGAAATCGACGATTGGTGCGTTGGTCATCACCTGGCGCGGCCGCGGTCGGGCGTCACGCGCGGGCGGTGGGCCCCCTGAAAGCCCGGGAGGCCGCACCTCGCGATCGAGGGGCACGCCTGACGTCACCGATAGTTCAGCCTCAGCTCGGCTTCCATGTTTCGAATACGGTCGGCGGCTCTGGAGTGACTCCCAAGGAAGAAATTGAGCACCCGGTTGTCGTCGCCGTACTTCTCCTGGAATTTTTTCCAGACCCTGGGGCCGGCGGTCACGTCGAAGCCGCCTTCGTACAGGTATCGCAGACCGACACGGTCTGCCTGGTCCTCGTGGCCACGGCTGTATTTGCTCAGGCTGGTCACCGTCGCCACCACCGCCGCCACCTGCACAGCTGTCCGGAGCACGTCACTCTTGATCGCCTCCGCTGCAACCAGCACGCCCATTCCGAGCAGCTCCCTCCACATCTCGTCCTTGGACGAGCGACGCGAGTGCTCATGGGTGACGTGGGCCAGCTCGTGACCAATCACGACCGCCAGTTCGTCATCTGACATCGCATCGACCAGTCCGGTGTAGACCCACACGGCGCCGTTGCCCATCGCTGCGGCATTCCATTCCTCCGTATCGACGAGATAGAGGCGAATGGCCGACTCGTCAAGATAGGGCGGCCGCAGGCGGCGCGTAATCCGGAGGACGCGATCAAATTTCGGCCCCGCAGTGAGCAGTTTGCCCACGACCTCGATGTCATCATCGTCGGTTTCTCCGGGCTCGAACATCATCCCGTTTTCCACCCACAGGGCTTCAATTTCGTCGGTGACTGAGAGCACCTCGGCTTCGAAGAGCGCGTCTCCATCCGGTTTCGCTTCCACTTCCAGTGCGCGCACACTGCCGTCAGCCAGCCGCACGCCCTTGACCTTGATCTCGTCGCCCAAGGCAATCTCCTCCAGACTGCCGGCGTGACTGCCCTTAAAGACCGTGCCGTCATCGGAAGCGACTCGCTGGCCCTCAACAATCAAGAGGTCGCCGGTTCTAAACTCGGCATACGCATCGAGCGAAATGCGCTGGTCTGATTCGAGCGACGCCATCGATGCGCACGACAGCGTCCCGGCAGCCGATATCACCACCCCCATCACGAGCCACAGTCGTCGCGTCATCTCAGATCTCCAATTCCGGTACGGCTAGGAACGCTACCGTTAAGGGGTCCGGAATGCAACGGAATTCCCATTGACAGCGTTTCGCAGTGAGTCGTCAGGTTTGCAGAAGTGCGCCGGTGCATCTGCGCCTCAACGCGTGCGAGCACGCGATCGTCGCGGCGGCGCTGGCCGGACGCACGGTCGGCAGCGTCGGATAGGGTCGGTTCGGTCAGGGGAACACCCACGTAATACGGCCGATCGGCCGGGAGCGTGTAGACCTGCCCAGCGTGTAGGGTCGTGGACTGGCCGTCCACCACGGCCGATCGCGTGTGCAGCATGGCGACCGGGACCTTCGGCATACCGCCGTCCTCGGACTGCAGCAGGTGGCCGGCAGGGGCACGCTTCTTTTCACACCATGTCGTCGGTGTGTCCCGCGCTCGACGAGATAATGTCCCCCAAAATATAGAGAGCTTGCAGTCAAGATCTTGAATGCAGTACACAAAGGAACCGTAGTTGAGTTCTAGCTTCAACGTTTTTGGGGGGCTCATGCCTGTAGATGTACTTTTTGTCGCCGTCGGCGGATCTAATGCGGGAGACGCATTGTCCTCTGTCTGCCACCCTCTGTATCGAGGACGAAAAGAGGTCGACGAGGTGACTCGGCATGAGCACGCGATGTTGCCGTTGAGTTGTATCCTAAATTCGTCTGCCCAGCTCGAGGAATCCGAAAGAGTCACGCTGGCAAGAGTCTGGTTCGAAGGCCGGACGGTGATTTTCGGTGGCGGGGGGCTCATCAATCATGAACCGCACTGGAACCTATTGATTAACGCTGCGATCGCGTTCTCCAAGTGCACCATCCTTTACGGGATCGGCCAGAACCGCCATCACGGCGACGACTCTGCTATGGCGCCGTTGATGTTGGATAACGAGAATGTGCTGTACGGATTGAGAGATTGGAATGGCAATGAAGAATCCTACGTCCCATGCCCAACTTGCCTCATCTTGCCCGAGGAAGAAAAGACAAGGAAAAGAAGCATCGGCATCCTACGGCATGCCTGGTTCCCGATGAAATTCGACAAGGACGATGTCAACAAGGACACACTTTCCGAAATCCTTCCCGTTTCTATGAGCCTGAACTTGTTCAGCCCTCAACAGATCTTTGATTACATCGCATCATCCGAGTGCATTCTTACCAACACGTACCATGGATATTATTGGAGCATCCTTATGGGGAAGCGGGCTTTGTTGCACGGAGCATTCTCGGACAAATTCGACTTCTTCAAATGCGGTGTAACCAAATATGTCGCAGCGGTTCCTATTGAGCAGCAATTCGACGCGCTGGAGAGCCAAACCGGGTTTCGAGAGGGGTGTGTGCAGCGAAACCTTTCGTTTCTAGCCAAAATCAAGGAGAGATTGGAGTAGGCACGCCGACGCGTGAATGCCCTCGTCTTCCGGCCGTTTGCCGTGCCGGGCAGCGAGTCGTTCGGCTGGGTGTTCGTGGGGACGGCGCGGGATCCGCTCGCGCGGTCACTTCGAACCGCAGGTCTGGTTGTCGATGGATGGTCGCGGTCAGTTCCTGGATGATGCTGATCGCCTTCTGCGCCGCCGCGTCGTCTGACGAGGCGATGGTGACGTGGACGGGTGGGACCCCTTTGCCGAGGACGCACCGATGCTGGCCGGGTTATCGGCGTCGTCGGTGCGTGGCGTGGCCGCGCTGGGACCCAGAGCCGGACGGCCGGTGCGACGGTGGGGGAGCGAGGTGGCCCGGGGCAGAGTGGCTGACGCGTCGCGCGTGTGGCATGCGCGTGTGCGCGGCTTCGACCTGCATGCGGCGGTCGCCGTTCGAGCGGGTGCACGTGACCGGCTGGAGCGTATGTGCCGGTATGCGCTGCGTCCGGCGGTGGGGCAGGAGCGAATGGGGACGGGTACTCGATGTTCGCCGTCGACGTCTCGACGGCCGGCGACTTCCAGGCGAGCGCACCACGCCTGCTGTTCGAAGGGCGGTACTGGAGCACCGAGCCGCTCCGCAGTTACGACGTGACGCCGGATGGCCAGTTCATCATGAGCCGGCGGGACAATCCTCCCGACCAGCCCGTCACGAGGCTCAACGTCGTCCTCGGATGGGCCGAAACGCTGAAGGATCGAGTGCCGGGGGAAGGGAAATGAGTCTCACTGCCGGCACCCGCATGGGTCCCTAGGAAATCACCGGCGTCCTCGGCGAAGGCGGAATGGGCGAGGTGTATCGCGCGATCGGCTTGGCCAAGGGCATCGAAGGCGCCGCGGCATCGGGCACGACGGGAGGCATACGGACTATCGGCTAGAGATGTGTCGTCTTGGTCCGCTTGCGGACCCGGCTTCACGCGGGTGACGCCGAACGGGGCCGCCCTGTCTGGCGCGCAGCGAGAGCGAGCACCAGATGGGGCAGCGTCGGATAAGGTCGGTTCTGTCAGGGGAACACCCACGTAATACGGACTATCGGCGACTATAGTCCGCGGACGTGCGGATGCCAAGATCCCGGGACAGCTGCCGCATCGGGGTGATGTCCGGCTTCTGGGAAGTGCAGTAGACTAGCCGGGCTCACACAGCCCCCGAGGGCGCGTCACGCCGGTGTCAGGCGTGATGGCGCCGACGATGACTAGGACCGAGGGAAGGCCAGTCGGTCCCTGATGGAGGACGCGAATGGACAGCCTGATTGCGACGCTCGACGAGTATCTGGTGCAGAAGTCACCCGTCACGCTGCCCGACAGCGTGCGTGAATTCCTGGTGAAGGTGGGGCCGTGGATCGCGCTGGTCCTGCTCGTGCTGACGCTG
>JAURFE010000016.1 GCA_030827135.1 Vicinamibacterales bacterium
CGTTGACGTGTTGCAGCGGCCACGTGACCGCATTAAATCCATTGGCGCGAATCGCCTCGAGATCCACAAACCGCGGCACCCCTGACGGCAGGCCGCGATACCACACACTCGCCAGCACCTGAGCCGACGCGGCGGCGGGAACAAGCGTCAGGACGAGGACGATGGCCGCGGTTGTAATCCTCCGCATATCCTCAGCCCTCAACCCTCACTCCTCAATCTGTCCGAGATGATGCACCGCGTGGCCCGCCAACGTCACGATGAGATCGGTGACGTCGATGCGTCCTCGCTCCGGATGTGTGACCACCGTGGCGCACACTTCAGGGGAGAGGCCCTTGACCAGGGCGATATTCATCGAACGCACAGCATCAAATGCGGCAGCCGCCGTCGCGACGTCCACAAACGGCACTTCAATGTCGAGCAATGGATCCTGATCCATCGGTTGCACGACGTAGCCGGGAATGGCGAGCGCCATGCGCACACGGGTGCTGAAAATGAGCTCCCACTGCACGACGTGCACGAGCACCTGGTGGCGCGTCCATTTCCCTGGGGCCCATGGGGATTGCCATTGCTCCGGCGTGATGCGGGCGAAGAGGGCGCGGTAGCGCGCGAGCGTGTCGGAGAGCACGGCGAGCGGCTCGCGGCCGTCGATGTATTGCGCGTAGGGGGTCGGCATCCGCCTACTTTAGGCCCTTACGCGAGCTTCGTGCGGGCTTCCTCGACGATGGCCAGAAGCTCCTTCAACCGCGGTTCGGGCACGTGGCCAAGTTGTCGTTCGTGCAGCTCATCCACCGGGCCGTCGAGTTCATTCAGCAGCGCCAGGCCGGCCTCAGTGATGCTGGTCCGCACCACACGACGATCCTCCGTCGATCGTCGGCGTTCAATCAGCCCGCGTTTGTCGAGACGATCGAGCAATCGGGTCACATCGGGATCGTGCTGCACGAGGCGGCCGGCCACATCACCGCAGGTCAGGCCGTCGTCACCGGCACCACGCAGGACGCGCAGCACGTTGTACAGCGCCGGCGACAGGTCGTGGACCTTGAAGAGTTGGGCGAACCCCCGCTGCAACTCCTCAGAAAGCCGGACGATTTCGAGGAACGTGGCGGCCTGGGTCCTGGAGCGTTTGCTGCGCGGAGCGGGAGGCGCGGGCTTCACCCCATCATGGTGTTTGTTGTAACGATATTTGTCAACGGCCCCGCCGAAGGACCTTCCCCGGCCGCGCGGACGTGGCCTCCCCCGAGCGCACCACAGGCTGACCATTCACAAGCACGTATGCCACGCCTGTGGGATACGCATGAGGGGCATCAAACGTGGCGGTATCCCCGACCGTCGCGGGATCAAAGATCACCAGATCGGCGGCCCACCCTTCGCGAATCTCTCCGCGCTCCGCGAAGCCGAACTGACGCGCGGGCACGGACGTCAGTTTGCGCACGGCCTCCTCGAGGGAAATGACACGCCGCTCGCGCACGTACCGGCCCAACACACGCACAGTGTTGCCGTAACCGCGTGGATGCGGCACCCCCGACCCGAACACGTTGATGCCGGCGTCAGATGCAAAACCCACCACCGGGTGTTTCATGATGGTCTCAATGTCGGCCTCACTCATGAAGTGATAGACCATTGATGCGCCGCCATTGATCATCATCTGGCGCGCCGCTTCCAGTTGCGCATCGGCCGTGTCCGACCCGAGCATCCGCTGCGCCACAGCCTTCATCGACAATCCGTTGTACTCAGGTTGCGGGCCATAGGTCGCGACCGTCGCCCACGACAAGTCCGCGAAGCCACGGTCGGCCAGCAGTTGCACAATCTCGGCTTTGATGCGCATCCAGGTCGGCTCGTCCTTCAGACGGGCTGACACCTCGGCGGTGGTTCCCTCCAGCGCCCATGACGGAAAACGAATCGCCAACCCCGAGGACCCGGCCGTATAGGCGTACTGATCCGCCTCGACGTCAACGCCCCGGCGCCGCGCATCGTCAATCAGGGCCAGCGCCTTCGCGCTCGCGCCCCACTGTTTCGGACTGTCCACCTTCAGATGGGAAATCTGCACAGGCATCCGCAACAGGCGACCGACGTTGATCGCCTCAGCCACGGCTTCCAGGAGCGCCGTGCCCTCGTTGCGCATGTGTGTGGCATACACGCCGCCTTCGTTGGACGCCACGCGCGCGAGTTCGATGATTTCCGAGGCGTCCGCGTACGTGCCCGGGATGTACTGCAGTCCGGTCGAAAACCCCACGGCGCCGTCGGCCATGCCTTTGAAGACCAGCGCCTTCATCTGCTGCAACTCGGTCGGCGAGGGCGCACGTTGCGTCCGCCCCATCACCGACGAACGCACCGTGTTGTGCCCGATGAGCGTTGCGTAATTGACAGCCGGTTGCGCGGTTGCGATCGTCTCGAGCGCGTTTCCGACATCCAGCGCCGATCCGCCGCAATTACCCGCGACGATGGTGGTGACTCCCATCCGGACGAAGTTGGTGGCGTGCGGTTGATCCGCAAGTCCGTCAGCGTGGGTGTGGACGTCGATGAAGCCGGGGGCCACCACCTGCCCACCGGCGTCAATGCGCTGGCGGGCCTGGGTGCTCGCCGGCGGATTGATCCGGGTGATGCGTCCGTTGTGAACCGCAAGGCTTCCCATCCGTGCGGGCGCGCCGGTGCCGTCCACGATCCGGGCATTCACAATCAGCAGGTCAACCGGTTCCTGCGGCGCCTGCGCGGCAAGGCCGGCCGCAGCGACAAGGGCGGACAAACCATGCAGCACGACCGAACGGAGCACAGGGGCTTCTCTCATGTCCGCCCCAACCGCTCAGCGGCCCGCCGGCTCGGCCCGGTTGCCGCCGGTGACGACAGACACCACCGTGCCGACCACCGTCACCACCACCGCGCCGACGACGTTCTGCCAGAGCCAGGCGGTGTCGGTAGTGGTGGCCACGTACGCCACGGCGAGCATGCCGCAAATCAGCCCGACAGACGCGCCGTGTCCATTGGCGCGTTTCACGCCAAGGGCGAGGATAAAGACGCCCAGGATCGATCCGTAGAAGTACGAACCGTATTTGTTGACCACCTCAATAAGCGACCCCATATTGGCGGCCGACGTGGCGACCACACACGCAAACAGCCCCCAGAACACGGTGGCCCATTTCGACACCAGCACGTAGTGGGTATCGTCGCCATCCTTCTTGAGATGGCGTTTGTAGACGTCGATCACCGTCGCAGTCGCCAGCGAATTCAGCTCGGCGGCCACACTCGACATGGCCGCAGCAAACACCGCGGCGATGATCAGCCCGACAAGCCCGATGGGCAGATGCTGCGTGACAAATGTCGGAAACACATAGTTCGTGTCGTTGTAGCTCTTGTCCGGCGTGACATCAACCACCAGCGCGCGCGCCCGCGCACGCACATCACGGATCGCCTCGTCAGCCGCCACAAATGAGGCCCGTGTCTGATCGGCCGTCAACGCATCCGTGCCGGTCTGATGGGATGCCGCCATGGCTTCCGCCGCCGCCTTGCGTGTGCTGAACGCCTGCGCAAATTCCTGCTCAAGAGCCGCGTACTCCCCGGCCCTGGCGCTGCCCTGCACCGCCGCGACGTGTGAGTTCTTGAACAACATCGGACTGGGGGTGAAGAGGAAATAGGCGAACATCAGGACGCCGACAATCAGCACCAGTACCTGAAGCGGAATCTTCCAGAACGCGCTCATGAGCAGCGAGTGGCGGGCCTCGTCGACCGACTTCGCCGTGAGGTACCGCTGCACCTGACTCTGGTCGCACCCGAAGTAGGACAGCGACAGGAACAGCCCGCCGATCAGCCCGGACCAGAAGGTGTACTGGTTGGAGGTGTCGAAGCTGAAATCGAGCGCCTGCATCTTGCCGACCGATCCAGCCGTCTGGAGCGCCGCGCCGACGCTGACGTTGTCGGGCAGCCCCATGATCAGCGCAATCACCGCGGCCACCAGGCCACCAACAATCACAAACATCTGCTTCACATCGGCCCAGGTGACGGCCTGCACGCCGCCTTTCATGGTGTAGAGGATCGTGGGCAGTCCGAACGCCAGAATCGTCAGCGTCAGGTTCCAGCCGAACACGACGGACAAGATGACCGACGGCGCGGCGATAATCACGCCGCACGACAAGCCGCGTGACAGCAGGAACAGGATCGCCGTCAGAAAACGCGTCTTGGCGTCGAACCGGCGCTCCAGGTATTCGTAGGCCGTGTACACCTTCGCGCGGTGAAAAAACGGCACAACCGTCACCGAGAGAATCACCATCGCGAGCGGCAGCCCAAAATACACCTGCACAAAGGTCAGGCCCCCGATATACCCCTGGCCGGTGGTGCCGACCAGCGTGATCGCGGAGAGTTGCGTGGCCATCACCGACAGGCCCACTGCCCACCAGGGCAGCGAACGGTTCGCGAGAAAGTAGCCTTCGAGCTTTTCGGTCTGACGGCTCAACCGGAGACCGGTCCATACGATCCACACGAGGTAGGTGACGACGATGGTCCAATCGATCCAATGCATGGGTGACCCGCTTACCCGAAGTGACGGCCGAGAAAATACAGGCCGACGATCACGACGACCTCGATGATGAGGACAAGCGCGTACCTGCCGGTCATGTCCGTTTCGCCGGGATGATTCATGCCCGAAAGTATAGTCCGCGCCCGGACATCGGACGATAGCGGGGCCCAGTGACTCTCGCAAAAGTGGTTCTCGTTGGTTTTGCGCTTGTGTGTGGTCTCGCGGGCGCAGTGAAAGGCACGGCCCGGCGCGACGGCGGCGAGGAGGTCGATTTCAGCAAAGTGGTGAAAGTGAGTACCTGTTCGACCGGTGACATCGCGCCGCCGCCACCCTTACCGCACGGGCGTGCCCCGCTCAACACGGCCGCCGGCAGCCGCCCACTTCGGATACCCCCCAATGAGCGCTTTGGCCGGTACGCCGCTGACCACGAGCACGCGCGCTGCACGCAGGCTGCTTGCCTCGCTGGGACAGGAGCAATAGGTGACGACCAATCGGCCACGCGCAAGGCGCTT
Organism: Vicinamibacterales bacterium; assembly: GCA_030827135.1. Taxonomy (GTDB): domain Bacteria; phylum Acidobacteriota; class Vicinamibacteria; order Vicinamibacterales; family SCN-69-37; genus SYFT01. The sequence goes on from JAURFE010000016.1 coordinate 5,017, forward strand.
CACGTCGGCCACTCCCAGCGGCCCCGCCTCGAGATCATCGAGCGGCACGTGGATCGCACCGGCAATTCGCCCGGTTTCATAACTCGCGCGATTGCGCACATCCACCGCGAGCACGTCCCCCTTGTCGAACAAGCGCTGAAACTCGAGCATCGGCAACCCCTGCACGTCGCGCTCCTGACGGACCTCGCCCACCTCCGCCTTCAGGTGGCTGGCCACCGCCCATCCGATCAGCCCAACGGCGGCCGCCAGCCCCATCGTCACTACCCATCCGTGTTTCTGGTGTTTCTGTCGTAGCATCGTGATCCTCCTGTGTCTGCGTCCTTTATTCGTGCGCGTGAACCAAGAAGTGCCGCCGGCCGTCACGCCGGCGACCCGCCGGCCCCGCTCATCGACACGTCACCCGACGTGTGTGATGCGCACCGTGAAGACGCGGCCCACTTCGCGGGGGGCCACGCCGATGGCGTCGCCAAACCGCGCTCCGAACAGGACGTCGCTCGCCTGCTGACGGCGTCGACCCGGGTCCTGCCCGTCGGCGCCCAGTCGTCGTTGACCGGAGGCGCCACGCCTGACGGCGGGCTCGTGCTCTCCACGGTGCGCTTCACGGATATTCAGGAAGTGGGCCAGCGGCTTTTCCGAACAGAAGCGGGAATTTCGATCGAGGAGTTGCAGAATCTGCTGCATCAGCGCGGCCAGTGGTACGCACCTTCTCCCACGTACACCGGCGCGCTGGCCGGCGGCGTGGTCGCGACCAACGCCGCCGGCGCGTCGACGTTCAAGTACGGTACGACCCGCAGCTGGACTGAAGGGCTCACGGTCGTCCTGGCCTGCGGCCACGTGCTTGATGTGATGCGCGGTGAGTGTGTTGCAACCGGCGATCGAACGTTCACGATCGAGTGCGCCTGCGGCCGCCGGACCCTGCGACACGGGTCGTACCGGATGCCCGAGGTGCCAAAGGTCTCCGCCGGTTACTTCGCCACGCCGGGCATGGACCTCGTGGATCTCTTTATCGGCGCTGAGGGCACCCTCGGCGTGATCACCGCCGCCGTGTTCCGGGTCCTGCCGGAACCGCCGGCCGTGGCCTGGGCCATGGTGCCGGTTCGATCGGAGTCCGGCGCGGTCTCGCTCGTCGACGCGCTGCGACGGGCATCACAGGACACCTGGCGCCGCGCCGATCCCCACGGCATCGACATCGCCGCGATTGAACATGTGGATCGCCGCTGTCTCGAGATGCTGCGCGAGGATGGCGTCGATCAGAAGCACGACATCACGGTGCCGGCTGACGCCGAATTGATGTTGCTGATCCAACTGGAACTGCCGCGCGGCACCACGCCGAGCGACGGTCATACCCAGACCGCCGGCGCGCTCGAACCGGACGCGCCCGACACCCCGCTCGTGCGCTTCGTGCGCCTCCTCAACACGCACCAGGCACTCGACGATGCGCAGATGGCGTGGCCAGGGGAACGTCGACGCATCGAACAATTTCTGGCGTTCAGAGAATCCGCGCCCGCCGGCGTCAACCGTCGCGTGGGCACCGCAAAGCGCGACATCGACGACCGGATCGAAAAGACGGCCGCCGACATGATCGTGCCGTTTGAACACTTCGGCGAAATGCTCGCGATTTATCGGGACGGGTACCGTCGGCGAGGCCTCGATTTCGCTATCTGGGGACACATCTCAGACGGCAACGTTCATCCGAACGTCATCCCCACCTCCTACGCCGACATCGTCTCCGGCCGCGAAGCGATCCTGGAGTTTGGTCGCGAGGTTGCACGGCTCGGCGGATGCCCACTCGCTGAACATGGCGTCGGGCGCAGCTCGGTGAAACAGGCACTCCTGCGTCAGCTGTACGGGGACCCGGGCTTGGATGAAATGCGGGCGATCAAGAGCGTGCTCGATCCGGACTGGAAACTGGCGCCTGGTGTGATCTTCGGCCGCACCCGAAGTACGTAGGGCGCGCTGGGTTTGAGCGCGCCAAGGCGGCGCATTGCAACCCCGTGCGCCCTACGTACCCCTAGCGAATCCTCGCCGTGACCTCGAACTGGCGATAGTTCGTGTACGTCGACTCGACGACCACCAGCTCCTTCAGCCGTGGGGATGCGTGGGTGTACCGCTCCTGCATCGTCGCGGGAAGCCACAATGCGAGCTTCTTGTTCTCGGCAAACGTCGTCGTCAACTGCGCGGTGGTCGGGCCGTCCTTCATGATGACGATCGATCGCTGCAGCCGACCTGTCGCCGCGTCGAGCACCAGCTCGCCGCTGGTGAACACCGGTCCCCCGCTGGCGGCCTGAACCAGTGTCGGACGGTTCCGCTCCGTGAACGCCAGAGTCACGGATGTGCCGGCATCGCCGCGTTCGATCGCCTTCCGCTCAAAGCGAAACCTCGACTGGTGCTTCGCGTCCAGGATCATCAGCGCAAACATGGGCTCGTTGAAGTTTCGGGTGACGACGCCGATGTTGTAGCGGGCGTTGCGATCGGCCATCGCGCGACCAATGCTCGCCATGGACCCGCGGTTGAGCAGACCCCGCAGGTCCTCACCAGCTTCGACAGGCTTGCCATCGACCTTCGTGATGTCGCGCACGGACAGCCATCCTCCATCTGCCGGCACCCAGGCCAGAAAAAAGTCGCCCGACGTCTCGCGCCGAGCCCGGCGCCGGTCACGTTCGTCAAACACCTCCTGGACCGTCTGCTCGTCTGCAAGAACGAACTGCAGGGACTCCTGATAGGCCTTGAGGTGCGAGGCTGCCGCCGCGAGAACTGCCCGCGCCGAGGTGTCGACTGGGCGCACCCGTTCCTGCGCCAGCACCGGCGCCACCGCCGACACGCACAGGAGAACCAGGAACCGTCGCATTGAGCTTCAGTGTTACACAGCCGTTACAAACCCTGGCCTCCAGCCCCCTGGCCCCTGGGACCGGCAAAGCCACCGGGATTGTGCCGCCATTCACCGATAGTTCTGACCCGGCCGGCTCAATCGCCGTAATAAGATGCCAGAGGAGGTTCTGCAGATGGTGAGACAGGTGATGTTCGTGCGTACCGTGGTGGCGGCCTGTGTGATCGTGGCCGCCGGATCGTTCGCGCCCGTGGCGGCGGCCCAGACGGTAGACGAGATCGTCGCGAAGAACTACGCGTCGAAGGGTGGCCTGGAAAAGTGGAAGACCATTCAGACCCAGCGGATGGAGGGTGTCGCGTCGGCCCAGGGCTTTGAGCTCGGCATGATCGTGTACGGCAAGCGCCCGAATCTGGGTCGCCAGGACCTGACGATCGACGTCGGGCAGGGCCCGATGACGATGATCAATTTTTTTGATGGCGAGAAGGTCTGGATGATCAATCCAATGATGGGATCATCAACACCGCAGGAAATGACCGGCGCCGAAGCGGAGGCCATGAAGGACCAGTCCGACTTCGACGGTGCGCTGGTGGACTACAAGGCCAAAGGCCACACCGTTGAACTCGTCGGCACCGTCGCCGTCGGCAGCCGCCAGGCCCACCACCTGAAGGTGACGCGCAAAAACCTGCCGATTCAGCACTTCTACATCGACGTGGAAAACGGCGTTGAGCTGAAAATCGCCACAGAAGCCTCAGGTGCCGTCCCGGCGAGCGAAAGCGAAATGTCGGACTACCGCTCGGTCGGCGGCGTCATGGTGCCGCACCTGATCAAGGTCAGCCAGGCGGGCCAGGTCCAGGCCGAGCTGCGCATCTCGAAGGTGGAATTCAACATCCCGCTCGACGACGCGCTGTTCAAGGTCAGGTAGATCGCAGACTTTTGTACCGATCGGGACGACAAAAGCCGTTATTATGCGAACGTGAGTACGACGAGCCGCGCACAGCGGACCTGGCAACAAGGGGACCCGTGGACCGTGACCGATGCAGCAGAGCTGTATGAGGTCGACCGGTGGGGGCAGGGCTATTTTTCGGTCGGGCCAAACGGACATGTGCTCGCCCATGCCACCAAGGAGCCGGGCCGATCCATCGACCTGAAGCAACTGGTGGATCATCTGCAGTTGCGCGGGATCGGGCTGCCGATTCTGATTCGCTTCCGCGACATCCTGCGCCACCGCCTCGGTGATATCCACAGCGCGTTTCAGGCGGCGATCAACCAGCATCAGTACACGGGCAAGTACATCTGCGTGTATCCGATCAAGGTGAACCAGCAGCGGCAGGTCGTTGAAGAAGTCCTCGACTTCGGCCGCGAGTACGGCTTCGGCCTCGAAGCCGGTTCCAAACCGGAGCTGCTCGCCGTAGTGGCGATGACCACCAACGACACGCCGATCATCTGCAACGGCTTCAAGGACGCCGAGTTCATCGAGATGGCGATGCTCGCCCTCAAGATGGGCCGCAAGATCATTCCGGTTGTCGAGAAGTACACGGAACTGGGTCTGGTGCTGGAGTATGCCAAGAAGGTCGGCGTCCGGCCGCAGATCGGATTCCGCGTCAAACTTGCCGCGCGTGGTGGTGGCCGCTGGCAGTCCTCGGGTGGGTACCGGTCGAAGTTCGGGCTCACCGTGGCAGAGGTCCGCAAGGGTCTCGAGGAACTGAAGGCCCACGGCATGGAGGACTGCTTCAAGCTCCTCCATTTCCATCTGGGCAGCCAGATCCCCAACATCCGGATCGTCAAGGGCGCCCTGAATGAAGCCGCGCGCATCTATGCGGAACTCGTGAAGGACGGCGCTGGCCTGGAGTTCATGGACGTGGGCGGCGGCCTCGGCGTGGACTATGACGGGTCGCAGACCAATTTCGAATCAAGCGTGAACTACACGCTGCAGGAATACGCCAACGACGTCGTCTACCACATCCAGACGGTGTGTGACGACGCGGGTGTCAAGCACCCGACGATCATTTCCGAGAGCGGGCGCGCCGTGGTGGCGTACCACAGCATGCTGGTGTTCAATATCCTCGGCGTCTCGGGATTTGGCGACGAGGAATTTCCCGCCAACGGCAACGACGATCAACTCGAACAGCCACTGGTCGACCTCAAAGAGACCTATCAGAACCTGACGGCGCGCAATGCGCTCGAGAGTTACCACGACGCGCAGCAGGCGCTCGACATGGCGCTCAACCTGTTCAACGGCGGGTACCTGCCGCTGGCGCAGCGCTGCCAGGCGGAGACGCTGTACTGGGCCATCTGCAGCAAACTGCGGAAGCTCGTACAGACGATGGATGATGTCCCTGAAGACCTGCAGACGCTCGACGACACACTCGCCGATACCTACTTCTGCAATTTTTCCCTGTTCCAGTCGATTCCGGACTCGTGGGCCATCAAACAGCTCTTTCCGGTGATGCCAATTCACCGCTTGAATGAAGCGCCGACGCGGCAGGCCGTACTGGGCGACATCACATGTGACTCCGACGGCAAGATCGATCAGTTCATCGACCGACGCGACGTGCGAAAGACCCTCGCCCTGCACACGTTCACCGGGGAGCCGTATTACCTCGGCGTGTTCCTCGTGGGTGCGTATCAGGAGATCCTGGGCGACCTGCACAACCTGTTTGGCGACACTCACGCCGTGCACGTGAGCCTGGATCCAGCGGGCAGCGTGGTGCTGGAGTCGGTCATCAAGGGCGACACGGTGCGCGAGGTGCTCGACTACGTGGAATTTGACGCCGACACCCTGTTGAGAAAACTCCGCCAGTCCGTGGAAGTCGCGGTTCGCGAGAATCGGCTCAACTACGAGGAATCCGGTCGGCTCCTCCGCTTTTATGAAGACGGACTCCACGGCTACACGTATCTGGAAGACGCGAGCAGCTAGCACCCTCGCGTTCGTCCTGCTCCTCGGCATCGTCCTCAGCGCCTGCGGGCCGGCGGCGCGCCCGGTTGTCATTCTGATTTCGCTCGACGGCTGGCGATACGATTACCTCGCCAGGGCCGAGGCGCCGACACTTCGCGCCATGGCCGCGCAGGGCGTGCGATCCGAGGGTTTGATTCCAACATTCCCTTCAAAGACCTTCCCGAACCACTACTCGATCGTCACCGGGCTCTATCCGGAAAATCACGGCATCGTGTCGAACACGATGCTCGACCCGGCGATTGGACCGGATCGGTTCACGATGTCCTCAGCCACAGCAAAGGATTCGCGCTGGTGGGGCGGCGAACCACTCTGGGTGACGGCTGAGAATCAGGGACAGCGATCGGCCTCAATGTTCTGGCCGGGCAGCGAAGTGGAGATCCGCGGCGTCAGACCTTCGCACTGGAAGCCGTATCAGGATGATTTTCCGCATCGCGAGCGGGTGAATCAGGTGCTCGACTGGCTGCGGCTGCCGGAAGCCGCCCGCCCGACGTTCATCACGTTGTATTTCAGCGAGGTCGACACGATTGGACACCGGCATGGACCCGAGTCAACGGAGGTTCTGGAGTCCGCGGCCCGCCTCGATGCAGAAGTGGGGGCCCTGGTCGCCGGTGTGCGTGACCTTGGCCTTGAGAGCAGCGTGCACTATGTCGTGGTGTCGGACCACGGCATGTCGCCGCTGTCCATGGAGCGCGTGGTCATCCTCGACGACTACCTCGACATGTCGCAGGTGGACACACTCGACGGCTCCCCGGTGATGGGCCTGTCGCCCAGGGCGGGT
>JAURFE010000017.1 GCA_030827135.1 Vicinamibacterales bacterium
GCGGCCGGGGCCTCGGTGGCGACGATGACGGTGCGGGCGTGCAGGGTGTCGCCGGATGCGAGCCTGACCTGTCCAGGCGTGACGCCAACAACAGGTGTGTTGAGGCGGATGGTGCCGGGCGTGAGGCCGTCCGCGATCTGCTTCGGGATCGCCCCCATGCCCTGCGCCGGCACGGTCGCGTTGCCGGTCGAGAACATCCGGAACACGAACTGGAACATGCGGCTCGACGTCTGCAGATCCGGCTCGAGGAAGATGCCGCCAAGAAACGGCCGGAAGAACCGGGAGATCATCACGTCCGACAGCCCAGCCGCCTTCAGCAACTCAAGTGTGGTCGTCTCGGGATCGCGGAACCGTTCCTCCATCGTGCCGGCGAGCGCGCGGTGACGGATGCCGGCGACCTTCATCTTGTCGGCGAGAGTGCCGATGGGATTCGCGAGTGTGCCCAGCGCCGCAAGCGGACGCCGCCAGGGGTCGCTCACCTCATGGAAGCGGCCCTCGAAGCGCACGAGCGCGCCGGGCAGGAACGGTTTCAGATCGAGCGCGGCGTAGTTGAGCACGGCCTGCGCCTCGGGATAGGCGTCGAGCAGCACCTGAAAGCCGCGGTCGAGACGGAAGCCATCGACCACATCCGTCCGCACGCGGCCGCCGACCTCGTCGCTCGCCTCGAGAATGGTACAGGTGCGACCGGAGGCCTGCAGCGTGCGCGCGGCACACAGGCCGGCAAGACCGGCGCCGACAATAATGACGTCGGGTGTCATTTCTCGTTGTGTCATTTCGCGTTGAACACCAGAAAGTACTGATACGGCAGGAACGTGTGTTCCTTCGCGAGCGTGAAGCCGTGGGCCTGCATCTGCGCGATCAGGTCTTCACGCGCGATCTTCATGTTGAGCGGCGGGCCAACCGGAAGCTCTTCCTTCTTGAAGTCGATCATCACGACTTCACCACCGGGCGTGAGGGACTTCTTCATCAGCGCGAGGTAGGCGGACTGGTCGGCGATGTGGTGCCACACGTCCACAATCAGGAAGCGGTTGACCGGGCGCGGCAGCAGCGGGTCGTCCGGCTTCGCAAGGATGGTGGAGATGTTGAGGAGCTTCGCATCGCGGATCCGTTCATTCAGGTGCCGCGTCATGTCCGGGCTCACGTCCACCGCGTACACGTGACCGGTCGTGCCGACGTGCCGCGCCAGCCGCAGCGAGAAGTAGCCCGACCCCGCCCCGATGTCGGCAATGACCTCGCCGTCCTTCACGCCCAGCGCGGTCATCACCTCATGTGGCTTCTGATACTTGTCGCGCTCCGGATCCTCCAGCGCCTTGATGTACGCCTCGGGATTGGTATGCAGCGCATGCATCTCCGCCATCGTCTTCGGATTCTGCGCGGAGAGGGTGGCCGCGAAGGTGAGTGTCAGGGCGGTGATGAGAGGGCGAAGGGGCATGAGGCCATTTTAGACCCACGGAGCAAGCCGGCGCGTTCACCGGCCGCCGTGTTCGGCCTTCATCGGGTCGTCGCGCACGGTGACCGTGCCTTCGAGTGTCTGTCCATTCACCCGCAGCGTGACCCGGTAGGTGCCGGCAGCGGCGGTCGTGTTGCCGATCGATGTGCCGAACAGCGGACGTCCGGCCGCCTGACCGTTGAAGTCGCTCACGAGCTCCAGGCGCACCTGATTCAACGCGGCATCGGTGGAAGCGGCGGCCAGTGCCGTGCGCAACCGGCCGAGCTGTTGGCGCCGGGCGGATTCAACCACGCGTCCATCGAGGAACGTGATCGCGGCATCGAGCCGGGCCGTCATGGCCGCGCGTTCGGCCGCGGTGGAGGGGAACTGGAAATTCCAGTGCGCGCGATTGATACCCGCCTGCGCACCGCCGGCACCCAGACGCACGGTCGCGACGCGGTCACCCGTAAACTCCGAGATCTCCAGCGCCACCGGGCCCTGCGGCGCCTCGCGTAGCCAGAAATTGATCGACGCACCGGCGGGCGGATTGGCGCCGCGGAACAGGAAGTCTTCCTGCTTGCGGCCCAGGTCGATCGTCACCCACCGGGTGGCCAGCTCGCTGCGGAAGAGGTGCGCGGCCGTATCCGCCACGGCCGGCGTCATCTGCCGCAGGGGCGTGAGGTCGTCGAGAATCCAGATCGCTCGCCCATGTGTGCCCGCGATGAGATCGCCGTCGCGCGGGTGAATCACCAGGTCGAGCACGGCGACGTTGGGCATACCGCTCGACAGCTTGAACCACGTGCGCCCGCCTTCGATCGAGGCGTACACGCCGAACTCCGTACCCAGAAAGAGCAGGTTTGGATTCACCGGATCCTCGCTGATGACGTAGGAGCCGATGCCGTCAGGCAGATTGCCCGTGATGTTGGTGAACGTGGCGCCGAAGTCACGCGTGACGAACACATGCGGATTCATGTCGTCGCGCCGGTGGTTGTCGAGCACCACGTAGGCCGTGCCCACCGCGTGGTGGGAGGGCTCCACGCGGCTGACCCACACCTCGCCGGTGACACCCGGCAGGTTGGCGCGCACATTCGTCCAGCTGGCGCCGCCGTTCCTCGTCACCTGCACATTGCCATCGTCGGTCCCCGCCCACACGAGCGCCGGGTCGAGGGGCGACTCGCGCACGTCGTACACCGTGAAGTGGTTTTCGCCGCCGGTCACCTCGCGCGTCAACCCGCCCGAGTTCGACGGGTTGCGCAGCTTCGCGTCGTTGGTCGTCAGATCGGGGCTGATGATGCGCCACGTATCGCCGCGGTCCACGGACTTGAACACGTGATTGCCGGCGAAGTACAGCGTGCGCGGGTTGGACGGCGACATCGCCAGCGGACTGTTCCAGTTGAAGCGGAAGTGCGGCGGCAGCAGCGGCCGGTTCGGCCGTCCATAGCGGAACCAATGCTCGCCCGGATCGATCGTGTAACGGATTGGCGTTTCCTGATACCCGACGTCGGAATAGTCGGAGAAGTTAACGACCGTTTCCGGCGTTGGTGTGATGAACGTCGGCTCGCGGGTTTCGAAGTTCAGGCGCATCGCAAACCCGACGTGGTTGACCATGTAGACCGTGCGGTAGTCGGTGGGATCCACCAGGGCGGCAAAGCCGTCCCCTTCGCCCAGCCACGTGTTGTGCATGTTGAGGATGCCGCGGGCCTCGCGCGAGTTGCTGGGACCGGCCCAGATGGCGTTGTCCTGCAGGCCACCCACCACCCAGTACGGGTCGCGCATGTCCACGCCGACCTTGTAGTACTGCCCGATGGCCATGTTGTCGAACGACAAAATCGTCTGGCCATCGTCTACCGTCAGGTACGCGCCCTGGTCGGTGGCCGTGTAGAAGATCTTCGGGTCGTAGGGCGCCATCCAGAAGTCGTGGTCGTCGCCGCCGCCGCCCCACCACTTGTCGCGCCAGGTCACGCCGCCGTCGAGCGACACTTTGAATTCACGTCCCACCGAGAAGATGCGCTTCGGGTTCTTCGGGTCGATGTGCACCTGCCCGTGGTAGAACGGCCGCAGGTGGGTCTTTAACAGCCACTTCCACGACGCGCCCGCATCCTCGGAGATGTAGATGCCCGAGCCCGGTGTCTGCGCCGACGTTGGGCGCGCCGGGTCATACGGGATGTTCTCGTCGGCTTCGTACGCCGCCACGACGATGTCCGGGTTGGAGAGGTGAATCGAAATGTCGATCATCCCCGAGTCGCCGGCTGCCAGGCCTTTGCTCAGGCGCTGCCATGTGCGTCCGCCATCGCGAGTCTTGAAGATGCCGCCGTTGGAGCCGCCCGAGTGCATCGTCGCCGGTTGTCGCAGGCGGTGATACATGCCCGCGTACAGGACGTCGGGGTTGCGCGGGTCCATGATCACTTCGGTCGCGCCCGTGCGTCCGTCGTTGGGCAGGCCGCCGGCCAGTTTCGTCCACGTGGTGCCGCCGTCGGTCGTCTTGAACAGGCCGCGATCGCCCGAGTAGCCCCACAGGTGGCCGGGGGAGGCCGCGTAGGCGATGTCGGGATTGGTCGGGTGCAGTGCGATCTCGGCAATGTGGTGGGTGTTGGCCAGGCCCACGTGCCGCCACGTCTTGCCGCCGTCGGTCGTCTTGAACAGGCCGTTGCCCCAGCCGCTCGAGTTGCGGTTGGCCGCTTCGCCCGTGCCCACCCAGATGATGTCCGGGTTCGGCTCGAAGATGGCCACTGAGCCAATCGAGCCCGCGCCCTCGGAGCGGTCGAAGATCGGGTCCCATGTGATGCCGGCGTTTTTCGACAGGAACACGCCGCCCGATGCGGAGGCCACCACCACGTGGCGGTGATCGGTCGACAGCGCCTCGATGGCCGCGATGCGGCCCGTCATGTTGGCCGGCCCGATGTTGCGCCACTTCAGGTCGCGGGCCAGTGGATGTGTGGCCGCGGGGGCCTGCGCCAGCAGACCTGCCACCACCGAGAGACCCACCAACACGACTACGCCGAATGCTCTGAACACTCTCACGTCACAACTCCTTCGACCCCTGGACCCCTCGACCCCTGGACCCCTGGACCTCACCAAATGTCTCCCACCGTGTACCCGTTCGGGAACGGATCTTCCGGATCGACCACATACGACGCAAACCCGGTAATCCACGCCGTGCCCGTAATGGTCGGCACCACCGCCGTGCGCGCCTGCGCACCGGTACCGACCGTGGTTTCCGCAATCAGGCGGCCCGTAAAGACCGTACCCAGGATGCCCTCGTGACGGAAGTCTTCGTGCAGGCCCAGTTGACCCTTCGCGTGCAGGATTGCCATCTTCGCCGACGTGCCCGTGCCGCAGGGCGAGCGATCGATGACGCCCGTCCACGTGGAGGGTTTGTTCCAGTCGAGTGTGCCCGTCGACACCGTGACCGCGTTGCGGCGCGAGTGGGCCGGGTCGTGCGGCGGTCCCGACAATTGGCCGATGGTGATGCCGGCAAATCCCGGTTGATCCGGGTGGACGACCGGCAGCTGTTCTGCGGCCGCGGCCTTGATCATTTCGGTCGTGCGTGTGATGTCGGCGCCTTCGTCGGGCGTCAGCCTGAAGCCGAACTGCGCCGCGTCGGCGATCACGTAGAACATGCCGCCGTAGGCGACGTCGACCGTCACCGTGCCCAGGTGTGGCACTTCGATGGGCTGGTCCAGGTGGGTGGCAAATGCCGGAACGTTGGTGAATGTCACCCCACGCACTTTGCCGTTGCGGCACTCGGCGTGGACCCGGATCAGGCCCGCCGGCGATTCCAGCACGACGTCGGTGGCCGGTTCGGTCATCGGCAGCATGCCCGTTTCGAGCAGGGCCGTCACCACGCAGATCGTGTTTGTGCCCGACATGCCGGGGTATTCGACCTGTTCCATGATCACGTAGCCGGCCTGGGCCTCAGGATGGGTGGCCGGCAGGATCAGGTTGCAGTTGGCGGCGGGGTAGCCGCGTGGTTCGCGCAGCATCCGCAGCCGCAGGTCGTCGCCGTATGTCTGCAGCCACGTCATCTTCTCGAACATCGTGGCGCCCGGCACGTCGAGCACGCCGCCGACGATGACGCGGCCCGGTTCGCCGGCCGCATGCAGGTCGATGGCCTGGATCATCCGGTTCAATCGCATCCGCACATTGTAGCCACGGCGTATCATTCGGACCATGACTCGCATGCTGATTTGTGGCGTTGTGGTGGCGCTCACCTCGTCCCTGATGGCGTTGACTGTGGACCAGGCGCCCCCCGGTTTCACGGCGCTCTACAACGGCCGGGATCTGACCGGGTGGCGTGGAGGCGATACGTTCGACCACCGCAAGCTCATGGCGATGAGTGAGGCCGAGCGAACGGCAAAGATTGCTTCGTGGAATGCCACGATGCGGGCGCACTGGTCCGCGCAAGGCCCCGAGCTGGTCAACGACGGCGAGGGCGCGTACGCCACAACCGAGAAGGACTACGGCGACTTTGAGCTCCGGCTGGAATACCGGACGGTGGCGAAGGCTGACTCGGGCATCTATCTGCGCGGGGTGCCTCAGGTGCAGATCTGGGACTACACCGACGAGGCCAAGTTCAACCTGGGTGCGCACAAGGGGTCGGGTGGCCTGTGGAACAACAGCGCAGGCGCGCCGGGCAAGGATCCGCTCGTGCTGGCCGACAAGCCCTTCGGCCAGTGGAACACGATGCGCATTGTCATGGTCGGATCGCGCGTGAGCGTGTGGCTCAACAACGTGCTGGTGGTCGATCACGCCATCATGGAGAACTACTACGACCGGGCCACGCCGGTGCCCGCGCGGGGCCCCATCCAGTTGCAGACACACGGAGGCGAGATCCGCTGGCGCAACATATTCATTCGAGAAATCCCGTCAACCGAGGCCAACGACCTGTTGCGGTCGAAGGGGACCCAGGGGTTCGTGGATGTGTTTGATGGCCGCAGTTTGTCCGGCTGGGCGGGTGCACTCGACAGCTACGAAATTCGCGACGGCGCGATCGCCTGCAAACCGGAGAAGGGCGGGACGATCTACTGGAACCGGACGCTGACTGATTTTGATGCGCGTGTGGAGTTCAAGTTGCCGGCCGGTGGGAACAATGGTCTGGCGATCCGGTACCCCGGTACCGGGGACACCGCCTACGTCGGCATGACGGAGTTGCAGGTGCTGGACGACAACTACGAGCAGGTGCGCGGGCCGATCGATCCCAGACAGGCCCACGGGTCCGCGTACGGCATGGTGGCGGCCGCCCGTGGCTACCAGCGTCCGATTGGCGAGTGGAACGTGCAGGACGTGCAGGTGGTCGGATCCACCATTCGCGTAGAGCTCAATGGCACGGTGATCCTCAAGACCGACTTGTCGAAGGTGGACCCTGCCACGTACATAGCGGGGAGTGCGCATCCTGGTGTGGCGCGGACGGAGGGGTTCTTTGGGTTTGCCGGTCACAACGATCCCGTGATGTTCCGGCGCGTACAAATCAGGGAGCGCTCAGCCACCGCCCCGAAACACGCCATAATGCAGAGATGAAATCCGCCTACGAACTCGCGATGGAGCGCCTGCAGAAAAAGGACGTTGATGCAGGCATCGAGCACAAGCCGCTGACAGACGCGCAGAAGGCGGCGATCGCGGAGATTCGCAACTTCTACGAGTCCAAACTCGCCGAGGTGCAGGTGTTGCACGAGGGCAAGCTGCGCGAAATGTTCGACCCGTCCGAGCAGGCGGCGAGGATGGACGAATACCGGCGCGACCGCGAGCGGCTCACCTCCGAGCGCGACGCCAAGATCGCGAAGGCGCGACTCAGCGCGGCTACCGGCCGCGGATAAGGTCTTCCAGCTTCTGAGCGGGAATTCGCGCGATCGTGTTGAGCACGCGTTCCTGCCGAAGCTTCGCGGCCAACGTGACCCTTGCGCCTTCGTGCTTCATGGTCCTGACAGAAAGTGGCACATCTGTTGGTTCCGTTCGCACAAACTCAGCGTCCATCAGACCCAGTTTCCGGCCGACTTCTTCATGCCGCAGCGTTCGAATCAGGCCTTCGAATCGACGCTGGAGTTCGTCCACACGCGCCGCCAGCTCGTCCATCAATTGTTCGGTAGCTTCCAATCGGTTGTCATCCATGCCGGCCTCCTCGCTACTGGGACGACGACGGTAGCATCGTCGTCGCCGACGGCGTTTGCCCGAACATGCGAGGTGCTGCGAATAGGCAGATTGCCCGACCCCTGGACCCTGGACCCCTGGACCCTGGACCGGGCGTTGTGGCACGACCGGAACGGCAACGGCGTGAGTGAGCGCGGCGAAGTGCGTCCCGTCGCCGCGTGGGGCATCGCGGCCCTCTCGACATCCTGGCGCTTTGACGCGATGCACCCGCACGAGATCCCCTGGTCACGCGCGGGCGTGCGGTTCACCGACGGCACCGTCCGCCCCACGTGGGACGTCGTGCTCGAACGCATGTAGGACCCGCTGGTTTTGAGCGGGTCGTACGAGCCCGCTGGGCTGTAGCGGGCCAGTGCGCTCTACTTCGTGAGCGGCGTCGAGACCCCCATCTTGAACCCGTCCGGGTCGCGGAACTGGAACATGCGCACGCCCCAGGGCCGATCGGCGGGCTCGTCGAGCAGCGTGCCGCCGGCCGCCTTGACGCGCGCGGCTGTGGCATCGACGTCGGCCGCGCTCTTGACGTTGAGCTGCAGGTAGAACCCCTGGCCCTTCACCCGGTCCCATCCCAGCTTGCCATCGTCCTGGTTGAGCACGATCCGGATGTCTCCGGCGCTGATGACGGCGCCGGCCATCGGGCCTTCGTTGGGGAAGGTCATGTCGACCGTAAAGCCCAGAACGTCGCGGTAGAACGCCAGTGAGGCGTCGAGTTTTTTGCACGTGATGGAACAGCCGAGGGTGGTGGCGTTGAGTGTGGTCATGATGTTTTCCTGAGCTTGAAGGGAAGAGGATACGACAATTAATAGCGGTGCACGTATCCGAGCTTTTCGAGTCGCGCAAAGTCTTCGTCGAGTGACCAGACGAGCCCGCCAATCTCATGGGTGAGTCCGGCAATCAGCAGGTCGGAAATCGCGAAGTGGTGCCCCTTGTCGCAAGCGGGACCGACCCAGCTTTCGATCAGCCGCCAGGTGTCTTCTGTCGGGACCAGGATGGGGAGCCCGGAAAGTGCGCGCAGGAAAGGGCCTCGCTCCTTGCGAGCGAGGCCGGCAGTCAGTTCAAGCCTGACCGGCAGCGCCAGAGCCACTTCGTCTGCGTCGAGCAGTGACGTCAGCGTTTCGCGCGTGTCGGTGCCGCGTGAACCTATCGAGTCGACCCACACCGAGGTATCCACGACGATCACAGGCCGACCCGGGCCCGGCTGCGCTTGCGAAGTTCGGTCGGGTCGAACTCGAACTTGACCTTGCCCAGCATGGCCTTCAGGTCTTCGGTTCGCCCGCGCCGTACGACTTCACGCAGCGCGTAGACCACCGTGTCGGTCTTGGACGTGAAGCCCAATGTTCGACGGGCCTCGTCAATCAATTCCTCGGGCAAAATCAAGGATGTGCGCATATGACTAAACGTAAGTCATATGCATTAGTACGTCAATGTCAAGGCGCTGTGTACGCGCCCTCCACCGGCTGGTGCGACCACGACGCACCAATTCCGGCAGGGCGTTGAGCAGCTTAGGTGCGTTGCCGGCGCTCCCCGATAGCTTCGCACCAGAACCGAAGAGTCGAGTCGTGGCGTTCGGTGGGGCCATGGAGGTACGGTCTCAGTTCGCTTTGGTATCGATCGTTCAGTAACTGGAGGTCGAACTCGGGTGAGCCTGCCAGCGCCAGCACGTCTTCAAAGTCGATCTCGAGATTCCTGCCCACTTTGCTGAGTGCGAGGTCATGGGGTTCTGGTACCAGGATGGACAGTTGTCGGAGAAACGGCATTGGCATCACGCGGATGCGGGCCTCGTAGTTGTATGGCAGCTGCGCGATGCCGACAATCTGAAGGTAGACCTTATGGCGTTTGTGCAGGGCAGTGCCTTGGCCGGCCAGCGTCGCCAACGTCTGTTTCGCGTCGTCTGGCATGACATCGACCACGTCGATGTCGACGGTTGGACGAGTGAGTGCGTAGTACAGGCTCACCGCGAAGCCTCCGATGCACAGCATTCGCAAGGGCCCCGGGCAGGCTGCGTCGAGATCGATTAGGAACGCTCGCCAAGGTTCGGGGATGG
The DNA here is from genome assembly GCA_030827135.1 of Vicinamibacterales bacterium. Classification (GTDB taxonomy): domain Bacteria; phylum Acidobacteriota; class Vicinamibacteria; order Vicinamibacterales; family SCN-69-37; genus SYFT01. Next base: position 9,612 of record JAURFE010000017.1, read on the forward strand.
TATCAGGAGGCATATCTGAGGTCCTCGACCCGCAGCCGCGTGAGG
>JAURFE010000018.1 GCA_030827135.1 Vicinamibacterales bacterium
GATGAGCTACCACTATCCTTCGGGCCCTATTGCCTGCCGGGCGGATCGAACGTGTTCGGGCCGAACACCGGGTTGATCTGATACGCACTCAGAATCCAGTTCGTCACGGTGATGTCCGACGGCGTGTCTGCGGGAGCCTCTCTCGAAATCCGGTACGGCAGCATCACGCCATCACCGGCGTCCTTGTAGTCGGCGTACACCATCGAATACTCGCCGCCGGCGCTCCGGATGTGGCGGTGGTAGGGAACCACAAGACGCCGGGGGAAGTGGGTGGTGGCGTCGAAGATCAGGCGTCCCACCGGTTCGCCGCCGGCCTTCAGCGAGACGGCCCACGAACCGCGATCCGGCCCGTCCTGCACGACGCCGACCGGGGTGACCTCGATGCCGGCGTCCTGCAGCCACAGCGGGACGATGCCGGCTGCGTTGTTGATGAAGTTCTGCCGGCCGGCGGCCGTGAGCGCAGCTTGCCGGACGGCCGGGTCGGTCGAAAGCCCGTCGCCCGCCAGCATGGTGTTGCCGGCCCACCAGCCCACCGTGCCGTTGTAGCCGATGAGCGTTCGCAGGGGGGCTCCGTCTGTCGGATGCGGCAGTTCACGCTGGCGGTACCCGGCGGGCGCCGCCAGTTCCAGCGTCAAGCGGCGGTTGCCCTGAATCGACGGGTCCACGGAGATCCCCGTCGCGCGAATACCCCGCACGTTGCGCAACGCATCGCCACCCGCTGCACGCTCATAGCGTCCCCAGACGTCGTCGGGCGCCGCCGACGCGGGGCCTGTGGTGTCCGGCGCCGGGCCGCACCCGGAGAGTGCGGCACCGACAGCAATCAGGATGCAGGGGAGGAGGCGACGCATGTACGGCTAGAATACTGCCATGCGTGGTTTCGTTCTCGTGCGCGGAATCTTCATCGGCGCGGTGGTGTACACCGCCATGTTGATTCAGCCTGCGGGCACCCACTTCGCGATTAATGCGGCGCTTGGTCTGGTGGTGGCGCTGCTGATCGTGCTCGCCGAGATGCGCATGCGCGACACCTCGGTCACGCAGCTGCTGGGCGGCCTGCTCGGGTTCGGCATCATGCTCATGGTGGCGCAGGCCATCAACAACGCGCTGTTCTGGGCCAACACCGGAGATACCCGCGTCCGCTTCCTGCATGGCCTGGTCGTCATCGTGTTGCCGTATCTCGGCCTGGTCTTCGGGGCGCGCAAGGGCGAGTGGCTTGAGCCCGCCAAACTCGTCAGTCTGTTCAAGGACGCCCGGGGATACCGGCGGTACCGCATCCTCGATACGAGCGCGATCATTGACGGCCGCGTCGCCGAGGTGGCCGAGAGTGGATTTCTCGATGGCACGCTGGTCGTGCCGCAGTTTGTGCTGAAGGAACTGCAGGCCGTGGCGGATGCCTCCGACGCGCTCAAGCGCAATCGGGGACGGCGCGGCCTGGACATCCTGCACCGCATCCAGAAGATGTCCGGCGTGGAGGTCATCATCTCCGACGTGGATTTTCCCGGGATCAGGGAAGTGGACCTGAAGCTGATCGAACTGGCCAAGACGCTCGACGGCAAGCTCGTCACCAACGACTTCAATCTGCACAAGGTCGCGCAGCTGCGCGGCGTCGATGTGCTGAACATGAACGAGCTGACCAGCGCCCTGAAACCGGTCGTGCTGCCCGGTGAGGTAATGAACGTGTTCATCCTCAAAGAGGGCAAGGAATACAACCAGGGGGTCGCGTATCTCGACGACGGCACGATGGTGGTCGTGGACAACGCGCGCAAGAGCATCGGCAAGAACCTCGACGTTGTGGTGACCAGTGTGTTGCAGACGACGGCGGGTCGCATGATCTTCGGCCGTCATCTGGATGCGGCTGCCGAGCCCGAGCCCATTCGGCGCCCGCGTCCGGCCGCACAGGCGTGACCCTGCCGTCGTGGCAGTGGTGGCGGACTGTGCTCCTCCTGATTCCCGCTGTCAGCCTGTTCACGATCGTTTTTGGAGTGATCTCGCTCGTGTCGGGCCTCCTGGACCGGCGGGGCGACATGGCACACCGGTGTGCGCGCGCCTGGGCGCGGGTGATCCTGTGGACGGCCGGTGTCCGTGTGCGGGTACATGGGGACTGGCCCGCCGACGGGAACACCAGCGCGGTGTACGTCTCGAATCATCAGAGCATCTTCGACATTCCGGTGGTGTTTGCGACCATTCCAGCGCAGCTGCGGATCCTGGCAAAGGCGATGCTCGGCGGCATCCCGTTCATCGGGTGGCATCTCCGCCTCGCGGGGCATGTGCTCGTTGACCGGGCAAACCCGGGGCCGTCGGTCGTGCGCAAGACGCAGCAGCTCATCAGGAACGGGTCGTCACTGGTCGTATTCCCCGAAGGCACGCGCAGTGACGACGATCAGGTCGGGCGCTTCAAGCCTGGTGTGTTCGCAATTGCGGTGGATCGCCAGTTGCCGATCATCCCGATCACGCTCATCGGGACGCGGCACGTCATGCGCAAGGGGCACCTCACCGTGCGTCCGGGCGTCGTCGACGTCATTGTCCACCCTCCGATCAGTACACTCGGCCTGCGCCGTGAGGATGTCGCGCGGGTGACCGCGCTTGCGCGCGCCGCGGTTCGGAACCCCGAACCCGGAACAGCACCATGAACCATGCACCGATGAACCGTGAACGGTTCCAGATCGCCGTCGCCGATGACCTGGCCGCCATCGTGTGCCCCGTAGCGGCTCGCGTGTCCCCCGTGGTCGTCGTGGCCCGCGACGCGCGTCTGGATCAGCCGCTGAGGGATGCTGCGGCCAGATTGCGGACCACCGCGGAGTCGGCCGATCGTACTGCCGCGGTCAGGACGATGTACAAGCGACTTGGCATCGATCCCACCAAGACGCGCCCGTCGTCGGAGGCTTTGTTGCGGCGGGTGCGCAAAGGCGACGAGTTGCCGCGTATCAACAGTCTTGTGGACGTGATCAACTGGTGTTCGCTCGAGACTCAGCTGTCGTTCGGGTTGTATGACGCGTCGAAGGTGGTGGGTGCCGTGACGATGCGACGTGGTGGGGAGGGGGAGTCGTACGCCGGTATTCGAAAGGATGAGGTGCATGTGGCGGGGCGCCTGGTCCTGGCTGACGACCTCGGGGCCTTCGGCAATCCGACCTCCGACTCCGCCCGTACCGCCGTCACCGAAACCACCACCGCTGCGCTCATCGTCATCTTCATCCCGGCCCCGCTCGCCGACGTGAGCGAAGAAGCAATGACGCTCACTCTCGCTCGGGTTCAGGGTTCATCGGTTCATGGTTCATCGGTGCTGGAACTCTGAACCAACCCAGTGCCCAGAACCCTGCCTCCAAGCACCCGGTTCCAGGAACAGCACCATGAACCGATGAACCCTGAACCCTGAACCCGTACGAGGCTAAGATCCAGCAGATGTACGTCGCAGCGATCATCGTGGCCGGGGGGCGGGGCGCCCGTGTGGGAGGGCCTGTGCCGAAGCAGCTCCTGGAGATCGGCGGCGAATCGATTCTGCGGCGCAGCGTGCGGGCGTGTGACGGGCATCCGCTGGTGGGCGAACTGGTGGTCGTGGTGCCCGAGGAGTTGGTCGCGGCCGGTGAGGCGCTTGTGGGCGTCACCCGCGTGCCGTGCCGCGTGGTGGCCGGAGGCGCGCGCCGGCAGGATTCTGTTCGCGCAGGATTCGAGGCCGTGTCGAACGCCGCCGAGATCGTGATCGTGCACGATGCGGCTCGGCCGTTTGTGACCCGTGACGTGATCGACCGGGTGATTGCGGCGGCGGCGTCGGTGGGCGCGGCGGTGCCGGCCATCCCCGTGGCGGACACGGTGAAACGCGCGTCGGTGTCTGACCAGTCGCGCGTGGTGTTGAAGACGGTGCCGCGGGACGAGTTGTGGCTGGCGCAGACGCCGCAGGGGTTTCGGCGCGATGTGCTGGCGCGCGCGGTGGCGGCCGGGCAGAGTGCAGATGAGGCGACCGACGAAGCCCGACTGGTGGAGGTGGCCGGAGGCACGGTGGCGATTGTGGATGGCGACCGGCGCAACGTGAAGATCACGACGAGCGACGATGTGACGGAGGCGAGGCAACGGATGACGAGCATGCGGGCAGGTACGGGATACGACCTGCATCAGTTGGTGGAGGGACGTCCGCTGGTGCTGGCCGGTGTCGACGTGCCCTCGACGAAGGGGCCGCTGGGGCATTCGGACGGGGACGTCGTGTGCCATGCGTTGACGGATGCGGTTCTCGGCGCCGCGGGTGCCGGCGACATCGGACAGATGTTTCCCAACACCGATCCGCAGTGGAAAAACGCGCCGGGGCTTGACCTGCTGGCGCGTGCGCTGGCCGTGGTGCACGCGCGCGGCTGGGTTGTGGTGAATGCGGACGTGACGGTGGTTCTTGAGACGCCGAAGCTGGCGCCGCATCTGCCGCAGGTGCGCGAGGCGCTGGCGGCCGTGCTGGGTGTCGGAGTGGATGCGGTGACCGTGAAGGGCAAGACCAACGAAGGTGTGGATGCGGTGGGTCGTGGGGAAGCGATTGCGTCGCATGCCGTCGTGTTGCTGGGAGCGAAGGCGTGATGCGACTGCGATTTGCGCCGAGTCCCACCGGCCTGCTGCATGTGGGCAATGCCAGAACCGCGCTGTTCAACTGGCTGCTGGCGCGCGGGCAGCACGGCGCGTTTGTGCTCCGGATTGAGGATACGGACACCGAGCGATCGACGCGCGCCTCGGAGGATGGCATTCGCGCGGACCTCCAATGGCTCGGGTTGAACTGGGATGAGGGCCCGGATGTGGGCGGCGCGTACCTGCCGTATCGGCAGTCGGAGCGGTTGGACGTGTACGCGACGTATGCGCGCACGTTGCTCGACACCGGGCACGCCTACTGGTGTTTCTGTTCGGCCGACCAGCTGGAACAGGAGCGCGCGGCCGCCTTGGCCTCGGGCGCCCCGCCGAAGTACTCCGGCCGGTGCCGCGGGCTTGCGCCTGCCGACGCCGACGCCCGTCGCGCGGCTGGTGAGGCCGCGGCGCTTCGGTTTGTCATTCCGCCCGATCGCGATGTGACCTTCACCGATCTCGTGCGGGGCCCGGTGACGTTTCACACCTCGGTGATCGGGGATCCCGTCATCGTGCGTTCCGACGGTGGACCGGCCTACAACTTCGCGGTGGTGGTTGACGATGCGCTGATGGCGATTACGCACGTGATTCGCGGCGAGGATCACATCTCGAACACGCCACGGCAGGTGTTGATTTATGAAGCGCTTGGTCTGACGCCGCCCGCGTTTGCGCATCTGTCGCTGGTGATGGGGCCCGATCATGCGCCGTTGTCCAAGCGGCACGGCGCGACCAGTGTGTCCGAGTTCCGCGCGCGCGGGTACCTGCCCGAGGCGCTGACGAACTACCTGGCGCTGCTCGGGTGGTCGCCTGGTGATGGTGAAGAGTTGATCGCGATGGACGAGATGGCGCGCCGGTTTGATGTCGCGCGTGTGAGCCACAGTGCGGCCGTGTTTGACATCGACAAACTCGCCTGGATGAATCGCCACTACATGAAGGTCTGCGAACCCGACCGTCTCATTGACCTGGCGATGCCTTTTTTTCAGGGCGCCGGTGCGAACCCTGGCCCCTGGACCCTGGACCCTGGACCGAGGGCGGCAGTCGCGGCCATCTTGCCGTTGGCTGTCGGTGCGGTTGACCGCCTGGAGGAAATTCCCGAGCGCGTGAAGTTTGTCCTCGACTGGAATCGAGCCGAGGCGGCGCGGCTTGTGGCGGCGGAGGCCGATGGCGCGACGGTGCTGTCGGCGTTTGGTGATGCGATTGCCGATCTCGGGCCCCTCACCAAGGAGTCCTTCCGCGCGGCGGCCACTAAGGCGCGCGAGGTGACGGGCATCAAGGGAAAGGCGCTCTTCCATCCCATCCGCGTCGCGCTCACGGGGATGGACTCCGGTCCGGAGCTTGACCTCGCGATTCCTGCAATCGATCAGGTCGCCGGCCTGCTGGGCGGAGTACCATCGTGTGCTGTTCGTATCCAGAGGCTCCTCGCATAGGACCGTTGGACCCGTTGGACCCGAACCCTGGACCCTGGACCCTGGACCTTTGTTATGCCCCTGATCTACGGAATTAATTCAGTCTCCGAGGCCCTGAAGGCCCGCCGGGTTTCGCGGCTCATTCACGTACGTGGCGCAGGGGCGCGTGTGGATGCCCTGCTTGCCCGGGCGCACGAACTGCGCATCCAGACTGAGACCATCGACCGGCAGGCGATGGAGAAGCTGGCGCGGGGCGGCGTCCATCAGGGGGTGGCGGCGGACCTGCAGGCGTTGCCCGCGTACACGGTTGAGGAACTGGTGGACCAGGCCGAGGGGCCGCCGCTGCTGATCGTGCTCGACAGCGTTGAAGACCCTCAGAATGTCGGGGCTGTGCTGCGGTCGATTGACGCGGCCGGGGGCCACGGGGTCATCCGTCAGGCGCGCCATGCGGCGCCGCTCGACGGGGCCACGGCGAAGGCGTCTGCCGGGGCCGTCCATCACGTCAAAATTGCCACGGTCGTCAATATTTCGCGGGCGATCGAGGAACTCAAGGAAAAGGGCGTCTGGACGGTGGGACTGGCGGGGGA
>JAURFE010000019.1 GCA_030827135.1 Vicinamibacterales bacterium
GTGAAGACGCGCCCCTGGTCCGCGGGGCTCAGGACGACCGGGGCCTGAATCGTGACCTGGGCCCGCACCGCGAACGAACGGATGTTTGAGTAGGAGCTGGAGACGCCATCCACGGTGGCGCGGGAGCGCCAGAAGTAGGTGCGAGCCCCTGGCAGCGCCGGCAGCGTCACGGTCGTGGTGGCGCCCGCTGTCTCAGCCACGCCGGTCACGGCTGCCACCAGCGTCGAGAATGCGTCATCAAGCGCGACCTGGACGTCGTAGGTCACCGACGCGGTGCCCGAGCGCACGGCATTGGTGATGGTCAGCGTCACAGGCTGCTGCGCAAAGGCGTACGACGTGCCGGCGGCCGGTGCCTGGCCCACAGGAGCGGTGAAACTCGTGGAGGGGCCGGACGGAGCGGCAGTGCACGCCGCACCGACGGCAAGAGCCGCGATGAGCAGAAGACGCGGAGCACGCAGTGCAGCCACGGGAGTTCCTTTCTGAATTGGGTATTAGGGTCGAGCGAGAAGCCGCAACGGGTTGATCGTCTGGCCGTTGAGCAGAATTTCGTAGTGCAGATGCGCGCTGGTCGCGCGGCCGGTCGCGCCGACGTACCCGAGCAGGTCGCCGCGCTTGATGGTCATGCCCGGGCGCGCCGCGATACGCGACATGTGTGCGTATCGGGTGGAGAGTCCGAAGCCGTGGCGCACGACCACGGCGTTGCCGTAGTTGCCCGCGAAGCCCGCCGACTCCACGACGCCATCAGCGGTCGCGCGGATCGGCGCGCCATGCGGTGCCGAGATGTCGAGCCCGGGATGAAAGTCCGGCTGTCCCGTGAACGGGTCCTTGCGGTTGCCGAACATCGACGACAGATAGCCGACGACGGGCCACATGGACGGCGTGGCTGAGGCCAGGGCCTGCTGTTTTTCGACGCCCGTACGCACGGTCTGCAGCCGCTCTTCGAGAGAACCGAGGAGGTCGCGCAGGACGCCGAACGTACTGTCGGGCGATCCCATGCTGGCGAGTTCGGGTGGAGCCGTGGTGACCGGGCCACCACCCATCGCGCGATTGCGGACCATCTGGGGCAGATTGTCCATCGCACGCTTCATCGCGGGATCGAGCTGCGCCTGTTCGCCCAGTTCGTTCATCGCCGACTGCAATGCGGAAATTTGTGAGGCCAGTTCGCCGGTCGCTTCGCGATAACTCTCGTTTTCGAGTCGAAGCGCTTCGCTGTGCTGGGCCAGCTGCTGAATCTTTGTCTCACCGGACCATCGCGCGCCAAGCCCAATCAGGACAGGCACGGAGAGCACACCGAGCACCGCCATCACCGCGGCGCGACGCGCGACCGTGAAGCGGCGAACGGCTCCAGTCTGGCGATTGGCGACGAGGATGGTGTATTTCGGTGAACCCATGCAGAAGCCCTGGAAGGATAGCACAGGAGCGCAGGGAAGACCAATATCCTCAACGGCTTATGGCACAATAGGGCTCATGTCCCGTCCCCTGTCGCGCCGCGCCCTCCTGACGGGTTTCCTGGGGGCCGTTACCGGCCTCCTGGCCACGTCATCCCGAGCGTTCGCCCAGATGAAACCCGTGGCCTCCGGAGCCAAGCCCCACCTGACGGTCCACAAGGACCCCAACTGCGGCTGTTGCGGAGAGTGGGTCAATTACATGTCGGCGAAGGGGTATCGCTCGACCGTGCTGCACGTCGACCTGAGGCCCATCAAGAAGCAGTACCACGTGACGCCGAACCTCGAGAGTTGCCACACGACGCTGGTGGACGGCTACGTGGTGGAAGGCCACGTTCCGGAAACGGATATCGTGCGCCTCCTGAAGGAGCGCCCGAAGGATGTGGTGGGCCTGACCGTGCCGGGCATGCCGGCGTCGGCACCGGGAATGGACGGCAAACCGTTCCAGCCCTACACGGTGCTCGCGTTCAACAAGGCCGGGCAGACCACGGTCTGGGCGCGCCACACGAAGCCGGGCGCGTAAGCGTCAGCGCGGCGCGCGCGCTTTCTTCACGAGGATGATCGAGCGCGGTTCAAACACCAGCGCACGGTCGCGACGCCACTTTCGCAGTTGAAGGAGGAGCCCCTCGAGGGCCTCTGTTTCTCGCGGACGCGTCTTCCCGGATTCCAACCGATCAATTACGGTGAGTTCAAGGTCGGCCATCCCTTGAGTCGGCGCGAGCGCCAGGAAAGACTGCGTGGCCGAGAGCGGGATCAGCTGGACTCCTGGCAGCGCGCGAAACAGCGCCGTGCTGACGACGATGAGTGCCTGGTCGGCTCCAATATCCACCAGTGACACTTCGGACGGCGGCCTCGCATCTTTTGGAGTGGGGGAGACGGCCCCGCCACCCCGGGCCTCCACGGCCGAGACGATCGCCCAGCCGATGTCGGGGTGAATCCGGCGCAGGGCGTCCAGCACCTCGTCCGGCAGCGTCACGGCGACGAGGTGTCCCGGCTTGCCGTACTTCGGCGGCCGGCCCCTCGGGCGAACGGCGGGACGTGTGGCGCGGCGCATCGGGGGATTCTACGCGGTGCGCGCCGGTCTTTTTATTGCTGAAAAGATTTTTATAGAAGAAAATACCCGGATGCGTGTTGCGCCGTTGTGTGTTGTTCTGGCGATTGGCGGGTTGCTGGCGTGTTCCAGCCCCGTCTCGCCCATTGGGTCCCAATCGATTGCCGCACCGGGTGGACATGGGCCCGCGTCGGGGACGTTGGTGCCGTTTCGAAGTCAGCCGGTGACGCTGTCGGCCGATCCCGCGCTCGTTTTGAGCAGCGGTGCGGTGACGTTGCGGTTCGTGGTGGCCTCCGACGCAGCGTTTGCGACGGTGGTGCAGGAGGTCGACGTGCCGCTCGTGCCGGGGCAGCGGCCAACCGCAACATTGGCGACGCTGGCCGCTGCACGCACGTACTACTGGCGTGTCGCCCCGGTGGTGAATGGCACCACAGGTGCACCGGGCCCCACCGCGACACTGCAGATTGGTCCGCAGGTGACACTCGGGGCGCCGGTGCCCGTGACACCGCTCACCGGGGCCTCAGGCCTGGAGCAGCGTCCGGTGTTGACGGTCAACAACGTGGCGCGCACCGGTCCGGCCGGCCGCATCGCCTACCGCTTTGAAATTTCCACCTCCACGACGTTTGCCACGCTGCTGGCCAGCGGCACGGTGACGGAAGGAGAGACGCGCACGAGTTTTGTACCGGGCGTGGAGCTGCCGGCCGAAACCACGTTTGTCTGGCGCGCGCAGGCGTTCGACGCAGAAAACGAGGTCTCGAGCGCGTATTCCCCCGCGCAGTCGGCCACCACGTATTACTCGGTCGACTTGCGCACGGTGAACTTCCAGCGGTTTGTGAATGTGTCGGCCTGGCCCGAAACCAACCGCATCATCGCGGTTGAGCAGGACGGTGCAGGCACCGGCCCGATGTGCATCAACCACACCAAACGTGGTCAGTGGCCGGCGTCGTTCTTCTTCGATGACCCGTCGGTGCCGATTGAAGGCAACCAGTGGTACCTGGCGCGCATCAATGGCCAGTGGTACGCAGGGTCCGGAGAGTGGCTGCGCGTGGGTCAGATTTGCAAGAGCGGCCAGACCTCGGAGGCGATCGGTCCTGACGGCACGTGGGGCGGCCCGATGGACACGTGGCGCCCCCGCCGCGGTGAGCCGGTCGGCTACATGATCACGACACCGTCGCGGTTTTATCCGTCCTTCCGCACCATCGACGAACGGTCAAACGTCGTGGTGCAGCCCTGGATGGTCAATGGCATCAACACACCGGAGGGGCGATGAAGCGCGTAATCGAAGTGACGCTGGCCGTGGCGGCCATCCTGAGTGGCGCCGGCCAGAGGGCATTTGCGCAGGCGCCGGCGGCTCCGGCCGTTTCGTCGCCCTGGTCGGCGACGGTGTATGCCGGCGCCGGGTCGGTTGAACGGGTCGGCGGACTTGTCGGCGCCCAGGTGTCGCGCCGGATCACCGCGTCGGTGGACGCCACCGTCCGTTCCGAGTGGATTCAGGACACGGCGTCGCGACGCCGTGTGTCGATGGCGACCACCCTCGCCGCCTTCACCACATCGTCGCGCAACGTGGCGATGGTGGGGGATGTGACCGCACCGGCGTGGGTCACTATGGCCGGGGTGCAGTGGCGGGCTCGTGACGACCGATGGACACCTGTGGTCGCGGTGGATGCGGGGATGGCGCGCGTCACCTTCCGGCCGGCGTTTTCCGTCGCCGGTGCCGATGTCACCACCCAGGTGGAGTCGTATGGCATCACGCTCGGGGAGGATCTGACCGGGAGCAGTGTGAACGCCGCCTTCGGCGTGGGCGCCGGTGTGTTGATTCCGGGTGAGCGGCTGAACCTCGACGCGCGCCTCCGGCTGCAGCAATTTGCGACGCCGGCCGAGTCGACGCGCGTGTTGTCACTCACCGTCGGCGCACGTTTCAGCTTCTGAACATCGCTACCAGACCACGCGCACAGTGCCGCTGTCGCAAATGGCGGCGTCGCGCGTGATGAGGGGCAGGTTCAAGTCGCG
>JAURFE010000001.1:0-1279919 GCA_030827135.1 Vicinamibacterales bacterium
AGGCCGAACCACAACCCCGCCAGCGCGGCCGTGCCCGGATGGCCGTTGCGTAGTGCCCGGATCGCGACGATCCACGTGAGGAGCACAAACGTCGTCGACGGGCCATCGGTAAGCACCGTCGCACTGCTGTGTGCGAAGGCGGGAGCCGCGGCGACAAAGGCGGCGGCGACGTGCGCCGCGCGGTCACTCAGACCGGCGTCGAGCGCGAGCCGTCGCGTCAACGGCGCGGCGAACGCGGAGGCCAGCAGGCACGCGACGCGCAGCACCACTTCGAGGTCCCACACCGAACCTCCAACCTGCTGCCAGACAAACGCGACGCCCTGCGTTGCCATCGCAAAGACCGGACGGCCGACGCCCAGTCCGCCGATACCGCCGGTGACGGCCTGCGTCACATAGCCGAAGGTGTCCCAGTACACCGGCCCCACGGGCCCGACCACCACGGCACTGCCCAGGGCCGCGAGGTACCACATCAACGCCGGGGAGACGCGCCGCATTACCGCAACAGACTACCGTGATAGGCTCCGCGAATATGCACATCTCCCGCGCGGCGGGCGCGATTGTGCTCCTCTTTTTTGTGGGAGTGCCTGGCGCCGGCTTCACCGTATCCGCACAGTCGCCGGTCGGCCGCACCCTGACGCCCGAGGCCCAGCTGACGCGCGGCGATCAGATGTTTGCCGCGAGGCGGTATCAGGAGGCCTTCACCGCCTACGACGCTGCCCGTGGCAGCGAACGGCCCGGTACGCGCATCCGTGCCGGCGCCGGGCAGGTGCAGACACTCATGCGCCTGAGTCTGTTTTTCGAAGCGGCGCGGATGGGCGCCGCCGTGGCGTCCCGCGATCCGGACCAGGCGGCCGCGCTGGCGGTGCACGGCGACGCGTTGTGGGCGGCCGGGCTGTTCGACGAAGCAGAACGGCGGTACGACGAGGCGCTGACGCGTGATGCCCGGGAGGCACTGGCCCTCCACGGCAAAGGACGCGCCCTCGCGGCCCGGCGTCAACTGGAGCCCGCGCTTGAGTTGCTGAAACGTGCGATCGCCGTGGATAAGCGGCAGGCCGCCTTTCACTACACGATCGCCGGCGTGTACGAGGAGCAGCGCGACTTCCGCGAGGCCGCCCGCGCGCTCGATCGCTACCGGGACACCGTGCCGTCAAAGGAGATGGACGACCTGACGCTCTGGGCCCAGGCGCAGGCCGACTTCCTTCGCAGCTTCGGCACACGCCAGCCCTACGAATTTCTGACCGCAGACACGGTCTACACCGTGCCGCTCATCCTCGATGACGACCGGGTCAAGGTGCGAGGGCAATTAAACGGGCGTGAGACCGTGGATTTTGTGCTCGACACCGGGGCGGACCGGACGACGCTGACGCCCGAGACGGCGTCACGGGCAGGCTTGGTGCCGGTGCGCACGCTGCAGACCGCCGGTGTCGGTGCCGTGGGGGTGGGCTATCGCGGCCTGCAGGTCGCGCGCATTGATGAGCTTCAGGTGGGCGAGCTTCGCATCGCGCAGGTCGGCGCACTCATCAAGAGTCCCTCCATGCCCGGACTCCCCCGCCCGGAAGGCGCCGGGTTCTCGCCGCTCTCCATGGGGTTGTCGATTGAAGTGGACTACGGGGCCGGCACGCTCACGATGGGCCGCCTGCTGCCGCCGCGTGACTTCCCGATTTCCCTGCCGCTGCGGATGCTGCGGCTGCCATTTGTGCGCGGCACGCTGAATGGATCGACGCCGGTGAACCTGGCGATCGACACCGGCGGCACGGCCATCTCCCTCAGCCGCCGCGCGGCAGGCCGCCTGGAGACGCCGACCGCCAGGCTCGTGCCTGCGAAGGTATTCGGCACCTCCGGCTGGGATCCGTCGGCGTTCCTGTTGCCCTATGTTGATGTCGAGGTCGCGCCCGGGGTGGGGTCGTCGCAGCGATCAGTTGTGGTGCTGAATCTGGATGCGCCCAGTGCGCTTCTGGGCTTCGAGCTCGGTGGCATTCTCGGCCACGAGTTCCTCAGTCGATTTGTGGTGCGGATTGATCTGGCGCGGGGCCTGGTGGGACTGTGGCCGCGGCCGGGTGCGCCGACGCGCTGAGTGAAAGTTGGTCGGGGCGAGAGGATTCGAACCTCCGACCCCTCGGTCCCGAACCCGACCGAAAGCGTGGCCGCCCATGATTTACTGAGTCTTTTCGTGACTTCCTGAACTTGCAAACGGCCGATTGTGGCCGTTCGCGGTAGGGTTTGCCGACTCATCTTGCAAACTCTTGCAAACGGGTTTTGACGTGTCCGGGCTGCTGACTGACGAGCGTCCCCCTCCCCAGTTGTGCTATAAACTACGCCTCTCAGGGCGCAAACATGAAAATTTTTCGCGCAGTTGCCATTTCTGTTCTGTCACTCGCTGCCGTTACTGCGGCTGCCCAGAACTTCAAGCCTGAAGACCAGATCAAGCATCGCCAGGCATCGATGAGCCTCATTGCGCGCAGCAATGGTGCCCTGAACAGCATGGTGCGCGGCGACGTGCCCTTCAACAAGGAAGTAGCTGGCAAGCACGCCGACGTGATTGCCAATCTGGCGGCTTGGGTGGGCCCGTCCTTTGGCCCAGGCACCGACAAGGGTGCGCTGACCAAGGCTGATCCGAAAATCTGGACCGAGGGCGACAAGTGGAAGGCCGCCCTCGACAAATTGGTCACTGAAACGGGCAAGCTGCCTGCTGCGTCCGCCGACTTGGCGACGCTGACGACGCAGTTCGCCGAAGTCGGCAAGACCTGCAAGTTCTGCCACGACAACTACCGGATGCGTGATTTCCGCTACTGATCGAACAGTCAGAAATCGCCGATAGTCCGTATTACGTGGGTCTTTCCCAGACATAACCGACCTTATCCGACGCTGGCAGACGGTGTTAGAACCTGCCCGACACGGTGTTACCGGTTGGCTGGACGATTCACCACGCGGCCACGTGTTGCGGTTCGAGGACGGCGGCATGCCGGTGATCGAGGTGACTATGCTGCACACGCGGTCGGTCCTCGTGGACGGCCAAGCGAAGACCCTACACGCTGGGCAGGTCTACACGCTCCCCGCCGACGTGGCGCTCGACCTGCTCTCGATGGGGACGGCCAAGCGCCGCATCCTTGGGAAACGACCGTCCTTAGGGCGAACGGGATCGCCCTAGTCGTCACGAAGACCGGCAACCTAACGCCCGAGTGTCGGGCGGCGTACAAGCGGATCAACCTCCACCTGCACGACTTGCGGCGGGAGGCGGGTTCGCGGTGGCTAGATGCGGGGATTCCGCTGCATCAGGTCCAAGCGTGGCTTGGGCACACGAACATCAGCCAAACCTCGGCATACCTCGCGGTTCCTGAGGGTGACGGCTTCGCGTTGATGGAGCGGTTCGAACGACGGCGAGCGGAAATGTTGCAAGAAACTTGCAAACTGGAGGGTGAAAGTTGGTCGGGGCGAGAGGATTCGAACCTCCGACCCCTCGGTCCCGAACCGAGTGCTCTACCAGGCTGAGCCACGCCCCGACAACCGGGCTATCGTATCACGATGCGGCCGCCCTGCATGACCAGGGAAATCTCACGCAGGGCCCGAATCGACTGAATCGGGTCCCCACGCACCGCAATCACATCCGCCAACAACCCCGGCGCGATCCGGCCAATCTGCGTTGACAGGTGCAGCACATCGGCATCCACCGACGTGGCGGACCGAAGCACATCGAGGGCCGGCATCCCGTACTCGACCATCAATTCGAGCTCTCGCACGTTGTCGCCATGGGTGAAGACGCCGACGTCAGATCCCGCGGCGATCCGGACACCCGCCTTGAGCGCAGCCTGAAAACTCGCCCGCTTCGCCGTGATGCGCGCGGGCTCCGGCCCCTGGCCGGGCACCCAGCCGCCATATTGCGTGATGGCGTGGCCCGCGGCGAGGGTCGGCACCAGCGCGACGCCACGTTCCGCCATCAGCCTGAAGACCTCCGGCGTGCCGCCGTCGCCATGTTCGATGGTCTCCGCGCCAGCCAGCACCGCGCGGCGCATGCCCTCCGGCGTGCTTGCGTGCACGACGACCGGCCGGCCGCTGCTTCGGGCCACCTCCACGATAAGCGTCAGTTCGTCGAGCGTATACGTGGGACGGGCTTCCCCGTTCGGCCCCCACCGATAGTCACCGTAGACCTTGATCCAGTCGGCGCCGCGTCCGATCTGCTCGCGCACCGCGCGCGTGAGTCCGTCGACGCCGTCGGCCTCCTGTGCGCCCTGCGGAATCTCCCACTCGGGGGCAAACCCCTTCGGCGCGTAGCTGCCGGTCGCGATCAACGCACGCGTGGCAATCAGCAGCCGAGGCCCTGGGATAACGCCTTCCGCCAGCGCCTGCTTCAACCCCACATCCGCGTAGCCCGCGCCTTCAGTGCCCAGATCACGAATCGTCGTGAAGCCGGCCTCAAGCGTCGCCTTGAGATGATTCACCGCCCGCGCCACCCGAAGCGACTGCGGCTGGTTGAGCACCTGCGCATTCCACGTCGCCTCGTTGTATGGATGCAGCAACACGTGCGAATGGGCATCAATGAGCCCGGGCATCACGGTCATGCCCGGCAGTTCAATCACTTCTGCACCCGGGGCCGTGACGTCGGCGGCCGGGCCAATCGCGACGATGCGCGCGCCCTGCACGTGGACGACGGCCCCCTCGCGAACCCGCTCTCCGTCAAACACCCGCGCGGGTTTGAGCAGATACGCCCGTTCCCGCTGCGCGGTGATTCCCGTCCCCTGGGCGACGACAACCGCCACGCCAAGAGCGACGACGGCAAGCCGCGCCCGCGTCATCGGCGGCTCGCGAGCACTGCCGAGACGCGGTCAAGCGCGTCATGATCGGTGAGGTCAGGCTGCAGCGGCGTCACGGAGATGAATCCGTTCTTGACCGCGTTGTGGTCGGAGTTCTCTTCGAAGTCCCAGTCGTCGGAGGCTTCTTCGATCCAGAAGTACGGCCGTTGACGGGGGTCGAGCCGCTGGGCGACCTTGGTGATGTGGTTGCGCCGCGCCTGCACGGTGGTCTTGACGCCCTGAATGGCGCCACCCGGCACGTTGATGTTGAGAAAGGTCCGGGGCGGCAGCGGCGACGCCAGCACGGCGGCCGCCATCTGCGCCGCAAAAGCCGCGGCTGCCGTGAAGTCGAACACGTCGCGCGTGAACTGCTGCGACACCGCGATGGCGGGAAAGCCCAGCAGAGCCCCCTCGAGTGCGCCAGCCACCGTGCCGGAATACGTGACGTCATCGCCGATGTTGAAACCCTTGTTGATGCCCGACACGATGATGTCCGGCTTGTGCGTGAGGATCTGGTCGATCGCGATGTTCACGCAGTCGGTCGGCGTCCCGTCGACGGCGAACACGTCCTCAGACACCCGTTCCACCCGCAGGGGCCGGCGCAGCGTCAGGGCATGCCCCACCGCGCTGGCTTCCGTCTGCGGCGCGACGATGACCACGTCGCCGACGTCGCGAAGCGCCGTCGCCAGCGCATGAATCCCCGGAGAGAAGTGCCCGTCGTCATTGGTGACAAGAATGCGAATCATATGGGGAGATTGTCTCACACGCGCAAGAACCACTTCTTGCGGTACAACACTTCGCAGAGCCCGTACAACACCAGCAGGTTGGCAAGCGCGAATGCGAGCGAGGTGTTTTTGGGATCGCCGTAGGGCTGGAAGAAGGTCTCGTACATGTACCGAAGCAGTGTGATGTCGGTATCGG
The DNA here is from genome assembly GCA_030827135.1 of Vicinamibacterales bacterium. Taxonomy (GTDB): domain Bacteria; phylum Acidobacteriota; class Vicinamibacteria; order Vicinamibacterales; family SCN-69-37; genus SYFT01. The sequence continues at coordinate 5,709 of JAURFE010000001.1, forward strand.
CGGCGCCTGTGACTCGAATCCAGACGAGCGTCTTCACCAGCAGGCCGGAGGCGATGAACAACACGAGTGCGTTCATGCCGAGCACCACCAGCGGCCGCACGAACCGCCGGGCCTCCCGGGCATCCAGCAGCCAGTAACACGCCGCCAGGGTGATGGACGCGAGGCCGCTCGTGAGCAGCACATAGGAACTGGTCCAGAGATTCTTGTTGATGGGAAACGACCGATCCCAGACGAGGCCCACGACGATTGCCACGCCGCCGCCGGCCACCAGGAATGCCGTCTTCTCCGCCGAGCTCCGATGGCCTGTGAGAATCACGCCGGCCGCCACGCCGGACAGCGCCGTGGCGATCGCCGGCACGGTGCTCAGCAGTCCTTCGGGATCCCACGTCTTCGACTGCCGCCACAGGTGCGCCTCACCGATCAGCGTGCGATCGAGCCACGCGCCGAGATTGCCCGCCGGGGTGAGGTCACCCGCGACTCCACCGGGCGGCGCGACAAACATCATCAGGCCCCAATACACGAGCAGGATGACGGCCGCCGTGCCCACGGCCGCCTGCCATCGGTCCTCTTCATCCGACGCCCGGAAGGCGCGATAGAAGAGGGCGGCCGCCAGATAACAGAGCGCCAGCCGTTGCAGCACGCCCATGAGACGGACGGTCGACACATCAAACCGCGGGTACAGCGCGAGCAACAGCCCAAAGGCAAAAATCAGCGCCGACCGCCGAAGAATGACCGTCACCGGCATCGTCGACCGTGCCGACAGCGTGATGGAAACGCCGACGATGAAAACAAAGAAGGGAAAGATCAGGTCGGTAGGCGTCCAGCCATTCCACGGCGCGTGCAGCAGCGGCGCATACACCTGGCCCCAATCACCCGGGTTGTTGACGATGACCATGGCGGCCATGGTCAGGCCGCGAAAGACGTCGAGCGAAACCAGTCGGGGGGACGGCACGGTGGCGGCCAGTATAATCGGGGCATCGTGACTTCACGCCTGCCGATCACTGTTGCCGGGATGTTTGCCTGCGTCGCTGCGTCGGTCACGGTCTGGGGCGCCCAGACGCCGTCCTCGCCGGCCGGCTCCATCACCGATGTGCCCGGGATTCGTGTGGGACACCACACGCTGACCACGCGTCCAACCGGCTGCACCGTCATCCTCGCCCCCCCCAATACCGTGGGAGGCGTGGACCAGCGCGGGGGCGCGCCAGGCACGGCCGAAACAAATCTTCTCGCGCCGGAGAACATGGTCAACGTCGTGCACGCCATCGTGTTGTCCGGAGGCAGCGCGTATGGTCTGGACGCCCGCGGCGGCGTGATGACGTATCTGCGGGAGCAGAAGATCGGATATGCCACGAGCGGCACCGTCGTGCCGATCGTGCCGGCCGCCATCCTGCTGGACCTCGCTGTCGGTGACAATCCGGACATCGTGCCTGGGGCCGACTGTGGGTATCGGGCGGCCTCCGCCGCTGCGGGAGGCCTCGTCGCGGAAGGATCCGTTGGCGCCGGGGCGGGCGCGACCGTTGGAAAGTTCGCGGGCGCAGGGCGTGCCATGAAGGGCGGCGTCGGCACCGCATCCCTGCGCGACCCTGACGGGCTCATCGTCGGCGCGATCGTGGCAGTGAATGCGTCCGGGTCGATTTTTGATCGGCGCACCGGGCAACCCGTGGCCGGCGTCCGCACTGCGGATGGTCGCGGCCTCGAGAATCCGTTTGAGTTGATTCGGCGCCTCGCGCCTCCCCCGCCGCGCGAGATGGAGAACACCACGATCGGCGTGGTGGCCACGAATGCCCGGCTGGACAAGGCGCAGGCGCTGCGGGTCGCGATCATGGCGCAGGACGGGCTCGCCCGCGCGATCTACCCGTCGCACACCCCGGGCGACGGCGATACGCTGTTCGTCCTCGCGACGGGCGGCCTGGACGGCGCCACGAACGTCAGTCGTGTCGGGTCACTCGGCGCCGAGGCCGTCAGCGACGCCATCCTGCGCGCCGTGCTCACGGCCAGGGGGCTGCCGGCCTTCCCGTCGGTCTCGGACATCAAGCGCTAACCCTCAGGGCCACCGGTCATGACGCCCCTGCTGATTCTGCTGTTGGTCTATTCCATCGCGCTGATCGCCACCGGAGCGTGGATTGGCCGCTCGGTCCGCAAGAGTGACGATTTTTTTGTGGGCGGCCGCTCCCTCGGGGCCGGCGCCGTGTTCGCGACATTTCTGGCGGCCAACATCGGCGCGGCCTCGACGGTCAACGCCACCGGCCTCGCCTATCACCACGGACTGGCGGCGTGGTGGTGGAATGGCGCGGCGGGCCTCGGCACGCTGGTGCTGGCGTTTGTGGTCGGTCCCCGCATCTGGGCCCTCGCCACCGCGCGCGGGTATCTGACCGTTGGTGATTTCCTCGACGACCATTTCGGCCGCCAGGTCCGCCTGCTGGCCACCGCCATCATCTGGTTCGGCAGTCTCTCGATCTTTGCCGCGCAGATTATCGGCGCCTCCGCCGTGCTTCAGATTGCGGGGGGCGTGTCGTTCACCACAGGGGCGCTCGTGTCGGTCGGCGTCATGACCGCCTACTTTGCGCTCGGCGGCCTGCTCAGCTCCGCCTGGGTCAATCGTGTCCAGCTCATCGTCATCCTCGCCGGGTTTGCCCTCGCGGTGGTCTTCGCGCTTGGACGCGCCGGCGGCGTGGATGTGGTGCACGCCGCGGTGCCGGGGACCACGTTCTTCACCGGCATCTCGCCGGCGGCAGGCTGGCCGCTGCTGTTCCTGGCCGCCCCGAACTTTTTCCTGTCACCCGGCCTCATTCAGCGCGCGTATGCGGCCCGATCGATCTCGGCACTGCGCACGGGGGTCGGATGGTGTGCCGTCGCGCTGCTTGTGTTTGCCTTCGCGCCCGTCGCGCTCGGCATGTCGGCGCGGGTGCTGATGCCCGACCTGGCAACGGCCCCGTTGCAGATGATTCTGCCTTCGCTACTCGCGGAGGCGGTGCCCACGATGGTGGGCGCGCTGGCGCTGGCGGCGGTGTTTTCCGCGGAGATCAGCTCGGCGGACGCGGTGCTGTACATGCTGTCCACGTCCGGCGCACGCGACATCTACCGCGGCGTCTTCAAGCCGGATGCGACCGACGCGCAGTTGCTGCGCGCGGCGAGGATCACCGCTGTGCTCGGCGGCCTCGGGGGGTTCGTCCTGGTCTTTTACTACGAGTCCATCTACGCCGCGCTCGGCGCGTTCTACAGCGTCGTGGGCGTCACATTGCTGGCGCCGGTGCTTGGCGGCCTGTTCCTGCCGCGCGGTGGTCGCACGGCGGCGATGGCGTCAATTGTCGTGGGCATCGCCGCGCTGTATGCCAGTCCGGCAGTTCTACCGGCGGGCACATGGGTCACGCCGCAGGTGATCTGTCTTACGGCGAGTGTGGCGACGTATCTGACTGTGACCGCGTCACGCCGGACCTGAAGGCCCGCCCACCCGCCCACCCACCCATCCGCCCATCCGCCCATCCGCTAGTGCGCGTCTTCGATGACCTTGGTCGCGGCGTCGTCGATCTCTTTTGGCCCCTGCTTCCGGGCGATGACATAGGAAACGCCGAAGATCACGACGATGAGTCCGAGGGACAGCGTCTTGGGAATCGTGAACCCGATCCAATGCAGCTGGTGGGCGTACTCCACAAAGAGTTTGAGGGCGACCCACGCGATGATCACGAACGCGCCGTCCACGAGCGCTGGGTACTTCTGGACCAGGGTGAGCAGTTGCCCGATGACCAGGCGCATTGCCACGATGCCGAGGATGCCGCCGGTGATGACGACCCACAGCTTCGGAGACATGGCGACGGCCACCAGAATCGAATCGATCGCGAACACGATGTCGGTGAGTTCCACCTTGACCACGGTGGCCCAGAAGGCCGACAAGCCGAACATGGCCCTGGCGGGCAGGATGGTGCCGCGCCCCTCGTCGGCGTTCCTGAAGAAATGCGCGTATGACAGCCACATCAGATACGCGCCGCCGATAAGCTTGACCCAGGAGTATTCGATCATCTGCGCGGCGAACAGGATCGCGATGATGCGGAAGAAGAAGGCGCCGAGGATGCCGTACCGCAACGCCTTCCGCTGCTGCTCCCGCGGCAGGCTCAGCACCAGAATCGCGAGGACGAGCGCGTTGTCCGCCGAGAGCAGCCCCTCGAGCAGGACGAGCAGGCCAATCGTGATGAGGTCTGCGAACTGAAAATCGATGGCCACGCCGCATCAGGATATCTGAGCCGGCCCGAAAATGACGCCGGCGGGCTTTCCCAACGGATGAGCCACGGAACAACCTCCCGACGTTTCTAAAGAGAACATTGACACAAGTCGAGTCAAGGTCCACACTTAGGTCATGGCAGAGTTCTTCCTTATCAGCATGGCCGCAGAGGCCCTGCAGATGCATCCCCAGACGTTGCGCAAGTACGAGCGCCTGGGCCTCGTGCGCCCCCGGCGCACCGGCGGCGCGATGCGCGTGTACACCGAGCAGGAGATGGCCCGGCTTCGATTCATCAAGATGCTTGTGGACGACCTCGGCATCAATCTCGCCGGCGTGCAGCGGTTGTTGTCGGTGGCGGACGTGGCCCATCGCATCCGGCCTCTGGTGGCGGAAAGCCGGCAGCGGTCACAGAGTGATGTGGCGCGGCGCATGAGCGCGGAACTCGACGAGTTGTTCCGCACACTCGGCCTGCAGGATTGGCCGTAGGAGGCGACGTGGACTTCAAAGACTATTACGCCGTACTGGGCGTGCCGAAGACCGCGTCCGAGGCGGAGATCAAGAAGGCGTATCGCAAGCTCGCCCGTCAGTTCCACCCGGACCTGAACCCGGGCAACAAGGCGGCAGAGACACGCTTCAAGGAGCTCAACGAGGCGAACGAGGTGCTCGCTGACCCGGTATCACGTCGCAAGTACGACGAACTGGGCGCCAACTGGCGGCAGTATGAGCACGCGCCGGGGCCGCGGCCAGGTGCCGCCCCGCACGGGCGGACGCGCACGATGACCCCCGAGGAGATGCAGGACCTCTTTGGCGGGCACGGCGGCTTTTCGGATTTCTTCACGACGTTTTTCGGCGGCGGCGGGCAGGGGCCGCGACAGACGCGTCCGGCCCGGGGGCGCGACGTCGAGTCGCCGCTGGCGCTGACACTCGACGAAGCGTTCTCCGGTACGACACGGCACCTGGAGCTGCAGCGCCACGGCACGCCGCATCACGTGGAAGTACGGATTCCAGCCGGCGTCAGAGACGGCTCACGCGTCAAGGTGCGCGGGGAAGGGGAACAAGGCGGCAAGGGACAACCCGGCGGGGACCTGTACCTCGTGGTGCGCATTACACCGCATCCGCGGTTCGAACGACGGGGGCAGGATCTCCACACACGCGTGGCGGTCCCGATTCCGACGGCGGTGCTCGGCGGCGACATCGCGATCACGACGCTCGGAGGCACCACCCTGCGGCTGCGCATTCCGGAACTCACGCCCTCGGGCCGCGTGTTCCGGCTGAAGGGACACGGCATGCCCGCGCCCCGCGAGCCCGAGACCCGTGGCGACCTGTTTGTCACGGTCGAATTGCAGATTCCGGCGGCGCTCTCGCCCGAAGCGCGCGAGCACTATCAGGCGCTGGAGAAACTGGCAGGTGGATCATGAATCTGAGTCGATACACGGAAAAGGCGCAGCAGGCCATCCTGACCGCGCAGCAGACCGCGGAACGCAGTGGCCATCCCGAGATTCTTCCCGAGCACCTGCTCGCCGCGCTCGTCACGCAGCCTGACGGGATTGTCCCTGCCGTGCTCGGCAAGATGCAGGTGAACACACAGACCATCATTGGCGGCACCGAGGCGTTGCTGAAGGCGCTCCCCCGCACGCAGGGCGGCGCGCAGCCCGGGCTCGCCTCGCGCATGCGCGCGGTGCTGACCGCAGCCGAGCAGGAAGCCGAGTCGCTGAAGGACGACTACACCAGCACCGAGCACCTCTTTGTCGCACTCACGAACGAAGGCGGCCGCTCCCCTGCCGCGCGCCTGCTCACGCAGCATGGCGTCACCAAAGACGCGGTCTTCCAGGCCCTGACGCAGGTGCGAGGCTCACAGCGGGTCACCGACCAGAATCCGGAAGGGAAATACCAGGCGCTCGAAAAGTACGGCCGCGATCTGACCGACGCCGCGCGCAAAGGCAAACTCGATCCGGTCATCGGCCGCGATGAAGAAATCCGTCGCGTGATCCAGGTTCTGTCGCGCCGGACGAAGAACAACCCCGTCCTGATCGGGGAACCGGGCGTCGGCAAGACCGCGGTCGTCGAAGGCCTCGCGCAGCGCATCGTCCGGGGCGACGTGCCCGAGACGCTGCGTGATCGCAAGATCATGGCGCTCGACATGGGCGCCCTCGTGGCCGGCGCGAAATTCCGCGGAGAGTTCGAGGAGCGCCTCAAAGCCGTCCTCAAGGAGGTCACGGACGCGCAGGGCCAGATCGTGCTCTTCATCGACGAACTGCACACCGTCGTCGGCGCCGGCGCCGCCGAAGGATCCATCGACGCCTCAAACATGCTCAAGCCGATGCTCGCCCGGGGCGAGTTGCACACGATTGGTGCCACCACGCTGGATGAATACCGCAAATACATCGAGAAGGATGCGGCACTCGAGCGGCGTTTCCAGCCCGTCATGGTCGACCAGCCGTCGGTCGAGGACACGATCAGCATTCTGCGCGGCTTGCGCGAGCGCTACGAAATTCATCACGGCGTGAAGTTCAAGGATTCGGCGCTGGTCGCCGCCGCGGTGCTCTCGCATCGCTACATCGCCGACCGGTTCCTGCCTGACAAGGCCATCGACCTCATCGACGAGGCCGCCTCCCGCCTGCGCATGGAGATCGACTCCATGCCGATCGAACTCGATGAAATCGAGCGCCGGGTCATGCAACTGGAAATTGAGCGCGAGGCTCTGCGCAAGGAGTCCGACGCGGCGTCGAAGGACCGGCTCGAAAAGCTCGAAAAGGAACTGTCCTCGCTGAAGGAGCATCGCACGCGCCTCTCCGCCCAGTGGCAGAAGGAAAAGGACGCGATTCACCTGGTGCGAGGCAAGAAGGAAGAACTCGAACAGTTGCGGCTCGAAGCCGACCGCGCGCAGCGCTCCGGCGACTACGCCAGAGCGTCGGAACTGCAGTACGGCCGCATCCCCGAGTTGGAACGCGAAGTGGCGGCGCATGACCAGGGCGCCACTGACGGCGCCTCCACCCAGATGCTCAAGGAGCAGGTCGACGAGGAGGACATCGCCGAGGTCGTGGCCCGGTGGACACACATTCCCGTCAGCCGGTTGATGGAAGGTGAAGTGCAGAAACTCGTGACCATGGAAGAGCGCCTGCACGAGCGCGTCGTCGGCCAGCACGACGCCGTGGTGGCTGTGGCGAACGCGATGCGCCGCGCTCGGGCCGGGCTGCAGGATCCCAATCGCCCGCTCGGCAGCTTCCTGTTCCTTGGTCCCACCGGCGTCGGCAAGACGGAGCTCAGCCGCGCGCTCGCGGAGCAGTTGTTTGATGACGAGCACGCCCTGATCCGGATCGACATGTCGGAGTATCAGGAGAAACACAGTGTCGCGGCTCATTGGGGCGCCTCCCGGATACGTCGGCTACGAGGAAGCCGGCCAGCTCACCGAAGCCGTGCGGCGCCGCGCCTATGCGGTTGTGCTCTTCGACGAAGTCGAAAAGGCGCATCCCGAAGTGTTCAACGTCATGCTGCAGATGCTTGACGATGGGCGGCTGACGGATGGGAAGGGGCGCACCGTGGACTTCAAGAACACGGTGGTGATCATGACGTCGAACCTGCGCGACCAGGACGCCTTGCGTGCGCACTTCCGGCCCGAGTTCCTGAACCGGATCGACGAGATCGTCTTCTTCCAGGCGTTGACGAAGCAGGACATCCGCAAGGTCATCGACATCCAGCTCCGCGGCCTTCTGAAGCGGCTGGAGGAGCGCAAGATCACGCTCGAGTTGTCAGACGCCGCACGAACGGTGCTCGTCGATGAAGGCTACGACCCTGTCTACGGCGCCCGACCGCTGAAGCGCACACTCCAGCGTCGCGTGCTTGACCCGCTGGCCATGGGGGTGCTGCAGGGCGAGTTCGGTGAAGGCGATACGGTGTACGTGGACGCGGCCGACGGGATCATCACGCTGCACCGGGTCGTGGCCGTGTCTACCTAGGCACGCCCCAGTCCAGCGCGTCGGCGCGCAGACGGAAGCCGGTGCCCTCCCGCGTATACACGGGCGGCCGGCCGGTTGACGCATCGATCGGCAGCGCCACGATGAAGTCCGGCATCAACGCGGGCAACTCGTCCGGGTAACGGCCATGGTCCAGTCTGTACCGACGAAGCGCCACACCCAGCTCGACCAGGCCGTGCTGCGTGGTGAAGAGGTCGCTTGTCTCCATCGTGCGATACAGCGCCGGCAGGGCGAGTTGCGCGGTGCCCGTCAGGACGAGCCAGCGGGGCGGGGCCGGTGGCTCCAGGGCCGGGCGCGGTCTCGGGCCCATCTGAATGTCGAGTAGCTCGCCGAGCGTCTCCAGATAACGTGCGTGGTCCAGCCGCTGCCAGGCTCGCGCGAACCCCCACGGCGCCGCGACATCACGACGCACAAACACCGCGTGATAGTGCGTCATTTCCGCCCGCAGACCGATCTCCGAGGGGCGGGGCTCACGGTCCTCGGCCAGCAACCGTGCGAGTTCGTCAAGTGACGCCTTCGACGGCTCCGTCTGGCTCAGCAGCCGCTGCACCAAACCAAAGTGCTGCATCCCAAACGCACATCGAACGAGTTGCGCGACCAGACTCGGCTCGTGGCGCACGGAGGCCGACAGGGCCAGCCCTGCCGCCATTGCGAGCGCCGCATCGTCGGCCCGGCCGTCATCAAGACCCCGGCGGGCCGCCAGGTAGAGGAGGTTCGACAACGTGCGAGCCCCGTTCCAGGGCACCCGGCTTCCGCTCGCGTCAGCCAGGTAGTCGCCTTCCCAGTTTGACCGGCTCCGCGTCCGCGCCTCATCCGCGACGCGCAGGGCACCACGACTGGCATCGACGACCGCCCGCAGGTCAGCTGCTATCGGCCCGGTCTCCCGTTCCGACGGCATCCCCCTGACGAGTGATCCCAGGGTTCGCTGGTCGCCGAGCGGCGCGAGATCGATCAGGGCCGCGGCCGCGCGGAACGCGCGCGCCCGGTTTTCCCCTTCCGGCACGGCCGGCACGGTGAGTGTGCCCTCGTGGAGCCACGCCTCGCTGGGTTCCAGCCGCGCGACCGCCGCCTCCACACGTCGCATCGCCCACAGATCGAGCGCGCCAGCCATCACGACCAGAAGCAGAACCGCCGCACTCACTCCCACGAGCAATCGGCGCAGGCGCGTCGTCATGGTTCTCCCCCACCCTTGGAATATGCCGCAGCATACCCGGGATCCGCGACTGATGGATGCCAATACTGGACTTAGTCCAGAATCGTCAGTAGACTACCTGACGATGTCGGAGAGTTTCGAGCATGTGCTGCGGCAACACGGTTTGCAGATCACGGCGCAACGGCTCGCCGTGATGCGCGCGGTGTCCGCACGACCGCATGCGACGGCGGATGAGGTGGCCGACGATGTGCGTGGCGTGATCGGGTCAATTTCGCGCCAGGCGGTGTACGACACGCTCGGCGTGCTCACCGACAAGCATCTCATCCGCCGTATTCAGCCGGCCGGGTCGGCCGCGCGGTACGAAGACCGCGTGAACGACAACCATCACCATCTGATTTGTCGCGGGTGCGGCCTCCTGTTCGACGTGGACTGTGCCGCCGGCGTGATGCCGTGCCTGACCGTCACCGACGATCACGGCTTTGCCATCGACGAAGCCGAAGTCATTTACTGGGGCCACTGCCCCGTCTGCAAGACCGCCGGACCTGAAGGCCCGGCCTCCCAGAAGCCACGTGAAGGAGTACGCAATGTCTGATCAGAGCGCGAGCAAGTGCCCGGTGACGGGCGGACGGATGATGAAGACCGGATCGATCGCCAACCAGTCGTGGTGGCCGAATCAACTGAATCTGAAAGTGCTGCATCAGCACGCGCCCGCGTCGGATCCGATGGACCCGGCCTTCAACTACGCCGCGGAGTTCAAGACGCTGGACCTCGACGCCGTCGTGAAGGACCTGCATGCGCTCATGACCGACTCGCAGGACTGGTGGCCGGCGGACTACGGTCACTACGGCCCATTTTTTATCCGCATGGCGTGGCACAGTGCCGGCACGTATCGCACGGGTGACGGCCGCGGCGGCGCGGGTTCCGGCACGCAGCGTTTTGCGCCGCTCAACAGCTGGCCCGACAACGGCAATCTCGACAAGGCGCGCCGGCTGCTCTGGCCGATCAAACAGAAGTACGGCCGGAAGCTTTCCTGGGCCGACCTGATGATCCTGGCCGGCAACGTCGCCCTTGATTCGATGGGCTTCAAGACGTTCGGCTTCGCCGGCGGTCGTGCCGATGTGTGGGAGCCCGAGGAGGACATCTATTGGGGCCCCGAGAGCACATGGCTCGCCGACGAACGCTACACGGGTGATCGCAGTCTAGAGAATCCGCTCGCGGCAGTACAAATGGGCCTCATTTATGTGAACCCGGAAGGTCCGAACGGCAATCCTGATCCGGTCGCCTCGGCACGCGACATCCGCGAGACGTTTGCGCGCATGGCGATGAACGACGAAGAGACCGTGGCGCTGGTCGCCGGTGGACACACATTCGGCAAGGCCCACGGCGCCGGCGATCCCTCGTTGGTCGGTCCGGAACCGGAAGGCGCTCCGCTCGAGGCCCAGGGTTTTGGGTGGATCAACAAGTTCGGCAGCGGCAAAGGTGTGCACACCACCACCAGCGGCATCGAAGGTGCATGGACGCCGACACCGATCACGTGGGACAACAGCTACTTCGAGACCCTCTTCAAATACGAGTGGGAACTCACGAAGAGTCCCGCCGGCGCGCAGCAGTGGACGCCAAAGGATCCGGCCGCACAAACGACGGTGCCCGACGCGCACGATCCCTCGAGGACGCATGCACCGATGATGACCACCGCGGACATGGCCCTGCGCATGGATCCGGCCTACGAGAAGATCTCGCGACGGTTCTACGAGAACCCACAGGCATTTGCCGACGCCTTCGCACGTGCCTGGTTCAAGCTCACCCATCGCGACATGGGACCGATCACCCGATACCTCGGGCCACTCGTGCCGAAGGAAGAACTGATCTGGCAGGATCCGATTCCAGCCGTCACCCACCCGCTGGTGAACGACGCGGATGTGGCCGCGCTCAAGGCGCAGATTCTCGCGTCTGGTCTGACGACCTCGCAGCTGGTCTCCACCGCGTGGGCGTCGGCGTCCACATTCCGGGGCTCCGACAAACGTGGCGGCGCCAACGGCGCGCGCATTCGTCTCGCGCCCCAGAAGTTCTGGGAGGTCAACCAGCCCGCCGAGTTGTCGAAGGTGCTGACGACGCTCGAGGGGATCCACACGGCGTTTAATGCGGCTCAGACCGGCGGCAAGCGGATCTCTCTCGCTGACCTGATTGTGCTCGGCGGCTGTGCGGCGGTCGAAGCTGCGGCGAAGAAGGCCGGCGTCACGGTGACCGTTCCCTTCGCACCGGGCCGGATGGATGCCTCGCAGGCACAGACGGATGTTGATTCGTTCTCGGTGCTCGAACCGAAGGCCGATGGCTTCCGCAATTACCTGCGCCCGAACCAGCGGCTCTCCGCAGAGGTCCTGCTCCTGGATCGCGCCCAACTGCTCACGCTGAGCGCACCGGAGATGACCGTGCTCGTCGGTGGCCTGCGGGTGCTTGGCGCCAACGTCGGCGGCGCGACGCACGGCGTGTTCACGCAGAAGGTCGGCACGTTGACCAATGACTTTTTCGTGCACCTGCTCGACATGTCCACCGAGTGGGCGCCGTCCTCGACCGACGGCATCTACGAGGGCCGGAACCGCAAGACGGGCAAGATCACGTGGACGGGCACACGGGTGGATCTCGTCTTCGGTTCGAACTCCCAGCTCCGCGCGTTGGCGGAGGTCTACGGGTCGGGCGACGCCCAGACCAAGTTCGTCACCGACTTCGTGGCCGCGTGGACCAAGGTCATGAATCTGGACCGTTTCGATCTCTAGCATCGGGACAGGCGCTCAGGTGCACCCGGTGCACCTGAGCGCTCGACCGGCGAACGTGGAACACATGGCGATGGCCGCCGCACCCGCCATCGCTTATCCGTCCACCCTCGTGAGGAGAATTGTCGCCATGCTGCAGACCACAAGGAATCGCACCCCGTTGACCCGTCGCGGGTGGGCGGCGGTCGGACTCGCCGCGTTGAGCCTGAGTCTTCCGCTCGCCGCCGCAGGACTCGCTCCGGCCGTGATCATCATTCGTGAGCCGCAGGTGACGCCGGCGCCGGCATCGATGCCGACACCGATACCGGCTCCCCCGGTCAGTTCCGAGGCACAGGCCGGATCGATTGCGGGCCAGGTGGTCGACCAGAGCGGCGGCACGCTGCCTGGGACAACGATGACGTTGACCGACAGGCAGACGCATCAGGCCACGACGGCGATTACCAACGCGACTGGCCGGTTCGTATTCCGCGATCTCCCGGCAGGCGAGTACTCGCTCACAGGCACCATGCCCGGGTTCGCGGCCATCGCGGCCACCTTCACGCTGGCACCAGGAGACGCGTTGACCCCACGTTTCACGATGGGACTCGGCACGTTGTCGGAGACCATCACGGTGTTGTGCGGCCCTGAGGAGTTCTCACTCATCGGCGCCTTCTTTCCGGTGCTGGAGGCACGGCAGGCGTCCCCCGCCCCGATTCGCGTGGGAGGACACATCCGCGAGCCGAAGAAGATTCGGGATGTGCGTCCCATCTGCCCCGCCGGCATTGTCACCAGCGATGCGGTCGTGCGGCTGAAGGGCACCATCGACGACACCGGTGAGATGTCTGACGTCGTGCTCGACGACGAGGCTGCGGTCGCGCCTCCGGATGACCTTGCCAGCATCGCGATGAACGCGATGCGGCAGTGGCGCTTCACGCCGACCCAGCTCAACGGACAACCGGTCGCCGTGTCGATCCGGGTCAACGTCACGTTCCGGCCACGGTAGTCGCCCTACGTAGGGCCCGCTGAACTGGAGCGGGCCTGGATGGCGCGCTCAAGCCCAGCGCGCCCTACGAGGATCGTACGTAGGGCCCGCTGAACTGCAGCGGGCCTGATGGCGCGCTCAAGCCCAGCGCGCCCTACTGGCGTATGATGCCGCCCATGCAGACAATGCGACGGGCGCTCGTGGGCGCGGCTGTGGTGATGGCGGTCGGTGTGCAGGCACAAACACCTGCTGATCCGATCAACAGAATCCGCGAAGCCGACATCAAAGCCGACCTCTTCACCCTCGCTGGCGACGCGATGCGCGGCCGCGAGGGTGGCACACTCGATGAGATGGCGGCGTCGGTATGGCTCGCGGAACAGGCGCGGGCGATCGGCATGCTGCCGGCCGGCGACAACGGCACGTATTTTCAGTTCTTTCCGCTCGACCGTTTTCGTACGTCGCCGGGCAGCACGATGACGATGGGCACGACGGCGCTGCGCATGGGACGCGACGTCGTGCCGGACGCGCCGGTGCTCGCGATGGTGGACGCGCCAGTCCTGGTGACGACGCCGCCCGCGGCGCCGACCGCAGAAGCCAAGGGCCGCGCGCTCGTTGTGCGCTACGTGCCCTCCGTGGCCGACCCGGCCACGCCTGCCCCACCGGCGGCGAACGCGCTCCGCAACTGGGCTCGCGCGCTCCAGCGCACCGTGACCCCGCGTGACCCCGCTGCCATCATCGTGCTTGTCGGCGACGAACACGCTGAGCAGTGGAATCGTGTGGCCTTTCCATTCGCACGCGGCACCTACGCGCTCGACCCTGACGGCACCTCGGCGCCACGCACCCCCACACGCGGCGTCCCGATGCTCTACGTGCGCGAGTCAGCCGTCGGTCCGATTGCGGCCGACACGCGCGTGGACATCGCGCTCTTCACGGACACCTTCACCTACCCCTCCGTCAACATCGTCGCCAGGGTGCCCGGCCGTGATCCGGCCCTCGCCGGCCAGCATGTGCTCTTCAGCGCCCATCAGGATCATGACGGCGAACGTTATCCGGTCAATGGGGATGCGATCTGGAACGGCGCGGACGACAACGCCACGACGTCCGTTGCGCTCCTCGCCATTGGCCGCGCGTTTGTGGCCTCACCGGGACGACGGTCAGCACTGTTTGTGTGGCATGGCGCCGAGGAGCGTGGGTTGATGGGGTCACGGTGGTATACCAAACACCCCACCGTCCCGCTCACCTCGATCGTCGCGGTGCTCAACGGCGACATGATGGGCCGGAACGACCCGAAGGTCGCGGCGCTCCTGGGGGCTCTTCCGCCGCACCGCAACTCGCCGGAACTGGTGGAGATGGCGCATCAGGCGAACACGGCGGTCTCAGAGTTTCAGGTGGATTCGTCCTGGGACGATCCGGAACATCGTGAGGGCTGGTACTACCGCAGCGACCACCTGCCGTACGCCCGCGTGGGCATCCCGGCGCTCTTCTTCACGACGTTGTTGCATCCGGATTACCACACGCCGTTCGACAACCCGGACCGCATCGACATCGCGAAACTCACGCGCATGACGAAGTGGATGTACGCCACCGGCCGCACCGTCGCCGAGCGCGACGCGCCACCGGCGCTCGACCCTGCATTCAAGCTCGAGCGCTGCCGCGACTTTACGGGGAATTACTGCGGCGACTGAGTCATCGTCGGCCGATCTGATATTCCTGCGGCGGCTCCGCGCCCAGCAGGTGCTTGACGAAGTAGTCCCACCGGCGGCGCATCATGTAGTTGTTGTCCACGCCGAACCCATGGCGTTGGTGCGGATAGACGATCAGATCGAAGTCCTTGTTGGCCTTGATCAGCGCATCCACGACCAGGTAGGTGTTGTAAATCGGCACGTTGTTGTCCATCGCCCCGTGCGCGAGCAACAACTTGCCCTTCAGGTTGGCGGCGACGAGTTGATTCGCCTGCGATTCATAGGAGTCGCGGGACCCGTCCTTCGTCAGCAACCCCTGGAACCGTTCGCCCCAGTCGTCCTCGTAGTTCCGGTTGTCGTGGTTGCCGGCCTGTGACACGCCCACCTTGAAGAAGTCCGGGTGCCGGAACATCGCCGCCGCGGTTGCAAAGCCGCCGCCCGAGTGCCCCCAGATGCCGGCGCGATCGATGTCGATGTAGGGATACCGTTTCGCGAGTTCACGCATGCCGGCAATCTGATCCGGCAGCGTGTTGTCACCCATGTTGCCGTAATACGCATCGGCAAACGCCTTCGACCGCCATTCCGTTCCCATGCCGTCGATGGCGACGACGACAAAGCCCAGTTCGGCGAGCGCCTGATGATCGCTGCGCGCCGGCGTGAAGTTCCGGCTCCCCACGCTGCTGCCCCACGGCCCGGGGTAGATGTAGTTGACGATCGGATACGTCTTCGAGGTGTCGAGCATCGTCGGCGTGAACATCAGACCGTAGAGATCGGTCTTGCCGTCGCGGGCCTTGACGACGATGGGCGTCGGCGGCTTCCAGCCGGCCGCAGTCAATCGCGAGATATCGGCGCGTTCGAGGACCGCGACCTGCTCGCCGGTGATCCGTCGCAGGACCGTCACCGGCGGCGCGACCGGCGTGGAGTACGTGTCGACAAAGTGGCGGCCGTCCGGCGAGATCACCACCGTGTGATTCGCGTCCTCCGGCGTCAGGAGGGTCAGCCCGCTGCCGTCCATCTGGATGCGGTAGAGGTGCTGGAAGTAGGGGTCGCGGCCGGGTTCGCGCCCGACGGCGGTGAAGTAGAGTGTGCGCGTCTTTTCATCCACGCGCAGCAGGCTCGCCACGTTCCACTCGCCGCGGGTCACCTGCGACTTCAGAGCCCCCGATTCCAGATCGTAGATATAGAGATGGCCCCAGTTGTCGCGCTGCGACCACCACAGCACTTCGCGCGACGCCGGCAGGACGCGCCAGTTCACCGTGCTTACCGCGGCGAGCCCCGACTGAAACTGCGTCAGCGCGCGTTCCTGGAAGAGCGTGCGCACTTCCCCGTTTGTCGCGTCGGCGACGCGAAAGATCGCCTCTTTGTGATCACGTGAAGACGACACAAACGCCGCACGGGACGCGTCCGGATACCACTCGACATCGAGGAAGGTCGTGCCGTCTGCGATGTGATCGTTGATAGTGGACCGATGCTGATCGGCCGGCATCAGCAAGCGGGTGACTTTTGCGGTCTCCACGTTGATGATCACTCTGTGGATGCGGAAGATCTCGCGGTCCTCCGGCAGTGGATATTTCCACGCTTCAAGTCTCGGGGCGCCCACGTTGGTGGACACCAGATACATCTCGCTGACCCCGCGGCCGTCGTGCTGAAACGTCGCCATCTTCTTCGAGTCGGGCGACCACAACAACACCGGGGCGTCACTCTTCACCCATCCCGCGTTGTTTGTCGCATAGCCGAAGTCCTTGATGCCGTCCGTCGTCAGCTGGCGGTCCTGTCCCGAGGCGAGATCGCGCGCCCACACGTTGAAGTCGCGAATGAAGGCCGCGTACCGTCCGTCGGGCGATGTCACGGAGTTGGGCGGTGCCGCCGGCCCGGGCGCTGCCGCGGCTGTCGCCGCGGGCACGGGCTCAACGGTGCGCGTCCCGGTGGCGGGCTCAACGGTCACGAGGCGTGGCCCGTCGGCCGTGGTCGTCCGGTATTGCAACCGGCCGTCGGCCAACCAGGTGGGGCCCGTCGCCACCCCCGTCATGAGCGGCGTCGCCGCCGGAGCAAGAAAACGTTCAGCGCGCGCGTAGTCGGCCGCGGTCAGCCGGACCGGCTGTTGGGCCGCAATCGGCGCGCTGAGAAGAACCGCAATCAGAATCGGAAGCCGCATGCCGACACTGTAACTCAGCGGCGCGACAGTGCGGCGCGAAGAGAATGCCGACGTCGACGCCAGCTCAACTCAGCCGCGGGCCGACCGGTGCACGACCTGGGCCCCGCGCCACACCTCGGGCCGGAGCAGCGCCAGTACGGTCAATACCTCGAGCCGTCCGATCCACATCGCCACGGTCAGGACGACCCTGGACACCGGGTGCAGGTCCGCGAAGTTCGCCATCGGGCCGACGGCATTAAATCCAGGTCCAATGTTGCCGAGGCACGCAATCGACGCCGACAGCGCCGTCACCAGGTCCGCCCCGAAGACTGCGACCACCAGCGTGCAGATCGCAAACAGCAGCAGGTAAAACAGGAAGAAGACGATGACGCCGCGCATCACCTCGTCGGACACCACCCGGCCGCCGAGTTTGACCGGCAACACCCCACGCGGATGCAGGGTCCGCCGAAGTTCCAGCAGCGTGAAGCGCGCGATCAGCAGCTGGCGCACGACCTTCGGCCCGCCGCCGGCCGACCCCGCGCACCCCCCGATGAACATCAGAAACAGGAGCACCATCTTTGCCTGGTCATTCCAGAGCTGAAAGTCCGTGCTGGCATACCCGGTGGTCGTCATGATCGACAGCGTCTGGAAGAGACTGTGCCGGATGCGCTCCGCGGTCCCCGGAATCTCCGGCTGAAGGAACACCACGCACAGCACGGCGGCCACCGCGATGATGCCGACATACGCCCTGAACTCCTCGTCTTTCGGCAGGGCCATCCCCTGGCCCAGCACCGTCCGGTAGTGCAGCGCGAAGTTCGCCCCGGCCGCAAACATGAACACGATGATGATCCATTCGACAGCCGGACTCGCATACCCCGCGATGGACAGCGGGTGGGGGGAAAACCCGCCGGCCGACAGCGTGGTCATCGCATGGCTGGCGGCATCGTAGAGCGGCATGCCGGCGGCCATCAGGGCCACACACTGCGCGGCTGTCAGTCCGGCATACACCGACCACAGGGCGGACGCCGTTTTCCGGATGCGCGGGGTCAGCTTCTCGTCGGTGGGTCCGGGGGCTTCGGCGAAAAACAGCTGGCGTCCGCCGATGCCGAGTTTCGGCAACACAGCCACAAACAGCGCGATGACCCCCATCCCCCCAAACCACTGGGTCATCGACCGCCAGAAGAACACTCCGCGGCCATAGTCGGAGAAGTCGCGCATCACCGTCGCGCCGGTCGTCGTCAGGCCCGACATCGACTCGAACATCGCGTCGATCAGCCCCATGCCCGCCCCGAGATACGGAATCGAGGCCGACCACGAAAGCAGCAGCCAGGCTCCCGCCACGATCGCCAGCCCTTCCACCCGCTTCAAATCATCAACGGTGGAGCGGCGGCCTCGCATCATGAGGTGGCCCAGGCTCGCCGACGCGAGGCCGGCCCCAACAAACACGGCCGCGTCGTACCGTTCGCCGTACGCCAGCGCCACGGCGCAGGGCACGAGATAGGCGAGGCCGAACAGCCGGAGGAACCCGCCGATCGTCTGGACGACGACGAAGATGCGCATCAGGCGGTGCCGAAGTAATCGCGGACGAGTCGCACGGACTCGGCGGCAGTGAACACGATCAGACGATCCCCCGGACGGACTTCATCCGATCCGCGCGGAATGATCACGTCCGGTCCCCGCAGAATCGCGCCGACGATGGATTGTGGAGGCGGCGCGAGTGCCATCAACGCCCGTGCCTGGAATCCCGCCGGTACCTGGATCTCGACGATCGTCGCCTGCCCTTCCTCGAGGACGGCCAGCAGATGCGCGCGGCCGCCCTGAATGTCGTGCACCAGCGACGAGACGGCCGCGCCACGCGCGGACAAGGCGACGTCGATGCCGACGCGTTCAAACAACCGCAGATTCGCCAGCCGGCTGACGCGGGTGATCACCCGGCCCACGCCCAACTGACGCCCGAGCAGCGATGCAAACAGATTCCGCTCATCGTTATCGATGACCGAGACGAGCACATCGCTGCGACCGATGTCCTCAGCCTCGAGCAACTCGAGGTCGGTGCCGTCACCATGCAGCACGAGCGCGCGATGCAGCGCGCCTGCAAGCAGCGCCCCGCGTTCACGGTCCCGCTCGATAATCCGGAGGTCGACCTCGCCCGCCGCGTCGAGGCGCTGGGCCAGCCGGAAGCCGACGTCCCCGCCGCCGATGATGGTCACCATCTGGCGGGCGTTGGGCCGGCCCCCGTGAATCTGCCCGACGACCTGGGTCACCGCGTCGGAGGTGCCCATCACGAAGACCTTGTCGCCCGCCGCCAGGCGCGTGTCGCCTTTGGGGATTTCGATGACCTCGTGGCGCTTCACGGCCACGATCAGCGCGCCATGCGGCAGGTGCAGCGCGGCGAGGGGCGCGGACGTCAGCACCGAGGTCGCGTCGAGCCTGAACTCCAGGAGGCGAATGCGTCCATCAGCAAACACCTCGGCGTCAATGGCGCCGGGGGCGTTGATGATGCGCTCGATTTCGTCCGCGAGCTGGCCTTCGGGCCAGATGATCTTCTCGATCCCGAAGTGCTGTCGCACCGTCCCGCCGATGCTGTCGGAATCCCCGAAGTCTTCGCGTGAGGCGAAACAGATCGTGCGGCCGACGCCCAACCGGTTCGCCACGGCGCACGCCACCATGTTGACCTCGTCGAGTCCGGTGCACGCGATCAGCAGATCCACCTCACGCACCTGCGCGCGATCGAGCACCTCCGCACTGGTACCGCTGCCGGCCAGAAACGCCACATCCAGTGATTCGAAGCGCTTGCCGACCTCCGGATTCTGATCAACCACCGAGAGGTTGTGGTCCTGGGACAGTTCGCGCGCGAGCGCAAACCCGATTTCGCCGCCGCCGACGATGATGATTCGCAGTGGTGTACTCCCTGTTGGGCGTCCTGATGGTATCGCCGGGTACACACGCCTGTCCACCGTGACATAGACTCTAGCCAGCCACCTGGCAGGAGAACGCGAGATGTCCGATCAGAAATACCGTCAACGGGGATATCAGGACAGCGGAGGCGCGGACCGGCGGTCGGGGCCGTCGCAGAAGCCGCGTGCGCCCATCGATCCGCGGATCCCGCGCGACCCGAAAGTCATGAACATGATGGCCTTCGCGGAGGTCTTCCGCTGCGCCAGGTGCGGCGCCATCGAGGTCGGCCCCATCGGCTCGCTCAGCACCTGCGCCAAGTGCGGCGTGGATCTGCACGCGTGCATCCACTGCCAGTCGTTCGACCCGGGTGCGCGGTTTGAGTGCCGTGAACCGATCACGGCCCGCGTCAGTCCCAAGGACGTGCGCAACGCCTGTCCCCTCTTCGTGGGCGTCACGCGCGTCGAAAAGGAAACGGGCTCCACGCCTTCAGCCTCGCCGGAGTCCCGCGCCCGCAAGGCCTTCGACGACCTGTTCAAGTAGGCCCGGAGGCGCGCCGGGGCTAGCGGGTCGGGACGCGGACGATGGCGTCCGTGTTGTAGGCCTGTGCCTGGAGCCTGGCGTAGATCCCCGCCCACACGTCATCCGGGAGCGTCTTTGTCCTGGCCATGATCCACAGGTACTTCCGTGACGGGTACCCGATCACCGTGTAGCTGCCATCGTCGGCCAGGTCAATGACGAGGAACGGCAACCTGATCGGAATGAAGCCCAGGAACTTCATCGTCACGCGCCATTCCGTGTTGCGGCCCGGATTCTGCACCGTGGCCGTAAACCGTTTGACGTCCCGCTTCCCGTCGAATCCATGTTTGTTGCACGAAAACGTGATCGCGATCGTGCGGTCGGCACGCAGCGCGTATTGCTCAAGCGCGTTATGGCAGCCTTCCTCGTCGGGTGTCGGGAGGTTCCCGAGCACGTGCCAGTCCCCCATGAATGCCGGGAGGTCGAGCCGGTCGACGAGTTTCAGGGGGGCGAGCGTGGCGTCGGCTTTTCCTGTCGCGCAGCCGGCGAGCAGGAGGCAACAGGACAGCAATACAAGACGCATCGTGTGAGTCTCTCGCGTGGCGTGTGTCATCTGTCTCTTGGGCGGGCCACTATCCAGAGCAGCCCAACAGCCCCGACCGCGCACGCGATCAGGATGGTGATGATCCGAGGCGAGAGTCCTTCGTCGTAGCCGATGGCGCCCCTTCGGACGAACCAGCCAGCGACAAAGGCCAGCGACACCGCCGCCAACAACAGCCCGCTCCGGCTCCGGCCGCGCCGGATCAGCACGCCCCCGGCCAGGGCCACGGCGCCCATCACGATGCCGAACCAGCAGGCCTGTGGGTACCACCGGTCTCAACGTGCCGCCAGAGTCCCACGGCGACAGTGACCAGACTGAAGAGGGTCGTTGCGGCACCTGCCAGTGTCGTATTCATGTGTCACCTAACCCAACTTGAAAAACTGGCGCATGCGGGCCAGCAGCGACGCCGTCGCCGCAGCCGGCGAGACGCCCGGGGCGGCTTTCACGGCATCGAGCTCGTGCCGCCGAGTGGCGGCGGCTTCGGCCAACGCGTCGAGCACGCCGGGGTGACTGCGCACGTGCGCCCCGAATGCGTCGGCAGAAATCTCCAGCACGGTACTGTCGCAGCGGGCGGTCACGGTGGCGGAACGTGGATCGCCCGTCAGGAGCGACATCTCACCGAAGTACCCACCCGCATCGGTCACCGCCACCTCGCGCCGGTCGGGGCCGACCGTGATCGCGAGCGAACCATCCGTCACCAGGAACATCGACGCGCCCGGCTCCCCTTCCGTGACGACCACCTCACCGCGCCCGAACAGCCGCTCGCGCGCGGCGGCGGCCAGCGCGGTGTGCACGTCCGATCCCACCGCGGCAAAGATCGGCGCGGCGGCGATCTGGGCCGCCTGCCGGCGCCGGACCGCGTCCACATCCACCGGTTCTTCGAAGCGCTGATATTCGATTTGGATCGGCCAGGGAATCTCAATCCCGCGACGGCGGAACTCGTAGTAGATGGCGGTGCGCACCTCATCACGCGCGCGCTCGTCGGTTTCAAAATCCTGCACCCAGAAACGCGCCCGGAAGATCAGTGCCGACGCGCCGAAGTCCAGGAGCACCACGTCGGCGGCCGGCTCCTTGAGCACCCGCAGGCAACGCGCGAGCGCCGTGAGGATGGCCTCGCGCACGACGTTCGGCGGGATCTGGTATCCCGTGCCGACCTCCACGAACAAGCGGGTCGGGGCGATCGGCTCCGAGTAGTTGGTAATCGCTTCCTTGCCCACGATGTTGTTGGGCACGATGACCAGATTGCCGGCCTTGGTCTGAATCTTGGTGGCCCGCCAGGTGATCTCCGTCACGCGGCCCTGGAAGGCCCCCACTTCAATCCAGTGGCCTGGTTTGAACGGACGGTCGATCTGCAGGGCCAGACCGGCGAAAAAATTGCCGAGGGTGTCCTGCAACGCAAAGCCAATGACCACGGCGCCGATGGCGGATGCGGCGAACAACTGGTCGGGAAACACCAGCGTGACCACGAGCAGGAATACGCCGAGCACCAACGCGCCCTGCACGATGCCAGGCGCACGCTCCGTGGCCCGCTCGCTGAACCAGGGATGAAAGAGCAGCACCGTCACCGTCTGGATGAAGGCAAGGGTCAGCAGCAACTTTTCGACGCCGAAGATACTCGCACCAAACCCGGGCGGCAGCGGTGCCGTCATCAGCGTCACATGCGCCGCGAGCGCGGCCAGGGCCACGCCCAGCGTGAGCCGCAGACGCCGACGCAGCGCAGGGTTGCGGGCGAACACATAGACCGCCAGCGCCGCGAACAACAGCGCGACGCCGGCCAGGAAGTGCGGACTGGTCAGCCGTGCGGTCTCCACGTCAGCCCGTGATGCCCTTCCGGAATGCCGCGACCTCGGCGGGCGTCACGGTGACCGTGACACTCCGCGGGTTCGGACCGCCCTTCGCATCGCGGTCGGGATTAACGCCGCGTGAGCCCGCTGACGCCACGGCGCCCGTGTTCGTACGTTCCACGCCCAGCTTCGACGACAGGCCGCCGAGGCCGAACTTGCTCTGGGGCTCGGCCGGCGTCGTCCCGGTGGCCGTGGTGGCGACCGCGGTCACCGGCACGGGTTTGTACGTGATCGCGGCCGTATAACGCGCGGCCACAGTCGCGGTCGCGGTCAGCTTCTCGGACGAAATCTGCTTCGTCAGGCGTTCGACGCGCGTTTTTGTTTCCGGGTGCGAGGCAAACACGCCGCTGGGTTCCTTCAGGTCCTTGTTGCGCTCGGACAGCCGCGTCAGAAACGCGCCGACACCGCCGGGGGCATACCCCGCGCCGTTCGCGAGACGAATGCCGCCCTGATCCGACGCCGTCTCATCGCCCCGATCGTACCGGTTCTCGAGCAGGTTCTCGTAGGCGCGGTCGATCAGGTATTCGAGCAGTTCGCTCCGCGTGATCGTCTCGGCCGCCGCCCCCTGCACCTTCGCCTTCTTGATGGCGTTGATGGTGTGCTTTTCGGTGACATGGAGAATCTCGTGGCTCAACACGCCGGCCAGTTCCGCCTCGGTCCGGATGAGCGCCAGTGCGCCACGCGTGATGTGGATGTAGCCGCCCGGCGCGGCAAACGCGTTTACGCCATCGGTGTCGAGCACGATGAAGGTCCACGCCAGGTTCGGGCGCGTACTCGAGCCGGCCAGCACCCGGCCCACAAGCGACACATATTTGTGCACCGGTGCACTCTGGACGACACCGTATTTCTCGCGCAGGCGGGCGCTGATCGCGGCGCCCATGTCCGTCTCTTCCTGCTCCGTGATGACCAGATCCTTGATTTGATCGGCCAGGCCCCTGGCCTTGTTGACATTGACCGCTCCCTGGGCCACCTTGCCGAGCGCCCCTTGCGCGGACGCGTCCCCGGCCAGACCGACTACCACCATCCCGACAAGCAGCGCCTGCCTCATCTCATCTCCCCCGTCTCTGCCAGCACTTCGTGCACGACCACCCGCTGGGTCTTTCCCTTCACGGCAATCGCACCAATTTCCCGCATCGCCACCGGCGTCGTCAGCCGCGCCCGTGTCGCCTCGCTGATGAGAATCCGGGCGTAATGATCCTTGGTGGCCGACTCCAGACGCGCCCCCAGGTTCACAGCATCACCGATCACCGTGTAACTCATCACCGTGTCGGAGCCGATGTTACCCGCAATCATCTCCCCCGAGTTGATCCCGATGCCGATCTCCAGCGTCGGCCGCCCCTGCGCCATCCAGCCGGCATTGAGCCGATCCAGTTCCCGCAGCATGTCCAGCGCCGCCGCCACGGCGTGATCCGCATGCCGTGGGTCGGCTATGGGCGCCCCGAAGAGCCCCATCACCATGTCGCCGACAAACTTGTCGAGCGTGCCGTGGTGACGGAACAGGACGCGCACCATGGCGGAGAAATATTCATTGAGTTGTGCCACCACGGCCTCGGGCGTGGCCATCTCGGAGGCGGTCGTGAATCCGCGGATATCGGAAAACAGGACGGACATCTCGCGGCGTTGGCCCCCCAGGCGCGCGAGGGACGGATCCGCCACGAGGTGCGCAAAGACGTCCGGTGACACATAGCGGCCAAACAGGACCTTCATCGCACGCTTCTGCCGGCCCTCGACAAAATACTGCCAGGCCGTGCCGCCGAATGTCGCCAGTGCCAGACCGAGCACGGGCGCCACCAGGCCGATCCACACGCCGTTCCCCAGCGCCGCTGTCAGCAGCCAGACCAGGGCCGCGCCGATCGCGGCGACCACGACCACCGCCCACGCCACCGGCAGCACCACACTGCCCACGCCCGCCGCCACGCTGGCAGCCGCGGTCACCGCCAGATCAACGGGCCAGCCGGCCTTCCGCATGAACTGTTTCGACAACACATCGTCAGCCGCTGCGGCATGCAACTGCATGCCGGGCATCGCCGGGCCTCCGAACGGCGAAGGGAACGTGTCCTTCAGCCCGGCCGCCGTCGTGCCGATAAAGACGTACTTGTCACGAAACTCCGACGGATCCACCAGCGGCGTCGCCCCGTTCAACAGGAGGTCTTCGGAGCGCAGCAGATCGATGAAGGCATAGGTCGTGTAGGTGCGCTGCTGCGCGGCGTCGGCGTACGGACCGCGCAGCCGGAGCAACATCTGGCTGTCGGGCGCAGGGAGCAGCGGGACCTGCGCCAGATCCGCCTCCGAGACATCGCCAGTCGCCAGTGCGGTGGCCAACCCGAGCCACGGCACCTGGCGGCCCTGCGCTTCAACAAACGGCCAGATGCGCCGGGCGGTGCCATCCGCGTCCAGTTGCAGGTAGGTGTGGCCGATGCCCGCCGCGACCGCCGCGAGCTCGGCAAACGGCAGTCGTAATTCGGGACGCGCCGCCACGCCGGTAATGGCGCTCGTGCCGATCGGTCCGTCGGTCGCGCGCCCCTCGTAGATCGCTTCCGCAGGCAGCACCACGTTGCCGGCGCGGCGCACGCTCTCCACGAACGCGGCGTCGGACTCCGGATTCCGCAGGTCGCGATCCACAAACAACACGTCGTACGCGATCACGCGGGCGTCTCCGCGCACCAGGAAATCCACCACAGCGGCGTGGATCATCCTCGGCCACGGCCAGGCCCCGAACGTGGGTTCCAGCAGGCGCAGTGAGGTCTCGTCGATCTCGACCAGCACCAGATCATCCCGGGCCTCTGCGGCCCGGTGGGTGGCGGCCAGCCGGCGGTCGTATGTGGAGAGTTCCTGGTCGGCGAACACGCCGAGGCGACCCAATCCCGACGCCAGGATCCCGGCGGCGGCGCCGATCGCCAGACCTATCGCGAGCTTTCGCATCCGGCGGCAAGCTTACTACTGCCGGCGGTGCTGGCGAGGTCGAGCCGCCCCTCCGCCACCGTGGCCCGCAGGCGCCGGGTCTCCGGTATGGAAACAGCCGGCGTGGCCCCCGACACCGTCAGTGTGGAGAGAACCCCCAGGAGCACACATCCGAGAAATCGTCCAGGCCTGTGAGGCGCCTCCAATGACCGGAGTGCTAACACGCGGTTGGGCCTTATCATGGCCGCGAGGTGAAACAGCCGTGACGACCGACCGAAAACCAGAACGGCTCCCGAGCGACGTCGTGACGCCGCGCCGCACGCCGCACGCGACGGCCCAGCGGGATTCTCAGGTATCCACCGACGTCTGTCCGCGGTGCAGCGAGTCGGTCAACCTCGCGCTGATCAAGGGCTGCCTCCGCTGCATGAACTGCGGATTCAAATGGGACTGCAACGGCTGGTAAAGTCACCGGCCGCCTGGACGTTTATTTGATTATTTGATCTGCGCCGCGTCGATCGCGTACATCCCTCGCCCGTAGGTCGAAACCACGATGAGGTGGTCCTGCGGGTGATACTGCAGGTCCGAGACCTGGGTCGAGGGCAGATTTCCACCCAGAACCTCCCAGCGCGCCCCTCCGGTGGTCGACACATACACGCCGAAGTCCGTGCCCGCGAACAGGATGTTCGGGTTGGTCGGATGTTCACGAATCACGTTTACCGGACCGGCCGGAATGTTGTTCACGACACTGGTGAACGACTTGCCGAAATCCGTCGACTTGTAGATGTACGGCGCAAAGTCGTCGTCCTCGCGTCCCCGCTGCGTGACATACACGGTGCCCTCGGCGTGCTGCGACGGCAGCAGCCGCGAGACCCAGCGCCGCACCGGCAACCGGCTCGTCAGTTCGGTCCACTCCTTGCCTGTGTCAATCGTCGTATGCAGCCGTCCGTCGTCGGACCCGACGTAGATGAGACCGGCCTTCTTCGGGGACTCTGCAAGCGCCACGATGGACTGGTACGGGATGGCGTTGGAGTTGCGAATCAACATCTGATCGCTGTTGTTGTCCGTCAGGTCGGGACTGATCCGCTCGAACCCCTCGCCCTGATTGGTCGAGCGATAGACGTACTGGTAGCCCGCGTAGATCACCCGGTTGTCGTGCGGCGAGACGATGATGGGCGCCATCCACTGCGCGCGCAGCTCGGCGTCGGGCGGATTGGGCGGCTGGATGTTGGTGACGCGCTGCGGCCCCTGAGGCGCGGGCGGCGCGCCGGCCGCACCTGCGCCGCGGCCGCGGCCTCGGGCGGGCGCGGCCACCGACAGGTCGGTCCGGCTGAAGTTGCCGTAGAACCCATGGGAATACACGATGTTGGGGTTGGTGGGATCGATCGCGTGGTTGGAGCCCTCGCCGCCAGGCGCCCCTTCCCACGCCACCGCCGGAATGGTGGTGCGCCCCTTCGAAAGATCGACACGGCCGCGACGCGACCCGTGGTCCTGAATCGAGCCGTAGGCCCACGACGCCGGGCGCGAGTTGTCGAGCGTCACGTTGTAGAACTGCGCCCCGGCCGCCGAGACCGCAAACACCCAGGTCGCGCCGCCGTCGAGCGAGTGGTACACCCCGCCGTCGTTCGCGTTGTAGAGCTTCTTCGGGTCGGCCGGATCGATCCAGAGCCCGTGGTGGTCACCGTGGACGCCGCCGGTGTTGCTCGCGTCCACGTTGCTCACCGAGGTCCCCTGCACCCGGGTGAACGTCTTGCCGCCGTCCACCGACCGGTTCAGCGCCAGGCCCATCGTGTAGATCGTGTTCTCGTTCGCGGGGTCCACGCGAATCTGGCCGAACACCCAGCCGTACGTTCCGGAGTGTTCAATCATGAAGTCGTTGCTGTCGCTCACCTTCGCCCACGTGCGGCCCTTGTCGCTGGTGCGGTACACCTCGGCGGCCTTGATGCGGCCGTTGGTGATGGGCCGGCCGTAGGCGTCGCGTTCGCCCGGCTGCGGGCCGCGGCCCTCCTCGTAGTTGTCGACAAATGCGTACAGCACGTTGGAGTTGGATCGCGCGACATCGATTCCGATACGGCCGCGGAACTGGGGCGCCGGCAGCCCCTGGCTGGCGTCGGTCCAGGTGGCACCACCGTCGGTCGACTTGAAGACGCCGCTTTCGGTGTAGCCGGGTTCGACGCGCGGGTCACTCCACTTGCGGCGGATGCGCTGCCACATCGCGGCGTAGAGCACATTCGGGTCGGCCGGGTCCATCACGAGATCGATGGCCCCGGTGCGCGGGCTCTTGTAGAACACCTTCGTCCAGGTCCGTCCGCCGTCGGTGGTCTTGAACACTCCGCGCATCTCGTTGTCGGTCCACTCATGCCCTGACGCCGCCACGTAGACGATGTCGGGATTGGACGGGTGCACGAGGATGCGGGCAATCGTCTGCGTATCGGTCAGGCCCATGTGGGTGAACGTCCGCCCAGCGTCGGTCGACTTGTAGATGCCCGTCCCGGCCATCGAGGCGCGGAAGATGTTGGCCTCCCCGGTGCCGACCCAGACGATGTTGGGATTTGAAGGCGCGACGGCGATGTCGCCGATGCTGGTCGACGCCTCGTGCTCGAAGATCGCGCGCCACGTCTTGCCGTGATCGTCGCTCTTCCAGACACCCGAGGTGGCGTAGGCCGCGTAGAGATGCCGCGCGCCGCCGACGTCCACCACGGCCACGTCGGTGGCGCGTCCGCTCACGTTGGTCGGACCGAGGTACTGCCAGGCTGCCGTCCGATAGGGCGAGGCATCACGCATCGAGCGATACGTGCCCCAGGCCCGCAGCAGGCCGTCCGCATCCATTCCCACCGGCGCCTGTTGCGCCGCCGGAATCGCCAGCGCCGCCACTGTCGCCACCACACACCCAAGTGTCCATCCCACACGTGTCATTGCTGTGCTCCTTCAGCGCTTCGCCGGCGCCCATCATACTGGCAGGGGGGCTATCCCCACCATCAGACGGAGGGCCCGCCGGATTTTCGGCGCCGCGCCCGGGCGCTACCGTGAGGCATCGCGCTCAGTTCAGGGCGTGATAGAAACGGAAGGCCTCTGATGACCTGGATTACCTCGACCGCCCGCGCACTCGGCCACCTGCTGCTCAACCTGCCGCTGGGCGTTCTGTATTTCACTGTGCTGGCCGTGGGGCTGTCGCTTGGCGCTGGCCTGCTCATCACGCTGGTCGGTATTCCAATCCTGATCGGCATGGGCTGGGTCGTGCGCACACTGGCTGACGTTGAGCGGGCCCGGTTGAACGCCTTCCTCGCCACCACATTGCGGGCTCCCTACCGCGAACCGGCACCCGAGACCGGATGGGTCGCGCGGCTCGCAGCTATTGCGAAGGACCCGGCGACCTGGCGCGACTTCCTGTATCTGGCTCTTCGCCTTCCGATCGGCATCGTCACGTTCGCCACCATGATCGCGGCGTGGGCCATCACGATGGCCTTGCTCCTGTCGCCGGTGTCCTACTGGCTGGGCTTCTTCCGGGTCGACATCGCCGGCTTGGTCTTTGATGGGCCCAAGACGATGGTGCTGGCCACGATCGCCGGCCTGATGTCGGTGGTGCTGGCCGTCGCAACCACGCACGGTTTGGCGAAGCTGGAACGCATGCTGGCGTCTGCCCTGCTTGACACGTCGCCTGAAGAACTCAAGCGCCGTGTGGACGACGTGACGCGGAGTCGCAGCCGCACCATGACCGCCGCCGACCAGGAGCGTCGTCGTCTCGAACGCGACCTGCATGATGGGGCGCAGCAGCGCCTGGTTTCGCTGGCGATGACGCTCGGACTCGCGCAGGAGAAGCTGGAATCGGATCCGGAACAGGGCGCGCGTCTGGTGCGTGAGGCGCATGACGAAGCCAAACGTGCATTGCAGGACCTGCGCGATCTGGCGCGGGGCCTGCACCCGGCGATCCTGACCGACCACGGTCTTGAGGCCGCACTGCCGGCGCTGGCGGCACGCTGCCCGATTCCCGCCCGCGTGGACGTGGCGGTGTCGCCGCGGCCGGGTGTGGCCGCCGAATCTGCGGCGTACTTTGTTGTGGCCGAGGCGCTGACGAATGCCGCGCGCCACTCGCGGGCGACGCAGGTGCGCGTCACGGCTCGTCGCGAACAGGATCTGTTGACGGTCGACGTGTGGGATGACGGAATCGGCAATGCCACGGCGACGCCCGGTGGCGGTCTGGCGGGGCTGACCGATCGCGTGGAGGCACTGGAGGGCCGTTTGACGATCTCGAGCCCCGACCGGGGACCTACGCTGCTTCATGTGGAGATTCCGTGCGGGTCGTGATTGCAGATGATTCGGTGTTGCTGCGGGCAGGCCTTGCGCGCCTGCTCGCAGACGCCACGTACGAGGTCGTGGCGTCGGTGGGCGACGCCCCGGCGCTGCTCGCCGCCGTGGATCAGCACCACCCGGATGTAGCGATCGTGGATGTGCGCATGCCGCCGGGCTACTCCGACGAGGGCCTGCGGGCCGCCGTGCAACTGCGGCGCACCCACCGCGATCTGGGGGTGCTGGTGCTGTCGCAATATGTCGAAGAGCCGGCCGCGCAGGAACTGCTGGCGCTCGGCGCGCGCGGCGTCGGGTATCTGCTCAAGGACCGCGTGGCCGACGTCAGGGAGTTCATCGACGCGGTGACGCGCGTCGCCCATGGCGGCACCGCGCTCGATCCGGAAGTCATCGCCCAGGTCATGGCCCGTCGTCGTCGCGACGATCCGCTTGGGCCACTGACACCGAGAGAGCGTGAGGTGCTGGCGCTCATGGCCGAGGGCCGCAGCAACACCGCCATTGCCGAGCGCCTGCAGATTGGCGACGGCGCGGTCGAGAAACACATCAGCCACATCTTCTCGAAACTCGCACTCGAGCCGGACGACTCGGACCATCGTCGCGTGCTCGCGGTCCTGGCGTTTCTCAAGGCGTAGCCGGCGCGGCGACCGATCTACCATGGCGGCATGGCCGGACCTTTTGACCGGTTTGCCGATCGCCGCGCCGCGGGCCGCCGGCTGGCCGCCCAGCTCCAGAGATACGCGGGGCGGACCGACACGCTGATCCTCGGGCTGCCGCGCGGCGGGGTGCCGGTGGCCGCGGAGGTTTCCAGGATCCTCCGGATCCCGTTCGACGTCTTCGTCGTCCGCAAGCTTGGCGCGCCCTGGCATCCAGAGCTGGCCCTGGGCGCGATTGCGGAGGGCGGAATCGAAGTCCGCCACGAAGAGGCCATGCGGAGCCTCGGCGTCTCGGCCGCTGAACTGGATGAGGTGGCGGCGGTGGAGCACGAGGAACTGCGGCGCCGCATCCTTGCCTACCGAGGTGAGCGCCCTCGACTCAAGCTTGAGGACCGGATGGTCATTCTGGTCGATGACGGGCTGGCGACCGGCTCGACGATGGAAGCCGCCATCGCGGCGGTCCGGCACCTTCGGCCCGCGCGTATCGTGGTCGCGGTGCCCGTGGGTGCCCCGGACACGTGCACGCGGATTGAGGCGCAGGTGGACGAACTCGTGTGCCCGCT
The DNA here is from genome assembly GCA_030827135.1 of Vicinamibacterales bacterium. Lineage (GTDB taxonomy): Bacteria > Acidobacteriota > Vicinamibacteria > Vicinamibacterales > SCN-69-37 > SYFT01. The sequence continues at coordinate 36,878 of JAURFE010000001.1, forward strand.
CCGGCCACGCGCCTTCGCCGCCGTCGGTGAGTGGTACGACGACTTCGGGCAGACCACCGACGACGAAGTCCGGGCACTGCTCGCTGCGGAATAGCCCCCACAGGCACGTGGGAAATTCGCCCCCCTCTCGCTCCCTGTGTATGAACCCCGGCTGGTGCTGCACGCCTGCGTGGTACCGGAGTTGCTCTCCTGAGGGATGGGCCCGGGGCCCAATCCCCGGACAATCCGACCTGGAGCGCGCATCATGCAAATCAGGGATCTGATGAGCCATCCGGCAGTGACGTGTCCGACCGCCGCAACCCTCGACCATGCCGCGAGGCTGATGTGGGAATTCGACTGCGGCGTGGTCCCGGTCGTCGACGAACACGGCCGCCTGACCGGCGTCGTGACCGATCGGGACATCTGCATGGCCGCCTACACGCAGGACAAGGTGCTGGGCGACATTTCCGTCACCACGGCCATGGCAAAACACGTCATTGCCCTCCGCGGGGACGAGACCCTCGAATCGGCCGAGCACCTCATGGCCGACAACCAGATTCGCCGTCTGCCTGTGCTCGACCGCGATGACCATGTCGTCGGCGTCGTCTCACTCAACGACATGGCCCGGCTCGCCGAGGCGTCCAGGCGGATCGGCATCGACCGTGAGTTCGTCACGACAATCGCGGCGGTCGGTCAGCCGCACACAGATGCACAGGTCCGCCACAACCTGGCGCCACTGACAGTGACCGAACACTGACTGATGGAGGCTTGTCATGAACCTGACCAGATGGAATCCGATGCAGGAGATGGAAGACGTGACGTCGCGCCTGAATCGCTTCTTCGGCCCGGCCGCGATGCGGTGGCCGGCAGTCGAAGGCGGTGAGACGTTCGCTGACTGGGCACCGGCGATGGATGTCGAGGAAGGCGACGCCGAGTACCTCCTCAAGGCGGACCTGCCCGCCATGAAGAAGGAGGATGTGAAGATCTCGGTGCAGGACGGCGTGCTGAGCATCGAGGGTGAACGCCGGCAGGAGAAGGAGGAGACGGGCCGGAAGTTCCACCGCGTCGAACGCAGCTACGGCACGTTCCTGCGGCGGATGGCTCTCCCCACCGACGTCGATCAGAAGAAGGTCGTCGCGGACTTCAAGGATGGCGTGCTCAGCATCCACATGCCGAAGTCGCCGGTCTCCACGGCACGCAGGCTGGACGTGAAGATCAACTGACGATCGGTGGCAGAGGGAGCGGCATCATGCGCACCACGAAGCGGTACACGAACACAACCTTCACCCATCGTGTTGACCACGACGGTGGCCGGCACCGGAGCGCGAAGGCCGCCTCGAGTCCGCGGGTGTGCGCCGGGTGCCGCGCCCTCTACCGGAACAAGCGCTGGACGGCCGGCGGCCAGGGCCCTGCTCCCCGGCCCCTTGAGCCTGCCGCCCGTCCGGCGCATGTCTTGTGTCCGGCCTGCCGGATGGGCGCCGAGGGACTCTTCTCGGGCGAGGTCCGGGTGTCCGGCGCGTTCGTTGCGGAGCATCACGCGGAGGTCGAGACGCTGCTGAAACGTGAAGCCGAGCGGGCGGCGGAGGACAATCCCACGAGCCGGATCCTGACGCTCAATTCACCCGCGCCGGACAAGCTGTGTGTGACCACGACCACCGAACACCTCGCGAAGCGCCTCGGGCAGGCGCTGGCCAAGGCCTATCAGGGCGAGGTGCACTACGGGTTCTCGCACGGGAACAAGTTCGCGCACGTCACCTGGTCGCGCACCTCCTAGGGTCACTGGGTTCGACGCCGGTAATCGGGTCAGGCGAGCGTGCCGTAGACTTTGTGCATGGCCCGAGGGTGGGAAAGCAAGTCGGTGGAAGCGCAGCAGGCCGATCGCGATCAGGATCGGCCGGCCGATGTGCCGCTGTCACCCGAGGCCGTCGCGCGCCAGGCCCGGATCAAGGGCATCGAACTCGCCCGGGCGCGGGCACTCGCCGATCTGTCGGCGGCTCGCTCGCCCGCGCATCGCGCGATGCTTGAATCCGCGATCCGCGCGCTGGACGATCAGCTTCGGCGCGCGTGACCGACCCCATCTTCAAGCGGCGCGACAACTGCACAGGGCCCGAGGCGGGTACCGGGCTGGGGCGCCAAAGGGTGGAGGGATTATCGGTCGGCCGCGCTGAACTGCGGGGGGTGACGACGCGAGCCAACGGTCCGTTCATATGCAGCGGCCAGGGCAAGCAACGCCCCTTCCTGGTAGAGGTGGCCGGAGAACATCACCCCGGTTGGCGAGCCGCCGGCCGTGAACCCGTTCGGGACCGCGATTGACGGATGGCCGGTCAGACTCATGACCGGATTGAGGCTCGTCGCCGAGTCGAGCGTGAGCGAGGTGAACATCACGGCGTCGACCTCTCGCAGCGCGCGCGCCACCTCCTGCATGATGAGCGTCCGGCGACGATTGGCCTGCAGGTAATCGACAGCGGTCGTGAGCGAACACGCCCGCAGGTACCGGCTCGTGCGTGGGCGCAGGCCCGCATGCTGACCGCTCCGCGTGAACGCGTCAAACGCGGCTGCCCGCTCCACATATTCGATGAAGTAGGAGAGGTCTCCGCTCGGCAGGCTGATCGGATGCAGCGTGCATCCCAGCCCGGCCAACACCGCCAGCGCCCTCTCGTTGTTGGCCCGGGCGTTGGTGTTGGTCTCCGCCTCGAACATGGAGGGTACGTATCCGATGCGCCGCGGGAACTGGCGTGCACGCCCATCCCAGGCTAACGGCACGCCTTCGGGCACCGCCAGATCGTGCCCATCGGGCCCCGCAATCACGCTCAACACCACACCGCAGTCGTCAACCGTGCGACACATCGGGCCAATTTTGTCGAGCGTGGTGCCCGCGGCCATCACACCGTGCCGGCTGACGCGGCCGAAGGTCGGCCGCAGCCCCACCACCCCGCACCGGACCGCCGGCGAAAGGATTGAACCGCCGGTGTCGGACCCGATCGCAAACCCCACCAGACCGGCCGCGGTCGCCGCGCCCGAACCCGCCGACGACCCGCTCGATCCTTCCGCCGGGTTCCACGGGTTATTCGTCCGTCCCTTGGCCCACTGATCGCCAAACGCCATCTCCCCCGTCGACAGTTTCGCGACGAGCACCGCGCCGCCCTCGCGCAACCGCGTGACAACCGTGGCGTCGGTGTCGAACGTCTGCGACGCCAGGTCCGGGGCTCCCCAGGTGGTAGGCGCGCCGGCGGCCGCAATGATGTCTTTCACGCCGTACGGCACGCCGTGCAGCGGCCCGCGCACACGCCCGGCCGCCAGGTCCGCGTCGGCCGCGGCTGCTTCCTCAAGGGCCCGGGTCTCGGTCAGCGTCACCACACAGTTGAGGACGCCGTTGTGGCGCTTCAACCGATCGAGATACATGCGTGTCAGCTCAACCGACGTCGCCTGCCGTGTCCGCACCAGCGCCGCCAGATGCGTCGCCGGCCAGAACGCCACCTCTTCCAGCCTCGCCGGGCGACGCACACGCGGCGCCGCGGGCAGCCGGGTCGACCCCGACGGCAGTGGCGTGGCCGTGCCTGGAGGGCGCGGGTCGAACTGGAACGGCAGCGGCGAGGCATTGGTCAGGTCGTTTTTGCCGATGCGCGCCGCACTCGCGAGGAGGCTCGACAGGGAATCCGCCACATCCCGGCACTCGGCATCCGTCCATGTCAGGCCGGCCAGCCGCGCGGCTTCACGGATGGTCGTGACGTCAAGGACTGCCGTGCCGGGGCGAATCTGGGCCAGCAGACTCTCGGGAAACAGCGTGGACGCGATGCCGGCAAACGCGCAGTATCCCAGAAACGTCCGGCGGTGAGTCTCGTTCATCGGGCCAATGGTATCGCCGAAAGCGGCAGACTCCGCTGCTGGTGCGAGGTCCGCGAGCGGTCCTGGCGCTTGGCTCCAGTGCGCCGCAGGCGCAGAGTCGGCGGGCGATGACGATCGAGGACCTGATTGTGGCCCCTCGGATCTCGGACCCGCAGTTGTCGCCGGACGACTTGACCGGAACGAGTCGGGCGGTGTGGCGCATGGAAAGCCACGCGCCTACCAGACGCCCTCAACCAGAAGGGAGGCTATCAAGGCCTCTGGCAACTTGCAGAAAATCGAGCGCCAGCGCCTCGAATCAGATGAGCATGCCCGCCGCTTTGGCAGCCGCCGATACCCGCTCACCACGGCGCTCGCCTGGCTTCACTTGGCCTGCAACGCCCCCAGCACCGCGCTCAGCGCCTCGCCCCCGCCGCGCCGGTCGACCTCGGCCATGAAGGTGTCCGCGTTCGGCAGGAAAAATCCGTCGCGCGGCCAATCGGTCCCGATCTGCGGAGGGTTCTTCAGGCTCGCGGCCTTTTTGAGATACGCGCTGTAGGCGTCCTTCACCGCCGCGCGCACAGCCGTCACCATCTTCGCGAGTTCTGCCGGCGACACGCTGCCCTTCGGGTAGGTCCAGGTTGTCGCACCCATGACATCTTCATTGGTCCAGTCGGTCTTGGGGCTGTCGGGGTGGTTGTTGTGGCATGTCACACAAGGCTGCGGGCGCGAGAAATCCGGAAACATCGCGGTGTAAGCGCCGGTGTCGGCGCTGCGGAAGAACACGGGCTTGCGGGTCTGTTTGACTTGCTCGAATTGGGTCGCCTGCACGCCCACGAATTTGTTCGACGGCGAAATCGGAAAGTCCGATCCGAGAAACAGCCCGATCGGCACCGACGTTTTTTTGATGTTGCCCGCAGCTTCGCGCAACAACAGCGCGGGCAGAGGCCCCTCCTCCACCTCCTCGCGTTTCCAGCGCTCGCCGAATTTCAGCCCGACCTTCTGCCCCGGCCCCACGATCTCGGCGGTGTAGATCGCGCGTGCGGTGGCCTGCTGGTGCGCGATGATCTTGAACGCGGTTTCGATCGGCACCGCGCTGCCGCCTTGCGCGCCGCCTTGCTCGGGCAGCTTCGCTGGCGCGGTGACGAAAAGATAGATCCCGAGCACGCCGAGCGCGGCAAGCACGAGAGTGTAGGTGCGGGAGTTCATGGGCGTTGTGTCCTTGCTTTGAAGCGACGTTGAGTGCCGTAGATCGACGGGCCGCCAGCCAGATACGCCTCGACCGCCTCGGGCGGGAGCGCGTCCTTCAAGCGTTTGGGCGTCTCGCGCACGACGTTGCCGTGGAAGTCGTGACACCCCATGCAGCTTTGCCAGTTCTTGTCGGCCACCAGTTTCGCGTGCGGCACGTCGATCGGGTCGTTCTTGAGGGCGAGCTTGTCGTGGCAGTGCTGGCAACCGGTGGCCGGCATGGTGACGCGCCGACCGGTGTGCTCCGTGTGGCAGCCGGCGCAAGTGTGCGCCGCCAGCGCGCGCCGCGCCGGCGCGAAGCGCTCCTCGGCAAAGCGGTCGACCGGGTGATCGTCGGCGGCGCGGGCATGGCAGGCGATGCAATCGCGGTTGTCGACGGGGTGGTGGCCGAAGGCGGTATCGGTCTCGCGAAGATTCAGCCAGTAATGCACCTTGCCCTGAATCTGCTGGCGCATCGTGCCGGGCGCGCTCACATGGCAGGCTTCGCAGGCGAGGCTGCTGTGGCCGGTGTTGGCCGGCCCCTTGCTGCGCCATGCATCGGCCGAGGGCAACACGAGCAGCACGAGCGCCATCACGGCCAGCACCCCCCCCACCACAAAGCCGATCCGGCGCGCCGGATTAATGAGCGGGCGCGCCATCAGTAGCTCACCACCACCCAGACATGGGCGAGAATCAAACCGATCAAGCCGATCGACAGCGCGATGTGCGCGCCGAGCACAGCATTGCGCCAGCCACTGGGCGCCGCGCCCGCCTTCTGCGCGCGCAATGGCAGAGCAGTCGCCACAATCAGCAGCATCACAAGAGTCAGCGCCAGCGCATGCCCGTGGCCCAGCCTCGAGGTGTGAGCCACCAACAAAACCGGCACGCCAACCCCCAGCCAGCGATGGACTTCGCGATGCCGCGCCGCCTGAAACCAGCGCTGCATCCAGCGCAACATCGACAGCCGCCCCTGCGCCAGCAACAGCGCGAACAACGCAAGCCCGGTGACAAACCCGCCGGTCCATGATGCGTGCATCCAGGCCAGCGGATCGAAGGGCGAGCCGGCCAGACCATGCGCGAGAAACACAGCCGCCAGCCCCGCCGCGAGCATCGAGGGCAGCGGATTTTGTATGGGCGCAGCAGCGCCCACCTGACCGAATGTCTCCGCCATGACCCGCGCCGCAGGCACGCCGGATTTCGCCAGCGCGTCGACCACCATGCGCTGAAAGCCGCTCGGCCCGCACACCAGAAACTGCGCGCCTGAACCGCGACCGAGCGCTTCGATGTCTTGCGATGTGAGCGCGCCTTGTTCGCTGGTGATGTGGCCCGTCACGCGCAGCCACGGCGATTGCTGCGCGAGCGCGGTGAGTTCGTCGTGGCCTGTCAGCCCGGCGCGGGTGGTTGCGCAGTGAAGCACATGCACCGGGCGGCTTGCGCCCAGCGCCGCGAACGAGCGAACCACGCAGAGCGCAGGCGTCACACCAATGCCGCCGACCAGACACACCAGAGGCCGCGTGTCGGAAGCCGAGAAATGCACTTGGCCCCTCGGGTGCGAAAGCTCAACGCGCGCGCCTTTTTTCAGGCTGAAAAGATGATTCGAAAAGGTGCCGAGCGGATCGCGGCGCACGGTAATTTCGCGCCATCGCGTTTCAGTCACCGGCGAAGTCAGCGTGTAAGCGCGCTCGACCGGCACACCGTCTTGCACCGCGCGCACCACCACATGCTGCCCGGGCAAGGCTGCATCAAGCGGCGCGGCATCTGCAGCGAAGCGGAACGAGCGCACCTCCTCGCTGTGATCAACCGTCTCGACCAGCGTGGCCGCATGATAAGCCGCCTGCGCGCCAACGAGGCGCTCGAGGCGCGGAACGCAGCCCCCACACATCGCGCCCGCGCCGGTGCGGTCCTGCACCAGCGACAAGCGCTGGGCGCCGGTGAAGATGGCCTCGCGCACCGAGGCCTCGGTGACGCGCATGCATTTGCACACCATATCCGCCGCTGGAGCAAGCAGCAAGGGCGGCAAGCTGCCACTGCGGGTAAAATTTTCGTCGTCAGCCGCCGACCAGGGTGCGCGATCGATCACGAGCTGATGGATGAGGTCGATCTCGTCCCACTTGCCGATCACGAAGGCTGCAATCAGCCGGTCGTCGACGATTTCGAGCCGGCGCTCGGCGCCACCTATCGGATCCGCCCACGCAACGGTTCTCACGCGCGCCTCGTCGTAGCGCTCGGCGCAGATCGAAAACACCGGCTCGTCAGCCAGCCGGGACGCGATCACCGCCGACCCATCGGGCTTGCGGATCAGCAGATTGATCGCAGGCCGGTCGAGGAAGTGACCCGCGTACTGCGTCACCAGCCCGATCGAAGACAGCGAATACACCCGCTCGAGCGTCGTGAAATACGAGCGAACCCGCGATTCCTTCCCGTGAAGCTCAAGGAAGCGCTCGCGATCGATCACCAGCAATTCAAGCGGCCCCTCTGCCAACACCGTCGCGCTGCGCGTGCCGTCGCCCAACAACGCCCGCTCGCCGAACGACTGACCTTCCAGCATGCGAGCCACGACCCGGGAGGCGCCGTCGGATTCACTGCGACACACCGCCGCCACGCCGCGCCTGATCACGAAAAGCTCGGTGCCGATATCGCCTTGCCGGAACACCGCCTCGCCGTCGTCAAAGCAGCGCGTTTCGAGATCGGCCACTGTGGTGCCGTAAGTCTTCAGGGTCGCGAGGATGGATGATTCCACGGTCAGCCGTGCTTCCGCCTGAGCGCGGCCGAGCGCCTTGATTTTCACATCGAGCATCGCGCCGTCAGGCAGGACGCGCCGCACATCGGCGCGGTCGATGCGGATCAACACGCTACGACGCAACGCGCGCACGCTGGCATTACGCGGCGGCGCGTTTTCCACAAGCGCCTGCTCGCCCACAAAGCGACCCGGCTCGCTGATGCGGGCGAGCCCGACCTCCTCATTGCGAAGCAACGTGAAAACCAGCAACTCGCCGTCGACCAGCACCCAAGCGCCCGTCCCGCGCGCACCCTCCTCGATCAGCAATTGCCCGGCATCGAGCGAAACCAGCGCAGCCGCCTTCGCCAAAGACTCGAGCGCCGCGGCGTCAGCCCCGGACACGAGGCCGGACTGGCGCAGCACATTCGCAATCTGCTCGGTGCTCAAGCGGGTAAAATCCAAAGGCGCCTCTGATCAATGAATCGATGCGAATGGAATGCCAACAGCGTGCAACCGAAAAGCCAGCCCGGCAGCAAGCGCGCGCGTTGCCGCGCAATCAACCGCCCGCACTCAATACGGCCCCAAGATAACGAAACATCACGACCCTGTAAATCCTCGATCATGCCTTCGTCATACGCCGCCCCCATGACGAAGACGCAAGTCTCAGCAGCGCCGACTCAGCCCAAGCGCTGAATCTTTTCCCCCGCGACCAACAGGTGATTCTTCAACGCCGCGATGCAGGGCGCAAAGCGTCGGGAAAAGCGCCGCTCCGCCCGGACGCGTGCCAGAAACTCGCCCGCCAGCTGCGCCGCGTCGCGCCAGCTTTCGTTGGCAACGGCCGCGTGAAGGCTGGCAGCGGGCAAGGCATCGGGCAGGCCGCCACCGCTACGCGGGGCAAAGCCCATCGGCGTCATGTCGTAAGCCGGCGCGAGTTCATACGGGCGGCCGTGGTCGGTCACGAACGAAAGATTGCCGTTGTGCAGATCGGTGTTGCCGATCAGCGTGCCAAAGGCCCAGAGCAACGCGGCCTGGCGGGCGGCCTCAGCCCTGATGAGCAAAAGATCGCGCCAGCGACACCGCGCCCATTCGAAATACCCCGCCGGCGGGCGTGACGCCGGTACCTGCCCAAGACCGCCCGCACGAATACGGCGACGACAGCGCGACAGAGGGCGGGGTCCCATGCCAAGGCGTACCGTACCCGCGACGGCAGGGTCAGGACCCACTGCCTGACCGATACATCGGGGAATACGTAGTCCACCAGATGCGCTGCGCGCTCGGTCATGCGGCGTCCACCGCAGCTCGGACAGAAGCCTCGCCCCTTGCACGAGAACGCCACAAGCCGCTCGTGCCGACATCCCGCACACCGAAACCGCGCGAAACCCGCCGCCAGGCACCCACACGTCAGGAAACCCCGAAACGCGCTGTCCACGAATTTCGGCAAGCCCCGCCCGTCGCGGTGCTCGGCCGCCTGCGCGCGAAACGTCTCGTAGTGCTCGCGCACAATTTGATGGAGTGCCCCCTGTTCGGGCTGGCGAGCACGGTAAGTGAGCGACGACGGCACGCCGCATAGCCAGGGCAAGGCTCATGCCTGCCCTGCGTCCCGTCGCAGCGATGGGGGATCGCAGATTCTGCTTACTGATGTTCGGCTGGTGTTCTAACTGGCGGACTTCACGACCAGTCCGCCCGACGAGGCGCATGCGAAGCGCGCGCGAGCCGTTTACACTGGGCCCATGCAAATGCATCGATGCTCGATAGCCTTAGGGGTGTTTCTGGCTGGCGTGTGCGTGTCCGACGCCGGCGCGATACCCGGCCGCACGCAGGGGCCACGCCAGCCGGTTGGAGAGATCGTGAATCCATCGGCCGAGGTGCTGTTGCCGGACGGGCGGCCCACGCAGTGGATCGTCGAGCCGCGCCCGCAGCCGGGCGCACCAGCAGGAGCGGCGGTGGCGTCTGGTACATCGCACGCCGGCACGCGCAGTCTGCTGGTGTCCGCAGCTCGCATGACGTGGACCAACAAGACGCTTGTCCGTCCGTACGCCAAGTACCGACTCAGCGGGTGGATCAAGACAGAAGCGATCCCGTCCGGCGATGGCTGGGGCGCACGACTGGAGTTGCGCGGCGGCGTGACGATGACGTCGGCGGCACAACGAATCACCGGAACCACGGACTGGACGCGGGTGGACATCACCTTCGACACCGGGGGGCAGGACAGTTTCATCCTCGCCGCGACGCTGGGCGCCCCGCGCGGACGCCGCGCTCCTGGCGAACCGGACGTGGCCTCCGGCCAAGCATGGTTTGACGACCTGACCCTCGAACTAATCGAGACCCGTGAGTTGCGGCCGGACGTCGTGATCCACGCCGCCGGCACTCGCGAGCCGATGCCCGACCTGATCTACGGGCAGTTCATCGAACACCTCGGCCGAAGCATCTACGGCGGGATCTGGGCAGAGATGCTCGAGGACCGCAAGTTCTATGCGACCGTCGGCGAAACCAGACGCGATCGCGAGCACGTGCCATCGCCATGGCGGGCCGTGGGCGACGTGCAGGCCGTGACGATGGCGACCGCGGGGGCCTTTGTCGGCGCGCACTCCCCGCAGGTGGACCTCGGCCCGGGCGGCCAGCCACGGGGAATTGCACAGACCGGGCTGGCTGTGGCGGCCGGCAAGAGCTACACCGGCTACGTGATCCTCGCGGGTGACCAGTCGGCCGCGCCGATCGATGTGACGGTCACGTGGGGCCCCGGGCCGAACGACCGGCAGGTGGTGACCATTCATGCACTCACGCCTGCGTTCGCAAAATACCCGGTGGCGTTTCGGGCGGGCGCGTCGAGTGAGGACGTGCGGTTCGAGATTCTGGGTCGTGGCCGTGGCACATTCCGGGTCGGGACCGCGTCGCTGATGCCCGACGACAACGTCAAGGGCATGCGCCGCGACACGCTGGAACTGCTCAAGCAGCTTGATGCACCGATCTACCGCTGGCCTGGCGGCAACTTCGTGAGCGGGTACGACTGGAAGGACGGCATCGGCGACCGCGACAAGCGACCGCCGCGGAAGAATCCGGCGTGGACGGGTATCGAGCACAACGATTTCGGCATGCATGAGTTCTTCGACTTCCTGCACGAGGTGAACTCCCAGCCGTTCATCGCGGTCAACGCGGGCCTGGGGAACGCGCAGTCGGCAGCGGAAGAAGTCGAATACGTCAACGGCGGACCGGACACGCCGATGGGCAGGCTGCGCTTGCAGAACGGACGCCGCGAACCGTGGGGGTCCAAGTACTGGGCGGTCGGCAACGAGATGTCCGGCGACTGGCAGTTGGGCAACGTGCCAATCGAGGAGTTCGTCAAGCGGCACAACACGTTTTCTCAGGCGCTGCTCAAGGTCGATCCCTCCATCCTGCTGGTGGCATCGGGCGAAGCGGTGCGTGCGAGCAGCGACTGGGATCGGCAACTGCTGGCGCAGGGCGCCGATTACATTCACCTCAACAGCAAACACTTCTATCGGCAGGACTGGCACGGCGGCGGACTGCTGACGCATGTGCGGCAGATCGGCGACGCCATCCGCGCGATCGCGGACGCCCATCGCGAGTACATGCGGACCATTCCGCAGATGCAGGGCCGCGACATCCGGGTGTCACTCGACGAGTGGAACTACTGGTACGGCCCGCACGTGTTCGGTGAACTGGGCACCCGCTACTTCCTGCGCGACGCCCTGGGCATCGCGGCGGGCCTCAACGAATACAGCCGGCAGACCGACGTGATCGCGATGGCCAACTACGCGCAGACGGTCAACGTGATTGGGGCGATCAAGACGAACAAGACCGCCGCCGTGCTCGACTCCACGGGCGAGGCGCTGGTGATGTACCGGCGGCACTTCGGGACGGTGCCGGTGGAGATCACCGGCGCGCCCGAGCCGCTCGACGTGGCAGCGGCGTGGACTGCCGACAGAACCGCCCTGACCATCTCCGTCGTCAATCCCACGTTTGAGCCACAGCGGCTGGCGTTTCGCCTTGAAGGCGCCCGCCTGGCGTCGGACGGTACGCAGTGGGTGCTCACCGCCCCGGACGACATGGCCTACAACGAACCCGGCAAGGCACCGGCGGTACGGTTTACCGAACGGCGCGTGACGGGCGTGCAGGAGACGCTGGAACTGGCACCCGCGAGCGCCACGATTTTCCGGATCGCTGTGCGGTAAGCCGATAGTCCGTATTACGTGGGTCTTTCCCGAACATAACGGACCTTATCCGACGCTGGCCGTCTACGTGCAGCTATTTCCACCCACCGGGGCCGACGTCTGGGTGGCGGACCTGACGGTCCGCTGATCGTCCTCGCTCCGCCGTCGGCCGTCACGTCGAACTCACTGGAGTACGGCCCTTCGAGCGGCATGGCCTTTCGGCACCGATGGTGGCGTGTTCCCTCGCAGGCGCCGGCGTCACGACACGACGGTCAGCGGATGCCGGGCGAGCTTCGTGCGGGCCTCACGCATGTCGTCGCCGCGCAGTTCGCGCAGGGCTGACGTGACCAGCGACCGCACGACCTTCTTGCGCCACACCAGCTCGAAGTCGGTGTTGTCCATCGGCTTGGCCAGCGGGTAGGCCTCGTCGGCGATCGCGGCGATGACCTCGTCGGTCAGGCGCTCGCCTGCCATCCGCGCGACCGCGCCCGGCACCTCGAGCGGCCGGGAGGCCAGGGCGCCGAGCACCAGCCGCCCCTCGACCACCCGATCACCGTCGAACCGTGCTGCGGCGGCGACGGCCGCCACCGGGAAGTCGAACGAGCCGCGACGACGAAGCTTCCAGTAGGTCGACCGCCAGCCATCGAGTGACGGCAGGTGCACGGACGTGAGGATTTCTTCGCGGCGCCGTGTCAGGTAGTGCATGCCGTCGTTCGCATACAGGTCTGTCAGGGCGACCTCACGCTCGCCGGCGGTCGATACCAGCCGGACCGTCGCGCCAAGCGCGATCAGGGCGGGCGCGGTATCGGTCGACGACACCGCCAGACACCGATCGCTCGACGTCGCCACCCAGCAGATTTCGCCGTCCTTCTTCATGCAGAAGTTGATGGCCTTGCGCCACTCGAACGTCTGGTCGTAGTAGGTGCAGCGCGTGTCGAGGCAGATGTTGCCGCCGATGGTGCCCATGTTGCGCAGGTGCGGCGTCGCGATCTGCGCCGCGGCCTGCCAGAGGCCGACGTAGCCGCTCCGCACGCGCGGTTCATGCACGAGGGTCGTCAACGTCACGCCGGCGCCAATCGTCAGGCCCTCACCGTTGGTGATGGCCCCAAGTTCGTTAATCCCCCGCAGGCCGATCACGGTCGACGGTGTCTGCTGGCGGCGCTTCATATTCGGCACCAGGTCCGTCCCCCCGGCCAACAGCATCGTGGTCACGGGATCGTCGGCGAGCCAGGCCGCGGCGTCGGCCACCGAGCGGGGCGCGCGATACGTGTAGGCAGGCAGGCGCATCATGACTTGGATTTCTCCCAGGCCGCCTTCGCAGCCCTCGCTTCCACGCCGGCGTCGACGCGGGTGTTCTTTGGACGATCGGGATCGTTGCTCGCGCGCCCGTCGCCCCCGGCCCAGGGTGGTGTCACGCGCAGCACCTCCGGCCACGGGACATCGGGAAACGACGTGGGCCCAGACCGCGCGGGTTTGCCCGCGGCCTTGGCTTCCAGCGCGCGCAGGATCTTCTCGGGCGTCACCGGAATCGAGTCGACGCGCACACCCACGGCGTCGTAGACCGCGTTGGCGACCGCCGGCATGATCGGCAGCAACGGTCCCTGCCCCACTTCCTTCGCGCCGAAGGGACCGGCCGGATCCGGGTGTTCGATCAGGTCGGTGATGACCTCGGGCATGTCGAGGCTCGTCGGGCTCTTGTATTCGAGCATCGACGGGAACTTGTGCACTACCGCATGGGACAACGTCGGCGGCAGGCGACGGAACGCCTGTTCCTCCATGAGCGCCTCGCCGAGTCCCATGTAGACGCCACCCTCGACCTGTCCCCGCACCAGCGTCGGGTTGAGCGCCCGGCCGATGTCGTGCGCGATCCACACACGCGGCACGGTGATCCACCCGGTGTCGGGATCCACGTCCACCTCGACCACCGCGGCCGTGTAGGAATACGTGGGTGACGGACCGACGCCGCCACCCTTGAAGCGCGCGGGCGATCGCGGGGGCGTGTAGGACCCAGTCGTGCCGAGTGTGCCGAACTTCGCCTCGGCCATACACACGGCTTCCTGGAAGGTGCAGCCCTTGCCGGGATCCTCGGCGTCGAACACCCGCCGTTCGGCGAAGGTGAGCCGGTCCTTCGGAATCCCCAGCTTGCCGCTGACGCCTTCGGCGATGAGCTCACGCGCGCGTTCTGCCGCCTGGATGGCGGCGTTGCCCATCATCAGGGTGACGCGGCTCGAATACGACCCCAGGTCGACCGGCGTCAGGTCGGTATCGCCCGTCACCGCCCGGATGTCGAACGGCTCGAGGCCGAGCACTTCGGCCACGAGGCCCACGAGCACGTCGTCCGACCCCTGGCCGATCTCGGTCGCGCCGCAGAACACCGTGACGCCGCCGCTCCGGTCGAGCTTGAGCTGCACGCCTGAATGCGGCAGGTCGTTCCAGTTGATGGGCAGGCCGGCACCCGACAGGTACGACGAACACGCCAGACCGACGCCCTTACCGTGCGGCAGCTTGCGGAACTTGTCGCGCCAGCCGCTGCGCTCGACGACCGTCCGGATGCAGTCGGCCAGGCCGATGGTCCGCACCCGCAGGAAGTTCGCGGTCAACGAGTCGGGCGGCTGGACGATGTTGAGCCTGAGGTCAGCCGGGTCGATCGACAGTTTCTCGGCGATCTTGTCGAGCTGGACCTCCTGCCCGAACCGCGACTGCGGCGTGCCGTGGCCGCGCTTCGGCCCGCACGGCGGTTTGTTCGTGAACGTGCGGCAGCCGCGGAACCGGTACGTGGGAATGTCATACGTCACCGTCTGCAGGGCCCCGGTGTAGAACGTGCTGGCCACACCGTAGGACCCGTAGGCCCCGCCATCAAGCAGTGTCTGCAAGTCGAGACCCGTGATCTTGCCGTCGTTGCTGACGCCGGTGCGGAATCGCATCAGCACCGGGTGCCGTCCGCGGTGGCAATAAAACACCTCTTCCCGGTTCAGGCAGATCTTCACCGGCCGATCGAGACGCAGGGCGGCAAACGCCGCGACGACCTCGTGGTTGAACGGATCGCTCTTGCCGCCGAATCCCCCGCCGTTGGGCGTCGCCACCACGCGGATATGGGCCGCGGGCAGGCCGAGCGCCTTGGCCAGCGCCCGGTGCAGGTAGTGCGGCGTCTGGGTGCTGGAGTACACGACCAGCTTGCCGTCCGGGTCCTTGATCGCCACCGTCGCGTGTTGCTCGAGCGGCAGGTGCGTGTTGCCCTCGAAGAAGAACAGGTCGTCAAACACGTGGTCGGCCCCGGCGATGGCGTCATCGACCTCGCCGAACTGCAGGGCCACGGCCTTGTGCACGTTGCCGAAGTCGCCGTACTCGTGGATGCGAGGCTCGGGGTGCGCCAGCGCTTCTGTCGGCGACGCGATGGTCCGCAACGTCTCGTACTGGACGTCGATCAGGTTGACGGCGGCTTCTGCCGTAGCCTCATCGCGGGCCACGACTGCGGCCACGGGATCCCCCACGAACCGCACGACGTCGCGACACAACGCGTGTTCATCGTGACTGACCGGCAGGATGCCGTACGCCACCGGGAAGTGTTGGCCGGTGAGCACCAGGTGCACGCCGTCGAGCGCCTCGGTCTTCGATGTGTCCACCGAGAGGATGCGGCCGTGGGGCACGCTCGAGCGCAGCAGCCGGCAGTGCAACATCCGCGGAAACGACAGGTCGTCGGCGAACTTGGTCTGGCCGGTGACCTTCGCGCGGCCGTCGACCCGGCGGCGGGGACGCCCGACGACGCCAAAGGGTTTCGTCGTCACTGCTGGTCCTCCCGGGCACGCTGCGCCGCGGCCTCGACGGCGTCAAAGATCTGCTGGTAACCCGTGCAGCGGCACAGGTTGCCCGACAGCGCCTCCTTGATGAGGTCCCGCGACGGATTCGGCTCACGATCGAGCAGCGCCTTGGCCGTGATGAGGATGCCCGGGGTGCAGTAGCCGCACTGCGAACCGCCGAGGTCGGCGAAACACTCCTGCAGCGGGTGCAGCCGGCCGTCATCCACAAGACCCTCGACGGTCACGACCTCGCGCCCTGCACACTCGTGCGCCACCAGCAGGCACGACAGCACGGGCTGACCGTCGACCAGCACCGCGCAGGCGCCGCACTCGCCGAGTTCGCAGCCATGTTTGGTGCCCGTGAGGTTCAAATCCTCGCGCAGCACCTCGAGCAGGGTCTTGGCCGGATCGACCAGCGCTTCGGCCAGCTCGCCGTTGACCGTCAGTGCCAGTGGCAGTTTCGTCATGTCGTCATCCCGCATCTTGGGCGCGCCGCTCCGCCAGCGCGCCGGCTTCCGCGGCCTGGAAGTTCAGGCCGCGCTATGAATATGGAGTCCCCGCACCAGATATTGCGCCAATTCCCGGCCCACGTCGGTCGCCGACGCAGCACCGTCCGGGCGAAACCACAACACGGTCATGTTCAGGGCACCAAGCATCGCGCGCGTGACGAGCGCAGGAGACGCCGTTGCGAACTCACCCGATCGCACTCCGGCGGCGACAAGCCCGCGCACCGCCCGCTCGTACCGGTCGCGCTTGGCCACGATGCGGACGCGCAGCGGCGGCGGCAATGCGTCGACCAGCAGGTGCGCCGAGGCGCCATCCACCTCACCAAGCAGCGTCGAGACGTGGGTCCGCAGCACCCCGTCGAGCCGCGCGGCCACGGACCCTCGCCCACGTTTCGCGCCGGCGACGGCGGCAAGCATCGAGTCGAGCGCGCGATCCTGGCAGTAGAACAGGATCTCGTCCTTGCCCTTGAAGTAGTAGTAGAGGTTCGCCGGTGACAGGTCGGCGGCCGCGGCAATCTCGCGCATGCCGGTATCGGCCACGCCGCGGTCGCGAAACAACCGGGCGGCCGCACGCAGGATCAGGTCGCGCTGGGCATCGCGCCTGCGTCTCGAACGTTCGTTCGAACTTCGAACCACGGTTCAATTGTAAGCCAGGGGCGACCGAACCGCGAACGCGGTTACCCCCAAACCAGCGACGGATCACGTAAACTTTCAATCACCATGATCAAGTCAACCACGACCCGTTTCGGCGTCAGCTTCGCCCTCGTGTTGGCCTTCGGTGGCCCACTCGCCCTGTCGTCGTTCGCGCAGCAGGCGCCGGCCGCGCCGTCGGCGGCCTCGTTCGTGCCGAAAGACCTCAAGCCGCTGCTTCTGGGCCGACAGAGCGAGATGCGGATTCCGGTGCAGTGGTACACAGCGGATCGGCAGACGCTGTCGCAGAACTTCCTGCCCGCAACGGCGGGCGGCGGACGCGGAGGCGGGCGCGCCGGCGGGCGCGGCACGGCCCCCTCACTGAGCCGCAATCGCATCGCGCGCCTCAAGCGGCTCGACATGGACTGGCAGCTCGCCCTCAGCCGGCTCGACACCGCGCGTCGGTCACCGGCGGCGCAGGCCGACCTCACGCAGCTGAAGGCGACGATTGCGGCCAACCTCGCCGAGCTCGACGACGATGGACGCGCGCTGGCGGCGATGACGCCACTCGTGCCGTTCGCGGCGGACCTGGTGGAACTGTATGAAGCCCGCGTGCGGGTGGATCCCATCGACCCACGGTCGGCCGCCGGGCGCATCACCGCCGCTCACAAGTCGATCGCCGCCATCCGCGCACGGGTGGAGGCTGGCCTGACCTCGGGCGGACCGGCCAACGCGATCCGCATCGCGCCGGAACTGGCGGGCCGGACGGCAGCGGCCGTCGATGCCCTGCGCTCGTCAATGGCCGAGTGGTTCAACTTCTACAACGGTTACGACCCGCTGTTCACCTGGTGGATGCACCTGCCCTACGGCCACCTCACGCGCGAACTGGAGGCCTACGCAGGTCTGTTGCGCGACCGCGTCGTGCCGGCCGGCCAGACCAATGCGGGCCACGGTCCGGTTGACGCCGCCGTCGCACCGGTGGCCCCGCCACTCCGTCCCTCGGTGCCCGACCTCGAATACCTGATGGCGCTGCCGCAGGACGAGACGATTGAGATCGTCAACGCGTTCCGGTCACCCGGCGGCGCGCCCGCCGGGATGGGCGGACGTGGCGGACGCGGTGGCGGCGGACCGGTCAAGGACGAGGCGTTCTACCGCGCCTGGCTCGAGGCGCTCAAGACGCTCGACTTCGACGCGCTGAGCCGCAACGCGCAGGTGAACTACCTGGCCATCAAGCGCATCAGCGAGCAGCAGATTGCCCGCGCGAACTTCGTCCCGCCGGCCGACATTCCACGCAAGACCGATGACAGCGGCATCGAGGGTCCGGCGCGCGGCCGCGACGGGCTCATCCTCGACCTGGCCGACGAGATGATTCCGTACACGCCGGAGCAGCTCATCGAGCTGGGCAACCGCGAGTTCGCCTGGACGGTGGCCGAAATGGAGAAGGCCTCGGCCGAACTGGGATTCGGATCGAACTGGATGCAGGCGCTGGAGGCCACCAAGAACACGGCGGTGCCGCCGGGCGGCCAGCCGGTCATGATCCAAGGGCTGGTGCACGACGCCGCCGACTTCCTGATCTACAACGACCTCATCACGGTGACGCCGGTCAACCGCGAAAGCCTGCGCATGGGCATGATGTCGCCCGAGCGCCAGCTGGTGAACCCCTTCTTCACGGGCGGCGCGATCATCTCGGTCTCCTACCCCACCGACACGATGGAATACGACCAGCGCATCCAGAGCATGCGCGGTAACAACCCCGGGTTCTCGAATGCTACGGCCGGGCACGAGATGATTCCCGGCCACAACTACACGTCGTACATGGGCCAGCGGCTCAACAACCACCGCGCCAACCTCGGCATCTCGACGCCGTTCTACGGCGAGGGCTGGGCGCTCTATTGGGAAACGATGTTCTGGGACCTGGGCTTTCATGACACGCCGCACAAGAAGATCGGCGCCCTGTTCTGGCGCATGCACCGCGCGGCCCGCATCGTCTTTTCGCTAAAATTCCACATGGGCCAGTGGTCGCCGCAGGAGTGCGTCGACTTCCTCGTCAACGAGGTCGGTCACGAGCGGGAGAACGCCATCGCCGAGGTGCGGCGGTCGTTCCAGGGCAACTACGGTCCGCTCTACCAGGCGGCCTACCTGCTCGGCGGCCTCCAATTGCGCGGCCTCAAGCGTGAACTCGTGGATTCAGGCCAGATGACCCTGAAGGAGTTCCACGACGCGGTGGTGCTGCAGGGCTCGATGCCGTTCCCGCTGACGCGCATGGCGATCTCGTCGATGCCGCTCACGCGCGACACGAACCTCGACTGGCCGTTCTACGGGGAGATTCGGTAGGCGCTCATTCAGCTTCGTGAGGAGCGCGATCGAGCCCGGGATGCTCGTCTGCGCCGCGCGGTCCACACGCGCCCAGGATCGTTGAATGGCGCGCCGCGCCTCGTGCCCTGACGTCGCGCCTCCGACGCTGGCCGGCCTCTACAAAAATCGCCGAAACCGAAAAAGACTTGACACGACCAGGACCGAAAGCGTATATCATCCAGCCTCGTCTCACAAGGTGGAGGGGCCATGAAGAGTCGGCGGGTTATCTCGTCAGTCTTTCTTGTCGCCGTTGTCGCCCTTGTAATCGGGGCTTCCGGCTGTCGTGGAGACTCCTCTGCGACCGCGTCCCCTGTTGCTGATGCCGTGGCACGCATCTATGACGAGTTTCTCGAATCTCGCAAACTCGCGGCGAGCCTGACGTCATCCCTGCCCGGCCTTGATGCTGTCGCACGTGAGCGCAAGATCGTCGAGGACCGCAAGACCCTCCGCAACCTTGAAGCCGGTGTCGAGTCCAAACGCGCGCTGCTGGCCGACTCGAAACGCGATCTTCCCCCAGACGGCCCAAACGAGTCGCTGTATTTCCAGGTCTGGAGCGGCCATCTCGGCGATGGAGACAAACCGGCGTTCCGACGCCTCGCTGGAGGCGGCATGGAGTACGCGGGCAAGCAGTTCACGAAGGAAGTCGCCCTCCAATGCGCCGTCCCCGCCCGCATGAAGCGAGATACCTACAGGCCGTTCCTCGACTGCCTGGCCACCCTGCAGTCGTCAGGCGCCCAGCGCTAAAACCGGCCTCCCCCTGCAGGTCTGAAGAGCTGCGGGCCGGCGACTGGCGCATTGTGCGCGCATTACTTCGAGTACAACTCGACGATGAGCTGTTCCTGCACGGGCAGGTTGATCTGCTCACGGTTCGGGATCGATGAGCTTCTTTCCACGGCGTCTTGCGGCTCTGCGTGCGCCAGTACGAGCCGCCGACCGTCAGCGAGGTAGTCGCGATGCGGCGCCCTTCGTGGAACCGACGTCCCCCCCACAAATGAGTACGTAGGCTCCCCCGTCGAGTAGACAGTCGATAAGGAGACGGTCCCGGTGATGACGGCCTCGGCAGAAACGTGAGGGGTGGCACCGCGCCGAGGCTGTCGTGGGGCCGCTCATGGTTGTACGTCAGGAGCCAGCGCTCGCTGACGGCACGGACCTCTTCGAGGGATTCGAAGAGGTCGGCATCGAGGACCTGGCCGACGACCTCTAAATCCGCGGACGTGTCATCGCCTGCCATAGCCATGCAACCGCTTCGTCATGGGACTGGAAGCGGTAGACACCGCGTGTGACGCGGAGTCCGCCAAACACGCGGCGCCACGCCTCGGCATCCGCCTTATCGCCGGGACGGACCACCAAAGGATCGGCCACCTCTGTCCGTCGACCGACACGACGCCCCAGCGGGTCCCTACCCCATCTTCTGCATCGCGGCGAGGAACTCGGCGTTCGACTTGGTCTTGTTGAGCTTGTCGATGAGCAGTTCCATCGCTTCGACCGGCGACAGCGGGTTGAGCACCTTGCGCAGCACCCAGATGCGATTGAGATCATCCTTGGTGTGCAGCAGCTCTTCCTTGCGGGTGCCGCTCTTGATGATGTCGATCGCCGGAAACACACGCTTGTCCACCAGCTTGCGGTCGAGGTGGATTTCCATGTTGCCCGTGCCCTTGAACTCTTCAAAGATCACATCGTCCATGCGCGAGCCGGTGTCGACCAGGGCCGTGGCCATGATCGTGATCGATCCGCCCTCTTCGATGTTGCGAGCCGCACCAAAGAAACGCTTCGGCTTCTGCAGCGCGTTGGAGTCGAGACCACCCGAGAGCACCTTGCCCGACGGCGGTGCGACGGTGTTGTAGGCGCGCGCGAGGCGCGTGATCGAGTCGAGCAGAATGACCACGTCCTTCTTGTGCTCGACCAGACGCTTCGCCTTTTCGATGACCATCTCGGCCACCTGCACGTGCCGCTGCGCGGGTTCGTCGAACGTGGAGGAGATGACTTCCCCACGCACCGAGCGCTGCATGTCGGTGACTTCTTCCGGCCGCTCGTCGATGAGCAGCACGATCAGATACACCTCAGGGTGATTGGTCGTGATCGACTGCGCAATGTTCTGCAGCAGCATCGTCTTACCGGTGCGCGGCGGCGCGACGATGAGACCGCGCTGGCCCTTGCCGATGGGCGTCATCAGGTCCATGACGCGGGCGGAGACGTTGTCACCACCGGTCTCGAGCTTCAGACGCTCCTGCGGATAGAGCGGCGTGAGATTTTCGAAGAACAGTTTGTTGCGCGCGAGGTCGGGCGCTTCGAAGTTGACGGCCTCCACCTTGATGAGCGCGAAGTAGCGTTCGCCATCCTTGGGCGGGCGCACCTGGCCAGAGACGGTGTCACCGGTCTGCAGGTCGAACTTGCGAATCTGCGAGGGCGACACGTAGATGTCGTCCGGGCCGGGCAGGTAGTTATAGTCGGGGGCGCGAAGGAAGCCGAATCCGTCCGGAAGCACTTCAAGCACACCTTCCGAGAACAGGAACCCGCTCTGTTCGGTCTGGGCCTTCAAAATCTGAAAGATCAGGTCCTGCTTCCGCATGCCGGTGGCGCCGGCCACGTTGAGATCCTTGGCGACCTGGGTGAGCTTTTGAATGCTCATGTCCTTCAGGTCGTTGATGTTCAGGAGGGGGGCGCGCTGGGGGGCCGGGGCGTCGGGGTTGGCTGCGGCTTCAGCTTCGAGTTTGGCCTGTTCCGCCGCGTATTCAAGGGCCGGATCGGCCACCGGAAGGTCATGCTGCTGACGACGTCCGCCGCCTCCGCCGCCGCGCTTGTGGTGATGTGCTGCCATGGAAAGTCTTCGTACCTGAGAAAGAGTTATGAGGTTGGACTGGGGGAACAAACCGGGGAAGTACGCGGTAAGTCTAACACAGCCCCGGGTTCATGGCGGGGGTCCGGGGTTCCCGGTGCGGGGTGACTAGTAGCGCACGGGAGAATCGCCGATCCCGAGGATGGAACAAGCCACGCGGGGCTTGAGGCCGAGGGTCTGGGCTTTGGTGACCACCTGGGGCTCGTCCGCGCCGGGGTTGAGCCACACGATGGGAATGCCCTTCTGGGCGATGTCCTCGACCACACTCATCCCGATTTCGGCCGGCACATACAGGCTGACCTCATCGATGGGTCCCGGATAGTCCAGGACGCTGGCATACGCGGTCTCCCCTTCAATCTCCTCTGCGGACGGATGGATGGGGACCACGGTGTAGCCCTGGGCGCGGAAGGCGCGGACGGCTTTATTTCCAAATTTGCGGCGATCACTCGATGCGCCGACGATGGCGACTACAGGCATCCTGCCATCTTATCGGAGTCTCAAGTGGTCCCGGGGGGGCCTGCCGTGAACGCTACTCGGTCCGGAGCACGACGGCCGGGTTGAGGCGGCTGGCGCGCTCCGGCCTTCATCCCTGACCTTCGAAACTTCGGAACCTCGGCTACTTCGGCGCAATGAGTGGAATGACCTTGCGGCCGAGGCGTCGATAGCGGCGGAAGTCCCGGTCGAGGGTGAGCAGTTTGGCTCTGGGGCGAATCTCCGTCAGACGCACCAGGCAGGCGTCGGCGAGTGACATCGGTTGGTCGGCATACCGCGCGAGCAACCCGCGCACGGCGCCGACCTCATCGGCGAGTTCGAACCGCACCGTCACCACGCCTTCCTCGATCAGCGCGAGGAGCGCGTCGTGGCCCCCGGGCACGGTGCGCAGCAGAAACGCGGCTTCAGCGATCACCGCCTCGCACGTTTCAAACGGCGGCTCGACCTCCCGCCATCGCGCCACGGCCCAGGTGTGCCAGGTATCGCGCTTTGCCAGCGCTGCGACGAGCGGCCCGGTATCGATGACGACGTCGCGTTCCATCGCGTGTCGGCCCGGCTACTTCCCGAAACCCTCAAGGTGCTTCGGATGGGTCGACAAGTCAGCCGGCGTGCCGGCGAGACTGCCAATCAAGTGCGCGGCCGCATCCGCCGCCGACCGCACAGACGACGCCCGCGCCGGTGCCGCCAGATACGCATCCAGTGCCTCGCGCATGACGAAACTATCCGACACACCCTTCGCCCGGGCCGCCGACCGCAACGCCTCCTGTTGCGCCTTGGTCAACTTGACTGATCGAATCTTCATGGTCATACCTTGTTGTCAGGATGGTAACACGCGTCATCGCCGCCGGGCCGCGGTAATCGTGACCGGGGGCTCCAGCGTCTGCGTTCCCGGACGCACCGGGGCGGCCTGAATCTTCTTCACCACGTCCATACCCGAAACGACGCGGCCGAATACCGCAAAACCCTGGCCATCGTCATTCCGCGCGCCACCGAAGTCGAGCGCGGGCTGCGGACCGATGGCAATGAAAAAGTCGCTGGACGCGGAATCAGGACGTCCAGCCACGCGCGCCATGGAGACGGCCCCGTCCACGTGGGTCAGCCCGGTATCGCGCGTGCGTTCGAGCGTCACCGCCGGCCACGTCGGCCCTTCGCCGCGAGCAGTTCGCCGCCGCGATGCCTGGATCACCTGAATCGGATGTGCCCTGTTCGTCTCGGTGTCGGGCCGCACCGTGCGATGGAACCGGCCCTCGTTGTACCACCCGCCATCGACGTACTGCAGGAAGTTTGCGCTCGTCACCGGGGCTTTCGCGACGTTGACCTCAATGGCGATTTCGCCCGCCGGAGTGACAAACACAACCAGTGGGAGAGGTTGGGAATGATTGGCTAAGGTTGGGTTCGGTTGCGACGTGGCCAGCGTAATCGCAAGAATGCCGATACGACACCACGCCATCTCGCCTCCCACCCAACCTCACCCAACCTAGAAGATCTTTCCAGGATTCAGGATTCCGTGTGGGTCGAAGGCGGCCTTCACACGTTTCATGAGGTCGATTTCGTCCTGCGACAGTTCGAGCGTCATGTATTTCTTCTTGGCGAAGCCGATACCGTGTTCGCCGCTGATGGAACCGTCCATGGCGACCACGCCGCGGAACAGCTCGCCTTCGGCTTCGTGCGCGCGGCGGATTTCGTCCTCGTCGCCGGGTGTCACCATGATGTTGACGTGAATGTTGCCGTCGCCGACGTGACCAAAACACGGAATACGCAGCCGATACCGCTCGCGCAGCACGTCCACGAGCTCAAACAACTCGGGGATGCGCGCCTTTGGGACAACGACGTCGTGATTAAACTTCAGCGGCGTGATGACTTTCAGCGACGGCGAGATTTCGCGTCGCACACGCCACAGTTCCTGGCGCTCGGCGTTGTCGGTGGCGCGCAGAAACTCGGTCGCACCGGCCGCGACACACGCGGCTTCGATGCAATCGGCTTCCTCCCGCACCTGCGCCGACAGTCCGTCCACCTCAAGCAGCAGAATGGCCGCCGTGCCCGCAGGCGCCAGTGACCGCACCTGCAGATGGCTGGCGACGGCATCCAGTGAGTCCCCGTCAATCAACTCCAACGCCGCAGGAATGACTCGCGCGCGAATGAGTCTGGTCACTGCCTCCACCGCACGACGCACACTCGGAAAACTCGCGCGCATGGTGATCTGCACGGGCGGCTTCGGGATCAACCGCAGAATCACCTTCGTGATGATCGCCAGCGTCCCTTCAGATCCAACGAGCAGATGCGTCAGGTCGTAACCGACGACGTTTTTGACGACTTTGCCGCCAGTCTCAATGACCTCGCCCGTTGGCAGGACAGCCTCGAGACCAAGCACGTACTGCTTGGTGACTCCGTACTTGAAGGCGCGGGGGCCTCCGGCACACTCGGCGACGTTGCCGCCGATGACAGACTGCCGCAGGCTCGCGGGGTCGGGCGGGTAAAACAATCCAACCGCCTCGACCGCATCCTGCAGGTCCCCGGTAATCACGTGCGGCTCAACGATGGCGAGCAGACTCTCCTCGTCGATCTCCAGGATCCGATTCATCCGCTCGAGGCTGATGACCACACCACCGTGTGACGGCACCGCGCCGCCCGTATAACCCGTGCCGGCCCCGCGCGGCACCAGGGGCGTGCGGGTCTCGTGACACAGGCGCGCGACCGCCGACACCTCAGCGGTCGTTGCAGGCGTCACGACGACGTCAGCCGGATGTCCCTGTTTGAGCGCATCCACGCCATACGCCACGCGCGTCGCCTCGTCCACACGCACGTGCCCGGCGCCGACGATGGCGACCAGGCGCGAAACGATGTCGGGGGCGACGGCCACGGCTTTACTTCGGCGCGTGTTTGCGCGCGAACCGGATCAGCCGCGTCACACCTTCGCGCAACCGTTCCAGTGATGTGGCGTACGACAGCCGCATGAACCCGGGCGCATCAAAGGCCTCACCGGGAGTGGTGACAACAAACTCCTCGGCCAGCAGCGCGTCGCAGAACTCCAGCGACGTGCGGAAGCCGTCGGGCGACAAGAAGTCCGTGATGTCGGGAAACACGTAGAACGCGCCCTGCGGCACGACGGCGCGGAGCCGGGGTTCTTCCTTCAGCCACTCAAGCACCTGGTCGCGACGCTGCTGGTATTCGTGCAGCATGTCGGTGACGCACTGCTGCGGCCCCGTTAATGCGGCCAACGCAGCATGCTGGGTGATGGAACTCGCGTTGGACGTCGAGTGGCTCTGCAGCGCGTTCGCCGCCTGGGCAAACGGCTTTGGTCCGACGGCCCACCCGAGACGCCACCCGGTCATCGCATACGCCTTTGAGGTGGAGCCGGCCAGCACGAGTCGATCACGCATCGTCTCGGCAAAAATCCCGGGCAGGTTGTGCGGAACGTTGTTGTAGATCAGACGCTCGTAGCAGAGGTCGATCACGATCCACCAGCCATTGGCCGCCGCTTCTCTGGCGAGGATGCGTGCGTCCGCTTCGCTCAGCAACGCGCCCGTTGGATTCCCGGGGCTGTTGATGACAATGCCCCGTGTGCGCGCGGTCGCTGCACCGAGGAGCCCCTGCGCGGTCGGCACAAAACCGGTCTCCGCGTGCGTCGTCACGACCACGGGCGCGGCGCCGGCGAGTTTGATCTGCTCGACGATCGTCGGCCAGCCGGGCACGTGCGTGATGACTTCATCACCGGGACCAAACAGGCCGAGCGCCGCGTGAAACAGCGCCTGCTTGCCGCCCGCACAAATCACGACTTCGTCGGGCGCGTAGGTAACCCCGTAATCAGCCTGATACCGCGCAGCCACGGCCTGGCGGAGTTCGGGGATGCCGACGTTCGACGTGTACTTCGTGCGCCCGGCGTCAATCGCGGCATGCGCGGCGGCGCAGACATGGGCCGGCGTCGGAAAGTCAGGCTCCCCCGCCCCGAGATCCACGACGTCGACGCCGTCGCGGCGCAAGTTCTCCGCCGCGGCCGTTCCCTTCATCGTCGGCGACGCCCCGATGTGCCCCATCCGTTCTGCCAACCGGCTGGAATCCATGCGTGTCCGTTATCCCTTCCTGACCCGGGCCATCAGCCGGGCTTCCACCGCGCGTGGGACCATGCCGGTCACCGAGCCCCCCAGTGAAGCCACTTCCTTCACCAATCGAGAACTGATGTGCGCGTGCTGCGCCGACGCGAGCAGACAGACGGTGTCAATGCCGGGCGCCAGATGCGCGTTCATGGCGATCATCGGCTGCTCGTACTCAAAGTCGGTGGAACTGCGCAGCCCCCGCACGATCGCCACGGCGCCCACACGCTGGGCGTACTCCACGAGGAGACCTCCGAACGCATCGACCTCGATGTGCCCCGGGCTGTCGATGCCGGCGCACGACTCGCGAATCAAGTCCACGCGCTCGTCAACGGTGAACAGGGACTGCTTGGCGGGATTGATCAACACGGTGACGACCACGCGATCAAACAGCCGCGCGGCCCGGCGGATCAGATCGAGATGGCCCTCGGTGATCGGGTCAAATGAGCCTGGGAACAGCGCGATCCGTGTCTGGGACATGGCTACCGGTAGAAGGATAACGCGCTATCCCCTGCTTCGAGCACCCGAACTCGTGTACGGTCCCCAAGGGTCTCCGGCGATTGGCGCGACCGCCGATGCTCGAAAATCAGCCGGCCCTCCGGCGTCAGATGGCCGGCCGCCACCGCGAGTGCCTCCTCCAACTGGGGCATGTCATAGGGCGGGTCCACAAACACCAGGTCAAAGTCCCCGGCGCCCGTCGAGCGCAGGAAGTCGCTGCGGATGAGACGGCACCGGTCCCCCACGCCACAGTGGTCGATGTTGGCCTGCGCGACCTTCGCCGCCCTGGGCGCCATTTCGTAGACGACGGCCGAGACGGCGCCGCGACTGATGGCTTCAATCGCGACGGCCGCCGTGCCACCGAAGGCGTCGAGCACGCGGGTGCCACTGACAGAGGGGCCCAACACATTGAACAGCGTCTCGCGCAGCCGATCAGAGGTCGGCCGCACGTCGTCAGTCTCGGGTCCCATCAGGCGGCGCCCCTTGAGTTGGCCGGCGATGACGCGCATCTACCCGACCCCGACCAGGCCGAATCGCTCGGCCCAATGCGACGACAGGTAGTCCACCAGGGGGCGTGCCCGCGTCGTGTCATCCAACCACGAGACCGCGGCCCGGCGCGCATCTTCCATCAACACATGGTCACGCACGAGGTCACCCACACGCAGGGTCGGCAGCCCCGACTGCCGTGTGCCGAAGAAGTCACCGGGGCCCCGAATCTCCAGGTCCCGCTCGGCAATCACAAAGCCGTCGGTGGTCTCGGTCAACGCATCAATGCGCGCTTTCCCCTGTTCCGTCACTGGGTATTGGTACAGCAGCACACACGTGGACGGATGGGCCCCTCGTCCGACTCGCCCACGCAACTGGTGCAACTGCGAGAGGCCGAAGCGTTCCGCGTGCTCGATCAGCATCACGGTCGCATTCGCCACGTCCACGCCCACTTCCACGACCGTCGTCGCGGCCAGGACGTGCACGTCCCCCCGCGCAAAGGCCGCCATCACCTGTTCCTTTTCGTCCGCCTTCATCCGCCCATGGAGAAGCGCCACACGATATTCCGGAAACACGTCCTGCTGGAGGGTGTCGAACATCGCGGTGGCCGCTTTGAGGTCCACCTTCTCGGATTCATCCACCAGCGGGTAAATCACGTACGCCTGCCGGCCCTGTTCCAGTTCCCGCCGCACCATCGTGTAGACCTCATCACGCCGGGTTTCCGGCCTGGCGAGTGTCTTGATGGGCTGGCGGCCGGGCGGCAGGCCACGAATCACCGACACGTCCAGATCGCCAAACGCGGTGAGCGCCAACGTGCGGGGTATCGGCGTGGCCGTCATCACCAGCACGTCCGGCTTCTGCCCCTTCTCGCGCAGGGTCGCACGCTGCAACACGCCGAAGCGATGTTGCTCGTCGATGATGACCAGGCCGAGGTCACGAAACTCCACCGCGCCTTCCACGAGCGCATGGGTGCCGACCACCAGATGCGTCGTGCCGCTCGCAATCTCGGCAAGGGCCGCGCGCTTCTTCGCCGCCGTCAGGCTGCCGGTCAGGGAGGCCACCCGGAACCGCGATCGATCAAGCAGCCGCCGGATCGTCAGGTAATGCTGGTCCGCGAGAATTTCGGTCGGCGCCATGAACGCGACCTGCAGCCCGTTCTCCATTGCCACGATCGCCGCCAGCAACGCGACGATCGTCTTGCCCGCACCGACATCACCTTGCAGCAAACGATGCATCGGCTCCGGACGCTGCATGTCAGTGACGATTTCGCGCAGTGCGACCTTCTGACCATCCGTCAGCTTGAACGGCAACACCCTGCGCGCGGCTTCACGCGCCCGGTCATCGACCACGACCGGGCGCGGCTTCTTCTCCTCGGCCTGCCGTCGCTTGCGCAACACCAGGCCGGCCTGAAACAGGAAGAACTCCTCGAAGATCAACCGCCGATGGGCATCGGTCGCGCACGCGTTGAGCGCCTCGACGTCCGTGCCGGCCTTGGGGAAGTGCACCGCACGGACAGCCTCCGCCCGCGAGGGCAACGCGCCTCGCACCACCGCCGGCACCGGGTCCGCGATGTCATCCGGCATCTCGCTGAGCAGCTGAAAGATCAGCGACCGCTGCATCCGCGTGGTGACCGCCCCGATTTTTTCGTAGATCGGCACGATGCGCCCGGTATGCACCGTCACGTCATCCACCGGCGCATCGTCTACCAGCTCGCCGCGTACGATCTCATACTCGGCATTGGTGAACTGCAGACCGCCGCTGCGGTATTCGAGCAGGCCGTAGAGCACGACCTGCTGATGCGGACGAAAGACGTCCTTCAGGAACGCCTGGTTCGGGAACACGGCTCGAATGGCGCCGCTGCCGTCGCGCACGACGACTTCAAACAACCGGAAGCCCGGACGCCGGGTCGTGCGGACACCTGACGACAACACCTCGCCGACAACCGTGGCGGTGTGTCCTGGACGAAGCGACGCGATGGGTGTCAGGCCGGCGCGGTTTTCGTAGCGCCGCGGGAACCGCAGGAGCAGGTCCTCCACCGTGACCACCCCCACACGCGCAAACTCTGCCGCGCGCCTGGGCCCAACCCCTTTGATGAATTGGAGCGGCTGCGACAACACAGGCAGTTACTGGACGACGGTGGCGGCGCCGCGACGCACGTGCACTTCGCGAATGGCGGCGGGCAACTCGAACGGCTCGTCGAGTGTGATTCCCTTGGGGAAGTCCTCGGACCGTGTGTAAAACGCGAGCAGTTCCTGCAACACCGCGCGGGGGACCGGCACCCCGCCCACCGACGCGGACTCAAACCGGTAGACGCCCTTGCCGCCGGTGCCGGTGAGACCGCCCACCATCACCACTTCAAGTGCGCCCGTCACGTAGGACAGCGGGTCGAGCCAACTGCGTTTCTGGGACGTGCGCACGGCGTCGAGATCCACCAGCGATCGGGTTTCGAGCGTGCCGTCTGCGGGCATCACCACACGAACGAACTTCACGCCGGCGGGAAACTGGTCGCCGGCGTGATGCAGCAGGTAGGCGTTCAGTTCCTGTTCGGTGAATGACGTCCGCAGCGGCGCGGGCTTCCGGGGTGGCGCGATCGCGCGCTGCATGATCGCGTCCACCTTTTTGGCCATGCGATCGGCTTCGGCGCGAGACGGCGCCTGCGCTGCGGACACCGCAGCCACGCTGCAGGCGATCACCGCCGACAGCACCCAGGCTCGTACTCGAAGGGGCATGCCTTCGATTCTACTCCCGTCCGGCCTGCCTCGCGCGTGTCAGGAATTCAATCTTCTGCCGCTCCATCTCTTCCTCAAAGAGCCGGAACCGCGCCCGTTGCCGAACACTCAGCGTCTCCTCGATGGCCCCGCGCGCCGCCAGCAGTTCCTGCTCGAACTTGCCCTGCGCGTCGTCGAAGGCCTTGAGTGCCGCGGCCAGTGCGGCATCGTCGGTGCCGGCATCGCCAAACGACCGGCGGAGGTCGTTCAGCATGCGCATCCGCTGGCGCATGTGCTGGCGGCGCACGTCCTGCAACCGGTTCATGCGCATGAAGAAGCGCTGATACTGCTCATCCGGCAATTGCAGCACGCGCTGTGCCTGGACGAGCACAAAGGCATCAAACATCCCCTGCAGTTCCTGAAGGCCGACGCCGGGTGCGGGACTGGGCGGCGCGTTCTGCGCCCGGCCGCGTGCGATCTGGGGACGCGGCGGAGGCTCCTGCGCCTGCGCGACACTGCCCACCAGGAGCAGCCCCAGAACCGCTGATGTGATGACCGTCTTGACTGTGTTGGCGCGCATGTCCCTACTCACTTCCTTCCGTCAGTTCCGCCTGTAACAACCTCGCGAACGCCTCGCGTTCACTCGCAGTCAACGTGGCGAGCGCCCCGTCGAACGACCCGGTCGAGGGCCGCAACACCTCACGCGCGGCATCGTCCTCGAGTGACGCCAGCATGTCGGACACAAACTGCCATTGCGCCGTGTCGCCAATGGCATCGGTCTCAACGACGGCGTCTGCGTCACTCACCACCACATCCGCGACAGGGGTGCGCGGCACCACGCCCCACGAGACCACCAGCAGCAACGCGGCCGCGGCCGCGAGACTCACCCACGCGCACCACTCCACCAGGCGGCCGTGCGGGTATCCACCGCGCGACCGACTCGCGCCTGCAACTGATCCCAGAACACCGGCGGTGGTTCAGGCACATCGATGCGCGCATCCACGGCCAGGCCGTCCCACACCTGTTGCAGCGCGGCCACCTCCTGCCGGCATTCGACGCAGTCGTGCAGATGCGCGCGCCGGGGCGCCGACAGCGTGCCCTCGATCGCGTCGACGCGTTCGTCCTCGCTCAGATGAAGCCTCACTGGCGTCGTCATGACTCCAACATCCGTTTCAGATTCCCAAGTGCGTGAAAAAAATTTGCCTTGGCGGCCCCCACGGTTCCCCCGAGGATGGCCGCAATCTCCTCGTGGGAGAGTTCCTGATACACACGCAACATCACGGTCGCCCGCTGCTTCGCCGGCAGTTGGGCGATCGCCCGCCGGACATCGGCGGCCCGCTCGCCGCGCGCCACCATGCCGAAAGCGTCGTCCGACCGCTCGTCCACATGACGCGCGGCGTCGAGCGGTTCAATGCCCGGACGGACGAGCGCGGCGCGATTCAGACACACATTCACCGCGACGCGGTGCAGCCAGGTTGACAGCTTTGCGTCGCCCTTGAACGCCTTCAGGCCTTTGAAGGCGCGCACAAACACGTCCTGCGTGAGATCCGCGGCGTCCTCGTGATTGCGCACGAACCGGTAGCACACCTGATACACCCCACGCTGGTGCCGGGCGACGATCGTGTCGAACGCCGCGCGTTCCCCATCCACAAACGAACGCACGAGGGCGAGGTCGTCCAGCGCCGACAGGTCGGCTGTCACCTTCGAGTCGGTCACTCCCCGTCCCCACGCTCCGGCGCGCCTGACAACGGCGGCACCGTCTGCTCCCGTCCCCATGTTTCCTTAGACCGGCGAAGGGGGCTCTGCGTCACAAAATGCTGCAGTTCCGCCCTCGTCGGCAGGCCGGACTGGGCGCCGCGCCCGCGGCAGTTCAGGGCCGCCGTCGCGTTTGCGAGGTCCAGAAAATCGGACCACAGACCGCCGGTCCAGGGGTCCAGGAGTCCAGGGGTCCAGAAGTCCCGGGGTCCTGGAGGCCCGGGGTTCAAGAGCGCCCAGATCAGGCCGGCTCGGAAGGCGTCGCCGGCGCCGGTGGTGTCGGTGACGGGCACGACGTAGCCGGGGGCATAGTGTTCGGTCTCGCCGTCCCAGGCGATGGCGCCGTTCGCGCCGAGGGTGGCGACGACGACGCGGGCGGCTGAGGCGGCGTGGAGGTGCCGGACGTCTCCTGACAGCGGTTCGGACACGACGAGAATGTCGACTTCGGCGAGCAGCGCATCGAGGCCCGGCACCTGCGCGTCCACATCGGCGACGGTCAGCACCCCGGCTGCCCGCGCAGCGCGGGCCATGCGTGCCGACGCATGGGGTTCGGTCGCGTCGACAAGGAGCACCTTCGCGCCGAGCACGGCGTCGACAGGCACGTCATCTCCCCACAGCAGGGCGTCATCGCGGTGCCACAGCACGGTACGCGTCTGAGCGGCGGCGTCCACAATGATCATCGCCGTTCGCGTCGAGCCCTCGGCGGTTCGGCACCAGGTACGGTCAACGCCTTCGCGTGTCAGCGCGTCACAAATGACCGCCGCGTGGCTGTCGGTCCCGAACGCGCCGATGTACCGAACCGAGAGGCCCAGCCGCGCGCACCCAACCATCGCCGTCGCGATTTGCCCACCAGGTAGCGTCTCGAGTGACTCGAGCCGCGCCTTCCCATCGGGCGGCGGCAACCCGGCGACCGTGGCGACCAGATCGACCGAGTTCTCGCCGAAGCCGACGACGTCCCACGTGCGTTGACTTTCGCCTTCCCTTTGCATAGAGTCGCCCTGTGCAGCCCCTTACCAAACGTCAACGCGAGATTCTCGACTACCTTCAGGAATTCATCCAGCAACACGGCTACGCGCCAAGTCTGGAGGAAATCGGCCGTCGTTTTGGTCTCTCTTCGCTCGCGACGGTGCACAAGCATCTCACCAATCTGGAGGAAAAGGGCTTCATCCGGCGCCTCTGGAACCGGAGCCGGTCGGTGGAACTGCTGACCGCGCGCACGGGGCAGCGGGCCGTGGAGCTGCCGATGCTCGGATATGTCGCCGCGGGTGTGCCGATTGAGGCCGTCGCCGGCAACGAAACCATTGCCGTGCCTGAGGACTTCGTCGGCCGGCGCGACACCTACGTCCTGCGCGTCAAGGGCGACTCGATGATCGATGAACAAATCCGCGACGGCGACTTCGTCATCGTCGAAGACCGCAAGACGGCGGACAACGGCGAGATGGTCATCGCCCTGGTCGGTGGCCTCGACGTCACGCTGAAGAAGTTTTACCGGGAAAACGGGCGTGTGCGTCTGCAGCCGGCCAATCCGACCATGCAACCGATAATCATGGACCCGTCGATGGTGCAATTGCAGGGCGTCGTGGTCGGGGTCATGAGAAAGTACTGACATGTCCACTCCTGCCAAACAACTGAGCTTCACGATCGTCCCGGACGAATCGGCGGACAGCCCCCGCACTTACGCCAACTTCTGCGCGGTCGGGCACACGCCGTTCGACATGACCCTGACCTTCTGCGACGTGCGGCCGCTGTCGGAACGCGACATCAAAAACGCCGAAGAGCATCAGACCGTGAAGGCGCCGGTCGTGTCGCGCATCGCCCTCCCCTTCAGCGTGGTGCCCGGCCTCATCAATGCGCTCCAGGAACAGATGCGCTCCATGCAGGATGCCCAGGTGCAGCAGTCGCAGGGCTGGCCCCAGGGACCGCTCCACTAGATGAGCGGATGGGCAGTTGGGCGGATGGGCGGCTGAGTTGTTGGGCGGCTGATGGCGAAAAAAAAGGCGCCCGACGTCTCTCAGGCAGTCTTTGACGGCCTCGACACCATGCATCCGAATGCGTGGACGGAACTCGCGTTCACGACTCCGTACGAACTGCTCGTCGCCACGATTCTGTCGGCGCAGTGCACCGATGCGCGGGTGAACCAGGTCACACCTGCGCTCTTTGCGAAGTATCCGAATGCACGCACACTGGCCGACGCGGATCAGGCGACGCTCGAAGGCATGATTCAGTCAACAGGGTTCTTCCGCGCAAAGACGAAGAGCCTGCTGGGCATGGCCTCCGCCGTGGTCGAGGAACATGGCGGCGAGATTCCATCCGACATGGACGCGCTGGTCGCGTTGCCAGGCGTTGGACGCAAAACCGCCAACGTCGTGCGCGGCCACGCGTTTCGGATCCCGGGCTTTCCTGTTGATCGCCATGTCTTGCGCGTCGCAACCCGCATCGGCTTCCTGAAAGGCAAAGCGACCGAAGACGCAGTCGCCGCGGAGAAGGCGCTGACGAAGCTCCTGCCTCCCGAGCGGTGGACCGTCGCCTCGGACACACTCATCCTGCACGGCCGGCGCATCTGCAAGCCCAGGCCCCTGTGCGACCGCTGCTCGATTCGGCCCCACTGCGCGTACTATCGACTGCATGGACCCGGCCGCGTTTCCCGCTGAACGTTTTCAAGCCCTCGTCGACGAAGCCATCGACTCCCTCCCCGAGAAGTTTCGCGCCGCGATGACCAACATGGCCATCGTCGTCGAAGACGACCCGACACCGGCACAACTGGCGGAGGTCGAGATTGAACCACCCGACACGTTGTACGGACTCTACGAAGGGATCCCCCTCCCGGAGCGAGAGTGGAACCACGGCAACACGCTCCCCGACAAAATCACACTCTTCCGGAATCCCATTCTCGAAGACAGCCTTGATGATGACGATGTGGTGGTGGGCATTGGCGAGACGCTCATCCATGAAGTCGGGCACTACTTCGGACTCGACGAGGACGAGATTATGGAGATCGAGGAGAAGTACTGGCGGGGGGACGGCCAGTAGCGGGTTCATGTAGGGCCCGCTGGGTTGGAGCGGGCCAGTCATGTAGGGCCCGCTGGGTTGGAGCGGGCCGACAGCGGTCGCTCCATACACACATCCGCTGTCTCATACGGCAGCGGCGACGGCAGGGGCCGATGCGTGAACCCCATGCGCTCGTAGAGGCGCAACGCCGCCTGTAGGCGTGAACTTGAGACCAGCATCATGGTGTGCGCGCCCATCACGATGGCCGCGTGCGCGAGACACACCTCGATCAGGCGCCGACCGAGACCGGCGCCCCGCAGGGCGTCCGACACGGTGACCTTCAGCAGTTCGACCTCGCCGGGCGCGTGCGGTGCCACCGCGGCGGTGCCGACGACTTCCCCGCCGCGCTCCGCAATAAACACGGCGCCGCCGGCGTCGATCACGGCGCCTTGTGGATCGGCGAGTTGCACCTCGTCGGCCGACTCATACAACGCATACGCGTCGAGCCAGGCGCGATTGAGTCGATAAAACGCGTCGGCGTGTGCCGGCCGGAACGGCACGATCACGACGGCATCGCGGCGACCGGCGGACATGCGCTCCAGAGTACACTCGACTGGTGAGTTCGCCCACCCGCGCCCGTCGTCCTGCCGGTCACCGGCCCCGCAAACGTTTTGGCCAGCACTTTCTCGCGCCGTCCTGGGCGCAGAAGGTGGTCAGGACGATCGATGTGCAGCCACAGGACGTGTTGCTGGAGATCGGCCCCGGCGCCGGCGCCATTACGCTGCCGCTCGCGGAGACGGGCGCGCCGATCCTGGCCGTCGAGATCGATCGCGACCTGGCGCGCGAGCTGGCCACCCAGGTTCCGGCGAACGTCACCCTGATCACTGCGGACTTCCTCAGGACGGATGTGCTGTCGTTTCTGACCGCGCTCCAGCCCAATCGTCCGCCCGGCGCCCCCACCGATGTGCCGCGCCGGTTCCGTGTGGTGGGCAACCTGCCGTACAACCTGTCGTCGCCGATTCTCTTTCGACTGATTGAGCTGTCACGCGCCCACGGCACACTGACCGACGCCACGTTGATGGTGCAGCGTGAGGTGGCTGATCGGCTGGTTGCCAAACCCGGGAAGAAGGACTACGGCGTGCTCAGCATCTTCGCGCAGATCTACGCCGACATCGATCGCCGTCTGGATGTGCCGGCCACGGCCTTCACGCCGCCGCCCAAGGTTCGCTCAAGCGTGATTCGAATGACATTCCGCCGCAGCCCGGTGCGCATCGTCGACGATGCGTTGTTTGAACGCATCGTCAAGGGGGCGTTCTCCCAACGCCGCAAGACACTCTCGAATGCGTTGAAGCCCCTCGAACCGACCGCCCCGGCCGTGCTGGCGCTTGCGGGCATCGACGGCACGCGGCGGCCCGAGACTCTCTCGCTTGAAGAGTTCGCGCGACTGACCGAGTTCTTCGCGCGGTTGCGGCAGACACCGTAGTCGATGGGAGCCACCCTCTTGTACGCGCAGGCCCCCTGTGTTATAGTCCGCTGCAGTTTTCCCGCCTGTTTTCACGGGTTGTCCCAGCGACCCACAGGTCGGACACGTTGACCGTTTCACGGCGCGCCTTGCGCCGGGGTCCTGCCCATCGTTGAGCGCCCGCTCGACATGGCTGGTGTTCGAACGAGAGTGTGAAGGTCGCTGTCGATGTTGACGGCACAGAGTACGACTGTCGGTGCACCGGCCGTCGAGGTCATCCCCATCGGGGGCCTCGGTGAGTTCGGTATGAACATGATGCTCATCGCCTGCGGCGAGACCGCCGTGCTGGTGGATGCCGGTGTCATGTTCCCTGAGCCTGAACTCTTCGGGGTGGACCTTGTCATCCCGGATGTGTCGGCACTGGACACGTACGCCGGCCGCATCGCGGCCCTCATCCTCACGCATGGGCACGAAGATCACATCGGGGCCGTGCCCCACATCCTGAAGCACGTCAACGGCCCGGTGTATGCGACGGCATTTACGCACGCCCTCCTTCAGCCGAAGTTCGATGAACACGGGACGGACACCGAGGGACGCCTCATCACCGTCGCCCCCAGACAGACCGTGACCATCGGCACGTTGTCGGTGGAGTTCCTGCGGGTCACCCACAGCATCCCGGATGCCGTGGCCCTGGCGATTCACACCCCGCAGGGCATCATCATCCACACCGGGGACTTCAAGATCGACCAGACGCCCCTCGACGGTGAGCGCTTTGACCTCCACCGCCTCGCGCAGCTCGGCGCACAGGGCGTCCTCGCGCTGTTCTCCGACAGCACCAACGCGGACCAACCCGGCACCACCGGCTCTGACGTGGATGTCATCCCCGGCTTCGAGGAAATTTTCTCGTCGGCGCCCGGCAAACTCATCGTCGCGGCGTTCTCCACCAGCATCTTCCGGATGCAGATTCTGGTGGACCTCGCGGAGCAATACGACCGCAAAGTCGCATTTGTCGGGCGCGGCATGATGCGCAACTCGGAAACGGCGATGCGCCTGGGCGCCCTCAAGGTGCCCAACGGCCTGATCATCGCCGACAGCGATGTGCGCGACTTCCCCAGCCAGGACGTGCTTTGCCTGTGCACCGGCTCACAGGGCGAAGCGATGGCCGCCCTGTCGAGAATTGCCATCGACGACCACCGCCACGTGAAGGTCAGCGACGACGACACCGTGGTGTTTTCCGCCCGGGCGATTCCGGGCAACGAAAAGGCCATCGGGCGGGTCATGAACCACCTGGCCCGCCGGGGGGCCGACATCATCACCGACGGCATGAAACACGTGCACGTCTCCGGCCACGCCTCGGCCGAGGAACTGAAGCTCGTGCTGTCCCTGGTGCAGCCCAGATTTTTCGTGCCGATACATGGGGAGTACCGGCAGCTCGCCCAGCACGCGCGGCTGGCCAAGGCCGTCTGCCCCGGCACCACGGTGGTGTCGATGAGCGACGGCGACGTGCTGCGGCTGGACGAGACGGGGGCCCGGATCGTGGACCGGGTGCAGACCGGACGCATCCTGATCGACGGGACGCGCACCGGGGAAATCGCCGACGAAGTCCTGCGGGACCGTCGGCATCTTGGGATCGACGGCCTCGTGGTGGTTGTGGTGGCGCTCAACGGACAGACCGGCGTGCTGGAACGGGCGCCGGAAGTGATCGCCCGCGGCCTCGCGATGGATGCAAAGCAGGAGCAGATGCTCCGCGACGCACCCGGATTGCTGGAGGCGGCGCTCAACGGCGCGCCACGCGAGGAACGCACGGACCCCGGCCTGATGCAGGCGCGCGTCAAGGTCGAGGTCCAGCGACTGTTCAAGAAGCGGGCGGGGCGACGCCCCCTGGTCCTGCCCATTGTGTTGGAAGTGTGAGGAGAACGCTGCGTGTCTGAATCGGCCCTGTCCCGTCGTCTGAGTGAATTCACCGGCGTCGCCCTGTTTGCGGTGACGCTGATCTGGCTTGGCGCCCTGGTGAGTTACACCCCGACCGACCCGGTGTGGTTCTTCAACAACGTGACGGCCCCCGACGTGGCGAACTTCGCGGGGCGCGTGGGTGCGTTCCTGGCCGAAGCCTCCTTCCAGGTGCTGGGCTACTCCGCCTATTTCATCCCGGTGGTCCTGGCGGTCATCGGCTGGCACTCCTTCTGGTGCCGCACCCTCGACGCGGCCTACACGAAGGTGGTCGGCGCAGCCCTGTTCTTCCTGTGCTCCGCGGCGCTGCTCGCGCTCGCCTTCAGCGTGATTGACGACGCCGGCCGGCCGTTCAAGGCGGGTGGTGTCATCGGCGAAGTGGTGGCGAGAGGCCTGTCGACCTATCTGAACCGCACGGGCGCCGCCATCCTGCTGTTGACGCTTGTGGCCCTCTCGGTCGTGCTCGCCACGCAATTCTCGTTCGGGCGCGCCACGACCGTGGCGGCGTCAGCGGTCCGCGAACAGTCCACCGGCGTGTTCGCGCGACTCCGCACGTGGCGTGAGGAACGGCGGCGCGAGAAGGAACGCCAGCAGATCGTCGCCAAACACGTCCAGAAAGCCGGTCGCGAGAAGGCCCCGGAGATTGCCACCAAGGCCGCCGGCGCCGCCGCCTCCCTCAAGGCGGCCAGGCAGTCCCTGCGCCCTGCGGATGACGACGGCGACGAGGATGAGGAACTGACGCTCTCACAAGCGGCCCGTGGCGCGGCCGCGCGCCCCCCTGCCATCCGGCGTTCGTCGCCGGCGCCCGTGACGCCGAGCCTGCCGCTCGGCGACCGGGACGCCGTGAAGGCGCCGGTCGAGCGCCGCAAGGGGGACTACGTGATGCCTCCGCTGACGCTGCTCGATGCGGCGAAAGAGGCCCACAAGATCGATGAACGTGAACTGATGGAGGCGGCGAAGCTGCTCGAAGAGAAGTGCCGCGAGTTCTCCGTCGAAGGGTCGGTAGTGCAGATTCACCCCGGCCCGGTCGTCACGACCTACGAATTCAAGCCCGATGCGGGCGTGAAATACAACCGCATCACCAGTCTCGCGGAAGACCTGTGTCTCGCGATGCGCGCCGAATCCATCCTGATCGACCGCATCCCCGGCAAGTCCACGGTCGGCATCCAGATTCCCAATGCCACGCGCGAAGCCATCTCGCTGCGCGAACTGCTCGAGTCCGACACGTACACCCGATCGGCCTCGCGGCTCACGATGGCCCTGGGCAAAACCATCAACGGCGAGCCGATGGTGTCGGACCTGGCCACCATGCCGCATCTGCTCATCGCCGGGTCGACCGGCGCCGGCAAGTCCGTCAGCGTGAACGCGATGCTCACGAGCGTGCTCTTCCGCGCCACGCCGGAAGAAGTGCGCTTCATCATGATCGACCCGAAGCGCCTTGAGCTCGGGATGTATGAGGACATCCCCCACCTGATGACGCCGGTGGTCGTGGATCCCAAGCAGGCCGCCAACGCGCTGCGGTGGGCCGTCCGCGAGATGGAGGATCGCTACAAGATTCTGGCGAAGCAGGGTGTGCGCAACATCGAGCAGTACAACCGCAACATCAAGGCGATGCTCGCGGAACTCAAGGACCGCCAGAAGGACCAGGCCGAAGCCGAAGTCGGCGAACCCCTCAAGACGCTCCCCTTCATCGTCGTCATCATCGACGAACTGGCCGACCTCATGATGGTGGCCAGCAAGGAAGTGGAAGAGTCAATCGCGCGCCTGGCGCAGATGGCACGCGCCGTGGGGATCCATCTGATTCTCGCGACGCAGCGGCCGTCGGTGGATGTCATCACCGGCCTGATCAAGGCGAACCTGCCGGCCCGTATCGCCTTCCGCGTGGCGTCGAAGATTGACTCGCGGACAATCCTTGACGGCAACGGCGCCGAACAACTGCTCGGCAAAGGCGACATGCTGTATCTGCCGCCGGCCTCGTCGCGGTTTGTCCGTATCCACGGCCCCTACATCTCAGAGCAGGAAACGGCCCGGCTGTGCAGCTTCCTGCGCAAACAGGGCAAGCCCGTCTACGACGCCTCGATTACCGCCGAGGAAAAGACGGCGGACAAGGTTGAATTCGAGAAGGACGACCTGTACGACGAGGCCGCGAGGATTGTAGTGTCGAGCGGACAGGCATCCATCTCGTATCTGCAGCGGCGCCTGCGCATCGGGTTCAGCCGCGCGGCCCGCCTCATCGACATGATGGAGATGGACGGCGTGGTCTCGGGCGCCACCAACGGCAAGCGAGAGGTCCTGGTGGATGCCGGGTACTTCGAAGACGTTGACGCGCAATTGAGGTAGTCATGCACACAGTGATCGGTCTTCTGCTCGCGTTCATGTTGTGGCCCGTCGCGGCGCACGCGCAGACGGCGGCGGTGATGTTCGAGCGCGCCACCACACGTGAAGCCGCGGCCCGGAAGTCCCCGACGACGGCGAACCTGCGGGCGGCCGTCGCCGCCTACGAGCAACTCGTGCTCCGGCATCCGCGCAGCGGCTATTGTGACAATGCCCTCTGGAACGGCGCGGCCCTCGCGGCATTCGCCTGGGAACGCCATCAGCAGGACGCCGACCGCAAGACGGCGGAGCGGCTCTACGGCTGGCTCCGGCGTGAATATCCCGGAAGCGCGCTCGCAAAGCAGGTCCCGGCGCAGGTGACCGCACTCAGGGCCGCACCGCGGCCGGCGACAGCCGCCCCGCCACCGACAGCACCCACCCCATCCGCCTCCGCTCCTCCGGAGCCGCGGCCGACGTCGCCCACACCGCCCCCGGCGGCGGGCCCCGTCGCCACCATTCGCCGGGTATCGGTCCTGCCGTTGCCCAAAGGGGATCGCCTCGTGATCGAGCTCGATCGCGAGGTCCTGTTCACGAGCGAGCGGATCGCGGACCCTGATCGCGTGTTCTTCGACCTGCGCCTGGCCGACTTTGCCTCGCCCGTCCAGACGGCCGCGGAGGGCCTTGCCGGATCGCGCGTGCGCGGTGTGCGCCTCGGCCGTCAGGACGGCCGGACCGCACGGATCGTTCTAGAGCTGGCGGGCGCTCCAACGCACAGCGTGTTCCAGATGTATCACCCCCACCGGATGGTCATCGACATCGAGAGTGAGACGGTCCCGCCTCCACCTCCGACGCCGCCCGCGGGCGCCCCGTCGATCGGGCCGCCGCCCGTCGCGACTCCGCCGACACCGGCCGCCTCAATCGCCCCGGGCCCGGCGGCCGTGTCTCCCGCTCCGGCCTCCACCACCGCCAGCGGCGATTACACGCTCGCCCGCCAACTCGGCCTCAGCGTGACCCGCGTCGTGATCGACCCAGGTCATGGCGGCCACGACCCTGGCGCACGGGCGAATGGCCTGGTCGAAGCGAACCTGGTGCTCGACATCGCGTTGCGCGTGGAAACGCTGCTCAAGAAGCAGGCGGGCGTGGAGGTGGTGCTGACGCGCCGCACCGATGTCTACATCCCGCTCGAAGAACGGACCGCCATCGCCAAACGCGAAGATGCCGACCTCTTTCTCTCGATTCATGCAAACGCCGCAGCCCGCAAGGTGGCCCGAGGGGTCGAGACCTACTTCCTGAACTTTGCCACCAACCCCGAGGCGGAAGCGGTCGCGGCGCGTGAGAACGCCACGAGCGGCAAGTCCATGGGCAACCTCCCTCAACTCGTTCAGCAAATCACGCTGAACACCAAGGTCAAGGAGTCCCGCGAGTTCGCGCAGATTGTGCAGACCAGCATGGTCCGAGGGCTCCGCGCCCAGAATAAGGCCGTGCTCGATCTCGGCGTGAAACAGGCGCCGTTTGTGGTGCTCATCGGCGCGGACATGCCAAGCGTGCTCGCTGAGATTTCCTTCATCACAAATGCTGCCGAAGCGACGCTGCTCAAGAACGAAACCTACAAGCAGCGCATTGCGCAGTCGCTCGCGGACGCCGTCCTGAAGTATCAGGCGTCGCTCAAGAAGATTTCCACGATGGCCGTGGCGAAGTAGGACGCGCTGAACCTGAGCGCGTCATCGCCTGGCGCGCTACAACCGAGCGCGCTCTACACGGGCGCGTCGGCCCCGCACTTCCAGCACGCCGTGAACTGTGCCTCGACGAGTTCGCCGCAGGAGGCACAACGCCAGAGACGGCTGGCTTCGAGGCCTGTCGGGCCCTGCTGCCGCAACAGCGCCGCCGCCTCGGCGGCGCGCGCATCGTCGAGCACCCAGAGTTCCGGCCTCGCCTCGTTGACCGGCACGCCGCCGCTGGCGCCGAACAACGACTCGTGCCGAATCTCGCTCTCGATGCCTGCGGTGTCGAGCACGCCCTTGAAGAAGTGCGCCTCGGCCGGGTGCTGCGCGATGAACACGCGAATCACGATTCTGGGATTATAGTGAGGTCGTGGCCTTCCAGCAGGACCCCTTCATCGTCGAAATCATCCGGCCGGCCACCGACGAAATCACGGTCGTGGACGTGCTGGTGGGATCACTCGGCGTGGCGGGCGCGCTGGCCCTTGCCGCGCTTCCGCTGGGGGCACTTGCCGGCTGGCTGTTGATTCGCTGGAAGCAGCGACGACGGCCGGAGGATGACCACATGCCCTCGATCCAGCACCCCAAGTAGATGGGCGGCTGGGCGGATGGTTAGATGTGGGTTCTGAGCCCGAGTTCCACTAACGTGCGCACCGCCACGCCGGTCGCCCCTTTGGCCTGATAGGCGCGGCGTTCTTCGGCCCAGGCGGTGCCGGCGATATCGAGGTGCGCCCACGGGCGGTCCTTCACGAACTCGCGCAGGAACATCGCTGCCGTGCTGGCTCCGGCCCAGCGCCCCGCGGAGTTGAGCATGTCCGCGATCTCGCTCTTGAGGAGTTCGCGATATTCCTCGTGCAGCGGCAGGTGCCACAAGCGGTCGCCCGCCAAGGTGCCCGCGTTCTGCACGGTCTCCACCCAGGCATCCGGCGTACCGAAGAGGCCCGATGACGTGCGCCCAAGCGCCACCATGCACGCGCCCGTCAACGTCGCAATGTCGACCAGATGAGTGGCGCCGAGTTCCTGCGCGTACCAGATGGCATCACCGAGGATCAGCCGGCCCTCCGCATCGGTGTTGATGATTTCGACCGTGGTGCCGCTCGCCGCGGTCAACACGTCGCCCGGGCGCACAGCCTTGCCGCCCACCATGTTCTCCGCCATGGGGATGACCCCGATCACGCGGCGCGGGGCCTTGAGCAGGGCCAATGCCCGCATGGCGCCGGCCACAGCGGCGCCACCGGACATGTCGTATTTCATCCGCTCCATGCCTTCGGCCGGCTTGATCGACACGCCGCCGGTATCGAAGGTGATGCCCTTGCCGATGAAACCGAGCACCGGAGACGCCGGGGCGCCGGGCGGATCGTGCCGGATCACCACCAGGCGCGGCGGCTCGGCACTGCCCTGCGCCACCCCGAGCAACATGCCCATCTTCAAGGCACGAATCTGCTGCTCGTCGAGCACCTCGACCTTCAGGCCCACCTCGGTGGCCACGGCGGCCACCCGCTCTGCAAACACCCGGGGCGTCAACACGTTGGAGGGCTCGTTCGCCAGCTCGCGCGTGACGTTGGCCGAGGCCCCGAGCGTGCGTCCGCGGAACACCGCCTCGGCCAGCGCCGTCGGGTCGGCCGCGGGCGACACGATGACGATGCGCTCCGGAAAACCACGGGTATCGCGATCGGACTTGTAGGTCCCCGCGTCGAACTCCGCCGTGGACATCCCGTCGGCGCCAATTTCGGCCACGCGAATCGGATCCAGTCCGGCGCGCACCACAAACGCGGCAGACCGCGCGGACCGGATGCGCGCCGTGTAACTGCAGGCCGCCGCCACCCGGCGCAGGCGTTCGGCATCGGCGTCCTCGCGCCGTCCCGCTCCCACGAGCGCCAGACGCAGGGCCCGGTACGGCCCGCCAGTGACCCGCGCGATGAACAGTTCGTACAACCGGCCACGAAACTCTGACGACTCGCGTGCGCGCGAGATATCGCCGCCTGTGGCCGTGTCCAGCCCCGGGAGATCCTCAAGCGGGTCCGTGCCTTCGAACACCGGCACAAACAACATGTCGACGTCGACTGATTCCGGCTTTCCCGCGACACCCGAATATTCAGGTGATGCCTTCTCGTGCCCCAACGCGCTGCCCCTTTGGTAGACTGCCGAGTAACCGTGAGATCACCCATGTTACCCCGGCTGGCCTGGCTCCTCTGCCTGGTTGGTACACTGATCGTCTTTCCGA
The DNA here is from genome assembly GCA_030827135.1 of Vicinamibacterales bacterium. Classification (GTDB taxonomy): domain Bacteria; phylum Acidobacteriota; class Vicinamibacteria; order Vicinamibacterales; family SCN-69-37; genus SYFT01. The sequence continues at coordinate 81,603 of JAURFE010000001.1, forward strand.
CCTGGCCCCCCGCGGTGTCCGGCGATGGGGCCCAGGGCAAGGGCAAACCGAAGGCCGCGCTGCGGGTGAACCCGGCCCTCATTTTTGTGCCGCAGCGCATCGTGGCCACCGCAGAACTGACCGGCGGCGCCGACGATTTCCAGGACTACTATTGCCCCAAGATCGAGTGGATTTGGGACGACACCACCACCTCGGAGTCTACTGAGGACTGCGCAGCCTATGAACCCGGCACGAGCACCATCCGGCGCCGGTACACCGCTGACCACACCTACAAGGATCCGGGCAACTACGACGTCGTCTTCCGGATGAAACAGGGCAGCAAGATCGTCCTGTCACTGCGCCAGACGGTCCGCGCGCAGGGACACTAGGGGTCCAGGGGTCCAGGGGTCCAGGGGTCCAGGGGTCCAGGGGTCCAAGGGGTCCAAGGGGTTCGTAGGGCGCGCTGGGTTGTAGCGCGCCACCTCACGCAGCGCGCCACTTCAGGTGCGCAGTTCGTCCCGATCCGCAAAGTACCGGAGCGCGTCGGGATTCGCGAGCGCCTCGCGGTTCTTCACGGGCTGACCGTGAATGACGTTACGCACGGCCAGTTCGACCAGCTTGCCGCTCTTGGTTCTCGGCAGTTCGGGCACCTGAAGAATCTTCGCGGGAGCGTGCCGCGGCGACGTGTTCCGCCGGATCTGCGTCGCGATGGCCTTCCGCATGGTGTCGTCGAGCACAAGCCCGTCACGCAGGCGGACGAACAACACGATCCGCTCGTCCCCCTCCCACTGCTGCCCGACGGCCAGACTTTCGATGACCTCCGGGAGTTGCTCCACCTGCCGGTAGATCTCGGCGGTCCCAATGCGCACACCGCCGGGGTTCAGTGTCGCATCCGACCGCCCGTGGATCACAAACCCACCGTGTGCGGTCCGTTCGGCCCAATCCCCATGACACCAGGCACCAGGAAACCGTTCGAAATACGCGGCGCGATACTTGTCGCCGGCCGGATCGTTCCAGAATCCAATCGGCATCGACGGAAACGGAGCCGTGCACACCAGTTCGCCCTGACCGCTTCCGGGCACCACAGACTTGCCGTCGCCATCCCACACGTCCACGGCCATGCCCAGCCCCGGCCCCTGAATCTCGCCGCGCCACACGGGCTCGGTCGGCACACCGCCAACAAAACAACTCACGATGTCGGTGCCGCCGGAGATCGACGCGAGATGGACGTCCGCCTTGATGCCGTCGTACACAAAATCAAAACTCTCCGGCGACAGCGGGGATCCGGTGGACGTGATCGTGCGGACGGTGCCGAGGTCGTGTGTCTCACGCGGCCGAAGCCCGGCCTTCGCCACGGCATCGATGAATTTCGCAGACGTGCCAAACAACGTCACGCCATGCGCCTGCGCGAGATCAAACAGCCGACTTCCATCGGGATAAAACGGCGAGCCGTCATACAAGACGATGGTCGCGCCGGATGCGAGCGCCGACACCAGCCAGTTCCACATCATCCACCCACAGGTCGTGAAGTAAAACACGCGGTCGCCGGCCCGCACGTCAGCGTGCAACTGGTGTTCCTTCAGGTGCTGCAGGAGCGTGCCGCCATGGCCATGCACGATGCACTTGGGCACGCCGGTCGTCCCCGACGAATACAGCACGTACAGCGGGTGGTTGAAAGACACTCTGGTCCAAAGGTCCAGGGTCCAGGGTCCAGGGTTCGCGGTCCAGGGGTCCAGAGGTCCAGAGGTCCTGGAGTCCACGATGAACGTCTGACGGAGTGTCGGGAGTCGTGTCGTGATCTCGCTGAGCTTCGGCCGACAGTCGTGATACTTGCCGCCGTAGTGATAGCCGGCAACGGCGACGAGGACCTTGGGTTCAATCTGGCCGAACCGATCGATCACGCCCTGCACACCAAAATCCGGTGAGCACGACGACCAGACCGCGCCGAGTGAGGCCGCGGCAAGCGCGGCAATGACGGCCTCGGGCACGTTCGCCATAAATCCGGCGACCCGATCCCCCGACTCCACGCCGGCCGCGCGGAACGCCGTCGCGCACGCCGCGACCTCACGGCGCAACTCGCGCCACGTCAGCCGACGCTCCTCGCCGGTTTCATCCACCGCCAGAATCGCCAACCCCTCGTCATCGCGGCGCAACAGGTTCTCGGCGACGTTGATGCGCGCGTCCGGAAAAAACTGCGCCCCGGGCATTTGGTCGCCATCCACAACCGGGCGCGCACCCTTGTCGCCGACCACTCCGCAAAAATCCCAGATCGCGGACCAGAACTCGGCACGATGCGTGATGGACCATGCGTGAAGCGCGTGGTAGTCGGGAAACGCCTGCCCCGTCCGGGCGGTGACCAAGGCTGTGAAACGGGACAGCGCGGCGGCGTCGATTCGCGCCGGGTCCGGGGTCCACAGCGGGCTCGCCATTTCCGGGTCAGGCTTTCTTGAGCGCCCGGGCGCGCTCAAACAGGTCGCGCACGGAGGGCGCATCCATCAGCGCCTGCGACGACGTTGGAAGTTTGGCGGCGATGCCGTGTAATGCCTCGGCAATGAAGTCGGCGTTGGTGGAGAGGATGCCCTGCCACACGTCGGACGAACTGGAGGCCAGACGCGTCATGTCGGCAAACCCGGACCCGGACCAGGCCACGCCATCTGGTCCAACCGCTTCCCCCGACGCCGCCATCAAGGCGGTGGACACCACTTGCGGCGCGTGGCTCACGTGCGCCATCACGCGATCGTGCGTGACGGCATCGGTCCACGAGGGCTTTGCGCCCAGAGCCACAGTGAAGGTGGTCAGCATCGCTTCCACGGCGTCCCCCGCGTCGTCCGCGCCGCCCGTCGTCGCGGAGACCAGCAGCCATGGTTTGCCGTCGAACAGATCCGCGCGCGCGGCCGCGAGTCCTGAGGATTCCGATCCTGCCACGGGATGTCCCCCCACAAAGGTTAATCGCGTACGCGCGGCAGCCTCCATCACAGTGCGCTTCGTGCTTGAGACATCCGTCACCAGCGCGCGAGTGCCGGTCAGCGCCAGCACCTCGAGCACATGCGGCACGGTCTGCACAGGGGTGGCGATGATGATGAGGTCGGAGGCCGTGAGGTCTTCGATGTGATCGACGACTGCGGTAATCGCTCCCTGGGACACCGCCTCGTGCGTGATCGGCGCCGGGTCACACGCGGTGATGTGCAACCCGGGCCAGCAGCGGCGGGCCGCCAGCGCCACGGAACCGCCGATCAGGCCGAGCCCAATGATGCCGACGCGCTCAAAGGGCGGCGCCCCGATCACGTTCAGCGTCCCCAGCCGCGACGAGCCACGGACTCGACGCAGATACTGCGACCGATCGCTGGCGCAATGATCCGCAATTCCGCCATGAGCTGATCGAACTGCTGCGGGAAGAGCGACTGTGCACCGTCGGACTGGGCGTGGTCGGGGTCACAATGCACTTCAATGAGCAGGCCGTCGCAGCCTGCGGCCACGGCCGCGCGCGCCATCGCGGCGACCTTGTCGCGCCGGCCGGTGCCATGGCTCGGGTCCGCGATCACCGGGAGGTGGCTCAACTGCTGCACGACAGGAATGGCGGAGACGTCGAACGTGTTCCGCGTGTAACTCTCGAACGTGCGGATCCCGCGCTCACACAGCATGACCTCGCGGTTGCCGCCGGCCAGGATGTACTCCGCCGACATCAGCCATTCCTCGATGGTGGCGGACAGGCCGCGCTTGAGGAGTACCGGCTTGCGCACCTTCCCGAGTTCCCGCAACAGCGAATAGTTCTGCATGTTGCGCGCGCCGACCTGCAGGATGTCCGCGTACTGCTGGACAACCTCGATCTGGGCGATCTCCATCACCTCCGTGATGAGCTTCAGGTCGTGGCGGTCCGCCGACGCCCGGAGCATCTTCAGCCCGTCTTCGCCGAGGCCCTGGAAACTGTAGGGGGAACTGCGCGGTTTGAACGCGCCGCCCCGGAAGATCTTGGCCCCCGCCCGCTTGACGGCGATTGCGCTGGCCTCGACCTGCGCCTCGGTTTCCGCAGAACAGGGCCCCGCCATCACCACGACTTCGTCGCCGCCGATACGGACGTCACCGATCGTGATGACTGTGTTTTCCGGCTTGAACGTGCGACTGGCCAGCTTGTACGGCACACTGATGCGCAACACTTCGTGCACACCCTCCCGCACGCCGATCAACGCGGGATCGCCGTGCCCGCCTCCGACCGCCCCAATCACCACCCGATTGGCGCCGCTCGAGCGATGGATGTCGTATCCCATCTCCAGCAACTGCGCAATAACCGCCTCCACCTGGGCTTCGGTTGCGCGTTCCTGCATCACCACGACCATGTCTGTACCTGCACCTTCGTTCGCGAACGTCCTTAGATTCTACCGGGCTTTCGAGGCCTCGCGGTCGAGCCGCCGGCCCTCGTCAATAATCCGCTCAAACACTCGGGTGACCGCCCCGGCATCGAGTGGCCCGGTATTCACGGCCCGGACGAGGGCGAGCACATCGACTTCCCGTGTGGTCTGGTCGATCGGCTAGATCGGCAGGTCCAGTTCGTCCACACTCATCCCTTCAGCCATCGCACAAACGTGCCGGCCGCGCGCGCTTCATCGCCCGGCGCGGCCTCGGCGATGACCTGCACCAGCGCGCTGCCGACCACCGCGGCGTCGGCATACGCACACGTTTCGCGCACGTGCTCGGGTTGCGAGATGCCGAACCCCAGCGCGACCGGCACATCCGTCACCGCGCGGATCTGATCCACCACCGGCCGGGCCGTTCCGGCCACCGCGTCACGCGCGCCGGTGACGCCCAGTCGGGAAATCGCATAGAGGAACCCGCGCCCGAGACCCGCCGCCGTCCGCAGGCGTTCGGTCGTCGTCGTCGGGCTGATGAGAAAGATCATGTCGAGCCCTCGACTGTCGAGGGCCGCGTGCATCTCGCCGGCCTCCTCAATCGGGAGGTCCAGCAGCAGCACGCCGTCCACGCCGGCCGCCGCGGCCGCCTCCACAAACCGCGCCGTGCCCATCCGCGCGACAGGATTCACGTAGGTGAACAAGACGATCGGCGTTTCAATCGTCGCCCGCAGATCGTCCACCATCGCCAGCACGGATGTCAGCGACGTCCCTGCCGCCAGCGCCCGTTCTGACGCCCGCTGAATCACCGGCCCATCGGCAATGGGATCCGAAAACGGCACGCCGATCTCAATGACGTCCGCGCCGGCCTCAGCGATCGCGCGCACCACCGCTTTCGATCGATCCATATCCGGATCGCCCGCGGTGATGTAACAGACCAGGCCGGCTGTTTTCTCGCGCCGGATCCGTGCGAATGCCTCCGCGAGCCGGCTCATCGCCCACCCCCGGACCCCTGAACCTGAAGAAGTTCTCGCACGGTGTCGACGTCTTTATCCCCTCGCCCCGAGAGGTTGAGGATCACGATGGCACCTGCCGGAAAGTCCTTGAGATGCTCCTGCACCCAGGCCGCCGCGTGAGACGACTCCAACGCCGGCAGCAGGCCTTCATTGCGTGCCAGCCACGTAAACCCGCGCAACGCGGCGTCATCGTCGACCCACGCGTATTCCGTGCGCCCGATGGCGGCGAGATACGCGTGTTCGGGTCCGACGGACGGATAGTCGAGACCGGCCGAGACCGAGTGTGTCGGGAGGATGTTGCCGTGTGCGTCCTGCAGCAGCAGGCTCCGAGTGCCGTGCAACACGCCGGCGACGCCGCCGGCAAACCGCGCCGCGTGTGCCCCATCGCGAATCCCGCGGCCGCCCGCCTCGACGCCGATCAACCGTACGCCGGAGTCGGCCACAAACGCGTCAAAAATGCCCATCGAGTTGCTGCCTCCGCCGACGCAGGCGACGACGGCATCGGGCAGCCGGCCGGTGTCCCGCAGCACCTGGGCGCGGGCCTCCGCACCGATGACCGACTGAAACTCGCGCACCATCAGGGGATACGGATGCGGCCCGAGCACCGACCCGAGGACGTATGCCGTGGTCGCCACGTTCGCCACCCAGTCGCGCATGGCTTCGTTGATTGCATCCTTCAACGTTCGACTGCCTCCGTCCACCGAGGCCACGGTCGCTCCGAGCACCCGCATGCGGAACACGTTCAGGGACTGGCGCGCCATGTCGTCGGCCCCCATGTAGACCACGCACTCCAGACCGAGCAACGCACAGGCAGTCGCCGTCGCCACACCGTGCTGGCCCGCGCCGGTTTCAGCCACCACCCGGGTCTTCCCCATCCGGCGCGCCAGCAACACCTGGCCGACGGCGTTGTTGATCTTGTGTGCGCCCGTATGCGCGAGGTCTTCACGTTTGAGAAAGATGCGGACGCCGGACGCCCCGGCCAGGTGTGACGCCTCGTAGAGCGGCGTCGGACGGCCGACAAACGTCGACAGCAGGTGTTGCAGCTCTGCGACAAACGACGGCTCCGTCCGCGCGGCGAAGTAGGCCGTCGTCAATTCCTCCACAGGCGCTACCAGCGTCTCGGGGATGAACCGGCCGCCGAATTCGCCGAAGTACCCGCGCGCATCGGGGTCACGCATGCCGAAGGATGGGCGGATGGGTGGATGGGTGGATGGGTGGATGTTGGCCATGAGTTCCTTAATACGGGCGTGGTCCTTGATGCCGGGGCAGGATTCGATGCCTGACGACACGTCGATGCCCCAGGGGCGCACGGCCGTGACGGCGGCACCCACATTCGCGGCCGAGAGACCTCCGGCAAGCAGGATGGGGCGTGCTGCGGCAATCCGGGCAGCCATGGGCCAGTTTGCCGCTCGCCCTGTGCCGCCGTGTTGGACGGGATCGTGCGCGTCCACGAGCACGATGACGGACTGCGGTACTGCGAGTGCGGCACACACGTCGGCGTCGGACTGCGGTGCGATGGCTTTGATGACCTGCACCCCGAGGGAGAGATACTCGCGCGCGTCCTCGCGGCCGTGCAGTTGGACGGCCGTGAGTCCGGCGAGGCCGACCACCCGCGCGACCTCGGCCACCGGGGCATCGACAAACACGCCGACCTTCATCACGCGCGACGGCACGCCAACGGAGATTGCAGCAATCTGTTCCGGCGTGATGGCTCGCGGGCTGCCCGGCCACAATACAAACCCGAGCGCGTTCGCGCCGGCGGCCACGGCCGCGTCCACATCCTCACGACGTGTCAGTCCGCACATCTTGACGACAGTCATGCGCAGTCCTTTGTGAGCGCGCCGAGCGCCGCGCCGGGTTCTGCCGCGGACATGAAGTGCTCACCGATCAGAAACGCGTGATACCCGGCAGCACGCAGTCGCGTGAGATCCGCAGCGGTGCGCAGTCCGCTCTCGGCCACTGACGTGACTCCAGCGGGGATCATCCCGACCAGTTCCTCGTGCAGCCCAAGGTTGACCTCGAGCGTCTTCAGATTGCGGCTGTTGACGCCGACGATGTCTGCGCCCGCGGCGATCGCACGCGTGAGCTCCTCGCGGTCGTGCACCTCCACCAACGCCGCCAGCCCTTCGGCCTGCGCGCGTCGCAGCAGCCTCGTCAGCTGCCCGTCACCCAGGCCTGCGACGATCAGGAGTATCGCGTCGGCGCCTGCGGCGCGCGCTTCGGTGATCTGAAACTCGTCGGAGAGAAAGTCCTTGCGCAACACGGGCACGTCCACGGCCGCCCGTACCCGTTCCAGATGGTCGAGGGCCCCGTCAAAGAAGCCGCCCTCGGTCAGCACGGAGATTGCCGCCGCGCCGGCGTCGGCATAGCCGCGCGCAATGGCCGCCGGATCGTAGTTCACGCGCAGCACGCCCTTGGCGGGCGACCGTCGCTTGCACTCGGCGATGACCGACATGCCGGGCGCATTCAAGCGCTCGCGAAAGAGCACGCCCCGGGGCTGCCTGGCCGCGGCCGCCCGCTCGACGGCCGCCCCCTCACGCGCGGCACGCGCGCGCGCCGCCGTGGCGGACGCCGCCATGATGGCCGACAGCAGGTCGCCCGGTGCGGTCCTCACGGCCGGGCCACCTGCCGCAATGTCTCCAGCGTCGCGGCGGCACGGCCGCTGTCGATCGCCTCCGCCGCGGCCGCAATGCCGTCACGCACGGATGCGGCCGCCCCGGCGATCAGCAGTCCCGCGCCCGCATTCAGCAACACGATGTCGCGGGCCGCACCACGCTCGCCGGCGAGCAGACGCTCGATCAGCGCCGCATTCTCGGCCGCCGTGCCCCCGACAAGCGCCTCCTTGGGCGCGATCGACAATCCGACATCTGACGGATGGAGATAAAACGTCCGCACGGCGCCGCCCTGAAACTCCGAGACCTTGGTGAATCCCGTGGTCGACAACTCGTCGAGACCATCCGCCCCGTGCACCACCCAGGCCCGTTTCGTGCCGAGCAGACCGAGTGTGCGCGCGAGCAGCTCGGTGTGTTCCGGGCGCGAGACGCCGACGAGTTGTCGGCGGGCCCCCGCCGGATTGGTCAGCGGTCCGAGCAGGTTGAACGCTGTGCGCACACCGAGCTCGCGACGGGTGGGGCCTGCATGTTTCATCGACGGGTGCCACGCGGGCGCGAAGAAGAATGCCAGGTTCGCGTCGAGCAGTGTCTGGACGACACGCGCGGGAGGGGCATCCAGCGCGACGCCCAGCGTCTCGAACACGTCCGCGCTGCCGCACCGGCTCGACACCGCGCGGTTGCCGTGTTTGGCCACACGCACACCGCAGGACGCCAGCACGATCGCCGCGGCGGTGGACACGTTGAACGTGTGCGCCCCGTCGCCGCCTGTGCCGCAGGTATCGAAGACGTCCCCAACGGGCGCCGGGAGCGGCACGGCGCGCTCACGCATGGCCGTGGCAAACCCGACCATCTCCGGAGGACGCTCCCCCTTGAGCGCCAGAGCCATCAGCAACCCCGCGATGTGCGCGGGTTGTGCCTGACCGTCCATGATGAGGCCCATGGCGCGCGCGGCCTCGGCTTCAGTCAGATCTTCGTGGCGACGCAGTTTCTCCAGCCATTCAGCAAACATCACCGCATCTCCAGGAAGTTCCGCAGCATCTGGTGGCCATCGGGCGTGAGCACCGACTCCGGATGAAACTGCACGCCATGAACCGGCCACCGCTCATGCCGAATCCCCATCACCGTCTGATCGTCGCCCACCCAGGCCGACACGTCGAATCCCGTCGGCACACTGGTCCGGGGAATCACCAGCGAGTGATACCGCCCGACCTCAATGCCTTGTGCGACACCCTGAAACATCCCGCGGCCGTCATGCGCGATGGTCGAGACCTTGCCGTGCATGGGCGCACCCGCGCGCTCGACGCGGCCTCCGAACGCGATCGCCAGCGCCTGGTGGCCGAGGCACACGCCGAGAATCGGCATGACGCCCGCAAATCGCTGCAACGCGGCCACGGAAATGCCGGCGGTCTCAGGCCGGCCCGGTCCCGGCGAGATCATGAGATGTGTCGGTCGGCGCGCCGCAATCTCGTCGACGCTGATCGCGTCGTTGCGAACCACCTGCACCTCGGCACCCAGTTCGCCCAACCGATGGGCGAGGTTATACGTGAACGAATCGTAGTTATCGAGCAGCAACACCATGCGTCAGATCCCGGCTTCCGCCATCTGTAGCGCTTGGAGCAACGCCCCGGCCTTGTCCTTGGTCTCTTCGTATTCCGCGGTCGGGTGCGAGTCGGCCACGATGCCTGCACCGGCCTGGACGCGTGCAGCCGTGCCGTCCATGGTGATGGTCCGTATCGCAATACAAAAGTCGAGGTTCCCCGCGAAGTCCAGGTACCCGACGGCCCCGCCGTAGAGTCCGCGCCGGGTGGGTTCCAGGTCATTCAGCAACTGCATCGCGCGAATCTTCGGCGCGCCGGTGACCGTGCCGGCCGGGAACGTCGCGGCCAGCGCGTCCAGCCGATCGCAGTCGTCGGCCAGCTGGCCTTCCACGCGTGACACCAGATGCATCACATGCGAGAACTTCTCAAGGGCCATGTACTGCGGCACCCGCACACTGCCCACGGCACACACCCGCCCCAGATCGTTGCGGCCGAGATCGACGAGCATCACGTGCTCAGCCCGCTCCTTCTCGCTGCGGCGCAGTTCGTCGGCCAGACGCTGATCTTCCTCGGGCGATCCGCCCCGGCGACGGGTGCCGGCGATGGGATGCGTCTCCACGCGTGAACCTTCGACACGGACGAGCATCTCGGGAGAGGCGCCGATGATGGCCTTGCCGCCGTGCCGGATGAAGAACATGTACGGCGACGGGTTGATGTGACGCAGGGCCCGGTACACGTCGAAGGGTGACGCACCGGTCTCGGTGTCGAACCGCTGCGACAACACGGTCTGATACACATCGCCGGCGGCGATGTGCTCCTGGATCTTCCGCACGGAGGCCTCGAAGACCTCCTGCGTCTGGTTGGACTGAATCGTCAGTGTGGTACCCGACCGGCGCTCGGGTCTCGACAGATTCCGGTCCAGTTCCCGTTCCAGGAACTCAATCTTCGCGACGGCGAAGTCATACAACGACCGGAGGTCTTCTCCCGGGCGAACGCGTGCATTCGAGATCGCCAGGATGCGATGTTTCACGTGGTCAAACGCCAGCACCGTGTCGAACACCATGAAGCCGGCACGTGCGCGCGCGGGATCATCGCCGGGGCTCTCCGGCCGCGCCACCGACGGCTCAAACCACTCCGCCGTGTCGTAATCGCAGTACCCGACGGCCCCACCGGTGAACCGCGGCAGGTCGGCGACAAAAGGCGCCGAGAACTCGGTCATGAGCGACCGCAGAACATCCACAAACGGCTCGCTCCGGCCCGTCGTCGTGCCCGCCTGCTCAATCAGGGTCTCGTGCGCGCGCCCCCGGATGATGAGAAACGGATCCTTGCCGAGAAACGAATACCGCCCGACGTGTTCGCCGCCCTCGACGCTCTCAAGCAGGAATGCGTAGTCGGAATGTTCCGCAATCTTCAGGAAGGCTGAAACCGGCGTCAGCAGGTCCGCCATGATTTCGCGCCACACCGGAACGAAGGTGCCGCGTCGCGCCAGTTCCACAAACTCGTCGAACGTCGTCTGTCTCATGATCCCGTCATCTCCCCAACAAACACCCGTGCGGCCTCGCGCATCACACGCGTGTCAGCCGGTCGTCCCATCCACCAGTCGAACTGCCGGGCCGCCTGGCCCACCAGCATGTCCAGGCCCCCGATGACCTGCGCCCCGGTGGCGCGCGCACGCTGCAACCACGCCGTCTCTTCCGGGTTGTAGACAAGGTCGTACGCCACCTGCGCCGTGAGGTCGTCCCACGCGCACGGCATGTCATTCACGGCGGGCCACGTGCCTGCCGGCGTCGCGTTCACCACCACATCCCACGATCCCGACGGCGGCCACGCCGTCGCACGGACGCCAAGCGCGGCAGCGACCGGGGCCGCCGCGTCCCGTCGACGCGCGCACAGGACGACGTTGGCGCCGCGCTGCAGCACCGCCCACGCCGAGGCCCGGCCGGCGCCGCCGGCGCCAAGCACCAGCACCGAGGCGCCGACAAGCGCGACACCACGCGCATCAAGCGCGTCGAGGAAACCAGCGGTATCGAGATTTTTCGCTGTCCATCGCCCGGACGCACGACGCACGGTGTTCACGACGCCAAGCCGGCGCGTCGCCTCATCGTCACAGGTCACATCTGCGCGGGTGTGCCAGGCCGTCTTGAGCGGCGCCGTGATGCTGAGGCCCTCGAACCCGAGCGCATCCGCCACCGCGACCGCGTCGTCCACCGTGGCGGCGAGGACAGGCACGTAGATGGCGTCGAGTCCCGCAGCGGCGTACGCCGCGTTGTGCATCGCGGGCGACGCGGAATGTGCAATCGGCGCTCCAGCCACGCCAAAGATGCGGGTGTGATCAGTCGTCGCGGGTACGCGATAGCGATCCCGCAGGTGCCTGACGGCGACCTGACCGGGAGCCGCATCGCCCCCATACGTCCAGCACGACCCGAACCGCTCCGGCAGCAGTCGCGTCAGCTGCCCGGCCTCTCCCATGGCAATACAGACGAGGTCGCCACCAGCACACGCCGCAGCGGCCATCCTCCGAAGCACGAGCACATCGGAGATGTGTGCGGCCGTCACGGACACCTTCACCACATCCGCGCCCAGGCGTCGCATCTCCCGCACGCGATCGCCGAGGTCCTCCGGGATCGAGATGAAGTCGTGGTCCGACACGATCAGCCTGGTTGTCGCATGGTCCACATTCGGGACCCACCCTGCGCGGCGCTCGACGTCCACGTAGTCGGCACCGGCGTCGATCGCCTGCCCCAGAAGCCGACGACGGGTGGTTTCGTCGCCGGAGAACCGGCCGCCTTCCCACTCTGGCCGGCACGTGACAATGACCGGGACCTGTCGTCGCCGCCCTCGCACGGCGGCGGCCACGTCGATATCTGCGACGCCATCGATCCGCAACTCGACGAGATCGGCATCCGTAGCGGCATCACGCGCCGCACACAACTCCGCCATGGTGGTGGCGGTCACGGTCTCGACAATCCGGGTACGGGCCAAAGGCATCACGTCGTTCCTGCGTCCTTGCATCCAAAACAAAAAGGGCCTCTCCAGTCGGTCAACTGAAGAGGCCCGAAATCCCGCGTCGTGGTGGTCTTACCCGCGCGCGTCGCCCTCCCCAGTGGACTGGCCACACCACCACCAATACGCCGGGGCATACGACGCCACAGGCGCCGAGGCAACAGGCCGGGTGGGGTGCAGAGGTGAACGCATCACAAAACCGAGCGGGATCGTACCAGACGGCCGGCGAAGGCGTCAACCCGCGCGTGTTATAACCAGCGTGTGCCACACAGTTCATGGCGATTCCTTGGTGCGTTGGCGGTGCTGACCGGCGGTCTGGCGGCCGTGCTTGTGCCGGCGCCCACGGCGCAGGCGGTGCCGTTCATGCCGGTCGCCGATGTGCGGCCAGGAATGGTCGGCATCGGCCGCACCGTGTTTGCCGGCAACACCCTTGAGGACTTTCGCGCCCACATCATCGGTGTGCTCAAGAACGTTATCGCGCCGGGCCGCGACCTGATCGTGGCGCGGCTCGAAGGGGGGCCCCTCGCGCAGACCGGCGTCATCGCAGGCATGAGCGGCAGTCCCGTCATGATCGACGGGAAACTCCTCGGCGCGGTGTCCTATTCGCTGGGATCCTTTTCAAAGGAGCCGATCGCCGGCATCACGCCGATCGCCGAAATGGTGGAGGCGATGCGTACCCTGCCGGCCCGGCCCTCCGGAAGCGAGTTCGCGCTGCAATGGCCGGCCACTCCCCAACAGATCTATACGGCCCTCGGTCGCGTCGTGGCGCGCGCGGCGGCGCCCGTGCGATCGCCGCTGGCACCCGACGACATCGTCGGCACACCCACGCTGGCCGACTGGGCTCCCCGGCTCCGTCCCATTGGTGCTGCCGTGGTGGCCCGCGGCCTCACCTCGTCGGTCGAGCACGACCTTCGCACCGCCCTCGCCCCCACGTCGCTGCTCATGGCCTCCGGCACCGAGTCGGTCCAGACGACGGCACGCCGTGCACTCCAGCCCGGTGACCCCGTCGGAATGACCTTTGTGCGCGGCGACCTCGAGATGGGCGCCTCCGGCACGGTCACCCACATCGACGGCAACCAGGTTTACGCCTTCGGCCACGCGTTCCTCAGTCAGGGGCCGACAACGATGCCGATGACGCAGGCACGGGTGCTCACGGTGCTGCCCAGCCTCGATGCCTCGATGAAGATCGGCGAAATGGGACCGGTCATCGGCCGCATGACGCAGGACCGGTCAGTGGGGGTTGGCGGCGTCCTGGGCCGCGGCCCTGCGGAACTGGCCGTCCGGGTGAACCTCCACTCCGCCGGCGCGGCGCCGCGCACATTCAACTTCCAGGTGTTGCACGATGAGAGCCTGACGCCGCTGTTTGCCTTTGTCTCGATCCTCAACGCGTTGTCGTCATTCGAGCGGGCGTCGGGGCCCACCACAATCACCACAACCGGCCACATCTCGTACGGCGCCATCGGGCGCATGACGATTGACGATGTGTTCAGCGGCGACATGGCTGTGACGCAGGCGGCCACGACCGCGTTGAACACCATCGGCGCACTCGCGACCAACCCGTTCCGTCCGATGCTGCCCGAGTCGATGGACCTCACGCTGCGTGTGGCCGAAGAAGCCGACTATGCCACCATCGAACGTGTCTGGCTCGACACCGTGCGTCCGACGTTTGGCGGCACGCATACGCTGCATGTGCAGCTGCGCCGCTATCGCGGCACCACCGAGACCGTGTCGCTGCCGATCACGATGCCGGCCCAGGCGAGCGGCGCGGTCAGTCTGCTGGTGACCGACGGCCCGTCGCTGCTGGCCCTTGAGCAAACGGAATTGAAGCCGGCTGCGCCGGCCAGTCTCGATGCGCTCGTCGCGCGGCTGCGTGAGACACGCGCCAATCATCATCTGCACGTCCGGTTGCTGGTCTCCACCCCGGGAACGGCCATCGCCGGAGAATCCCAGCCCGCGTTGCCTGGCTCAGTGCAGGCGGCGATCGACACCGACACGTCCACTTCGGCCACTGCGCTCTCGCGCACCATCGTGGGGTCGTGGCATCTGCCGCTGCCGCGTGTGGTGCGTGGGTCGCGGGAACTGCCGGTCACCCTGCGCTCTTCCCGATAAGCCACCATGCACCGACTGCTCCGGATCGCTCTTCCACTGGCCCTCGTGACCGCCGCGATCTCCGCGCTTCCGGCCGCGGGCCCCGTCTTCTGGACGGTGGCGTCGCAGGTGGAGTTCCTCAAAGGCACCCCCTCCGGCGTCTCGATCGACGGTGCCGGCCGGCTGGTGGCCTCCCCCGCCGTCACGATCGTGCACGACCTCGCCGCGCCGCAGGCCTGGAGCCTCGCACGAGGCGACGATGGCGCGTGGTATGCGGGTACCGGTGGCGATGGGCGTGTCGTACGCGGCCGGGGCACAGAGGTCGCGACCATCCTGGATGTTGAGCCGTCCGCCATCCACGCCATCGCCGTCGTGGGCCCGCGCGTGTACGCGGCGAGTTCCCCGGACGGCCGTGTCCACGTCGTCGAGCCCGACGGATCGACGCGCGTGTTTTTTGACCCGGCGGAGCCGTACATCTGGGCGATGACGGCGGATCGGCAGGGCCGACTCTGGGTCGCGACCGGACATCCCGCCACGATTCACCGCGTCACGCCGGATGGCGCGTCGAGTGTCGTGTATCGTCCGTCTGCACGCCATGTCGTGTCGCTGGCCGTCGACCAGGCCGGCCGCGTGTTTGCCGGCACCGATCAGCCGGCGCGACTGTACCGGTTCGACGCTGGTGACCGCCCGTTTGTGGTGCTCGAATCCCCCCTGACCGAAATCCGCGGGATTCGTCCGACGCCCGACGGCGGCGTGTTTGTGGCCGCGATTTCAGCCACAGGAGAACCCGGTGGCGACACGGCGGTCACCGGCAGTGTGACGATCACGGTGGGCGGAACTCAGACGGGCACGTCCACGACGACGGGGACGCCGAGTGCGGCAGCCACCGGCCGGCGATCGATCGTGTATCGCGTGGACGCAGGCGGCGTGTGGGATGCCGTCTGGGACACCACCGACGCCATCTACGACCTCGCCGTGATGGACGACCGCACGGTGCTGGCCGCCACTGGGCCCGAAGGTCGCGTGTATCAGATCGCCACCGACGGCACGGTGCTGCTGCTCGGGGCCGTTGATGCCAGACAGATTACGCGGTTGTTGCGCGATGGTGCCCGCACGCTGATGCTCACGGCCAATCCCGGACGCGTACTGGCACTCGGCGCCGGGAACGCTGGAGCGGGCCCGCCGACGTACACGTCGCCGGTGCGCGACGCGCGCACACTCGCCCAGTGGGGCACGGTGCAGTGGGACGGCACAGGCGCCATCACGCTGCAGACGCGAACCGGGAACACGGAGATTCCGGATGATTCGTGGAGTCCGTGGTCGGCTCCCGCCACGCAGGCCCGGGGCAGCGCCGTTCAGAGTCCGACGGCACGCTTCATTCAGTGGCGCGCATCGTTTCCAGCCACGCCGGCTGTGTTGACGTCAGTGACGGTGGCCTATCTGCCGCGGAACACCCGCCCGGTGGTCACCGAGATCACCGCACATCCGCCAGGGGTCGTGTTCCAGCGGCCGTTCTCAAGTGACGAAGGCGCAATTGCGGGACTGGACGATGCCGTGGCCGATGCGCGTCGCCCGCCGGGCGGCGACACGAATGCGGCGCCCGCCTCCGTGGGCCGCCGCATGTTCCAGCGGGGGTTGCAGACGCTGCAGTGGAAGGCCGAAGACGCTGACGCCGACCGGCTGACCTACACGCTTCAGTACCGTCGCGAGGGCGAAACCGTGTGGCATGCGTTGCGCGCCGATCTGGGCACGCCGCTGTTTGTGTGGGACACCAGCACCGTCGCCGACGGCCGCTACTTCATCCGGGTCGGCGCGACCGACGCGCCGTCGAACACGCCGGATCGCGTGCTCGCCGGCACACGAGACAGTGACGCCATCGAGGTGGACAACACGCCGCCGGTCATCACGCTGGCCGTGACGGGCCTGCAGGTGACCGTGCAGGTGACCGACGGTCACAGCGGCGTGCACCGTGTGGACTACGCCCTGGGCGGCGGCGCGTGGCAGGAGGTCCGGCCGGTGGACGGCCTCGCCGATTCCCGCGACGAGCGGTACACGCTCACGCTTCCGTCCGCTGACGCGGCAGCGCGATTGGTCGTGCGGGCGACCGATGTGATGCAGAACGTGACCAGCGCGACCGTGCGCTAGGGTTTCAGAGGCCGGAGGCGGTGACGACGTCGCTGATGTAGAGGTGCATGCCGCTGACGTTGGTCACGCCGCCGGGACGGCGCGCCGGGGCCTGCGAGCGCAGCCGGCCAATCTCGTTGAGAATGCCCTCCACCTCTTCGCGATCGGCGTCGGAGAGTTCCCGGAAGCTCACGCTGCCGCCGTGGCGCATCAGCGAGGAGTCGAGCGCCGTGACCAGCAGCTGCTCCGCCTTCCAGCCAAACGACGCGGGGACCGCATACCGATGGTCCCGCTTCGGGCTGCCAAGCGCACGTTCGAATTCGAGGATCACCGGTTCGCCCTGGCCATCCTCTGGGACGACCATCACGTAGAGCGTGCCCACGCGTTCGTTCATCTGGCGCGCCTGGGTCGTCGGTGAATACAGGATGGTGAAGACAAACACCACGGAGATGAACGCGGCGCTGAACGCGCCGCTGCCCACGGCCACCCAGTGCCAGTCTTCGAAGACCCGGTCAAACTTCGCGCGGAACGACTGCCGATCCTCGGCACGGATGCGGCTGACGACGCCCGGCGCCAGTCCCTCAAGACCATCCATCGGTACCGGGGACAGCCGCGCGGCGCCGCGCAGCATCTCGCCCAGTTCGCGCAGGCCCGATTCTTCGCGCGCGCACTCCCCACACTCGACCAGATGGCGCGACACACGCAACCGCTGCGCGCCGCCCAGTTCCCCGTCGACGTAGGCCGCGATCACGCCGCGCACATCACCGCACGTCATGACGTCCGCTCCCGCAACACATCACGCAACTGTTCACGCGCGCGCGCCAGCCGGGACTTGACCGTGCCGACCGCCACCCCAAGGGAGTAGCCGATCTCTTCGTAGCTCAGGCCGTCGATTTCGCGGAGGACCAGAATCGAGCGCTGATCAAACGGGAGTGCGTCGAGCGCCTGCCAGACCTGCGTGGCGGTCTGCTGCTGCTGCGCAACGGCGTCCGGCATCGCAAACGTCCGACCGTCCGCCAGATCGCCGTGCGCCGAGACATGTTCATCAAGTGGGACCTGATCCGACTGATGCCGGCGCCTCCACCAGCGACGCCGGTTCGACGCCTGGGTGATGACAATCCGGTAGATCCAGGTGCGCAGCGCCGAGTGGCCCCGGAACTGATTGAGGGTGCGGAAGACCCGCAAAAACACTTCCTGCGACAGGTCGAGGGCCTCCTGAGGATCGGCCAGCAGATGCAGAGAGAGTTGGTAGACCATACGCTGGTGATCGGTCACCAGGCGCGTGCACGCGGCCTCGTCGCCGCCAGCGCACTGCTGCACCAGCGCCCAGTCCTCGGCCCACTCGGCGCGCCCCTCACCTGCGGAGGAGACGGCGGGCGATTCGGACCAGGCAAACGCACGAAGGGGCTTCACGGTGGATTCCGAGAACATGGTAACACCCCCTGTTATTCGTTTAGACACCGGATGGGACACTTCGTTCCAATCTCGAATCTGCCATCGGGAATTGGAAATCGGCATCTGGAATCGGCATCTGGAATCGGCATCTGGCAATCGGCATCTGGCAATCGGCATCTGGGAAACCAGGCCCTGAACTCCGGCACGCCGGAACTTCGGCACGCCGGAACTTCGAGACAAGTAATATCCGTGTGTGCGTTTAGGGATCGCTGCCGTCGGAGTCGTGGCCATCGGGGTGGTCGCCGTGTTGGCCGTCCAGCGCCTGAACGACGCCGAGCGGTTCCGTCAGTTGGTGGAGACCGGCGAGCGCGCCCTCGCCGCCGGGAACACCTACGCGGCGATCGAGGCGTTCAGCGGGGCCATTGCGCTCCGGGGCGACTCGATGGCCTCGCACCTGCGACGCGGCGAGGCCTACCGCGCCCAGCGCCGGTTGGAGGAAGCCGGCCGCGATTTCCGCGAGGCTGCGCGCCTGCAGCCCGGCGCGACGGACCCGTTGGTGGCCCTGGCGACCCTGTACGAAGGACAGGGCAACACGGCCGCCGCCGCCGAGTGGCTGGGGCGTGCCGCCGCGATCGATCGGCAGTCCCCGACGCTGCTCTACCGTCTGGCGCTCACGCGGTATCAGAGCGGCCAGGCCGCAGCGGCCATCGAACCGCTGCGACAGGCCGTCGCGCTCAATCCCGGATTTGACGAAGCGCTTTACCTGCTCGGCGTGGCGCTGCGCGATACCCAGGACACCGCCGGCGCGATCGAGGCGCTGGAACGAGCCGTACGCACCAACCCATCCCTCGCTCCGGCCAGGGAAGAACTCGCGGATCTCTACCGCGCCCAGCAGCGATCGTCGGATGAGATGACGCAACTGACGGCCCTGGCCGCGCAGGACCCCGGCAGCGGACGCGACGTGGCGATCGCTCTGGCGCAGGCCAGGCGCGGTGAGTTCGACGCGGCCGAAGCCACGCTCACCGCCGCGGCCGAACGGGCGCCCGACGACTCCTCGCTGGCGCTGACGCGAGGTCGCATCCGGGTGCTCCGGGCGGAGGCGTCACCGGCCGGCCCAAGCCGGGTCGCGTGGGCCGCCGAGGCGGTCACCGCGCTCGAGCGCGCGCTCGGTGGCACTGTGCGGCGCTCCGAGGGCCTCGCCCTCTACGGGCGGGCGCTCTTTCTCCGTGGCGACGTCGCCGAAGCCGCCCGCATCCTGCGCGAGGCGGTCGCGACGACGCCGTTCAGCCGGCTCGCGTTCCTCTATCTCGCCGATGCGGCCGAGGCGCTTAACGATCCCGTCGACGCCCGCCGGTGGCTCCTGCGGTATGACGTGCTCGAAGGCGACCTCGCGACGCCCGAGATCCGCGCGGCCCGTACCCGCCGCCTCGGAGGACTGGCGGTGGCCGCCGGCGACTACCGTGATGCCCGCGCGCGTCTGGAACCGCTGCTGGCCGCCGCACCGCAGGACGTGGAATTGCTGGGCTGGCTCGCGGAGGCCCGCTGGCACACCGGGGACGTCGAACAGGCGCGCGCGGCGCTGGCCCTGGGACTCAGCCTCGCCCCCCGCGACGCCACACTGCGTCGCCTGCGGCCGGTCTTTCGCTAGTGCGCGCGCGGATCGATCCGGTCGCGTAGCGCATCACCCACGAAGTTGAAGCCCAGCACCAGCAGGGCGATCGCCAGCCCGGGCATGATCGTGAGATGCGGCGCATCAAACAGATGGGCCCGCCCCGCGTCGAGCATCGTGCCCCAACTGGGTGTTGGGGGCTGCACCCCGAGGCCCAGGAAACTCAGTGACGCCTCGGCGATGATCGATCCCGCCATGCCGAGCGTGGCCTGGACGGTCACCGCCGGCAGCGTCGGTGGAATCACGTGCTGCCAGAGGATCCGCCAGACCGGCGCACCCACCGCCCGCGCGGCCTGCACGTATTCGAGTTCGCGGATCTTCAGCACCTGCCCACGGACGACGCGGGCGTACCCGACCCACCCGATCGACACCAGCGCCAGCACCACGTTCGTCAGACTCGGTCCCAGGACCGCGACCAGCGCGATCGCCAGCAGAATGCCGGGAAACGCGAGCAACACGTCCATCACCCGGCCGATGACCGTGTCGACAAGTCCACCCGCATAGCCGGCGATCGAGCCCACAAGGATGCCGACAATCGCCGAGATGGACACGACGGTCAGGCCGACCCCAAGCGAAATGCGTGCGCCCGAGACAAGCCGCGCGAGGATGTCGCGTCCCAGCTCATCCAATCCGAGGGGATGCGTCCAGGAGGGCCCGTCCAGCCGCTGCGCGAGTGACTGGAAGGCGGGATCGTGCGGCACCAGCCACGGCCCCGCCACGGCGGCGACAACGGTGAGCCCGATGATGACGAGACCGATGCGCCGGGTCATTCGTACCGAATCCGGGGATCGAGCCAGCCGTACGCCAGGTCCACCAGCAGATTGACCAGCACGTACGTCGTGGCGATGAAGAGGATGCAGCCCTGCACGAGCGGGTAGTCACGGAAGTTGATGGCTTGAATCAGCAGGCGCCCCACGCCGGGCCAGGAAAAAATGGTCTCGGTGATGATCGTGCCGGTCAGCACCGCGCCGAACTGCAGACCAAGAATCGTGACCACCGGAATCAGGGAGTTGCGCAGCGCGTGTCGCAGCACCGCGCGGGTGTAGGACACCCCGCGGGCCTGCGCCGCCAGCACATACAACTCGCGCAGTTCTTCAATCAGACTCGCCCGCGTCATGCGCGCGAGAATGGCCGCCAGTGCCGCCCCCAGCGTCACCGCCGGCAACACCAGATGGCGCCAGTCGCCGGTCCCCGAGACCGGAAGCCACCCCAGCACAACGGCAAACAGAATGGCCAGCAGCGGGCCCAGCCAGAAGTTCGGCATGGAGATGCCCAGCAGCGACACGGTCATCGCGGCCTGGTCAATGGCCTTGCCGCGATACAACGCGCCGAGGATGCCAAGCGGAATGGCAATCAGCATCGCCACGCTCATCGCCGCCAGCGCCAGTTCCAACGTGTTCGGCAGGCGCTGGGCGATCTCCGAAAAGACCGGCGTGCCGTACCGGAAGGACGTCCCGAAGTCGCCCTGCACCACGCCAGCGATGAACTGGACGTACTGCGCGCCGAACGGACGGTCCAGGCCGAGTTTGTTCCGCAGGGCGTCCACATCACTCTGCGCCGCCGCTTCACCGAGCATCACCTGCGCCGGATCACCGGGCACCAGATGCAGCAGTGCAAACACGAGCGTCGCCACCCCCAGCAACACGGGGATCGTCAGGAGCAGGCGGCGAACGGTGAAACGCAACACGCTGACGGATGATCACCGCAAGTCGTGGTCCGTGGCAACTCCGCGCCCCGGCACCTCGAGTCGCACCATCAATTTCCCGAGCCCCTGCCGCGACACCCCGAGGTCGCGGGCCGCCGCGGCCCGGCACCCGGCATGCCGCGCAAGCGCCGCGGTCACCAACCGCCGATCAAGCGCCCGTCGGGCCGCGTCCAGCGACAGGGCCTCCGGCTCCGCCGCGTCCCGGGCCGCCAACACCGAGGCCACCTGGCGGGCCGTCACCCGCCCGCGGTCGGGCGCGGCCAGCACCAGCCCCGCGATCACATTCTGCAGTTCCCGCACGTTGCCCGGCCACCGATAGCGGCATAACGCCGCCAGGGCATCAGGGCCGAGCCACGCCCGTGTGGGGCGATGGCGCGTCGTCGTCGCCCAGAACGTCTGGGCGAGCAGCGGCACGTCCTCGACGCGTTCCCTGAGCGGGGGGACGGACACCCGCACCACCGCGAGACGGAAGAGCAGATCCTCGCGATAGCCGCCGCCTGCCACGGCCGCCGCCAACGGCCGATTGGTCGCGGAGACCACCCGCACATCGATCGCGCGCGTGTGGTTGTCGCCAAGGCGGCGCACTTCCCGTTCCTGCAGGACGCGCAGCAGCTTGGCCTGCGCCCGCGGCGAGAGTTCCCCCACTTCGTCGAGAAAGACGGTTCCCTGGTGCGCATCCTCGAACAAGCCGGTCCGTGGCCCCACGGCGCCGGTGAAGGCGCCGCGCGTGTGCCCGAACACTTCCGCCTCAAACAATTCGTCGGTCAGCGCCGCGCAGTTGATCGCCGCCAGCCGGCGATCCCGACGAGGGCTCGCGCGATGCAGGGCCCGGGCGACCAGTTCCTTCCCCACCCCACTCTCGCCCTCGATGAGGACCGGAAAGGTTGTGGGTGCGGCGCGGGCAATCGCCGCGCGCAGGGCCACCATCGCCGGACTGCGCCCCAGCAGATCCCCCGCGAGGCTGTCGCCCGACTGCGCGAGCAGCGCCGCATCCAGACACGCCCGCACCGCCGGTGCGGCGGCCGCCGCGAGGGCGCGGAGGCACCCGGCCAGTTCTTCGACGTCACGCGCGCGGCGCCCCGCCACGACCCAGCCAATCGTCACGCCCCCCTGCCGAATGGGCACCCGCACATCGTCATCACCCGGCGCAGCACCCTCGGGCTCCGCGACCAGCACCTGTCCCGTCTCCGCCGCGATCGTCACGACATGTGGCGTGCCGGTATGGGTGCGCACCCATCGGCTGCCCAGCCGCACGGCCCCCCGATCGTTGTCCGCGCTGTTGACTGTGTCGAGCAACGCCGACACGCCTCCCCACATCGACATGTGTCCCCTCCGTCTTCCCCACCGCTGAATGCCGTGCGCCCCCGCCCGCGTGATGACGGCGGCGACTGAGGACGGCTCGCCGGCCAGGTGCGCCACGAGCGCCGCCTCCAGCGGCGGCAGGTTGTTGTGGCGCCGCCAGCGCGCCACGACGCCGGCGGCATCGCCGTCAAGACCGACCCGCCGAAGCGCCTCGACGGCAGCGGCCCGAGGCCACGGCGTCGCACGCGCGCGCTCGGCGGCCTCCACCCGGGCCAGCACCCCTGCGCGGTTGTTCTGATGCGCGGCGACCAGAAGCGCGGCGACCGTCCCCCACTCGCGTTCACTCGGCGCGTCGACGCACACGTCTGGCTGGCCGCGCTGCAACACCGGGTCATCGTCGCGAAGCCATCCGATGAGCGCCGCCCGTCCGCGGGCGTCGTCGCTGTGTGCGGGCCACAGGGCGAGGGCGGCGATCGCGTCATCCCACCGGCCCTCCCAGATGGCGAGGTCGGCCTGCTGCGCGAAAATCCATGGCGGCACATCGAGGTCACACAGGTGGCATTCCACCGCGACCCCGCAGAGCCACGCGGCGGCCGGCTCGAGATCGCCGAGCCGGCACATTACGTCGGCGGCCAACGCGACGACACGCGAGCGCGGCCCGGTCAGGGTGAGGCGCGCGACCGCCTCGCGACACATGGACCGCAGCCGGGGCAGGTCACGCGCTCCGCCCCACTGCAGGACCGCGCGGCCGAACACACAGAGCGCGTCCGCGTACGCCCGCTCATCCGATCGACGTGCGGCGGCCCGGGCGGCCGCGCCCAGCCACGCCAGCGACGCCGCAGTACGCCCACCGGCCAGCTTCGATCTCGATCGCACGCGTCGCACATCATCCACCCAACGCTCGTCGAGCGCCGTGCCCCAGTCCGTCCAGACACTCGCGCGCTCGCGGGCGATCGTGTCGTCGCCGCGCACGCCCGGCACCACCACCAGATGCGCGCGCGGACTCGCCACCGACAGATCGCGCAGCCAGGTGCGCCCGGCGTCACACAAGGCCGCATCAACCATCAACGCGACGTGGCGATGCAGCCATCCGCGTCGCTCGGCGGGTGAACACCGGTGCGCGGCATCAAGCACCGAATACCCAAGCGCCTCCAATGCCACACGTCGATGACGCGCGCCATCGTCATCACGCACCACGGGGCTGGTGACGATGCGCAGGCCGACGCCGTGCACGGGCAACCCCTGCGTCCATGTGCTCCAGTCACTCTGCACGGACACCACTGGTGCAAAAACGCCGCCCGATCTCATCGCGGAATCCGGCCAGTTCTGCAAAGGGATGTGCGGAAACTTCGATAGAATGCAGGCGCGATGCTTCGTTTTTTGACAGCGGGCGAATCACACGGTCCGGCGCTCGTTGTGATCGTGGACGGTGTACCCTCCGGGCTGCCGTTGTCGGCAGACGACATCAACCCTGACCTTGCGCGCAGGCAACTGGGCTACGGTCGAGGCCGACGCATGGCCATCGAACGGGATCAGGTGGAGGTGTTGTCGGGCATCCGGCGCGGCGAAACAATCGGCAGTCCCATCTCGCTGCTCATCCGGAACCGCGACTGGGTGAACTGGCAGCACACCATGAGCATCGAGGCCGCGCCTGATGCCTCGCTGCCGGGCGCGCGGCGGGCTGCGGTCACGCGCCCGCGTCCGGGTCACGCGGACCTGTCGGCGGGCCTGAAATACGAGCGCCACGATTTGCGCGACATTCTGGAACGCGCGAGCGCGCGTGAGACGGCCGCCCGGGTGGCCGCCGGCGCGATCGCGCGCACGCTGCTCCGCCATCTCGGCATCGACATCCGCAGCCACGTCACGGAGATTGGCGGAGTCCGCATCGCCGAACCAGCCGCGGTCTCCTTCACCCGGATCGCGGCGCTCGCGGCTGACGATGATGTGCGGTGTGTGGATGGGGCGGTGGCACAGGCGATGCGGGCGGCGGTGGATGCCGCGCGCGAGAAGGGCGACACGGTGGGCGGCGCATTTGAGGTCGTGGCGCATGCCGTGCCGGTCGGCCTCGGCAGCCACACCCAGTGGGATCGCAAGCTGGATGGCCTGCTGGCGCAGGCGTTGATGTCGATCCACGCCATCAAGGCCGTGGGTGTGGGCGCGGGCCCCGACGTCGGCCATCTGCCGGGATCCCTGGTGCACGACGAAATTGTGCGCGCGGCGGGTCCGGCCTCCGGGACGATCCCGGCGATCACGCGGCCGACCAATCGGGCCGGCGGCCTCGAAGGCGGTGTCACAAACGGCGAAGACCTGCGCATCTCGGCGTGGATGAAACCCATCTCGACGTTGATGACGCCGTTGCGATCGGTCGACCTGGTCACCATGGAGGAGGAGCCGGCGGCTATCGAACGCAGCGACGTGTGTGCGGTGCCGGCGGCGGCGGTCGTTGGCGAGGCGATGGTGGCCCTCGTGCTGGCCAATGCCGTGATCGACAAGTTTGGCGGCGATTCCTGGACGAGCCTGTCGAGCGCGGCGCGCACCTGGCAGGCCACCGTGGCCACGCGGCTCACCGCGCCGGCACCCTCTGCATGATTCGCCCCATCGTCAAGTACGGCGTCGCGGGGCTTCAGGCCCCGAGCCAGCCCGTCGTGGACTTCGACGCGACGCTGCGGACCCTCATCGACGACATGATCGAGACGATGTACGCCGCGCCGGGGATTGGGCTGGCCGCGCCGCAAATCGGCGTGCCGCTGCGGGTCTGTGTGATTGATTTGTCGCTCGGCAAACGTGGCGGGCAGGTGATCACACTGGTGAATCCGGAGTTTGTGGAACGGGACGGCCTCCAGCTCGAGGAAGAGGGCTGCCTGAGTCTGCCGGGAGTCCAGGCCACCGTCCCCCGCCCTCAACGCGCCGTGGTCACCGGCCGCGATCGGGATGGCCTGCCGATCACCGTCGAGGGCAACGAGTTGCTCGCCCGTGCGCTGCAGCATGAACTCGACCATCTCGACGGTCGGCTGTTCCTGGATCGCCTGCGCGGCATCCAGCGCGACGTCATCGTGCGCCGCATCCGCAAGCAGCAGCGGCAGGGGGCGTGGTGAGGCCGCTCCGCGTCGTGTACTTCGGCACGCCGCAGTTTGCGGTGCCGCCCCTCGCGCGCCTGCTGGGATCACCGCACCAGGTCGTCGGCGTCATCACGCAGCCTGACCGGCCGCGCGGGCGTGGCCAGCATGTGACGGCGAGCCCCGTGAAACTGGTCGCGGTCACTCACGGTGTGCCGGTGATCCAGCCCACGCAGCTGCGGGATGCGGCCTTTCTTGCGCAGGTTCGCGCCCTCGCGCCGGACATCGGTGTCGTCGCCGCCTACGGGCGCATCCTGCCGCAGCAGGTGCTCGATCTGCCGCCGCGCGGACTGGTCAACGTCCACGCGTCGCTCCTGCCCCGGTGGCGGGGCGCCGCCCCCATTCATCGCGCCGTCATGGCCGGAGACTCGGTCACCGGCATCACTATCATGCGCGTGGTGCTGGCCCTCGATGCCGGCCCGATGCTTGCCCGTGTGGAGGTGCCGATCACGCCTGATGACACCAGCGAGTCGCTCGAACCCCGGTTGGCGAGTGCCGGCGCCGACCTGCTTCTCGACACGCTGGATCGCCTCGCGATCGGACCGATCCCCGAGGTCCCGCAGGACGAATCGCAGGTCACGTACGCCGACCGCCTCCAGCGCGCGGAGAGTGTGGTGCAGTGGTCCCGGGCCGCGACCGACATCGACCGGCAGATTCGCGGCCTGCAGCCGTGGCCGCTGGCGGTGGTGACCATCGATGGCCGGCGTCTGGCGCTGCTGCACTCGTCGGTAATCGCATCCGCCCCGGGTACCGCGCCGGGCACCATCGTGCGCGCGTCGGGCGACGACCTGCACATTGCCGCCGGCGACGGCGTTGTCGCGATCACCCGGCTCAAGCCGGAGGGACGCCGGCCGATGTCCGTGCGCGACTGGCTCAACGGTGTGGCCGTCACACCGGGGACGACGGTGACGTGACGTCCGTGCGCGTGCGCGCGGCCCGCGCCCTCGTGGCTGTGGACAAACGGCGGCGGACCCTCGCCGCCGAGCTCGACCACGCGCGGCGCGAGTTGCACGACGAGCGCGACCGCGCCCTCCTGCTTGAACTGACGGCGGGCGTGTGTCGATGGCGGGCGGAACTGGATGCGGTGATCGAGCAGTGCAGCAGCCGCCCCCTCGCCGCGATTGATCTCGAGACGTTGGCCACGCTGCGGCTCGCGCTCTATCAGCTGCGGCATCTCGATCGCATTCCCGACCACGCGGCCGTGCATGGCGCGGTGGAAGCGGCGAAGGCCCTCGCCGGCGACCGCGCGGGCGGGTTCGTCAATGGCGTGCTGCGGGGCTATCTGAGAACGCAGGCCGCCATCACGCTGCCCGCGCCACCCGGGCCGGACGCCACGCGCCGGCAGCAACTCACGTATCTGAGCGTGACCTGTTCGCATCCGAAGTGGCTCATGGCCCGGTGGCTCGATCGCTACGGCTATGAGGAGACCGCGGCGTGGTGCGCCTTCAACAATCAGCCGCCCGACATCACCGTGCGTGTGCTCGAGCCCGGCGTGGATGCGGCCACGTGGCTCGCCGCGCGTGGCCTGACGGCGGTGTCCGGCAGTTTTGCGCCGGACATGGCCCGGTTGGCGCCCGGTGCCTGGGCGGAGATGACCGAGGATGTTCGCGCCGGACTGGCGATTCAGGACGAAGGGTCCGCGCTGGTGGCCCAGGCCACTGGAGCCCAACCGGGCGAGACCGTCCTTGATCTGTGTGCCGCGCCGGGCGGCAAATCCGTGCGCCTGTGGAAGGACATGGGGCTCCGTGGCCTGCTCATCTCAAGCGACCTGCGTCCCAGTCGTCTGCACCTGCTGCGGCAGACCCTGCGCGCCGGCGGCGCGCCGCCCCGCGTGGTCGCGCTCGACGGACGGGAAGCGCTGCCCTTCCCGCCGGTGTTTGATCGGGTGCTTGTGGACGCGCCGTGTTCGGGACTCGGCACCCTGCGGCGCGACCCCGACATCAAGTGGTCCGTGACGCTCGAAGACCTGCCCGCACTGGCAGACACGCAATGCCAGATGCTGACGCAGGCGGCAGCGGTCGTCCGCCCCGGGGGCACACTGGTGTATGCAACGTGTTCCTCCGAACCCGACGAAAACGAACACGTGGTCGCGCGGTTCCTCGCCACGCACGACGCGTTTCGGCCCGAGCCATGGACCGGCGCCGGCGCCGACGAGGATGGCGCACTGCGCACCCGGCCCGGCCGCCACGGGCTCGACGCCTTCTTTGCGGCGCGTCTGGTTCGTCGCTCACCCGCGTAGTACACTTTTTTCACCGCATGCCCGCTCCCCCTTCATCCACCCTGCGCACCCGAGTCCGGACCGCCGGGCGCTGGATGCTGCTGCTCGGCGGACTCGCCGCCACCTACGTCGTGTTCCTGCTCGCGTCGTTGAAGGTCGCGGTGACGGCGCGCGAGGTCACCGTGCCTGACCTGCGTGGCCAGTCGCTCGCGGCGGCGACCGAGGCCACCGCCGCCGTCGGTCTGGTCATGGTCATCGACCCCCTCAAGCGACCCGACGGCACGCTTCCGCCCGACCACATCCTGTCGCAGGAACCTGCCGCGGGAACGGTGATTCGGCGTCAGCGTCCGGTGCGGGTCCGCCTGAGTGAGGCGCTGCGCGCGGCCGTGGTACCGTCGCTCATCGGCGAGTCCGAGCGCTCAGCACAGATTCGCCTGACACAGGAACGCGTCAGCATCCGCCACATCGCCGAGATGTACAGCGCCGGCTACCCCCCGGGCGTCATCGTTGCCCAGGATCCCCCGGCGACGAGCGAGGCGGCGGACGTGGCGCTCCTTGTCAACCGTGGCGAGGCCGCGATCACCTATGTGATGCCCGACCTGATCGGCACGCCCGGCACGCGCGTGGCGGACCTGCTGCGCCGGCGCCTGTTCCGCGTCACGATACTTGGCGAGGTGCCCTATCCCGGGCTTCCGCCAGGCACCGTCATCCGGCAGACACCGCAGGCGGGGTACCAGATCGCCCCTGGCGATCCGATTACGTTGGAGGTCAGTCGATGAGTGGGCCGGCCGTGCAGATCGCACCGTCAATTCTTGCGGCCGATTTTTCGCGTCTCGGCGAACAGGTCACCACGGTGGCGGGTGCCGGTGCCGACTTCATCCACATCGACGTGATGGACGGCCACTTCGTGCCGAACATCACGATGGGGCCCCTGGTCGTCGCCGCCGTCAAGCGGGTGACGACGGTGCCGCTGGATGTGCATTTGATGATCACAAGTCCCGATCAGTACCTGGAGGCATTTGTCCAGGCCGGCGCCGCGACGATCTCCGTGCACGTGGAAGCCGCCGTGCATCTCCACCGCACGTTGAGCCGCATCCGGCAGCTTGGCGCGCGGGCCGGCGTGGCCCTCAATCCCGCCACGCCGCTCGACGCGATTGGCGAAGTCTTCGACCTGCTGGATCAGGTCATTGTGATGTCTGTGAACCCCGGGTTCGGGGGCCAGTCGTTTATTCCGCGCAGCCTCGAGCGCATCGCGGACCTGCGCGCCCGTCTGGGCCGGCGTCCGGTGGATATCGAAGTCGACGGCGGCGTGGACGAGACCAACGCGGCCACCCTCGTGCGCGCGGGCGCGTCGATTCTTGTCGCGGGCGCCTCGGTGTTCGGCACGCCGGACCCCGCCGCGGCCACACGCGCGCTGCGCCGGGCCGCCACGTCGTGAGCCCGGGGACGCGGACCTCCGTGTCGACGGTCCGCGTGCGGTACGCCGAGACGGACCAGATGCGGGTGGTCTACCACGCCAATTATCTGGTCTGGTTTGAAGTGGCTCGCACCGACCTGTTGCGGTCGCTGGGCTGGACCTACCGCGAGATGGAAGCCGACGGGTGCAGCCTCCCTGTCATCGAGGCGCACTGCGAGTACGTGCGCCCGGCACGTTACGATGATGAGCTGGACCTGCGCGCGACGGCGCGCCTGCTGTCCCCGGTACGGATGGAGTTTGTGTACGACGTGCGGCAACGCGCGGATCAGACGGTGGTCGCCACCGGGTATACCCGGCACGCGGCGGTGGGACCGGACGGGCGCCCGATGCGGCTGCCCGCCAGAATTCGGGATGTGTTTGCATGAGTGTGCTCGTCACCGGCGCTGCCGGCTTTATCGGTTCGACCCTCGCCGACGCGCTCACGCGCCGTGGGGATGAGGTGGTCGGCGTGGACTGTTTCACCGACTACTACAGCCGCGACGTCAAGGAGGCCAATCTGGCCGGCCTGCGACAGCGGCCGAACTTCCGGTTTGTCGAAGCCCCGTTGCAGACCGTGTCGATGGACCCGTTGCTCGACGGCGTCACACACATCTACCACCTCGCCGCGCAGGCCGGCGTGCGGAAGAGCTGGGGCGCCGACTTCCTGACCTACACCAGCCACAATGTGGATTCGACCCAGCGGTTGCTGGAAGCCGTGAAGACCCGCCCCCTCACCCGCTTTGTGTACGCCTCAAGTTCGTCGGTCTATGGCGACGGCGTGGCGATCCCCATGCGGGAAGACGCCATGGTGCAGCCCTTGTCGCCGTATGGCGTGACCAAACTGGCCGCCGAGCACCTGTGCCTGCTCTACACGGCGAACTACGGCGTACCGACCGTCTCCCTGCGGTTCTTCACGGTATACGGCCCCAGGCAACGGCCCGACATGGGGTTCCACCGGTTCATCCGGGCGGCGCTGACGCAGACACCGATCACACTGTATGGCGACGGCGAGCAGACCCGGGACTTCACCTTCGTTGACGACATCGTGGCGGCCCTCATGGCCGCGGGCGACCAGGGACGGCCGGGCGCCGTCTATAACATCGGCGGCGGCAGCCGGGTCTCGATCAACGAGGTGCTGGCACAGATTGCACAGATTGCCGGCCACCCCCTCGATATCCGGCGCGAGGCGGCCCAGAAGGGTGACATGCGGGACACCTTCGCGGACACGACCCTGGCGCGCACGGAGCTCGGGTTTACCCCGAAGACCAGCCTGGCGGAGGGCCTGCGGGCCGAATATGCCTGGCTCAAGGGGCAGTGAACTAGAATGCTGAAGATGATCCTGCGGCGACAGTCCTCCCTGATGGTGTTCGTGGCCCTGACCGCCCTGACGGCGGCCGCGTGCGGCGGCGGCGCGGCCAGCCGACTGCCCCCGGCAGGCATGATGGACCCGGCCGAATGGCTGTTTGAGCGCGGCACCGAGCACCAGGCCGAGAAGCGGTGGTTTTCGGCGCGCGAATACTTCCGGCGTCTCGTGGATGGCTACCCGCAGAGCCCCCGCCGCGAGGATGCCAAACTCGGCATCGGCGACAGCTTCATCGGTGAAGACTCGGTCACGTCGAACGTGCTGGCCATCAACGAATTCCGGGAATTCCTGACGTTCTTCCCGGTGTCACGTCGCGCCGACTATGCCCAGTACCGGATCGCGCTGGCCTATTCCCGCTCGATGCTCAGCCCCCAGCGGGACCAGACGGCGACCAAGGACACCATTCGCGAAGTCGACATCTTCCTGCAACGGTTTCCCGAGAGTGAGTTCAAGGATGAAGTGCAGCAGATCGAACGCGAAGCGCGCGACCGGCTGTCGCAATCCGAGTTCGAGATTGGCTACTTTTATGCCCGGTACAACGTGTGTGCGGGCGCAGTAGAGCGGTTCCGCGGCATCCTGGTCAGCGACCCGGCCTTCAGCAACCGTGACGCGGTGTACTTCCACATGGCCGAGTGCCTGCTGAAGATGGGGCTGCCGGCCGAAGCGCTGCCGTGGTTTGAGCGCGTGGCGGCGGAATTTGAAAAGAGCGAGTACCTGGAACGGGCGAAACGCCGCGTGGCCGAGATTAAGACGGTGCCCGCGGGCCGTCAGGGCGGGCCTGGGGGAAGCGGCGGTAATAATCGACCGCAGACACCAGCGCGGTAATCGTCGCGACCCACAACGCCACCTGCCCAATCACAAAGAACTCGCGCATGTGCCCCTGGCCCAGAATCAGGATCAGGATGGCCACGACCTGGGCGACCAGCTTGATCTTGCCCAGAGGCGACGCCGGCAGCGCCTGACCGCGCGCATGCGCGATACTGCGCAGCACCGTCACGGCAAATTCCCGGCCCAGAATCACCGCAACCATCCACGCCGGCGCGAGGTCCATCTGGACCAGGGAAATCAGCGCGGCGGTGACCAGCAACTTGTCGGCGAGCGGGTCCATCCACTGCCCGAATTCCGTCACCTGGCCACGACGACGGGCGAGATACCCGTCCAGCCAGTCGGTCAGCGAGGCGATCCCGAAGATGGCCGCGCCCATGATTTCCTTGCTGACCCCGTACAACTGCCAGCCCTCGAACTTCGTCAGAAGCACGACGACCAGCAGAGGCACCAGGAAAATCCGTCCGATGGTCAGGGCGTTCGGAAGATTCACGATGCCCGTATTCTACCGTTCACGCAGGCTGCGGAGCGAGCATACAATCGAAGGCTGACATGAAAGCCATCCTGCTGGCCGGCGGCCAGGGGTCACGACTCCGCCCACTGACCCTGAACACTCCCAAACCGATCGTGCCGATCTTCGACCGGCCGTTTCTGCGGTATCAAATTGAGCTGCTGAAGCAGGTGCCGGAGATCGACGAGATCATCCTGAGCCTCAACTATCAG
This sequence comes from Vicinamibacterales bacterium, assembly GCA_030827135.1. Taxonomy (GTDB): domain Bacteria; phylum Acidobacteriota; class Vicinamibacteria; order Vicinamibacterales; family SCN-69-37; genus SYFT01. Next base: position 114,078 of record JAURFE010000001.1, read on the forward strand.
CCGCGACGCATCGAGGAGGTCTTCGCCGACGGCGCCGACCTCGGGGTGACCATCCGGTACGTGGTCGAACCGCAGCCGCTCGGCACCGGCGGTGCCATCAGGTTTGCGGCCGGCCCCCGCCCCACCGGCCCCGTCGTCGTCTTCAACGGCGATGTACTGACGTCGGTGGACCTGCCTGCGGTCATCGCGCTGCATCGCGAACGCCAGGCGCGCGCGACCATCGTGCTGACGCCGGTCGAGAATCCGTCGGCCTACGGCCTTGTCGAAACGGACGGCCAGCAGAACATCAAGGCGTTCCTGGAAAAACCCTCCGCAGACCAGATCACCTGCGACACGATTAACGCGGGCATCTACGTGATCGAGGGCGAGACCCTCGAGCGGATTCCCGTGGACACGAATTACTCCATCGAACGCGGGTATTTTCCGTCGCTCATCGCGCAGCAGGAGACGTTCGTCGCCTACACGTACCGCGGGTACTGGATCGACATCGGCACCCGCGAGAAGTATCAGCAGGTGCATCACGACATCATGAGCGGACGGTTTTCGGCGCCGCCGTTTGACGGACTGGCAGGCCAGGCTGTGGTCTCCCCCGACGCGCGGATCGACGAAGACGTCACGATCGAAGGCCCGTGTTTCATTGACGCCGGCGCCGTCATCAAGGCGGGCGCGCGTATCGGCGCGTACAGCGTCATCGGCACGAACTGTCACATCGGTGAAGGCGCCGTCGTCCAGGGCGCCATTTTGTGGCCGCACACCTGGGTCGACAAACACGCCCATCTCGGACCACTGGTGGCGGGACGCCACTGTCAGTTTGGCCGCAACGTTGAGGTGGGCGGATCCGTCCTCCTTGGCGACAAATCCATCATCACGGACTATTCACGCCTATGAACATCTCTCCCGACATCTTCAAGGCCTATGACGTTCGCGCGGTGTACCCGTCCGAGTTGAACGAAACAGCCGCGCGCCTCATTGGTCGTGCCTACGTGGCCTATCTGGAGTCTGCGGAACCCGGACGCGCCACGCCCCTGCGCATCGCCGTCACCCGCGACATGCGCACGTCGTCGCCCTCACTGGCCGAGGCGTTCATCGATGGCGCGCGCGAACAGGGCGCGGCGATCACGGACTACGGCATGGCGGGCACCGACATGCTCTATTTCGCGGTGGCCGAACACGACTTCGACGGCGGTGTGCAGGTGACCGCCTCGCACAACCCCGGCGAATACAACGGCATGAAGATGGTGCGGCGCCAGGCGTTCCCGCTGTCGGGGGATGCGGGCATCGGCGAGATTCGCGACATGGTGGTCGGCGGCACGATCCCCGCGCCGGCGCGGCCACGCGGGCCGTACGGCACGGCAGACATGCTCGACGCCTACGTCGACGCCGTCATGCGCTTCATCGACCCGTCGGTGATCCGTCCGTTCAACGTTGTGCTGGATGCCGGTTCAGGCATGGCCGGACTTGTTGCGCCCCGGCTGTTTGATCGGCTGCCCTGCCACACCACCCGGCTCTGCTTCGAGGTGGACGGCACGTTCCCGAATCACGAAGCCAATCCCCTCATTGAGGAAAACCGCCGCGACATCGTCGAGCGCGTGATGGCTGACAAGGCCGACATCGGCATTGCCTGGGATGGCGACGCGGATCGGTGCTTCTTCATCGACGGGTCGGGCGAATTCATCGCCGGCGACTTCATCACGGCGCTCCTGGCGGAAGCCGCGCTCCTGAAGTCACCGGGCTCGGCCATCGTGTATGACGTGCGCGCGAGTTATGCGGTCAAGGACACGGTCGCCAGACTTGGCGGCACGGCGCACATGAACCGTGTCGGCCACGCGTTCATCAAGCGCCGGATGCGCGAAGAAAACGCGGTGTTTGGCGGCGAAGTCACCGGCCACTATTACTTCCGTGATTATTACTTCGCAGACAACGGCTTCATCCCGGCGCTGCTGATCCTCGAACTCATGTCACGCAAGGGCCAGACACTCCGCGAACTCCTGGCGCCGCTCCGCGAGAAGTACCACATCTCCGGCGAGATCAACACCAAGGTCGCCAGCATGAGCCTTATCCCCGGCAAGCTCCAGGTGCTGGCCGACCGCTACAAGGACGGCCACACCTACACCATGGACGGCTTCTCGGCGGAGTATCCGGACTGGCACTTCAACGTCCGGGCGTCGAACACGGAGCCACTCCTCCGCCTCAACCTCGAGGCGCTGACGCCGGAGCTTATGGCGCAGAAGCGGGACGAGGTGCTGGCGATTATCCGCGGTTAATCGGGGAATCGGGAATCGGAGATTGCCAATCGATTGTCGATAATCGTAAATTGGTAGTCCCGAATCGGAATCGGGAATCGGGCGGGCTTAGCATAGTGGTAATGTCCTGGCTTCCCAAGCCAGTCAGACGGGTTCGATTCCCGTAGCCCGCTCCAACCTTCGCTGAACGCTCGCTGCGTTCGCAGCTACGGTTGGCAAGCTACCTTTCAGACGTTCGCAGCTACGCTTGGCGAGACAGCCAGCGTCCCGCGAAGGTTGCCCCCCGAAGCGAGGAGCGGAGCGACTGCTTGGCGAAGGCGGGCCGACTTCACCACCTCGTCCATCTGTTTCGAGGTCTTCCGGCTGTTGTTGTAGATGACGCCGATGCAGCTCCACACGCCGAGGAGCGCGATGCTGACCCACAATTCAAACATGATGATCGCTCCGCCGGTATTGTCGGGCCGTCTGCCCCGCCAGAATGGCTGCCAAGGTGAAGAACCAGAGCAAGGACGCGGTCGCCGTCAGAAACGCAGGCAACGAATCAACGCCGGACCTCACAAAAGCGCCCGCTCCGACGCCGGCCACCGCCGCGACGATCGAAATCGAGCCGAGCCCTCGATACCCGTCCTGAAGCAATCGCCAGGACAGCGCGATGACCCACACCGCGCAGGCCGCAAGGGCGGCCCATTCGACGACGAATGAGGTATCGGCATCGGTGGTGATGTCATCCAACGCCGCGTACGCGAGCAGGACGACAGCGAAGGTGACGATGGCGTCCCGCCGCGAGGACTGGGAGAAGGGTGCCGCGTGCCGCGTGTGGATCATGGCCGCCCCTGTTCTAGTTGACGACGCGTATCCCCACGAGCCGCGTCTCTGACGTGCCCCCCGCCGTGGCCGTCACTTCGATCACGTAGTCACCGGGCGCCAGGGGGGCCAGCAGGCCGTCGAGGGCGAGGACCTGCCGGCCGTCGCGTTCGATTTCAGTCAGGGTGATGGTGATCGCGACGGGTTCGCCATTGCGACCGAGCAGGCGCGCCTCCCGGCGTTCGAGCGGGCCGCCGACCGGCCATTCGATGTGGACCCGCTCAGTGCGACGGAACTGGAAACTCGCGACGGGCACCAGCGGGGACCGCGAGGAGGGCGTCGCGCGGTACACGAGCCCCGCTCCGAGCACGGCCCCATCGTCGCGCGCCGCCGGCGTCTTGCTCTCGAATGTACCCGTCGCGCTGCGCAGCTTGACCGTCACGGTCGCCGTGCCGAGGTCCGCGGGCACGGCCACCGACGCACTGCCGGCCCGCATCGCCGCGAGCACAGGCACGGTGGCCGTGCCGATGGTGGCGCCATCGGCCCCGGCGACCGTCACTTCCAGGGTGCCGTCCTTCGCCATCGCCCCGCGCGCCACCTCAGCGGGCCCCACTTCGACCAGCGTGGTGAGGCGTGTGCCCACCAGGGTGGAGTGCACAAACACCTCCGTGTCGGGTCGCAACCTCGCGAGTCCGCCCAACGCCAGATCCACCGGAGACGGCCCCGTGGCCACGACGGGGTTGGCCGCGGCGGCGGCACGCGCTGCGCGTTCCGCAGCGGAAGGCGCCGTATACCCGCGACGCGCCGTCACCTCCACACCCGGTTGTTTGACCCGCACCCGGATGCGTCGCGCGCGTCCGTCAAACGCGGTATTCGATGAGTAGTAGCCGAGCAGGTAATACGCGGACAGGGCCTCAGAGACACGCGTGAGCCCGGCCTTGAGATCGTTGGTGTTGACGACCGCCAGTCCATCGGTGTTCTCGGCCAGCGTCTGCATCGCACTGGCGCGGTCGCGGATGTTGTTGAAGCCCTGCGCGACGGGCGATGTCGAGATATCTCCGGTGCCCATCACGCGCTCGGAGATCGGATAGTCGAAGGTGGTGAGTCCCCCGGGATTCACCATGTAGAACACGACATTACTGCGGTTCGCGCGGCTGATGATCTCGCGCAGGCGCGCCTGCCCGTCAATATTGGCGTAACGCACGAGGTACTGATCGCAGGCGGGATCCCGGCGCCCGCTGTAGCCCACCAGGCCGCTGTCGCCGCGGAACAGTCGCCAGCCCTCGGTGAACACGACAACCGAGGTGCGCCCCTCACGCAGGGACCCAAGGTAGTAGACAAGGTCCTCGAGGTGCTGGAGCACCGCTTCTTCGCGCGCCCGATCACGAAGCACCGCGGAGATACGACGTACGGCCTGGCCGTCACGAATCCAGCCTTCCCGCCCCTCGTTGTCGGTGGGAAAACACTGTTCAAGCTCATTTTCAAGAGGCGTGCGCACGGCATCCCGCGTGCCCCACTTCCAATTGCGCGACAGCAAGTCCTCGATGCCCATCGTGCGGCGGCCGAAGGTCAGCCCGTCCGGTGGCACCTGGGAGCTCGTCAGCGCCACCAGATCGTTTTCGCCGATGAGCTGGTTGAGCATTGAAATCAGCGGCACCCGCGCCGCGTTCGCCCCGGCGACCGAGACGTGTTCAATGTCGAGGTACACCACAAACGCACGCATCCTGGCATCGGCGGCGAGCAGTCTCGACTGCGCCACGGTGTTCGGATCCCGGCGTGTGGCCTCCGGCGTGGCGCCGGTGGCATCGACAAACTCAAAGCTCTCGACCGTCTGCGGCGTCCCGTCTTCCTCGACGATGAAGTCGTCGGCCGTCAGACCTTCGACCACCTTGCCGCCTTTGGTGGGATACGCATCCACCGTCACGAAGTGGGCATCCGATCGGAAGATGGGGCGTTGGTCCTGGACGGCCTGAGGTCCTGGGGTCCAGGGTCCGGGGTCCAGGGTCCAGACCGGAGGCGCCGCAAAAAACGCGGCAGCCAAAAGCACAACGCCACAGATCCACGATCGCATGGCCTACGCTACCACCTTGAATGGCAGGTACGTGCGCTTTGTCTCGCCACGACTGGTGACGACCAGTTCCACTGCGTAGTCACCGGGGGCCAGCGCGCCCAGCATGACATCCACGGTGAGTACGGGGGCGTCGGGACCTCGTTCACTGACCACCGTTTGTGCGGCCAGTGGCCTGCCGTCACGCCCGACCACGCGAGCAGTTCGCGACTCAAGCGGCTGGGTGATTGGCCACTCCGCCCTGAGGCGCTCCGTGCGTCGAAACGCGGGCGCCGTGACGGCGACGATCGGCGAACGGGGGGACGGAGTGGCGCGGAAGACGGCCGGCGCGCCGAGGAGAGGGGCGGCGTCCGCCTTCAGATACCGCGCCGCGTTGAAGCTGCGGTCATCCGCAGATCGAATGCCGGCAAGCACATCGAGTGCGCGGTCGAGTTCCGAGAGCACCGGCGCGGCGACCGGATTGGCCCGCAGTGCGCGCTCCTCCGCCGTGGGCGCACGGTAACTGCGCCGGGCCTTCACCTCCACGCCCGGCTGGGGTGACGACACGGCGATGGTGCGAATCTGTCCGTCGAATCGGGTGTTCGTGGAGTAGTAGCCCAGCAGATAAAACGTCCGGAGCTGGTCCATGATCGGCCGCAGCGCCTGTCTCATGTCATTGGTGTGCACCGCAGCGGCTCCGTCCGTGTTCCTCGCCAGCGTGATCAGGGCGTCCTGCCGCTCCGTGATTCGGTCGAAGTCCTCGCTGATCAACTGGGTGGGATCCACAACGACGTTCTTCTCCGCAATGTTGCGGTCGGTGGCCACCAGCCCTGCCGGATTGACCGTGTAGAACGACACATTCATGCTGTTCGCCAGTCGAATCAGCTGCTGGTGCCGTGCCCCGAGGTCGAGGTCGGCGAGGCGCACAGCTTCCTGGATGCAGGCCTGCCGCTGCCCTTGCGCCACGGTATTGAACATCATGAACTCGGATCCTGCGGTGCCGACCCGAGGCATCTCGTTCTGTGTCTTCTCCGCTTCCGCCTTGAGCACCGCATCCCGGCCGTAGAGGCGCCACCCTTCCGTGAACAGCAGCACCGACGTCCGGCCCTCCCGCAGGCTGCCGAGATACCAGACCAGATCCTCCAGGTGCCTGAGCACGCGGTCGGCGCGCTGCCGCTCGATCAGCACCGTCGGCAGCGGTCGCTTCAACGCGCCGTCCACGACAAACCGTTCTTCCACACGTGCCGGCGGATCCGTGTACTCAAAACACGACCACAAGCCGTCCTCATCGGGTGTCCGCAGCATGCTGTCGCGCAGGCCCCACGCCCAGTACCGCCGCAACTGATCGTCGATCGACGTGACTCGGCGCTGGAACGTCATCGACGCCACATCGTGTTCACTCGTGATCACGCTGAAGACGTCGTTCGGCGTGACAATGTCGGTGAGCAGTTGCACGAGCGGCAGTCGTGCGCGATGGGCGCCGGCGGTCGAGACGTGCGGAATGTCGAAGTAGGTGACGAACGCACGGGTCCGGGGATCAGCCGCGGCTTCGCGCGACTCCGCCAGGGTATTGGGGTCGCGACGGGCAGACTCAGGCTCGGTCGAGCCCACCCCGACAAATTCAAACGACTCGACCTTCTGAGGCACGCCGTCTTCGCGCACGACAAAGTCCACTGCCGTCAGGCCCTCGACGACCTTGCCGTCACGCAACGGATACGCGTCCACCAGCACGAAATGGGCATCGGCGCGGAAGACAGGGCGCTGCGCGGCCTGTGGTCCTGGGGTCCAGGGTCCAGGGTTCGTGGTCCCGGGTCCGGGGTCCAAGGTCCCGGGTGTGGGGTCCAGGGTCCGAACGGGGGTCACGGCCAGCAACAGGGCGGCCGCGAGGGCTGGGATGAAACATCGCACGCGCATAAGAACACCGTGCAGGAATGGCGGCTGGCAATCGGAATCTTAGCCCAGCTATTATCGTGCGGTATGCATTCAGCGAAATTCGTGTTTGTGGCCGCCCTGCTCGCCGTGTCTGTCGCCTGTGGTGACAAAGCGGCCCCGACGGCTCCGCCGCTCGACGTCCCCTTCTCCGCCACCGACCTCGTGGTCGGCACCGGCACCGAAGCCGCGACCGGCAAGACCGTGCGCGTGTACTACACCGGCTGGGTCTACTCCGCAAACGCCACCGACAACAAAGGGGCCCAGTTCGATGCCAACACCTCCGGCGTCGGCTTCAGCTTCACGATCGGCGCCGGCCAGGTCATCAAGGGATGGGAACAGGGCCTGCCTGGCATGAAGGTCGGCGGCAAACGCCGCCTCGTCATCCCGCCGAGCCTCGGCTACGGCTCCCAGGGCGCCGGGTCGATTCCACCCAACGCGCACCTGATCTTCGAGATCGAGCTGCTGTCGGTCGCCGGCTAAGTCCTGGGCGGTTGGGCCGCTGGGCGGATGCTAGAATCATGAGTTCATGATCTCTGTCGCCAACGTGTCTATGCGGTATGGGTCGAAGGTGCTCTTCGACGATGTGACGACGACGTTCAGTCCGGGGCGGCGGTATGGCCTCACCGGACCGAATGGCGCCGGCAAGTCCACCTTCATGAAGCTCCTCACCGGGGAGCTCACGCCGCAGAAGGGCACCGTCTCCCGCCCGGACAAGATCGGCGTCCTCAGTCAGGACCAGTACGCCTTCGACAAATTCCGGGTCATCGACACGGTCATCATGGGCAACAAACGCCTCTGGAACACCCTCCAGGAGCGCGAGCGGCTCTACGAAAAAACCGAGATGACCGACGCCGAAGGCATGCGCCTCGGCGAACTCGAAGGCATCGTTGGCGAAGAAGACGGATATTCGGCCGACAGCGACGCGGCGATCCTGCTGCAGGGGCTCGACATCGCCGACCAATTGCACGACCGATCGATGTCGGAGCTGCAAGGCGGCCAGAAGGTGCGGGTGCTGCTGGCCCAGGCCCTGTTCGGCAGCCCGCGCGCGCTGCTCCTCGACGAACCCACGAACCATCTCGACCTCGACTCCATCCACTGGCTGGAAACGTTCCTGGAGCGGTACGACGGCACGCTCATCGTAATCTCCCACGATCGCCACTTCCTGAACGCGGTCTGTACGCACACGGCGGACATCGACTACGAGACGATCATCACCTACACGGGTGGCTACGACGACATGGTGCTGGCCAAGATGCAGATCCGCTCGCGCATCGAGTCGGAGAACATCCAGCGCGAAAAAAAGATCGATCAGCTCAACGACTTCATCGCCCGCTTCTCCGCCGGCACCCGCGCCTCGCAGGTGGCGTCACGCCGCAAGGAAGTGGAACGTCTGCAGACCACCGACCTCGCGCGGTCCAACATCCAGCGCCCGTACATCCGCTTTCAGATGAACCGGCCGTCGGGCAGAAACATCCTTGAGGTTGAAGGGCTCAATAAGGCCTACGGCGACCTGAAGGTCATCAGGAATTTTGATGCGATCGTCTCGCGCGGCGAGAAGATTGGCCTCATCGGCCGCAACGGCATGGGCAAAACGACAATGCTGCGTGCGTTGCTGGCGGATGTGCCGGGGCAGCCGGCCTCCCCTGCTGACCGCGATTCCGGCATCGTGAAGTGGGGGCACGAGGCGTCGATCGGCTACTTCGCCCAGGACCACACCGGGGTGATTGAAAAGGGGACGACCGCGGCCGAATGGCTGCACTCGTTTGATCCCGACCTGACGCGCCAGGACATCCACGGCCTGCTGGGCCAGATGCTCTTCCGCGGCGAAGAGGGGCTGAAGCCGACGGCCGCGTTGTCAGGCGGCGAGACCGCGCGCCTGCTCTTCTGCCGCATCATGCTGCAGAAGCCGAACGTGCTGGTCTTCGACGAGCCCACAAACCACCTCGACCTCGAATCGATCAACGCCCTCAACATTGCGCTGCAGAAGTTCGAAGGCACCGTGTTCCTCGTGACGCACGACCAGGACCTGATCGAAGAAGTCGCGACGCGCCTCTGGGTCTTCACCGAGACCGGGATTCAGGACTTCAAGGGCACCTACGAGGAGTTCGCGGTCCAGCACCCGTAGGGCCTCGTGGGGCGCGCCGGGTTTGAGGGCGCCGTCGCGGCCCGCTGCAGTTCAGCGGGCCCTGCAGCCGCGCCACGACGCTACCGTGTCTTGCGCAGCGTGCGGATGGTCCGGCCGGTGACGCCGTTTCCGAGACGCAGCGATCCGCGGACGGCGTAGTCGCCCGGGGGCAGCGCCCCAAGCGGCACCGTGCCGAGCGCGAGGAACCGGCCGTCGCCCTGCGCCTGGAGCGCGAGCGGTACGACGACGATGGCCGGGCCATCGATCGATGCCGCCACTTCAAGAAAGGCCGTCACGGCCATACCTTCGACCCCCCCGTAGATCTCGAAGGACGCCAACGCCGCCGGCTCATCGGCAAACGACAACCGCGGCAGCAACTGCCCCTCGCGGGACAAGCCGAGGACGAGCCCTCCCAGGTGCAGGGCTCCCACCGGAATCAGGCTCGCATCAAAGCGGTAGTCGGCCGCGCCCCCGCGCCCGGCGCCGTCGACCGCCGCCACGCGAAGACGGTAGCGGCCCGGCGGCACCCGCATCGCCCCCATCAGCGGCGACACCCCGGCGTCCACCGCCGACCAGCGCGCCACCACCATCCCATCGTCAGTCACCAGCACCGCGCCGGCCGCACTGATGGCCAACGTGCGGTCCTCCGGTTCGGCGAGGATGGCGACCTGCACCTGCCCATCGGGCGCTCCCAGCGTGTAGGCCGCAGCACGCAGCGGCAGATCGCCGAATGTTGCCGCGGACAGCAACATGTCGCTGACCGTCACCCTCGATCCGGCTGCGCGGTCCGGCGTGCGCGAGAACGTGATCTCCGGACGCGCCCTCACCGTGACCCCGGGACGCGTCACACGAATGTCGAGCCTGCGCCCCCGCGGGTCGAAGTCTGTGAGGTGCGGTTCCACCTCCGCCACGAGGTACGACGCCGTCTCCCGCGCCACGCGGCTCAGCGCGTCAGTGCCGACGGCCGTCAGAGGCACACGCACACCGCGGGTGACACCCGCCAGATGCTCAATGCCCGCGAGCGGGCTGCTCAGGGCCACCGTATCCGCGCCGCTCAGCGACTGGAACTCCTGCCCCTGTCCGGTGGCGGCTCTGACGTCGTCCGGCTGCGCGATGTAGAAATTCGCCCGGGCGGCACCCGCGGCCTCGCCGACGCGGAGGAAGAGATCGCTTTGGAGTTCGCACATTCCGGGCGCGCGGGCAAACGGCGCATCCCGCCGTGGGGCCGACAGGCCCGCCGTGAACAGAATGACCGTGGACGGTGCGGTGCGTTCACCAAACGACCGCAACATCGTCTCCATCGACTCCAGCACCAGACGCGTGCGGCACGCCATCGCCGAACCACCCTCGTCGCGGGCTCGTTGGCCCACGAGCGAGTCAACGGCGTGTTGCACGCGGAGGGGATCGTTGGACGACCGCAGCGGCACGCCCCCGTACGGCATGCCGACGACGGTCACGAAATCGGAGGGCCCCAGCTCTTGAAGCAGCCCCGATACCGCCGCGCGAATGGGCGGCTCCTGGCCGACGCGAAATGAATCCTGATCCACCAGCAGCAGCAGCGCGCGCCCCGTCGCAGAGTTACGACTGGTGCCGTACGGCGCCGCGAGCCCTGGCGCCTTCACGACCCCGGGGGCCGCGGCGATCCGCCGCAGGACTTTCACCTCGCGACGACGACCATCGATGCGCAGGTCGATGTCCGCCGGCGTCAGGTCTCCGACCAGGTCACCCGCGGCATCCAGCGCCAGAAAATCAATCAGCAGCAGGCGCGCACTGCGCTCCTGCGCACCGGCCGGGACCAGCGCAGCCGCGCACACAAGGGCAACACAGACAGCGATGCGGGGCATGGGGCTATCAGTATTTCATGGGAGCCGCCGGGCTTTGGCCCGGCTGTACGGTCGGGCTGAAACCCGATCGCTCCGAGCCGGAACAAAAAAAGGGCGGGTCCCGAAGGACCCGCCCCGTGTGTGTACGTGTTCGCGACTACCAGTTGAAGCGGATCATCAACTGGCCGAGGCGGCCACCCGGGTCGTAGGTGTTGCTGGCGTCGGTGTAGGCGCTGGTGACCTGGAAGATCGTCGCGCCTGTGCCGGGGTTCGCCACCGGGTTGAAGTTGACGTTGTCGAACAGGTTCAGTACGTCACCGCGCACTTCGATGTTCATGGTCCCTCGGAGGTTGAACCGCTTGGTCACGCCCACGTCGAAGCGCGTGAACCAGGGCGCGCGAATCAGGGTCGCGCGCGGCGCACAGTCGCCCGCACGCGACTGGATGCAGGCTTCCGTGTTTGCCGGAGCAATGTAGCGACCCGTCGGCGCCCCGAGGCTCGTCGAGTACCCGGTGTAGGCCGTGCCGGTCGCCGCCGTGTTGCTCACGCTGAACGCGCGGCGGGTGTTCAGAATCACATCCTCCGGCAGCATCCAGATTTCCGTGCGGCCGGTGCTGGCGTTCGTCCGCTTGTAGAACTTGTACATGTCGGTCAGTTCCTTCCTGGTCATCCCCACCAGCCGGACATTCCCGAAGTCAAGCGTCCGTGCCTGGATACGGCCGACACCGTTCATGCTCCAGCCACCAAGCACGGCGTCCAGCAGCGGATGCATGTCGGAGCCGAAGCGCTGCCCACGGCCGACGGGAATCGTCCAGTCCCACTGGCCCTTGAACGCATGCCGCACGTTGCCGCTGTCCTCCATCGTCCGGCCGAAGCTGAACCCGTCGAAGGCCGAACCGCGCTCGATCGCGTACTGGTAGTTCACACTGGCCGACAGGCCCTTCGACAGCCGGCGCCGCAGGTCCACCTGCAAGGCGTGATAGTCGCTGAACGCACCGGAGTCGGTCACGCTCACCCCATTGACGCGGGGGTTCGGGATGAAGAAATTCGCCGGCAGTCCCGCCGCCAGGGCGTTGTTGCGGCGCGTCAGGTTTCCGTCAAGGTCGCCCGCCGAGGTGTTGGGGGAGGGGCTCGCCGGCGACATGCGCGACGCAAACGTGGTGCTGGCCCAGGTCGACGTGCCGCCCGTGTAGGCGGCGGCATTGGTGGCGTCGGTGCGGCCGTTCAAATACGCGAGGTAGATTGGCAGCGGCGCCGTCCCGGTCCCCGCGCCAAAGTAGGCGAAGGACCCCGCGCGTGAGCCGCCCGCTGCGTTGTTGGCCTTGAGGTTCGCCATCGCGTTCTTGAACTCGTTGAGGAAGCCATTGGCCAGCAGGCTCTCTCCTCGAATCGTGTTGTAGTTGAGCGTCGACCACTGGTCGGTGCCCCGGGTGCCGACGTACCGCACTTCAACGGCCATGTCTTCCCCGATCGACCGCTGGATGCCGACGTTCCACGTCTGCGCGCGGCCGACCTTGATGTCGGGTGAGAACGCGCTGATCGAATCGGCGCGATCCGGACGGGTCAGAATCGGAAACGACGGCGTCTCGTTGAACGAACCGTTATACAGCCGGTTCTTCTGACTGAACAACACCGGCCACGCCTCACCCGCCGGCACCAGCCCGGTGTTGGTGTCGCGCGTGAGCGTGATCGTTGAACCGGGGTTCGCCCCGAACACACCCGTGAACTGGTTCATGCCCTGCCGTTCGTAGGCCACCGCCCACCCCGCGCGAATCGTCGCCTGATCGGGGTTGCCGAGCAAGGTGCGCAGCCAGCCGCTCTGGACGTTTGGCCGCCACGCGACACTCAGCGACGGCGCGAGGTTGTTCTTGTCCGTGCTGTAGCCCTGGGTGCCTGCCGTCAGCTGCGCGAATTCCGGGATGGCCTTGCCGGTGTTTGCGCCCGGCTTGAAGAAATTGCAGCGGTTGTAGACGGTGGTGTTCTCACCGATTCCCGAGATGCCGCACACATCGGCCAGCGCAGCCGCCGACATGATGTCGTTGTTGGCGACGAACGGTGTCTGGAGGTCATAGCGGAGGCCGACATTCACTGTCAGCGTCGGCGTCACGCGCCACGAATCCTGCACGAAGCCCGAGAACACCTCGATCTGTCCGGCGCGGGTGCGGGGGCCAAAAGCCACGTACTTGTTCGTCACCGGGTCCAGCGCGGCCTGGCCCGTCACCGAAATCACGCGCCCCGTCAGCAACGCGTAGAGTTCACGGGCATCGGTCAGTTGTCCCGCCGACGCATTGGGGAAGTTGGTCGTGCTGAACAGACCCGCCGCCGGGTCGAACTGGGTGTTGAAGCCCAGATTGATACCTGGGACGATCTGCTGCGCGCTCTCCTGAGCGGTGGCGCGCAGCCACTCCGCGCCGACCTGCAGGCTGTGCGCCCCCCGCTGCCAGTTCAAGGTGTTGGTCAGACTGTAGGTCGGGGCGGCGCGCCAGCTCGGGCCGTTGCTCACCCACCAGTTGGTGAGGCCGATGTTCTGATCGAAGTCCACCGCATAGCCCCCCTGGTCGGCAAACGACGAGGGGTCGTTGCGCGACGGAGTGCTGGACGGGAACCCGAAGTTCGACTGTCCCCACCGCGCCGTGATGCCTCCGCGCAGTTCGTTGACGACGTTCTGCGACAAGGTCGACCGCAGCGTCAGACTGAAGAGCGGCCGCTTGGACTTGAAGTCGCGAATATTCGTCGACCCGGGGAACCGGGCGTCCGTGCCGTTCAGGTAGTCGGATGTCCGTTCGGCCCAGATCGTGGCCCCCGTGAAGCTGAGGCGGTGACTATCGGTGATGTTGTAGTCAATGCGCCCGGTGGGCTGATGCTCAAACAGCTTGCTCGGGCTCAGCCAGACATAACTGTTGACCAGCGGATCGGCCGTCGTGTTGATCGTCCCGGTGGTGGCCATCCCGGCCTGAATCTTGTTGAGCAGGGACATGACCGTGACATCGCGGGTGGCGATCTGCGAATTGGCGGCGGCGAGGGTCAACACGTTCACTTCGCGAATCGTGCCGCCGACCTCATACCTGAACCAGCCGTCGAGGGCCCGCGGGTGCAGTGCGCTGCGTGTCCGCGTGAATTCGTTCGGATACCGGATCTGTTCGTAGTTGCCGAAGAAGAACGCCTTCCCCCGGCCATCGAACAATCCCGGAACCACAATGGGACCACCGACCCGGCCGCCGTACTGATCGAGCCCCACGTCGCCCTTGGGGAGGTTGTTGATCTTGTTGAAGTAATAGTTCGAGTTTAGATTGGGGCGCCGGTAGTACTCGTAGAGGCTGCCCGAGAACCGGTTGCCGCCCGACCGCGTCTGGAACCCGATGGTGATCGCACCGCTGCCACCCTGCTGCGCGCCGGCGGCGGCGAGCGTGACGGTGACGGCTTCCACGGCGTCCTGGCGCGGCGTCACCGACGCAAAGAACCCGTCGCTCGTGCGCAGGAAGTTGTCGTTGTTGCTGACCCCGTCCATCGTGATCTGCATGAAGGACTCAGGCAGGCCGTTGACCGTCGAGTCGCGGTTCGTGCCGGGCGTGTTGATGCCGGGCAGGAACGTCACCGCGTTCAGGGCGTTGCGCGTCGGGGTCGGCATCCGGTTCAGCTGATCGGAGTTGAGCGTGGCCTGCACCGTCGCGTTGGTCGTGTTCACCAGTTCGGCGCTCGCCCGGACGTTGACGACGTCCGTCAGCTGCCCCACCTCGAGCGTCAGGTCGATCGTGGCGGGGGCGCCCAGCGCCAGACGAATGTTGCTCACCTGCGCCGTCTTGAATCCCGTGAGAGTGGCCGTCACCGTATAGGCCCCGGCCTGCAGCGCCGGCACCGTGTACGTCCCGTTGGCGGTTGTGACCGCTTCAAAAGTCGCCCCCGTGGTGTCATTCTTCACCACCACCGTGGCGCCAGGAATGACGCCGCCGGCCGAATCTTTCACAACGCCCGAAATGGACGTCGTCGCCTGCCCGAAGGCGAGGGTCGAGGTGCTGACGACGAGCGCTGCGGCAAGCAGCACGCGCCAAACGTGTCGTGTCATGGAACGGTCCTCCTCAAAAGCACTGCCAACTGGACTTGCACGGCCCCCAATCGGCGTCAGGTCGTAACGCAGAGGTACACGCGGATGAGAGGTTCCCGCGACTGTATGGCTGGTCGAAATTCAAGTCAATACTGGAGTGGAGGGTCCAGAAATACTTGGCACCAGTACGGGCAGGTCAGGTTAATTGGGGATGGGCGGATGGGCGGATTAAAGAAGAAGAAATGGTCGGGATGCCGAGATTCGAACTCGGGACCCCTTGACCCCCAGTCAAGTGCGCTACCAGGCTGCGCTACATCCCGCCGACAACTACTTCTTCCTCGCCTTACCGGTCTTGCCGCCACTGCCCCGGCTTGGGGCCGGTTCGGGTGCCAACATGAACTCGGGGGCTGGGGGGCCGCCGAGTGTCTCGAGGATCCAGTGGAGTCCCCGCTTTACTTCCGTCAGGTGCGCGCGCGCACCGTCATCCAATCCCGCCGGCTGCCCCACCATCTCTGGCGGGAGAAGCAGGTCATCACTCACCCCGGAGGCCGCGTCGGCCTCTTCGGTGAGCCGGCGCCGAGCCCCGGCCAGGGTCAAGCCCTCGACCAGAATCAGGCGCTTCAGATGCAGCACCCGCTCGACATCCGCTCGCCGGTAGACCCGAGGGCCCGCCGGCGTCTTGGCCACCCCTAAATCGGGAAACTCGGCCTCCCACCCCCGGAGCACAAACGGCGGGACGGCCGCGATCTCGCAGACCTCCTGAGCCCGGAATGCCGGCCGATTGGGAATCGAAACCGCGTCCACGAGTGGACCGCCAGTATATCTCACAGTTCCTTCCGCTGGCGCCGACGCACGCTGATGCGGATGGGTGTGCCAAGGAATCCGAACTTCTCCCGCAGCTGATTCACGAGGAATCGCTCGTAGGAGAAGTGGAACTCCGTCGCCACATTGGTGAAAAACACGAACCGCGGAGGCGCACTCGCAATCTGCGACGCGTACATGATGCGCACCTGCCGGCGGTGTTTGCTCGTGGGCGGATTGGCCGCCGTGATCGTTTCCACGAAGCGATTCAGCTCCGACGTGCCGACGCGCTTGCGCCGCGCATCCGCCACACGCACCGCCATCTCCAACATTTTCGCCGTGCGGTCGCCCGTCAACGCCGAGACGTGAAGGACGGGCGCAAACTCCAGAAACTTCAACTGAAACCGGAGTTTGTCGTCGTAGTCCCTGACAAACTGCTGCGGGTCATCACCCATCCGCTCCGCCATCAGGTCCCATTTATTGACGACGATGACGACGCCGCAACCCGCCTCTTCCGCTTCGCCGGCGATCGCGCCATCCCGGTCGGTCGGACCTTCGACGGCATCAATCACCAGCACCGCCACGTCCGCCTTCTCCATCGCGCGCTTGGCCAGCACCACGGAGATGGATTCGACCTGGCCGGCACTGGCAACCTTGCCCGGCCGGCGCATCCCGGCGGTGTCGACAAGGCGCACACGGCGCTTCTGATACTGCAGGACGACGTCCACCGAGTCCCGTGTGGTCCCCGGCATGTCGCTGACCATGACCCGATCTTCACGGAGCAGCCGGTTCACCAGTGACGACTTGCCGACGTTCGGCCGTCCAACGATCGCCACGGCAATTTCGGGATCCGTCTCGGGCGCGGGCTCCGTGGATTTCGCCGGCATCGCGGCAATGAGCGCATCCAGCAGTTCGTAGACGCCCGTCCCGTGCTCAGCCGACACCTCAAACTGTCCGCCGAAGCCAAGTTTGTGGAATTCGTTCGCGCGCGCCACGGAGCGTTTGTCGTCCGCCTTGTTGACCACCAGGAGGACCGGGCAATTCACGGCGCGGATCGCCTGCGCGATCTGTTCATCCCCGACCACGAGGCCTTCGCGCCCATCGACGAGGAAGATCAACAAGTCAGCCGACTTCAACGCGCGCATGCCGTGGTCCACGACCATCGCATGCAGCGGGTCCGTCGTTGCGCCAAACAGGCCGCCGGTGTCCACGAGCGTGAAGTGCCGCCCCGACCATTCGGCAGGGGCGGTGACCACGTCGCGCGTCGTGCCGGCCACCGGCGCCACGATCGAGCGTCGCGTGCCGGCAATGCGATTAAAGAGAGTGGACTTCCCCACGTTGGGCCGGCCAACCAGCACCACCGTCGGGCCCACACCAGGAGCGGCCATCCTGACAGTGTAGCAGTTACAGGGAGACTTGACTCCGTAAGTAGGTGTCTTTATAGTCACTTACGGACATCAGGTGCCCCGGAAGTCATGATCAAAGTCGACATCGTAAACGAGGTGTCGCGCATTGCCGAAATCACCAAAGTGAAGGCCGAAGTGGCCGTCGATGCGGTGTTTGACGCGATGCGAGCCTCCATGATGAAGGGTGACCGCATCGAGCTGCGTGGCTTCGGGGTGTTTCAGGTCAAACCCCGCAAACGTGGCATCGGCCGCAATCCCAGGACAGGCAAGGAAGTGAAGATTCCGCCCGGCCGCACGATTCGGTTCAAGCCCGGCAAAGACCTCCAGAACATCTCCGGTGAGTGAGCCCCGGCCGTTCTGGGTCTATCCGGTTCCGGAGTTGCCCCCTCCGCCCCCGAAGTTCCAACATGCGCTCGGACGCCCCCTGCTGCTGTTCCTGCTGACGGTCGCCACGACGACGTTTTTTGTCGGGCCGTGGTACTCGGTTGCCATCCTTCTGATTCTCGGCGCGCACGAGTTCGGCCACTACTTCGCGTGCCGCTGGCACAACGTGGATTGCACGCTGCCGTTTTTCCTGCCGGCGCCACTGCCGATGACGGGCACCTTCGGGGCGGTCATCCGCATCCTGGAGCCGTTCCCCTCGAGACGCGCCCTGTTCGACATTGGTGTGGCGGGCCCCCTCGCGGGGTTCATCACGCTGATTCCCTTCCTCGTCATCGGCATCTCGCTCTCGACGGTCGATATCGTGCCTGAGGGGGGATTCGGCATCTGGCTCGGAGAGCCGGTCCTGTTCAAGTGGATTGCGCGCCAGATCCATGGGCCGTTGCTCGACGGCACGGACATCTTCATTCACCCGCTCGGGTACGCCGCGTGGTTCGGCATGCTCGCAACGGCGCTGAACCTGCTGCCGTTCGGCCAGCTCGACGGCGGGCACATCGCGTATGCCGTCCTGGGACCACGCGCGCGCTACCTGTCCATCGCCACACTCGGCCTGGTCGTGACGCTGGCGTTTGTTTCGCAGAGCTGGATTGTGATGGCCGTGATGTTGAGCGGCATGGCGTGGTTCATGGGGTTTCGCCACCCCGCCCCCCTCGACGACTTCACGCCCCTCTCGCCCCGCCGCGTCATCGTCGCGCTCATCGCGCTGGCGATACTCATCGGATGTTTCACACCCACGCCGCTGACGATCACCTTCTGAACCGGTTCATGGTTCATCGGTTCATGGTTCATGGTGCTGTTCAGGGTGCGGGGTTCTGGGTGCGGGGTTCTTGGTTCGGGGTCGGTTCGCGGGTTCCTTTGAACCAAGAACCAGGAACGGCACCATGAACCGATGAACCGATAAACCATGAACCACTACGAAGTGGAATAGGGGTCTACGTCCACCACAGTCTTGCGCCGCAAGTCGGGGCGCTGATCCAGTGCGTGTTCGATGGCGTCGCGCATGGCGCGGCGATGGGCGCCCTTGAGGAAGAACTGCGCGCGGTACTCGTCCTTGATCTTCGACAGTGGCGCCGGCGCCGGGCCGAGCACCGTGGCGCGTGCGCCGGCCTGCCGGGTCAACGTGACCAGCGCATTCGCATCGTCGAGCGCCTTGCCCAGTGACGTGCCGCGAACCACGACGTTGATCAGGCCGATTGTCGGCGGATATCGCATGCGCGTGCGGAAGTCGATCTCCTGCGCATAAAACGCGGCGTAGTCCTGCGCGGCGGCGGCCTTCACGCTGTAGTGATCCGGATACAGGGTCTGCACAATCGCCTCGCCCGGAATGTCGCCGCGTCCCGCGCGCCCGACGACCTGCGTCAGCAACTGGAAGGTGCGCTCCGCCGCGCGGAAATCAGCGACGCCAAGGCCGACATCCGCCGACACCACGCCGACCAGCGTCACCGACGGAAAATCGTGGCCCTTCGCGATCATCTGCGTGCCGACCAGAATATCCACCTCGCCTTTGGCCACGGCCGTCAGCACCTTCGCGATCGCACCGCGCCGCCGGATCGTGTCTCGATCCACGCGCACGATCCGCGCCCCTGGAAACCGGGCGCGCACATCCGCTTCCACACGCTCGGTGCCGAAGCCCGACTGTTCAAGAAACTCGCCCCCGCACGTGCCGCACGCCTTCGGGATGCCCGACGCGTAGTTGCAGTAGTGGCACCGCACTTTGCGCGCGGTCCGGTGGTAGGTCAACGTCACCGAACAATGGGGACATTCCATCGTGGCGGCACATTGACGGCAGAAGACCACGGTGGCGAAGCCGCGCCGATTCAGGAGAATCATCGACTGTTCCCCGCGCGACAACCGCAGTTCCAGCGCGTCCCACAGTGCCTGACTGATCATCACGTCGGCGCCATGCGCAGCGAACTCCTGGCGCATGTCCACCAGCCGGACCTCGGCCAGCGGTTTGTTCCAGACGCGCTGAGTCAAGGTCAGGTGGTCGTAGCGTCCCGCTGCCGCATTGGCCGCCGACTCCAGCGACGGCGTCGCGCTGCCGAGCACCACCACCGCGCCTTCCATGCGGCCGCGCACAACGGCCACATCACGGCCCTGATACCGAGGCGCGTCTTCCTGCTTGTAGGCATGGTCATGTTCTTCGTCGACGATGATCAGCCCGACGCGATCGAGCGGCGCAAACACCGCAGATCTTGTGCCGATGACGACATCCACTTCACCCCGCCGGATGCGATGCCACTGATCGTGCCGCTCGCCGTCGGACAGGCCGCTGTGTTGAATGGTGACCCGGCGTCCGAAACGCGCGCGGAACAACCCTGCCAGCGCCGGCGTCAGCGCGATCTCCGGCACCAGCACCAGCACGCGTCGTCCCCGCCGAAGCACAAGATCCGCAAGACGCAGATACAGCTCGGTCTTGCCGCTGCCGGTGACACCCTGCAACAGCATCGTCCTGAACAGCCCGGTGATCACGGCTTCCTCGAGATGGCGGTACGCGTGGGCCTGCTCCGGCGTGAGTTCGCGGCCTTCCGGCGTCGTCCCGTCGAGCGTCCACTGCGTGCGATCGGCGCCACCGACCGCTTCGAACGGATCGCGTTCCACGATCTCGTCGTGAATCGTGACCAGGCCCGCGCGCTCGAGGCTGCGCACCGTGGCGAGACTGACGCCCGAGCGCCTGAGCGCCGACAACGGCACCCCCTCCGGCGTCTGCTGCAACAGGTCAGCTGCCACGCGTTGTTTGTCGCCTCGGAGCAATGTCTTTCGGGGCAGCGGGGCGTTAGCCCTTGTGTCCCCCCGAGGGCTGGAGCCCTCGGGCTCCATTTCGGTTTTCCACTGGGCCACCGGCACCCGGCGGAATGCGGACGCATCGCCGGTGCGCGCCCTGGGCGGCATGGCGTTGAGCAGCGCATCGCCGGGACCGGCGGCGTAGTACTCGGCGACCCATAACGCGAGGGCGACGACGGTTTCAGGGAGAAACGCATCGGTGTCGATGACCTCGATGATGTCTTTGAGCGTGCCGCTGTCGGGCGGCGCGACGGCAGCCTCAATGACGCAGCCGGTGACGGCGCGTGTGCCGAGCGGCACCGTGACGCGGGCGCCGCGCACGGGCAGCGGGAGCGACTCGGGCACCCGGTACGTCAACCGTCCCAGACCGGGGACGGGCACCCCGACTGACACACAGCGCGCGGCCATCGGTTCAGGCGCCTTGAGTAAGGAGCGACTTGACCAGTTTCATGTCTTCCCAGACCTCACGCTTCCGATCAGGACTGCGCAACAGGTAGGCGGGATGAAACGTGGGGATCAGAATCGCACCGCGGTAGTCATGTTGTCTTCCGCGGATGCGCGAGATGGGCACGTCGGTCTTGAGCAACGTGTGTGCGGCGTGTGTGCCCAGCGCCACAATCACCCGCGGCTTGATCAAGTCGATCTGCCGGAACAAAAACGGCTCACACGTCGCCACTTCGTCCGGCTCCGGGTTGCGGTTCGCGGGCGGCCGGCACTTGATGACGTTCGCGATGTACACGTCCTCGCGCTTCAGATCGATCGCTTCGATGATCTTCGTCAGCAACTGCCCTGCCTTGCCCACAAACGGCAGGCCCTGTTCGTCCTCGTCGGCCCCAGGCGCCTCCCCCACAAACATCAGCTCGGCCTTCGGATTCCCGGAGCCAAACACGATGCGCTGCCGGCCCAGCGTGTGCAGCTTGCAGCGGGTGCAGTCACCGATATCGATGCGGATGGCATCAAGATCAGTGTCCGTGCTCGGTGCTGGTGCTTCGTGCTCGGTGCTGGGGGGTGAGTGCGTCTCGCCCGATCCTGAGTGCGCGCGCTCGCGCCAGACGGGATTGGTGGTCACACCGGCGACGCCGAGATCGCGGTAGTACTTCAGGTGTTCGCGGAGGTCGTCGCGTCCGCTCATGCGTGCACCGGAGCTGGTGCGGCCGCGAGCAGGCCTTCGACGCGATCAACAATGGCTGCGGCCGCCGCGTCCTTCGACTGCAGCGGCAGGGCCTCGGCGCCGGCGGCGTCCACAAGTGTGATCTGGTTGGTGTCCACGTCGAACCCGCTGCCCTCTGCGGACACATCGTTTGCCACGATGAGGTCCACCCGTTTGGTGTCACGTTTGCGTGATGCGCGAGCCACGGGATCCCCGGTCTCGGCCGCAAAGCCGACGAGCACGGGACGCGTCGCGGATCCGCGTGCCGCGCCAAGTGCCGCGAGAATGTCCACGGTGCGCTCCAGTTGCAGTGTCACGGCGCCGCTCTTCTCAATCTTGGTGCCGTGCGCGCCGCCTGCGGGCGTGTAGTCGGCGACGGCTGCCGCCATCACCACCACGTCGGCGCCTTCAGCCGCACGCATCACGGCCGCGTGCATTTCCGCCGCCGACCGCACACGCGTGAGGGTGGTCACCATCGGTGGCTCCACCGACGTCGGACCGGCGATGAGGTGCACCTGCGCGCCGCGCCGCATCGCCTCCCGCGCCACGGCAAAACCCATCCGGCCGCTCGATCGGTTGCCGAGGTATCGGACGGGGTCCAGGTCTTCCCGGGTCGGGCCGGCGGTCACGACCACGCGCAGCCCGGTGAGCGCAGCCGAAGGGCCCGCGGTGCGCGCACGCACCACACGATCCACAGCCTCCGCAATGTCGGCGGGCTCCGCGAGGCGGCCCTTGCCGACCCAGCCGCACGCCAGATACCCCTCGCCGGGTTCGACGAAGGTGGTGCCACGCGCCGCAAGTGTGGCGAGGTTGTCGCGCACAGCCGGGTGCTCCCACATCACGGTATTCATCGCGGGCGCCAGCACCAGGGGGGCGCGTGTCGCAAGATACAGCGCACTCAGGAAGTCGTCGCCCAGACCGAGGGCGAACTTGGCGATGACATTGGCCGTGGCGGGTGCCACCACCAGCGCCTGCATGTCGGAGGCCAGGGCAATGTGTTCGATGCTGGCGTTCATCCCCGGCGCGAACTGGCCGGTGATGACGGGGCGCCGTGTGATGGCCTCGAACGTGAGGGGACCGACGAACCGGCGCGCGTTGCGCGTCATGATCGCCTGCACGTCGTAGCCCCGCTTCTGCAGCAGACGCGCGAGTTCGACCGACTTGTACGCGCCGATGCCGCCCGAAACGCCGAGCCCAATCAGAGGCGCCATGGCGGGACGTTATTTGTCGGTCACGGCAGGATCAGCCGGCGTCAGGTCGTCGTCCGGACCGTCCACGTTGTCCACACGGGCGACCACGCCCGCGGCCACTTCCTGTTGCGCGCGACGCGCCGGCTGCATGGAGCCTTCGATCTTCGGCAGGCAGCCGCGCAGCAGCTGGTGCGCACGCGCCGACGCGATGGACACAAATTCAAAGCGGCTCTCGGGGTTGTTGATCTTCGGTGAGTCAGTCATACGGCCCTTCTTCCTCTAAAACGAGTCGATAATCGGCTGGATTGCGGCACGACGACGCGCGAGTTTCGCGCGTTCCGCCATCACAATACCCGCCAGTTCTCCCACGCAGCGCTCCATCACGTCGTTCACGACCACATAGTCGTAGGCGTCCACCGCGGACACCTCCTGCCGTGCGGTCGCGAGACGCCGCGCCATCGCGGCTTCCGGATCGCGGCTGCGTTTGCGCAGGCGCTCCTCCAGCACGGCGAACGACGGCGGCAGCATGAACACGGCCACCGTGTCGGGTCGTGCCGCGCGGACCTGCCGCGCGCCCTGGACGTCAATCACGAGAATCAGATCTTCGCCCGCGGCCAGCCGGGCCTCGGTGTCGCGCCGGCTGGTGCCGTAGTAGTTGCCGAACACATCGGCCCACTCCAGAAAACCGCCCGCCGCCACCTCGGCTTCGAACGTCTCCCGGCTCACAAAATTATAGTCGACCCCGTCGGTTTCCCCCTCACGCCGAGGCCTGGAGGTGTACGACCGCGACATCCGCAGGCCGGGCACCAGTTGCACGAGCTGCTCCACCACGGTGGTCTTGCCCGTCGCACTGGGGGCGGACACCACAAACAACAGGCCTGGCGTCGGGTTATTCGACATTCTGCACCTGCTCCTTCACCCGCTCGAGTTCGGCCTTGGCCGAGACCACGAGTTCGGTGACGGCCAACCCCTCGGCCTTGGACCCGATGGTATTGATTTCGCGATTCATCTCCTGCACCAGGAAATCCAGCTTCCGACCACACGGTTCCGGCCCGTCCGCCAGGGCGCGCCAGTGGTCCACATGGCCGCGCATCCGCGAGATCTCCTCGTGCACGTCCGACCGGGCGACAAACCGGACCAGTTCCTGCGACATCGCCACGGGGTCGCCCTGCAGGTCGGCCGGCATCGCCGCAAGACGTTCGCGCAACCGCGCCTCCAAAGCCGCCTGCCCGGCCGCGGCGCCTGCCTCCACGGTATCCACAAACACCAGCAGCGTCTTCACCCGCCGATCGAGATCGGCGGCGAGGAATCGCCCTTCGGTCTCGCGCATCACGACCAGCGCGTCCAGCGCCTCGGCCACTGCCGCCTCAACCACGGCGCTCGCCGCGCCGGGCACCTCGCTGGCCGCGGCCAGCCGGATCTCCAGCGCGTGTGGAATCCGCAGCAGGTCCGACGCCGTCAGTCCGCCACTCACCAGGCCCTTCGCGCGCGCCGCATCCACCACCGCCTGCACCTGACTCACGAGGGCTTCGTTCAGCGACACCTCGCGCGTCGGCTCGGTGGTGTCGTCACACGCCACCGCGATCTCCACGCGCCCTCGCGTGAGGCGCTGCTGGATCAGCCCCTTGATCCGGCTCTCCAGACCCGCCAGCGCCGACGGCGCCTTGACCTGCATGTCCAGAAACCGGTGATTCACTGATTTCACCGTCACACCCACCGAGACGCCGTCCGTCTCGCGGCTGACCGAGGCAAATCCAGTCATTGAGCGAATCACGAGGCGGTCCCTTCCGGCCGATCATCCAGCATCTGCATGGCGTGCAGCCGCGCATAGACGCCACCGGGGCGGTCGACAAGCGCCTCATGGCTCCCCACTTCGGCCACCGCGCCGTTGTCGAGCGCGATAATCAGATCGGCGTTGCGAACGGTCGACAGCCGATGGGCGATCACGAAGGTTGTGCGGTTGCGCATCAGATTCACGAGTGCGTCCTGCACCAGCTGCTCCGACTCGGAGTCGAGCGCCGACGTCGCCTCGTCCAGAATCAGCAGCGGCGCGTTGGTCAGCAACGCGCGGGCAATCGCGAGGCGCTGCCGCTGTCCGCCGGACAGGCGCTGTCCGCGCTCGCCGATGCGGGCGTCGTAGCCGCCCTCCAACTGCGTGATGAAGTCGTGGGCGTGCGCCGCCCGTGCGGCCGCCTCGATCTCCGCACGAGAAGCCGACGGCGCGCCGTAGGCGATATTGGCCGCCACCGTCTCGTCAAACAGCACGGTCTCCTGCGTGACGAGCGCAATCTGATCACGCAACGACGCCAGCGTGACATCGCGGATATCCACACCGTCCATGAACACGCCCCCCTCGGTCACGTCATAAAACCGCGGAATCAGATTCACCAGCGTCGTCTTGCCGGCACCGCTGTGCCCGACGATGGCCACGACCTGTCCGGCTTTCACCGAGAACGAGACGTGCCGAAGCACCGGCGCGTCAGGACGGTCCTCATAGGAAAAGCCGACATCCCGAAACTCGACGCCCTCGCGCACACGCTCCAACGCGCGGGCCCCCGGCCGTTCGGTGACCTCGGTGTGCGTGTCGAGCATCGTGAAGATGCGCGCCGCAGCTGCAATCGCCTGCTGCAGGCCGGCATTGACGCGGCTCAATTTCTTGATCGGCGCGTACATCATGAACGCCGCCGCCAGAAAGGACGTGAACTCGCCGGGCGTCAGCGTCCCCGCCGCGATCTTCTGCGCCGCGTAATACAGTGCGCCCGCCGCCGCGACGCCGCCCAGGAATTCCATCAGGGGGGGCAACGACGCCATCGCCGACGTGATGCGCATGTTCGTGCGATACAGCGCCGCTCCCGCGGCACGGAACCGCTGCACTTCACGCGTTTCGGCGCGGAACGCCTTGACGATGCGGTGCCCCGTCAGCCCCTCCGTGGCCAGATGGGCCAGATGTTCCTGGTGTTCCTGGCTGCGCGTCGTCGTCTTCCGGACCCGCTGGCCCAGACGGACGAGGGGATACACGACCAGCGGCACAACGGCGATGCAAATCACGGCGAGGTTGGCGTCGAGGTAGAACAGGTAGCCGGCCAGCGCGACCACCGTCAGCGACTCCCGCACCAGATCGGCAATCGTCTCCGAGGCCGCCGACTGGATCTGGTTGACGTCATTGGTGATGCGCGACATCAACTGCCCCGACGTCCACTTCGAAAAAAACGCGGCTGACTGATTCAGGATGTGGGCAAACAACAGCGTCCGCAGATCACGGACGACCCGCTGCCCCACGTCGGTCATCAGAAACGACGACGCATAGGTGCCGAGGCCCTTGATGAGATAGGTGCCGAGCAGGAGGAGGATGATGCGTTTGACGTTGACGGGGTCGGGCACCAGCACGCCGTCGATGATGTCCTTGACCAGCCGCGCCTGCCCCAGATTGCCGGCGGCGTAGACCGCCATGGCCAGCACGCCGAGGAGCATGCGCCCCCGGTAGGGCCGTGCATGGCCGAGCAGGCGGCGAAACTCGTTCACGCGCGGGTCCTGTAACCCTGGGGATGGCGCGTGTGCCACTGCCACGCGGTTCGGACGATTGTCTCCAGCGCGCCGCGGGTGGGCGCCCACCCGAGTTCGGTGCGCGCTTTCTGACTCGACGCGACAAGGCGCGCCGGATCGCCGGCGCGACGTGGGGCCATGACATGCGGCACGGGACGGCCGGCCACGCGCGCCACCATCTCCACGACCTCGCGCACCGACACGCCGTCGCCCATGCCGAGATTGTAGGCGGCAGACGCGCCCCCGGCCAGCAGGCGTCGCAACCCCGCAACATGGGCGTCGGCCAGGTCGGACACGTGGACGAAGTCGCGGAGGCAGGTCCCGTCTGCCGTCGGATAGTCATCCCCGAAAATCCGCAGCGGGTCGCCCCCAAGGGCCGCGAGAATCGCCCTCGGAATCAGATGGTCCTCGGGGGTGTGGTCCTCCCCGATGAGCCCGCCGGGGTCCGCCCCGGCCGCATTGAAATACCGAAAGATCACCGACGTCAATCCGGTCGCGCGCTCCAGATGCGCCAGCGCACGTTCCACCACGAGTTTGGTCTCGCCGTAGGGATTCATCGGCACCTGCGGGTGCGTCTCGTCGATCGGCGTGTGCTGCGGCTCCCCGAACGTCGCCGCGGTGGAGGAAAACACGAAGTGCCGGACCCCGCACGTGGCCATGGCCTCGAGCACGGTCAACGTCCCGGAGACGTTCGTCCGGTAGTACGCCGCCGGCTCCCGCATCGATTCGCCGACCGAGAGCCGGGCCGCGAAGTGCATGACGGCGGCGGCGGCCGAGGCCCGCAGCGCCTGTGTCACCGCGGCGCCATCAGTGATGTCGCCCTGGACCAGCGTGAGGCGTCGGTCCGGAAAGACCGCCTGCAGACGGCCGACGGCCTCGGCGTGGCCGGCGGAGAGATTGTCGAAGACCCACACGTCGTGCCCCGCCGCGGCCAGGGCCTGCACGGCATGGCTACCGATGTAGCCGGCGCCCCCGGTGACGAGAACGTTAGGGGCGGCCAATCGAGCTGTACGTGAAACCGAAGCCGCGCACATGCGCGGGCTGATAGAGGTTGCGGCCGTCGAAAATCACCGGCTGCTTCATCGCCTTCTTCATCTTCGTGAAGTCCGGCTCACGGAACTCATTCCATTCGGTCACGATCAGCAGCGCGTCGGCACCGACCAGAGCACGATAGGCGTTCCTGGCGTAGGTGATTGACGCGCCAAAGATCCGCCGCGCCGACTCCATGGCTTCCGGGTCGTATGCCTGCACCTTCGCACCGCGCGCCAGCAGGCCTTCGATGAGCGGAATCGCCGGCGCTTCACGCATGTCGTCGGTCCGCGGCTTGAACGCCAGCCCCCAGACTGCGATGGTCCTGCCCTTCAGCGCGCTCGGCCCCCGGCCGAACTTCGCGTCGAGCTTCTGGAGCAGCCGCTGTTTCTGCGTCTTGTTGACGGCCTCGACGGCCTCCAGCACACGGAACCGGTATTTCTTATCGGCCGAGAACTTGACGATGGCCTGCACGTCCTTCGGAAAGCAGCTGCCGCCGTAGCCGACGCCCGGAAACAGAAAGGCCGACCCGATGCGCGTGTCGGTGGCCACGGCCTGGCGTACCGCATCCACATCAGCGCCGTAGAGTTCGCACACATTCGCGATCTCGTTCATGAACGAGATTCGGGTCGCCAGCATCGCGTTCGCCGCGTACTTGCACAACTCCGCGCTCGCGCAATCCATCACCATGATCGGGGCGCCCGTGCGCGTGAACGGCCGGTACAGTTCGATCATGATCTCGGACGCGCGCGGGTCGGTGGCACCGATGACCACGCGATCGGGCTTCAGGAAGTCTTCGACCGCCGCCCCCTGCTTCAGGAACTCGGGATTGGACACGACCGAAAACGGATGCGTCGTCTCGCGGCGGATGCTGTCGCGCACCAGCTCCGACGTCCCGACGGGCACCGTGCTTTTGTCGACAATGACCTTGTAGCCGTTCATCGCGCGCGCAATTTCGCGGGCGGCGCCAAGCACGTGCTGCAGATCGGCCGAGCCGTCTTCGCCCATCGGGGTGCCGACGGCGATGAAGATCACGTCGGATTTTCTGACCGAGGCGGCCAGGTCTTTCGTAAACGTCAGCCGCTTCTCCGCAGCATTGCGCCTGACGAGTTCTTCCAACCCCGGTTCGAAGATCGGGATTTTGCCGCGCCGCAGCGCCCGCACCTTCGCGTCGTCGCGGTCCACACACACGACCTGATTGCCTGTTTCCGCGAAACACGCCCCGACGACCAACCCGACGTACCCCGTGCCGACAACCGCAATACGCATGAAAACCCCATACGTGCGCTGAAAGACCGCGCCTGAAACTCCACACGGTACCACGCGCCGAGAAACACTGTCAACCAATTGACAGACAAGGAGTTATGGCCAATCTTGTCACGTGCGAATCCAGGTGCAACCGCCCGACGTGGTGACGCTCTTTTCCTCGACGCGCACGCGCGAGGCCTGGCAGCTGGCCCGCGCGGCGGCACACAAACGACACCGTGGCTGAGCCCCTCACCCTCGCCCTCGATGCCCGTGAACTCGCCGGGCAACCCACCGGCGTCGGGCGCTACGTGGCTGGCGTCCTGAGGGACTGGGCGGAGACCGGCCTTCCGCATCGCCTGCGGCTGATCCTGCACGCGCCGCCTCCCGCGTGGATTCTGCAATTGCCGCTGGACCTCGAGGTGGACGTGGTGCCGGCCGAGATCGCCGGCACCTGGTGGGAACAGACCACCTTGCCTGACGCCATTCGCCGGTCGGGCGCAGACGTCCTGCTGGCGCCGGCCTACACGGCGCCGCTCCGCTCGCCCTGCCCCACCGTGCTCATCGTGCACGACGTCTCGTTTTTTGCGCAGCCCGCAGGCTTCCGGTGGCGGGAAGGCCTCCGGCGCCGATGGCTGACGCGGGCCAGTGCCGCACGCGCCGCGTCGGTTGTGACGGTCTCAGCCTTCTCCGCCGACGAAATTACGCGATACCTCGGCGTGCCTCGGACCGCCGTGCGGATCGCGCCGCAAGGTGCGCCGGCATGGATCGGCGGACCACCGGCACACGAGCGCGACCCCCTGGTCTTGTCGGTCGGCACCCTGTTTACGCGACGGCACGTGCCCACGCTCCTTGAGGCGTTCGCGCAGGTCGCAGCCCGCGTGCCAGGCGCCCGCCTCGTGCTGGTGGGCGGGAACAAGACCCATCCGCCGATCGATCCGATGGGGATCGCCGCCACACTCGGACTCACTGCCGCCATCACGTGGCGCCCGTATGTGTCGGATGAGGAACTCGACCTGCTCTACCGGAAGGCGCGGGCGTTCGCCTTTCTCTCCGACTACGAAGGCTTCGCGATGACCCCGATGGAGGCCGCCGCTCGCGGTGTGCCCTCGGTGCTCCTCGACACGCCGGTGGCCCGCGAGGTGTATGGCGACGGCGCCATCCGCGTGCCGTGCTCGGCGCCGGCCGTGGCCTCCGCACTGACGTCTCTGCTCACCGATCCAGTCGCACACGCGGCGGCCGCAGCCGCCGCACGGGAGGGTCTGACCCGCTATACCTGGCGTCAGACGGGTGACGTCCTGCGCATCGCACTGGAAGAGGCGGCGAGGACAGGACGATGACGCCCCTCGACATCATCATCGTCAACTACAACACCGTCGACGATCTGCGCGCGTGTCTGCGGTCGCTGGACGATGCCCCCCCGGCGCGCCCCCATCACATCTGCGTCGTGGACAACGCGTCGAGGGATGGCAGCGTGACCGCGGTCCACCGCGAGTTCCCCGATGTGGAGGTGGTGGCGCTGGCGACAAACGTCGGCTTCGCCGCCGCGAACAATGTCGGCATCCGTCGCACTTCGGCGCCGCTGGTCCTGCTGCTGAACTCCGATACGGTCGTGCCGGCCGGCGCGCTCGACACGCTCGTCGCGCGACTCGAAGCCACCGGGGCCGCCGCCGCCGGGCCCCGTCTTGTGGACGATCACGGACGTCCCGAGGTGTCCTGGGGCCCCATGTTGTCGCCGGCCGCCGAAGCACGTCAGGCCCTGCGGGTCCGGCTGGCCCGCAGCGGCCACCCCTGGGCGCAGCGACGAGTGGCGCGCTGGACGACACAGGAGCGCTGGGTGGATTGGGTCACCGGCGCCTGCCTGCTTGTCCGTCGCGAGGCCGCCCTCGCCGCGGGTCTGCTCGACGAACGGTATTTCATGTATGAGGAAGACGTGGACTTCTGCGCCGCGCTGCGGGCCCGCCGCGGCCGCGTGCTGTTCACCCCCGCGGCTCAGGTCGTCCATCGCCGCGGTCGGTCGTTTGCCGTCGCGGGCACCCGGCCCTCACCGCTCTATGACCGCAGCCACGTGGCGTTCTACGAGAAACACCACCCCGTCTGGGCGCCGGTCCTGCGGGCGTGGCTGCGTCTGCGTGGACGGGGCGGACACTCCGGCGAGGCAGGATAAGATCCTCCGGTGCCGGCCCGCATTGCCATCGATGCCCGAAAACTGCATGACTACGGCATCGGCACGTACGTGCGCAACCTGGTCCAGGAATTTGCCCGCCGCCCCACCGACGATACCTACATCCTGATCTGCCGGCCCGAAGATGCCGACTTTGTCCGTCAGCTCGGCCCCCAATTCGAACCGTGGCCGGACACCTCGGCGAACTATTCCGTCCGCGAACAACTGACGGTACCGCTCGACCTTCGGCGTACCCGCGTCGATCTCTTTCACGCGCCGCACTACGTGGTGTCGCCGCTGATCTCCTGCCCGGTGGTGGTGACGATCCACGACTGCATTCACCTGCGTTTTCCGCAGTACCTCCCGAACCGGATCGCGTACGTGTACGCGCGGACCTTCATGACCATCGGCGCCCGGCGGGCCCGGAAGATCATCACGGTGTCCCAGGCGTCCAAGGACGACATCCAGCACTACCTGGGCGCACCGGCGTCAAAAATCGAAGTCATCCATAATGGCCTCGATGCGCGGTATCTCACGCCGCCGAGCGACGACGCGGTGGCGGGCGTGCGGGACCGGTTTCTGCTGACCGCGCCGTTCATCCTCTACGCCGGCAACATCAAACCGCACAAAAACGTCGAGCGCCTCATCGAGGCCTATGCCCTGCTGCGGCGTGATGGCCATCAGGATCTCAGGCTGCTGATCATCGGCGACGAGCTGTCGAAGTACCCCGGCATCCGCCGGCTGGTGCATCGCCATCACCTTCATTCCCACGTGCGCTTCCTCGGATTTGTCCCGGACGCCACGCTGGCGGCGCTCTACAAACTCGCGTCCCTGTTCGTCTTTCCGTCACTCTTCGAAGGCTTCGGGTTCCCGCCCCTGGAGGCGATGGCCAGCGGCACACCGGTTATTGCGTCCAACGTGTCCTCGTTGCCGGAAGTCGTGGGCGACGCGGCCGTATTGGTCGACCCGCGCGATCCGTCCGCGATTGCCGCCGCGATGGCGCGAGTCCTCGGCGAGACCACGCTGCGCCGTGATCTGATCGCGCGCGGCTACGCCCGGGCGCGCACATTCTCCTGGACGGAGGCTGCGGCGCGAACGCGCGAGGTGTATCACTCGGTGCTCCATGGCTGACGCGTGGGAGGGGCGACGCGTTGTCCTCGTGCACGACTGGCTGACCGGCATGCGCGGCGGCGAGAAAGTGCTGGCGTCGCTGTGCCGGCTGTTCCCGGAGGCGGACCTGCTGACGCTCGTGCACGAACGCGGATCCGTATCGGCGCAGATTACCAACCGGCGGGTCCGGACCTCGTGGGTCCAGCGTCTGCCGTTCTCGGCGCGTCTCTATCGCCACTATCTGCCGCTGTTTCCGCTCGCGATCGAACACTTCGACCTGGATGATGCCGACCTCGTGATTTCCACGAGTCACTGCGCGGCCAAGGCGGTTGTGCCCACCGGGCGCGCGGTGCATCTCTGCTACAGCCATTCGCCGATGCGCTACGCCTGGGATCAGTTCGACGCCTATTTCGGGGTGCCGCGGATCGGCCGGTTCGGGAATGCCGCTGTCCGGCGCGTGATGGCCGGCCTGGCGCGATGGGATCGGGACACCGCCCCGCGTGTGCATCGCTTCCTGGCGAACTCCGCACACGTTGCGGGCCGGATCGCCCGGTACTATAATCGGGTGGCTACCGTCCTCCATCCGCCGGTGGACACGGAGTATTTCACTCCGGGAACAGCCGGGCCTGGGGCGTATTTCCTCGTGGTATCCGCCCTGGTCCCGTATAAACGCATCGACACGGCGATTCGTGCCGCGGCCATGCTGGGAGCGCCATTGAAGATCATCGGAACCGGTCCTGACGCCGAGCGCCTGCACGCCCTCGCCGGGTCCGATGTCGAATTCCTGGGGCACGTCGACGCCCACACGCTGCGCGAGGCCTATCGCGGCGCGCGCGCGGCGCTGCTGCCGGGCGAAGAAGACTTCGGCATTGCGCCGGTCGAAGCCCAGGCCTGTGGCCGCCCGGTCGTGGCCCTCGCCCGCGGCGGGGCTCTGGAAACGGTCGCCCACGGCGTGTCGGGGTTCCTCGTGGAGGACGACACGCCCGAAGCCTTCGCCGACGCGATGGCCCGCGTGGACGCGTTGCCGCTCACGCCCGCCGAGCGGCGCTCCCGCGCAGCCGCCTTCAGTGTGGCGCACTTCGAAGCGGGCCTTGGCGCCCGGATTGCCGAAACACTGGCCGCCCCTGCCGCATGGTGAAACGTTTCAGCCGGGTGTTCGTGCTGCTGCACGTCGTGGGCGACATCGCCTGCGCGGCCACGGCGTTTGTCCTCGCATACCTGATTCGCTTTGAGTCGGGCCTGCTCGATATTCCGAAGGGCCAGCCGCCATTCGATCAGTACCTCGCGGTGCTGCCGTTTGTCGCGGTCATGGTGCCCATCGCCTTTCACATCCAGCGGTTGTATCGCTTCCGTCGCGGGCGTACGCGCCTCGACGACTTCTTTGCGGTCCTCGTTGGCTCCCTGCTGACGGTGCTGCTGGCGGTCGCCGGTACACTCTACGTGCAGACCTACTATCTGCCGAACGCCCTGAAGGAACAGGGCTACCTCGAAGTCTCCCAGGTGGTATGGGTCCTGTTCCTTGGCCTGAACGTGCTGCTGGCCTTCGGCATGCGCGAAACCGTGCGGGTGCTGCTCAAGCGCCGGTGGCGCGCGGGCGTCGGTCTCCGGCGCGTCCTGATTGTCGGCGCCGGCGATCTCGGCCGGCTCGTCGCCGACCGGATTCTGGAACACGGCGAACTCGGCTTCCGGCTCATCGGCTTCATTGACGACCGCTTTGCCACGACCGACGGCATCGGGTACCGGGGCTTGCCGATTCTGGGTGCGCTGGCTGACGCCCCGGACGTCTGCAGCCGCGAGCACATCGACGAACTCTACGTCGCCCTGCCGATCGATGAACACGTCAAGATGCTCAGCGTCGTCGAATTCGCCAGCCGCGAGGTGATCGAAGTCCACGTGGTCCCGGACCTGCTCCAGTTCATCGCGTTGCGGTCCCGCCTGGAGGATCTGGACGGACTGCCGATCATCTCGATCAACGACGTGCCGCTGCGCGGCTTCAACAGTCTGGTGAAGCGCTTCGTCGATGTCGCGCTCTCGTCCGCCGTGCTGATTGTCGGCGCCATTCCGGCGCTGCTGATCGCGCTGGCCATCAAGCGCAGTTCACCGGGGCCGATCTTCTACATCCAGGAACGGATGGGCCTCGACGGCAAGTCGTTCACGGTCTACAAATTCCGATCGATGCCCATCGACGCCGAGGAGGTCACCGGCCCCATCTGGGCGCGCGACGACGATCCGCGCGCGACGCGCGTGGGCCGCTGGCTGCGCAGGACGGACGTGGATGAATTGCCCCAGTTCTGGAATGTCCTCCGCGGCGACATGTCGATTGTCGGCCCCCGGCCCGAACGCCCGTTTTTCGTCGAACAGTTCAAGCACCAGATTCCGCAGTACATGCTGCGGCACAAGGTGAAGGCCGGCATCACCGGCTGGGCGCAAATCAACGGATGGCGCGGCAACACGTCCCTTGAGAAACGCATCGAGTTCGACTTGTATTACATCGAGAACTGGTCGATTGCCCTCGACCTCAAGATTATGTGGTTGACACTGGCGCGGGGCATCCATCGCGCGGCCATGGAAGGCGGACACTGACGTGAGAGTGGTCATCACCGGCGCAGCCGGATTCATCGGCTCGCATCTGACGGAAGAGCTGCTCGACCGTGGCCACAGCGTCGTCGGCATCGACAACCTGCTGACCGGCGACCTCGCCAACCTGGCGCATCTGCGCGACCGCGACCTGCAGTTCATCCGGCACGACGTGACGCACTTCATCGACGTGTCGGGGCCGGTGGACCTCGTCCTGCACTGGGCCAGTCCGGCCAGTCCCATCGACTATCTGGAACTGCCGATTCCCACGCTGAAGGTCGGCGCCCTCGGGACACACAACGCGCTCGGGCTCGCGAAAGCCAAGGGCGCGCGATTTGTCATCGCCTCCACGTCGGAGGTCTACGGCGACCCGCTCGAGCATCCGCAGCGGGAAACGTACTGGGGCAACGTGAATCCGGTCGGTCCACGGGGCGTGTATGACGAAGCCAAGCGGTTCGCGGAAGCGATCACGATGGCGTATCACCGCTTCCATGGGCTGGACACGAAGATCATCCGCATCTTCAACACGTACGGCCCACGAATGCGCGTCAACGACGGCCGCGCCGTGCCGACCTTCATCGCGCAGGCCCTGCGCAACGAGGACGTGACCATCTTCGGCAGCGGTGAGCAGACGCGCAGCTTCTGCTACATCACGGATCTGGTGGATGGCATTCTGCGGCTCGCCGCGTCGGATCTGAACGACCCGGTCAACGTCGGAAACCCGCATGAGATGTCGATTGAGGAAATCGCGCGCACGATCGTCCGCATGACGGGATCGTCGAGCAAAATCGTCTTCAAGGCGCTGCCGACCGACGACCCCAAGGTGCGACGCCCCGACATCACACGCGCGCGGACGCTGCTGGGCTGGGAGCCCAAGGTGCCGCTGGAGCAGGGACTGACCTCCACGATCGAGTATTTCCGCAGCAAGATCGCGCCGTAGGGCTCGGCCTGCAGGCCTGCCGCCGGTCTACGCCTGTTTGCATTCGACGACGGCGGTGCGTGACCGGAGGGTGCGGATGCCCTGTTCGATCCGCTCCGCGAGTTCACGCTCGGTTGATCGAGCACCGCGCGCTGTTTCCCCGGTCTCCAGATGCACCCGCACGTCCCCCGGCATGGACGGCATCACATTCACCTTGAGCTGCATCTCGTCGACGAGCCGCCGACCGGCGTTGATGTCCGCGAGCCGTTCGTCGGTGGCGCGCGCGATTCGAGGGCGTGCGCGGCGAGCTCCTGCGCGACCGTCTCGAAACGGGCGACCTGCACGGTCACCTGTGCGAGCATCGCCGTGAGCTCAGCCTTCTTCCGGCGAATGTCCGTCAGCAGGGCGTCCTGAGGCTCCACGTTCCGCGTGAATGCGTCCAGCATGATGGCATTGCGAATACCGCTAATTGGGCGGACGCATCACGCGGCGCAGGTAATCGGCGGCGGAGGCCAGGGTCACGGCGAGCGACGCGTAAATCAGGGTGTCGAGCACGCCTTGCGCCAGGGGCGCATAGTTGGCATACAGGGTGGCGCAGCCGGTGACCAGAAAGGTGGCGGTCGCCAGTTTCCCCAGTGGCGAAGGCGCAAACGTCCTCGGAGCCACCGCCAGATTGATCACGGCGACGGTGAGCACGATGCCCACATCGCGGCTGATGACCAACACTGTCAGCCAGACCGGCAGGCGGTGCGTCAGACCAAACCCCGGCAGCGTGAGAATGACAAACACCGTGAGCAGCAACAACTTGTCGGCCATGGGGTCGAGCCAGGCGCCAAGGGTCGTCTGCTGGCCCGTCCACCGGGCGATCAGGCCGTCGAGCAGATCGGTGGCAGCCGCGACCACAAAGGCCGCCAGCGCCCATCCGGGGTGGCCGTACAGCATGCAGAGCGCCACCACCGGCACGAGCACCATGCGCGAGATGGTCAGCAGATTGGCCGGCGTGAAGACTTCGGAGGTCACGACCTAACGCCCTCCCCCCTGCGCGATCTGTTCGAGCCGGGCGACCGCGGCAATCGCCTCGGGGCCGCTGACAGGACGCCCCGGCTGAAACCGCGTCTCGTCCACCAGACTCATGGTGCCGCTCGCGACCGCCGCGGCAATCGCCTCGAAGGCAAGGTGCGTCGATGGCACGTCACTCACCAACAGGCGCGCGGTCCGCCAGCGACCGACCTCTCCCTGCCGGTGTGCCCCGAGCATCTGAATGGCCTGCCACACGATCTGTGCGAGCTCGGCTCGCCGCACGATCGCGCCCGGCTGAAAGTTGTGGTTCGGCAGCGGCTCCATCACACCGGCTCTGGTGACCGGGAGAATCCACGATGCGGCCCAGTGGCCTCGAACGTCGGTCAGTACCACGGGCACGCGCCGAGGCACACGCTCGAGCGGACCCTGCAACCGCGACCCCAGCAGGGCGGCAAGCTGCCCGCGGGTGATCGTCTGCGCCTCCGGAATCGCGCGGAACTCCGCAGGCAACGCGTTGAATGCGGCGCGACTGCTGATGTCGGCGGCGCGACGCTGCCACTCGGGGCGCGGATCAATACCGGCAGCGCGCGCGAATGCGGCGGCCGCCTCCCGCAGCCGGCCATGCGCCTCCAGCACATCGCCAAGCACGGCATGGGCCTCGGCGTCACCGGGATCCAGCGTGACGGCTCGGCGCGCATGTGTTTCTGCGGCATCAAACGCGCCACGCGCGGCTTCGACACGCGCGAGCTCACGCAACACCACACCACTGTCAGGCGACATCTCACGCGCGCGATCCAGCGCCGCCTGTGCGTCATCGAGACGCCCCCCCTCGCGCGCGGTCGCGGCCTGCGCCAGTTCGGCCTGAACGGCGCGCAGGCGCAACACGTCCAGGCGGCTGTGTAAGGCCTCCCGTTCCACATCCCCGGCGGCGACCTGCAGCCACAATTCCAGCATGCGGATGGCTGCGCGGTCATCGCCCGCCGACAACGCGGTTTCGACCCGACCGGACAACGCAGGCACGTAGCCGCCATCACGCGACAATGCGGTATCAAACCACTTCGCCGCGTCGTCCCAGCGCTTGTCGTAGAACGCCACGTACCCGAGCCCGGCCTCGGACGGGTAGAACCCGGGCGCGGCTGCCAGCGCCGCCGTGAACTCGCGCGTGGCGCCCCGCAGGTCCCCGGCCTGGAAGCGCGCCCACCCGGCGTCATGACGGAGTCGTGCTCCGGTCGCGCCTGCCAGCGGCCCCGGCACCTCCAGCACGGGAACGTCGACATACCGCGGCGCCGACGGCCCCGCTGGAGCCGGCGTCGTCGCACACGCCGCCACGCCGCTGGCCGCGAGGATCACGCCCAGCCACACACGCGCGATCATGCCGTCGGCCTCATGCGACCGGTCTTCTCCAACCACCGCCGCGGCACGTCCGCATGGACCGTCACGTGATCCCCGACCGACACCTGGCTGGTGACCTGCCCATGTCGATGGACGTCGGCAAGGAACCGGCGGTCGCGCGCATCGCCGTAGTCGAGTTCAAACACCGCGGCTTCCGTGTCCATGGCCAGCCGGGACGTGACCAGATCGAGCAGCTCGCGAATCCCCTGTTGTTCAGTCGCCGACACGCACACGGCATTGGTCGAGGACGCCGCCAGCCGATCGCGATCGCGCGGATCGAGACGATCACACTTGTTGTAGACCTCAAGCATCGGGACCGCGCCGGCGCCAATCTCGGTCAACACCTCGCGCACGGCCTTGTCGCGCCGATCGCAATCCTCCGCCGACGCGTCCACAACGTGCAGCAGCAGATCGGCGTCGATGACTTCTTCAAGCGTGGCGCGGAACGCCGCGACCAGCGAATGCGGCAGGCGGTCGATGAAGCCGACGGTGTCGGCCATCATGATGTGTCTCGTATCCGGCAACCGTACACGACGCACCAGCGGATCGAGTGTCACAAACAGCGCATCGGACGCCACGGCATTGTCGCCGGTCAGCACATTAAACAGCGTCGTCTTTCCCGCGTTGGTGTACCCCACGAGCGCCACCGTCGGCACATCGCCCCGACGCCGGCGCGCCCGCAGGTAGCCGCGGCGGCCGCTGACCTCGGCGATCTCCCGCTTGAGCGCGGCGATCCGGTGGCGGATGCGGCGCCGATCCGTTTCCAGTTTCGTTTCACCGGGACCACGGGTGCCAATGCCACCGCCAAGGCGCGACAATGCCTCGCTCGAGCCGACGAGCCGAGGCAGCAGGTACTGCAGTTGCGCGAGCTCCACCTGCAACTTGCCTTCCCGCGTGCGCGCGCGGAGGGCAAAGATGTCCAGAATCAACTCGGTGCGGTCAATGACGCGGCGGCCAAAGACGCGCTCGAGGTTGCGCGCCTGTGCCGGCGACAGGTGATGGTCGATGATGACCACGTCGGCCTCGGCCGTGCGGCATGCGAGGGCAATCTCCTCCGCTTTGCCTTTGCCGAAGACCGTGGCCGCATCAGGCGTCGGGCGCTCCTGCATCGCCCGAAGCACGACCTCCGCGCCGGCGGCCTGCGCCAGCCCCGCGAGCTCATCAAGGGACGCCTCGGGATCCACCGCGCGCGTCGCGCGGGTGGTCAGCGTAAGCAGCGCCGCGCGCTCGACGGTGGACTTTCTCGTCGTGCCACGGCCAACAGTCATGGGTAGAGCGATTCTACCACGCGGCTCCAGGCAATCGCGCCGTCACGAAGGCAGATCGGCTGCGTGCCGCGCACATCCACGAGCGTCGACGGTGCGCCGCCCGACGTCGCACCACCATCGATGACAAACACACGGGGGTCGTCGGCCAACGCGCCGAGGTCCTCCACCCGAGGGGCGGCGGGTTCGCCCGAGCGGTTCGCACTTGTCGCCGCAATGACGCCCCCGAACGCGTCCGCGAGCGCGCGCGCCACGGGATGGTCCGGCACCCGAATCGCCACCGTGCGATGCCCGCCGTGCACTTCCACCGGCATCCACCCCGGCGCATCGCGGACGATCGACAACGGCCCGGGCCAGAATGCGCGCGCCAGTCGCGCTTCCCGAGCGGACAACGCGCCCGTCGCCGCAGTCACCTGGGCCAGCGACCCGGCCACGAGGGGCAACGCCGCCCGCGCCGAACGCCCCTTGAGATCAAACACCCTGCGCACCGCCACGGCATCTCTCACGTTGACGGCCAGCCCGTAGAACGTGTCCGTCGGAAACG
Organism: Vicinamibacterales bacterium; assembly: GCA_030827135.1. GTDB lineage: Bacteria > Acidobacteriota > Vicinamibacteria > Vicinamibacterales > SCN-69-37 > SYFT01. The sequence continues at coordinate 153,674 of JAURFE010000001.1, forward strand.
CGACGATGCCTCCCGCAGCCAGCCACGCCACCGCCGGTCGCAGGTCCTCGGTCCGACACGTCTGCGGATCCACCGTCAGACGACGCCCACCCGTCATCGCATCCTCCGGATCCCCCAGGCCACCAGGGCCATCCCCATCGCATCCACCACAAACACTCCACGCATCGTCACCGCGCCGAGCACTCCGGCCACGACGGGACTGACGGCCAACCCGGTCAGCGAGGCGGTGGTCAGATAGCCAAACGCCACACCGCGGGAGGCCGACGGCACCCGCTGGCCCGCAATCGTGTACATCGTGGTGAAGCCCACACCCAGCCCCGCACCAAACACAGCCGCCGCGCCGACCAGCCATGGCGTCGCGGGCCCGAGGCCGAACACCAGCGCCGCCACACCAGCCGCCGTGGCGCCCGCGGCCACCAATTGGGGCGCCGCGACAAAACGCAGCAACCAGTGACACAACTGATTGCCCACCGCGCCCGCGCCTGCGGCGACAGTGAAGATGAGTCCCGTCAGCACCGGCACCTGGGTCACCGAGACGCCGATTTCCCGCAAGTACAGCGGCAGCACGGGGCCAAAACTGCGGTCGACCATCTGCAGCGCAAAAATAGTCACGAGGAACATGCCGAAGTACGGGACGGTCAACAACTCGCGCAGCGTCACACGCACCGGGGGCGGCTCATCCTGATTCGGCGCCCGCCTCGGCCCCTCGCGATACCCGACCAGCACCAGCAGAAACGCACCGAGGAACATCACGGCGGCCCCAAGGAACGCCATCCGCAGGCCCACGGCATGGGCCAGCGCGCCCCCGATCACCGGACCGAGCGCCGGCCCGAGCCTCTGCGCCGTCTGCACCCACCCGATCGCACTGGCCATCTGCGCCTCCGGCGCGGATTCCGCCGCCATCGTCAGCGCGAGCATGCCGTATCCGGCAAAAAACCCCTGGATGCCGCGCAGGGCCACGACATGCCAGGGTTCGGTCACAAACGCCATCGCCGCCATGATGACGACGAAGCTGAACAAGGAGCGCGCCACCATGAGCTTGCGCCCATACCGCTCGGCCACGCGGGCCCACACCGGCGCCATGACGGCGGTCACCGCAGGCGTGATGCCGAGCGCAAGACCGGCCCAGATGGCAATCGCCCCCGTGTCGGTCAGTCCGAGTTGTTCGAGATACAACGGCAGGAACGGCATCACCAGCGTGAAGCCGGTGAAACCGATGAAGGTCGCCACAGTGACGGCGGCGAGATTGCGCCGCCAATCGAGAGCGCCGTCAGGAGGCATGCCGGGTGCGCAGGCTCAGAACCGGATGCGCAGATCGTCGCCACGCTCGGTGACGTGAATCGTGTCGATGAAACGAATCTGATGCGGTTCGTTCTGCATGACGATTGAGCTGGTGCGTGTGCCGTGGCCGAAAAACCGCACACCCTTCATGAGCGCGCCGTCGGTGACGCCGGTCGCCGCGAACGTGATGTTCTGCCCGGCGGCCAGATCCTCCGCCGAGTAGATGCGCCGGAAATCCTCGATGCCCATCTTGCGGCAGCGTTCTTCGTCTTCCGGCTTCTTGATCACCAGCCGAGCGAGAATCTCTCCGCCCAGGCACCGCATGGCGGCGGCGGTCAGGACCCCTTCGGGCGCGCCCCCGGTGCCCATCACGGCATGGATGCCGGAGCCATCAACGGCCGCCGCGATGCTGGCCGACAAATCGCCGTCGCCAATCAGTTTGATGCGCGCCCCGGCCGACCGGATGTCGCTGATGAGTTTCTCGTGACGGGGCCGATCGAGCACGATGATGACGAGGTCGTCGACGTCGCGATCAAGCGCCTTGGCAATCGACTTGAGGTTGTCCTTGGTCGACCGGTCGAGGCTCACGGCGTGTTTCGCTCGGGGACCCACCACCAGTTTTTCCATGTAGAGATCGGGGGCGTGGAGCATGCCGCCCTTGCTGGCGGCCGCCAGCACCGCAATGGCGTCATTGGTGCCCAGCGCGCAGAGATTCGTGCCCTCAAGCGGGTCCACCGCGATGTCGACCTCCGGCAGCCCCTTCACACCCGATGCGCCGAGGCCGACCTTTTCACCGATGAACAACATCGGGGCTTCGTCCCGTTCCCCTTCGCCGATGACGATGGTGCCGTCGATCGGCACGCTGTCGAGCGTCTTGCGCATCGCTTCAACGGCGGCCCGATCGGAGCCGTGCCGGTCACCCTGCCCCATCGTGTGGGCGCAGGCGATGGCCGCTTGTTCAGCGACGCGGAGGAGTTCGAGCGACAGGTCCGTAGCCATGCTGTAAAGAATACCCCGGGGTCAGACTTTGCCAACGATGACCGGCGCCCCGACCGTCACCGCCAGGGCCTCGGCGGCGCTGCTCGCATGGGCCGCACATTCCAGATGATCGGTGCTGCCGTACAGCGCACAAATCTCGCCGGCACTGATGTCGGAGAATGTGGACACGAGACGCGAAACCGTCTGGCCGGCGATGGTGATGGCCAGCGGCTCGCCCGCAGGCGCCAACCGCTCGCACAGCTTCCGGTCAATGTTCGTGACCACGTTCCCGAAGCGGTCGATCCGCACCACCTCGCCACGAATTTCCCCCGCCTCCACCTGCGGCTGCGCCAACACGATCTGCACATAGTCCGCGACGGGGCGCCCCAGCGCCGGCAGCTGGATCCCCTTGGCCAGCCACGCGCCGGCCGGCGCAAACCGGTCGCGGCCCTCGAAGGTGCGGCTGACCGTCGGACGCGCGTACCGGCGCTCCGTCAGTTCCACGACTTTCTTCGGAGGCGCGTCCTGGAACACCGCGGTCAACACCCCGTTGTCCGGCGCGACGAACTTCCACTCCCCCACCTCAGCCGCGATCCCGCGACGCGCCGACCCCACACCGGGGTCCACGACGACGACGAAGATGGTGCCGGCGGGGAAATACTTGTAGGTCGCCGCCAATTCGAGTGCGGCGAATGGAATGTCATGCGCCGGCAAATCGTGCGACACATCGACCAGCACCGCGTCCGGACAAATCGACAACACGACGCCCTTCATCACGCCGGTGTAGTGGTCCCGGGTGCCAAAGTCACTGAGGAGCGCAACGATAGGTTTGGCCATGCTGCGACGATATCGCAGTTAGGCGCGTCGAAACAGGGTTTCCCGGGTGCTGCTCTTGAGCAGGACGGACTCAGAGACGCTCAGCCCTTCAAACATCTTCGTGATGTCGCGGGTGAGCAGCACCGTGCGCTTCACCGGTGTTGCCGGGCTGTGCTGCAGGCGGAAGCGGCTCTCGGATTCGATCACGTAGCGCGTGTACTGGCGCAGTTCGATCGGCGTGGTCCCAAAGAAGCCATACACCACACCGCCGGGTTTCAGCAGGCGGGCCAATTCGCCGGCCAGCGCCTTGCCGGTCCTGGCGTCAATGAAGTCGAAGAGATCCCAGCAGAGGATGCCGTCGAACATGTCGCCGGCCAGCGCGAGACGCTTCAGGAAGGTCTCGGCCAGCCCCGCGGTGCTGCCGCTGCGCATGGCCTGCTCCAGGTCGTGATAGAGGTTCTCGATGTAGATTTTGCACGCCAGCCGGTCGCCGAAGAACTCGACGTTGGGCCCCACGACGGGCCCCAGATCAAGAATCACCGGTCGTGACGCCTGTGCCTGCTGCGCCACGGCGGCCAGGAAACGCGGAAACACCTTCGAGGTGGTCGCGACCTCGTCAAGGGCCACCGGAGACGGCGAGGGTGCCGTCTCCGCGGCAGGCTTCTGGCTCCAGGAAAACACAGCCACGAAGGCGCCGGATCTCCTACCGGGTCGTCGCCGGTTCCGGAGCGCCGGCCGGTCTGGTGTCCGGGGGGGCCGGCTTCACGCCCTCCCCGGGGTTCGCCCCGGCCTTCTGCATATCGATCGAGCCGCGGAAATGGGCGCCCTCGGAGATGGCGACCCGCGGGGCCACCACATCACCGTCCACGGACCCGGACTCGCGCAGATCAACCTTTTCGGTCGCGGTGATGTTGCCGTGGACCTCGCCCTGCACAATGACAACCTTCGCGAACACCTGCGCTTTGATCCTGCCGTTGGGCCCAATCGTCAGCACATTCTGCCGGAGTTCGATCTTGCCCTCGACGGTGCCTTCGATCGTGAGATCTTCGGACCCGCTCAGTTCACCTTTGATGATCACGCTTTTACCGATGTTCACCATGTCCCTCTCAGTTGCACGACCCGCTGTGGCGACTGGCGCGTTTGGAGGCTGGGCGCCGGAGGGGGTCGTTGTCGGTGGCCGTACGGCCTCGTCTCGCTTAAACATGTCTTGAACCTCCACCACACTGACCGCTCTGTGGAGTTGGGGAGTCAGGTAGTCCGGCAGTATATCGCGGCCCGCGCCGAATCCGGGCTAGCATGGGACGACGTCGTGCGTATTTATCTCGATTACAACGCCACAGCCCCGGCTGCGCCGGGTGTAGCCGACGCGGTGTGCCGTGTACTCACCGAAGAACCTGGCAACCCGTCGTCGATCCATGCCTACGGGCAGCGCGCGAAGGCCCGCCTGGACGACGCACGTGCCGGTGTGGCCGCGCTGATCGGGGCCGCGCCGAGCGACGTCGTGCTCACCGGGGGCGGCACCGAATCGATCAACCTCGCCCTGCGCGGGGCGTGTGACGCGCTGGCGGAGTCGGGACGGCGTCATCTGATCGCGTCCGCCATCGAACACGAAGCCGTGTTGATGACCCTGAAGGCGTTGGAGCGCCGTGGCTGGCGCGTCACCCTGCTGCCGGTGGACCGGACCGGCATCGTCGCCCCCGCCGATCTGGACGCGGCGCTCGATGCGGAGACCGCGCTCGTGTCGATCATGCACGCGAACAATGAGATCGGGACCGTGCAGCCGGTGGAGGCGCTCGCGCGGCTGGCACGATCGCGTGGCGCCCTGTTTCATAGCGATGCGGTCCAGAGCGCCGGAAAAATATCCGTGCAGGTGCAGGCCCTGGGTGTCGACCTGCTGTCGATTTCCGGACACAAGTTCGGCGCACCGAAAGGCACCGGCGCCTTGTGGGTGCGACGTGGCGTGCGACTGATCCCGCAGCAGACCGGCGGCCGCCAGGAGCGCAGCCGGCGCGCCGGCACGGAAAACACCGCGGGCCTCGCCGGACTCGGCGTCGCCGCGCGGCATGCGGCCGCCACGATGGCCGACGCGGCCCCGCGCGTGGCTGCGCTGCGCGACCAGCTTGAGGCGGCGATTCTGCGTGATATCCGCGGCACGGCGGTCAACGGCAGTCCGGATGCGCGAGTCCCGAACACGACCAATATCAGCTTTGACGGCATCGAGGCCGAGTCCCTGTTGATCGCTCTCGACCTGGAAGGCGTGGCCATCTCCACGGGGTCCGCCTGCTCATCAGGCACGCTCGAACCGTCGCACGTGCTGCAGGCGATGGGCCTGCCGGCGGCCCGCACCCGTAATTCGCTGCGGTTCAGCCTAGGGCCTGACACGACCGCCGCCGACATTCAGACGGTCGCGGCGAAGATGCCGGCGCTTGTCGAGAAACTGCGCAGGCTCACCCGCCGCGTCGTGGAGGTGCGCTGATGCGCGTCGTCGTCGCCATGTCGGGCGGCGTGGACTCCTCGGTCGCGGCCGCGCTGATGGCCGACGCCGGCCATGAGGTGATCGGGTTGTCGATGCAGTTGTATGACCAGCGTGCCACCGTGGATGGCGCGCCGGCGTTTGGATCGTGCTGCAGTCTTGATGACTTGCACGACGCCCGCCGCGTCGCACACCAGATCGGCATTCCGCATTACATCGTGAACTTCGAACGGGAGTTCCAGGCCACGGTGGTCAGCAATTTTGTTTCGGAATACGCCGCTGGACGCACGCCCATCCCCTGTGTGCATTGCAACGCCGACCTGAAATTCGCCACGCTCGTGGAACGGGCGGCGGGCCTGGATGCGGCCGCCGTGGCCACCGGGCACTACGCTCGCGTTCACTACGATGAAGGCCTCCGCCGGTACCGACTGCTCCGTGGCGTGGACGGCGGCAAGGATCAGTCGTATTTTTTGTTCACCCTCACCCAGGATCAGTTGGCGCACGCGCTGTTTCCCGTGGGCCACCTGAGCAAACCCGAGGTGCGCGCGTACGCGGAGCGGCTGGGCCTGTCGGTCGCCGACAAGCCGGACAGTCACGAAATCTGTTTTGTGCCCGATGGCAACACCGCGAAGTTTGTGGAACGCCAGCTGGCCACCACGCCGCCGTCAGGCGAGATTGTGAACAGCGACGGCCAGGTGCTTGGGGAACACAGCGGACTTCATCATTTCACCGTCGGCCAGCGGAAGGGCCTCGGGCTCAGCACCGGCAAGCCCATGTACGTGCTGAAGCTGATCCCGGCTGAGCAGCAGGTCATCGTGGGTGCGCGTGAAGAACTCGGCGGACTCACACTCGACGCGACGGGCGTCAACTGGATCGCCGGCCCTGCCCCCGCGGGGCCCACGCGGGTCACGGCCCGCATCCGGCACCGCCATCAGGACGCGCCGGCGACGGTCGAGTCCACCGGAGACGCCACCGCGCACCTGGTCTTCGACGAACCCCAGACCGCAATCACGCCTGGACAGGCGGTTGTCTTCTATCAGGGTGACGACGTCGTGGGCGGAGGGTGGATTCGCTGACGCGTTCGCGTCAGCGCCTGATTGAGGATTGAGGAATGAGGATTGAGGATTGGCAATTTCTCGATTGCGGGATTGGATGATTGATTGAGAGATTGAGGGATTGAGAGATTGAGGGATTCAATCCCTCAATCAGCAATCCGGGACGTCCACCTCAATTGCCAATCCTCAATCCTCATTCCTCAATCCTCAATAACTCGAACTCTCCAAATACCGTTCCGCGTCGAGCGCGGCCATACAGCCAGAACCGGCCGCCGTGATCGCCTGCCGGTACACATGATCCTGCACGTCACCGCAGGCAAAGACGCCTTCGACGCTCGTGCGTGATCCGTGGTGGGTGATGAGATAGCCGGTCTCATCCATATCCAGCTGGCCCTTGAAGAGCGCCGTATTCGGCGTATGGCCGATGGCGACAAACACGCCGTCGACCGGGATCGTCTTCTCGAGTCCTGTCTGAGTGTTCCTCACCACGATGCCTGATACGACGCCGGCCTCGGGATCGAGCACCCGCATCACTTCCGCGTTCCATTCGAAGACGATTTTCGGGTTGGCCATCGCCTTGTCCTGCATGATCTTGGACGCCCGCAGCGAATCGCGACGATGGATCAGGGTCACCTGCGAGGCGAACCGCGTGAGGAAATTGGCCTCCTCGAGCGCCGAATCGCCGCCGCCAACCACCGCGATGGGCTTGCCCCGGAAGAAAAACCCGTCGCATGTCGCACACGTCGAGACGCCGTGGCCCATCAACTGCCGCTCACTGGGCAGACCGAGCAACTTCGCGGATGCGCCCGTGGCGATGATCAGGGTCTTTGTCTCGACCGTCTCATCGCCCATCGTGATGCGGAAGGGCCGCACGGACGTGTCCACCGCGGACACATGGCCGCGGACGATCTCGGCGCCGAAACGTTCCGCCTGTGTGCGCATGGCGGCCATGAGATCGGGCCCCATGATGCCGTCGGCAAATCCTGGAAAGTTCTCGACGGCCGTCGTCAGCATCAGCTGACCACCGGCCTCCAGTCCTTCAATGACAAGCGGTTTCAGATTGGCGCGCGCGGCGTACACCGCGGCTGTCAGTCCGGCCGGTCCGGACCCGATGATCGTCACATCACGCACGGAACACCTCAGAGGTGGCTGTCGAGTTTGGCCTTGAACTCGTTCTTGTCGGCCAGGCCCACAATCGTCTCGACGACCTGCCCGCCCTTGAAGACCATCACGGTCGGGATGCCCCGCACCATGTACTGCATCGTGATCTGCGGATTCTCGTCGACGTTGAGTTTGCCAATCGAGACCCGGCCGGCATATTCCGCGGCCAACGCGTCAATGGTTGGCCCCAACGCGCGGCACGGACCGCACCACTCCGCCCAGAAATCCACCAGCACCGGCGTGCTCGACTTCAACACGCTCGCATCAAAATTGCTGTCCGTAAACGTCGCGACCTTCTCCGAAGCCATACCGTCACTGTCCTCTCTTCCAACCGCCCAACAACCCGACCCAACTGCCCATCCGCCCATCCACCGAGCGAATCAGCCCTCACCCCACCGCTGCGCGGCCTGATGACGAGCCCGTCGATACACTTTGACATACTCCCGGGCCGACGTGTCCCACGAGTGATCCTGTCCCAGGCCCTGCCGCATCAACCGCGTCCAGACCTCACGCTGGCGATAGACCCGCAACGCCTGGCGCAGGGTCTGCACCAGGGCCTCGGGCGACGCCTCCCGAAACTTGAACCCGTTGGCCTTCTTCGCCCGCACCGAAAACGCCTGCACCGTGTCTTCAAGTCCCCCCACAGCCCGCACCACCGGTACCGTGCCGTAGCGCAGGCTGTACATCTGATTCAACCCGCACGGCTCAAACCGCGAGGGCATCAGGAACAGATCGGCGCCAGCTTCCACCAGATGCGCCAAGCCCTCATCAAACCCGATGTGAACCGCGACCCGCGACGGATACGCCTCCGCCAGCGCCCGCAATTGCGCCTCATACCGCGCGTCGCCGCTGCCCACAAATACCCAGGTCGCGTCCAGGTCCAGCCAGCGCGGGGCCGCCGCCAGCACCAGATCAATGCCCTTCTGATCCACCAACCGGGAGACCAGCCCGACCGCCGGACGGTCCAGCGCATCATCGCCGATGGGCAGTCCGCACCGGGCCAGTAATGCCCGCTTGCACGCACGCTTCCCGGACAGGTCATCCGCCGTGAAGTGCGCCGGCAGATAGGGGTCAGATGCCGGGTCCCACACCGAGGTGTCAATCCCGTTCAGGATGCCGAGATAGCGATCGCCCAACGCGCGCAAGACGCCGTCGAAGCCTGCGCCGTGTTCGGGCTGCACGGTCTCCAGGGCGTATTGGGGACTGACGGTGGTAATGACATCACTGAACGCGAGGCCACACTTGAGAAAACTCAGTTGCCCCCAGAATTCGCCGGTTTCCATCGTGAAGGCCTGCCACTCGAGGCCGACCTGCGGTACCACCTCTCTGGGAAACGTGCCCTGATACGCCAGATTGTGGACGGTGGCGACCAGTCCGGCCCGCGCGACACGGGGCCAGCGCTCGGGCTGCGTCCGCAGGAGCGCCGGGACCAGTCCGGCCTGCCAGTCGTGGACGTGCACGATGTCGATCCGCCCAGCGTCGGGTGTGTCCTGTGCCCAGGCCAGGGCGGCGTGCGCCAGCCCCGCAAACCGTGCCGCATTGTCCGGGTGATCCACGGCGCCCACCCCGTAGAGGCCGTCGCGGTCGAACCACTCCGGCACATCGACAAACACCGTGCGCCGCCGGGGGGAATGGATGAGTTCGCGCCAGACGCCGTGCCGCTGAATCCCGGCGATGTCGACCACAAAGGGACGGCCGGCTGCGTCACCAACGTCGACCCCGCGATACCGCGGCGTGACCGTCACCACACGGTGCCCGAGGGCTTCCAGGGCGCGTGGCAGCGCCGCCACGACGTCGGCAAGACCTCCGGTCTTTGACCAGGGCGCGACCTCGGAGGCGATATGCAGAATGGTCAGCCGCGGTGTGCGGCCAGCGAGCGGCGATCGGGTATGTGGTGCAGGCACACGGCCCCGGGCCTTACCGGTCGATCGTCTCGTCACCACCGTCCAGGCCGTTGGTGCGCCCCACGACCCAGTTGAACAGATGACGAACCTCGGCAAAACGCAGCGTGCTGTTGGAGGCGCCCAGCACCACGACCGCCACCTGGCTGCCGTGCGGAATCTGCAGCAACGTGGCAAGGCAATAGCCGGCCTTGCTGATGAACCCGGTCTTGCCGCCCACCACGTCGACGCCCGTACCGAACAACTTGTTGAGGGTGCTGCGCACCGTCACCACGCGCCGGTTGGTTCGGACTTCATGAGAGGACTTGCGCATGATGGGCGCCAGAGTGTCGTTGGCGCTGGCGTAGGAAATCAGATGCGAGATGTCGTACGCGGACGCGACGTTGTCGGCATGCAGTCCTGAGGGGTCGGTGAAACGGGCACTTGTCAGGCCCAGTTGGAGCGCCGTCTCGTTCATGCGCCGGATGAACGCGGACGACCCGCCCTCCGATGTGCGCGCCAGCACGCGGGCGGCGGCGTTGTCCGAGGCAATTAGCGTCAGATGCAGCACGTCCCGCAGCGTCACCACATCCCCGGTTCGCAGATACGTGACCGAGGCGGCCCGCGTATCCGCGCGCACAACCGTCACCTTGCGATTCATGTCGGGCTCGTCGGCGATGAACGTCAGCGCGGTCATCAGCTTCGTCAGACTGGCAATGGGGCGACGATCGTGGGAATTGGCCTCCCACAGGACCTCATTGGTCTGGGGATTAAAGACAATCGCCGCCGCAGCCCGGACGTCAGGCACCAGGTTGCCGAGAATGTCGGTCTTGAACTTCGGGGTTTCGGCCTCGCGCACCAGACGGGCGGCGGCCGCAGCGCGGGCCTGGGCGGCAGCCCGGGCGCGGGCCGCGGCCGTACGGGTGGTCGTCGTGGGCTTCTTGGCCGCCTGCGCGGCAGCCACGACGGGCGTGAGCGCAAACACGCCGGCCACGGCCAACGCAAAAACAGTCTTATTCAGTCGGCCGAGTCCGAGCACGTCTAATACCTCTGGCGCTGAAAATAATCGTGAAACCTGGCGGATAGTACCACACCGCCGCTTAAACTATCGGACGCATGACCACTCCCCTGCAGTCCCACCCGCACAGAACCGAGGAATTCGCGGCCCTCCGGGCCACGATTCGGGAGCGCGGTACTCGCCGGGTGACCCTGGTGGTCCTCGCCATAATCGCCTGGGCGGCCCTCTGCCTGGCCACCGAAATCTGGATTGCGACGCCGGTCGCCACCCTGGTCCCCCTCCTCGTCCTGGCGGCGGGATTTGAGGCGGCCTTCGCCCTGCACGTGGGTGTTGAGCGAATCGGCCGGTACCTTCAGGTCGAATACGAGGGCGCCCCGGAGGGCCCCGCCTGGGAACACACCGCCATGCGGTTGGGCACCGCGACCGGCCCGGCCGCCGGCACAGTCGACCCCCTGTTCTCAAGCCTCTTCATCTTCGCAACCGCCCTGAACATCGTCCCCGCGGTGCTGTCAACCGTCGGCGTGGAGGGTGGCGCCCTTGAGCTCGGCGTCTTTGGCCTGGCACACGTCGCCCTGATCGTCCGGATCCTCCGCGCCCGATCCTACGCCGCCAGGCAGCGCGCCCTCGACCTCGCAGCACTCACGTCTCACACCTCCCCCCACACACCCTGACCCACCCTTACCCAACCGACGCTGGCCGCCTCAAACCCAGGCGACCCTACGTACCCAACCTCACCCCACCCTCTCCAACTTTTTGGTGTCAAGAATCCAACATTCGTTGCGAATTCGACACACGTGTGCAACACCATCGCGGCAGTTGTACTGCACGAACCACAGAGTTCGGCCGATTACTTCAAAGAGCGCCTCACAAAGCGCGAACTGGGAACTCGGCGGAAGTCGGGTACGTCGTTTGCATCGCAGGGAATTCACGGAAACATTTTCCGGAGTTGGAGGTCACGGTCATGAGCCTGGTTCGTTTGTTGGGGTTCACCACGCTGACCTGTGGGTGTGTCACCGGCCGCTACCGCGAAGTAGGCAGCGAACGGGAAATCACCTACATCGAGGAAAAAGGCACCGTGTGTGCCACCTCGAGTCACGTCAGGAATCAGCCGGTGAGCGCCGATCGAGTCGCACACGGGTTTACTCCGACTGTGGCGGTACGCGCGTAAGAGTTACATCACGGGGTCTGTACTTCCGACCCTGAACGACCGAGAAGCCTGTCACATGGCTCTCGCGCTTCGGTCCACTACCCGCCCGGTCGCCCGGCGCTCCGCCCGACCGGCCCTCCGTTCCCTCAATGGTCCCCGCCACCAATTTGTGATTGGCCGGTCGACCTTCCGTTTTTATCTTGGCGACTGTGTGCCGGTGATGGGGCGTCTCGCCCCACACAGCATCGACGCCATCGTCACGTCCCCGCCGTACAACCTCGGCATCAAATACCGCACCTACGAGGACGACATGCCGCGGGCCGAGTACCTGGGGTGGACGGACCAGTGGCTGCGCGCCGCGGCACGCCTGAGCGGCCCTGAGGCGTCCCTCTTCCTGAACGTCGGCGCCAAGCCGACCGACCCCTGGATTCCCCTCGAAGTGGCCCAGGTGGCCAGACGCTACTACAAACTGCAGAACACGATTCACTGGGTCAAGTCGATTGCCATCGACAAGGAGTCCACAAGTGACGCCTCCGGCATCGACCGCGACCTCGCAGTCGGCCACTACAAACCGATCAACAGCGATCGGTTCGTGAACGACTGTCACGAGTACATCTTTCATCTGACCCCGGCCGGCACGACCAAACTGGACCGGCGCGCGGTCGGAGTCCCCTATCAGGACAAGTCGAACGCGGCCCGCTGGGCGACCGGCGGCGACGGCAAACGCTGCCGCGGCAACACCTGGTTTATCCCCTACGAGACCATCCAGAGTCGCGACCGCGACCGCCCGCATCCGGCGTGTTTCCCGCCAAAGGTGCCCGAGCAGTGCCTGCGCCTCCACGGCGTGGACCGCGTCACGACCGTGCTCGACCCGTTCCTCGGCCTCGGCAATACCGCGATCGCCGCGGGCCGACTCGGTCTCAATTTTGTGGGGATAGAACTCGATGAGCACTATCTCGAAGAGGCGGTCTCCCGAGTGCGAGAAGCGCTCGCCTGATTCGAAGTTCCGAAGTCCAAAAGAAAACGCCCCGACCAGCTTTCGCTGATCGGGGCGTTCGTGTTTTCAGGCCCCAGGACTCCTGGACCCTGGACTTCTGGACTGGACTAGAAGCGCAAGCGCCCACCCAGCTGCATCTGCCACCGCGAGCGGAGATCGTCGCGGTTGTAGCGACGGAAGCTCGAGCCCGTAAGGAAGCTGATGTTGTACGCCGAGATCTGACCACCCGAGAGGGTCGCCGTCACCGGGGCGATGGAGTTGAACGTCGTGTACTCCTGAATGCCCCAGCCACTATTCATGAGGTTGAGGATGTTCAGGACGTCCAGCGTGATTTCCGCCTTCACGCGCTGGAACGGCAGGCCCACCTTGAACGCGAAGTCCATCTGGTTCTGCCACGGCGCGCGGCACACGTTGCGCGGAATGATCTGGCCGACGAAGGCATCCAGACAGCCTTCTTCCTGCATGAAGTTGATCAGGTTCTGGTAGGTCCCGCCCGTGAACGTCACTTCCGACGCGCTGGCCGGAATGTAGAGGAGGTCGCTTGTGCGGCCGTCGCCGTTGACGTCGTTGAAGAACCGCAGCGTGTACGGCCGGCCCGACTGGCCGGAGTAGTAGATTGACGCGGTCGCGGTGGCATCACCAAACAGGCCAAACTCCTTCGACGCCGTGAACGACACGCGATGCCCCGGGTCATACACGGAGGTCGCCAGTTCCGGTTCGTTCGGGTTCGTGCGAATCAGGGTGTTGCCCCAGTTCGACGCCGCCTGGCTCGACGTGCCGTCCATGATCGACTTGGAGCGGCCGTAGAGGTACGAGCTCGAGAAGAACCAGCCATTGCTGAACGGACGACGCAGTTCGGCGACGCCGCTCCAGCTGTAGCCCTCATCCGAGTTGGTCAGGAAAATGACGTCGCTGAGCGTCGTCACCTTGCGCGTGTACTTCGGAATGTTGCCGACCGTGTTGGCGTTGCCACCCGTGCAGGCCGCGGTGCCCGCCGTGCCGCAGGGCACGTAGTTGAGGTTCTGGTACTTGACGTCCTGCAGGTCCTTGGTGAACAACCCTTCCACCGAGCCAACCAGGCCCCACGGCAGTTCACGCTCGTACGCGAGGTTGCCGCGCAGGAGCGACGGGTACTTGTAGTCGGGGTCGATGAGGTCGATTTCGTTCGTAAACGACGACCCGCTTGCGCCCGTGACCGTCCTGGGCTGACCCGCCGCGTTGGTCACGTACGGGATGCGGTTGTTGCCGTTATTGGAGGCGCCAATGCGCTGGAACTCGATGCCCGTGTTGCCGTACTGGTTCGACAGCCACACGTAGGGCGTGCGGCCGGAGAACATGCCGACGCCGCCACGCACCTGCTGCTTGCCATCGCTGTTGATGTCCCAGTTGAACCCGATGCGCGGCGAGTAGTTCAGACCGCCGGGCGTTTCGTCGGTCGCGAGCCCGAAGTTGGCGACCGAGATCGGGTTGGCGGTCGGCTTGTCAGGGAACAGCGGCATGTCCACACGCGCGCCCATCGTCAGGGTCAGGTTCGGACGCACGCGCCACTGGTCCCCGATGTAGAACCCGAGTGAGCGGACGGCAAACGCGGCGGCCGGCTTGCTCGGATCGACCGGATAGCTGTGGTCGAACTGCTGGGCCAGCCCCTGATCGAAGAAGTCGAGGCTGTTGAAGGTGTAGGTGCCGAAGTTGTCACGGATGAACAGGTTCCGGAACTTGAACAGTTCGTTGTGCGTGCCAATCGTGATCGTGTGCTTGCCGCGCACCATCGTGAAGTCGTCGTGGATTTCCACGATGTCCTGGTCGAGTTCGTTGGCGGTCGAGAAGTTCTCACGGCCGACCGTGATCTGCAGACCGCTGGCGATGCGCACGGTTGTGCGCGGGAACGCCTTCGGCTCGAAGTCCTGCCCGGCGCGACGATCACGGACACGCGTGTAGGACACGCGGAACTCGTTCACGGCATTGCCGAAGGTCGAGTTGAGCTGAACCACCGAGCTGTTGGTCTTCGAGCGGATGCGGTAGAAGCCGTCCGGCGTGGTGTAGGACGTCAGACTGGTGCCACCGATGTCATTGAGACCATCAACGTAGTTGTGACGGACCGTCAGGCGGTGCTGATTGCTCAGGTTGATGTCGACCTTGCCGAGGAACTTGTCGGAGTCGGTCGTGCGGCTGAACCCGTCCCGCGCGTTTGGGATGGTGTAGCCGTACTTGGTCTCGAGAATGCTGAAGAACCGGTTCACGTCGGCCGGCGCACCCGAGAACGTCTGGCCGCAGCCGGTGATGCAGAACCCGGTCGGCGTCGAACGACGACCCCAGTCGGCGCTACCGAAGAAAAACGCCTTGTTCGCGATCAGGCGCCCACCCACGGTGAAGCCCATCTGCTGATCCTTGAAGTTCGAGACGGCCGTGTTCGTGATGCCCTTGCCGATCCAGTCCTGGTTGCGGCCGAAGTAGAACGCGGTCCCGCTGTACTGGTTCGAGCCGCTCTTGGTCACGGCGTTGATGCCGCCGCCAGAGAATCCCCCCTGCCGCACGTCATACGGCGACACGACCAGCTGAATCTGCGAGATGGCGTCGAAGCTGATTGGCTGCGTGTCGGTCTGGCCGCCGGGGGTGCCAGACTCCGCGAGACCGAACAGATCGTTGTTCACGGCACCGTCAATCTGGATGCTGTTGTAGCGGGCGTTCCGCCCCGCCACCGAGACGGCCGTGACCGTGTTGTTGGTCGTGATCGCGTTGAAGTACGGGTTGATGCGGACGACGTCGATCAGGCTGCGCGAGATCGTCGGCAGGTTCTCCTTCACTTCCGCCGCAATGTTCGCCGAGGTGCCCGCGCGCATCGTATCGATCGCCGGGGCCGCGCCCGTGACCGTCACCGTCTCGGTCACGGATTCGAGTTTGAGTGAGAACGCCACGGCACGCTCTTCGCCGAGGTTGACCATGATGCCGGTCTTCTCGTCCTTGCGGAAGCCGGACATGGTAACGGACACCGTGTACGGTCCCCCTGCACGCACGTTGAGCAGCTGGAACCGGCCGTCGGCCTGCGTCACGCTCTCATACGTCGTTCCGGTCGGCACGTGTACGGCCACGACCGTTGCGCCGGGCAGCACACCGCCCTGCGGGTCGACTACCGCACCAGAAATCACGCCGGTCGTCACGGTCTGCGCGGCCGCAGGAACCGCAGCGGCCAGCGCCAGACCCAGCATCAGGCTGAAACACAGCGTTGCCTTGCTCAACAACTTCATCCTCGTCTCCAATGGTGAAAGTAACGAATCCGGAATTTGCCTGCCCGCAGGCGCCCTTACTGCCCAGGCAAGCACCCGGCATTATACCATTACCCCCCGGTAACCCGGGATGGGTCCCGGGTTACCGGGGCGGTTAAATCTGTGCCGGATGCGGGCCCGTTCAGCGCCGGCGCGGAATCGGCAACGCCCACTGGGTGCGATGCACGACATTCACATCGTCGCGGTTGACCTTGACCTCGATATTCCGGACCCGGCGGAGGGGATCCGGGTTGCTCGAGTAGTACCGGAGGAGGTAGTAATCACTGGTTTCGGCATCAATCCGCTCCAGCCCGCGCTTGAAGTCATTGGAGTTGCAGATGCAGAACCCGCCGGTCAGATCCGCGATGGTCTTCAGCGAATCCACGGTGGTCTGCACGTACTTGCGCCACTCGGCCGTCGTCAGCGTCTGGTTGTTGATGTCCGGCCCGGCGATGAGCCCGCGGGGGTCGATTGTGTAGAACGTCGCGTTCGCCCGGTTGGCTGCCCGGGTGAGCTCTGCGAGCTGCGACACCAGGTCTGACTGGGCAAACCCGAAACTGCCGCTGTCAAACGGGTTGATCGTGTTGCTGCTGTTGGTCGAATCCAGCGGCCGTTCGTTGGTCACGCCATCCGTCTTCGGATCGGGCCGGGCATACCGCTCCTGTTCCTGCTTCCAGCGCGAGTCGGCAAACGGGTTGAAGTCATACCCGGCACTCAGATAGACAAATGCTTTCCGCCGCGTATCCGACGTCTTCATCTGCTCCAGCAGGTCGTACGCCGTGGAGAACGCGACGTTCACGCGATGGCGAATCTCCTGGGGACCCGCCATCGACGACGGCGCCAGGAGGATGTCCTCGACCGACATGCCGTTGCCCATCACCTTCTTGATGGCCTCGGTCAGCCGGCTCCGGTCGTACGTCGGATTCACCTCGATCGACGAGGGGCCTGTGGACACGACGGCAAAGAGATCGCCGTCATGAATCAGGGTGTTCGTGATCTGCGTGAGCAGATTGCGGACCCGCGGCGAATCGGACGCCAGCAGGTGCAGGTCGTCGATGAAGACGATGAACACGCGCCCGGCCACATCCGCCACGGGCCGCGTCGGCGGCAGGATCATGCCCTCCGGGGCCGCCGTCGGGGCGTTGACGACCTCAACCGCCAACTCGCGCCCGCCGTACATCAACCGAAAGTCCGCCACACTCTGGGGGACGCCGTCTTCAAGAATGGTGAAGTCCTCGCGCTTCAGAACGGGGACAAACTGCCCGTTCCTGTCGCGCACGATGACGTCCAGACTGACAAGGTCAACCTGGCTCGTGAACGTCGGCCGCTGCGGGCTCTGGGACGTCGGCGCCTGCGGCGTCGGAGGTTGAGGCGGCGCCTGCCGGGCGCTCAGACTGACCGTCGCCAGCACCGTCAGCAGCAAGAGAGGCAGGGATAGCAGTGGTGTTCTCGCGTTCATCGGTATGATCTCGTTCCCCGATTATGACATCGGCGGGTGCCGCCTGGTCTGGACCGCCTGTTTCCGGCTCGTCCCCGCGTCCACCACGGCGACCGCGGCGCCGCTTTGGCAACTGGGCGGCAACGGCGTCCCAGACCCTGTCGGCGCCCCGCGCCTGCTGCCGAATAACATCAGCCCCTGCCCACGCATCCGGGTTGACGCCGGACAATTCGCCCATCAACCGGTCGCGCTCTTCGGGGGTCCGGGCGCGGCGCCCGACGCGCTGCACCAGTTCGGCGTAGCGTTGGCGAAGGCGCGCGGCCTCCACTGCCCCAAGCGCCTGCCCCAGCGCCGAGTCATCCTCCGGCACTTCCGGACGCGGCGGCGCTGGCCGCTCGGTCCGCGCCGGCTTCTGCCCGCGCGCCGTGCGGCCGCGATTCGCGCGGTCCCGGGGGTCATGGGGGTCGGTCCTCGGCTGGCGGGCCGGCGCAGGACTGTCGCGCAGCAGCCCGTTCCAGTCGAAGGTCAAGTCAGGGTGGGTGTGCTCAAGCGCCTCACGCACCTCAGGGTCGAGCGGCTTGCGCCCAATCTGGACATGCGACGGCGACCGAAACATGTAGAGCAGTTTCGTGCGCGCCGGTCCGGCTCCAGGCCGGGGCGCGTGCATCACATACGTGCAGTCATACCCACGTTTGTCGTGAGCGTGGCGAATGAACGGCAGAACTTACCTCTTCTTCGGCTTGGCCTTCGCCTTGGACTTGGGCTGGGGCTTTGGCTTTGGCTTTGGCTTCGCCTTCGGCTTTGGCTTCGCCTTCGGCTTCGCGGCCTGCACCTTCTTCGCGGGTTTCACCGGCTTGGCCGCTTTCCTGGCCGCTTTGGCCGGGGCCGCCTTCCTGACCGGCGCCGCCTTCTTCGCCACCGCCTTCTTCGCCACCGGCTTCGCCACAGGTTTCTTGACGACCGGCTTCACGGGCAGTGGTTTCTTCTCCGGTTTCGGTGCCGGCGCGGGTTTCTCGGGTGTCGCAGGCTTGACCGGTGCGACGGCCTTCGGCGCCGGAACCGGCTTGGGTGGCGGACTCGGCTTCGCCACCGGCGTCGGAACCACCGACTTCACGATCGTCTTCACGCTGGGGCGGGCAGCAGCTTTTGCTGCAGCCTTGGCCGCCTCGCGACTGCCAATCTTGGCGAGAATCTCTTCAACAGCCTCAATTGCCGGCTCCGACCGAGGCACTTCGGCCACCTTCGGCATGGCCACGACTTTCGCCATCGGCCCCTTGCCGGACTTGGCCACGGCCTGCGGGTCGTGAAACACCCGCACCAAATCAAAACCATTCATGAGCGGCCGGTACGTCCAAATCTCGGCCACCGTCACCTGGTGCATCTCGCAGAAACGGCGCGCCGCGTCATACATGAGTACTGGCACAAACAGGTGGAACGGCACCTTGGCCTTGCCGAAGTGGACCCACTGCGCCAACGCCTCAAGGTTGTTGGTCGACTCCGCCGTCTCGATCTCAATGACGCCGACAGGCTTCTTGGCCTCCTGGAGAATCAGGTCCGGAAAGTAGGTGCCGGCCCCAACCTTCAGGGCAAAGTCCTTCGACTCGCCCTTGTTGATAAGGACTTCACACTTCTTCTGATACTTCGCCTCGAGAAACAGGATCAGGCGGTCGTGCTCTGCCTGTTCTCTGGCGGGTCGAATATAAATGGGCGACACGAGGCCTCCGACGCCGTTAGGGCGCACGCCAGATCGAGCCAACTGCCCACAGGGCAGTAAGATAACGGCGGCCGTATCGTAACACTAATCCTTCGGTGTAATCCCACCGACCCCTGTAGAATCGTCTCCGTGGCGCACATTCTCATCGTCGACGACGACCAGGTGGTTGGCGAGACGTTTGCGCGGATGCTGACACTGGAAGGCTACCGGGTCACGTCGGTCCAGGACCCCCAGGCGGCCATGGACGCCGCCGGAAGTGACCCGCCGGACGCCATGATTCTGGATATGCGCATGCCGGTGGTCAGCGGCCTCGACTTCCTCCGCCAACTCCGCCGTGATGCCCGACTGCGCGAAACGCCCGTGGCCATCGTGACCGGCGACTATTTTCTGAACGAACCCGTCCTGGCTGAGATGCGGTCCCTGGGCGCCACGGTGCGATACAAGCCGCTGTGGATGGACGACCTCACGGCGCTGGCGCAGTCGCTGCTGGCACGTGATTAAGCGACAGGAGTGACGACGATGTTCAAGAGCGCCGGAATTCTGGTATTCAGTGCGTGTGTGGTCGCGATTGCCGCAGTCGCAGTGGGACAAGAGGGCCGTCCGCCGGCCCACGTACCTGCCGCCGTGGATGTCGGGCCGATTCTCAACGACATCAAAGCGAAGGACGCCGGGATGCTGGCGATTTCCGAAGCGGATGGGCAATTCCTGCGTGTGCTGGTGGCCACTCGGGGCACCAGGCGCGCCCTCGAAATTGGCGGGGCCAGCGGCTATTCCGGCATCTGGATCGGCCAGGGGCTGCGGGAGACCGGAGGGACGTTGATCACGATTGAATACGACCCGGTCCGGGCCCGCGAAGCGGCCGACAACATCGCCCGCGCGGGATTGTCGGACATCGTGCATGTCGTGGCGGGCGACGCGTTCGCAGAGATTCCGAAGATCGACGGCACGTTCGACATGATCTTCCTCGATGCGTGGAAACAGGACTACAAACGCTTTTTCGAGATGACGTTTCCGCGCCTGAATCCGGGTGGTGTCTTCCTTGCCCACAACGTCGTCAATAAACGTGAAGACATGGGCGATTTCCTGGATGCGATCTGGACCCACCCCGGCGCGTGGTCCTCGGTCATCGCCCCGTCGGGCGAAGGCATGTCGCTCACGTACAAGGCCCGATGACCCGACGCACCGTTCACATCCTCGGAGTGCCGCTGGACCTGGGCGGCGGGCGGCGCGGGGTCGACATGGGCCCCTCGGCGGTGCGTATCGCCGGGCTGGGCGAACGGCTCGCCGGCATGGGGTGCGTCGTCGTGGACAAGGGCGACCTGCCGGCCCCGATCCCGGAGACACAGACGGCCCGTGACCCGCAGAAGCGGTACATCAAGGACATCGCGCGCGTGTGCCAGCGCGTCTACCAGCACACCTGGCAATCGCTGAGCGAAGGCGCGGTACCGATCGTGATCGGCGGTGACCACTCGGTCGCCGCAGGGTCGGTCGGCGCGTCGGCAGACTTTGCCGCCGCCCACGGCGGCGCACTCGGCGTGTTGTGGATCGACGCCCACGGCGACATGAACACGCCGGCCACGACCACGAGCGGCAACGTCCACGGGATGCCGCTCGCCGCGCTCATCGGTCCGGAGCCCTCGGAACTGGCGCGCCTGGGCACGGCCCGCTCCCCGAAAGTCCGCGCGGACAAGGTCGTGCTGATCGGCATCCGGAATCTGGATGACGGCGAAAAGCGCCGCATCCGGGAATCGGGGGTGCACGTGTTCACGATGAAAGACATCGACCGGCACGGCATCGCGGTCGTGATGAAACGCGCGCTCAAGATCGCCACGACGGGCACGACCGGACTGCACGTGTCTTTTGATCTGGATGTGTGTGATCCCGCCATTGCGCCTGGTGTCGGCACGCCGGTCAAGGGCGGCCTCGACTACCGCGAGGCGCATATGGTGATGGAGATGATCGACGACTCCGGCAAACTCACCGCGCTCGACCTGGTCGAGATCAATCCCATCCTCGATCACCAGAACCAGACGGCGGTGCTGGGCACGGAACTGGCGCTCTCCGCGCTCGGGCAGGAAATTCTCTGAAGCGGCGGTGTTACAATCGACGGTCTTGGCGGGGCCGCTAGCTCAGTGGTAGAGCACCTGGCTTTTAACCAGAGGGTCGGTGGTTCGATCCCACCGCGGCCCACCAACTTCCCCTTCCGGTAGACTTCCCCTTCACATGGCCACCTGTCCCAAGTGCCGCGGGCACCTCACCACGGGACACCGCTGTCGTCGTACGGCCCGTCAACAGACCTTGGACCTGGCGCTTGCCGGCGTGGCCGGCGGGCTCACCGCGCTGGTCATGACCGCCGTGTTTGATCCCCAGCAAGTGGTCTCCGAGTACGACGGCTACATCATGGCCGGCGCTATCGCGCTTGCGATGCTCACGCAGTCGCTCATGCAGCAAGACTAGCCGGCCCCTCAGGTCCGGCTTCGAATCGCGTCGAGGCACCGCCCCGCTTCGGCGAGGCCTGCCGCAAAGATGTCGGGCCGTTGTCCGATGCCCAACCGCAAATGATGTTCGTATCCAAAGGCGGACCCCGGAGCCAGCATCACGGAGTGATCAATCGCCAGATGGTCCGCGAGCTCAAGTGAAGGCATGGGCAGGTCGTATTTGAGCAGGGCGAGCAGGCCGCCGCGCGGCGCCGTCCACGAGAGATAGTCGCGCCGGGCCTCGACCCACTGCTGTGCAGCGGAGAGATTGGCCTGGATGATGTCGTGGTTGCGCGCGACGATGCGGTCGTGATGACGCAGGGCGAGACACGCCAGTGCATCGTTGAGTTTGCCGGGGCTGAGCGTGATGTAGTCGCGAAGCCCCCAGCAACGCTGGACGATCTCGGGCGGCGCGGCCATCCACCCGATGCGCAATCCAGGCAGGCCATAGGGTTTCGACAACGTGCCGACGCTGATGCCGCGGGGCCCCTGCTCGATCATTGGCTTTGCGAACGGCGCGCCATTGGGCACCGCAAGCCAGCGGTAGGCCTCGTCGCCCAGCACCCACGCGCCGACGTGTTCGGCCAGCGCATACACGCGCGCCGCCGCCTCGGGCGACAACATTGCGCCCGTCGGGTTGTGCGGCGTGTTGACGATGATCAGTCTGGTCTTCGGGGTGATCAACTGCTCGAGGCGATCGACGTCGTACTGATAACGCGTCTCCGGGCCCACCGGCCATAACGACACCTCGCAGCCGATCGCCTTCGGCACGCTGTAGAGCTGCTGATATGCAGGAAAGGGCGCGATGACGTGATCACCGGCGTCGAGCAGTTCATGAAACAGCAGGTAGTTCGCCTCGATGGCCCCCGTGGTCACGAGGATCTGCTCGGCGTTGACGTTGGCGTACGTTGCTGCGAGCGCTTCGCGCAACGCGACGGTGCCTCTGGCCTCGCTGTACCCGAGCGGCAGCTGCAGGAGGGCGTCGAGGGTGGCGGCTCTGGCCTCGGGCGTGGTCTCAAAATTCAGGAGGTCCTGCGTCGAGAGCGGCAGGATGCCGCTTTCCGCGATGTCGTACTTCACATGCGTCTCGTGACGCGTCATCCAACGCTCGAGGAGAAACGGTTCAATCTTCATGGTCACACCAACTGGGCGGCAAGGTTGAAATAGATCAGCAACGTGCAGAGATCGGCACTGGCAAGCACGATGGGGCCGGCCGCGATCTTCGGGTCCCGGCGGGCGGCATGCAACAGGGTCGGCAGCAGCATGCCCAGCACGGCTGCGGTAATCATGGACGCCGTGATCGCGCCGCCGACAGCCAGCGCGAGCGTGCCGCTGCCCTTCCATGCCCCGGCGATGCCGCCGACGAGACCGCCGCACCCGAGCCCCAGCAGGCCGGCGGTCATGAACTCGCGGCGCAGCGCAGGCCCGACCAGCGCCCAGCTGGCTCCCGTCGAGTGCAATCCCTGGAGCGTCAGCGTGACCGACTGGATGCTCACGCTCTCTGCGAGCGCCAGCACCACCGGGATGAACAAGGCCAGCACCACCACCACATCCAACAGACCTTCGTACCGGCTGGCGATCCAGGCGCAGATCAGGCCGCCGGCGACGTTGGTGAGCAGCCAGGGGAACCGGTCCAGAAACCCCGTCCACGCCGTGCGGCCCTGCGTGGCATGGACGCCGATGATCTGGAAAATGTCGTCGAACGATCGCCGCGCGTGCGAAATCACTTCGTCGGTGAACACCGACACATCCACCTGTCCCACCAGCACGCCATCGCCGTTGACGACGGGAAACGCGAGGAACTTCTTGCTGGCGAAATATTCCGCGGCGATCAGCACGGTGGCCCAGTCGGGAATGGCCACGACGTCCGGCAGCATGATGTCGGCCAGCACCGTCTCCGGGCCCGCCGACAGCAGCGCCCGCGTCGGCACGACGCCAGCGAGATGCCCGTCGTCCTCCACCACGTAGAGGTACAACACATCGGTCTGTGTGCCCCGCGCACGCAGGGTCTGAAGGGCGTCACCAACCGACTGTGTGGGCGTCAGCGTCACGGGATCCCGTTGAACGCAGGTCAGAACGGAGGCGTGCAGGTCGAGCATTGCTGGAAATGGTACTTCAGCCGGCCCGGTTGAATCTGCTACACTTGTCAGGTTTCGCCTCCGGAGTCCCCATCGTCCAGAGGCCTAGGACGCGGCCCTTTCAAGGCCGAGACCGGGGTTCGAATCCCCGTGGGGACGCCAAATCATCTGACATCTGGCAATCGGAAAGCGGTCATCGGGATTGCCAATCGGCAACCTCGAATTGCTATCTGCAATCGGCCCCGCACCCCGGCACCATCGGACCCGAACCCTGGACCCTGGACCCTGGACCCTGGACCCTCTTACGGCTTCGGCAAACTCCGAATCTTCAGTCCCAGTGTGAGCAGGAATCCAAGAATCGCGAGTGTCGCCAGGCCCAGGCCACGCCGCCGGAACGAGAGTTCCTCGAGCGCCGCCTCTCCGGCCGCCTGTGCGCGTGTCGTCGCGGCCAGCCCCTCCGCGAGTGATGCGTTGAAAGGCGCCTCAGCAAAGGAGTGTACGAGCACGCGGAGGCCCACGCGACTTTCCTGCGCATCCCGCAACGCCGTCATGCCGTCATCGACCAGCATGCCCGCTTCCTCTGCACGGGTCAGCACTTCCTCAGCCGCGTGAAAGTCCCTGTTGAGCTGGTCGAAGCCGGCGCGCATTGTGCGGATGACCGGCGCACCCGGCGTGTCCGCCTCGTGGCAGGTGGCGCACAACGCCGGCTCCTTGAAGTCGATCCACGCGTCGGTCGGATGCACGATCTTGTGGTTGGAGTGGCACGTGAGACACGCGGGCATCTCCATGGCCTCAAACGCGGTGCGTTTCGAACTGGCTTGATACAACTCGGCTTCGCGTAGGTGACACGTCGAGCAGACGTTGGCCACCGAATCGATGCCTGGAGGCGTGGCGCCGTGACTGCCGTGACACGTGCTGCAGGTGGGCGCCGACGTATCTCCGCGTTCGAGCAACGCATCCGCGTGCACCGAGTGCGACCAGTCGTCAAAGACCGCCGGGTCGCGATTAAACGGGGTCATGCGATCGGCGCTGGCGTGACACGTCGCACATGTCGCCGCCACGTTCGCCGGCGCCACCGGCGAACGCGTGTCACGCACGGGCAACACGCCATGCGCTTTGTGGCAATCGCTGCAGGTGGCCACGCGGGTCTCCCCCTTGACCATCTGCTGTCCGTGCACACTCGTCAGATACTGCGCATGCTGGTCGGTGCGCACCTGCGGGCGGAACCTCCGCATGAAGGTCGGATCGCTGTGGCAGGATGCACACATCGCCGCAATCTTCGTGCGATCGACGGGGCCGGGTGTCCCAGCCCCATGACAGGACTCACACGTGACGCCATTCTGCTGATGCACGTCTCCCTGGAACGCCACCGCCGGATCCTGCACGTTTGCCGTTCCGGACGTCGCTGCGGGAGCTGGTGCCGGTGCCGCGGCTGGCTGCCTGGCGATCACCACCCACCCGGTCGCGCCGAGCCACGCGGCAAGGCCTCCCATCACTACTGCGTGCCGCATGCGTGGCGTCATCACTCGCCTCCCCAATACGCCAGAATCGTCATTACGGTCATGAAGAGCAGTGCCGCTGAGGCGAACCAGCTGCCCATGCGCCTTGAGCGTGCCGTGTTGGGATCGAGGAACGGCAAGAGCAGAATGCCGAGCGCGCCGACGCTGAGCACTGAAATGGCGACCAGTTCGCCTTCGAGTCCGAGGACGTGTCCCGGCACCATCTTGAGGGCCTGGAACGACCACAGGAAATACCATTCGGGCCGAATCCCGGCGGGCGCGGCCGCAAACAAATCAGCTTTCTGTCCCAGCTCCCAGGGCAGATACGCCGAGAGCCCGGCCAGCAGCGCCAGCGCGACCATCCAGCCGAACAGATCCCGCAACGCGAAGTGCGGCACAAACGGCATGGTGGGCACGGGCCGCCCCATCCGGGCGGCCTCGGCTTCGATCGACGGCGGCACACTCATGCCGTGATACTGCACGAGCACCAGATGGAGCCCGAGCACCACGGTCGTAATTGCCGGCAACACGGCGACGTGGATGCCAAAAAATCTGGTCAATGTCGCGCCGGTCACGTCGGGCCCCCCGCGCAGAAACGTCACGACCCAGTCGCCAATCACCGGAATGGCGCCGGGAATATCCGTGCCGACCCGTGTGGCAAAAAACGCGAGCTCATTCCACGGCAGCAGATACCCGGTGAAACCGAAGGCCAGAGTCACGAAGAGCAGCACCATGCCGGAGAGCCATGTGACTTCGCGCGGTTTTCGGTAGGCCTTCAGATACAGCACGCTGAACAGATGGATGAACGCCGCAGCCACCATCAGGTTGGCCGACCACGAATGCAGCGACCGGATCAGCCAGCCGAACGGCACACGGGTCATGATGAACTGCACGCTGTCGTACGCCTCGGCCGACGACGGGCGGTAATACAACAACAACAGGATGCCGGTGGCGACCTGCACACCGAAGAAGAACAACGTCATCCCACCGAAGTAGTACCAGAACGAGTGCCGATGCATCGGCACGGTCTTATGGTCAATCGCGGCCTGCACCGCGTCTATCGGGAGCCGTTCCGCCAGCCACGTTCTGATGCTCATACGGGTCTCACGTGCGTCGCGAAATCACGATCTCGTCCCCTTGTTCGTGCGCATCGTACGAGTCGAGCGGTCGTGGCGGCGGGCCGGAGATATTGCGTCCCGTCAGGTCGTAATGGCCGTTGTGGCACGCGCACCAGATGTGCTCAAGGTCAGCGCGATACTGCACCGTACACGCCAGATGCGTGCATGTGCCGGCAAAGGCGCGTAATTCGCCGTTTTTGAGCCGCACCACCAGGGCCGGTTTCTGCCCGAACGGCACCAGACGCCCCGTATTCGGCGCCAGTGTCGCCGCCGGGCCGGCTTTGACGGTCAATGTCGGTGGTTCACTGACCTCAGGGGGACTGAGATAACGCATCACCGGAAAGAACACGGCGCCGCACACGCCCGCAAACCAGGACCCAAGGACCCAGTCAAGCCAGCGGCGACGGTCGGGGTTTGTGGGTGTGGCCGACATGAGACTCCTATTTGAGCGACAACATATACGCGACGAGGTGATCGAGGTCCGCGCCCTTGACCTTCACGGCCGGCATCTTGTTCTTTGGGTTCTCCGCCTTCGGGTCCGACAGGTACTTGTGCAGCCAGGCCTGGTCGCGGGTCGCCCCGACCTTGGTCAACTCCGGGCCCATCTTGGCACCGGCAGTGCCGATGCGGTGGCACATCGAGCACTTCTGGGCCTTGTAGATCGCTTCGCCCTTGGCCTTGTCACCGGCCGGCGCCTGCGGCGCCGCGTCGGTCCGCGCGGTCACGGCCGCAGACAGTCCAAGGGTCATCACCAACGCCACACCAAATACGCTCATTTTCTTCATCATCTGCACACCTTACCCCCTCCGGGTGTCCTGCGCCGTTGCAACTTCGATGCCACGGCACACCGGCGCCAAGTGGTCCTCAGATAGGCTGTTGTTTCTCGGAATATTCCGCACCTCAAGGAAACTTGGGGAAAAATCTCGGAACCGGACAGAGGATACTGTGCGCCGAGGTTGCCTGATGACGATGCGTCCGCTTCTGCCCCTCTTCCTTGTAGTGCTTGGTTCGCTGCCGATCCACGCGACTCCCCAACGGTCGGTCGATGTCGTCGAACTCTCCATCGCGCAGATCCAGACGAGCTTCCGCGCGAGGACGCTGACCTGTCGTGCGCTCGTCGAGGCGTATCTCGCGCGCATCGCCGCGCACGACGCAGCCGGCGCGCGGCTGAATGCCATCACCGTCACGAACCCCCAGGCGCTGGTCGACGCCGATGCGATGGACCGAGACTTTGCCGCAGGCCGCCCACGCGGACCGCTGCACTGTGTGCCGATGATCGTCAAGGACAACTTCGAAACCCTCGGCATGCAGAGTGCCGCCGGGTCACTCGCCCTCGAAGGATTCGTTTCGGATCGCGACGCCTTCCAGGTCGCGCGCATCAAAGCGGCCGGCGCACTCGTGCTGGCGAAATCCAACATGGCGGAGTGGGCCTTCAGTCCCTATGAAACGGTGAGTTCCGTGCACCCCGGCTATACACGCAACCCCTACGACACCTCACGCGTCACGGCCGGCTCGTCGGGCGGCACGGCGGCGGCTGTGGCAGCCAGCTTCGGCGCCGCCGGTCTTGGCAGTGACACGGGTAACTCGATTCGCGGACCGTCCGCACATCAGGCTCTCGTGGGTATTCGATCGACGATGGGACTGACGAGCCGGACGGGTGTGGTGCCCCTCAACCTGCAGGCGGACATTGCCGGCCCCATGGCACGCACGGTGGCTGACGCCGTCGCAATCTTCCAGGTCATTGCCGGCGTCGACCCCGACGACCCCGTGACCGCAGCGGCAGGCGGGCGGACCATCCCGCAGTATTCGGAGAGCCTCCGCGCCGATGGCCTGAAGGGGGCGCGCATCGGGGTCCTTCGCCAGGCGTATGAGCGGGGTGGTGGGGGTGGCGTGGGTGTTGATCCCGAGGTCGCGGCGGTGTTTGCGGCGGCCGTGAACGCGCTGGAGGCCGCCGGCGCGACGGTCGTCGACCCAGCCGCGATCGATTTTTCGACCGTACGGCGCGAACAGGGCGCGGGCACGTGCGCGGGGTTCCCGTACGATATCGCGCAGTGGTTCGCGCATCACGCCGGAAAGACGCCGGTGTCCTCACTCGCCGACGTGCTGCGCTCGCGGCGCTACCACCCGTCCGTGCAGTCGCGTCTGCAGTCGGCTGCCGAGGCCAAGGCCACCGCCCCCGATTCGCCGGCGTGTCAGGCCGAGGGCCGGTACCGCGCCGCGTACGGCGCGGCGATCACCGCACGCATGGATGAACTGAAGCTCGACGCGTACGTGTATCCCACGTGGAGTTTCCCGCCGCGACTGATCGGGGATCTCAACACGCCGCATGGCGACAACAGCCAGGTGTTCTCCCCTACGTCCGGCTTCCCCGCCATCAACGTCCCGATGGGCTACACCCGCGGCAACCGCCTGCCGGCCGGCATCACGTTTTTTGGTCGCGCCTGGGATGAAGCGACGCTCATCCGGCTCTCATACGCCTACGAGCAGGCGACCAGGCACCGAAGGGCGCCTTCAATGGGGCAATGAGGCAATGGGGCAATGGAATTCCCGTAATGAGGCAATTACTGAATGCAATTCTCAGAATTCCCGGAATTCCATCGCCTCATTGCCTCATTGCCCCATTCCATTGCCCCATTGCCTCATTGCCCCATTGCCTCATTGCCTCATTACTGAACGTCAGAACGTAATGAGCGCGTGGACGCTGAACTTGCGATCGGTGGGTTTCGAGACCACTCCGCCGCGGTAGCTGAGCTGTTCGACGTTCGCCAGCAAGGCGGCTGTCGCTGCACCCGGCTTCGGGAACCAGTAGGCCACGCCGGTAATCAGGCGCCGCTGCGACCCGGCCACGTCCACGTTCGGATCAAAGAAGTCCATGCGCAGCAAACCTTCGAGGCCGCGACCCTTGCGATCGAAGAACGGCGTCACAAACACTGAGAGTCCCTCGCCGGTGACCTTGGTCGCGGTCGGCAGTGGCTGGTCAACCTTCTTCAACAGGTCCAGTCCTGCGTTGAAACGGGCGTGTTCAAACCAGACCGTCCCCATCGCCCGCGTTCGCGGCGCATCCTTCACATAGGCATCCGCGTGGTAATACCCCGTCAGACGCAGTCCCTTGGCCACGCTGTGGTCGGGCAACGGACGCACGGTCACACGCGCCATGAGCGCCTTCTGTTCGTTCACTTCGGCCTTGTTGTAGCCCTCGCCGTTGTAGACACCCACGTGGACGTCGCCGTACTTCCCGAGTGGCGCGCGCCAGGACACGCCGATATCGGCGGACGCCAGCGCGGCATCACGCTCGCTGAAGGACAACCCCTGAAAGCGATACCGGTAGACGCTCTCCTGGCCGTCGACAAACGGCGTCTGCTGCATGCCCGCACGGACGCTCATGTCGTGCGGCAGCGCCACGTTGAAGTAGGCGAACTTCAGGCGGAACATCAGCGACCCTGCGACGCTGGTGTCGTTCTGCATGACGATGTCGGGCGTCACGCGGAAGGTGATGCGGTCGGTGACCGACCCGGTCACGTTGATGTAGCTGCGCATCAGATTAAACGCGTTTCCGGTGACCGTGCGGCCGGCCGCGTCCCGGACCTTTGGCGCGTCCACCACCGTGTAGTCGGCAAAGATGGTCGCCCCCACCCGGATGGACGGCACCGACGGCGCCGCACTACTGGCGGCCGGCTGCGCCGTTGTCTGCACCGCCGCCTGCGCCGCCGCCCAGACCGGGCTCAGCACCACCATTGTTCCCGTGACCCACCCTGCGATTCTGCCCACGTCATCCCCCTTCACATCCGACGATTTCGTCGCGTCCTCGCGACACGACCGTTACACCGTAGTGAACGATGCAACCGTCATGTTTCCACAACACGACGCCGGTGTTAATTCCATGTGACAAGTCGGCTCATCCGCCCATCCGCTCATCCGCCCATCCGCCCATCCGCCCATCCATTTAACCGCGTTGTAACGTCCGCGTCGTCTTCCGATCACAGCCCCTCTCTAGCCTCAGTGCTCGTAGGACACGGCCACGTGGGCGGGTCGTGCATTTGGAGGACTGGACACATGAATTTTTTCTGTCGCGCGGCACTCGTTCTGGCCGTCATGGCGGTGAGCGCCCTGGGCGTCCACGCGCAGGCCCCGCAGCAAGGCCGGGTCACCGGCCGGGTGCTGGATGGCATCAACGCGTCGCCGCTGCCCGGCGTGACGGTCGAGGTGGTCGGCTCCACCTATGCAACCGTCACCGATCTTGATGGGAAGTATGCCCTGCTGCTGCCGCTCGGCAGCCATCAGATCCGGATCGGCCTGTCGGGTTTCGCTGACAAGGTGGTCACGGTCGACCTGAACACCACCGCGGCGCGGACGCTCGATGTGACGCTGGCGCTGGCCGGGTTCTCCGAACAGGTCAACGTCACGGGACAGCTTCAGACGGAGGCGACGTCGAGCGCGTCGACCCAACTGCTCGAACGGCGCCGGGCCACGACCATCAACGACAACATGGGCGGCCAGGAAATGAAGGCGAACGCCGACGGCGACGCCGCCGCCGCGTTGCAGCGCGTGACCGGCCTGTCGGTGGTGGATGGACAGTATGTGTTCGTCCGCGGCCTCGGGGAACGCTACAGCAACACCACGCTGGGGGGCGCCGTGTTGCCCTCGACCGAGCCGGAGCGCAAGGTGGTCGCACTCGACATGTTCCCCGCGAGCCTGCTCGACAGCGTCCAGGTCGTGAAGTCCTTCACGCCTGATCGCTCGGCGGAATTTGCCGGTGGCCTCGTCGAAATCAACATGTCGAAGCTGCCGAACCGCCCGACGTTTGATCTCTCGGTCAACGGCGGCATGAACTCGCTGGTGTTCGGCAAGACGGTGCTCGACCACGCCTCCGGCGATCGCGACTACCTCGGCCTCAGGAACTCCAACCGCGCCCTGCCGGCCATCTTCCCCACCACCCGCCTGATTCGCGGCGGCATCTACACCCCGGAAGTCGGCGAACTGGTCACCGACCTCGAACGGTATGGTGAAGCCCTCCCGAATGTCTGGACCCCCGAATCCCGCGACGGTCGCGCCAACACCGGCTTCGGTCTGTCATTCGGCCAGCGGTTCGGACGCCTCGGCGTCTCGGCGAGCCTGAACCAGTCCTACAAGTCCAGTTTCACGGATGAAGACCAGGTCTACTACGCGCTCGAAGGCAGCACCCTGACGCCGTTCTCGACCTACAACTACAAGTCGGGCTCGACCACCGGGTCACTCTCCGGCCTTGTGAACCTTGGCTATCAGCTCTCCCAGAGCCATCGTGTGGGCTTCCAGGGCTTCTCGACCAACCGCGGCACGCGTGAGACGCGCACGTTCGAAGGGTACAACGATGACGCCGGCCGCAACCTGCGGAACGCGCGGCTCCTGTGGCTCGAAGAAGAGCTGCGCAGCGGGCAGGTCACCGGTGAACACTTCTTCCCCGCCATCTCGAACAGCCGCATCGACTGGCGCGTCACTGTGTCCCGATCGCAGCGGAACGAGCCGGACATTCGCGAAACCCTCTACCAGCAGATTGGCGCGAACTACGTGCTCGCCGATGAATCCCAGAGCGGTCTCCGCATGTTCAACACCCTGCAGGAGGACGTCGTCGACGTCGCCACCAACTGGAGCGTCGCGTTTGCCGGGCCCCAGGGCATGCCGGCCCTGCTGAAGTTCGGACCGAGCTACAGCACGCGCGAACGCGACTTCGATTCGCGCCGCTTCCGCTTCATCCCGCTCAACACCACCCGCTTCGACCTGACCCAGACGCCGGAGCGGCTGTTCACCCCTGACAACATCGGCACGCGGTTTGAACTGCGCGAAGAAACCCGCGCGACCGACTCCTATGACGCGGAACAGGAAGTCATCGCCGGCTACGGCATGCTCGACCTTTCGGTCAATCCGCGCCTCCGGTTCATCGCGGGCGCCCGCGTCGAGAAATACACGCAGACGGTCAACACGTTCGACCTCTTCGGCACCGACGTATTCGGCAGCCAGGACGTCATCACCGGCAAGATCGCCTCGACTGACTTCTTCCCGGCCTTCAACGTGGTCTACGCCACACGCCAGGATCAGAACCTCCGCGTCAGCTTCAGCCAGACGGTCAACCGCCCCGACTTCCGTGAACTCGCGCCCTTCGAATTCACCGACATCGTCGGTGGCCGCGCGGTCATCGGCAACCCGGACCTCGAACGGTCGCTGATTCAGAACTATGACGTGCGCTACGAATGGTTCGGCGACGCCGAGGAAGTGTTGTCGGCGGGCGTCTTCTACAAACGCTTCGACCAGCCGATTGAACGCTTCGTCGAGCCGACGGCGCAGCTGCGCACGTCGTTCACCAACGCCGACGCCGCCCGCAACTTCGGCCTGGAACTCGAAGCTCGCAAGCGCCTGTCCGAGTACCTCCTCATCGGCGCCAACTACACGTTCGTCGACTCAAGCATCACGCTCAACGCGTTCCAGACGAACGTCCTCACGTCGCTCAAGCGCGCCCTCGCCGGCACCTCCAAGCACATCGTCAACGGCCTGATCGAAGCGCGCCTGCCGCTCTTCACCGCACGCGTGCTGGTGAACAGCTTCAGCGAACGGATCGCCGAAGTCGGGTCACTCGGTCTCCCCGACATCTTTGAAGAGGGCCGCACCACGGTGGATGCCGCGATCTCGCGCCGCCTCGGCCGTTTCAGCCTGCGCCTCTCCGGCGAAAACCTCACGGACGTTGCCGTCCGTTACCTGCAGGGTCCACAGACCCATCGCGAGTTCAAGCTGGGCCGCACCTTCGCGTTCCAGGTGGGCTTTTCGGCTTTCTAAACGTCGAGCAACTGGAGACATTCATTCATGAAACCCTTCCTCAGACTCCTGCTGGTTCTCAGTGCACTGACGGCGCTGACGGCCACGCTGGTCCCCGCGCCTGTGCACACGCAGACGGTCGGCCAGATCGGCAACCCGGTGACGGTGCCGGGTCTCGACAAGCCGGTGCGCGTCATCCGCGGCCGGTTCACAAGCAACGTCACCCTGACCAGCGACACCTACTGGGTGCTGCGTGGTGCGGTGTTCATCGGCGCCGGCGACGGCACCAGCAGTGCGGTCCTGACCGTGCAGGCCGGCACGCGCATCGTCGGCGAAACGGCGACGCGCGGCACGCTCATCATTGAGCGCGGAGCGCGCATCATCGCGAACGGCACCGCTGCGGCGCCGATCGTCATGACGTCAGACCAGCCCGCAGGCCGCCGTTTCCGCGGCGACTGGGGCGGCCTGATCATCAACGGCCGCGCGCCACTCAACCTGCCGGGTGGCGTGGGCATCGGCGAAGGCCAGACGGGGGTCTACGGCGGCAACGACCCCAACGACAACTCGGGCATCCTGCGCTTCGTGCGCGTCGAATTCGCCGGCATCGAGTTCAGCCCGGACAACGAACTGAACGGTATCGCGTTCCAGGGTGTTGGCCGCGGCACGATCGTCGAGAACATCCAGGTGTCGTGGAACAAGGATGACGGGATCGAAATGTTCGGTGGATCGGTGGACATCAAGCGCGTCGTCCTCACCAACATCGGTGACGACAGCATTGACTGGACGTTCGGCTGGAACGGCCGTATCCAGTACGCGGTCGTGCAGCAGCGCGGTGACGACACCGACCAGGCCATCGAGGCCGACAACAACGGCAACAACCACAATCTGCTGCCGCGGTCGTCCCCCACGCTCTACAACATCACCCTCGTCGGCGACCCGACGCAGGAGTTCGGTCCCGAGAGCACCAACGGCATGCGTCTGCGCGTGGGCACGGCCGGCATCATCCGCAACTTCATCGTGATGGGCTTCAAGGACCGCGGCATCGACGTCCGTGACGCGGCCGCGCTGCCGCTCATCGCGAACGGCACACTGGCGGTCACCAACGGCATCATCTTCCAGACGGGATCCGGCGGCACGGGCTACTGGGGATCGTCAGCGCAGTCAGCCGCAGGCCGCGCCGCGTGGGGCTCCACCATTGCGGAAGGCCAGGACCCGCAGCTCGTCGCACCGTATAACCGCACCGCGCCAGACTGGCGCCCGGTGGCCGGGTCCCCCGCGCTGACGCGCACCCCCGCGGTGCCGCCCAACGACGGGTTCTTCGAGTTTGCAAACTTCATCGGCGCGCTGGGTCCGGACCTGGCGAACGATTGGACACGCGGCTGGACGTTCTACGGACGATGATCCGGTTTCTTCTTGTAGTGATCTGTGTCGGCGTTGCGAGCTGTTCCGCAACGCCGACAGCCATTCCGTTGACGCCCAGCTACGCGTCGAAGGATGCGGCGGTCACGGCGTTCCTTCAGGCGCTCGCCGCGCGCGACACCGACACCCTCGCGCAGTTGGTCGTGAACCAGAACGAGTTCCTCAAGCACATCTGGCCGGCCCTGCCCGCCAGCCGGCCCGCTGTCGGCATGCCGGCGGACCGCGCGTGGGCAGAACAATCCCAGCGCAACGCCGCCTTCCTGGCACAGACACTGGCGGAGCACGGCGGGCGACGGTACGAGTTGGTCGCCGTGAGCTTCGGGGCACCCGCCACGACCTACGGCGCCTTCACCCTCCACCCGGAGGCCACGCTGGACGTGCGTGAGACGGGAGGTGTCCGCGAACTGCGTCTGTTCGGGTCGATGATCGAAAGCGGCGGGCGCTGGAAAATCTACAGCTTCGTGGTGGACTGACTGTCGAGGTTCCGGATGCCGAAGTGCCGGAGTGCCGAGGTTGCGCAGGGCCGAGAGCGAGTTTCCCCCAGGGGTCAGCGATAGAATGCTCACGTGGCTCTGAGGGATCTCACCGCAGCCGACCTCGCCCAGTTGGCGGCGGTCGGCATCACTCCGGAAGCCGCCGCTGAGCAGCTGGCCCTCCTGCGCCGGCCTCCGGCGCCGATTCGGCTGGTCCGAGCCGCAACGATCGGTGACGGCATCGAGCAATTCACACCCACGCGGCACGCAGAGATCACCGGACTGATCGATCGGGGCGACGCCGCCGCCTCAGCCGGGCGCGTGCTCAAGTTCGTGCCGGCGTCGGGTGCCGCCTCGCGCATGTTCAAGGATTTGATCAGTGCCCTGCACGGCGACCGCCGGCCGTCGGACACGACCGCGGCCAGGGAGTTCTTTGCGCGACTTGATGCGTTCCCATTCTCGGGTGAGCTTCGTCAACGATCCGGGCTCGACCGGACGCCGGCCACGGAAGCCGAGGAACGGCTCATGTTGCGTACGCTGCTGGTCGACATGCAGATGGCTGCGCTCCCCAAGGCGCTGGTGCCGTTTCACCGCAGCGACCGCATCCGCACCGCGTTCGAAGAACAGCTGCTGGAAGGCACACGCTACGCCCGCGACGCCGACGGGGTCTCACGGCTGCACTTCACCGTGCCGGCCGGCATGGTCTCGCGGTTTGAATCCACACTCGCCGCGCTGCGCCCGCAGGTGGAATCGGATCGGCGAGGCACGCGGCTGTCGGTCAGCTTCTCCACCCAGTTGCCGGCCACCGATACGCTGGCACTCGACGACACGGGCGCCCCGTCCAGACACGCGGATGGCACACTGCTGCTGCGTCCCTCGGGCCATGGGGCCCTGTTGTCGAACCTCGAGGCGTGCCACGGCGACCTCGTCGTCATCAAGAATATCGACAACATTCTTCCCGATGAATCGAGTGAGGAGGTCGTCCGGTGGAAACGCCTGTTGATTGGCTGCCTCGCCGGTCTGCAGGAGGAGGTGTTCACGCATCTGATGGCGGTCACGGGGCCGTCGCCGTCACGCGCGGTCCTGGATGCCGCACGCGCGTTCGCGGCGGCGCGGTTTGCGCGCGTGCTGCCCGCCGATGCAGGGCCCGACGCCATCACGGCCGCGTTGCACCGGCCGCTGCGGGTCTGCGGTGTGGTGCGCAACGACGGCGAACCGGGGGGCGCGCCCTGCTGGGTGCGGGACGCCGACGGCCGCGAAAGTCTGCAGATCGTGGAGCCCGCGCAGGTGGCGCTCGACGACCCGGAGCAGGCCCGCCTGTTCGGCGGCGCGACGCACTTCAATCCCGTCGACCTGGTGTGCGGCCTTCGGGGGTACGACGGCAGGTCGTTCAACCTGGCACCGTTTGTCGATCCGGAGACGGCCTTTGTCACGCGCAAGACCGCCGACGGGCGCACCTTGACCGTGCTGGAGCGTCCGGGTCTGTGGAATGGCAGCATGGCCGGCTGGAACACCGTGTGTCTGGAAGTACCAGCGGAGACGTTTGCGCCAGTGAAAGTCGTGTTCGACCTGCTGCGCCCGCAGCACCAACCGGCGCGCCAGGCACCGGCGCATCCTCACTGAAGAGTCGCTGGATCGGGAATCGGTGGTGTCACCAGGCACAAGCGGGTCTACGCGATAATGACGCGCCGTGACCCAGCCCGCCCTCATCACCCTGGCGCTGCTGGGGTTCGCCGCCAACTCGCTGCTGACGCGCGGCGCGCTGGGCGGCGGGCTCCTCGACCCGATGACGTTCATGGTGGTGCGTCTCGTGAGCGGCACGATCGTCCTGGCGCTCCTGGTCCGGTTCAGGCCGACGGGCCGTCGCGGCCGCGGGTCGTGGCTCATGGCCGCCGCCCTCGCCGGATACGCGGTGGCCTTCACCCTGGCCTACACGCGCATCGCCGCCGGGGCGGGCGCGCTCCTGCTCTTCGCCGCCGTCCACCTCACTATGGTCACGGCAGGACTCGCCAGAGGCGAACGTCCGTCGACGCGCGGGCTGATCGGCACCGCGCTTGCCGTGGTTGGCCTCGTCGTACTGACCATGCCTGGACTGTCGGCGCCGGATCCGGCTGGTGCCCTGCTGATGCTTGCGGCGGGCGCCTGCTGGGGCATGTATTCACTGGCGGGGCGACGGAGCACCGATCCCCTTTCGACCACCGCCGACAATTTTCTGCGCGCGACGGCCATGAGTCTGCCCGTCGCATGGCTTGCGCTGGAGCCCCCGGTCATTACGACGACGGGGCTGACGCTGGCTGTCGTGTCGGGCGGTCTGGCGTCGGGACTCGCCTACGCCGTCTGGTATGCGGCGCTGCCCCACCTCGCAGCGTGGCGCGCCGCGCTGCTGCAACTCGCGGTGCCCGTCATCACCGCGCTGGGCGCGGTCGCGTTCCTCTCGGAACCGATGACGGCACGACTGTGGCTATCGCTCGCGCTCGTAGTTGGCGGCATTGGGATGTCGGTCACCGAAACAGCGCGGCCTCAACCGCCAGCCCCGGCCCGAAGCCAATCGCGACACACGGGCGCGACGCGTCACGGCGACGCAGGCGATCCAGGATGAAGAGGATCGTTGGGGACGACATATTGCCGAACTCCCCGAGGACCTCCCGCGAGATCGCGTAATCATCGCGCCCGAGGCCAATGGCCTGGGCGCACGCTTCGAGAATCCGAGGGCCGCCCGGGTGCAATGCCCAGGTGGCGATCTGCTCCACGGCGGTGCCCTGCGAGGACAACCACTCGTCCAGCCATGGGCGCAAGGCGCGCTCAATGACGCCAGGCACCCGCGGGGACAACGCCATTTCGAATCCATGATTGCCGATCCGCCACGACATCAGCTCAGCGGAATCCTCGAGCAGTGCGGCGCCACTGGCCACCAGGGTCCAGTCACCGGACGAAGCACCCGGTGCGCTTGCCCCCACAACGGCCGCCGCACCGTCCGAGAAGATCGCATTCGACACCAGCCACTCGACGTGCCAGCCGTACTGGAAATGCAGGGAACACAGTTCCACCGCACACACCAGCACACGCGCCTCGGCCGAGGTCTCTGCCAGCCCCTGTGCCACACGCAACCCGTTCAGCGCGCCGTGACATCCCATGAATCCCACGTGCGTGCGGGCCACAGTCGGACGGAGCCCGAGTCTCCGGATGAGGCCCACGTCCACACTGGGCGCCGCGAATCCCGTACACGACACGGTCACCAGATGGGTGACGGTGTCGGCGGCCCATCCGGCATCAGCGAGCGCTGCCGCAGCCGCCCGCGCGGCCAGCGGGGGTGCGTCCGTCTCGTACC
This sequence comes from Vicinamibacterales bacterium, assembly GCA_030827135.1. Taxonomy (GTDB): domain Bacteria; phylum Acidobacteriota; class Vicinamibacteria; order Vicinamibacterales; family SCN-69-37; genus SYFT01. Next base: position 192,070 of record JAURFE010000001.1, read on the forward strand.
GCGCCATCCGTTCGGCGGTGGTCGGTCCCCGATCCTCGTCGTGCTGCATCGGCGGAAAAAACGCGTGCGCCGGAAACCCGTCACGACTATCAGAGTCGAGCAGCACGCTGGACCTCGACCGCACCCGCGTCAGCCGATACAACGCCTTCATCTGTCGCCGCTGTTCGTCGGTGACGCAGCCGTAGGCACCCGCCAGCTGCACGGCGTGTTCCTGCGAGATGGAGAACTCTGGCGAGGCCGTTCCAATGCCGTGAATGCGAAAGCTCATGCGCGTTCCTCATGGGTGGTGTTGCCGGTGAGTCCGGGCATCAGCACATCGGCCAGTCCGGGATGACGGGAGAGCGCGGCCACCATCAGGTGGGCCACGGCCGGATAGCGCAGCACGCGTGTGACTGCGCGACATCGGCGCTGGTGGCGCGTCACGAGCGTGTGACAGAACAGCTGCCACTGCCGTTCGACGCGGTGATCCCAGGTCTGGATCGCGGCCAACGCCACCGGCACGAGTGCGTCGGCTGCGGCCAGCGCCCACGCCATCCCCTCGCCTGTGAACGGCTCGACATACCCTACGGCATCACCGACCACGAAGATCCGGTGCGACACGGGCGCCGACACGCGCCGGCTCAGCGGCACCGTCCCGAGCCACGTCAGCCCCCCCTCGTCAGGGGCCAGGGTCATGCGCGCTGACGCCAGGAGCCCGCGCACGGCGGCGGTCGCTCCGCCCGACGCTTTCAGATATGCCGGATCGAGCGCCGCCGCCAGTTGGACACGGCCGTCCTCCACTGCGGCGACACCGACATACCCCCCAGTGCCGACCGCCAGCGTGACCGCCCCATCGCCCGCGGTCACGACGCCAGGCCCTGCGACCGTCCCGACACCGACTCGCGCATGCGGAGCCACCACATCATGGACCGACGCCACCTCGCGCAACGCCTGGTGTCCCAGGCCGGCGGCGACCACGATCACACGGGCTCTTGCAGACACACGTGTGCGGCCGGACTGTTCAAGCGTCACACCGCGCCCGGCATCTGCGGTGACCTCACCCTCCACACCAGCTGTCGTCTCGGGGAGGAACGCGCAGCCGGCGGCGATCGCCGCGCGCACGAGGACCGCGTCAAGCGTAGCGCGCGTGATGGCCAGGCCGGGCGGCAACGCCAGCACCGCTCGACGGCCGCCGGAGTGAAGGTGAAGGGCCGTCAAGGGCCGCGCGCCCGCTGCGCGCAGTTCGGCATCGATGCCCCGGCGTGCCAGAAGCGCGACCGCGTGGCTGTTGAGACAGCCGCCACACACCTTGTAGCGGGGAAACGCTTTCCGTTCGATCAGCAACACCGAACGCCCGGCGGCGGCCAACTGCGCGGCCGCTGACGCGCCGGCCGGACCGGCCCCGATCACGATCACATCCCAGAGGAGTGACGCCGCGGCATCGAAATCGAGGGTGGCGGGGATCGGCGGTGTCACGAGGCGTCCCGTGTCCACGTCAGCACGAACCGCTGCGGCCAGCACCGCGTGGTCACCGCGGTCGTCAGCCCCGCCACGTGCGCGAGCGCGACGGCCTCGTCCTCGGTGAATGCCGCATGGACCGAGCGCATCCCGTCCACATGGAACACACGGGAGCGTGACAGCAGACGGCATCCCACCCAGGCGAACACCGCGCCGAGGGCCGTGCGGCGCAGGTCGGACACCAGCACAAGTTGGCCGGCTGCCTCACCCATTCGCCGCAACACACGTACTGCGTCATCGTCGGAAAGGTGATGCAGAAAGAGCGAACACTGGACGACATCAAATCCCGTCGGCCACGGGTCACGCAGGACGTCGAGCTGCGCGAACCGGATGCGCGCGACGCTCCCAGGTCCTGCGACCCGGGTCGTGAGCGCCGTGGCGTACTCGAGTGCGACGGGACTGACGTCACACCCGACCACCTCACCGGGGATGCCGGCCCTGGCCATGAGGCGGGCGAGCTCGACCGGCACGTCTCCCCCACCACACGCGATGTCGAGGATGCGCAGTGGACGGCCGGGCCGGCGGCGCGCCGCGCGCCGGATCGCCGGCCACATCGACGCCGCCGTGCGGCTCACCGCGGCGGCACGCCCGAGCGCGCGCAGGGCGTGTGCATGGGCCTCTCGGTCGAGGCCCGGGTCGTCCATCAATTCGCCGGTGAGCACCCGCTGCGTCAACACTGCCGCCAGTATGACGCCACACGGCCCGACTCAGACCGCGGCGCGTAACACGCGCACACGCTCGGCCTGCACAAGATGGCGGTGGTTGTGCGCGAGCATGACCATCACCCCGGTGACGACGTTGAACGACTGGATGTCGCCGGCGAGTGGATTGGCATAACGGGCCCGCCCGGCATCAATGCGTAGCGCCCGTTCAGCCAGTGCCGAGTGGCGCGACGGGGGCATCAGTTCGGGACGCGCAGGCACGCCGAAGCGTACCGGCGGCTCGATCGCCCAGATGAGCAGCCGGCCGAGCAGGTTTGGCGTGGCCGGCGCGCCAGGTGTGGCAGCCGGCGCGGCATCAATCGCCACGTCGAGCGCCTGCGCATACATCTCCGTCGTCAGCGCCAGGTGATGAAGGCACTGGGCAATGCTCCACTGCCGGCCGCCGTCCGGCTGCCAGTTCAGCGCGGATTCATCCAGGCCGATGGTCAGCGCCTGCGCGCGCGTGCGAATGGCGGCCAGTTGCTGGCCGACGTTCTCCCGGGTGAGGGTGTAGTTCATGGGCGCGCCTCCAGCAGCCCGCACACCACCGCGAGCACGTCCTCGGTTGGCGTGAGCGCCCGCAGTTCCGGCACCGATGGGTCCGGGCTGGTCGTGCCATGGCGATTCAACCACACGGGGCGTATCCCAACGCCGCGTGCGCCATCCACATCCGCCGGCCACGCGTCACCCAGCATCACCGCGTCGTCAGGCCCGGCATCCACCGTCCCCAGTGCGTGGTGGAAGATCCCGGCGTGTGGTTTCGAGACACCCACCTCTTCGGAAGTCACGAGGTGGTCCACAAGCTCCGCAAGACCAATGCGGGCCAGCTTCAACCTTTGCTCACTGACAATATTGTTCGTCACGATCACGACCGCCCACCCGAGGTCCCGCACGGCGCGCAGCAGGGCTGCCGCCCCAGCGACTTCCCGCCAGTCAGTGGTGTACGCTTCCCGGTAGGCCTGTGCCAGTCCCGCGGCGACTCCCCCGCCGACCAGGGTCTGGAAGCGTTGTTCACGGGCCTTGTCAATGGTCAGCCGTCCGGCAAGGACTTCCTGATGGAACTGCTCCAGCAGTATGTGATGCCGCGCCTTCAGGTCTTCGAGGGGCCACTGCTGCAGCCGCGGATCCACCGACCGCAAACGCGCCAGCGCCGTACGCGTCGCGTGCTGGTGGTCGAACAGGGTGTCATCAAGGTCGCAGAGGAGAACAGGCACCGTATACTTGAATCCTATCAGGAGAGTGTGAATGCCTTATCCAGAGTATCTCGTTGCCCCCATGCGCCAGGAACTTGTTGATGTCGGTGCGCGTGAGTGCCGGACCCCCGCGGACGTGGACGCGGTCGTTGCCACCCCCGGCGTTGTCATGATGGTCGTTAATTCCGTATGCGGCTGTGCCGCCGGCAAGGCCCGTCCGGGCATCGCCGAAGCGTTGAAACACGCACACACACCCGACGTGGTCGCCACGGTGTTTGCCGGCGCCGACGTCGAGGCCACTGACCGTGCGCGTCAGTACTTCACCGGGTTCCCCCCGTCCTCGCCGTCGATCGCGCTGCTGCGCGACGGCAAGTTGATTTACATGATCGAACGCCGCGACATTGAGTCGCGCACGGCCGGCGCGATCGCCGACCAGTTGACGATGGCGTTCGACAAGTTCTGCGCGCCGACAGCGGCGCAGGCGTAAGACGGCGACGAAGGAGCGGATGTGATGACGACGACCCGGAGATGGATGCGTATCGGATTGGTGGCGGCAATCGGTGCCGTGGTGGCGCTGGCGGGTTGGCCGAAGGGGCTTGAAGCCCAGCAGGCGGCGGACCTCTTCAAGAACCTGACATTCCGAGAAATCGGCCCGACCGCACAGGGCGGCCGGTTTGTGGAGTACGCCGTGGTCGAAGCCACGCCGCGTGTGTTTTATGCGGCCACCGCCTCCGGCGGTTTGTGGAAAACCGAGAACAACGGCGTCTCTTTCCGGTCGATCTTCGACAACCAGCCGGTGATCTCGATCGGCGCGGTCGCGGTCTCGCAGGTGAATCCGCAGATCGTGTACGTGGGCACCGGTGAAGCCAACAACTCCCGTAGTTCCTACTGGGGTAATGGTGTCTACCGCTCCGACAACGGCGGTGAGACCTGGGCCCATCTGGGTCTCCCCGAGTCGCATCACATCGGGCGCATTGTCATCGACCCCAAGGATCCGAACATCGTCTACGTCGCGGCGCTGGGCAAGCTCTACTCGCACAACCCCGAGCGTGGACTGTACAAGACCACTGACGGCGGCAAGACCTGGGTGAAGTCACTTGACTACAAGGTGGACGGGCGCGAAATCGGCGTCGTTGATGTGGTGATGGATCCCCGCAACCCGCAGGTTCTGTTTGCCGCCACGTATGACAAGGTCCGCAAGCCGTGGACGTTCGGAGAAGGCGGCCTCGGCAGCGCGATCCACAAGACCACCGACGGCGGCCGCACCTGGACAAAGCTGACGAGCGGACTGCCGATCGGCCTCATCGGCCGCATCGGCCTGCAGATCGCCCGTCAGGATTCCAACCGGGTGTACGCGGTTGTGGAAAACGCGAACGCGCGCGAAGGCGACGCCAACGAGCGCATCAGGCGCATGGCCGAAGGGTTCGGCGGCAACACGATCGGTGACGAGTTCTACCGGTCTGATGATGCGGGACGTACGTGGACCAAGATGGCGCCGCAGCCCGTGGCCGCAGGCGCGGGTGGGCGTGGAGGCGGTGGGGGCTTCGGCGCGAATCCCCCGTACTACTATGGCCAGATTCGCGTGAATCCATCCAACAAGGATCACATCTATCTGCTCAGCGTCGGCGTGACCCACTCGACCGACGGCGGCCGCACCTGGTCAGGCGCGTTCAACTACGGCGGCGACAACCACGCGATGTGGATCAACCCGAACGATGCCAACCACATGATTCTCGGCCACGACCACGGCATGGGCGTCACGTTTGACGGCGGTCGCACCTGGATCGATCCGCAGAACCTTCCGCTCGCGCAGTTCTACGCGGTTGGCTACGACATGGACTATCCGTACAACGTGTACGGCGGCCTGCAGGACAACAGCTGTCTCTGGGGACCAAGCACGATGAAGAACGGCGGTCCGATTCCGTTCGAAGCATGGGGCGGCATCGGCTCCTGCGGCGACGGCTTCTACGTCGTCCCCGACCCGACCGACAGCCGGTGGGTCTACTCGGAGGGTCAGTTCGGTGCCATTGGCCGCACGGACAAACGCACGGGACAGAATCGCAACATCCAGTACCGCCGGCCGCAGGGGCAGGAGCCGGTGCGCTACAACTGGAACGCGCCGATCGTGATCTCGCCGCACAATCCGCAGACGATTTTTCACGCGGGCCAGATGGCGCTGCGGTCGACCGATCGCGGCGACACGTGGACCGAGATCAGCCCCGACCTGTCGGTGAACGATCCGGCCCGTCGCGGCGGCACCGGCAACATCCAGTACGGCACCATCACGTCACTCGATGAATCCACGATCACCCCGGGCCTGCTGTGGGCGGGCACTGACGACGGCAATGTGCAGGTGACGCGGGATGCGGGCCGCACGTGGACCAACGTGCGCGACAAGGTGCCGGGACATCCCGGCTACTGGGTCAGCCGCGTGGCCCCGTCGTTCCATGACCCGGCGGTCGCGTATCTGACGGTCACCGGCTACCGCCACGATGACTTCCGTCCGTTTGTGTGGAAGACCAGCGACTACGGCCAGACGTGGACGTCGATCGCGGCGAACCTGCCGACCGAAGCGGGCATCAACATGATCGTGGAGGATCGGAAGAACCCGAACTTCCTGGTCATCGGCACCGAACTCGCGCTGCACTTCTCGCTCGACGGCGGCACGTCGTGGACGAAAGTGCGCGGCAACATGCCGACGACGCCCATCTACGATCTGAAGATTCATCCGCGCGAGAATGAACTCATCGTGGCGACGCACGGCCGCGGGATCTGGATTGCCGACATCACGCCGTTCCAGCACCTCACCGCGCCGGTGCAGGCGCAGCCGGCGGCGCTCGTGCCGATTCAGCCTGCCATTCAGTGGACCCCGACGCTCAGCACGTTCCGGGCGAACTACAACTTCAACGGCCAGAGCCGCCAGCCGGGCGTCCATATCCACTACTACCTGCAGCGCGACGTCACCGGCGACGTGAAGGTGCGCGTGTACGACGGTGCGCGCGTCATCGCCGAAGTGGACGGCCCGAAGACCGCCGGCATCAACAGTGTGCGCTGGAACATGCAGGCGCGGCGTGAAGCGTCACCAGCCGACGCCGCGGGCGGCCGCGGTGGACGCGGCGGTGGTGCCGCAGGCTTTGGGGGTCGTGGTGGTGCCGCCGCACCGACCGCGCCGGTCTTCCCGACGGCCGGCGCAGGCGTGGTGCTCGCGCCTGTCGGCCCGGGCCACTATCGGGTCGTACTCAGTGTCGGCGGCCAGGAGTACACGCAGACCGCGATCATCAGCGAAGACCACTGGTCGAAGCGATGAAGTTCCCGAGGTTCGGCTCGTCGAAACCCGCCGCTGTGGCGGCGCCCCTGGTGGACCAAGGCCCCCCGGGGGCAACCGTCGTCCTGCTGGTGGACGACGAGCCGGCTGTGCGGAACCTGTTCGCGCTGGCGCTGCGGCGTGAGGGGTATCCGTGCTGGAAGCCGGCAACGGCGTCGAGGCGCTGGCGGTCGCGTCCCACCTGCACCACCTCGACCTCGTGGTGACTGACGTGGTGATGCCGGTGATGAAAGGACCGGAGTTTGCGGCGAAGCTGCGCGAGCGGCTGCCCGACATGAAGTTCATCTTCGTGTCGGCGTATCTGTTGACGGATGACCTCGGGCCGAATGCCTATCCGCTCGCGAAGCCCTTCATGCGGCAGGCTCTGGTGAAGAAGGTCTGCGACGTCGTGGGCCCGCCGGCCGCGATCAGCACGTAGGTACGTAGGGCGCGCTGAACGTGAGCGCGCCGATATGGCCCGCTACAGATCAGCGGGCCCTACGAGGAACTGCGGGCCCTACGAGGAACTGCGGGCCCTGCGAGGAACTGCGGGCCCTACGTACGGAACCAGGTCGCGGCGACGGAGTCCTGGCGGACGATGGTGTGATCGCGCTCGGAGCCGGTCGAGACGACGGCTGCGGGGACGCCACTCACGGCTTCCAGCCGCGCGATGTACGCGCGTGCTTCCTTCGGCAGATCGTCGAACTTTGTCACGCCGCGTGTCGGCTGTGTCCACCCGGGCATGGACTCGTAGATCGGGGTGCACGCCGCCAGTTGCGCGGTGTCGGCCGGCATCTCGGTGAGTGTCTGGTCTCCGCACTTGTAGGCGGTGCAGATCTCCAGCGTCTCGATCCCGTCGAGCACATCGAGTTTTGTGAGCGCGAGCGCGTCCAGTCCGTTGATGCGCACGGCGTAGCGCACGGCCACGGCGTCGTACCAGCCGCAGCGGCGTGGACGGCCGGTGGACGCGCCGTATTCCTGGCCGGTGTCACGCAGCCGCTGCCCCATCTCGCCGAGCAGTTCGGTTGGCAGGGGGCCCTCACCGACGCGCGTGGTGTAGGCCTTGGCGACACCGAGCACGGCGTGGATGGCCTTCGGGCCGATGCCGAGTCCGGTGCACGCGCCTCCGGCGATGGCGTTTGACGACGTGACGTAGGGGTAGGTCCCGTGATCGATATCGAGAAGCGTGCCTTGTGCCCCTTCGAACATGACCCGCGTGCCGGCGGCAAAGGCCTGATTGAGGCGGAGTGAGACGTCGGCCACAAACGGCTCGAGCCGCGTCCACATGATGCGCAGGTCCGCGACCACGTCCTGCCACTTCATCTCGGTGTTGCCGACGAGCCGATTGCGCGCGTCCACATTCTCGCGGATCGCGCCGACCAGCGGGCCGTTGTCCGAGGTGTCACGGAGGTCGCCAACGCGCACCCCGCGGCGGCCGATCTTGTCTTCGTACGCCGGCCCAATCCCCCGCGAGGTCGTGCCGATTTTGCGTTCGCCGCGGCGGGCTTCGGACAGGATGTCGAGCTCGCGGTGGTACGGCAGAATGAGGTGGGCCTTCTCGCTGACAAACAGGCGACCGGCCACGTCGACGCCCATGCCGGCGAGTTTGTCGACTTCGGCAAACAGTGCGTGCGGGTCGACGACCACCCCGTTGCCGATGAGGCAGACGACACCATCGTGGAGGATCCCGGATGGAATCAGATGCAGGACGAACTTGCGTCCGTTCACATACACGGTGTGTCCGGCGTTATGTCCGCCCTGATACCGGGCCACGACGCCGAAATTGGGCGTCAGCAGGTCCACAATCTTGCCTTTACCTTCATCGCCCCACTGGGCGCCGAGCACACACAGATTCATGACGCTAAAATGATACCTTCATTCGGTTCGCCCCCCATGATTCACCTCGACGGCACCTCTCTCACACTCGACGCGTTGTCGTCGATCGCTCTTGGTCATGCGCCTGTGGCGCTCTCGCCGGACGCGGTGGCACGGGTGCAGGCTTCGCGTGCGGTCGTGGACCGGCATGCGGCCCTGCCGCACGCCGTCTACGGCATCAACACGGGGTTTGGTGCGCTGGCCGAAGTGCCGATCCCCAAGGATCAACTGGCGGCGCTGCAGCTGAACCTGCTGCGCAGTCATGCCGCCGGCGTGGGTGACCCACTTTCCATTCCGGAGACCCGCGCGGTCATGGCGCTGCGCGCGAACGTGCTGGCCAAGGGCCGCTCGGGGATCCGTCTGGAGACGCTGCAGGCCCTGCTCGCGCTGCTGAATGCGGGCGTGACTCCGCATGTGCCCTCGCGCGGGTCGGTGGGCGCGAGCGGCGACCTGGCACCCCTCGCACACCTCGCGCTGGTGCTCGTGGGTGAAGGCGCGTGCCGCGCTTCGGGCGGCCCGGAACAGGGCCGCCAGGCGCTGTCGCGTGCCGGGCTGACGCCCGTCACACTGGCGCCGAAGGAAGGCCTCGCGCTGATCAACGGCACCCAGGCCAGCACGGGTGTGCTGGCCCTGGCCGTGCTGTCGGCGGCGCGCCTGGCGCGCGCGGCCGACATCGCGGCCGCGATGAGCATTGATGCGCTGCGCGGGTCCGCGCATCCGTTTGATGCGCGGATTCATGCCGCCCGGCCCGTACCGGGCCAGGCGGCGTCGGCGCGCAATCTGCGCTCGCTGCTTGACGGCAGCGCGATCAATGCGTCGCACGTCAACTGCGGCAAGGTGCAGGACGCGTATGCGCTGCGCTGCGCCCCGCAGGTGCACGGCTCGGCGCGCGAAGCCATCGGCTTCGCGCACCGGCTCGCCGAGATCGAAGCGAACTCGGCCACCGACAATCCCATGGTGTTTGCCGAAGAGGGCGAGATCATCTCCGGCGGCAACTTTCATGGCGCTCCGATCGCACTGGCCGCCGATACCCTGACGATCGGCCTGGCGCAGCTGGCCACGATCAGCGAACGCCGCACCGATCGGATGATGACGCCGCACGAAAGCGGGCTCCCGGCGTTTCTCACGCGCGACTCCGGACTCAACTCCGGCTTCATGATGGCGCACGTCACGGCCGCCGCGCTGACGGCGGAAATCAAGACGCTCTCGCACCCCGCCGCCGTGGACACCATTCCGACGTCGGCCGGGCGCGAGGATCACGTCAGCATGAGCATGGGCGCGGCGCTCAAGGCCGCACGTGTCCTCGAACTCGCCACCCAGGTGATTGCGATCGAACTCATGGCCGCCGCGCAGGCCATTGATTTGCTCGCACCACTGGCCACCAGCCCTGCGCTGGCGGCCATCCATGCGGCGATTCGCGCGGACGTTCCGATGCTCGGTGACGACCGCCCACCGTCCCCCGAGATCACAACCATTGCCTCGATGGTGATGACCGGCGCACTCGAGCGCGCCTGCCCACTGCAATTGGCCTGATGCTGTCAAGCGTTGACTCGGTCCGCATCCTTCTTTAGAGTGACCTCTCCCATTCAGTCGTCCACAGCGATCGCCACCATGCCCGTTTCGTCCAGAGTCATTCGTGCGCCGCGTGGCGCATCCCTCACCTGCAAAGGCTGGCCGCAGGAAGCGGCCATGCGCATGCTGATGAACAACCTCGATCCCGAGGTGGCGGAGCGACCCGACGACCTCGTGGTGTACGGCGGCACGGGAAAGGCCGCAAGAAACTGGGCGTGTTTCGACGCGATTGTCGAGACGCTGCAGCGGCTCGAGGCCGACGAAACGCTGGTGGTGCAGTCCGGCAAGCCGGTCGCGGTGTTCCGCACGCACACCTGGTCGCCCCGCGTGATCATCACGAACGCGATGCTGGTCCCCGCGTGGGCCACCTGGGCGACGTTCCGCGACCTGGAAGACAAGGGCCTCACGATGTACGGCCAGATGACGGCCGGGTCGTGGATCTATATCGGCACACAAGGCATTCTGCAGGGCACCTACGAAACGCTAGCGGCGGTGGCGCGCCGGCATTTCGGCGGCACGCTCCGCGGCAGACTCTGCGTGACCGCAGGCCTGGGCGGGATGGGAGGCGCGCAGCCACTTGCCATCACAATGAACGAAGGTGTCGCGCTGGTCATCGAGGTGGATCCGGCACGCATCGAGCGCCGGCTTGCCACCCGGTATCTCGACGAGGCGACCGCCTCGCTTGAAGAGGCGCTCGCCAGAGCCGCGCAGTATCAGCGCGACGGCGTCGCGCGGTCGATCGGCCTGGAAGGCAACGCGGCCGAGATCCTGCCGGCCCTCGTGGCCCGGGGCCTCACGCCCGATGTGCTGACGGACCAGACCTCGGCCCACGATGCCCTGGTCGGCTACGTGCCGGTCGGCCTGTCGCTCGCCGAGGCCGCGGCGCTCCGGGAATCGGACCCGGCCGACTACGTCCGCCGTTCGATGGCGTCGATGGCCACCCACGTGCGCGCGATGCGCACCCTGCAGGATCGCGGCGCGGTGACATTCGACTACGGCAACAACATCCGCGCGCAGGCGCAGCAGGCCGGCGTGGACGACGCCTTCACGATTCCGGGGTTTGTGCCCGAGTACGTGCGGCCGCTGTTCTGCGAAGGCAAAGGGCCCTTCCGCTGGGCTGCGCTCTCGGGAGACCCGGCCGACATCGCCGCGACCGATGCCCTGGCGCTGCAGATGTTTGCGCACGACGCGCCGTTGTGCCGCTGGATTCACATGGCGCGCGAACGCGTCGCGTTCCAGGGGCTTCCCGCGCGCATCTTCTGGCTCGGCTACGGCGACCGCGCAAAGTTCGGCCTGGCGCTCAACGACCTCGTGCGCCGCGGTGTCGTGTCGGCGCCGATTGTGATCGGGCGCGACCATCTCGACGCCGGATCCGTCGCCTCCCCGAACCGTGAGACAGAAGCGATGCGCGACGGCAGTGATGCCATCGCGGACTGGCCCATTCTCAACGCGCTGCTCAACACCTCGTCGGGCGCGACGTGGGTCTCCGTCCATCACGGCGGCGGCGTCGGCATTGGCTACTCGATCCATGCCGGCATGGTGGTGGTGGCCGACGGTTCCGCAGAGGCCGACGAAAAATTGTCCCGCGTCCTGACGTGCGACCCCGGCATGGGGGTCGTCCGCCACGTGGACGCCGGATATCCGGCGGCGATTGAGACGGCGGACGCACGTGGAATCGACGTACCCATGAGGCGGCGCCCGTGATCGTCGAACGCCCGGCGCTCGAACGCCGCGTCCTCGAATCGCTCGACGCGGGGCGCATCCCCGTGGTGCTCGGCGGATGCGCCGCGGGCCGCACCTCGCTGCTCCTGCGGCTGCAGTCGTTGTTTGGCGCCGACCGCGCGCAGTACATCGATTTTGCCGCAGCGGCCACCACGCCCGAGCGCTGTGTCGCGGCGGTGATCGGATCGGGACCAGCGGCCGCGCGTGCGTCGGGCACACCACCGGCGCCGCGCAGCGCCAAGGCCGCGTTCGACGGACTCACCCACTACTTTGCGGCGGCCACAGGCGACGCCAGGGTGCCCATGACGTTCCTCATCGATGAAGTACTCGATGTGCGGACGTTCGAGAGTTTCCCCGGCCTTCGCCATGTGCAGCGCGACCTGGTCACGCGCATCGCGGCCAGCCCCAACGCCTTTGTGCTCGCGTCACGGTTCACCGCACGCGCCCATCGTCTGCTGCGGGATGCGCCCGCGCGATTCGAAGTCATCCACATGCCGCCGCTCGGAGCGGAGGACGTCAATCTGCTCGTGCGGCAGAGCAACGACGACACCGCGTGGCCGGCGGCGCTGGCCGCCGACGTGGCCACGCTCTCGGGCGGACGCGCCGGCTACGCGCGCCTGCTCGTGGAATCGGTGCTGGCCCAGCCCCTGCATCGGCGCAATGTGCCGCTCGCGCTCGCCGCCGCACTCAGTCCGGATGGCGCGCTCACCGCCCGCTGCCGCGAGAGCTACGAGCTCCGCCTCCACCGCGCCCGCGGGTACGGCGCGCTCAAGGCGATCCTTGGTGTGCTCGCCGACCAGGAAGGGTTGACGCTCACCGAGATCAGCCAGCGCCTCCATCGCACGCCCGGCTCGACCAAGGACTATCTCTCCTGGCTCGAGGACGTGGACCTCGTCACGGTACACCGCAAGCGGTACACCTTCGACGACCCCCTCCTCCGTCTCTTCGTGCGCCTCCACGCGCAGCCCGTCCCGCCAACAGCCGACGACGTCACGCGCGAAGTCACGATCTTTGCCAACGGGACTTCGGCGCCTGCTCTCTCGGCGACACCCGCGAGCCCTGCGCCTGCTCCGGAAGCCAAGACTCCGGTGGCCGTGGCGGATCGGTCTGGGATTATTGAGATTGACTGACCGGCGTTCCGAAGTTCCGAAGTTCCCCAGTCCTCTTGCTGACCAGTGAATTCGTTGCACAAGTCACAAGACCGCATTGGCAGAATCTGCCACGGCGCCACGGTGTGACCATCTGCTGATTCGCGCGACGCCTCGTGCTTTCGGCGACGTCGAATGGCGCAAACAAGTCTTTGATGCGGCGATGGGAGTCGAGAGTCACGTCGCAGAAGGCTGGGCCTACACCACCGAAGGGTGCCGCGCACTGCTCGTGCACGAACGAATCTGTGGCGCCGCCCTCCGCCGGCTCAGCGAAAGCCTCCAGCGCTTCATTCCCGATCCTCCTCCACCCCGCAAATGCCGGTAACTTCGGAACCTCGGAACTTCGCTACTGCGCTGTCTTCAGCGCATGCAGAGCGAGCTTCGCCGCCTGTTGCTGCGCGTCCTTCTTGGATCGCCCGTCGGCGCGGCCGACGACGACACCCGCGACGAGCACTTCGACATCAAAACGTTTGCGGTGATCAGGACCGTCCGTGGATGCCATCTGGTAGATCGGCAGGCCCTTGTTGTTGGCCTGCAGCCATTCCTGGAGCGCGGACTTCCAGTCGTCGGTGAACGATGCTTCGGCGACCTGGTCGCCTCCTGAGGTGATGAGCGGTCCGAAGATCGACACGATGAACGCGCGCGCGGCGTCGATGCCGCCGTCAAGGTAAATCGCGGCGATGAGGGCTTCGAAGCAGTCGGCGAGGATCGCGTACTTCGCACGACCACCGGTCTTCTCCTCGCCGCGGCCGAGCAGCAGGAAGCGCCCGAGGTCGATGCCGGCGGCAAGTCTGGCCAGCGAGGCCGTTGAGACAATCGACGCCTTGATCTTGGACTTGTAGCCCTCGCTGTGCGTCGGGAACCGCTGGAACAACATGTCCGCGACGACGAACCCCAGCACGGCGTCACCGAGGAACTCGAGAGACTCGTTGTCGATGACCCCGCCGGACGCATCTTCGTGCGCGCGCGACCGGTGCGTGAGCGCGTGTTCGAGCAGGCCGAGGTCGCGAAAGTGGTACCCGATGCGGTCCTGGAGCGGTCCCATGTCTTCGCCGAGCCGCGCGACCTCGGCCGCCGCGGCTTCGTCGAGATGACTCGCAATCAGGGCAAGGGCACGCTCCTCCTGCCCGTCGGCGACCGTGACGGTGAACGCCGCCTGCCCGCCGAATCGCAGGGGAAACAGTCCGGGTGCGAGCGTGGACGACACCTGCGCCGGCAGCCCATGCGCCGCGAGCAACCCGCGGACCACTTCGGCTTCAATCGACAGATGACTTCGAAACACGCCAACACTCATAGACACTCACTGGCGCGCTCACAGCCAGCGCGCCCTACGACTGGCGCGCTCACAGCCAGCGCGCCCTGCAGGCCCCTACCCAACCTCACCCAACCTCACCCAACTTCTCGATCTTGACGATGACCATCGTCATGTCGTCATGGGGCTCAGCGTCGCCCACAAACGCATGCACGTCGCGTAGGACACGCTCACGGACGCCTGTCGCGTCGAGGCCGCGATGGGCATGGACCACACGGCCCAGGGACTCATCTCCGAACAGGTCGCCGTTGACGTTCATGGCCTCCGTGATGCCGTCCGTGTAGAACACAATGACATCCCCCGTCTCGAGCGGCAACGTGTGTTCGTCCAGCAGCGATTCGAACCGACCGGTGGCGCCGGGCAGACGCAGCCCGAGCACCATCCCGTTGGGGACGATGACTTCGGCGCCCTGCGTGCGGCGGCCGGACACGACGATCAGCGGCGTGTGGCCGGCCCGCGAGTGGGTCAGGGTGCGCGCGTCGAGATCGATGACGCCGTAGGTCATGGTGATGAAGCTGCGGTTGTCGAGGTGGTCCGCCAGCAGGAGATTGACCCGCGTCAGCAGTTTCTTCGGCGAGCGTTCCTCGTGGCTGAGGGCCAGCATCAGGCCCTTGAGTTCGGCCATGTAGAGCGCGGCTGACGTGCCTTTCCCGGAGACGTCCGCCACCAGCAGACCGAGACATCGCGGCCCCAGTTCGAAGAAGTCGTAGTAGTCGCCCCCCACTTCCCTGGCAGGGACACAGAGGTCCGCAATCGACAGGCCGTCGTACGCCGGCGGGCATTTGGGCAACAGCGACATCTGGATTTCGTGGGCGATCCGCAATTCGTCGTCGAGCCGCTGCTTCTCCCGCTGCACGTGCAGGGAGTGCTCCATGCTGGCGCTCATGAGGTTGAACTGTTTGCCGAGCGCGCCGAGCTGGTCGTCGGACTCCATCCTGATGCGATGGGTGAAATCGCCCCGCTGGATGCGCTCGGTCCCTTCGAACAACTCGTGGACGGCCGCCGTGATCTGGCGGATGAGCGAGACGCCGAAAAAGAGGGCCACGCCCTGCACACTCAGCAACAGCACGGCGAGGACCGCGAGCACCGACAGCAGGTTGTCGGCGAGATCGCTCGACTGCACGGACAGGATGCGGCCGTAGACCTTCTCCAGCGGCGCATCGAGCCCGATCGAGACACGCCCCGCGCCGCCGGTCCTCCAGTCGGTGAAGTCCACCATCAGCACCGTCCGGCGGAACAACCCCAGCCACCCGCGCAGGTCCTCGTCGTCTGCCGCCAGCGTACGGTCGGCGACGGGTGAGACCAGGGCGGGCACCGGCTGGGCCCCGCCGTCTTCCTGGACGGTGACCGCCACGCTGTTGAGGCGAATCGTTGTCTGTTCATCGAGCCGCGCGGCGATGTCGGTGTCCACGGGCAGGTCGACGATCACCACGTGGCCGGCGTCAGGCAGCGGCACCGTGGCCCGGATGAGCAACTGTTCCGCATCGGTCTCGTCGGCCTGGACACCGGCGGGCACCATGGTCAGCAGTCCCTGAAACGGGGCGAGCACGACCCACGGCGGTGCGGCGTCGGGCGCGCGCATATGACGCCAGGCGCCGGCCGTCGCCACCGGGGACGTGGAAGGCTGCCCGGGGTCGCCCGCCACGGGAACCACCGCCAGGGAGAGGCTGCGATACTGCGTCGCGACCATCGCATACTTCCGCGACAGGACGGCGTCCGAGAGCGGCAGGGCCGAA
The DNA here is from genome assembly GCA_030827135.1 of Vicinamibacterales bacterium. Taxonomy (GTDB): domain Bacteria; phylum Acidobacteriota; class Vicinamibacteria; order Vicinamibacterales; family SCN-69-37; genus SYFT01. The sequence goes on from JAURFE010000001.1 coordinate 208,130, forward strand.
CCGATTTCCGTGGCGGACGCGGCGGCAAGCACGCGTACGTCTTCGATGATGTCGTCCAGGCCGTCACGAAACAGGTACCCAGACACGTTGGCGTGGAGAATGAACCCCCCGGCCAGCACGAACAGGCCGATCAGCACCACCGGAACGAATCCCAGAAAGACGTAGGACAGGATCAGTTTCCGTCGCACGCGCCAGAGGAATGCGCGGCGCTGCCGGACCACGATCAGGGCAGCCATCCACAAGAGCGAGACGCGCGTGGCAAGGGAGACGACTTTGCGGAATGCTTCCACGGGCGCCGGCAGGGTCACGACCTGCTGCAGCAGCCACAGCACGAGGAGGGAGCCCCCGGAGAGGATCAGCAGGCGGCCTGGCAAGGTCCGAAACGGATTCAGCTGTACCGGAGCAGGCGCAGAAGCGTGGCGCGGCGAGGGGGCGGAAGCCATCCGAAATTGAAACTTCGATGATAACAGACTATCGTGCTTGGCTATGACGCTCCCGCCGAACGCCCGGTTCGAAACCATCTGTCTGCATGCTGGTCAACGCCCTGATCCCACGACGGGCGCCATCATCACGCCGATTTACCAGACATCAACCTATGTGCAGGACGCCCTCGGGCAGCACAAGGGATACGAATACGCCCGGACACAGAACCCGACGCGCGCGGCCCTTGAGGCAAATCTGGCGGCCATCGAAGGCGGGAAGGCGGCATTTGCGTTTGCGTCCGGCATGTCCGCCATCCACGCGATCGTGACTCGCCTCTCGGCCGGCGATCACGCGATCGTGACCGACAACACATACGGCGGCACGTTCCGGCTGTTCGACAAGGTGATGACGCGTTTGGGACTCTCCTTCAGCTTTGTGGACACGTCGGACCCGGCGGAAATTGACAAGGCGTTCACGCCGGCGACGAAGATGGTCTTCATTGAAACGCCGACCAATCCCGTCTTGCGGCTGACCGACATCGCGGCGTCTGCGGACATCGCCCACAGGCACGGCGCCTTCCTCGTCGTGGACAACACGTTTGCGAGCCCCTGCCTCCAGCGCCCGATTGCGATGGGGGCGGACATGGTCGTGCACAGCACGACGAAATATCTCAACGGACACTCCGACTCCATCGGCGGCGTCGTCATCGCCGTCCATGACGAGCACATCGAATGGCTGAAGTTCATTCAGAACTCCGCCGGCGCGATTCTGAGTCCGATGGATTCGTCGCTGATTCTGCGCGGCACCAAGACCCTGTCCCTCCGCATGGCGCAGCACACGGCGAACGGGCTCGCCCTCGCAGAGTTCCTGTCGGAGCAGCCGAAGGTGACGAAGGTCATCTACCCCGGCCTGCCCAGTCATCCGCAGTACGACCTGGCGCGACGCCAGATGCCGAATGGCTGCGGCGGCATGTTGTCGTTCGAGATGGGGTCGCTTGAAGACGCGCGCGTCGTGCTCAACAAGTTCCGCCTCATGGCGCTGGCCGAAAGCCTCGGCGGCGTCGAAACGCTCGTCTGCCATCCGGCCTCAATGACCCACGCCTCGGTCCCGCCCGAACGACGCGCGAAGATCGGGCTGAGCGACAGCCTGATCCGGATCTCTGCCGGGGTCGAACACATCGAGGACCTCAAAGACGATCTGCGGCAGGCCCTGTCGTGATCGCGAAAATCCGCAGTTGGATCCGCGGCCTCTACGACTGGACGATGAAGTGGGCGGACTCCCCTCAGAGCCTGTTGGCCCTGTTTCTCATCGCGATCGCGGAGTCGTCGGTGTTCCCGATTCCGCCGGACGTGCTGCTGATCGCCATCGTCGCGGCAAACACACACCGCTGGCTGAGCGCCGCACTGCTGTGCAGTGCCGGATCGGTGATTGGCGCGGCGATCGGCTATCTGATTGGAGCGGTGGCGTTTGACGCCCTCGGCCAGCCCATCATCGATTTCTATCAGGCGCAGGACGCCTGGAATACCGTGGTCGCCACCTACAACAGTGATGTCGGGATTTGGTTCCTGCTGGCCGCGGCGTTCACACCGATTCCGTTCAAGGTCGCCACGATCGCGGCCGGCGCCACCGGCATGGCGTTCTGGCCCTTCCTGGTGGTCAGCCTGTTTGGGCGATCGGCCCGGTTTTTCCTGGTGGCCGCCATGCTGCGGATCTTTGGCGCCCCGGTGCGCGCCCTGATCGAGAAACACTTCGACGCCTTCGCGCTCGCGTTTCTCGTCCTGCTCATCGCGGGCTTCATGGCCATTCGGTTGTTGTAGCGCGAACCCAGGCCAGGTACTCGGCACTGCCCGCGGTGACCGGAAGGACCAGAAACTCCGGCACCTCGTACGGGTGAGCCCCCTTCACCGCAGCTTCCAACGCGGCGACCCTGGCGAGGGTCGTCTTGATCGTCACCGGGCGTTCAGTCGCCGACTCCACCGCCCCCTGCCAGCGGTACGTCGACCGCGCGGACGGACCGAGCGTGACACACGCGGCGACGCCCTCCTCGACCAGTGTGCGAGCCAACGCGTCGCCGTCAAGATCCTCAGGTATGGTTGTCAGAACGATCACGACATCAGTCATATGTCCTATTTTGTGCTTGTACTTCGGCCGAAATGTTGGTACAACACTCCAGCGCGTTTATGCGGACACCCAGCCCGTCGACCGACACGCCTACTGAGACCCCGCAGGCCGCTCCGGCGCGCCCGCGTGACCGGCGGCGTCCGCGGTCGGGCCCTGAGATTCGCGAGCGGCGCCGGCGCATGCTCCGGTATGCCCTCTGGATCGTCTCCGGAGTGCTGATGGTGAATGCGCTGGTCGGCGAAAAAGGCTACCTGGCCAGACTGCAGGCACGGCAGGAGCAGTCGAAGGCGGAAGACAACCTCCACCGCCTCCGCGCCGACAACGCCCGCCTGCGGGTCGAAGCCGAGCGGCTGCGTCGCGACCCGGCCATGCTCGAATCAGTCGCCCGCGAAGAGCTCGGCCTGATCCGGCCTGGCGAGACACTCATCACGCTCCGCGACCGCCCGAAGCAATAACAGCAGCGACGAAGCCGCCTCAGCCCTTGCGCTGGCCGGCGACAAGGAGACCAAGCCCCACGACGATCGCCGCCCCGCTGGCGAGCGGCGAGATCGGGATGGTCTTGGTTTCATCGCTCGTGTTGCCGAGGACCCGCGCCTCGACGACACGATCAACAGTGACGGCAGATTCGCTGGTGGGGAAACGGCTGCTGGTCTGTCCACGGACGACCAGTGCCGCTCCGCGGGGCGCCACAAGGGCGTCGGGTACGAGCCAGAAGTCGTGGGCGCGCACCGAGAGTGTGGCGCCGACGAAGAGAGTGGCGGCCAGGCCCAGGCGGACGGTCGCAAGTGGCATCGGCGCCTACTCCCAGGTTGCGGCCACCAGCTTCGTGCTGGGGGTCCATTCGCTCGTGCTGCCGTCGGCGAACCGTTGGGTGACCTTCCAGATGAGGGCGGTCCCGTCCTTCGGGTTCCTGGCGTTGAACGCGAACTCGCCGAAGTGCGCGGGTGGAATCTGCACCTTCCATGAAATGCCGACAATGCGTGTACCGTCGCGCCGCAGTTCGCTCGTCCAACCACCGGAGGCCTGGACGTAGGACACCGTGACCCCGTCGGGGACGGCGAGGTCCACCCCGACGGTCGCCACGTCACCTTCAGTCGGAACGCGGAGGGTATACCGCTCGGAGGCGCCCAGTTTTGATTCCGCTGGTCCGATCGAGGCATGACCGCTCAGGACGGCAATCGCTGCGGTAATAAAGACGGCGGCAACTACTGGTCGATGGCCCATGGTGGGTGCTCCAGAAAGTGACGGTTCGTGTCTGTACGGGTGTCGTATGGTGCCACGGATTGCCGGTCAGGCGCAGGGAAACTCCCGGTCCGGGCGACCGCCAGCCGTCCGCAACCCGGACGCAGCCAAACGAAAAACGGGTTACAGCAAAAGGCCGTAACCCGTTGAGAAATTTGGTTGCGGGGGCAGGATTTGAACCTGCGACCTTTGGGTTATGAGCCCAACGAGCTACCGGACTGCTCCACCCCGCGACAAGGAAACCGTATTCTAGTCCGGATCGCTTACCTATCGCAACGTAGGCACCACCAACTCTGGTCCAGGAACCCAGAACGGCACCCTGAACCCTGAACCGATGAATCATGAACCTAGATCTTCGGCAGCGTCACGCCGACCTGCTTCTGATACTTGCCCTTCTTGTCGGCGTAGGACCGTTCACACGGTTCGTCACTCTGGAAGAACAGCACCTGGGCCAGGCCCTCGTTGGCGTAAATCTTGGCCGGCAGGGGCGTGGTGTTTGAGATTTCGAGCGTGACGTAGCCTTCCCACTCGGGCTCAAAGGGCGTGACGTTCACGATGATCCCGCACCGCGCGTAAGTGGACTTGCCGAGACAAATCGTCAGGATGTCGCGAGGGATGCGGAAGTACTCGATCGTCCGCGCGAGCGCGAACGAGTTGGGCGGCACGATGCAGACGTCCGACTTGATGTCCACGAACGACCTGGGATCGAAGTTTTTGGGGTCGATCACCGTGGTGTTGATGTTCGTGAACACCTTGAATTCGTCGGCGACGCGAATGTCGTACCCATAGGACGACAACCCGTACGACACCACCCCGTCGCGGATTTGCCCATCCACGAAAGGCTCGATCATCCCGTGGTCACGGGACATCTGACGAATCCAGCGATCCGACTTGATCGCCACCTTAGAGTTCCATGCCCCTGAAGAAATACCCCAGTTCAAACGCCGCCGTCTCGGGTGCATCGGACCCGTGCGTGGCGTTGTTGCCGATCGAGGTGCCGAAGTCGCGACGCAGCGTGCCTTCCGCCGCCTTGGCCGGATCGGTCGCGCCCATCGTGTCGCGCCACTTGAGAATCGCGCCCGGCGCTTCCAGGCACAGGAGCACGCACGGGCCGGACGACATGAACTCGGTCAGTTCGCCGAAGAACGGGCGCGCCGCGTGCACCGCGTAGAAGCCTTCGGCTTCACGCCTGGAGAGGTGCTGCAGGCGCATGGCCCGCACCGTGAATCCTGCGCCTTCGATGCGGGCGAGAATCTGGCCGGCCTTCCCGGCCTTCACGGCGTCGGGCTTGATGATCGCGAACGTTCTTTCTGTAGTCATAAGTTCAGTGTCTCTATCGGTCCAGGGGTCCAGTGGTCCAAGGGTCCGAACTCGGGACTCCTGGACTCCTGGACTTCTGGACTACATCAAACTGTTCATCAGGTCATTGAGCACGGCCTTCGACGGGCGCGTGCGTTCGGTCGGGAGAAATGCCAGCGGTTCCGGCACCATGTTCAGCGAACCGACGAAGTCTTCCTTGTCGGGCTCCAGATAGAGGATGCCCGTCGGGAATTCGCCCCGGCGCGTGGTCTCGTGAATCAGCCGCATCGCGGCGAGTTTGTCGCTCGGGTCGTAGTCCTCGGCAATCTTCTTGAGGAACAGGTGGGACCCGTCGTGCATCTTCACCTGGGTCGTCGACCCCGGATCGTAGTCGACGTTGATGTCCTCGAAGAACGGCACGAACGTCACTTCGCCCAGCGCTTCGTCATGGTCCTTCACGTAGGCATAACTCTTCGTCGATCCCTCGTGATCGTTGAACGTGACGCACGGGGAGATGACGTCGATCATGCAGGTGCCGCGGTGCGACAGGGCCGCCTTGAGAATGCTCAGCAGCTGCTTCTTGTCGCCCGAGAATGACCGCGCGACAAACGACGCGCCAAGCTCGATGGCCAGTGCGCAGGTGTCGATGGGCGGCAGGTCGTTGACCACGCCGTTCTTCGCCTTCGATCCGAGATCGGCCGTCGGCGAGAACTGCCCCTTCGTCAGGCCGTAGCAGCCGTTGTCTTCAATGATGTAAATCAGCGGCAGATTCCGGCGCATCGTATGCACGAACTGGCCGATGCCAATCGCGCCCGTGTCGCCGTCACCACTGACGCCGATTGCCATCATCGTGCCGTTGGCCAGCATCGCGCCGGTCGCCACCGACGGCATGCGGCCGTGGACCGAGTTGAACCCGTGTGACTGATTCAGGAAGTAGGCCGGACTCTTGCTCGAGCAGCCGATGCCCGAAAGCTTTACGACCTTCTTCGCATCCACGCCCATTTCGTAGCAGGCGTCGATGATGCGCTCCGTGATGGCATTGTGGCCGCAGCCGGCACACAACGTGGTCTTGCTGCCGCGATACGACGCGAGTTCGAGGCCCAGGCGATTGGTTTTGACGGTGGACATTGATCTACTTCTCCTGCGCCAGAATGCTGTCGGTCACGCTGTGGGCGTCGATCGGAAGCCCGCTGTAATGCCGCACGCTCCGCAGTTTCATCGAGAGCGCCGGATCGAGATCCATCCGCAACAGGCTCAACATCTGCCCGTCGCGGTTCTGCTCCACGACATACACGCGGTCGTGGCGTGCGATGTACTCGGCCACCGCATCCGAGAACGGGTATGCCCGCAACCGGAGGTAGGACGTCGCCACGCCGGCCGCCTTGAGCTGGTCCCGCGTCTCGAGAATCGCCCAGTGCGTGGAGCCGAAGGCGATAATCCCGACCGAGGCGCCAGGCTCAGCCGTCTCGATCGGTCCTGGCACCAGCGTCTTCGCAGTCTCGAACTTCTTCGAGAGGCGGTCGAGGTTGTTCACATAGTCGTCGGCGCGTTCGGTGTACTGCGCCATCGCGTTGTGGCCGGAGCCCCGCGTGAAGAACGCCGGCGTGTTCGTGTCGGGCAACGACCGCCACGGAATGCCGTCGCCATCGATGTCCTTGTAGCGGCCCCACGACGCGCCCAATTCGCGGACCTTCGCCTCGTCGAGCACCTTGCCGCGATCGAGCGGCTTGGTGGGATAGTCGAACGGGTCGGACATCCAGGTGTTCATGCCGAGGTCGAGATCGCTCATGACATACACGAGTTGCTGAAGCCGTTCCGACAGATCAAACGCCTCGCCCGCCATGTCAAAACACTCGGACATCGATGACGGCAGCAACATCGGGTGCCGTGTGTCACCGTGCGAGTTCACCGCCGTGAACAGCAGATCGCCCTGCGCCGTGCGCGTCGGCAGGCCCGTGGAGGGCCCCACACGCTGAATGTCGAAGACCACGCCGGGCACTTCGGCGTAGTAGGCCAGACCGGCGAACTCGGACATCAGCGACACCCCGGGGCCTGACGTGGAGGTCATGGCCCGGGCCCCGGCCCACGACGCGCCGATCACCATGCCGATGGCCGCAATCTCATCCTCCGCCTGCACGATGGCGAACGTGGCCTTCCCCGTCTCCTTGTCCATGCGGTACTTCCGCATGTACCCGATCAACGACTCAGGCAGCGATGACGACGGCGTGATCGGGTACCAGGGGACCACCGTCACGCCGGCAAACATGCAGCCCATCGCCGCGGCCGCATTGCCTTCCACGAGGATCTTCCCCGCCGTCGCGTTCATCCGCTGAATCCGGTACGGATGTTTAATCTCGGTGAAGTGTTCCCTCGCATAGGCCGCACCCGCCTCGAGCGCCGCCTGATTGAGCGCCATCGCCTTCGGCTTCTTGCCGAGCTGCTTGGACAGCGCGTGGATCATCTCCTGCAGATCGATCGACAGCAGGTGCGAGAGCACGCCGTCATAGATCATGTTCTTGACGAGGCGACGCAGCTTCGCGTCCGGACAGACCTCGGCGACGATCTTGTCAAACGGCACGGAATAAAAAATCAGATCCTGCCGGAGCTCATCCAGCTTCAGCGGCGCGTCGAACACCACCGCGCGGCCCGGCTCCAGCGTCAGCACGTCCTCACGCGCCGTCTCCGCATTCATCGCCACCAGGAAGTCGACTTCCTTCTTTCGGGCGATGTAGCCCTTGTGATTGGAACGGATGGTGTACCACGTCGGCAATCCGGCAATATTCGACGGGAACATGTTCTTGCCCGACACGGGCACTCCCATCTGAAAGATGGCGCGCAGCAAAATCATGTTGGCCGTCTGGGACCCGGATCCGTTGACGGTGGCAACCTGAATGCTGAAGTCGTTGACGACGTGAGACTGGACGGAACGGTCGGCCTGATCGGCCGTGGCAAGCGGCGAGGACATATCAGCACGATTATCTCGGCAAATGCACAAATGGGCAACTGAGCACCTGCCCAATAGCCCACCTGCCCAACCGCCCAGCGGCTCAGTTACCCAGCTGTCAGGCGCGCAGCGCCTGCATCATCGCCGCCCCGATATCCGCGGGACTTTTGACGACGTGCACGCCGGCCGCCGTGAGGGCCGCCATCTTCTCGGCCGCGGTGCCCTTGCCCCCGGCGATGATCGCGCCGGCGTGTCCCATGCGGCGACCGGGCGGCGCCGTCTGACCGGCGATGAAGCCGACGACGGGCTTCGTGAAGTGCGCCTTGATCCAGGCCGCGGCCTCTTCTTCGGCCGATCCGCCGATCTCCCCGATCATGACGACCGCTTCGGTCTCCGTATCCTGGCCGAAGAGTTCGAGCGCATCGATGAAGGATGTGCCGATGAGCGGGTCGCCGCCGATGCCGATGCAGGTGGTCTGACCGAGGCCGTTGCGGGTCAGCTGGTGGATGGCCTCGTAGGTCAGCGTGCCCGACTTGGACACGATGCCGACCCGGCCCTCCTTGCAGATATGACCGGGGATGATGCCGGCTTTCGCGCGGCCGGCGGAAATCAGACCCGGGCAGTTCGGGCCGATCAGCCGCATCTTTTTTCGGGGCGCCCGGGGGTCGCCCGCGAGGCTGTCCATGAACGACAACGCCTTCATCATGTCCAGCGTCGGGATGCCTTCCGTGATGCACACGGCGAGATCCAGCCCGGCGTCGGCCGCTTCCATCACGGCATCCGCACCGCCCGGAGGCGGCACAAAGATCACAGAGGCGTTGGCGCCGGTGGCCGCCACGGCGTCGGCCACGGTGTTGAACACCGGCCACCCCTCGTGGGTGGTGCCGCCCTTGCCGGGGGTCACCCCGCCGACCACGTTCGTGCCGTAGGCCTGGGCCTGCTTGGCGTGAAAAGTGCCTTCGCGGCCGGTCAGGCCCTGCACGAGAAGACGGGTCGATTTATCGATCAAAACAGACATGAATCAGTCCCTTAGTAATGGCGCGCTACAGTTCAGCGCGCCCTACGTAATACACGCGCCCAGCCGCCCACCAGCCCAGCCGCCCAGCCGCCCATCAGCCCTTCGCGAGCGCGACGACTTTGGCCGCGCCTTCGTCCATGGCGTCGGCCGTCGTGAAATTGAGGCCGCTGTCCTTCAGCATCTGCTTGCCCAGTTCCACGTTCGTGCCTTCCATGCGGATGACAATGGGCACGCGGACACCGAGATCGGTGACCGCCGCAATGACGCCCTGCGCGAGCACGTCGCACCGCAGGATGCCGCCGAAGATGTTGATGAACACGGCCTTCACCGCCGTGTCCGACATCAGGATGCGGAACGCGTTCTTGATCTGTTCCGCGTTGGCGCCACCGCCGACGTCGAGGAAGTTGGCCGGCTCCCCGCCCGCCAGCTTGATGATGTCCATCGTGGCCATCGCCAGGCCCGCGCCGTTGACCATGCAGCCGATGGTGCCATCGAGCTTGATGTAATTGAGCGAGTACTTCGAAGCCTCGATTTCGAGCGCGTCTTCCTCCGCGAGGTCGCGGAACTCCTTGATGTCTGCGTGCCGGTAGAGGGCGTTGTCGTCGAAATTGACCTTCGCGTCCAGGGCGATGAGGTCGCCGCCGGCCGTCACGACCAGCGGATTGATCTCCAGCAAGGACGCATCACTGGCGACAAACGCCGCATACGTCTTCAGCATCAGCGACACGGCCTTCTTGATTTCGTCGCCCTTCAGGCCCAGCTGAAACGCGAGTTGGCGGGCCTGATACGGCTGCAACCCCAGCGTCGGATGCACAAAAGCCTTGAAAATTTTCTCGGGAGTCTCGGCGGCGACCTTCTCGATTTCGACACCGCCCTCCCGGCTCACCATGAGCACCGTCCTCTGTGTCGAGCGGTCGATGACCATGCCGAGATACATCTCCCGGTCCATGGCCAGCCCCTCTTCGACCAGGACGCGCGAGACGTGCTGACCGGCGGGACTGGTCTGATAGGTGACGAGCGTCATGCCGAGAATGGCCTTGGCCGCCTCAAAAGCCGCGTCCGGTCCCTTGACGACCTTGACGCCGCCGCCCTTGCCGCGACCCCCGGCGTGAATCTGCGCCTTGACCACCACGGTGCCGCCCCCGAGGGCGGTCGCGTGGGCCCGCGCTTCGTCCGGCGTGTACGCCACAAAGCCCTTCGGCACCGGCACACCGTACTTCGCGAGGACTGACTTTCCCTGATACTCGTGAATCTTCATGCGACTGGGAAGTGTATCAGGTCATCCGATGACTTCGGGCTTCGGAACTTCCGAACTTCGGAATACAATCTGCTGCATGAAGGTGCTGCGTGCCCTCAGCACGACCGTCGGTTCCAAGTTCCTCGTCGCCCTCACCGGTCTCCTGCTGGTGGGCTTCCTCATCGGCCACCTCGCCGGCAACCTCCTCATCCTGCTCGGGGGGGACAAATTCAACGCCTACGGCCATGCGCTCATCACCAATCCGCTGGTGGTGCCCGCAGAGATCGCGCTGATGGCGCTGCTGCTCGTGCACATGGGCAAGGCCATCGGCCACGTGGTGCGTGGCCGCAGCGCCAGGCCGGACGGGTATGCGAAGAAGACCTGGGCTGGGGGCCCGAGCCGGAAGTCCTGGGCCTCCACCACGATGGCCCTCTCTGGGATTTTCCTGCTGGTCTTCCTGGTGGTCCACATCGCGACCTTCAAATACGGACCGTATTACGCATCGGCCGAAGCCGGCGTCCGTGACCTCCAGCGTCTGGTGGTCGAGGTCTTCAGGAATCCGATGTATGCCGCGGCCTACATCGTCGCCATGGGCATCGTCGGACTCCATCTGCGCCATGGCGTCTCGAGTGCGTTTCAGTCGCTCGGCCTGATGACCAATGGCGTATGGGCGGCGCGGTTGCTGAACCTGGGCCTCATGCTGGCCGTCATCATTGCGGGCGGATTCGCGCTCATCCCGGTCTGGGTGTACCTGTTCCTATGACGCTTGATTCCAAAGTTCCCTCGGGCCCGATTCAGGAGAAGTGGGATCGGCATCGTTTCGACAGCAAGCTGGTGAACCCGGCGAACCGTCGGAAACATACAGTCATCATTGTCGGGACCGGGCTTGCCGGGGCGTCGGCGGCCGCCTCGCTCGGTGAACTGGGCTACAACGTCCTGAGCTTCTGCATTCACGACAGCGCACGGCGCGCCCACTCGATCGCCGCGCAGGGCGGCATCAACGCGGCCAAGAACTACCAGAACGACGGCGACAGCATCTGGCGCCTGTTCTACGACACCGTCAAGGGCGGCGACTATCGGGCGCGGGAAGCCAACGTGTACCGGCTGGCGCAATTGAGCGTCAACATCATCGACCAGTGTGTGGCCCAGGGCGTGCCGTTTGCGCGTGAGTACGGCGGCCAGCTCGACAACCGGTCGTTTGGCGGCGCCCAGGTCTCGCGCACGTTCTACGCGCGCGGACAGACGGGGCAGCAGCTGCTGCTGGGCGCGTATCAGTCCATGATGCGGCAGGTGGCCAAGGGCACCGTCCAGATGTTCGCCCAGCGCGAGATGCTCGATGTCGTCGTGATCAACGGCAAGGCCCGCGGCATCATCGTCCGCAATCTGGTGACGGGCCAGCTTGAGCGCTACGTCGCTGATGCGGTGTGCCTGGCGACGGGCGGGTACGGCACCGCGTATTACCTCTCCACCAACGCCGTGAACTCCAACGTCACAGCGGCGTGGCGCGCGCACAAACGCGGCGCGTTTTTTGCCAATCCCTGTTACACGCAGATTCACCCCACGTGCATCCCTGTCAACGGCGAGGACCAGTCGAAGCTGACCTTGATGTCCGAGTCGCTCCGGAACGACGGCCGCGTCTGGGTGCCGAAAAACGCAGGCGACAAACGCCATCCGAACGACATTCCCGAATCCGAGCGCGACTATTACCTCGAGCGGAAGTATCCGAGCTTCGGCAACCTGGTGCCGCGCGACGTGGCCTCACGCAACGCGAAGCAGGTGTGCGACGACGGGCGCGGGGTCGGAGATTCGGGGCTGGCGGTGTTCCTCGACTTCAAGGACGCGATCCACCGGCTCGGAGAATCCGTCGTGGCCAGCCGCTACGGCAACCTCTTCGAGATGTATCAGAAGATCACCGACGAAAATCCGTACAAGGAACCGATGCGGATGTATCCGGCGATCCACTACACGATGGGTGGCCTCTGGGTGGACTACAACCTGATGTCCACGATTCCCGGCCTCCACGTGCTCGGGGAAGCGAACTTCTCGGACCACGGCGCCAACCGGCTCGGCGCGTCCGCGCTGATGCAGGGACTCGCCGACGGCTACTTCGTCATTCCGTACACACTCGCCCACTACATCGCGTCCACGCCGGTCGAAAAAGTCACCACCGATCACGACGCGTTCAAGGAGGCCGAGGCCTCGGTGCAGGGCCGCATCACGCGCATGCTGACCGTGAAGGGCTCCAAGACCCCGCGGCAACTGCACCGCGAACTCGGGCGCCTGTTGTGGGATGAAGTCGGCATGTCGCGCAACGACGCGGGGCTCAAGCGCGCGCTGGCGCGGATCCCCCAGCTGCGCGAGGAGTTCTGGCAGAACGTCTCGGTGCCGGGTGATGCCAGCAATCTGAACAAAAACCTCGAGTACGCCGGTCGCGTCGCAGACTACCTTGAATTCGGCGAACTGCTCGCGCTCGACGCACTGCACCGCACCGAATCCTGTGGCGGCCACTTCCGCGAGGAGAGCCAGACCCCCGACGGTGAGGCGCAGCGGGATGACGCGAACTTCTCGTATGCCGCGGCCTGGGAATATCAGGGCGTGGGCGCGGCCCCGACGCTGCACAAGGAACCGCTGACATTCGAGCACGTGAAGCCCTCGCAACGGAGCTACAAGTAATGAAGGTGCATCTGAAAGTGTGGCGCCAGTCGGGCCCGACGGCGCAGGGCCGGCTTGTGGACTACACCGCCGACAACGTGTCCCCCGACATGTCCTTCCTCGAGATGCTCGACTCGGTCAACGAGACGCTGATCGCGAAGGGCGAGGAACCAATCGCGTTTGACTCCGACTGCCGTGAAGGGATCTGCGGCACCTGCGGCGTGATGGTCGACGGACGTCCGCACGGACCGGATTCCTGCACCACCGTGTGCCAGCTCCACATGCGCCGCTACAAGGACGGCGACACCATCGTCATCGAACCGTGGCGCGCCAAGGCGTTCCCGCTCATCAAGGACCTTGTGGTGGACCGTTCCGCGTTTGATCGGATCATCCAGGCCGGCGGCTACACCTCGGTCAACACCGGCGGTGCGCAGGACGCCAACGCGATTCTGATTCCGAAGACGGTGGCCGACGAGGCCTTCGAATCGGCGACGTGCATCGGGTGCGGCGCGTGTGTCGCCGCCTGCAAGAACGCATCGGCGGCGCTCTTCACCTCCGCCAAGGTCACGCACCTCGCCCTCCTGCCCCAGGGGCAGCTCGAGGCGCAGAGCCGTGTCGTCGCGATGGTGGACGCCATGGACGAGAACGGCTTCGGCGGCTGCTCGAACGAAGGCGAATGTGAAGCGGTCTGCCCCAAGGGCATCTCGCTCAGAAGCATCGCCACGCTCAATCGCGAATACCGCCGCGCGCTGCTCTCGTAGCGACGCATGTGGGGCGCGCTGAACTCGAGCGCGCCGGCAAGGCCCGCTGCAGTTCAGCGGGCCCTACGTACGCCGAACATGTAGGGCGCGCTGAACTGGAGCGCGCCGGCAAGGCCCGCTGCAGTTCAGCGGGCCCTACGTACGGCGAACACGTAGGGCGCGCTGAACTTTAGCGCGCCAGGACTCTATGACACTGACCCGTCGCCACGGCCTGGCAATGCTCGCGATTGTGCTCGTCACCATTGCCGTCGAATGGTGGATGGGGCGGGTTCCGCTCGCACCGGACGGCACGTTCGCGTGGGTGGAACCCGACATCTGGAGCGCCCACCAGTCACAACGTGTGCTCGATCCGTACACGGTCTCGCACATCGTGCATGGATTCCTGTTTTACGCCCTGTTGGTGCTGGTCGCGCCCCGGCAGCCGGTCGCCACGCGTCTTGTGCTGGCCGTCGCCCTTGAAGCGGTCTGGGAAGTGCTTGAGAACTCCCCGATGATCATCGACCGCTACCGCGCCGTGACCATCGCGCAAGGGTACGTCGGCGACAGTATTCTCAACTCCGTCAGCGACATCGTCATGGCCGGTCTGGGATTCCTGATGGCCTGGCGGCTGCGGGTGCTTGCAAGCCTCGCGGCGGTGGTGGTGGCGGAACTGGTGATGCTGCTGCTGATCCGCGACAACCTGACCCTGAACATCATCATGCTCGCCTGGCCGATCGACGCCATCCGCGAGTGGCAGATGGCCGGGCGCTGACGGGGATCAGCGCCGGAACCGATCCTGCCAGCGCCGGTATTCACGCCCGAGGTTGTCATCGGTGATGATGGCTTCATGGGCATGGGTCGCCGTCAACTGCGCGTGATCGAGCCAGTAGTAGGATCCAAACCCGGTCCCCTGACGATCACGCAACGCCAGCGCGTCCCGCAGTGCAGCCACCCCCTCAGGTGTGGATTGATCGAACGCCGGACGGCCGTCGATGCGATAGCCGGCGAGCACGCTGGCCCACCGATCCCAGTCCAGGTCGATCGGCGCCATGCTGCCAATCACGAATCCCCCGAACTTCACCATGCGAGGAAACGCGCGCAGACCTGTTGCCACCACGCGCCCTGAACCGGTGGTGTTCCACATCGCAATGCCCCCGGGCTTGAGCCTCGACTTCACCAGATCCAGGAACTCGATGGAGAGAATCCCGGTGGACATCTCGCGCCAGTGGTAGGTGTTCCACATGATCACGTCGAACCGGCGCTCCGGGTGATTCCTGAGCCATCGGCGGCCGTCATCGACCTCCAGCGTCACGCGTGGATCACGCAGCAGCGACGACACCTCGGGCCGTGATGCCACCAGGTCCAGATACCCCGCGCTGATCTCGACGGCCGTCATCGTCTGGACGGTCGGATGGTTCGCCATCACATGGGTCCAGGTGCCGGATGCCAGGCCGATGACCAGGACGTCCCTGGGCGCCGCATGCACAGCACCCAGCCAGTACGGGCGCACGTGCTCCGTCGTGGGGTTGAGACCATTGTGGATGATGCTGTCGTACACGCCGTTGTCGATCAGCATCGCGTCGGGTGGCACCCGAGCAGACTGCCCAGGCCGAGCCCCGTCAGAAACGCCGACGACACCATGGCCACCGATTCCATATGACTGCCGTAGATGGTCATCAACGCGCGCTGCCAGGACATCTGGTAGAGCAGCGCGGAAAAGCCGGAGAGGACAAAGACCCCGAGCAACGTGACGTGGAAGACCCGATGAGTCATCGGCGACAGTCTACGATGGCTCGGAGACTTCGATCGTCGCTTCGTGCAGATTCATCGCGTGCGCACGGATGCGGCTGTAGTCGGTCAGGATCCCGTTGAAGAGCAGACTGAGGCCGGGGTGCACGGGCTGATCGGTCATGAGCCGCAGGTGGCGGTCGCGCAGCGTCTTGACCTTGCTCAGAATCAGCGCGTTTTCACTCTGCGCCTCGGCGTCCTCCACGACGCCGCGTTCGCCGTAGGCCTCAATAACCTTCTTGAAGAGCGCGGCAACGGTGTCGTGCAGGTCCAGGAGTCCGCTCTTGAGATCCGCCGGCAGTTCGAGCCGTTCCTCGCGCAGCCGCAGGAATGCCTTCAGGACGCTGGCCAGCCGGTCACTGGCGGATTCACACTCGTGCGACATGCGCAACTGACGGCGTCCCTCCGCGGCAATCGCATGCGGCACGGTCGCGTCGAGCAGGTCGGTGAGGAACTTCACGATCTCACGATGGGAGTTGTCGAGCACTTCCTCGCGGTGGAAGGTCTGTTGAATCAGCCGCTCATCCACGGGTCCGTGAAAGCCGAGCTGACGCACGCCATCGTTCATGGCGACGACACTCTCCCCCATCTGGACGACTTCTCCGCGGCTCTGCTCGATCCCCAGCACCGGAGCCGACACCGTGCGCGGATCGATGTGTTTCAGGCGCCCTACTTCCTTGACCCGCGGATCCGGCACGAGGCGCAACAACAACTTCGTGAACGGCCCGAAGAAGGGCAAGAAGAGAATCGTGTTCAGGACATTGAACCCGGTGTGCGTGAGGGCAATGGCCGATGTCACCACCACGGCGAAGTACTCCGGTTCCGGCGCCGAGGCAAAGGTCAGTACCATCGGGTCCGCGCCATAACCGCGCTCCACAACCTGCGCCACGAGGCGGATGTACCACTGGAAGATCAGCGTGATCCAGAACACACCAATGACGTTGAACAGCACGTGCGCCCATGCCGCACGCTTCGCGTTCGTGGTCGCACCCACCTGGGCAATGATCACGGTGATCGTCGTGCCGATGTTTTCGCCCAGCACCAGCGCCGCCGCGGTGGTGAACGGGATCACCCCCGTGACCGCCAGGCCGATCGTGATCCCCAAGGTGGCGCTGCTGCTCTGCACAATCAGCGTCAACAGACACCCCACCACGACACATTTCATGACGCCGACATAGCTGTCGGCCTCAAACCACGCGAACGCGTCCATGAAGAGCGGCATGTCCTTCATCGGCGCGAAACCGTCCTTCATGGTCTCGAGCCCGAAGAACACCATGCCCAGCCCCATGATCGCCATCGCGATGAACCTGGGACGATCCTGACGGGCGAACAAATACACCAGCGCCCCGGCACCGAGCATCGGGAGGCCGTATTTCCCGATCTTCAGCACCAGAATCCACCCCGTGATGGTCGTGCCGATATTGGCGCCGATGATGACGCCGATGGCCTGATGCAACTGCATCATCCCGGCGTTGACCAGACCGACGACGATGACGGTGGTGATGGAGGAGGACTGGACCAGCAGCGTGACGGCCGTGCCGGAGGCGGTGGCGGTCCACCGGTTGTCGGTGACCAGGCTGATCATGCGGCGCAGGGAGTTCCCGGCGACCGCCTGCATGCCTTCGGACATGTACTTCATGCCGAGCATGAAGATGCCCAGACCACCGATGACTGCGAGGACTATTGACATGTGGGTGTACCGGGTGCGTTACTCCGAGTTTACATCGACGCCGCCCGATGTTCGCCCTTCTGTTACCGGATTCCCATCGCCTCCAGCCGCCGAAGATTGTCGAGCGCCGGCGCGTGGGCGGGCTCCAGGGCGAGTGCACGACGGACCGCCGCGAGAGCCTCACGCGGCCGGCCGGCGGCCATCAGCGCCCCGCCGAGGTTGCTCTGCATGCGGGCGGAGTCCGGACGCAGATCAGCGGCGCGCGCGAAGTGTGTGAGCGCCTCGTCCACACGACGCCGCCCGAGCAGCGACACGCCGAGGTTGACGTGCGCATCCACGTAGTCCGGGTTGAGGGACAAGGCCCGGCGGAACGCGGCCTCCGCCTCAGCCGTGCGTGCCAACGCGCCAAGGGTGGTGCCGAGGTTGAACTGCATCACTTCATCGGTTGGTGCCAAAGCCGCCGCACGCCGGAAGTGCCCGAGCGCGGCATCCGCGCGCCCGAGCGCCATCAGCGCAGCGCCGAGATCGCCCTGGGTCGACGCCGTCGCATCGCCAAGCCGCACGGCCGCTTCCAGATGAGGAATCGCCTCGCCAAAGCGCTCCGCCTGCACGAGGCTTCCTCCGAGAAACGCACGGTTCTCGGCGTTTTCCGGATCAGTCTGCACGCGATATTCAGCCATCGCGATGTTCGCGCGATACTCGCGCTCCACAAACAGCTGCAGCAGGGTCGCGCTGTCGGCGGGAGACGCGGTCAGGAACTGCAGGCCCAGCTCGGCCATCTCGTCGATGGACCTGGGCCCGGCCTGCACACGCGCAGGTGGACGATTCGGATTCGACGGATTCGCCGCCGAGTTGTCGAACGTGTACCGCATGGTCAGTCGCGTACCGCGCGGGAGCGCGAGGGGCGTGACAAAACGATAGTCCTGCTGCCAGTGGAAGTCCCACCGGGGAATACGGAGCAGGGTCTTGACGGAACCATCGGGGAACGTCGCGCTCACCTGCATGTCCTTGCCGAGGAAGTGCGCATGTGGATACACGCTCATGAGTGTGAGGTCGAACGGGACTTCCCAGCTGTCGGTGACCAGGTAGTCAGACTTCCCCGCCGGAATGTCGATGAGTTTTGATCCCATCTTGACGGTCACGGGTGTGCGCGTCGGCGCCGTCTCTGAAAAATGCAGGCCCACCGTGGGGGCGATCGAAACCGTCGCGCTCCCCGGGATGACGTGCACCTCGACCACGAGGTCCGTGCCGGGATCGAGGCGCCACGCCATGCCGGCTGGTGATTCAATCACCCCTCGCCCAGGCGCCCATCCGAGAAACTGGCCGTCCGGATCGACGAGGTTCCACGACATGCCCTCGAATCCCCCCTGCCCGTCCTGCCCATCGCGACGTCGCGATGCCGATGTCGGGTCCACCCGAATCACGGCATGGTGAATCGGCGCGCCGTTGGTCCTGAACTCCATCGCGCGAATGAACCGCGCCGCCGGCACCGTCGTGCGCAACACCAGATTGCGATACACGTCGTTGGCCTGTGGCTCCAGCACATAGGGCGTCGCAGTCGTCGCGACCAGATCCGGCGTGCCGAGTTGCCAGCCGCCAGGGAATGACTGAGGCGTCGGCCGGGCGCCAGAGTCCCCCTCAGCCATCCCCTGCTTCACCCAGCGCTGGATGGTCTCGATCTGTGCATCACTCAGACGCCGGACGCCGGCGAGCGGAAACTCGCCCGGTTCCGGCAACCACGGCGGCATCTGCCGCGCGAGTGTCTCGCGCCCGATCTCGGCCGCGTGCGCCTTCGCATCCTCGTACGACAGCAACGAAAACGGTGCCACCTCGCCAGGCCGATGGCACGACGCACAGTTTTCGTACAGAATCGGCGCCACATGTTCGTTGAACGTGACACGACCTGGCACGTCACTGCCGCCTCCGCACGCGGCGGAGGACGCCAACAAGACAATCACCACGGTGAATCGCGACGGCACGCCGAACAGTCTAGTGGTCCAGGGTCCAGGGTCCAAGGTTCGGGTCCGGATGGGTCCTCGGTCCGCGGGTCCGCTACCGCGCCGATTGAAGACCCGAAAAACAGAACGGCCTCCGGGGTTCCCCCCGGAGGCCGCGCCTGATTCCCGGACCCTGGACCCTGGACCTTAGGACCTTGAGTGTTTCGTCCTAGACTCCAATGACGGTTGTCAGTTCCTTGACCGCCGCCGCCGACTTCGCGAACGCGACCTTTTCGTCGTCGGTCAGGCGGATTTCGATGATCTCTTCCGCACCGCCCTTGCCGAGCTTCACCGGCACCCCCACGAAAAGGTCGTGCACGCCGTATTCACCCTGGAGGAACACCGAGCACGGGTGGATAGCTTTCTTGTCCTTGAGGATGCATTCCACCATCTGGGCGGCCGCCGCGCCGGGCGCGTACCACGCGGACGTGCCAACCAGCTTGGTGATCTCGGCGCCGCCGTTGGCGGTGCGCGTGCAGATCTCGTCGAGCTTGGCCTGCGACAGGCGGCCCATCGCGACCAGTTCGGTCAGCGGGATGCCGGCGACGGTCGAAAAACGCGGCAGCGGCACCATGGTGTCGCCGTGGCCGCCGAGCACAAACGCGTGGACGTTTTCGACGGAGACGCCAAGTTCCATCGCGATGAACGTGCGCATGCGGGCGGAGTCGAGCACGCCGGCCATGCCGACCACGCGCTCACGCGGGAATCCGCTCAGGCGGTACACGGCCTGGCACATCGCGTCGAGCGGGTTGGCCACCGGCACGATAATGGTGTTGGGCGAGTACTTCACCACCTGCTCCACCACCGACTGCATGATCTTGTAGTTCACGTTCAGCAGGTCGTCGCGGCTCATGCCCGGCTTGCGCGGCACGCCGGACGTGATGACGACGACGTCGGAGTCGGCTGTCGCGGCGTAGTCGGAGGTGCCAATCAGGCGCGTGTCCGAGCCCTCGATCGGGCACGCTTCGTAAATATCAAGCGCAATGCCCGCGGCCTTCTCCGCCGCGATATCCACGACCACAACATCGGCCAGTTCCTTCACCGCGATGGCCCGCGCCACCGTCGCGCCCACGTTTCCCGCGCCACCTACGACTGTTACCTTGCGATTCATCTGTGCTCTCCTGTCTCGGTAGCCCTGGAGGGCCGCCCTGCGTTGTGCCTTACAGTCTCTTGATGACCGCGTCGCCGAACGCCGAACAGCTCAACTCGGTCGAGCCCGGGATCATGCGCGCGAGGTCATATGTCACCTGTTTGTCGTCAATGGCCTGTTCCAGGCCCTTGATGACGAGGTCCGCCGCTTCGGTCCAGCCGAGGTAGCGGAACATCATCTCGCCGGACAGAATGACCGACCCGGGATTGACCTTGTCGAGATTGGCGTACTTCGGCGCGGTGCCGTGCGTCGCCTCAAACACCGCGTGACCTGTCACGTAGTTGACGTTGCCGCCGGGCGCGATGCCGATGCCGCCAACCTGCGCCGCGAGGGCATCGGAAATGTAATCGCCGTTCAGGTTCAGCGTCGCGATGACGTCGTAGTCGGCGGGACGCGTCAGGATCTGCTGCAGAAACGCGTCCGCGATGACGTCCTTGATGACGATGCCGCTGGGGAGGGTGCACCAGGGACCGCCGTCCAGCTCCACGGCGCCGAACTCGCGCTTGGCGAGGTCGTAGCCCCAATCACGGAAGCCACCTTCGGTGAACTTCATGATGTTGCCCTTGTGCACGAGCGTCACGCTCTTGCGCCCGTTGGCGACCGCGTATTGAATCGCCGCCCGAATCAACCGCTCACTGCCCTCACGCGACACCGGCTTCACGCCAAAGGACGAGGATCCCGGGAACCGCACCTTTTTGAAGAGTTTCGGGAACGAGGCTTCGAAGACCTGCGCGAACTTCGCCGCATCTTCGGTGCCCGCCTGGAATTCGATGCCCGCATAAATGTCTTCCGTGTTCTCGCGGAAGATAACCATGTCCACAAGATCCGGGCGTTTGACCGGCGTCTCCATTCCGCGGAAGTACCGCACGGGACGCAGACACACATACAGGTCCAGTTCCTGACGCAGCGCCACGTTGAGCGATCGGATGCCGCCGCCGACAGGGGTCGTCAGAGGGCCCTTGATACCAACGAGATACTGACGAAACGCCGCAAGCGTCTCTTCCGGCAGCCACTGTCCCGTGTGGGTGAACGCTTTTTCTCCGGCGAGCACTTCCTTCCAGGCGATCGCCTTTTTTCCGCCGTACGCTTTTGCCACGGCGGCATCAAACACGCGCACGCTCGCGCGCCAGATGTCCGGACCTGTGCCATCTCCTTCAATAAAAGGAAGAATCGGCTGATCGGGTACGTTGAGCGTTGTCTCAGTTCGGGTAATTGCGGCTGGAGCCATTCGAGCAAGTCACTTTCCGAAGATTTAGGTCATGTCCCTGCCGGGCGCGGCATGAACGTGACGAGATCTTCACAGGATCTGTTGAAAACCGTGTGGAAAAGTCGCCGCCATGCGACGTTTCTCCTCGTGTTTCCTGTCGCATCAGCGCATTGCACCACACGGGTGCGATCCGCACGGACGCGACAAACGGTTCATTATAGCGCGCACGGGCGCATGGGTGCACCGCGCTAGCGCAGCGTGAGTGTTTTTGTGGTGTTGGTGGGAACGTGGTGCACCTCGATCGAGGCGCCCGACACACTGACGACCCTGAAGTCCCTGTAGGAGTCGCCAGACTTCAGGAATTCGATGGAATCCCCCAAGGCGACCACGGCTGTCAGGCCCGGGGACTCCGCCATCACTGCGGTCAAGGTCGGCCATACCAGTGCAGGTGCGGCATCCACCGTCGTCTCGATCACGGGACGATCGTCTGCGGGGGTGTCGACACGCAGGCGCGGCGATGGTCGCGGTGCGCCGAAACTGAACGGATCCCGTGTGGGCGAGGGCATCTGCGGAACGGTGGCGAGTTGCGCGCGGAGCCGATCCACTTCCTGCTCGACTTCGGCGGCGATCGGAGCCATCGCCGTGATCTCGGCCAGATCCTCCGCTGACACACGCACAGGCGGAGCGGTCGGGGCCGCCGGAGCCGACACCCAGGTCGTCACCAGCACACCGGCGCCAAGCAGCAACGCAGAGGTCAGGCGGGGCATGGCAAAAATCTTAGGGCATCGTAGCACCGCCCTGTAACAACGGCAACGCAACCGCTCGACGCGCCCCAACCGGTTGCGCTAAGATTCCCCGTGCCAGTTGTTGCTTCCACTGGGCTCGGAGTGCACGGCCGGGTCGTCGCCATCATCCCGGCCAGGTATCACGCCACTCGTCTCCCTGGAAAACCCCTTGCCTCCATCGCCGGTCGGCCGATGATCGCGCATGTGTATGCCCGCGCATCCGAAGCCCGGCTTGTGGATGCGGTGCTGGTGGCCACCGACGACGAGCGCATTGCCGAAGCCGTGGCGGCATTCGGGGGCACGGCCGTGATGACCCGTGCCGATCACCCGTCCGGCACGGACCGACTGGCCGAGGTGGCGGCGCGCCTCGACGCCGAACTCATCGTGAACCTCCAGGGCGACGAACCCCTGCTCGATCCGGCCTCGGTCGATGCCGCGATTGCGCCGCTGCTGGCCGACCCGACAGTCACCATGGGCACGTTACGAACGCCGCTGGCCCCTGAAGAAGCGAACAACCCGAACGTGGTGAAGGTGGTCGTCAATCTCGCCGGGGACGCGCTCTATTTCAGCCGATCAGCCGTGCCGTACGTGCGGCAGGGGCCGCCCGCCCCGGTGGCCTGGCGCCACCTGGGTCTGTACGTGTACCGGCGCGAGACGCTCCTGCGGCTGGCGAAGCTGCCGCCGACGCCCCTGGAACAGGCCGAAGGCCTTGAACAGTTGCGCGCGCTTGAACATGGCATCCGCCTGCACACCGTGGCGGTTGCGGCCGCCGCCCCTTCCGTTGATACTCCTGACGACCTGGCCCGGGTTCGCGCGCTGATGGCGGCCCCGACTCAAGAGAGAATGACCCCGCATGCGTAATCTAGTGATGTCCCCGTCGAATCCCGACCGGCCCGTGAAATACATCTTTGTGACCGGCGGCGTGGTGTCCTCCCTCGGCAAGGGGCTCGCCGCCGCGTCCATCGGCTGCCTGCTTGAGGGCCACGGCTATACGGTCGCCCTGCAGAAGTTCGATCCGTACATCAACGTGGACCCCGGCACGATGAGCCCGTTTCAACATGGCGAAGTCTACGTGACCGACGACGGCGCCGAGACCGACCTCGACCTGGGCCACTACGAGCGGTTCACCAACATGGTGGCCACGCGGAACAACAACTGGACCACCGGCAAGATCTACGCGTCGGTGATTCAGAAGGAACGCCGGGGCGACTACCTGGGGCGCACCGTGCAGGTCATTCCGCACATCACGAACGAGATCAAGGACGCGATCCGATCCGCCGCGTCCGGCGTCGACGTGCTGCTGGTCGAAATCGGCGGCACGGTGGGCGATATCGAGAGTCTCCCCTTCCTTGAGGCCATCCGGCAGTTCCGCCAGGATGTGGGTCGCGAGAACGCCCTCTTCATCCACCTGACGCTTGTGCCCTACATTGCGTCGGCACACGAACTGAAGACCAAACCCACCCAACACTCGGTGCGCGACCTGCGGTCCATCGGCATTCAGCCCGACGTGCTCCTCTGCCGCACCGACCGGCCGCTCGACCCGGACATGAAGGGCAAAATCGCGCTCTTCTGCGACGTGGACGAGGAAGCGGTGATCACGGCGCGCGACGTCCCCAGCATTTATGAAGTGCCGCTGAGTCTGGCCGGCGAGGGACTGGACCGGATTCTGCTTGAGCGTCTCCACCTGCCCGCGACCGAAGCGAAGATGGAGGCGTGGGAAGCACTGGTGCAACGGATCCAGCAGCCGAAGGACGAGATCACCCTTCACTTCATCGGCAAATACGTCGAGTACGAGGATTCGTACAAGAGCATCAACGAAGCGCTGTACCACGGCGGCTTCGGCCACCAGCTCAAGGTGAATCTCAAGTTCGTCGAAGCGGAAGCCCTCGAACAGCCCGAAGGCCTCGCCCTGCTCGCTGATGCGTCCGGCATTCTTGTCGCACCGGGGTTTGGCGATCGCGGCAGTCGCGGCATGATGGCCGCCGCCGAATATGCCCGCACCCGGAAGATTCCCTACTTCGGCATCTGCTACGGCTTCCAATGGGCGGTCGTCGAGTTTGCCCGGAACGTCGCCGGCCTCACCGAAGCGGACTCCACCGAGGTCGTGGAAGACGCGCAGCACAAGGTGATCTACAAACTGCGCGATCTCCTGGGCGTGGACGACATGGGCGGCACCATGCGGCTTGGCAGTTACGCCTGCCGCCTTGCACCGGACTCGCTGTCGTTCAAGATGTACGGCGACGAAATCATTCACGAACGCCATCGGCATCGGTATGAGTTCAATTGCCTCTACGAAAAGGCGCTCACCGACAAGGGCCTCCGTATCGTCGGCCGTTCCCTCGACGGCAAGTTCGTGGAGATCGTCGAGTTGCCGAATCACCCGTGGTTCGTGGCGGTACAGTTTCATCCGGAGTTCAAGTCAAAGCCCCTGCGCCCGCATCCGCTGTTCGCGGGCTTTGTTGCAGCCGCACACCGGCACAAGGTGTCGCAGCAGGGGCTCACATCGAATGTCACGGCTATTGGGGACCGAAGGCGATGAGCGGATGGGTACGTCGGGCCGCCTGAACTGCAGGCGGCCGATGTCGGTTGGGTGAGGCTGGGTACGGTTGTGACACAAGTGCAGATTGCTGATGGCGTGGTGCTTGGGGGACGCGAACTGGTCCTGATTGCGGGGCCGTGTGTCATCGAGAGCCCGGCGCACGTCATCGATCTTGGCCGTGCCATCGCGGAGATCGCGACGCGCGTGGGCATGCCCTACGTGTTCAAGGCGTCGTTCGACAAGGCGAACCGCACGTCGGGCACGTCCTTCCGCGGTCCAGGGCTGATGGAGGGACTCGCGGCCCTGCGTGGCGTGAAGGCCGCGCTTGGCATTCCCATCCTGACCGACATCCACGAAGCCGCGCAGGCGGCCCCGGCCGCCGACGTGGCGGACGTGCTGCAGATTCCCGCCTTCCTCTCGCGCCAGACGGACCTGATCGTGGCCGCCGCCAGAACAGGGCGCGTCGTCAACATCAAGAAGGGCCAGTTCCTCGCGCCGCGCGACATGAAGCACGCCATCGCCAAAGTGACCGGCGCCGGCAATTCCAGGGTGTGTCTGACCGAACGGGGCTTTGCGTTCGGGTACAACAATCTTGTCGTGGATATGCGCGCGTTTCCGATGATGCGTGAGCTCGGCGTACCCGTGATCTACGACGTCACCCACAGCCTCCAGTTGCCCGGCGGCGGCGACGGCGTCACGGCCGGCCTCGCGGAGTACATCGCGCCGATGGCGCGTGCCGGCGTCGCGGCCGGCGTCGACGGCATCTTCCTTGAGGTCCACGAAGACCCCACGAAAGCCAGGAGCGACGCCCAGAACGCCCTGAAGCTCGATTTGCTGGAGCCACTGCTCCGCCAGCTCATCGCCATCCACAACGTGGTACGGTCGTAACGACACACGCCGCCCATGACACCCGAACCCCAGGATTCCCTGCACATCGCCCGCCAGGTCCTCGAAACTGAGGCGCAGGCGATTCTCGGCCTCATTCCCCAGCTGTCGGAGTCGTTTGTGCGGGCCGTGGACGTCCTGCACACCTGCCAGGGTCGCGTCATTGTGTCCGGCATGGGCAAGTCCGGCATCATCTCGCACAAGATCGCCGCGACGCTCTCCAGCACGGGCACGTCCGCCTTCTTCCTGCATCCCGCCGAGGCCATTCACGGGGACCTGGGCGCCGTGCGCGCGGAAGACGTCGTGCTCGCCCTGTCGCACAGCGGCGAGACCGCAGAACTGGTCCGTCTCGTGGAGGCGATTCGCCGCATAGGCGCCAGACTCATCGTGATCTCCGGGCATGCCGACTCCACACTGGCGCAGGCGGCGGATGTCTCCCTGAGTTGTCATGTTGCCGAAGAAGCGTGTCCGCTGAACCTCGCGCCCACCGCCAGCACCACGGCGTCACTGGCCATGGGGGATGCCCTCGCACTGGCCCTCTCCCGCCGCAAAGGATTCCGTGCCGAAGATTTCGCCAGCCTGCACCCCGGCGGCCGGCTCGGCAAGAAGTTGATGAAGGTGGAGTCGTTGATGCACGCCGGCGACGCGCTGCCTGCGGTACTCCCACAGACAAAGATGCCGGACGTCATTCACGAAATCACCAACAAACGTCTGGGCATGACGTGCGTCGTGAGCGACACCGGTCACCTGCTCGGCCTGGTCACTGACGGCGACCTGCGCCGCCACCTGACCCAGGGCTCGGCCCTGCTCTCACAGACGGCGAACGACATCATGACGCCGCGTCCCGTCACCATTCCCCGCACGGTGCTCGCGGTGGAGGCCCTCCGCCTCATGGAAGAGCGCAAGATCACGTCCGTCATCGTCGTGGCCGCTGACGGCCGGGCGGAAGGTGTGGTGCACCTGCACGACCTGTGGCGCACCGAGATGATTTAGATGGCCTTATCCCAGGACCAGCTCGAAGCACGCGCACGCAACCTCCGTCTCCTGCTGCTGGACGTCGACGGTGTGCTCACTGATGGCACGATCGCCGTTGACGGTGCCGGCACCGAGTTCAAGGCGTTCTCCATCCGCGATGGCGCGGCGATCCTCTGGGCGCAGAAGGCGGGCCTCGAAGTGGGTCTGCTGAGTGGACGCGCCTCAAAGGCGACCGCCCGGCGCGCCGCCGAGTTGCAGATCTCGCTGGTGCTTCAGGGCGTCGCCGACAAGCGCGCGGCGTATCTCCAATTGGTCACCGCGCAGGGGCTGAAGGATGAGCAGGTCGCCTACATGGGCGATGACCTGATCGATCTGCCGGTCCTGCGGCGGGTCGGCCTGTCCGCGGCCCCACGCGATGCGTGCGAGGATGTGCGTCAACGGGTGCACTACGTGACACAGACGGTCGCCGGCCACGGGGCCGTTCGCGACTTCATCGAACTGATTCTGCGCGGACGCGGCCGCTGGGAGGCGCTCGTGCGGGCGCATCTGACCTGATGGACAGCGCCTACGTGCTTCCGGCGATTCTCACCGCGTTGCTGGCCGGCATTGCCGGCGGCAAGGTGTGGGAGCGGTACAAACTCGTCCAGGGCAAGTGGGTCGATCGCCGGCGGATTCGGCAGACGCCGCACTTTATTGTCGGACTCAACTATCTGGTCGCCGGACGCGTGGATCTGGCCATCGAGCAGTTCGAAGCCGCCCTCGCACTTGATCCGGACGCGCTTGAACTGCGGCTGATGCTGGGCAACCTGTACCGGGAGCGGGGGCAGGTCGGGCGCGCCATTCAGGAACATCAGGCGTTGCTGCAGCGGCCGCGACTCAATCCGATGGAACACGCCAACGTGCTCCTGTGCCTCGGCCTCGACTACCGGCAGGCCGGCTTTGTCGACCGCGCCTCCGAGGCATTCTCCGAGGTGCTGAAGCTCGATCCGACCAACGAGGCGGCGTTGAGCAACCTCGAGAAACTGCAGGAAGAACAGCACCAGTGGCAGGACGCCTACGTGACGCGACAGCGCCTCGCCGCCGTGGGTTCTCCGGCCGCCCAGGCCCGTTCCAACACGATCCTGGCGTTCCTGGAACATGAACTGGGACTCGAAGCCGCCGGTCGTCAGGACTTCGTGGACGCGTCGCGTCGTTTTGAAGCGGCCATCGCCATGGACAAGGCCGTCATTCCGGCGTATCTGAGCCTTGGGGATGTTCGTCGCGCGCAGGGAGATGACAAGGGCGCCGCCGCGATCTGGGAACAGGCTGTGGACGTGTCGCCCGATCGGGCGCACCTGCCGCTCGAGCGGCTTGAGACGCTGTACGTCGCGCAGGGCCGAGCCGACCGCTTCGTCGCGCTGTGTGAGCGCCTGACGGCCGCCTCCCCGCGCGAATGGCGCGCGCGCGCCGCGCTTGCGCGCCATCTGGCGTCGCAGGGGAATCCGACCGGCGCGCTGGAACTCCTGTTCGGCGCGCTGGAACACAACCCACACGCCATTGCGATTCATCAGGCCATCTGGGGCCTCTTGTCGGCCCTGCATCTGCCCCAACCCCTCGTCGCGCGGTACATCGACACGACGCGACAATCAGTCTTCTACCTCGACCCGCACGTGTGTACCCGGTGCCGCTACCGCAGCACCGGCCTGCTCTGGCAGTGTCCGCAGTGCCACGAATGGAACACGTTCGTGGAGGAGCGCATCACGCCGGCCAGTGACATCGACGCGGATGGACCCGGCGGCGCAGCCGCCTGAGACTCATATGGTCCAGGGTCCAGGGTCCAGGGTCCAGAGTTCGCGGTCCGCAGGTCCTGTGCGCGCGGCCCTCACCGGAGGGATCGCCACAGGCAAATCGCGGTGTCTGGGCGTCTGCGCGGCGATGGGCGTTCCCACGATCGATGCGGATCGCCTTGCACGCGATGCGGTCGCACCAGGCACACCAGGGCTTCAGGCCGTGATGGATCGGTTTGGCCGGACAGTCCTCAACGCTGACGGCACGCTCAACCGCGACGCACTCGGTGCGCGCGTCTTTGCGGACCCGCTCGCCCGGCACGATCTGGAAGGCATCATCCATCCGGAGGTCTACGCCGCGATCACGCAGTGGTTCCGGACGCTTGACGCGCCGCTGGGAATCGCGGACATCCCGCTGCTCTTCGAGACACGACGCGAAGAGGACTTTGACGTCATCATCGTCGCCGCGTGCGGGCCGGATCAGCAGGTGCAGCGACTCATGGCCCGGAGCGGGCTCTCGGAGAGTGACGCGCGCGCCCGCATCGCGGCCCAGTGGCCGCTGGCCGACAAAGTCGCCCGTGCGCACTACGTCATCGATACGTCGGGCACGCTCGAGGAGACGGACCGTCGCACACGCGACGTCATCCGCGCGCTGTCGCCGCGGTGAGGGTGTTTTTCAGGAGCATCGCAATCGTGAGCGGGCCCACGCCGCCGGGTACAGGGGTCATCGCGCCGGCGACCTGCGCGACCGCCGGGTGCACGTCGCCCACCACCGCACTGCCCTTCTTGTCGAAGTCCGCCACGCGCGGGTGATCGGCACCAAACCATTTCACCACCTGCTCGCGGGAGTCGACGCGGTTGATGCCGACGTCAATCACCACGGCGCCCGGCTTCACGAAGTCGGGCGTCACAAAGCCGGCGCGGCCGATGGCGGCGACGAGGATGTCGGCGCGTCGGCAGGTGTCTTTGAGATCAGGTGTTCTGGAGTGACAGATCGTGACCGTGGCATCCCGCTGGAGCAGCAGCAGCGCCATCGGTTTGCCGACGATCTCGCTGCGGCCGATGACCACCGCGTGTTTGCCGGCGATGGGATGCCCGAGCCGGTCCAGCAATTCGATGACCCCGGACGGGGTGCACGGTTTGAGGGCCGCGCGCCCCTGCACCAGCAGTCCGACGTTGTGGGGATGAAATCCGTCCACGTCCTTGCGCGGATCGATCGCGTCAAAGACACGCTCCGTCCCGTGTTTGCCGATGCTGGACGGCAGCGGCGCCTGCACCAGAATGCCGTCACACGCCGGATCCGCGTTGAGCGCCCGCACCTGATCCAGCACCTGATCGACGGTGGCGTCAGCCGGAAGGCGGTGCAGGCGCACAGTCAACCCCGCTTCCGTGCCGGCGCGCTCCTTGTTGCGGACGTAGATATGTGACGCCGGGTCATCCCCGACCAGCACAATGTGCAGCGCAGGGGATCGGCCGTGGGCGGCGGCAAACGCCGCCACCCCTGGCCTGACTTGCTCCCGGATCGCTTTCGCGACCTCCGTGCCGTTCATCATATCGACCTACTTCTGTTCGCCGGACACCTTCGCCAGAATCCGGCCCACCACAAACACCGCGACCGACACTCCGAGCACCTGCAGCCCGAACATGTCGGCTTCGTGCGCCGTCACGCCGATTTCGTGCCACTTCGCCGTGGTCTCGTTGGTAATCCCCCACTCGGTGAAGAAACCGAGGGTCGCCATCGCGAAACCGTTGAAGATCGCCAGACCGCCAAACGCGGTCGTGAAGTTGGCGAGGGCCTGCAGCATCGTGCGGCGCTGGCGCTCCTTCGGGTCCGCCAGGGTGCTGTTCACGCGGCCGTAGAGCCAGTAGATGATCAGGCCGAGGTCGAGCCACACAAGGAACCGGACCCAGGTCAGCACCGGCAGACTCAGCATCAGCCAGAAGCACGAGATGATGCCGAGGGTCGGCAGCACCGGGCCAAACGGCACCTTGAAGGACCGCTTCGCGTCGGGACGCGTCCTGCGCAGGATGAGCACGGCGGCACAGACCACCACAAAGGCGAACAACGTGCCGATGCTCGTCATTTCACCGACCGTCTGAATCTGCGTGAAGCCGGCCACGATGGCCACAATGACGCCGGTGATGATCGTCGTGATGTACGGCGTGCCGTACTTTGGGTGGACCACGCTGACGCTGGGGGGCAGCAGGCGATCACGGCTCATTGCAAAGAAGATACGGGGCTGGCTGAGCAACATGACGAGCAGCACGGACGTGATGCCGGCCACGGCACCCGCCGACACCAGATACGCGGCCCAGTCCTGACCGATCAAACTCAAGGCAAACGCAACCGGTGCGTTCAGGAAGCCGGCGTCCGTCTTGTAATCAACGACCGGCACAATGCCGGTCAGGACGGCGGCCACGGCCAGATACAGGATCGTGCAGACGATGAGTGATGCCAGGATGCCGATGGGCAGGTCCCGCTGCGGGTTCTTGGCCTCTTCTGCGGTCGTCGAGACCGCGTCAAACCCGATGTAGGCGAAGAAGACAACGGCCGCAGCGGCCATCATGCCCTGCCAGCCGTAGGCGTAGAACGGGCTCCAGTTCTCGGGCTTCACGAAGGTCGCGCCCGCCGCGATGAAGAACACGATCGCGACGAGTTTGATGCTGACCATGATTGCGTTGGCGCGGGCCGTGGCCTGCACGCCAATGACGAGCAATGCGGTAATCGCCAGCACGATCAGCACTGCTGGCAGATTGATGATCGCGCCGATCTCATTGCCGCTGGCATTCAGGGTGCCCGGGGCGGCGGTCATCCAGACGGGCAGATGAATGCCCGCACCGGACAGCAGCTTCTGCATGTAGCCGCTCCAGCCGATGGCGACGGTCATCGAGCCGACGGCGTATTCGAGGATGAGGTCCCAGCCGATCATCCAGGCGACCAGTTCGCCCAGGGTGGCATAAGCGTAGGTATACGCGCTGCCGGCGATGGGAATCATCGACGCGAACTCGGCGTAGCAGAGCGCCGCGAACCCGCAGGCGAGGCCGGCGGCCAGATACGACATCATGATGGCCGGCCCGGCCTGATTGGCCGCCGCCGTGCCGGTGAGGACGAAGATCCCGGTGCCGATGATGGCCCCGATCCCGAGCAGGGTCAGGTCCCAGGCGCCCAGACTGCGCTTCAGTGCCTTTGACCCGTGCTCGACGTCACCAACCAGTTGTTCGATCGACTTCGTTCTAAGGAGATTTGAATCCATGGGAGTCTCTGCGGAGGAAAAAGGGCGACTGGCGCCGACATTATAGGTGACATATCATCCACGGACCGTTTTTGAGTCGGGCGGGGAGCAGGAGTCTTTAATGGCAAGCGCACGCGGCAGCTTCGGGTCGAGGTTCGGGTTCATTCTGGCGGCCGCCGGGTCGGCCGTCGGCCTGGGCAACATCTGGGGCTTCCCCACCAAGGTGGGACAGGGCGGCGGGGCCGCGTTTGTGCTGGTGTATCTGGTCTGCGTGTTCTTGATTTGCGCCCCCATCATGATTGCTGAACTGGCCGTCGGCCGCCGCACCGGCAAGGACCCGGTCGGCGCCTTCAAGGTGCTGAGGCCGGGTAGTGCGTGGTGGCTGACCGGTGCGCTCGGTGTGCTCGCAGGTGTCGGCATTCTCTCGTTCTACTCGGTCATCGCCGGCTGGACGATGGCGTATATCTACTACGCGGCGACCGGCGCCGTTACAGGGGACTCGACCGCCACGGGCGCATTTTTTGGGCAATTTGTCGGAAACGCCCCACTCAGTATCGGCCTGACCTTTGTCGTGCTGGCCATCACCGCCGGAACACTGCTCGGCGGTGTCAAGGGCGGCATCGAACGGATGACCAAGGCGCTCATGCCGATGCTGCTCGTCCTGCTGGGCCTGCTGGCGATCCGCGCCGTCACGCTCCCTGGCGCCGAGGCCGGGCTCGCGTACTACCTCAACCCGGATTTCTCCAAGGTTTTCGACATTCGCGTCTTTAATGCGGCCCTGGGGCAGGCGTTCTTCTCCCTCAGCCTTGGCATGGGCGCGATGATCACCTACGGCAGCTACCTCTCGAAGGACGAGAATCTGGCCAAGTCCGCGATGTGGGTCGTGGTCATTGATACCGCCGTCGCCCTGGCCGCGGGCCTGATCATCTTCCCCGCCGGCTTCAGTCTCGCCGGCTTCGACCCCAACTCCAGCGGCCCGGGCCTGATCTTTGTCGTGCTGCCACAGCTGTTCGCCACGATGCCCGGCGGCCACCTGGTCGGTCTGGCGTTTTTTGTGATGCTGACGCTGGCCGCCATCACCTCGACCATTTCCCTGCTGGAAGTCCCGACGTCCCACCTGATCGACTCCCACGGGTGGGACCGGAAGAAAGCCGTGTTGGTGTTGACCGGCATCACGCTGCTGCTGGCCATTCCGTCCGCGCTTGGCAACGGCGCCTCGGCATTCTTCTCGAACCTCCCTGGTGTCGGCATGGGCTTCCTCGATTTGATGGCGATCGTCTGGAACGACTTTGCCCTGCCGGTCGGCGGCTTCCTGCTGTCCATCTTCGTCGGCCACGTGTGGCGCGTCGACAAGGCGCTCGAAGAACTGAACACGGGAGGGGCCATGCCCGGCGCCGCGTTGTGGGGGTTCCTGATCCGATGGGTCTGCCCCGTCGCGATCTTCATGATCATTGTGTTCACTGCGCTTGACCTGTTGGGCTGACGTTCAGACCCGGCGTTTTCCTGAGGACTGTCCATGGATGTTGTTGCACTGACGAAATGGTTCGAATCAATTGAGGCGGCCGTCTGGCACTGGACGTTCATGCCGCTGGTGCTGGTCGTGGTGGGAGGCATCCTGACCGTCGCGACGGGCTTCGTGCAAATCCGCCGCTTCCCCGTCGCCTTCCGGCTGGTGTTTGCCGGGGCGTTCTCGAAGGACAAATCGGCATCGAAGACGATCACGCCGTTCCAGGCACTGTCGACGGCTCTGGCCGCCACGGTCGGCAACGGCAACATCGGTGGTGTCGCCACGGCGATCCTCATCGGTGGTCCCGGCGCAGTGTTCTGGATGTGGGTCTGTGCCACGGTCGGCATGGCCACCAAATACGCCGAAGCCGTCCTCGGCGTGCACTACCGGGTGACGCGCGAAAGCGGCGAACTGGCGAGCGGTCCGATGTACTACATCAGGCGCGGGCTCGGCGACACCAGCTTTGCCAAACTCCTGGCCTGGCTGTTTGCGTTTTTTGGCATCGCCACGGCGATGTTCGGTACCGGCAACATGGCGCAGTCGAACACGGTCGCCGTCTCGTTTGTGGCTGCCGTCCAGTCCGTCACCGGCACCGTCGTGCCCATGTGGGTGCCCGGCATCATCATCACGATCTCGGTCGGTCTGGTGCTGCTCGGCGGCATCCAGCGCATCGCACATGTCGCGGAGAAGCTCGTCCCGGCGATGATTCTGCTCTACCTCGGTGCGGCGGTCAGCTTCGTGGTCATCAACGCGGGCCAGTTGCCCCACGTCTTCGGCCTCATCTTCTCCGAGGCGTTCACCCCCACGGCGGCCATCGGCGGATTTGCCGGTGCCACGGTCGCGCAGTCCATCGCGATGGGCATGAGCCGCGGCGTGCTCTCGAATGAAGCCGGGCTGGGCAGCGCCCCGATGGCGCACGGCATCGCCAACGTCAAGCATCCGGCCGAACAGGGTGTGGTCGGTGTCTTCGAAGTATTCATCGACACGATCGTGGTCTGCTCCATGACGGCGTTCGTCATCCTCGAGTCCGGTCTCTGGACGTCGGGTCTCTACCAGTCCTCGGCCCTGACCGCTGCCGCGATGAGCCAGACGATTCCCTATGCCGCCGTCATCGTGGCGATCTGTTCCTTCCTGTTCGGGTTCTCGACCCTGATCGGATGGTGCTACTACGGCGAGAAGTGCTTCGAATACATCTTCGGCTCGGCGTACACAAAGGTGTATCGGGTGTTGTTTGTGGCGCTCATCATGGTCGGCGCGGTCGTCTCCGTGCCGCTCGTGTGGGCCATCGGCAACCTGCTCAACGCGTTCATGGCCTTCCCGAACCTGATCGGCCTGGCGATCCTGCTGCCGATGGTGCGGAAGATCACCAAGGACTACTTCGGCGGCACCGGCAAGGAATACTCGGTCAACCATCCCACAACCGGCGCGCGCGTCGGGAACTAGGCGGTCGTCGTCATCCAGGCGCGGGCTCGCTCGGCGAGTCCGCGCCTGTTCTCTGTACCCACCAGGTCGGAAATCACCGCCAGACTATCCGCGCCGGCCTCGAGGACACTCGCCGCGTTGTCAAGCGTGATCCCGCCGATCGCCACCAGCGACTTCCCTGCGGCCTGCGCCATCGCCGCCGCGCGCGTCACTTGCGCGAGTCCGACAGCGTCGTACCCGGTGTCCTTGGTACGGGTGCCGAACACCGGCCCAATCGCCACATAGGACACCGGCTGCGTCACCGCCCCGGCCACCTGCGCATCCGTGTGGGTGGACAGTCCCACGATCGCCCGGGCGCCGACGACGACGCGCACATCGACCGGCGACAGGTCGTCCTGCCCCACGTGCACCCCGTCGGCGCCGCACTGGGCCGCAATATCGGCACGGTCATTAATGATGAGCGTCGCTCCGGCGGCGCGGGTGCGTGCGACGAGCGCGTCGGCCAGCGTCAGCACCGGCCCCGACGACATCGCCTTGGCGCGGAGCTGGATCAGCCGGATGCCGGCATCGAGCCACACGTCACACACAGCGAGCGGGTCCAGTCCCCGCGCGTCGAGCACGTCAGTATCAAGAATCGAGTACAGACGAGGAAGGGGATCTTTCACAGGGAGTCACGGAGACACGGAGTTTTTGGATATTTCAAAACACCTCCGCGCCTCCCTGCAAATACGCCCTATGCCGACTCGGCGAGTTTTGAGGGCTTCACCGGCGGCATGAAGCGATCCATGAAGGCCGTGTTAATGCGCGCCGCCTGGAAATCGGGGTCGTTGATGATCTTCAGCTGCAGCGGGATGGACGTCTTGATGCCCTCCACCACCGTCATTTCCAGTGTGCGGCGCATGCGGGCAATGGCTTCGTTGCGGTCGCGGCCGTACGTGATGATCTTCGCAATCATCGAGTCGTAATACGGCGACACCATGCAGTCCGAGTGCGCGAACGTATCCACACGCACCCCGGGCCCGCCCGGCACGCTGAAGGCCGTGATCAGCCCCGGGCTGGGCGCAAACGTGACGGGGTCTTCGGCATTGATCCGGCACTCCATCGCGTGACCGCGGAACTCGATGTCGCTCTGGCGGTAGGCCAGCTTCTCCCCCGCCGCCACCCGGATCTGCTCCTTGACGATATCGATGCCGGTGATGAATTCGGTGACCGGGTGTTCGACCTGCAGGCGCGTATTGACTTCAAGAAAGTAGAAGTTCCCCTGCGCGTCGAGCAGAAACTCGAACGTGCCGGCATTGGCGTATTGCACGGCGCGCGCGGCTTCAACGACCGTCGCGCCCAGTTTCTTGCGCTGCTTGTCGGTGAGCACCGCGGATGGCGCCTCTTCGATGAGCTTCTGATGGCGGCGCTGCACCGAACACTCGCGTTCTCCCAGGTGCACCACGTTGCCGTGGTGATCACCCATCACCTGCACTTCGATGTGGCGTGGCGCTTCGACGTACCGTTCGAGGTACACGTCGCCGTTGCCGAACGCGGCCTCGGCCTCACGCATCGCCGTCTTCACGAGTTTCGGCAGTTCGTCCTGGCTGCGCACGATGCGCATGCCGCGTCCGCCGCCACCGGCGACGGCCTTGATGATCAGCGGCAGGCCCATCTCACGGCCGATCTTGATCGCGTCTTCTTCGCCGGAGACCGGTCCGTCACTGCCGGGCAGGATCGGCACGCCGGCCTTCTTCATCGCGCGGCGCGCACGCGCCTTGTCACCCAGCAGCCGGATGACGTCGGGCGTCGGCCCGATGAACTTGATGTGGCACGCTTCGCAGACTTCCGCGAGATACGCACTTTCGGAGAGAAACCCGTAGCCGGGGTGAATCGCGTCGGCGCCCGTGATCTCGGCGGCGCTGATGATCGCCGGCACACTCAGGTAGCTGTCGGCGCTGCGCGCGGGACCGATACACACGTCCTCGTCGGCAAACCGCACATGCAGCGAATGTTCATCGGCTTCGGAGTAGACCGCGACGGTCTTGATCCCCATTTCGCGGCACGCGCAAATCACGCGCAGCGCAATCTCCCCACGATTGGCGATCAGGATCTTCTTGAACACGTCAGCTCACCTTGATGGCGAACAACCGATCCCCGAACTGCACCGGCTGGCCGTTCTCGACGTAGACCGCGGCGACCTCGCCGTCCACTTCGGCCTCGATCTCGTTCATCAGCTTCATCGCTTCAATGATGCAGAGGACCTGGCCCTTCTTCACCATCGTGCCGACCTCGGCAAAGGGCCGCGCGCCAGGCTCCGGCGCCCGATAGACGGTCCCCACAATCGGCGCCTTGATCACGGCGAGCGGGGTGCCCTCGTCCTGCACCGGCGCCGCCGGCACCGCCGCCACCGGGGCTGCCGCTGGTGCCGGCGCAGGCGCCGCCACGGGCATCGGCGCGTGCATCACCGGCTGGGGCACCATCACCCCCGGCACACCGGGGTGATCGCCCGCCTTGCGCACGCGCAGTTTGAGCCCGTCCTGCTCCATCTCGAACTCGGCCAGGTCGTGCTCGCGAACCAGCTCCAGCAACTGTTTGATGTCGTCGAAATTCATAGGTAGGGATTCAGACTCGAATGAGGTCTCTGGAGGCCGTGGTCAACTGTTCGGCGCCCTTATCGGTCACCACCACATCGTCCTCCAATCGGGCACCGCCGAGACCGGGCACGTAGGCGCCAGGTTCCACAGTGCAGACCATTCCGGCGTCGAGCACCTCGTCGGGAGGGCTCAGTCTGGACACGCGGGGCGCCTCGTGCACCTCCAAGCCCAGACCGTGGCCGGTTCCATGAACAAATGCAGCCCCAAGTCCTTCATCTTCAAGCACTTGCCTGGCTGCGGCATCTACGCGCTCTGCGGAAACTCCCGCCCTTACCGTGTCCAGAGCGGCCGCGTGGGCCCGCCGAACCGCCGCATACAGCGCCTCGGCCCCAGGAGACACCAACCCGACCGCAGCGACCCGAGTAAGGTCCACGCAGTATCCGTCCAACACCCCGCCGAAGTCCAGCACGACGAGGTCTCCTGCCCCGAGCCTCCGTTCCCCCGGATGGGCGTGTGGACGGGCACTGTTCGGCCCGGAGGCCACGATGGTGTCAAAGGCGGGCTTGGCGAATCCGGCCTGGAGAAGGGCCCGGTCGATGTCTGCAGCCACCTCACGCTCCGAGCGCCCGGCCGCAACCCACGCCGGGAGTCGGTCCGCCACCTGGGAAAGCAGGGCCCCTGCCCGCCGCAGCACACCCAATTCGTAGGCGTCCTTCCGCAGACGCCGGTCCTCCACCATTCCCGAGGCGGCCTGCCAGTCGGCCGGATACAGCCCCTGCCAGCGGGTCAAGGTGGCCACGGTGGTGTGGTCCGCCTCGAAGGCCGGCCGGCGCGTCCCCAGACGCACCAGCGTCTCCCGCAACGCGTCGTCGTACCGCCCGGCCACCGGCTCGACGGTGACCGGCCCCAGAGATCCGGTCGCGCGCAGCTCGTGCGCCACCGTGGTGTAGCGCCCGTCCAGCAGGATCCACGACTGGTCCACGCCCTGCACCAACAGCCCGGCACTCGCGTCGAGGCCTGTCAGGTAGTGGATGTTGGTGTGCGACGAAATCACGCAGGCGTCACACCCCTGCGCCACCCACCGAGCGCGAAGCGCCTCAAGGCGCGCCTTCCAGTCCGGAATCACCTGCGAATTCTAATGGAGACGGGCTACGGCCCGCTGCCGATCAGGGGTCGGCCCGCTACAGTTCAGCGGGCCCTACGTACGTCGGACCAGCGGCCCCCAGCCCCCGGCCCCTGGCCCCTGGACCCTTAGGGTGTCACCACCAACGTTCTGGTTGCGACGGCCTTGCGTCCAGTGCTGTCGGTCACTGTAAGCACGATGGTGTAGGAGCCGGCCACGGTGTAGACATGGCTGGCCGATTGTCCGGTGCCCTGAGGCGTGCCGTCGCCGAAGTCCCACACGTAGCTGTCGATTGTGCGGCCCGTCGGCACGGTCGAACCCGAGGCGTTCATGACGACGGTGCGGCCGATCCTGGGGTCGGTCGGTGACACCGTGAACGCGGCCACCGGCGCTGCCAGGGCGGTGATCGTGACGGCCCTCGGGGCGGACGTCACCGTGATGCCGCGGTTGTCGGTCACACTGAGCGTCACCTGATAGACGCCGGCGAGTCGATAGACGTGCCACTGCGTGCGGCCGTCGCGCACGGTACCGTCGCCGAAGGACCATCGGTATTCGACAATCTGCCCGTCGTCGGTCGACCCGGACCCATCAAACAGGAGCCACTCGTCCTCGCGTGCGGTCGTTGGCGACACGAAGAAGGCCGGCACCGGTGCGCCGTTGGGCGGCAGGATGACGCCCGGACGCACCAGCCGAATCTCTGCGGTGCGGGCAAGCGTGTTCTGGTAGTTGCTGCCGACCATCATCGCGCGGATGGTGATCACCGTATCGTTCTCGACGGTCGGCGGCGGCGCGGCCGGCGACTGATACATCGTGGACGCCTTGCCATCAGCGCCGGTCGTGAGCGACTTGCTGAGGATGGTGCCATGATCCACCGTGGTCTGGCCCAGCAGGACATCGAGCCGCACCTGCACTCCCTGGATCGGCTGGCCGACCGCATCACGCGCGTGCACAAGGATGGTCGACGTCGACGACCCATCCTGCCGCAGGATGTCCGGCGTCACCGACAAACCGAGCGACACCGACAATTCGGACGGCCCCGTCGGGACAGGCGCGGTGACGGAATCAACCGCGCACCCCGCCGCACCAAGCACCATGAACCCGAGCACCCAGCACCTGAGCACGCTGAACCGGGCACCATGCACCATGAACCATGAACCATGAACCGTCACTCGGGATCTCCCCAATCGGCAAAGGTGATGCTGATGTTGGCGGTCGCCACGACGTCGCGACCCGCCTGGTCGGTGCCATAAAACGTGATTTCCGCGAGCGTCGTGATGGCGCGTGCGCCTCCCCCGCCAATCAGCGCGAGCAGCGGCGATTCCGACTTGGACTGAATGCGCACAAGCGTGAAGCCAGCCGAGACGGGTTCTGCTCCCACCGTCACGGTCATCGCCCCGTCGTAGCCGAACGGCACATCGACGCCGGGTGTATTGCGGCCGTCGGTACGCCGGAACACCACGCGGAACCGGTTGACGGTGATGAAGTTGGCCGGCGACGTCGCCGACGCGGGATTTTTCATCGCCAGCTTGAAGCGCACCTGTCCGACATCCTCGAACACGGTCGGCACGCGCACCTGCGCCCCGTTCACCGTGGCCTTGACGAGGGTCTGCACGTCGGACGCGAGAGTGCCGCCGAACGTGTCGGGCCGCGCGCCGGAGGCGGCGGTGAACGATTCGACAATCAGGTAACTGCTGGCTTCGCCGGGACGTCCGGCCGCCGCACACCCCAGGGACGCGGCGACACACGCCGCGGCGATCACACGTTTCATAGTCCGCTCCGCAGAATGCGCGGCGTGATGAAGATCAGCAGCTCGCGCGACTCATCCGTGCTCATGTCCCGTCTGAACAACCAGCCGAGCAGCGGAATCTTGTGCAGGCCTGGGGTCCGATCCTGCGTGGCCTGTTCGCGGCTGACATAGATCCCGCCGATGACCGTCGTCGCCCCGTCACTGACCTGCACCGAGGTCTTGGCGCGCTGGGTATCAATGGGGGGAATGTTGTTGACCTGTCGCGTGAAGTCCGGTGTGGCGTTCTCGAGTTCCACGTCCATGATCACGGTGTTCGCGGCCGTGATGCGGGGCGTGACCAGCAGCTTGAGCGCGGCGTCCTTGAACGTGACCG
The DNA here is from genome assembly GCA_030827135.1 of Vicinamibacterales bacterium. GTDB lineage: Bacteria > Acidobacteriota > Vicinamibacteria > Vicinamibacterales > SCN-69-37 > SYFT01. Next base: position 248,548 of record JAURFE010000001.1, read on the forward strand.
TCACGGTGTTGTTCGCGACCGTCTGAATCGGAATCTGCACGCCCTGCGTCATCTCCGCCTGTTTGTTGTTCTGCGTCGTCACCTTCGGACGCGACAGGATGCGGCCATTGCCGGACCGCTCAAGCGCCGTCAAGGCCACATCGAGGTTCAGGGCGCCGGTAATCGAGCCCAGCGACATGCCCACGGCCGAATTCGGCGCAGGCACCGGCAGATTCACGGCCGCACCCGAGTCTGTGGCGCGACCCGACACGGATCCCGTATTGGGAAACGAGAGTCCGGTGGTATTGCCGAGCTCCGGCGACACACGCCCGGCCCCCCCCCACTGCACGCCGAGCGCACGCGCCGAGTCCGTATTCGTCTGGACGATGCGCGCTTCGATCTCCACCTGCGGTTCGGGGCGATCCAGCACCGCAATGAGCGTCGCGGCGGCCTCCAGATAGTCCGGCAGGTCGCGGATGATCATCGTATTGGTGCGCGCGTCGAACCGCGTATCGCCGTGTTTCGACAGCACGGCCGCCTTCAGCAGCGGATCAAGGTCAGCCGCCTGCGCGTAGTTGAGGGGAAACGTGCGCACCATCACTGCCGCCGGAGCCTGCGCATCAATCAGCTTCTGCCGGGCATCCTCCTCGGTGGTGAGCACGCTCAGCGGCACGACCCGCACCACGGTGCCCTCGACGATGTAGCCGAGTTTGGCGGTCTTGAGAATCACGTCAAGCGCCTGGTCCCACGGCACCTGCGTCAGCTTGATGTCGATGGTGCCGGTCACGCCCGGATCGATCACCAGATTGAGGCCACCCAGTTCCGCGAAGGACCGCAGCACCATCCGCAGGTCGGCGCCCTGAAAGTCAAAATCGGCGGGTGCGCCTGTGTACCGCCTGGGCTGGCCCTGCGGCGTCGTAAGACTGGACGGCACCTGGCCCGAGAGCACCAACCCGAGCGCGAACCACAGCACCACGCAGTGCCGGAGTCCCCTCACTGGCCACCCCCATCCGCCTTCGGACGGAGGGGCTTTCGCAGTTCACGGCTGCCCCCGGGTGGCGCGGTGTTGGTGAACAGCACCACCGCGTCGGCGTCGATACGGCGCACGACGGCATCCTGCAGTTTGTCCTGCACGCGGGCGAGGTATGTCTTGCCGTCGGCCCCTTCAAGCAACGCCAGCCGAGTCGACCCGCTTGAGATGACCCCCTTCAGCACCACATCGGCCGCCGCCATCCCGGCCAGACCCGGCGCCCGGCGCGCCGGCGTGGCCGTCGTCGGGGTCGCCGACGGGGGGGCCACCAGGGGCGCAAACGGATCGCGCCGACCAAAACCCTGATAGCCGGTCTCCGGCATGCCCACCCGCGTCCCGATCCCGACCGTCTCCTGCGCAGCAGCAGGCGCCGCCCACACCAGACACACCGCCATGATCACACCCACTCCCCGGGTCATCGTCCTGCTCCAATCCCGATCGCCGCGCCTGGTCCCGCCGCCTGAGCCGCCGTCTGCGAGGCAAACACGAAGGTCGTCGCCAGGCACGTCGCCGCCACCAGTCCGCGACGACCGCTCGCAGACGCCGGGTTCGTGCGCAGATGGAGGTTGGCGACCGAAATCAGTCGCGACTCGGTGGCGACGCGATCGAAGAAGACGCCAAGATCGTGAAACCCGCCCTCGAGCCCCAGTTCGATTGGCCATTCCGTGTACTGCTCCTTGTCGGCGGCTGGTTTCGGCGTGAAGCTGTTGATGCTGAGGTTGGATTCACTGGCGATCTGATGCAGGCCGCGGAGCACTTCCTGCGCGTCCTTTTCGTCAGGCAACACCGCCGTTGTGCGCGCGAGCGCCGCCTCAAGCGATGCCACTTCGGCTTTGACCTGCGGCAGACGACGCGCCGTCTGCGCCGCTCGTGCGACGTCCGCCGTGACGATGGCCAGTCGCTCCTGACGCTGCGCGACTTCGATCCGCTCGGGGGACAACAATGTCTGCCATGCCGCGCCGGCGGCCATCGCCGACACCGCGACACAAATCAGCGCCTGCGCCTGGGGTGAGTACTGGTGAAAACTGCGCGCCATGATCAGGCTCCTGTCCGCACATCGCCGCGAATGGCGAACCGCACCACGGAGGTCTCACCAATTGCTTCCATGTTGGTGGTGACAATGTCGAGAGCCTGGACAAACCGCCCCGAGTTCTGCAGACGGTCAACAAAATCCGTGAGCGCGGTCAGTGATTCCGCGCGCCCTTCGATCCGCACGGACGCGCCCGTCTGTTTCAGTTCCAGCAACCAGAGGCCATCCGGCAGACTGAGGCTCACCGCCTCGAGGAGGGCCACCGGCGCCCGCTGGGCGGCGCGCAGGCGTTCAATCAAATCAACGCGTTGCCGCAGGTCTTTTTCGCGGGCCTCGGCGGCCAGCACCAGGCGCGACGCGGCCTGCAACTGCACAAGCTGCGCGTCCTGCGCTGCGATGTCGGCGTCGAGTGCCCGCCGAGTCTGGTCGAGCGCCCACCAGTACCCGGCGACCGCGACGGCCGTCGCCATGATGACGGCCACGCCGAACAACGCGGCGCGCTGCTCGGGCGGCACCGAGAAAAAACGCGCGAATCCCGACGCGCGGCGCCCTTCTGCGCCTCCGATGAGATTGACGCGAATCATCGGTCCCCCTCGCGCCGCAACGCCAGACCGACGGCCACGGCGAACGCCGGTCCATCAACGTCTGATCCCGGCGGCCGCGTGATCTGCCGGAAGGGGTCAAACACCTCCACGTCCGTTTCAAGCTCCGTGGCCAGCAGGCCGCGCAGGCCGTCGATCTGGCACGCCCCACCCGACAGCACCACCCGGTTCACGTGGTCGATCGTGGATGAGGCGCGGTGGAAGTCGAGCGTCTTGCGAATCTCCAGCATCAGGTGCTGGTGCAGGTCGCGCACCACCCCCACCGCCGCATCGTCGGTCAGCCGCGCCTGACGAAGCAGACGCTCGGCGTCCGCGGTGGAGATTCCGAGATCCCGCTCGAGCGCGTCGAGGTACGCCCCCCCGCCGAGGTTGATATCGCGGGTGAAGGCGACCTGGCCATGTTCCAGCAGGCACACAATCGAACCACGCCGGCCGATATGCACGAGGACGACCAGAGCCTCGGCGCGGTCGGAGTAGTTCGCTTCGTAGGCGTTGGCCAGCGCGAAGGCCTCGACGTCGAGCACCACCGGCGCCCGGCCCGTGGCGGTCATGGCCGCCAGCCGCTCGGCAATGCGATCCCGGCGGGCGGCCACCAGCAAGACGTCAAGCGCGGCGGCCGGCAGCGCCCGGGCGCTGTCGAGGACCTCATAGTCGAGTTGGACCTCGGACAGCGGATACGGGATGTACTGTTCGGCCTCCACTGGCACGGCTTCGTCCAGTTCCTGGGCGCTCATCGGCGGCAGGGTCAGACGTTTCACGATGACCGCGTGGCCCGCCACGGCGGCGGCCACCTGAGCCCTCCGAAGCCCCAGGGAGTCGAGCAGGGTCGCGGCGGTCTCAGCCATGGCGGTCTGGGTCGCATCTTCCCCAAGTGGCATGGGGGCTTCCCCGGCGGCCGTGAGCGTCCAGCCCTTCCGTTGGCGCCGCAAGGCCACGGCGCGAATGGCGTGGGTGCCCATATCGAGCCCGACAAGGGGTGGTTTGAAGGCCGACACAAGTCCCATATCGGTCGATACAAGGGCAAACCTGATGCCAACGCAACAAGATTGGCTGGCGCCAATGGGCCGGGCCATGCACGGATCAAGGGTCCGGCGCCCGGGTCAGCCTCGACCCACCTCCTTTGTGAGCGTGGATGCCAGTTTTGTAAGTGGCACCAGTGCCGTCAGGGACGCCCGGACGAGCTCCTGTTTCCCGTTGTCTTCTTTGACTTTTTCGGCTTCCGTGACTATCATTTCGGTTTGCCGTCCCTTCGGATTTCTCCGGAGGGTGATGAGAGGACGACTTAGATGGGCACGTTTACCCCCTCTGCCAACAAGGTGGACCGGCAGTGGCACGTAATTGACGCGGACGGCCAGGTGTTGGGTCGCATTGCGACCGACGCGGCACGTCTGCTGCAGGGCAAGCACAAGGCGGAATGGACGCCATTCCTTGATCGTGGTGACTTCATCGTGGTGGTCAACGCAGCCAAGGTGAAGCTGACGGGCAACAAGGAAGAACAGAAGATCTATCGCCAGCACTCCGGATACGAAGGCGGACTGAAGGAAACGCGCGCGAAGGTTGTGCGGCAGCGTCATCCGATTCGCCTCGTGGAGGAAGCCGTGCGCGGCATGCTGCCGAAGACCAAGCTCGGTGCGGCGATGTACCGGAAGTTGAAGGTGTACGCAGGGAGCGAACACCCGCATGCGGCTCAACAGCCCAAAAAGCGCGAGGTAGCGTAACGTGACAGCAGCAAGCACTCAGTTCTATGGCACGGGGCGCCGCAAGACCTCGACCGCTCGTGTCTTCCTTCGTCCCGGCACCGGGGCCATCACGGTCAACAGCAAGCCTGTGGACGTCGCCTTCCCCACCGAAACCCTCCGTCTGGTGATTCGTCGCCCGCTCGTGACGACCCAGACCACCGAACAGTTTGACGTCGTGGCCACCACCGCCGGTGGCGGCGTGGCCGGCCAGGCCGGCGCGCTGCGCCTCGGCATTGCCCGCGCGCTCCTCGAGTTCAATGCGGAACTCCGCTCAGCGCTGCGTGGCGACGGGCTGCTGACGCGCGACCCGCGCGCCAAGGAACGCAAGAAGTACGGCCAGAAGGGCGCGCGCAAGCGCTTCCAGTTCAGCAAGCGCTAGTTTTAGGAGACTTGAGTGAGTGCAATTGCGATGAAAGACCTGCTCGAAGCCGGCGTCCACTTCGGCCACCAGACGAAGCGCTGGAATCCGAAGATGAAGCCGTTTATCTTCGGCGAACGGAACGGCATCTACATCATCGATCTCGGCCGCACGGCGAAGCTCTACAAGGACGCTGCGCAGTTCGCCACCGAGACCGCTGCGCAGGGAGGCACGTTCCTCTTTGTCGGCACCAAGCGGCAGGCACAGGACGCCATCGCCGAAGAAGCCACCCGCGCGGGCATGTACCACGTGAATCAGCGCTGGCTCGGTGGGCTCCTCACCAACTTCTCCACGATTCAGCGGTCCCTCGGACGGCTGCGTGAACTCGAAGCGATGGCCACCGACGGCCGCTTCGACACGCTCTCGAAGAAGGAAATTGCCCGCCTCAACAAGGAGCGCACCAAGCTCTCGAAGAACCTCGACGGTATTCGGGGCATGACGCGCCTGCCCGACGCCCTCTTCATCGTGGACACGCGCCACGAGCAGATCGCCGTGGATGAGGCCCGCAAGCTCAAGATTCCGGTCATCGGCGTGGTGGACACCAACTGCGACCCCGACCAGGTCGACTACGTCATCCCCGGCAATGACGACGCGTTGCGCTCGATTCGGTTGTTCGCAGCCGGCATCGCCGACGCGATCCTGGCGGGTCGCGGCATTGCCGAATCGGCTGCGGCCGAGAGCATCCCGGCCAAGGCCGACGCGGAAACCGAAACGCCCGCCGCGACCGTCTAGAACTTCAGCAAGTAGCCAATGAGGCAATGGGGCAATGAGCCAATAGGCCTCATTGCCCCATTTGTCCGTTTACGTGTGTATTCAAGGAACCAACAATGGCCGAAATCACCGCTCAACTCGTTAAACAACTTCGCGACGCTACCGGCGCCGGCATGATGGAATGCAAGGCCGCGCTGGTCGAGTCCAACGGCGACCTGGACGCCGCCACCACCGTCCTGCGGAAGCGTGGTCTCGCGCAGGCCGCGAAGAAGTCCGGCCGCTCCACCTCGGAAGGCGTCATCGGGTCGTACATCCACCTGGGCGGCAAGATCGGCGTGCTCGTGGAAGTCAACTGCGAGACCGACTTCGTGGCGCGCACCGAGGACTTCCAGAACCTCGTGAAGGAACTCGGCATGCATATCGCCGCCGCGTCACCGCTGTACGCGCGTCGTGAAGACGTGCCGGCCGAGGTCATTGAAAAGGAAAAGGCGATCTACCGCGCGCAGCTCGAAAGCGCCGGCAAGCCCGCCAACGTGATCGACAAGATCCTCGAAGGCAAGATCAACAGCTACTACGAACAGTTCGTGTTGCTCGATCAGCCGTCGATTCGCGACCCCAAGGTCACGATCGGCCAGCTGGTGACGGCCGCGATCGCCAAGCTCGGCGAGAACGTGTCCATCCCCCGCTTCGCGCGGTTCAAGGTCGGCGACAACAGCTAGGCCAGCGCGGCCCGGCAATACTCAACGCACTTCTTCGTCTCCGCGACGGCATCGGACCCTTCGGGTATCGGATACTCGAGTTCGACCGTCGCGGGGAACTTCCAGGCACGCGCCTTCATCGCCTGCAGAATCTCGCGAATCGGGGTGTCCCCCGTTCCCCACGCGACATTCGCCCCGCCGTTCTCCTTCGACTTCCGATCCTTGATGTGCACACTCGAGATGCGCGCGTGGTGCTTCTGCAGAAACTCCACCGGCGTGCCGCCGATGTTCCCAGCCGCCACGTAGTGGCCGAGGTCGACGTTCGCCATGTTGCCGGGTGACAACTCAAACGCCCGGTCAAACGCCGTCATCGTCCCCTGCAGATGCGTGTGATACGCCGCGTAGATCTTCCGCTTCATGGCGAACTCGCCGATGCGCTTCAACTGCGCCTCGTCGTTCGGCAGCTCCAGAGTGGTGTGTGAACACCCCAGCGCCTCGGCGACATCAAACACGTACTCGAACTCCTCATCCGACATGTTCGGACTGAGAATCTTGACGGCGTAGATCGACACGCCGGCGTTGTTGTACATCGTGCGCAACGCCTTGAACCTATCCATGGAGGCCGACAGCCGCCAGGCCCTGAGCTCCGCCTGGGCGGCCTGCTGTGCAGCGCGTTGTGCGGCGAGTTCTTCCGGTGTGCGCTGTGCACCGCGGCCGCCGCGGCCACCTCCGCCGCCGCCGCGGCCCGCGGCCGGTCGGCCTGCAAAGGACTCGGCCGGGTCTCCCATCAATTCGATGGCGCTGATACCCGAGTCGATCACGTACTTGAGCGTGGCTTCCGCGCTCTGGTCGGCCATGCTGCGGTAGCTGTAGGTAATCGCGCCGATCTGGACGCCATTGATGTGAGAACCGGGCATGACCTGCGAAACGCCGGCCGCCGATAACGGCGATCCGAGCAGGCCCAGTGCAGGCGTGGCGGTCAGGGCCAGTTTGGTGAACTCGCGGCGCGTGTACGGCATGGTCGCGTGATTCTACGCCGGACTGCGGACGGCGAACTATAATGGTCTGCCGTGTCTACCCCCGCCTATCAACGCGTCCTCCTGAAGATCTCCGGCGAAGCCCTGATGGGCGATCAACCCTTCGGCATTGACCCGTTGGTCGCCACACAAGTCGCCAGAGAAATTGGTGAAGTGGCCGCCATGGGGGTGCAAATCGGCGTCGTCGTCGGCGGTGGCAACCTGTTTCGCGGCCTGGCGGCCAGCGCCAAAGGGATGGACCGCGCGACCGCGGACTACATGGGCATGCTGGCCACGGTGATTAACGCCCTGGCCCTGCAGGACGCGCTCGAGAAGCTGGGCGTGTCCACGCGCGTGGCGGCCGCCATCGAAATGCGCGCCGTCGCGGAGCCCTTCATCAGGCGCCGGGCCGAGCGGCATCTCGAAAAGGGCCGCGTGGTTGTGTTTGCGGCCGGCACCGGCAATCCCTACTTCACGACGGATACCGCGGCGGCCCTGCGCGCCATGGAAATGAAATCCCAGGTGATCCTCAAGGCCACGAAGGTGGACGGCATCTACACGGCCGACCCGATGCTCCACCCGGAGGCGACCAAATACGACACGTTGTCCTACCTGGAAGTGCTCGAGCGGGGCCTCAAGGTGATGGACGCCACGGCGATCTCGTTGTGTATGGACAACAAACTGCCCATCATCGTGTTCAAACTGCGCGAAGCGGGCAACCTCCGGCGGGTCATCATGGGGGAACCCGTCGGCACCACCGTTCGCATCTGACCCTCCCCTGCTGGAACCCACAACCATGGACGTCAAGGATCTCAAAGAGCTTTCGGCCGAAGTCTCCAAACGGATGAGTGGCGCGCTTGAACATGTGCGCAAGGAACTGAGCGGCGTGCGGACGGGCCGCGCGTCAGTATCGATCCTGGACCCGGTCCAGGTCGAAGCGTACGGCGGCCTCATGCCACTCAATCAGGTCGCGCAGCTCTCCATCCCCGAACCTTCACTGATCGTCGCGCAGCCGTTTGACCCGCAGTTGACCGGCGCGATCGAACGCGCGATCCAGAAGAGCAACCTCGGCCTCAATCCGGCATCCGACGGCAAGGTGCTGCGCATTCCGCTGCCGTCGCTCACCGAGGAACGGCGCAAGGAACTGTCGCGCCTCGTCCACAAGTACGCCGAAGATGGCCGCAACGCGATGCGCCAGGTGCGCCGCGACGCCAACGACCGCCTGAAGAAAATGCTCAAGGACCACGCGATCTCCGAAGATGATGAACGGCGCGGGCTCGAAGACGTGCAGAAGATCACGGACCAGCACGTGGCCATGATCGACGACATGCAGAAGAAAAAAGACGTCGAGCTCCTCGGCAAATAGCCGTGGCCACCTACTTCAGTCATCTCGAATGTTCGGTGCCCTGTGGGGCGCCAGCCTACGACGCCCGCACGACGCAGCATCTCTGCACGTGCGGTGCGCCGCTTCTCGCACGGTATGACATGGAGGCCGCCAAGGCGTGGTCGCGCGACTCCCTGGCCGCCCGGGAGCCCTCGATGTGGCGATATCGCGAGTTGATGCCGCTGTTCGACGGCGAGGCGCCGGTGACGCTTGGAGAAGGCTGGACGCCGCTGCCCCATGCGAAGCGTCTGGGTGCCGCCGTCGGTCTCTCGCAGCTGTACATCAAGGACGAATCGCTCAACCCCACGAACTCCTTCAAGGCGCGGGGCCTCTCGGCAGCCGTGACGCGCGCGCACCATCTGGGCGCGAAGGTGCTGTCGATCCCGACGGCCGGCAACGCAGGCAATGCGATGGCCGCGTACGCCGCCCTGGCCGGAATCACCGCGAAGGTGTTCATGCCCAAGGACGTCAAGACGCCGTTCATTCGTGAATGTGAACTGTACGGCGCCGACGTTACGCTGGTGGACGGCCTGATCACCGACGCCGGTCGCATCGCCGCCGAAACGGGCAAACCGCTCGACTGGTACGACGTCTCCACGCTCAAGGAGCCCTACCGCATCGAAGGCAAGAAGACGATGGGGTATGAGCTGGCGGAGCAGTTCAACTGGGAGCTGCCCGACTGGATCATCTACCCGACCGGCGGCGGCACGGGCATGGTCGGCATGTGGAAGGCCTTCGCGGAGATGAGCGAACTGGGCTGGATCGATCCGGTGAAGCGCCCGAAGATGGTGACGGTGCAGGCCGCCGGGTGCGCCCCGATCATCAAGGCCTACGATGAAGGCGCCGAACGGTCGGTGCTGTGGCCGAATGCCCATACCGCGGCAGACGGGCTGCGTGTGCCGAAGGCCATCGGCGACTTCCTCGTCCTGCGCGCCGTACGCGAAAGCGGCGGCGGTGCCGTGGCCGTGACCGACGCCGACATGATCGCGTGTATGCGCGAGATCGGGCGCCTGGAAGGCGTCAGCGCTGCGCCCGAAGGCGGCGCCGCCCTGCACGCCATCAAGGTGCTCATCGCCCAGGGCCGCATCCAGCCGCACGAAAAGGTCGTGCTGTTCAACACCGGCGGCGCGCTCAAGTATCTGGACGTCCTCGGATGACATGTCGATAGGCATCCTCTTCACCGGCGGCACCATCGCGATGCGCGTGGATCCGGTGTCCGGAGCGGCGGCGCCCTCCATGTCCGCCGCCGACATCGTCGCAGAGATTCCCACGCTGGGACAGGTTGCCGACTTCGAGATTGAAGAATTCTCGCGCCTGCCTGGACCGCACGTCACGCCAGAACAGATGTGGCGGCTCGCCTGCCGTGCGGCCGCGTGGCTCGATCGGCCGGACATCGACGGCCTCGTCATCACACACGGCACCGACACGATCGAAGAGACGGCGTTTCTGCTCGACCTAGTGCTGACATCCGACAAACCCGTCGTCCTGGTCGGCGCCATGCGCACGGTGTCCGATCCGAGTTGGGACGGCCCGGCGAATCTGATCGCCGCCGTCCGCGTGGCGGCCACGGACGGCGCGCGCGGGCTCGGCGTGCTGGTGGTCATGGATGACCACGTGTTCCCTGCGCGCGAAGTGCGGAAACTCCACACCGAATCGTCCGGGTCCTTCTCGACGCCTGAGTTCGGGCCCCTGGGCGTCGTGGACTCCGGACGCGTGGTGCTTCGTCGCCGCACCGTCGCGCGTCCGCAGTGGCAGGATCCAGGCGCCGAGCCGGGCTTGCGTGTCCAGCGGCTCGATCCACGCGTCGCCCTCATCCAGGCGTACACAGGCATGGACGACTTCCTGATTCGATCGCTGATCGGTCACGACACGCGCGGCCTCGCCATTGTCGCGTTCGGGCGAGGCAACGTCCCGCCGTCCATCGTGCCGGTGATCGCGGATGCCGTGTCATCGGGCATGCTCGTGACGGTGTCGTCCCGGTCGATGGCCGGCCGCGTCGAAGCACGCTACGGCTACGACGGCGGCGGGCTGCAGCTGAAGAACGCCGGTGCCGTGCTTGCCGGCGACTTGTCGGCGTCACAGGCCAGACTGCTGCAGATGGTCGCCCTCGGACTGTACGGCGACGTACCGCGAGCCGCCGAGTTGATCCGTCATTTCGCCGACTGCGATTGAGCGGCGGCCTTGCGCGCCTTCACGCGCCGTTTGTTGAGGAACGGCCAGAGCCACATCCACATGCCGCTGCCCCACAGAAACAGCAGGACAATCGCGGATGGGAAGACGATCCACATCTTGTAGGTGTCGCTGACGATCGACCCGTCGTGCAGGGCTTCGAGCCAGTCACTGCGGCGGTAGGCCACCTGCATGACACGACCGTCGGTGGTGTCGATCTGCACTTCCCAGTCGTTCGTCAGCGTGGCCTTGGCCACGCCGCGATCGGGACGCACGTCCAGACGTTTCACATCCTCCCACCCGGCGACCTTCACCTCGGGATGCTGATACGTCTTGAGCGCCGTGAGGATATCCGTGAGCTCGATGTGCGGCGCCTTTTCGCGCCCGCGATGCTCGACCGGCTGCACCCACGACCAGTGCTTCTTCAACTGGAGGACTATGCCGCTGCCGATCACCACGAGCAGGGGGATCGCGATCAGCGCGCTGCCCCAGTAGTGGAGCCTTCGGTTCAAGACATTGCCGGACATGGAGTTAGCCGAATGATCGTAGGAGGCCTGGCTGTGTACTACCAGCCCTAGTCACCAAAGCAGATGCCGACGTGTCGCGCGGACCGCACGATGTCCGACCCGAGAGGCACCGCGCGGGTGCGCCCGACAATGTCCTCAATGGGAATCGGCACGACATCGGGCGGATGCAGGGCCGTCATCACGCCGAACGTGCCCTGCTGCATCAGCTCGAAGGCGTACGTCCCGAAGCGCGTGGCGAGCATCCGGTCATACGCCGTCGGCGAACCACCGCGCTGGAGGTGACCAAGCACCACATGCCGGCATTCCTTGCCGGTGAGCGGCTCCAGCTGACGCGCGACCTGCTCGGCGATGCCGCCGAGGCGCTCCATTTTTTCGACCGTGCCGGCGGCCTGCAGCACGCGGCCGCCCCCAACGGCCGTCGCCCCTTCGGCCGCGACCACAATACTGAAGCGCGCGCCCCATCGCTCGCGCGCGCGGATGTGTTCGGCGACCTTCTCGAGGCTGTAGGGAATCTCCGGGATCAACACCACGTCCGCCCCGCCGGCGATGCCGGAGTGCAGCGCGATCCACCCGGCATACCGGCCCATCACTTCGACCACCATCACGCGATGATGCGCCTCGGCCGTCGAATGCAGTCGATCGATCGCATCGGTTGCGCACTCGACCGCCGTCTCAAACCCGAATGTCATCGTCGTCCCGACGATGTCGTTGTCGATGGTCTTGGGCACGCCGACCATGGGCACGCCGCGCTTCTGCAGTTCGTAAGCGATGGCGAGCGTGCCGTCGCCCCCGATCACCACGAGCCCGTCCAGCCCCAGTTTGTGGAAGTTCTCAACGCAGCGCGCGGAGTAGTCCACCGGCCCGGCGTCGGTGCTGAGGGGATACGCAAATGGATTGCCGCGATTGGTCGTACCGAGGATCGTACCGCCAAACCGCAGGATGCCGGTCACATCACGCGGTGTCAGCACACGCGACCGTTCCGGATAAATCAGACCGTCAAAGCTGTCTTCCAGGCCAAGGCACTCGACGCCGGCGTTGGCCGCAGACTTCACCACCGCGCGGATGACCGCGTTCAGCCCCGGGGCATCACCGCCGCCCGTCAGGACGCCAATACGCTTCAATTTCATCGGTACAGTGTAAGGGCATCAGTCCGTGGTCCGCAGTCCGCAGCCCGGCACCTGATACCCTTGTCTGCGAAGGAGCTTGTCGATGTCGCGTGATGAAGCGAATGCGCTGCTGGCGCTGAAGAATGCCTGGTTGGGCGTGGCGGATACGGCCGGGGCCCTGCAGGGGGCCTTGCCGGGGATCGAGGCACTGGCCGGGGACACACCGCTGAAAAGTCTCGACCTTGAGACCTATCATCGGCTGGCCTCGGCCCACGCAACCTCCGTGATGGCGCTCAAGGGCCTCATCGACGAATTGCAGCGTCAGGCCGCTCGGGACTGATGGGCAGCTCTGTGTTAAGATTTTGGTTCGCCGCACCCGCGGCGAGCCTGTCTGTGGGCCGCTAGCTCAGCTGGGAGAGCGCTACGTTCGCATCGTAGAGGTCGCGAGTTCGATCCTCGCGCGGTCCACCAAACTTCACACACGGTTGACCTTGAATCGGGACTGCTGACCACCGGACTGCGGACCGATGGGAGTAACATGGCCCCTATGCCTGTGCGCATGCCGTCCAGAGCCGCCTTCGGGTGGGCCGTGCTTGGCCTGTGGCTGGCCGCCTGGCCCGGCTCGGGGCCCCTTGCCCAGCCCCCCACGCCGGAGGACCTGCAGCGGTCGCTCCAGAAGCGGTATGCCACCATCAAGGACTTCCGGGCGGACTTCACCCAGACCGCCAAGGGCGGCGTGCTTCGGACGGTGGTGAATGAACAGCGCGGCGAGGTCAAGATCAAGAAGCCGGGCCGGATGCGCTGGACGTATGGGCCACCCGATCGGCACATCTTCGTCGCCGACGGCGCACGCATCTACTTCTACAACCCTGCCGATCGGACGGGACACACCAGCCCCATCCCCACCGGCGACAACCTGTCGGCGCCGGCGCTTTTCCTGACCGGGCGCGGCGACCTGGAGCGCGATTTCACCGCCGCCATGCCCGCCACCCAGCCGGCGGCCGAGTGGCAACTCGTCCTGACGCCCAAACGCAAGCAGGAGGACTTCACGTCCCTCGCGGTCTTCGTGGATCGCGCCTCCCTCGCCTACAGGGGCTTCGCGTGGACCGACCACCAGGGCGCCGCACACACCATCCGCTTTTCGAACCTGCGTGAAAACGTCGGCCTCTCGGACACGGAGTTCGCGTACTCCTTCCCACGGGGCACCCACATCACGACATCCGGTGGAGGCCTGTAACCCATGCGCGCTCTGACCCTCGTCGTCGCGCTCGGACTCGCCGCCGGCTGCGCGACCACCAGCACCCTGAAATTGGCCCAGCGAGCGGAAGCCGCCGAAGACTTCGACCTCGCCGTCGTGCAATACAGCCGGCTCGTGCGCGAGGCCCCCGACAGCAATGAGGCCCGCCTTGGGCTCGAACGTGCACGGCTGCGTGCCGCGCAACACCACGTGGGCCGGGGGCGGCGGCTCTTCTCGCAGGGACAGTTTGACGATGCGGTGGCGGAACTGCAGCTGGCAAATGAGCTGAACCCGTCGGATGCGGTCATTGAGTCCGACCTGCGCGCCGCACGCGCGGCACAGCGCGCGCGCCTGGCGTCGCCCGAGGGCGGCCCGACCACGCTCGAGAGCCTGATCGCCCGGACGCGGAATCTTCCACCCGCCGGTCTCGACCTGCCCGACGTCGCACTGCCGGCGACGATCGACACGGCCGCCCAGGCGACCAGCCGCCAGCTGTATCTGATGCTGGCGAGACTCGGTGCGCTGAGTGTGGTCTTTGATCCCACGTTCCGTGAATCGCCCGCTGAAGTGAGCCTCCGCAACATGACGCTCCGGCAGGGCCTCGATGCGGTCGCCGGGGTGAGCCAGACGTTCTACAAAGTGACGGCCCCCAGGACCATCACGGTGATCCCCGACACGCCGGCGAAACGTCGCGAGTACATCGACGAACACGTCCGCACGTTCTACGTGAGCAACCTCGACATGAAGGAGGTCGTCGATCTGCTGCGCGTCGCCGGCGATGTGCGCAAACTGCAGGCAACCAGCACGAACACGCTGACCGTAGCTGACACGCCGGAACGCCTTGACACCGTCGCCAAGATTCTTGCGGCGATCGACAAGGCCCGGCCCGAAGTCATCATCAACGTCGAGATTCTCGAAATCGATCGCACCAACCTGCGCGAATACGGCCTGCAGCTCGCATCGACCGGCTCATCGGGCCTTGATGGCGCCATCGGACCGGGCGCCAACCAGACGCTGGAGAGCCTGCGCAACCTCAGCCAGGCCAACATTCTCGTGTCCGGGGTCCCGTCGTTGTATTACCGCCTGCTGAAGACCGACACGAACACCCGTACCCTGGCCAACCCCCATCTCCGATCGGTCGACAGCACCCTCGCGCAGGCCAAATTCGGGGAGCGTGTGCCGATTCCGACCTCCCGCGTGGTGCCCCTCTTCCAGGGCGGCGCGGATCAGCAGGTCATCGAGAACGTCACGTACGAAAACATCGGCGTCAACATTGACATCACGCCGCGTGTCCACGCCAACAACGACGTCACGCTGCAGGTGAAGGTGTCGCTCAGCAGCGTCTCCGGCACCGGTTTCTCCGGTTATCCCACCTTCGGCAACCGCGAGATCACGACCACCCTGCGGCTGCGCGATGGCGAAACCAACATCATGGCGGGCCTCATCCGCGACAACGAACGGACGGTGGCCAGCGGCATCCCCGGGTTCTCCGACCTGCCCGTCATCGGCCGCCTGTTCGCCCGCAACAAACGCGAAACCCAGGAAACCGACATCGTCCTCACCCTGACCCCGCACATCGTCCGGGTGCTCGACCTGACCGAGGAGGACCTGCGCCCGTTCCGGATCCCCAGAGACGGCTCGGGCGTGCTCCCCGTGGAACTGACGCCCATCGTTCCCCCGCCGCCCAGGGACCCGGTCAAAGGCGGAGGCGGAGGCGGGTAATTGGCGCGCTCAACCCCAGCGCGCCCTGCATTTCCCCATCTCCTCCCCACCCGCCCATCTGCTAATCTGCTCACCGTCATATGTCGATTTTCATGGTCGTCCGCATCGCTCTGAAGGCCCTGAGTCGCAACAAGCTGCGCACGTCGCTGACAATGCTCGGGATGATCATCGGCGTCGGCGCGGTGATCACGATGATCGCGCTGGGCAACGGGGCGCAGGCGGCGATTGAAGAACAAATTCGCGGCGCCGGCACGAACATGATCACGATCTTCCCGGGCTCGGTCACGACCGGCGCGGTGCGCATGGGTGAGGGTCAGTCGATCCGCCTGATGCCGGCTGATGCGGCTGCCCTCCGGCAGGCGCCTGGCGTCGCGTTCGTGGCGGAAGGCGTGACGGCGCGCCAGCAGATTGTCGCGGGCGCGGCCAACTGGAACGCATCGATCGTCGGCACCCATGTGGACTTCACGCAGGTGAAGTCGTGGCCGATGAAGTATGGGGCGTTCTTCTCCGAGCAGGATGTGCAGAGCGCGGCGAAGGTGGTCGCCCTCGGCGTGAACGTGGCGGAGGTGCTCTTTGGCGCGGATGTGGATCCGACGGGCCAGAACGTGCGGGTGCGCAATCACGTGGTCAGGGTCGTCGGCGTCATGGCGCCCAAGGGCGCCTCATCATCGGGCCAGAACCAGGACGACCAGGTGTTCATGCCGTACACCACGGTGCTCAAGAAGATCAGCGGCCAGCAGAATCTGTCCTACATCCTTGTCTCGGCTTCGTCCGGTGACAACATCGCCCAGACGGCTGAATCGGTGAAGGCGGCGCTGCGGGTGGCCCATGAGATTCCGCCCGGTGGCGAAGATGACTTCCGCGTCCAGACGCAGGACGACATGGTCGCAATGCGGACGGAGCAGGCAAACACGATGACGTCGCTGCTGGCCGGCATCGCGGCCGTATCCCTGATGGTCGGCGGCATCGGCATCATGAACATCATGCTCGTTTCGGTGACCGAGCGTACGCGGGAGATCGGGCTGCGCCTCGCGATCGGCGCACGCGGCAGCGACGTGCTGAGCCAGTTCCTGGTTGAAGCGCTGGTGATTTCGATTGTCGGGGGTGGCCTCGGGATTGCCTTCGGCTATGGCGCCGCCGAGTTCATCAAGTGGTACCGCGCGTGGCCCGCAGTCATTCCGATGGACTCGATTCTTCTCTCGTTCGGCGTCGCCGCAGGCATCGGCGTGTTCTTCGGCTTCTACCCCGCCCGCAAGGCGTCAGCGCTGGATCCGATCGAAGCACTCAGATTCGAGTAGACGGAGCCGTCCGCGATCCGCAGTCGGGCGCGCTGGGTTGTAGCGCGCCAATCACTCCATCCGTTCCACATCAGCCCCAAGCGCGGTCAGGCGATTGACCAGGTCCGCGTAGCCACGTTCAACGGTCTCGATCTCAAGCACACGGCTCTCGCCATCCGCGACCAGCGCGGCGGCGACCAGCGCCATGCCCGACCGGATGTCGCGGCTGTCGAGCACGCGCCCCCGGAGCCGGGATGGGCCGGTGACGATGATGCGATGGGAGTCGCAGAGAAAGAGATCAGCGCCCATGGCGCTCAGTTGTTCAAGCGCGAAGAGGCGCAGTTCATACATCCAGTCGTGCAGCAGCGTACGCCCTTCGGCCTGGGTCGCCAGCACCGTCACGAGCGACACGATGTCGGACGGAAATGCCGGCCAGAGTCCGGTGGTCACCCGTTTGGCCGCGCGCAGCTGGGACCGGCGCACGACGAACCCGTCGTCGCTCAGATCAAATGACAGCCCCATTTCGGCAAGGACGGCCGTCGTCGGCTCAAGGTCAACCGCGTGGCAGCCGGTGATGGTGAGTTCGCTGCCGGTGACGGCACCGACGACGCCCCAACTCGCGGCCTCGATATAGTCGCCGCGCAGCGTGTGCGTGGCGCCCCGACGGGTCTTCGTGCCGGTCACCCGCAGGGTCGATGTGCCCGCCCCGTCGACCTCGACGCCCATCGCGCGGAGGAACTGACACAGCTCCACCACGTGTGGTTCGCAGGCGGCATGGCGAATCTCGGTCACGCCATCCGCCGCAGCGGCCGCCAGCAGCGCAGTCTCGGTGCCCGTGACGCTGGCTTCAAGCAGATACATCGACGCGCCCTGCAATCCGGACGACGCGTCAAGCCGATGGCCCGAGGCCCCTTCGGTCACGTGCGCTCCCAGCGCCCCGAGCGCCTTCAGATGGGTGGTGATCGTGCGGCGGGCTGGAAAGTCCCCTCCGGGCGGCGCCAGGCTCGCCCAGCCCACGCGCGCCACGAGCGCGCCCATGAGCATCACCGACCCACGCAGCCGGCCCACAAGCGCAGGGTCTGGCGCGCCCGAGGTGATATCCGTGCACGTCACGCGAAGCGTCGAGGTGCCCTCGCCCTCAACGGTCGCGCCCAGCGACCGCAGCAGCGCAATCATGACGGCGACGTCGCGAATCTGGGGCACGTTGCGCAGCTCGCACGTATCCGGCGTCAGCACGCACGCGGCCAGCAGCGGCAACGCGGCATTTTTGTTGCCGTCCACCGCAATTCGACCGGCCAGCCGGCGCCCCCCCCGCACCACTAATGAAGCCATCAGACATCTCCCAGGTACACGATCTCTTCTCTCAGTTGGACACCGAATTGCTCACCGACGGCCCGCTTCGCCAGGTCGATCAAGGCCCGAATTTCCGACGCGGTCGCGGCACCATTGGTCACGATGAAGTTGGCGTGCACGGGCGAGATCTGCGCCCCGCCGACGCGCGCCCCCTTCAGGCCGGCCCGGTCAACCAGTGCACCCGACGACCACGGGATTCCGGCGGGCACCACGTCACGCCCGGGCAGCGGATTCTGAAACACACACCCGGCGCTCGGCAAATGCAGGGGTTGCGTGCGCTTGCGATGCGCCAGCGACGCCTTCGCCACCGCGCGAAGCGCTTCCGGCGCTCCAGGCGCGGCGAAAAAATCCGCCCACACCACGACCTCGCGAGTCTCGAACAACCGGCTGGTGTCGTAGCCAAATCCCATGGCCGACGCGGGCTCCTCGCGCCACTCCCCGTGCGGTGTGATCACCGCCACCGTGGACACAAGTTCGCTGATGTCATGGCCACCGTAGTGCGCGTTCCCGTGGATGGCCCCGCCCACTGTGCCGGGCGTCCCGGCCCAGGCTTCGAGCCCCGCGAGCCCGCGGCCGATCATCCACCGCACCAACCCGTTCATCGTGAGACCGGCCTCCGCGCGCACGCGATCCCGCGAAGGCTGGCTCACACCGGTGAGTTTCAGCCGGAGGACGATGCCGCGCACACCACGGTCCGACACGAGGACGTTGGACCCGCCCCCAAGCACGTGCACCGGTTGTCCGGCCGCAGCCGAGGCCTCGATGACCGCGCACAGTTCGCTGACCGACCGCACCTCGACGAGCCAGTCCGCCGGACCGCCCACGCCAAACGTCGTCAACGGCGCAAGCGGCGCGTTCGCTCTTGCGCGGGCCTCCCCGACGATCGACGTCAACGTGGTCAGCACAGCATCAGCCCGCGAGCGCGGTCAGCAACTTGTCGTGAATGCCGTCGAAGCCGCCGTTGGACATCAGCAGGACGATGTCTCCGGGACCGGCTTCGGCCGCAATGACCTGCACGATGGTCGCGACATCGGGCAGGTGCCGCGCCTTCCGGCCGCGCTGGTGCAGGGTGTTCACGATGGCATCGACGTCCAGACGCTGATCGTCGGGCAGCGTCGCCCTGAAGACGGACGCCAGAATCACCTCGTCGGCGCCGGACTCTTCGAACGCGCGCAGAAAGTCGTCCTGAAAAATGCGACGACACGACGTGGCTGACCGGGGTTCAAAGACGGCCCACAGCCGGCGGTCGGGATGAGTCGACTTGACCGCACGAATTGTCTCGAGGATCGCCGTCGGGTGGTGCGCAAAGTCGTCGTACACGGACACCCCGCGCACTTCGCCGCGCTTCTCAAGCCGGCGACGCACCCCCTTGAACCCGCGCAGGCCCTTGCGCAGTGTCTCGGTCGAGAGTCCCACGATGTGCCCGACCACAAGCGCCGCCAGCGCATTCCGCACGTTGTGTTGCCCGTAGAGCGGGACCTCGAAGTGCCCCAGCGGTTGGCCGAGCTGCGTGACCTCGAAGCGCGTGAAGTCGCCGCTCGCCGCCAGTTCGCTCGCGCGCCAGTCGGCGTTCGGGGCAAACCCGAATGTCACCACGGGTGAACGGGCCAGCGTCGCCAGCCGGGTGGCCTCGGGGCAGTCGGCCCCAAGGATGAGGCGGCCATTCTGCGGAATCAGGTTCACAAAACGGCGGAATGCGGTGCGCAGCGACTCCATGTCCGGATAGATATCGGCGTGGTCGTATTCGATGTTCCCCACGACTGCGATATCCGGCAGGTACTTCAGAAACTTGGCCGTCTTGTCGAAGAAGGCGCTGTCGTATTCGTCGCCTTCGATCACGAAGTCGCGGCCGCTCCCCAGGCGGTAGCTGCCATCAAAGTTGTTGGCAATGCCGCCGACCAGCAGACTGGGATCTTCACCACCAGCCGCCAGCACCCACGCCGCCAGCGACGTGGTGGTCGTCTTCCCGTGTGTACCCGCGATCACAATGGACCGCCGGTCCCACAGAAAGTGCTCGCGAATGGTCTCGGGCAGCGACAGATACCGCACCTTGCGGTCGAGCACGGCTTCGAGCTCAGCGTTGCCGCGCGAGATGGCGTTGCCCACGACGACCGTATCGATGTCGCCCGTGATCTGCTCAGCCCGATAGCCGTCGAACACACGAATGCCTTCGCGCGCCAGGAAGTCGCTCATCGGCGGATACACGCCATGGTCCGACCCCTGCACGTCGAGACCACGCGCCTTGAGCATGGCCGCGAGCGTCGCCATCGCGGTACCGCACACGCCGATAAAATGCACTCGTTTCACTGCGCTACCGCCTCATCCGACAACACACGATTCTTCGATGATCACACGGGGCCGCGCACCGCTCACCACACGCGTGTGCACACCGAGGGGGAGGGTCACCAGCGGCGTCGTGGTGTGTCCCGACGGAAATCCGATCAACACAGGCCCGGGAAAGGCCTCCAGCGCCTCAGCGACCACCGCGCGTCCCGTCACCGCGCCACCCGGTTCATCACACATCGGCAGTTGGCCGACGATGACGGCGGCGGCGCGAGCGAGAAGGCCGGCCTGTGCCAGCTGCACAAACATGCGGTCCAGGCGATACGGCCGTTCCCCCACCTCGTCGAGGAACAACACACATCCGGCAGGCGGAGAAAACGCCCAGGGTGTGCCGAGCGAACCGAGCAGCTGGCTGATGGTGCCGCCAAACAATGGTCCATCGGCCTCACCCGGCCGCACGGATTCAATACCGTCAGGCGCCAGTTCCCCGAGCGGCGCCGGTGTGAGGCTGCCCAGAAAGGTCGCCTGGTCGTAGGCGGACGGACCGGCCGAGATTCGTCGATCCAGCATCGGCCCGTGAATCGAGACCATGCCGGCCTGGCACCCCAACCAGCTGTGAAGCGTGGTCAGGTCGCTGTATCCGACAAACGCCGCGGGAGGACGTCCAGCGAGATCAGGTGGCGACAGAAACGGCAACATCTGCACACTGCCATAACCGCCACGCACCGCGAGGATGACGTCCACCGACGCGTCCGCCCAGGCGTCGCTCAGTTGCGCCACGCGCGACTCGGCGCTGCCGGCCACATACGTCTGTCGCTCAAACACGCGATCGTCGTAGACCGGCACAAATCCCAGGCGTTCAAGCTCACGAACGCCTGCCTCGAAATCCGCGCGATCAAACGGACTCGCCGGCGCGAGCAGGCGCACGCGGCTGCCCGGCGCTGCAGCGCGAACCTTCATCAGTCCGCAGCGCGTGCGTTCACTCACAGGAAAGCCGCCATCCGGGCCGCGACGGCGTGGTGCGCATCACGCCCGATACTCTCGAGATCGGTGGTCGGAGGCTGCATCAGATGGGCAAAGCGGGTCTTCACACGCGACTGGCGCATCATCGCATCCTCGACACGCGCGAGCGGCAGCCGTCCCTGTTCCACCGCGTGGATGACGGCTTCAAGCGCTTCGACCTGCTCGTCGAGGGTCGAGTTGCAGAGCAACACGGCATCACAGCCTGCCGCCAACGCCATCACCATGGCCTCCGGCAGCGGCCACGTCGCAGCCACAGCCTTCATCCCGAGGTCATCACTGATGACGAGTCCGTCAAACCCCAACTGCCCCTTGAGCACGTCGGTGACGACGGTGCGCGACAACGTCGCGGGCAGATCGTCGTCGAGTGATGGCACCAGCACATGCGCAGTCATGATCGTACCAAGGCCCTCGGCGATCGCCGCCCTGAACGGCGCAAACTCGATCGCGTTGAGTCTGTCGGGGGGATGTTCCACGAGCGGCAGTTCAAGGTGTGAGTCCGTGCTCGTGTCGCCATGGCCTGGGAAGTGTTTGCCGCAGGCGACGATGCCGGCCTCGTGCAGCGCGCGCACCATGGCGGCGCCGATTCGCGCCACCACGTCCGCGGTCTCGCCAAACGCACGGTCCCCGATGATCGGATTCTTCGGGTTCGTGTGAATATCGAGCACCGGCGTGTAATCGAGATTGATCCCGACGCCGCGCAGTTCCGCAGCCAGCGCCGCCGCGAACTCGCCGACCAACCGCTCGTCGCCGCTGCGGCCCAGCGTGATCATGGGCGGCCATTCGGTGAACGGGCGCCGCAGCCGCGCGACGCGTCCGCCTTCCTGGTCCACACTGACCCACAAGGGCCAGTCCTGGGCAAGGTCGGCCGACTCGCGCGACAGTTCCGCGACCTGCGCCGGCTCCGCGATGTTGCGCGCGAAATAGATGACGCCACCGAGATCAAACTGGGCGGCCACACGTTTCAGATCTGCAGGAACGGCGTGTCCTGAGAAACCGACGATCGCCAGTTGTCCCACGTGACGCCGAAGATCGCGAAGCGACATACCGCCACAGTATAAACGGGGGGATAATGTCTGCCGTGCGTATTACAGCTTCTGCGCCGACGCGCATTGACCTTGCCGGCGGCACGTTCGACATCTGGCCCCTCTATCTCTTCCACGACCGCGCACAGACGATCAACGCGGCGCTCAGCCTGCGCGCCACCGGCGTCCTCCAGTCGCGCACCGACAGCCGCATCGTCCTCCGGTCGGAAGATACCGGCGATGTCGTGGAGGCCGCGTCCGTCAGGGATCTTGATCTCGACCGGCTGCCTCTTGTCGCGCGCCTGGTGCACCTGTTCCTCGAGGGCACCGGCACAGGCATCGAGGTGACCACGCGTTCCGAGTCCCCTGTCGGTGCCGGTATCGCCGGCTCGTCGGCGATGAACGTCGCGTTGACCGGCGGACTGGCGGCCTTCACCGGGCGGACGTTGAGCGACGACGAACTGCTGGCGATTGCGATGAACGTCGAAGCGCAGGTCATCCGCGTGCCGACGGGTGCGCAGGATTACCGGCCGGCGCTGTATGGCGGTGTCTCCGCGGTGGAACTCACGGCCACCGGCATCCGCCGCGTGGCGCTTCCGGTGGAAGCCGACGCTCTCGCCGCCCGGATTGTTGTGGCATACACGGGCGCGTCCCGAAACTCGGGGATCAACAACTGGGATGTCATGAAGCGCCGCATCGACGGCGACCCGGCCGTGATCGCCGCGTTTGACGGCATCCGAGACGCGGCGGTGAGCATGCGTGACGCGTTGACCGCAGGCAACTGGGCCGCGGCGGGCCGCTCCCTCGCGGCCGAGTGGGCCTGCCGCTCGACGTTGGCGCCGGGCGTCACCACACCCGACATCAGTGCCCTGCTGGCGGCGGCGACGGCTGCGGGTGCCTGGTCGGGCAAAGTCTGCGGTGCGGGTGGCGGCGGTTGCCTCTTCTGCCTCGTGCCCCCCGAACGCAAGCCCGGGGTGGCCGATGCGCTCCGGCTCGGTGGCGCGCGGGTGCTTGACTGTACGATTGAGGCCGACGGCTTGCAGATTTCGAGGGACTGAATTGGCGCGCTCAAGACCAGCGCGCCCTGCGTGTTGAGGGGACAGCTATGGCGAAAACGCTCGATGTGATCCGGAAGCTTTACTTCAACACGACCAGGTCCACGGTCCAGAAGGACCTCGACAAGGCGATTGATTTGTTCAAGACGTTGAAGACCGACGAGGACCGAGAAAAGGCCGCGGTGTTTATGGACGGCCTGTCCCAGATGCGTTCGGAGTGGGGGGTGCGTCCCGGTAAAACTCCGACACGTTTGCCGAAGAAATCGTCACAGTCCTGACGTCGCCCGCGCGGCCAAGCGACCGCCCCGGCTTTCCGTTCACGGTCAGTGACACGGCACCGGCGTTGCCGACCTGCAACACAATTTCCCTGGTGGCCTCGAACCGCTGACGTTCGCCGCTCGCCATCACGCGCGCGGGAATCAGCGTGCCATCCGTCGTCACCTGCACCCAGCAGTTGTCCGACGTGACCAACTCAATCCACAGCGGACTCGATGACTGGGAAGTCGCAGCAGGCGCCGGCCCCGGCACGACGGGCGCCGGCGGAGAAACAGGGACCGGCGCCGGAGCACTTGCGACCTGTGGCGCCGTGGCGGCCGCATCGAATCCTGTCGGGCCCCCAAATGTCATCTGCCACCACACCACCGCGCCGATAATCAGCAGCACCAGCACCACGACGCCGATGCGCAGCGCGACACCCGCGCGGCGCTGCAACTCGAGAAACGCGCGATCGTCGGCCGTCACTTCCGGCCGGGCTTCGTCCGTGTTGCGGCGGCTGTCGTATTCACCAAGTTCCACCAGGAACTGCGCGATGACTTCGTCCGGATCAAGCCCCACTTCGAGCGCATAGGCCTTCACGAACGCGCGACTGAAGATGCCGCCGGGCAACTTCGACAGATCCCCCCGCTCCAACGCCTCGAGTGCCGCGGCGGAAATCTTGGTGGACGTGGCGATCTGTCGCAGCGAGATGCCGCGGCTTTCGCGCGCGTGTTTCAGTTGGGCTCCGAACTCACTCATGGGATCGTCTCGCTACTGTATCGGAAAACCTGCGGCCCCACGCAAATCTCTGATGGCTCCACGTGGTCCACGTGCCCCCGCCGCGCGGCCAATCGGCAGGAACAGACTGATCGCTGCGAGCCCTGCCGCCCCGGCCGCCATGCACGCGGCCGCCGTCTCGACGGTAATCCCGCCGACGGCCACGACCGGCCTGCCACTGCGGGCGACCACGGCCCGCACCACCTCCAGTCCCCGCACAGGCTTGGTCCCGGACGCAAAGACGGCCCCAACGAGGAGGTAGTCCACTCCCGCCACATCCCGCAGCGATGCATCGTGCACCGATCGGCCAACCACCCAGGAGGTCGTCGCCAGCACGCGCACACGCGCTGCCGGCCAGCCATCGTCGCGCACATGGACCCCATCGGCACCGGCGATCACAGCCACGTCCGCCCGATCGTTGACCAGGACGCGGGTGGATGTGCCCCGGGTATCGGCCACAACACCCCGCGCCAGATCACACAGTGTCGCCGCAGACAGGGCGCGTTCCCGAAGTTGAATGACATCAATGCCGGCGTCAATGGCCTCGGCCAGCCAGCGCCTGACGCCGGTCACCAGATCGCGATCGGTGCGCGCCTCCGGGCACGCGCGACGACTGTCAGTGATGAGCGTCAGCGTCATCGGCGGGCTTCGCCCATCGGCTGCAGATGGCGGCAGACAGATCGCGGATGCCGGACCACGCCGTGATGAGTCCCACGCCGGACACCGCGCCCCGCGCATACAGGTTTTCCATCACCACGTCGAGCCACGGCCAGAGGTCGCCAAAGTAGTTGCGGTCCCACAGCCGGGACCACGGCGCCATGATCAGCAGGAGCCCCGCCTCGATGAGGTAGGCCGCGATGAGGAGTCGACTGAAGAAGTGAATGGGTAAACTCCGGCTTGTCAGTCTGCGATGGTATCAGAGAGGTCGAACAGCGTCGGGGGCCGGAACGTCCGGCGATGCGCCGCGGAGTACCCGTATCTGGCGACCGCCGCAAGGTGGTCAGCCGTCGCGTAGCCCTTGTGCCGGTCAAATCCGTACCGCGGATCATCGTCATGCAGACGGCACATCAAGGCGTCCCGTTCCACTTTTGCGATGATTGAGGCGGCCGCGATGGCGGCGACCCTGGCATCCCCACCGATGACGGCCCGTTGCGCCACCGGCAGCCCGGGAATCGGAAAGCCGTCCACCAGCACAAACGCGGGCAGGGGCACGAGGCTGAGGGCCGCCTGTCGCATGGCGGTCAGTGACGCACGGTGAATGTTCAGGCGATCGATCTCGGACGGCGACAGGATGGCCGTTGCACACGCCACTGCGGACGCGCGAATCCTGACGGCCAGGGCCTCACGCTCTTCAGCGCGCAGCACCTTGGAGTCGGCCAGACCCGGAATGTGGCGATCGGGATGCAGAATGACGGCGCCGGCGACGACGGGCCCGGCGAGACAGCCTCGCCCGACCTCATCGACGCCGGCCACGTACACAAACCCGAGCCGGCGCACGGCGTTTTCCAACGCACGCGAGGCCCGGGGCCGCGGCATTTACGTCCGCTTCTTTTCCTTCATGCGGGCTGCCTTGCCGCGCAGGTCGCGCAGGTAGTACAGCTTCGCGCGGCGCACCTTGGCGCTGCGAACCACTTCGATCTTGTCGATCGTCGGCGAGTGCAGCGGGAAGATACGCTCGACCCCCTGGCCGAAGGACACCTTCCGCACCGTGAACGTGGCGCGCACGCCACCGCGGTGCTGGCCGATGACCAGGCCTTCGAACACCTGGATTCGTTCCTTGTCGCCTTCGCGCACTTTCACGTGCACTTTGACGGTGTCGCCGGACCGCATCGCGGGCCGGGCCACCAGGTGGGGCTGTTCAATCATCTCTAGCGCGTTCATGACCGTCTCCTCTTTGCCGACGCTGACGCGTCGGCTTCCAACAACTCACGTGCCTTGCGTTCCTCACCCGTGAGGTCCGCGGCGTCCAACAACTCCGGACGACGGTCCCGTGTGCGCTCGACGCGCTGGCGGGCCCGCCATCGTTCAATTTCGCCGTGGTGCCCGGACAACAACACCTCCGGCACCGCCCGATCCCGAAACACCGCCGGGCGCGTGTAGTGCGGATGATCGAGCAATCCCCGCACAAACGAATCACCCGCCACCGACGACTCGTCGCCGACCACACCCGGCACCAGTCGCACCACCGCGTCCATCAGCACCAGGGCGGGCAGTTCCCCGCCCGTCAGCACGTAGTCCCCGATGGACACTTCATCGGTGACAAACGCGTCGGTCACGCGTTCGTCAATCCCTTCGTACCGGCCGCACAGCAGGACCAACCGCTCCATCCCTGCAAACCTCGCCGCCATCGCGTGCGTCAGCGGCTTCCCCTGCGGCGTCAGCAGCACCACCGCTGAGGGAGCGCCCCGTTCCGCGGTGATCGCCTCGACCGCCCGGAACAGCGGCTCGGGCTTGAGCACCATGCCCGGTCCACCGCCAAACGGCACATCGTCAACCACCCGATGTTTGTCGTCTGTGTAGTCGCGTAAATCCCGCGCCTGCACATCGACCAATCCCTTCGTCCGCGCCCTGGCCACCACCCCATCGACCAGCACCGCTTCCACCATCGCGGGGAAGATGGTCACGACATCAATCGTGAGCATGGTCACCCTCGCGCGTCGGCCGATTGACGTCCAGCAGCCCCTCAGGGGGCGCGATCACAATCCGCCGCGCCGCGACGTCCACCTCGCGGCAAATGTCACCGGCCATCGGCACCAGGACTTCGCCTGCCGGCGCGTCGATCCCGAGCACCGCCTGCGCGGCCCCGGTATACACAATGGCGACCGGGCCAACAACCTGACCATCCACCGTCTCCACCGTGCATCCCACCAGATCGTGCAGGTAATACTGCCCCGCCGGCAGCGCACCAAGCGCCTCCGGCTCAATCTGCAGCTCCGTATTCCGGAGCCCCTCCGCCGCCTCGATCGACTCGAGTCCGGTGAAACGAACCACCCACCGATCGCCGTGCGGCCGGCTCGCGGTGATCGTCAACTCCCGGCCGCCGCTGGTGCGGACCCTGGCGCCCTTGCGGAACCGGGTCTCGGCGAAGTCCGTGGCCGACTCGACCACCACATCACCCTTCAGCCCATGCGGCCGAACGATCCGCCCCACCGTCACCACGGCTAGTCGTCGCGAAAGTCGACCGTGACGCGTTCACCGTCGAGTTCCCCGGCGGCCGCCGCCAGTGTGCGCACCGCCGAGGCCGTGCGGCCCTGGCGTCCGATCACCCGACCGAGGTCGCCCGGGGCCATCGTGAGTTCGATGATCGTGGTCCCGCGCCGCGGCACCTCGATCACATCGACCTCGTCCGGCTGGC
Organism: Vicinamibacterales bacterium; assembly: GCA_030827135.1. Lineage (GTDB taxonomy): Bacteria > Acidobacteriota > Vicinamibacteria > Vicinamibacterales > SCN-69-37 > SYFT01. Next base: position 276,316 of record JAURFE010000001.1, read on the forward strand.
TCGCCAGCGCCCGCGCGACGACTTCGACGACGTCGCGTGCGCGGCTCACTGGGCCGCCGGTGCCGCCGCGTCCGCGGCCACGGGCACCGGTGCGCGCGCAATCAACGTGCGCAGCGTGTCGGACGGCTGCGCGCCCTTGCCCACCCAGTGCGCCAGGCGCTCACGGTCGAGCGTCAGCGTCTCGGGCTTCGTCCGCGGGTTGTAATGCCCGATGATCTCGATGAAACGGCCTTCGCGTGCCGCCGCCGATTCCGTCACCACAATGCGGAAAAACGGCCGGTTCTTCGAACCCGCGCGCCGCATACGAATCACTACCATGTCTGTCTCTCCCTGCTATCTGCCACGCATCATCTGCATCATGCGCTGCTGGCCTTTGCGGCCACCACCTGCGCCACTCATCGTCTTGAGCATCTTGCGCATCTCGACGAACTGCTTGAGCAGCCGATTCACGTCTTCCACCGTCGTGCCGCTGCCGCGCGCGATGCGCTTGCGGCGGCTGCCGTTGAGCAGCTGGTGATCGGCCCGCTCTTCCAGCGTCATCGAGCTGATGATCGCCTGCACGCGGGCCAACTGCTTCTCATCCACCTGGGCGCCGGCTTTCGCCGCCTGCTTCATCGCCCCCAGGCCCGGAATCATCCCGAGCACCTGTTCGAGCGGCCCCATCTTCTTCAACGTCTTCAACTGGTCCGCAAAATCCTCCAGCGTGAAGTCATCGAGCCGCGTCTTCTTCTCGAGCTTCTCGCGGGTGTCGTCATCAAGCGCCGCTTCCGCACGCTCAATGAGCGTGAGGACGTCGCCCATCCCCAACATCCGCGAGACGAGCCGGTCCGCGTGGAACGGCTCCAAATCCTGCGGGCGCTCGCCGACGCCCACAAAGGCAATCGGCACGCCCACGACACCCACCACCGACAACGCCGCGCCACCGCGCTGGTCGCCGTCGAGCTTCGTCAGCACGACGCCGGTGACGCCCGTGCGCGCGTTGAACTCGCCCGCGCTCCGGATCGCGTCCTGCCCGGTCATCGCATCAGCGACGTAGAGGCGGTCGGTCGGGTCCACCGCTTTCGCGATCGCATCCAACTCCGCCATCAACTCGTCGTCGATGTGCAGACGGCCCGCGGTATCGACAATCAACGTGTCGAACCCGAGCTGCTTCGTCATCGCGAGCGCACCCGCCGCGCGCGCGACCGGATCCATCTCCCCCACGGGATCGTGGACCCGCACGCCGACCTGCTTCGCCAGCACCGAGAGTTGCTGGATGGCCGCCGGCCGCCGCACGTCGGTGGACACCACCAGGGGATGTTTTCCCTGCTGCGTCAGCCAGCGTGCCAACTTCGCCGTCGTGGTCGTCTTGCCCGACCCCTGCAGGCCCAGCATCAACACCACGCGCGGTTTACGTGCGGTCTCCGTCAGCCCGCCGGTGACGTCGCCAAACAGGGCGAGCAGTTCGTCGCGCACAATGCGCACGACCTGCTGGTCCGGCGTCAGGCTCCGCAACACCTCGTCGCCAATCGCCTTCGCCCGCACGCGGTCGATGAACGCCTTGACGACGCGGAAGTTGACGTCGGCCTCGAGCAGCGCCAGGCGGATTTCCCGCAGGGCCGCATCCACCGACGCTTCGGTCAGGCGCGATTCGCCCCGAAGCGTCTTGAAGACGTCCTGCAGCCTGGTACTTAACGAGTACAACATAACAGCGCACATGCACTCCGGGCACACTTCGCCCGGACGCAAACCGCTATCTTACAACAGGTTCATGGTTCATCGGTTCATGGTTCAGGGTGCTGGTTCCGGGTTCCCGCCCCGGAGATCCGGGGCAGGGATACGGCTGGTTTGACCGTGGCCGGCTGGGTCTGGGTCTGTCCGCCCGCTTCCAGGGTCACCCGGTAGGTGCCCGCCTGGACCAGCGCCCCGCCGCCGCCCCGGCCGCCCCGGCCGCCACCACCGACGCCACCTGAAGACCTGAGATTCCAGAGCACCCGCCGAATCCCTGTCCCGGCGGCCACCTGCTGGGTAAACACGGGCTGACCGTCGGCCCCCAACACCCGGACCGTGACGGGGCCGGTCGAGGCATCCCGCTGCCAGAACACGATCGACATCCCATTTGGCTCGTTCGGCGTCTCCAGCACATCGTCACCATAGAGCCGGTAGTTGCCCCAGTCGGATTCAAGGCGGAAGCCCTTGGGTTCGGGCGCGAACAGGTGGATCGGCTTGGCCAGTACGTCGGCCGACAGTTGCTGCAGCGGGGTGATGTCGGTCACCCAGGTGCCGCGGCCATGGGTGCCGACGATGAGGTCGTTTTCGCGCGGGTGAATGACGAGGTCGCGCACCGGCACGATGGGCATGTTCGACTGGAACGGGACCCAGGTCGCGCCTGCGTCCAGGCTGGCGAAGAGCCCGCGGTCGGTCCCCAGGAACACGAGCGCGCGGTTGGTGTGATCCTCGACGATCACGTTGGCGGATGCGGCGGCCGGCAGCGTGGCGGTGATGGCGCGCCACGTCATGCCGAAGTCATCCGTGCGATACACAAACGGCCGGAAATCGTCGCGATGGAATCCGGTGATCGTGGCGTACGCCGTACCGGCCGCATGACGCGACGGTGTGACACGTGTGAACCAGTAGTCACGCGGCGCGCCGGCGGCCTGAATGGCTGACGTCACGTTGGACCACGCGGCCCCGTCATCCCGCGTCACATGGATCCGGCCGTCGTCGGTGGCCGCCCAGATCACGCCTTTCGTGTGTGCCGACTCCGCAAGGGTGGTGATGGTGCAGTACCAGACATTGCCATCGCCGACCCGCGTAATCGTGCACGGACTGCCGGGGATCTCGGCGGCTGCCCCTTCGGCACTCGACAAGTCCCCGCTGATTGTCGTCCACGAGTTGCCCTGATCGGTCGAGCGGAACACCTTCTGCCCGCCGGCCAGCAACGTCTTCGGATCGTGCGGCGACAACACCAGCGGTGCGACCCACGTGTAGCGGTTGCGGGCCTGCCCCGCGGGGGCCGGCGGCGGCGCGATGCTGGTCCGCTCCCCCGTCCGCACGTTCTGCCGGAAGTGCAATCCGAACTGCTGCGTGTTGTAGACCCACGCACTGTCGGTCGGATCGACGGCGTTGTACATCCCGTCACCCATGCCGACGGTGACCCACTGCTCCGTGCTGACACGTCCGGCGAAGCCGTTAATCGGCGCGCGCCACGACTCGTGATCCTGGAGGCCGGCATGCACGTGATACGGGTCATCCATGTCCACCGCCAATGCATAGATCTCACCCAGCGGCAGATTGGCGTAGTGCTTCACCGTCCGCCCCGCGTCGAGTGTCTGGTACACGCCGCCATCGGAGCCCACAAGCAGACGCTCGGGATCCTCCGGGTCCACCCAGACCGCGCGGATGTCACCGAACATGTTCGTGAATCTCGACCTGTTGTTCTCCAGGTCGTTCCACGTCTTCCCGCCATCAGTGGTGTGCGCCACCCACACACTCGTGACCCATACCCGCTGGTCATCCCTGGGATCGATCTTCAGCCAGTTGAACGAATACGGCGCCTTGCCGCCGACGTTGATCGCCCGATCGTGCGTCAATCGCCACGTTCGCCCCGCATCCTCCGACCGATACACCTCCCCGATGCCGCCGCCAACGGCGTTCGGTTGCGGCAGACCCGCCGGTCGCGGATTGATGTTCTCGACGAGCGCATAGAGGATGTTCGAGTTGCCGCGGAACACGTCGAGACCGATGCGGCCGATGTTGCCGGTCGGCAGGCCGCCTTCAAGACGCGTCCACGTCGCGCCACCGTCGGTGGTCTTGTGAATGCCGCTGCCTGGGCCGCCCTGTCGCAGCCGCCACGCCACGCGCTCCTTGTCGTAGGTCGCGGCGTAGAGGACGTCGGGGTTCGACGGATCCATCACCATCTCGATGACGCCGATCTCGTCGTTCACAAACAACACCTTGTCCCATGTCAGGCCGCCATCACGCGTGCGATACACGCCGCGATCCGGCGACCTGGTATGCAGCGGCCCCATCGACGCGACATACACCACGTTGGGGTTCGTCGGATGAATCAGGATGCGCGAGATGTGCTGGGTCGGGCGCAGCCCCATGTGTTGCCACGTTGCGCCGGCATCATTGGACTTGTAGACGCCGTCGCCGGGATACGAATACCGGACCACAAACGACTCGCCCGTGCCGACCCACACAACCTGTTCGTCGGAGGGCGCGACCGCGACGGCCCCGATCGACTGTTGTCCGACCGCATCAAAGATGGGCGCAAACGTCGCCCCGTTGTTCGTCGTCTTCCACACGCCACCGTTGCGCGTGCCGACATAAAACGTGTAGCGGTGGGAGCGCTCAGGGGTCGCCGGCACCGCGAAGTCCGTGATCCACGCGCCGGCCCGGAACGGCCCCATGTTCCTGAACTCAAAGCTGTTCAACAGGTCGGGCGTCACCCGCGGCTGCGCGAACATCGACACCGTCGCCGCCATCACCACTGCCACTGCAAGAATCCGACGCGCCATTTGTTTCCCCCTGGCAGCCTCAAACCCAGGCTGTCCTACGTGTCCGGCAGCCTCAAACCCAGGCTGCCCTGCGTGTCCGGCAGCCTCAAACCCAGGCTGCCCTACGTACCCATCCGCCCGGCAGCTCACTTCTTGATGATCGTGTCCACCGTGACGTTGAACCGTCTGAAGTTCTGGTAAATCGCGCGGCCGGTGATGATGGGCTGGCGGGGCGTCGAATAACGCTCGCTCATCAACACGGGCAACCACATCCTGAGGTCGTCCTGGAGCGCGTAGGAGACGCCAATCACCACGGTGGTCGACCCCGTGGCAATGCGCATCTCGGTGCGATGGACACGGCCGGTGGCTTCATCAATCCAGAACGTGCCCTGCGCCGCGGCATTGTCGACCGTCTGAATCATGCGCGGCGTGGCGCGTTCCGTGAACCGGAGCTCGCGCACCGCATGCTCCCCGACTTTCGTCTTTGCACCCCGCCGGAACTGCGACCGTGCCTGTTCGCCGCGTTTCGCAAACTGCAGCACCATTGTCGGCACATTCACGGTGCGCCGCACCCAGCCCAGATTGTGCTTGGCGCTTTCTTCGACGATGCGATGGACCTGAGTGAGGGAATCGCCGGTGGGTTTGAGGAAGAGCTGAATCAGGCGATCGCTGCGATCCTGCACCGGTGTACCGTCGACTTCGAAGACATCGCGGAACGCCACCCACCCGGAATCGCCGTCCGCCGGCGACGACACGCGGGTCAGCAGGAATTCCGACTTGAGCGTGCGCATGCCGGGCCACAGGCTGGACTGGCCCGTCACCTCCTGCACGTAGTGTTCTTCGGAGACCACGGCCGCCAGGTCGCGTTCGTACGCGTCGATGTAGTCCGCAAGACGCGCCTGGAGCGTCTCAAGCGGCACGTCCTGCGGCGCCGCCAGCAGGAGCGACGACGCAACAAGGACGCCGACCGTCAGGAGCCCAAGGGCTTTAGCTCTCCCCATCAGACAGACGACAGTGTATGTCCGAGCTTGTCCTTCTTGGTCTTCATGTATTTCCGCGTGTCGTTGGTCGCCGCGATTTCGATCGGAACCGACTCCACGACGGACAGCCCGTACCCTTCGAGGCCGACAAACTTGCGCGGGTTGTTGGTCAGCAGGCGCATCGACCGGATCCCCAGGTCGCGCAGAATCTGCGCACCGATGCCGTAGTCGCGCTGGTCGGCCTTGAACCCAAGACGCTCGTTCGCCTCAACCGTATCGAGGCCTTGGTCCTGCAGCTCATACGCTTTGATCTTGTTGCCCAGGCCAATCCCGCGGCCCTCCTGATGCAGGTACAACAACACGCCCTGGCCTTCCTGCGCGATGCGCTGCATCGCGGTGTCCAGCTGCGGGCCGCAGTCACAGCGCAGCGAGTGGAACACATCCCCGGTCAGGCACTTCGAGTGCACGCGCGCCAGGATGCGCTCTCCCGAGCTGATGTCCCCTTTCACGAGGGCCACGTGTGTCTCTCCGTCGATACCCGACTGATACGCAAAAATCTCGAACGGGCCATGCGGCGTGGGGAGCGAGGCCCGCGCCACGCGCGTCACCATGCTCTCCGTCCGCATGCGGTACCGGATGAGATCCGCGATGGTGATGATGGGCAGCTTGTGCTTCTTCGCGAACCTCACCAGGTGCGGCACCCGCGCCATCGTGCCGTCGTCATTCAGAATTTCGCAGATCACGCCGGCTGGTGGCAGGCCCGCGATGCGGGAGAGATCCACAGCCGCTTCGGTGTGGCCGGACCGCACCAGCACGCCCCCCGGCCGCGCGCGCAGCGGGAAGATGTGCCCCGGCCGTGAGAGATCACGGGGTCCGGAGTCCCGGCCAATCGCGACCTTGATTGTCTTGGCGCGGTCGGCGGCCGAGATGCCTGTGGTCGTGCCCTTCTTGGCGTCGATTGAGACGCAGAACGCGGTCTCGCGACGCGCCGTGTGGTCGCTGGCTTCGAGTGGAATGTCGAGGTGATCGAGCCGTTCCGGCGTCATGGCGAGACACACCAGGCCGCGCCCGTGTTTCACCATGAAGTTGATGGCCTCGGGCGTCACCTTCGAGGCCGCCATGGTCAGGTCGCCTTCGTTCTCGCGATCCTCGTCGTCGACCACCACAATCATCCGCCCCGCCTTCAACGCCGCCACGGCATCTTCAATGTCCGCAAACGGCGTTGAACGACGTCCTTTCGCCAAACGCAACGGCGCCTTCTTCACGACAGCCTCCCGGATTCCACCAACCGCGCCACGTGTTTGCCGAGCACGTCCGCTTCAAGATTCACCACGTCGCCCACCCGCAGATCCGACAACGTGGTGGCAGACCACGTGTGCGGAATAATCTGCACCGCGAACCGACCGGCCTGCAGATCGGCCACCGTGAGACTGATGCCGTCCACGGCGATCGATCCTTTCGGGATGACCAGCGGCGCCAGTTCCGCGGGCAGGGAAAACTCGAGCCAGTAACTGCCTGACTCGGCACGCAGCGCCTGCAATACCGCGACACCGTCAACATGCCCCAGCACAAAATGGCCGCCCAGCCGCGCATCCGCCCGCAGCGGACGCTCGAGGTTCACCCGGCGGCCCGCCTGCCAACGTCCGGCCGTCGTCACGCGCACGGTCTGCGGCGATACATCCGCCTCAAACGCCCCCGCCCCCGCGACCACGGCCGTCAGGCAGACGCCGTTGACCGCGATGCTGTCGCCCACGACGAGGTCCGTGCCGAGAGGCGTTTCGATGGTCACCCGCCCACCGTCGGCCCCCTGGACACCGGTAATCAGCCGGCCGGTCGCTTCAATCAAGCCGGTAAACACGTCAGCACCACGTTCCTTCCCACGCCCCGTCAATGACGCTGTCGGGCCCCGACTGGCGGGTCGGCGTCCGTGCCGCGATCCACCGCGCGAGCGCCGGCGCCACGGGAACGCCGCCACCGAGGACCGCGGAGGTCTGCACGCACTGCACCGCATCCACCAACCCCGCCTCGATCCACGCCTGCTGGAGCGTCGGTCCGCCTTCCACCAGCAGCGACTGCACGTTCCGATCCGCCAGAAATTCGGCGACTGCGGCCAGATGGCGCGACTCAAACAATTCGACGTCCACACCTCGGGCGCGAAGCGCCGCACGGTGGGCCGCCGGGACCGTATCCAACCCAACCATTATGACGGGGCCGGCCGACTGGGTCGAATACACCGCCGCGGTCGATGGCACACGCCCCCGCCAGTCCACAATCACTCGCGTCAGCGGCCTGGGCCTCCACGCCCCGCGAGCCGTCAGCAGCGGGTCATCCGCAAGCACGGTGTCTGCCCCTACCGCAATGGCATCTATCCACGCGCGCTGCCGATGCATCCACCGATCGGTGATTGGAGACGTCAATCTGAAGGAGCCCATGGGCTGACGCCCCTGGCCCCCGTGGCGTCCGACGTATCCATCCGCCGACACCGCCGTCTTCACCACCGTCCACGGCCGGTCGTGCGTGATCCACGTCAGGAATGGCGCATTCTGCCGGGCCGCGTCCTCCTCCAGCACGCCCGTGATGACTTCGATCCCGGCTCCACGAAGCTGCAAGTGGCCGCCGCCTGACACGCGTGGATTGGGATCCTCGATCGCCGTCACGACCCGTCTGATGCCGGCAGCGATGATGCGTTCCGTACACGGCCCTGTGCGGCCGATGTGGCAGCACGGCTCAAGCGTGCAATACAGGGTGGCCCCACGCGCCGCCTCGCCGGCATCGCGCAGGGCATGCACTTCGGCGTGCGGCCCCCCCGCCACCAGATGCGCACCCTGGCCGACGACGACGCCGCGGGGAGAGACCACGACAGCCCCCACCAGCGGATTGGGATTGGTGCGGCCGCGACCACGCTCCGCCACAAACAGCGCCCGGGTCATCCACGCCGCGTGATCGGCGGTCGTCATCATGCGCCCCGCTACGCGGTGAAGATCGCCTCGACGTAGGCGTCGGCGTCGAACGGCAGGAAGTCGTCGATGCCCTCCCCCACCCCTACAAAACGAATCGGCAACTTCAGGTCATGCGCGATCGCCACGGCCACGCCGCCCTTGGCCGTACCGTCGAGTTTGGTGAGCACAATGCCGTTGGCGCCGCTGGCCTGCTGGAACTCGCGGGCCTGCACCAGCCCGTTCTGCCCGACGGTAGCATCCAGCACCAGCAGCACTTCATGCGGAGCCCCGGGCACTTCGCGCGACACGATGCGCCGGATCTTGTCGAGCTCCGCCATCAGGTTGGCGCGGGTGTGCAGCCGGCCCGCTGTGTCGACGATCACGATCTCGCGATGTCTCGCCTTGGCCGCAGTCACCGCGTCAAACGTCACCGCCGCCGGATCCGATCCCGACTGCGCACGCACAAGATCCACGCCCGCGCGCTCGGTCCACACCGCCAGCTGCTCCACCGCCGCCGCGCGAAACGTATCGGCCGCACACACCAGCACCGACTTGCCCGACTGTTTGTAGAGATTCGCGAGCTTGCCCACCGTCGTCGTCTTGCCGGTGCCATTCACCCCGACCACGAGGATCACATGCGGCACGGTGGTGATCGCCGGCACGGGTGCCGCTTCCCCGAGAATCCTGCGCACTTCCCGGCCGACCCGCGCGCCGAGTGTGCCCTGCCGATCGTGCCGCACGGCGGCGACAATGCGTTCGGTCGCCGGCAGGCCGACATCCGCCGCGATGAGCGCATCTTCGACGGCTTCGAATGTGTCGAGGTCGAGGGCCGCGCGACCGGCGCCGGTCGGGCGTCCGCCCCCGGCCGAGGCCACCGTATCCGTGGCAGCCGCGTCTGCAAACCGTTCGCGGATCTGCCGGGCGGTCCTGGCCAGCCCGGCCTTGAATCGATCAAACAACGCCATCTATCGAGCCCCGTAATCCCGTTCGCCGCGCTGCGGCCGCAACATCAGATCTCCCACCGCCGCCCGGGGGCTCTTGCGCCCTTCAAGCACGTCCGCGATCTGGCTCGCAATCGGCAGCTCAACGCCGAACTTCGCGCCAAGAGCCAGCGCCGCCGATGTCGTGCGCACGCCCTCGGCCACCATGCGCATGCCTGCAAGCACATCCGCCAGCGGCCGGCCGCGCCCCAGTTCGATCCCCACGTGTCGATTGCGACTCAGGGAGCCCGTGCAGGTCAGCACCAGATCGCCGAGGCCGCTCAGCCCGGCAGGCGTCTCACGCTGTCCGCCCATCGCACACGACAGACGGGCAATCTCGGCCAGGCCACGGGTGATGAGCGCGGACATCGCGTTGTGTCCCAACCCGAGGGACTCCACGACACCGGCCGCAATCGCGATGATGTTCTTCAGCGCGCCGCTGATTTCGACGCCCACGACATCGGTCGATCCATACAGGCGGAACTGCGGACCGCGAAACTGATCCTGCACCGCCACCATCGCCGCATCGTCGTGCGACGCCGCCACGAGTGCGGTGGGCAGGCGTTGCGCGACCTCCGCTGCAAAACTCGGCCCGGACAGCACCACGACCGGGTACTGTCCGCCGGTCTCCTCGACAATCACTTCCGACATGCGCGTGAGCGTGTCGGCTTCGATCCCTTTGGTCGCACTCACAAAGATGGTGCCCGGCTCCACGAGCGGCGCGGCCTGCCGCACCACCGCGCGCAACCCGTGCGAGGGCACCGCCACGATCACGTACCGTGCGCCCGCCAACGCGCCGGCGAGCGACGACGTGGCGCGCACCTGCGCCGGAAACGTCACATCAGGGAGATAGGTCGGATTCGCGCGGCGTTCGGCCATCGCGGCCAGCAACGCGGCGTCCCGGCCCCAGAGCGCGACCTGGTGCCCGACACTTCCAAGCTGAATGGCGAGCGCCGTGCCCCAGCTGCCCGCGCCGAGGACGGCCGCACGATGGGCGTCCTGCGAAATTCCATCCGACATCTGGACAATTCTAGGGCCAAACGTGGGGCGCGCCGGGTTGCAGCGCGCCAACACGACGCACTACAACCCGGTGCACCCTACGTACAGCCCTCCGCGCACGCGCGCCGCAGAAGATCGAGCGCGGTCTGCACGGACATCTGCCGCACCATCACCCGATCGCCGGGGAACCGAACCGTCCGGACCACATGGCGGCCATCCGGACCATCCACCGCAATCACCACCGTGCCCACCGGCTTCGCCTCGCTACCGCCCGTCGGCCCGGCGATCCCGGTTATACCCACGCCGACACTGGTCTGCAGGCGTGTCCGCACGCCGACGGCCATCGCGGACGCCACGGGTTCACTGACCGCACCGTGCGCCGCCAGCAACGACTCGGGCACACCGAGGTCGCGCACCTTCACCGCGTTGTCGTAGGCCACCACGCCGCCGGTGACCCACGCCGAACTGCCTGACACGTTGGTCAGCCGGCCGAGCACCAGGCCTCCGGTGCAGGATTCCGCCACCGCGACGGTGCCGCCGCGCGCCCGCAGCAGATCCCCCACCACCTCTTCGAGTTCCCGGCCATCCACGCTGAACACGGGCAGACCGATCGCGTCCGCCAGTGCCGCGACGGCCTGCTCGAGTGCGCGGTCGAGCGCGTCCCCATCGTGCCCCTTCGCCGACAAGTGCAGTTCGACCTGCCCGGGTGACGCCAGGATCGACGTGTCGATCGCAGGCGAAGCCGCGCGAAGCGGCCCGTAGATCGGCGCGGCAATTTCATCGACGTGCGACTCGCCGCGCCCCGCAATCTTCAGCGTGCGGCGCCGCAGGTGCTGCTGACCGAATCGGGCGAGCAGCCGCGGCGCCACATGGGTATCCCACATCGGTTTCAACTCCCGCGGCGGACCCGGCAGCGCGACGATCACGCTCCGCCCCACGGCCAGCCAGAGACCCGGCGCCGTGCCATTCGGATTGTCGAGCACCGTGGCTCCCTCGGGCACCAGTGCCTGGCGCCGATTGATCGCCGGCATCGGCATCTTCCGGCGGGCAAACCGATCTGCGATCGCCGCCAGCACCGCGGCCTCCTCGCGGAACGGCACCCCGGCGACCGCGGCCAGCGCGTCGCGCGTGAGGTCATCATCCGTCGGGCCGAGGCCACCCGTTGTGACCACCACGTCGGCGCGGCCCACCGCCTGACGCAGAGCATCCACAAGCGCCTGGGGCCGATCACCCACCACAGCTTTGCCGAGCAGTTCGAGCCCGTGGTCGTTGAGTCGGCTCGTGAGGAAGAGCGAATTGGTATCGACGCGGAACGGCGTGAGCAATTCCGACCCGATGGCCAGAATTTCAGCGGTTGGAGAAGAAGAATCGGTCAGAGGCCCGGCCACCACCACAGGATACCGGTGACCACGACCCATCCGTACACCCCGGCCATCACATCGTCAGCGACGATGCCGACGCCACCGGGCAGGTCTTCGAGCTGCCGGGCCGGCCAGGGTTTGATGATGTCGAAGATGCGGAAGACGAAGAAACCGATGATGGCACCGGTCGGGCCGACGCCGGTCAGGAAGAGTGTGACCAGCTGGCCCGCGACTTCGTCGATGACCACCGGGCCCGGGTCTTCGCGGTTGAGGGCTGCGGCCGTGACGCCCGACGCCCAGACACCGATCAGGATAATCGCGGCAAGCAGCCCGAGCTGCCAGGCCCAGAGCCAGTGACGCGTCAGCAGATACACGCCGACGCCGACTGCGGACCCGACTGTGCCTGGCGCGATGGGGAAAAACCCCGCGCCACCCACCGTGGCGAGGATCACGCCGAGTCGGGTCACACCCGCACCACGCGCGTGTGGGCCACCCGATCGTGCACGGCAAGGCCGTGGCCGACAAACGCGGCCACCAGTCCGGCGCCCAGCGGCAGCATCGACAGGGCGCGCACACACGCCTGACGGACCGACACGCGGGCGACCTCGCCGTGCGGCACAACAGGCACCACACGGAGGCCCATCACCATCTTCCCGATGGTCTGACCGCTGGCCGCGGTGAACATCAGTTCGTAGCCCACGCCAATCAGCGCGAAAAACGCCACCATCGGAATCAGCGGCAACTCCACGACACCGGCGAGGGGCAGCTCGGCAAAATGCAGGGTGAACACGACGGTGGCCAGAGCGATGCCCCCCAGGACACCGGCATCGATCGCGGCGGCCGCGGCGCGCGGCCCAGCGGCCATCGGCATCGTCAGCGGGGTGGGCACCGCCGCGGCGGGCTCGACAGAAGGCTCGTACTGCCACAACACGGGCTCGGTGTGCTGCGGGGTCGGCCGAACCGGGGCCTCCACCGCATCCCCCATCGAATCCAGGAGCGTCGGAGCCTGTGACGTCGCGTACTTGGCACGCAGTTTCGCAGGGTCCGGGGTGGTCCGACGCACCGCAAGGGGCGCACGCGGACGCTGCGGCACCTTCACCATCGGCTCCAGATCTTCGTCGGTCTCCGCCATGTCGCGCACAAACAACGGCAATTCGGCGGTCATCGGCACCGCCGCGACCGGCGCAGGCGCAGGAGCGGGAGCGGGAGCGGGGGCAACGCGCACCACAGGCTTTGCGATCGCGGGCGGCGTCATGGTGGCGACGCCACCGGTTTCTTCCCTGGACATCATCGATCGATGGATTGAGACAGGCGCCGGGTCCGGCTCCTGGGGCCGGTCAAGATGCAGGTCAAACTCGTCGAGGGGATCGCCGCCAGAGGCCGTATCCCGCAGCGGCATGTCGCCGAGCGTCAGATCGTCAATCGACAGATCGTGCCCGCAGTTCCGGCAGCGCGGTTCCGGTTCAAAACTCAAATAGCTGCACTTGGTGCATCTCATCGTCGTCCCTCCACACCCGCCAGCAACACCCGTTGAATCTCCACCCGCAACCTATCGGCATCAGCCCGTTCGGCCTGTTCAGGATTCACGCGCTCCAGAGCACCGAGTGCCTCGGCCAGGCGTCCGCGGGCGTACAACGCACGCGCCCGGATCAGCGCCACTTCTGCCGTTGTCGGCACCGGCACGACCACCACGGCGGGGGCCTGGACGGGAGCGTCCGGAACCGAGGCGACGCCGAGCCAGTTCCGGACCGCCGGACTGGCCCCGAGGACAAACAGGCACAACACCGCAGCAGCCGTCACGGCATACCGCAGCCGGATGCGGTAGTTCGCCAGGGCCAGCCCATGCCGCCACCAGGCCGGGGGCTCCGTCGGGGCCGCATGAATCCGCTGGGAGCCGCCGTTCGCCCGTTCAAACCGTTCCAGCCGCAACCGAAGCGCGGCCGTGCGCTCGTCGTCACCGGTCGCGGCAATGACGGCGGTCAACCGGACCCGCGCTTCAACCGCCAGACCTTCGTCGAGCAGCCGCGCGGCAGCCTGCAGGGACTCATCCGCCCGGCGCTGGCGTTCCGCAATCGCGCCCCGAGCCCGCTCGATGTAGGCCCGTGCGCTGACGTGATGGCGGTCAAGAAACAACACGCGCGTCCAGAGGTGGATCGCGTGTTCGAACTGCCCGTCAAAGTAGTGCTCCAACCCCTCAATCAGCAGCGCGTCGACGCGCGGATCCCCCCCGGATGGTCCATCCGGCGTCAGGTCAGCGCGGCGCGTGGGATCAGTCATGGTCAGTACGGCGCGGAGTGTACCAACTCGCGATCGGAAGTACAAGCCCAGAATGAAGGCCAGCGTAGAATGTCCGGGTCATGGCCATCATCGAGTGCATTCCAAACATCAGCGAAGGGCGCCGGCGGGAAGTGCTGGACGCGTGTGCGGCGGCGATTCAGGGTGCGGGAGCCAGGTTGCTCGACGTGAAGCCTGATGCGACCCACCACCGGACGGTGTTCAGCTACGCCGGCTCGGCCGCCGAGGTGAAAGCCGCGACGTTGGCGCTCTTCGATCAGGCCCTCGCGACGATCGACCTCCGGGAGCACAGCGGCGAACATCCGCGGCTCGGGGCCGTCGACGTGGTGCCGTTTGTGCCGATTGAGGGCGCGACGATGGCCGACTGCGTGGCTCTGGCGACGGAAGTCGCCGCCGAAGTCGCGGCGCGACACGGCCTGCCGATCTATCTGTACGAAGAGGCGGCGTCCTCCCCCGCTCGTCGCAACCTCGAGGACATCCGCCGGGGCGAGTTCGAAGGCCTGGCGGCAAAGATCGCCACACCCGGATGGGCACCTGACTTCGGCCCGGCCACGGCCCACGTCTCGGCCGGGGCCTCGGTCGTCGGCGCGCGCATGCCGCTGATCGCCTACAACATCAACCTGGCCACCGACCGCCTCGACGTGGCAAAGAAGATCGCCAACGCCGTGCGCCACAGTTCCGGTGGCTTCCGCTACGTGAAGGCCATGGGCCTGGCCCTCGAAGACCGCGGTATCGTGCAGGTGTCGATGAACCTGACCAACTACGAAAAGACCCCGATTTTCCGCGTCTTCGAAACCGTCAAACGCGAAGCCGCGCGTTACGGCGTGTCGGTGCTGGAGAGTGAAATCATCGGCCTCGTTCCGTCAGCAGCACTGACCCGGTCGGCCGCCTGGTTCCTGCAGGTCTCGGATTTCACGGACGCGCAGGTGCTCGAGAACGCGTTGCGCAATTCGCAGTAGGGCGCGCCGAACTTGAGCGCGCCGCCACGGCGCCCTTACCCCCAGGGCGCCCTACATACGGGTGGGCTCCAGCCCCAGCCCTTTCATCTTCCGATAGAGATTCGACCGCTCGACGCCGAGCACATCGGCCGTGCGCGAGATATTGCCGTCGCAGGCAGCGAGCGCCGCGCGGATGTATTCGCGCTCCCAGTCGTCGCGGGCGCTGTAGAGCGGCAGCAGGGTCTCGGAAATGGCGGGCGCCACGACACCTCGCAGATGGGAAGGCGACGTCACGCCGAGGAACGCCAGGTCCGCGCCTGAAATCTGCTCGCCGCGCACCATGATCATCACGCGCTCGATCACGTTGCGCAGTTCGCGCACGTTGCCGGGCCAGCGAAACGCCCGCAGCACGCCCTCCGCCTCCGGTGTCAGCTGCTTCAACCGCCGCCCGTACTCGCGCGCGATCTCGGTGACAAAATGTCGCGCCAGCAACACCACGTCGTCGCCCCGCTCACGCAGCGGCGGCACATGAATCGGAATGACGTTCAGACGGAAGAACAGGTCCTCGCGGAAGCGGCCCCCACGAATCTCATCGAGCAAATCCTTGTTGGTGGCGGCGATGATGCGCACGTCGACACGCACACTATGTTGCCCGCCAACCGGCTCGATCACCTGCTCCTGCAATGCGCGCAGCACCTTGGCCTGCGTCTTGAGACTCATGTCCCCGATCTCGTCGAGGAACAACGTGCCGCTGTGCGCCAGCTCGAACTTGCCGCGCCGATCGGCCACCGCACCGGTGAACGCCCCACGGGTGTGCCCGAACAGTTCCGATTCGATCAGTTCTTCGGGAATCGCCGCACAGTTCACCTCGATGAACGGCTTCTCCTGCCGCTGACTCAACAGGTGGATGTGTCGCGCCACCAGTTCCTTGCCCGTGCCGTTTTCGCCCGAGATGAGCACACGGCCATTGGTCGGCGCCGCCATCGCAATCTGTTCCCGCAGCCTTCCAATCACGGAACTTCCGCCGATGATGACGAAGCGGCGGTCGACGCGGGCCCGCAGCGCCCGGTTCTCAGCCTCGAGTTGGTGCTGCCGGATGGCGTTCCGCACGACGAGCACGGTCTTCTCGAGCGAGAGGGGCTTTTCGATGAAGTCGAACGCGCCCAGTTTGGTGGCGCGCACCGCGTTTTCGATGTTGCCGTGGCCGGAGATCATGATGACCTCGGCTTCAAGGCCCCGTGCGCGCAACTGCTCCAGTGTGTCCAGTCCGTCGAGACCAGGCAGCCAGATGTCGAGCAGCAACACGTCGTACGCCTTGCGACGGACCTGGTCGAGGCATGCCTCGCCGCTGTCCACGGTATCCACCTGATACCCCTCGTCCCGAAGGACGCCGGCCAGCGACGACCGCACTCCAGCTTCGTCGTCAACGATGAGAATGACAGCCATGCCCGATTACTCTGCCGGCAACACGACCGTCACCACGGTCCCGGCGGGCGCGGCATCGCCCACCTCGATCCGGCCGCCATGCTCCGCGATGATCCGCTGCACGATGGCCAGGCCCAGGCCGCTCCCGCGGCCCTTTGTTGAATAGTACGGCATGAAGAGTTTGTCGCGATCGGCCGCCGGCACCCCGGGGCCGTTGTCGGTCACCGTCAACACCACCCCGGACGCGGCCGGATCCAGGGCACTCGCGATCACAATGCGGGGCGCGGCGCCATCGGGGCGGGCCGGACCCGACGGCCCTCCCAGCGCCTCCATCGCATTGTCGATCAGGTTGATGATGACCTGACGCATCTGCTCGACATCGACGCGGATCAGCGGCAGCCCCGGGGCGAGTCGCGGCTCCACCTGCAGGGTGCCCTCCTGCAGCACCCCCGTGTATAACGAGAGCGTTTCGGCAATGATCGCGTTCAGGTCGGCGGGCGCCATGCGCGGTCCCCGCAACCGCGCGAACTGCGCAAACTCATCCACCAGCCCCTTGAGCGCATCCACCTCGGTGATGATGGCCCCCGTGCACTCGTTCACCAGGGCACGCGCATTCGGAGGCGCACTCGCAAAATTGCGGCGGAGCCGTTCCGCGCTCAGCTGAATCGGCGTGAGGGGATTCTTGATTTCGTGCGCCAGCCGCCGGGCCACATCGCGCCAGGCCGCGACACGCTGCGTCCGGATCAGTGGTGTCACGTCGTCGAGCACCAGCACCATCCCTTCGGGTGTGCCGCCGGCGCCGACCAGGGTCGTGGCGGCCGCCGCCAGGTGGAGTTCCCCCTCCGGGCCGCTGATCGTGATCTCCTCAATGCCTCCCGCCGCGGACTTCGCCCCTGGCGCGGCCGACGGCTGGCGCAGCAGCGCGTGCAGCGCCTGGAGATCGTCACGCGACAACACGGACGCGGCGGGCGTGCCGATCACCGACGCGTCGAGCCCCAGCAACCGCATCGCGGCGCCGTTGATGGTCGACACCCGGCCGGCCGCATCCACCGAGATGACGCCCGTCGCGACGCGTTCGAGGACCGTCTCGATGTACCGGCGGCGTGTCTCGATTTCGACGTTTTTTTCGGTCAGGGCCAGCCGCGACTGCTCCAGCCGCTCCTGACTCGTGCCCAGTTCGGCCGCCATCGTGTTGAAGGCCTCCACCAGCGAGCCCAGTTCGTCGCCGGTTTCGGGCTCCAGCCGCAGGTCCAGCCGGCCTGCCCCGATCGCCCGCGCGCCTTCCGCGAGCATCTGCACCGGCCGCGTGATGCGTTTCGCGATGTAGAACCCGAGCCACGTCGCACTGATCAGAATCAGCAGCGTGATCATGACGAACACGCCGAGATACACCCCGCGGAGGGGCCCGCTCATCACCCGCAGCTGGCGCCACTGCGCGTAGGCATTCGTCGCGCGACGCGCTTCCGCGCTCAGGGCCTCGGTCACATGCAGCGACACGACGACGACGCCGCTGACGACGCCGTCGGCGTTCCTCACCGGCGCCCCCGATCGAATCAGGACGCCCCCGCTCGGCACGGCATCGTCGGCCGTGGCCGGCGTGCCGGTGGCGGCCACGCGGGCGGCCAGACGGTCGGCCGACGCGCGGACGGCATCCGGGGGGGGCGCGCCCGTCTGCTGCGCGAGCAGGAACACGGCATCGCGCTCCCCCGTGGCCGTCGGCACGGTCTGATAGACCTCGACGAGCCCGTCACGCATGGTTGACAGTTCACCCCGCACGAGGCCCGTGATCGCCGGCACGTCGCCGGCCTCGATCAACGGCGGCGGCAGAATGTCGGTGAGCCGCGCCGCACGAAGCGTGACGGCTTCCTGGCGCTCGCGGTAATACTGCGCGGCGATCGTGGCCGCGGAATCCAGCGCCTCGTCGACGGGCACGCTGAACCAGCGATCCGCGCTGCTCCGGAGAAACTCGTTGCCGATGATCAACACCAGTGACGCCGGCACGATCGTCAGCCCGATCATCGCGAGGACGAGCTTGGTTCGGAAGCGCGCAAAGGGTGTGCCCGCCTTCCGCTCGACAAACACCTTGATGATGTTGCGGACGAGCACGAACAACAACGCCAGCAGCATCGCGACGTCCACGGCTGCGACGGCGTACAGCACGACTTCGCTGATGAGGGATTCTTCGAGCCGATTGATGCGCGCGGGCACCCACATCACGCCGACCAGAATGGCGGCGAGCACCAGGACCAGCGTCAGCAGTACCCGGGGATTGTCGAGCGCGCGCCGGCGCGCGGTGGGCGCGGGCGGCGGCGCAGGCGGCGGCGCGTCGAGCAGCATCAGCGCCCCGGGGACAACTCAACGCGGCCAGACACGGCATCGCGCCCGAACGGCCACAGCGAAAACCCGCGCGGCAGGTTGTCGCGGGCCCGCACCCGGATGTAGTACTCGCTGCCGCCGTTGAGCAACGTCGCGTCGTCGAGCATCACCCGTTCAAACTCGGTCATCCACAGCCGCATTTCGTCTTCCTTCTGCGTCTGCTGGGACCAGTGCACGGTGTCACCACGCAGTTTGGACACCTGATAGATGCCCGTCAACATGTCGAACTTGACGGTCGATGATACGTCCGCCGACGCAATCGTCTTGTCGAACCACAACGTCGTGGTGCGGCGGAGTTCGGCGGTGAACATGAACGTCACCGACAGGCCGCTCAACACCGCGTCGCGCACCTCGGACGTGAACACCGACGGCGCGGCAAACGTCGCCATCACCTTGTCTTCCGCCAGCACGGGCGTAATCCGGATGGCCGACGCGACAAGGCAGGCCGACGCCAGCATTACGGCGACGAGCATCCACGGCGCAGGGGAATGACGCATCACGACTTGAACAAATCGTTGAGTTCGCTCTTGAATTCATCGATGTCGCGGAAATTGCGATACACCGAGGCGAACCGGACATAGGCGACTTTGTCGAGATGCCGCAACGCGTCCATCACCCGCGCGCCGATCTCCTCCGTCGACATCTCACGTTCGGGTTTGTCCTGCAGGGCTGACTCCACCTCATCCGCCACGTCGTCGAGCGCCGACACGCGCACGGGACGCTTCTCGCACGCCTTGAGCAGCCCGGCTACCAGCTTCTGCCGCTCGAACCGCTCGCGCCGGCCATCCTTCTTGACGACCATGTACGGGATTTCGTCGATGCGCTCGTAGGACGTGAACCGGCGGCCACACTCCAGACACTCGCGACGACGACGAATGACGTCGCCTTCCTTGCTTTCGCGCGAATCCACGACCTTGTCGCCCAGATGGGTGCAATAGGGACACTTCACGGCTGGCCTGTCTCTTCTGTATTCATGCGCTTCAGGCTTCCCAAGGTCAACCCCGCCCGCCACATGAAGACAAACCCGAGGACGGATACGGGGACAAACGACACCAGATGCAGCACGATCGCCGCCGCGGCCGCCGTGTCGGCGCCGGCGCCGAAGTACGTCATCACCGCAAACTGATAGGCGAGGTGAAACGCCCCGAACCCCCCGGGCGTGGGCGCCGCGACGCCTACCACCAGATACATCACCACAATGAACGACCCGACGAACGGCATCGTCAAACCAAACGCGTGCGTCACCAGCCAGATCCCCAGACAAATCGACGCCCAGAGGGCCAGTGACCAACCGAAGGTCCGGACCAACGCGGCAGGGTCACGCATGACCCCGAGACCCTCAGCAAACTTCCTCGCAAACCGGCCGATCGCCGCCGCGACACGGGCCGGCAGCCACCCGGTCAACCGGTCCACCAGCCGCCCCAGCCGCTCCGGGTGGCCCGCGCAGGCAAAGAGTACGCCCAGGGCCACGATGGCCGCAACCGCCGCCCCGGCTCCGGCGACCGTGGTTTCCGGACCGACATCCACGCTCTGGAACGGAAGCGCACACGCAAACAGCAACAGCACCGTGGTCAAATCGATCGCCCGCTCGACGATGACCGTGGCGAAGGTGGCCGAGACGCTCAGTCGCGCCTCTTTCGCCAGCAGATACGGGCGCAGGACCTCGCCAACCCTGGCGGGAAGCACAAACAGGGCCGTAAATCCGATGACCGTCGCCCGAAACGTCGGACCAAAAGCGACAGGCCCGATCGGACCGAGCAGGGTCTGCCAGCGCCAGGTCCGCAGCAGGTATGTCTGGAGCGTCACCAGAACCGCCCCCCCCACCAACCAGGGGTTGGCGGCCGCGAAGGCGCGCCCCATCTCCGCCCAGTCAAGATCCTTGACGAACCACCACAACAGCGCGGCGGTCAGCGCGGTGACCACAACGCCGGACCAGGGGAACTTCGACGACAAAGCCCCGGTATTCTATATGCGGAAGTAGCAGAACATGGGAAAACGAGAATTCGCCATCATCGCGGTCTTTGTGGTTGTGGGCGCCGTCATCTATCAGTTCACGGCCCCGCCCGCGACCGGCGGATCGGGGTTTTCGTTCGCGAACATCTTTGACGAGGCCCGACGCGAGATGCGCGGCAACCCCGGCCGCGCAGAAGTCACGCACACCACCACCATGCCCGTGCCGTCAGGCCTTCGCGAACTGCGCATCGTCGGCGTGGGCCGTGGCGGGGTGACGGTCATCGGCGAACGCCGCTCCGACATCGAGCACGCCCTCACCGTCAGTTCCACCGGGCCCGACGATGAAACGGCGAAGACGTATGCCAATCGCACCGTGTTCGTTCCGGATCAGGTGGCCGACACCCTCATCTTGCGGGCCGATTTCCCTGAAGAAGCGTCCCAGACGGCGTCGGCCACCATCAAGGTCCCCATGGGACTGGAGGTGCGGGTCGAAACCGCGACCGGTGTGATCATCAGCGAGGTGGCGGCCGCGCACGTGGAATCCGCGCGGGGCGCGATCAGAATCTCGAACGTCTCCGGCGCCGTGGGTGGCATCCACGTGGACGGCGCGGTGACGGTCACGGGCGCCGGGTCGGTCCGGATGCGGCTGTCTCGGCTCCGCAGTCAGTTTGAGAACGTCACCGGCGGCCTGAGTCTGGATGTGCGCGACGGCGAATGCACAGTGACGAATTCGGCCGGGCCGGTGGACATTGAAACGGCGCGGGCGGACATCTCGGTGGTGGGACAGAAGGGCCCGGTGGTCGTGCGTGGCGCGGATGGCCGCGTCGCGGTGGATAGTGCCGGCGGGGACAGTCGTATCGACGTTCGCCGCGCGGAAGTGGAAGTGACCGTTGCCGGGGCCGCGCCAATGACTGTTGTCACGACCGACCAGACGGCGCGTGTGATTGTGAAGCCGGACGCGTTTTTTGACCTGGATGCCATGAGCACCGAGGGCAAAATTCAGGCCAGCGACGTCAATCTGACGCCGGTCGTTTCCGGCAGCGACCAGAAATTAGTGCATACGTTCGGAAAGGCCGGCGGCGCGCGCGTGACAATCCGCAATACACGCGGCGATATTGTTGTGCGCAAGTAGATTTTGATCTAGGCTTCCCTTTCCTCCACGTCATGTCTTCACTCGTACTTGAAACACACCTGTCCGGTCTCACGCTGCAACGTCGCGGCAAAGTCCGTGACGTCTACGAGCTCGGCGACACGCTGCTGATCGTGGCGACCGACCGCATCTCGGCCTTTGACTACGTGCTGGGCTCGGGGATTCCCGACAAGGGCAAAGTCCTGACACAGTTGTCGGCGTTCTGGTTCTCGAAGATGGCCGACCTGGTGCCGCATCACCTGATCTCGGTCAACGTGGACGACTTCCCCGCTGCAGCGCGCGCGCACGCGGACGTGTTGCGTGGCCGGGCGATGCTCGTGCGCAAGACCACTCCCCTGCAGGTCGAGTGTGTGGCGCGTGGATTCCTGTCGGGTTCGGGCCTCAAGGACTACAACAAGACCGGTGCGGTGTGCGGCATCCCGCTGCCGCCGGGCCTGCGCGACTCGGCTCGGCTGCCCGAGCCCATCTTCACGCCGGCGACCAAGGCGGAATCGGGCCACGACGAAAACATCAGCGAGGCCGAGGCCGGCAAGATCGTCGGCGAAGCGCTGATTCAGCGTCTCAAGGCGCTGACGCTCGAAATTTATTCGCGCGGTGTCGCGCACGCCGAAACCTGCGGCGTGATCATCGCGGATACCAAGTTTGAATTCGGCATCGACGAGACCAGGAACAACGAGCTGGTGCTCATCGACGAGGTGCTGACGCCCGACTCGTCGCGGTTCTGGCCCAGGGACCAGTACGCGCCCGGCCGCAGCCAGCCCAGCTTCGACAAACAGTTCGTGCGGGATTACCTGGAAGAGATCGGCTGGAACAAACAGCCGCCGGTCCCCTCCCTGCCTGGCGAAGTCGTCGCGAAGACGCGCGCCAAGTACCTCGAGGCCTACCGGGTCATCACCGGGCACAACCTGGACGTCGCGTGATCAAGGACGACCTCGACACCCTCGTGCAGCACCTGCTCGACCGCGGCGTCTACTTCGAAGACGCCCAGCGCGAGTTCGAACGCCTGTTCATCGCCCGCGCCCTGGCCAAAACCAACGGCAACGTCTGCAAAGCCGCCAAGATCACCGGCCTGCATCGCAACACCCTCTCGCGCAAGATTTCGGCGTATCGCATCAAACGCGCGGGCTGAATCACGCCGAACCGACGGCGGATGGGCAGATTCCAGTGCTGCCCTCCGGCTCGATGACGCGGAAAAAGCGACGCTCCCTGGCGACGTCCCGTCGTCCAGCGCGTGGGGGCCCCAATCCCCACGCGGTGTCACCCCAGTCCGCGTCGCTTTTTGGACTTCGCCCTCGCGTCACTCGCAGTCGGGCACCACTGGAATCCGCCCATCCGCCGTCGGCCCCGTCCGCACGGGCCTGTCGCTGAGACACGGCGCGTCGTGGTCACAGGTGTGGCCTCCGCGCCGGCCCGGGTTCATGGCTCAGGGCGGGTTCATGGTTCATCGGTTCATGGTTCAGCGGTGCCGTTCCGGGTTCTTGGGTGCGGGGTTCTAGGTTCCAGGTGCGGGGAACCCAGCACCGACCCTGCACCCGGAACCCGATACCCGGAACCCGGGTTCCAGGAACGGCACCATGAACCGATGAACCACAGGGCGAGCCCTTGACCGGCAGCAGGGGCTCGCCTACAATTAGCAGTCGGTCACGCGGAGTGCTAACACTCAGGGAACCTGAGTGCCAGCATTACCGCCCAATTGGACCGAATCAAACAGTCCACGGAGCATACACACATGAACGTCAGACCCCTTCACGACCGCGTCATCCTTCAGCGTATTGACGAAGGCGAACAGCGCGCGGGCAGCATCATCATCCCCGACAGCGCCAAGGAAAAGCCCCAGCACGGCAAGGTCATCGCCGTGGGCAAGGGCAAGATTGAAAAAGACGGCAAGGTCACGCCGCTCGACGTCAAGGCCGGCGACACGGTCCTGTTCGGCAAGTACGCCGGTCAGGAGATCAAGGTCGATGGCGAGGAATACCTGATCATGCGCGAGGAAGAAATCCTCGCCGTGGTTGAAGGCAAGAAGTAGTCGGGACGAGGAGAATCAGCACATCATGGCAAAACAGATTATTTACGGTGAAGACGCGCGTCAGGCCATCCTGCGCGGCGTCAACGGCCTGGCCGACGCGGTCAAGGTCACTCTCGGCCCCAAGGGCCGCAACGTCGTCATCGACAAGAAGTTCGGCTCCCCCACCATCACCAAGGACGGCGTGACGGTGGCGAAGGAAATCGACCTGAAGGACCCGCTCGAGAACATGGGCGCCCAGATGGTGCGTGAAGTCGCGAGCAAGACGTCCGACACGGCCGGCGACGGCACGACGACCGCCACGGTCCTCGCGCAGGCGATCTTCCGCGAAGGCATCAAGATGGTCGTCGCGGGTGCGAACCCGATGGAACTCAAGCGCGGCATCGAAAAGGCCGTCGAGGCCATCGTTGGTGAGCTCAAGAAGATGTCCAAGCCCGTGAGCGGCAACATGATCGGCCAGGTCGGCACGATCTCCGCGAACAGCGACGACACGATCGGCACGATCATCGCCCAGGCGATGGAAAAGGTCGGCAAGGACGGCGTGATCACGGTCGAAGAAGCGAAGTCGATGGAGACCTCGCTCGACGTGGTTGAGGGCATGCAGTTTGACCGCGGCTACCTCTCGCCCTACTTCGTGACCGACTCCGAGCGCATGGAAGCCGTGCTCGAGAACCCGGTCATCCTCATCCACGAAAAGAAGATCTCGTCGATGAAGGACCTGCTCCCCCTGCTCGAACAGGTCGCGCGCAGCGGACGTCCGCTCGTGATCATCGCGGAAGACGTGGACGGTGAAGCGCTGGCGACCCTCGTGGTCAACAAGCTGCGCGGCACGCTCCAGGTCGCGGCCGTCAAGGCTCCGGGCTTTGGTGATCGTCGCAAGGCCATGCTCGAGGACATCGCGATTCTCACGGGTGGCCGTGCGATCACGGAAGACCTCGGCATCAAGCTCGAGAACATCAAGCTCGAGGACCTCGGCAAGGCCAAGAAGGTCACGATCGACAAGGACAACACGACGATCGTTGAAGGCGACGGCACGCAGGGCGCCATCGAAGGTCGCGTGAAGCAGATTCGCACGCAGGTCGAGGAAACGTCCTCGGACTACGACCGCGAGAAGCTGCAGGAACGCCTGGCGAAGCTCGTCGGCGGCGTCGCGGTCATCAAGGTGGGCGCGGCCACCGAGACCGAGATGAAGGAAAAGAAGGCGCGCGTCGAAGACGCGATGCACGCGACCAAAGCGGCCGTGGAAGAAGGCATCGTCCCCGGCGGCGGCGTGGCGCTCCTGAAGTCGTCCAAGGCGATCGACGGTCTCAAGCTCGAAGGGGACCAGAAGGTCGGCGCGGACATCGTCCGTCGCGCGGTCGAGGCTCCGATGCGCTGGATCGCGACCAACGCCGGCGTCGAAGGCTCGATCATCGTGCAGAAGGTGCGCGAGAACAAGGACGCCAACTACGGCTACAACGCCGCGACCGATGTCTACGAAGACATGGTCAAGGCCGGCGTCATCGACCCGACGAAGGTGGTGCGTAATGCACTGCAGAACGCGGCGTCGATCTCGTCCCTGCTGCTGACGACCGAAGCGATGGTCGCCGACATTCCGGAACCGAAGTCCGAAGCCCCCGCGGGCGGCGGCCCCGGCGGCGGCATGGGCGGGATGTACTAACTGGCGCACGTCGGTTCAGGGGTCCGGGAGTCCAGGGGCCGAACCGTCAGTAGCGCGGCCTAGGTTTGAAGGCCGCGATGATCGGAAAGACCAAGGGCCCGGTGGCGAAAGCTGCCGGGCCTTTTTTTCTTCTATACTCGCCCCGTGCGGTCCCATCAATGGATCGGGGCCACCAATGCTTATGTCAGGCTCCATCGGGCCCGACGGCTCCCGGGGGAGTGGCTCCGGGCGATTTGCCGTTCCTGTGCCGACAATGCCTGCTCGCACTGCCGGTGTAAGGGTTCGGAGCCCACTGCGTGATCGAGGGTAGGAGGACACAGTGACCAAGCCCGCCCAGACCCCGCCCGCCGGCTCCGCCGCGCCACACGTGGACCCCGTGTGCAGCATGACGGTTGACCCGGCGAAAGCCAAAGGGGGCTCTGCGGACTTCAATGGCCGGACCTATTGGTTCTGCAGCCCGGGCTGCAAGGCCAAGTTCGAGGCCGATCCAGCCGGGGTGCTCGAAAAGCGCCGGCAGAAGGACCAGCTCGCCCAGGCCTCCAAGCCGGCCAAGCCGGCCATGGCGCTGACACCGGCCGAGCCGGCCGGCCACAGCTGCTGCCGTACGCAGTCGCAGTGCCACAGCGACAAGACGTCGGCGGCCACGGCGGCGTCCGGTGCCGGAGCGGCTGCCGCCCCAGGCGCGACCGTCTGGATCTGCCCGATGGACCCCGAGGTGCGTGAATCGAAGCCTGGTGACTGCCCCATCTGCGGCATGGCGCTCGAACCGGAGTTGTCGGCGGTGCCGGCCCCGACCGTCGAGTGGACCTGTCCGATGCACCCCGAGGTCGTGCAGTCGGAACCCGGGTCGTGCCCGATCTGCGGCATGGCCCTCGAACCCAGAACCGTGACGCCCGAAGAGCCGGTCAACCATGAGTTGATCGACATGACGCGGCGCTTCTGGGCGTCGCTGGCGCTTGCCGTGCCGACCATGGGGGTCGCGATGGGCGAGATGTTCGGGTGGCTCCCGGTCTCGATGCGGACGGCTGGATGGATTCAGATGGCCCTGGCGACGCCGGTGGCGACCTGGGCGGCCTGGCCGTTCTACGTCCGCGCCGTCAACTCGGTCCGCAACCGCAGCCTGAACATGTTCACGCTCATCGGGCTCGGCGTGAGCGTCGCCTATCTCTACAGCCTCGTCGCCCAGATCGTGCCCGGCGTGTTCCCGCACCAGTTCAGCCACGGCGGGGCGGTGGCCGTCTACTTCGAGGCCGCGGCAGTCATCGTCACTCTCATCCTGCTGGGACAGGTGCTGGAACTGCGCGCCCGCAGCGAGACGAGCGCGGCCATTCGCAAGTTGCTCAAGCTCGCGCCGGCGACCGCCCGCGTGATCGGCGACGACGGCGCCGAGCGTGAAGTGCCGCTGCCGCACGTGGTGGTGGGTAATCGGCTTCGCGTGCGGCCGGGCGAAAAGGTGCCGGTCGACGGCGTGGTGCTCGAGGGCGAGAGCCGGGTTGATGAATCCATGGTCTCCGGCGAGCCGGTGCCCGTGCATAAGACCGCCGGCGACCGTGTCGTCGGCGCCACGATCAACGGAACCGGCGCCTTCGTCATGCGGGCCGAGCGGGTCGGCAGCGAAACATTGCTTGCGCGCATCGTCGCGATGGTCGCGGAAGCCCAGCGGAGCCGGGCGCCGATTCAGCGCCTGGCCGACAAGGTATCGGCGATCTTCGTGCCGGTCGTGATCCTTGTGGCGGTCCTGACGTTCATCGGCTGGAGTGTGTGGGGCCCGGAGCCGCGCATGGCGCACGGCCTGATCAACGCCGTGGCAGTGCTCATCATCGCGTGTCCCTGTGCGCTCGGGCTCGCGACGCCCATGTCGATCATGGTCGCAACCGGTCGCGGCGCCTCGCTCGGGGTGCTCTTCCGCAACGCCGAGGCCATCGAAACCCTGCGCACCGTCGACACTCTGGTGTTTGACAAGACCGGCACGCTGACCGAGGGCAAGCCCTCGCTGGTGTCGGTCGAGCCGGTTCCGGGCGCCCCGGAGCACTGGCTAGCGCTCGCCGCGTCCGTCGAACTGGGGAGTGAACACCCGCTGGCGTCCGCGATCGTCAAGGGCGCCGAGTCGCGCGGCACCCTGCCGGCGCCGGTGGAGAGTTTCGAATCCGTGACCGGGTTCGGGGTGCGAGGCCTCGTGTCCGGCCGGTCCGTCCTGGTCGGCAGTCCGGAGTTCCTGGTGCGTGAGGGGATTGCCGTCGACCGACTCGGCGCCCAGTGCGAGACGCTGCGCGGCCAGGGCCAGACCGTGATGCTCGTGGCGGTCGACGGCCGGCTGGCCGGACTGCTGGGCGTGGCCGATCCCATCAAGGCGAGCACGCCGGAGGCCCTGGCCGCTCTCAGGCGCGACGGCTTGCGCCTGGTGATGCTCACCGGTGACAACGAGACGACCGCCAGGACGGTTGCCGCGCAGCTCGGCATCGATGACGTGCGCGCCGGGGTGAAACCCGACGGCAAGGCGGACGTCATCAAGGCGTTGCAGGCCGAGGGGCGGGTGGTGGCGATGGCGGGCGACGGCATCAACGACGCTCCGGCGCTGGCGCAGGCGGAGGTCGGCATTGCCATGGGCACGGGCACTGACGTCGCCATGGAGAGCGCCGGCGTGACCCTCGTCAAGGGTGATCTGCGCGGCGTCATCCGCGCGCGCGAACTGTCGGTGCGCACGATGGCCAACATCCGCCAGAACCTGTTTTTTGCGTTCGTCTACAACACACTCGGCGTGCCGGTGGCCGCGGGCGTGCTCTACCCGGTCTTCGGCCTGCTGCTCAGCCCGATGCTGGCCGCCGGGGCGATGAGCCTCAGCTCGGTGTCGGTCATCGGTAACGCCCTGCAATTGCGGAAGTAGAAGTACCTCCGGCGACGGCGGCCTGGTGTCTGCGTGGCAGGCGCCAGGCCGTTCGATGAAGGACTGACCGTCACGCGAAAGGCCCGGTGGCGAAAGCTGCCGGGGTGCAGGCTATTACAATGACCAGCGACCGAGGGAGATGCCCGTGACACGACGACACCCATTGCTCTTCACACTCGTCGCTACATCGCTGGCTGTGGTCGCCTGCAGCGCAAGCCTCCCGACGAAACCAGAAGCGGCCGCGGCGTTGTCCACGGCCATCGAGTCCACGCTCACCAGGACGCTGCCGGCGGCGACGTATTGCTCGACGACGACTCCGGACTTTTCCTTCGCGAACATGAGCCAGATCGATTTCGTGGAGATGTTGCAGAACCTGAAAGACAAAGCGCCGCTGTACGACGCGACGACGGCCGGCGTCGTCCGGGTCGAGCTCAAGGAGTTTCCATTCAATCCAGCCGGGCGCTCGCCCGATCCGTCGTGTGACGCGGTACACGCACAGTCCAAGCAGGCCGGCTACTTGAGCACTCAGGTGCGCCTCGCCATGGTGCGCACCACGCTGACGCCAAAAGGCACGGCCGCGGGCATCGAATTCGACAAGCCGATCGACGTCGCGACGCGTGAGGTGGTGGACGTGACCGACGTTCGGACCGAACGCGGCGGGATCGTGGCTGTGGCATACACCTGGCAATGGAAAGCCACGACGATGGCCGAAGTGATTGGCTACACGCCCGCAGCGCCGAAGGAGGCCGTCGCACGCCTCCGCCGGTCAGACGACGGCTGGGTCGTCAGTGACGCGGGAGTGAAGTAGATTTGCGAGTGAAAGTGAAACCCAACGCCCATGCCTCGTCACTGACACTGGAGCCTGACGAGTCATCAAGAGCGGCGCGTCTGCCCGCCTCAAGGTACTGACAATCGCCGGACAATGACCTCCCGGTCTAATATCTCCACCATGCCGAAACATACCTCGTTCCTGTCCCGCACACTGCTTGTCGTCGTTGCAGGCCTGGCGCTGGCCCCTCTAGCCGTACTGGCCCGGCAAGACAGCGCCGATGCCACGCTGGCGAAGATCCGCGCCGAAGGCATGGAGCGCTCGACGGCCATGTCGCTGTTTCTGACCCTGACCGACGGCTTCGGTGGGCGCCTGACGGGAGCGCCCTCGCACGTCCGGTCCGCGAACTGGGCCCGTGACCGCTTCGCGGAATGGGGCCTCACGAATGCGAGGCTGGAACCCTTCGAGTTCGGGGCTGGGTGGGAACTGCTCCATGTATCGGCGGCCATGACAGAGCCGCGGTATTTTCCGCTGATCGCCTATCCCGAAGCGTGGACATCATCGACCGCAGGCCCACTCAACGGCCGCGTCGTCTACCTCGGCGACAAAACGGCCGCGCAGGTCACGGCCATGGGCGAGTCGCTGAAAGGTGCGACCGTCCTCACCCACCCGCCGGTCACCACGTTCATTGATCGCGATCGCCCGCAGCCGGGCCTCGTGGACGCGCCAACCGCAACGGGCAACCCGTCGCTCCCGCAGGCGCGCTCACCGATCCCGGGGGCCACACTCGCGTCACTGCTCAAGCAGTTCGGTGCCGGCGTGGCGATTCGGCCAAGCGCCTACACTGACGGCACCGTCGGTGTGCTCGGCAACCGGAACACGCCTCGCGATGCCGTGCCGACGATCGTCATCGGCACCGAGCAATACAACATGATGGCGCGCCTTGCCGCGGCTGGGCAGCCGGTGTCGATGGCCGTTGAATCGCGCGTACGCCATCACGACACCGACCGCAACAGCTACAACGTCATTGCCGAGATCGCCGGCACCGACCCGGCCGTGCGCGACGAATACGTGCTCATCGGTGCGCACCTCGATTCCTGGCACTCGGCCAACGGCGCCACCGACAACGCTGACGGCGTGGCAGCCGTGATGGAGGCGATGCGCATTCTCCGCGCGATCGGCGCGGCGCCGCGACGGACGATCCGCGTGGCGCTGTGGAGCGGCGAAGAACAGGGGCTGCTTGGCGCCCGCGCCTACATCGCGCAGCACCTCGCCACGCCGGAACTGCAGGCGAAGCTGCAGGTGTATCTGAACGACGATCCAGGCAGCGGGCGCACACTGGGCTTCTACATGGAGAAAAACGAAGCGGCGAAGATGTTCTTCGACCGCTGGCTCACTCCCCTGCGCGATCTGGGCATGACGATGAACGTCATGGAAGGGATCGGATCGACCGACCACGTGCCGTTTGTGCAGGCGGGCATGCCGGCATTTAACGCCATCAAGGATTTTGACGCCTACGACGTGCGCACACGCCACACCAACGCGGATTTCCCGGAGCGCATGAGTGAAGCCGAGCTGAAACAGCAGGCCGTGGTGATGGCGACCTTCGCGTGGCAGGCCGCGATGATGAAGGAGCGTATGCCCCGATTGCCGCAGGTGCCTCGATGAAGAATCCGTTGACTCCGGGCAAGTCCGCTCCCGTCAGGACGTGGACCGACTTTGCCCTGCTCGCGCGGGATGCGCGGCACTTCGAGACCACCGTGATCGAGGTCGAGTCGTCGGCCCACCACGCGGCGGTCCTCAAGGCGCTCAACGATGCCACCCGGCCGTATGCCGTCTGCATCCTGAAGCCGAAGTAACGACGTGCCAGGCTGGCGTCTCGAACACACGTACGCGGCGCTGCCGCCGCTGTTCTTTTCCGACATTCGCCCGACGCCGGTGGCGGGCCCGACGATGGTCGCGTTCAACGCGCCACTCGCGGTGGAACTGGGCCTCGATCCTGACGTGCTGAACGGCCGTGAGGGCGCAGACATTTTCGCCGGCAACGCCCTGCCTCCAGGCGCGCGTCCCATCGCGCAGGCGTATGCGGGTCACCAGTTCGGCCACTTCACCGCGCTCGGAGATGGCCGGGCGATTCTGCTGGGTGAGCAGGTCACGCCGTCCGGACATCGCCTCGATATCCAGTTGAAGGGCTCAGGCCCGACGCCATACGCGCGACGCGGAGACGGCCGTGCCGCGCTTGGACCGATGCTGCGGGAGTACATCATCAGCGAAGCCATGCACGCGCTCGGTATTCCGACGACGCGCAGCCTGGCCGTCGTGACGACGGGCGAAGCGGTCTATCGCGACTCGACACTGGATGGCGCCATCCTCACGCGTGTGGCCTCGAGCCACATTCGAGTAGGGACGATGCAGTGGGCGGCGGCGCACAGGGATCCGTCGGCGCTCGAAGCCCTGTCGAACTACACACGGAGGCGGCACTACCCCTCCATCCCTGACGGCGACGAGTCGCACCTGATGCTTCTTGACGCGATCGTCGAACGACAGGCGGCCCTCATTGCCCGCTGGCAGCTCGTGGGCTTTATCCACGGTGTGATGAACACCGACAACATGGCGCTTTCGGGCGAGACCATCGACTACGGGCCGTGTGCGTTCATGGACGCGTACGCCCCTGAGACGGTGTTCAGTTCCATCGACGCTGACGGCAGGTATGCGTACGGCAATCAGCCCCCGATCGCGTTGTGGAATCTGGCGCGGCTCGCCGAGGCGATGCTGCCCCTGTGCGGTCCCGACCGCGAGCGGGCCGTGACACGCGCGACCGCGTCGCTGGACCGCTTCGAGACACTCTTCGCCCGCCACTGGCTGGACGGGATGCGGGCGAAGCTCGGACTCTTCACGCAGGAACCCGAGGATCTTCAGCTCGTTGAGGACCTGCTGACGTGGATGCACCAGCAATCCGCCGACTTCACCAATACCTTCCGGGCGCTGACGGCCGGCCACCTGCCCGATCGCGCAGATTCAGGCTTCGACGAGTGGCACTTGCGGGTGACGGCGAGACGGACACGTCAGCCGCAGTCGCAGGCCGAGGTACACGCGTTGATGCGGGGTGCCAACCCGGCCGTCATTCCACGCAATCATCTGGTGGAGGCTTCGCTTCACGCGGCCACGACCCTCGGCGACCTGTCGGTGATGACCGGCCTGCTCGACGCGCTCGGGACGCCCTACGATCACGACCGCGACGTGACCGCGTTCACGGCGCCGGCAGATACGGGTCGCCCCTATCAGACGTTTTGCGGCACCTGAGAGACTGCGCCAGAAACGCGCTGTTGAGGGAAGCCGATCCGGCCTCCGGCGCCCACGCTCACTTCAGATACCTGGCGATCCACTCGACCCACCTGCGGTCCACGTCCTTCTGATGGACCGGATCGGACGGGCTGTGCCCAGGCAGCGGGTACCCGATGAACTCGACCGTCACGCCGTTGTCGCGAAGCGCGTGGTAGTAGCGATACGACTGCGTGATCGGCACGCGGTAGTCGCCGGTGTTCGACATCAGCAGCGTCGGCGCCTTGACCTTCGTGGCGTACGCGATCGGCGACTGTTCGATGGCCGCCTGCATACGTTTGGGATCGGTATACGGCGATCCACCGAGCGCGTACCCACGACGCACATTGGCATCGCCGAGGTCGTACTGATCCATGTTGCTCGTCACCGCCGCGCCGGCCACACCGGCCTTCCACTGGTCCGGATAATTGCCCAGCAGCCACGTCGTCATGTACCCGCCGTATGACCAACCGGACACCGCCATCCGCGTCTCGTCGACGATGCCGCGGCGCTTGAGGTAGTCGACACCCGACATCACATCACGCCCTGGTCCTGCCCCTGCGTCGTTCCAAATCGCAGACATGAACCTGTTGCCGAGGTTGTCGCTGCCCCGGTAGTTGGGTTCAAAGACGAGCCAGCCCTGCGCGGCGAGCAGTTGCGAGCGCGCCGAGAACGAGACCTTGGATGACGCGCGCGGACCACCATGGATGTACAGCACGAGCGGGTACTTCCGTCCCTGCTCAAATCCGGGCGGGTACGTCACAACCCCATCCATCCGGAAGCCATCTGCACCATCCCACTCGATGGCCTCGGCCTTCCCGAGGTCCATGGCCGCGATGTGAGCGTTGAAGTCGGTAAGCCGCTCGGGCGCGGCGGTCTCCGAAGCGCGCCAGTAGAGCTCGCTCGGTCGATCGGCGGTGCTCGCGATAAACGCCATGCGGCCGTCGCGGCTCGTGCTGACCGACAAGCTGCCGAAGCCCGAGGCGACGACCAGAGGGCCAAAGTCGAGCTTGCGCGCGGCACCGTCGATCGGCTGCACCCACACGCCGGTCTTCGTGCCATCCGAGGCGCCGAGGAGCAGGGACTGACCGTCGCGCGTCCATGACGCGGTGAGGATGTGTCGATCGAGCATCGACGTCGCACTGCGCCCCTCGCCTCCGCTTGCCGGCGCAACGACGACCTCGTTGTTATTGCGCGTCTCGCCGCCCTTCGGGAACCAGTACAGGATCCGGGTGCCGTCTGGTGAAAACTGCGGCTGGGCTTCGTGATGAGTGCGGCTGGTGAGTGGGCGCATCCGGCCCGACTCGACATCAACGACGTGGATGGTGTTCTGATCGAAGTCACCGGAGTACGCGTTGGGCCGTCGCTCGATCGCAATCGTCCGGCCGTCAGGCGACCAGGATGGCGGCGGCGGCGGCGCGCCAGGCGCGTAGGTGATGGGCAGGGACCAGGAGCCGGACGTCACGCGGCGAGCCGTGCCTGTGTCGAGCGGCACGACCCACAGGTGCGAAGGCACTGGCGCCTCAAGCTGGAGAAAGCTGTTGTGCTGAATCTCGAAGGCGCGGTTGAACCGGTCCTCCCCTTCCTTTTTTGCCGGCTCGTCGAGTGCCGCGTAGGCAAACCCGCGACCGTCGGGC
Source organism: Vicinamibacterales bacterium (assembly GCA_030827135.1). Classification (GTDB taxonomy): domain Bacteria; phylum Acidobacteriota; class Vicinamibacteria; order Vicinamibacterales; family SCN-69-37; genus SYFT01. The sequence continues at coordinate 310,487 of JAURFE010000001.1, forward strand.
CGCCAGGAGTACGTCTGCACGCCCGTTGGTGAGAACGTGACCTGCCGGGCCTCGCCGCCCGACATCGGCAGCACGAAGACCTGTGCGCGGCCCTCGACGCTGGCCAGAAACGCGAGCGCCGATCCGTCCGGCGACCAGATCGGCATAGTCACCCCGCGGCGGCTGCTCAGCACGCGTTGCGTCTTCGTCGCAATCTCCACGAGTACCAGCTCCGCATCGGAACGGTTCTCCGCCATGTTCGTCCGGCTGACAACGATGACCGCAGTCCTGCCGTCGGGCGCGATGGCTGGGTCACCCACGCGGACGACCGTGCGCGGCGTGTCGAGGTTGAAGCGGGCGGCGGGTTGCGCGGCAACAAGCAGCGCTGCAGCGACAAACAAATGGTGCACGGCTGGCATGGAGAGCCTCCTTCAGAGGGCACGAGAACTCCCGCGCAGTGTAGCCGAGGCGGGGACACGGGCAAAGCGCCGTCTGAAAGCACACCCAGCCGTGCGCGCGCAGATTCTCAAGGCGATTCAGCCGGTGGGCGGCTTCGGGCTCATGGTGCGACAAAACGATTCAGCAGACGATTCTTCACCACGTGCCACAACGCGGGGCCGGGAGGCCCTTCGACAAACTCGCCCAGAAAGAACGTCACGTCGTCGTGCACGAGGGCCTCGGCGTCTGCGTGGGTGTGCAGGGCGGCCAGCAGGCGACCGGCCACTTCCTCGCAGGTGCCGCCGCCGGCCTCAAGCAGGCGGTCGATGCCGTGACGATCAAACTGGTTGTCCTCAGGACAGGTGGTCTCAAGCACGCCGTCGGTAATGAGCAGAAGGCGATCCCCGGGGCCCACCGTGAAGCGGTGCCGCGTGAATTCGGGTGTGAAGCCGACCCCAATCGGAATGTCGATAAAGGCTGGGCGGCTCATCGGCACTGCGGCCTCTGATTGGAGCGCTCCCCACTGGCCCGTCCCGGCGCGATACAGCCAGCCCACCGGATGTCCCGCGTAACAGACCGTCAGGCGGCGCCGTGGCGGGTAGTAGGTGGCGAGCACGACGGTGGTCATCGCGCGCACGTCCTCCGCATTCAGGCGCGCGTTGAACCGCGCCAGCACCTTGCGTTCGTCGATCACGTCGACGCTGCGGCGCAGATGATCGTGGATGCCGCGCCCGATCGCCGACACGGCTTCGCCGTGGCCCGCGACATCAGCCAGGCACACGCGCGACATCAGCCCGGATCCACACTTCGACAGGTAGTGGATGTCGCCGCCGTGTGCGCCCTCGCACGGCCGGGAGTACATCACCCCGCGCAGGCCGGGCAGTTCGACGATGTGATGCGTGACGCCGTTGCCCCCGCGCACTTCCCCGCAGGTAAATCCTTGGCCAGGCTGCAGCGCTTCGTCCGCCATGCCTGTCCACGATATCCCACGCGCCGCGACGAATCCGCTATGCTCCTGTGCGTTGGAGGCATACATGACTCTCGGTCTCGGTCGTTCCCGTTCAGTGGTTGCCGGCGTGGCGCTGGCTCTGGTCTTTGCTGGTGTCTGGTCCTGGCCTGTGGCGGCAGGCCGCTCGGGTGACACGCAGGCGGCCACGGGCCTACCCCCGTACATGAATCTGTTCCAGTGGCGAAGCCTCGGCCCTGATCGTGGCGGGCGCTCGCTGGCCGTCTCCGGCGTGATTGGGCGGCCGGATGAGGCGTATTTCGGCGCCGTCGGCGGCGGGCTCTGGAAGACCTTCGACCGTGGTGAGACCTGGGCTCCGATCACCGACGGTCAGATCGGCAGTGCGTCGGTCGGCGCGATCGCCGTCTCCGAGACCAATCCCGACATCGTGTTCATCGGCATGGGCGAGACGTGCATCCGCGGGAACATCCAATCGGGTGACGGCGTGTACAAGTCCACCGACGCCGGCAAGACCTGGACCCACATCGGTTTCAGGGACGCAAAGAACATCTCCAAGATCCGCATCCACCCGAAGAACCCGGACATCGTCTACGTGGCGGCGTTCGGGCATCACGCCGCGCCGAATGAGGAGCGCGGGGTGTTCAAGAGTACCGACGGCGGCCGCACCTGGCGCCGCACCCTCTTCCGCGATGCCAAGACAGCGGCGATCGATCTGTCAATTGATCCCACCAACCCGGATGTCATCTACGCCGGGATGTGGGAGGCCTACCGGCTCGAGTATCAGATGTCGAGCGGCGGGCCCGGCAGCGGCCTGTTCAAGTCCACAGACGCCGGAGAGACCTGGACGGAGCTCACGCGTCGGCCCGGTCTGCCCTCCGGCATGATCGGTCGCGTCGGCGTCTCCGTGTCGCCCGCCAACTCCAACCGCGTGTACGCCATCATCGAAAACGACAACGGCGGGCTGTTCAGTTCGGACGATGCGGGCGCCACGTGGACGCTGGTCAACAGCGGCCGCAACATCCGTCAGCGCGCGTTCTACTACACACACGTGACGGCGGATCCGGTCGACGCCAACACCGTGTATGTGCTCAATGTCGGCACGTTCAAGTCGACCGATGGCGGCAGGACGCTCGCGAGCTTTACCGGCGGCGACTCGCATGATCTGTGGATCGACTCCAACGATCCGAAGCACATCGTCCACGCGAGCGACACCGGCGGTGCGGTGACCTACACCGGGGGCAACCCGTTCACCGCGCGCGATATCCCGACGCCGCAGTATTACCACGTGGTCACCACCAAACACGTGCCGTATCACGTCTGCGGGGCGCAGCAGGACGGCAACACGGTCTGCCTCGACAACGAAACGGCGGGTCGCGGTACCGGAGCGGGGGCGATGTACAACCCCGGCGGCTTCGAGCCTGGCTACATCGCGCCGGACCCGAAGGACGTCGACGTGTTCTTTGCGGGCGCGGTCAACGGCGGCTGGCTCGAGTACACGAATCGGCGCACCGGCCAGTCGCGCGAAGTACATCCGTACCCGCGCATGTTCTCGGGCGAACCCTCGAGCGCGCTGGTCGAGCGCATCCAGTGGACGTTCCCGATCATCTTTTCGCCGGTCGACACGCGCGTGCTCTACACCGCGACGCAGCATGTGTGGCGGACCACGAACAACGGCCAGAGCTGGGATCGGATCAGCGGCGATCTGACGCGCCACGACCCCAAGACAATGGGTCACTCGGGCGGGCCGATCACCGGCGACATGAACGGCCCTGAGGTGTACGCGACGGTCTTTGCGCTGGCGCCCGGCAAAACGGACGCCAACGTCCTGTGGGCCGGGTCTGACGATGGACTCATCCATGTAACCCGCGACGGCGGCAAGACGTGGACGAACATCACGCCCCCCGACATGCCGGACTTCGGCCGCGTCAGCCTGATCGATGCCTCGTCGTTCGATGCCGCCACCGCGTATGTCGCCGTCAAGCGGCCGCTGCTCGACGACTTCTCCCCGTACATCTTCCGGACGCACGACTTCGGGCGCACATGGACGAAGATCGTCAACGGCTTCGATGCCGATGAATACGTCCATGCCGTGCGCGAGGATCCCAAACGCCGGGGGCTGCTCTACGCCGGCACGCAGGAAAGCGTGCGCATCTCGTACGACGATGGCGCCACGTGGTTGCCGCTGTCGCTCAACCTGCCAAACACGCAGGTGTCGGATCTGATCGTGGAAGACCGCGACCTCGTGATCTCGACGCATGGCCGGGGCTTCTACGTCCTCGATGACATCGCGCCGATTCGGCAGTTTTCGCCTGCCGTGGCCGCGGCGACGCCGGCCTACCTGTTTGCGCCCGATACGGCCTATCGATCCACGACGGGTGCGAGCCTCCGGTACCTCGTGAACGGACCGGTGCAGAGCCTGACGATTGAGGTGCTCGACGCCACGGGCACGGTCGTGCAGACGTTTACCGGCGCTGCCGGTGGTCGCGGTGCGGCACCTGCGGCCGGACGCGCGGGCGGTGGACGCGGAGGGCGCGGGGGCGGCGGCACCACCGCCTCGATGGCAGAAGGCATGCAGACGGTGACGTGGAACCTGCGGTACCCGCCGGCGACCAGTTTCCCCGGGATGATTCTCTGGGGCGGAAACGTGCAGGGACCGTTCGCGCCTCCCGGGACGTATCAGGTGCGCATGACCGTGAACGGAGTCGCGCAGACACAGCCCGTCGAGGTGCGGAAACATCCGCTGCATACCGATGTGAGCAACGCGGACTTGCAGGAGCAGTTCGATCTGGTCATTCGCATCCGTGACAAGACGAGCGAAGCCAATCAAGCGGTGATCGACATCCGGCGCATCAAGGCGGACGTGGCGGAACGGCTGTCGAAGTCTGCTGATGGCCGTCTCAAGGCGGCGGGCGACCGTCTGGTCGGCGCACTGAGTGAAGTCGAGGGCGAGATCTATCAGGTGAAGAACCAGAGCGGTCAGGACCCCCTGAACTTCCCCATCAAGGTGAACAACCGGCTGGCGTCGCTGATGTCGATGATCAACAGCGGCGACGGCAAGCCCATCGGCAACGCGGAAGCCATTTTCACCGCGTTGTCCGGTGAGCTCAAGCTGTTGACCGACAACCTCGATCGCATCCTGGCCAGGGAACTCGCCGGCTTCAACACCGAAGCCGCCAGGCTCAAGCTGGACGCGGTCCGGGGGCGCTAGCCGGCGTCGGTTACAGTGGCGCAAACCCCGCCGTGAAGTGGCGCAACGCGGCGGGGGCTGTGACGATGCGGTAACCGCGAAGGGTGTCGCAGCGGGCGGCGACGGCGGCGACGACTTCACCGACGTAGTCGATGTGTGACTGCGTATAGACGCGGCGCGGAATGGCGAGCCGCACAAGATCCATCGCGCCCGGGTGTTCGGTGCCGTCCGGATGCAGGCCGAACATCACGGTCCCGATTTCCACGCCGCGTACGCCGCCTTCGAGGTACAGCGCGTTCACCAGCGCGATGCCCGGATACTCGAGCGGCGGAATCTGGGGCAGCATCGCGCGCGCGTCGATGTAGATCGCATGGCCGCCGGGCGGCTGGATGATCGGCACGCCGGCCGCGACCAGACGATCGCCCAGGTAGGCCGTGGACCGGATGCGATAGTGCAGGTACGACTCCTCGGTCACTTCCTCAAGGCCACGCGCGACCGCTTCGAGGTCATACCCGGCCAGGCCACCGTAGGTGGGAAACCCTTCTGTCAGAATCAACGCGTTCCGGCAGGCGTCGGCCCACTCCGGATTGTTCATCGCGAGAAAACCGCCGATGTTGGCCAGGCCGTCCTTCTTTGCCGACATCGTGCACCCGTCGGCCAGCGAAAACATCTCCTGCGCGATTTCCTTCGGCGTGCGGTCTGCCTGTCCTGCTTCGCGTGTCTTGATGAACCACGCGTTTTCGGCAAAGCGGCACGCATCGAGAAACAACGGCTTCCTGTAGCGATCACACAGCGCCCGCACACCGCGCAGATTCTCGAGCGACACCGGTTGCCCGCCGCCCGAGTTGTTCGTCACGGTGACCATCACGAGCGGCACGTGGGCACCGCGCGTGGCCAGCACCTGTTCGAGAGCCGCAAGATCCACATTCCCCTTGAACGGATGAAGCGTCGCCGGCTGTCGGCCTTCAGCGATCACCAGGTCAAGCGCCTCGGCGCCTTCGACTTCGATATTCGCGCGCGTCGTGTCGAAGTGGCTGTTGTTGGGGATCACGTCGCCGGCGTGCAGAATGGCGTGAAACAGAATGCGCTCCGCGGCGCGCCCCTGATGCGTCGGAATGATGTGTGCAAACCCCGTGAGGTCGGCCACCACGTCCCTGAACCGGTAGAAGGACCGGCTGCCCGCGTACGACTCATCCCCCTGGATCATCGCAGCCCACTGCGACGAGGACATCGCGCCGGTGCCGGAGTCGGTCAACAAATCGATCAGCACATCGTCTGCGTGCAGCTGGAAGACGTTGAAGCCGGCCTCGGCCAGCCGGGCCTTCCGTTCGTCGCGCGTGGTGAACTTCAGGGCTTCAACGGACTTGATGCGGAAGGGTTCGATCGTGGTGCGGAAGGGCACGGTCCCTATTGTACGCCTGCAGGTCTATACTCACCCCAGTGGAGGCCCGCACCACCGCGACCCACGAATGGCGTGATGGACGGGGTGGTTTCCGATGACCCGATGGCTTCTGATCGCCCATGCGGCGGCCACGCTTTACATGACGGGCCTTATCTGGTTCGTGCAGATCGTGCACTACCCGCTGTTTGCCCGCGTCGGCCAGCCCGGATTCGCTGAGTACGAACGCGAGCACGTGCGACGAACCGGGTGGGTCGTCGCCGGTCCGATGCTGGTCGAGCTGGCGTGCGCTGCGGCGATCGTGTGGGTGGTCGGAGGCCCGCTCGCCTGGACCGGCCTGATCCTGGCCGGCCTCATCTGGACGAGTACGTGGCTCTGGCAGGTGCCGGCGCATCGCCGGCTCGAAGCGGGATTTGATGCAGCCGTGCACGCACGGTTGACGCGCACGAACTGGGTGCGGACGGCGGCGTGGACGGCCCGGAGCGTCATTGCGCTCGCGCTGATCGCCTGACCTGACCGGCTTACCGCACCGGCGCCGCCAGGAAGGCCGGATCGGTCGGTGTGGAGAGCCCGACGTGCTCAAGCACAATCGTGCCGGCCTCGGTCCGATCGAAGACAAGACGGATGGCGGCGATTTGGCGCGGATCAAACGTGGATGAGGTGCGCGCGAAGTCCTCCACCGGCATCACAAACGTCTGCGGTATGAGTTCGTAAATGGCGCTGAACCGCTGGGTGTCCCGACCGGCGCGCCGATAAATTCTCGAATCGAGCGGCCGACGCGCGATACCAAACCGGCTCAGCGGAAGACGGGCGACATGCCCGGCCGTGTCCACCAACTCGACCGTCAGGTCGATCGGCGTCTGGTCCGGTTCCTCCCTGGGGCGTTTCGGCTCCTTCGGTTTCGGCGGCGTCTTCACAGCCGGCTTCTTTGGCTCGGGCTTTTTCGTTTCGTCCTCGACCTTGTCATCCTTCGCGTTCGGATCCTTCGGCCGCGCCCTCGGACCGGGCTTGGTATTGGTCGCCGCCAGCGAGAGATACACCGCACTGCGATCGCTGACACCCCAGGTGCTTCGCACACTGTCGGGCACCGACACCGAGAAGGACGCCGGTGGCGCAGGTTCCCCTTTGGCCTCGGTCCACGTCACCGGCGTCTTGGTCCTGCGCGATTCGGCCACCGCACGGATGTTGGCGAGGACGGCGGCGTCCTTCGTCTTTTCGTCTGCAGGGAAACGATTGTGCCACCCCAGCGTGACGGCATTGTGATTCTGGTTGTCGCCGCCGCGCCCGCGAAACGGCAGCGCCTCTTCCTTCCACGCCGACAGATGTTCGCCGGTCAGGACCACCCCTGGAACGGAACCGGTCGTCAGGTCCACATCCCGATCGAACGAGGCCAGGGATTTGAAGCCGTTCTCCTGGAACTTCGTCGTGTAGAGCGTTTTTGGCAGCCAGGCGCCGACGGTGCGATGGTCGCGGAACATCGGCACGTACTCGCGCTTCTGGTGCAGCGTGGCCTCGAGGAAGCCCGAGATGAACACCTTCCCCATCTGCCGCTGCGCCTCGCCATCAATGAGCGTCCGCAGATCGAGGGAGCGTCCGCTGCGTGGTCCGTTGTCCTTGTTCTGCCACACGGTGTTCCATTGCCCATGGTTCGCTCGGTACATGAACACCATCGACTTGAACCAGGGCTGGCCGTCGGTGAACTGCAGGCGCTCGTATTGCCGCGCGCCGACCGCGGTGGACACGTCCCCATCGTGGGACCCGTGAATGATGAGGTAGTTCACGTTCTCGAGCGGCGTGAACACACTGGACGGTTTGTACTGCCCGTCCACCGGCGCAATGGCCACGACGGCCCTGATGCCGAAGTTGAAGGCAAACTCCTGCTTGAAGTCGTCCGGGTAGTACTTGAGGCGATTAAACGCCGCGGCTGTCGCCGCCGCTTCCCCGCCCCGCGAGTGCCCCATCAGCGCGATGTTGGACATGTCCACACGACCGAAGAACGGACCGTCGGCAGTCGCGTTGAAGGTCTTCCACGTCTCGAGATGTTTGAGCAACAGCCACGCGCGGCCGTCGTTCTCGGCACTCAGTCCATTGATGAAATTTTCGTCCACCGACACCGTGATGATGCCGCGCGAGGCCAGCAGGTCTCCGAGGTACTCATAGCCAGGATCCGAGAACTCCCGATAGTTGTGATTGCCGTGGACAATCAGCGCGAGCGGAAACGGGCCTGGCCCCTCGGGATACCAGACGCGGCCGTTGAGCGGCGCCTTCTTCAAATCAAAGCCCCAGAAGTCCTTGCGTTGTTTGACGGCATCGCCGGTGATGCTGACAAACGGTGACACGTCGACGGTCTTCGTCGTGATCGTGACGCCGGTCCGGAATTCGACCCGCTGTTTGTCGGTGCCCGAGCCGTAGAACAACGTTTTGACCGTGTGGGGGCCGCGCTCGGCCGGATTCGGTGCGGTGATCGTCTGCCTCGACAGCACCTCGGCCGAGTCATCCTTCATGAACTTGAGGGCCTGGGAACACCCGGAAGCGGCGACGCCGGCGGCCAACACCACGACCGCAAGCGCGTACCCGCCGTGGCGCGCGGCACGAAGAGGGATCATCGCCATCGCAGGGTCACTCCACTGGCGGATCGGCCGCCATCAAACAGTCGCAGCGCATATTCCACCGTCAATCGATCCGCGGTCAGCGCCGCTCCCAGGGCAACCGGCTTTTCAGCGTGTGTCTCAGGCCGTCTGACACCTGCGCGCAGGGTCACCGTGTAGCCTTCAATCCAGCTGTAGCCGGCCTCGATGCCGGCCGCCGGTGCCATCCAGTCCCTGCGCGCGGTGACCTGCGTAAACACCGCAAGGTCCAGCGGCCCGGCCACCTTCGTGGTGGACCACCCGAGGGCGACTTGCCTGGGCACACGCAGCAGCACCCCCGCATCGCGTGAGTCTCGCCCGAGGTTCTGGAAGGCAATGGCCGCAGCGCCTCCAAACAGATTGCGCGCGACGCCGACATCGGCGAGCAGGAGGTGCTGATTGACACGGACCGGGAGCAGCACGGCGGGCGCGGTCGAGGCCATGTCGGACACGTACTTCACAGCGGCCCCCACGCGGAATTTCTTGAAGACCATCGCCGCGCCGGCAGTGAGCAAGGCGCTCGTCCCACTGCGTGAGCCTGACGCCAGGGTCACGTCAGGCGAAAAGGGATACCGGGCGGCGTCCGCGTTGACACCGACCATCTGGGCACCCCATCCCAGCGTTAACGACCACTTGCCGGCTGCATAAATCGACCCGGCCGACAGCATCGTGGAGGCCGGGCCGAGCCGGGCCACCGACAGGTCAATCGTCGACCGCGTGCCGATGATCTGCGCCGGGTTGTGAAAGATCACATCCAGATCACGACCGGCGACCCAGGCATTGCCCAGTGCCGCCGTGCGCGCACTGGTCGGAATGTGCAGCACCAGCGGCCCGGTCGGCGGCGCCTGCGCAAATGCCGGCGACGTCGTCAGCGGCCACCAGCCGATCGCGGCGAACAGAACGAGGGCAACACGTAAACCACGCATGACGCCGGAGTCTATCGCGACTTGCGTGTCCGGACGTCAGCAAATGATGTCGAAGGGCCGCGAGTACTTGATCACGAGTTGGCGCTGACGGGGGCCTGCGGCGCGCCCGGTCGTGGTGAGGCTTCCGGTGTGGCGGGTGTCGTTATACACGACGAACAGTCCGGAGCCGGCGGAATTGAACCAGCCCAGCCGCAGGTTGGTCGCGACGTCTTCCGCGTCGTCGTTGTACTGCACATTGGTCTCAAGAAACAGGCGAGGGCTGAACGCGTAGGAGGCGCGCACGCGAAGGACCGCCGTGTTGAACCGGCCTTCAGGCAGCCGCACACGGAACCAGTTGGCCGTGGCCGACGCCGTGAGGCGATCCCCGTGACGATACGCGACGGTGACGGTGGGACCGAATCGCGTGCCGGAGTAAAGTCCGCCCAGATTCCAGCCTCCGGAAACCGACAGCGGTTCGCTGCGATTGCTGTTCGCGCGGAACTCCCAATCGTGATTGTGATACATGCCGGCCGGGATCACGATGCCCCGGCGGATTTCAAACGGGCGGACGAGGCGTTCTCCCGTGAAGTTGAAGCCGGGCAGCTGGAAAAACGCTCCGTTGGCGAACGCAAAGTGGTTATCGACATGCACCAGGTACGATTCGGTCAGGCCGTCGAGCGACCAGTGCTGGCTCCAGGACACGTGCGGCCGGAATTCGCGGAACCACCCCACCGTCGGCGTCCTGATGTGCCGCAGCAGGCGCGCGTTGCCGTGGCGGTATCCGACACGGTCGACAAACCCGATTTCCGGATTAAACGCCGTCCCCACCTGCCGATAGCCCGCACTGACTTCCCAGTCCCGGTCGATGAATCGCCCACCCACGGCACCGGCGATCGCCGATCCCGCGCGGTGATCCGGCGTGCGCGTCGCGCCCACCCAGCCATCGACGGTGACGGTCTCCCCGAGACCAAGACTGCCGTCCACACCGTAGGCCAGGTTGTAGTTGCCTGTGTTGGTCGTGTCCAGCCGGCCGGCAAACATCGCACCGACGCGCGACCGGTTCGGAAATTCCTGATACGCACGTAAGACACCGAAATTGTTCGGATTCGCGAGACGCACCGCCACGCCCGTGACCGGATCCTCGCTGTCGAGGGCGCCGGTCTGAATGCTGAGCAGCCCTAACTGAACATTGCCCACCTTGCCGGTCAGACGGGCACCGGCGCGAATCGGGACCTGCCGCCCCTGCACAAGACCGATGCGGCGGCTGAAGAACAACTCGGTGGCGCGACTGGTACCCAGCGCGAACGTGCCTGCATTCTCGAGAAAGAATGCGCGTTTCTCCGGATAGAACAGCGGAAACCGCGTGAGGTTGACCTGCTGATCGTCGACCTCGGCCTGCGCGAAGTCCGTGTTGACCGTCACGTCGAGCGACAGGTTCTGCCGGAGGGTCAACTTGGCATCGGCGCCCACACGCGGGGACACATCAGTGCCGGTGCGGACCGCGTTGTAGTCCCGGGACACGTCGGCCAGCACATACGGTGTCACCGAGATGGATCGCCTGACCGGCGCGTCCAGCCTGAGCCCGCCGGCCATCGAGAGCCGGTAGAGGTCGAACTGCCGTGGCAGGGCCGCCCAGGTCGCCTGTTCGTTGTTGCGCCGGATGCGACGTTCAATATTCAACCCCCAGGTCTGCGGACCGCTCCGCGGATACCGCAAGGTTGAAAACGGGATCCGCATTTCGACGTACCACCCTTCGGCGTCCCTCGTGGTGGCCACCTGCCACCGCCCATCCCAGTTCACGTTGAACCCGGCCCCCGAGGTCGCCTGCTGGCGCTGACCGCCGGCACCGCCGCCCTGGCCTTCGTTGGACACCTGCCCATCAAACTCGATGCCCGCCGGTGACGTGCCAAAGACAAACCCATTGACCGAATCGCGATAGGTGTCGAGCACCAGGATGAACGCGTCGGCGTCACCCAGACTGGCATCACGCAGCGTCTGTCCGGTCACGAGGCCTTCCGGCCGCCGATCAAAAAGCCAGGCCCCGACATACAGGGCATCGCCATCGTGAACAAACCGCACCTCAGTGCGCTCGGAGACCGCCGCGCCTTCCACGGGTTCCCGTTGCGTGAATCCGCTCAACGCCGTCGCCGACGCCCACACGGCATCACCCAGCCGGCCATCGATGACCGGCGGCGTCTCTATTCGAGCGGCGGCAGCCACCGGCCGCTCCTGCGCGGTCGCGGTTTCGTAGGAGAAGCACACGACGAGTGCCAATGAGATCGGAAGCACGAGCGGAGCCAGGCGACGCACGGTAGCTATCTTACCGATCGGACTCGTCGGGCGTTCATCACCCACATGCCGCGGCCGTAGGTGGAAATCACAATGAGGTGCTCGCGCGGGTGTACCTGCAGATCCGACACCTGCACCGAGGGCAGATTGCCGCCCAGCACCTGCCAGGTGGTCCCGCCATTTCTGGAGACGTACACCCCGAAGTCGTTGGCCGCATAAAGCAACCCCTTGATCACCGGATCCTCCCGGATCAAGTTAATGGACCCCGCAGGGATATTCCCCACCACACTGGTCCAGGTCGCGCCGAAATCGGTGGACCGCCACAGATAGGGCGCAAAGTCATCGTCTTCGCGGCCGCGCTGCGCGACATAGACCGTCCCGGCGTCGTACTTCGACGGCACGATGCGCGAGATCCACTTCTTGAGCGCCATCGGCAGATTCGAGCCGATGGGCGTCCACGTCTGCCCGTCATCACGTGTGACGTGCAGATTGCCATCGTCAGTGCCCGCGTAGATCACGCCCTTCACCAGTGGCGACTCCGCGATGTGGGTCAGCGTCTGGTAGGGTACGGCCGAGGGGTTGATACCCATCTGCCGCGGATTGTTGTCGGTGAGATCGCCACTGATGCGGTCCCACGTGGTGCCGCGATCGCGTGAGCGATAGACGACCTGATACCCCGCGTAGACGATGTTGGCATCGTGTGGTGACAGGACGATGGGCGCCATCCACTGCGCCCGTTGCGGCGGTTCGCCGGGATTCGAGGGCGGGCGGATGTCCGTGCTGACCCGCGCAACCGGCGACACGTCGGTGCGCGTGAAGTTGCCGTAAAAGCCGTGCGAGTACACAAGATTGGGGTTGGACGGGTCGATCGCGTGCTGACTGCCCTCGCCGCCCGGCGCGCGGCGGTCCCAGGCGCGAGGCGGATACACGCCGGCGGTAGCCCCTGACGTCACTGCCACTCTGAAACTGCCGGCGTCCTGCACTGACCCATACGCGCGGAACGGCCTCGCCATGTCGAGTTCGACGTTGTAGAACTGCGTGGCTCGAATGCCCGTGGCCTCGCGCTTTGTGCGGCCTCCGTCGTGCGTCATGGTGAAGCCCTGATCGTGCGCGGTGTACACAATGCGTGGATTGACGGGATCGATCCACATGCGGTGGTTGTCGCCGCCGCCGGCCGCAAACGGTTTGAAGGTGGCACCGGCATCGTCTGACACCGAGACACTGAGCGCCAGCACGTAGACCTTGTTTTCGTTCCTGGTGTCCACACGAATCTGCGTAAATACCCAGTTGTAGGTGTTGCCCAGATCCATCATCTGTGCCGCCGTCTCTGGTGTCTGGCCGCTGGTGCGACGCCACGTCACTCCACGATCATCACTCCGGTAGACCTCCATACCTTTGATGATGTTGCTGTTGGCGGGGAGTGGCCGGCCGTAGGCGTCGTTTTCGCCCGGCCGAGCGGGCCGGCCGGTGTCGTAGTTGTCGATGACCGCGTACACCACATTCGGGTTGGAGCGCGCGATATCGAGTCCGATGCGCCCGCGGAATCGCGGCTCAGGCAACCCGGTGTTTGCCGGTGTCCATGTGGCGCCACCATCGGTGGTCTTCCACACACCGCCCTCGGTGTAGTTGGGTTCGACCCTCGGATCACTCCACTTGCGTCGTACACGTTGCCACATACCGGCGTAGAGCGTGTCGGGGTCTGCCGGGTCCATCACCAAATCAACGGCCCCCGTATTCGGGCTGCGGTACAGCACTTTGGTCCACGACTTTCCACCGTCGGTGGTCTTGAACACGCCACGCATCTCGTTGGGCGTCCACTCGTGGCCGGAGGCGGCGACATACACGACGTTGGGCCGGGTCGGATGCACGATGACGCGGCCGATGGTCCCGGTGTCGGTGAGGCCCATGTGTTGCCACGTCCGGCCGGCATTGATCGACTTGTAGACGCCGGTGCCCGACATACTCGCGCGGAAGAGGTTGGACTCGCCCGTACCCACCCAGACGATCGTGGGGTTGGATGGCGCAACAGCCACGTCCCCAATGCTGGCCGTGGCCTCCCGTTCGAAGATCGGCCGCCAGGTGACGCCGCGATTCAGCGACTTCCACACGCCGCCGGTCGCTGTGCCCACATAGATGTGGCGCTGCCCCTGCACATCGGCCACCGCCACCGACGTGGTGCGCCCGGTGTGATTGGAGGGACCGATCGACTGCCACGGGATCAGGCGGTAGGGTGACGCCGCCGTCATGGTTTTGTGTGTGCCGTACGCCGCGAGGTGTGAGGCCACATCGGCGGGCGTCGTGATGGCAAAGAGTTCGACGTCAAACACCAACATGCCGCGCGGCGCGCCCGGTCGCGGATTGTCACCGTAGGCGAGGGCGGCCGGAATCCAGAACCGGCGCTTTTCCCCTGTGACCATCATCTGGACCCCCTCGGTCCAGCCCCGAATCACCCGGCTCACGCCAAACGATGAGGGCTCTCCGCGGAGCACCGAGCTGTCGAACATAAGACCGTCGGTGGTCCAGCCCGAATAATGCACCTTCACCGTGGAGGCGATGGTCGGCCGGGTGGTGCCCGTGCCTGGTGTCAGCACCTTGGAGGCCAGCCCCGAGGCCGTCACGACGGCATCAGGCGGCGGGGCGGCCACGTCGGCGGGCGGCGGCAACTGCGGGGGCTGTGGGGGCTGTGCCGCAACGGTGACCAGCGTGGCGGTCGCGATCAGCAGGCCCATCACGAGAACTCTGGCGCGCAATGACATGCGCAAGAGTATGCCTTGATCGAGCCAGTCCGCCCGTTTGGATCTACACTGGTGCGTCGGAGGTGACTATGCGTCGGCTTCTGGTTCCAGCCTGCCTTGTCTCGGTGCTTCTCCTGTCCACCTACCTGCCCGTCCACACCCAGTCCACCGCGCCGGTCGTCGTGGTGGAGACTCTCAAGGGAATGATTGAAATCACCACCGTGCCCGACGAAGCGCCCAGGTCGGTCGCGCACTTTGTCGCGTTGGCGAAGCGCGGGTTCTATCGCGGCCACCGGTTTCACTGGGTGCAACCTGGGGTGGTGCAGGCCGGCGACCCGCTGTCGCGAGACCTGACCAAACAGAAGGACTGGGGGACCGGCGGCAGCGGCCCCAGGCTCTCATCGAAGGGGCTGGGATTTTTTGAACCACCAAAGCGGACCTTTGACCGCGGTATCGTGGGCCTGGCCTACCGGCCGAACTACAAACCGGAGTCGGCCGACAGCATGTTCTTCATCCTCACCGCACCAAACCCGGCACTCAACGGCAAGTACGTCGTGCTGGGACGCGTCACCAAGGGCATGAACGTGGTCGACAAGATCGCCATTCAGGATTTGATCAAGAACGTGACGGTGCGCTGAGCCAGTCATCATGTCGCACCTCGAACGGCTGTCGAATGCGGTTCCCCATTCCCGCCTGTGACTGCGAACGCTGTCTGACACAGTCGTGTCAAACGGACCTCGCGCGGCTCGACCCCGAACGCTTTGCCTCAGGTGTCGCCGCGGGTCTGCCCTGGCAGACGCACCACGTCTCCGTCTGACGCACCCGCCGAGCCGCACCTGGGATAGGCTGGCTGTATGCTCGGCCGTCTGCTCCTCTCGATGTGTCTCCTCGCGGCGGCGCAAGCTCCTGGTCCTCCTCCGACGTCCGACCCCCAGCTGATTCGTGTGCACGTGCGGACCGACGACGGCGGTATTGCGGAGGAACTCGCGGCGCGTCGTGAGTCGGCGGGCCATCTCTCGGCAGCCATCGCCGGCCAGAAGAAGGGCAAGGCCTTTGTCATCGTCGCCGACGACGACACCGCCGATGTGATCATCTCGGTGATGCACCGGGGCCTGACGGTGCCGAGCGTGGCCATCGGCCTTGGCACCATGACCACACGGCCGGGTGTCCGCGCACCGGTGGCGCCGACGCGACAGGCGGAGCTGTACGTGACGATGACCGCGCCGGGAGCAGCAGACCCCGTGGAAGTCACCAACAAGAACCGTGCGGCAGACTCCGATCGCGGATGGAAATCAGCGGCGGAAGATATCGCGAAACAAGCCGAGAAGTGGATCACCGGACATCGCGCGGCCATTCTCAAGGCGCGCCGCTAGTCATGTCATCGCTCGCCCCGCCACTCCTTGTCGCTGATGCAGCGACACTCTCGACCCTGGTGACCGACCTGGCGACCTGTACCACAGTCGCCGTGGACACCGAATCCAACAGCCTCCACGCCTATCGCGAGCGGGTGTGTCTGATTCAGTTCTCCACGGCCACCGCCGACTACATCGTTGATCCCATCAGGCTTCCGGACCTGACGGCACTCGCCCCGTTTTTTGCGAGCCCTGCCCACGAGAAGATCTTTCACGCGGCCGAGGGAGACCTGCTGGGTCTGGGGCGTGACTTCCACTTCACGTTCGTGAACATCTTCGACACGATGTCCGCCGCGCGCACGCTCGGGTGGCCGCACGTGGGTCTGGCGGCGGTGCTCAAGGCCGAGTTCAACGTCACGATGAGCAAGACCCATCAGCGGGCCGACTGGGGACGACGGCCGCTCAGGGCCGAGATGCTCGACTACGCGCGGCTGGATACACACTACCTGCCGGCACTCCGTGACCGGTTGTTCGTCGCGCTGACCGAGAGCGGCCGGTGGCCTGAAGCGCAGGAAGACTTCGAGCGCCTCGCCAGAACGTCGCCGCCCGCGGTGAGCCGGACGCCCGACCCGCAGGCGTTCTGGCGCGTGAAAGGCGCGCGCGATCTGACGCCTCGCCAGGCGGCCGTCCTCCGGGCAGTGTTCGTGTACCGCGACACCGAATCGGCGCGCGCCAACCTGCCGCCCTTCAAAGTGATCGGTGAGCCGACCTTGCTCGACCTCGCCAGGCGCTCCCCCCACACGCTCGATGATCTCAAGGGCATCGTCGCCATGACGCCCGGCCAGGTCCATCGGCATGGTCAGGCCCTGCTCCGCGCCGTTGAGGACGGGCTTCGTGCAGAGCCCCCGTCTCCACCCGTGGCGGAGCGCGATCCCGACGACGTGCGGGATCGCTACGATCGGCTGCACCAGTGGCGCAAGACCCGGGCGCAGGCGCGCGGCGTGGAATCGGATGTCATCCTCCCGCGCACGGCCCTGTGGGATCTCGCACGGCGCCCGCCGCGCACACTCGCCGATTTGACCGACATCGTGGACTTCGGGCCCACACGGCGCGCCATGTACGGGCAGGAAGTCGTCGCGGTGATCGGCGGCCGCTAGGGCGAGGCGGGAGCCGACATCCGTTCCACTGATCGACACGTAGGCTCTTCACGATGAGGATGATGACGCGACTCGGGGCGGCAGGTGCGGGCTTCGCCATCGTGGCCGCGGTGGCCGGCGCCTGGGCGGCACAGGAGCGGCACCCGGTCAGCGGGCGGGTCATTGCGCCGACGATGAGTGTGCTGGGGGCCCCGTGGCTGGATCGGCCGGAACGGGAGGCCGAAGAGCAGCCCACACGCGCCGTGGAGGCCCTGCGGCTGCGACGGGGCATGGTGGTGGCCGACGTCGGCGCCGGGTCCGGGTACTACACGGTGCGGCTGAGCCGTGCGGTAGGCCGTGATGGACGCGTGGTCGCCACCGACGTGCAGCCCGGCATGCTCGACCTGATTCGTCGCAAACTCCAGCGCGAGAAATTGACCAATGTCTCACTGGTGCAGGGCTCAGTAGACGATCCCAACCTGCCCGCCGCCACGTTCGACATGATCCTGATGGTGGACGTGTACCACGAACTCGCCACACCGCAGGCGTTTGTGCGGAAGCTTCGAACTGCGCTCAAGCCCGACGGCCGTCTGGTACTCATCGAGTTCCGCGGTGAGGATCCAGCGGTGCCGATCCAGCCCCTGCACAAGATGACGGTCGCGCAGGTCCGGCAGGAGCTTGATGCCGACGGCTTCACGATTGAACGGGTCATCGACGTCCTGCCCTGGCAGCACATCATCGTCTTGAAGCAGCGCGCGGACTGAGGCGTGCCGGCGCACGTATAACTGTCATACTGTGATTCGAATGACGCCACCCACGCCACTGACGCGGACAACGCTGGCTTTGCTGCTCACGACCGTCGCTGTAACGGCAGTGGTGGGCCAGACACCCACCACCCATCGGTTGCTTGCGACACCGGAGACGGTCGCGTACGGCTACTACTGGTCCGAGGCCACGCCCGCGCTGCGCATCAAGTCGGGCGACATCATCGATGTCGATACGCTGCTGACGAACTCCCCTATCGGGCTCACCCGACTGGGTGTGCCGGAAGATCAGGTGCAACCCTCACTCCGTGCGATCGTGCAGGGCGTGACCGGAGACCGCCGCGGCCCCGGCGGCCACATCCTGACCGGGCCCGTTTATGTCGAAGGTGCGATGCCCGGCGATGCGCTCGAGGTGAAGATCCTGTCGGTGGACCTCGCGCTCGACTACGGCTACAACGGGTGCTCGGGCTACGTGCGCGACAATTGCGATCGACAAGCCGGTCCCAGTCTGATTCCCATCGATCGGAAGACGATGACCTCGCAGTTTCTGCCCGGCATCGTGATTCCGCTGAAGCCCTTCTTTGGCAGCATGGGTGTGGCTCCTGCACCGGAGCTCGGCCGCGTCAGCAGCAATCCGCCGGGCCGCCATGCGGGCAATCTGGACAATCGTGAACTGGTGGCCGGTTCCACCCTGCTTATCCCGGTATTTGTGCCCGGTGCGTTGTTTCAGGTGGGCGATGGCCACGCCGCGCAGGGTGATGGTGAAGTGGATCAGACGGGGATCGAGACGTCACTGCGGGGTCGCTTGCAGTTGACCGTGCGCAAGGGCATGACGCTGGCATGGCCGCGCGCGGAAACCGCGACCGACTACATCGCGATGGCGACCGATCCCGATTTGACCGTCGCCACGAAGCTCGCCATCCAGGAAATGATCAATTTTCTCGTCGAAACCCGGGGCCTGACCAAACATCAGGCCTACCAACTGACAAGCATCGCCGGCCACGTGAGCATCACGCAGTTGGTGGACCTGCCCAATCTCGGCGTGCACGTCAAGATGTCGAAACAGATCTTTCAGAAGTAGTCGCAAAGGCCCAAGCGACGCAAGAATCGTGCTCGGTCCGGACCGAGCACGATTTTTGCGCGCGGTCAGATAGCGCTCTTCTCGAACCCATAGATGCCCCGAGACGGGAGCCGGAGGGGAGCGGCATCAGGAGCGGTCACAGTATACGTTCACCGCCAGCGATACGCGCTGATCCCGGCGCCGTCGCGCACAAACAGGTCGCTGTCAGCCACCGCCAGGTGGGCCCAGGCTTCCCCCTCGCCCACCACCGTCTCGTCGATGAGCTCAAAAGCCTTCGGCGTCGCACGAATCAGCCGCAGGTGGCCGGTCTCGTCGAGCGCCAGGAGCCGATCGCCCTGCGCAACCAGGCTCCAGTACTTCCCGAACGGCGTGGTGGTCCACATCCGCTGGCCGGTGCGCAGATCGATACACGCCAGACGCTGATTGGCCAGATGCAGATAGGCATACCCGTCGATCACCACGGGTGTGGACATATACCCCTGGGCGTTCATCGCCCAGCCTTCGGTCACCGACCACGTCGCGCCCTCGCGGCTCACACGATAGAGCCAGGAGCCGTTCTGGTAGCTGGACGTGAACACCGCATCACCCACCACCACCGGCGTCAGGATGTTCATGCCGCGAAACGACGGCACCGGCTGCGACCAGAGCACCCGGCCGGTCGAGAGATCCACGCCGTTGATCGTCTCGCGGGTCTGCACGACAAGCTGCCGCACGCCGGCCAGCGTCGCCACGACGGGCGACGAAAAGGCGCCGCTCTCAAACACCGTCGCGCCGCCCTCAAGCGTGCGCCACACCACAGCACCGGTGCGGGCGTCGAGTTTCATCACGCTGTTGGCCGCCTGCACGTAGACAGCGCCACGATCAACCAGCGGCGACGAGATAAACCCGAATTCGGGCACGGTCGCCTTGAACTTCTCGACAAAATCTACGCGCCAGCGCTCGGCCCCGGTCGCGGCATTGAGGGCCACGAGCACGTCGCGCATACCGGCCACATAGAGGGTGCCGTTGTCGAGTGCCGGCGTCGAGCGGATCCAGTCACCGCGCGACTTCGCATAAAACGGCACACTGATCGCACCCGGCCACTCGACCGTCCAGCGCACCGCCCCGGTTGAACGGTCAAGCGCGCGAACAACTTCCGTGGACTTGTTCTTCGTCTCCGTGACGTAGACCAGGTCGGCGGACACGATGGGCCCGGAGTAACTTGGCGCAAGCCCCAGGGACCACTGCGCGGTCACCGCCGTCTTCAGCGTTGCCGGCCACGCCGGCCCCGCCACCGTGCCGTCGCGGTCCGGCCCGCGCCACTGGGGCCATGTCGATCGCTCAGTCGGCGCCCCGAGCAGAGTGACGCTGATCATCAGCCCCGCCAGCCATCCACACACAACCGCCAGAAGCACCTGTCGCACGTTTGACCCCCACGGAGAGGATCGCACGATTTTTCTTGTTGCGATAATCAAATTTCATTTTGAGCAAATATTGTTTGCTCGAAATGAACAGTAGCTCGCGTGTTTTGAACGTGGAGAACGACGTCAGCAGGGGACCGTCTGGTCGAGCGCCGCGACGAGCCGGTCGGCATCGGCGACCGTGTTGTAGTGCGCACAGGATGCGCGCACGACGCCCTTCCCCGCCGCGAGGCCCAGGTCTTCAATCAACCGCCGCGAATAGAAGTCACCGAAGCGGATGCCGATGCGCAGCGGGTCGATGGCGCGGACGATGCGCTCTGAGTCGCAACCATCAACGACAAAGCTGATGGTCGGCACACGAACCAGCGGGTCAGAGGATGCGGGGCCGATAATGCGCACACCGCGGCGTGCACGCAACCACGCGAGCACACGGTCGGCGAGCACCGCCTCGTGCGCCGCAATCGCGTCAAACGCCACGGCCATACATGCACGACGTGACGCGCCCGCCGGAGCCCCTGACCGCTTCCCCAGCGTCACCAGATACTCGGGGATCGCCGTGGCACCGTACGACAACTCGTAATTGGGGTTGCCCGGCTGGAGTTTGCCGGGGATCTTGTCCATCGGCACGAAGTGATGTGACAGGTTCGCGAGTGCGAGCAGGCGCTCGTATTTCCCGTACAACACCGCATGATGCGGGCCGAATACCTTGTAGAGGCTGAAGACGTAGAAGTCCACGCCCCACGCGCGCACATCCACAAGGCGATGCGGCGCAAACGCGACGCCATCGATGCACACCGCCGCCCCGTGCCGGTGGGCGCAGGCGGTAATGGGCTCGACGGGAATCAGTTGGCCGAAGATATTCGAGGTCTGTGTGCAGACCACCAGCCGCGTGCGCGCGGTCATCAGTGACTCAAGGTCAGACACCTCAAGTGACATCGACTCACGATTCATTTCCCAGCGGCGGACGATGATGCCGCGCGCTTCGAGCGCGAGCCACGGACCGATATTGGCCTCGTGGTCGATCATCGAGACCACCACTTCATCGCCAGGCGCCATCGTCGGCGCGATGGCCCGCGCCAGCGTCTGGATCATCACGGTGGACGACGGGCCGAAGACGACTTCTTCCGGTCTGGCTGCGTTGATGAGTTCGGCAATCGCCGACTGGCCGGCGTAAAGCCGTTCGGCCGCCAGGGTGGAGACGCCGTAGCTGGCGCCGAGTTGGACGCTCGACGTCAGCAGGTAGTCGTGGATTCGGTCCGCAACCGCCCCAAGCACTTGCGACCCGCCCGCGTTATCGAGATAGGTCCAGGCGTCGTCAGCGTCAGAAAGCGCAGGAAACTGTGAGCGTGCGAAAGAGAGGTTGAGCGACATCGAGACCAGTATTGTAGGCGGCCCCGATGCCCCCCTAATGACCTACCTGAACGTCACGTGCAGGTAGACGGAGTGCCGGCCGTAGGTCTCGTAGAACGGCTTGAAGGGCACGCTGTCGACGGAGAACCTGAGGGTCGCCGGATCGCCCGTCACGGACCGCCCAATGTCGCTGACGTTGAACACCACCTGACGCCAGTCGGTGCGGGCGGCGGGTTCCTCGGCGGCCAGGAGCACCGGACCCCAGAGGAGGCTGGCGACATTGGGCTGATCGGCCACGTGGTCGAGATGGAACTTGAGCGGCATCCGCAATTCGATGGTGTCGTTGTCATTCCACGCGCGCGACAGCGTCACGTAACTGCCGGGCGTCGCAGTGACCGGCTCCTGACGACCATTGATCGTCACAAAGAATCCGCGCGTGGCCCAGCCGGGGACGCGCACCTTGATGTCGAACCGTCCGCTGCCCTTCACCACCAGGCGCGTCGTGTCGGCGCTCGGGAAGTCCGTGATCTGCTGCACCGACACTTTGCGCTCGGTCCAGTTCACCGTCGACGGCACAAACAGGTTGACGTAGAGCGCCGAGTGGTCCGCGCTGTGGAAGTAGATCGTGTCCTGCAGTTTCGTGTGGCTCTCGAGCGCGGTGCCGTTGCAGCACGTGAAGCCGTTCATGTTCGCGTTGCCGAACCGTTTCTGGGCGCCGGGATTGAGCGGCACGTGATAGGTGTTGCCGGCGTCGGACTCCGCCACGGACGCCAGGATGTGGTTGTACATCGCGCGCTCGTAGTGGTCCATGTACTTGGCGGTCTGGTCGTACATGAAGAGCTGCCGATCGAGTTTCAGCAGGTTGTAGGTGGCACACGTTTCGTTCTGGCCACCCTGCGCAAAGCCGTTCTCCCACAGCGTGTTCGGCTGCACGGTGAAACACTCGGCGTTGTTCGGATTCCGCGCCCCGGCCACGCCGCCGATGCTGTACATGTAGCCGCCGTTCACGATCTCCCAGAAGTTCGAGGCGATCATGTAGTACGGCATTTCCTTCGTGTTCCGGAACGTCTCGAGCGCACCGGTAATCTGCGGAATGTGCTGATTGGCGTGTTTGCCGCGCACGGTATCCACGCCTTTGGCTAGGCCGTGATCGTGGGCGGCGTTGCCGAAGAAGAAGTTGGTGTTGTCAAACAACTTCGCGGTCTCAAGGAAACGACGCTCGCCGGTCAGCCGAAACAGCCGCGCCATCGCCTCATTCATGCCCCCGTACTCACCCGCAATGTAGCGGTTCCACATGCTGATGCGCGTCTCGGGGGGCAGCGCGCTCAGGCGTGACTGCACCCACGCCCCCATGCCGCGCGCGATCTCGAGCGCCTTCTTGTTGCCCGCGACCTCATACGTGTCGAGCAGGCCGGCAAGAATTTTGTGCAGCGTGTAATACGGCGCCCAGATCTGGCTGTCCTGCGTGCCGTAGGTGGCGCCGCGTTCGAGCATGATGAACTGGTCCGGCGGATACGCGCTGATGAACCCCGTGCCCCAGTTCCAATAGTCCGTGCGAATCGCGCCGGTCCGCAGGTTCGAGTCGTAGCTCTGGCGGCCGGGGCCCACAGGCACTGCGCGAGGGTCCGCCACCGCCGGGCCTCCCGCCTGTGCAGGCTTCCCGGACCGCTGCGACAGATCGTGGAGCGTGTCCACGAGGTAGTTCATCTTCTGGAGGAACATCGCCTGGAGCGCCGGGTCGTACCCCGTGCTGGCATAGGCCTGCGCGATCGCCGTCAGGTAGTGCCCGCTCGCATGACCACGAAGCCGCGTGGTCTGGTTGTCCCAGCCCTGCAGCGCCTGCGCGCCTGCCGGTTGCGGCACGCCGAACGTGTCGCGGAAGTTGTAGAGAAAACTGTCGACGTTGGTGGCCGCCAGCCCGCGCAGAAACTTGTCACGATTCTTGATGAACGCCGTGTCGCGCCCCTGGGCATCACGGTTGAGCACCACACGGTCGAGGGCAAACGGTTCGACCAGGCGGTCAGGCGGCGTACGGACGCCGACCGGGGTCTTCACGATCACCGTCGCCTTCGGCTGAAACCGCGTGCCGGGCACCATACCCGAGACCGCATAGGTACCCGGCTGCCGCACCGCCTCGTTGTCGGTAGGCGACGGCCAGATCGCCCGGGTCGTGCCGGCCACACCGCCGGCATAGGTGGCGGGAATGTGCGCCGGCAGCATCGGCAACATTCCCACGACGGTCTCCACGGTAATGTCTGGCACGGTCACCAGTCGCGCGGCAAACGGTGATTCACGCGGAATGTTCGCGGTCGAGATCTCGGCAGGCGCCCCGCCCCGACCGCGTCCCTGCGCCGTTTGTGTCGCAGCGATCGCGTTGCGACGAATCGTTGCGATCGGTTCATCCCCCAAGGCGATTCTGTAGAGGCGCACGTCGCGGAACCGTCCATGAAGCGTGGGCGCGGCGTCGTCCTGCGTCCGGCCGATGAACAAACGGTTCGTGGAGAGCGACGGCGGCACCAATTGATCGGGCGTCACCGCGACATCTGTGGCCTGCGCGGCGCGAACACCATCGATGTACGTCGTGAGCACACGGCTGGCCGGATCCAGCACCACGGCAAAGTGTGTCCACTGGTTCTCGACCACCACTTTCGGCGTGGTGGTGCCCTTGACCTGCCCGTCCACGACTGCAGTGGCCCTGAAACCCTGCGCATCCACGACGGCGAACAACCGGGACGCCGTGTTCTGCCCGAAGTCAAACACCGGTCCCGACGCGCGCGTCGGCAGATACAGCCAGCCAACAACCGCGAACGCGTCTTCGCCATCAAGTGCCTCAGCCGGCAGTTGCACGTAACTGCCGTCACCGGTCAGCAGCAGGACCCGGCGCGTGCCGTCCTCGACAAACACGGGACTGGTGCCCCGCAGCGTCGCATGCAACTGATTCCTGGAGGAATCCTCGGCGCTGCCATTAAACACATACCGTGCGATGAGGCCGGTCTCCCCGATGCCATCGAGGAACTGGTCACCACCCTGCGCGGGGTTCTGCGCGTTCTGCGCGACAGCGACGACGATGGTCGACACGACCAGCGAGAGGGCAATCAGAATGCGGTGCATAGGTCTCTCTCCCAAACGGATTGTTCCGAGTACGTAGGGCGCACTGAACTATAGTGCGCCGTGTTGGCGCGCTCACAATCAGCGCGCCTCCATCATCAGCGAATTTCAATCGTGCGCGACGACGATGAGAGCGGCACCGTGTAGGCACCGCGTTCGAGTGCGAATCCACCAGGCACGGTCCACGTGCGCCTGGCCACGGTCTTGCCCGTCTGCTCCACCCGCAGGCGCGCCTGCTTCACATGCGCCGTCGAGGGCGCGAGGGTCACCCGCACCCGACCGGTGGCCGCGTCGAATTCCACCTGGTCGAACTGTCCGGCCTCCAGCGTGAGATACAGCCCCACCGGCGCCAGATAGATGCGCTGGCGGAAGGAATCGGCGACCTTCACGGTGACCCGCGACCCGCTCACCGTGGCATTGCCGCCGAACGCCTGCCAGCCAAACTCCGGATGGTTGATGAGGTACATCCCCGTGTTGAGCGCGTGGCCCAGGAAGTTCGGGCCGTAGTCGCCGCTGTACGCGTCCCAATGGAGCTTCTCAGGAAACGCATGGAACGCCACCGAGGCAAAACCCTCCTGATCGATGTTGGTCAGTGCGCCCATCGTGCCGGCGTATCCAATGCGCAGCAGGTGCAGGTCTGTCGGGTCGTCGCGGAATCGCGTCAGCGCAGGAATGGCATTCAGGCCCGATCCGTAATGATGCAGCTGCCGCTCGTACCCGGACCCGGGCGCCCCCGCATAGATGAAGTCCCAGTAGCGGCGCGCCGCGCCGTTGTAGCCCCAGTGCGGCACCAGCGGCATGTAGCCGACGACCGAACTCAGCGCGGTGGTGGCCTGCGTGTCGTAGCCGAAATACCGCATCCACGCGAAGACCTCCTCCTGCCCCGTCGAGTCCCACGCCATTTCGCTGCCGTAGGGATAACTCTGGCCCGCCCACCGATCCGCGCGCGTCTTCATGCGCGCCTCAAGGGCGGCCGACTTCTCCGTCCACCCCTCGCGCTTCATGTCGTCGAGCACCATCGCAAACGTGGTGGCCCCCATCAGGCCGACGTTGACGTAGCCGACGCGGTTGGCCGGGTTCGTCATGTACATCATCGTTTCGTGCGCCTGATTCAGATACCAGTCCCACGGATGGGTCGTCACCAACCCTTCCGTGTTGCGCGCGATGCGATACATCGACCAGTAGGCCGCCACGACATGCGCGTAGTTGTAGGCACGGTTCTGGGTCTCGGCGCCGGCCCGGTTCCAGCTCGCCCAGGTGGTCCAGTTCTTCGACGGGTCGTAGGTATAGCCCGGAAAGTCCTCCGGCACGTACATGAAGAGGCTCTTGCGCACGCCGTGCTTCCGTTCGCCCTCCGAGTACTGAATGCGCCCCCACAGCACCTCGTTGACGAAGCGTTCGTACTTCTCCAGTTCGGCGCGTGACGGCTGCCCGAACTGTTTCATCGCCGCGGCGAGCCACGATCCGGCGCCGCCTTCATCCGAGAGGCCCGCGATCCACGCGCGGTGATCCTGTTCGACGATGGCGTTTTTGGACCGGTCGTAGCTCATCACCGAGGGACTCCGCTTGAACGGGTCGTCCGGCTTCTCGAACCATTGTTTCGTGAAGAGGAAGTTGCCGAGATCAGCCACCACCTGCGAGGCCGGTTTCGTGACGTAGTAGTTGATGGCCTGCACGGCGCCGTCATCCCACGTGAGGGTCAGGCGCGCCCTGCCCCACTGGCGGCCGCGCACGGTGAACTCCCGCCAGCCATTGGTGGTGCGACGCCCGGTCGAGACGTCGAGGGCACCGGCCGGCGATACCGACACCTTCGCCGCACGGGTACCGTAGCGTGCGAACAGGCGGAGGTCCTGGTCCATCGGCGCCACATAGCCGGGGAATCCTGCCGCCACGGGACGGCCGGCCTTGAGCAGTGTGTCTTCAATCGCGCGAATCTCCGGGGCCACATGGAACTCGAGACCATAGGTCCGGGTCTGCCCTGGTGCGAGCGTGGCGTGTGTGGGCACCTGCCACGGCTGCGCGTTCTTCCATTCGTGCTCGGCGTACGCCTTCGTGTGGGCCATCCATTCGAAGATGGCTTCCGAGGTCTGGGTGCGCGGCGTGCGGTCGTCTACCGGCCGCCATCCCTCGAGGGGTGTACGGCCATGCGGCACGACCACAAGCGCCGGGCCTTTGCCCGAGAGCCGCGTGACCTGCACAAAGCCGGCATCCTGCGCGATGGCCGGGTCAAAAAACGACGTGATCTCGTGCGCCTGTTCGAGGTTGCGCCCGGTGATCAGGTTGTTGAACACGACCGGAATGCCGAGCGCACCAATTTCGACAGGGGCCTGCGTCCGGTTGGTCACGTCGAAGCGCAGCACGACCTTGCCGTTCACAAGCGCCCAGTGCCGGGTCACACGGAGCGGGACGTCGGCGGGCAGCGTCGCGGCGAGGTCGGACGATGCGAGGGCGCCGGCCGCAGCCGGTACCACGGCCACGGGTTTGCGATCCCGCGCCGTGTCGTAGTCCTTCCACTCTGTCGCGCCGGCCTGGCGCACCCTGAAGGTCAGGTCGCCGAGGTGGTGATAGCCGTTCGCGGCGCGCTGGGCGAGCCGGTCGGCGGGGGTGAAGTCGAAGGTCAGCGGCCCCGTGGGTTGCGGTGGGGGCGGCGGGGCCGCCTGGGCACCGGCCGCACCAGCGCCCCGGCCACGCTGGGGCGTGGGCGTCGGCGTGTACGTCGGCACCCCCTTGGGCTCGAGTGCAGCGATCGTCTGCGAGGCCTTGACCAGCTTGAGCGTGAAGTCCGGCGTGTCGAAGTCGAGGGTGCCCTCCTCGAGCCCCAGCGTCGGTGGTGGTGGCGGCGTCTGGCTTCCCCGCCCTCCGCCCTGCGCCTGGCCCTGCACGTGTGGCGCAAGCCACAGCGCGGCACACAATCCAACGCCGGCAGCGGCCAGCCGGCTCACAGTCAATAGACGCGTCGTCACAGCGGACTCCTTCATGGGGAAAGTGTCCGGAAATATTACTACGTGGTAGGCTGGCGCCCGTATGGAACGTTTCTCACGATTCAGCGCTGATCAACTGGCATTCGCCCGCACAAAAACCGCATACATGGGACGCGGGGAGTCGATTGAATTCCTCCGCGTGATGGACATCAAACACAGTGTCGGCCACTGGTCGGCCGGCGATTTCTGCGACCGGTTTGCGCCGCCGGGGTATCACTCCGACGATCCCGCGTTCCGGAACGACTTCGAAGGCCAGTGCCGTCGCACAAAGGCCGCCGGCGTGTCGGCCATCGAGATTCACCAGAGCGTGTTCGAGAAGACGCTGAATGGTGATCTCGACCCCGCCGCCATCACCAGGGCGCAGCAGGGCTTTCTGGCCGAGCTGGGCATGTCGGTGACGGCCTGCAATATCAACACCTGGACCAACCCGAAGTTCCGCCTCGGCGGTCCGTGTAATCCCGATCCGGCGATTCGCAAGGCCGCCCTCGAGGAAGTGCTCAAAGGCGTCGAGATCTGCAGGTTGATGAACATTCCCGTGTTGAGCGTGTGGCCGGGGTCTGACGGCGCCGATTATCACTTCCAGATCGACTACAAGGAGTCGATCGAATGGTTCACGGAGGCTCTGGCGACGGTGAACAAGGCGTGCCTCAGCCACGGCATCAAACTCGCCATCGAACCGAAACCGTACGAGCCCCGCGAGCTCTACATGATCATTCCGACCGCGGCCTCGGCGATTCTCGTCGCGCAGCAGGTGAACAAGGCGACCGGCGGCAACAACTGCGGCTTGACGATCGATTACGGCCATCAGAAGATGGAAGCGACGACGGCGTCGACGGCCTGCGACCTCGCGGAATACGCCGGGGTGCCTGTCCACAAGTTCGACGTGAACGATGCGCGACAGGGCCGCAACGACCAGGACTGCATGTTCGGCACGCTCTCGATTCCCGAGTCGGTCGAATACCTCTACACCACGTTCGTGCGGAACTACCGCGGCTATTACAGCCAGGACCAGTTCACATACCGCGAAGATCCGACGCGCGCGATCGAACGGAGCATGATCAACTTCGCGAACCTGTCGCTGAAGGCCGTCCGCTTGTACGAGCGTCAGGCCGACATCGCGACGGCGCGCACGGCGGGCACCGGGCCGGACATCCTCGATATCGTCTCGCCGGTGCTCGTGGGCTGACGTCGCATGGCTTTCACGATCGGGATTGACTACGGCACCAACTCCGTCCGCGCCGTGGTCGTGGACTGTGCGGATGGACGGACGGTCGGCACGTCGGTGTTCACCTATCCGAGTGGCGACCACGGGGTCCTGCTGCATCCGAAGGATCCGCACCTCGCCCGACAGCATCCCGGCGACTACATCAAGGGGCTCGAAGCCAGCGTCATCGGCGCCTTGAAACAGGCCGCCGCTGTTGACGGATTCTCGGCGGCGAACGTCATCGGCATCGGCGTGGACACCACGGGCTCAACGCCGCTGCCGGTGGACGCGCAGGCGCGTCCCCTCGCGCTTGATCCGGCATGGGAAGGCCATCTCGCGGCTCATGCCTGGCTGTGGAAGGACCATACCTCAGCGGAGGAAGCCGAGGCCATCACCGCGACCGCGCGCGTGCATGCGCCGCACCTGCTCGCGCCGATCGGCGGCACCTATTCCTCCGAGTGGTGGTGGTCGAAGATCTGGCGCTGCCTGAAGGTCGCGCCGGACGTGTTCGACGCCGCCGCAAGCTGGGTCGAGCTCGCCGACTTCGTGCCGGCCGTGCTGGCGGGCGTCACCGACTCCACGAAGATTGTCCGCGGCATGTGCGCGGCCGGACACAAAGCGATGTACTCCGACGTGTGGGGCGGCCTGCCGGACAAGGCATTCCTGGCGCGCCTCGACCCGAGGCTGGCGACACTGCGCGACCGGCTCTACGACAGGGCGCTGCCGACCGGGACACCAGCCGGACATCTCTGCGCGGACTGGGCCACGCGCCTCGGGTTACGGGAAGGCATTCCGATCGCGATGGGCGCCTTCGATGCGCACTACGCCGCGATTGGCGCCGGCGTCACCACGGGCACCTGGGTGAAGATCATCGGCACCTCGACGTGTGACTGCGCCGTGGCGCCGGCCACGACGCCCATCGCCGACATCCCCGGCATCTGCGGCATTGTGAATGGCTCGATCCTGCCCGGGTACTACGGGATTGAGGCCGGCCAGTCCGCGGTGGGTGACATTCTCCGCTGGTGGGTGGAGGAAGTCTGCAAGGGTGATGATCTGGAGCACACCCATCTCTCGGTGGAAGCCTCGCGATTGCGACCGGCTGAATCCGGATTATTGGCGCTCGACTGGAACAACGGCAACCGCACCATTCTTGTCGACCCGCGCCTCACAGGCGTGATCCTCGGCCAGACGCTGCACACGACACGCGCGGAGGTCTACCGCGCCTTGATCGAGGCGACGGCGTTCGGCGCCCGCGCGATCATCGAACGCGTGCGTGAGTACGGCGTCACGGTGGACCGGGTGGTGTGCTGCGGCGGTATCGCGGAAAAAAACCCGCTGTTTATGCAGATCTACGCAGACGTCATTGGCCAGCCGATGCTGATCGCCGGCTCACCGCAGACACCCGCGCTCGGGTCCGCGGTCGCCGCTGCCGTGACCGCCGGCGCCTCCGCGGGTGGATACGACGACTGGCAGGTCGCGCAGCATCGCATGACCTCGGTCAGGCTCGAGCGGTACGACCCGCAGCCTGATGCCGTCGCGGTCTACACCCGTCTGTATGCCATGTACCGGGAATTGCACGACACCTTCGGCGGTGTGCCTGGGGCGACGGCGGACATCCCGACGCTGATGAAGCGACTCCTCGCGCTCCGGCATGAGATCATGACGTCATGAGGACGTCGACATGAACATCGACGCGCTGAAGGCGCAGGTGTATGCCGCGAACGTCGAGCTGGCCGGCACCGGGCTGGTCATGGGCACGTTCGGCAACCTCTCGATCGTGGATCGGGCGGCGGGCGTGATGGTCATCAAGCCGAGTGGCGTGCCGTACCACGAGCTGACGCCCGGCCACATGGTGGCCGTCTCGCTGGACACGGGACTCGCGCTCGACGACCGGTACCGCCCCTCGTCTGACACGCCGACGCACCTGGAGCTGTACCGCGCGTTCCCCTGCGGGGCGGTCGTCCACACGCATTCCGAACAGGCGACCACACTGGCCCAGGCGCGGCGCCCCGTGCGCTGCCTCGGCACCACGCATGCGGACTACTTCAGAGGGGATGTGCCGATCACCCGCGCCCTTCGCGAAGACGAAGTGACCACCGACTACGAGCGGAACACCGGCCTCGTGATTGTCGAAACATTCCGGCAGGCCGGCGTCGATCCATCAGACGTGCAGGCGGTGCTCGTGGCCAACCACGCGCCCTTCACGTGGGGGCCCACCGCGGCGGCGGCCATCGACAACGCCCGTGTCCTCGAGTTCCTCGCCGCGATCGAGTGTCGCATCCTCGCCATGGGCGTCGATGTCCCAAGGCCCGACGGGTTCCTCATCGACAAACACTACCGGCGCAAACACGGCCCGTCGAAGTATTACGGGCAGCCATGACGCGCGCAGTGCTCTGGGATCTCGACGGCACCCTCGTCGATTCGGGAGAGATGCACTGGTGGTCGTGGCGTGATGCGATGGGCGCCGCGGGGCTGCCGGTGACCTACGACCAGTTCCAGCAGACCTTCGGCCAGAAGAACGATCGCATCCTGCGCGGCTGGCTCGGCCCCCAGGCCACCGCCGCCCGCATTGCGGAACTGGCTGAAGCCAAAGAGTCCGAGTACCGGCGCCTCGTGTCGGTCCATGGCCTTCAGGCGCTGCCGGGGGCGCGCGAGTGGGTCGCACGCCTGCGCGCCGACGGCTGGCGTCAGGCCATCGCGTCGTCGGCACCGCGAAAAAATGTCAACGTGATGCTTGCTGCGATCGGGCTTGCGGATGCCTTTGACACAATTGTCGCGTCGGAGGATGTCGGCAGGGGCAAGCCGGACCCTGAAGTCTTTCTCACGGCCGCCGCCAGGCTCGGCGCGTCCCCCGACCGCGCGATCGTGGTTGAAGATGCCGCGGCCGGCGTCGAAGCCGCCCGCCGCGCCGGCATGCGGGTGATTGGCGTGGTGGACGTGTCGTTACCGGCGGACGTCGTGGTGGGCTCGCTGGCCGATCTGGCCGGCGACGCGTTCGACCGCTTCTGTCCCGCGTAGCTGCAGCGCGCGGAGCGGCAGTCCCTCGCCGCGGCTCCACACACCGGCACTGAGACTGTTGAGCGACACCGACGTCGGATCCGCATCCGGTCGCTGATTGCCGGGCGGGCGCTGAAAGGCGATCCGCGTGGCCTGCCGATCAAAGTCCGTCGGTTCCACGTCCGTCGCGTTCATCACGGAGGCGGTCGTCGCCGTGACGTGTGTATAGCCGAGCGCGTGGCCCAGTTCGTGAATGCGGACCAGGCGCACCTGCGGTGAACCAGCGGCGTCGAAATCACGGTCGAGCATGATGGTGCCCGCGAGGACGGCCCCGTCCGATCGAAGCTGCCACCGGGCATACCCCACAAAGCCCGTCGCCTCGGTTAATCCCGTGTACCGTGCGACCGTGATGACCGCATCCCGGAGAATGTCGGTGCTGGCGTCAACGGCCGCCTGTTCGCGGGTGACCGAGGCAAACGCCGTGTACCGGTTTCCTGTCAGGATCGGCAGTCCGGAGGTGAGATCGGATTCAAGTCGATCGCGTTAACTGGTGGTCATGACGTCGTCAATCGCGACGCCCGACGACTGCTGAACCGACGCAAACCGCATCGTGCGCGTGAGAACGCGCAGGGGCGGCGCGGCGATCCACCGCTGCAGGCGTGACACGCGCGCCATCTCATCAAAGGCGCTGACGTTGAACGAGGCAGGAATCATCGTGACTGCCGCTGCGGCTCCGGGGACCTTGAGCGCAAACGACCGCGGCAGATAGCCGGCCGCGTTCAGCGTCGCGGTCTCGGGCGAATCCGAGCGGCGCTCGACCGAGATCGTCATCACGCCGGATGCTGACGACGGCTGCGCCTGAAGCGGCGCGGTCACGACCGTCACGCCGGCAATCGGCGCACCGGTCACGGCATCGGTGACGGTGACGGTGGCCGTCAGTGCCGTCGCACCCGGACCGGTCGGGGTGCTTGCACCGCCGGAACAGGCGACGAGAGAAACACTGATGAGAGCAGCGGAAAGACGACGCACAACGTAATCCTACCGGTATCGCTCCTCGAGTGGTGCGGGTGGAAGCATCTCGGACTCCCAGGCGGCCAGGCGGCCACGGAGATCCGCCGCGTCGGTGGGCCGGACGTCGAGCAGATTTGTGCGCTCGGCCGGGTCAGCGGCCAGATCGAACAGGTGCGTCCCATCCTCGTTCACCACATATTTCAGATCGCCGTGGCGAACAGCCTTCTGCTGGCGCCGCTGAGTGACGCGCCAGCACAACGTGCGGGACACCGGCGTCGCCCCGGTGAGTGCCGGCCCCAGGTCAATGGCATCCACGGGACGCGGCATCGTGGCACCCGCGATACCGGCAAACGTGGCGGCCCAGTCCATCGTGACCGCCACCTGGTCGGAGTGGCTGCCGCCCGTGACACGCGCCGGCCATCGCACGGCGGTTGCCACCCGCAGTCCGCCCTCGCCCACCGTCATCTTCGCGTGGCTGAACGGCCCCATGTGCGAAAACCGTTCGCCACCGTTGTCGCTGGTGAACACCAACACCGTGTCGCGTGTCATATCGGCAGCGTCAAGCGCTGCGAGCACACGCCCGACTCCGTCGTCGAGACTCCGCATCATCGCCGCATACACCTCAGGTGACCCACCGGCCTTCCAGTCGTCCACGGAAGGGCGATGGTGATCAGCAGGCCCCTGCCAGGGCCAGTGCGGCGCCGTGTATTGGAGGCTGAGGAACAGCGGCGCGTCTGAGGGCGCGCTGATGATCTGCTCCGCTCGCGCCGTGAGCAGATCCGTGAAGTACCCGTCATCGGCAACAGGCTCGTGACTGTCGAAGAACATCGGCCGGCGGTACTCCGAGTCTTCCTTCGTGAAGTAATCACCCGCCGCCCCGAGAAAGCCGTAGAACTCATCGAAGCCGTGCGCGAGCGGATGAAACTCAGGCGCAACGCCGAGGTGCCACTTGCCGACCAGTGCGGTGCGGTACCCGGCATCCTTGAGCACCCGTGGCAACGTGGCCGGGGTGGCCGGCAGGCCGACGGGATGTGTCGTGAGCGGTTCGTGCAGCCCGGCCACCTCGCGGGCGGGATACCGCCCGGTCATCAGCGCCACGCGTGTGGGCGAACACACAGGCGCCGCCGAATACGCCTGGCGCAGGACCATCCCCTCACGGGCGATGCGGTCGATATGTGGTGTGGTGTACGCCGTCGCCCCGGTGAAGCCGACGTCGCCGTAGCCGAGGTCGTCGCACATGATCAGCACGATGTGCGGACGCCGACGGCCGCGCAGACCACAGCCGGCCAGTGAGCCACCGAAGGTCAGCGTGGCAGACGCCGCGAGTGCCGTGCCGAGGAACTCCCGTCGGCTGACCACGGTCTCAGGCCCGGTACCGTTCGATCAGTTGTGCGATTCGCTGCACGGCCTGCACCGCCGCCTCATGGTTCTGCGAAAAGTTCAGGCGGATGCTGTCGGTGGACTCGGGGCTGAATTCGGTGCCTGGCGTGACCGTGACACCAGCCTGCACCCGCAACGCCCGCACAAACGCATGCAGCGGGATGCTCAGCGCCGGCAGCTTCGGAAACAGGTAGCTGCCTGCCTCGGGCGTGCGCACGACAAGCCCCGGCACGGTGCGGAACACCTGAATCAACGCGTCACGAATGGCCTCGTGCTTCGCGGTGCGGTCCTGCATCCATCCGGCAGGCTCCGCAAACCACGTGCGCAGCACCGCCTGTGAATACCCTGGAGCGCGCAGCGACACGATCGCCTGCAGCTTCTCCATGCGATCGATCAACCGGGGGGCGCCAAACGCGACGCCCAGCCGGTAGCCACTGAGCGACTCCGTCTTCGACGGTCCCATGATGGTCACCACACGATTGGCGTCGATCGACGAAGCGCGGAGGTGGGTGTAGGTCTGGCCGGAGTACAGCAGCCGGGAATACAGCTGGTCCGCGATGACGGTGACGCCATGTCGATTCGCCAGCTCTGCAATGCCGGTGATTTCAGCGGGCGAATAAATCACACCTGCCGGATTGTTCGGGTTGGAAAAGAGGAACGTGCGAACGCCTGACGTGAAGGCATCCTCAAGCTGCTGCAGGTCGATCCCGGCCCCTGCTGTCTGGCCGAGGTAGTCCATCCGGACCGGCACGACTTCCCCACCGAGGAACTCGACCAGCTTTCGATTTGCAAAGTAGTCGGGCCGCACGATGGCCACGCGATCGCCTGTCGTCACCGTCGCACCCAGCGCGAGGAACAAGGCGCCCTGTGTGCCCGGCGTGATGATCAGTCCATTGGCGCCCGACACGGGGCAGCCCGTAAAGGCGGCGAGGTGTCCGGCGACCTCGTCCCGCAACGCCGCGCCGCCGCGGTATTCGGTGTACGCCTGGGAGCCTCCACGATGGACGCCGGAAACGAATTCATCGAGCGACCCTGGAGTCGGTGCAAAGGCGGTGTCATTCACGTCGCCGTGCGAAAAATCGACCGGGGTGCCCGGCAGCACGTCCCCGCGCAGCATCGTGGCCGGCACATCGGCGCCCTGTCGCACTTCCTGCCCCGGCGCGTGGTCCGTGCCGAGCTTCGCAAACTTCGCTTCGATTAATTCCATAAGGACGGAATTTTATTACGGAACTGACGGCAATGTGCGGCGCGGGCTATGCTCGAACCGTGGTGTCACTTCTGAGACTGTTGCGTCCGCTCCGTCCCTTTCTCGCGCTGACCATCGGCGTGCTTGTCCTCTCCCCCATCGTGCCGGCAGCGCAAGACGATGAGACCGCCAGAATTAATGCGTGGTTCGAGAAGAAGTTCGAGGAACAGCTGGCGTTCAGTCCGATCCAGCAGACGTTTTTGGGTCGCAAAGTCCGGGGCGATCGACGACATGTCCATTGCCGCCCAGGACCGGGTGGTCCGTTCAAGTCGGCCTATCTCGAGCTGATCGCCTGGCAGAAGCAGGACCGCGCGAAGACGTCGGAGACCACTTCCGGTGTGGGCGCCTTGCCGAACGGGCGGGCCTACTACAACGAACGACTGGCGAACCAGACAACGACCACGCTCACCGCCGCTGAGATTCACGCGATCGGCCTCTCGGAAGTGGCGCGGTTGCGCGCAGAGATGCTCGCGATCAAGGACGAAGTCGGCTGCACGGGGAACCTGCCGGCCGTCAGGCCTACACCGACGATTCCACAGCCGCCATCAACAAGATCAAGGCCGTGCTGCCGAAGTACTTCGGCATCCTCCCCAAGGCCGATCTCGTCGTGAAGCGTGTTGAACCGTTCCGCGCGCAGAAGGGCGCCGCCCAACACTACTTCCCAGGCACACCCGACGGGTCGAGGCCCGGCGTCTATTACGCGCATCTCTCAGAGATGACGGCGATGCCGAAGGCCGAGCTGGAAGTCATCGCATATCACGAAGGTCTGCCGGGGCATCATATGCAGCTGGCGATCGCGCAAGAGTTGACGACCGTGCCGACATTCAGGCGGCAGGCGGGCTTCACGGCCTATTCGGAAGGCTGGGGACTGTACTCGGAGTGGCTCGCGCGCGAGATGCCGAGCACCTATCAGGACCGGTACTCGTGATTCGGCCGGCTCGGCTCGGAAATCTGGCGGGCGATCCGTCTGGTCGTGGACACGGGCCTGCATGCGAAGGGCTGGTCCGAGGAGCAGGCCGTGCAGTACTTCCTCGCCATCCATGGTGAAGATCTTTCCCTGAAGATCTTTCCCGTAGATCTCCCAGCCCTCC
Organism: Vicinamibacterales bacterium; assembly: GCA_030827135.1. GTDB lineage: Bacteria > Acidobacteriota > Vicinamibacteria > Vicinamibacterales > SCN-69-37 > SYFT01. The sequence continues at coordinate 347,114 of JAURFE010000001.1, forward strand.
ATGCCTCGCTGTGGCTCTCTACCGACCGGGTTTGTACTCCCGTTCGATATGCCGCTCGAGCTGCGAGCGATAGAAGTAGACATCGCGGAGGTTCCCGGTCGCGTAGCGCTCGGCCTGGTCGTTGAAATGTTTTGAGCCGGGCACACCGTTCAACCCGCCGGCAGTAACCGCCTTGGCCCTCACCTGATCACCGAACTCCACGACCGCGACAAAGCTGTTGCCGCTGGTGCCGTACCACTTCTTCGTCTGGGGATAGGCACGCGCACCGAATGAGGCGAGCGATCCCCAGCGCGCCGACGCAAACATCACCGGGGTGCTCGGCATCGCGTCATTAAACGGCTGCACGATATCGCCGGTCAGGCGCTGGAACCGGTTGATTTCCCCCCATGGCGTCTGCCACGTCCCGAAGTCGGCGGCGAGTTTTGTGACGGCGGCATCCAGCGACTCCAGTCGCTGCCGAGGCGTCGCCCGCAGCTTCATGTAGTCGTACACCGACAGGCCGACCCGGCGCGCCTCGGCGCTCACCCGCTGCCAGAGGTCTTCGCCGTAGAAGATCGCCACCGACGTCGGCACCGACGTGACCGACCAGCGATAGTCCCACCCTCGAAGAAGCGCGATGGGGTCGGCCAGTTTCGCTTTCAGCGGATTGGAGGCCGGCAGCGCCGCATACGCGCGCAGCAGCAGCGGAATCTGGATATCGAACTCCGGCAGGTAGCTGTCATACGCGGCCGCGATCAGCGAGTCGAGCGTAAACCCCTTCTTCCCGTTCAGTACACGAATCGCATGCACACCGCGCGGATTCTCGGAGCCCGAGTCCATGTAGGGCGGATAGTCCACCTGCTTCGGACTGTACGGGCCCGCCGCGGAATACGGATAGTTGTTCGTGTTGTAGACCCACCCATTCGGCGGATTCACCACGTTCGGCGACTCGTCAAACGTGTGCAGGCCATTCCACTCGGTCGCCGGGTCGCTGCCATCCACCGGCTGCGTCCAGTCAAACCTGGCGTCGCGCCTCGGGACGAAGTTGGAGTGGAAGTACGCAATGTTCCCGTCCGCATCCGCGTAGAGGGTGTTGTTCGACGAGTTGGTGTGGAGGGCCATCACGTTCTTGTATTCGTCGATCGATCGGGCCTTGGTGCGCAGGTACGACTGCGACAGCGCCTTGAGCGGCTCATGCATGAGCCGCACACTCACCCATTGGCCATCGACCTGCCGCACGATGGGACCACGATGCGTGCGGTACACGGTGAAGGTCTTCTCCGCCCGGCCGGATGCCGATGCATACGGAATCGTGATGGTGTTCGACTGCAGTGGCCGCTCCTCAGTCCCGACCCGGTAGGTGTACCGGCCGTCAGCCTGCTTCGTCACCGTCTCCAGATACTCGTCGATGTTGTCCACGCTGCTCGACGTATGCATCCAGCCGGCCCTGTCGTTGAACCCCTGGTAGATGAAGAACTGGCCCCACGTCAGCGCGCCGTACGCGTTGAGTCCCTCCTCACTCACCATCTGGGCCTCCTCGCGGAAGAAGAACGACGTATGGGGATTGATGAGCAGTTGGGCCTTGCCGGATGCCGTGTTCGAGCCGGCGATCGCGAAGCCATTCGATCCGGTCGGTTCGGCCGGCCAGGCAAATTCGGGAGCATCGAGGCGAGCCACCGTGACACCCGGTGCCGGTCCGCCATAAAAGGCCTCGAGCTGCCCGAGGCTGATGCTCTCGATATCCCCGCCGATGCTGCCCTCGCTGAAACTGAGCGCCATCCACGGTTCGAACCTGCCGATGACGCGCGGCTTCACATCGGGGTGCGTATGCAGGTAGAAGTTCAGGCCATCCGCCCAGGCATCCATCAGCGCCTTCAGCCACGGTTCAGCCTGCGCGTACATCGCCTGAAGCTCCGTCGGATTGATGAACAACTTCATCCGCAGGTCGCGATAGATCGCCCCCTCGCCTTCCGCTTCAGCCAGCCGGCCCTGCGAGTTGATGAAGTTGGTCTCGACCCGATGGAAGTCGTCCTCTGCCTGCGCATACATCAAGCCGAACACCACGTCGGCGTCGGTCTTGCCGTAGATGTGGGGCACACCCCAGTCGTCGCGAATAATCGTGATGCCGTCCGCCCTCGCCTGCCAGGCCGCGACCTCCGGACTCACCGCTGGTTCCTGGGCGCAGGAGGCGGCAAACAGGACCAGAAGCACCAACCACGTCGTCTTCAGCATCTTCATGGCGGGCATTCTGCCATGGATGCCGCGCGCATATACTCTGGCCCATGATGACCCCCTCGTGGCTTCGCAGTATGGTGGTGCTCGGTGTGCTGGCCTGTGGCGCGGCGCTGGTGACCGCACAAGGTCGTGGCGGCCAGGCCGGCACGGCCTTCCCTGGCGGGCGGATGAATGACGACGGCTCGCTCCTGCCGGCCGGGCCCGTGTCCACGCTGTTCTCCCAGGAGGCGTATACCCAATACGAAATCCTGGAGCCCGGCTCCGAGGCCTTCGCCATCACGTATCTGCTCGAGAGTGCACGCGCGGGAGCCACCGAGATCACAAACGCCACGCGCGCCGGCAGCATGGGCACCAATATTTCCGTGTTTGACCCGCGCACGGGCCAGCCGGTGAAGTTCACCTACGACCTCGGTGCCAACGGGCAGTATGCCATCCGCGCGACGCTCCCCTTCCCAGTGCCCGAGGGCGGCATCGGCCGCGTGCTCATCTACAAGACCTACACCGACGCGCGCACGTACCAGGTCAGCGGCGACACTATCACCTGGGTCCGCAGTCTCAGCGGCTATCGCCTCGGCGTGGTGCTGCCGAAGGGCTATGCTTTTGTGTCCTCAAATGTCGCGGCGCAGATGTCGACGCTTCCGGACGGGCGGCTCAAGCTGGCCTTTGCCAATCCGAGCGGCCAGGCGAACAACCTGACCATCCACGCGAAGAAGACCACCGCCGCATTTACGCCGAGTCCGTACAGGGACATGTTCTTCGACGACGTCAAGACGTTGTACGACCTTGGCGCACCGGAGGCGGGCACATTTTCGGTGGAACAGACCTACAGCGATTCCCGCAAAGGCCCCACCGCCACGCTCGACATCCTCACCTATCTCCCGCTGTCGAATCTCAAGGTGGTGGATCTGGACACGGCCACGGCGCTGACACCGGTCAAGTCCGGGGCGGTGACGCGTGTGACGCTCGGAGTCCCCATCACGAATGACAAGCAGAGCGCCCACCTGCGCGTGACCGGCACCGGCAGCGACGGCTACCGGCTTGTGAACGGCGAACTGGTCTTCGACCGTGAGTTGCACGGGCTTCGCAACACCGTCGTCCTTCCCGCGGGCTGGGACGTGTCTGGGGTGTCGCAGTCTGGCACGGTCGGCCGCACACGCGAAGGCCGGGTGTTTGTCGCGTTCGTCAACCTGAACGCCGAGAACCACTTCCGCGTCACAATTCGAGCGCGGAAGTAGCCCCTGATGTCGCGCTGAAGTACCGGCGAATGGTCTCGGCCGGCATGATGTCAAGATCCGGCCACGTCTCGATCACAAACCTCGTGGCCGGCAGATCAAACGGAAGGCCGTGGGGCACGCGGACTACTTGCAGGCCTGACAGTTGTGGTTGTTCTTCGCGCCCATGCCTTCGAGCAGTTTGATGGTTTCCGGGAACGGCTGGGTCCGCTGTTCCGGGCTGTTGGCCATGTCCACGGTCGTCTGTCCGCTCCGGTTGACCGCCATCACGTTCGCGCCCTTCTTCACGAGATACAGAATCATCTCGTTGTCGCCGCGCGCGGCGGCGTGATGCAGGGCGGTGAACCCGTCGGCATCACGGATGTTCACGTCCACCCCGAGTTCCTCGAGAAAATACTTCGCCGCCGGCATCCAGCCATCCGGCACGTACCGGTGCTGCTGCGCGACACGCGAGGTGCCATACCCCACACCGCTGGCGGCATGGAACGGCGGTATGTGCGCGCCCCCCGTGGGCACACCGGGCAATCCGGATGGATCATTGGCCCGCGCCGCCGACCCGAACGTCATCGTCGGCACATGCGGGTCGGCCCCCATCGAGACCAGCAACTTCATGGCCTCGACATCCAGAGCGTAGGCCGCGCGCCAGAAGGCCGTCGCGCCCGTGAACTCGACGCCCATGCGGCCGGCGTTGTACGCCGCATGCCAGATGTGGGACTTCACGCGGGCATTGGGATCGGCGCCCGCCGCCGCCAGGCGCTTCATCAACTCAAGGTACGAGGTCCGCTGCTGATGGCCGGCGGTCGGCTGCGGGTACCACGTTCGCAGCGCCCACTCGTTGTTGACAACCGCAAACAGCGGCGCCATCTCGTCGTCATTGGGCTGGTTCGCATCAGCCCCCTTCTCAAGCAGCGTCATGGCGATGTCGTACTGACCGTTCACAATGGCGACGAGCAGCGGTGTCGACTTGTCACCGGCCGTCGGCGTGTTCACGGGCTGCCCGGCCGCCAGCAGCAGGTCGACTGCGCCGGCAAACCCGTCACGGGCCGCATAGTGCAGCGCGGTGAGGCCACCCTGCTTGCCGATGTTGTCAATGTCCGAGGGGCCACGAGCTCCACCGCCCGCACGACCACCACCCGCGGCCGGTCCTGCGCCTCGCGCCTGTCCACGACCGCCTGCCGGAGTCTGCCCCCGTCCCGCCAGAGGCTGACCGCCACCAACGGTCGCCACGGGATCGTTCGTCGGAATCTCCGCGACAGGACGGCCCGTCGCCGCCGTCACCGCGCGATTGCGCTCCGCGCGTTCGGTCGAGTCCGCGCGCGAGCGCTGGACGTAATCGATCACCGTGGTCGGCCGCAGAATGTCGGCGCCCTGCGCGATCAGCACCCGCATGGCGTCGAGCCGGTTCTGCGAGACGGCAAACACCAACGGCGTGCGCCCATGCGTCCGATCCTGCACGTTCACATCGGCGCCACGCGCGAGCAGGGTCGCAACCGCGTCGGCCACACCCGCCTGCGCCGCCAGATGAATCGGCTGCACGCCCGTGTCGGTCACGGCCGCCACGGCGCTGCCGCCATCAAGCAGGCGTGAGATCACCTCGACGTGACCACGCGAACTCGCCAGGTGCAGCGGTGTGTAGTTGCCCAGCCGCGTCGGCAGGTCCACCTTCGCACCTGCCGACAGGAGCAGCGCGGTGGTCGCCGCGTCGCCGTTCAGCGACGTCCAGTGCAGGGCGGTCATGCCATCACCCTGCGCCGCGTTCACGTCGGCGCCGCCGGTGAGAAGCGCCTTCACCGCCGCCGCATCTCCGCGCATGGCCGCGTCAGCGACCGGCGTGTCGGATGACGATGCCGACAGGGTAGCCGTCAGCACGAAGGCGACGCCCGCGACGAGGCGCGTCACAGCGCAAACTCCCCGGTGCTGTCGCCAAAACTCTTCACGTCGTCCATCCCGAGCCTGTGCATCATCGTGAGCATCACGTTCGCCATCGGCGTGTTGTCGGGCGCCTTGACGTGAACGCCGCCTTCGAGCGCGCCGTTGCCCTTGCCGAGCATGATGAACGGACAGTTGCGATGGTTGTGCACGTTGCCGTTCGCCATCGGCGAGCCGTACATGATGAGCGTCTTGTCGAGCAGGCTGGCCTCGCCTTCCATCGTCGTCTTCAGCTTCTCGAGGAAGTACGGCAGGACGGAGACGTGGAACCTGTTCACCTCGGCGAACTCGCGGATGCGCGCTTCGGCGGTGCCGTGGTGCGACGCATTGTGGAAACCCGTGTCGACGCCGCTGCCCGGATACACGCGGCCGGAGCCGTCGCGGCCGAACTTGAACGAGAAGACCCGCGTGGTGTCGGAGATGAAGGCCTGCAGCTGCAGATCGAACATCAGCTTGACGTGTTCGTCCCAGGAGTCGGGGACGCCCGCAGGCGCGCCGGGGAGCGCGCGCTCTTCTCCGCTGGTGTTCCTGGCTTCGATGCGCTGAATCCGCTGTTCAATCTCCCGCAGATTGGTCGCGTACTGGTCGAGCCGCTGGCGGTCTGCGGGGCCGAGGTCGCGGCGCAACCCGTCCATCTGTCCCAGCAGCATGTCGAGAATGCTGCGGTCCGTGGCGCGCTGCATGGCGCGCTGTTCCGGCGTGCCGCCGACGCCGAACAATTGTTCAAACAGCACGCGCGGGTCCCGCACCATCGGCAGCGGCGTGTCGGGCGCCGCCCAGCTGATCGTGTCGGTATACACACAGGCGTAGCCATACGCGCACCCGCCGGACTGGTCGACCGGCTCGATGCTGATCTGCATCGACGGGATCGGCGTGTCCTTCCCGAACTGCTGCACATAGAGCTGGTCGAGCGACGTCCCGACGCGCACGTCCGAGCCCTCGGTCAGCTTTGGATGGGCGTGCGTATACATGACTGCACTCGACCGGAAGTGGTCACCGCCGACCTCTGCCGGCGATTGCGCCTCCGCCATCCGGGCGTCGGTGTTGCTGACGATGGTCAGGTAGTCGCGGAAGGGTTCGAGCGGGCTCAGGCTGCTGGTGGACAGGTCAAAACCCCGTCCGACCTTTTCGGGATTCCAGAGGTACTGCGACGCGCCCCACTCGCTGCAACCGGCGGCGCCATGCACCTGCTCGATGCAGATGAGCCGCGTGTGGTTCGCGGCCTGTCCTGCGGCGGTCCGGTCAAAAAGCGCGCGGGCGGGCACCATCGCGTCGAACATCGGCAGCGCGACGGTGGCGCCGAGCCCTCGCAGGACGGTGCGGCGTGAGAGGTGTTTTCCAGTCAGAAACATGGCGGCGGCTCCTAGTGACTTGCGGCAAACGCGGTGCTGAACGCGGCACTGCGCGTGATTCCGAGAATCAGGGATGACATACGGTAGTTGTTCCGGGCGGCCTCGCGCACGATGCGCCGGATGGTGGGCATGTCGCCCGGCTCGATGCGCCGGCCCAGCGCATAGGCCATCAGCGATTCCGTGAGGTGGGTGATCATGACGTCCGAGCGCTTCAGCAGCGCCGCGCGAAGGTCGGCAATCCCGGCAAGGGGCGTTCCGTCGTACATCACGCTGGATGTCAACACGGCCACGCCGCGATCCTTGATGCGCCAGGAGCCGTCCACGTCAAAGTTGTCCAGCGACAACCCAATCGGGTCGATCACGTTGTGGCAGGAACTGCACGCCGGGTTGGCCCGATGCGCGGCGAGCTGCTCGGCGACGGAGAGAAAGCGGCCGTCCTTGGCCTCACCGGCCTCCTCGAGATCAGGCACATTCGGCGGAGGGGGCGGAGGCGGACTGCCCAGCAGCACCTCAAGAATCCACTTGCCACGCAACACCGGCGACGTGCGGTTGCCGTGGGACGTGAGGGTGAGAATACTGCCGTGTCCGAGCACCCCTCGACGTGTGGCATCGGGATACGACACGCGTCGGAAGGCCGGCCCCGCGACGCCGGCGATGCCGTAGTGCCGCGCGAGCCGCTCATTCACGAACGTATAGTCGGCCGTCAGCAACTCGGTGACCGGTCTGTCCGCGCGCACGAGATGATCAAAGAAGGCCTCGGTCTCCAGCGCCATGGACTCCGCGAGTAATTCGTCAAAGTATGGATAGTCCAGCGCGTCGGGTTCCACCTTGTCGAGGTCCTGCAGACGCATCCACTGCGAGGCGAATCGCGTCGCCAACGCTTCCGACCGGTGGTCGGCGAGCATGCGCTTCACCTGCTGGTCGAAGACCTCGGGCCGGGACAGCTGTCCGCGGCTGGCAAGATCGATCAGCGTCTGGTCGGGAATCGTGCCCCACAGGAAGAACGACAGCCGCGACGCCAGGTCGACGTCGGTGACGCGGTACACGCCGCCTGACGTCCCAGCCGCCGGCGCCTCTTCCAAGCGGAACAGGAAATGCAGACTCGACAACATCGCCTGCAGCGCCGTGCGCATGCCCGCGTCGAACCCGCCGGGGTTGCCCTGCGTCGCACCCTGCGTGTAGAAACGCAGCAACTCGTCCACGTCCGCCGCGGAGACGGGGCGCCGGTACGCCGTCGCCGCCACCCGTTCGAGAATGCGGCGCGCACACGGGAGTTCCTCGGAGGCCGTCGCCGGCCGGCACGTCAGCACCGCGCGACGCGTCGGATTGTCGGACACACCGCGCACGTTGAACGGGCCGGTGATGGCGACATTGCGCAGGTGCGGCACGGTGGTGACGCCGTAGCCCAGACCGATCTGCGTGTCGGCCAGTGTGTGCTCCACCGGCTTGATGTAGTCGTCGACGACGCCTTCAAACTCTTTGAGAAACGCCACCGACACCCGGCGCGATCCCGCCGTGACGGCGATCGGCTCGGTGACCACCGACAGCCCCATGGGCGACGACTCCGAAATCCAGCGATCCACTTTCACCAGCGCCGCGCGCGCGCCGTCAATCGCCACTTCGAGATGAATCGGCCCCACGGTGCGTCCGTACAATTCGCCTTCCGGCGCACCGTGCAGCAGCATCTGGAACTTGTATTCGCCGTCGGCCGGGAAGTTGTGGACGACCGCGGTGCCTCCACGCGTGCCGAAGGGGGCGCCCTCGACGCGATCCAGTTGCGACCGGGTGCGCGGCACATCGTAGATCGTGGACCCGGCATCTGCCGCCGGGTCACCCAGCACCACGCGGCTCACGTGCGCCGCCGCGCGCAGATAGCCCTGCATCACGGTAGCGGACGGCATCTGCACGTCCGCAATATTGTCGAAACTGGCGCTGATGGTGTCTGCGGGCAGGAAGGCGTTGACGTCGATCGACACGCCGAACAACGTGGTCACGGCCGCCGCGTATTCGGCGCGATTCAATCGCTGAAACGATCGGCGCCCCGGGGGCGGCGTCGTCGCTGCGGCGTCAAGGGTCGCTTCCAGCCCTGCCACCAGCGCCGCCCGGATCGCCGGGTCCGGCTGATCAAATCCCGCGGGCGGCATCATGCCGGCCCGCAGCTTGCGCACGACCTTCTCGGCGATCTCGGCCCGGTCACCGGCCTGCGCCGCCTTGAACCCATCCAGCGACAACTCCCCCTTGAGGTCGTCGTCGTTGTGGCAGCTGCCGCAGTACTGCTCGATGACCTTGTCTTGCGCGGCGTGATCCAACGGCGCCACAGCCGGCGGCCCCGCCGGCCCCACCAGCGCGACCGTCGGCGCGGCAAACCCACCGGCGCGTACCGTCAGCGCGGTCAAAAAGAGCGCTGCCACCAGACCAAGTCCGACCTTCGTCATGCATCCCCCGGGAAAACCGTGCCTATGGTAACCCGAGGTGGCGGGATTCCGGAGTTCCTGGGTTCCGAAGTCCTAGGACAGGGTCCGGTTTTTGGTCTCGGGGATCGCGAGCCAGAAGACGGCCGCAAGCAGGTAGGCGATGGCGGTGATGGACAAGGCCGCGGGATATCCCCGCGACTGGGCCATGCCGCCGACCAGCCACGGGGCGGCGGCGCTCGCGATTCGGCCGACGTTGTAGGTGATGCCCTGAGCGGTGGCGCGGACGCTCGTGGGATACAACTCGGCGGTCACGGCGCCGAAACCGCTGAAATAGCCGGTGCCGAAAAACGCGACCACGGGGCCGAGCAGCAACAACATCCACGGGGTCGGCGTGGAGGCGTACGCCAGCACCAGGCCCGACGCCAGCACGAGATAGCTCACATAGGTCCGGCGGCGGCCTGCGCGATCACTGATGTAGCCGAAGCTGACGTACCCGAACCACATCCCGATCTGCATCACGATGATGAACCAGTTCATCGTGGCGTTCGACAGCCCGATGCCGCCCGCATCCGCGCCGGCGCGCAGGTAGGACGGAATCCACGAGTTCAGCCCCCACCACGCGAACATCGTGCACGCGTTCATCAGGGTGACCGCCACCGTCACGCGAAGCATCGGTCCGGCCATCGCCTCGCGCAGTGACACGCGGGACGGCTTCACCCGTTCCTGCATCCACAGCACCGGCTCTTCCACATGCCGCCGCACCCAGAACGCATACAACGCCGGCAGCACGCCGACAAAAAACACGGCGCGCCAGTCGAGGCCCGCCAGGTCCTGCACGATCCAGTTGACGACGGCGGCCAGCGCGTAGCCGATGGCCCAGGAGCTCTGCATGAACCCGAGCGCCTTGCCGCGATGTTCCGCAGGCCACGTCTCGGAGACCAGTGCCGCGCCGCTCGCCCATTCACCGCCCATGCCCAGGCCGAGGAAGATCCGGAAGACGGCCAGTTGGGCCACCGTCTGCGCAAACCCGCAGGCGGCGGTGAACACCGAATACAGCAGCACGCTGAGCATCAGCGCGCGCGTACGGCCCCACTTGTCGGCGAGGACACCGAAGAGAAGACCACCCACCGCCGACGCGACGAGCGTCAGCGACTGCAGCGATCCGGCCGTCGACGCATCCATCCCGAGGTCCTGGCGCACCGCCACCAGCACGAGGGCGTAGAGCATGACGTCGAACGAGTCGAGCATCCAACCGAGCGACGCCGCCACCAGCGATCGGCGCGCCGTCCGGTCGGCCCCCTTCCACCAGTCAAACATAGCCAAGCCTCTTGTCGAGCGATTGTAAGATGCCACATGCCGATCACGCCGCACCGATTTGTGCGAATCGCCGCACTGGGGCTCGCCGTGATGGCCGGCGACGCGCCGTGATCGCGGGGGTGGTTCTGGGCCTGTCGGCTGCGCTGAAGCCGCAGGTCTGTGGGCGTTAGTGCAGCCGGAATTCCATCTGGATGATCACGACCATGGGCACGGCCTGCCCCTGGTAGCGCGCCGGACGGAATAGCCACTGACGGGCCACGCGCATCGCCTCTTCATCGAGGCCGAACCCGCGGTCCAGCGACTTGTGAATCCGCACCTCGGTGATCTGTCCGTTCACCCCGACGACGGCTTCGAGTTCGACGATGCCCTGGATCTTCGCGCGCATGGCTTCCGGGGTGTATTTCGGATCCACCTGCTTGATGACGACCGGGTTGTCGGCCCCAGACCCCGGACGGAACGCACCGCCTCCAAAGCCTCCACCCGTGCCGGGCCCGATGCCGGAACCGGTGCCGGATCCGGACCCGGTGCCGCGGCCCGTGCCGCCGCCACCGCCGGTGCCGGTCCCCAGTGACGGCGCGGCGGACAGCCCGGAGACGACACCTGAGGTCACCGGCAACGTCGCGTCGGTGCGAATGGGAGCCAGCAGGGGTGCGGGAGGCGGCGGCGGGATATCAACCTTCGGCACCTCGATTTTCGGCGCCTCAGGCACGACCGCCTTCATTTCCAGCCTGGCCGGCGGCGCCACCGATTCATTGCCGCCCCCACCGCCACCGCCGCCGGGGCCTTCCACCCGCACAAACGTCAGCTCGTACTTCTCGATGGGCGTGACCTCAGGGGGTGGAGCGGGTGGCCGCCAGGCCAGGACAAGAGCAATCAGCAGGACGGCCCCGCCATGGAGGCCCAGCGAGGCGGACATCGCCCGGCCCATTTTGCGTTGATCGGCGTGAGAAAACTCGGACGTGGCCGCCAGCCAGCCCTGGGCCACAACACCAGGCGCACCGGCAGCCGCGCCTGCTCCGCCCGCAGGCGTCGAAGGCGTCGCAGGGGCCGGCCCGGGGAATTCAGGGTTCTGGCTCATGTGAGGTGTCCTAACCAGTATACGCATCGAACGTGATAACCGTTGCCGGCGCAAAACCGGTGCCTGGATACGGTGCTAGAATCGAAACATGTTTGCTCTTATCGGTCCCATCGGCCTGCCCGAGTTGCTGATCATTCTCTTCATCATCATTCTGGTCTTCGGCGCGAGCCGCCTGCCGGAACTCGGCAAAGGCATCGGCAAAGGCATCCGCAACTTCAAGGAAGCCAACAAGGAAGGCCTGAGCGACACGAAGAAGCTCGACCAGTAAGACGCCGGCCCCGGGACCTTGGACCTATAGGACCACCCGTTTATTCCCGGTCCTGCGCGTGATGTGTTCCCGATCCAGGTGCTCCAGCAGCGGAATCGCAAACTTGCGGCTCACGCCAAACCTCGCCTTCGCCTCAGCCACATCAAACACCGTACCCGCCCCCAGCGCACGCACCTGACTGCGCAACTCGTCCAGCACCTCGCCGTGAAACCACAGGTCGGTGAGCTTCACGACCCGGCGGTCCTTGCTCAACGTGATCAGGGCGCGCTGGACACGCGCCACCTCCGCGCCAGCACCGTGGGCCACGCCCGCCACGTCCGGCGGTTGCAGTCCGGCCGCGCGAAGCACCTGCAGCACTCCATCCCGAATCCGCGCATCGTCGTCACTCACAACCGGCCGATGGGACGACAGCGACACACGGTCGCCGTTCACCACTCCCGCCGCTGCAAGGACTACGTCGAATGTGGCCGGAGTGGATGTCTTCGCGACGCGCATCCGGAGTTCCTCGCGGGGCGGGCCCACTTCGTCCGGGTGCGCCTTGTGGTGGGCTGTCAGATACGCTGTCACCGCGGCGACAGCCGCGGCCACGCTCTCGGCGCTGACGACTGACGCACCGGCGGGCACCACACGCGCCTCGCCGGCCAGCGTGCGCAAGGCCATCTCAGTCATCGCGATTCCGATGCCGGCCCGGCGGGCGATCTCCGGGACCGTCAGCCCGGCAAGACCCGCTTCATCGAGCCAGCGCCGCATCACCACCTCGATCCGGGTGCCATCACTCTCAAGAAACCGCGTCACCATGCCGGACCGCCGCACACCACTCCGGGGCGGTTCCGGGTCCAGCACCACGCCGCCGCCGATCGTCCGCGCCGGCGAGGGCGCACGGACCACAAATCGATCGCCGCGCGTGATCACCATTGGTTCGGCCAGCCGCAGTCGCGCGTAGGCCTGCCCGCCCGGGGGGACGGCGACCTCCGCGCGACTCGGGGGGGACGCGACCCATGGATCCGCCGGCGTCGTCCGGGTCGCCGACACCGAGATGCGCGCGCCGACCTCGGCGGTCCCCTGGTGCACGCGCACACGCGCGCCCTGGCGCACGGCTGGGCTGCCGGGCAACAGGTCGAGCCTTACATCCACCCGTCGCGTCACGGGGTAGGCATCGGGCGCCGCCAGCGTCATGCCGCGGCGCACATGTCGCAGATCCACGCCGCCGAGATTCACCGCGACACGCCGCGGTGCCTGGACGGTCGACACGGTTGCACCATGCACCTGCAGGCCACGCACGCGGGCGCGTCCGTCGCCCGGCAGCACCTGCACGTCATCTTCAAGCGTCAGTGCCCCACTCCCGAGCGTGCCGGTGACGACGGTGCCAAAGCCTTTGACGGAGAATGCGCGATCAATCGGCACACGCGCCGCGCCCGTCGCGCGCCGGTCCCCGGCCCTGGCAGCCAGCGCCACGATCGCGTCGCGCAACGCCGGCAGTCCCGCCCCCGTGCGCGCCGACACCGCCAGCACGGGCGACGCCGCCAGCGGCGTGCCGGCCACCAGGTCGCGCGCCTCAAGCGTGGTCAACGCGAGCATGTCGTCATCCACCAGATCCGATTTTGTGAGCACGATCAGCCCGCGATCGACGCCGAGCAGACGACAGATGTCGAGATGCTCGCGCGTCTGCGGCATCACGGACTCGTTGGCGGCAATCACGAGGAGCACAGCATCCAGCCCGCCGGCGCCGGCAAGCATCGTGCGGACGAAGCGTTCGTGCCCCGGCACGTCCACCAGAGCCACGGACACGTCACCGACCTGGGCGTGGGCAAAGCCCAGTTCGATGGTGATCCCGCGCGCCTGTTCTTCCTTCAGCCGATCGGGGTGTGTCCCGGTGAGCGCCTCCACGAGTGCGCTCTTGCCGTGGTCGATATGCCCCGCGGTGCCAAGTACCAGCGTCCGCACCATGCTGCTCAGCGCTTCTTCCGGCGCGCCGCCTTCTTGAAGGCCCGCTCCCTGGGACCAGCCCGCTTGGCGCCTTTTCGCCTGGGCGGGGGGGCCTGGCTGCGGCGCGGACCGCGGTGCTTTTCCGATCGCGCGACCGCCTCGAGGATTGCGGTCAATCCCAGATCCACCAGACGACGTTCCAGGTCGACGCGAATCACCTGTACCGACACCTTGTCGCCGAGCCGGAAGATGCGGCCGTGTTTTTCACCCTTCAGCAGGTGGGCCTTTTCCAGGAACCGGTAATAGTCATCGGCCATCGTCGACACATGGACCATGCCCTCGACAAAATGTTCGACCAGTTCGATGTGCAGCCCGAACGCACTCACGCCGGTGACGAACCCGGTGAACTCATCGCCGACCTTGTCGGCCATGAAGCGCACTTTCTTCCACTGTACGAGTTCGCGCTCCGCGTCGTTCGCGCGGCGCTCGCGTTCGGAGGTATGGCGCCCCATCTCCGGCAGGTCCTCCTGCAATTCGGCGAGCCGTTCATCGTCCAGGCCGCCACGCGAGGCCCGCAGCGACCGATGCACCACGAGATCCGGATAGCGGCGAATCGGTGACGTGAAGTGGGCATAGTGCCGCGTCGCCAGACCGAAGTGGCCGATCGGCGTCTCCTCGTACCGGGCCTTCTGCATCGTGCGCAGCATCAGCATCGCGATGGGCTTTTCTTCTGGGGTCCCACGGATCTTCTCCACGAGCCGCTGGAAATGGCGCGGCTCCAGCCGATCGGACGGACCGGACAACGAATAACCGAGCGCGCCGATGAAGGTTTCGAATTCCTCGACCTTCATCGGATCGGGGTCTTCATGTACTCGATACAACGTCGGTGTGCCGTGATCTTCGAGATGTTCCGCTACCGTTTCATTGGCCAGCAGCATGAACTCCTCGATCAGGCGATGCGCGATGTTCCGCTGCGCCGCGACGATCGCCTCAATCATCCCGTCGTCACCGATCAGGATTTCGGATTCCTTCAGATCAAAGTCGACCGACCCGCGGCGACGCCGGCGCTGGTTGAGAATCTCAAAGAGATCCTTCATGCGCTCGAAGAGCGGTACAAGCGCTGCGTACTGCTTCCGCAGCACGGGATCCCTGTCGGTGAGGATCTGATTCACCTGCGTGTACGTCATGCGGGCGTGGCTGTGAATCACGCCGTCGTGCATCTCGTGCCGCCGCACCATGCCGGTGCGGCGATCCACTTCCATCAGACACGACTGCACAAGCCGATCCACGTGGGGATTGAGACTGCACAGGCCGGTGGACAGTTCCGACGGAAACATGTGCACCGCGCGCTCCGGAAAATACACGGACGTACTGCGCTCGTAGGCCTCGCGATCCAGCGCCGTGCCTTCGCGCACGTAGTGCGACACGTCGGCGATGTGCACGGCGAGCCAGTAATTGCCGTTCGGCAATTCGTCGAGCGAAATCGCGTCGTCGAAGTCCCTCGCGTGTTCGCCGTCGATGGTGACGGTGGGCCACTTCCGGAAGTCCGTGCGGCCTTCCCGATCACGCGGCTTCACGCTGGTGCCGAGTTTGAGGGCTTCGGCGACGGCCTCGTCGGAGTGTGTGTCCTGGATGTTGTATTTGCGAATGATGACGGCGGTATCGACGCCAGGCGCATTGATGTCGCCCAGCACCTCGAAGACCCGGCCTTGCGCCGGACGTGTCTGCGTCGGCCACGTCGTGATGGCCAGCGTGACCATCTCGCCGGGTTTGGCGCCCATCGATTCCCCGGGTGGCACCTCGACGTCCATCACCAGGCGCCGATCAAACGGCACCACAAATCCCCGCCCCTGTTCCGACACGTCGTAGCGGCCGACGATGGAGGAGGTACCGCGCTCGAGGATCCGAATGATGCGGCCTTCGGCACGGTCGCCGTCGCGTGTGCGCTCCACACGCACGACTACCCGATCGCCGTGGACTGCCTGATTGAGATGGACCCCGGGAATAAAGATGCTCGTCGGGCCGTCGTCCGACGGGCGTTCGGCTTCCACGAAGCCGAAGCCTCGGGGGTTGGTGGTGACGCGGCCCACCACCAGGTTCATGCGATCCGGCAGACCGAACCGTTCGCCTCGAATTTCAATCAGCTCGCCGGCATCGACCAATTTTTTGAGGACACGCTTGAAGGTGGCGCGCGACTCGCGCGGAATTTTCAGGGCTTGCAGCAGTTCCTTGGCGGTGGCCGGATGGTCCACCCGGTCGCGGATTTTCTGCAGAATTTCTTCGGCGGTCATGTCCTGAGTGTACTTCCGACCCAACCAAGGCCCGGCGGCGAAGGTCTACATCCGTGGTGACGACCGCTGCTGCCGTGTTGGACATAACTGCCGCCTCCCCGCTTGTTGGCGATACGCCCCAAGTGCAGGCATGGGTGCGGGCGGCGAAGGCCGGGGACCGCGCCGCATTCGACGCACTGGTCGGCCTGTATTACCGCTCGGTTTACCGGACCGCGATGGCAGCCCTCCAGCGGTCGGAAGATGCCGACGACGCGACCCAGGACGCCTTCGTGCTGGCCTGGCGGAAGGTCGCCGGCTTTCGGGGTGACTCCAGTTTCAAGACCTGGCTGCTGACGATTGTCTGGCGTCAGGCGCTCGATCGTCGAAAACGCCGTGACCGCTGGTGGCGCCGGCAGCACCTCCCCGCCGGCTCTGGAGATGGGGCGGTGGAGGATGGGGTCGACACCCTGGTCACCACGGAGGCCGACCCGGAACGCCTCGCCTCGGGACGCGCGCAGTTGGCGCAGGTGCAGGCCGCCATTGCGGCACTGACGCCCAAACTGCGCGACACCCTGATCCTCGCCTCGTCGGGCGACCACTCCTACGACGACATTGCCGTGATGTTGAACGTGCCCATCGGTACCGTGAAGTGGCGCGTGGCTGAAGCCCGGAGATTGCTCAAATGTCGATGACACACGACGACGTCACCCGTGCGGCCCGCACGATGATCGACGTTGAACCACCGCAGGATCTGGAAGCGCGCATCAGGCTGAGGCTTGATTCGGTCACGCCTGTTGCGAGTGCGCGCCGGTGGCCGTGGGTTGCCGGATTGGCCACGGCGGCGACCGTGACGCTGACGTTGATCGTCATGCTGTCTCGGAGTTCCGAGGTTCCGGAGTTTCGAGGTTCCGCAGTGCCGGAGTTCCGCAGCGCCGGAGTTCAGGAGTCCAGAAGTCCAGAGGTCCAGAAGTTCAGGGGTCCGGTCGTCTCCGCGCCGGTTCGGCTGCCGGCGTACCGAACGATATCCGCGTCGGAGTTGGAGTGGATGGCGCGCAGGGTGCCGGCGCTTGATCTCATCGATCCCATCCAACCAGAACCAGTGTGGATCGCTCCACTCACCATGGCCCCGCTCATGACCTCGCCGATGCACGGCGATATTGACGAGGGGCGGCAGTAAAGTTTCTCAAGGAGTTCACATGCGTAGACTGATTCTCGTACTTGGTTTCGTCGTTTCCACCGGCGCGTTCGCGGTACCGGCTCTGGCGCAGACCGCCGGGGCGACCGCGCCTTCGGTGCCGCGGATCGTCAACGCGTTGCCGCCCGCGCAGGGACAGACGGCCCCGGCGGCCCCACAGCCGCAGAACCGGCTCCCGAACCTGCCGACGCTGCCCAATACGACAAACATCCAGCTGGATTTGACGATCACCGACACGCTGAGCGGCAATCCGAGCACCAAGACCGTCTCGATGGTGATCCTGAACGGCAGCAACGGCATGATCCGCACGTCGCAGCCTGGCTACGATCACGTGCTCAATGTGGACGCGATGGCGACCGCGTATCAGAACGGCATGATTGGTGTGCGGCTGAGCTTTGAGTTCACGCCGCCCGGCCCGGCAGCCGTCGAGGGTCGCCCGAACACCCGCGCGCCGAGGCTCAACGAATCCCTGACCGTGGTTGTGCTCGACGGCAAGCCACTGGTCGTCTCACAGTCCGCCGACGCCGCCTCGAACCGCACGGTCACGGCGTCGATTACAGCCAAGGTACTGAAGTTCTGAGTCGCTGGCCCGCTTCAAACCAGCGGGCCCTACTTCGGCACTTCGGAACCTCGGAACTTCGGACCTACGGCCCTTCGGTGAGCGCGCGCAACGCTTCCTCCGCTGCGTTCTGGGCGGCGGAGTCGAACGCTGAGGCGAGGTGCTGGGCGTCGCGAAGGTGCGCGATGGGAATCTGGAGACGGCCCGCGCGTTCGGCCTGGGCCGTCTCACGCAACCGTGACTGCACACGTTCGAGCACGGTGCGGGCGGATTCGAAGTGACGGCTGGCGTCGCCGAAGTTCGTCAGGAACAGACTGACCCGTCCCTCCAGAATGTGCGCGCGCACCTCAGCCAGATCGGCGCGCTGTGCCTCGGCCAGACGCGCCTGCTCCCGCGCTGAGGAGCCGCTCGCGCCATAGACCCAGCCACCGAGGCCGGCAATCAGAACGGCCGCAGCAGTGAGTCCGATCTGTTTTGAAGACATTCAGTTCAGAACCGATGAACCATGAACCGATGGACCATGAACCCGGCTAGTGCAGCCGTTCAGGGTCGGTCCACGCCGACAGGTTCGTAACCATGTCGAGCTGGCGGAGCAACCCCTCAATCAACGCGCACGCGTCATCGCGCTGCGAGAGTTGATCAATTTGGGAGAGGATGCGGGAGAGGACGTCTTCGGCCTGGACGATGGCGAGTTCGGAGAAGTACTCACGTTGTTGTTCAAGGCACTGGTGGTGCTTGACGAACTCTTCCTTGAAAAACGCCGACAGGCAATGGCACGGGGCACCAACCAGAGGCCAGTGCACCTGCGAGCCGTCAACCGTGACCAGTCGAGTCTTGGCAACCATTCGCAGCAGTGGACACCCCAAAAGTAAGACAGGTTGAACGAGGCTGTCAACTACTCCGACTCGGAGTGTCCCTGTCCGGCGTCGAGTCGACCGCGCAGAATGTTGCTGGCTGCGGCCGGATTGGCCTTCCCCTTTGACGCTTTCATCACGGCCCCGACCAGAAATCCGAACGTCTGGGTCTTGCCGGATCGGTATTGCGCGACGGGGCCCGGGTTTGCGGCGATCACGGCATCGGCCAGGGCGGCGAGCGCCTCAAGGTCGCCGATCTGCGCGAGGCCGCGCGCGTCAACGATGGCGCGGGCGCCGGTGCCGGTCACCCACATCTCGTCAAACACGTCTTTGGCGACGGAGGTGCTGACAATGTTCGTGTCCACAAGTGTCGTCAACTCAGCCAACTGCGCCGGCCCGACGGGCGAGGCGGACAGATCATCGGCGCCCGCGTCCTTGAGCCTGCGCCGCACTTCGCCCTGGATCCAGTTGCTCGCGGTCTTGGCGGACGCGCCGCTGCGCACCGCCGCTTCGAAGTAGGGTGCCGCGCCCGGAATCAGACGACCCAACACATCGGCGTCGTACTCACTCAGCGCGTACTCGCGGATGAACCGTGCGACCCGCGCCGCCGGCAACTCCGGCATCGTCTCGCGCACGGAAGCCACCCAGGCGGCATCCACCACCAGCGCCGGCAGATCCGGTTCGGGAAAATAGCGATAGTCGTTGGCTTCTTCCTTCGAGCGCATCGACTCTGTCGTGCCGGTCGCGCTGTCCCACAACCGCGTCTCCTGCGCGACCCGACCGCCTGATTCGAGAATGCCGCGCTGCCGTTCGATCTCGAACTCCAGCGCCTTCTCGAGAAAGCGGAACGAGTTGACGTTCTTGACCTCCGCCTTCGCGCCATACGCGGCCTGTCCGACCGGCCGCAGCGACACGTTGGCGTCGCAGCGCAGACTGCCCTCTTCCATGTTGCCGTCGTTCACGCCGATCGCGACCAGAATTTCGCGCAGCCGGCTGAAACAGTCCGCCGCCTCGGCCGCAGATCGAAGGTCAGGTTCCGTGACGATCTCAATCAGCGGCGTGCCGGCGCGATTGAAGTCGAGATACGTGTGGCCGGCGGAATCGGGAAAGCCATGATGCAGCGACTTGCCTGCGTCTTCTTCCATGTGAATACGCGTCAGCGCCACCGTACCGTGCGACAACGGCACGCGGCCGCCGAGCGCAAGCGGCCTGTCGTACTGGGAGATCTGATAGCCCTTGGGCAGGTCCGGATAGAAGTAGTTCTTGCGCGCAAAGATCGACACCGGCTGGATCTCGCATTCGAGCGCCAGCGCCGCGCGCAATGCACACGCCACCGCCTGCCGGTTGAGCACCGGCAGCGCCCCGGGCAGCCCGAGGCACACCGGACAGACATGGGTATTGGGTGCCGCACCAAACGCCGTGCGGCACCCACAAAAAATCTTCGTCTCGGTCAGCAGCTGGCAGTGAATTTCCAGCCCGATGACCGTTTCGAAGCTAGCCGGCAATCGGTCCCGCCGCCTTCACGGCCGGCGACGCCGTGGCTTCAAACTTCCTGAAGTTGTCCACGAACATCTGCGCCAGGTTCTTCGCCTGCGCGTCGTACGCCGCCGGGTCCTTCCAGGTGTTGCGCGGCGTCAGCACTTCGACCGGCACATGCGGGCAGCTCGTGGGCACGTCGAGATTGAAGATCGGATCCCGCTCGTAGCCCACGTTGTCGAGGGCGCCCGAGAGAGCCGCGTGGATCATCGCGCGCGTATGCGCAATCTTCATGCGCGAGCCGACGCCGTACGGGCCGCCCGTCCAGCCCGTGTTCACCAGCCACACGCGCGACTTGTGCTTCGCGATGCGCTCGCCGAGCAGCTTGGCGTACACATTGGGATCCCACACCATGAACGGCGCGCCAAAACACGTGCTGAACGTGGCGCTCGGTTCCTTGACCCCGCGTTCGGTGCCCGCGACCTTCGCGGTGTACCCCGAGAGGAAGTGATACATGGCCGCTTCGGGTGACAGCCGCGCAATCGGCGGCAGGACGCCATACGCGTCCGCCGTGAGCATCACGACGTTGGTGGGATGTCCGGCGCGACCGGCCGGGACGGCATTGTCGATGAACGTCAGCGGATACGCGCAGCGCGTATTCTCGGTGATGGCGTCGCTGTCAAAATCCGGCTTGCGGGTGACGGGATCCATGACGACGTTTTCGATCAACGTGCCGAACCGTTCGGTCGTCGCATAGATCTGGGGCTCGGCTTCCCGCGACAGGCGAATGGTCTTGGCGTAGCAACCGCCCTCGAAGTTGAACACGCCATGGGCGCTCCACCCGTGCTCGTCGTCGCCAATGAGGCCACGATGCGGGTCGCTCGACAGCGTGGTTTTGCCCGTGCCCGAGAGGCCGAAGAACAACGCCACATCGCCCTTCTCGCCCACGTTCGCCGAGCAGTGCATCGGCATGGTGTCGCGCAGCGGCAACAGGTAGTTCATGACGGTGAAGATCGACTTCTTCATCTCCCCCGCATAGTTGGTGCCGCCGATCAGCACCAGCTTCTTTGCAAAATTGAGCAGAATAAACGTCTCGCTCCGGGTGCCGTCCACCGCGGGGTTCGCCTTGAAGCTCGGAATATCGACGACCGTGAACTGCGGGTCGTGCTGGAGACGCACCTTGTCGTCCGGCTCGTTGATGAACATGTGATGCACGAACAGGCTGTGCCACGCCTTCTCGGTGATGAGGCGCACCGGCAGCCGATACGCGGGATCCGCGCCGGCGTAGACGTCCTGCACAAACAGTTCCTTGCCCTCGAGGGCCTTCATCATCCTGGCGTGCAGGGCGTCGAACCTGGCGGGATCGATCGGCCGATTCACCTTGCCCCAGTCCACGTGGGCCTCGCTGGAGGCCTCCTTCACCACGAATTTGTCATTGGGCGAACGGCCCGTATGCGGCGACGTGATGCAGACGATCGGGCCGTCGGCCGACAGGGCGCCTTCGCCGCGCCGGATGGCCTGTTCATACAGCGCCGAAACGCCAAGACTCCAGTGCACCGTGCCCGGATTCTGAATCCCTAACGCTGACAACTCGACTTTACGACCTGACATGAAAGACTCCTTTGGAGCGCAATAAACGGCCCATTTTAGCCCGTTCCGCGCCCACCTTTCAAAGCGGCCATCAGCGCGTCCCGCAGGGCGCACAATTCATACGGGGCGGCCAACCTGGCGGCGGCATCGCCGAACGCGCCGGAGTTTTCATCGTCGGCGCCCCGTGCGAGGGCGATGAGGGCCACGTGATCCCGCACGCGCGCCCACGCCTCGGTCCACGGGTGCGGGTCACCCTCGATCACGGTGCGATCGACGACCGCCAGCGTCACGGCGTCCTCGACCAGACTCTCGAGCGCCTCCCGCGCGTTGGGGACCGGGCGCACCGCACATCCCCATCCTGCGAGCGCCGCGGCAATAAAGTCCCGGGTCACCGAATCCGCATGCGCCACAAGGGCGAGCGGCTGGAATTGGCCCGAGGCGGGATCCCAGACGGCCGCCGTCCGCACCGGCAGTCGAATCGAGAAGGTCGTGCCTTTTCCGACCTCACTGTCGATCCAGATCTGCCCGCCATGGTCGCGCACGATGCCGTAGACAATGCTCAACCCAAGACCGGTACCTTCGCCGACGCCGCGTGTCGTGAAGAACGGGTCAAACACCCGGGTGCGATTCCCGGCCTCGATGCCGTGCCCCGTGTCCGCGACGCGCAGAACGATGGCGCCGCACGCGGGCTCCGACGCCACGGCCAGGGTCAGACGCCGGTCCTTGGACTCCTTCATCGCCTGTTCGGCGTTCAGCACCAGATTCAACAGCGCCTGCTGGATCTGTCCGCCATCGACGTAAATCGGCGGCAGACCGTCCTCGTACTCCGACACGACCTCGATGCCATTGAGCCGCGAATCGTAGGCCCGCAGGTCCACGACGTGCTGGCACAGCTCGACGATGTCATGGCGGCTGCGCTCGGCCGTCTGCTGTCGCGCAAAGGTCAGCAGGTTGCGGACAATTCGCGCCGCGCGATCCGACTCCGACACAATGCGCGAGACGTCTTCGGTCAGGCCCCGGCCCGCCGCCGCCAGGGCGGGCTTGCTCATGACTGCCTCCTGCACAAGCTGGGCGTAGCCGATCACACTGGTCAACGGATTGTTGAGTTCATGCGCGACGCCGGCGACCAACTGGCCGATGGCTGACAATTTTTCCGCCTGCACCAACTGCGTCTGCGTGGTGCGCAGGCGGTTCACGGTGGCGACCAGTTCGGCGTTGGTGGCCGACACTTCCCGACTGAGTGTCCGCAGTTGCCGCGCCCGCCGATGCTCCTCAGTCATTTCCTTCGCGATCAGCACGGCCGCACCTGACGCGTCCGCCACCGGCACCGTGGTGACGGCAAAAATGCGGCCGGCTGTCGTCGTAATCTCCTGAGCGAGCCGCTCGCCGTCGCGAAGGGTGCGACCAACCAGACAGTCAGGACATCCGCCACCGCAGAGTCCCACCTCGTCGCACGTCCGGCCATGCGTATGGTGAATCGGCCACCCCTGCACCTCCGCCAACGCGGCGTTGACACGCAGGGTACGCGCGCGGCTGTCAAACAGTGCGATGGGATCGCTGATCGCGTCGAACGTCCGCTCCCACTGGACCTTGGCACGATGCACGCGTTCGTACAGCTGGCCATTCGCGACCGCAACGCCGAACTGGCGCCCAATTGCCATCAGCACACGCTCGTCATGGTCGTCAAAGCGCTGCGCCACCTCCGACGCCAGCGTCAACACGCCGTGCGCCTCGGCGCCCGCCTGCACGGGCACGGACAGCGCACTGCGAATCGTACACGTGGCCTGAAGCGCGCCCATGAGATCCCCGGGGATGTTTCCATCGCGCACGGGGGTCCGGTCACGCATCACCGCGTCCGAGGGCCAGTCTGCACGACCGGCATACAGCTGACTGACCAGATCAATCGGCGCGCCGTGCGCGGCGCGCACCACCAGAGGTCCTCCGTCAAGCGGTCGCAGGCGCAACACCCCCCACCGCACCTGATAGGCGTCGGCGACCTGCTCGAGTCCCCCCTGCAGCGCTTCCGTAATCTCGATGGAGGACGAAACGGTGGTCGCGACCTCCTTCAGGAGGCGCAGTTCCCAGGTGGGGCGCTGGCGTTCGAGCGCGCCGCGTCGCCGTTCCAGCGCCCGCTCGACGGTGGCGACCAGTTGCACAGGGTCGAAGGGTTTGGGCACGAACGCAAACACGTCCTGCGCATAACTCTCGAGGGCACTCGACTGCCGCCGGTCCGCCGAGATGACAATCGCCTCGGCCGGCGCGTCCTGGGCGCGCGCCTCCCGGACCACATCCAGACCGGACTTGGCGCCCAGATGCAGGTCCACGACCACCACCCCAAATGGCTGGCGCGCCAGGGCCGTGGCGGCCTCAGCGCTGGACGACACCCCGACCATCTCAAGGCCGCGTACGCGGCCGACGCGCAACAACAGCCCCAGCATGACAGGGTCGTCATCAACTACAAGAATTGCGTCGGAAATCATTTTCACGGGGACACGCCGGACTGGTTACCGAGTGGGACGGACAGCAGTGGACATAAAATACGACGAAATCATGCGCCACGGAACCCGAATCGCGCGCACCCTGCTGATGCTCGCCGCGGTGGCGGGCGTGACCGCCGCGTGTGGTCCGGGCCGCGCCCGCATGCCGGGCGCCATCGCCGCGCCCCCCGATGTCGTCCTGCAGGTGCGCGTGAACGGCCGGGTGCATGCGGTGCCGCTCGAGCGGTATGTGCTCGGCGCCGCATTGTCGGAAGTCACGCCCGGTGGAGAGGCCCCAGCCGTCGTCACCCGAGTGTACGAGGTACAGGCGGTCATCGCCCGCACCTATGCCCTGTCGCACCAGCGGCGGCACGCGCGTGAAGGGTTTGACCTGTGTGACGAGACTCACTGTCAGGTCTACCAGCCGGATCGGATCCGGACGTCGTCGTTCACCCGCGCGGCGGAGGCCGCCGTCCAGCGGACGCGCGGCCAGGTGCTTCGTGCCGGCAGCGTCATCATTGACGCGCTGTTCCACGCCGACTGTGGCGGGCATACCACCACGCCGGCGGCGGCCTGGGCCGGGACCAATCACCCCTACCTGCCGGCTCGCGAAGATGCGGTGCCGGGCCTGCACCACCGCGCATGGACATTCGAGGCGTCGATGGCCGACTGGCGGACCCTGCTGAACAGTGATCCCCGGACATCCGTCGGTGCCACGCTCACCCGCATGACGGTGGACGCGACCGGGCCGGGTGCCCGCGTCACAGCCATCCGCCTGATCGGCGCCCGGGAACGCGTCGTCACCGGCGAGGTCCTGCGATCGGTCGTCACGGCCACCAGAGGGCCACGGGCCGTGATGAGCACCAGATTCACGGCCGTCCAAACCCCTGCCGGCTTCCGGTTGACCGGCACCGGCTTTGGCCACGGCGTCGGATTGTGCCAGACGGGGGCCATCGCCCGGGCCCGCCGGGGCGATTCCCTCGCCGCCATCCTTGAGCACTATTACCCCGGCGCCCGGGTCAGCGCCTGAACCTCGGAACCTCGGTAAACAGCTGTATCCTTGAGCCGTATACCTTCATAGTTGATGGCTGCTGAGACCACCCGTGAGGCCGATGCGCGAGTTGCGATAGACGTCAAGGCGATGCAGGCCGCCGGACGGCTGGATGCTGCCCGCGAGCGTTATGCCGAATTGGTTGAGCGACATCAGCGCCGTGCCGTTCGGATCGCGTATCACTACCTTCGCGACTCGGCGGACGCCGACGAAGCGGTGCAGGACGCGTTTGTGAAGGCCTATACCCATCTGGGCACGTTCCGCGAGGAACTGCCGTTTGAAGTCTGGTTCACCCGGATCCTGATTAACGGATGCCTGGATCGCATTAAGGCCAGGCGCCGCCGGGAACGGTGGATCGCCCGGCCGACCGTGGACGCCGATGGTATCGAACGCGACCCGGCCGAGCACCTGCCGTCGCTCAGTCCCAGCCCTGAGGCGCAGTTGCTCCAGAGCGAGCGGCGCCGTCGGCTGAAGGAAGCCATGGTCCAGTTGCCGGAACGCCAGCGGCTGGTGTTTGTGTTGAGTCACTTTGAGGGGCGCACGTCTCGGGAAGTCAGTGCCGTCACCGGCCTGAACGAGTCGACTGTCCGTGTGCACTTGTTCCGAGCCATCCGCCGGCTCCGGTCGCTGCTCGCACCAGGCAGCGGCAACGACACCGAGGAGACCGGCGGGGCCACGGGCACGGGAACAACGATTGTGAAAGGTAGGGTTCGCCATGGGTCTCGCTGATGCCGTTTTGCGGCGTGGACATCTCTCGGAACGCTCGCTCATCGATGTGTGGACAACGGGGATGCGCCCCGCCCACCTGGATCGCTGCGACCAGTGTGCCGATCGTGCGCTTGAGATGAGCCGGTGGCTCGAAGGCATCCAGGTGGCCGGTCGCGAGGACGCCGACGCGGTGTGCACACACGACGCGCTGGCCCTCCAGCGGAGTCAGATCATGTCGCGGCTCGCGCAGCTCGACCGACCGTCAAAGGTCATCAGCTTTCCGGCCGCGCCCCCGGCCACCCGCCAGCCCTACGCGGAACGCCGCGTCAGCACGGGCTGGCTCGCCGCGGCCGCAGCGGCAGGCCTCATGATCGGTGTGGTCAGCATGGAGTTGAGCCACATGCTTCCGTTCGGCGGCTCCACGACGACGCCGCCGCAGGTCGTGACGGCCCCGCCGTCGTCGTACGACGACAGCGAACTGCTCCACACCACCTACGCGAACCCCTCAGTCGGCGGCCTCGACGCGCTCGACGACATGACACCGCGCGTGGTGGATGTCGTGCTCGCCAGTAACCGAAACCGGTAGCGCGAACTCCGGAACTCCGGAACTCCGGAACTTCGATACTCCGGTAAACTACTCGGTCTGTGCCCCCCATCATTTTCCGCAAAGGCCTCGACATGAAGGCTGCCGTGGCCGGAGACCTGGCGGCGGCGTATGACTCGGCCATTGTTGAGGAACTGCGGCAGTCCGGATTTGTCCGCACGCGCGGACGACTGACCATTCACCTCGCCCGGGAATTCGGATTCTGCTACGGCGTCGACCGCGCGGTGGACTACGCCTACCAGACGCGCAAGCGCTTCCCCACCAAGCGGGTCTTTCTGACCGGCGAAATCATTCACAACCCGCACGTCAACGATCAACTGCGCGCGCAGGGCATCCGGTTCCTGACCGATCCCGGGGAAGACGACTCGACGCTCGGCCCTGACGATGTCGTGATTCTGCCGGCGTTCGGCGTATCGGTTGGCGACATGGCGCGGCTGGACCAGCAGGGGTGCACGCTGGTGGACACGACCTGCGGGTCGGTGCTCACGGTCTGGAAAAACGTGAAGCGCTACGCCCAGGACGGCTTTACGTCCGTCATCCATGGCAAGGTGACCCACGAGGAAACCCGGGCGACGGCGTCGCAAGCGACGCAGTATCCCGACGGTCACTACCTCGTTGTTCTCAACAAGGATGAAGCCGCGTTTGTGTGCGACTACATCGTCTCCGGCGGGGACCGGTCGGCGTTTCTGGCCCGGTTTGGCCGGGCGGTGTCTGCGGGCTTTGACCCCGACGTGCATCTGCAGCGGATTGGGTGCGCGAACCAGACGACCATGCTGATGAGCGAATCGCTGGAAATCGGCGAGATGTTCGGGAACGCCATGACCCGCCGGTATGGGCCCGACGCCTTGCCGGCCGTCTTTCGGGCGTTCGACACTATCTGCAGCGCGACCCAGGAACGGCAGGACGCCGTGGTTGCGCTCTTGGATGAGGTGCCGCTGGACCTGATGGTGGTCATCGGCGGCTATAACTCCAGCAACACCTGCAATTTGGCCAAGATCTGCGCCGAACGCTGTCCCACCTTTCATGTTGCCGCACCGGACTGCCTCGTCTCGGCCTCGGAGCTGCGACACCGGCCGATCGGGCTCCCGTCGACGTCTGCAGTCGCGGAAGCCATCGCCGCCGACTGGCTCCCCCGTGGACCGGTGACCATTGGCCTCACAGCCGGCGCGTCGACCCCCAACAACATCGTCGGACAGGTGGTCAGCCGGCTCGAGGCCCTGGCGGGCCCCGCGGGCCGGTCGTAAACAAGCGATTTTGGCTGGGCGTAAGAGAAAGGTGTGAAAAGCAGATTTTCAGTTGTCGGCGCCGTGATCCTGGCCGTGACGGTGTTGAACCCGGGTTCCAGGGCGGAATCGGTGCAGACCACGGCCACTCAGACGAAGCCCCAGCCCCAGTCCGGCGGTCGCTCGGACGGCCAGACCCGTGACACCCAGCGAAGCCGCCTGCCCTTCTGGAAAGATCCCGCCATCATCAAGGAAGTCGGCCTGACCCCTGATCAGGCGAAGCGCATCGACACCCTGTGGCACGACCGCTGGAAGGAAATGACGGGCCGGGCGGAAGAGCTGAGGAAGCAGGAAACCGAGTTGAAGCGGATAATTGCCGCGCGGACGGTCAGCCCCGATGTGGTGGCCCTGCAGATTGACCGCGTTGAGGCCCAGCGCACCATGCTCTACAAGTCCCGGACCCTTATGCTGTATCGGATGGCCCTGGTGTTGACGCCCGAACAGAACAAGGGGATGCAGGATCTCTGGGACCGCCTGTTCGGGTTCTCATCCGGGGATGGCCGATCGGAATCCCGCGGCCGGTAAATCAGGTTTCCACGAGTTGTTACAACCAGAAAGGTGCACAGCGCGCCCCCGGCGCGGCTGTCCAGACGGAGCAGGCAGATGACGAAGCAAACGGCGAACGGAATGGCATGGGCGATTGTGGCGGCACTGGTGGTGCCGGCCATGGCGATGGCGCAGACGGCGGCGGTGCCGGTGCGCGGCGTGCAGGTGCAGGAGCAGGATCGCTACGTGGTGGGCCGTGCGTTGCCGCCCGAGGTGCCCGGTTCGCCGCGCGTCGAGCTGACGCTCGAGCAGGCGATTGAGCGCGCACTCGAGAAGAACCTCGACATCCAGAGTGCGAAGCTCAACCCGCAGATCCAGGACTACACGCTGCAGGCGGCGCGCGCGAACTTCCGTCCGACGCTCAACGCGAACTACGGCTACACCAACTCGTCGCAGCAGTCGACCTCGCAGCTCGACGGTGGCGCGCGGGTTACGAGCCAGGTTAACGCCTTCGGCTCGTCAATGAGCCAGCGCCTGCCCTGGCAGGGCGGCAACGTGTCGGTCAACTTCAGCAACAACCGCAACGCGACCGACAGTGCCTTCTCCACGCGCAATCCGAGCTACTCGTCGAACCTGAATCTCCAGTACACGCAGCCGCTGCTGGCGGGCCGCACCATTGACGGCCAGCGCAACGCCCTGCGCACCGGGGAAATCCAGAAGCAGATCGTCGACATCCAGTTGCAGACGCAGATCGAAAACATCAAGAACCAGGTGCGGACGCGGTACTGGGCGCTGCGCCAGTCCATCGAGGCGATTGAAATCCAGCGCCGCGCGCTCGACCTCGCCAATCGCCAGCTGGCCGACCAGCGCATCCGCGTAGAAATCGGCACACTCGCGGAGATCGACCTCGTGCTCCAGGAAGCCCAGATCGCCACGACCGAGCAGGGGCTGCTCGCCACGGAAATCGCGTGGCGCAACGCCGAACTCGCGTTTAAACGCCTGCTGGTGGACAGCACGACGGACGAGTTCTTCCGGTCGACCATCAATCCGGTGGACCAGGTGTCGTTTGCCATCCAGACCGTCGACATTCCCGGCGCCGTCACGCGCGCCATTGCCGAGCGCTCGGACATTGTGATCGCCCGCGAGCAGATTCGGGTGTCTGAGATGGGCCTCGAACTCTCGAAGAACAGCATTCTGCCGAGCCTGGGCCTGACCGCCTCGTACCGTCTTGCCGGCGTCGGCGGCAACGAATTCGCCCGATCGAGTCTGGGCGGCGCGCCGGTGCTCGTCAAGGAGAGCGGCTACCTGGATGCCCTGCGGTCGATTGCCGGGCTCGACACGCCGACGTGGTCGCTGAGCTTCAACTTCAGCAAGCCCCTCGGGCTCTCGGCGGCACGGGCGAGCCATCTGCAGTCGGCGTTGCGGCTTGAACAGCAGAAGACGACCCTCCGCTCCACCGAGCTCAACATCGAGACGGCCGTCACGACGGCCGGCCTCGACGTGCAGAGCACCTACAAGCAGCTGCTCGCGGCGCAGAAGACGCGTGAAGCGTCGGAACGCACGCTGCAGGCGGAACTGACCCGCTTTGGCCTGGGCACCATCACCAACTTCCAGGTCATTCAGGCGCAGAACGCCCTGACCAGCGCGCGTAACAACGAATTGTCGGCCACGATTCGGTACATCAACGCGGTGGCGGAGTTCGACCGCGTGCAGCGAATTCAGTAGTCACGCCATGAAGAAGGTCCTCGTCATCGCCGTTCTGCTCGCGGGAGCCGCCGGCGCCTATTACTACTACCGCCCCGGCTCGACCACGGCGACCGGCCCTGCAGCCGGTCCCGACGGCGCGGGAGGTCGGGGCGGCGGCATGGGTATGGGACGCGGCTCCGGCCGGCCCGCGCTGACGGTCGACACGGCGCCGGTCGCCCGCGGTGAAGTGATCGAGTACATCACCGTCGTCGGCAACCTCGTGGGCCAGGCGACGGTGGACGTGGTGCCCCGCGTGGCGGGACGTCTTGACTCGCTGACCGCCAGACTGGGCGACCGCGTCGCGCGCGGCCAGCAGATTGCGAAGATCGAAGATCGTGAACTCCAGCAGCAGGTGAAACAGGCGGAACAGAGTCTTGAAGTGAACCGCGCCACGTTGAAGCAGCGCGAAAGCGACCTGCAGCTCCGGAAGACGACCATGGCACGGCAGCAGGAATTGCTGTCGAAGGGGCTGCAGACGCGGCAGGCCGTCGAAGATGCCGAAGCGGCCTACAACTCGGCTGTCGCCGCCGTCGATCTCGCACAGGCGCAGTTGGCACAGACGCAGGCGCGCATCGATGAACTGAAGATCACGTTGTCGAACACGAAGATCGTGTCGCCGGTGGACGGCTTCGTCGGCCGCCGCAATCTGGATCAGGGCGCGTTCGCCGGCGCAAACACCGTCATCCTGCAGGTGGTGGACATCTCCACCGTGCGGATGGTGTCCAACCTGGTCGAAAAGGACTTCAAGCGCATCACGCAGGGCGTCCAGGCGGAAGTTGAAGTGGACGCGTTCCCGGGCGAAACGTTCTCCGGCACGGTCAGCCGCGTGGCACCGGTGTTTGACGCGGCGACGCGGACCGCGTCGATGGAGATCGAGGTCCCGAATCCGGGGTACCGGCTCAAGCCCGGCATGTATGCCCGCGTCCGGCTCACAGCCGAACGCAAGCCTGATGCCCTGACGGTGCCGCGCAATGCCGTGGTGGACAGCGAGGGGCGGCGCGGCGTGTTTCTGCCGGACGGCCAGACGGCGAAATTCCAGCCGGTGCGCACCGGGCTGCAGGACAACACGAGTGTCGAGATCCTCGAGGGGCTCACCGAAGGCCAACGCGTCATCACGACCGGGGCGCTGGCCCTGCGCGACGGCGATCGGATCACCCCGATGAACATGCCCGGCGGCGCGGCCCAGGGAAGGCGAGGCGGCGGACGCGCGGGCGCCCAACCCGGCGGCCGTGGCGGACAGTAACAGGACCCGGCATTTTTCGGAGCGAATGACATGAGCGTCCCCCGTCTCGCGATCCACCGACCCGTCACGATGTTCATGTTGTCGGCGATTGTGATCCTCCTCGGATCGATCTCCGTCACCCGGCTGCCGGTGGACCTGATGCCGGACGTGACGTACCCCAGCCTGACGGTCCGCGTCGGGTACGGCGGCGTCGGCCCGGTGGAAATTGAGGAACTGATCGTCCGACCGCTTGAGCAGTCGCTGGCGGCCGTCCCCGGTCTTGAACAGGTGAACTCGACCGCATCGGAAGGCTCGGGCACGGTCCGCCTCAACTTCGCGTGGGGGTCGGACCTGAACGAAGCGGCCGACGAGGTGCGCACCCGCGTGGACCGCATCCGGGGCCGGCTGCCGGTCGACGCCGACCCGCCGACCATTTTCAAGTTTGATGCGAACTCGCAGCCCATCATCGGCATCGGTGTGGAAGGCGACTTCGACCGCGTCACGCTGCGCGAAATGGCGGAGATCGATCTCGTCCCCAGACTGGAGCGCGTCGAAGGCGTGGCGTCGGTCACCGTTGATGGCGGTCTCCGTCGGCAGATTCGTGTCGAGCTCTCGCGCGAGAAGATCACGGCGCTCGACCTGCCGGTCGACCGGATCATCCAGACCATCCGTACAGAAAACCAGAACGTCCCGCTGGGGGAAGTCAGCGAGGGCGATACCACGTTCCTGCTGCGTTCGACGAGCCAGTTCGATTCCATCGACGCCATTCGCGACCTGATTGTGTTCACCCGCAACGGCGTGCCGGTCTACCTGCGCGATGTCGCGGAGGTCCGCGACACGACCGAGGACTTCCGGTCGTTCACCCGCATCAATGGCAAGGCCGGGGTGCGCATGCGCGTCACCAAGCAGTCGGGGAAGAACACGGTGGCCATTGCCGAAGACGTCACGGCGGAGATCGAGCGGATCAACCGCGACGTCCAGGGGCTGCGGCTGACGGTGCTCGAAGACCAGGCCAAGTTCATCCAACAGTCGATCTCCGCGGTGCGGGAAGCCGCGCTCTTTGGCGCCGTCCTGGTCGTCATTGTCATCTTCTCGTTCCTGCGGAACCTGCGCTCGACGTTCATCATCTGCACGTCCATCCCCATTTCAATCATCGGCACGTTCGGCCTGCTCTACTTCGCCGGCTTCACGCTCAACACCATGACGTTCGGCGGGCTGGCGCTTGGTGTCGGGATGATCGTCGACGCGTCCATCGTGGTCCTTGAGAACACCTTCCGTCATATGGAGATGGGCAAGCCGCGGATGCAGGCCGCGATTGAGGGCTCCGAGGAAGTCTGGTCGGCGATCCTCGCGTCAACGCTCACACACGTCGCCGTGTTTGTGCCGCTGCTGTTCCTGACCGGTGTCTCCAGCATCATCTTCACGCAGCTGGCCATCGTGGTCATCTTCTCCCTGTCGATGTCGCTGTTTGTCGCCGTCACCATCGTGCCGGTGTTGTGTTCACGTCTGCTGGTGCTGCCGACGCCCGTGTCCGAGCGCCGTGGCCTGTCGGGCACGCTTTTTACGCTCAGTGAGCGGGCGCTTGACGGACTCAACGAGGCGTATCGCCGTGTGCTGCACGTGGCCCTGCACCATCGGCCGACGGTGCTGTTGACGGCGGCCGGCCTGACCGTCGCGGCGCTCATGATCCTGCCGACTATTCCTGCCGAGCTGATGCCGGCGACCGACGAAGGCGAGGTCTCGGTGAACGCCCGCCTGGCCGTGGGCAGTCGCATCGAGCGCAGCGAAGCGGTCGTCCTCCAGCTCGAGGACCTGGTGAATCAGCACGTGCCGGAAGTGGTGACCGTCGTGTCCTCGGCCGGCGGCGGCGGGTTCATGGGGGGCGGCAGCGGCACCGCGTCGTTGACGCTGAAGTTGACGCCGAAGGACCAGCGCACGCGCAGCAGCGAACAGATTGCCACCGACCTGCGCCGGGTGCTGGTCGGGCTGCCGGGCGTCACGGTGACGACACGCGCCTCGGGCGGCAACCAGTCGCTGAACCGCGTGTTGGGAAATCTGAACTCCGACAGCCGGTTGTCGGTGGAGGTGCGCGGCTTCTCGCTGGACGACTCCAACCGCGTGCAGCAGGACGTGCTCACCCTGCTGCAGCAGACCGACGGCATCGCGAATCCGCAGATTGCCCGGCAGGAAGGCCGGCCCGAGTTGTCCATCCGCGTGGACCGGCCGAAGGCCGCGCTGCTCGGGTTGTCGGTGACCAGCGTCGCCAACGCCATCCGCACGAACATGGCCGGCACACAGGCGGCCGTCTATCGCGAACGCGGCAAGGAGTTCCCCATCGTCGTGCGCCTCCGTGAGGAGGACCGGTCGCAGACCGAGTCGGTCAGCGACGTGCTGATCAGCACGCCGGGCGGCCAGGTCCTGCCGGCGAAGAATCTGCTCACCGTCGACAGCGCGCGGGGCCCGACCCAGATCGACCGCAAGAACCAGGAGCGGATTGCCCGCGTGAACGCCGAACTGGAAGCGGGCGTGCCGCTGGGCGCGGCGGTCAAGGCCGTCCAGGCCAGGCTCCTGGAACTGGATGTGCCTCAGGACTTCACCGTGGGGTTCGGTGCCGAGGTCGAAACCCAGGCGCAGGCCTTTAATCAGCTGCAGATACTCCTCCTGCTGGCCGTTCTGCTGGTCTACGCCGTCATGGCCTCGCAGTATGAATCCCTGCGCGATCCCTTCATTGTCATGTTCGCCGTGCCGGTCGCCATCATCGGGGTGGTGGCCTCGCTGAAACTGACGTCAACATCCTTCAGCCTTCAGGCGTATATCGGAGTAATCATGCTGGCCGGCATTGTGGTGAGCAATGCCATCCTGCTGGTGGATTACACGAACATCCTCCGCAGACGCGACGGCAAGCCGTTGCGGGAGGCGGTCGAGGAGGCGGGACGCACCCGGCTCAGGCCGATTCTGATGACCACCCTGACGACCATTCTTGGCCTGGTGCCGATGTCGTTGGGAATCGGTGAGGGCGCCGAACTCCAGGCCCCTTTGGCGCGGGTCGTCATCGGAGGCCTGGCGGCTTCCACGCTGGTGACACTGGTGCTGGTGCCGACGGTCTACACGTTGTTTGAAGAGGGTTGGGCTGGCTTGCGCCGAGGGGCGGCGCAGGCAACTCCGGAACGGGCTTAGTTGACATGAAGAAACTGATTTATCTGGTGATTGTTCTCGTCCTCGCGGGCGGTGGGTACTACTACTGGGACAGCCAAAAAGCCCCCGAGGTCCCGCAGTTCATGAAGGCCGCGATTTCCCAGGGCGATGTCGTCGAAGTGGTCAGTGCCACCGGCACGCTGAAAGCGGAACGCACCTTCAACGTGGGCTCCAAAGTCTCGGGCGTTGTCGAGGAGCTGTATGTCGACTTCAACGAGATTGTGCGCCGCGGGCAGGTGCTCGCCAAGGTGAACACCGACCTTCTCGAGACGCAGGTCAGAATTCAGGAGGCGAACATCGCGCGCCAGGAAGTGGACCTCGCCAACCAGCGGGTCCAGCTCGAGGACGCCCAGCGCAGCCTCGACCGGACCCGCAAGATGTTTGAGGCGAAGCTCGTCACGCAGCAGGCGCTCGAAGCCGCGGAACTGGCCGTCAAGAGCCGGATCGCCCAGATTGCCTCTGCCGAAAAATCGAAGGTGCAGGCCGACGTCAACCTCGACCAGGCCCGCCTGAACGTCACGGAAGCCACCATCATCTCCCCCATCGACGGCGTCGTGGTCAATCGCGTGGTCGACAAAGGGCAGACGATTGTCGGCTCGCAGCAGGCCACCAAGTTCTTCGACATCGCGACCGAACTCACGACGCTGCGCCTCGAGGGCGGTGTCGACGAGGCCGAAATCGGCAAGGTGCGCCAGGGGATGAAAGTGGTGTTCACCGTCGACGCCTACCCGAACGTCAACTTCGAGGGCACGATTCAAATGGTCGGCATCAACCCGACCGTGCAGCAGAACGTCGTCACGTACACGACGGTGGCCGAAGTGAAAAACAACGACCTCCGCCTGAAGCCCGGCATGACGGCGTCGATGCGCATCGAAGTGGCGCGTCGCGACAACGTGATGCGGATCCCGGCGGGAGCCCTGCGGTTCCGCCCGACCAATGACATGTGGACAGCCCTCAAGCAGGAACCACCGACACCGGTGGGCCGCGGTGGCGGCGCCGGGCGCACTGGTGGCCCCTCCGCCGGGGCGGGCCAGACGGCCGCTCCAGGCGCGGCCCCCGGCCAGACGGCCGCTCCGGCCGCAACTGCCGGGCAGACGACGGCACCCGCGGCCCGCCCCGCGCAGCCGGCAGCCGCCGCCCCACAGCAGGCGGCCAACCCCTTCCAGGCGGGCAGCCGCGAAGGTCGACAGGGCACGCGCGAAGGCGACCGTGACAGTGGCGGCCGCACCGGCGGCGGCATGAGCACGCTCACGCCCGAACAGCAGAAACAGATGGAAGCGATTCGACAGCTTCCGCGCGATCAGCAGATGGCGGCCATGGCGAAACTCGGGATCAACTTCGGCGGTCGTGGCGGCAGCGGCCGTGGCGGCCGTGGCGGCAACTCGGGCCAGACGGCACCGGCCGTCCCGATGACGCAGCGCGGCGCGACGTCGATTGACGAACTGTTCCCCGAGTTGGTGCGACAGCCCACGCGCGGCCAGGTGTACGTCCTCCGCGCGGCAGACGCTGCACACCCCTTCGGCACGCTGGAGCGCCTCGACATCATGCAGGGCATCTCGGACGGGACGTTCACCGAACTCGTGTCCGGTCCGGCCGAACTGACGGTCGGCACCGAGCTGATCACCAACATCCTGATGCCATGGCTGACCACGACGACCACGGGCGCCGGCGCGCAGGGCAATCCCTTCTCCGGCCAGCAGGGCCGCGGCGGCATGCCCGGCGGCATGGGCGGCATGCCCACCGGCGGCGGCCGCGGCGGCGGACGCTAACGGCTGGGCAGATGGGCGGTTGGGTTGATGAGTAACTGGAGAGTTGTCCCGTGCCGGTGATTTCTGTTCGTGATCTGATGCGCGTCTACCACATGGGCGACCATGAGGTGCGCGCGCTGCGTGGAGTGTCCCTCGACGTGGAACCAGGGGAGTTCGTGTCGGTCACGGGCCCCTCGGGGTCCGGCAAGTCGACCTTCATGCACATCATCGGAGCGCTCGATAAACCGACGAGCGGCAAGTACATCCTCGATGGCAAGGACGTGTCCGAGCTGTCGAAGGACGATCTGGCCGGCGTGCGCAACCAGAAGATCGGCTTCGTCTTCCAGGGCTTCAACCTCTTGACGCGAACGACCGCGCTGGACAACGTCGAACTGCCCCTGCTCTACAACGGCGCCAAAAAATTCAAGGCGGCCGAACGGCACAAGCGCGCCATGGAGGCGCTCGACATCGTCGGTCTCGGGCAGCGGTTTCACCATATGCCCAACCAGCTGTCAGGCGGCCAGCAGCAGCGCGTCGCCATTGCGCGCGCGCTGATCAACGAACCGTCAATCATCCTGGCGGACGAACCGACCGGGAATCTCGACACGCGGACGAGCATCGAAGTGATGGGCATCTTCCAGCGCCTGAATGTCGAGCGCGGCATCACCGTCATGCTGATCACCCACGAGATGGACATCGCGGAATACGGCACGCGGCTCATCCGCTTCCGTGACGGCCGCGTCGTCGCCGACCAGAAAATCGCGCACCGTCGCAACGCAGCGGATGAACTGGCGGCGCTGCCGCCGCCGGAGCCCGACGAGATTCC
This sequence comes from Vicinamibacterales bacterium, assembly GCA_030827135.1. GTDB lineage: Bacteria > Acidobacteriota > Vicinamibacteria > Vicinamibacterales > SCN-69-37 > SYFT01. Next base: position 384,134 of record JAURFE010000001.1, read on the forward strand.
GCACACGGACGCGGCGGCGCATTAACGGGGTTCCGAAGTTCAGGAGTGGACGATGTCAGTGTTGATGGTGTTTCGTATTGCGCTCAAGGCGCTCGGGCGCAACAAAATGCGCACGGCGTTGACGATGCTGGGCATGATCATCGGCGTCGGTGCCGTCATCACGATGGTGGCGCTCGGCACGGGTGCCCAGACCGCGATTGAGGAACAGATCCGGGCAACCGGCACCAACACCATCACAGTCATGTCGGGCAACTTCACCCAGGGTGCCGTGCGGATGGGCGAAGGCAGTTCGAGCCGGTTGATGGCCGCGGACGCGGCAGCGCTGCGCAGCGTGCCCGGGGTGCAGTGGGTGGCCGAAGGCGCCTCGACGCGCCAGACTTTGATCGCCGGCAATCAGAACTGGCAGGCGCAGATCCAGGGTACGAACGTAGATTGGCCGCTGATTCGCGCGTGGCCGCTGAAGTTCGGCCAGTTCTTCACCGAACAGGACGTCCAGGCCGCCGCCAAGGTCATTGTGCTCGGGTCCAACGTAGCCGAGATGCTATACGGCGCCGACGTGGATCCGACCGGCCAGAACGTGCGTGTCCGGAACCATGTCTTCCGCATCGTCGGGGTCTTCGCGTCCAAGGGCGCGTCCTCGGGCGGGCAGAACCAGGACGACCAGGCGTTTGTCCCCTACACGACGGTCCAGAAGAAAATTGCGGGCATCCAGCACCTCAACAACATCACGGTGTCGGCGGTCTCCGGCAACCAGATCGCGGCAACGACCGAAGCCGTCAAGGCCTCGATGCGCCTGACCCAGGGCCTGGCGCCTGGCGAAGAGGATACCTTCCGCGTGGTCACGCAGGACGACATCATCGGCTTTGCCACCAGTCAGAGCAGCACGATGACAGACCTGCTGGCCGGCATCGCGGCTGTCTCGCTCATGGTGGGCGGGATCGGCATCATGAACATCATGCTGGTCTCGGTGACCGAGCGCACGCGCGAGATCGGCCTGCGCATGGCGATCGGCGCGCGCGGGAGTGACGTGTTGATGCAGTTCCTCGTCGAGGCCATTGTGATTTCGCTGGTCGGTGGGAGCCTCGGCATTGCCATGGGCTTCGCGTTGGCGGAAGCCGTCAAGTTCTTCAACGGCTGGCCCGCCGTCATTCCAGTCGACTCGATCGTCATGGCCGTCGGATTTGCAGGGTTTGTCGGCATCTTCTTCGGTTTCTACCCCGCGCGGAAGGCGGCGGGCCTGGACCCGATCGAGGCGCTGCGGTTCGAGTAGAACCACAATCTCGGCAGCGGCAGATCGCCGCTCCCGTATCTGGCAGGAGTATTTATTTATGCGACGTGTGGCAACATTCCTTGGAACGGCGGCGATCGTCCTGATGGCGACCAGCGCGTATGCACAGGCCCCGAACTTCGCGGGCACGTGGACGATTGACGCGGAGAAGACCGCCTCGGCCAACCCGGCACCGGCCGGTGGTGGCGGGGGCCGGATGGGGGGCGGCGGGCGCATGGGTGGCCCGCTGACCGTCACCCAGGACGCCGCGAAGCTCGTGATTTCGCGGACGATGGGCGAGAACGTAATGACAACGACCTACAACCTCGACGGCTCGCCCAGCAAGAACGCGGGCGGCCGTGGTGGCGAAGTGACGTCCACGGCGAAGTGGGACGGCGCGAAGCTCGTGGTCACGTCGGACAACGGCCAGACGGTCACCTACCACATGGACGGCGCGTGGCTCGTGCAGTCAACGACGCAGCCGGGCCGTGAAGGCGGCCCCGCGATGACGCGCATGACCTACTACAAGAAGTAACCGTCCCCGCGACGGCGACCCGAGGGGCGACCGGCAACGGTCGCCCCTTTTTTGTTGGCGCGCTCCAGTTCAGCGCGCCCTACGTCACACCGGCGCGCTCCAGTTCAGCCCGCCCTGCGTCACACCGGCGCCGTCAGTCCCAGACTTCCCCGAGCGGGCGCGTCACAAATTCGCGCTCGCGCCAGCGGGGATGGGGCACGGTCAGGTCGGGGGTGTCGATGACCTGGTCACCATAGAAGATCAAATCCAGGTCGAGTGTGCGGGAGGCGCGGAAGGACGGCCGCTCCCGGCCTCGTTCACGTTCGATGCGGAGCATCTGACCGAGCAGCTCGTGCGGACCGAGGGTGGTCCAGCCGGACATGGCCGCGTTGAGGTAGTCGGGCTGCGGTTCGACGACTTCCACAGCCGCCGTGTTGTGGAATGACGACACGCGAACGTCCGTCAGGAACGCCGACAGTCTGGTAATGGCGTAGCGCAGATGGGCGTCGCGGTCGCCGAGGTTGCTCCCGAGCGCGATGGCGACTCTCACGCCGGCAGGCACGGGTGGACTACTCGACCCAGCGGTCCGTCATCACGCCGTTTCCGGTGCCGGCGCCGGGCATCCGTTTGCCAAGGACCAGTTCGTGCCCCTGGGCGATCTGCGCGAAGAACCGCTGATGTTCGAGCGTCTCCCCGAGGATGACGCCGACCATCTTGGCGTGACGCGTGTTGGTGATGGTGGACACGCGCGGGCGCCATTTGGCGACGAGCGCCTCGGCGTCCTTTGCATCCTGCTCCACCAGCGGCGTGACACTGCCCTTCTTGCCGGGGGCCGCAATCGACGGCTCCGCCACCTCGTCGGGCGCCCCGCCGAGTTCGTGAATCGCGCGCTCGAGCCACGAGAGGTGGACGTCTTCGCGATTGATCGCGTACTGATAGGTGTTGTTGAAGTCGTAGTGATCCACAAAACGGGCGACCGCCACATGCCGCTCACGAATCGTGAGCTTGTCGCGGTGCAGTTCTTTGAGGATCGACAGCAGGTCGGTGGGCTGGGACATCACGCACTCTGTTTCTGTTTGCACTCGATGCAGACACGGGTCCAGGGAATCGCCTCAAGACGGGCCGGGGCGATCGGGTCCCCGCAGTCGCGGCAGATGCCGTAGGTCCCTTTTTCCATCCGCACCAGCGCCTCTTCGGTCGCCTGCAGGATTTTGGCGTCGGTCTGCTTCAGTTTGAGGGCAATGTGGACTTCGTTGTTGCCGGTGGCCTGGTCGGCCAGGTCGCCCTGGCGACTGTTCACGTCGGCCGAAGCCGGAATGGGCTTGGTGCCGGTCGAACTTGCCAGAATCTCCGAGCGCCGCCTCAGCAGGACGTCTTTGAGCGACGCCAGCTGTGTGTCATCGAGCATCGTATGTGCCATCTTTCCACTCACCCGCTGTTCGACCCGCCCCACAGACGGGTCGGGAGTCCCCGATTATACCCCTCGCAGGGTTCCCAGGGGCTTGCGCACGATGACATCAAAGCTGGAGGCAAGCCCCACCACGGCGACGACCAGTGCGGCCACCAGCACCCCACCCCCAAGCCCCAGCCAGTCGGGCCGCCATTCGATCTCGAACAGGCGGGTCGCCACCGCCCAGGACAGGCCCAGGGCCCCGAGGGCACCCAGCGTACCGGCCAGCACACCCAACAACCCGTATTCAATGGCTACCATCGCCGCGAGCCGTTTGGTGCTGGCACCAAGCGTCCGGTAAATCGCGGCGTCATACAACCGCTGGAACTTGGTCATGGCCACGGCGCCCACCAGGATCAGCAGGCCGCCCGCCACGGTCACGGTGCCGACGATGGTGATGGCGACGGTGGCGTTTTCGACCACCTCACGGACCGAGTCGAGCACCGTGCTGACGTCGATGACCGAGACATTCGGAAACGCGCGCACGAGGTCCCGCTGCACCAGGCCGCGGGCATCGGGGGTGTCGTTGACCTGGAGGAAACCGACGACGGTATGCGGTGCGCGTTCAATGGCGGGACCGGGCCGGAACACGAAAATAAAGCCGCCGTTCTGGGTCTCGTCCCACGCCACTTTCCGGACGCTGGTGACCTGCGCCTCGACAACCCGCCCGGCAATGTCGAAGCGAATCCGATCGCCGAGATCGATCTGGTGTTCGTCGCGGATACGTTGTTCGATCGAGACCTCAAGCGGCGCGTCCGGATCGTCGGTGCGGCTGGTCCAGAATTCTCCGGCGATCAGCCGTTCGTTGTCGGCGAGGCCCTCTCTGAACGTGAGGCCGTATTCGCGCGCGAGTTCCCCTTCGCGGCGCACGTCCTCCGCCGTCCGCAACTGCACGCGGCGGCCGTCCACCCCGACGATCCGCCCGCGCAGGAGCGGCAGCAGCGGTGGCGCCGCACGTTGATACGGGGCCAGCACCGCGCGCACACCGTCCACCTGATCCCGCTGGATATCGATGAGCACGAGGTCGGGGGCGTCCTGTCCGAGTTCCAGTGAAAACTCCGTCAACAGGTTGGTCTGCAGCGCCCGGACGCCGAGGATGAAGAAACAGCCCAGCCCCACGGCCGTCAGAATCACGCGCGTCTGATTTCCGGGGCGCCCGAGGCTGACGACCGCGTGACGGACCGCGAAGATCTTCGACGCGGCCAGTGGGCGCACGAGCCGCACCAGCGCCGCGCCGGCGAGGGTGAGGACGCCGGCCACCACCGCCAATCCGAGTGACACATACACGCCCGGGGCCAGCGCATCGGCCTGCCACACGGCCACGCCCATCAGGGCGAGTCCGATCCCGGCCGCGGTGAGGACACTCTGCCATCCGCGTTTGCGCGCACTCGATGCCGTATCGGCGCGCAACAGCAGCAGGGGCTTCACCTCGCGCACCTCAAGCAGGGGCACCAGCGCAAACAGCATCGAGACCAGCGCACCGACCGCGAGGCCCTGCCCGGCGGCCGACCACGTCACACCGATCGACGCCACCCCGACAAGCGACACCACCGAGGCGGGGATCAGGGCGATCGCCACGGCCGCCATGCCGACACCGAACACGCCACCCGCCAGCGACAAGCCGACAACCTGCAGTACGTATGTCGCCAGGATTTGCCGCGATGTGGCGCCGACACACTTGAGCACCGCCACGCTCTTCAGCTTCTGCTGGATGAAGACGCGCGTGACGCTCCAGACCCCGATCCCGCCGAGCACCACCATCGCAAACCCCACCAGGCTCAGGTAGTTCTCCGCGAGCGTCAAATTGCGGCCGAGCCGATCCTCGACCGTCCGCCACGAGCGCACCGACACGAGATCACGCCGGAAGCCCCGGCGCAGGTCCTGCGTGAGTGACGCAAGGGCACGATCGTCCACGCGGAGAAACCACTGATAGGTGGCCCGGCTCCCGAACTGCAGGATTGTGGTCGCGCGCAGGTCATCGACGGCGATATACACGCGGGGCCCGAGGGCAAACCCGCCGCGCCCCTGCACGCGGTCCTTCACGACCGTGTCGCGAATCGTGAACGGCTGCCCGGCCAGCCACACGGTGTCGCCCACCGCCGCGCCAATCTGCACGAGCAACTCGGGCTGGACGAGCGCCCCGCGGTCGCGGAGCAGGTCCCCCGAAAACGGCCGGCCGCTGCCCAGCGTGGGCGCTCCGTAATACGGAAACCCCTGGGCCACCGCGCGGACTTCGACAAGTTTGACCTGTCCGGTGACCGACGCCGCCATCGTCGCCGTCTCGATGACCTCGAGTCGCTCCACGACGCCCTCGCGCTGCAGAGCCTCATCGAGGCGCGCGGCCACATCGGGCGTCCAGGGACGGCCGGATTGCACGACCATATCGGCCCCGACCAGCACCCGGGCCTCGCGCGTGAGCGCCTCACGCACTTCCTGGATGACGCTGCGTACGGCGACAATCGCGGCCACACCGACCGCGACACACAAAAAGAAGAAGACCAGCCGCGTCCACGACGACCGGATCTCCCGCCACGCCATGCGCAGGACGAACATCATCCGCGCGCCGTCCTCGACTCCACGCGGCCGTCACGCAGGGCGATGACCTCATCGGTCATCGCCGCCAGCTCGCGATCATGGGTCACCAGCACCAGGGTGCGCCCCTGCGTCCGATTCACAGACAACAGCAAATCGATCACCTGGTGCCCCGTGCCGCTGTCCAGATTGCCCGTGGGTTCGTCGGCGAGCAGGATGGGGGGATCATTCGCGAGCGCGCGGGCAATCGCGACGCGTTGCTGCTCACCGCCCGACAACTGCGACGGGTAGTGATGCCCGCGCCCGGTGAGTCCGACATCGTGCAGAAGGGACGCCGCGCGCGTGCGCGCATCCGCGAGTCCGGCCAACTCCATCGGCACCAGCACGTTCTCAAGCGCCGTCAGCGACGGAATGAGATGGAAGAACTGGAAGACAATCCCGATCTTTTCGCCGCGCAGCGTCGCCAGGGCTTCCTCGCCAAGCGCGGTGATGTTCACGCCATCGATCACCACGCGCCCGGTGGTCGGCGAGTCGAGCCCGGCGAGCAACCCCAGCAACGTGGATTTGCCGCTGCCGGACGGCCCGGTGATGGCGACGGTCTGGCCGCTCTCAATGCGGAACGATGTGGGATGCAGGATGGTCAGCGGTCCGGCGCCGCTGGTCACGGTGCGGGACACTTCAACAAGTTCAATCATTCAGCGGCTCAGCAGATCGTCGACCACGGGGCGAAGGACGGGATACACAAGCGCCGCAATCATCCGCTGGCCTTCCGCCGTCGGATGAATGCCGTCGTCCTGGTTGAGGCTTGGGATGCCGGCGACCCCCTCAAGCATGAACGGCAGGAGCGGCACGTTGTGTTCGTTGGAGAGTTCGCGGTACATCGCGCGGAAGGCGGCCCGATAATCGTCACCAAGATTCGGCGGCGCCTCCATGCCCAGGAGCAGGACCAGGCGACCCGAGGTCTTGGCCGTCGTGATGATGCGCGAGAGGTTGCGCCTGGTTTCATTGGGCGCGGTGCCGCGCAGGGCATCGTTGGCGCCGAGCGCGACGACGAGAATACGGACGGAGGGTTCAAGCACCCAGTCGAGGCGTGCCAGGCCGCCGGCGGATGTGTCCCCCGTGACACCGGCATTCACGATCGAGATCTCGTGGTAACCGTCGGTCTCGAGTTCCCGACCGATCAGGGCCGGATACGCCTCATTCTGCAGCAAGCCATAGCCGGCCGTCAGGCTGTCGCCCAGGAAGGCGACCTCGTACGTCGGGGGGGCTTCGCCTTTGAGTGCCGCGGCCTGCGCCTCCGACAACACGACCGGCTGTTCGAGCTGGCGCCCACACGCCGCATCACGGACCGAACACCCGGCCAGCACAAACAGCAGAAGCGGAGACAACCAGCGGGAGCGGCGCACATGTGACATGGTAAGGACCTTGTTCCCTAATTGTATCGGGGTAGAATCCTGCCCGTGACCCTCCGCCGCGCCCTCGGCCCCTTTGACGGCACGATGATCGTGATCGGCGGCATCATCGGGTCCGGGATCTTCATCAATCCCTATCTCGTGGCGCGCGCCCTCGACACGCCGCTGCTCGTGCTGTCGGCCTGGGTGGCCGGTGGTGCGATTGCCCTGGCCGGCGCCTTCGCCTATGCCGAACTCGGCCAGCGGTTGCCACATGCGGGTGGCCAGTACGTCTACCTTCGCGAGGCCTGGCATCCGCTGGCCGGCTTCCTCTACGGCTGGGCGCTCCTGTTCATGATCGAGACGGGCGCGATGGCCGCCGTAGCGATCACCTTCGCGCAGTACGCATCGCGGATGGTGGGCGGCGACGGCGCTGACCCGCAGTTCATCGCGGTGGGGTCGATTCTGCTGCTGTCGGCCATCAATTATTTCGGCGTCAAGCCGGGCAGCCGGATCCTGAACGTCTTTGTGGTGCTGAAAGTCGCCGCGCTCGGCGCACTCGTCCTCTTTGCGTGGACGGGGCCCGCCGCCCCGGAGTGGCTGTCGGCCTCGCGCGTGGACGACTCCCCGTCCACGGCCCTGACGTTCGGCGTCGCGTTGATTCCGATCCTTTTCGCGTACGGCGGCTGGCAGAACGCCAATTACGTCGCGGAGGAAATGCGCGACCCGCGCCGGCACCTGCCGATCAGCCTCATCGTCGGCACCCTGATCGTCGTTGTCGTCTATCTGCTCGCAAACGTGGCGTATATGCGCACGTTGGGACTGGAGGGACTGGCGGCAACCGAGACGCCGGCCGCTGAAGTGGCGAGCCAGTGGTTCGGCGGCATGGGCGAACGCCTGATCGCGGGGGCCATCGCCATCTCGACCTTTGGATTTCTGAATCTGGCCATTCTCGCGCCCACCCGCGTGTATTTCGCGATGGCTCGTGATGGCGCGTTCCTGCCGGCGCTGGCGCGCGTGCATCCCAGGTACCAGTCACCGGCGGCCGCGATCATGCTGCAGTCCACCTGGGCGATTCTCCTGACGCTGACCGGCACCTACGGCGACCTGCTCAACACCGTCGTGTTCGCCGATTGGATCTTCTTCGGTCTGACCGTGGCCGGGCTGTTCGTGCTGCGACACCGCGGCTCCACGGACGGATTCCGGACGCCGCTGTATCCGTTCCTGCCGGCCGCCTTTGTGCTGGTGGCGATTGCCGTGGTCGGCTCGGTGATTGCCACCGACCCCTGGCGGTCCGCCGCCGGCGCAGGGTTGCTCGTGCTTGGTGTGCCGGTCTACTACTTCTTCACGTCCCGCCCGAAGGCGCCTCATGCTGACTGACCCTCTGGCACCCTACATGCTCTGGGCCAAGACCCGGACGCCGGCCGCCATCGATCTCGCAGGCAGCAACCTGCTGTCGTGCACGGTGGAGGATCTCCCCGGGGCTCGCGAGGCGCTTGCGTTGACCGCGCCGAACGACAACGGGTTCGCGCCGCTGCGCGACGCGATTGCCGCTCATGTCGGGGTGCCCGCGTCGCAGGTCGTCACGGCGACCGGATGTTCGGGCGCCAACTTCCTCACCATCGCCGCGCTCGTGGGCCCCGGCGACGACGTGCTGGTGGAGCAACCGGGGTACGACCCCCTCGTCGGCGCCTGCACATTACTCGGCGCTCGGGTCCACCGTTTTTCGCGCCCCTTCAATCGGCGCTTCGGCATCGACCTTGACGAAGTGCGATCGAAGCTGACCTTGCGGACGCGCCTGATCATCGTCACCAATCCGCACAACCCCTCGGGCGTCTGCCTGGACCACGACACGCTGGCGGGGCTCATCACGCTCGCGGATGCCGCCGGCGCGTATCTGCTGGTGGATGAGGTTTACCTCGACGCCGTCAATCTCGCGGCACAGGACGCCGGCCGCGCCCTGTCCGCCACACGGCTTGATGGCCCGGTCATCGTCACCAGCAGCCTGACCAAGTCGTATGGCCTCAACGGCCTGCGGTGCGGATGGGCGGTCGCGCCCCCGGCCCTGGTGCATCGTCTGTGGCGCGTCCGCGACCTCGTCGAGGCGGTCGGCAGTGCGGTCTCCGATCGACTGGGTGCGTTTGCCTTCACGCAGATGCCGCGCCTGCGCGAACGCACCTACGCGATCGTCTCGGCGAACCTCGAACTGGCGCGCGGTTTCACGTCCGCACAAGTCAGGCTCGGGCTGGCGGCGCCGCCGTCGGCGACGGTCCTGTTTCCGCAGTTGCGCGGCGTGGAGGATGCCGAACCCTTTGTGAAGCGTCTCGCGGCGGAGTTCGGCGTCGCCGTCGCACCAGGACGTTTTTTCGACGCGCCTGATCACTTCCGCATCAGCCTCGCCGGCGCAACAGCGCCGCTGGCCGAGGGGCTCTCCCGGATCGCCGAGGCGCTCCGCGCGGACGGCTGACCCGCATGTCCCGGAGACCCCGTCCCGCCATTTACCTCAACCCCGCCGAGGCGGCGGTCGCGCAGCGCGCGCGCCGGCACAAGTTCCACACCGAGGACGTACCGAAGCTCCGGTTGATCGGGTTTGCCTTCAACCCATCGGCGTCATCGTGCACAACTGGCTCGTGTTCGACACGCTGGAGTGGCGGGATGCGGCCCGGCACTCGGCGGTCCTGCTCGGCTACGCGTGTGTGGCCTGGGTGGTGCTCAGGTCGTACTGGGACCGGGTCCGCGCCGTCAACCTGGGCGACGTGTTCTTCGCACTCGATCTGGTGCCGATGGCGTACGTCGTGTACGTCACCGGCGCCGACCAGAGTTTGATGTGGTTCGTCTTCGCGGCCCGGGCGGCCGACCAGATGGCCATCTCGTTCCGACACGCGCTGGTGTTTTCCCATCTGGCCACGGCGAGCTACGCCGGATTGATTCTGTGGGTCTCGTTTGGCGAAGGGCGCGACGTGCACTGGGCCGTCGAGGTCGCCAAGATCCTGTTCCTCTACATCCTGTGCCTCTACATGACGCTGTCGGCGCGCGCCGTGGCCGACCGCCGCCGCACGTTCGACGAAGCGCGACGGATGGCCGAACAAGCCGTGCGTGACGCCGACGACCGCCGCCGCGATCTGGAACACGCGATGACCCGGCTGGAAGCCGCCAACCGGACGAAGACCGAGTTCATGGCCACCGTGAGCTACGAAATCCGCACGCCCCTCAACAGCGTGATCGGCAACGCCGATCTGCTGATGGACACACCGCTCTCGATCGATCAGCGCGAAATGCTGGGGGTCATGCGCGATTCAGCCGAGTCCCTGACGCGGATTGTCGACGACATCCTCGACCTGTCGAGGATCGAGGCCGAGCGGCTGCCGCTCGAATCCATTCCCCTGCGCATCCGCGAGGTGGCCGGACAGACCGTGCGGATGTTCGCCGCCCGCGCCCACCACAAAGGCCTGACGCTTGTTTGCCACGTGCATCGCACCGTGCCCGACGTCGTGCAGGGCGACCCCCACCGTCTTCGCCAGGTCCTCACCAACCTCGTCAGCAACGCGATCAAGTTCACCGCGCAGGGCGACGTCACACTGCGCGTTGAGGTGGATGCCCTCTAGGCCTCCCGCGTCGCCCTGCGGTTCGCCATCCGCGACACGGGCATCGGCATTCCCAAGGCGAGACAAGCGGCCATCTTCGACGCCTTCACGCAGGCCGACGGATCGGACACCCGCCGCTACGGCGGGACCGGACTCGGTTTGACGATCGCGGCCCATCTGGTCGGGCTCATGCAGGGCCGCCTGTGGGTCGAGAGCGAAGAAGGCGCCGGCAGCACGTTCCGGTTCGTCGCCTGGTTCGGCACCCACGGTGGGAGACCGGCCACCGCGCCGTGGGGCGATCAACCGCTCCGCATCCTGGTTGCGCATGCACACGACGTGACCCGTTCCGCCATCGTCGAACTGCTGGCACCATGGCCGGGCGTGACGACCGCGGAGGCGGCCGGGGGCCGCGCGGCGATGGCCAGCCTCGAGGTGGCGGCGGCCGGTGACCAGCCGTGGGACGTCGTCCTGGTGGACGCCGGCCTGCCGGCGCTCGACGGGTTTGAAATTGCCGAACGTGTCCGCGCCACGCCGGGCCTCGCACACCACGTTGTCATCCTGCTGCCGACAACGCAGTTGACCACGGGGGCGGAGCGCGCGGTCACGATGGGAGCGCGGTATCTCGCATTGCCGGTCGTATGGAAGACGCTCGCCGACACCCTGACCGCCCTCCTGGCCGGCCCTGATGCGCCGCACCCCGCCGTCACTGGACGACGGGTGTCCCACCGGCCATTGCGTGTGCTGGTGGTCGACGACCACGTCGTCAATCAGGCGGTTGTCTCTGCCGTACTGCGCAGATGGGGGCACGCCGTGGCCACGGCGCTCGACGGCCGGGAGGCCGTGGACAAGTCGGCGGGCGAACCCTTCGATCTCGTCCTGATGGATCTGCAGATGCCGGAGATGGACGGACTGCAGGCGACGCGGCTGATTCGCGCGCGGGAACTCTCCCAGTCGTTGCCCCGGCTGCCGATCGTCGCCATGACGGCACGCGCCATGACCGCGGATCGGGATCAGTGCCGGGCCGCGGGCATGGACGGATTCCTGTCCAAGCCCCTGGACCAGCCGGAACTCTTTGAGTTGCTCGAAGGGGTGGGACGCCGGATCAGTTCCGCCGCCCCCGGGTCCCCCGCGCCAGACCCCGCTGGCCGCCCGATCCTGCCGCTCATCGCGGACCCCGAGACGCAGCGGCATGTCATCGGACTCTTCCTCGACACCGCGCCCCGCCAGTTTGAACGCCTGCAGGCGGCCGTGGAGGCCGGCGATGCCGCCGTCATCGCCGCCACCGCCCACGCCCTGCGCGACGCCATGTCGCACTTCGCTATCGCGGACGTCTCGCACCTCGAGCACCTCGAGACACTCGGGCGCGAGGCGCGCCTGGCGTCCGCGCCGGCCGTGCTGGCGCAGGTGGACCGAGACATCACCACCCTGCTGACCGCACTGCGCGCCCTACAATAGCGGTATGTCACGATGCTCCCGCTCCCTGTGCGGCCTGCTTCTGGTCGCCGCCTCTGCGGCTGTCGCGTTTGCGCAGTCCCAGGCGTCCGCTGTTCCAGTCAACCGAGCGCAGTTGCTGAAAGATCTCCAGACGCTGTCCGCCGACGACATGGAAGGCCGGCTGGTCGGCACGCCCGGCGGTGCCAGGGCGCGCGCCTACGTCGTCGACCGCTTCAAGGCCAGCGGCATCGCCCCGCTGGGAGCCTCCTACGAACATCCCTTTGCATTCACGTCGGGTCGGGGCGGTGCCGCCACGCCACGCACCGGCGTCAACGTGCTCGGTGTCATCAGGGGCACCCGCACACCGGATCGCTACATCGTGATCACGGCGCACTACGATCACATCGGCGTCAGAAACGGCGCGATCTTCAACGGCGCGGATGACAACGCGTCGGGCACCGCCGCGCTGTTTGCCCTCGGCGACTACTTCACGGCGAATCCACCCGCACACTCGCTGATTTTCGCGGCGCTCGATGCGGAAGAAGCGGGACTGCAGGGCGCGCGGCGGTTTGTGGCCGACCCGCCGGTGCCGCTCGAGCAGTTGCTGATCAATATCAACATGGACATGATCGGGCGCGACGCCAACAACCTGCTCTACGTCGTCGGGACCCATACCCAGCGGTTCCTCAAGCCGACCATCGAACACATTGCGGCTGCGGCCAACGTCACCCTGCGCATGGGCCACGACAACCCCGACGAGAAGGGCGTCGAAGACTGGACCCGGGCATCCGACCATTTCCCGTTCTGCGAGGCGAAAGTGCCGTGCCTCTATTTCGGCGTCGAGGACTTTGAGAATCACCACAAGGCCACGGACAAGTACGAGACGATGACGCACGATTTTTATGTGCGGGTGGTGCAGACGATGGTGGTCGCCGTGAAGACGTTTGATGACAGAGGCGTGACCCGGTAACCCCCATGCTCCCCCCGGTGCCCCTCGGCGCGCTGGCCGCCGCCACGTTGGCGGGGCTTGCGGTTGGCGTGGAACGCCAGTGGAGCGGTCACGCGTCCGGGGAAAACGCACGATTCGGAGGCCTGCGCACCTTCACGATGATCGGCCTGGTGGCGGGCGTCGCGGGCTGGTGGATGACCACCGGCCTGGCCGTCGCCGCCGCCGTGTTGCTGTCGGGCCTGGTCGCCATCATTGCGATCGCGTATGTCGCCACGAGCCGGCTCGACATCGACGCCACCACCGAAATCGCCGCGCTGGTCGTCGTCGTCGCCGGCGCGTTGGCGGGGAGCGGCCAGACCGGACCGGCGTCCGGCATCACGGCCCTGACGGTCCTGCTGCTGGCGGAAAAATCCCAGCTGCATGGTCTGGTTGGCCGGCTGGGCGCGACGGAGTTGCGGGCGGGCGCGCGGTTCGCGGTGATGGCGACCGTGATCCTGCCGCTGCTCCCGGGGGAACCACTCGGCCCATTCGGGCCCTTCGGCACCATCCAGCTGCGCCTGCTGTGGGCACTCGTTCTGTTCTTCTCGGGCTTGAGTTTTCTTGGATTCCTCGCGCGACGGGCGTTTGGCGCCAGGCACGGATACGCGATTGCGGGAGCCCTGGCCGGCCTGATGTCGTCCACGTCGGTGACGCTGACGTTCGCCCGGCTCAGCCGCGAACAACCAGAGAGCGGACGCATGCTCGCGGCCGGCGTCATGGGCGCCAACGTGATGTTGTTCCCGCGAGTGCTGCTGGCGACGGCGGTGCTCGCCCCGCCGTTGGCGCTGTCGTTGTGGCCGGCGTTTCTCGCCCCAGTGGCGATCGGCCTGCTGCTGCTCGCACGAGGCGTCTCGGCCGACGCGCCGGCGGGAGACGCCCCCGAGGATCCCAACCCGCTGCAGGTCGGTGCCGCCCTGCAGATGGCCGTCGTCTTCCAGTTTGTGCTGTTCGTCGTGTCGCTGGCTGAATCCTGGTTCGGCTCCGCGGGACTCTACGCGTCGGCGGCGGTCCTCGGCCTCACCGACGTGGACGCCCTGACGGTGTCCCTGTCACAGCTGGCGACGTCCGGCACTGCGATTCCCGTCGCCACAGCCGCGCTGACGCTGGGCATCTTCACAAACACCGTGGTGAAGACGGGAATCGCGCTGGCCGTCGGATGCGGCAGGTTCCGCCTGCTCGCCACCATCGGCCTTGCGGCGATGGCGGCGTCGTTGGCAGCGGGACTGGTGGTGCTTACTTCGTTTCTTTGAAGACCTTCGACGCCATGGCGACCATGCCGGCCACGTCTGAGACGTTCGCCGGAAGGATCATCGTGGTGCTCTTCTGCGCCAGTTCACCGAACTGCGAGACGTACTGTTCGGCGACACGCAGCTGGGTGGCTTCGACGCCGCCGGGCTGACGGATGGCATCGGCCACCTGGCGAATGCCTTCCGCCGTCGCCGAGGCCACCGCCAGAATTGCCGCGGCCTCACCCTCGGCTTCGTTGATCTGCTGCTGCTTGCGGGCTTCCGACGCCTTGATGACCTGCTGCTTCTGGCCTTCGGCTTCGTTGATGGCCGCGTCGCGCTGGCCCTCCGACGTCAGAATCACGGCGCGCTTTTCGCGCTCGGCGCGCATCTGTTTTTCCATCGCCGCGAGCACATCGTGGGGAGGCGTGATGTTCTTGATTTCGTAGCGGAGCACCTTGACGCCCCAGGCTTCGCTGGCCTTGTCGAGCTCGGCCACGATCGACTGGTTGATATTCATCCGCTCTTCGAACGTCCGATCGAGATCGATCTTGCCGACTTCGCTTCGGAGCGTGGTCTGTGCGAGCTGGGTGATCGCAAAGCCGAAGTCGGAAATGCCGTAGGACGCCCGTTCCGGATTCAGCACCTTCAGATACAGGATGCCGTCCACGCCGACCTGCACGTTGTCGCGTGTGATGCAGACCTGCGCCGGGATGTCGAGCGCGATTTCCTTCAGCGAGTGCTTGTACCGGATGACGTCAAAAAACGGCACCAGCAGATGGAACCCGGCGCTGAGGACCCCGGAGAACCTCCCGAGGCGTTCAACGACGTACGCGCTCTGCTGCGGCACCACCACCGCCGTCTTGGCGATGACGATGATGACGAGCAGCGCAAAGACAATGAATACAATGACACCTTCGTTCACGAGCGGGCTCCTTCCGGTTCGATGTCGAGCATGAGGCCATCCACCCGGATGACGCGGACGCGGGTCCCCGGCGTCACCGCTGCGGCGGAGGTGTTTCTCGCAGACCAGGCGGCGCCGCGCACTTCGACCCGGCCGACCGACCCCGGCGCGAGCGCATCGTTCGCGATGCCGATTTCGCCGACCAGCGTGTCAATCTCCGGGCGCTGAGGATCGGGCTGCACCCACTGCAGGAGCCGGGCGCGGAACATCACCAACGTCGCGACCGACAGCACCGAGAACAGCAACAACTGGACCCAGAGCGGCCCGGCCGCACCGAAGCCCGCCAGCACGCCGACGGTCAGCGCCGCGATGCCGAAAAAGATCACGTAGAACCCGCCGGCGGTGGCGAGCTCCGCCAACACCAGTAACAAACCCAGTACCAGCCAGTGCCACCAGAGGATTTCCATGGGACGCTCCGCTCGACATCATATACGGACTGCGCCCCGGGGTTCCGAAGTGCCGGAGTGCCGAAGTTCCGAAGTGCCGGGGGTGGGAATCGAACCCACACGACCCTTGCGGGTCTCGGGATTTTAAGTCCCGTGCGTCTGCCAGTTTCGCCACCCCGGCCTGCCACAAGTGTACTGCGGGTTCGTCGTTCATCGGTTTCTGGTTCAAGGTAACGTGTAGCCGATGAAGACCCTCGGCGCCCTCGTCACGTCATCCCTGCACAGCCGGCAGCAGCGCACCAATTTCCGGATCCTCGTCAACCTGCTGCTGGTGTTGACACTGATCGTCGGCGCGTACACGGTGGCGTTCCATCTGATCATGGCGCGCGAGGGGCAGGACCACTCCTGGCTCTCGGGGTTCTACTGGACGATGGTGACGATGTCGACGCTGGGGTACGGCGACGTGTCGTTCCACTCGGACCTCGGCCGCATGTTTTCGGTGCTGGTGGTCATGTCGGGCACGGTGTTCATGCTGATCCTGCTGCCCTTCACCTTCATCCAGTTCTTCTACGCCCCCTGGTTGGAGGCACGCAATGCCGCCCGCGCACCAAAGGCGCTGCCGGCCGGCACCAAAGACCACGTCCTGTTGACCCAGTACGGCGCCATCGATGCGGCACTCATCCGGCGTCTCGATCAGTTTCACATCCCCTATGCGGTCATCGTGCAGGACCTCGCGGAGGCGCTGGCGCTCCACGACCAGGGCATCACAGTGATGGTTGGCGACCTTGACGACCCGGAGACATATCGAGCCGCGCACGCCGATCGCGCGGCCCTGGTGGCGACCACGCGCACCGACGTCACCAACACCAACGTCACCTTCACGGTGCGGGAAATCGCGCCGAACATCCCGATTGTCGCCACGGCATCCTCGCCGGCGTGTGTGGACAACCTGGAACTGGCCGGGTGCCGGCAGGTACTGCAACTGGGCGACCTTCTCGGGAAGTTTCTGGCGCGCCGGGTCACGGGCCGCGACCGCCGCGCACACGTCATCGGGGAACTCGACACGCTGCTGATCGCCGAAGCCTCGGTGGCGGGCACACCGCTGGTGGGCAAGACTCTGCGCGACGCCCGGTTGCGCGATCGGTTCCGCCTGAACGTGGCCGGGGTCTGGGAGCGGGGTGCCTTCGAGGTGGGTCTCCCGGACACGACGCTGACAGAGACGAGTGTGTTGTTTCTGGCAGGGCCCCGCGACGCCCTCGATGCCTACGACGCCGAATACAGCGCCAGCGACCCAGGCAGGGCCTTTGTGTTGATCCTCGGCGGCGGCCGCGTGGGCCGGGCGACCGCTGAACACCTCGCCGCCACCGGCATCGACTACTGCCTCGTGGAGAAACTTGCCGATCGCGCGAGCAAACTCCCCCACACCGTCGTTGGGGACGCGGCCGAGATCGAGATTCTGAAGGCGGCCGGCCTCGACCGCGCGACGACCGTGGCGGTCACCACGCATGACGACGACATGAATGTGTATCTGACCCTGTATTGCCGCCGGCTGAAACCCGGCCTGCAGATTCTCAGTCGCGCCACGCTCGATCGGAACGTCTCCACCCTGTATCGCGCCGGCGCCGATATCGTGTTGTCCTATGCGTCGATGGGCGCCAATGCGATCTTCAATCTGCTCCGTCGCCGGGATCTCGTATTGCTCGGCGAGGGCCTGGACGTGTTCCAGGTGGCCACGCCGACGGCGCTGGTGGGACGCACCCTGGCGCAGGCCGGCATTCGTGAATCGTCCCGGTGCAACGTCCTGGCGATCGTCAGGGACGGCAAGACCATGGCCAGCCCCAGTGCGCATGAGGTGCTGGAGGCCGGCAGCGACCTCATCCTCATCGGCGACCACCGGGGCGAGGAGTCGTTCTTTCGGAACTATCGGAAGTAGTGCCCGGCGCCGAGTGCGTGGCCGCCGCACGACGGCGGCGCACCTGGCACAGCGCACCAGGCACCACGATCTGCGTTAGAGTCTTGCCCATGTCAACGTCCGATACCCGCAAGGGCTGGATGTCCATTTTTCTCAACACGGTGGAACGGGGGGGGAATGCCCTGCCCCATCCGGCCAGCCTGTTTGCCATCTTCGCGTTCCTGATCCTGGTGGTGTCGGCGGTGGCCTCGTGGTCCGGCATCTCCGCCGTCCATCCCGGTACCGGTGCAACCATCGCACCCGTCAACCTCTTCAGCATCGCGGGGCTGCACCGCATCCTCACCAACATGGTGACGAACTTCACGGGATTCGCCCCATTGGGCACCGTGCTGGTCGCCATGCTCGGCATCGGCGTGATGGAGAGCTCAGGCCTGATGAGCGCCAGCCTCCGCAAGCTGGTGCTCTCGGCTCCGCCCAGGCTCCTCACTGCGGTGCTGGTGTTTGCCGGCGTCATGTCGAACATGGCCAGCGAACTCGGGTATGTCCTGCTCGTCCCCCTGGCCGGCGTCATCTTTCTCGGCGCAGGCCGGCACCCGATTGCGGGCATGGCGGCCGCCTTCGCCGGCGTCTCCGGCGGGTACAGCGCCAACCTTCTGCTGGGCACCGTGGACCCGCTGCTCGCCGGTCTCTCCGAAGAAGCCGCACGCATCGTGAATCCCGAGTACACAGTCAGCGCCGCCGCCAACTATTACTTCATGGCGGCCTCGACGCCGATTCTGACGCTGGCCGGTGTGTGGGTGACGGAGCGGATTGTCGTGCCACGACTCGGCCCGTATGCCGGTGCGGTGAAGCAGGAAGCGATGGGCGGCCTGACGGATCTCGAACGGCGCGGCCTGCGCTGGGCGCTGGTGGCCTCCGTCATATTTGTGGCGGTCATCCTGTGGGGCACGGTACCGGGAGACGGATTCCTCCGCGACGCGCAGACGGGGGACCTGCTCCGGTCGCCGTTCATGTCGGGTATCGTCGCCTTCATCTTCCTGGCCGGCATCATCATCGGCGGCGCCTATGGCTTCGGCGCCGGGACGTTCAAGAACGACGCGGACCTGGTGAGCGGCATGGGCAAGTCCATCGCCACCCTGGGCAGTTATCTGGTGCTGGTCTTTTTCGCCGCGCAGTTTGTGGCGTTTTTCAACTGGTCGAACCTCGGGCTGATCTTCGCAGTCAAGGGCGCCGGAGTCCTGCGGGAGGCCGCGCTGGGCGGAGCGCCATTGATGATCGCCTTCATCATCCTCACGGCGTTCATCAACCTGTTCATGGGCAGTGCGTCGGCCAAGTGGGCCATCATGGCGCCGGTGTTTGTGCCGATGTTCATGCTGCTCGGTTACACACCGGAGCTGACGCAAGCGGCATTCCGCGTGGGTGACAGCACGACGAACATCATCTCGCCGATGATGTCCTACTTCGCGCTCATCGTCGCCTTCTTCGAAAAGTACGACCCGAAGGCCGGCATCGGCACGGTGATCGCCACGATGCTGCCTTATTCGCTGTTGTTCCTGACCATCTGGAGCGTCATGTTGGCCGTGTGGTTCACGTTCGGACTGCCGCTCGGCCCGGGCGCAGGCCTTCTGCTGCAGTAACCGGAGACCCGCTGATGAAACGACTGCTTACGCTCGCCACTGCCGTTCTGTTGTCTGCCACCTTCGCGTCTGCCGAACCGATCAAGTTCGCGCGGTATCCCCACGTCAGCCAGGGAAAACTCGTGTTCAGCTATCACGGGGACATCTGGATCGCGAACGAGAACGGGTCCAACCCGCAGCAGTTGACCACGCACGTGGCACGGGACGTCTTCCCGCGACTGTCGCCGGACGGACGCTGGGTCGCGTTCTCCTCAGACCGCTTCGGCAACAACGACGTGTTCCTGGTGCCCGCGACCGGAGGCGAAGCGAAACAGCTGACGTTCGCGACCACGCCCGAGACGGTGCTCAACTGGACCCCGGACGGCCGTGGGGTGCTCGTGGCGACAAGCCGCGCCGTGAGTCCGTGGCGCAGTCCCCTCTTCATCGTCCCGATTGATGGCAGCGTGCCGACGCCGCTGCCGATCGATGGCGGCGTGCAGGGCATGCTCAATCGCGACGGGTCGGTGCTCGCGTTCAACCGCATGGGCGGCAGCTACTGGCGCAAAGGGTATCGGGGCAACCGCTCCGACGACATCTGGGTGCAGGACCTCCGGACCCAGCGCATCACGCGCCTGACCGACACCAACCTGCGCGAGTACAAGAACTTCACACAGGATGTTTACCCGATGTGGGGCTCCGACGGACGCATCTACTTCGCCTCCGAACGCAGTGGACACTTCAACATCTGGCAGATGGCCGCCAACGGCGGCGCCCCCGTGCAGGTCACACGCCATGACGACGATGGGGTGCAGTTTCCGTCGATGAGCCCTGACGGCACGACCATCGCGTACGAAAACGACTTCGACATCTGGATTCTCAAGGTCGGACAACAGACACCAACCAGGATCACGCTGGACCTGGCATTTGACCGCCGTACGAATCTGACCCGCACGGTCCAGGTGCAGAATCGGCCGGACGGTTTCTCCATCACGCCCGATGGCGACTACGCCGCCATCGACAGCCGCGGCGAGATCTTCGTCGTGCCGACCGACCCCGAATTCGGCGAGAAGCAGCAGGTCACGTCCAACTCATGGCGGCAGCGCAACCAGACATTTGCGCCGAACGGGCGCTGGCTGGCCTATACCTCGGACGAAACGAAGGAGGAAGAAATCTGGATCTACGACCGTGAGGCCCGCACGAGCCGGCAGTTGACGACGCATCCGTCATTCAAGACCATCGCCGAGTTCTCCCCCGACTCCTCGCGGCTGGCCTGGGTGGCCAACAACCGGCTCTTTGTGACGGTGGTGGAGACCGGGGCGACCACCGAACTCGGCTACAACATCGCCGGCGGTTACACGGTGACCGGTTGGGCGCCCGACGGACAGTGGCTCGTGTACACGAAGCGCGATCGCGACCAGAACGCCGACGTGTTTCTGATGGAGATCACGACGCGCCAGGAGCACAACCTCACACAGAACCCCTGGAACGACGGTCAGGCCGTGATTACGCCTGACGGCACGAAGGTTGTCTTCACGAGCAACCGCGACGGCTCACAGACCCATATCTTCGTACTCCCCCTCGCGCGACTCACTGAAGATCCGAACGACCCCATCGTCAAGGAGCGCCTGCGCCGGGCGGCGGCGGGGCGCCAGGGGGGGGCTGGCCCCGCCGGTGGCGCGGCCGGGGGCACCGGAGGAGCGGCCACCCAGCCGCGGCCGCTGACAACACCGGACCTGACGCGGATCGATCGGCGAGCCGTCGCGATCACGTCCGGCGCGAACCCGGTGCAGGGGTTCTTTCTGTCACCCGATGGCCGCACCGTGTATTTCCGGTCGCGTGATGACCAGGGGCCTGCGCTGTTCTCGGTCGGTATTGATGGCCGTGACCGTCAGCGACTCGTCGCGGGCGCATTTGCCGGCCTGACACCCACCGCCGACCGTCGTCGTGTCTTCTTCACGGAGAACAACGAACTGTGGGGGATGGAGATGGCCGGAGCGCGGCGCCGCACGCGGGTGACCTTCACGGTCAACGTGCGCGTCGATCAGCGGCAGGAGTGGGCGCAGATCTTCGACGAGTCGTGGCGCGTCATGAAATACCGCTTCTACGACGAGAAGATGCACGGCGTGGACTGGGTCGCGGTTCGGGCCAAGTACGAGCCGCTCCTGAAGTATGTCGGCGCGAATGAGGACGTGTACGACCTGGCCAACGAGATGATCGGCGAGTTGAACGCGTCCCACACCGGGGTCAGCGGACCGGACAGCGACCCGCAGCCGACGGAATATCAGACGCGGTATCTCGGCGTGGAACTCGTGCCCGAGGGCAACCGCTACAAGATCTCGCACATCTACCCGAATGGCCCGGCCGACAAGGAGTGGCTCGACGTCAAGGTCGGCGACTACGTGCTCGCCATCGACGGCGTGCAGGTGCGGGCCGGCGACAACTATTGGCCGCTGCTCAACAGCCCGCTGAATGAGTACGTGCAGGTGACCGTGTCCTCGGTCGCCGCGGGCACCACCCCACGCGACCTGCGCATTCAGTCCGTCGCATCACTCAACTCACTGAAGTACGACGCGTGGGTGGCGCAGAACCGGGAGTTCGTCAGCAAGGCCACCAACGGCGAGATCGCCTACGTGCATATCCAGGCGATGAACCAGCCGTCGCTCGTGAAGTTCCAGAACGAAATCAACCAGTTCTGGAACGCCAAGGGCATCATCGTGGACATCCGGTACAACGGTGGCGGCAACACGGATCAGGAGATTATCGACATCCTGGAGCGACGCCCCTACGAATACTGGAACAACCGCTGGGGCGCGCCCGAGTGGGGCCGGCGCCCACGCCAGGCTATCGCGGGACCGAAGGTCATGATGATCAACTGGCGCTCGGCGTCCGACTCCGAGGTGACGCCCCAGGCCTTCCGCGATCTCGGCCTCGGACGCATCGTCGGCAACCCGACCTCCGCCGCCGTCATCGCCACTGGTTCCTACGCGCTGATCAACGGCGGCTCCATTCGGACGCCGGGCTCACTCGTGGTGACCTACGACCCTGAGCGCCCCAACAACTACGGCATCAACCTCGAAAACTTCGGCGTCGCGCCGGACGTGTGGGTCGAGAACACCCCCGAAGACGAACTCAAGGGCTTCGATCGCGAACTGCAGGCGGCGGTGGACGAAGTGCTGCGCATGCTCAAAGAAGGGCTCTGGCAATACAGGGGACGCTGATTCGAAGTTCCGAAGTTCCGGAACTTCGTCAGTATGCGGCAGCGTAGCAGTCCCTGCGCGGGTCGGCGCCGGCGATGCGGGTGCCGGTGCGCAGGTCGATGAGTACACCTGTCGCGCAGCCGCTGATGGAGAACGGGGCGACCATGCGGACATCGTGCCCGCGGGCTTTGAGGGTCTCAAAGACCGCGGGCGGGATTCCGGTCTCCAGATCAAGCCGGTTCGCCTCAATGCGGTGCGGCCAGAACGACCCGAGGAAGTGGAACGTCTGGATGCGCGGCAGCTCGAATGCCGTGTGAAGGTTCGGATACCACGCGCCCTGAAACTCCAGCACGTTGAGCAGCGCCTGCAGGATCGTCTGCTCCTGGTTGTCCCCACCGGGTGTGCCGATCGCCAGGTAGGGCTGCCCGTTGCGAAGCACAAGACTCGGGGTGAGCGTGTAGCGGGGCCGTGATCGCGGCCGCAACTGCGCCGCCCGATCACGATCGAGCCAGAACTGTTCGCCACGCGTCGACAGCCCGATGCCCGTGTTGCCGGCGATCACGCCCCCGGTGATCCATCCACCCGACGGCGTCGAGTCAAACACATTCCCGGCCTTGTCGACGATGGCGATGTGCGTGGTGTCCTTGAGGGAATGATCCTCGTCACCCGGCTGCACCGCGCCACCTTCGTCGGCGCGCTCAAGTTCAGCGCGCCCTACGGTGCCGGCTTTCCAGTATTTCCACTCTGTGACCTTGTCGTCGAACGGGAGCGGATCGCCGGCGATCTGTTCGGTCTGCGCCTTTGTCATGTCGATCTGGCTCGCGCGTTGTCTGGCGTAGGCCTTCGAGAGCAGGCCGGTCTGCGGCACGTCAACAAACGCCGGATCGGCGTAGTACGTGTCGCGGTCCGCGTAGCCCATCTTCATGGCTTCGGTGACGACATGCAGGTAATCGGCGGAGTTGTGGCCCATCGCCTGGAGGTCGAAGTTCTCAAGGATGTTCAGCGACTGCAGCATCGAGGGCCCCTGGCTGTTGAACCCCTGCTTGAAGATCTGGAAGCCGCGATAGGTGATTGAGGTCGCCGGCTCCACCCGCGAGTAGAACTCGGAAAAGTCGCTCTCATCCCACGGCATCCCGTGTTGCTTCAGGAACCCGACGATCTCCTGCGCGATGTCGCCTTTGTAGAAGCGGTCCCGCGCCGCAACGACGGCCGCCGCGCGGCCCTGCCCCGCAGCGGCGCGTTCTGCGTCGGCCATCTTCTGCAGCGTCGAGGCGAGGTCGGGTAACGCAATCGTGTCACCGGCCTCGTAGAGTGTGCCGTCGGGCTTGAGCCAGGTTTTCTGATTGGTCGGCCACTGGTCGATGAACCGGCGCTGTCCCGCAATCGACCGCGCCGTGCGGGGCCGCAGCGGGAATCCGTCCCGGGCATATGCGATGGCCCGCGCGGCGACCTGCGCAAACGACATCGTGCCCCACTTCTCGAGCACCGTGAGCGCACCATGAAGCGCTCCCGGCACGACGACCGGGTCGAGCCCCGATCCGGCGAGCGTGCGGTTCCGCGACGTGTACCAGTCGATCGTCGCGCCGCGTGCCGCCCAGCCCTGACCCACAATCGAGGTCACCGTTTTTTCGCTCTGCGGATACACCAGAATCAGCGACTCACCGCCCAGACTGTAGAGGTCCTGCTCGACCACACCGCCGACCAGCAAGGCGGCCACCCCTGCATCAAACGCATTGCCGCCCTGCTGCAGGATCTCCATCGCGGCCGCCGTGGTCAGTGGATGCCCGGCCGACACCCCGGCATTCCTCCCCATCACCGGGGGGCGCTGCGCCAGCAGTGGGACGGACAGGACAAGAACCAGGGTGACAACGAGCGTCTGGATGTTTCGGGACATCGCGACATTCTAATGGGCTGCCGGGGCGGATCCCGCACGGCGCCCGGAGGGTCGGTGCGACCTTTCCTTTGCCCGTCGGACCGTGCAGCCAGGCCTGATTTTCACCGTCCAGCGCTTCTCCCTCCACGACGACCCGATACGGTCTTGCACTGACTCATGACACCATGTCCTCCAGGATGGAGGGCATGCTGCGTCAGGACTTTGCCTTCTTCGCCGCTTGCGGCGCTTTCGCCGCCTTTGTCGCCCTGGCGGCCTTCGGCTTCGCCGACTTCACCGCACGCTTGCGCCTGGCGGTGGCGGGGGCTGAGTGCTCGGTGCCCGGTGCTTCGTGCTCAGTACCGGCTGACTGGTGCTCGGTGCCGGGCGCCTCGGCCTGAGAGACCACCTGGGCCTCAGTCTCAGGCGCAGGGGCAGAAACCGCGACCGGCGCCAACCCGGCCGACCCGGCCTGGAATACACGAATCACACCCTGGCGGTCGCGTTCGACGCGGAAGGCGCCTTCCTTGTGCGCGGCGCGGAGCAGGTCCACCAGCGAGGCAAAGCCGTAGGCACGTTCGTCAAACGGCGGCGTCTGCGCTCGTACGATCTGTTTGACCTGCCGCAGGTAGAGCGGCCACTTGCGAATCTCGGCGGTGGAAATGAGCCGGAAGAGTTCGCTGACGCCCTCAACGGCGCCGCCGACGACGGCGGGAGGAGGTGTGGATGATGCAGGCGGTGCAGGTTGTGTGGAGGCGGATGGGACCGGCGCCGACTGGCGTGGGTGCCGTTCGTGCCGGGCCACGGGTGCCTCACTCGGAGGAGCAGAGGCCGGCGCGGCCGCGGCGGCGGCTTCACCCTCGGTCACCTCAAGCGACACGCCTTCAGCCGGCGCTACGAGCCAGCCGCCCTTGCC
Organism: Vicinamibacterales bacterium; assembly: GCA_030827135.1. Lineage (GTDB taxonomy): Bacteria > Acidobacteriota > Vicinamibacteria > Vicinamibacterales > SCN-69-37 > SYFT01. The sequence goes on from JAURFE010000001.1 coordinate 409,381, forward strand.
CTGATGCACACGCAGCACGCCGGCCTTTTCGAGCTTCTGCGCAAAATCGCGGAATGTGCCCGCGCCGAACGTGCGCTCGTTGAACGTCGAATCGAGCTGCAACAGCGTGCTCTTGAAGAGCCCCAGCTGCGGATCCACGTCCCGCTCGAGCATGACCTTGAGGGCCCGCTTCACGAGCGGAATCGACTGCGCCAGATCGGCACGGTCAGCCTTCGGGCCGCGGGCGCTGCCGCCACGGCGTCCGGCGCCGATCAGATTTTCGTACGCAATGAACTCGTGACAATTGCGCTGCATGATGCCGCTGGTGAACTGCTGCCCACCGACGACGAACACCTTCTTGTCGTACTGCTTCAGCTTCTCGACGAGGCTGATGAAGTCGGAGTCGCCGCCGACGATCACAAACGCGTTGATGTGAGGATGGGTGAACGCCATCTCAAGCGCGTCGAGCGCAAGATTGATATCCGCGCCGTTTTTGTCGCCGCCGGGCGTCAGGTTGCGCTGGACCATGCGAATCGCATGCTGCGTGAGCGCACGGGAATACCCGCCGGCGCGCTGCCAGTCGCTGTAGGCCATCTTCGAGACGACCTCCCCGCGCTCTTTCAGCGCTTCGAGGACCAGGCCGGCGTCAAACGCGGCGTTGAGAGTGTTTTTTACGCCGATTTCGATGTTGTCGAAATCAATGAATACGGCAATACGGAGTCGATCGGACATTTGAATAGTGCTCGGTGCTGAGTGCTTGGTGCGGGTGCTGGGTGCTGGGTGCGGTGCACTGGGCATACGCACAGAGCACTCAGCACCGGGTACGGGGCACCACTGACTGTATCATGGTGAGTTCGCGGGCGACGGACGACGGACTGGGGACGGCGGCATGCGGACTGGGGTTGTTATTTGACGATTGACGAGATTCTGACCGCCCTGGACGCGCGTTTGCGGACGGACCAGGCGATCACCGACACGCCTTCGGGGCACCGTGTCGAATACCTGTATGCGGTTGACGCGGAGGCCACACGGCAGGCACGGGCGCTGACCGTGCGTCTGCTCGCTCGGCCCCGGCGTCCGGACGGCACCTGGGACCGGCCCGTACCGGCCGTCATCACCGAGGAGGCGGCCCTCCGCACGTCGGCCACCGACCGTCGACTGCTGGGCCCGTTACTGGGGGCCCGCCGTGTCGGAAGCACCCACGTGATCGATCCCTCCGGCAACGTCGCGTTGGTCGTCACGCTGCCCGACGCACTGGCACTCGACTGGGTGCCGCTGGCTGCGCGCGCGGGCCGGCTGATTCTCAGGGAGACTCCCGACTCCACCTCAACGCGGCTGCTCCAGTGGGATGACGGCCCGGAGTGGCGGTTTGAGATTCATGCGGAGGCAGACGATCGCGATCACCTGATGCGCGGGGTCTTCGCCCGCACGCACGACACGTTGCCGGTCACCGGACCGGTGATCGTGCTCGACGTCGGCCTGTTCATCACGCACGAACGCGCCGCGCATTTTGATCCGGGCCCCTCCACCGGCGTGGTGTCGGTGATGCGGGCGGCCGGCACCATGGTCGTGCCTGAACAGGACGCCTCGCGCCTCGCACAATGGCTCAGCCGCTATGGCGTCGAGACCGCCGCCCTGCCGCCGCGCCTGCGTATCGAGCCGGTGCGCACAGCGCCGGTGCCGCACCTGCGACTCGCGCCGGCCATTTCCAGCGAGTGGCTCGACGCCGCGCTGACGTTTGCCTACGACGGCACGGTCGTGCGCGAAGCCGACCCCTCACCGTACTTCGACGAGGCTCGCCAACGCTTCATCCATCGTGATGACGCCGAAGAAGAGGCCGCCGAGGCGCAGCTGATCACCAGCGGCCTGTCGGTGGATGCCGGGGGCTGGCGGCTCCCGGCGAAATCGTTGTCGGCGATTGTCAGTGACCTCACGGGGCTCGGATGGACGGTCGAGGCCAACGGCGTCCCCTATCGCGCCGCCGGTCCCCTGCGGCTCTCGGTCACTTCCGGGATCGACTGGTTCGACCTCAACGCGGTCGTGGCGTTCGGTGACGTCTCGGCCACCCTGCCGGAACTACTCGCGGCGCTCGATCGCGGTGATCGCACCGTGCGCCTTGGCGACGGGTCACAGGGCGTGCTGCCCGAAGAGTGGCTCCGTCGCTACACCCCACTGACGGCTGCCGGGGTCACACAGGCCGACGGCTCCATCCGGTATCGAACGCATCAGGCCGCCCTGCTCGACGCCCTGCTCGACACCCAGACCTCCGCCGAGGTCCAGGTGGACGACGCGTTCGCCCGCCTGCGCGAGCGCCTGGCGACTGCGCAGCACCCGGACGCCATGGACCCGCCCGCGAACTTCCAGGGAGAACTGCGCAGTTACCAGCGCGAAGCTCTGGGCTGGATCCAGTTCCTGCGGCACTTCTCCTTCGGTGGGTGCCTCGCCGACGACATGGGCCTGGGCAAGACGGTGACCGTCCTCGCGGAACTCGCGCGCGTGGCGTCCACCGCCCCCCGCCCCTCCCTCGTCGTCGTCCCCCGGTCCGTCGTGCACAACTGGAAGGCGGAAGCGGCGAAGTTCACGCCGACGCTGCGGGTGCTCGACTATTCCTCACTCGATCGCCGTCAGGCCGACGACAAGTTGTCCGAAGTGGATCTCGTGATCGTGACGTACGGCACGGTGCGCCGGGACATTGAACAACTGCGTCATGTGGAGTTCGAGTACGTGATCCTCGACGAAGCGCAGGCGATCAAGAACGCATCCACCGAGGCGGCGAAAGCCGTGCGTCTGCTCAACAGCCGATTCCGACTGGCGCTGTCTGGCACGCCGATTGAGAATCACCTGGGTGAGTTGTGGAGCTTGTTCGAATTCCTGAATCCAGGCCTGCTCGGTCGCGCCTCGCATTTCCGCAAGGCCGCGAAGGGACAGGCGGAAGGCACCGTGGCGCTTGTGGCGCGGGGGCTCCGGCCGTTCCTGCTCCGCCGCACCAAGGCGCAGGTCGCCACTGAACTGCCGGCGCGCACTGAGCAGACGCTCACGTGTGAACTGACGCCGCGCGAGCGCAGCTTCTACGATGCGCTGCGACGGCACTATCGAACATCACTGCTTGCGCATGTGTCGAAGGTCGGCGTGCAGCGATCGGGGCTTCAGGTGCTGGAGGCCTTGCTTCGCCTTCGGCAGGCTGCGTGCCATCCCGGCCTGATCGCGCCTGCACGGCAACACGAGAAGTCGTCGAAGATCGAGTTGCTCCTGGAGTTGTTGCGGGAGGTCGTGGACGAAGGCCATAAGGCCCTGGTCTTCTCGCAGTTCACGAGCCTGCTGGCGCTCGTCAAGCCGGTGCTCGACCAGGCGAAGATCACCTACGAATACATGGACGGCCGGACGCGCGACCGCGCTCCACGCATCGAACGGTTCCAGACCGACCCCAACTGTCCCGTGTTCCTCGTCAGCCTCAAGGCCGGCGGCGTCGGCCTCAACCTCACCGCGGCCGACTACGTGTTCCTGCTCGACCCGTGGTGGAACCCCGCCGTCGAAGCGCAGGCGATCGACCGCACCCACCGCATTGGCCAGACCAAGGAAGTCTTCGCCTACCGCCTCATCGCGGAGGACACCGTCGAGCAGAAGGTGCTCGCGCTGCAGGACACCAAACGCGCGCTCGCCGATGCGGTGCTGTCAGCCAACCCCGTGGGCCTGGCCGGCCTCAGCTCCTCGGAGCTCGAGTTCCTGCTCGGGTAACGCGGCCCCTCGTAGGGCCCGCTGAATTTGAGCGGGCCGATCGTGATTCATGGTTCATCAGTTCATGGTTCATGGTGCTGTTCCGGGTGTGCTGGTCATAGGCCACCAGTGAAGCTGGGTGGATGGCGCCCTACGAGCGTCCGGCGCTGGCCAGGCGGACGCCGCTTTGAATGACGCCCACATGGCTGAAGGCCTGGGGGAAATTGCCCAGAAACGCACCTGTGGCAGGGTCGATCTGTTCAGGGAGGAGTCCGACGGAATTCGCGCGGTCACACAGCGAGTCGTATAACGCGTGGGCTTCCTCGAGCCGGCCCTGCAACGTGAAGTTGTCCACCAGCCAGAAGCTGCACAACAGAAACGCGCCTTCGTGGCCGGCGAGGCCGTCCGGCGAATGCTGCGGCAGATAGCGATACAGGAGGCCGTTCCCGGCGCCAAGCTTGCGCACAATGGACGACGTCGTCGAGACCATGCGGGGATGCGTCGCCGACACCACCCGTCGCAGCGGCAGCGTCAGGACGCTGGCGTCGGCGTTGCCCCCGCCGAGGTGTTCGGTCAGCAACCGCTCGTCCTCATCCCAGGCCTCGTGGAGGATCACCTCCCGAATCTCCTCGGCCGCACGCCGCCAGCCGGCGACGTCGCCTTCAAGGGCGAATCGCTCGGCCATCGACGCGCCGCGATCAAGCGCCACGGCACACACCGCCGCCGAATACGTGAACACACGTCCGGGTGTCCGCACTTCCCAGATGCCCTGGTCGGGCGACCGCCACGCCAGACTCGCCGCGTCAATCAGCCCCCGCAGCTGCGCCCAGAGCGACGGCGTGATGTCACCGTGATGCCGGGCCCATTGCGACGCGCAATCGACAATCTCCCCGTACACATCGTGCTGAATCTGGTCGGCCGCGGCATTGCCCCACCGCACCGGGCGTGATCCCCGATAGCCCTCAAGCACCGGGTCCTCCCACTCCGGCTCCGGCGCCAGCCCCTCGACCGTGTACAACACGCGCGGCCGGCCACTGCGCGCAAAGGCCTGCAGCGCCCAGTGCAGGAAGCCCTTTGCTTCATCCACGAGCCCGATCGCCCGCAACGCCTCCACCGAAAACGCGGCATCACGAATCCACGCATACCGGTAGTCCCAATTGCGCGGCCCGGCGATCGCTTCGGGCAACGAAGATGTCGGGGCGGCGACGATGGCGCCGTTGCCGAAGTGGTCGAGCAACTTCAGCGTGAGGGCGGACCGGCGGACGAGGGCGCGCTGCGGTCCGTCGTACCGGAGATGCGTGGCCCACGTCTGCCACGCCTCCCGCGTCCGCGTCATGACGTCCTCAAACGTCGCCGGCTCCCTCTGGCTGCGCCAGCGGAGTGCCACCCACGCCACAGTGCCCTCGCTCAGCTCGAGACGCGTGGACCAGCCGGTCAAAGGCAGATCCGATTCGAGCTGAGCGCCGACGTCAGCGCAGCCCTGCCGCGGAGTCAGCTCAATGTGCACGGTCGCGGGTCCTCGCAGGACTTCGATTTTCCGCAACAGCTCGCCCCGGGCCATCTCGCGTTCGTCGAGCAGGCTGGCGCCGGCAATGAACGTCATCGCATCAGTCACACGGAGCGTCGCCGCGGCACTCCGCACCTCGGTGACGAGCACGCCGGTATCCGGCTCGTACCCCTGGCGGCCTTCGGTCAGACCGTCAAGCGCGATGTGGAAGTGGCCCCCGCGCGCGGAGTCCAGCAGGCTGCAGAGCAGCGGCGGGGAGTCAAAGCGCGGAGCGCACAGCCAGACCACCGCGCCGTCGCGCGCGATCAGGGCGGCGGTGGATCCGTCCCCCACCAACCCGTGATCTTCCAGGGGCAGGTAGCCGTCGACGCGTCGGAAGGGGGCCCACGGCGCGCTCAAATCCCCCTCAGCAGCGCCCCGATGCCCGACGACGACCGCGGCGGATCAAGTTTGAAGAGGCTCACGGCGTTTTCGAAGAGCATCAACGCGCGGTCCTTGGGTGGCAGCTTCAGTTCCTCGACGAAGCCCAGGTACGACTCCATGGTGGCCAGTGGCCAGTCGGTGCCGTAGAGCACCTTGCGCGGATTCATGCCCCACAGCAGCATTTCCTTGAGCTGGGCGCGCATGTACGCCTCGAATCGGTCATTGAAATCACCCAGCGTGAGTCCCGAGATGTCCGTGTACACGTTCTCGTTCTTGTAGACCACCTCCATGCAGTCGCGAAACCACGGATTGCCGAGGTGGCAGATCAGAAACCGGACCTTCGGAAAATCCACCGCCACTTCGTCGACGTTCAGCGGATGCGCAAACTTCACCTTGCCGGTCGGCGCATACGTGTCGCCGCAGTGAATCATCACCGGCACATCGAAGTCTTCGGCGAGCCGGTAGACGGGCTCAAGCTTCTGGTCGGCGGGATAAAACGGCTCGTAGCCGGGATACAGCTTCAGGCCCTTGATCTCTCCGGCCTCGAGCATCCCGCGCCACTCTTCAATGTGTCCGTCATTGAGGGTCTTCCACGGCACCCCCGCCACGACGTGAATATTGGGCAGGTGACGAGTGGCGTCGATCACCGCGCGCGTGGACGGTCGCGCGGGTGTCACCTTGTACGAGGTCAGCACCAGCGACACATCCACCCGATTCCGGCGCATCGTCGTCTGCAGACGCGAGAGGCATCCGGCCAGGTCATCCACCGATTCGTCGTCGTAGTAGTTGAGGTGCGTGTGGCAGTCAATAATCATCAACGCTCTATTTCTTCTTCGTGTGCCGTTCGATGACCCGGGCCGCCCATTCGCGGCCACCGAGGCCGAATGCGAGGGCGGCGGCGAGACACACGGCCGCGAAGGCAATCTGGAAGGCGGAGACCAGCACGGCACTGCCAACGGCGACCTGCTCTGCCGCCATGAAGAGCACAAACACCAACATCGCATATCTGGCCAGGGCGCCCACAGGTTCCGCCGTGGCGCTGCCGACGTTGCTCAGATAACTGGTCACGACACCGCCGATCACGCGCGACAGCAGGGAGCCGAAGACGAGGATGCCAACGGCGACGAGCACGCTGGGCACGAACTGGACCAGCCGCGAGAACAGGTCACCCGCCGCACGGACGCCAAGGGCATCAAGCAGGGCGATGAAGACGCCGAGGAGAATCAGCCAGTAGATCGACCCGGCGACCAGGGTGACGGTGGTGTACTGCACGCCGCCCTGCACGAGAAAATCCTCGACGCCCGAGCGCTCGGCCATGTCGTCCATGCGCATCCACTTGAGGATGCGAATCGCCGCTTTTCGCGCCAGGCGCGCGACGAGCCAGCCGGCAGCCAGGAGCACGAGCGCAAGTCCGATGTCCGGCAGTACATGCCAGGCACGTTCCGCCTGCCGGTGCAGCGACTCGATCAGCGTCGCGGTGTCATCCATGTGTACGCGAATCTCCCCTGGGTAGTCATCGTAGCAAAGATGACCCCGTACGCTAGAATCCGCCGCATGACTCGCACCCTGCGCCTCGGTTCCGCTCTGGCTCTCGGTCTCACGCTTGTGGGCCTCAACGCGTTTGACCGCTCCACGGCGACGGCCGCCGCACAAGCTCAGCGCCTTGAGACGCCGGCTGAGGCCGTCACATACAGCCAGGGCGGCACGCTGTATGAGCCACTGATGAAGTTCGTCTACGAACTGGACGCGGCGTCGAACCTGATGAGCGTCAAGAAGCTGACGACCACGTTGGGCGGCCGGGACGTGGTGCTCGCCGTGCTGTCCAATCCGCCGATTTACCGGCCCGAGGACATTCTCAAGACCGACAAACCCGTGGTGCTCATCGTGAACAACGTGCACGGCAATGAAGTGGCGGGCAAGGACGCCAGCATGGAAATCATGCGCGACCTCGTGCAGGGCGATCTGCGGCCGTTGCTCGACGACGTTGTGGTACTGAACGTGCCGACGATCAACCCGGATGGCGCCGAGGTGCGCCGCCGCACGAACGACCAGAACTTCGACATGAACCGCGATTACCTGAAGCTGGAATCCCAGGAAATCGGCGCGGTCGTGACCCAGTTGCTGAACGTCTGGCATCCGGACATCTGGGTGGACACCCACCACGGCGGATCAGCGCCCTACACCCTCACCTACCAGACCAACATGAACCCTGCGGGAGACAAGGGCCTGGTGGATTTCGGCAACAACGAAATCATCGCCGCCATCCGTCGCGCCCTGCGGGCCGAGAACTATGACGGCTTCTGGTACTCGGGACCGGGCACGGTGAACGGCGAGGCCGGATGGACGGCGACGTCGGTCGAACCGCGCAAGCAGCACGTCTACGGTGCGATGGCCAACACGCTCGGCTTCCTGTTCGAAACGCCCTCAGGCACACATCGGGTTGTGGACAACGGCACGCGCGTGGTGGAGATTCCGCGTGACGAAACGTACCGCCACCAGGTGCGTGGCCAGTACATCGGGCAACGCGAACTGATCCGGTTTGCGGCGACGCGCGCGGCCGACGTCAAGAAGGTCATCGCCACCGCCAAAGCCACTGCGACGGCGCGCGGCCACAACGACAGCGACAACGACCAGGTGCCGCTCGAATACCGCGTCAGGAACAAGGGCAACGAGGACTTCTGGGTGCGTGCGGGCGCGGCCGGCGGACGCGGGGCCGGTGGCGCCGGGGGCAGAGGTGGCGCGGGGCGCGCGGGTGGCGCACCGGCGCAACCGCCGGCGCCGGTGGCCTGGGAGCAGGTCAATCGGCCGGTGTTCCTCGACTACGAAGTGACGCGCTCGACCACGCGGCCGTGGGGATACTTCGTCACCAACGGCGCGGCCGCGAAGGTGGTGCCGATGCTGCACGACCATCAGATCACCGTGCAGCGCCTCACAGCGCCACTGGAAGTGGAACTCGAGGTCTACTACGCGACGTCAATCACGGCTGACGCGTACTTCCAGGGCAAGTACCTGCGTGAGGTGACGGCTGAGAAGCGCACCGAAAAGATGACCCTGCCGGCGGGCACACTCTTCATTCCGAGCGGTCAGGCACGGTCCACCCTCATCAGCTATCTGCTCGAACCGGAAACTGACGACAACCTCGTCACCTGGGGCTACCTCGACGACTTTCTTCAGGTGACGTCGAACCGTGGCGGCGGCGCCGGGCGCGCCGGCGGCGCACCCGATCCCGATGACCCACAGCCGGCCGCGGCGCGTGGGGGTGGCCGTGGGGGAGCTGCCGGTCAGCGCATTCCGATGTACCGGCTCATGAAGCAGACGACGTTCCCGGCGGTGGTGGTCGACCCGCCGCCGGCGGGCGTGAAGAACCAGATTTACCGATAGGCACCCAGCGCGCCCGACGCACGCCGATGCGCAGGCATTGGGTCGCGATCCCCCGTACAATCACTGGGTGTCCGATACAGACAAGAAAGCACTGACGTTTGCCTCTCTGGGGCTCAATGATTCACTGGTCGCCGCGGTTACCGCTCTGGGCTACGAAGAAGCGACCCCCATCCAGGCTGAAGCGATTCCGCTGCTGATGACCGGCAAGGACCTGATTGGTCAGGCCGGCACGGGCACGGGCAAGACGGCCGCCTTTGCCCTCCCACTCCTCCACCGCCTGCTCGAAGGCGAAGCTCCGAAGCGCGGTCCCGCACGCGCGCTCATCCTCGTCCCGACACGAGAACTGGCGATGCAGGTCGCCGAAGCGATTCACAAGTACTCCAAACGGACATCGCTGACTGTGGTGCCCGTCTATGGCGGCGCGCCCATGGATCAGCAGATTCGCGCCCTGCGCCGCGGCGCCGATGTCGTGGTGGCCACGCCCGGCCGCGCGCTCGATCACCTGAAGCGGCAGACGCTGGTGCTCGACGCTCTCGAAATTCTCGTACTCGACGAAGCGGACGAAATGCTCGACATGGGCTTCGCCGATGACCTCGACGCCCTGCTCTCCGCGACCCCGCCCACGCGCCAGACGGCGCTGTTTGCCGCCACGATGGCGGCGCGCATCGGTGCGATTGCCGAGAAACACCTCAAGTCCCCCAAGCGCGTCACCATCAAGGCGGAAAAAAGCACGCCCGGCAAGATGCCGCGCGTCCGGCAGGTCGCCTACCTCGTCTCACGCCAGCAGAAGAGTTTTGCCCTCGACCGCATCCTTGAGTTCGAGGATCCGGCGTCCGCCATCATCTTCTGCCGCACCCGCGTGGAAGTGGACGAGCTCACCGACACCCTCAAGTCCCATGGCTACGCGGCCCAGGCCCTGCACGGCGGCATGGAACAGCGCCAGCGGGATCGCGTGATGCAGCTCATCCGCGAAGACAAGGCGGACGTGCTCGTCGCCACCGACGTGGCCGCGCGCGGTCTCGACATCGACCACATCTCGCACGTCATCAACTATGACATCCCGACGGCGCCGGAAGTCTACGTCCACCGCATCGGCCGCACGGGCCGTATCGGACGTGAGGGCGTGGCAATCACGCTGGTTGACCCCCGCGAACAGCGCACGTTGCGATTCATTGAATCGGTGACCAAACAGACGTTGGAACGCGCGGAACTCCCGACCCTCGCCGCGCTGAAGGCCAAGCGCCTTGATGTCACCCGCGCGGCCCTTCAGGCGCGCATCGTCGCCGGCGGCCTTGAAGAGACGAAGGCGTTTGTGTTGTCGCTGGGCGCGGACTTCGACCTCGCCGATATCGCCGCTGCGGCGGTGGCGATTGCGCAGGAGGAGGAAAAGAAGACCGAGGTGCCGGAGTCCCGAGGGTCCGACGTTCCGAAGTTCCGGGGTGCCGAAGGGCCGAAGTTCCGGGGTGCCGAGGTTCCGCGGCCCACGCGACGTGATGACGGGCCCAAAACGGTGCTCGCATTCAGCGTCGGGGATGAAGACGGCGTCGGTCCGGGCGATCTGGTCGGCGCGATTGCCGGCGAGTCGGGCATCGACTCGGGCAGCATCGGGGCAATCCGCATCAACCCGACCTTCTCAACGGTCGAAGTGGCCGAAGGCCTGGTCGAAACCGTGATGGGGGCCCTGAAAGGCAAGAAGATTCGCGGCACACCGGTGAACATCAAAGTCATGCCGGCTGGTGAGACCTCGTCAGAACGGCCGCGTCCCCGAACGTTCAAGCCCGGCGGCGCCAAACCTGGCGGGTTCAAACCGGGTGGGCTCAAACCGGGGGGATTCAAGCCGGGGGGATTCAAGCCGGGCGGGTCCAGACCCGGTGGGTTCAAGTCTGCGGGCAAACCTGGTGGTTTCAAGTCCGCGTTCAAGTCGAAGCCGAAGCCCGGCTTCAAGCGCGACCGCTAAGCACGGCAGACAGACCTGGAGGGACATAACATGATGCCATGCGTGGGCTCGGCCTCATCCTTGTGCTCTCCCTGTCGGTCAGTTTTGCGAGTTCGGCGCAGAATGCGCCCCTGACCATCCTTGAGGCAAGTCCACAAGGCGAAGTCGGACAACGGTCGGATGCCAACGAAATCAGACTGATTTTTTCAGAGCCGATGATCGCGCTCGGGCGATCACCGGCGAATCCGCAGATCCCGTGGGTCTCGATCACCCCGCGTATCGCCGGCCAGTTCCGCTGGTCCGGCACCACGGTTCTGTTGTTCACACCTGACCCGGCCGCGCCGCTGCCTGATGCCACGACGTTCACGGTGACCGTGGATGCGAGCGCCACAAGCGCTGCAGGGCGCAGACTCGGTGCGCCGTTCCAGTTCCAGTTCACGACACCTGCGGTAAAGCTGCTGTCGGCCGAGTGGTATCGCCGGTCAGGGCGCGCGGACAGTCCCGTCGTGCTCGCCGTGCGGTTCAATCAACGCGTACGCGCCACCGATGTGCTCGCGCACCTGCAGGTGCGGCACGCGGCGCACACGTGGGATCCACCGCAGTTCAGTGAGCGCGAGTTGGCGCGGCTCAAGACGGGGGATCCCGGCGGCCTCGCCGCGTTCAACGCAAAGGTGGCGGCGACGCAGCGTGTGGCGTCGCTGACGTCAGTCGTTCCCATCCGCCTGGCCGCCGAATGGAACAAGGAGCGCTTCCCCGCAGACGACGCGCTCGTCGTGCTGGAAACCACCGCGGTCCCGCCCCCGGGCTCCTGGCTGCGCCTTGCGCTGGATGCGCGAATGCCCAGCCCGGCCGGCCCCGCGCTGCCCTCGGAAGAACAAACAACCCACCTGGAACTTGAACGGGCGTTCTTTGTGGAGCCGCCGCGGTGCCGTGACAATTGCGACCCGTCCCGCTGGAACGCCGTCGGCTTTACCGGGGAGGTGACCGCAACCGAATTCTCCCGCGCGCTCGGCATCCGAAACATCACCATCCCCGGTGCCGAGGTCGACGTCCGTCGGCCGGCGGGCGCCACGGTGTCCGCCACGAGCGAGAGCTCCTACGGATACAACGTGGAGACGGCCGGGTTCGAACGACAGCCACCGGCATCCACCTGGCGCATCCGCCTCGACCCGTCCCTCATGTCGACCGATGGCCAGCGCCTTGGCTACACGTGGATTGCGATTGTCGACAACGAACACGAACGCGCGTTCGTCAGCTTCGGCGACGGCCACGGCGTGTGGGAACGAAGCGGCGGACCGGTGCTGCCGTTCTCGTCGCGCAATTTCTCCACGGTGACGCAGTGGCTCCAGCGCCTGACACCTGACACGTTGATGCCGACCCTGCGCCGGTTGCAGGAGAACAACTTCCGGCAGACGCCCGACGGCCCAGGCACCAGCCGCCGACTGACCGTGACACCTGACGCGATTCAGGCACACGGCGTAAACATCGGCAGCGTGTTGCCCCCCAGCGGGACGGGCCTCGTCTGGGCGGCGGTGCAGCCCGGCACCACGATTGCTCGCGCATCGACCGACCAGGAGGAATCGCGCGCCACCATCATCCAGGCCACCAACATGGGCCTGACCGTCAAGGACAGTCCGCAGAACACGCTGGTGTTTGTCACGGCGCTGGACACCGGGCTGCCGGTTCCAGACGCCGCTGTGTCGATCGTCATGCCGGACAACTCGCGCATCTGGCGTGGTCAGACCAACGCGGACGGCATCGCGATGGCGCCCCCGCTTCCCCTGCGGAAGCTCGACAGCTACTGGGAGTTCGCCTTCCTGGTGATGGCCGAAAAAAACGGCGACGTCGCCTATGTCGGCTCCGATTGGAACGAGGGCATTCAGTCGTGGGACTTCGATCTGCCGTACGACATCAGCGAATCGGAACCGCTGCTGCGCGGGTCGGTCTTCACGGACCGTGGCGTCTATCGCCCGGGCGAAGAAATCCACGTCAAGGCCATCGTCCGCACCGACACGCCGAGCGGCATTCGCCTGCTTCCGGCCGGCACGGCGCTGACCGTGCGCACCATCAACAGCCGCGACCAGACGGTGGACGAGCGCCAGGTGCGACTCAGCGAGTGGAGTTCGTCCGAATGGACGTGGACGCCCCCCACCAACGCCACGCTCGGCACCTACCGCCTGGAGGTCGTGTGGCCACAGGCCAGCCCAGGCGCGGATCCCGACAACGACCGGCTGTGGATGCGCACGATCTCCGGTGAGTTCCTGGTCGCCGCGTACCGCAAGCCCGACTTCCGGGTGGATGCGACGATGACGATGGCGCTGCCGGTGGCGGGGGAAGCGGCGGACCTGCAGGCGACCGCGCAATATCTGTTCGGATCGGCCGTGGCGGGGCGGCCGGTGCGCTGGTCCGTCTCGAGAGCGGCCGACGACACCGTCCCGACGGCCATCCGCGAACGGTATCCCCAGCCCCGGTTCTCGTTCGGGGCCGAGGCCGGTGAACCGCCGCCCCCGGGTCCCATGGCCGGTGACACCACGTCCACTTCCGCCGACGGGCGATTCGCCGCGCGGATCACCACCGCGACCGCGGACCGTGCGTACCGCTACACGTTTGAAGCGGAAGTCGAAGACGTCTCACGACAGCGGATCGCCAACCGATCGTCGATCGTCGTACATCCCGCCAGCCTGTATGTGGGTCTTGAGCACACGGACTATTTTGTCAGCACGACGACAGGAACCTCGTTCGGTGTCGTGGCGGTGGGACTCAATGGTCAGCCCGCGATCGGCACGTCGGTGTCACTCGAATTGCTGAAGGTGCAGTGGACCTCGGCGCGCATCGCCGAGGGCGATGGATTCTACCGCTGGGAGTCGACGAGGACCGAGACACCCGCAGGCACGTGGACCGTCACCACGGCGTCCGATCCTGTGCGGATCACGGTGCCGGTGGCCGAAGGTGGCACGTACGTGATGCGCGCGACGGCGAGTGACGCTGCCGGACGGACCACCACGACGGAGCAATCGTTCTACGGCCTCGGAGCGGGCTACACGGCGTGGCAGCGGTTTGATCACAACCGCATCACGCTGACGCCCGAGCAGCAGACCTGGAAGCCGGGTGACCGCGCGCGCATCATGATCGAATCGCCGTGGGAATCGGCGACGGCGCTGCTGACCGTTGAGCGTGAAGGCATCCGCAGTCATCGCCGGTTCGCGCTGACATCCACACAGCAGACCGTGGAAGTGCCCATCTCCGAAGATGACATTCCGAACGTGTATCTCTCCGTGTTGCTGGTGCGCGGCCGAACATCCAACGACTTCGGCACCGATGGCAGTGACCCGGGCAAACCGGCGTTCCGTCTCGGCTACACCGAACTCAAGGTGGAGGATGCCTCCAAACGTCTGAGCGTCGCCGTCTCGGCTGACCGCCCGACGTATCGACCCGCCAATACCGCGAAGGTCTCGCTCAGGGTGGGAGATGCCGCAGCGCGTCCAGTGCGGAGCGAAGTGACCTTGTGGGCCGTGGACTACGGGGTGCTGTCGCTGACGGACTATCGCGCGCCGGACGTGCTGAAGGCGGTCTACCTGGAAAAGGCCCTGCAGGTGGCGAGCGCGGACAGCCGGCAGCGGATCGTGTCGCGCCGGGTGCTCACGCCCAAGGGGGCCGACCCCGGTGGCGGCGGAGGCGCGGCCGCCAACGTCCGGCAGGACTTCCGCCCACTCGCCTTCTGGCTCGGCTCGGTGGTCACCAACGCGGATGGCACCGCAACCACCGACATCACGCTGCCGGAATCGCTCACGACCTACCGGATTATGGCGGTGGCCGGAGACGCGGTCTCACGATTCGGATCGGGCGCCGCGGAAATCACGGTAAGCAAGCCGGTCACGCTGCTCGGCACGTATCCGCGGTTCCTCCGGCCGGGAGACACCGCCTCGTTCGGCGCCGTGGTCACCAACACGCTGGCGTCCGGTGGCGAGGCAACGGTCACCATTCGCAGTCTTGATGCCTCACTTGTGGAACTCACAGGACCAGTGACGCAGCGTGTGACCGTCGGTGCCGGCGGCAGCGTGGACGTCCGGTTTGCGGCAGCGGCTCGACGGACCGGTCAGGCTCGCGTACAGGTCAGCGTCACGATGGGCGAACACACCGACGCGTTCGAAGCCGCGGTGCCGGTCATCGCGCCGGCGGCGCCGGAGACCGTCGCCGCCTTTGCCCAGACCACGGATGCCTGGACGCAGCCGGTGGAGATCCCGGCGAATCTGGTGCCGACGACCGGAGGCCTGGCGATCGACTGGGCATCCACCGCGCTCGTCGGTCTCGGCGGCGGCGTTGGCTACCTCGCCAACTACCCGTACCAGTGCGCGGAGCAGAAGGCGTCAGCCGCGTTTGCCTTCCTCCTGGCGGCGGATCTCGGCAACGCGTTCTCGGTCGGCGGCGTCGCGCCGGCGGACTACCGAACGCGCGCGACACAATTGCTGCGGGACCTCCCCACCTTCCAGTGTGGGGATGGCGGGTTTGCGTTGTGGCCAGGCGCCTCGTGTTCTTCGAGTCCGTATCTCAGCGCCTACATCCTGCATGTCATTCGCACCGGCCGCGACCTGGGGATTGCCCCGGATCAGGTCGTGGTGGATCGCGCACTCGATTACCTGGAGGGGCAGTTGGCCTCGACCGATCCGCCGGGGCAAATCGAGATGGTGCCGGTGTGGGCTGCGTCCCATGCCTTTGCCGCCAAGGTCCTCGCCGAATGGGGGCGCACGACCGACTCACACATCACGCGACTCGTGGCAGCCGCAGACCGGATGCCGATCTTCGCGTTGTCCTACCTGCTGGACGCCCTGGCGGCGGCACAGGACCGCGGCCCACGCTATCAGGCTGTCCTCGCACGAGTGACGAACGCCCTGCGTGTCGAAGGCGATCAATCCCACGTGCAGGAACTCAATCCCGATGCGCTCGGGTGGATCTGGCACTCGAACACGCGCGCAACGGCACTCGTGCTGAACGGCCTCGTACGGCGCGGGGATGCCGGCACGGCTGGTGACCCGGGGCCGATCGTGCCAGGCCTGGTGCGCTGGCTCCTCGCCGCACAGCAGAACGGCCATTGGGGCGAGACCCAGAGCAACGCCACCACGCTTGAGGCGATGGTCGCGTACTACCGCGCGTTTGAACGTGAGACGCCGGACATGACCGCGACGGCCACCCTCGGTACAACCCGACTGGGCGCAGCGACATTTCGCGGACGATCGGTCGTGGCGCAGCGCCTGCAGGTGACCATGCCGGACCTGCTGCGCGTCGTGGCTGCCGGGGCCTCCGCCCCGTTGACGCTCAGCCGGACGGGCACGGGCCGATTGTACGCCTCGGCGCGGCTCACCTTCACGCCACTGACGCCGCCGGCGGCACGAGACCAGGGGCTGCGCGTTGAACGGCGCTACGAGCGGTTTGTGGAAAATGGCGAGGGCCCGGTCGGCACGTCGTTTGCCGCCGGCGACCTCGTCCGTGTGGTGCTGCGGGTGACCACGCCGCAGGAACGCCGCTACGTCGCCGTTGTTGATGCCCTGCCTGCGGGATTCGAAGCCGTTGACGGATTCTTCCGCACGACGGCGAGCGACCTCGCGCGTGAGGCGTCTGCGACCGGTGACTCCGGGGGGTCGTGGTGGATGCGTTGGCAGCGCGGCGGCTTTGATCACGTCGAAAAACACGATGACCGCGTCCACTTGTTTGCGACGCGCTTGTCGGATGGCACACACGAGTTCTCCTATCTGGTGCGCGCCACCACCGCCGGATCCTTCACGGCGGCCGGCCCCTCGGCGGAACTCATGTATGCGCCGGAGGTCAACGGCCGGGCCGCGGCCTCCACGGTGATCGTGCGGTGAGACGATTTTCAGTGAGACGATTCCGGAAACCGATCATCGGGACGCTGGTCGTGCTGGCGCTCGCGCTGTACCTCCGTATGGGTCCGGTTCCCGCGGACCTGCTGTCCACGACAGACGTCCAGCCGTCGATCACGGTGCTCGATCGGCGCGGTGAGCGCCTCTACGAAGCCCGAACGGAGCGAGGCACACGCGGCACCTGGCTGCCACCCGAGGCGCTGCCGCCCGTGGTCGTTTCGGCGACGCTGGCCGCCGAGGATCATCGGTTTCAGTCGCACATCGGTATCGACCCGGTCGCGATCTCCCGCGCCTTCTGGCGCAACCTCCGCGAGTGGCGGGTCGCCGAAGGGGGATCAACGATCTCGCAACAGGTGGTCGCGCTGGCGGACGCCCGGGCGGGTCGGCGTCCCGGACGGACCATCGTCGGCAAGATGCGGGAGGCCGTGCTGGCGATTCGGCTCGAGCACCGCCTCACCAAGAAGGAAATCCTCGCGCGGTATCTGGCGTTCGCGCCATACGGCAATCAGGTGGAGGGCATCGCGCGCGCCAGCGCCTACTACTTCGGTGTGGCCCCTGCGGACCTGACACCGGCCCAAGCCGCGTACCTGGCGGCGCTGCCACAACGTCCCGGCCGCTTCAACCCACGCCGCGAGTTTGCGCGCGCGCAGCCGCGACAGCATCGCATTCTGCGCCGGATGGCCGACGAAGGCTGGATCGACACCGCCACGCTTCAGGTGGCCCTCACCGAACGCCTGGCCATCTCGGCGTCAGAACCGGAGTCGATCGCGCCACACTGGGTCCGCCGCGCGCTCGCGCAGCCCACCCAACCGACCCAACCGACCTTGGCGCGCTCAAGTTCAGCGCGCCCTACATCACTCACCACGACCCTCGACGCCCGCCTGCAGCGCACGGTGCTCGGTATCGTGCGGGCGCAGCGGCCGATGCTGGATGCGCACCATGCCCGCCAGGTATCGGTGGTGGTCCTCGACAATCGCACGCAGGAGTGGCTGGCCTGGGTCACGGATGGTTCGGACATTGATGGTGCGATGACCCCCCGCCAACCGGGGTCCGCACTGAAACCGTTTACGTACGCAGCCGCGTTCGAACGAGGCTGGCACCCCGGCCGTGTGCTCGCCGACGTTCCGAGCACGTTCCCGACGGCTGAACCCGGCATCCTCTACAGTCCGCGCAATTACGACGGACGGTTCCGCGGCCCGCTGCGTGCGAGACTCGCCCTGGCCGGGTCCGAGAACGTGCCCGCCGTGGCGCTCGCGTCCGACATCGGTGTGCCCGCCGTCGCCGACACACTGCGCCGCGCCGGCATCACGACGTTGGCACAGACGGCCGCCCACTACGGGCTCGGTCTGACGCTGGGTAACGCCGAAGTGCGACTCGACGAACTGACGCAGGCCTACAGCCTTTTTGCCGCTCCTCAAAAGGCGCCGGGTGCCGTTGTCGGCGCAAAAGGCACCGGACGTCTTTTTTCGGATACAACGGCCTACTGGATCACCGACATCCTGTCGGACCCGGAAGCGCGACGATACGTGTTTGGCGAGGGCGGCAGTCTCGACTTTCCGTTTGCGGTCGCGGCCAAGACGGGCACCTCGCAGGCGTATCACGACAACTGGACCATCGGATACACGCGTGATGTCACCGTGGGCGTCTGGGTCGGCAATCTTGACCGCACGCCGCTCCGCTTTTCGACCGGGGTCACCGGTGCGGGCCCGGTCTTCCACGACGTCATGCTCGCCGCCGTCGAATCCGTGCGTGGCAGCCTCCCGCTGTTTGACGAGACCGCCATCCGCGACAGGCCCGACAACCTCCGCGAGGTCAGCCTGTGCGCGGAATCAGGGCTCATGGCGGGCGCCGCCTGCCCGGCCCGCGTTCGCGAACACCTGCCCCACGACGCCGGCGACCTCACCTGCACGTGGCACCACGCCACCGACCGCGGCGTCCTGACGGTCTACCCGGCCGAATACCGGGGGTGGGCCGCACCTGGCACCCAGCACTCAGCACCCGCCTCCGCCAGGGCTTCGGAGGGCAAGCCCCGCACCACGTTCTCCATCACCTCCCCTCCCTCCGGCGCGACGTATCTCATCGACCCCACCCTCCGCCAGGAATTCCAGTCCGTGCCACTACGAGCGCAGGGCGGAATTGGCCGCGTGGACTGGTCCAGTAACGGTCGGCCCATCGGCACCACACTGGGAGACCGCCCCCTTCCCTGGCCGCTCACCCGAGGCACGCACACACTCACCGCCGTGGATGCGAACGGCCGGAAAGTGCAGTCAGTTGTCGTCATCAAGTGAGCGTTTGGGGACATAATTTCACCGGGCATGGACGACGACGTCACACGATCGGACGATGCACCCACCATTGGCGGGGACGAGACCCGTCTGTCTGACGAGACTCGGCTGAGTGACACGCCAACGGTCCATCCGCGCAGCGTCGCGCACCTGAACGCCGGCGACGAGTTCGGCACCCGCTACCGCATCATCAAACCACTCGGTGTCGGCGGCATGGGGGTGGTCTATCAAGCCTGGGACACGACCCTGAACGTGGTCGTCGCGCTGAAAGTCATCCGGCCGGACGCCAAGGCCGATCCGTTCCAGACGGCCGACATCGAGCGGCGGTTCAAGCAGGAACTGCTGCTCGCGCGACAAGTCACGCATCGCAACGTCGTGCGCATCCACGACCTCGGTGACATCGACGGCACGAAATACATCACGATGTCGTTCATCGAGGGCGAAGACCTCTCGACGGTGCTCAAGCGCGAAGAGAAGCTGCCCATCGAACGGGTCCTCCCGCTGGCACGCCAGATTGCGTCAGGCCTCGAAGCCGCGCATGAAGCCGGCGTGGTGCATCGCGATCTCAAGCCGGCCAACATCATGGTGGACGCCGAGGGCCATGCGCTCATCATGGACTTCGGCATCGCGGTGCAGGGGTCGAAAGCCTCCGACACGGACGGCGTGATCATCGGCACGGTTGAATACATGTCGCCCGAGCAGTCGAAGGGCGAGCAAGTCGACCATCGCACCGACATCTACGCGTTCGGCCTGATTCTCGCCGACCTGCTGCTGGGACGGCGCAAGGCCAAGCCTGGTGAGTCTGCCTGGCAGTCACTGACAGACCGCATCTCCCATCCCCCGGAGCCGCTCGCGACGCGCGACCCGAATGTGCCTGCGGACGTCGACGCGGTCATCACCAGGTGTCTGCAACTCAGCCCGGACGACCGGTATCTGGCGACGGGCGACCTGGTCAGGGCGCTCGACCGGCTCGATGACGCCGGCCACCTGATTCCTGAAGCCCGCAAACTGACGCCGCGCATGATGGCCGCTGCGGCTGTCGTCGTCACGGGATTACTGGGCGGCACGTGGTGGTTTGCGCGCGGCCCCGCCGTGCAGCCGACCGAGCCGGTGTCGGTCCTCATCGCGGACTTCTCCAACCAGACCAACGACCCGGTGTTCACCGGACTGGTCGAACAGGCCATGGCGGTCGGCGTTGAAGGCGCCTCGTTCATCTCCGCGTATCCCCGGCGCGACGCGCTGCGTCTGGCCTCGACCCTGCAGCCGGGGGCATCGCTGGATCCGGCCGTCGCGAAGCTGGTGTCGATGCGCGAGGGCCTCGACGTCATCGTGGGCGGCGCCATCTCCGCCTCCGGTGACAGGATCGCGTTGCGGGTCACCGCCACGCGCACGGAGAGCGACGAGGTCCTGCTCGACTGGACCACGACCGCAGATCGCAAGGATCAGGTCCTCGAAGCGGTCGGCCGAGCGGCGGCGCAGGTCCGCGAGACGCTGGGTGATACGAAGACCGAAAACGCCGTGAGCGACGCGGAGACGTTTACGGCCGCGTCGCTCGAGGCCGCGAAGGCGTATGCGGAGGCGCAGGAATTCGGGTGGGCCGGCAAGCAGGAGGAAGCCCTCGGCGCGTATCAGCGCGCGCTGGCGATCGACCCGGACTTCGGGCGCGCGCACGCCGGCCTGGCAGCCACGTACGCCAACCTGCGGCGGCCCGCAGAAGCCGAGGCCAGCTACCTGGAAGCCCTGTCGCACCTCGAACGCATGACCGAGCGCGAGAAATTCCGCACGCGCGGCGGCTATTACCTCTTCAAGCGGAACTCGGACAAGGCGCTTGAGGAATTTGAAGCGTTGGCCGCGCAGTTCCCCGCCGACTCGGCTGGCCTCGCCAATCTCGCCTTCGCCCAGTTTCAGCGGCGCGAGTTGGCCAAGGCGCTCGAGACCGGCCTGCGCGCGTCCGAGATTTATCCGACGAACGTCATCCGGCGGAACAACGCTGCGCTGTTTGCGATGTACGCCGGCAACTTCGATCAGGCCATCGCGCTCTCCAATGACGCGCTCCAGATCAACCCGGAGCGGGTCAAGGCGTATGTGGCGCTGGGACTCTCCCACCTGGCCCTGGGTCACTCGGCGGACGCCGCAGCGGCCTGGGATCGGCTCGCCGCGCTCACGTCGGCAGACGCCAAGGCGGATGCGGCGAGCGGCCGCATCGACCTGGCCCTGTTCGAGGGGCGCACCGCCGAGGCGCTTGTGATGCTGGATGCCGCCATTGCCCGTGACCGGGAGGCCAAGAACCTCGTGTCGGTGGGACGCCGGTTGGCGATAAAGGCCGAGGTGCTGCTGGCCCAGGGGAACAAGTCCGCAGCCCTGCGCGCGGCTCGCGAGGCGGTGGCGGTCGGCCGTGAGGACGGGATTCTCTACACCTCAGCCAAGGTCATGATCGGGGCCGGCCAGGCGGCCGCGGCAGACGAGATTGCCGTCGAGATGGATAACCGGCTTGAGAATGACCCCCGCATCTACGCCGCACTCCTCAAGGGCGAGGCGGCCTTGGCGGCGGGCCGCTCACGAGAGGCGCTGACACACTTCGAAGCGGCCCAGAAACTGGCGGACACCTGGCTGGGTCGTCTGAGTCTGGGCCGCGCGTATCTGGCGTTAGGCGCCTACCCGGAAGCGGCGTCGGAATTCGATCGCTGCCTCGCACGCAAAGGCGAGGCGACGGCGGTGTTCCTCGATGACCTGCCGAGCTACCGCCTGATGCGCCCGCTCGACGATCTCCTGAAGCGCGCCCGCACCGGCCTCAAGTAGGGCGTCGGCTCGTCGGGCGCGGGCTTTAGCCCCGCCGGATAGGCGGACGCGTTTAACGCGTCAGGGGCGGCACCGAGCTGCCGCTCGGCGGCGCTGCGACCTGAATCGTCACCGGGGCGCTGAACGCACTCGCGCCCTGACGAATGCGCACGTCGATCGGTCCAGGTGCGGCGCCACCTGGCACGTTGACCTGCACGATCAACCCAATCACGCCGTTGGACAACGCGACACCTGCGCCGACATCCCAGGTAGTCGCGCCCTGCGTGAAGCGCACCACCGCGCCAGTGGTGTCGGTGCCGTACGCCCCGACATAGATCGTACTGCCCGCCGCGACCGGCGCGGCAACCACGTTGAGGCTCCCGTCACGAATCGCCGTGATCTGCGGCGTGCCAGGCACGGCGGTGATGGTGATCGGGAAGGCGTTGGTCACAACCGTGCCGGCGTTATTGCGCAGCCGAACCGTGGCGGCCCCGAGCGGCATCGCGGGCAGTCGCACATACCCGGCGGTCGCCGACGACGGCCCGCCGAACCAGAAGCCGTTCGCTGTTGCGACCCCGTTGGTCACCTCGGCGACGACATCACCGGGGGTGGCCGGCAGGTTCGTGCCCTGGAGCACCATGAAGCCGTCGTTTGCCGCGCCGTTGGCGGGAGTCGCGGAGTTGATCGTCGCTCCCGACACCACCTGCACGCACTGCGAGAACTCCGACGTGTTGCCGTTCCCGTCGGTGGCCGTCGCCGTCAGGAACTGACCGGCCGGCACCAACTCGTTCAGCACCGCTCCGACCACAACCATGTCACCCGCGCCGTCACTGATCTGCTGGAACGAGCCGACGAGGCGCTCGCCCTCGCCGTTGCCGGACACGTCACACACGCTGTTGGCAAACACCTGAATCGTGTGCAGCGCATTGATCTGCAGACTGTCGAGCGTGTAGTTGAACGTGGTGGCCACGCCCGCGTTGGACACGTTGCTCAAAACCGGGAAGTTCTGCCGATTGTTGGGTCCCCCATCGCCATCACCGGCATCGTTCACCGTAATAAAGTCCGCGCCCAGATCAATCGCCAGACTGCTGTTGCTGTAGATCCGGTTGCTGAGCAATTGGTTTCTGACGTCGCCGGCGGCCGCGTTGTAGCCCACCTGGATGCCGATGCCGTTGTTCCGGATCAGATTGCCGTTGACCGCTGTGCCGCCCACCGTCGCGCCCACGGTGCCTTCGACCAACCAGACCCCGGCCGTGATGTTGTGCGCGATGGTGTTGCGCTCCACGCGCGTGCCGGACTGGTCACCGTAGAGCCCGATGCCGATGCCGTTTGCAACAGCCCCCGCCAGCGACCGGGTGATACCCACGAAGTTGCCGGTGATGACGTTGGGCGCCTCGCCCAACGTGCCACCCGACCGGATGCCCGGGGATTGACTGTGCGTGCTGCTGCCGCCCACGACGTTGTCGCGCACGATGTTGTTCGGGGCGTCGACGAAGAGGCCGGTCATACAGCAGCCGATCTCCGGCGTCCCACCCTGCGGCATCCAGGCATTCCCCAGTGCCGCGTTGCCCGCGGCATTCACACCCACGAGGTTGTTCTCGATCGTCGTGTTGCCGTTGGCAAAGATGCCATCACCGAGATTGCCGGAGATCACGTTCTCCTTGCCCTCGCCGGGCTCACCGATCACGGCGCTCGACCCCACCACTTCAATGCCGCGCCGGTTGCCGCGCTCGGCGGTGCCGGCCGCGTTGGTGCCGATCCGGTTGCCGAGCACCCGGACCGCAGCCCCCACCGGTCCGGTGATGTGAATGCCCGCACCCGTGTTGCCGGACACCGTGTTACCAGAGGCGGTGTCGTTACCGATGATCGTGCCCGTGCCCCGCACCACCCGGATGCCGCCGCCGGTGTTGCCCCGGTTAACCGGACCGCCGTTGACCACCGCACCGGGGCCCAGCCAGTTCGGGCCGCCGCGGCTGATCAGATTGCCTGACGCGTCCAGACCGATGATGTTGTTCGTGATGACGGTATTGGTCACATCCGCCAGCCCACCAGACTGCTGGATGTCGATGCCGTAGCCATTCGGCTGACCGACGGTGCCGTTGCCGGAGATCAGGTTGCCGTCAATGATGGTCGCAGTCGCGCCGTCGTAGAGCGTGATGCCGTTGTCGAGGTTGGGCATGGCCGTCAGCCCGTCCGCGCTCATGCCGATGCGGTTTCCGGTAATCAGCGTGCCCGACCCGCCGACGATCAGGATGCCGGACGTCTGTGACGAGGAAATCACGTTGCGCGCAATCACGTGATTGGTGCTGTAGTTCAGCTGCACGCCAACGTTGTTGGCCGGCCACGTCATCACACCGACGCGTCCGGCGCCGATGGCGTTGTCTTCCACGCGCACGTTGTTGGTGCCGTTGTTGACATACACGCCGGGTCCCGGGAAGCGGTTGATGCCAAGACCACGGATGGTCACGTCCGAGGCAGCCACTTCGAACCCGGGCGCCAGGCCGAGATTGGTGCCTGGCTGGTCGTCGTTATTGTTCGAGACGAGGTTCAGCATGAACCGGCCGTCAAGGTTGATCATCGGCGCCATAGAGACCGTGCCCGGCTGCGACAAGCCGTCGATGATGACCGGATTCGAGATGACCGGCAGCGGTGTGGCTGGGGCGATGTGGTGGACCCACGCCCCAGGAATCGCAAAGGTAATCGTGTTCAGATCTGCCGCCGCGTTCGCCGCAATCACCGCCGCGCGCAGCGACCCTGGACCGCCGTCCGACGCATTGGTAACCACGAACGGACTCGGATCCGTCGCGCCATTGACGACCGCGGTGAAGGTACCCTCGAGGGCATAGGTACTATCATAATGGCTGCCGGCGAGCCGGAAGCCGTAGGTATCGCCGGGCTGCACGACCACCGACGTCACGCCGGCGAAGGCAAAACCTGCGCTTGGGTTGTTCAAGCCGACACAGGTGTCGGCGTACTGCACCAACGGCGCCGTGAAGACATCAAGTCCGCCGCGGTTGACGAACGACTGCAGCTGGACGGTGGACAAACAGTAGGAGTGGAAACCGGTCCACTCCCAGTCAAGCCGCACCGCGCCGGCTCCGCCGGCGACGCTCGACAAGCTCCAGGCGCCGTTGAAGTTCGGGATGCCGTTGCGCTGATAGGTCATCCGCGGTGTCCCGCTGACGAGGCCGTTGTCGACGAGCGCGACGATGCCGTCACCCGTGGCCGACCAGGCGGCCGGCGGCGGTGGTGGTGGCACCACCGCGCCAACACCGAACGCGTCTGACAGGATGGGCATTGCCTGCGCCGCCGCGGCGGACGCCGACAGCCGATAACCCGCGCCATCCCGATCGATCGAGAGGCCGCCAAATGTCGCCAGGCCGGCGGCATCAGTCAGCACCGTGACGACGCCATCGAGTTTGCCGCCAGACGGATTAATCGCAATCGCGATCGTCACCTGCACCCCGGGGGCCGGGTTGCCACCGGTCACCGCACGCACGACGACATCAGGAATCGGGCCACCCGCCAGCGTATTGGCCGGCTGGGTGACGAACGACAACACCGTCGTGGTCGGCGACGGCGGGGCCGGCGGATCGGTCGGCAGCGGCGTCGCGGGCGGATTGGGCATCGGGTCATTCAGGTCCGGTGTATTCACCGCGAGCGACTGAATGACCGGGGTCACGTCCGTCACCGGATTGATCCCGATGTTGTCGGTGGGATTGGGATCGACGATACGCAGCGTGATCTTGCCTTCACCGCCGGGCTCGAGCCACAACGTGGTGTTCGAAATGTCGGGATTCGCGGGATCAAACGTCGTGTCATCCCCGGCCGTCAGGAACGTCGGGTTCAGCACGTTCGCCACGAGCACGGTCTGGGTCTGTGACTTCAGCACGCAGCCATCCGACACGGGCGTCTTGTACGTCTTGTGGACGACGAGCTGGGTCTTGATCCCGCCGGCCGTCGCCGCCTGATTGGCGATGAACAGGTTCACATTGAAGCTGGCCGTGGTGTTGCCGTCGTTCCGAATCGTCCACGTCACATCGGTCAGCGAGCCGTTGGAAATGTCGGGATTCGAGATGTCGGGATTCGAGATATCCGGGTTCGAGATATCGGGATTCGAAATGTCCGGATTGGAAATATCAGGATTCGAAATATCCGGATTCGCAATGCGGACGTTTGAGATGTCGGGATTGGAAATATCCGGGTTCGAGATGTCCGGGTTCGAGATGTCCGGGTTGGAGATGTCGGGATTCGAAATGTCGGGGTTATAGACCTCCGCATTCGAAATATCGGGATTCGAAATGTCCGGGTTGGAGATATCCGGGTTGGAGATGTCGGGATTCGAGATATCCGGGTTCGAAATATCCGGATTCAGGATAACCGTCGTCGCCAATCCCCCGCTGATCGGGAGGAAGTCGGCCAGGCCGACTTCAGTCACCGAGACCCGCACCTGTTCCTTCGCGTTGGTGGACGTCGCGTAGACCGTGCGCGTGACCATCGACCTCGGCGCGACCTTCACATCGACCGACAGCAACAGCGGCTCGGGCGTGGCCAGGCCGAGCTGGTTGAACGACGCACTGCCGCCGACCGGCTGATTCTCAATCGTGAGGCGGTAGGCCTTCGTCTGATACGTCAGGTTCTGCGCGAACACCACGAAGCCGCGCGGCGTGTCCGTGCTGAGCGGCTTGGTGTTGCCGGGCGAACCCGCGATCAACCCCATCGTGATGCGGGCGGAATACACGTTCTGATTCCGCATGCCGGTCTGGCCGTCGGCACAGCCGATCCCGCCCGGGGGGGTGTAGTTCTGCCAGTTGCCGTCCTTGGGCTTCTGCACGTCACGGTTGTCTGTCCACACCGCGTGAAACACCGGCGCGGAGGTATTCGCAGTGTTGTGGATCCAGGTGCCGCCCGCGTTCTGCACAAACGCCGGCGCGGGCGCCACGTCGATGTAGTCGCCCATGAACGGCACGGTGCCCAACTGGAACAGCGGCAGGTTCGGCGCGTTGAACTGCAACTGCTGCGCTGAGGCCCCGGCGGCACCGCGCAGGTTGCCTATCAGGTACTGCGACACCATCGTCGACGCACCGAACACCGGCACGTCGCCCTTCGGCGCCTGTACAGCGCGTACGTCGATAGTGTGGCGCCGGTCGGCCACCGCGATCGCATCACGCTCGGACACAAACGGACCGAACACCCGCGAGACGTCCTGACGCAGGTCGTAATAGACGATGAGGAGTCGACCGCCCGAATAGGACATCGACGGCATCATCTGGTGTCCGGGCAGGTCGGTGCCGTCGGGCTTCGAGTCCACCGCACGCGGCGTGGTCCACACGCCCGGGATCTTCGAGGTGGCGAGCACCACGCGGGCATCGCCAATGAGCGGATCGGATCGCGCCCCGGCGTAGCCGCGTTCGGTCCACGCCAGATAGACGCGGCTTTCGTCGTCAATCGCGATCGTGGGATACGCGTTGGTGCGGAACCGATCTTCTCCGGTGCCGGAGTCGAACGGCCGAATCGAGACCAACTGATGCACGTCGCCGTGGCGATGGGCGCGCTGCAGTTTCGGCTGAATCGCGTCGGCCTTCGGGCCGGGCTTGAACTCGTGCACCTTCACGGGCTTCTTCGCGACCTTGGCGCTGATGTCGGGCGACACCGTCATGATCGCGTCGGGCGCAGTGGCCGTCAGGCCGAACTGGCGCCATGCCACATGCACGGCGCCCGTGCTGGGATCCACCGCGATGGTCGCGCCCTGATTGACCTTGTGCGCCGGGTCGCTGATCTGGACCGGCGTGGTCCACGTCGCGCCGCAATCGGCCGAGCGCGAGAACATGATGCGCGACTCGATGTCCGACGCGCCGGTCGCGAGGGTCGTCGTCGTGATCTGGGCGTACGCGACATACATCGCGCCCGCCAGCACCTGCTGCGAGATGGTCTTCGCAATCCCGGGAGTCGGCAACACGGTCGGCGTGCCCTTCGCGGTACGCGTCTCCGTGATTGTCTGCGCGGCGGTAGACACGGCGCGGCCATCGGCCCCCTTGCCGGTCGGCGTCACACCCGCGACCGCCCCCGCGACCTGCGGCGCCGGTTGCTGCGTGGTGATGCGGCACACTTTGGCGCCGGCGCGCGGCACGTCCACGGCCATCCACGGCTTGTCGAGGAAGGCCGCCCCCGTCGAACTGGCCACGATCGATGTGGAGACGTACGCGATCGGGTCGCCGTTCTCCTTGTTGTTGTTGTCCACAAACCGCGACACGAAAATCGCGCTCGCGCCACCTTCGCCGCGGTTAAACGCCAGACCCGCGTAATACAGCAGACCGTTGGTGCCGGGCCGCACGACCGGGTCCGCACCGGCGTGATACGCCTTCAGCGGAGACGCCATGCCTTCCGCGGAGGTGTCCTGCGGATAGCCGGGCAGGAGCGTGCTCTGCCACCGTTCGCCGCCGTCAAATGACTTGAAGACGCCGAGCCACGCGTCGCCCGTCTCCCCGTCGTCGAAGTTACCGGGGATGTCCACAGTCCGGTAATCGTTGGCGCCAGCCAGCAGGTGCAGCGGGTTGCGCGTCGAGGCTGCCACCGACGGCTCATTCTGACGCTGCAGATACGGGTCGCCGTTGGGCAATGTCTGCCCCGACACCATATTCACGTTGCGACCGACGACCAGGTCCAATCCGGGGTCCGCCACCTGAGCCGATGGCCACACGGCCCCGAGCACCAGGGCACCGCCTAGCGCGACAAGACCGGCCAAGGAACGTACGCGGGTGCCTGAAGGCTGAACACTTCGGCGTCTGTTTTGTGACATAATTGTAATCCTTGTACCAGGAACAGACTGATTATGCACATAAAACTCTCAGGGTGCCAGTAGTTCCGCCGCTCTCGAACTGCTCAGGAGTCCTGGAGTACGATTCCGCATGGCTTCGCAACCGTCCTTCGACATCACCTCAAAAGTCGACCTCCAGGAGGTCGATAACGCCATCAATCAGGCCAAAAAGGAGCTGGCCCAGCGCTTCGACTTCAAAGGATCCAAGTCGACGATTGAGCTAAAAGCCAAGGAAAACCAGGTCGAGCTGGTCGCCGACGACAACTTCAAGATGGACGCCGTCTGGGAAATCGTGCAGACGCGCCTGCACCGCCGGGGTGTGCCGACCAAGAACCTGAAGCTTGGAGACCTGGAGCCGATCGGCGGGGGCATGGTGAAACGGAAGGTCGAATTGCAGCAGGGTGTCAGCGCAGATGCAGCCCGCGACATCATCAAGTTCGTAAAAGACCAGAAATTGAAGAAGGTGCAGGTCACCATTCAGGGCGACCAGCTCAGGGTCACCTCCGGCTCGAAGGACGAACTCCAGAATGCCATCCGCCTGTTGCGCGGGGGCGACTTCGGCCTCGAGCTGCAGTTCGGCAACTTCCGCGAATAGGTTCTGGCACCCGACTTGCTCCAGTCAGGAGCGTGCGACTGCTGGAATACCGTCAGAACACCGGAAAACTGGGCGAAGACCTCGCCACGGTGGAACTCTGGCACCAGGGGTACGCAATTCTTGCCAGACGATATCGCACCCGGTACGGCGAAATTGACATCGTCGCCCAGGATGGCGAGACGATTGTGTTTGTGGAAGTGAAGGCGCGACGGACCGATCGCTACGGGACGGCCGCCGAAAGCGTGACGCCCTGGAAACAACGCCGCATCGCGGCGATGGCGCTCGACTACCTGGCGTGGTCACACAGGCTCGACGCCCCGTGCCGGTTTGATGTGGTCGCCATTGATGGCGTCGGCACCGAACGCGTCACGATTCAGCACATCAAGAGCGCGTTCTGCGCGGAGTGACCGCTTTACTGCTTTACTTCCGTTTCCAGCGGGTCCCGGCGGGACCGTCTTCAAGGATGATGCCGCGCGCGTCGAGGTCGACGCGAATCTGATCGGCAAGGGCGAACTGGCGATTGACGCGTGCCAGCCGCCGCGCTTCAACCAGCGCCGTGATCTCCGCGTCGTCGGCGGACGGGGTGGCGTCTTCCGCCCGTCTGAGGCTGATGACACCCAGCACCTGATCGAACTCACCAAACGCCGCACGAATCGCCTCGGCATCAGGCCGGCCCACGCCGCGGGCATCAATCGCCGCATTGAGCTCGCGGAGCACCTCAAACATCACGCCAAGTGCGCCGGGCACGTTCAAATCGTCGGCGATGTGTGTGCGAAACGCCCGCCGGGCCGCCTCAAGTCGGGCGAGCACCTCCGGGTGCGCGTCCCCGCCGGCCACGGCATCCACACGAGCCAGAAAGTCGGTCAGTCGCGTCAGGGCCGCGTCCGCCTGCGCCAGGATGTCGAAGCTGAACGTCAGCTGCTTGCGATAGTGCACCGACATCAGCAGGTAGCGCAGAGCCGACGGCCGGAAGCCACGGTCGCGAATGTCCTGGATGTTGTAGACATTGCCGAGCGACTTCGACATCTTCTCGTGCTCGAGATTCAGAAACTCGACGTGCACCCAGAAGCGCGCAAACTGGCGCCCTGTCGCGCATTCGGCCTGCGCGATCTCGTTTTCGTGGTGCGGGAAGATCAGATCGATCCCGCCGCCATGGATGTCAATCGGCCCGTCGCCCAGCAGACGCAGCGCCATCGCCGAGCACTCGATGTGCCAGCCGGGCCGGCCTGGACCGCAGCCGTAGTCCCAGGTCGGCTCGCCGGGTTTGGTGGACTTCCACAACACGAAGTCCCGCGCGTCATGCTTCGTGTAGGTATCGGCATCCACGCGCGCGCCCGCCTGAATCCCCTCGTGATCCAGTCGCGCCAGCTTCCCGTAATCGGGCATGGTCGCGATGCGGAAGTACGTGGAGCCTTCTGATTCGTAGGTGTGCCCACGCTCGCCCAGCGCCTGAATCATGCCGGTCATCGCACGCAGGTTGGCTTCATCGGTGGCGCGCGGATTTTCCTCAACCGCCTCAAGCCCGAGCGCGGCGCAATCCTCATGGAACGCCTGGATGTAACGGTCGGTGTACGCGCGAAGCGACACACCCGCCTGCGCGGAGGCCGTGATGGTCTTGTCGTCCACGTCCGTGAAGTTCACGACGTGACGCATGGCATAACCTTCCTGATGCCGGAGGGCACGACGCAACACGTCCAGCGCGACAAACGTGCGGAAGTTGCCGATGTGCCCGCGGGCGTACACGGTCAAGCCGCACGTATACATGCGCACGGTCTTGCCGTCGGCGGGTACGAACGTCTCTTCAGTTCTGGTGAGAGTGTTATACAGGCGCACGCTTACCCCTTCGGGGTCAGCACCGGATGCGTGACCACCGATGACCGGTCGCCGCAACGCACCGTCACCTCAACCTGACCGGCGAGGGTCCGGAAGTCCATCGTGACCGCGTCCAGGTCCCCGGCCGTCACCGCCACGGTCTCGACCGCCCCAGCGACGGCTGAGGCCACCGACGCCACGTCCGCCTCTGAGCCGCCCTGAGCCGCGCAGTACTTCCCCGCCAATTCCGCGCCGATCGCGCGAAACCGCGCGTCCAGCGGGACAAGCAATTGCACTCGGTCCGACATCGGCAACGATTCTACCTCGGAGGTGCCTTACAGGCCCAAATCCGCCAGCACATGCCGGGCCGCCTGGCAGTCGTCGCCAATCTGCGCGGCCAGCGCCTCGAGTGACGAGTACTTCCGCTCCTCGCGAAGCCAGCGCACAAAGGCGACCCGCATCGACTTGCCGTAGAGGTCCATGGACGCATTCAGCAGATACGTCTCCACCATCACACGGTTGTCGCCGATCGTGGGGCGGATGCCGACGCTCGTGACCGCGGGAAACACGACGCCGTCAATCATCGCGACCGTGGCATAAATGCCGTACGCGGGGAGCTGCTCGTTCTGCGTCTGGAGATTCGCGGTGGGATACCCGAGCTCGCGCCCCCGGCCATCGCCGTGCACCACCACGCCATCAAGCGCATAGTGGTGGCCCAGCAGATCGCCGGCCTCTTCCACCCGGCCCTCCGCGAGCAGGTGCCGGACACGCGTGCTCGAGACCACAAAGTCCTTGAACCGGACCGGGTCGATCTTTTCCGCGCGAAAGCCCCGGTCCTCACCCAGAGCCTTGAGCAGCGTAAACGTGCCCATCCGATCGCGACCGAACAGGAAGTTCGCGCCGACCCACACTTCGGAGACACGCAACCACTCCACCAGCACCGTGTCCACAAACGTCTCGGGCTCCCACCGGGCCATCTCCGGCGTGAACTGGACGACCACCACCCCCTGAATGCCGGCCCGCCCGCAAGCCTCGATCTTCTGGTCGAGGGTCATCAGCAAGGGCGGGGCCTTGTCGGGACGCACCACGCGGGGCGGATGGGGATCAAAGGTGACGACAACGGGCGTACCCGCACAACGGTCCGCCTGCCGGCACACCTGGTCCAGGATCTTCTGGTGCCCGCGATGCACACCGTCAAAATTGCCGAGCGCAGCGACGGGCCGGGGCCAGAGCGGTGGGGCGTCGTTGGGGAACCGGGCTACGAACATACGAGACGCAAACCATCGTATGCGAGCGTGACGCCTTCAGGAAGCGTCGCGCATGTGGCCGCGTGCCCAAGGTCGTGGCACATGTGCGTGAAGTACGTCCGCGACGCGCCGATGCGGCCGGCCATCTCCACCGCCTCAGTCAGCGAAAAGTGCGTGGGGTGCGGGCGATGGCGCAAGGCGTCAAGGACGAGGACCTCAAGACCGTGCAGTTGGGCCAGCGTCTCGTCAGGCACGCTGTTGCAGTCAGTCAGATACGCAAAACGGCCGACACGGAACCCCAGCACCGGTGCATGCCCGTGATACAGCGTGAGCGGTTCGAACGACAGGGCCCCAATCGAAAACCGCCCGGCGATGGGAATCAGGTCGGCTTGGGGGACGCCCCCGCCACGCGGCGCGTCAGGATCAAAGGCATAGCCGAACGTGCGCTGCAAACCGGCAAGCGTCGCCCGGTCGCCATGGACCCGCATCGCGCGCTTCGCCAGCACGTTGAAACGCCGCAATTCATCAAAACCCAGAATGTGGTCGGCATGCGCATGGGTGTAGACCACCGCATCCACGCGCGCGATGTCGTGGCGCAGACACTGCTGGCGCAAATCCGGTGTCGTGTCCACCAGTACCACCGTCCCATCGTCGCCTTCCAGCACAATCGATGGGCGCAACCGGTTATCCCGCGGGTCATCCGACCGGCAGACGGCACAGGCACAGCCGATCATGGGCACCCCGTGCGACGTGCCGGTCCCGAGAAACAGCACTTTCACGCCTTACAGATTACAGGCGTTCGCACACTCTGTTACCTTCTTGGCCATGCCTGTTTCGACGCACACGCGCGCCGCACGCGCTGCTCGCGCGATGGCGCGATTGGTTCGCATCATGGCCACGCTCAGATCCCCGGATGGCTGTCCGTGGGATCGCAAACAGACACACCGGACTCTGCGGCCCTTCCTGCTCGAAGAAACGTACGAAGCGCTGGAGGCCCTCGACCGCGAGGACCACAAGGCGCTGCCAGGAGAGTTGGGCGACGTGTTGTTCCAGGTTGTGTTTCACGCGCAAATCGCCGCAGAAAAGCGTCGCTGGGATATGGCGGACGCGCTGACCGCCATTGCCGACAAACTTATTCGCCGCCATCCCCATGTCTTCACGGCGTCTGGCCGCAAGCTGCCGCGGTCGCGTGGGCGGAAAGGCCGTACGCCGAAAACGCCGGCCGCCGTGCTGACGCAGTGGGAGCAGCTCAAGGCGGCCGAACAGTCGGGGCGAGGAGAACAGCGACGGGTCCTGGCCGGCGTTCCAAAATCGCTGCCCTCGCTCTTGCGGGCGCATGAGATTGGCACTCGCGTGGCGTCGGTGGGCTTCGACTGGCCGGACACCGCCGGGGTCGTGGACAAGATCGACGAAGAAGTGCGCGAGTTGCGCGAAGCGGTGACCGAGAGTCCCGCGCGTGCGGCCGAAGAACTCGGTGACCTCCTCTTCTCGATTGCCAACCTCGCGCGCAAGCTCAACATCGAGCCGGAGTCCGCGCTGCGCGCTGCCAACGACAAGTTCTCGGCGCGGTTTGCCGCCGTGGAAGCCGACCTCGAAGCCCGAGGCTCCTCGGTCCATGCCGCGTCCGTTGAGGAGATGGAGGCCGCGTGGCAACGCATCAAAGCACACGGCTGACGGCGGCGGACCTGCCGGAGGTCATCGATGTCATGGCCGATGCGTTCCGCGACTACCCGGTCATGCGCTATGTCGTCGGTCCGGGCGGTGATGTCGGAGCGAGAACGCGGCGCCTGGTCGAACTGTTCGTCACTCGTCGCCTCCGCCGCGGCGGGCCCATGTTCGGTGTCGTCGACCGCGACTCCGGCACACTGGCGGCGGCCGCGATTCTCACGTTGCCGACAGAGGCGCCTCCACCCGAGGACCTCGCACCCTGGGTCGACGCGATCTGGACGGCGCTCGGATCGGACGCATTTGATCGGTACCAGCAGTACGCGGCGAGCTGGCCGGTCATCGAGGCCACGCCGCATCACCACCTGAACATGATCGGCGTCCGCCGCGCCCACGCCGGATCCGGGCTCGCGCGCGCGCTCCTGACAACCGTCGCGGCTCTGGCCGATGCCGACCCGGGTTCATCGGGCGTCTCGCTGACGACGGAAGTGGCGCGCAACGTGCCGTTCTACGAACACTTCGGCTACCAGGTCGTGGGCCACAAGGTGGTGTCGCCACCGCTCGAGACGTGGGCGCTCCTCAGACGATGTCCATGACGCGGCCGCTGATCGATCGCAGGCGGACAACGCGCCCATCGGTCTCAATGATCACGGCACCATGCTGATCCGTGCGCAGGACGTGAACATCGCGGGCCGAGAACCGGCCCAGCACTTCGGCCGAAGGATGACCAAAGAGATTCCCCGCGCCGGCACTGATGATCGCGGCGTGCGGCACGTACAGGTCAAGGAAGTGGTCGCTCGACGACGACCGGCTGCCGTGGTGGGCGACTTTCAGGATCCTGATGCGGGGCGGCGCCCCGGCCCGGTCAGCGACGGGAGCCTGTGATTCGTACTCCGGTCCGGCGTCGCCGGTCAGCAGTACTGAGACATCGCCGTATCGCAGTTCCAGCACCAGCGAATCGTCATTGCGCACACGCACGCGCTGCCAGTCGGCTGGTGGCGGGTGTTGAACGGCGATGTGCACGGCACCGAGTTCAAGTTTGTGACCGGCCTGAAGTCGTCGCCAGCCCATCCCACGGTGCTGCGCGAGGGTGCGCAGGTCGAGCAACGTCGAATCGGCATCCACCGGAATGCCCTCCCACACTTCCCGCGGCGACAGGTCCTCGACGACGCGCCGGGCGCCGCCGGCGTGATCAAGGTCACCGTGGGTCACGGCAAACCAGTCGAGGCGTCGTTCGCCCAAGGCCCACACGGCGGGCGTCGTCACGCGGCCGCCCACATCAAACGAGCCGCCGGGCGTGCCGCCGGCATCGACGAGCAATGCGTGCCGGCTCGGCGTCTGTACAAGCACAGCCTCCCCCTGCCCGACGTCAAGGATGGACACCCGCAGCCACCCGGCAGCGGGCCGCCTGAGCGGCACCCACGGCGATGTGACGATGACGATGAGCAGACCCGCCGCCACGACGACCGCGGCGCGCCGCCACGACGGCCGGGGCCACACCAGTGCCAGCGCAAGGGCGGCGTAGTACGCGCTCACCCACGCGAGATTTGACGATGGCACACGCCAGGAGAGCCACGGTGCGAGATCAAGCGCCGCTGAGGATCCCAGCAGCACGGTCGTCGCGGAATGCGCCAGCCACGCGGCCGCCGCAGCCGCCGGCGCCGACACGATCGCCAGGAGGCAGACGGCCATTCCGGCAAGTTGGACAACACCCATCGCTGGAATGGCGATCAGGTTCAGCAGCAGCCCCGCCACCGTGACGCGGCCGAACACCTGCGCACTCACCGGCATGATGATGAGTTCAGCGGCGACCGTGGCAAGGCACGCAACAACAAGCCAGTCCCAGGCCGCCCGCCATCCACGTGAGGGACGTGCGTGGCGCCGCGCCTGATCAATCAGGCGCGGCAGGACGACGATGAGTCCGAAGGTCGCGCCGAACGACAGCCAGGCCCCCACATCGAGCACGGTGAGCGGCGACCAGGCGACGCACACGGCAGCCACCACAGCCAGCAGGTTCACGGGCTTCGGCGGCACGCCGCGCAGGCGAAGACCGAGATAACACAGGGCCGCCAGCACCGCCCGGGTGACCGACGACTCGTCGCCGACGATCGCGCCGTACGAGGCGACGACGCCGATCGTGATCACCAGAGGCACGGTCTGCGAGCGCGTGACCAGCCGCAGCCCGAGCAGACATGCCACAGCCAGCATCGCGACGTTGCCGCCGGAGATGGCGATGACATGGAAGGTGCCGGCCGCCTGCAGTCTGCGCACCAACGCCTCATCGAGCCCGGCGCGATCGCCAATCAGAATCGCCGTCACCACCGCGCGACTCGACTCTGCATGGGGGCCGAGGTACCTCGTCACACTGCGCCGGACATGCGCCCGCACCGACGCGGCCCGTTCCTGCCACCACGGTCCCGCAGCCACGTCCACCAGCGCGGCGCTCTTGATGGTGCCCAACAGATCAAACGGCTGCGTGAGGTGTTGCCAGTCCACCGGGGGCGAGCCCGGATTGCGCACCACATCGGGACGCCGAAACCGGGTGGGTGCGGTGAATGGCCGGCCGCGGGTCCACGAGGTAATGGCGGCCGGGCCGAGGGTGCCTGCCACCGTGACTCGCGCCCGTCGACCATCAATCAGGAGTTCAACCCGAACGCCTGTCCGCGACAGCACCGCATCCGAGAGCAACACGCCGGTGACCACGCGGGGCGCATCCCCGAACATCTCGGGCGGCACTGGACGCAACACCGATACACGGGTCCCGGCTCCGTAGGCCGCCGCGGCGCTCGCCACCACCACCAGCGTCACCCGAGGGCACGGCCACACGAGCCCAACGGCGATTGTGGCCAGGCCAAGCCCGACCGCGGGGGCCAGTACTCCCTCCCAGACCACACCAATCGCGACACCCGCCACCCACACGAGGCATCCCCGCAACCCGGCAGACATGCCCCGAGCGACCTGCAACCCATGCCAGGCGCGCTCCCACGTCCGGACGTGGGGGCGTGGCACAAATTGCCACGCGCGAATAAACGCCGGGGACGCGATCCGGTTGTGGGCGCGGTGCCATCCGGGAGTCGAGTCCGCTTGACAGCTAGTCCTCGCGCTTCACGCGACCGCGCGCCGACTTGATGCGCCCGCGAATGACCTTGTCGGCAATGCGCGCCTGTTTGGCGGACCGCGAGGGCTTCGTTTTGCGGCGCGACTTCGGGACGACATGCGCGAGGTCCAGGAGCGCGGAGAGACGCGCGCGGGCCGCCTCGCGATTCTGCGCCTGGGTGCGATATTCCCGGCTGTCAATCACCAGCACATCATCAGCCGTCAACCGACGGCCGGCGAGCACACGGAGGCGCAACTTGACGCCCTCGGCCAGCGGCGCCGCAGACACATCCAGACGCAGTTCCACCGCCGTGGCCACCTTGTTGACATTCTGACCGCCCGGGCCCGAGGCTCTGACGAAGCGCTCGGTGATGGGCAGTGCATCGAGGGTCATCTGCGAACCGCCTGGTGGTATTCCTGCAGGCTCTTCACGCTCAGGCCTTCCGCACGAATCGCCGTGATGGCACTCACCGCGGCCGACGCCCCGGTGAGCGTCGTGATGGCTGGAATGCCCTGCAACATGGCGGCGCGACGCACCGCGCGGTCGTCGAAAAACGACTCCCGGCCCAGCGGCGTATTGATCACGAGGTCCACGTTCTTATTGACGATTTCGTCACCCACGTGTGGACGCCCTTCGTTGATCTTGAACACGATCTCGGCGTCGATGCCGTGCGCGCGCAGATACACCGCCGTGCCTCGCGTCGCCAGAATCTTGAAGCCGAGTTCCATCAAGCCACGAGCGATCGGCACCACGTTGGGCTTGTCATTGTTGTTGACGCTGATGAAGACCGTGCCCTCCTGCGGCAGGTGCTGCCCCGCGCCCATCTGCGCCTTCGCAAAGGCGGACCCGAACGTCTCGGCGCCGCCCATCACTTCGCCGGTGGATTTCATCTCCGGGCCCAGCAGCGTATCGACGCCGGGGAACCGCACAAACGGGAACACCGGCGTCTTCACGAAGAAGCCCGAGACCGTCAGGTCCTCGGTGAACCCCTGCTCCGCCAGGGTCTTCCCGATCATCACGTTTGCGGCGATCTTGGCGAGCGGCACTCCGGTGGCCTTTGACAGATACGGGATGGTGCGTGACGCGCGCGGATTCACTTCGAGCACGTACACCACGTCGTCCTTGATCGCGAACTGCGCATTCATCAGCCCGACGACCTTCAGCGCGCGTGCGACACGACGCGCATAGTCCCTGATGGTGGCGACGTGTTTGTCGCTCAACTGATGCGGCGGCACCACACACGAACTGTCGCCGGAGTGAATGCCGGCCTGTTCGATGTGTTCCATGATCCCGCCGATGATGACGTCGCCGGTCGCGTCGGCCACCGCGTCCACGTCGATCTCGGTTGCATCTTCGAGGAACTTGTCGATCAGAATCGGATGTTCGGGCGAGAGCTGCACCGCCTGCCGCATGTAGCGGTCGAGGGAACCGGTGTCATACACGATCGCCATCGCGCGACCACCCAGCACGTACGACGGACGCACCACCACCGGGAATCCGATGGACGAGGCGACCTCGCGGGCTTCCTCCGGCGAATGGGCCATGCCGCTTGCCGCCTGCGGAATCCCGAGTTCCCAGAGCAACTTCGAGAACCGCTCGCGGTCTTCGGCAAGGTCGATCGAATCCGGGGAGGTGCCGAGAATCCTGATGCCCGCCCCCTGCAGCCGTAGGGCCAGCTTCAGCGGGGTCTGGCCGCCATACTGCACGACGCACGCAACGTCTCCGCCACCCTGACGCTCGCGCGTCACGATCGCCGAGACGTCTTCGAATGTCAGTGGCTCGAAGTAGAGCCTGTCCACCGAGTCGTAGTCGGTGGAGACCGTTTCCGGATTGCAGTTGACCATCACGGTCTCGTACCCCTGGTCGCGCAGCGCAAACGCCGCGTGACAGCAGCAGTAGTCGAACTCCAGGCCCTGGCCGATGCGGTTCGGTCCGCTGCCCAGAATCACGACCTTGGCCCGCGGCGACGGCTCGGATTCGCACTCGTCTTCGAAGGTGCCGTACATGTACGGCGTGAACGACTCGAACTCGGCCGCACACGTATCGATGCGCTTGTAGGCCGCGACCAGATTGTGCTCGAGACGACGGGCGCGGACGCTGTCTTCATCGATGCCGAGCAGTTGGGCGAGATCGATATCCGCAAAACCCGCCCGCTTCACTTCGCGAAGCAGGTCAGCCGACAGGTCACGGGCGCCGACCGCACGGACCTGATTGGCGAGTTCCGTCATCTGCCTGAACTGGGTGAGGAACCACGGGTCGATCTTTGTGAGGCGGTGGATCTCTTCAATCGTCCAGCCCCGCTCAAGCGCACGGAAGACGGCCCACATCCGGCGATCGGTCGGAATGCCGAGCGCGCGCTGCAGCGCCTGATCGTCTTCGTGCTCATGGGCCGAACCCGGGACCGCCTGACTGAAGAGGCGGCCGCTGCGGCCCAGTTCCAGCGACCGGAACGCCTTGAGGAAGGCCTCCTTGAAGGTGCGGCCGATGGCCATGGCCTCACCGACCGACTTCATCTGCGTCGTCAGAGTCCGATCGGCCGTCGGGAACTTCTCGAACGCCCACCGCGGCACCTTGACGACGACATAGTCGATCGTTGGCTCAAACGAGGCCGGCGTCAGCCGGGTGATGTCGTTCTTGATCTCGTCGAGTCGGTACCCCAGCGCGAGCTTCGCCGCGATCTTGGCGATCGGGAAGCCGGTGGCCTTGGACGCCAGCGCCGACGAGCGGGAGACGCGCGGATTCATCTCGATGACAATCATCCGGCCGTCGGCCGGATTGACGGCGAACTGGATGTTCGACCCGCCGGTTTCCACGCCGACGCGGCGGATGATGCGGCGGGCCGCATCACGCATCCGCTGGTACTCGCGATCGGTCAGTGTCAGGGCCGGAGCGACCGTGATGCTGTCACCGGTGTGCACGCCCATCGGGTCGATATTCTCGATGGAGCAGATGACCACGAAGTTGTCCTCGCAGTCGCGCATGACCTCGAGTTCGTATTCCTTCCACCCGATGACGGATTCTTCGATCAGCAACTCATGGACCGGGCTCATCGAGAGCCCGCGGGCGCAGATCTCCTTGAACTCCTCGACGTTGTAGGCGATGCCGCCGCCCACCCCGCCCATCGTGAACGAGGGACGGATAATCGCCGGAAAGCCGATCTTGTCGGACGCCTCAAGCGCCTGGTCGAGCGACCGCGCGTAGTAGCTCTCCGGCACCGCCACGCCGATCGAGCGCATCGCTTCCTTGAACTTCAGACGGTCCTCGGCCACCTTGATGGCCGCGATGGAGGCGCCGATGAGCTCAACGTTGTACTTCCTGAGGACGCCGGCTTCGTCAAGGTCCACCGCCAGGTTCAGGGCCGTCTGCCCGCCGACGGTCGGCAGAATCGCATCCGGCCGCTCGCGCGCAATCACCTGCTCCAGCGCGGCCACCGTCAGCGGTTCCACATAGGTCCGATCCGCCAGTTCCGGGTCGGTCATGATCGTGGCGGGGTTGCTGTTGACCAGCACCACTTCGAGACCTTCGTCCCGAAGCGCCTTGCACGCCTGAGTGCCGGAGTAGTCAAACTCACAGGCCTGACCGATGACAATCGGCCCGGAGCCGATCACGAGCACACGCTTGATATCCGTTCGCTTGGGCATGAAATCCTGCTACGCCTTCTGAGTCATCGCACGCACAAACTGTGCAAAGAGATAGTCCGCATCGTGCGGCCCCGGGGCCGCCTCGGGGTGGTACTGCACGCAGAACACCGGCCGGGTCCGATGCCGAAGTCCTTCCACCGTGCCGTCATACAGATTCAGGTGGGTGACTTCAACATCACCGGGCACCGTCGCCGGATCGATCGCAAAGCCGTGGTTCTGCGACGTGATTTCGATTTTGCCGGACGACAGATCCTTCACCGGATGGTTGCCGCCGCGATGACCGAATTTCAGCTTGTAGGTCTTCGCACCCATCGCAAGACCCAGAATCTGGTGACCGAGGCAAATCCCGAACACCGGCACGCCGGACTCCACCAGCACGCGCGTATTCGCGATCGCGTAGTCGAGCACGGCAGGGTCGCCGGGGCCGTTTGAAAGAAAGACGCCATCCGGGTTGATAGCCAGCAACTCACCGGCCGGCGCCGTCGCCGGGAACACCCGCACGTCGCACCCGTGCGCCGTCAGCCGGCGCAGGATGTTCCACTTCATCCCGAAGTCATACGCGGCGACGCGCAACCGCCGGCCCGGCGCCGCTGTCATCGACACAAACTCGTCGAACTCGGTGGTGCCGTCCGAGGCCGGCCAGTCAAACGCCTCGGCGCACGTCACGCCGCGCACCAGATCCGCCCCCTCCATCGACGGCAAGGCCCGCGCCCGCGCCACCAGCTCGTCGGTCTTCGGAATCGTGCCGGTGGCGATGACGCCGCGCATCGCCCCCGCCGTGCGCAGGGTGCGTGTGAGCGCCCGCGTATCAATGTCGGCGATGGCGACGATGCCGTGGCGGACGAGGTACTCGCGCACCGTCCCCTCGGCGCGCCAGTTGCTCGCCGTCGGCGACTCGCTGCGGATGATGAACCCCGACACCCGGGGCGCCCGTGACTCACCGTCGTCCCCGGTGACGCCGTAATTGCCGATCTCCGGGCACGTCATGGCGACGATCTGCCCCGCGTACGACGGGTCGGTCAACACTTCCTGGTAGCCGGTCAGGCTCGTGTTGAACACCACTTCGCCGGCGGCGTCCGCCGGAGCGCCCATCGAGCGCCCCCGAAAACACCGGCCATTCTCCAACGCCAACACTGCGTCCATGTTTTTTCCCTACATCACTTCCAACGACACGCGCACAGGCACCTGCTGCCCGGCCCGCACCACCACGGTGGTGGTCATGCTCTTGTGGCCCGCGAGATCGAGCCGAATCGTATGCGACCCCGGCGCCACATCCGGCACACGCATCGGCGTGGTGCCCATGAGGCGGCCATCAATTGTGACCTGTGCGCCTGACGGACGGGTATCGATGTACAGCGATCCGGTGGACGCGGCAGGCGCCAGGGGGGCGGCGCGCCGCAGCTCCACGGTGATATCCCGCGCCGGCACGGTCCGGGAGAGGGTGACCCGCGCGATGCGCGGCCGGTAGCCTTCGCGCGACACCGTGACGTTGTATGTGCCAAACGGCAGGTCCCGCACGGTCGCGGGCGTCGTCCCGCGCGCGCGGCCGCTAATCATCACACGAGCTCCTGCGGGCACCGACCGCACCAGCAACCGGCCGCGCGTGGCCGACGGCTCGGCCTGGGCCACCTCGCCTGAAGGCGTCGTCTCTGCCGGCACCGTCGGGGGTTCGGTCACGGCTACGTCAGTGCCGACCGGAACGTCACCGACGACAGCCGCCGTTTCGAGCGCATCTGGCGCGCTGCCGGACGGGCCGCGCCACACATAACCGAGGGCCGCGCCGATGAGCACGCCGACGACGAAAAACGCCGCGGCGATCCCGCTTGAGAACGGCAGCGCGGGCGGGGGCACCGTGGGGCCCGCTGGGATTGAGCGCGCCACCGCAGGTCGTGTGGGCGCCGGAGGGCGCGCCGGGGTTGGGCGTGCCACGGAAGGTGATGTGGGTGACGTGGGCGCGCCCGCAGCAGGGCGCGCTGGGGTTGAGGGCGCCACGTCAACAGCCGGTGGAGCAGGAGGCGTGGGTGGGGTCGGCACCGCCACAACTTCCACAACCTCTTTTGTGACCGAAGGCAACTTCTCCGTCTCAAGTGCCGCAAGAAACTCCGAGGGTGTGGCGTACCGGTTCGCGGGATCCTCGGCCAACACGCACGCGAGCGCGGCGCGAATCGCGACGCGCTGCGCGGGAGTCGTGCCTGTCGGCAGCGTCCAGTCCTGCTCCCCTGTGCCCGCCGGCCGTCGACCGGTCAGCAATTCGTGGGCGAGCACGCCAAACGAGTACACGTCCGCCCGGATGTCCCACGGGCGACCGGCCACACGTTCCGGTGCGGTGTAGGGTCGGCGCACCGGCGCCGTGATCCCAAGCGCCTCAAGTGCGGGCACCACGCCAAAGCCGGTGACGCGCACCTGGTTGGTGTCGCTGACAAACACGTCACGCGGATGCAACGCGCCGTGCCCCAGGCCCGCAGCCCATCCGGCCTCGATGGCCTCCGCGACCTGACGCAATATCGGTCGCGCGCGATCGATCGGTGCCGGTGCCAGTCGGCGCAGCGCCGCATCGAAGGTCTCGGAGGTGTCGTACTCGGATCCAAGAAAAGCCGTCAGGCCTTCCAGCCCGGCCGCGACCGTGGGCACGATGCAGGGCGACTCCACGCGGACGGCCGCGAGACGCCGGAGGGCCTCGGCAAGCCGAGTGGTGACTTCAGGCACAATGTCGAGGCGGAAGGCCTTGACGGCGATCAGCCGTTCACGCTGGGGTTCATAGGCACGGAAAACAGGTCCCAGAGCGCCGCTGCCGATTTGATGCAGGACGCGAAATGTGCCGAAGGCGGGGGGCGCGGTGAACCCGGCGGAGTCGTCGTATAGCAGTGCAGAAACTCCTGAAACGATCACAGTACTTTACCACGCGGCCGAACCGTCTCCCTAGCCTCTGTAGTAAATTGACGGGCGTGCCCGCCCATCCCGACGTCCCTGCCAGCACCATCATTCGTGACGCGATCGACCTGA
This sequence comes from Vicinamibacterales bacterium, assembly GCA_030827135.1. GTDB lineage: Bacteria > Acidobacteriota > Vicinamibacteria > Vicinamibacterales > SCN-69-37 > SYFT01. The sequence continues at coordinate 453,137 of JAURFE010000001.1, forward strand.
GGCGGTTTCCGTGGATTCGCCCGCTCGTGTCGGCGTATTCGACGGACTTTTCGAGCGTCGCCGGCCTGTTCAGCGGCAATCCGGCGGATCCGGCCGCGTGGACGCAGACCCTGGCGCGCGTGCAGCAGAGCCCGCGTGACCGCGCGGGTCTCGCCAGACTGCTCGGCGCGCAACTCGAACGTCGCGGCGCCCCGGCTCATGCGCGCGCCGCGGCGACACGACTCGCCGATCGCGAGACGGTCGCGATCGTCACAGGCCAGCAGGCCGGTCTTTTTGGCGGGCCACTGTATACGCTGCTCAAAGCGGTGACGGCGATTCGCCTCGCCCGCAAGGTCTCCGCGCGCCACGGCATTGCGGCGATTCCTGTGTTCTGGGTCGAGGCGGAAGACCACGACTGGGAAGAAGTGCGCACCTGCCGCGTGCTCGACGCCGAGCTCGCCCTGCACGAGATCTCGCTCGACTCACTCGAGGGGGCCGGCACACGCCCCGTGTCCTCGCTGGTGATCGACGACGGCATCGGCGATGCGCTCGGTGCACTCGAACAGGCGCTCCCCGCCACGGAATTCAGAGACGACGTCATGGCGCGCCTTCGCGCGCACTACCGCCCCGGCCAGCGGATGGGCACCGCGTTTGCGGCGTGGCTGGATGATCTGCTCGGTCGCTACGGCCTGGTCGTCTTCGAAGCGGCGGACCCCGCGGCCAAGCCCCTCGTCGCGTCCCTCTTCGCCAAGGAACTGGATACGCCGTGTCGCACGACCCATTTCGCCAAGACGACCGGCGACACGATGCGACACCTCGGCCACGAACCCCAGGTCGAACCCGGGGACGACAGCGTGGCCCTCTTCTACATGGGCGGCGGCGATCGCGTCTCCATCAAGCGGCGCGACAACGGCTACGCGATTGGTGATGTCGTCCGGCCGCTGGCCGACGTGCAGCAGGAAGCCGCCGAACATCCCGAGCGCTTCAGTCCCAACGTGCTGCTCCGCCCGCTCGTGCAGGACCGGCTTTTCCCGACCGTCTGTTACGTGGCCGGCCCCAGCGAACTCGCGTATCAGGCGCAGCTCGGCGCCATCTACCAGGACTTCGGCGTCGAAATGCCGCTGCTGTACCCGCGCGCGAACGCGACGCTGCTCGACTCAGCGGCCGTCCGGTTCCTCGAGAAATATCAGCTGCCGTTCGAATCCCTGCAGCCCCACGACGAGGCCGCCCTCAATCGCCTTCTTCAGAGCCAGCTCCCGCCAGGCCTCGAGGACGGCTTTGTGGCGACGGCCGACGACGTGCGCGCGCGTATTGAGGCGTTGAAGGTCGCCATCGCGTCAGTCGACCCGACCCTCGCCGGCGCCGCCGACACCACCGTCGAGCGCATGCAGGACACACTCAGGCACCTGCATGCGAAGGTCATCTCGGCCAGCAAACGCAAGGACGACACCCTCCGCCGCCAGTTCACGCGTACGCAGGCGCTCGCCTTCCCCGAAGGTCATCCACAGGAGCGCATCGTGGATCTCGCGTTTTTCCTGAACCGCTACGGCCAGGCGCTCTGCGAGCGGTTGATCGAGGGCTTGCCCCTCGACATGGGCAAGCACTTCCTCGTCACGCCATGAAGGAATGAGGCGATGGAATTGCGCTAATTCCTGAATGGGTGAATGCCATGACCTCGATAACGGCCATTGCATTATCGCCCCATTGCCTCATTACCCCATTGACATCGAAGCCGCCTTCAGGCCGCTCTCAGCGCCCAGCAGGCGCGCGCGTGTTGAGGCGATCCAGCCGGCGTCTTCGGCGAGGCGTGCGCGTGAGTCTGCGATCGCGGCACCGGTGATCTCCGGCGCGGGGCCGCCGTGTGTGCGGCGAATGGCCACGAAGTGTTCGGGGCTCAGGAGTTCGGCAAGTTCGGCCTCCGTGTACTCGATGGCCGTGCCGGTGACCTCGCGGGAAATCTCGGCGACGATCGTCGAGAGCGGCGCGTCGGGCCGTTCCTGGCGGCCGCGCACCAGGCGGGCGGCGATGGTGTGCCCGGCCTTGAATGGCAGCCCACGCTCGCGCGCGAGGGTGTCGGCCAGTTCCGTGACCGAGATCCAGTTTTCGCCGGCGCGCGTGCGCATCTTGTCGACATCCACATCGGCGCCGTCGAGCGCCACGGCCACGAGTGATACCGCACGGATGGCGTCCTTGAACATCGCGGCCACAAGCGGCTGCAGGTCGTCCTCGGTGTCCACAATGTCGCCGAACGGCGTGTTGTGCACCGCGACAGGAATGGCACCCGCTTGTGCAAAGGCCTTCGACGCGAGGGCGCGCGCATGCTCCAGCGCGACGGGATTGCGCTTCTGCGGCATGATGCTGCTGACCTGCACAAACCCGTCGGTCAGCCGGAGGTAGCCGAACTCCATCGTGCACCAGAGCAGCAGATCCTGCACCAGCCGGCCGACGCCGACCAGCGTGACGCTCGCCGCCGCCGCACTCTCCAGCAGATAGTCCACCGTCGCGATGCTGCCGTAGGTGTTGCCGGTCGGACCGTCGAATCCCAGCAGCACGCTCGTCCGATCGCGATCGATCGGAAACCCGGTGCCGGTGATGGCGCAGGCGCCGAGCGGATTCTGATTGACGCACGCGTACGCCGCCTTGAGCCGTGTGCCGTCGCGCTCCAGTTGCTCGATGGCGCCCAGCAGATAGTGGGCCACCGTGGACGGCTGCGCGGGTTGCGTGTGCGTGTGCGCGGGAAACACGGTGTGCCGGTGGCGCGACGCCAGATCGAGCAGCGATCGGCGCAGCTGCACCGTCGCCTCGGCGAGCTTGAGCACAAACGCCCTGATGCACATCCGATACATCGTCATGTCGATATCGTTGCGGCTGCGCGCGGTGTGCAGGCGCCCGGCGACGTCGGCGCCACACGCGGCCACCACCTGGCGTTCGAGATAGAAGAACAGGTCTTCGTACGACCCGTCGTAGGTCGCGGCGCGCACGGCCGCGAGATCGATGCCGTCGAGCGCGCGTCTGATTGTGCGCGCATCCTCGAGCGACACAATGCCGGTCTCACGCAGCATGCAGAGATGCGCGTAGTGGATGGCCATCAGCGGATCGAGGAACAACGCTTTCGCGTCCTCGAAGTTCTCGTTCAGGACGAGACGGACATAGTCGGGAGAAAACGGCATGCGGTCCTTTGCACAGTCAACGGGAACCCACGCGGCCCACCGCGCGGGAGGGGAACGCCGCGGCGTCGAGCCACGTCGCGAGCCGGCCCTCCGCGACTTCCATCGCGGAGTTGACGGCCCCCATCAATTGGGCGTCATCGCCCAGTGAGGAAATTTCGAGGCGCGGCAGGTTGGGCACAATGCGTGACACCACGCGGCGCAGCGGATGCAACAGCAGATCGCCGGCATGACTCAACCCGCCGCCAAACACGACCAGCGCCGGATCCAGCACCGCCACGATGTTGGCCACGGCGGTGCCGAGATACACGGCGAGTTCTTCAATCACGGCGGCGGCGCGCGCATCGCCGCCACGCGCCGCGTCGATAATCAGCGCGACAGCGCCCGCCCGATCGCCGCCGGGCACCGTCACGCCTTCCACCAGACGCTTCGCATGGTGCCACTGGGGAATCGCGGCGGCGCCGACGCGGCTCTCCAGATACCCCCGCTTGCCGAAGTCGGCTTCCCACTCGCGGAAGTCGAGGTTCATGTGGCTGATTTCACCCGCATACCAGTGATGGCCGCGGTGCATCCGGCCACCGACGACGACCCCGGCGCCCACACCGGCGCCAAGCGCAATAAACACGAAGTCGCTGACGCCGCGGGCACAGCCGAGCCATCGCTCCCCCAACGCTGCCATGTTCGCGTCATTGTCCACACGGACAGGCGCGTTCAACCGCGCCTCGGCGAGTTCGCGCAGCGGGATGTCGACCCAGCCCGGCAGGTTCACCGCGTTGATGACGCGGCCGGTCTGCACATCGGTCATGCCGGGCGCGCCGATACCCACGGCATACAACTTTGCCCGATCGCGCTTCGTCCGCCGGAAAACCTCGTCCACCGCCGCATAAATCTGGTCAAGCGTGGCGGAACCCGACGACGAGTCGGTGGGCTCCTGATGACGGGCGAGCACCTTGCCCTGCAGGTCGGTCAGCGCGACCCGCAGCGTCTGTGAGCCGACGTCCACACCAACCAGGTACCCGAATTCGGCATTGAACTGGAGCATGATCGGCGGGCGCCCGCCTTTCGACGTCCCGATGCCGACTTCGTGGAGCAGGTCCACCTCCTGGACGAGATCCTCCACCAGCGCGGACACGGTCGGTGGACTCAGCCGCGTGGCCTTGGCCAGACCGGCGCGCGAAATCGGCCCGGTCCGGCGCACGGCCTCGAGCAACCGTTGCCGGTTGACCCGCCGGGTGTTCAGGGTCCCCCCCGGCCCACCAGCCCCAAAGTCCACGTCTATCGTCACAATCGCAGATGTCCGCCTTAGTTCACCTGATTAACAAAGTGAAGACTATACACTTTCACTGACGCATGACCACTCGTTCCGCCAAGGGAGCCACCCGCCCCCCCAGCCCCCGCAGGCGCGACCTCGCCGGGTCGTTCATGGCCTTTTTTCGGGGGCGAACGCGCCTTGTGCGCGTGGTCCTGATTCCTCTCGGCATCCTGGCGCTGCTCTCCGGCATCACGCTCGCCTATCTCTGGTCGTCGTTTGCCGCCCAGATCGACGCCCGGCTGGCGGGCGAACAGCGCACGATTCCCCGGATTTTCGGCCGGCCGTTTGAATTGCGCAGCGGGCAGGGGCTGACGCCCAAACAACTGGAAGAACGGCTGAACGACGTCGGGTATGCCCGCCGCGACGCCATCGCAGGGAGCGGTGAGTTCGCGATCGACGAAGACGTGGTGCGGCTGGCGCCACGCACCGACAAGGACGGACTGCACATTGTGCGGGTGGAGTTCTTGAAAGGCGCCACCCCCGTCATCACGCGCCTCGTGGATGAGACCACCAACAAGCCGACCGGTCCGGTGACACTCGAGGCGCCGATGCTGACCGCGTTTGCCACCGGCGAAAAGCGGCGCTACACGCCGCTGGCCTCCATTCCGGAACGGATGCGGTACGCGGTGCTCGCCATCGAAGACCGCCGCTTCTACGACCATCCCGGCGTGGATGTCATCCGCTCGGCCGGTGCGTTGCTGACGAATCTGTTCGGCGATCGCGAATACCTGGTGGGCGGCAGCACACTCACGCAGCAAATCGTCAAGAACACCTTCCTGACGCGCGAGCAGACGATGAAGCGGAAGCTGCAGGAACAGCTGATGGCCATCGTGCTGGAGTCGCGGCTGTCGAAGGATCAGATCTTCGAGCTCTATCTCAATGACATGGTGCTCGGCCAGCGCGGCCCGTTCGCCATTCACGGCGTCGCGGAGGCCGCGCGGATCTTCTTCGGCAAGGACGTGCGGAACGTCTCGCTGGCGGAGGCGGCGACGATCGCCGGCCTGCTGCAGTCCCCGTCGCGGCTGTCGCCGTTCAGAAATCCCGACCGCGCGCTTGAGCGGCGGAACGTGGTGCTCGGTGCCATGGTCGACGCGGAGTACATCACGCCTGACGAAGCCGAGACCGCCCGCAAGGCCCCGCTGGGCCTCGCCGCCCGCGCCCTGGAGAACGAAGCGCCGTATTTCGTCGACTATGTCAGCCGGCTTGTCAGCGAACGGCACACGGGACTGTTTGAATCCGACGGCGCCGTGGATGTGTACACGACGATCGACATGCACCTCCAGCGCATTGCCCAGGAAGCGGTCGGCGAGGGGGTGGTCGCCCTCGACAAACAACTCGCGGGCCGCAAGCGGACGGGCCAGGTGCAGGCGGCGATTGTCGCCGTGGACCCGCGCACCGGCGAGATCCTGGCGCTGGTCGGTGGCCGGTCCTACAGCCAGTCGCAGTTCAACCGGGCGGTCACCACACGCCGGCAGCCCGGGTCCATCTTCAAGCCGTTTGTCTATCTCGCCGCGTTTGAGCACATGGTCGCGGAGGGCGCGTCCGGCCCCACGCCGGCGACCATCGTGCTTGATGAACCCACCATCTTCATGGATGGCGACAAGCCCTATGAGCCGGGCAACTACCGCGACGAATACGACGGGCCGATTACCCTGCGCCGCGCGCTCGCGATGTCGCGCAACATCCCGGCGATCAAGATCGCGGAAGAAACCGGCTACCAGAATGTAGCGGACTTCTGGAAGGCAATCGGAGTCGGGACCCGGGCGCAGCCGTTTCCATCAATTGCCCTCGGCGTCTTCGAAACCTCGCCGCTCGATCTGGCGACCGCATTCACCATCTTCACCAATGGCGGCCGGCTGCGCCCCCTGCGCGCGATGACCCGCATCGTCGAAAACGGCAAACCGCGGCAGATCACGGCCGGATCGACCAAGGACATCGCGCGGCCGGACACGACATTCCTGGTCACGAACATGATGCGCGCCGTGATGAACGAAGGCACCGGCGCCGGCGCACGATCGCAGGGCTTCCGTCTGAACGCCGCGGGCAAGTCCGGCACCACCAACGATCTGCGCGACGCCTGGTTTGTCGGCTTTACGCCGGAGCTGCTCACGGTCGTGTGGGTCGGCTTCGATGACAACACGCCGGTCGGGCTGGGCGGGTCGCAGGCGGCGTTGCCGATCTGGACGTCGTTCATGAAACGTGCGCTCGCCGCGCGTGCCGACCAGCCGTTCAGCGTGCCCGACGGCATCGTCTTCGCCGACATTGATCCGCTCTCCGGTCAGCTCGCCGGCCCGTTCTGCCCGCGGCGCGTGGCCGAGGCGTTCCTCGAAGGCACCGACCCGTGGGAGCAATGCCACCTGCATCGCAACTGATGTCCCTGATCATCCGGAACGCGTGCATCCTCACCATGAACGACGCCGGGGATGTCGTCTCGGGCGACGTCCACGTTGTGGATGGCCGCATCGTGGCGGTCGGCGCCCTCCCGGCCGGCACTCGAGCCGATCGCACGATTGATGCCGGCGGAGGCTATGTCCTCCCGGGGTTCGTGCAGACGCACATTCACCTGTGTCAGACGCTGTTCCGCGGATCGGCAGATGACCTGCCACTGCTCGCGTGGCTGCGATCGCGCGTGTGGCCGCTCGAAGCCGCCCACACCGACGACTCGTTGCGCATCTCCGCGCGGCTGGCCGCCGCCGAACTGCTGGCCGGAGGCACAACGACCGTGCTGACCATGGAGACGGTGCATGGCACCGATGCGGTGTGTGATGCGCTCGTCGCGACGGGACTGCGCGCGATTGTCGGCAAGTGCCTGATGGACGTCTCGGGCGACCAGCCGGCGCGCCTCCGCCAGTCCGCGTCAACCGGCCTCGAGGAAGCCCTGGCGCTGCATCGACGTTGGCATGGCGCGGCGAACGGCCGGCTGCGCATCGCCCTGGCGCCGCGCTTCGCGATTTCGTGCACACGCGATCTGCTTGCGATGACGGCAGCCGCGGCCGAGACCCACGGCCTGATCGTACACACCCACGCCTCGGAACAACGCGAAGAAGTGGATATGGTGCGACGGCTGACCGGTCTCGACAACATGGCCTACCTCGACTCGGTCGGCCTGGCGAACTCCCGGTTGTGTGCGGCCCACTGCGTGTGGGTCACGGAGGCCGAGCAGGCGATGATGGCGGAGCGCGAGGTCAAGGTGCTCCACTGCCCCGGTTCCAACCTCAAGCTGGGGAGCGGCGTGGCGCCGGTGCCCGAGATGCGTGAACGCGGCATCACCGTGTCGCTCGGTGCCGACGGCGCGGCCTGCGCCAACACCCTCGACATGTTTCAGGAGATGCGCCTCGCCGCGACGCTGCAGGCGATGCGGCTGGGTCCCGGCCACCTGACCGCGCGTGATGTGGTGACCATGGCGACCCGCGAGGGAGCCAGGGCGCTTGGCCTCGACGCCGACATCGGATCCGTCGAAGCCGGCAAAAAGGCCGACCTCATCGTCGTCTCCCGCGACGGCCTCCACCAGCAACCGGCCCTCGATCCGTACGCGACCCTGGTCTACGGCTCCCGGGCGTCCGATGTGCGATACACGCTGGTGGACGGGCAGGTCATGGCCGAGCATGGCCACGCCGTCTGGGCAGATTCCGCGGCGCTTGTCGCGGAGTCGCGGGAGGCCGCCCGGCTCCTGAGGGACAGGGCCTGGGCTATACTGGGTTAGCAGTCGAAGACGCCGAGTGCTAACACTGCAGAAGCCATGACGCCCACTGACCTGACCGATCGCCAACGCCGGATTCTTGCGCGCCTGGTCTCGGACTATATCGAGCAGGGCGAACCGGTGTCGTCCGCCTGGTTGGCGGAACACTCTCGCTTGGGCCTGTCGTCGGCCACGGTGCGCAACATCCTGGCGCGACTAGAGGAACAGGGCCTTGTCCGCCAGCCGCACACCTCTGCCGGCCGGATCCCCACCGATGCGGGCTATCGCCTGTATGTGGATTCCCTGCTGCAGTCGCGGCGCCGGGTGAAGTCGGGTCCGGACCTCGAGTCGCGGCTGCGCCGCACCGGATCGACCGGCGACCTGCTGGAAAGTGTGTCGCAGGAACTGGCGCGGGCCTCCCACCAGATCGCCTTTGCGCTGACCCCGTCGAGTCCGACGGTGCGCCTGCGCCACATCAACTTCGTCAGCCTCGACAGTCACCGCGTGCTGGTCATCGTGGTGGCGACGGGCAATCAGATCACCCACAAGGTGGTGGAAACGGCCGAGCCGTACGACATGGGCGTCCTGCAGCAGGCGGCGCAGTACATCAACGCCGAGTTCGCGGGCCTGACCTTGATTGAGGCGCGTGAGGCGCTCGTCGCCAGAATGCATGAAGAGCGGATGCTCTATGACGCGCTGATGACCCGGGCGCTGCAACTGGCGCAGACCGGCCTGGATCTCGCGACGCCGGAAGAGACGGTCGTGATCCAGGGCACATCGTTCCTCTTCGAAGGCGCCATGGGTGCCGCCGGAGATCGCGAACAGCTTACGCTCGAAACACTGCGGGCGTTGTTCCGCCTGCTTGAAGAGAAACACCGCCTGGTCGAACTGCTCACCTCCTATATCGAGTCCGACGGTCTGACGGTGGTCATCGGGTCGGAGCATGTGAGCCCGGACATGCATCCGTTCAGTCTGGTGGCATCCACCTTCAACGACGGCCAGCGCTCCGGCACCGTTGGGGTGATTGGCCCGACGCGCATGCGGTATCAACGCGCCATCTCGGTGGTGGATGGCGTGTCACGGGCCGTGACCAGGGCCCTGGAAGGGCACTAACGCAGAAATATGACTGAAGAGACGACCGACACGCCGGCCAACGGCGAGGCACACGACCAGACGGCGCCTGACGTCGCCGCACTCCAGCAGGATCGCGACGAGACGTACGACCGTTTGCTGCGACTCACGGCCGAGTTCGACAACTATCGGAAGCGCACCGATCGGGAACGCCGCGACCTGTCCGATTTCCTGACCATGGATGTCGTGCGCGACATGCTGCCGGTCATCGACGACCTCGAGCGTGCGATGGCTGCGGCGAAGGGACTGGAGACGAACCCGGAACTGGCGGCTTACCACCAGGGCATCACGCTGATCCATCGGCAACTGCTCGATCAGTTGCGCAAGCGGAACGTCGAGCCGCTCGAGGTCGTGGGGGTGACGTTTGATCCGGGGTGGCACGAGGCGGTCGCCGATGAACCCGCCGAGGGCCGGCCGGATGGCCAAATCACCGCCGAATTCAGGCGCGGCTACCGCATCGGCTCGAAGCTGCTGCGGCCGGCGATGGTCAAGGTGGCCAAGGCGTGAGCCGGCGGGATTACTACCAGGTCCTCGGCGTCCCGCGCACGGCCAGCGAATCGGAGATCAAGAGCGCCTATCGCAAGCTGGCGCTGCAGCACCACCCCGATCGCAACCAGGGCAATCCCGAGGCTGAAGAGAAGTTCAAGGAGGCAGCCGAGGCCTACTCCGTGATCGGCGACGCGGACAAACGCGCGCGCTACGACCAGTTTGGTCACGCAGGCGTGTCGGGCCCTGGCCAGGGCGGGCCCGGCATGAACCCCGACATCTTTGGGGACTTCTCCGACATCCTCGGCGACTTCTTCGGGTTCGGTGGCGGAGGCGGCGGGCGGCGCGCCGGTCCCGTGCGTGGCAGCGACCTGCGGTTCGATCTCGAAATCGCATTCGACGAGTCGTTCCGCGGCGTCGAGACGCCCATCCAGATTCCACGCGAAGAGGCGTGCGAACCGTGCGGCGGATCAGGCGCGGCCCCGGGCTCCTCGCGCGAGACCTGCCCACAGTGTGCCGGACGAGGGCAACTGCGCTACCAGCAGGGCTTCCTCGTCGTCTCGCGGCCCTGCGGACAGTGCCGTGGCACCGGGCAGATCATTCCGAAACCGTGTACCTCGTGTCGCGGGACGGGACGGCAGATGCGCGATCGCAAGGTCACTGTGCGCATCCCGGCCGGCATCGCGGATGGGCAGCGCCTGCGTCTGCACGGCGAGGGCGAACACGGGGCGCAGGGTGGCCCCCCCGGCGACCTCTATGTCGTGGTGCACGTGCGTCAGCACGCGAATTTTGTGCGTGAGGGCGACGACCTCTACATGGAAGTGCGTGTGCCCTTCCCGATCATGGCGCTGGGGGGCACGTTCAAGGTCGAGGGGCCCGACGGGGCGATCGACGTCAACGTCTCCGGCGGATCGGCCAATGGCACCCTGGTCTCCTTCAAAGGCAAGGGCATGCCGAACGTGTCCGGCCGCGGGGCCGGAGCCCTGCATGTGCGACTCGTGGTGGATGTGCCGAAGAAGCTCTCGAAGGATCAGAAGAAACTCATCGAGCAGCTCGGCAAGACGATGCCCGTGGAGATGCTGGCGGCGCGTGACGTCGAGGGTGACAGCGATGAGAAGCCGTTCTTCGAACGCGTGAAGGATCTCTTTGGCTGAGTCCCGCCCGGAACGCATGTACCCCGGTCTCGACGTCTCGGGATTCGGCGACCCCGATTTCGTGCTGGCCGCAGTGGACGACTGGTCCCCCACCGCCGTCGACGACTCCGGGGCCGCGCTCCGCATCTTCTTCAGCACGACGGAGGAGCGGCACGATGCCGAGGCGCACCTCCGCGCGGCAATGCCGCATCTGGTGTGTGCGGCGATTGACGTCCCCGACGAACACTGGGCCGAACGAAGCCAGGCCGCGCTGACGGCCGTGCGCGTGGGCGCGCTCAGTGTCGCGCCGCCCTGGGACATCCCCACCGATGGGTCGCAGGTCATCGTGATTCTGCCGTCGATGGGGTTCGGCACCGGTCATCACGCCTCGACGCGTTTATGCCTCGGTCTCCTGCAGGCCGGGGATCACGCGGGCCGCCGCGTGTGTGACGTCGGGACCGGATCCGGCGTGCTGGCCATCGCCGCGCTCCGCCTCGGCGCCGCCAGCGCCGTCGCCGTGGACTACGACATGGACGCGATCGTCTGTGCGCGAGAATCCGCCGAACTCAACCACATCACGTCCGGCCTCGACATCCGCCAGGTCGACCTCGACGTGGACGGGACGGTCGCCGGCGGACCGTTCGATCTGGTCCTCGCGAACCTCACGGGCGGTCTGCTCATTCGCCTTGTGGACCGGCTCGTCGCCATGACTCTGCGCGGCGGTGCCCTCATCCTCAGCGGCATCACGACCGCCGAGGCAGACGATGTCATCGCGGCGTTCGAGGGAGCCGGGTGTCAGATTCTCGAACGTCGCGACGAAGACGGCTGGGTGGGGTTGCGGCTGGGCTGGTGAGCGGATGGGCGGTTGGGCGGTTGACGGAGCACAAGGGCCTCAGCCCGTGTGACACAACTGCCTGGCGACAAATTCCACCACGTCCGGCAATTGCCCATCCGTGAAGTGCCCGCGGTTCCTGAACTCAAAGTAGGAACACTTCAGCTGCGCCGCCACGTGGCGCGGCTCCGCGATCGGAATGTGAGGATCGTCAGTGGAGTTGAAGACTCCGATCCACTGCTGGTTGTCACGAATGGCTGACCAGCACCACGGGTCCCGGTAGTAGCCGCTCTGGGCTTCGAACGAGTCTCCCAGATCGGTATGACAGACACCCACGAGCACAGATCCCAGGAGGCGATGGGTCTCGGCATACCGCATGGCCGCCACCGCGCCTGACGAGTGACCAATCAGGATGGTCCGTTCGTCGGCCCCCAGTGACTCCAGGAATGGCAGCCAATACGAGGCGCGCGCTTTCACGCTGTCGGGAAACTCGGTGTTGATGACGTCGAGACCCAGGGCGGCGAGGCCCCGCTCGACGAACGGATACCAGGCGTCGCCCGGACTGCACCCGCCGTTGCCGGGGATCAGAATGGCCCTGGTGGCCATCACGTCCAGCCCCAGGCCGCCCACAGGAGGGTCAGGGCCACAGCGGGAGCGGACTCGGCCCGCAGGGTGCGCGGACCAAGCGACACGGTGTGCGCGCCTCGTTCCGTGAACATCGCGAGTTCCTCGCCGCTCCAGCCACCCTCCGGTCCGATCAGCAGCAGCGCCGCCGAGGGCCGTGCGGCCGTCCGCCAGTCGCGCGCCGTCCCCCCCTGCATCGCCGCCGGTTCGACACACGCCAGCGTCAAGTTCGCCGCATCCGGCGCGTCCGCCGTCGGCCACAGGCCGACGAGCGGGGTCACCGGGGCGATGGTGGGGACGACGGCGCGACCACACTGCTTGGCGGCGGCGACGGCGACACGGTGCCAACGGGCCTGTCCACGATTGTCGCGCCAGGTCTTCGACGGCACCGCGACGTGGTCGGTCACGACCGGCCTGATGGCCGTCACGCCCATCACCGTCGCGTCGCGTACGACGGCGTCCATCTGGTCGCCCTTAAGCAGGCCGACCGCCAGCGTGACCCTCACCGCCGGTTCCGGAACCGGACTCACCTCCCGCTCGACGATCAGCGAAACCGACGACTTCGTGATCGCGCCGACCTGTGTACGCCATTCACGCCCGCGCCCGTCAAACACGCCAACGGAATCGCCCGCGCGTACGCGGAGGACACGCGTCAGATGATGCGCCTCATCGCCCACCACCTCGACAACAAGCGTCTCAACCTGGACGTCGGGCACATACACGCGCGTCATGCCGCCCAATCCCCGCTCCTCAATCCCTCAATCCAAATCCTCAATCCTCAATCCTCAATCCTCAATCCTCAATGCCTCTGATATTCTCTCCGCACATGGTGTTTCGCGGCCAGACCCTGGGCAAGTATCGAATCGTCGAGCCGCTTGGCAGTGGTGGGTTTGGCACCGTGTATCTGGCAGAAGATACCTGGATCGACAAGCGGGTGGCGCTGAAAGTGCCCCACCGCCAGAATCTGGACTTCGGCGAACTGCTCAAGGAACCGCGCCTGCTCGCGGCGCTTGGTCACCCCAACATCGTCACGGTTATCACGGCGGAGAAACAGGACAACGTCTTCTTCATCGTCATGGAATACGTGCCCGGTGAGACGCTTGAGACCCTGATTGTGCACAAGGGCGCGCTGGAGTTGATGCAGGCGCTCGATTACACGGCGCAGATCTGCAATGCCGTGGAACACGCGCACAAACACAACATCCTCCATCGCGATCTCCGCCCCGCGAACGTGTTCGTCACTGAGAAAGGGTTGGTCAAGGTCGGCGACTTCGGCACCTCGCGCGTGCTCGAACTCGCGGCCCATGGCACCACGGTCATCGGCAGTCCCCCGTACATGGCGCCTGAACAGTTCGAGGGCCGCGCGGTGTTTGCGTCCGACCTCTATTCCATCGGCGTGACGATGTATCAGATGCTGACGGGGACCCTGCCGTACGACACGCCGGCGCCTGCGGATCTCGTACGTCTCAAACGCGGCGAACTCGTGACCCCGCCACGCGAACGCAACAGCAGCATTCCGAAGGTCATCGACGACATCGTCATGCGGGCACTCTCGCCGGATGTCGGCACACGGTATCAGCGCGCGGAGGAAATGCTGAACGACCTGCTCGCGGCCAGGCGCGACCTCGTTCGCAAGCCGCCGCCGCAGGTCGCCACCCCACCGGCACCGGCAGGAGCGGGCGCGGCCTCACGACCATCGCCGGCCCCGCGTCCGGCGCCAACCCCCACCCGCCTGCGACCCCCAGGCCCTCCCACCGCGCGATTTTGCTGGCAGTGTCGAAAACCGCTGCCCGCGCGAGGCACTCGCTGTCCATTCTGTGGCGAAGCCCAGTGAGTGACCGCCCCGATACCCTCCCGGAGGACTAGAATAAGGGGCGACAGTTGAGTTGTTGAAGGGAGTTCGAACGATGGCATTCAGCGGCACCGGCAAAGTGTGGATGAACGGCAAGCTTGTGGACTGGGCGAATGCGACGATGCACGTTGCCGCCCACGTCATTCACTACGGCTCGGGCGTGTTTGAGGGTGCGCGGTGTTACAACACGCCCAAGGGGTCTGCCTGCTTTCGTCTGGATGCCCATATGAGGCGCCTCTATGACTCCGCGCGAATCTACCGGATGGAGTACGCCGTCGGCCAGGACGAGATGACCACGGCCGTGCTCGACACCATCAAGGCGAACGGATTGCCCGCGTGTTACATCCGCCCCCTCATTTACCGCGGGTACAACGCACTGGGCGTCAACCCGCTGCCCTGCCCGGTGGATGGGCTGATCCTCGTGTGGGAATGGGGCGCGTATCTCGGCGCCGATGCGCTGGAACACGGCGTGGACGTCCGCGTCAGTTCCTGGACGCGCAGCGCGCCCAACACGTTCCCGGCGATGGCCAAGTCGGTCGCCAACTACGCCAACTCCGGCCTGATCAAGATGGAGGCGGTGGTTGAGGGTTACAGCGAAGGGATCGCGCTCAATCCGGGCGGAATGCTCAGCGAAGGCAGCGGCCAGAACCTGTTCCTGGTCCGCGATCACATCCTGTACACGCCGACGATGTCGTCGTCGGTGCTGCCGGGCATTACGCGCGATTCCGTGATGACGCTGGCGCGCGATCTCGGCTTCGAAGTGCGGGAAGCCCAGTTGCCGCGCGAGATGTTGTACATCGCCGACGAGGTGTTCTTTGTGGGCACGGCGGCCGAGATCACGCCGATCCGATCGGTCGACAAAGTCACGATTGGCTCCGGCACACGTGGACCGGTGACGGCGACGCTGCAACAGGCCTTCTTCGACTACATCAACGGCGCCGTCGAGGACCGCCACGGCTGGCTGACCTACGTGGACGTGCCCGTCGCGACCAGGTGACACCATGACACACCGGACGGCGTTTGATGCGCTTCTCGTCGAGGCGGCGGCCAGGCGGGCGTCCGACCTGCACCTGCGCGTCGGGCAGCCGCCGCTCGTGCGGGTGAATGGCGATCTCGAGCGCTGGACGTCGTCGCCCATCGTCACGAGGGACGATCTCGAGTCGCTGATCAGCGTGTGGCTTGATGCCGATCAACTCACGCGGCTCGATCGCATTCAGGAAGTGGACTTCGCCTGGTCGCTGCCCGGCGTGGGCCGGCTGCGCGCGAGTGTCTTCCGTGAACGCGGCCAGCCCGCCGTGGCCCTGCGTCTGATTCCCGCGCACATTCCGCCGATGGATTCGCTGGGGCTGCCCGCGTCAGTGGCGGCACTGGTCGGCGAGTCGCGTGGACTCGTGCTGGTGACCGGCGCCACCGGCAGCGGCAAGAGCACCACACTGGCCGCCCTCGTCGCGGCGATCAACCAGTCGCGCAAGGTGCACATCCTCACCATTGAGGACCCGATTGAGTTTGTCCATGTCGACGACCAGGCGGTGGTCAGCCAGCGCGAAGTCGGCATTGACGTGCCGTCGTACTCGGCCGGTCTGAAAAGCGCCCTGCGCCAGGACCCGGATGTGATCCTGCTGGGTGAATTGCGGGACGCCGAGACCATTGAGACGGCGCTTGTGGCTGCGGAGACGGGACACCTGGTCCTGTCGACGCTGCACACCCTTGATGCGCCTGAGACGATCAACCGCATCGTGTCGGTCTTCGCACCGCACCATCAGGGCCAGATCCGTCATCAGCTTGCGCGCGTGCTGCGCGCGGCGATTTCCCAGCGGTTGTTGCCGAAGGCCGACGGCCAGGGCCGCGCGCTCGCGGCGGAAGTCATGGTCTCGACGCCGTACATCCGTGACTGCATCGCCGACCGCGACAAGACCTCCCTGCTGGCAAGCGCCATCGTGTCCGGCTCACACGAATACGGCATGCAGAGTTTCGACCAGTCGATCCTCGCGTTGACACAGTCCAGCAGCGTTTCGGTCGACGAAGCGCTGCGCTGGGTCACCAACGTCGAAGAGTTCAAGATGCGCCTGCGCGGCATCACGCCCGGCAGCGCCTCCTTCCGCCGGTGACCCAGACCCGCGTGGCGGCGTTGCGGATGCTGACGCGCCGCGAGTACACGGCATTCGAGCTCCGCGAAAAACTGCTCAAGAAGGAACATCCCCCCGACGACATCACGGCGGCACTGGAGAGCCTCGCGGCTGACCGGTTGCTCGACGACCGCCGCGTCGCGATAAGTTTTGTGCGCGTGGCTTCGTCGGTGAAAGGCCGCGGCCGGCTCCGCATTGCCCGGGAGCTCGAGGCCCGCGGCATCAGCAAATCAATCATCCGCGAGGCCCTCGACACACTCCCGGCCGAGGACGAGGTCGACTCGGTCCGCCGCTTTCTGGAGCGCAAGCGCCTCCCCCGTCACCTGCCGGCCGCCGACCACCGGCGCCTCTTTGCCCAGCTGCTGCGCCGGGGCTTCTCGGCCGACGTCATCGCCCGCGTCATCAAGGACCGCCGTACGTAGGGCCCGCTGCCGTACGTAGGGCCCGCTGAACGTAGGGCCCGCTGAACTGTAGCGGGCCTGCGTCAGCCCGTTACAACCCAACGGGCCCCACATACCCGGCTGTACAATGTCCTCTTGTCATGACTGCCCGAGAGATCCGCCAGAGCTACCTCGATTTTTTTGCCCAGCGCGGGCACCGCGTCGTCAGTTCCTCGTCGCTGGTGCCGGCGGATGACCCGACCCTGCTGTTCACCAATGCCGGGATGAACCAGTTCAAGGATGCGTTCCTGGGCAAGGACCGGCGCGACTACGTCCGCGCCACGACGGTGCAGAAGTGCATGCGCGTCAGCGGCAAACACAACGACCTCGACAACGTCGGGCCGTCGCTGCGGCACCACACGTTCTTCGAGATGCTCGGGAATTTCTCCTTCGGGGACTACTTCAAGGCCGACGCGATTCCCTTCGCCTGGGAATTGCTGACCAAGGTCTGGGGTATCGATCCGGCCCGCCTGTATCCGAGCATTTTCAAGGGTGAAGGGGGCATTCCGCGTGACGAGGAGTCGTTCGCCGTGTGGTCGGCTCTCGTGCCGTCGAGCCGCATCGCCGCGTTGGGCGCCGCTGACAATTTCTGGTCGATGGGCGACACGGGGCCGTGCGGCCGGTGTTCGGAGATCTACTTCCATCGGGGCGATGACATCCCGTGCGGCGAATCGGTCTGCCGCGGGATCGAGTGCAGCTGTCAGCGGTACATTGAAATCTGGAACAACGTGTTCATGGAATTCGATCGACAGTCTGACGGCACGCTGAATCCACTGCCGGCGCTGTCGGTCGATACAGGCATGGGTCTCGAACGCATCACGACCGTGATCCAGGGCAAGCTCGCCACATACGACACGGATCTGTTCACGCCCATTCTCGCGGCGATTGCCGCCCGCGCCGGACGACCGTACACGGCCAGCTCCGAGATCGACCATCCGGACATTTCGATGCGCGTCATTGCTGATCACCTGCGGGCGATGACGTTCCTCATCGGCGACGGCGTCTTACCGTCCAACGAATGGCGCGGCTACGTGCTGCGGAAGATCATGCGGCGCGCGATGCGCCACGGCAAGAAGCTCGGCTTTACCGATCCGGTACTCCACGAGCTCGTGGACACCGTCATCGCCGAGATGGGTGACGCATATCCCGAACTGAAGACCAATCGGGAGGCGATCGTCCGCACCGTGCGCGCCGAAGAGGAGCGCTTTGACGTGGTGTTGACGTCCGGCCTCCCGAAGCTCGAAGAACTGCTCGACCGCACTATTGCCGCCGGCAGGACGGTAGTCCCCGGCGAAGACGTCTTCCGGCTCTACGACTCGCTCGGTGTGCCGCTCGACTTTTCGGAAGACCTCGCCGGCCAGCGCGGACTGTCCATTGACCAGGCGGGTCTTGATGCCGCGATGGAAGCGCAGCGCGAACGGGCCCGGTCGTCGAGCGCATTCGAGACGAAGAAGGCGGTGGCCTTCAGCTTCAGCGCCCCGGACGGTCAGCAACGGCTGGAACGGCTTCCGGACATCTTCGACGGATACACGACGACGACGGCAGATGCACGGGTGGTGGGGCTGTTTGACGCCTCGCGCACCCAGGTCGATGCGCTGCCCGCCGGCTTCGACGGGTTCGCGATTCTCGATCGCACACCGTTTTATGTGGAATCCGGTGGGCAGGTTTCCGACCACGGATACCTGGCGTCCGGAGGGGTCACGGTGGCGACGGTGTCAGGGATGGGCCGGCTGGTGCCGGGTGGCGTGCGCGCGCATCGCGTGAAGACCACCACACCGCTGACAGTCGGACAGGCGGTCACCGCCATCGTCGACAATTCGCTGCGTGATGCGACGCGCCGGAATCACACGGCCACACACCTGCTGCACGCGGCCCTGCGACAGACACTCGGCACCCACGTGCGTCAGGCCGGATCCCTTGTGGCACCGGACCGGCTTCGGTTCGACTTCGCACATTTCTCCGCCCTCACGACCGACGAACGACTCGCGGTTGAGCGCATCGTCAATGAGCAGATCTTCCGGAACACGCCGGTCGTGACCGACGTGAAGAACACTGAGGACGCGATCAAGAGCGGCGCAATGGCCCTCTTCGGCGAAAAATACGGCGACAAAGTGCGCGTCGTCCAGATCGACGGCTTCTCGACCGAGTTGTGTGGCGGGACCCACGTGCGCGCAACGGGTGACATCGGTCCGTTTGTCATCACAGAGGAGGCGGGCGTCGCGGCCGGCGTCCGTCGTATCGAGGCCGTCACCGGTGCCGGCGCCGTCGCACACCTGCAGCACACGCAGGCCGCCGTGGCCCGCATGGTCGCAGCCCTCGGCTCCCCGCTCGACCAGGCCCCCGAGGTGATCGCGCGCCTGCAGGCCGAGACGAAGAGACTGGGCAGGGAAAACGATCAGCTCAAGATGAAGATCGCCCTCGGCGGCGCCAGGGCCGGCGGGCAGGATGACGATGTGGTGCCGATCGGTGATGCGAAGTTCATCGCCCGTCGCGTGAGCGGGTTGGACAAGGATGCGCTGCGCGGCCTGTCGGATTCACTCCGCGACCGCATCACACGGGGCGTGGTGATCATCGCCGCAGAAAATGACGGCAAGGTGCAGTTGTTGATTGCGGTCACGAAGGACCTGACCAACCGCCTGAAGGCCGGTCAGCTCGTCAAGGAACTCGCCCCGCTCATCGGCGGCGGTGGCGGCGGCAGGCCCGACTTTGCCGAAGCCGGAGGCAAAGACGCGTCCGGCATTGACGCGTTATTCGCGCGGGCCAAAGCCCTGGTCAGTGAGGCAATGGGGCAATGAGGCAATTCCGTTATTCGAATTGCCTCATTCTTAGGAATAAGGCGTAGCCGGCGGGCCGAAGGGTTCGGTCGGGGCGGCGGCTGCGGAAATCTGCCAGAGTGTCGCGCTCTGGTTGGTCGCGAAGGAGCGGCCACCCGTCGAACCAAACGTCTGCGGCACTGCGGTCGCGTAGTA
This sequence comes from Vicinamibacterales bacterium, assembly GCA_030827135.1. Classification (GTDB taxonomy): domain Bacteria; phylum Acidobacteriota; class Vicinamibacteria; order Vicinamibacterales; family SCN-69-37; genus SYFT01. The sequence continues at coordinate 472,867 of JAURFE010000001.1, forward strand.
GGCCGTTTGCGTCGCGGTGCCATTGCAGTCGTTTGGGCCGGCGGACGCACCGGCGCCGGGCGCCAACGCAAACTCGTAGCCGGCCTTGAAGGGCGTCGGCAGGTGGAATTCCGGCGAAATGAACGACTCGGTCTGCCCGGGAGGCGGCGTCGCGAGCACCGTAAACGACGGCGCAAAACCCTGGTTGCCGCAACTCGAGGAGTACGACACCTCAGCCACGTTGATGACGCGGAGCGACCCCGCCGCCGAGGATTCGTTCCCGGCCATCCGCGACCGCAACAGCCCCGGCACCGCAATCGCGGCAATGATGCTGATGATGGCCACGACAATCAGCAGCTCAATCAGCGTAAATCCGTCTTCGTGTTGCCTGGTCATGAGTGAGGGTCTCCGACGCTTTTGACGTCCGACCGGCACAATTGGACGTTCGAGCGCTGCTGAGCTGACGATAACACGCCCATCCGTCCGGTCCCTCTGGATTGGTACGTCAAAATGCCACCAATATCAGATGGATGAACCATGAACCCTACTTCGCGAGGCCAGGCAGCAGCCCCGCGATGCCTCGTCCCAGCAGGCCAAAGGCGGTGGCCGTGACGAGGATGCCCATCACGCGCGTGATGATGTTCATGCCGATCGGGCCGAGGCGGCGCGCGATCGGACCGGCGGACCGGAAGGTGATCCACATGAGCACCGCGATGCCGAGCGAGATGCCGGAGATGATCATCAGGTCGCGCATGGAGTCGAACGTGCTGGCCTGAATGATGACCGTGGTGATGGTGCCGGCGCCAACCGAACCAGGAATCGCGATCGGCACCACGGCGAGCGCCTTCCAGTGCTCCTCGGACACTTCCTGCGCCGAGTCTTTTTCGTCCTTCGTCAGCTTGACGTCCTCAACCACCGTCACCATCTTCATCCCGTAGTTGAGCAGGATGAGACCGCCGGCGGCCTGGAGCATCGGCGTCGTCAGCCCCATCAGCCCGAGGATCGAATTGCCGAGCCACGCGCATACGAGCAGAATGGTCAGAATCGCGAACGCACTCTGATTGGACATCCGATGCTGAATCGCGGGCGTGAACTTCCCGGCAAGCGCGGCGAACAACACGGCCGACGCCACCGGGTTCACAATCGCGAGAAGCGACGTCGAAAACAGAATCACGTCCTGCAGGGTCACCGCTCAGCCTTTCGTCAGCAGATACACCGCGGCGGCCGCACACACAAATCCCGCCGCCTGTCGCCCGGTCGGCACCTGGCCACCCGGCAGCGCCCATGCGAGCAGTGCGACCGCCGTGACCTGCAGGACCGAGACCAGCACGAGAAACGCGGCGGTGGGCACAGTCGGGTCGGCGGCCTTCGACGCGTAGACGTACACCGCTCCGCCGTTGGCCAGTGCCGCGGTACCCAGCAACCACCACGCACGGCCGGTCGGCAGGGTGGCGCCCAGTTGCGGTACGGCCAACAGCGCCACCGTCAGCGCTGAACCGGCCATCACGACCACACTCATCCAGGCACCAGTGGCCCGCGACTCACGTCCGAGCAGCGGCCACGCCGCAAATGCGAGCGCCACGAACACCGCGCTCAGAATGACGCCGGAGGTCATCGTCGGGTCACAGGCCGCTGGCCTCAAGCAGGCCCATGACCTGCTGCTCGAACCACTCGGGTGACGCCGAGCCGAGGTGTTTCAGGTAGACGGTGCCATCCGGCTTTACGAACCAGGACACGGGATACGCCATAATCGCCCGGTACGCCTCCATCACATCGTCGCGATTCCGTGCGACAAACAACGGATAGTTGATACCGAACTCGGCCGCGAATGCCTTGATATCCTCCGGAGTGTCAGACACCGAGATGCCGAGAATGGTGAAGCCCTTGTCCTTGTACTTCTCCACCAGCTTGATGAACACCGGCGTCTCCTGCCGGCATGGTGGACAGGTGGTGTACCAGAAGTTCACGATCAGCGGGCGGCCGCGGTAATCGGACAGACGCACGTCTTCGCCGTCGGGATTCTTCAGAATGAACCCGAGGTCCGCGATGTCCTCCCGCTTCTCGGCCGGATTGCAGGCGGCGCCGAGCAGGAGTGCACTCAGGAGCCCTACGGTAATCTGAAGTCGGCGCATAGCCAATGATAAGGTGCTGACGGGCCCTATGAGAATTGACGTGTGGCTGGATGTGGCGTGCCTCTGCAAGACGCGCACAGAGGCAAAGCGGTTTTGTGAAGGCGGCAAGGTCAGCCTCAACGGCCAGTCGGCCAAACCCCACCGCGAGCTCAAACTCGGCGATGTCGTCGACGTCAGCAAGTCCCCGGGCCAGCGCCTGCGGGTCATCGTGCGCGGCCTGACCGAGCAGCACATCCCCAAGGCCGAGGCCCGGAAACTCTACGAAGATGTGACACCCGAGCCCTCGCCCGAGGTCAAAGCCATGCTGGAACTGGCGCGGTTGGCCGGCCCCAGGCCCGCCCGCGGCCCCGCGGCCCCACTCGACAAATACGAGAAGCGCCGACGCCGTGACGCCAAGGAACGGGGTGACGTCTGAGGCATGTAGGGCGCACTGGTTTGCAGTGCGCCATGACACGGTTGTAAGACTGCCCCTCCCCCGGGTGGTATACTTCGGTGTTTCCGGGCAGCGCGGCTGTCCGCTTCCTACGGACATCAAAGAGGTTTCATCACGTGGCTACTCGACACAAATCAGCACTCAAGGCGAACCGCCAGACCATCACGCGCACCGCGCACAACCGTGAACTGCGATCCAAGCTCCGCACGGGCCTCAAGTCCATCCGCGCGGCGATCGATTCGGGTGACACGGCGGCGGCCAAGGCGGCCCTGAGCCAGACCTTCTCGCTCATCGACAAGATGTCCAAGAAGAAGATCATTCACGACAACGCGGCCGGCCGGTACAAGTCGCGCATCGCGAAGAGCCTCACCAAAAAGACCTCGGCGTAAAGGGAGGCCGGACCTTCAGGTCCGGCCATCCTCCTACCGCCGGATCGTCTGCAGGATCCCGTCTTCCTTCATCAGCGCTTCGATCTCGGCAACCGTGCGCGGCGCGCCAGCCGAGAGCACCTCACGCCCGGTGGCGGTGATCGCGACGGTATCCTCAATGCGGATGCCAATCTCCTCGTCGATCCGGAACAGCTGAATATCACAGGCGAAGACGAAGCCGGGCTGCAGCACTTCGTCGGGGCCGCCAAACGTGCCCATCACGTCGTGTGTCGCCAGACCAATGGAGTGGTTGTAGCCCCCGTAGCGGATGATGCTGGCGAAGTCGGCCGCAAACCGCTCAAGCCCGTTGGCCTTGAGCGCCTCGTCCATACGCTGCCCCACCTGACGAAGGGTGATGCCTGGCCGGTAGGCATCAATCGCCGCGTTGCGCACCACAAGCGCCGCCTCATACAACTCGCGTTGTCTCGCCGAAAACTTCCCTGACACGGGGAACGTGGTCGAAATATCCACGTGGTAATTGCCGACATCAGGCCCCGCATCAAGGATCACGAAGTCACCATCGGCCAGCACCCGGTCGTAGGCGTGGTAGTGACCATAGGCGTGATTCTTCCCGGACATGATGATCGTGTAGTACGCCAGACCGCGGCTGCCGCCCAGCGCAGAGACGAAGTCGAACACGGCCGCCAGTGACCGTTCGGCGACGCCCGGCTGCGTCGACCGGATGAAGGCCTTGTGCGCCTCGACGCCCAGTTGCGCCGCCTCACGCATGATGGCCAGTTCCGCCGCCGACTTGTACTTCCGCAGGTTCCAGACCAGCGGCGAACTGTCGCGCACGTCGGCCTGCGGGAACCTCTCGCGCAGCAGCTTCACAAACTGCAGTTCCCGCGTCAGTCGCCCGTCCCACACATTCATCGTCATCGATCGCTGCAGCGCATTGAACTTCTCGTTACTGTTTTCCGGACCAATCTCTTCCGGCCGAAACAGGGTGTAGATCGGGGTGTTGCGGCGCACCAGGCCGGCGAGATACGCGTCAAACCCATCAACCGGCATGACGCGCTCGATGCCCGTGGTGGTGGTGGGCGCACGGACGAGGGCCACCGGAAGCCCCAGGCCATCGGCCTCCTTTTCGTTCATCGTAAAAAACAGGACGCTTTCCTTCCGCTGGCCGTCAACGACCAGGATGGCGTCCGGAATCTCCACGCCGGTCATGTAGAAGAAATCGTGTCCCTGCCTGAACGCCACGTCACTGGCCGGCGTCGTCGCCCCCCAGAAGATCGCGACCCCGTTGCCGATGTCGCCCATCAGACGGCTGCGCCGTGTGGCGTACTCTGCCGTATCGAGCGTCTCGAGTGCCCGGGCCGTGGGCGCCGCGGTTATCAGTGATACGGCCACACAGACAAGTACCGCCGCCAGAAGGTGTCGTCTCATCGCAAGTCTCCCCATCACGGCGCATCATACGCGGGACGCCGCCCCGGCGTATCATGCGCCATGCGATTGAAGGCTCTCGTCCTCCTGCTGGTGCTCCTGGGTGGCCTCCCCCTGGCGGCCGATACCTACCCGCGTCAACCGCTCGATGTGGAGCACTACCGCTTCGCCCTCGGGCTCTCCGACACCACCGACCGCATCACCGGTACGGCGACGGTACGCGTCCGGATGCTGGCGGCGGGCGTGCGAACCGTGGCGCTGGACCTCGGGGGGACGACGACCGCGCGCGCCGGTCGCGGCATGACCGTCGAACGCGTCACCGTCGACGGCGCCTCGGCGACATATGCGCACACGGCCGATCGCCTGACCGTCACCCTTCCTGCGGCGTCGCGCGACCGGCAGCGCCTCGACCTCGTGATTCAGTACGCCGGCATTCCCCACGAGGGCCTGCAGATCAAGCCCAACCGCCACGGCGACCGCACGTTCTTCAGCGACAACTGGCCGGACAAAGCCCGCCAGTGGCTGCCGACCATCGACCACATCTCCGACAAGGCGACGATGGAGATGGTGGTGGATGCGCCGGCACACTACCAGGTGATCTCCAACGGCCGACGGGTGGAAGAAACAGACCTTCCGGCCGGCATGCGTCGGACGGTGTGGCACGCGACGGTCCCCATTTCGCCGTGGCTCTACGCCCTGGGTGTGGCGCGGTTTGCCGTGCAACACGTCGGCGACTACAACGGCGTGCCGATCGAGACGTGGGTCTTCGCGCAGGACCGTGACGCGGGATTCCACGACTTCGCCGTGCCGACCCGCGAGGCGCTGGCCTTCTACAGCGAACGCGTGGGCCCGTACTCCTACGAGAAGCTGGCGAACGTGCAGTCCAACTCGGTCAGCGGCGGCATGGAGTCGGCATCGGCTCTGTTCTACGCCCCGGGCAGCGTGGTCGGCGACAGAAACACCCGCTGGCGAAACGTGGTCATCCACGAGATCGCCCATCAGTGGTTCGGCAACGCCGTCACCGAACACAACTGGGACGATGTGTGGCTGAGCGAAGGGTTCGCAACGTACTTCACCCAGCTTTTCATCGAACACGCCTACGGGCGCGACGAGTTTGTCGACAACATGCGCCGCTCCCGGCAGACGATTCTCGACTTCTACGCCAAGACCCCCGACTACCGCATCGTCCACGACAACCTCAATGACATGTCGCGCGTCACCACGGGCATGACGTATCAGAAGGGCGCGTGGGTCCTGCACATGCTGCGGCAGCGGATGGGGGACGACCGTTTCTGGGCCGGCATCCGCACGTACTACCGGCGTTATCAGGACGCCAGTGCCTCGACGGCCGACTTCCGCGAGGTGATGGAGCAGACGTCCGGCGAGTCGCTGACGACGTTCTTCGACCAGTGGCTCTACCGTGGGGGCAACCCGCAACTGTCGGTCACCTGGGCCTGGGATTCCACCGCGCGCACCGTGACGGTCACCGTGACACAAACGCAGCCCGGTCCGCCCTTCGCGCTGCCCCTTGAACTGGGTGTGCGGACGGCCACAGGGGCGACACGCATTGAGCGCATCGACATGAACGGCGCATCCGCCACGGCGACGTTCAAGGCTGAGCAGGAGCTGGCGGCGATTGTCGTGGACCCGAACGTCCGTTTGCTCGCGGCGACGGAATCAGCCGCGAGCCGCAAGGAGAAGATGTGATGCGACGCCTATTGTGGGTTCTGCTGGCACTCCTCACCGTGAGCCCGCTGCTGCACGCCGACCGGCAGGCAGCGACGGGATATGCGGCACTGACAACACTGTTTGACGAGTGGCTGGCCTTCGAGCGCCCGGCCATCGTGAATGGCGCGCCCGACTACAGTGCGCCCGCCATGGCGCAGAAACTCAACGGCCTCAAGGCGTTCCAGACTCGCCTTGCGGCCTTGGCGCCGGAGTCGTGGCCGCGCGAACAGCAGATCGACCACGCCCTCGTGCGCGCCCAGTTGAACGGCCACGAGTTCTATCTGCGTGTGCTCCAGCCCTGGGTCCGCGACCCCGCGTTCTACAAGACCCTCTGGACCGCGCAGTCCGATACACCGGAGCACGAAGGCCCAACGCATCACGGCGTGGTGGAACTGTGGACGTATACCTTCCCGCTGTCGCCGGCGGAGGAAGCCCGCCTCGCTGCGGAACTCCGGACCGTCTCTCCCCTGCTGACGCAGGCGCGCCGTAATCTCACCGGCAACGCCCGCGACCTTTGGTTGACCGGCACCGGCACGATGCAGACGCAGGTGGCCGACCTCGCACGACTCGCCGAACGCACGGCCACCGCCGGCCCCGCGCTGCGGGCGGCTGTGACTGAGGCCTCGTCGGCCACCGCCGCCTTTGTCCAGTGGCTCGAATCGCAGGCGTCGTCGAAGACCGGCCCGTCAGGCATCGGCAAGGAGCAGTACACCTGGAGCCTGCGCAACGTCCACCTGGTGCCCATGTCGTGGGAAGAGGAAGTCGCACTGCTGACACGCGAACTCAATCGCGCCCACGCCTCATTGAAGCTTGAAGAACAGCGCAACAGGCACCTGCCGCAGCTGACGATGGTGCGGAATCAGGAGGAGTTTGCCGCGCGCGCCGATGCCGGAATCACGAAGTTCATGGCTTTCCTGAAGAACGCGCCTGTGCTGACCGTGCAGGACTACCTTGAGCCGGCGCTCCGACGGCACATGGGAGGCTTCGTGCCCGAGGCGAGCCGTAACTTCTTTGCGATCGCGACACACCATGAGCCCGTGACGCTGTACACGCACTTCTACCATTGGTTCGATCACGAGTGGCTGAAGGCGCTTCCCCACCCGAGCCCAATTCGCCGCAAGGCGTGGCTCTATAACGTCTGGGACAGCCGGTCCGAAGGCATGGCCACCGCGTTTGAGGAAATCGTCATGCACGCGGGGTACTACGACGACAACCCGCGCGCGCGTGAAATCGTCTGGATCATGCTGGCGCAACGCGCCGCTCGCGGCCTCGCTTCCCTCTACGCACAGGCCAACGAATTCGACATTGCGAAGGCCAAGGCGTTTCAGGTGCAGTGGACGCCGCGCGGCTGGATGCGGCCCGACCTCGATCTGCTCGGGTTCGAGCAGCAGCTCTACCTGCGGCAGCCCGGATACGGCACGAGTTACGTGACCGGCAAGGCCCTGATCGACGACCTGCTGCGCACCCGCGCGCACCAGCTCGGCGATCGCTTCTCGCTCAAGGGCTTCTTCGACGACGTGAACGGCGCGGGCATGATTCCCGTGTCGCTCATTCGCTGGCAGCTCATCGGCGAGCGGTAGGAGGGTCGGTCAGCGCGTGACAAGTGTCGCGCGCTGAATCCAATCCAGCTTCGGGAATTCACGCCTGAAGAACCCGGCGCCTTCCGCGAAGCCGGCATCCTGCTTTCCGGCACGAATGCCGCCGAGCCCCTCGCCGTACTCGGCGAAGAACCGGTCCGCTACGTCCATGCCCTCCACAACCCGGCCAAACGGGACAAACGGCTCCTTGTCGTGGGTCGCCGCGTTATCGGTCAGATTGATGAACACCTGGGTCGTCCTGCCATGCGGCACCGCAAAGGCGAACGCGACCGTGCCGCGCGCATTCGTTTCGCGAAACGGATCATCGGGGAACGTCCGCTGCCGCCAGGCCTGCGCGACCTTGGGATCGCCCGCGATCCCGAATTGCACCCACGTCTTCGGGCGCACCCGAAACAGCGGCGCCTCGTCGTAGTAGCCATGCCGCACGAGGTTCACGAAGCGGTCAGCACCCAACGGGGCCCATGCGCGCAGGACTTCAATGATGACGACGCCCGCGGTGGTGTCCAGGCGGACGCGCGACTGCTCCGGCGCGGGGGTCGTGAACGCCGGGTCGGAAGGCGTCAGGAGTCTCTGCCGGTCAGGCGGCGCCTGCCAGGTCAGGGCGGCAAGGAGCAGGGCCAAATACATGCGCATGGGAACCTCGGGGGAATCGTAATCTGGATCGGCGCGACGCTGGCCGTCGGTGCCGTCTGTGCGCTTGTCGCACTCGCGGGCTTGTGGGTCAGTGTGAGGGGCGCTCGCATGACCGTTGGCAACACATAGCCGTCAGCGACGCCCGTAGCCCCCGCCGAAGGATCGCTTCGGGATCGCCCGGCCTGTCAGTTCAACAATGAGCCGCTCCATCAGCACGCGGTCTTCCCCGCCGGAGCTCTTGAGGGCGAGGTCGGTACGGAGCAACGCGTCCAGCGCGGCCTTCACGCGATCCGGAGCCGACTCGACCAGGCGATTCGACACCCACCAGCGGAGTTGGCCGAGCATCTGATGCGGCGAGTCGCCGCGGTCGAACCTGAGCGCAACTTCACGCAGGGCCTTCGCCGCATCGCCATCACCGATGGCATTGGTCAGGCCCCAATCGTCGAGTTGCGCGCCGCCAGTGGCGACTTCGTCCGCGTCGGCCACGGTGATCGTCGCAGCACCCTGCGTGAGCAGCAAGAGGCGCTCGATGTCTCCGCGCAGTTTCGAAATGTCGCCGCCTGAGCGGGCGGTCAGGATCTTCACCGCGCCGGGCTCAATGGTCCTGCCCTCGCGCACCATCTCTTCCTGGATGAACCTGGCCGCCCCGGCCTGCGCAGCCGCGATGTCCGACGCATTCGGCGACCCTCGGGCCCCTTCCGCGCGGATGCCGCCAAACTCCACCACGTGCCCCTTCGCGACCAGTTGTTTGGTGAAGCGTCGCCCACGGTCGATCTCAGTCGCAACAAACACCAGCGTCGCAAAGTCAGATGGTGCCGCGAGGTAATCCTCCAGCGGCGTCATGTCGCTTGCGGCAGAGTCCGTGTCGCCGGGGTCACCCGCTTCTTCCTCGTCCTCGTCGGACGACTTCCCGGCGCGTTTTGGCTTCAACAGCTTTTCGGCGCGCATGACAATGACGAGGCGGCGGTCGCCGAGCATGGGCAGGCTGCGACAGGAGGCGGCAATGTCGACAGGAAAGCCGCCCGGCTCCGCGGCATACACACGGTCCACCGCGAACGGCCGGTCGGCCTCGTCGACGGTGCCTTCGATCGCATCGACCATCTGGCCCGCGAGTTTTACGTCCTCGCCGACAAACAGATACACGCGCTGCAACTCGCGCTTCTTGATGTGGGTGCGGAGGGCGTCAACGTCGAGGTTCGGCACGTCCCTACCTAAAACGCTTCAAGAATCGACGTGACCACCGATCGGGAGAAGTTCTGCGAGAGGCGCTGCATCGCGTTGGTGTTCTGCCCGAAGAACGCGGTGACATCGGTGCCGGTTGTCGTCGACACGTCGTACTCCTCGCGATACTGCAGGGCGGCATTTGACCAGAGCACCTTGTTCTCGCGCAGGTCCCTGAACTCAAACGACGCCATGACGACCAGCGCCACGCGCGATGCCTGGCTGCCGGTGGTGAACGCCGTGGTATCGAGCCGCACACTCGTAATCGTGCCGGTCAACACCGCATCCACATTGGTGGCATCCGGCTGAACGGTGTACCGGCCACGGCCTGCGAACTCGCGACGCACGGCGTCGGTCAACACGCGGTCCAAATCGAATGTCGATGTCTGATTCACAAATGCCGGAACCCCGACAATACGGATGTACTCAGGCAGGAACGAACCGCGGCCGGCCAGCGCGTAGCCGCATGAGGACGCAGAGACGAGCAGGGGCAGGAGGAGAACCAGCGCCAGACTGCGACGCGCGCTCATCCCTTCACCACGATGCTGATCGGCTGCTCGATACGCGCGTGAATCACCTTCACGACCTGTTTGCCGTCGGTCCATTTCTTCACCTCAGGAGACGCCAGCGCCAGCGCGATGTTCGCCTCCGGTGTCGAGTCGGCCGGCACGGTGAGCCGTGCGCGGAGCTTGCCGTTGACCTGCACGGGAATCTCAATCGATTCTTCCCGCGCCGCCTCGTCATCACTCACCGGCCAGCCGGCGGCGACGACTCCTTCAGCATGCCCCATTTGCGCCCACAACTCCTCGCACATGTGCGGGGTGAATGGCGAGAGCATGAGGACCAGGGCCTCGATCGTTTCGCGCAGGACGGCGGCCGTCTCCACACGATCCACCGAGGCGCGCGGTTCATCATCCACACCCATGGGGCGCACACCGCGCAGCTCGGCGTAGGCATACAGCTCATTCACGAGTTCCATGAGTGCCGCCACAGCCGTGTTCAGGTGCACGCGGGGGTCGATGTCCTGGGTGATGCGGCGAATGGTGCTGTGCGTCTTCCGCCGCATGTTCCGGTCGGCGTCGTCGAACGAAAGCCCGGCGACCGGAGGTGCCGGCCGGATGACGTCGGTGCAATGGTCGGCGATGCGCCACACGCGATTGAGGAACCGGAACGCGCCCTCAAGGCCTGTGTCGGTCCACTCGACTTCCTTCTCGGGAGGCGCCACAAACATGACGTACAGGCGCAGCGCGTCCGCGCCGAACTGCCGGATCATGTCGTCGGGATCCACGACGTTGCCCTTGGACTTGGACATGACCGCGCCGTGGCGCAGCACCATGCCCTGGGTCAGCAGGCGTGTGAACGGCTCGTCGATGGTGACCAGACCGATGTCGCGGAACACCCGGCTGAAGAACCGCGAGTAGATAAGGTGCAGGATGGCGTGTTCGACGCCACCACTGTAGAAGTCCACCGGTCCCCAGTACGCGACCTTCTTCGGATCAAACGGGAGGCCGTTGTTGTGCGGGTCGCAGAACCGGAAGAAGTACCACGACGAGTCCACGAACGTGTCCATCGTGTCGGTCTCACGTCGCGCCGCCGTCCCGCACTTCGGGCACGGCACATTCACGAACTCCGGCACCTGCGCCAGCGGCGAGTCGCCGCGGCCGGTGAACTCGGTGATGGTCGGCAATTCGACCGGCAGATCCTTGTCGGGCACAGGCACCATGCCGCACGACGGGCAGTGGATGATCGGAATCGGCGTGCCCCAGTACCGCTGACGGGAAATGCCCCAGTCCTTCAGCCGGTACTGCACGGTGCCTTCGCCGATGCCACGTGTCGCAGCCTCCGCGGTCATCCGGCGGTTCGCCTCTGGCCAGGGCAGGCCGTTCCACTCGCCGGACTCCACGAGCGCGCCATCGCCGTCGTACGCCTCGGTCAGCGTGTCGCCATCAAGTGTGCCGCCCTCGGGCTGCACGACGACGCGTACGGGCAGGTTGTATTTGCGCGCGAACTCGAAGTCGCGCTGATCGTGCGCGGGCACGCCCATCACGGCGCCCGTGCCGTAATCGCCGAGCACGAAGTTCGCCACCCACACCGGCACTTCCTTGCCGGTGAACGGATTCGTCACCGTGCGACCGGTGTCGAAGCCTTCCTTCTCGACCTCGCCCGTCATCCGCGCGGACTTGTCCTGTGCACGGAACTTCGCGGCCTTCGCGCGGAAGCCCGCCGGATCCGGCGATGCCGCCGCGAACTGCTCGACCATCGGATGTTCAGGCCCGAGCATCACGAACATCGCACCGTAGATGGTATCGATACGGGTGGTGAAGACTTCAATGTCGCCGAAGCGAACGCGCGCACCCTCAGACCGTCCGATCCAGTTGCGCTGCATCGTCAGCACTTTTTCAGGCCACTGCGAGAGCTCTTCTGCGGCGGTCAGCAGTTCATCGGCATACGCGGTGATGCGGAGGCACCACTGTTCGAGTTCACAGAGGGTGACCGTGGTGCCGCAGCGCCAGCAGCCGCCGTCGACGACCTGCTCATTGGCGAGCACGGTCTGGCAGCTCTCGCACCAGTTGACGTTCGAGCGCCGGCGGTACGCCAGCCCCTTCTCGAACATGCGGGTGAAGAGCCACTGGTTCCACTTGTAATAAATCGCGTCGCAGGTCGCGAGTTCGCGTTCCCAGGCGTAGCTGATGCCGAGGCGCTGCAGCTGCCCCTTCATGTGCGCGATGTTCGCGCGCGTCCACGTCTCTGGGTGCAGATTGTTCTTGATGGCGGCGTTTTCGGCCGGCAGGCCGAAGGCATCCCACCCGAACGGATGCAGCACGTTGAACCCGCGCATCCGCATGGTGCGGGCCATGATGTCGCCAATCATGTAATTGCGCACGTGCCCGACGTGGGCGTGCCCGGACGGGTAGGCGAACATCTCCAGGCAATAAAACTTCGGCTTGGACGGGTCTTCGGTCACCTCGAACGCACGGGTATCCGCCCAGTGCTTCTGCCACTTCTGCTCGATGTCTTGGGGCTTATACGAACTCACCCGGCTATTTTAGTCTCGAAGTCCCGAAGTCCCGAGGACGTTGATGGTCGCCTCGATGCCTTCCCGCAGGGCATTGAGGTCGTAGCCGCCTTCCGTGACCACGGCGATCCGGCCGCCACAGAGGCGGCGGGCGGCGTCACCGAGCATCCCTGAGAGCCGGGCGAATCCCTCGGTTGTCATCCGAAGTCCACCGAGCGGGTCCTTGTAATGGGCGTCGTACCCCGCAGAGACCAGCACGATGTCAGGCTGGAACGCATCCAGGGCCGGCAGCGCCTGCGCCTCGTACGCCCCCAGCACGTCGTCATCGCCGGCGCCCGCACGCATCGGCAGGTTCAACGTGAACCCTTCACCCGCGCCTCTGCCACGCTCGGTCTCGGCCCCACTGCCGGGCCAGAACGGGTACTGGTGGCTGGAGATGAACAACACGGACGGATCGCTGTCAAACGCCGCCTGGGTCCCGTTGCCGTGGTGGACGTCAAAGTCCACGATCGCGACCCGTGCCGCCCCCTCGGCTCTGAGTGCCGCCGCGGCCACAGCGACGTTGCCGTAAAAACAGAAGCCCATCGCCTTGTGGGGCTCGGCATGATGGCCCGGTGGACGCACAAGCGCCATCGCCGCTTCCCCGGTGGTCCATGCATGACGCGCGGCTTCGATCGTCGCGCCCGCCGCAAGCCGCGCCACGTCATACGTCTCCGGGCTCGTATACGTGTCGTCGTCAATCATCACCGCGCGATCCGCCGTCGCCTCAATCGAATCGAGATACGCCGCGGTATGGATGCGCGCGAGTTCCTCGCGTGTCGCCATGCGCGGTTCGCGGACGATGCCGCCACGGGCCGCGAACGAGACCGCGACAGCCTCCAACACTTCGCCACGTTCGATGCGTTCCGGATGGCCGGGCGGAGGACAGTGTTCGGAGAATCTGGGGGAATACAGGAGGAGCATCGTTATTGAGGATTGAGGATTGAGGATTGAGGATTTGGATTGGGGGATTGGGGATTGAGGGATTGTTCCAGGCTCCGCAAGGCCGCTTCCAACTCCAGCCGTCCCTGCTCCACCGTCGCCTCCTCGGTGTTCGCGATGTACAGCGGTTCGCCGATATTGATCGCAATCGTCGCGCCGGGTTTGGGGATCTGCTGGCGGTCCCAGCTGCGCGCGGTCCACGACGAATCCGCCTCAAGATGAAACGGCACAATCGGATGACCAGTCGCGCCGGCGAGCCACGCGGCACCGGGCTGCGCGACGCGAGCGGGGCCGCGCGGGCCGTCGACCGTGAAGGCGACCGGCCGCCCTGCCGCCAACGTGCGACGCATCTGTACCAGCGCTTTCGCGCCACCACGCGACGAGGAGCCACGCGCCGCGCCGTAGCCGAACTTCGCAATGATGCGCGCGATCCATTCGCCGTCAAAATTTTCACTGGTGATGACGACAATGCCGCGGTCACGGAAGTACGGCACACCTTCGAGAATGCGGCCGTGCCAGAAGGCCAGAATCGGCACCTCGCCAACACGTGTGAGCGCGTCCAGGTGGCCGGCTCCCGTGGCGCGATAGGTCCACGTGCCCGCAAGCGCCTCGATGATGGGCCAGCCGAGGGTGGCGATGGCCGACACCTGCGCCCGTTTCGCCCGGGACTCACGCCAGGCGGAATCTGCAGCCATCAGGTCCGATCTTCAGGCGCGCACTTGGGCTTGAGCGCCTTCATTTTGCCGTCCACGTAGGTCATCAGGTCCACCATCTGCACCGGCGCGTTGGTGGAGGCCTGCGCGCCCTTGAGCATGATCGAGCAGAAGGGGCACGCCATGACCACCGTGCCAGCCTTGGTGGCCTCCAGTTGCTCGAACCGTTCCTGACTGATGCGTTTGCCGGACTCGTGCTCCTCAAACAACAAGCCGCCTCCCGCGCCGCAGCAGAAGGGATTGTCGCCATGGCGCGCGGGCTCGGTCACTGTCGCACCGAATCGCTCAAGCAGCGCACGAGGCTCGGCGTGCACACCGGCATACCGGCCCAGATAACAGGGGTCGTGGTACGTCACGTTGTCCTTTTCGCCCCATTCGAGCAGGACGTCGCGGGTCAGTTCCTCGATGAGCGACGCCGAGTGCACAGCTTCGACCTCGTAGCCCATCAACTGATAGTCGTGGCCGATCGTCTTCACGCAGTGCGGGCAGGAGGTGACGATCTTCTTGACACCCGCGGCCTTCAGGTCCTCGATGTTCTGGGTCGCCAGCTCCTGATACATGTATTCGTTGCCGGTGCGTTTTGCGACGTCCCCGGTGCAGCGTTCCTTCGAGAGCACGCCGAACGTCTTGCCGCGGGAGCGCAGCAGGTCAAAGAGCGAACGCATCGACTTCTGATAGTCGGCTTCAAATGCCCCGGCGCATCCCAGCCACACCAGGTATTCGTGTTTCGTCGGGTCGAACGTCTCAAGCGCCGCCGACTGCACGAACTTGGCCCGCTGGTCGTACATCAGCCCCCAGATGTTCTGTCGCCGCTCGAGGTTCGTGAACAGGGGCGTCAGGAACTCAGGCGCTTCGCCGTTGGAGACGAGGCCTCGACGGGCACCGATGATGTTCGGCAGGTGCTCCACGCCGACCGGGCACGCCTGCTCACAGGCGCCACACGTCGTGCACTGCCAGAGGACGTCCTGGTCGTAGACGTCCAGCAGGCGCTTGTCCATCTCCCCCGCCAGAAGGGCCGCTTCGTTCTGAAGCGGAATCATCTTCGGGTTCAGCCGCTTCCCCGTGCCAAACGCCGGGCAGTTGTCCTGGCAGCGTCCGCACTCCACACACGAAAACGCGTCGAGTACCGTCTTTGACGGCAGGTCCTTCACGGTCTCGAGCCCCACCTGCTCCTTTTCGAAATCCAGATTGGGAACGGTCCCGAGAATCGGTGACTTCAGAAACACCGTCGCCGGCGACAGAATCAGGTGGAGGTGTTTCGAATTCGGCACGAGCACCATGAAGACCAGGATGATGACCATGTGGACCCACCAGTTCACCCGCCCGATGGTATCGGTCTCGTACACGAAACTCACGAAGTAGGTCACCATCAGCATCGCGATGAAAAACGCGATGAGCAGCGACTCTTTGGAGACAGTGGCGCCCAGCCCGGCCGGCCGAACAATGCCGCGGCGAATGGCCAGGCCGCTGATGCCGACCAACACGCCTGCGGCAAACGGCGCCAGCGCCCACTTGTAGACCAGAAACGGCGTGGTGTGGGTGACGTCCACGAGGCCCAACCCCCGCAGCATCTCCGCTGCGGTGTACCCGCCAAACGCCACGAACCCCCAGAAGACCGCCAGGTGCGCGATGCCTGCAGCCTTCCGAGCCGAGATCACCTTTGACTGGAAGATCACCTCGCTGACGAACCGATCCAACCGGGCTCCGAGGTGGTCAAACGTGAAGTTGTTCGGCGCCGCCTGAATCAACTTCAGCCGCGTGGACATCTGCGCCAGAAACCCCGCCACAAAGGCGACAAATACGATCCGGAATGCCCAGACGTCGTTCATGCAGGAATCATATCGAGAATCGTTGTTATTGAGGATTGAGGAGGGAGGATTGAGGATTGGCAATTGGGAGATTGCTGAATGGAGAGATTGATTGCAGGATTGCGGGGCCCAATCCCCCAATACCTCAATCAATCCCCCAATCCCCCAATTCCCCAATTGAGCAATTGCCAATCCTCAATCCTCCCTCCTCAATCCTCAATAACGCGACAGTGAGTACAATGACTCCATGATCGTTGGCATCGCCAAAGAGGCCATCCCCGGGGAACGCCGCGTCGCAGCCACACCGGACTCTGTTACAAAACTTCAGTCACTCGGTTTCACAACGCTTGTTGAATCGGGCGCCGGCCTCGCGGCCGGGTTTGCCGACGATGCCTATGTCACGGCGGGGGCGCGCATCGCGTCCACCGACGAGACCTGGGCGGCACACGTCGTCGTCAAGGTCCGCCCGCCACAGGAGGCCGAGGTCGACCGGTTGAGTGCCGGCCAGACACTCATCAGTTACCTGTATCCCGCACAGAATGGGCCATTGGTAGAGCGGCTGATGGCGCGCGGCGTCACGGCTGTCGCCATGGACCAGGTGCCGCGGACCACCCGGGCGCAGAAGGTGGACGCCCTGTCCTCCACCGGCAACCTGTCGGGATATCGCGCGGTGCTTGAGGCGGCCCACATGCTGCAGCGCCCGATGGGCGGCCAGACGACCGCAGCCGGCAAGATCCTGCCGTGCAAGGTGCTGGTGATTGGTGCCGGCGTGGCGGGGCTTGCCGCGATAGGCGCCGCCCGCGCGCTCGGCGCCATTGTTCGCGCCTTCGACACGCGTCCGGCCGTGAAGGAACAGGTCGCGTCGATGGGCGCCGAATTCCTGCAGGTGGAGATTGACGAGGACGGCACCGGGCAGGGCGGCTACGCCAAGGAAATGAGCCCCGCGTTCATTGCCGCCGAAATGGCCTTGTTCGCCGCGCAGGCCAAAGAGGTGGACGTCATCATCACCACCGCCCTGATCCCCGGCAAACGGGCGCCGGTGCTCATCACCGCCGACATGGTGCGGTCGATGAAACGCGGGTCAGTCATCGTGGACCTTGCGGCGGAAATGCAGGGCAACTGTGAGTTGACGGCCCCTGGAGAGGCCGTGACCATCGACGGCGTCACCATCATCGGATACACGGACCTGCCCTCACGACTCGCCCTGCAGGCGTCGTCGCTCTACGCGCAGAACATTGTGCATTTGCTCGACGAGATGGGCGGCGCGGCCAGGTGCGGGATTGACGAGGCGAATGACATCGTGCGGCCGATGACGGTGGTCAAGGAGGGGGTGCTCTCCTGGCCTCCCCCTGCGGACGTGGCGCGCTCAACCCCAGCGCGCCCTACATCGCCCCCATCCGCCCAGCCGCGCCCAGCTGCCAAGCCGAGTAGCCACGGGGCCCCTGCGGGGAATACGTCGTGGACGGTCATTGGTGTGGTCGGAGTGGCGCTGCTTCTGATTGGCCTTGGCGCGCCGCAGAACTTCCTCACGCACCTCACGGTGTTTGTCCTCGCGTGCGTGATTGGCTACCAGGTCGTCTGGAGTGTGACGCCCGCGCTGCACACGCCGCTCATGAGCGTCACCAACGCCATCAGCGGCATCATCGTCATCGGGGGCATGTTGCAGATTGGTGGGGGCCTGACGTCCGCGGCCAGCATCATCGGCGCCATCGCCATCTTTCTGGCTGCCCTGAACATCTCCGGCGGCTTCCTCGTGACCCACCGCATGCTGAAGATGTTCCGCCGATGACGATGACCACGTCGCTTCTTACTACGTCGTATCTCGCCGCAGCCGTTCTGTTCATCCTGAGTCTGAAAGGGCTCTCACACCCGGAGACCGCGCGGCGCGGCAATCAGTTCGGCGCACTCGGCATGTTGATTGCCGTGCTGGCGGTGGCCCTCCACATGGGCATCCTGGTCTCGCCGACGCTGCTGGGCGTGCTGGCGGTGGCGTCCATCATCGGCGCTCTGGTGGCCGCGCGCGTGGCCATGACGGACATGCCGCAACTGGTGGCGCTGCTCCACAGTTTTGTCGGCGCCGCGGCCGTGCTTGTCGGGATCAGCAACCATATGGCGCCGGCCGTGGAACTCACCGGCATCGACAAGACCATCCACGATGTCGAGACGTACCTCGGCATCTTCATCGGCGCCCTGACCTTTACGGGCTCGATCATTGCCTGGGGCAAACTCCAGGGGGTGATCCGCAGCAAGCCGCTGCTCCTGCCGGGGCGGCATCTGCTGAACCTCGCGATGATCATCGCGTGTGTATGGCTCGGCTGGGTGTATCTGGGCAAGGGCCACGACGGCCTGCCGGAGCTTCTCATCATGACGGCCATCGCGGGCCTTATCGGCATTCACCTCGTGATGGCCATCGGCGGCGCGGACATGCCGGTCGTGGTGTCGATGCTGAACAGTTACTCCGGCTGGGCGGCGTCGGCGGCCGGCTTCATGTTGTCGAATGACCTGCTGATCATCACCGGTGCGCTCGTCGGGTCATCAGGCGCCATTCTGAGCTACATCATGTGTCGCGCGATGAACCGGTCGTTTGTCTCAGTCATCCTCGGCGGTTTCGGCGCGGAGGAAGGGGCCGCGCCGGCCGGGGGTGGCGCGGCGATCACGGGGGATCTGGTCCCGACCTCCGCAGAAGAGGTCGTCGGCCTGCTGAGAGCCGCCACGTCTGTGATCGTCGTACCGGGCTACGGCATGGCGGTCGCGCAGGCGCAACACCCGGTGAAGGAGATCGTCCAGATTCTTCGCGAGGCCGGCAAGAACGTGCGTTTTGCGATCCATCCGGTCGCCGGCCGTCTGCCCGGCCACATGAACGTGCTCCTGGCCGAAGCCAATCTCCCGTACGACATCGTGCTTGAGATGGACGAGATCAACCAGGACTTCCCCACGACGGACGTCGTGCTCGTCATCGGCGCCAACGACATCGTGAACCCGAGCGCGCTCGATGATCCGTCGAGCCCGATCGCCGGCATGCCGGTGCTCCACGCCTGGGAATCCGCCGCCTGCATCGTCTTCAAACGCGGCAAGGGGGCCGGCTACGCAGGCGTCGAAAATCCGCTGTTCTTCAAGCCGAAGACCAGGATGCTCTACGGCGACGCGAAACAATCCGTGGACGCGATCCTCTCACTGCTGAAGGCGTGACGGCGTGACTCCCGATGAAGCGGTCGCCGGGCTTCGACCCGGCGCGCGATGACCGACCTCAGGCATTTCGACCTGGGGGTCTGACGCCGGTAGAATGCCGCGATGGAACGTCCCCACGCCCGCACTGCGCTCGGCCTGCTCGCCCTGCTGGCCATCATCGCCTCGTCGCTGACCGCCCACGCTCAGGAGGCGCGCCGCCGCTGGGAACTGCAGCGGCAGATTCGGCTCGACAAGTTCGAACAGATCCTGCCCAAGGCGATGCGCGACTCCGCCATCGACATGTGGATCGTGGCCGTGAAGGAAAACCACACCGACCCGCTGTGGGAGGATCTGGGCCGCGGGTACGTCACCGGCATCGGCTACTACGTCTTCACGGTGCGGGGACCAGGGACGGTCGAACGCGCCGCACTTGGCCCCTCCGGCTACATGCTCGAACAGTCGGGCGCCTATGACATCTTCGGTCCCGCCTCGCAACTCGCCCAATTCGTCCGCGCGCGTGACCCGAAACGCATCGGCGTCAACATGTCGCAGGAAATGGGCACGGCCGACGGCCTGACGTACACGATGCACGCACACCTGGTGAAGACCCTCGGCGAACCCTACAGCACACGCCTTGTCAGCGCCGAGCGGCTGGTCAGCGACTTCCGCTCGCATCGGGTGGCGTCCGAGGTCGTCGCCTACGGCGAGGCCGCCGGCATCGCCGTCCAACTGGCCGAACGCGCGCTCTCAAACGAAGTGATCACCCCGGGCAAGACCTCGCTGGAAGAGACCGCCTGGTGGTTGCAGGATCGCCTGCTCGAACGCGGCCTCGGGTCCTCGTTCGACATGCCATCGGTCTACGTCACCGGCCCCGATGGCATCGTGGCCACGTCAAGTGCGTACGTCGTGCAGCCGGGCGACGTGATCATGATCGACTGGGGCGTGGTCCTGATGAACATGGCGACCGATGTCAAGCGGGTGGCGTACGTCCTGAAACCGGGCGAGACGCGTCCTCCGGCCAGCATCCAGTCGGCGTTCGACAAGGCCATCAAGGTGCGGGACGCGATCAAGCCGGCCCTGTCTCCGGGCCGGACGGCGGCGGAAACGATGAAGGCGATGGACGCGGCCCTCGCGAAGGCCGGCTATGGCGTCATCGCGTTCAACCGGCCGAACGCCGACGACAGGACCGACGTCGCCTACGGCTTCCACCCGGTGGGCAACGCCGGCCACGATGTCGGGCCCTCGATGACCACCTGGCAGCCGCTGCAGCAGACCTTCACGCTGCATCGTCAGCACATGCTATCGTTTGAGTACTTCGCCTACTCCCCGATCGCCGAGTGGGGCGGCCGGAAGTTGCGCGTGCCGATCGAAGACAGCGCCATCGTCATGGAGGATGGCGTGCAGTTCCTGCACGCTGCCAACCATCGCCTGCTGGTGATCAGATAACTCCGCGCCCCGCTAGCCGAGCACCTGCCGGTAGAGCCGACCTACAGCCGCCGCATGGGCGGCATACGAGAGGTGAGCCACACTGGCCGGCGCGGCCTCTGCCATCCGGCCAGTGAGCGCCGGGTCGGCGTGCAACAGGCGCAGGCGATCGACCAGCGCGTCCACGTCACGTGCGGCGACGACAAATCCTGTCTCCCCGTCGCGAATCACCTCACTCGCCCCACTCTCGCGCGTGGCTACCACCGGACGTCCGCACGCGAGCGCCTGGGGAATCACCAGACCGAACCCATCCTCCACCGCCGCGTGGACGAGCACGGACGCGCGCCCATAGTGCTCGGCCACGGGTTCGCGATTGACGTCACGATGTTCGAGCCGGATCGCCGGGCATCGCTGCGTGTACTCCGCGACAATCTGTTTGCCCCAGCGATCACCCGTGCCGCCAATAATCACCATCTCCGCGTTCGACAGGCGCGCGCGTTCAAACGCAGCCATCACATCGTGCACGCCCTTGCGTGGAGTGACTGACGCCACCACCAGCACCCGGAACACGTTGTCGGCCTTCGGCATCGGCCTGAAATGGTCGAGATTGATCCCGATCGGAATCACGTGGACCCGGGCGGCCTCCACGCCGTGCTCCACAAACGTCCGGCGCGCCGCCTCGGAGCAGACCCGCACCGCAGACGCACGCTCCAATTCGTCGAGCACCCGGCGCACCATGCGGGGAGACACGAACGTCGGCGCCGACGACCCCACCCGCCGCGCCTCGTCTCGCATGACGCGATCGAGATGCTGAATATGCGTGTTGAGGCTGGTCACAACGCGACGCGCGGACCGCAGCGGCTCTTCCTTTGTGGCGAGAACACAGTGGCCCATCACCCCATCAAAGAGGTCGGCGGGCCGGGCGGCGTCAATCAACCGAGCATCAAAGTCTTCGTCATCAAGCGACGTGAGCCAATCCGATCGGCCCCGGAGCCCAGGCATGACCAGAAGCGCATCAAACACCCGACGCCGCCACCCACCTGCAAACGGCAGACTGATGCAGCGGCCCGACGAGGACTGCGCTGACCGCGCGTACACCACCGACTGCTCCCAGCACTCGAGCGCATGCACCATCGCGCGCAGGAATTCGCCCTGGCCTCCCGCACCCAGCACCGCGTTGGCGCCAAACGCGATGCGCGGCACCGCTACCACTTCACCCATCCCGGCCGCGTGAGCCCAAGGACGGCGATGGCCGCCTGGACCGCCAGACCCACCGCCGCCGACCCCACGCCGAACCACAGGGCCCCTGCGGTGGTGCCCAGTGGCAGATTGGCCGCAAGCACGATCTGCGTGGCGATCAACACCAGCAACCCGATCGGCTGCCACCGATTCCACGACCGGGCGCTATTGACCGCCACGAGGTACCCGCCGAGCAGACTCAGGCCCGACGCGAGAATCATGAGGTGCAACTCGTGTGTCAGCCCTGAATACGTCGGCCCCAGAACAAAAAGAAACGCGCGTGGTGCGACCCAGGCTGCGGCCAGCAGTCCTGCCGCAACCGCGGTCTGAATCAGGCCAAACTGCAGGAACCGTCTTGTGAAAAGCCGGTCAGTGGTTGTCGCGGCAAGGCGCGGTACGAACACGACGGACGTCAGCGCCCCAAACGCCCCCACCACCAGACCCAACCGGCCAAGCGCGCCAATGTTTGCCACCGAGCTGGCGTCACCAGCGATGGCGGCGAACCACACCACGAACTGCCCCTGCACGACGAAGTACACCGCGTTAGGCAGCGTTGGCAGCAGATACCTCACCACGGCGCGCGTGGCCGGCGCAGACACCGCGTCCAGGGACGTGGTCATCCCGGCGCCCCTGTTCGACGTCCACGCCGTCACAAGGGCCGCCGCAAGCGCGGTGGCAACGGCGGCCGTCGCATTGCGCCAGCCGAGGTAGATGATGAGTCCGGCGAGCGCCAGACGCACCAGCGCACCGGCCATCTCGGCGCGGTAACTCTCCCCATACCGTCCGTGCAGGCGCAGGTCATACAACCTGGTCGTCCCCACGATTTGCCACCAGACGATCGCAAGCACCAGCGCTGAAAGTGCAGCCAGGTCCATCGCGGTCAGTGAGGCGCCGCCCCCCCATCGGACGATGACCGCCACGACCACCGGGGCCAGCGCGGCGAACAGCCACCGGCGCACATTCAGGACGGCCGGAGCGATAGCAGCATAGGCCTCGGTCCCCTTCCCGCCCCGGTGGAAGAAATACGCAAGGACCGAGAAGCTGCCGAGATCGGTGACAAAGGAAAAGGTAACGAGGATTGAGGACACGATCGTGTAGATCGCGAATTGGTCAACCGAGAGCGTATTGGTGAAGAGGAGGCCTGCGCCGATGGCCGTGGCCTGCAGGAGGAGCTGGACGGAAAAGAACTGCAGCGCCACACCGGCCCAGCGCTGCGCCCGCACGAGCACCGCGGCGGGCGTCGGCGCTGGCGCGGGCAGGTCGGGCAGCACGTTACGTCTTGAGGGCTGCGATCACCGCCGGCACGACGTCGAACAGGTCACCGACAATGCCGTAGTCCGCAATTTCGAAGATCGGGGCCTCGGCGTCCTTGTTGATGGCCACGATCGTCCGGGTGCCCTTCATCCCGACCACATGCTGAATGGCGCCGGAGATGCCGAGCGCGAGATACAGCTTCGGCGCGACGGTCTGCCCTGAACTGCCGACCTGACGTTCCATCGGCAGCCAGCCGGCGTCACAGATGGGGCGCGAAGCGGCCAGCTCAGCCTGGAGCGCCTCGGCCAGCTGTTTCGCGAGTTCGATGTGCTCGGGGCCCTTGATGCCGCGACCGACCGACACGATGCGCTCGGCCTGGGTGAGATCCACCGCCTGCTTCGCCTCACGGAACGGCGCCTCGGGTGTCTGACGGATGGCGGCGGGGTCCACGTGTGCGGCGACCTGCCGCACGGCGGCGGGCGCGCTGCCCTTCTTCACCGCATCCACACGGAACGCGCCAATCTGGAAGGTGACGACGTGGGGGCCGGGGCCGTCGATGACGACGTCGGCGTTGACCTTGCCCTGGAACATCAATCGCACATACACGTGCGCACCGTCGTTCGACTTCAGACCGACACAGTCGGCCACCAGCGGCGCGTTCAGACGCGCGGCCAGCTTTGGCGCGAAGTCGCGCGTCTGGTAAGTGTGCGGCAACACCACATGCGACGGGGCTTCCGTCGCCACAAGCGCCGCCAGTGCCGCCACGAACCCATCCGGCGTGTAGGCGCCAAGCGCAGCGTGTTCGAGGGCGATCACACCGGCGACATCGGCCGCCGCCAGTTCCGTCGCCGGTCCGTTGACCGATGCGCCCGGCACCACGATGGTGATCGGTTCGCCCATTTGCTGCGCGGCCGCGACCGCCTCCCATGACGCCCGGTTGAGCGTGCCGTCCTTCTGCTCCGCGATGACGAGAATCATGACTAAAACACCCTCGCTTCGTCGCGCAGGACACGGACGAGTTCGGCTGCCGCTTCGGCCGGCGTTCCACCGATGAGGCGCGTGGCCTTCGTCTTTTCCGGCACGTAAATGGACACGATGCGCTGACGCGCGGCGGCTGCGGCCGGCGCGGCCACCGCCTTGATCTCCTTCTTCTTGGCCGCCATGATGCCCTTGAGCGTGGCGTACCGCAGCTGATTGATGCCGCTCTGAATGGTGAGCACGGCCGGCAGCGGCATGCTGATCCACTGGAACCAGCCGCCTTCGAGCTCGCGCTTCACCTTCAGCGTCGAGCCGTCCACCTGCACTTCCATGATGATCGTCGAATGCGCCATCCCGAGGCGTTCGGCCAGGATGACGCCGACCTGCGCGAAGCCCTGGTCGTCGGACTGCAGCCCGGTCAGAACGAGGTCACACGCTTCGTCCTTGATCGCGGCCGCAAGCGCATCGGCGGCGGTGAACGCGTCAGCCGTCGCGAGGTGATCACCATCAACGTGAATCGCGCGATCGGCGCCACGCGCCAGGGCCTCACGAATCACCTGCGTCACCCGCGCGGGCCCGGCAGACACCACAATCACTTCGCCGCCGTGTTTTTCCTTCAGCCGCAGCGCTTCTTCAAGCGCGTAGGCATCCGGCTCGTTCAGCTCCCAGGCGGCATCCTGATCGCGGACCCACGTCTTGTCATCATTCACGCGCACTTGCCACTCGCGTGAAACGACCTGCTTGATACAGACGGCGATTTTCATGAGTCTTCTCTATCTTCGGAGCCGCCGGGCTCCGCTTCTTACGCGTCGTATCGCTTCACCAGCAGTGTGCCGTTGGTGCCGCCGAATCCGAACGAATTCGACAACGCGTAATTGATGGTCATCGGCCGCGCCGTGTGCGGCGCGTAGTCGAGATCACACGCCGGGTCCGGGTTGTCGAGATTGGCCGTCGGCGGAGCAATCTGATGACGCACCGCGAGGGCCGTGATGCCCGCTTCAAGCCCGCCCGCCGCGCCCAGCAGGTGTCCGGTCATCGACTTGGTCGAGGACATGACCAGTTTGTGCGCGTGCTCACCGAACGTCCGCTTGACCGCCAACGTCTCCGTGGGGTCGTTGATGGGCGTGGACGTGCCGTGGGCGTTGATGTAGTCGACCTTGTCGGGCGTGATGCCGGCCTTGCGAAGCGCCATCTGCATCGACCGCACGGCGCCATCCGCGTCAGGTGGCTGGCCGGTCAGGTGGTACGCATCAGACGACAACCCGTAGCCGACGACTTCGCAATAAATCTGCGCGCCGCGCGCCTTCGCCGTCTCGAGCTCCTCAAGGATGACAATGCCCGCGCCTTCGCCAATGACGAAGCCGTCGCGGTCCTTGTCGAACGGACGACTCGCCCGCGTGGGCTCGTCGTTGCGCGTGGACAACGCGCGCATCGCGGCAAACCCGCCCACACCCATCGGCGTGATTGCCATCTCCGACCCGCCCGCAATCATCGTATCCGCGTCGCCGCGGCGGATGATCTCGAACGACTCGCCGATGGCGTGCGCCGATGCCGTGCACGCGGTGCACGTCGCCAGGTTCGGCCCCTTCGCGCCGAAACGAATCGACACGTGCCCCGCGGCCAGATTGATGATCGACGCCGGAATAAAGAACGGGGAGATCCGGCGCGGACCGCCGTTCAGCAGTTCCTTGTGCTCGTTTTCGATCGTCAGGAACCCGCCTATACCCGACGCGATGAACACGCCGGTCCGGTCCGCATTCTCCGGCGTCACCGCCAGCTTCGCATCGTCCACCGCAAACTGCGAGGCGGCGATGGCGAACTGGATGAAGAGGTCGATCTTTTTGACCTCTTTTTTCTCCACGAAGTTCAGGGGGTCGAACCCCTTGACCTCGCCGGCGATCCGCGACGCATGCTGCGAGGCGTCAAACCGCGTGATGGGGCCGATGCCGCTCGTGCCGGCACACACCCCCGCCCACGTCGCGTCCGTCCCCAGACCGACGGACGAGATCAGCCCGACCCCGGTGATGACGACGCGCCTGCTCACTTCTTCTTCGCGTGCTTTTCGATGTACTCGACGGCGTCCTTGACGCGCGTGATCTTCTCCGCGTCTTCGTCGGGAATTTCGATGCTGAACTCTTCTTCGAAGGCCATGACGAGTTCCACCGTGTCGAGCGAGTCGGCACCGAGGTCATCCACAAACGACGCGTCCTGCGTCACTTCGTCCTCGTCCACGCCCAGTTGTTCCACGATGATTTTCTTAACCTGATCTGCGACGGCCATTCGATCCTCCCTTAAGTGTGCATCCCGCCATTGACGGAAAGCACGTGTCCCGTAATATACGCTGCCTCGTCCGAGGCCAGAAACCTGACTGCTGCGGCAATGTCCTCGGGCGTCCCGAGCCGCTGCAGCGGAATCTTCTTCGCCCACTCCTCGTGGGCCCCGGCGGAAATCGCCTTCGTCATGTCCGTATCAATGAGCCCGGGGGCCACGGCATTTACCGTAATCCCTCGGGACGCGATTTCCAGCGCCAGCGCCTTGGTGAACCCAATCAGGCCCGCCTTGGACGCCGCGTAGTTGGCCTGACCGGCGTTGCCGGCCTCACCCACCACGGACGTAATGCTGATGATACGACCCTGACGGGCTCTCACCATCGACTTCAACACCGCCTGCACACAGGTATACGCCCCGGTCAGGTTGGCCGCGATGACGGCGTCCCAGTCGTCGCGCTTCATCCGCAACATCAGCTGGTCCCGGGTGACGCCCGCGTTATTGACCAGGATGTCGATCTTCTTCTGGCGCTCGAGCACGCCCGAGACCACCGTCTCGACCGATGCCGGGTCGGTCACGTCAAGGCTGGCCATCTCTGCGCTGCCGCCCGCCGCCCGAATCACATCCACCGTGCCGGCCGCATTGTCGCCGCGCGCCGCGGCCACCACATGGGCGCCGCCCGAGGCGAGTGCCAGGGCAATCGCTCGACCAATCCCGCGTGACGCGCCGGTGACCAGGGCCACACGGCCCGTCAACATGAACATGACAGTCTTTCTACTTCAGCACAGACAGACAAATTGGGCAATGAGGCGGTGGGGCAATGAGGCAATGAGGCAATGGAATTCGGCACTGGCTCAATGGGCCCATGCAATTACCGCAATTCTGGGAATTCCATTGCGCCATTGTGGAATTGTCGAATTGTGGAATTCCATTGCCCCATTGCCCCATTGCCTCATTGCCTCATTCTCAGGGCGTCTCTCAGCCTTCCCACGAGCCCCTCATTGACAAGTTGCGCGGCGGTGGCGATGCCGTTACGCACGGCGCGGGCTTCCGAGCGGCCGTGGCCGACGATGGCCAGGCCGTTGACGCCCAGCAGCGGTGCACCGCCGCGCTCGCCGGCATCCATGCGTGCCTTGAGGCGCTTGAAGCCGCGGCCGACCAGCCAGTTCGCGATTCGCGAGGCCGTCGACTGCCCCACTTCCCGCCTCAGCATGCGTTCAAGGGTGTCCACCAGCCCCTCGCCGACCTTGAGGGCAACGTTGCCAGTAAAACCGTCCGTCACGATGACGTCCACGTGGCCGCTGAACATGTCGCGGGCATCGAGATTTCCGGCAAACGTGAGACCGGGGACCGCCGACAGAAGCGCGTGGGCTTCACGAATCAGGTCGTTCCCCTTGCCCGGCTCCTCGCCAATCGAGAGCAGACCCACCCGCGGAGCGTCCAGCTTCAAGAGGAGGCGGGCGTACGCGGCCCCCATCATGGCAAACGCCCGGAGGTGCTCCGGCCGGCAGTCGAGCGTGGCACCGGTGTCGAGTAACACCGCCTGACCGGTCAGCGTGGGCATCAGGACCGCCAGGGCGGGACGTTCGGCGCCATCCACGAGCCCGAACGCGGCGTGGGCCGAGAGCAGCGTGGCGCCGGTGTGGCCGGCGCTGTAACAGGCATCCGCATCGCCGCGCGCGACACAGTCCACTGCGACCTTGATGGACGCACCGGGCTTGCGGCGCAGCGCCGCGAGCGGCGCTTCGTCCATCCCGATCACGTCGGGCGCGTCAACTTGTGTAATGCGGGATCGCCAGTCGGACGCCGGAGCGTCCACAACACGCGCCAGTTCGTCCGCCACGAGGGCCGTGGGGCCCACCAACCGGATGGCGACGTCGAGCTCGCGCGCCGCCGCGACCGCGCCGGCGACGACCACAGTGGGGGCGTGATCGCCCCCCATGGCATCGACCGCGATGGTCGGGCGCAACAGAGGCTAGTCTTCCTTGACCGCGCGGACCTGGCGGCCGTTGTAGAAGCCGCAGTTGACGCACACCTGGTGCGGCAACTTGGGCTCCTGACACTGCGGGCAGTTCATCGAGTTGACCTTGGTCAACGAATCATGCGTCCGGCGCTTGGACGTGCGCTGTTTGGAATGGCGTCGTTTTGGATTTGGCATCGTTCGTATCCCTGCTTACTGCTTCTTCAAATCAGCGAGTGCGGCCAGCCGTGGATCGATCCACTCCTGTTTGCACTCGCACGTCTCACGGTTGCGGTTCGCCCCGCACACCGAGCATAACCCCCGGCACTCGTCCTGACACAACGGCTTCATCGGCAGTGCCAGCACAAACTGCTCAAGCACAACATGCCCGAGGTCGATGCTTTCGTCCCGGTACTCAGCCAACCCGAGTATCTGGTCTTCCACATCGTCCTCAATCTCGCCCGACTTGACCGTCTCGGCGGTGACCTTTGCGAGGTCGCCGGCCGGCACGAACCGGGTCTCCACGTGCGCGTTGACGGGCACCGTAAACGGCTCCAGACAGCGGCTGCACGGCATTTCCAGCGTGGACGTCACTGTGGCATCCAACACCACCGTGGTGCCCTGGTCACGACGCACGGTGCCTTTCACCGTCGTCACCCCCTTGACCGTGTACTCGTCATGCCGATCCGAGGTCTGCACCGCGAACACCTCGGGATCAATCTGCCGATTGACTTCCTCGGCACCCCGGCGTAAGCGACTGATATCGAGCAGCATGGTCCCCTCTACCGGCCGAGGCCGATAGCGCAAACGGAGAGTTTATCACGGGGTCCAGAAGTCCAGGGGTCCAGGGGTCCTAGACACTCCAGGAACGGGGGACGAAGAGGTCCTCGAACAGGGCCACGGCGTAGCGGTCGGTCATTCCGGCCAGAAAGTCCCGGGCGGCAGCGTCCAGGCCCTCGGATTCGACGGTCACCGGGTCCAGGAACTGCTCGGGCCGGGCCCGGAGCTTGTCCCACAGGCCCCCCAGAATTCCGGCTGCTTTTTCAAATTCCGCCGTTGCCCGGGGGTTTTCGTAGACGGCCTGGAACAGGAACGTCCGCATATCCAACGTCGCCTGGAGCACCTCGTCGCTCATCCGAATCTCGGAGAGGCCACCCTTGAGGGTCTCGGTCACCACATCGGTCACCATGGTGTTGATGCGCAGGGAGGACGTCGTCCCGAGCCGCGTCGTGGCGCTGGACGGCAGGTCGGCTGGGTCAAGCACCCCGGCCCGGACAGCATCGTCAATGTCGTGATTCACGTAGGCGATGATGTCGGCCACCCGGGCGATCTGCCCTTCTATCGTGGACGCGCGGTGTTCCGGCGGCGCCCCAACGGGGAGGCCATGTTTGCCTTTGGAATGCCGGGCGATGCCGTCACGCACTTCCCACGAGAGGTTCAGCCCCTGCCGGTTGTTCTCAAGGACATCGACGATGCGCAGGCTCTGTTCGTGATGACTGAACCCGCCAGGCACGAGTTTGTCGATGACGCGTTCGCCCGCATGCCCAAACGGCGGATGCCCGAGGTCATGCCCGAGCGCGATGGCTTCCGTGAGTTCTTCGTGCAGGCGCAGGACCTTGGCGATGCTGCGTGCAATCTGCGAGACCTCCAGGGTGTGTGTCAACCGCGTGCGGTAGTGATCGCCGGCCGGCGCAAAAAACACCTGTGTCTTGTGCTTCAGACGCCGGAACGACTTCGAATGAATGACGCGGTCGCGGTCGCGTTGAAAGATCGGCCGAATTGGATCCGGAGGTTCCGCCTGCATCCGCCCCCTGCTTGTGCGGCTGCGTGACGCCTGCGGCGCCAGCGTCTCGTCTTCCCTCGCTTCCAGTTGCTCTCGAATCGACATGATGCGGACAGTCTACCGTGCCGGGAAGAACGTCGTCCCCTGCCCCATGGGTGCGAGGTCAAAAATCGTGGCGACGGTCTGCCCCAGGTCGGCAAATGTCGACCGTGTGCCCAGGTCGTGCCCTGGCGTCGCGCCGGCACCGCACAACAACACGGGCACGTGTTCGCGCGAGTGATCGGTGGAGGGCGTGGCGGGATCGTTCCCGTGATCCGCGGTCACGATCAGGAGGTCGGCAGCCTTGAGCGCCGGCAGGACCTGCGCCAGACGCCCATCAAAGCGCTCAAGGTTTGCCGCATACCCGGCGACGTCATTGCGATGGCCGTACTTCGTGTCGAAGTCCACGAGGTTCACGAAGATCAGTCCGCGATCGGTCGCCTGCATCTCCTGCAGCAGCACATCCATGCCGTGATCATCAGACGTGGTGTGAATCGCCTTTGTGAGGCCGCGCGCGGCGAACAGGTCTTCGATCTTGCCGATGCCGACGACGGGGTGACCGGCGGCTTTGAGGCGATCGAGCACGGTGTCACCGAAGGGATCGAGCGCGTAGTCGTGGCGATTGGACGTGCGCGAGAAGTGGCCGGGCCCGCCGACAAACGGGCGCGCGATCACGCGGCCCACACCGAGTCCCCGGCCGACAAGGTCAAAGGCCACTTCGCAGTAGCGGTACAACTCGGAGATCGGGACGATGCCCTCGTGCGCCGCGATCTGGAACACACTGTCGGCTGACGTGTAGACGATCGGCGCCCCGCTGCGCATGTGTTCAGGTCCGAGTGCGTCGATGATCTCGGTGCCGGACGCGACGACATTGCCGATGGACCTGCGACCGATCCGGCGCTCGAACTCCGCCATGATCTCCGCTGAAAACCCATGAGGGAACGTCGGGAACGGTTTGTCGAGCACGATGCCCATCAGTTCCCAATGGCCGGTGACGGAGTCCTTGCCGGGGGAGGCTTCCGCCATGCGCCCGAACGCGCCGCGCGGGGTTCCACCATGACGCGGCACCGCGGCACTGGCGCCATCATTGATGCGCGCCACCCGATCCAGCCCGAGCGATCGCAACGTCGGCACGCGGAGCGGCACCTCGTCTGCAATGTGCCCGAGCGTATCCGAGCCCTCGTCGCCATACACCGCCGCATCGGGCAGTTCCCCACACCCGACCGAGTCCATGACGATGACGATGACGCGTGTGATGGGCACGAATCTTATTGTTGATCGACCATGTGTCTTTTCACCATGAAGGGCCATGAGGGACCGTGAGGGTGAAGAGAACGCACCATCGCCAAAGCCTCGGCCTGAATCGCGGGATCAGTGCCGGGGCCGGTGAGCCAGCGCACGTCGGGTTCCTTCCGGAACCACATGACCTGCCGGCGGGCGTAGCGCATGTTTTCACGCACGATCAGGGCGCGGGTCGCAGCCTCGTCACGCACGCCCTGCCGCATCTCGATGATCTGGCGATACACAAGCCCGCTGAACGCGTGCGCCGTCTCTGGCACACCAGAGGCAATCAGCGCCTCGACTTCAGCCACGACACCCCGAGCGAACTGGGCATCCACGCGTTTGGCCACCCGCTGCTCAAGGTCGGGGCGCGGGTCGATCAGGCCGAGGGTGATGAACCGCCATCCGGCAAGTGGCGAGACGGTGTTTTCAAAGTGGGTCGTCAACGGCTGTCCGGTGACGAGGTACACCTCAAGCGCGCGCTCGATCCGTTTCAGGTCGCGCGGCAGAATCCGCAGCGCAGACTCGGGATCCACACGCGCGAGCCACCGATGCAGCGGCTCCACACCACGGCGGCTGGCGATGCGCTCGAGGCGTGCGCGGATCTCGTCGTGGCGCGCGGGCCCAGGAAACAGTCCGCGCACAAGCGCGCGGTAATAGAATCCCGTGCCGCCCACAAGAATCGGCAGCCTGCCGCGCGCGCGAATGCCGCGCGCGATGGCGGCCGCGTCCTGCGCGAAGCGCGCCGCCGAATACGTCTCCGTCGCATCCACGACGTCAATGAGATGGTGCGGAATCCCCTGCCGCTCCTCGATCGTCGGCTTGTCGGTGCCGATGTCGATGCCGCGGTAGACAGCGGTGGAGTCACACGAAATGATCTCTCCGTTCAGCGCGGTGGCCAACGCGACCCCGAGCGCAGTTTTGCCCGTGGCGGTGGGCCCGACCACAGAGACGAGACTCACCGGAGGATGTTGTAGAGGAAGGTCACCGTGAAGAAGGCCTTGTCGTCCGGATATTCGGCCGGCAGGGGCACGGTGGGGCTCGACGACCGCAGCGCATTGATCGCCGCCTGATCCAGCGCGCGATGACCGGACGTCTTCAGCAACTCCACATCGGTGATGAACCCGTTGCGGTGCACATTGAACGTGATAACGACGCGGCCGGGCGTAATCTGCGCGATGGCCGGGATATACCAGTTGCTCTTGACCTGCGCCACGAAGCGCCGCAGCCACCAGCCGAAGTCCACGCCCTTTGAATCAAACGAAATCTGGGCGTCCTGCTCGGCCTGGCCGCCGCGATCGTTCGCGTAGTTGTCCTGCTTCAGGTACTGCTGAAGGTTCTGAAGGGACCGCGCGAGGCCTTCGCCGGCGGCGCGCGTGGGGGTGGCCTCCTGCTGGAGAATGGCATTCGCGTCCGACGCAGGCGGTGTCCGATCCGGGGTCGCGGGGCCGTTTCCGCGATCACCGCCGGGTGGCTCCACGGGCGGCGCCCCCACGACCTTGTCAGGCGTGTTGCCGCGGGAAAACGGGGTCGCGTTCTCCGGGTTGGGAGGGCGCTCAATCGTCGTCGCACGCCGGTCCAGGTCCGAGGCTTCGGCCTGCGGCGGAGGGGGCACCGAGCGCTCCATGAGCGGTTCCATCATCACAAACTGCACGTTGTCCTGCCGGGCCGGCACGGGCGTGACCGGCACCACCTCATTCTCGAGGAACCCTTTCGGGGTCACGAGGTACCCGATCGTCAGCAGGAGATGGAGGACCAGCGACAACAGGACGCCTTCCCGCCGCGAAATGACGGGCGGGACGCTGGGCGTCTCAGGACGATGGTCTTCAAAATCCAGATACATGGAGCACTTCGAGTCTACCCGCGGGTGGCGACATACAGGTAGACGGTGCCGAAGGTCAAAGGGACTGTGCGAACGGTGGCAAATCCGTGAACTTGCAGCATGCCCGCGAAGGCTTCCGGCTCAGGAAACTGATCGACGGACGCCGGCAGATAGCTGTAGGCCTCATTGTGCTTCGACCCCATGCGGCCGATGATCGGCAGCAGGTACTTGAAGTACCAGCGGTA
This sequence comes from Vicinamibacterales bacterium, assembly GCA_030827135.1. GTDB lineage: Bacteria > Acidobacteriota > Vicinamibacteria > Vicinamibacterales > SCN-69-37 > SYFT01. The sequence goes on from JAURFE010000001.1 coordinate 506,385, forward strand.
ACACTGCTTGATGCCGGGAATCTCGGGGCGCCCGAACTCGAGCACGGCGAGGCGGCCACCCGGCTTCAGCACCCGGGCAAACTCCTGAATCGCGGTTTCGTAGTTGTGGACGTTGCGGATGCCGAACGCGACCATCGCGGCGTCAAACGAGGCATCCGGGAGCGGGACGTTGGTGGCGTCCCCGCGCACCAGGTGGACGCGAGCGCCCAGGCCGGCCTTGCGCACCTTGTCGAGGCCGAGACGCAACATCTCGCCGGCGAAGTCCACACCGACCACACGCGCGGCCTGGCCCCCTGTCGTGGTCACGGCCTTGATCGCAAGATCCGCGGTGCCGGTGCACATGTCGAGCACCTGTTCCGTGCCGGTGAGGGCCAGTTCCCGAATCCCGCGCGCGCGCCAGCGCTGATCGAGCCCGACGCTGAGCACACGGTTCATCCGGTCGTAGCGATAGGCGATGCGATCGAACATGCCGGAGATACGCGCCGGCTCACGTGACGTGGAAACCACTACTCCCCTTTCCACGGCGCGAACAGGTGTTGTTCGAACCCGAGGGCGTTGAGGATCTTGCCGGCGATGAAATCCGCCAGATCGTCGATCGTTTTTGGCTGCTGGTAAAACGCCGGCATCGCCGGCAGAATCATCGCGCCGGCTTCGGCGGCGGCCACCTGATGCCGCAACGCCGGCAGGCTCATCGGGGTTTCACGCGGCACGATCACGAGACGGCGGTGTTCCTTCAGCATGACGTCGGCGGCACGTTCGATGAGACTGCGCGACAACCCCAGCGATACCCCCGCGAGCGTCTTCATTGAGCACGGCACAATCACCATGCCCGAGCACCGATGACTGCCGCTGGCCAGCGACGCGCCAAGGTCCTTGTTGCTGTGGACCACGAACGTGCCGTGACGCACGGCCGCGCCATAGCGGGCCTCCAGCAAATCCTGCAGGCGGTCCACCTTGGCATCCGAGCCCAGTTCGTCCATCAACAGACGTTTGCCGTAGTCGGAGAACACGATCTCCAGATGGCACCCAATCTCCATCAATGCCGCGATCGTGCGCACCGCATAGATCGCACCCGAGGCTCCCGTCACACCAACTGCGATTGAGGGCTTCATATCCACAACACATCCGCCGCCGTCGTGGCGAGATACAGCAGGCCGACCCAGCCGTTCAGGTCAAAGGCAAACTTGACCTGCGAGAGATCATCGGCCCGCACGAGTGACTGTTCGTAGACCAGGAGCAGCGCCACCCCGGCGACACCCCCTGCGTAGATGGCCCCGAGGTCGGCCACGACACCGAGCACCGCCAGACACACGACCGTGACGACGTGCATGCCGCGCGAGATGCGCAGCGACCGGGGCACGCCGAACTTCACGGGCATCGACCGCAGGCCTTCGCGACGATCGACGTCGATGTCCTGACAGGCGTAGAGCACGTCGAAGCCGCCGACCCATGTGCCGATCGCCAGCCCCAGCAACCAGGGCTCCCAGCCGCCGCGTCCACCGGCAGCCAGCCACCCGCCGACCGGCGCCACGGCCATGGCGAGACCAAGAAACAACTGGGTGTACGACGTGAAACGCTTCGCCAGTGAGTACCAGAACACGATCGCGAGCGCGACCGGCGACAACGCAAAGCAGACCATGCCGAGCGGATACGTCGACGCGATAAACGCAAGCGACGACACGACTACGAACGTGACCGCTTCGGTTCTCGACATCCGCCCTTGTGGAAGTTCCCGCATCGCGGTGCGTGGGTTGCGGGCATCAAAGGCCGCATCCGACAGGCGGTTGAATCCCATCGCGGCACTCCGGGCGGTCACCATGCAGGCGATGATCCAGAGCAGACGCGTCCAGTCCCACGGCACCACCTGCGCCGCCAGCAACGCGCCCACCAGCGCAAACGGCAATGCAAACACCGAATGACTGAAGCGGACAAACGACGCGTAGGTGCGAAGGCGGGCCATCATGGGGCGGTGAGGTTCACGAGCGACACCGCCGAGGCCGGCACACCGCTCACCAGGTATTCTTCCACATCCCTCGCACGCGTCAGGCCGGCGGGCACCTGCACCGCGACAAACGTCGCCAGTTTTCCTGTGGAGATAGCGCCGTAGTCCCGCGTGTACCCCAGCGCAGCGGCGCCCACGCGTGTGGCGCTCTCAAGCAACCTGGCCGCATCGACCTCCGGCGCCAACCGGCGCATCGCCGCAAGTTCGTCGAACAGACTCAGGGAGTCGACGGACGTGAGGCTGTCCGTGCCAATGGCCACATCCACGCCTGACGCATAAAACCGCGCGAGGGGTGGCACGCCGCCGCCCACCCACACGTTGCTGCGCGGACACGTGACCACGACCGCACCGGCGGCCCGCACGTCCTCAAGGTCATCCGTCGTGAGGTGCACCCCGTGTACAAGCAACGTGCCCGGCTGCAGATACCCGAGGTCCCGCAGATAACGCACCGGATGACTGCCCGGTGGCGTCCACGACCCCGTCCACACCCCGAGCGACTCGAGCATCTCGCGGATGGGCCCCTCCCCGGTGCGCAGAAATTCCATCTCTTCGTTCGACTCGGCCAGATGCACCGCCAGCGGAGCCGGCCCCTCATGGCGCGCCGCGATCTCGCGGAACAAGGCGGGCGACGTGGAATACGGGGCGTGGGCGACGACCGAACACGGGACATGACGCCGGGAGGCATCTCCCACTCGCGCGTGCGCGTCTCGCACCAGCGCAGCAGGGTCGAGCGGGTTGAATCCCAGAATTTCGTGGAACACGGTCGCGTCCAGACCGGCCGCGGCCAGTGCGGGCACAGATGCCAGGGAATTGGAGACGTCGCCGACGAGTACGGTGCCGGTCGATATCAGGCTCGCCACGGCGTCCTGGATCGCCGCGGTGATCTCGGCGTCGCCGCCGGCGGGCCCCGCGCGGCGGATGCCCATCATGGTCCGAATCCAGGCGTCCATTGACGGCTGCGGCGGCACACGCCCCGCCATCCAGCTCAATTCAAGATGGGTGTGAGCGTTGACCAGTCCCGGAAGAAGCACCACATCGCCGAGATCGCGTGTCTCGGCCGGGGCGGGCCCGCGGCCGACTGTGGCGACCCGGCCGTGGGCGGCCGACACCCACCCACCGGCGACCGGAGCGCTGCTGACCGGCAGCACCCAGCGCGCCGCAACTGCTGTCATCGGGGTCAAAGCCTCAGCCGTTTCGCGGCCGCCGACCGGGCCTCGTATGCACGGAGGTCCTCGGCCTCACCGGTCCGACCATCGTGACGCGCCACGGCCAGTTCCAGCATGCGCGGCACCTCGCGCGCGCGGAACACCGGATCCCCAAGCACCTCGTAGTGCATGTTGCGGCGCTTCGCCACAAACCCGGCATTCTCGATGTTCCGCACGACCTCGAACTCGTCCATGCAATATTCGGCGCCGGCGGCGCGCACGACGTTTTCCTCGATCATCACGGAGCCCATGTCGTTCGCCCCGTACGCCAGGCTCAGCTGTCCGACCTTGCCGCCCTGCGTCACCCACGACGCCTGCAGATTGTCGAAGTTGTCGAGGACGAGGCGCGAGAGCGCGAGCGTGCGGAGATACTCGATGCCCGTCGCCTCCGTGCCGCCCAGTTCGGTGTGCTCCGGCTGGTAACTCCACGCAATGAACGCGGTAAACCCGCCGGTCTCATCCTGCTGCTCGCGCAGCCGGAAGAGATGTTCAAGCCGCTCGTCCACCGTTTCCACCGTGCCGTACATCATCGTCGCCGTCGTGCGCAGCCCGGCGCGATGGGCTTCACCCATCACACGGAGCCACTCGTCGGACGTCGCCTTGTTGTAACAGTGGAGTTCCTGGCGCACACGATCCACAAGGATCTCCGCGCCGCCTCCGGGCACGCTGTCCAGACCGGCGGCGATCAACCGATCGATCACCTCAGGGGTTGGCAGGCCGGACAACCGGGAGATGTGAATCACTTCCGGCGGCGACAACGCGTGCAGCCGGAACTCGGGATAGCGGCTCTTCACCTGCCGGAAGAGGTCTTCGTACCACGCCAGCGGCACGTCGGGATTGTGTCCGCCCTGCAGCAGCAGCTGCCCGCCACCCAGCGCGATCGTCTCCTCGATCTTCGTGAAGATCTCGTCGAAGCCCAGCGTGTAACCTTCGCCGGATCCCACGGGTCGATAAAACGCGCAGAATTTGCACCGCGCCACACACACGTTGGTGTAGTTCACGTTGCGGTCGATGATGTAGGTGACCACGCCCTCCGGATGCCGGAGCCGGCGCGCACGATCGGCAAGCCGGCCGAGCAACGAGGTCGGCGCCTCCAGGTAAAACTCCTTGGCTTCCGCGCGGGTCAGTCGCCCGCCGGCCACCAGCTTGTCTGCAATCGCCTGCACACTCATGACGTCGGTTCCATGGTAACCCGCCACGCGATGCCCCACGCCACCGTGAGCAGCACGGCGGCCAGCAGGAACGGCGCACCCGGCAGGTGGCGGCCGGCGTGGGGCCCGATGAACGACGCGAAGGTCCACGTGAACAGGCCAGGTCCCACGATGCCTGTCAGCCCCATGAAACTGGCGTTGATGCCCTGCAACTGTCCCTGGTCAGACATCGCCACCCGGCGGGTCATGAGGCCCTGCAACGACGGATTAAACAGCCCCATCAGCCCGAAGACCGGCAGTGCCATCCAGAGACCAGCGCCGGTGTCGGCCAGGCCAAAGAGCGCGTACCCGGCGATGCCCCCAGCCAGGCCGGTCAGCAACGTCCGCCGCTCCCCAAATCGCGCCACCAGGGGCCGCACGAGGCCGCCCTGCACGATGATGCTGATGACGCCGACCGCGGCCAGGGACAATCCCGTCTCGCGGGCATTCCAACCGTAGCGATAGCCGACGTACAGCACGAACACACTCGCCAGCACGTGATGCGCCAGGTGATACAACACGCCGATACTTGCCAAACCGGTCAGGCCTCGATGACGCCGCAATAACTGCATGGAGCCCAGGGGATTGGCGCGCAGCCACGAAAACGGCTTCCGGCGATCCGCCGGCAGCGACTCCGGCAGCACGAAATACCCATACGCGGCATTCACCAGAGACAGGCTGCCTGCAACCCAGAACGGCAGACGAGGGTCGACCGTCCCGAGTACGCCGCCGATGGCCGGTCCAAGCACAAACCCCACACCAAACGCCGCGCCGATCATGCCGAATCCGGCCGCACGCTTCTCTACCGGCGTCACGTCCGCGATGTAGGCGCCGGCTGTGGAAAAGCTCGCGGCCGTGATGCCCGACAGAATTCGTCCGAGGAACAACCACGCGAGCGTCGGCGCCAGCGCCATGAGGATGTAGTCCAGCCCAAGACCCAGGCAGGACGTCAGAATCACCGGGCGGCGGCCGAACCGATCGGACAACGAGCCAAGAATCGGCGCAAACACAAACTGCATCAGCGCCCACACCGTGCCGAACAACCCGAACATCGTGGCTGCACGCGCAGTGTCGCCGCCCATGAACTCCTCGACCAGCGCCGGCAGCACCGGAATGATGATCCCGAGCGCGAGGATGTCGAGGACAACGGTGATGAAGATGAACACCACCGCGGCGCGGCGGGGTGCGGTCACGATCGCGGCTCCGCCGCGAAGAAGGCCGGTGTCGCCGGCGCGCTCACGACGCCGACCGCGGCGGCCTCCTGGAAGTACGCGGCCAGGCCCTCGAGCATCCGGGGCGTCAGGCCGAACTGGATGTTCTCCCGCAGATACCTGCGGGCGAGCGGCATCCACGCCGGGGTGTGCGCCACATAGGCATCGGCGTGTGCGTCAGAGGCCACGACGCCCGCATCCCGCGTCGCCTGCAGGCGGAGCACGGTCTCGGGTGTGGCGGCGCCGGGCCGCCCGGCCCAGAACGCCCAGACAAACGGCAGTCCGGTCATCTCGGTCCACAGGGCGCCGAGATCAATCTTCTCAACCGGCGCCCCCAGGGCGGCCTCAACGGCCGGACGGTCGGCAAACAACGCCGGATCCCCGATGACCAGTGCGGCATCATGCGCCCGCAGCATCGCCGACAGATCCGGCGCGTGTCGGGCAAACGTCGGCGTAATGCCGAAGCGGCGCCGGCACATGATGCGCGTCAGCGCCACTGACGTCCGCGAGCTGGTGTCGAGCGCGATTGACCGCACCTCACGCATCGGACGCTTCGTGAAGATGGCCACCGAGGCGACCGGCCCCTCGGACGCGATGGACACGCCGGGGACGACCAGATCGGTCGGGCGATCGTGGTACGCGATGGTGGGAATGAGCCCGAGATCGATCTCGCCGGCGTCAAGCAACGTCGCACAGTGCGCAGGCGGATCAAAGCGCACGGAGAAGTACGCGTCCGCCGCGCCACCCAGCCCGGCGATCAGCGGCCGGGCATTGAGGTAATTCACCGACCCGAGTCTGACGCGCCGGCTCGTCACCGCACCAGCTCGAACCGGGCATCCCGCGCAACCGGGACCGCAAACGCCGCAGCAATCTGGCGCTCAATGTCCTGACGCGGACTCCGCCGGACGCCCAGCGCCAGCGTGTCGATCGCCGGCACGTTGTCGAGGTCATCGACGCCATACGCTATCGCGACCTGTGCGAGCTTCGGACCGTACACCGCCCAATCGACCTGGATGGACGGCACGTTCACACAGACCAGCCGCGCCACCGCCATCGTCCGCACATCGTCATACCCCGTGGACGGCGTGTCGGCCTGATCGATGATCGGCAGCGGCGCAAAGGTCTTGAGCGTGCCGACCTCCTGCTGGAGGGCGGCCACACGCTCGATCAGCGCCAGCCGCGTCTCCACCGCCGGCGCCTGCTCGATGACGACGCGCCAGACGGGCAGGCCGCCGTGTGCAATCGCCCGGACGAGTTCGGCGGGGTCTTCAACGCGATCGATGGGAAGCGAAGCGACCGCCGTCAGACCTGCCGCCTGCAACAACGCTGCGCCTTCCGCGAGCGCCAGATGGTCCCCGCCGGCCAGATCGAGAAGATCGGCGATCGAAAATCCCGTCACCGGGACGTGGCCGGCTGCAGCCACCACCGCCCGCGTCCAGGCCGCGGCGGCTTCGAACGATGCCGGCCGGCCTTCGAGGCGCACTTCGCGGGCGGCCCCGAGTGTCGCCGGGACGCCTTCGGTCACCGTGAGCACCTGGCCGTAGGTCACGCGCTCGCCGTGATGGGCCTTCCTCGCCGTCTCGGCCAGCGTGCCGACACTGACAAGATCCGTGCAACCGAGCACGCGCAGGGCTTCGGCGTGCGTCAGGGCTTCACGGGCGGTGACTTTGGGTTCGAGGTCGGTCAACATTTCTTATCGCGCTCCATTTTCGTTCTCTTCAATCGCTTCAGCGACGCGCGTCGCAAGCTGCAGCGCGCGATAGCCGTCGCGGCCGGTGACGCGCGGGGCCCGGCCCGTGCGAACGGCATCAACAAAATCCTGCAACTCGCGGCCCAGGGGTTCGCCCTTTTCGACAGGCACCGGGCCGCCTTCAATCTTCGGACGTCCTTCTGGCTGCGGCTCAACCCGCCACACGTCGAGTTCCTGATCTCCGTAATCCACAGACACGTACATGTGCGGCTGGAAGAACCGGACCTTCCGCACCTTGTCGCGGCTGATCCGGCTCGCCGTCAGGTTGACCGTGCAGCCGGACGCCAGCTTCAGGCGCGCGTTCGCGATATCCACCTTCGGCGACAACACCGGCACACCAACAGCCTCCACGCTCACGACCTCCGACGGGTCGATCGCCAGAATGATGTCGAGGTCGTGAATCATCACATCGAAGACGACATCGATATCGAGGCTGCGCTCAGGGAAGCCACTCAGCCGATGGACTTCGATAAAGCGTGGATGTGTGACAAGCGGAATGGCGGCGGACACGGCCGGATTAAACCGCTCGGTGTGGCCGACCGCCAGCACGCGGCCCGCGCGCTCGGCCAGCGCGATCAAAGCCTCCGCCTCCGCCAGCGTCGTCGTCATCGGCTTCTCGACCAGGACGTGGACGCCGGCCTCGAGGAACTCGCGGGCCACGGTCACGTGATCAACTGTCGGCACGGCGATGCTCACCGCGTCGACCTGTCCGATCAGCGCCCGGTAGTCGGTGAAGACCGTCGCGCCGGTCGTCGACGCTGCGGCCTGCGCGCGCTCCTCCGACAGGTCCGAAACGGCCACCAGGCGAGCGCCGGAAGCGCCGGCCAGCAGACGTGCATGATGCCGGCCAAGATGTCCAACACCCACCACGCCCACCCGAACGTCACTCATCGCACTCTCCCCACGACGACGATGCCCGCCGCATTGGCGGCATCGATCACCGCCGGTCCATCAATCATCAACGTCTTGCCGGCGTCCACCGACAGCGCGTCAGCCCCCGCGGCCACCATCTGCTCGATCGTCGCCACGCCGACGACGGGCACGTCGAAGCGCATGTCCTGCGACGGCTTCGCCACTTTCACCACCCGCGAGCCCCGGCCGGCCAGGGTGCCGGCCCGTGCGATCGTGACGTCCGTCCCCTCCATCGCCTCGACCGCGACGACGGCCCTGTCCTTGACGACGATGGTCTGGCCGATGTCGAGTCCGGCGACGACGTCGGCGACCTGATAGCCGAAGGCGAAGTCGGCCACCATCTCCGGCGTGGGAGTCGCGGTGGTCAGCACGCCCGGCCTCGCCAGCAGGTCTGCCAGCAGTTCGGTGGAATCCATCAACGTGATGCCGTGGTCCTGCAGCACGCCGGCGACGGCCGCAATGAGCGCATCGGTGTTTTTCGCCTTGAGCCTGGTGAGCACGGACAACAGCGTCAGGTCCGGGATCACGCCGCCGAACACCTTCACGTGTTTGACCTGCCCGGCCATGATGGCGCGCGACACGCCGGCGCCCTTGAGGATCTTGATGCACTTGCCCAGTTGACCGAGGGGGTTCCAGGTGAAGGACGGATGACCCAGTTCCCGTGCGAGCGTCTCGAGCTCCGGAAAGGCCTCGCCTTCAATGGCGACCACGGCGACATCGTGGCCCAGCTGACGGGCCGCGCGCAGAATCAGGAACGGGAAGGTGCCGTTGCCGGCGATCAGACCCAGCGGCATCGGGGGATCTTACTCCCCGTCCGCCTCATCGCCCGGCCGGCGGGACGGTCGTCGCAGGATGACGCCGCGTGCGCCGGCGCTGTGGATGAAGTCGACGAGATACGCGACTTCCGGCACCGCCAGCGTGGGATCGGCCTCAATGAGGGCGATCGCATGGCTGGTGTTGTGGTGAATGAGGTGTCGATACGCCTTGCGGAGCTTGCCGATCAACTCGCGCGAGAAGCCGCGGCGCTCCAGACCGATGCTGTTGAGCCCGTAGATGCGCGCGCGGTTGCCGACCGTCTTGGCGTACGGCAACGCGTTTCGGGTGACCACGGTATAGCCGCCGATGAAGGCGTACTTCCCGAGCCGGCAGAACTGGTGAACGCCCGAAAACGCAGAGACGGTGACCCAGTCGTCCACGGTCACGTGTCCGCCCAGCGTGGCCCCATTGCCAAAAATGGTGTTGTTGCCGACGTGACAATCGTGCGCCACGTGGGCGTAGGCCATGAACAGGTTGTGGTCGCCGATGGTGGTGACCCCGCCGCCGCCCTGTGTGCCGCGGTGAATGGTTACAAACTCGCGGAAGACGTTGTTGCGGCCGATGACCAGCCGGGTGGGTTCGCCCTTGAACTTCAGATCCTGGGGGGCCAATCCGATGGAGGCAAACGGATAAATCTCGGTCTCGTCGCCAATCTCCGTGCACCCGTCGATGACCGACGACGCGCCGATCTTGCAGTTGCGGCCGATGGCGACACGCGCGCCGATAGTCACATACGGCCCGATGACGGTGCCCGGGCCAACGACGGCGCCCGGATGCACGACGGCGGTCGGGTGAATGGTGGGCTCCTCGGGCCTGACGCCCGTCTGCACCACGAGCACCAGATCGGCTTCTGCGACAACCTGGCCTTCGGTGGAGGCGACGGCCGTGACGCGGGCGACGGGGCCACGGCGGGCCGCCAGCCGCACGTCCAGCTCGAGACGGTCGCCCGGCACCACCTGCCGGCGGAACTTGGCCTCGTCCACACCGCGGAGCACGATGCGGGCATCGTCGGGTGTGCCGTCGGTACCGAGCAAGAGCAATGTCGCGACCTGGGCGAGCGCCTCAATCATCAGGACACCGGGCATCAGCGGCGCGCCGGGAAAGTGTCCCTGAAAAAATTCTTCGTTGACGGTGACGTTCTTGACCGCGACGACACGCGTGCCCCGATCGTGGCTGATCACGCCATCCACGAGGAGGGAGGGGTACCGCTGGGACAGGCGGTCGAGCTGGGCGGCTACGTTCATGAACGAGGGTGCCGGGAGGGGAATTGCGTGGGGAGCGCGCCGGTGCGCACTCCCCACCAAGAGTTACTTCTTTTCGGGGAACTGCGCGTCGACGCGCTTGACCAGTTCCGGCGACAGGTTCAGGCCGGGGTTGAAGTAGACCGCCCCGCTGTCAGCCACGTTGAACAGCGCGTAGAGGCCTTTTTCCTTGGCCATTGCCTCCATGATCGGCACAACTTTTTTCTCGAAGTCGCTCAGCAGGTCGGCCTGCATCGCCTGGATCTCCGACTGGGCTTCCTGCTGCTTGAACGTGAGCTCGCGGGTGAGGCGGTCGATGTCCTTCGCAAGCTGTGCGGCGGCCACTTCGCTGAGCAGCTGCGACTGCGACTGCTGCTTGCTCTGGGCATCCTTCAGTTTGGTCTGGAGCGCGACCAGTTCGCCTTCAAGACGCTTCGAGAGCGCCTCGAGCTGTGAGGAGCCGGCGCGACCGAGGGCGGAAGCGGAGACCACGGTCTGCAGGTCCACGAACGCGATTTTGGAGTCGGCCGGGAACGGCACCTGGGGCGCGGGTGCGGCGGGCGTCGGCGCGGCGGGTTTCTGGGTGGTCGGCGGCGTGGCCTGCGCAAGCGCATTTCCGGCTACGAGGACGGCCGCCAGGGCCATAAGGATCGTCTGTCTATGCATGAGTGGACTGTACCTCAACCTTTCAACAAGCAACGATAACGTAGAACCCCTTGCGGAGGCTAGGCTACACTTGGGGGGCATGCGTCTTTGTCAAACTTTACCGCGAGCCCGAGTATTGCTTCGTACGGCCGTTGCCGTGACCCTGGCGGCCGGCGCCGTGGCGTGTGACGACCCGGGGCCGACGGCCCCGGTGGTCGAGACCCCGGTGGTCGAAAACGTCACCGAGACATTCTCCGGCAACCTCGGCAGAAACGGCGCGGTTACCTTCCCATTTGCGGTCAGTGCCGCCGGGTCGGCCACCGCCCAGATCACCGCGATCGGCCCCGTCAACACGGTGGCGGTCGGCCTGACCATGGGCACCTGGAACGGCGTGCAGTGCGCCGCCGTGATCTCCAACGACGACGCCCGGGAATTCTCCAGCATGACGGGGTCGGCAGGCGGCGCGGGCACCCTCTGTCTCCGTATCCACGACGTGGGCCGACTCTCCTCGACCATCACGTTCACCCTGACAGTCACACACCCGTAACGGTTCCTGGTGCACCTAGGGCGCGCTGGGGTTGAGCGCGCCACCCAGCGCGGTCCAGGGCTCAGAACGTCGTGCCGACGGCGAAGCGGAACGTGAACTTCGGCTGCCGCTGGAGCTGGTTGTTGAACACGCCTGACCGCTGCGGGTTGTAGGCGAAGATCAGCCGGAACGGCACGTTCAGCACCGGCATGAAGAACCGCAGTTCCCCACCCATCGACGTCTTGAAGGCGTAGGACGTGCCGATTGGTTCGAGCGTGGAGGTCGGCGGCGTCTGCCCTTCGGGCGTGAGTACGACGAACTGCGTCGGATCCGAGAGCAGCGGCGGTGTCGGCGCCACGCGCTGAAACACGGTCTCCTTCCACAGGAACCGCTCGCCGATGTCGCGCACCTGTCCGGCGTCATAGAAGAACACCAGCCGCACCGGTCCGCCCACATTGATCATGTACTCCGCGTTAAACAGCAGCGTCTTGTTGCCGCCCAACACGAGACCGGATCGCTCATCTCGCGTGCCGACGCTGCGGAGGTCGAAGCCGCGGATCGTGTACTCCCCGCCAAGGACAAGCTTTTCGAAGATCGGGAGCGTGGTGGTCTCGCCATACGGCCGCACGTATTCACCCTGCGCCCGGACGCCGACCGACATCCGCGTCGTCAGCCGGCGATAAAAGATGCCTTCGAGGCGTCCGCGCAGGAACTCGGTGTCGCCGCCAAGCCCCGCGACGTCAAGCGCGGCGGTCAGGCGCGTGCCGTCCGTCGGGAAGATGGGTTCATTGACCGTGTTGTAGCTGATGCTCGGCGAGACCTTGCTGACCGTGCGCTTGCCACCGGTATTAAGCAGCAGCGACTCCTGCAGCAGCGGGTTGCCTTCGAGCACCCCTGGCTGCCGGTACACCTCATTGACGTCGCGGACCTCGATCTGCTCGAAGCTGTAGCCGATGAAAAACCGCGACCAGCTGCCGGCCGGGAATCCGAACAGCAGATTGCCGCCGGTGGACTGCTGCGTGAACTGGAACGGATAGATGAACTGCCGTGAATAGACGTCGATGCCGGCGGTGATCGGGCGGTCAAAGAGGAACGGCTCACTGAAGGCGAGCTGGTAGTTACGGGCGCGGGACCCCTTCTGGGCCGAGACAGACAGCGTCTCGCCGCGGCCCATGAAGTTGGACGTCTGGAAGCCGAGCTGGCCAAAGAACCCTTCGAACTGGGACACACCGGCGCCGAAGCTGAGCTGGTTCCGGTTCTGCTCCTCGAAGCGGAGCTGCACGTCGACTTTGCCTTCCGCATTCGGCGTCTTCTCGATCTTGACCGAGTCATCGCTCTCGAGCGGCTTGAAGTAGCCCAGCTGATTCAACCGGCGCACGCTGAACTTGAGCGACTCCATGTTGAAGACGCCGCCTTCGACCAGGCGCATTTCACGGCGGATGACCGAGTCCCGGGTCGTCGTGTTGCCGAGGAACGTCAGCCGGTTCAGCACGAAGGCGACGCCTTCAGTGATCCGGACGGTGACTTCGACTTCCGGGGTGCCTGTGAAGTCCGCCACCGGCTCACCCGTGTCCGGATTGATGTTGTTGGGCTTGAGGTCGGGATACATCTCGAAGTCCATGAACCCGAAGGACCCGTAGAGCTCCGACAGCTTTTCGCGCGCCTTGCCGATCGGCGTGAAGTCGAAGTAGTCGCCGACCTTCACCTTGTTGAAAAAGGGCGTCAACGCCTCCGTGCGAATCGTTTCATTGCCGGCGATCGTGAACTTGCTCACACGATACCGGTCACGTTCATCCACGGGGATGCGAATCCGCACCCACCGCGTTTTGCCGTCGTCGGAATCTCCGACCACTTCGAGCTGCGGCTGGCCGACCACGGCGTACACGTAGCCCTTGTCACGCAGATACGCCGTCAGCGCCTGGGCGTCCTCGGCATACTTGCCCTCCTGGTACGTGCCCCCGCCGCCAATAAACGCCAGGAAACCGCGCGGCTTGTTGATTTTGAGCTGCGCGCGCAGGTCGCCATCACTGACGTTGCTGTTGCCGTCGAACTGCACGTCGCGAATCTTGACCTTCGGGCCCTGGACGATATTGAACGTCAGGTGCACCAGTTTGGGCCCGCCGGGTGCGGCCTTCTGCGTCGGCGTCACCGTCGCAAACTGGTAGCCCTTCTCCGCGTACAACTCCTTGACCACGCCCGCGACGCGGCGAATCACGCTGTCGTCGACCGGCGAATCGAGCCGCACTTCGATGTTCTCTTCCTTCAGCTTCGTCTCGATATCGGCGGTCGCCACTTCGCGCGATCCCTGATAGTCGACGATCTTGATGCGCTTCCGCTCTTCGATGAAGAAGATGACGTGTTTGCCCATCACCCCATTCGGGTACGGGCTGTCGAGCACTTCGAGTCTCAGATCATCCACAAATGGCGTGGCAATCAGGCGGTCGAAGTCCGCCAGCAGCGAACGCTCGGTCGCCTCATCAAACGCCACCCACGTGCCGCGCGTGAGCGGCTGCGAGGCCTGGGTACGGATGTAGTACTGATAGGTCTCAAACGGGACGACGGTGAACACGTTGTCCGGGACCACCCGCAGTTCCAGGGCGCGCAGCACCGGGCCGATGTCGGTCGGGGGCAGCGGCGGCTGGGGCGGGGCGGCCGCCTGCGGTTGGGCCTGGGGCGGGGGCACCTGGGCCAGCCCCGCGGCCGGGGCCAGACACACGAGGGCCGCAACGGCCAGAACGACAAGACGACGCGGTTTCGTAATCACACAGTCACCAGTTTTCAAGCTTAGACGATCGTGGCCAACGACCGGCCGGTCTCTGACCCATCGGCGACGCGCCAGGCCAGAGTGCCGTGATCGAGGTAGACCTCGACCTCGCCGGCCCGCAGGCGTCCCCGAATCAGCTCTTCGGAGAGCGGATCCTCGATATACCGCTGGATGGCACGCCGCAGGGGCCGGGCCCCATAGGTCCGGTCGCGACAGGTCACGTCGATAATCCAGTCCACCGCCTCGGGGGTCAGAGTGATCGAGAGTTTCCGGTTCACCAGGTGCCGGTTCAGGTCGGCCACCAGGAGTCCCATGATGCGCCGCAGATCGTCGTCAGACAGCGGCTCGAACACGATCAGTTCATCGATGCGGTTGATGAACTCCGGATTGAACGTCCGCTTGACCTCACCCAGCACCTGATCGGTGACCGACTTCTGCAGGTCGCCCTTGTCCTGGGACTGGAAGCCCATCGACGCCTTCTTCTGAATGAAGCGGGCGCCCAGGTTGGACGTCATGATGATGATCGTGTTCTTGAAATTGATCCGGTTTCCGAGGCCGTCAGTCAGATGGCCATCCTCGAACACCTGCAGCAGGATGTTGAAGAGATCGGGATGCGCCTTCTCGACCTCATCGAGCAGCACCACCGAATACGGATGCCGTTTCACCTTCTCCGTCAGTTGACCGCCTTCTTCATGCCCGACGTAGCCGGGCGGCGACCCAATCAACTTGGAGACGGCGTGTTTCTCCATGTACTCCGACATGTCGAAACGAATGAGCGCCTGATCCGAGCCGAAGAGGAAGTTCGCCAGGGCTCGCGCCAGCTCGGTCTTGCCGACGCCGGTCGGGCCGAGGAACACAAACGACCCCACAGGACGATTCGGACTCTTCAGTCCGGCGCGAGATCGCCGAATCGCGCGGGACACGGCCGAGATGGCTTTCTCCTGGCTGATCACGCGATGGTGGAGTTCCTCCTCCATCCGCAGCAGCTTGTCGCTCTCGTCCTCGTTGATCGACGTCAGCGGCACCCCGGTCCACTTCGAGACCACCTCGTCGATTTCCTGGCGGCCCACCACGATGGGGCGCCCGCCCGGCCGTAACGCGACGGTCTCCCGCACGACCGTGCCCATCGCCGGACCGGTCGTCACGGGTCCGTCTTCATCGATCGTCGGCACGGTCAGCACCACCTGACGGCTCGCGGCCGCCGCGTCCACGCGCGTCTGCGCTTCGCGCAGCTTGACGCGGGCGCCGGCTTCGTCCAGCAGGTCGATGGCCTTGTCGGGCAGGAACCGATCGGTGATGTAGCGGCTCGACTGATACACGGCCGCTTCGAGCGCCTCCGGAGAAAAAATCACGTGGTGGAAGGCCTCGTACCGATCCTTCACGCCGAGAACGACGGCCAGCGACTCCACCTCGGTCGGGGGCTCGACCTTGACGGCCTGGAACCGGCGCTCGAGCGAACGATCCTTCTCGATGTACTTGCGGTATTCGGCGGGCGTGGTGGCTCCGATGCAGCGAATTTCCCCGCGCGACAGCGCCGGCTTGAGAATGTTCGCCGCGTCGAGGGACCCTTCCGCGGACCCCGCCCCCACCAGCGTGTGCAGTTCATCGATGAACACGATGATGTGCGGGTTCTCGGTCAGCTCCTTCATGATCGCCTTGAGGCGTTCTTCGAACTGTCCTCGATATTTTGTGCCCGCGACGATGAGCGAAATGTCGAGCGCCAGGATGCGCTTGTCCGCCAGAAAGTGGGGGGCCTCGCCGTCGACGATGCGCTGGGCCAGGCCTTCGACGATCGCGGTCTTGCCGACGCCCGGTTCGCCAATCAGCACGACGTTGTTCTTCGTGCGACGGCACAACACCTGCTGCACGCGTTCGAGTTCCAGCGCGCGGCCGACCAGCGGATCCAGCTGCCGTTTGCTCGCGGCGTCCGTCAGATCACGGCTGAACTCGGCCAGCAGCGGCGTCTCCTTCGGGCGCACCGGCGCCGTCTTCTCGTTGAGCAGCTGGACAATGTCGTCGCGCACACTCGCGAGCCGCATCCCCTTGTCGTAGAGAATCGAGGCCGCGACGCACGACTCCTCGCGCAGCAGGCCCAGCAGGAGGTGTTCGGTGCCGATGTAGGTGTGCGCGAGCCGATCGGCTTCCTCCGCCGAATACTGCAGCACCCGCTTCGTCTCAGGACTGAAGGGAATCTCGACCGAGGTCGACACCTTCTCCTTGAAGACGGTACGGCCCTCGATTTCCTTGCGGATACTTTCCAGGGACAGGTGTGACCGCGCAAAGATCCGGCTGGTCAGCCCCTTGCCTTCGCGAATGAGTCCCAACAGCAGGTGCTCAGTCTCGATCGACGTACTGCCGAGCTGGGTCGCCTCATAGCGGGCAAAGAACAAGACTCGCCGCGCGCGCTCCGTATACCGTTCGAACATCCCCATGAATTATACGAGATCGGCCGGCACCAGCCGGCCCCCTTCCAGGTGCAGCACCCGGTCACACGCCGCCGCCAGGGTGGGGTTGTGCGTCACGATCACCGAGGTCAAACCGTGTTCGGCATGCATGTCGCGGAGCAGCCGGTGGAGATCGGCCGCCGTATCTTCGTCGAGGTTGCCGGTCGGCTCATCTGCGAGCAGGACGGTGGGGCGGGCCACCAGGGCCCGGGCAATCGCCACACGCTGCTGCTCGCCGCCGGACAGCGCCGACGGGCGGTGCGTCGCACGGCCGGACAGGCCGACTCGCGCCAGCAGCGCCTCCGCGCGCGACCGGCGCTCTGCGGCGGGCGTCCCGGCGATCCAGAGGGGCATCTCCACGTTTTCCAGGGCGGTGAACTCGGGCAGCAGATGATGAAACTGAAACACAAAGCCGACGTGCTGATTCCGGAAGCACACGCGCACCTCATCGGTCATCGCGTGCAGCGCCGCCCCCCCAACGGTCACCGTGCCGGCGTCAAAGGCGTCGAGTCCGCCGAGCACATGCAGCAGTGAGCTCTTGCCGACGCCGGACGCGCCGATCACCGCGACCATCTCGCCCTGCGCCACCTCAAGGTCAACGCCCCTGAGGACCTCGATCCGCCCCGTGGCCGTGGGATAGGCCTTCACGATGCCGTGTGCGCTGAGACAGATCATTGATACCGCAGCGCCTCCGCCGGATCGACCGCGCTCGCGCGGCGCGCCGGATAAATGGTCGCGACCAGACACACCAGCAACGCGGCCAGGACGATGGTCGCGACGTCGACAGGATCGACGCGGAATCGAAGATGGGTGATCTGATAGACGTCACCCGGCAGCGAAAACAACTCATAACGGTCACACACCCACGAGACGATGACCCCGAGGGTGGCTCCGACCACCGTGCCGATGGCCCCGATGGTGATCCCCTGGAGAATAAAAATGCGCTGAATGGCCGACGCCGGCGCGCCCATCGTGCGCAGAATGCCGATGTCACGGGTCTTCTCCATGACCAGCAACACCAGGGACGCGACGATGTTGAGCGCGGCGACCATCACGATGAGTCCGATGGTAAAGCCGATGGCGAGTCGTTCGAGCCGCAACGCCTCATACAGCGGCGCGTTCATGACCGTCCAGTCGGTGGCCACGTAGTCGCCGCCCAGCGACTCCTGCAGCTGCGCGGCGATGACCGGCGCCCCATCCAGATCGGCGACCCGCAGTTGCAGCGCGTCCGGTGTCGCCTGATTCAACAGCTGCTTCGCCACGTCGATCGACACCAGGGCGTAGTTGGCATCGAACTCGTAGAACCCGAGCTTGAAGATCCCGGCCACCTCGAACACGCGCAGTCGCGGGACCACCCCCATCGGCGTCAGGATGCCCTCGGCCACCAGCAACTGCACCGCATCACCAACCTGCACGTTCAGCGACGCCGCCAAATCGGCCCCGAGCAGCACACGATCGAGCGGACGGTCGTCGTCAGGCCCGATCGTCTCAGGCACCTGCAGGGCCTCGACGGAGCCGGACACCATCGACACCCCGAGGTCCGTCACCTGCACTTCGCGCGCCGGGTCGATGCCTTTGATCTCGACACCGGCCTGACGGTCGCCGGTAGCCAGCATGCCCCGGCCCATGACGACCGGCGCGGCCGCCACCACCCCCGGCAGCATGACCTTGCGCAGCTCCGCATCCACGTCAAGGATGCCCGTTCCAAACTTGTAGACATTGATGTGCGCGGTCGAACCGACGATACGGTCCCGCATCTCTTCCTGGACGCCGGTCATCAGGGCGTTCGCAATGACCAGCGCCATCACGCCCACGCCCACACCGAGAATCGACACGAGGGAGATGAGCGAGATGAACGCCTGCCTCCGCCGGGCGGTCAGATAGCGAAGCGCAATGAACCACGAGAAGCTCACTAATCCTCCCGCGGTCGCATCAGGGGGAACAGAATGACGTCACGAATGGAGGGGCTTCCCGTGAGCAACATCACGAGACGATCGATGCCAATCCCTTCCCCGCCGGTCGGGGGCAACCCGTACTCAAGCGCGCGCACGTAGTCCTCGTCCATCTGGTGCGCTTCGGCGTCTCCGGCCGCGCGGTCCTTCAGCTGGTCCTCAAACCGGCGCCGCTGTTCGACGGGGTCATTCAGTTCGCTGAAGCCATTCGCGACCTCGAAGCCCCCCGCATACATCTCGAACCGCTCGACCGTGTCGGGATCATCCGGCTTCTGTTTCGAAAGCGGCGACACTTCGGTCGGAAAGTCGTAGACAAATGTCGGCTGAATCAGCTGGTCTTCCCACAGGCCTTCGAAGATCGTGGTCGCGATCTTGCCGGCGCCGTGAGACGGTTGCACCTCGAAGTGCAGGGCGCGGGCCACCTCAGCCGCCTTCTCGCGATTGCGCAGGTCCGCCTCCGACACGGGACGCCCGAGCCGCTCGCTCGCCGCCTCCGCTGCGGCATGCCGCAACGACAGCCGGCGGAACGGTGCCGCAAAGCTGATTTGATGGCCGTTGAATGTCGTTTCGGCACCGCCGGTCACCGACCGCGCCACATCGACCAGCATCTCCTCCGTCATCGTCATCAGATGCTGATAGTCCACGTAGGCTTCGTAGAACTCCAGCATCGTGAATTCGGGATTGTGCTGCGTGGAGATGCCTTCGTTCCGGAAGTTCCGGTTGATCTCGTACACCTTCTCGAATCCACCCACCGTCAACCGCTTCAGGTAGAGCTCCGGCGCGATCCGCAGGTACAGCGGGAGGTCGAGTGCGTTGTGATGCGTGGTAAACGGCCGCGCGAGAGCGCCGCCCGCGATGGGCTGCATCATCGGCGTCTCAACTTCGAGAAAGCCACGCGCGTTGAGGAACTGCCGGATGCCCGCCACGATCTTCGCGCGCGCTTCAAACACGCGCCGGGAGTCCGGATTCACAATCAGGTCGAGATACCGCTGACGATAGCGCGTCTCGATGTCGGTCAGACCGTGCCACTTCTCCGGCAGGGGCAGCAGGCACTTGGCCAGAAACTCGATACCCGACGCAAAAATGGTGAGTTCGTTGGTCTTGGTTCGGAACATCCGGCCGGACACGCCGATGGTGTCCCCGAGGTCGAGCCGCTTGAAGATCTCGAAATCGCGCTCCGGCATCGAGTCCGCGCGCACGTACACCTGCAGGCGCGTGAGACCGTCCGAGAGTGCCAGGAAGTTCGCCTTGCCGAACGTGCGCATCGAGAGGATGCGCCCGGCCGCTCGGGTCTCGGGCCGCGCCGCTTCGAGGTCGGGGCCCGACGTCTCGCCATACCGCGCCACCAGCGCCGACACGGTGTCGGTGCGATCAAACCGCACGGGATACGGCGACACGCCGAGCGCGATCAACTCATCCAGCTTCGCGCGCCGTTGTTCCGACTGGACTGCTTCACTCGCCATGCGTCAGGGCCTTTCGAATGCCGTCGAGGACGCCATTCACGAACTTGATCGATTCATCGGCGCTGAACGTGCGCGCCAGTTCCAGAGCTTCGTTCACCACCACGGCCGGCGGCGTCTCCGGCTGATACCGCAGCTCCCAGGTCGCCAACCGGAGAATAAGCCTGTCGATTACCGCCAGACGCTCGATTCGCCAGTTGTCGATATGACGGCCGATGATGAGATCCAGCTCTTCGTGTGTGACCACGGTGCCGCGCAAGAGTTCGAGGGCGAACACACGCACCGACTCTGCCGCTTCGGGCGCCTGTTCCGCCACCACGTGCTCAAGCGCCTCATCCGGCGTGGCATGCCCCACTTCCCAGAAATACAGCGCCTGCAACGCCAGCTCCCGCGACTGATGCCGAAGGGTCAAGCTCATAACGTCCCGTACATCGTCGCCATCTCAAAGGCCGCGATCGCGGCCTCACGGCCCTTGTTCGCGGTACCGTCGACCGCCCGCGCCATCGCCTCTTCCGCCGTGTTGGTCGTCAACACCCCGAACGTGATTGGCGTGGCCGTCGCCTGCGCCGCGCGCATGATGCCCTCCGCCGCCGCCGACGCGATGACATCGAAGTGAATCGTCTCTCCGCGAATCAGACACCCGAGGCACACCACGGCGTCGAACACGGACTCCTCCGCCACACGCTGCGCCGCCTGGGCCAGTTCGTACGCCCCGGGGACGGAAAACGTCACGATGTCGGCCGTGGCGATACCGCGCTCCAGCAGCGCCTGGCGCGCGCCTGACTCGAGACGGTCGGTGATGAAATCGTGGTACCTGGCAACGATGAGCGCAACCCGCATTCCCTGACCTACTTGCCTGTAAACGCGGGCTTGCGCTTCTCAAGAAACGCGCGGGTACCTTCACGCATGTCGTCGGTGGACGACACCAGGCCGAACAACGTCGCCTCGTGATCCTGCGCGTCGGCAAACGCCATATCGGCGCCGTTGGCGACCGCCTCGAGGATGTAGCGCACGGCCACCGGCGCCTTTTGCGCGAGTGTGTGGGCCAGCTTCTTCACCTCGGCCATAAGTTCCGCGGCGGGCACCACACGATTCACGAGACCGATGCGGAACGCCTCGTCGGCCCCGATCATGTCACCCGTGAGCAGCAGTTCCTGCGCGCGACCACGGCCGACCAGGCGCGGCAGCCGCTGCGAGCCGGCGTAGCCGGGAATGAGGCCGAGATTGATTTCAGGCTGACCAAATCGCGCCGTCTCCGACGCGATGCGCATGGTGCAGGCCATGGCCAGTTCACACCCACCGCCCAGCGCGAATCCATTGACGGCCGCAATGACGGGTTTTCCAAGCCGTTCGATGCGATCAAAGAGGTCCTGTCCCTTACGCGCGTGTTCGCGCCCGATGACCGGCGTCTGCACGGCCAGTTCGTTGATGTCGGCTCCGGCGACAAACGACTTGTCGCCCGCGCCGGTCACCACGACGACGCGCACGGCGTCGTCCCGCCTGGCGTCGTCAAACACCTGCCCCAGCTCTGCCAGCGTCTGGAAATTGAGAGCGTTCAGGACTTTCGGCCGGTTCAGAGTGACCAGGAGGACAGCGCCGTCGCGCTCCAGCAGCAGGTTTTCAAAGGACATGACGCTCCCAATTATAAGTGGGCGGAGGGGCGGGTGGTCAGGTGCGCCTTCGCAACCAGGCCCCCAGCGCGGCGCCGGCGACGGCACCGGTGAGCGCCCCCACAGTGTCGGCGATGACGTCGCTGACCGAAGGGTGCCGGCCGGGGATGAATGACTGGTGGAATTCGTCCGAGATGCCGTAGAGGCTGCCGGTCACGGTCGCCAGGAGCACCAGGCTCCAGGTCATGGCCCGCAGGTGCCCCCCGGCGAGCGCCCGCATCAGCAGGAACCCCAGCACGGTGTACGACGTCCCGTGCGCGTAGTAGTCGGGCGCCTCAAACGGGATGGACACCGATGACTGGTGGGAGACCACGAAGATCGCAGCCATGAAGACCACGGCGGGCGCCCATGCCCAGAACAGGGCCCGGCGCGGGGGCTCAGCCAAAGATGAGATACAGCACCCAGCTCAGGACAAACGCGCCGCCGATGAGCGCGGCAAACAGTTTGAGCGCAAACGCGCGCCCGGATGGCAGGTCGTCACGATGCAGTGCGGCAAACACCGGCGACACCAGTGCCGCAAACAGCAGCATCATCCCGAGATGACTGGTCATGCCGGTTTCCTTCCGCGCGCGATATCAGAGGCATCGAGCACGACCAGCCCGTTCAACAGCCCTGAGACAATGAGAAAGGTGTTGCCGTACTCGTAGGCGACGGCGACCACATCACCAGTGCCCGCGCCGGCAAGCGCCGCGAGCAGGCGAGGCGCCCCCATCATCCACTGCGCGACCCCCGCGAGCAGCACGAGCGGCTCACCGCCTTCAAACGGAAACAACCGGCCGCCAAACCAGAGCCCAAGGGCGTACATCGGCAACAGGGTCACGGCAAACACCAGCGCCTTGCCGCTTTGTCCCTGCAACACGTGGCCGGCGCCCGGCACCAGCCACGCGAGGCCACAGGTGACCGCCACGCTCGGCCGCTCTGGTGCGGGCATCGATGACTTGCTGATGGGAGGACGGGCCATGTGAACCGATTCAGTCTACCTGATGGGTGACCGTGAGCAGCATCCAGGCCACCACCGCTCCCAGGGGAAGCGCGCTTGTCGCGCGCACAAGATTGGGCGGAGTGCCCATCCCCCCCCACTCCCACGCCAGCGTGAGTGCCGTGGGGATGGCGGCGACGAGGAACACGTGCGACGGCTGCAACCGGCGCATGCCGGCGCGCAGCGGCCGGCGCCGCAGCAGGAACCCCGCGATGCCAAACGGCGCAGCGAGATACAGGCCCGCGCACCGGGCACAGACCGGCCACTGCGCCCCCTCGGTGTGGAACGACCGTTCGGATTGTTGATGACACACCCGAGACGCCGCAAGATACACAACCGTGGCCCAGGCACTGGGCGCCGCAGGATGTTGTGCGCGATCCCACAGTGCCGCACCGAGCATCGTCGGCCACGCCAGCGCGCCCACGACGAGCAGGCGGGCAATGAGCATCGTTACGACAGCACCGTCAGCGGACCGAAGTGCGCCTCGTAGCGCGCCTTGAACTCCGCCACGGAGTACGCGTGACTGGTGCCGCCGAGGTGCTCCAGTGCAAAGGTCGCTGCGACGCTGCCCATCTGCGCACACACGTCGTAGCCCGCCTTCAGGGCCAGGCCCTTCATGAAGCCGCCGCGATACGCGTCGCCCACACCCGTGGGATCGGCAATCCGGGTTGGCGTCACGGCGGGGACATCCACCTGGGATCCCGGCTGCAGCACCGACGAGCCGTGCTCGCCCTTGGTCACGATCAGGACTCCGGCCAGCGCCAGCACATCGGCCTCGCTGAGCCCGGTCTTCTGGCGAATCAGCTCGAACTCGTAGTCGTTGCAGATCACAAACGACGCTCCCACGATCCCCTCGCGGAGTTCGTCGCCCGTCATGCGTGCACACTGCTGACCAGGGTCGAACATGTACTTGATGCCGAGGGTCCGGCACTCGTCCGCGTACTGCACCATGGCTGCTGGATCGTTCGGCGAAATGATGACCAGGTCCGGCCGGTCCACCGTGCGGAACGACAACTCGGCCGCATGCGCCATGGCGCCGGTGTAGAACGAGGCGATCTGGTTGTTCGCCTCGTCGGTATTGCAGAAGAAGCTGGCGGTGAACTTCCCATCCACTTCTTTCACCAGCGACGTGTCGATGCCGGCGGCGTCCAGCCAGCGGCGGTAATCACTGAAGTCCTGACCGGCGGTGGCCATCAACTTCGGACGCTCACCGAGCAGCGCCAGCGTGTAGGCGATGTTCGGCGCGCAGCCGCCGCGTCGCTTGTCCATCGAGTCCACCAGAAAACTCAGGCTCACCCGCGAGAAGTGCTCGGGGAGCAGATGTTCCGTGAACTTGCCGGGAAACGACATCAGATAGTCGAACGCGATGGAGCCGGTGACGATGAGATTCATACGAGGTATTTTCCAATCAGGGGAGCAAGTAACGCCTTTCGACCGTCGGGCATCGCAGACGGCCGGGTGATGATCGCAGTGGCGAGCGCGCGCGCACACTCACACGATCGGTCGATGGGCAGTTGTTCGACGGCGTTGGCAATGACCTGCTGGGCCGTCCGGGCATTCTGCATGAGCGTCGCGACCACCATGTCGACCGTGACCGCGTCGTGGTCGGGATGCCAGCAATCGTAGTCGGTCACCAGCGCCAGCGTCGAGTAGCAGATCTCGGCCTCGCGGGCGAGCTTGGCCTCCTGCAGGTTCGTCATACCAACAATGTCGAACCCCTGGGCGCGGTAGAAGCTGGACTCGGCCTTCGTCGAGAACTGGGGGCCTTCCATGCAGACGTAGGTGCCGCCCTCGTGGACCGTCGCGCCCGCAGACCGGGCAGCCGACGTCATGATTCGGCTCAGCGGCCCACAGAAGGGGTGCGCAAATCCGACGTGCGCCACAATGCCGTCGCCGAAAAACGTGCTGACGCGCCCGCTCGTGCGATCGAAGAACTGGTCCGGCACCAGCATGTCCAGCGGCTTCACGTCTTCGCGGAGGCTGCCGACCGCGCTCGCCGACAGAATCCACTCGACGCCCAGCATCTTGAATCCGAAGATATTCGCGCGGAAATTCAGCTCGGACGGCGCATACCGATGTCCTTCACCGTGCCGCGCCAGAAAGGCCACGCGACGGCCGCGCAACGTTGCGAGCACGTACGGCCCGGACGGGGCCCCGAACGGCGTCTTGACCACCCGCTCTTCGCGGTCGGTCAGTTCAGCCATGTCGTACAGACCGGATCCGCCGATGATGCCGATGCGTGGCTGGGTCACACGGCCACCGGCTCAATGACGCGCTTGCCGTCCTGTTCGCGGATGATGCCGGCCGGGATTCGCGGATCGTGCTCGAAGAACACGATGTATTCGCCGGCGATGGCCTCGGGGATGAAACGCTGTTTGTACATCAGCGTCTCCATCGGAAACAGGTCGTAGCCCATGATCCACGGCTCGTCGAGGTGGGCGGTGGTGGGAATCAGGTCCGCGACGAAGGCTGCGACACGGCCCTCGGACTCGACCTTGATCCACTGGTGGTTCCTCGCATGGCCGCCGGTGCGCCACACGCTGATGCCGGGCAGCACTTCTCCGTCACACTCGACAAAGTCGATGACGCCGGCATCGGCCAGCGGCAGGAAGTTCTCCGGAAGGTAACTCGCACGGTTTCGATCGTGGGGATGCGTCGCATCCTCCCACTCGCCGCGCCGTATCAGATAGCGCGCGTTCCTGAACCGCGGCACCAGGCGGTCTCCGTCTCGCGCCGTTGATCCCCCGAAGTGATCAAAATGCAGATGGGTGGCGACCACAACGTCGATGTCATCGGCGGTCAGACCAATGTCCGCCAGCGAGTGATCCAGATGCCGGGTGCGGTCGAGGGCGTAGATGTCGGCGAGCTTCGGCGACATCTTGTCGCCCGCGCCACAGTCGATCAGGATCGTGCGGCCACTGGCTCGGACCAGCAGCGGCCGCATCGCCAGCGGAATCCGGTTCCTGTCGTCGGGCGTCGTGCGCTTTGACCACAACGTCTTCGGCACGACGCCGAACATCGCACCACCGTCGAGTCCGAAGATACCGTCCGACAACGAGTGCAGTTCGAACGCCCCGAGACGCAGCACTAGTGCGACTCCCCGGGCGCCGCCGGCTGTTTCAGTTCCACCAGCACGCCGTGCGTGTCGGCCGGATGCACGAAGGCGATGAGCGACCCGTGCGCGCCGCGGCGTGGTTCCTTGTCGATCATCCGGATGCCGGCCCCGACGACGTGGACAATGGCGGCGTGAATATCGCGCACCCGCAGCGCCACGTGGTGCAGGCCGGGGCCGCGTTTGTCGAGATACGTCGCGATCGGCGACCCGGGCGCGATCGACTCGACCAACTCCAGCTTCGCATCGCCCGTGTCCACAAACCGCACACGGGTGTTCTGCCCCTTCACGTCCTGCGGGGTGTCCGATGACAGCCCCAACACGCCGGTGAAGAACTTCAGCGACGCCTCCGGGTCGGCGACGGCGATGCCGACGTGGTCGATGCCGATGACCCCGGAAAAGCCTCCCGACGTCTTTTCCGGAGACGTGGGTAACGCGTGACCCACCGCCTGCGCCATCACGGTCGCGGCGGCACCGTAGGGATCCACCTCGCGCGCCGCAATGCGATCGAGCCACTGGCCGAATTCACCGGGCTGCAGCACGTTGGCTTCCAGATGCTGCATGAAACGGCGGCCGAGAATCTCGCGCAGCCGCCATTCCGCACGCGCGCGGCGACGGGCGCCAAGCGTGTCCGACGACTGCTCGCGGAACCGGTCGATCGTGTCGATGAGTTCGCCGATGCCGCGACTGGCGGTCGCTTCCGTGCGCAGGACGGGCGGCCGCCACCCCTCGCTCATCGCATCGTCAAGCGACAGCATCATCTCGATGGAGGCGGCGGTGCGGTCGGCGCCTTCGCGGTCGGCCTTGTTGACGACGAAGATGTCGGCGATCTCCATGATGCCGGCCTTGAGCGCCTGCACTTCATCGCCGGTGCCGGGCACCAGCGTGACGACCGAGACGTCGGCGGTGCGCACGATGTCGACTTCGTCCTGGCCGACGCCAACGGTTTCGATGATCACCACGTCGTAGCCGGCGGCGTCGAGCACGATCGCCGCTTCGGCAGTGGTTCGCGCGAGGCCGCCCAGATGCCCGCGCGTGGCCATGCTCCGGATGAACACGCCCTCGTCTTCCGCGTGCGCCTGCATGCGCACGCGATCGCCCAGAATCGCGCCGCCGCTGAACGGGCTGGTCGGATCCACGGCGAGGATGCTCACCTTCTTGCCGCGCTTGCGGAGTTCTGCAGTGATCTTGTCCACAAGCGTGCTTTTGCCGGCGCCCGGCGGTCCGGTGATTCCGATGAGATAGGCGCGTCCGGTCTTCGCGAAGATGCGGCCGATCAGCGCGGCGCCATCAGGCGACTCATTTTCGATCAGCGAAATGGCCCGGGCGATGGCGCGCGGGTCGCCTGCCAGCAGGCGGTCGGTCAGAGGCAGGGGCTCGGTCACGGCTCGTCCTATTGTCCCAGCAACTGTCGCGCGATGACGAGGCGCTGAATCTCGCTGGTGCCTTCGCCGATCGTGCAGAGTTTGACGTCGCGGAAAAACTTCTCGGCCGGATAGTCCTTGATGAATCCGTAGCCGCCGTGAATCTGGACGGATTCCTCTGCCGCGCGCACCGCGATTTCGCTCGAGTACAACTTCGCCATCGACGACTCGCGGCCCGTGCGCACAACGCCCTGATCCTTCATCCAGGCCGCGCGATACGTGAGCAGGCGGGCCGCTTCGATCCGTGTGGCCATGTCCGCCAGCTTCCACTGAATCGCCTGGAAGCTCGCGATCGGCTGGCCAAACTGCCGTCGGTCCTTGGCGTATCGAAGCGCCGCTTCATACGCGCCCTGCGCCAGCCCGACCGCCAGTGCCGCAATGCCGATGCGACCGGCATCCAGTACCTGCAGCGTGTTGATGAATCCCTGGCCTTCCTCCCCCACCATCGCATCGGCCGGCACACGGCAATCTTCAAAAATCACTTCGCTCGTGTCGCTCGCACGCATCCCGAGCTTGTGTTCCTTTTTCCCCGCGCGCATCCCCTTGGTCCCCTTCGGGACGACAAATGCGGTGATCCCCCGATGCGCCTTCGCCCGATCGGTGACGGTCATGACGACGATGGCGCCGCCGACAGAGCCGTGAGTGATGAACTGCTTGGCGCCGTTGATGACCCAGTCGCTGCCGTCACGTCGCGCGGTGGTGCGCATGGCCGCCGCATCGCTGCCGGCGCCCGGCTCGGTCAATCCCCACGCGCCGAGGTACTCCCCCTTGATGAGGGGCACGACGTACTGCTGTTTCTGCGCCTCCGTGCCGAACATGCACAAGTGCGCCGTGCACAGACCGTTGTGCGCGGCGACCGACAACGAGACGGACGGACACACCCTGGCCAGTTCCTCAATGCAGATGCAGTACTCGACGGCTGACATGCCGGAGCCGCCGTACTCGTCAGGAAACTGGATGCCCATCAGGCCGAGCCCGGCCATCTTGGTGACCAGACTGTGAGGAAAGGCTTCGGCGTCGTCCCATTCCATCACGAACGGGCCGATCTCGGCTTCCGCGAACTCGCGGACGGTCCGTCGGAGCAGTGTCTGCTGACTGGTAGGGCGCAAGTCCATCCTGAGAAAAATATCACGGAGGCTGGCGAACCCCCGGGATTCCGCCGATAGCCCGACCATGCAAATGCTGAGAAAGACTATTGGTGTGGGTCTCCTGTCTCTGGCGGGGCTGGTCGCGGTGCCCGCTACGGCCCATGCCGACATCACGGCCTTCTTCGGAGTGGGTCAGGGCCCGGAGACGCGCACGGCCAAGGGCCTGTCGTTTGGCGTGAGCCTGATCGTCGTCGGATTCGAGGTCGAGTACTCCGACATCTCAGCGAAAACCGATGTGGGAGCCGTCGCACCGCGC
Source organism: Vicinamibacterales bacterium (assembly GCA_030827135.1). Classification (GTDB taxonomy): domain Bacteria; phylum Acidobacteriota; class Vicinamibacteria; order Vicinamibacterales; family SCN-69-37; genus SYFT01. The sequence continues at coordinate 535,092 of JAURFE010000001.1, forward strand.
CTGCGCACCGGGATGGTCAACGCCGTGGTGCAGACCCCGACATCAAGCGTCCAGCTCTACGCGACTGCGGGCGTGGGCGGCTACCGGGAAAACAGCGTGGGCGACACCGAGACCAGCACCGCCATCAATCTCGGAGGCGGCGTGAAGATGAGCCTGATGGGGCCCCTCAGGCTCCGCCTGGACTATCGGTTGTTCACGTTGCGCGGCAACCCCGCCGCCAAGACCGTGCACCGGCTGTACGCTGGGGTCAATACCAGTTTCTGAACCCTGGACCTCTGGACCGTGGTTCATAGTTCATCGGTTCATGGTTCATGGTGCCGTTCATGGTTCGGGGCTCCTGGTTCGAGTAGGGCGCGCTGGGTTTGAGCGCACCGGACACGGTTCAGGGTTCCGCACCGATGAACCATGAACCGATGAACCATGAACCCGAAGCGAGCGCTTTATCTCACCTTCGTCAGCCCCATGCGCTCTATGCGCAGCACGGCAGCCTTCATCCGTTCGTAGAGCGGCTGCGCTTCGGCGGGCAGAGCTTCAGCCAGCACCAGCAGCGGGTCGTAGCTGGCTTTCGGCACCGCGGGGTCAAACAGGAACAGGTACGCGACCGAGTCACCCGGCTTCTCCGCCGACTTGTAGATGATCCAGTTGGCCGCCTGGAGTTTGCGCGTGGAGGCGTCGGCCTTGACCAGCGCCTCCTTCAGCCGCACAAGCACCGCGTCAAAATCCGCGACCTTGGCCGTCGCCACGTGAAAGATCAGGAGTCCCGCTCCAGACGGAAACTCATAGGTCACCGGAGGACCGGTCGGGGCGGCGGGCGTCGCAGCAGGGGTCGCCGGTTTTTGCGTGACCGTCGGCACCGGCACCGGTGGGGGGACGGTCTGGGCAACGGCCTGCCCGGCGGTCACAAGCGCCATCAGTCCAAGGCAGAGGGTCACGGGTCGACGGGCCATCAGTTGTCCATTGTGCAGGAAGTCACGCGGAAAAAAGAAAAGGACGTCACCGCCGAAGCAGTGACGTCCTGGGAAAGTCGAACGGGAATCCTTACTTGCGGGCCAGCGGCCAGATGCCCTGGGATTCGACCGACGCCTTCAGCTTTTCGAAGACGGCGTCGATCTGCTTGCGGATTTCCACGTCATCCGCTTTCCAGGCCCCTGAGTAGTAGAGCAACTGCGTGAACTCGTAGCTCTGATTGGCCACGGGCGGATCGAGGAACACCACATATGGCCGAGCCTGACCAGGGGGCAGTTCGGCCGTCAGACGCAGAAGCTGCATCGACTTGGCCTGTGCCTGAAGCTCGGGCTTGTCGCTGGCGCTGAGGGCGGCGCGAATCGCCCCATAGGCATCCTCAAACACGGCCTCCTGACCACCTTTCACCGTGATCATCAGCATGACGGGGCTGGTCCCATCAAACTTGAATGGGTCCGCCGCCGCGGGATCCTGCGCCTGCGCGGTCGCCGCCACCGTGAACAACATTCCGGCCACGCTCAACGCGACCACCACGCGCCGGCTCACGACCGGCAAGAAACCGAACAACCGCATGCACATCCTCCTCGCCACTGGGGGCGTTGGTCCAAAAAAGGAAAGCCTACTCTACCGTACTGAACCGGGGTGTGACGAGACTCGACTTAGACGAATACCTGGAAAATTTCGTTCGCCACCAGCATCCCCTCCCGGGTCAGCCCGAAACGCCCGTTTTTGTGCCACACCTGATGACTCTGCACGAATGGATCCAGGTCCGCGCCATAACGTTCCCAGGGATCTATCCCAAACCGGGCCTGAAACCGGGCACTCTCAATGCCCTCAGTCAGGCGAAGCCCGGTAAAAAGGGCTTCTTCCACCCGCGCCCGTGTAGACAAGGACTCCACATCGCCGGCCACGGACTGCCCGCCTCCAATTCGATCCACGTAGTCGGCGGTCGACGCGAGGTTCTTCCATCGCCGGCCGTTCACGGTCGAATGCGCGCCACACCCGAATCCGAACCAGTCACCCGCCTGCCAGTACTTCAAATTGTGGCGGGACTGGTGTCCCGGCCTGGCCGCATTGGAGATCTCGTATTGTTCCAGTCCGGCCGCCCCGAGGCGGTTCAGTCCCTCGAGATACATGTCCGCCGCATCGTCATCAGGCGCCATCGACCATCCGGCGCGCGCCATGTCTTCCTTCAGCGGCGCGTTCGGATACAACTCCAGCAAGTACAGGGACAGGTGGTCCGGCGCGAGGGCGAGGGCGCGGTCGATTGTGCGCAGCCACGACGCCGGCGACTGCGCGGGCAGCCACAACATCAGGTCAAACGACACCGACTTGAACCCGGTGCGCATTGCGGCTTCTATCGCCTCGACGGCCCGCGCCGATGAATGGATGCGCCCCAGCCGGCGCAACTCGTCGTCGTCGAACGACTGCACGCCAAAACTCAGGCGATTGATGCCTGCGTCGCGGAAGGCGGCCAGGCGTGCGGGCGTGGCCGTTTCGGGATTGGTCTCGAGCGTAATCTCGGCATCAGCCGTCACCTCGAACGTCTCACGACACGCGGCAATCAGGCGCGCAATCTCGGCGGGGTCGAGGAGCGAGGGGGTGCCGCCGCCGAAGAAGATCGTGTCAGCCCCCCCACCGGGTGCGCGGCGGATCTCCTGCTCCAGCGCAGCGACGTACCGGACCTTCAGCGCGTCATCGAGCAAGCCGCGATTGAAGTTGCAGTAGGAACAGATCGCCTGGCAGAAAGGGATGTGCAGGTATAAACCGAGGTTCATCGGTTCATGGTTCATGGTTCAGTGGTGCTGTTCAGGGTGCGGGGTTCCGGGTGCGGGGTTCAGCCGCGCCCGGCTTTGCCGCCTGGCCACTGCAACTCACGCGCTTCGCGCGGGTTCTTCAGGGACCGGAGCGGGTCGTTGTCCTTGAGCTGGGCGCGGGCCGGGCCACGGGCGCGCGCGGGAAGCACGCGGCGTCCCTTGTTGGTCTGCCACAGGATGGTCAAATCGTTGGGACCGCCGTTGGGCGGCAACATCCGGTAGTCGCCACCGTCGTATTCGAGGAACTCGCACATCTCGTGGAGACGCGAGTGCATCCGGTAGCCGACACGCGCCTTGAGCGAATCCAGGTCCGATTCGTCCGGCGTGTCTTCGTAGTTGGTCGTAAAGATGGTCGGCCGCCGTTCGTTGTAGCGGGTGTTCACGATGAGGTTCATCGTTTCCTCCACCCACTCCGACGGCTTCTCGGACCCGAGGTCGTCAAGCACCAGCAACTCGGCGTCCATGACCGGCCGGATGATGTCCATCTCGGCCGTCCGCACCACCGGGTTGTAGGTGGACCGAATGACCTTCAGCAGTTCACGCACGTCGTAAAACAACGCCCGCGCGCCTTTTTCAAGCACCACCTGGCGCAGGACGGCCACGGCTATGTGTGTCTTGCCAATGCCGGGAGGCCCGATCAGACACAAGCCCTTGGTCACGGCCGGAAACTGATCCGCAAAACGGCGCGCATACGTGACGGCCGACTGAAGCTTTTCGTTCGGGTATATCAGGAAATTCTTCAGATCGCACTTGGCGTAGCGCGGCGGAATTCGCGCATCCCGCAGCAACCGGTCCGACGCCTGCACCCGCCAGCATGCACAGCGCTCGACGCGGCGCACACCCTCGGCCGTCGCGGCTTTCCATCCAGTTCCGTTGCAATGCGGGCAGTCAGACACGACGCCGTGAGGATATCAGATGCGCCCAGATGCAGGCGAGTCGAGCGCCGGATTACTCGCTACGCATGGTGGTGTGGGGTGTGACCCGTGACGCCTTGAGCGCCGGCCCCCAGCTGGCCGCCACTGTCACGCCGAGCTGAAGCAGGAACGCGAGCAAGTACAACCGCGGGTCAAGGGGCGAGAGGCCGGTGAGCGCCGCCCGCGCGAGCGATCCTGCCCCACCCGCCACAAGGAGTCCGGCGATCAGGGCCGGCACGACCAGCTGGATCGATTCGCCCAGGATGAGACGCCGCAGATCGGCGCCCGTCGCCCCGAGGGCCATCCGGATACCGAACTCCCGCGTGCGTTGATTGACGAGTTGACGGGTGACCCCGTACAACCCGACCGAGACCAGCAGTACCGCCACCAGTCCACAGGTCGCGAAGAACACGGCGGCCACGCGGCCGGGCCACAGCGGCAACGCCAGTCGTTCCTCCATGGTCATCACGAGCGAAGGCGCCTGGCGGGGGTTCAGGTGCCGCCACTCCTCGCGCAGGCTCTTGGCCGCCACATCGGCTCCCGTCCGCCCACGCGTGATCACGGCCAGGGACGCCCCGTACAGGTCGTCGGTAAAGGGTCGATACAGTGACGGACGCGGAGCTTCGCCCATCCGGGTCGTGACCACCGTGCCCACCACGCCGACGACCTGGCGTGGCCGCCCGTCTGCGGTGTCGGTCAGCCACTGCCCCACGGCGGTGGTCCCCGGCCACAGCGCCTGCGCCAGGACCTCATTGACGATCACCACGTCACGGTCGCTCCCCAACGGCGTGGCAAACGTACGGCCGGCGCGCACGGGTATCTCCAGCGCGTCGAAGAAGGAGGCGGACACCGCCGCCGCGCTGACCGCCAGGCACCCCCCGAGCGTGCAATCACGCGCATCGGACGCGACGATGCTCGACGCCGGCGCCCCGATCTGAAACGACACACGGTCGGCCACGGCCACAGCGGCGAGATCGGTCCGGGCACTCAGGCGCGCCACCAGATCCGCCACGGGCAGCGCCGGGCCGTCGGCGGCGGGCTGCACCTGCATCACGGCCGTGTGCGAGGTGTTGAACCCCGGGTTGCTCGTCGTCGACGCCACATGGCTCGCGCCAAACATCAGCGCCAGCGTCAGGAATGTCGTCGAGCCGACGACCTGCAGGCGCACGAACACCCTGCGGATACCGGCCGGTGCCAGCCCGCCGTCACTGCCGGCACCTTTGAGCCACCGAATCGGACCGAGTCGGCTGATCCGCCACGCCGGCGTCACGGTGGGCACGGCGGCTGCGACCGCCACCATGGCGGCGGTAAAGATCAGCATGCGCCAGTCGACCGAGAAGTGGAGACGTTGCGGAATGGGTGCCGGCAGACTCAGGCTGCCGAGCAGCGACTCACTGAGTGATGCCAGCAGGAGGGCCGCGCTGCCGGCAAGAACCGCCAGGATGAGCCCCTCGGCAAACAGCAGCCGGGTCAGGCGTCCGCGCCCCGCGCCCAGTGCCGCCCGGACGCCGAGTTCACGCTGCCGTTCTACGGAGCGGGCCAGGATGAGACCGGCGACATTCAGGCAGGCGATCAGCAACACGAGGCCCACCGCCGCCATGCCGAGCAGGGCGACCCGTCCCAGCAGCCGGGCCTCGGGATGTCCGTCGTGCAGCGGCACATACTGCGCGCGCACCGCGTCCACCTCCCCGGCAACGCGGCCACGGGCCACCGCCAGCAGTTCGGCATCAATCACGCCGCGCGGCGTCCCGCCTTTCGGGCGGCCGATCAGCGTCAGCCACGCTGCGTCCCGATCGCGCACGGCGCCTGCCCCGAGTGCGGGCACGGCTTCCAACGGAAGCCACACCTGTGGCTCGAAGAGGCCACCCGGCCCCTGATAGTCGTCGCGCACAACGCCGAGCACGGCCGTCAATTGCCCGTTCAGAACGGGGCCCTGCCCAAGCACGTTGGTCGACCGATCGAAGCGTGCCGCCCAATACCGCTCGCTGATTAGAATCGGAACGACGCCATCCGTCACGTCGGACGGTGATAACGGACGGCCCAGCCGCATCGGCGGCGTCACCACCGAGAAATACTCCGCCGACACCGCCAACGCCCACACGTGTTCCGGACCACCGGGCGACTCTCCCGTCAGCGCGAGGCGGCCTTCGGCCGCGATCGTCTCAAACGACCGGGCGCCCTCCTGCAGGGCCTCAAACGCATCCTGACTGGTGTCCGCAATCGGGTCGCGTGTGGTCCCGACAAAGATCCAGCCGAACGATTCGCCACCGGGAACCGCAAAAGGCCGGAATACAAGCGCATTGACGCTCGAGAAGGCGACGGTATTGATGCCCAACCCGAGTGCCAGGGTGAAGATCACCAGCACCGCGTGGGCGGGTCGACGGGCAATCCCCCGGACGGCATAACGAAAGTCGTCGAGCATACGGCGGTAGAGACGAAAAATCCCGCCGTCCGGGTCCGTGTCCCTGTCGCGGCTGGTTTGGCGGCCGGTTCGGATGCCGTGGGTGTTTCCCGGGATCGGGTACTGCAGCGCTCGACATCGTCGTCCGCGCAGGCTGCAATGCCCCGGCTGTGACGGTCACCTAGTGGTGGGAGAGGCCGGTGGTCAAGGGGAGCGCCCGGCCATGGTGGCTCATCTCCTCAGTTCCCCATCTCCTCATCCGATGTCGTGCGCGTGGTGACCAGCGACGTGTTCAAACGCTGTTCCCAATCGTCGAGGCCGCGGGCGAGCTCTTTTTTGACATACGCCATGAATTCGTTGACTTCGCTCTGCATGCTTTCCATCTTTTGGCGCATGTTGAGGATGATTTCGACGCCGGCGAGATTGACGCCGAGATCGCGCGTCAGCGTGAGAATCGTCTCCAGCCGCTGCAGGTCGTCGTCGGAATACAACCGGGTGTTGCCGTCGGTTCTGGACGGCGCGAGCAGGCCTTCCCGTTCGTAGAGACGCAGGGTTTGCGGGTGGACGTTGTACTTCGACGCCACCGCGCTGATCATGTAGTAGCCCTTGCCGGTTCCTGATTTTCTGGTCATGACTGGGCTCCAAATAAGTGCGCGCGCACGTCCACGGGGTTGAGCGCGCCGAATTCTCGCAGCAACTCTTTTGACCGCTCGTCGCGCACGGGCGGCAACACGATCTGGACCTCGGCGATGAGGTCCCCCGCCAGGGCGGGGTCGTCGGAATGCGCGGACGGGATGCCCTGGCCGCGCACCCGCAACTTCGTGCCGGACCCGGTGCCCGGCGGAACCTTCACCTTGACCGGCCCGGCCAGGGTCGGCACATCGACCTTCGCGCCCAGAGCCGCTTCGTGCACCGCCACCGGCAGCACCATCCGCAGGTCGCGGCCGTCGCGCGAAAACACCGCATGCGGCGCGACCTCGATGGTGACGTACAGGTCCCCCATCAGTCCGCCGCGCGCACCTGCATGCCCCCGCCCCGGCACTGACATGCGCGCCCCGTCATCGATCCCCGGCGGAATGACCAGGGTCACCACCTCGCTGCGTGCCTGCAAGCCGCTGCCGGCACACACTCGACACACATGGAACGTCAATTGCCCTGTGGAACCACAAGGCTCACATGGTTTCGTAAACACCATGTGCCCGCGCGCCCACCGCGTCGACCCTGCGCCCCGGCACGCCGGGCACACCATCGGGGCCACTGCCACGCGGCCCGCACCTGCGCAGCCCGGACATCGTTCCTGCCGCACAACCGACACCGGGAAGTGCCCACCGCGCATCGCGTCCTCAAACGACAGCGGCATGGTCAGCTCAAGCGCGCTGCCCCGTTCGGGCGACGTGACACGCCGCGCGGCGTCCTGAAAGACATCAGAAAACATCTCCGAGAACGTGGCCGCATCGTGGCCTTGCGCGAGTGCCGAAAAGTCGAAGCCCTCAAACGCAATGGTGGCTTCAACCGTGGTCGGATGCTCGAACGTGCGGGAGCGGTCGTATTCGCGCCGCCGGTCCGCGTTGCCGAGCACCTCGTAGGCCTGCGACACCTGCCGGAACCGTGCTTCGGCCAGGCGGTCACCCGGATTGATCCGCGGGTGATACCGCCGCGCCAGACGCAGGTAGGCGCGCTCGATATCGGCCGCCGTCGCGGAGGCGTCAAGGTCGAGCGCGCCGTACAGGTCCACTTATTTCTTCTCTTCGATGACTTCCGCGTCGATGACGTCGCCCGACGCAGTGCCATCGCTGGACGCCCCGGCCGGCGGCGCGTCAGTGCCCGGCGCTCCCGCTGCGCCCGTCTGCTGGTAGAGCTTGGTCGCGGCCGTGGTCTGCGCATCCATCAGCGCATCAAGCTTCTTCGTGATGGACGTCGGATCCCCGGACTCAAGCGCCTGCTTCACGTCGGTAATCGCGGACTCGATCGCCAGGCGATCCTCCGCCTGCACCTTGTCGCCCGACTCCTTCATGAACTGCTCCGCGGCATGGACGGCCTGATCCGCACGGTTGCGGGTATCGACCTCTTCCTTCCGCTTCTTGTCCTCTTCGGCGTGCGCCTCGGCGTCCCTGACCATGCGATCGACTTCGTCCTTCGACAGCCCGCTGGTCGCCGTGATCGTGATCTTCTGTTCCTTGCCCGTGCCCTTGTCCCTGGCGGACACGTTCACGATGCCGTTCGCGTCGATGTCAAACGTGACTTCGATTTGCGGCACCCCGCGCGGCGCCGGCGGAATGCCGTCCAGGTGGAACTTGCCCAGCGTCCGGTTGTCGCGCGCCATCGGCCGTTCACCCTGCATCACGTGCACCTCGACGCTCGGCTGACTGTCGGCCGCCGTCGAGAACGTCTCCGACTTGCGGGTCGGAATCGTCGTGTTCCGCGTGATGAGTGTGGTCATGACGCCACCGAGCGTTTCAATGCCGAGTGAGAGCGGCGTGACATCAAGCAGCAGCAGGTCCTTCACATCACCGGCAAGCACACCGGCCTGAAGCGCGGCGCCGATGGCCACAACTTCGTCCGGGTTCACCCCCTTGTGGGGCTCCTTGCCGAACTGCTCCTTCACAAGCTGCTGCACCTTCGGAATTCGCGTGGACCCACCAACGAGGACCACCTCGTCGATGTCCTTCGCCGTGAGTCCGGCATCCTGCATCGCCTGGCGGCACGGCCCCATCGTCTTCTGCAGCAGATCGTCCACGAGCGACTCGAACTTCGCGCGCGTGAGCTTCATCGCCAGGTGCTTCGGCCCGGTCGCGTCCGCCGAGATGAACGGCAGATTCACTTCCGTCTCGACGACCGTCGAGAGTTCCATCTTGGCTTTCTCCGCCGCCTCCTTGAGGCGCTGGAGGGCCATGCGGTCCTTGGAGAGATCGATGCCTTCCTGCTTCCTGAACTCCGCAACGATCCAGTCCATCACCCGCTGGTCGAGGTTGTCGCCACCGAGGTGCGTGTCGCCATTGGTGGCCTTGACCTCCACGACGCCCTCGCCCACTTCCAGCACCGACACGTCAAAGGTGCCGCCGCCGAAGTCATACACCACGATCGTTTCGTTCTTCTTCTTGTCGAGACCATACGCCAGCGCCGCCGCCGTCGGCTCGTTGACAATGCGCATCACCTCAAGACCGGCAATCGTGCCGGCGTCCTTGGTCGCCTGGCGCTGCGCGTCGTTGAAGTATGCCGGCACCGTGATGACGGCCTTGCTGACCGGCTGGCCGAGGTAATCCTCTGCGGCCTGCTTCAGCTTGCCCAGCACCATCGCAGAAATTTGCGGCGGCGTGAACGGCTTGTCCTGCCCGTCCACCTTGACGGCCACGTGACCACCCTCGGCCACCACGCGATACGGGACGAGCTTCAACTCCTCACCCACTTCGTCGTGCCGGCGGCCCATGAACCGCTTGATCGAGTACACGGTGTTCTCAGGGTTCGTGACGGCCTGGCGCTTCGCGACCTGACCGACCAACCGCTCACCCGACTTTGAAAATCCCACCACCGACGGCGTGATACGCCCGCCTTCCGAATTGGTGATAACGACGGCTTCGCCGCCTTCCATGACGGCCACCACCGAGTTCGTGGTGCCCAGGTCGATGCCGATGATCTTGCTCATTGTGTGACGCTCCTCTGCGCTCAGGCCCTTGAAATTGGCCAAACCTTAGTCTTGCGCATTATAGAAACCTTAGTGAATACATGTCAACTGTAGGGCGCGCTGAACTTGAGCGCGCCAACAATTGGGTTGGGTTGAGTCAGCTTGGGGCGGAGGACAGCGTGCCCCCTGGGGAGAACACCGACCCAACCTCACTCAGCCCTATCCAACCTTACCCACCCTTAATGGCCCGCAAATCTCGCTGTGGTTTTCGGCCCGAGATTTGCTCTCACTGTTTGCGCCAGCTTTTCTGCTTGAACGGAGTGAGGCGCGTATGTCCCGGTATTTCACACATCTGGCCATAGCGACGGTGGCCCTTGGAACGATCTCGTTGGGGGCGCAGGCCCGGTACACGCCGCAGGACCGCTACAACCAGGACCGCTATGAACAAGACCGCTCTGACTTCGAGCGCCGCGACACGTTCGGCGAGGAACTTCCCGCCTTTGTGTCGGTGATGGATGGCTACGCGGAGCTTGACCGCGGCGGGCAGTCGTCACGTGACATCGAAAACGTCCCCCTGGAAGCGGGCGACAGGCTCCGCACCACCCGCGGACGCGTGGAAGTGCTGTTTGAGGATGGGAGTGTGATCGCGCTGGATGAACACACGGCCATCGCGTTTGTCACCGACGGCGCCGTGGACCTGCATCAGGGCCGCCTGCGCGCGCAGTGGCGCGACCGCGGATCACGCGACGGACTGACGATTCGCACGATGGCCGGCGATGCGCTCATCCGCACCCAGGGCGACTATCGCATCACGCTGGGGGCGTCCCGGCGTGGGGAACCGGAGATCGAAGTGGCCGTGGCTCGTGGCTCTGCGGAACTGGCGAACGACCTGGGACGAACACTCGTGCGCGAGGGCACGCGGGCCCTGACGACGGCCGCGTATGCGCCATCGGTGCCGTATGACTTCTCCGCGCCGCGCGATGAATTCGAGCGCTGGACGGACAGCCTCGACGACGACCGCTACGGCATCGAATCGGCGCGTTATCTGCCGACCGAACTCCGATATTACGGCGGGGTCTTTGACCGGTACGGTGCGTGGCACCACCACGCCTCGTATGGATGGGTCTGGTATCCGCGCGTCAGCTTCGACTGGCGTCCGTACTCCGGCGGACGCTGGAGCTTTGTGGTCGGCTTCGGCTATTCGTGGGTGGGCGGGTCGCGCTGGTCCTGGCCCACGCATCACTACGGCCGCTGGGATCGGCTCGACTCGAACTGGTTCTGGATTCCCGCGCGGCCGACGCAGCATCGTTTTGTTGGTTACGCGGCGCCGCGGCCGAGCTCCACGTCCACCGTCTCGTATTACCAACGGACCCGGACGGTCCAGGGACCGACGTTCAGGGTCCAGGAGCCCAGGAGTCCAGGGGTCCGGGGGTCCGGGGGGCCGGGGGTCCCAGGGTTCGAGCCGCGCGCGGTACCGCGTAATCAAGCACCGCGCACAGACGCGCCGCGGCCGCAGGCTGATCGGCCGCAGGTCGACCGGCCGGGGCGGTCGGAGCAGCCGCAACGTGCGGCACCGCCACGGCGGTCCGCACCGCCGGACCGATCGTCGCAACCACAGCGCGCCGCTCCCACGCCGCGATCGGAGGCGCCGCGGGCGTCATCGCCACCCCCGTCGGGGTCGCGCACGCCCTCGCGCTCGGCGAATCCGTCGGGCAGCGACAACCGGCAGCGATCGGGAACGGCCGTCAGGCGCGGTGGCGGAGGCGTGTAGCGCGGAGCGTCAACCCGGGCGGCAACGGCACCTGATATCGTTGCGGCATGTCCGTCATCACGATTCGGCTGGTGCGGGGCGTCGGCCTGGTCGCGCTGTTCGTGGCTGCGGCCTTGTTCGGCATCGCCAGCGGTGTCGTGCTCGCATTTGTCGATGACCTGCCGCAAATCAGCGCGCTCGATCAGTATTCGCCCAGCACGATCACCCGTGTGCTTGGGCGTGACGGGTCGAGCATCGGCGAGTTTGCGACCGAACGGCGCGAGGTGGTCAAGCGCGACCAGATTCCCGAGGTGCTGCGCTCGGCCATCCTCGCCGCCGAAGATGGCAGCTTCGAAAGTCACATCGGGTTTCAGCCGGCGCGCATGGTCTGGGCCGCGTTCCGCGATCTCACCAGCGGCGGACGAACCCCGGGACGCTCCACGCTGACGCAGCAGATCGCGCGCAACCTCTTTCAGGACACCATCGGCTTCCGGCGAGACCCTGACGCCTGGATCGATCTCACCGGCTGGGAGCGGAAGATCAAGGAAGCCCTCGTGGCCGTCCAGATCGAACGGCGCTACACCAAAAACGAGATCTTCACGATGTACTGCAACCAGATCTACTGGGGGCACGGCGCCTATGGCGTCCAGGCCGCGTCGCGGCTGTATTTCGACAAGTCGGTCTCCGATCTGTCGCTCGACGAAGCCGCCACGCTTGCCGGTATCATCCAGAGTCCCGAACGGCAGAGTCCATACGTAAATCCCACCGCGGCTGCCCGGCGGCGGAACTGGACGTTGTCGCGCATGGCCGCCGAAGGATTCATCACCAGAGATGAGGCGAACCAGGCGGAGGCCCGCCCCATCACCACGGGTGGCGCCCCGAGCACGCCCGCGCTGGCGCCACATTTTCTCGAGTCGATCCGGCAGCAGTTGCAGGCGCGCTATGGCGCGAAAGCCATCTACGAGGGCGGCCTCACCGTACGCACCGGCATTGACCCCGTCCTGCAACGTGCCGCGAACGACGCGCTCGATCGCGAATTGCGGCGTCTCGATCGCCTGGGGGGATTCCGCCGGCCCGCGCGAAACCTGGTCGCGGAAAAGCTCGACGTCGACACCTTCCGCCTGCAGCGATGGTCGCGCGCCCCAGGCGTGGGCGAGATCGTGCCGGCGATCGTGCTTGGGATCGACGGCACGACAATTCGTCTGCGCGCCGGCGCCTGGGAAGGCACGATCGACGCCACCGGATACAACTGGGCGCGCCGGCGCGTCGACGCGCTCGTGCGCCGCGGTGATTTGATCGAAACACGCGTGTTGTCCCGAGCGGACGACAGCCGCACGTTCACCGGATCACTCGAGCAGGCCCCCGCCATTGAAGGAGCCGTCGTCGCGATCGACAACCGCACCGGCCAGATTCTCGCAATGGTGGGCGGGCACAGCTTCAGCCGCAGCGAATTCAACAGGGCCACGCAGGCGATGCGGCAGGTCGGGTCCACCTTCAAGCCGTTTGTCTACGCGGCAGCCATTGACCGCGGATACACGGCGACGTCGATCCTGCTTGATGCCCCGGTCAGCTACAACCCCGGTCCGGGGCAGCCGCCCTGGGAGCCACAAAACTACGACCGTGAGTATCGCGGCGAAATGACGCTGCGGGCGGCGCTCGCCGGGTCGAGAAACATCCCGACCATCCGGCTGATGGATGCCCTCGGGCCCGCGCAGGTCGTCGCCTACGCCAGGCGCATGGGCATCAGCGCCCCGTTACCGGCGTATCTGCCAGTGGCCATCGGTGCCGCCGAGGCGACGCTGCTCGAAATGACGTCGGCCTACTCGGCGTTCGCCAATCAGGGCGTCCGTGTCACGCCGTTGCCCATCCTCCAGGTCACCGACCGCGAGGGCAACGTGCTCGAAGAACACCGGTCCGAGCCACACGAGGCGTTGCGGGCCGATACCGCGTTTGTCGTCGCGCACCTGCTGCAGAACGCGGTCACTTCGGGCACGGCGGCCAAGGCCAACGTCCTGCAGTGGCCGGTTGGCGGCAAGACAGGCACCACGGATGACTACACCGACGCATGGTTCATCGGGTTTGATCCCGAGATCACCCTCGGTGTGTGGGTGGGCCGCGATGTCAAGAAACCCATTGGTCCCGGACAAAGCGGCACCGAAGCGGCCCTGCCCATGTGGATCGAGATCATGAAGCCCTGGGTGGAACGGCGACGCGGGCAACTGGCGGAGTGGCCGGCGTTTGAAAAACCCGGGAACGTGGTCATGGTCATGACCGCCAACGGCCTGGAAGCGTTCATCGCGGGCACGGAGCCGGGGATCCGATGACCGTCGCGCAACGCCGGTGGCGCGACCTGCCTCGCGGCGACCGCCGCGCCGCGCTGGTCATGGCCGCGCTGGTGCCGCTCGTCCACATCAGTGTGCGCGTGCTCGACTACCAGCGCACCCACCGATGGCTCGCGCGCCGGACGACTCCTCCTGAGACACGCCGGCTGCCGGCAGATGCACTGCGCCGATGGGTCACCGCGACCACCCGTGTGCAGGCGTACTCGCCATATCCGGGCAACTGTCTCTCGCGTTCGTTGGCGCTGTGGTGGCTGCTGCGGCGCTGCGGCGTGGACGCCACGCTGCAGCTCGGCGTCTCACTCGCCGGCCGGTTTGCCGCCCATGCGTGGGTGGAGGCGAACGGCCAGGTGCTGAATGACACGCCGGACGTCGCGACCCGCTACACGCCGATGCACGCGTCCCGCTGACGGCTAGTCCTCGTCGTCGTCAGCCCCCGCCACGGTCAGCTTGCCGGCCGCCTTGTTGAGGAGGTAGGCGCGAATGAATTCGTCGAGATCGCCGTCGAGCACGCGATCGGGATCCCCCACCTGATACTTCGTGCGGTGGTCCTTGACCATCTGATACGGCGCCAGCACATAACTGCGTATCTGGCTGCCGAATGCGATCTCCTTCTTTTCGCCGCCGATTTGCGCGAGCTTCGCGTCCTGCTCCTTGCGCTTCAAATCGTAGAGTCGCGCCTTGAGCACCTTCATCGCGGACGCGCGGTTCTTATGCTGCGAGCGTTCGTTCTGACACGACACCACGATGCCGGTCGGCAAATGTGTGAGACGCACGGCGGAGTCGGTCACGTTGATGTGCTGTCCCCCGGCCCCACTCGAGCGGAACGTATCGACGCGCAGGTCCTTGTCATCAATTTCGACATCGATGTCATCGGGCAGTTCCGGCCACACATACACCGAGGCAAACGACGTGTGCCGGCGCGCGGCCTGGTCAAACGGCGAGATCCGCACAAGACGATGGACGCCGGCTTCAGCGGCGAGCAGCCCGTACGCATATTCACCGAAGATCGTCAGCGTCGCACTCTTGATGCCGGCCTCTTCCCCGGGCTGCAGGTCCACGACCTCGCGCTTGAAACCGCGGCGCTCGGTCCAGCGCACAAACATGCGCATCAGCATCTCCGCCCAGTCCTGGGACTCGGTGCCGCCGGCGCCCGGATGAATGGTGATGATGGCGTTGCGCGCGTCCATCTCGCCGGACAACATCGTTCTCACTTCGCCGGCTTCGATCAGAGCGGCATACGCCGTCAACCCCTTGGCAAGATCGGCGGTCACGTCTTCGCCCTGACGAGCCCACTCAATCAACACCGCCAGGTCGTCGGTCTGCGTGCGGACGTTGACCACCAGCGTCCGGTCGTCGTCGAGGCGACGACGACGCTGGAGCGTGGCCTGGGCGCGGGCCTGATCGGCCCAGAAATCGGGATGGGACGCTTCGTTTTCGATTTCGCTCAGTTCGCGGTCGAGACGGGCTTCGTCAAAGCCCCCTCCGGAGATCGGTGGCCCGTTCGACGAGCTCGGCGTACCAGCGGGCGTATTCTTCGACGGTCTTCTCGGTCATAACGTCCCTATCGTGCCCCAACACGGCGCGGCATAGCCAGCCACACGGCCACGAGCAGCCCGAGCCACGCGACGAGATCGCCGATATGGCTGTAGATCGTCCGCGACTGGATGAGGCGGACGTCGCCGGTGACGACGGCTTCCTCAAACAGCGCGGTCGTCAGGCGCGTGCGGCCGTAGGGGTCCACAATGCCCGAGATCCCCGTGTTGGCGGCGCGGATCAGAAAGCGTCCCTGCTCGACCGCGCGGACACTCGCCTGCGCGAAGTGCTGATAGGGCGCAGACGACCGGCCGAACCAGGCGTCGTTGGTGATGGTGGTGAGCAGCTCGGCGCCGCCCGCAGCGAATGCGCGTGGAATCCAGGGGTACACCACTTCGTAGCAGATGGAGACGCCGGTTCTGATCCCTCCGGCGTCCAGCACGGTCGGATCGGTGCCGGGGGCGAAGTCCGAGACCTTCTCGACGAGCGGTCCCACAAAAAACAGCAGCGACTTCAGCGGCACGTATTCCCCGAAGGGGACGAGCTGCATCTTCCGGTAGCCCCCAACGGAGCGTCCGTCTTCGCCGATGGCCACGGCCGAGTTGTAGACGCGATCCCCGTCAGGCCTGCGGGCGAATTCGTCGGTGCCGATGATAAAGGCGGTGCGCGTGTCGCGGGCGAGCGCGCGGATCGGTTCGGCCGCTGCCGGCTCGGCCTCAAAAAAAAACGGTGTCGATGCCTCGGGCCACACAACCAGCCGGGCGCCCTGCGCAATGGCCTCGCGGCTGAGCGCGAGATACCGCTCGAGAATCACCTCGCGGAATCGGGGGTCCCATTTCTGATCCTGTTCGACGTTCCCCTGAACGAGCCCAATCTTCACGACAGGTCCCTGGGTCACCAGGGCGGCTCCCGCGACACGCCACGTGCCGAACGCGGCGGCGACAGCGACCAGTCCGAGGGCGACGACCACCCCCACCATCGGCCCGCGATCCCGCGTCAGGGCAAAGGCGGCTGCAGCCGCCGAGACCACCGCCACCAGAAACGAGACGCCGAACACGCCGAACACACTCGCCAGCTGAATGATCGGCGTCACGTCCGCCTGCGATGTTCCGAGCAGCGCCCAGGGGAATCCCCCGCCGACCCAGCCCCGCAGCCACTCGGTCGCCACCCACACAAGGGGCGCGACCCAGAGCCCGACGACACCAAAACGACGCACGGCGCGCGCGGTCAGCACCGCGAACAACGCCGGATACAACGCCAGATAAGCTGCGAGCAGACACATGACCAGCCATGCGACCACCATCGGGAGTCCGCCGTGCAGGTGCATGACCTCGACGACCCACGACACCGTCAGACTGAAGTGAACGAAGCCCGAGATCCAGCCCAGCAGGAAGACGCGTCCCCGCCGGGGCGCCTGCGCAGCCGTCCGCGTGACCTCGATCGCGACGGCGATCAATAGCGGCGCGAGCGCGGTCCACGCAAACGCCGGATGACCATACCTGGGAAAACTGGCGGCGAGCAGCACGCCGGAAAGCAGCGCAAGCGCACGAGCCATCAGCCGTTATCGCTGCTGTATACGCGCGGGCAGTCCCTCGCGCTCAAGACGGACACGGACCCGATCGGCGTCGGCCCGCGTGGCATACGGGCCCACGCGCACGCGGAAGAGCCGGTCCGGCGAGCCCGCCGTCGGTACGAGGACAAACGCCGGCACGTCGAGTTTCTTGAGTCTGGCCATGACCCCATCGGCAGCCGGACGCGCGGAGTAGGCCCCAATCTGCAGGAACCAGTCCCCCGTCACCGCCGTCGGCGCGGGCGCCTGCACGGGCGGCGTGGCTGGTGGAGGCGGTTGTGTCTCCGCCGGTGGCGTCGGGGGTTCTCCGGTTGTGGGCGGCGGCGTCGGCGCCGGCGCACCCGATCCGGTCAGCAGGTCGTGGTAGGCAAGGTCCTGCACGGGCTGGGCCGCCGGGTCGACCGGCACGACCGTCTCTGTACCCTCCGTGCTGGCCGACTGCGTGTCAGCCGCACTCCGGACGTCGCGCCCCACCGCAACGCCCAGCAAAAAGATCACGACCGCGACCACCACAGCGGAGATAAACAGGAAGACCAGTTGCTTCCCACTCAACTGGATTTCGCGGAACTCGCGGTCAGTCATGATACCCAGCCGATCTTACACCGTCATCGCCTCCGATGCGGGCCAGCAGGTCGCGCGCCTCCTGCGACTGTGGGTCCAGCGCCACCGCGCGACGGGCTTCCACCAGCGCGGCTGCCGATTCGCCACTGTCGGACAACGCTTCGGCAAGGTGGACCAGTCCCGCCACCGTCGCTCGCGACCACACCGCAATCCGGAAGGCGTCAATGGCCTCCCTCAGGCGGCCCGCGCGGCGGTAGATCTGCCCCAGCAGCAGGTGCGGCTCGTCATCGTACGGGCGCAGATAGATCGCCCGCCGGAGTTCGTCGATCGCCCCGCGATCATCCTCCTGATCGAACAGGCGCCGCCCCCGCGCCAGGTGGAACGCGGCGAGTTCCTGCTGTTCCCGCTGCGCCGGGCTCGCCACAGCCGCGACGACGCGGTCGGTCGGGCGCGATTCCAGCCGGGGCGTGAGCCGTTCCAACCCCGCAGGCACCCGATCGCCCGTCCCGTCCACATCCACGCTGGTGCCCAGTTGTTTCGCGAGCGCCAGTTCACGCTCCCCTTCCACGCGCCTGCCGGCGGCCATCAGCATCTGGCTGAGCACCAGGTGCGCATCCCCGTCGTACGGATCGAAGCGCACGACCTCCCGCAGCCAGAACAGGGCTGCGTCCGCATTCCGGCTTCTGGCATACGCGTATCCCAGGTTGAAGAGATACTCCGTGTTGTCCGGGGCGTCGTCCACGGCGCGTGTAAAGAAGTAGGTCGGCAATCCGGTCTGCGGCGTGCTGCCTCGCCGCACCTGAATGACGCCAAGCGCATTGAGCAACACCGGGGACGGCGCCTCGCTGTGCAGCGTCTGCAGCAACGCGTAGGCTTCGTCGAACCCACGCAGTTCCATCAGGGACAGCGCCGCGGCATACCGCGCCGCCCGGTCACCGCGGGCATCGCGCCGCACGGCACGCGCCGCCGCCAGGGCCTTGTCGTGGGCGCCCTGCGCCGAATGAAACTCCCATAAGGCGAGCAGGATGCGATCGTCGGCCGGAGCCTGCTGACGCGCCGCCTCGAGAAATCGCTCCTGCACGGCCGGCGTGGTCGCGACCAGCCCCTTGACGTACTGTTCAAAGGCGCCCAGGGGCAGCCGCGTATCGACATGCCGCGGGGCACCGGGCGTGCCCGGCAGCAACCGCGACACGACCTGCTCCACGACATCGTAGATCCCGGTCCCGGCCCCCTCACCGGCGGCCTGCGCCAGTTCGCGGGCCGATTCGAGCGTGATCACACGCGCGGTGATCAACAGGCGGGCGCCGAGGCGCACGTCCCCGATGATCAACTCGCTGGCACCGAGCAGCTCGCCAACCCGAATCATCGTCGCCCGGGTCAACGGTGTGCTGCGCGGCAGTTGCAGGGACGCAAACGCCGCCACCCGCTCAGCGCGCGTCAACACGGCAATGCCGCGCGCATCGAGTTCCTCGGCCAACAGCAGGGCCGCGGCCTCCCCCAGCCAGAATCCCGCGCCCTCGCCTCCAGGCACGTCCCCGTCCACGACCACCGCAAACGGAAGCACCAGCGGACGATCAAAGGCCGGCGCCGGGGCCTGGGCCGACGCGGGCACCGCCCACACAATCAGGGCGCCGACGAGAGCGCAAACGTACCGTCGCATGACCGTTCCCCTTCCGACCCCGGCGCCGCGCGAGGCTGCGCGCGACACGAGGCCATGTGCCCCGACACCACCAGATTCACCGACGCACACATCGCGACCACGAGTGCCGCATAAAAGCCGCACAACGGCGAGGCGGGCGTTTCCCGTGCCCCGCAGAACACCGACGCGCGCACCGCAATCGTCAACACGCCACGCGACACCGTCGTGCGCACGCAGGTCGCGGGACACGTCTCCGCGACGACCGCCGCCACGCGGCGGACCACGGCGCGCGCCCGCCACCACCGCGGGAGGCGGGGCACCCAGTACCTGGTCCAGCGGCTGGCATCGTTCCATGTCCACTGCGCGACCAGACGCCCCGCTGATTCGACGACGCGCTGGTAGCCGGCGCCCTCCGTGCGGAGAAAGCCGACCACGGCCATCATCGGCGCCAGGCCCATGGTGCCGTCGCGACGCCCGTCAGGCTTGAGCCAGTGGTCGTAAAACTCCGCGCGTGCGGGCAGCTCCTCCGCGATGGCTTGTTCGAGGGCGGCCACCAGCACCCGCCCCACTCGTACATCCCGTGTCATGATGCTCCGCGCATGTCAGACCAGACGATCGCCGGCGCCATCCTGGCCGGAGGTCAGGCCCGCCGGCTCGGCGGGCAGGACAAGAGCCGTCTCCTCACTCCTGATGGCCCCATCATCGTACGCCAGTGTGCGTTGCTGCAACGCATCGCCGCGCACGTCTTCATCGTGACCACCCGCGCGGACCGGGCGGCCCGGCCCCATCGATTTGACGATCTCGCGGTGCCCGTCGTCACCGACACGTTCGCCGACAGTGGCGCGCTGGCCGGCATCCACGCTGCGGTGAACCACGCCAGGGCCTGTGGACCGGCCGTGGATCGCGTCCTGGTGCTGGCCTGTGACCTGCCGTTCCTTGTCTCAGGCCTGCTTGACGCGTTGACGGCGGCTGCGACCGAGGGCGACGGCGCGTGGGTGCGTACCGCGCGGGGGCCGGAGCCACTCATCGCGTGTTACCGCACGGCCAGCCTGGATCGGATCGCGGCGGCGCTGCAGGGAGGCGAGCGACGCGCGATGGCGCTGGGGACCCTGTTGCGCCTCCGGGAACTGGGCCCGGACGACCTGACGGCCTTCGGTGATCCCGACGTGCTCACCACCAACGTGAACACGCCGGAGGATGCCCGCCGGATACAATAGCGGGCTGATGATTCTGCCAGTCCACGCGCACGTACGGCAGCGCCTCCAGGCGACGCTGCAGGCACAGTTTCACCTTGACCCGGCGGCGGTGCCGTCGATCGTGATCGAGACGCCGCCACGGCGCGCCCTTGGGGATCTGGCGGTGCCCGTCGCGTTCGAACTCGCCCGCACCTTGCGGAAAGCGCCGCGGGTCATCGCGCAGGAACTGGCCACGGCGCTCGGGCCGATTGACGGAATCAGCCGCGTCGAGGCCGCGCCCAACGGCTATCTCAACTTCTTCCTTGATCGCCGGAGTTTTGTGCTCGCGCGACTCAAGGACGACCCGACGCTGCCCCCGGCATCGTCGGGCGGCAAGGTCATCGTCGAACACACGGCGATCAATCCGAACAAGGCCGCGCACATCGGCCACCTCCGCAACTCGGCGCTCGGGGATACCCTCGTGCGGCTGCTCCGCTTTCAGGGTCGCCCGGTCGAAGTGCAGAACTACATCGACGACACCGGCGTGCAGGTGGCAGACGTGGTCGTTGGCTTCACGGTGATCGAAGGCAAAACGCTGGCGGATGTGGCGGCGCTCGCGGATGACCCGGCCGTGCGGTTCGACTACCTCTGCTGGGATCTGTATGCGCGCGTGACCGAGTGGTATGACGCGGACAAGACACGCCTGACGATCCGGGCCGACACGATGCACGCGATCGAAGAAGGCGGCAATCCGACGGCCGAGTTGGGGGCGCTCATCGCCGACCGCATCGTGCGATGCCATCTGAGAACGATGGCGCGAATGAATGTCGATTACGACCTGCTCTCCTGGGAAGGCGACATTCTCCGGCTGCAGTTCTGGGCGAAGGCGTTCGAGGAACTCAAGGCGCTTGGCGCCGTGTATCTGCAGACCGACGGGCCGCTGGCGGGCTGCTGGGTGATGAAGATCGACGAGGCCACCCCGGCCACCGCTGATGGCGAGCCCGACCCCGAGGCCGAGCGGGAAAAAGTCATCGTGCGGTCGAACGGCACGGTGACCTACGTCGGCAAGGACATCGCCAACCAGTTCTGGAAGTTTGGACTGCTCGGCCGCGACTTCCACTACCGCGTGTTTGATGAACGTGGCGGCCGGCCGCTGTGGGCGACGACGTCGGTTCCCGGGCAGGACCGCGGCCTGGCGCCGCAGTTTGGCAGAGCGGACGCCGTCTACAACGTGATCGACTCGCGGCAGGCCTACCTCCAGCAGCTGCTCAAGCAGTCGCTCGCGGCGATGGGCTTCCCCGCACAGGCCGCGAACTCGACCCACTTTGCGTACGAAATGGTCGCACTGTCCCACGCGACCGCCCGCGAGCTTGGCTATGCGGACACGGAGGACTCCGGAAAACCGTTTGTCGAAGTGTCGGGCCGGAAGGGCCTCGGTGTGAAGGCCGACGATCTGCTGGATCGCCTGATCGCCACCGCGTCCGAGGAAGTGCGGTCCCGGCAGCCGGAGTTGCCGGCCGATGTCATCCACGCGACAGCGAGCCGGATCGCCGTCGCCGCCGTGCGGTACTTTCTGGTGAAATTTTCCCGCGGAAAGGTGATCGCGTTCGACATCCGGGAAGCCCTGAGTTTTGAAGGCGAGACCGGACCGTATCTGCAGTACGCGATCGTCCGTGCGCGCAACATCCTCGCCAAACTGCAGGACCGCGATCAGGTCACCGCCGCGTCCCTCCCGTCGAGAGCGGAGACGCTGCCGTCCGCCCCGCTGGATGAGGGCGAGGACGGCGACGAGTTGTGGGGCCTGGTGCTGGAAGCCGCGCGCCTCGACGAGATCGTGGAGTCTGCCGTGCGGTCGCTCGAGATCTCACACGTCGCGAAGTTTGCGTTTGGGCTGGCGCAGTCGTTCAACGCGTTTTATCACCGGCAGCCGATTCTCAAGGAGGAACGCGCGGATGTACGCCTGTGGCGCGCCACCGCCGTGTTCTATTGTGCGACACAACTCACCCGCACCCTCAATCTGATGGGGTGTGAGGTGCCCGAGAGAATGTGATGGGCCAGGGTCCAGGAGTCCAGGAGTCCAGGGGGCCGGGGGTTCAGGGGGCCGACAGGCCTGTCATCGGCGTGGCGTTTCCGCGTGAGGACTATGTTGCGGCGCTGGAACTGGCGGGGGCGGCCGTGCGGGTGCTGCGGCCCGATGCCGATCCGCTGCCGCGGGTCCTGCACGAACTTGATGGCGTCCTGCTGACCGGGGGACCGGACGTGCGTCCCGACCGATACGGCGCCGCCACGACCCATCCGACGGTTGAGGTGGACGAAGTGCGCGACGCGTACGAATTGCCGTTGGCGCAGGCCGCCCTCTCGTCCGGCACGCCGGTGCTCGCCATTTGTCGCGGTGTGCAGGTGCTGAATGTTGCCGCAGGCGGAACGCTGATTCAGGATCTGCCCTCACAGCGGCCCAGCGCCATCAACCACTCCATCACCGAGCCACGCACCACCATCGCGCACGCGGTCCGTCTCGCGCCGGGCACCCAACTCGCGGCCGTCATGGCCGGACAACTCAGCGCCGATGGCCGGCTCGACGTCAACAGCCGGCACCACCAGGCCATCGATCAGGTGGCGTCAGGATTCCGTGTCTCGGCCACCGCACCGGACGGGATCATTGAAGCCATCGAAGCGATCGACCAGGACACCGCATTCTGCATCGGCGTGCAGTGGCACCCTGAGAACTTCTACCGCACAGGTGAATCCGCGTCGCTGTTCCAGGCGTTTGTGACGGCTGCCGGGACGCGTCCCGAGGCCTGCGGACCGCGGACCTAAGTCCGGTCAAACACGGCCACACACTCGACATGCGGCGTGTTCGGGAACATGTCGAGCGCTTCGAGCGACGAGAGTCGATATCCGTCGGCCAGCAGACGCTGCGCGTCGCGCGCCAGCGTCGGCACGTCACACGACACATACACGATGCGCGGGGCGCGCCACCGCAGCAGGCCCGTCAACACCTCAGCCGACAGGCCCGTGCGCGGCGGGTCCACCACCACAACGTCCGGCGGCACATCGAGCGCCCGCGTGGTCGCGGCCTCCACGCTCTCCGCGCGCGTCTGGAGTTGATCGCGATACGGCTCGCCGTTTGAGGCCAGATCACCGGCGCTCGTCGGATCACCCTCGACGGCAAGCCCTGACTGCCCCCGAGCGGCCATCGGAATCGCAAACAATCCAACGCCGGCGTACAGATCGACAAACCGTCCGGACGCCGCCGCCAGCACACGGTCGAGCAACGCGCCGACAAGAAACCGGTTGCCCTGAAAAAACGACGCCCCCCGGCGCGCCCACGTCACGGCGGGACGGGCGGCCATGGCGACCCCGGGCAACGAAGCACTGTGATCCACCACCTGATCGCTGCCGGCCGCGATGAATTCCCCTTTGCGCGCCTGCACGACGACGCCGGTGAGCCCCTCAGGCAACGTCATCCCGAGAAACGGATCGAGCGTGGCCCCATCGCGGGTCGCACAGGTCACCACACGCGCCACTCCCGCCGTATCCTCCGACACCAGCAGTGATGTACAGACCCCGGCACCGCGTCCCAGCGCCGCGTGGAGGCGACCGACCGCCGCCAGGGTTGCGTCCGTCAGTTGCTCCGTCGGCCCCGCGGCACACACCGTGTGGGACCCTTCGCGATAAAACCCGAACGACGCGCCGTCCACATGCAGGCGCGCGCGCAGCCGGTAGCCGGTTTCCGGCGACGCCACCACCGGCACGGGCTGTTCGAGCGCATGCTTGGCGATCCGCCGGAACGCATCCGCAATGACCTCTGCCTTGAGAGCCAACTGGCGGTCATACCGGATGTGCGCGTAGGTCCGGCCGCCACACAGCGGGTCGGACGTCACGTCGCGGCGATCGGGACTGGCGGTGATCACGTCGCGCACCAGCGCCCACGCCACAGCGCCTCGACGTTTCGTGATCACCGCCCGGACCCGTTCACCAGGCAGGGCTCCCGCGACGAACACCACGCGGCCCTCATGACGGGCCAGCATGTCGCCGCCCGGCACGGGGCGTTCGATGTCGAGTTCAACCATCATGTCCGTCACTCCAAAACGGGGCACTACACCCCAGTGCGCCCTGCAGACCCACGGTACGTAGGGCGCGCTGGTCTCGAGCGCGCCGTCGCGGTACGTAGGGCGCGCTGGTCTCGAGCGCGCCGTCGCGGCAGCCTTGCAGGGCTACCCCAGGCTACGTCGTCACGATGTGCGCAAGATCCGGCAACCCGAAGTGTGCACGCACCCCACGGTTTATGGTCACCGCCAGTGCCTGCGCCCACGCGTCACGCGACAGCCGTTCGCGAAAGGGTGCCAGGTCCTGCTCGGCATCGGCGCAAATTCCAGCCAGCACATCAGCCGGAACGGCCTCGCGCGCAGCCGCGATGAGTTCCTCATCCAGCGCGGGCAGCGGTACAAGCAGCGCATCACGCGCAGCGCCCCGGCTGCCTTTCACCGCATCCCGCATCGTGATCACGCGATCCAGCACGCCGTTCACTCGCGTCCGGAACCGGTCCGGGAACTCCAGGCGTCCGGCAGTCGCCACGAGCCGATCGACGGCCCGGTCCAGTTCGCGAGTCGTCGCCTTGCGCGCCGGCCCACTGCCGCGCTCCGGCAGATCGGCGGCTGCCGCCGCACCGCCCGCGCCGGCGGTGACCCCGATCGCACGTCGCCACGCGTCGTACACTTCGCGCACATCGGCGTCGCAATACTCGATGCGGAGCGGACGACGGGCGGCTCCGGCCTTGTGCCGTTCCGCCTTCTGCTCAATGCCGCGGAACACCGCCGACAACGGAACCCCCTCTTCCGCCCACTGCCGCACCAGCATGAAGCCGGGGCCGACAATGCGGACGAGGTGGCCGCTGTTGACACGCGTCAGATGGGCTTCGACCTTGCGACAGTACTCGCCGATGTCATCCACGGGTCAACATCTCCCACACCACTTCACCGGAGACCAACCGCGTCTCTGCGTCCGTCCCGGCGCGACGGACCACCAGGGCGCCGGCATCATCCACACCGACGGTGGTCCCGCGATGCTCCCCCTCATGATCACGCCATCGGACCGGCGCACGATCCAACCCCGCGTCCGCCCACGAGCGCCACGCGGCGAGGACGGCCGCCGTATCGCCGCCGGCGAGTCGCGCAACTTCCCGATCCAGCGCCCCCAGTGTCGCAGCGACCAACGCCCCCCGGCTGACCGGGCGATCGATTTCCTCCCCCATCGACGTCGCGCGGTCCGCGATGTCGTCGGGATACGCCGAGCGTTGCAGGTTCAGACCCATGCCGACGACCACAGCCCCCGCGCCGGCCCCGGTCGCTTCACACAGGATGCCCGCCAGTTTGCGCCAGGGCCGGCCGATCACCAGATCGTTCGGCCACTTGAGTTCCACCGGCAGTCCTGAGACCTCCCGTACGGCGCTCGCGAGCGCGACGCCGGCCGCGAGCGTGAGGACCGGGAGGCCGGGCCCGAGCCGGTCGACGCGCACCACAACAGACAGATACATGCCGGCCCCCGGAGGCGACCACCACGACCGGCCTCGTCGGCCGCGCCCCGCCTCCTGCAGGTCCGCGAGCACCGCAGTGCCGTGCACGGCGCCGGCCGCCGCCAGCGCGAGCGCCAGGTCGTTGGTCGAGCCGACGCGTTCGTAGAAGTGCAGCGGCGCGGGTCGCGTCGTCAGCGCATCACCTGCGTCGTGCAGGTCGGACGGCCAGGGATCGGAAGCCAGCGCGTCCACGTCAGGTGATCTCAATTTCAAGACTGATGTCGGCACCGGCCGCCAGCGCGTCGCGCACCTGATCCAGGGATTGTGTTTCCACTGCGATGGGCCGCTGGGCACCCGCCGCGGCGAGGGCACGCGTCATCCGCGCCACGGCTTCGCCGATCGACCCCGCCACGCGGATGTGATGGTCCACACACGCCCTGGTCAGCGTCGCAATGCCGCAGAGATGTTGCAGGAAGTTGAGCAGCGTCCGCTCGGCGCCCAACACGCCGGCGGCCGGCCCATGGAGTGTGGCCAGCACATCGCCGGCCTCTCGCGCGCCGATGTCTTCCGCCAGGGCGCGGCCCACCAGATCGCGGTAGCCGTCAGGGTGCAAGGGGCTCGACATCCGCCTGGAGGGGCGTCGTCTCCGTGACCGTCACGCCGGTGTCCACCAGTTCGGCCACGTTGCAGCACGCCAGCACGTCAGCCCGCAGCGCCGGCCACTGGGGCATCTGCGCGGCAGTCAGCGTCAATGTGGTCAGACGAACGGGCGTCGAAAACGGCACCTTCCTGGCGGACCGGGCGCCTCGGACAGCAGTCAGAATCGCGGACGCCGTCGTATACAGACTGCTGTCACCGGGCGCCGCCAGCGTCTCGTCGGTGGTTGGCCACGGCGCGCGGTGCACCGAGCCGGTCTGCCACATGGACCAGACCTCTTCGGTGACAAACGGCAGGAACGGCGCAAACAACCGCAGTTGAATCGACAGCGCCAGCCGCGACGCGGCGATCGCGGACGCCGCGGCCGCGTCATCCGTCATGCGACGGCGCTTGATCATTTCGACGTAGTCGTCGCAGAAGGCCCAGAAGAATGACTCCGCCGTGCGCAGCGCCGACGCGTAGTCGTACGCGTTAAGCGCCCTGGTGACGTCCTCGACCACGTCACGGAGCGCCGCCAGCATCGCGATGTCGTACGGTTCGCTGATGGGGCCGACGGGGGCTTCCTTCATCAGGACGAACTTTGACGCGTTCAACAGTTTGATCGCGAGCCGACGGCCCACCTTCATCTGCCCGGGTTCAAACGCGGTGTCCACACCGGGCCCGCCCTTCGCGGCCCAGTACCGCACGGCATCGGATCCGTGTTCCTCGAGCAGCGCCATGGGCGTGACGACGTTGCCCTTCGACTTCGACATCTTCTTGCGATCCGGATCGAGCACCCATCCGGAGATCGCCGTGTCGGTCCACGGCAGGGTGTCGGTCTCAAGATGCGCACGGAGCACCGTCGAAAACAGCCACGTGCGGATGATGTCATGGGCCTGCGGCCGCAGATGCATCGGATAGGTCCGCGTGAACAACTCCGGGTCGCGCTCCCAGCCGCAGACGATGAATGGAGTGAGCGACGACGTGGCCCAGGTATCCATGACGTCCGGGTCCCCGACAAAACCACCGGGAACGCCCCGCTGGTCTGCGGTGTACCCCACAGGCACATCGGTGGATGGATCGATCGGCAACTGCGATTCGGCGGGCATCAGACGCGCGTCGAAGTCCGTGGTGCCATCGTGTTTCACGCGATACCACACGGGAAACGGCACACCGAAGAACCGCTGGCGACTGACACACCAGTCGCCGTTCAACCCGTTGACCCAGTTGTCAAACCGCGCGCGCATGTATTCGGGATGCCACTGCAGCGCGCGGCCACGCGCCAGCAGCGCCTCCCGCTCATTCATCGTCTGGATGAACCACTGCCGTGACGTCACGATTTCGAGGGGCCGGTCGCCCTTCTCGAAGAACTTGACGTTGTGGGTGATGGGCTTCGGGTCACCCCGCAGATCCCCGCTCTCACGGAGCAATTCCACGATGCGCGCACGCGCCTTGACGGCGGAGAGTCCGGCCAGTTGGTCGTAGTGCGCCTGTGCGGCCGCCACGTCCAGGGATTCCCACCCGGGGTCTCCCCAGGTCACGGGCTTGAAGGCACCATTCGCCTGGATGACGGCACGGACGGGCAGCGACAATTCGCGCCACCACACCACGTCGGTGACATCGCCGAACGTGCAGATCATCGCGATGCCGGTGCCTTTCTCGGGATCCGCCAGGTGATGCGCACGAATCGGCACGGGCGCCCTGAAGAGCGGCGTCGTCACGGTCGTGCCGAACAGCGGCTGGTATCTGGGGTCGTCCGGGTGCGCCACGAGCGCGACACACGCGGGGATCAATTCCGGCCGGGTGGTGTCGATCTCGATCGCGCCGCCATCCGGACGCGCGAATCGGATCGTGTGATACGCCCCAGGCAATTCGCGATCTTCGAGTTCCGCCTGCGCCACGGCCGTGCGGAAGTCGACGTCCCACAGGGTCGGCGCTTCGAGCTGATACGCGCGGCCTGTGGCCATCAGGCGCAGGAACGCCAGTTGCGACACCCGCTGCGCGTCCTTGCCGATCGTGGCGTACGTCATCGACCAGTCGACCGACAGACCGAGGTGTCGCCACAACTTCTCGAACACCACCTCGTCGTCGGCGGTCAGGCGCGCGCAGAGCTCGACGAAGTTCGGGCGCGAGACGCTGATGGGCTGTTTCGGCGGCTGCGCGGGCGGAACAAAGGCCGGGTCGTACGGCAGCGACGGATCACACCGCACGCCGTAGTAGTTCTGGACCCGGCGTTCAGTCGGCAGCCCGTTGTCGTCCCAGCCCATCGGGTAACAGACCGCGCGTCCGAGCATCCGCTGGTAGCGCGCGATGACATCCGTGTGGGTGTACGAAAACACATGACCGACGTGCAGCGAACCACTGACGGTGGGCGGCGGCGTGTCGATTGCAAAGACACGTTCGCGCGGCGCCTGCCGATCAAAACGATACACGCCCTCGTCTTCCCAGCGTGTTCGCCACTTTTCTTCGAGACCTTCAAGAGACATCGTTCAAGCTTACCGCTTCAGTTTGTCCATCTCCTCGCGGATCAGCCGTTCGGCAGTCTCTGACATGAGCGTGCGCACCAGCTCGTCGGTCATGCGGGTGACCACGCGGCGGACGACCTCCTCGATATCTCTGCTTCGCGCGGCGTCGAGTGCCCCACGCGCCTCGGCGGCCTCGGGTTGCGCCTGCTCGGACGGCAGCGGCGACAGATCCCAGTCGAGATCCAGATCATCAGCAGGGGTGGCAACCTCGACCGGCAGATGCGTGACGGCCGGCCCCATCGCCGAGGGCGGCTGAAGCGGCATGTCGACCGGTGCCGCGGAGGGGCTGGGCGGTGCGCTGCGGAGTTCCTGAATGTCGCGGCGGAAGTCCGAGACCGTCTCCGCGTCAAGGCGACTCGCGGGAGCGACGGGGTCGAGGCGCGAAAACGCCGCGTCCAGATCGTCCAGCCCGATCTCAAACACCTCTTCGACCACTGGCGGGCTAGGCAACGGCCCGGGATCGCCGGAGGCCGGTTGGCCCGGGTCGGCGGGGCGCACCGCCTCGGCCGCCCGGAGCTGCCGGCCGTCATGTCCGACTCGGCGCGGCGCATCGATTCTCGGCATATCGGTCGGCCATAAGTTATCCGGACGCTGCCCGGCCAGCAAGCCCTTGACGACCCCGATCAGGTGACGGGGCTCAAACGGCTTGACGAGCACCCCATCACAGCCGGTCGCGCGCGCGCGCGCCTCGTCGATGGGGTCGAACGCTCCGGTCAGCAGCAGGATCGGGGTCGACGACAACGCCGGCGACCGCTTGATGCGCTCGGCGATGTCGTAGCCGTCCACGGCCGGCAGTCCGACGTCAGCCAGGACAATGTCGGGGCGCTCGTCCTCCAGACGGGCCGTCGCCGCGTCGCCGTCAGATACGGTGACCACGTGGATCCCCTCGCTGGCAAACGTCAGTTCGATCATGCGTTGAATCGTGACGCTGTCGTCGGCGAGGAGCAGGGTGGCGGCCATGCGGCGCTAAATGACTTCCGCCCTCGGGGGCACGTGCTGGTTGATGAAGGTCACAATGTCCTGCATGGGGGTGCCCGGCAGGAAGATGCCGGAAATCCCCATGGCCTGCAATTTGGCCACATCCACGTCGGGAATAATACCGCCGACGAGCACGCGCACGTGGCTCAGGCCCTTTTCCTTCAGCAGTTCCATCACACGCGGACAGATGTGCATGTGGGCCCCGCTCAGGATGGAGAGGCCGATGACGTCGGCGTCCTCCTGCAGGGCCGCGGCCACGATCTGCTCGGGCGTCTGACGCAGGCCGGTGTAGATGACCTCCATGCCGGCATCCCGGAGGGCGCGGGCAATGACCTTGGCGCCACGGTCGTGGCCGTCAAGACCAGGTTTGGCGATAACGACGCGAATGGTGCGCATCAGATGGACGGGACCTCTTCGTATTCGCCCCACACCGCGCGGAGCGCATCACACATCTCGCCGACCGTGGCGTAAGCCCGCACACAATCGAGCAACGGATACATGGTGTTGGCGCCGCTGCGCGCGGCCTCCTGCAACGCCACGAGTGTCCGGCCGACGGCCGCGTTGTCCCGCGTCCGCTTCAACTCGGCAAGTCGCGCCAGCTGCTGATCGGCGGCCTGATCGTCGATGTACAGAATCGGGAACGGTGGTTCATTGGGGTCCACGTACGCGTTGACGCCGACCATGATCTTTTCCTTCTTCTCGAAGGCCTGCTGGAAGCGATACGACGCTTCCGCGATTTCACGCTGCGGGAATCCCTGTTCGATGGCAGCCACCATGCCGCCCATGCGGTCGATGGCGTCGAAGTACTTGTACGCGCCCTCTTCCATGTCGAGTGTCAGCCGCTCGATGAAATACGACCCGCCAAGCGGGTCCACCACGTTGGTGACGCCGCTTTCGTGCGCAATCACCTGCTGCGTGCGCAGCGCCAGAGTGGCGGCTTCGGTCGTCGGCAGCGCCAGCGCCTCATCAAGCGAGTTGGTGTGCAGCGAGTTGGTGCCGCCCAGCACCGCCGACAGCGCCTGCAGCGCCGTGCGCACCACGTTGTTGTACGGCTGCTGCGCCGTCAGGGAAACGCCGGCCGTCTGAGTATGGAACCGCAGTTTGAGCGACCGCTCATCCTTCGCGCCAAAGCGATCGCGCATCACCCGCGCCCAGATTTTCCGCGCGGCGCGATACTTGGCAATTTCCTCGAAGAAGTCGCTGTGCGCGTTGAAGAAAAACGAGATGCGCGGCACGAACTCATCCACGTCCAGCCCGGCATCAATGCCCCACTGCACGTACTCGATGCCGTCGCGCAACGTGAAGGCCAGTTCCTGCAACGACGTCGACCCGGCCTCACGAATGTGATACCCGCTCACTGAAATCGTGTTCCAGCGCGGCACCTCCTTCACGCAGAACTGGAAGATGTCGGTGATCAGCTTCATCGACGGCCGCGGCGGGAAGATGTACTCCTTCTGGGCGATGAATTCCTTCAGGATGTCGTTCTGAATCGTGCCCGACAGCGTCCGCCAGTCGGCGCCCTGCCGCTCGGCCACCACCAGATACATCGCGAAGATCATCGGCGCCGGCGAATTGATCGTCATCGACGTCGTGATGTCCGCGAGCGTAATGCCTTCAAACAGCCGTTCCATGTCGGCGAGCGACACGATCGACACGCCGCACTTGCCGACTTCACCAAGCGACAACGGATGATCCGGATCCCGACCCATCAGCGTCGGCAGGTCAAATGCGACGCTCAGCCCCGTGCCGCCGGCGGCAAGCAGCTGTTTGTACCGTTCGTTGGTTTCTTCCGGTGTCCCGAAGCCCGCAAACTGCCGCATCGTCCACAACTTGCCGCGATAGCCCGTGGGATGGATGCCGCGCGTGTACGGGAATTCGCCGGGATAGGCGACGTCGGCCTCCGGGTCCAGATCCGCGATGTCGTCGGCGGTATACAACCGGTCGATGGGCCGGCCGGAAATCGTCGTGAACGGCCCGGCACGCTCAGGCGCCTTCTTTAACGTGGGCTCCAGAACCTCACGTTCCCACGTGGCTTTGGCAGTTTCGGCGACGACGGGCTTCATGGCGGTCAATTATATATGCGTCAAGGACTTATCAGCCCTCCGGTCGAGTCCGCCGTTGACTTGCCATACCGGCCTCGGTAATCTCGGACAGTTTGGCCACGGGCGGACTCCATCGCCTGTGGCATTTGGTTGCGGAGTGATTCATGCCGTCTGAAAACAACGTCTTCGGAGCGATGCTGCAGGAGTTTGCCGGGGCGGCCCGGCTGTTGGGCCTGGATGAAAGCCTGTGGAAGATCCTGACCCACCCCAAGCGACAGGTGATCGTGTCGTGCCCGGTGGTCATGGACAGCGGAAAAGTCGAAGTCTTCACCGGCTACCGGGTGCAATACAACATCACCCTGGGCCCCGCCAAAGGTGGCATCCGTTTCCATCCCGACGTGACGCTCGACGAGGTCAAGGCCCTCGCCGCCTGGATGACCTGGAAGTGCGCCGTGGCCGGTGTGCCGTTCGGCGGCGGCAAGGGCGGGATCATCTGTGACCCGACCAAGATGTCCCCGCGGGAACTGGAAGCCCTCACGCGCCGCTACATCGCCGAAATTGCCGACCTCATCGGTCCCGACAAGGACGTCCCGGCGCCCGACGTCAACACCAACGCACAGACCATGGCCTGGGTCATGGACACCTACAGCATGAAGATTGGTACGACCTGCACGGCGGTTGTGACAGGCAAACCCATCGAAATGGGCGGGTCGGAAGGCCGTCGTGAGGCCACGGGCCGCGGCGTCATGATCAGCGCGCGCGAAGCGGCGGCCCACCTCGGTTTCGCCATTGAGGGCGCGACCGTCGCAGTACAGGGCTTCGGCAACGTGGGTTCGGTGTCTGCGGATCTACTGGCCAAGATTGGCGCGAAGATCGTCGCCGTCACCGACTGGAAGGGCGGCGTCCAGAACCCGAAGGGGCTCGACATCCCGGCCCTCATCGAGTGGACCACCAAGAACAAGACGGTCGCCGGCTTCCCCGGCGCCGACGCGCTCGACCCGGCGATGATCTTCGGACTCGACGTCGACATCCTGATTCCGGCTGCGCTGGAAAACCAGATCACTGAAAAGAACGCCGACACCATCAAGGCCAAGGTCATCGTCGAAGGCGCGAACGGGCCAACGACGCCGGCGGCGCACCAGTCACTGCACAAGCGCGGCGTGTTCGTAATTCCGGACATCCTCGCCAACGCAGGCGGCGTCACGACCTCGTATTTCGAATGGGTCCAGGACCGCCATGGCTACTTCTGGCTCGAGTCGGAAGTGAACGAGCGCCTCGAGCGCAAAATGATGGAGGCCTTCAACACCGTCCTTCAGACCGCACTGAAGTACAAGACCGACATGCGCACCGCCGCCTACATCGTCGCCATCAGCAAGGTCGCAACGGTGACGAAGCTGCGCGGGATGTACGCGTAAGGAGTCCAAGGGTCCAGAGGTCCAGGAGTCCAGGGGTCCGAAAAACGAAGGGGGCGCACCTTGCGGTGCGCCCCTTTTTTATTCTCCCGATTGACGGTTACTTCTTGTCGGTTTCGGTGAACGCTGAGCGCAGCATCATGACGGCGGCGATCAGGACGACGACGACCACCAGCCACTTCATCGTCTTGACGTCCATGCTCTTGACGATCAGCGCCGCGATGAGCACGGCCGGAATCCCGCCGAGGGCGAGGGCCAGCGCCTGCCGCGGGGCATAGGCACTCCGCTCCACGAACTTGGCGCTGCTGATCGGCATCAGGAATGCGCACGACCCCATCATGATCGGGAACGCCGCGGCCGCGTTCATGCCCAGCAGGCCGACGAGGATCATGCACGGCGCATACAGGCCGATGCCCAACGTCATCAACGCCCCAAGCACGAAGTTGCCGGCCAGGCCGAGCGCCAGTTTCGTGCCGACCAGGCCCGTGGTGCCCACCGTGCTGCCGCCGCCGCCCAGATTGCTCCACGCGAACAGACTCGCCGCCACCAGCAACGCAAAGCCCATCCCAATCTGGATGTTGCGCTTCGGCCACCCGGCGACCACGCCGGCGCCGAGCCAGGAGCCGGCGACCGCCGCAACGATCATCAGAATCAGCGTCTGAGGGTCAACCTCGATCGCCGTCGTGTAAATGAACGCCTGGGTGATTGTCGGCAACGTGTGGCCGACGTTCAGCGTGCCTGGAATCAACTGGTCCGGCACGATCTTCAGGAACTTGAAGACCGCGGTGGTCGGTGCAAAGGACCCGATCCCCAACGTGTCAAAAAAGTTGGTGACGAACCCAGTGCCCAATTCAACGGCGGATTCCTTGGGCGTCGATTTCGTGACCGACGTCCACCACATCGCGAGATAAAACGCCGTCACACCCCCGAGGGCGGTCAGCAGTGCCCCAAGGGGCGTCGTCAGCATGCTCAGCATGGCCGGGATGCTACCTCAAAAATGCGGAGGTTGGCGAGATCGTCAGCCGGTTACCTTGAAGGCGACGAGTACTTTGGGGGCATCCGGCGCGTCGGACGCGGCCGCCTCAAGCAGATAGTCCCCTGGCGGAATGCCCCCGAGGCCCACTTCCGCCTCGACGCCCCGTACGGGATCGACAACCACCGGCACGGTGGACATGACCTCGCCGTTGCGGTTCATCAGGCGGAGCACGGGCGCAGGCGTGGCGCCCCCGGGCAGATACACGCGGAACCGCACGAAGAGACGTTCGGTGCGCGTGAACTGACGCGCGGTGGTCGGCAGCGGATCGCTCGCGGCCTTCAACTGCTGCACATCGCGCGCGGTACGAACACGGAAGACCTGCGGCGTCGTCACGAGCGGATCGGCGCCCGACAGATCGGGCACCACCACATCGCGCGTGGTCGCGTCGAGCCGATCGCCGTCCGCGGTTTCCGCTGAGAGCTGCAACACCAGCGTGCCGGGTGATGCCGGGAAGGTCACGCGGCCGGCGACCCGGCCGCCGGGGTCCTCGACCCGCGCGGCGCGACCGCGATACACGACGTCGCCGGCAGGACTTGTCGCGGTCACGGTCACCATGGCAGGCGCGGACGCCGCCGCCGCGCGTCCCGGAGGGCCGGCGGGACGCAGGGATTCCCAGACGAGTGTGACGTCCGTGCGCCCATCCGTCCGCCGCGCCGCCGTCCACCAACTGCGAATGGCGGCCCCGGGCGCGTCGGCAATCGCATCGAAGGCGCGCTCCACTTCGACGGGACGACTGAACGACGGCCGCGAGGCCCGGGCGACGTCCTCCGGGGAATACGCCCAGTAGCCGGCGCGATGACGCACGTCCACATCGCGGCGCCTGACCTTCACGTCGATCTGATGGAACTTGCCGTCTCTCGGCGCTTCCGTCGATGTGTATCCGAGCAGGTAGTAGGCGCTGCTGTCGCGCAACATCTGCTGCAGGGCCGGCGTCGGGTCGTTGGCATTCACAATCGCGCGACCGTCCGTGTTGGTTGCGAGGATGCGCAGAATATCCATCGACTGCTGCAGCGCATCGCGATCGGCTTCATAGGACACCTTGTCCGCAATGGAGAATTCCGACGCCGCCAGCCCCCGCGGGTCGAGCGGATAAAACGAGGTGTTGCTGCGGCTCGCCGCCATAAAAATGCGTTTCATCTGGTCAAGCAAATCCATCTGCGACGAGATGGACTGCGGCTGCACCGCACCGGCGACCTGCATCTGCTGCTGCAGCGTCTGCGGCGGCGCCATGGCCCCCCCGCTCCCGCCCATGAGTCCGGTGGTGCGCGCCCCCGGAGGGATGCTGGTGATCAGCCCTTCGCTGACCCAGACCACGGACTTGCGCGCATCGCGCAGGCTCCCCAGATGCACCGCCAACCCCTCAAGGCCGGTCGTCACAATCTGGTTGCGCAACTGTTCGATCTGCTCCGGCGTCAGGTAGAAGTAGATCTCCTCGGCCGGATGTTTCGGTGTGTAGTCGTATTTCCGCCCGGTGAACTGCAGGATCTGACGGGCGGTCGCATCGTGATTGCGCGAGAAGGTCAACGCTGCCGTGGACGTCAGCGGCGTCATCAGCGCGACCAGGTCCCGCGGATTCAGGTCGCGGACAAATTGCGCCAGCCGGCCCCGGATGGCCATCGAGTTGCCCAGACGGGTGTGGTAGTCATCGAGGTAAATCACTATGACGCGCACATCGTCGCGCACCAGTTCGCGCTCCTGGTCCTGCAGGGACCGGATTTCACGGTTGCGGGCCGGGTCCACATCGATGGAGTCGTCGATCTCGATCAATTTGAACGAATCGATCGTCTGAGGCTTCCGGTTTTCCGTAATTTCAAAATCTTCGGGCTTGAGGTCGGTGACCGGCTTGCCCTGACGGTCCGTCACCACCACGTCCACGGTGACAATGTCGATGCGCGCCCCGAAGACGGGGCGCTGGGGCTGGGGTGGAGGCTGGGGTGGCGCCTGCGACGGCTGTCCGGCCGGCGCGGCCACCGCCAGCGCCACCGCCAGCATGACCAGGCCCACACGTCCCAGGCTCACCCGTCGTCCGACCGTCTTCATAGGGAACTCAGCCGCATCATACTGGTAAACTTGCGACGATGTCCGCGCCTATCCAGCCTCTGACAACCCTCACCGAAGACGAAACCCTCCTCCGCCAGAGCGTGCGTGAGTTCTCCGAGAACCGGGTGCGCCCCCTCGTCCGCGAGATGGACGAACACGCCAAGATGGACCCGGGCCTGATCAGGGACCTGTTCGGTCTTGGCATCATGGGCGTCGAGATTCCTGAGGCCCACGGGGGATCAGGCGGAACATTTTTTCACTCGGTCCTGGTCGTCGAGGAACTCTCGCGGGTGGACCCCTCGGTCGGCGTGCTCGTGGACGTGCAGAACACGCTGGCCATCAACGCGATCCTTCGATGGGGCTCCGAGGCCATCAAGGGCCGTCTGCTGCCCCGCCTCGCGGAGAACACCATCGGCGCCTACGCACTGTCGGAAGCGGGATCGGGTTCGGATGCCTTCGCGCTCCAGACCCGCGCCAAAGAGACCGACGGCGGGTACGTGATCAACGGCCGGAAGTTGTGGATTACGAACGGCAACGAAGCCGATGTCTTCATCGTGTTCGCGACCGTCAATCCTGACGCGGGCTACCGGGGCATCACGGCATTTATTGTCGAGCGCGGCACTCCGGGCTTCACCGTCGGCAAGAAGGAAGACAAACTCGGCATCCGCGCGTCCAGCACGTGTGAGCTGATCTTCGAAGACTGCAAGGTGACGGCGGCGGACGTACTCGGCGACGTCGGCAAGGGTTACAAAGTCGCGATCGAGACGTTGAACGAAGGACGTATCGGGATCGGCGCCCAGATGCTCGGCCTGGCGCAGGGTGCGCTCGATCACACGGTGAAATACACGAAGGAACGGAAGCAGTTCGGCAAGGCGATCGCCGACTATCAGGGCGTGCAGTTCCAGTTGGCCCGGGCGGCCACCGACGTCGAGACGGCCCGCCTGCTCGTGTACAACGCGGCCCGGCTGCGTGATGCGGGCAAGCCCTTCCTCACCGAAGCGGCGATGTGCAAGCTGGTGGCGAGCGAGGCCGCCGAGCGCACCGCCTCACTGGCCATCAATCTCTTCGGGGGCTACGGGTTCGTGAAGGACTACCCGGTCGAGAAACTCTACCGCGACGCCAAGATCGGCCAGATCTACGAAGGCACATCCAACCTGCAACTGCAGACGATCGCGAAGAATATTCTGGCGTAGGGCCCGCTGAACTGCAGCGGGCCATGCACGGCGCGCTCAAGTGCAGCGCGCCCTACGTACGTTGGCGCGCTCACAGCCAGCGCGCCCTGCGTACGGCCTACTTGAGAATGTGCTCCGCGATGATCATCCGCTGCACCTCTGATGTGCCTTGATAGATTTCCGCAGCGCGGACGTCTCTGAACAGGCGCTCGATCGTCGAGCCGCGGCGATACCCTTCCGACGCAAGAATCTGCATCGCGCGATCGGCGGCGCGATGCGCGGCCTCCGACGCCTGCAGCTTGGCCATCGCGGCTTCGAAGCGGGCGTGACTGGCGCGGTCGCGCGCGTCGGCGGCGCTCCACATCAACATGCGGGCCGCTTCCAGATCCGTCGCGAGATCGGCGAGCTGGAACTGAATCGCCTGGAAGTTGCCGATGGGCTGACCGAACGCCTCGCGGCGCCTGGCATAATTCAGGGCTTCCTCGAGGGCCGCACTCCCGACACCAAGCGCCTGCGCGGCAATCGCGACGCGCCCGCCCTCAAGTGCGCGCATCGCGATGCGGAAGCCCTTGCCGGTGTCGCCCAGTAACGCGTCCGCGCCAACGCGCACGTCATTGAACGCCAGATCCATGCAGCCGAGACCGCGCACACCGAGGGAATCCGGTGAGGGTTCCCGCGAGATCCCGGGACTGTCGAGCGGCACAAGGAACGCACTGACGCCGCGGCCACGCACACCCGGCTGGGTCGCCGCGAAGACGATCGCGACATCCGCCACTTCGGCGTTGGCCACCCAGGCCTTGCGACCCGACAACACGTAACCGCGATCGTCGAGGCGCGCGGTCGTCTGCTGGTTGCCCGCGTCCGATCCCGCCTGGGCTTCAGACAACGCAAACGAGCCCAGGCTCCGGCCACTGGCGAGCCGGCCAAGCCAGAGTTCCTTCTGCTCCGCCGTGCCGAACTCCGAGAGAGGCTCGGCGACCAGTGAGTTCGTCACCGAGAGAATGACCGCCAGCGTCGCGCTCGCTGCGGACACGGCTTCGAGCGCCGTCGCGTACGTCACGTACGGCCGGCCCCCTCCGCCAACCCCCGCCGGCAACGTGACACCAGTCAGGCCGATCGCCGCGGCCGCGGCCACAAGATCCCGTGGAAACTCGCCGGTCGCATCAATCGCCGCCGCGCGGGGAGCGACGACCTCCGTCGCAAAACGCCGAACCTCGGCGAGGAAGGCCTCCTGGGCGGGGTCGTTCGAAAAATCCATAATTCAAATTCTAAACATTGGCGAGCCTAAAGGCCCGCCCTACGCGGAGGCGGCAAAGCGGGCGACCAGCGGGCCGAGCTGACGCGCCGTCTCATCGAGCGTTTCGGGCAGCACCCGTGTCTCGCCCACCACGGTCATGAAGTTCGTGTCGCCATTCCAACGCGGCACGATGTGCATGTGAAGGTGATCGAGCACGCCGGCGCCCGCAGACTTGCCCAGGTTCAGCCCCATGTTGAAGCCGTGCGGGTGGTAGCGCTCTTCGAGCGCCATCTCCGCCGCGCGCGTCAGTCGCATCAATTCGTCGAGTTCCGGCGCCGTGAGTTCGGACAACCGTCCGCAGTGCCGGCCAGGCACCACCATCAGGTGGCCGTTGTTGTAGGGGTAGAGATTCAGAATGACGAAACAACTCCCGCCGCGATGAATGATAAGCGAGTCAGGGCCGGGGGCTGATGCCTGTGCGGCACAAAACACGCAACCCGGATCTCCCTGGCTGGCGGCCGTCACGTACGCGAGCCTCCACGGCGTCCACAACCGATCCATATTTGCCCTTGTGCCGGACTACTCGGCACCGTCAGGTCCGTCGGATCCGGGAGCCGGTTCGTCCGGGAACGGCGCGTTGTTGATGAGGTCCTTCAGTTCCTTGCCGGGCTTGAAGTAGGGCACCTTCTTCGGCGGCACATCGACCTTGTCGCCCGTCTTCGGGTTCCGCCCCTTGCGCGGCTCCCGCTGACGCAGGCGAAAGCTGCCAAAGCCCCGGAGCTCAATCTTCTCCCCGCGGTGCAGGGCGTCGACGATGCTCTGGAACACACTGTCCACGATGAGCTCGGAGTGTTTCTTGGTCAGGTCCGAGACCCGGGACACTTCTTCGACGAGTTCGGCTTTGGTCATGTCGCTAACTCGTGCATTATCCGCGAGTTAGCGGCCGGGGGTCAAACCCGGCTCTCGCAGGGGTTCATGGTTCATCGGTTCATGGTTCAGGGTGCCGTTCCGGGTTCGGGGTGCGTGTTCAAGGTTCAGGGTTCAGGGTTGGTGCAGGGTTCCGCACCATGAACCATGAACCGATGAACCATGAACCCGCGCCAGCGCCAGCGTCAGCGCTTGATGACAAAAATGAGGTCGATGCCGGCCGTTTCGGTGCGGGCCGAACGGTTGGCGGGCTGGCCGCCCGGGGCGACCGAGGTCACAATCCGCAGGTACTCGGTGAGCCGGTATTCGAACGTCAGCCGGTTGGTGCCTTCACCACCGAACTCGTGCCGGAAGCCGACAAACAACTTGTCGCTGACCTGCCGGCCGACGATGACCGTCGCGCCGACGGTGCCGGCTTCCGCAGTTTGAATCTCGAAGACGTCGAGGTCCAGCGCCCTCGCGACCGAATCCGCAAGAGGACCGACAACCGCACCGGCGGCAAGACTGCCGGCACGCGCGGCGAGCGAGACCTTTTCACCCTGTCCCAACTGGTTGATCGTCCGATTGAAGACGACAAGCGCGAGAATGTCCCCTTCGTCGAGGGGTGGGTCGCTCGACAGGGTGAGCGACGGCGCAGCCGCCGTGCCTTGAATCCGCGCCGTGACCGTCACACCGGAGACCTCGCGCGTCGCCGTGATCTCCAGTGTCGGATTGGTGTAGTCGTCGCCGCGGAACCGCAGACGGCTGCCGCGCTCAATGGCGAACCGGCGACCCTGGAAGTCGTAGGTCCCGCGCACGACGTTCACTTCGCCGACCAGTGACGCCTCGGCGCCGCGTGCCTTCATCACCTGCAGCGTGCCGCCCAGCGTCAGGTTCACGTCGCCGAGACCGATGGGCCCGTCATCTGTCTGGATCCCACGTCCGCGGACAATGACGTTGTCGGGAAGAATCACGTCGATCGACAGCGCAGCGCCGGCAAAGACCGACGGCGGCACCGGCGCCGCATGCGGGTCGACCGGCACCGCCCCTGGCACAGGCGACGTGGACACATACGCGGTCGACGGCGTGAACTGCTGCAGCAGCCGATCCACCTCGAAGCGGCCCCGATCGATCTTCACGGAGCCAATCATCTGCGGCGCCAGCAACGTGCCGGCGCCGGTGAGATCCAGCGACACGGCCAGGTCGCCAAACCGGTTGCCAAGCAGCCGGAACTGCTGCGCGACAATCCGGAGGTCGACTTCTCCGCCGTTCATCCGCGACAACACATCGAGCCGCCCGTTGACACGCAGCAGGTGCCCGTCCTGATCCTCCATCGTGAACGTGTCCACGATGAGCACTGAATCGCTCACCCGCATGCCCGCGTTCAGATTGCGGTACGCCACGCCCGTTTCGGGCACGTCGAACCTGATGTTCGTCATCGTCGCGGTGCCGTTCACGGTGGGCGACGCCTGGCTGCCGGTGATGCGCAGTTCCGCCTGTGCCGCGCCCGAGGCATTCACCACATAGGGAATGGCGGGCGCGACCACGCCGACGTCAGTGAATTGGGCCAGCACGGCCACGTCCAACCCGGCCGCCTCGGGATCGAGCGGCACGGTGCCTTTGACCGACGCCGTTCCGCGCTCGGCCGCATCCAGCGCGATGTCGACCGTGCTCACATGGCCTGCGAGGTTCACGGAACCGCCAACAGTCGTGAACGGCACACCATCGGCCGTGCCCTCCGACACCACAAATGACGACGCGACCCTGGGATCATCAACGGC
Source organism: Vicinamibacterales bacterium (assembly GCA_030827135.1). Lineage (GTDB taxonomy): Bacteria > Acidobacteriota > Vicinamibacteria > Vicinamibacterales > SCN-69-37 > SYFT01. Next base: position 576,659 of record JAURFE010000001.1, read on the forward strand.
ACCGGTCACCGTCACCGCGCCGTTCAACACGCCGGTGACTCGTTCCTCGCCCAGCAGCGTGGTGATGAACGGCGCCACCGACACACCCACGGCATCGATCCGGAGGGCGTCGGTGGACGGAGTCGCCGGCGTCACAAACGGCAACGCCCCGGACATCGTCATCCGCTCGCTGCCCTTCACCAACTCCAGCCGATCGATCGTCAGCCGATCCTCCGTCATGCGGAGTCTGGCGATTTCCCCCGCTCGCATCGACCACGCCTCGCCAGGCATCGTGAGCGTAAATGCGCGCGCGGTAATCTCGAGTGCGGCGTCGGCGCCGGTCGTGATGCCCGCCGTCACATCCAGCACCGCGCGTTCGTGCTCCGTCGATGCAGTCACATCCGCCTGCGTGGCGGTGAAGGTCGTCCTGACCGTGCCCCTCGGCCACTCCTGGCCGCCCGCCATCATGAACGTCCCCTCGGCCGACGCCGTCCCGGTCAGGCGGTCATACAGAAATTCGGGTATGCGCACCTCGTACTCGCCCGTCGCACTCATCACCGACATGTCGTTCATGGCGAGCGACGACGCGAGCACGATGCCGCGCGCGACCGGGTCTTTGAAGGGCCCGGTGAGCCGGCCTTCCGTGCGCAGTTGGCCCGTCGCCGTGACCTCCAATTGAGCGGGAAGCAACGAAAGGTCGGCGATATCGACGACGTAGGCGAGGTCCGACGTGCCGCTGTCGCCCAGTGCGAGGATGCCGGTCAGGTCGAGCTTGCCCAACGGCCCTGCGGCCTTGCCTTCGGTGATCGTGACCAGGCCCGCCGTTGCTGTCCCGAGCACGCGCGCGGACGTCAAGTCGACGCCGTTCACAGACGACGCGCCAAGGGTGACGTCCATCGTCCCATCGGCGAACGTCGGGCTGAAGGGTGCGGCGAGGTCGGCGACGTTGACGGACACGTTGAATGTGCCGTCGGGTTGTATCGCTTCCCACGTGCCGGAGGCCCTGCCTTCGGCCGACATCGTCAACCGGCGAGCGGCGAGGGCTCCCGACATGACGACCGAGCGCAGCCGCAGGTCATCCACATCGCCATCGAGCGTGCCGGAGAAGGTCGCGCGGTGACCCATCAGTTCGGCCGTGATCGCGCCCGCACCCTCAATGGTGACGTCTCCGGACACGCGAGCGGACGTGAAGGGCCAGTCCTCGTCGGCGATGGGCTCGTCCATGAGCTTGGGCGCCATGCGGCGCGGATCCAGATTCCGCACGGAGCCCTTGATGGAGTAGGCGATGTCCTCGCCTTTCAGGGTGATGTTCGCGAGCATGCCGGGGTCGAGCGTCGCCCCCTCCAGCGTCGATGCGCCAAGCACACTCTCGAGCGTCCAGTCGTCCGGTGTCCGCGCGACCAGCGTGTACGTGCCCTGGACGTCGCTGTCGAGCGGCGGCAGCTCAAGAAACGCCGGCAGGTTGGCGCCGTTCCCGTTCCGCAACTCGCCGACCACAGTCGCTGTTTCCGTCGCGTAGACGTAGTTGAAGGTGCCGGTGGTGGACGCGTCATAGGTCGTGGCGTCGAACTTCGCTGTCACGCCGTCCGCCGTCACGCGTCCATCCATCCGCGCGCGGTCGATGTCGTACTCGGCGTAGGAGGAGCGCCCGAGCGTTCCCGCAAACGTGCCGGCCAGACCACGTCCGGCTTCGCTGCGCATGTCGAAGGTGACGGGACCATTGAGACGTGTGGGCCACTCGGGGCGTACCGCCCACGGCGCCGCATCAAACCGGTTGAGCGTGGCCGCCCCCCGCACGGTGAAGACGGGGTCACTCAGATTCATGATGACGTCCACGTCGGCGTCGCCACCAACGGTGTCGGTGATGGGGCCTGTGACGTGCAGCGCCCGGAGCGGCCCGACGAGGGAGAGGGTCATCGCGGGCGTGAGGGGGATGCCCTCAAGCACAGGAATATACGGGACCCATTCGGTCAGGACCACACGGTCGCTGACGAGCCGGGCTTCGAGGACTCCCTCGGGCAGGAAGGCCAGCGACCCGCGCACCTGGCCGTTCGACGTCGTCAGCTCAATCGGCGTGACGTCGATGCGTTCCTCGGAGACGACGACCTGCGTGACCAGTGAGGCGACCACCAGTCCCCCCAGCGCTTCCCGCGCCGCGAAACGCGTGACGTCCACGGTGATGTCGCGCGCGATCAGCACCGACATCTCGGCAGCGACCGCCACGAGGTCGTACTTCCGGTTGATCGGCCGCACATCCGCCTCGCCGTCCACAAACGTGGCGCTGCGAATGCGGATGGTACTGGTGGAGGGGGGCGCCGCCGGATCCGCGTCCGGCAGTTGGAGCCCGTCGACATACCACCCTGTCAGTGTTTCGATCACAGTCACGCGCGCGCCGGTCAGCACCAGGTCGTCGATCACCAGGGCGGACGAGATCAGGTCGCGGAGGCGGTACCGCCCGTCGATTCGCGCAATCGTCAGCACGACGTCGCCGCCGCGCGTGACGCGCACGTCGTGGACGGTGGCGCCGGTGAACAGCGAGCCCTCAAGTCGTCCGATGTGGAGTTCCCCGTCGATGAATCGTGAGGCCTGTGATTCGAGCACGTTTGCGAGTCGCGACCGTCCCCACTCGGTCCCCGACAGCCAATAGGCCACCACCCCCAGCAGCACCAGGGCTCCCAGGGTCCATGCGGCAAACCGCGCCAGGCCGATGAGTCGTCGTCGTACCGTCACGTCAGAATGCGTGTCCAAAACTCAGGTGGATGCGCCAGCGGCGCGACTGGGTCTTGCCGTCGAGCCTCAGTTGTGAAATCGGATTCAACTGGTAGCCGACGTCCCCGCGGACGACGCCGACCAAGGTCTCGTAACGCAGGCCCAGACCGACCGCCCGACGCAGGTCGGTGAAGGGACTCTGCCAATCGGCGGCCCACACGTTGCCGGCATCGAGAAAGGCCACCATCCCGATGTCGCAGCAGACGCGGAGGCGCAGTTCGAGTGACGTGTCCACGAAGGAGCGTCCGCCGATCGGCGCGCCCTGAAGGCTGGTCGGGCTTACTTCGTACCGTCCCCATCCCCGCAGATTGGTGGAACCGCCGAGAAAAAACCGTTCTGAAAAGGGCACGTCGGCGGTGTCGCCAGCCGACAAGGTGCCGTAGCGCACCTTGCCGGCGACTCGAAGTCGTCGGCCGACCGGAACGTAGCCCCGCACTTCGGCGTTCACTTCGTCGTAGCGAAAGGACGCGCCGAGCCACGGTGCCACGTGTTCGGCCGCCAGCGCGAGCGTGAAGCCCCGCGACGGATCGGCCACGTTATCCACCGAGGTCTGCCCGGCGCGCAGTTCCAGTCCGGCGATGGTGCCGTCGCCCCGCCCCGTCACCGGATCCAGCCCCAATGCGATGCGCTCTTCGACGGTCGACAGGTCGGCGAGCACGGCATCCGTGACGCGATAGGTCAGGTACTCGTGGCGATAGCGGGTCCGCACCTCGACCTCGTCGCGCCGACCAAACGCATGCGACACCGCCACATGGCCGCCGGCCGTACGCGACGTGAACATGGTTTCGTTCGTCCACCAGGCGCCGGCGCGCGCGTCCAGTGTGCCCCCACTGCGCAACAGGTACGGATGGTCGTAGCCAAAGCCGGCCCCTCGCAGCACGGTGGAATACTTGGCGTTACCGACCCACTGTGAGCCGTTGCCGAAGACATTGAGGTTGCGCCATTCGATCGAACCACGCCACCGGTCTTCGGTACCGTATCCGACGCCGAATTCAAAGTGGTGCGGACGCGCTTCCGCCAGCGTCGCCACCATCGGCAACACGGCCGCCTCCGCCGCCTTCGCCTCCGCGACCGGCGCCACGTGGGCAAACTCAAACGCACCGAGTTGATTCAGCCGTCGCTGACTCCGCAGGACGTGACTCTCGCGATACAGGTCGCCCGGACGGAACGTCAGCGCACGCCACACCACCACCTGCTTGGTGCGCCGCAGTCCGCTGATCTGCAGATCCCCGAAACGCATCTCCGGTCCCGGCGTGATGCGCACGCGTACAACAAGACTGCGCGGCGTATCCCCGGGGTCTTCGATCACGTCCACACTGGCGTGCGGGTGTCCGTTCTCCCGCAGAATGGCCAGGGCGGTCTCGCGGATGGCCGAGAGCGTCGCCACGTCGCGCGGTTTCCCTGCGCCGGCCTCAAGTTCGGTGAGCCGGCCCCGCAGCGTCTCGGGGAACGTGTCAGGCACGTCCACCAGTTCGACCAGGGAACGCACGACCAGACGTGGCGTCCCTTCGTCGATCGCAATCCGCACCTTCACCGACCGTTTGTCCTCGGCCAGGTCGATCGCCGCAATACGCACGATGGCCTCGTCGAAGCCGCGGTCGCGATAAAACGCCCGCAGGCGATCGAGATCGCGTTCGAACACGGCCTCATCAAACCCGCGCCACCGGGACCAGGGCCAGCGCCCCCCCTGCCGCGTCTCAATGACGCGCCTCAGGTCGGACGCAGTGAACGACGCCGCGCCCTCAAAAGTGATCGACACGACGCGAATCGCGTTTTCGTCCAGGCACGCCGCGGCCAGCACACAACACACCAGCACGCCGCTTCGAACAAATCGGATCATCTGATTTCGACTATACCGCTCAAAAAAAGAAAAGAGCCGGAGTCGTGGGTCATTCCCACCACTCCGGCTCCGATTTCAGGACTCCTGGCCCCCAGGACCCTGGACGTCTCTGGACTACTTCAGATTCTTGAAGTGATCGCCGAGGGTCGCTTCCGGGCGGCCCGTCGAGTCGGTGTAGGCTTCCCAGTCCGCACGGTACTGTTCGTCCTTGAGGGCACGGATGCTGAGACCGATCTTCCGTTCCTCAGGCACCAGACGAATGATCTTCATCTGGTAGTTTTCACCGGCCTTCAGTTCCAGCTTGTCGCCACCGGTCGCCGCATCAAATTCCGATACGTGAATGAGGCCTTCGATGCCTTCCGCCAGTTCGACAAACGCGCCGAAGTTGGTCAGACGCACGACCTTGCCTTCGACCACGTCGCCGGCATGGTTCTTCTCGAAGAACTCCTTCCAGATGCCCGTCTGGAGTTGCTTGAGCCCGAGCGAGAGCCGCTGGTTTTCCGCGTCGATACTGAGGACCTGCGCCTCCACGTCGTCGCCCTTCTTCAGCACTTCCGACGGGTGCTTGATCTTGCTCCACGACATGTCGGAGATGTGAATCAGGCCGTCGATGCCGTCCTCGACTTCGACGAACGCGCCGAACTCGGTGAGGTTGCGCACCTTGCCTGTGATGGTCGTGCCGGTCGGATACTTGTCCGTCAGCTCGTTCCACGGGTTGGACTCGACCTGTTTGAGGCCGAGCGAAATGCGCCGCGCACCGGGATCGACGCCGAGCACCATCGCCTCCACCTGGTCGCCCTGGTTGAGCATCTTCGACGGGTGCTTGACGCGCTTGCTCCACGACATCTCGGAGACGTGGATCAGGCCTTCGACACCGGGTTCGAGTTCGATGAACGCACCGTAGTCGGTCAGGCTCACCACCTTGCCCGTGACACGGATGCTGACCGGATACCGGTCCATCACGTTGCTCCACGGATCGGGCACGAGCTGCTTGTGGCCCAGCGAGACACGTTCGCTCGCCGCGTCGTACTTCAGCACGATGACGTCGATGTCGTCGCCCACCTTCACCACTTCCGAGGGGTGCGTCACGCGGCCCCACGACATGTCGGTGATGTGCAGCAGACCGTCAATGCCGCCCAGGTCAATGAACGCGCCGTAGTCGGTGAGGTTCTTGACCGAGCCGCGCAGGACCTTGCCCTCGGCAAGCGTATCCAGCGTGACCTTCTTCTTCTCGGCGTTTTCCTCTTCGAGCAGCGACTTGCGCGAGAGCACGATGTTGCCGCGCTTCTTGTTGACCTTGATGACGCGCATGCGCAGTTCCTGGCCCTTCAGGGCATCCAGGTTGCGCACCGGGCGCACGTCGATCTGCGACCCCGGCAGGAAGGCGCGCACGCCGATATCCACGGCGAGTCCGCCCTTGATCCGTTCGATGACCCGGCCGATGACCACCTTGCGATCCTGGTAGGCCTTCTCGACCTCGTCCCAGATCTTCATCTTCTCGGCCTTTTCGCGCGAGAGGACGACGTGCCCTTCGCGGTCTTCCGTGCGCTCAAGCAGCACGTCCACGAGGTCGCCGGGGTGGACGGAGACCTGGCCGGTCTCGTCGATGAATTCTTCGATGGGAATGACCCCTTCGGACTTGAAGCCGACATCCACCACGATTTCGGTCGGGGTGACTTTCACCACCGTGCCCTTGACGACCTCACCTTCCGCGAGGTTGCGGAAGCTGGTATCGTACAGTTCCATCAGACGCGCAAACTCTTGCGGGTCCATGTCGGAGTCGGTGTGCATGGAGGTAAAGCCAGAGCTGCCCGGTTTCGGTTTCGCCGGCTGGCCGTGCGTCTTCGTCGTCTCGTCTACATTGCTCATTGCGGGGAGGGGCCTCCTAGTCGGCCCTGATGGTCGAATTACAGCTTCGACGGGCTGTCGGTTGCGTCTCGCGGGATTGCGATAAGCAGGCAATTATCGGTCGAGAGGCCGCCAGAGGTCAAACAGGGGCGACGGCCCTCCGTCGCACCAGCCAGGGGGAGAACGGTCATGGCCAAGAAGAAGACGAAGAAGAAGGCAGCGGCGGCAAAGAAGTCACCGGCACGGAAGCCCACAAAGAAGGTCGTCAGGAAGGCCGTCAAGCGGACCGCGCCGAAGCCAAAGGCGAAGACCAGGGCCAAGGCCAAGACCGCCCCGAAGTCGGCTCGCAAGGCGGCGCCAGTACGTAAACCTCTGAAAAAGAAGGCCTTAGCCAGGAAGTCCGCGCCGAAGACGAAAGCCCCGAGCACGAAGGGGAAGGCCGTCAGGAAGCAGACGCCGGCCCCGAAGCCGTCGCCGAAGGTGGCCAGGAAGGCGGCCCCCAGGCCGAAGACGAAGGCCGCGGCGCCTGCCGTGCCGGCGCGGTTGATGCGGGAGCGCAAACGCCTCCCTGAAGTCGAACAGGAAGAATTTTCGGGCGGTGGCGCCGATGCGCGGCTGTTGCGCTCCGCGCGCTCGGGCCACGACGAGCTGCAGCTGGAACTCCGGGACCACACCGAAGCCAGCCCCGAACTGACGGCCGGCGACGTCGACGCCAAGTGGCAGGACGCCTACGCGCTGGGCGACGAGGCGCCCGGCGGGGACAACATGACCCCGGATCAGGATCGCGTGGACGACATCGGCAAAGCGCTCGGTGTGGTCTACGACGATGACGAGGAACTGATGGGGGGCGACGAGATCGCGGAACGCGACGCCCATCGCTGGGAACTCGATCCGGCGTCAAAGGACGAGGAAGAGATTTGATCAGGAGCCGACGGGCTAACGCCCGTCGGCTCCGCGACGACGGGCAACCTCGAGCACGGTCTTGACGACCTCATCGATGGCGAGCCCCGTCGTGTCGATGTACACGGCGTCGTCGGCCCTGGTGAGGGGTGAGACGGCGCGCGTGCGGTCGGACTGATCGCGGGCCGCGAGAGCCTGTGCGATTTGGCCGACCTGATCGGGCGAAGCGCCCTGTCTGCTCGCGGCGTGCGCGGGGTCGAGCGCGCGACGCCGCGCGCGTTCTTCAGGCGTAGCATCGAGATAGATCTTGACGGGGGCATCGGGAAACACCACGGTGCCAATGTCGCGGCCTTCCATGACCACGCGGCCCGCGCGGCCCATCTCCCGCTGACGCTGCACCAGCATCTGGCGCACGTCGCCGTGACGCGCCACGATCGCCGCAGCCGCATCCATCTCAGGCGTCCGAATCTCGTCGGTCACGTCGTGGCCGTCCACCATCACGCGCGTTGACAGTTCAAAGGTCGCGTCCCGCGCGACGCCGACCACGGCGGCACTGTCGGTGAGGTCGACGCCGCGATGGCGCGCAATCCAGGCCACCGCCCGGTACATCGCGCCCGTATCCACATGCCGGAACGCCAGTGCGGCGGCAATCGTGCGCGCCACGGTCCCCTTCCCCGCCCCGGCGGGTCCATCAATCGCAATCAGCATCGGCCTTATTATCGTTCGAGTGCGGCGCATCCTGATCATTGTGGGCGTTGTTGTCGCCATGACGGCGTGGCTTGCGGCGCCGTATGTGCGAGCGGTGGCCTTGGTGATCGATCTCTCGGGGCGCGAGGTCGCGGTGCGGCGGTGGCTGCCCGTGTCGGTGGCGGAGGTCGCGACACGCGAGGTGGACCTGCCCACGCGGCATGGGCCGGTGCCGGCGCGCCTGTACATCCCGGACGGTGGAAGTTCCCGCACATGGATCGTGGTGCCGGGCGTCCACGGCGGAGGCGTCGACGAACCACGCCTCGCGCGCTTGACGACGCGGCTGGCGGGCGCCGGCTATACCGTGCTCAGCCTGCCGCTGCCGGACCTGCGCGAATTCCGCGTTGTGGGTCGTTCAACGGATCAGATCGAAGACGCGGCACTCTGGCTGCTCGCCGATTCGACATTGACGCCGCAAGGCACCGTCAACCTGGCCGGTGTGAGCTTTGGCGGTGGCCTGACGATGGTAGCAGCGGGACGTCCGTCGATCGCCGACCGCATCGACCGCGTGGTGTCGTTTGGCGGCCATGGGGACTTGCCGCGCGTGATTGACTATCTGTGCACCGGCCGGCTGCCCGACGGCACGGCACAACCCGCGCACGACTACGGCGTGGCCATCCTGCTGCTCGGCGCGCTCCCGCACCTGGTGCCCGCCGAACAGGTGGCCGCGCTTGATGCAGGCATCCGCGCGTTTCTCGTCGCGTCGATGGCCGACGGGCGCGCCGATCCGCAGGCCCAGCGGTTGTTCGAGGCCGCCCGACGCGCCGCGGCGTCACTGCCGGAGCCGGCGCGGTCGATCATGCGCGATGTGAATGCCCGGGATGGTTCGCGCCTGGGGCCGATGCTGCGTCCCTTCGCCGAAGCGGTGGGCGGCGACCCCGCGCTCTCACCCGAACGGTCTCCCCTCGTGCGCGCGCCGGTGTTTCTGATTCACGGCGCGGTGGACAACGTGATTCCCCAGACAGAGACGGTCAGCCTCGCCGCGTTCCTGAAGGCGCACGGACACACGCAGGTATCCTCCCTGCTCACGCCCGCCGTCTCGCACGCAGACCCGACCGCCGATGTGTCGGTCGGTGACGTGTGGCGGCTGGTGTCGACGTGGGTCGCGATCGGACGATGACTCAGTCCACAAACGCGCGGGCATTGCGGAACACGCGCATCCACCCGCTCCACTCCCCGGCATCGTCGGGCCACCAGGAGTTGGTGACGGTGCGGTAACACCGGTCGGGATGCGGCATGGTGATGGTCACCCGGCCGTCGGCGTTGGACATCGCGGCGATGCCCAGCGGTGATCCATTCGGATTCGCAGGATAGGTGGTGGCGACGGACCGGTCATTGTTCACGTAGCGATAGCCGATCAGGCCTGCCGCGGCGCACTGCGCCGCCACGTCGTCGCTCGCAAACGCCGCGCGGCCTTCGCCGTGCGAGACCACGATCGGCAGGCTGGACCCGGCCATGCCCTGCAGCAGCACCGACGGCGACGGCAGGACCTCGACCATGCTGTAGCGGGCCTCGAACTGCTCCACGCGATTGCGTACGAAGCGCGGCCAGAGCTCCGTGCCGGGAATGATGCTCTGGAGCGCCGCCAGCATCTGACAGCCGTTACACACGCCGAGTGTGAACGTCTCCGGTCGATCAAAGAACCTGATGAAATCCGCGCGTACGGCCTCGTGAAAGAGCACCGACTTCGCCCAGCCCTCGCCGGCGCCGAGCACGTCGCCATAGGAGAACCCGCCGCAGACGACGAGTCCCTTGAACTCCTGCAACGACCGGCGTCCACTCAGCAGATCGGTCATGTGGACGTCGTGGCAATCAAAGCCGGCGAACGCAAATGCAGCCGCGATTTCGACCTGACTGTTCACCCCCTGCTCGCGCAGGATGGCGATCGGGGGCCGCACTCCGCGGGCGATGTACGGGGCCGCGATGTTATCGGCAGCGTCGAAGGTGAGCGACACGGACAGCCCCGGGTCGTCGAGACGCGTCTGCGCGGCCAGTTCTTCATCCGCGCACACGGGCTCATCGCGCAACCGGCGCATCTGCCAGGAGACTTCGGACCAGACACGACGGAGGTCCCTGAGTGCCTCGCTGAAGTAATCGGCGCCATCCCGGCGGATGGTGACGCGCATGTCGCCGCTCGGTCGCGCGACCGGCACCAGCCACTGTGCGAGGCCGTGGCCGGCGACAATCGCCTGCACCGCGGCGGTGTCGCCGGCGCGGGTCTGGAGGACGACGCCGAGTTCTTCGGCACACAACTGAGCCACGACAGACGACGCCGAGACAGGCAGATCGATGTCGAGTCCTGTGCGTCCGGCAAACGCCATCTCTACCAGCGTCGCCACCAGTCCGCCATCGGAGCGGTCGTGATACGCGAGCACGAGGTTCCGCTCACGCAACTCACGCAACGCCGCCGCGCAGCGCACCAGCAGCTGCGGGTCGTCCAGATCCGGGGGGGCTTCGCCCATCGCGCCATACACCTGTGTAAGGACCGAGGCGCCCAGGCGATGGCGGCCCTGACCGAGATCGAGGAGCCAGAGGACCGTGTCGCCGAGATCCGTGCGAAGTTGCGGGGTCAGCGTGCGGCGCACATCGGTGACCGGCGCAAACGCCGAGACGATGAGCGACACGGGGGCGATCACACGTTTTGACGTCGGCCCATCGGTCCAGGTGGTCTGCATCGACAGCGAGTCCTTGCCAACGGGAATCGCGATGCCCAGCGCGGGACACAGTTCTTCACCGACGGCCTTGACTGCGGCGTACAGCGCGGCGTCTTCGCCGGGCTCGCCGGCGGCCGCCATCCAGTTGGCCGACAGCCGAATCGACTTCAGTGATTCCACATCCGCCGCCAGGATGTTCGTCACGGCTTCGGCCACCGCAAGGCGGGCCGCGGCGGGCGAATCAAGGACGGCCACCGGCGTCCGCTCCCCCATTGCCATCGCTTCGCCCGTGTTGCCGTGGAAGTCAGACACGGTGACACCGACGTCGGCGACGGGCACCTGCCACGGACCGACGAACTGGTCGCGCGAGATCAGGCCGCCCACCGACCGGTCACCGATGCTGATGAGGAAGGTCTTGTCGGCCACCGTCGGGAACCGCAACACCCGGTGCACGGCCTCCCGCAGGTCGAGCGCGCTCGCGTCAAATGCCTGCGTGCGAGGGACCACCGCACGCACATTCCGCTCCATGCGCGGAGGTTTGCCCAGCAGCACATCGATGGGCATATCCACCGCCGTGTTGTGGAAGTGCGGGTCCGCCACGGTCAGTTGGCCGGAGTCGTTGATGGTGCCCACCACGGCGAACGGACACCGCTCGCGACCCGCGATCGCCGCGAACCGCTCGACCGCATCAGCATCGACCACAAGCACGTAGCGCTCCTGGGCCTCGTTGCACCAGAGCTCCATGGGCGACATGCCGGACTCGGCGCTCGGAATGTCGCGCAGATTGATCGTGGCCCCACGATGACTGTGGGCGACCGCTTCAGGGATGGCGTTCGACAATCCGCCGGCGCCGACGTCGTGAATCAGGACGATCGGGTTCTTCGGGCCAAGCGCCCAGCACGCGTCAATCACTTCCTGCGCCCGCCGCTGCATCTCGGGATTCCCGCGCTGCACGGACGCGAAGTCGAGCTCCGCGTGGCTCGCCCCGCTGCTGAGCGACGATGCGGCCCCGCCCCCGAGACCGATCAGCATTGCCGGCCCACCCAGAACGACCAGCTTCGCCCCTGGCGGGACGTCGCGTTTCTCCACGTGCGCACGGCGGATGTTGCCCATCCCGCCGGCGATCATGATCGGCTTGTGATACCCGCGCGTCCGCGTCGGCTCATCGCCGGCCACCTGCTGTTCAAACGTCCGGAAGTACCCGGCAATGTTCGGCCGTCCGAATTCGTTGTTGAACGCGGCCGCGCCAATCGGGCCTTCGATCATGATGTCGAGCGCGGAGGCGATGCGATCCGGCTTTCCGATGGTGGCTTCCCACGGCTGTTCGAAGCCGGGGATCCGCAGGTGCGAGACCGAGAATCCGGCGAGACCCGCCTTGGGTTTGGCGCCTCGCCCCGTGGCGCCTTCGTCACGAATTTCGCCGCCCGATCCGGTGGACGCCCCGGGAAACGGCGAGATGGCCGTCGGATGATTGTGCGTTTCCACCTTCATCACGATGTCGATGGGCTCGACCGTGCCGGTGAACACGCCGGTCTCGGGATGCGGGAAAAAGCGTGTACCGTGCGCGCCTTCGATCACCGCCGCGTTGTCCTTATAGGCGGACAACACGCCGTGTGGATTGTGCGCGTGTGTGTTCCGGATCATCGCGAACAGGGACCTGGCCTGCGGCACCCCGTCGATGATCCAGGTGGCGTTGAAGATCTTGTGGCGGCAGTGCTCGGAGTTGGCCTGCGCGAACATCATCAACTCGACGTCCGTCGGGTTGCGACCGATCGTGCGGAAACTTGTCAGCAGGTAGTCAATCTCATCATCAGACAGCGCCAACCCGAGTGAGACATTCGCCTCGGCCAGGGCTGCGCGACCGCGGTCCAGCGACACTTCGCTGAGCGGACGCGGCGCCTGGTGCTGAAAAAGGGCTCCGAGCTGCCGGTGGTCACACAACACCATCTCGGTCATCCGGTCATGCAGAGGTGCGGCCAGCAGCATCACACGTTCAGCGGACAGCGGGCCCGTGCTCGTGATCTGATAGGCAATCCCGCGTTCAATGCGCGTGACGACGTCGAGCCCGCAGACGCGGGCGATATCAGTGGCCTTGCTCGACCAGGGAGAAATGGTGCCGGCACGCGGCACCACAAGCAGCACTCCGCGCTGATCGTCCGGCGGCCACGCCGCCGCGTGATCCGCGGCCGGACCGAGGAGTCCGTCCAGTTGCGCCTGTTCATCCGGCGTCAGATCGCGGGCGGTTTCAATGACGTGGATGTAGTGGGCCGTGAGGCCGGTCACGGCCCCGTCGACATCTGCGAGACGGGCGCGAAGTTTGTCGATTCTGAACGGCGAATGAGCGACGGCGCCGACCGACGAGAGAATCATTTCGTCAGAGCCCTCACTTCGTCGGACGTGAGTTCACGCACCTGACCAGGCTTGATGCGACGATCGGTGATCGGGCCGATGCGCGTGCGGCGCAGTTCAATCACGGGATGCCCCGTGCCGTCAAACATGCGGCGCACCTGACGATTGCGGCCTTCCTTAATCACGATTTCGATCAAGGCCTGCGGTTCGGCCTTGTCGGGATACGTCCGCACGACGCGCACACTCGCCGGCAACGTGCGGCGGCCTTCGATCAGGATGCCGCGGGTGAGCCGCGCGAGATCGCGTTCGTCCGGCAGACCCGACACACGCACCTCATATGCCCGCTCGAGTTCATGTTTCGGATGCGTGACCTTCTCCGCCAGATCGCCATCATTGGTCATGATGATCAGCCCCTCGGAGTCGTAGTCGAGACGCCCGACCGGATAAAAATAGCCCTTCACCCCGGCCCGCGCGAGCACTTCGATCACCGTCGTGCGCTGCTGGGGATCCGACCGTGTGCTCACGACACCGCGCGGCTTGTACATCAGGTAGTACTTGCGCTCGGCCCCGAGTTTCAGCCGGCGGCCATCCACCCGAATGTCGTCCACTTCGGGATTCGCGCGCGTACCCAGCTCGCTGGCGACCTCGCCGTTGACCTCAATACGCCCCTGCCGGATCAGTTCCTCGGCCACACGCCGCGACGACACGCCCGCGTGCGACAGGATCTTCTGCAGGCGTACGCCCGAGGGTTTGCCGGAGTTGCCTGCGATACCCCGCGGCTCCGGACTTCGCCCCTTCGACACCCCGGACTTCAGTCCGCCGACGGGACGCACCGGCTTCGGCCGGCGCGTGCCGCCAGCCGGTTTCCGCTTCGAGGAATCAGTGAATCTTTTCGTCGTCGGACGCGGTCGCGAGGTCCGAGGTCTCTGTGCTGCCATCGTCATGTCCCTCGTCTGTGGCGTCGGCGTCCGGGGTCGCGTCCGGTGCGGGCGCGGCCTCGACGTCCGGTTCAAACGGCAACGCCGTCTGTGGTGCAGGTTCCTTGACGCCACCCGGCAGGTCGAAGCCGAGCAGTTCAGACATGTCCTCGACCTTCGGCAGGTCGTTGATGTCGTTCAGTCCGAAACGCTCGAGAAAGTCGCGCGTGGTGCCGTACATGAACGGCCGGCCGACCACCGCCTTACGGCCGACGATCTTCACCAGTTTACGATCCACCAGCGTGCCCAACACACCCGCGGTGTTGACACCGCGAATCTCCGCAATCTCGGGCGCCGTCACGGGCTGCCGGTACGCAATCACCGCCAGGGTCTCAAGCGCCGCCACCGACAACTTCGACGACGTGCGTTCATGGAACAGCCGACGCACCCATTCGTGGAGCTCGGGACGCGTGACGATCTGATATCCACCGGCGACCTCCACGAGCTGAAGACCGGCCGGACGGTCGTAATCCTGCTTCAGGGCGATGATGGCCGCCTCAAGGTCTTCCTTCGGCTCGGCATCCAGCAACTTGCCGAGGGCCTTCAGTGTGAGGGGCTCGGGGGAGGCAAAGATCAACGCCTCAACAATGGACTTCAACTCAGACATGACGACAGTGCCTCACGGATGAAAATCCGGCGCGCCTTGCGGCTTCGCGCGCTTGTAGACCCGAATCGGGCCGAAATTGCCCTGCTGATACACCCGCACCAGTTTGAGGCGAATCATCTCCAGCAGCGCGAGAAAGGTGACAACGATTCCGGGCTTGGTCTGGACGTCGGCAAACAAATCCTCAAAGCCGCACGCATCGGTCTCGGACAACATCGTCATCAACCGCTCGATGCGGTCTTCGAGCGACATGTACTCGGTCGGCATGTAGATCTGCGGCCGCTGCTTGGCGCGCTCGATGACCTGGCGGAACGCCGCCATGAGACTGAAGAGGTCGACCTCGACCTCGGGCTCGGGGGGATCGCCGACGACGTCGGCGACGGCACCGTCGGGCCGGCCCCACTGTGCGCTGCGCTGGATCTCGCGGTCGTGCAGCAGTTCGGCGGCGGCCTTGAACTTCTGGTGTTCGAGCAGGCGGCGCACGAGCGCTTCGCGCGGATCCTCTTCGGGATCTTCCTGCGCCGGGTCGGGCCGCGGCAGCAGCATGCGCGACTTGATATGAATCAGTGTCGCCGCCATCACCAGGAACTCTCCGGCGATGTCGAGGTCGAGATCCTGCATGACCTCGAGGTAGTCGAGGTACTGACGCGTGACCAGGGCGATTGGAATGTCGTAGATGTCGAGCTGGTGCTTCTTGATGAGGTGCAGCAGCAGGTCGAGCGGGCCTTCAAAGTGGGTCAGGCGCACGGGATAGGCGCCGAGCACGGACTCAAAATCCGGCGGGGCGTCTGCCGTCGTAAACGAACGCGCGGGAACAATCGGCTCAGTACTCAAGCTTCACCGCCGCCCGCACTTTCGCCATCGTCTCCTGCGCGACGAGGCGTGCGCGCCTGGAGCCTTCCATCAGAATCTCGCGCAGGTAACCCGGCCTGGCCAGCACGGCTTCGCGACGGTCGCGAATCGGATCGAGCATCGTGTTCACCGCTGCGGCCAGTTTTGTCTTGACCTCAACGTCCCCCACGGTGCCTGCGCGGTACCGCGCCTTGAGTTCGTCCACTTCGTCGCGGTTCGGATTAAACGCGTCGTGGTAGATGAAAACGGGATTGCCTTCGACGGTGCCCGGCACATCCGCGCGCACCCGCTTCGGGTCGGTGTACATCTGCCTGATCTTCTTCAACACGTCCGCCGGCGTATCCGAGAGGTCGATCGTGTTGTTGTAGCTCTTGCTCATCTTCCGGTTATCGAGGCCGGGCAGGCGCGGCGTGGGCGTCAGGAGCGGCTGTGGCTCCACGAACACTTCCCCGTAGAAGTTGTGAAAGCGGCGGACCACCTCCCGGCTGAGCTCGAGATGCGGCACCTGGTCCTCGCCCACCGGCACGTAGTGCGCGTTGTAGATGATGACGTCGGCGGCCTGGAGCAGCGGATAGCCGAGGAACCCGAGATTCGACAGGTCGCGGTCGGCGAGCTGCTCCATCTGCTCCTTGTAGGTCGGCACCCGTTCGAGCCACGACACCGGCGTCACCATCTGCAGGAGCAGGTACAACTCGGCGTGTTCGGGCACCCGCGACTGGATGAACAGTGTGGACTTCTCGGGGTCGACGCCGGCGCCGATCCAGTCCGCCGCGTTGTCGAGCGCATCGGCGGTAATCGATTCCGTGGAGGCGTAGTGGCTTGTCAGTGCGTGCCAGTCAGCCACGAAGTAATAGCAGTCATAGGTCTGCTGCAGCTGTTCCCAGTTCTGCAGCGCGCCGACCAGGTGGCCCAGATGCAGGCGCCCGGTCGGACGCATGCCAGACACAACTCGCGGTTTGGTCATCACAACAACAACGTCCCCAACAAACGCTCAATGGGCTCGTACAGATAATTCAGCGCGCCCATAAAGAACAAACCAAGAATGATAAACGCCCCGAACGGCCGCACCCGGTCCACGACCTGTGCCATCGATTCCGGCAGCACACCCGCCAGCACGTTGCCGCCGTCGAGCGGCGGAATCGGCAGCATGTTGAATGCGGCCAGGATCAGATTCAGGAAAATGCCCATGTAGAGCACCACGCTCGTCTGCGTGACACCCATCTCCGGCACCAACCCGCCCTGCGCCTGCAGCACCAGGATCAATCCCACCGCCAGCACCACGTTGCTCACCGGACCGGCCAGCGCAACAAGGGCAAAGTCCCGTCGCGGCGACTGCAGGTTCCGCATGTCCACCGGCACCGGCTTCGCCCACCCGAACACCGGCAGGTTTGACAACGCGAGGATGAGCGGGAACGCCACGGTGCCAATCCAGTCGATGTGCGCCAATGGGTTCAGCGTCAGCCGCCCGAGAAGGCGCGCCGTCGGGTCCCCCAGCCTGTTGGCCGCCCACGCGTGCGCCGCCTCATGAAACGACAATGAGGCGAGCAGGATCAGAAAGACGGGGATGGCAAGCTCTGGCGACAACCTACAGAAGATATCACGCGAGCTAAAGCCTTGAGGGATGGGGATTTGGGGCCGCCGGACTGGTCCGGCGGCCCCACGGGAGGCGGTGTGACCGCACCTGGAAGGTCAGGAGGTGCGGCTGCGTGTCATTGGTGACGCGGATTTCCAACCGATACGTTCCCTGCGCCAGGCCGGGCCGAGCCACGTCAGGCGCGCGTCACGGCCACCCCAGCGCGCCCTACGCGGGGGTGTTACACCCGCGCAAAGTGTTCGACGATGGCCTTCGCGGCCTTCGCGCCGACCGCCCGTTCCAGGTCCTCGCGGCTCGCGCGCCGAACGCCGGCAACCGATCCAAACGTGGTCAGGAGCAACTTCCGGCGTCGAACGCCGATACCGGGAATGTCATCAAGGGCGGATCGAAGGGACGACGCCGCGCGTTTGGTGCGATGGAACGTCACCGCGAACCGGTGGGCCTCGTCGCGGATGCGCTGCACCAGTCGCAGCGCCGGGGTCTCGTGCGGCAGGGCGATGCCTTCGATGCGGTCTCGGCGGAACAGCAGTTCCTCCTGCTTGGCGAGACCGACCGCGACGAGTTGCTCGAGCCCGAGTTGGCGCAGCGCGGCATACGCCGCCGTCAACTGGCCTTTGCCGCCGTCGATGAGGATGAGATCAGGGAACGGACCGCCCTGCTCAAGCACCTTCCGATACCGGCGCAACACGACTTCTTCCATCGACGCGAAGTCGTCGGTCGCCGGCCCGCGCACGGCGAACTTGCGATAATCCCCGCGCCGCATTTTGCCGTCCACACACACGACCATGGACGCCACCGTGTTGGTGCCCTGCAGCGTCGAGATGTCGAAACACTCAATCCGGTGCGGAAGCGTCGGAAGGCTCAGCACCTCCCGGAGCGTTTCGAGGGCGGCGAACGCGCCGACGTGCCCCTCGCTGAAATGCGTGTCATACGCCAGCGTCGCGTTCCGCATCGCGAGGTCCAGCAAGCCGCGTTTGTCCCCGCGTTGTGGCACGACGATACGCACTTTGCGCTCGGCCTTCGAGGACAACCACGCCTCCAGCGACTCCACCACCTCGGCATCGAGCGGGTCCGACACCAGAATCTCCGGGGGCGGTACCTGCTCCGCATAAAACTGCTGCAACGCCGCCTCGAGGACGTCTGGAGCCTCGACACAAAGACGTCGGGAGACTTTTTCGGGGCCTTCAGGCGAAAACTGGCCTGAAATCACGGCATCAGCGTCGAAAAAGCCTCCCGACGTCATTTCGACGCGCTCGACGACGCGGCCGCGGCGCATCTGGAAAACCTGCACAACCGCGCCGGCCGGGCCGGCCTTGACGGCGACGGCATCCCGGTCGCCCAGTGACGGCGTGGCCATCTTCTGCTGCCGGGCCTGCAACGTCTCCAGCGTGCGGATGGCGTCGCGCAAAAACGCCGCGCGCTCGAACCGCTCCTCCACGGCTGCACCAATCATCTCGGTGCGCAGCTGTTCGGCAAGTTCGTCCTGGCGTCCTTCGAGCAGCAGCCGCGCCTGCCCCACCGACTGTTGATACTGGTCAAGGGTGCAGATGGACGCGACACAGGGGGCCACGCAGCGTTGGATGTCGTATTCAAGACACGGGCGCTCCCGGTTGCCGTCGATGATCTCGTTGCACGATCGAATCCCAAACAACCGATGCGTCAGCGCCATGGTCTGGCGTGCAAGGGACGCCGGCATGAAGGGCCCGGCATACACCGACCCATCCCGCTCCACGCGCCGCGCCACCAGCACCCGCGGCGCCGGTTCCGTCGTCGTCAGCTGCAGATACGGGTAGGTCTTGTCGTCGCGCAGCAGGATGTTGAAACGGGGATTCCGCTGCTTGATGAGCTGGTTCTCGAGCGCGAGCGCCTCGACCACCGAGTCCGTGACGATGGTGTCGAGATGTGTGACGTGGCGCAGCAACGCGTCGATGCGGGGGTTGAGCCCAAACGCACCCAAATAGGACCGCACACGGTCGCGCAGCACACGCGCCTTGCCGATATAGAGGGTCTCACCGGCGTCATTCGAGAAGAGGTAGACGCCCGGCTGCTCGGGCAGGTGTGCAATCTGGGCCTTGAGTTCATGAATGGCCATCAGTTACCATCCGCCGTGACCTTGACTGGCGCCGTTGGCGCCGTGTTCCACGTTCCACTCCAGTTCATCATCTCCGCGTGCATCCGCCTGCGGATCCACCCGAACCTGCTCACGTTCATCGGGGTGATCATCAGCCTCTGGGCCGGATATGCGCTGGCCCAGGGCGAGTTCCTGACGTCGGGATTCATCATGGTCGGGGCCAGTGTCTTCGATTTTATCGACGGCAAGGTCGCCGTCCAGTCCGGGCGAGACACCAAATTCGGCGGCTTCTGGGATTCGGTCATCGACCGGCTCTCCGATCTGTCGCTCGCCGTCGGCCTGATTTGCCTGTATGCGTCGCTTGGCCGCACCGACTACGTGCTGATCACCTCGATCACCATGGTCTTCGCGACGATGACCAGTTACACCAGGGCGCGCGCGGAGAGCCTGCTGAAGAAGTGCAAGGTCGGCTTCATGGAGCGGCCCGAGCGCATCGTGCTCTTCATGCTCGGCGCCTTCACCAACCGCATGGCCGCCGTCATGTGGGTGATGGGGGTCTTCGCCATCCTCACGGTCGCCAACCGCATCTACTACACCTACGTGGAGCTTGAAGGCAAGACGCACCCAAGACCAACCGGCGTGCTCGGCGTCATCTGGCGTGGTGTCTACTGGACCGACGAACGCGCCTCGCTGCCCTACGACTTCGTGGTGATGGTGATTCTCGCCTTCATCCTGTTCACCCCAGCGTCATGGCTTGGAGATCCGATGGCCATGGCCGAGGGCGCGCTCATTCCACTGCCCTGGTAGCTATTGCCCAAGCGTCGGGTCAAAACAGTGCCGGCACCTCGCCTCGTAGGCACCGGTTGCACCGACGAGCACACGTTCACGTGACGCCACCAGGCGTTGCGTGTGATTGGCCGGGTCGCCGCACACCATGCAGATCGCGAGCGTCTTGGTGATGTACTCCGCGATGGCGAGCAGCTGCGGCATCGGTTCAAACGGCTTGCCGAGGTAATCCTGATCCAGGCCGGCGACGATCACGCGTTTGCCCTGGTCGGCGAGCATGTTGCAGACCGCGGGCAATTCGACGTCGAAGAACTGTCCCTCGTCGATCCCGACGACTTCCGTATCCGGATGCACCTTGTCGAGCAACTCGCGCGATGACGAGACGTTTTCGGACGGGATCTTCATCTCGCTGTGCGACGTCACATGCGCGTCGCCATAGCGGTCATCGATCGCCGGCTTGAACACCTGGACGCGCTGTTTGGCGATCTGGGCACGGCGCAGCCGGCGAATGAGTTCTTCGCTCTTGCCGCTGAACATGCTGCCGGTGACCACTTCAAGCCAGCCGGGACGCGCGAGACGGGTGTGATCCATCAGCGCCGTCCTACACGCGCGACATGTATTCGCCGGTCTCCGTGTTGATCCGGATCACATCGCCGGGATTCACGAAGGAGGGGACGGTCACCACCAGCCCGGTCTCGCACGTCGCGGGCTTGACCTGGGCGGACGCCGTGGCGCCCTTGATGCCCGGCGCGGTGTCGGTGATCTTCAGGTCAACGGTCGCCGGCAGGTGAATACCGACCGGGGCGCCCTCGTACAGCTCGACGCTGATGACGGCCTCAGGGAGCAGGTACTGCGCGCCCTCCCCGAGCGCCTCCAGCGACAGGTGCGTCTGTTCGTAGCTCTCGTTGTCCATGAACACGAACATGTCGCCTTCGCGGTAGAGATACTGCATCTGCCGTTCGTCCAGAATCGCCCGATCGACCATGTCGTCCGCCCGGAACTTGTGGTCCACCAGGCGGTTGTTCTTGATGTCCCGCATCTTGCCCCGCACGTGCGCCCGGAGATTACCCGGGGTGATGTGCTGGACTTCCAGGACCCGGACGAGGGCCCCGTCAAACTTGATCAACATGCCGACCTTCAGGCGAGAGGCTTGAACTGATGCCATAACCAATGAATGCTACCAGTTCTGCTAGCATCGTTTCCATGCCCTGGGACCCAGTGCGGGACCTGCTGACGATGCAGGAGCGGTTTGAAACCCTGTTCGGGCGGACGTCTCCCGGGTGGGTGCCGGCCGCGGACCTCTGCGAAGTGGCGGACCGCTTCCTCCTGACCATCGAGTTGCCCGGCGTCGAGCGCGCCGCCATCGAGATTGCCTTTGCCTCCGATACGCTGACGGTCAGCGGCCGGCGGCCGGACCCCGAGCCCTGCGAGCGCTACCAGCAGTTCGAACGCGCGCAGGGCCGGTTTTCACGGGCGTTCCGCTTTAAGTTGCCTGTCGATCCGGATGCCATCACCGCCGACCTCTCCGACGGCGTGCTGACGGTCACGATCCCCAAGGCGGGGTCCACGGAAGTCAGGCGGATAGATGTTGAATAGCTGCAGGTCCAGGGTCCAGGGTCCAGGGTTCGGGTCCTGCGGTCCTCGGGTCCGCGTGAGGTAACGATGGGTTTCATACGGCGCGTAATTGTGACGGGTGCATTTCTGGGCCTTGGGGTGATGGCGGGGCTGGTGATTGCCGGCAAACTGACGCTCACCACGGCGAGTGATGCAACGCCGGCTCCCGTACCGCAGGCCGTGACGACACCGAGCGGCGCACCGTCGCTCACAGGTCCCCTGCCGGATCTGTCGTCTGTGGCGGAGCGAGCCATTCTTGCCTCGGCCAACATCTCGTCGACGCAGTACATCCAACGGCGCGACCCGTGGGCGGACCTGTTCGGGGGGCGTGGCCGGTCGTTCATTGAACCGTCCCAGACCCTGGGCTCGGGCGTCATCGTCTCGGCCGACGGCTACGTGCTGACCAACAACCACGTCATCGGCGACGACCGGGGGTCGGTGCGCAGCGAGATCAAGGTCGCGCTCCCGGGCGGGCGGGAATACGACGCGAAGGTCATTGGTGCCGACGAACCCACCGATCTGGCGTTGCTGAAGATCGACGCGACCGGCCTGACGCCGATGGTGTGGGGTGACTCCGGCAAACTCCGCGTGGCGGAATGGGTGCTCGCCATCGGCAATCCCTATCAGTTCAACCAGTCGGTCTCGCTCGGTATCGTCTCCGCGCTGGGGCGCAGTGAACAGGCGTTTGTCGACTTCATCCAGACCGATGCCGCCATCAACCCCGGGAACTCGGGTGGTGCGCTCGTGAACGCCCGAGGCGAACTGGTCGGCATCAACACCCAGATCTTCACGGAGACCGGCGGCTATCAGGGCATCGGCTTCGCCGTGCCGTCAAACCTCGCGCGCGCCGTCATGGACGACTTCATCCGGTTCGGCGAAGTGCGGCGCGGGGCGATCAACGGCCTGATGCGGCTGCAGGCCATCACCGCCGAACAGGCCCGCAACAACGGCATCGCGACCGTGCCCGGCATCTACGTCGGCAACATGTATCAGCCGTCAGAGGCCGTGCGTGCCGGTTTCCGCCCAGGCGACCTCATCGTCGCCGTGAACGGCGTCGAGGTGACGGACACGACGACGTTCTTCCGGATGGTGGCCGACGAGAAGATTGGCAGTACGGTGAAGGTGGATGTCGTGCGGCGCGGCAAGCGCCTGACGATCGACGCGCGCGTGGAACAGATGGCGCGTTAGTCGCTGTCGTCGGCCGCCACCCAGGCGTCGAGCACGGGCTTGAGGTAGCGCCCGGTGTGTGAGGTGGGATGCTGGGCGACCTGTTCGGGCGTGCCGACCGCGACCACGGATCCGCCGGCCTCTCCGCCATCGGGCCCGAGATCGATGATCCAGTCCGCGGTCTTCAGCACGTCGAGGTTGTGTTCGATGACGAGGAGCGTGTGCCCCGCAGCGAGCAGCTTCCTGAACGCGGCCAGCAGCTTCGCGATATCGTCGAAGTGCAGCCCGGTGGTGGGCTCATCCAGCACGTACAGAATGCGCTCCCCGCCCTGCGCCACCAGATGTGACGCGATCTTGATGCGCTGCGCTTCCCCACCCGACAACGTGGTCGCCGGCTGGCCGAGACGAAGATAGCCGAGGCCGATCTCTTCGAGCACCTGCAGACGGCGCGCCACCTTCGGGGTGTTGCCGAAAAACGTCAGCGCTTCGCGCACCGTCAGCGACAGCACCTGGTCGATGTTCCGGCCCTTGTACTTGACCGACAGCACCTGCGGCTTGAAGCGTTTGCCGTCGCAGCCGTCGCAGGGCACGAACACATCCGCCAGGAACTGCATCTCGACGCGCACCTGGCCTTCGCCCTCGCAGGTGTCGCAGCGCCCGCCCGGCACGTTGAAGGAAAACGCGCTCGCGGTCAGGCCGTGTGTCTTCGCATCCTTTGTGGACGCGAACAACTCGCGGATCGGGTCAAACGCCTTGAGGTAGGTGACCGGATTTGATCGCGGCGTTCGGCCGATGGGCTGCTGGTCCACCAGAATGGTGTCGGTCACATACTCGAGCCCCTCGATCTGCTGGTAGCTGCCGACACGCCGATCCCAGTCGCCTTTCGCACGTTTGGCGGCCGCATAAATCACGTCGTGGACCAGCGTGGACTTGCCCGAGCCGCTGACGCCGGTCACGCAGGTGAACACGCCGAGCGGGATCTCGACGTCGATGCCCTTGAGGTTGTGCTCGGTGACACCCCGAATGCGCAGCCGCTGCGCCTGGGGCTTGCGCCGTGTGTCGGGCACCGGAATCGCGAGGTCGCCGCGAAGATACTTGGCGGTCAGCGACCGCGGCTCTTCGAGCAGGCCGGCGAGCGGGCCCGCATACAGAATCCGGCCGCCCTGCTCGCCTGCGCCGAGGCCCAGATCGACGACCTGATCGGCGACGCGAATCATGTCCGCGTCGTGTTCGACCACCAGCACCGAATTGCCCTGATCGCGCAACTGGAACAGGATCGCGATCAGCCGCTCGTTGTCCCGCGGGTGCAGGCCGATCGAGGGTTCGTCGAGCACATACAACGTGTCCACCAGCGCGGATCCCAGCGAGGTCGCCAGGTTGATGCGCTGCGACTCGCCGCCCGACAACGTGGACGACAACCGATCGAGGGTGAGATAGTCGAGGCCGACGTCCGCCAGGAACCCGAGGCGGCGCCGAATCTCTCGCAGCACCTTGTCGGCCACCGCCGCTTCCTTCGCCGACAGATCCAGCGTCTCGAAAAATGCCGCGGCGTCCTTCACAGTCAGGGCACACACCGCGTCGATGGTCCGGCCGCTGACCCGCACGTCACGCGCCTCACGGCGCAGCCGCGTGCCGCCACACTCCACGCAGGTCTGATAGCCGCGATACCGGCTGAGGAACACGCGGACATGGACCTTGTATTTCTTCCGTTCGAGCCATTTGAAGAACCCACGGATGCCGGGGTATTTGACGGTGTCACCGTCCTCGTCCTTCGTCGGCCCGACGGCACCATCCACGATGAACCGGCGCTCACCGTCGGTCAGGTCGCGCCACGGCACATCCAGGCGCACACCGGCCGCCTTCGCGGCGCGCTTCAGGTCCACCAGGCATCCGCGATAGTGCGGCTTGGTCCAGGGTTCGATCGCGCCACCTGTCACGCTCTTGCCGTGATCGGGAATGACCAGATCCAGATCAAGTTCAATGACGTTGCCGAAGCCATGGCAGGTCGGGCACGCGCCGAACGGGTTATTGAAGGAAAACAGCCGGGGCTGCGGAAGTTCATACGCCAGGCCACACGGCCGGCACTCGAAGCGCTCCGAGAATCGGTGCGCCGTACCTGCGGTGCCGCTCGCGTCCACTTCGAGGGCGAATGCCGCGCCATCCCCTTCGTGAAACGCCGCCTCGACCGACTCCGCCAGCCGGCCCCGTACCGACGGCTCCACTTTGATGCGATCGACGATGACCGCCAGGGTCGAGCGCCCGCGCAGCCGGCTCGGGTCGACGTCCTCAAGGGTCACCACCACGCCGTCCACCAGCACACGGCCAAACCCGTGCCGCCGCAGCCGGCCCAACGCCGCCGTCAGGGGGTCTTCCTCCTCGGGCAGGTCGGCCAGCGACTCCAGCGACATGTCGAACCCGACCAGCAGCCGGGTCCCTTCCGGCAACGCCATCAGCGCTTCGGCCACGACATCCGGGCTCTCGCGGATGACTTCCCGGCCACACTGGCGGCAGATCGTCCGGCCGGCCCGGGCCCAGAGCAGCCGCAGGTAGTCGTGAATCTCCGTGGTGGTCCCCACCGTCGAACGGGGATTCCGCACGCTGTTTTTCTGGCGGATGGCGATGGCCGGGGCGATGCCGTCGATGCCGTCCACGTCCGGTTTCTCCATCCGCTCGAGAAACTGGCGGGCATAGGCGGACAGCGATTCCACGTACCGGCGCTGGCCTTCGGCGTAAATGGTGTCGAACGCGAGCGAGGACTTGCCCGACCCGCTGACCCCGGTGAACACCACCAACTGCCGGTGCGGCAGGGTCAAATCGACCCCCTTCAGGTTGTGTGTACGCGCCCCGCGGACCACCAGTTGCCCCGGAGGTCTGGTGGGCAGGCTCGCCGCCGGGCTTGCCTCTTGGCTCGGTGAAGAATCGGCCATGGATGCTAAGCGGTGCATGTTAGCGCATCCGGCATTTGCGATCTGAGGTAGCCTTTGTTATTCTCCGACCGTTCACACCATCCCACTGGTTGTTCCGCCTGTGACACCCCTCACACAGTCACCCCTTCCCCCTGATTCCAAGTAGAGGACACGAGAAAGTGGCAGTACGTCTGTTCGTTGGCAATATGCCCTACGGGGCAACCGAGGCCGACCTCCGCGCGCATTTCGCCGCGGTTGGGGAACCGTCTCAGGTGGTTATCCCGGTCGACCGGGAGACCGGACGCCCTCGCGGGTTCGCATTCGTCGAGTATCTCGACCGCCCGAAGGCCGAGGAGGCCGTGACGCGGTTTAATCAGCAGCCGTTCATGGGCCGCTCGCTCTCGGTGAGCGAGGCACGGCCGCGTGAGGAACGCCCGGCGGGCGGCTTCGCGCCGCGTCCTCCCGGTGGCGGCTTCGCGCCGCGTCCGGGTGGCTTCATCCCCGGTGGAGGCGGCGGCTTCCGCCCGAACGGCCCCCCGTCCCCTCCGGGCAAGAACTTCGGGCCACCCAAGAAAAAGAGCGCGGGGAGCGAAAAGCGCTGGGAAGCCAAAGAACGGGGTCCCAAAGGCCCCATCAAGGAACGGTATACGGGCCGTCTGGGCGGTCTCTACGACCTGCCCGATGACGACGCCCCGGCCGGACTCGGGGATTTTGACGATCCGGCCGCCACAGCGCCGGAAGACGACAAAGACTAGGTCATGCAGACACACGTGAAGGTGCTGGGGTGGCTCTTCATTGTCTTCAGCTTCTTCTACGTGCTGCTGGCCTTCGGGTCCTCGATGATCCTCGGTATGCTTGCCGCGTTTGTCGGGTCCCAGGGGGGCGAAGACGCAGCGATCGGGGCGTCAGTGCTCGGCTTCACCGGTGCCGCCGCATTCATCTTCTGGTTGTGCCTCGGGATTCCAGGCCTGCTGGCCGGCTACGGTCTGCTCACGCTCCAGCCGTGGGCGCGCATCCTCGCGATCATCCTCTCGGCGATCCGCCTCATCAACTTCCCGTTCGGCACCGCCCTCGGGGTCTACGGCCTCTGGGTGCTCTTCAACAAAGAGACTGAGGCGATGTTTAATGGGGCAATGGGGCAATGAGGCAATGGGCCAATGGAATGAGCCAATGCTTCAATGCTTCAATGCAATTCCAGGAATTCTGCTAATTAGATTGTGGAATTGAGGCATTGCCTCATTCCATTGCCTCATTGCCCCATTGCCTCATTGCCCCATTCGTTAAGACCCCACTCTTCGGAAGCGACCCACCCCGGCGTCACCTCGTCGAACGCCGGTGCGGTCGCCGCCGCGTCGGGCATGTTCCAGTGGGGCGGATCGACCCCCCGCAGGTGCTTCACGAAGAAATCGAATCGTCGCCGTTCACCGTAGGCCCCACCCGCTCCGTGGCCGGCGCCGGGAATCACCAATAAGTCGAAGTCCTTGTTCGCGCGGATCAGCGCATTCACCACCTGCATGGTCGAGGCGGGATCCACGTTGGTGTCCATCTCGCCGACCACAAGCAACATGCGGCCCTGCAGGTTCTTCGCATGGTCCACGTTCGACGACGCCGCGTATTCGGGGCCGATCGGCCAGCCCATCCACTGCTCGTTCCACCAGATTTTGTCCATGCGGTTGTCGTGACAGCCGACCGCCGAGACGGCCGCCTTGTAGAACTCCGGATGAAACAGCAGGGCGCCCGTGGCGTTCTGCCCGCCGGCCGATGTGCCGTAGATGCCGACGCGTGACACGTCGTACCACGCGTACTTTGCGGCAACCGCCTTGTGCCAGATGATCCGATCCGGGAAGCCGGCATCCCCGAGATTCTTCCAGGCGACATCGTGGAAGGCCTTCGACCGGTTGGAGGTCCCGAGGCCGTCAATCTGGACAACGATGAAGCCGAGTTCCGCCTGGGCCTGCATGCCGAGCTGGGTGCTGAAGGTCTTCGGCACGAAGGAGCCCTGGGGACCGGCATAGATGTTTTCGATGACCGGATACGTCTTCGACGGATCGAAGTTCGTCGGACGAATGATGATGCCCCAGATGTCGGTCTTGCCGTCGCGGGCCTTCGACACGAACACTTCGGGCGCGCGCCAGCCCGTCTTGAGCAGCGGCGTCATGTCGCCCTTCTCAAGCTCGAGCACCACCGACTGATCACCCGTGCGGCGGAGCTGGGCCACCGGCGCGAGGTCCACGCGCGACCAGGTGTCCAGGTAAAACTGCCGATCGGTCGACCAGCTCACCGTGTGGGTGCCGTCGGCACTGGTCAACGCGGTCAGTCCGGTGCCATCAAAGTTGATGCGGTAGTTGTGGACGAAGTACGGGTCCTGCGACGGGTTCATGCCGCTCGCGCGAAACCAGACCTGCCTCGCCTCGGCATCCACGCGGTCGACGCCCCGGACCACCCACGACCCGCGGGTGATCTGGTTCTTCACCTGCCCGGTCACGCCGTCGTAGAGGTACAGGTGGTTCCAGCCGTCGCGCTCGGAGGCCCAGATGATCTCGCGGCCATCGTTCACGTCCTCACGAATGCGTTTGCCGGAGTATTCCACAAACGTCCGGCTCGTCTCCTCGATCACCGTGCGCGTGCGCCCCGTGGTGGCATCAAGATCGAGGACACGGTAGACCTGATGGCCGCGCTGGTTGAACTCAAACGTCACCGACCGGCTGTCTTCACGCCACGCGAGGCGGCTGTTCGCATACGGATTCGGAAACAGCGCCTGATCGCCCACGAGTGTGGCCTTCGTCTCAAGGTTGAAGATCACCGGCAGATCAAAATCCACCTCGTCCCCGGGCTTGCGATAGAAGATCGACGAGTGTTTCGGCTGCAGCTGATCGGTGGGGGATGTTTCGATGTAGTGCACCTGGCGGTTGTAGCCAGGGCGGCGCTTGAAGATGGCGATCTTCTTTGAGTCGGGCGACCAGCGCAGCGAATTGAGCGTGTAGCCGTTGCCTTCCGACCCATCCGTGCTGAGGGGGGTGAACTCCCCGTCGGGCAACGGACGCACCCAGACGTTGAAGTTGCGGATGGCCGCTTCGGCCGAGCCGTCGGGCGCGCGACGCGTCTGCGCCTCCGGCGCGCCGGCCGCACCACCGCCGCCGCCCGCGCGCCCCTGTCCGCCACCGCGGGCGGCTCCAGGCCCCCCGCCGGCCGCTGCGGGCTGCTGTATGCAGGTGTACGCGGCGAGTGTGCAGCGCCACCGTGCGGCCGCGGCCCCACCACCGATCGAAAATTCGATGGTCTGCTGCGCATCCATGAACGTCAGCGTCGTGAACGGCAGCGTCACGGCGGTGTAGGTGTTCCCCGTCGCCGTCGAGAGCGCGGTGGCCAGCCGCGCGTGATCAAACGCCGGCTCCTTGGTGCCTGCCGCGGCATCGGCCAGGACAAACGACGACCCGCCCGGCACCGATTTCCGGTACCAGAGCTTCGACGTGCCCTCAATCCAGGCGTTGTCGGCGATGACGTCCACCGCCTTGTTCGTCACGCGTTCGCGAAGGGAGGACGCGCGATCGTAGTCGGCGCGGATCCCCTGATCCTGCGCCGACGTCCAGAGGGGCACGGCAAACGCAGCGGCCAGCGCGGCACCGGCCCAGACCAGACGCCGCGCCCGCACAGGCGGCGCGATCACGGCCGGCCTCCGCCACCGCCCGACGTCGCCGCCGGCGGATTATCCACCTTGCCGGCATTTTTGACGTATTTGTCGAGCCACGCCCCCCAACGCGCCCACAGGTCGAGCAGCGTTTCCCTGGTGGCCGGGCCGTGATCCTCCAGCGGATACATGTACAGCGCGGTCGTCTTGCCGAGGCCATTCAGCGCATGGAAGAGACGGATCGAATTGTCCGGGTCGGTGCCGACGTTCTGGTCGTGGATGCCGTGATACATCAGCAGGGCGCCCGTCAGATTGTTCGCGTTCAGGAACGGCGACATGCCGAGGTACACGTTCGGCGCCGTCCACAGGTCACGCTGCTCGCTCTGGAAGCCAAGCGGCGTCAGCGTGCGGTTGTAGGCCCCGTCCCCCGCGATGCCCGCCTTGAAGAACGGCGTGTGTACCATCGCGTTCACGGTCGAAAACGCACCGTAGCTGTGGCCGCCGATCCCGATGCGATGGCGATCCACCAGCGCGCGCCGATCGAGTTCATCAATCGTCGCCGCGAGGTTGTTCCGCAGGTCGTGCACGTAGTTGTTGTTCATCTGCCCTGCGGGGCCGACAATCGGCGCGTCCGGTTCGACCACCGCGTAGCCGAGACGGACGAAGTACTCCATCGAGCGCACGCCGAAGTTCTGGAACGCGTTCTTGTTGTACGTCCGGTCCGGCGTGTCGTAGGCCTCCTGCGTGGCGTACTCGCGCGGATAGAACCAGAACAGCGCGGGCAGCCGTGTCCCCTTCTGATAGCCGGGGGGCAGATTCACGACGACGCGGAACTTGAAGCCATCCGGCCGCTCGACCACAAAGCGATCCTTCGGCGCGCTGGTCAGGTCCGGATGCATGTCTTCGTTGTTCGTCAGCTGCTTGCGGGCGCCGTTGTCCAGCAGCACATTCTGCGGCGGCATCGTCGGCCCTTCCACCGCGAGTACAAACCGCTTCGCGTCGATGTCGAGCACGCTGGAGACGCGTTCGAACATGTTGGTGTTGCTGCCTTCGAAGATGCGGGCCTTCGCGCCGGTGCGAATGGTCACCTGATCGATGAACGTCTTCGGCCCCACCTCGGCCGGCGCCTTGTCGTAGACCGTGCCCGAGTAGTACACGTTCGCGCGGTCCTTCGAAAGCAACACGGCGCCGCCACCCGCGCCACCGCCACGCCCCCCGCCGCCGCCCCCGCCGCCATCGGCGCTCATCAGCGTGCCGGGATTCGCGTAGAAGTCACTGGTGGAGTAACTGAGGATGCGGTGTTTTTCTGCGGGCACCGCCAGGTCCACCGCATAATCGGTCGCGGTGGTCCCCGACGTTTCGCGGAAGAACAGCAGTTGCATGTCTTCCGAGAATCGATGGCCGGTCATCCGCGTGGTGTTTTCGTAGATCACCTTCTTGGTGTCGTCGGTAAACGGTGCCGTCCACTGATACACACGGTCAGGACGTTGCGGAGCTGCCGCGGCTGCGCCGCCGGCGCGACCACCGCCCTGTCGTCCGCCGCCACCACGCGCCGCGGGGGGCGCGTCGCCACCCGCCGGCGTATCCGCGCCGCGGCCCGCGGGCGCGGCCGGCGCCGGTTCCTGCTCGATGTAGGTGAAGCCCTGCCCATCCGGCCGCCACGCAAGTTCACGGCGTCCGCCCTGCGCGGCGCCGCCTCCGCGTCCGCCCGCCGGTGCCGCGGCCGGATCCGGCGTGTCCTGCTGAACGCCGAGGTTGATGTCGCGCTTGGAGAGTTCGACCAGGGCCTTGCCGGTCGCGTCCCACACTTCTTCCACCTGGCCGAAATTGCTCACGGGGACGATGTAGGAAAAGGGTCTGGTCATGCGCGTGATGCGCGCATGGAGTCCGTCTGGCGACAGGTCGAACGACCGGAACATCTGCGGCGTTCCGAACTTCTTCACGGCCTGCGTCGCCACGTCGACCAGGGCGAGCTGTCCGGTCGCGTGCCATTCGAGCAACTCAAAATCGTGCGGCGTCTTCATCAGGCTGGCGTACGTCCGCAGACGATTGCGGTCGTTACCGAGCGCGAGACTGACTTCGGGCCCGGTCGGCGCTTCAGGCTTCACCGGGCGCGGCTTCCGGCCGTCCGGCACGAAGACGGCCGCGAGATGTTTGCCGTCCTTCGTGAACTGGACCGTGGACGTCATGGTCGCCAGCAGCGGCGTCTTCGTGATCTGCCGCGCCTTGAGCGTCGTGACATCGGCCATCCACACGTGGGTGGCCTCCACGCCGTGCATCAGGAAGACGACGTGTGAGCCGGTGGGCGACCACTGCGCGCCCGAGACTCGGGCGCCCGCCGGCAACGCGATGGTGCGCTTGCTGCCATCGGTGGCGGAGATCAGGTGAATCGCCACGTTGTTGCGCACCGTCAGCGCCCGGCTGCGATTCGCCCGGCTGTCGATGAACACGCCGCCCAGCTCGTCGAACGGTTTCGAGAACGTGGCCATCACGACCGGGCCGTCGTTCACTTCGTCGAGAAACCACTGCTTGTCGGGGCTCAGGTTGCTGAGCGTGGTGTTGAGATGACGGGGGGCCAGGACCGCTGACGCGAGTTCAGGCGGCGGAGTCGCATACCCCTCCTGAGCAATGATGCGGTCCGCCCAGCTCTGTGGTGTCTGAGGGGTCTGGGTCTGCGCCAGCAGCGCGTAGGGCACAAGCGCCAGCAGTCCGATCAGCGTCACGCGGGCAAGAGAACGTCGAGTTGTCATGGTGCAATAGCCTCCGGGGATGGCGGGACGATATCACGTCCGGTCGTGCCCAGCGCGGCCCTGTTACAGTGATGCCATGCGTGTCCGCGTACTCGTAGTCGAAGACGACCCCGCGCAGCGCACGGGGCTCACCCAGTTGATCGCCGGCTGGGGCTTTGACGCCGTCAGCGCGACGGATGGCGAGGATGCGCTGGCGCAGGTCGCGACCACCGTGCCGGACGTCATCGTCAGCGACCTGGTGATGCCGAAGATGGGCGGCCTCGATCTGCTGCGCGGCCTGCGGCAGCAGGGCCTGGAGATCACCACGTTGTTGCTGACGGCACAGGCGACCGTCGACACGGCGATTGAAGCGATCCGCCTCGGGGCCTACGACTACGTCTCGAAACCGATCGACCCCCAGCGCCTGCGTATCCTGCTCGATCAGGTCGTGGAGCGACTGGCGCGCCAGCAGGAGGTCGAGGTCCTCCGCCGGCAACTCCGCGACCACGGCCGGTTCGGCACACTCATCGGGGCGAGCCGCCCGATGCGCGAGGTGTATCAGCTGCTCGAGCAGGCGGCGCCCACCGCCGCCTCCATTCTGATTACCGGCGAGTCCGGCACCGGCAAGGAACTGGTCGCGCAGACGATTCACCAGCTCAGCCCGCGCGCGGCCCGGCCGTTTGTGCCGATCAACTGCGCCGCCATTCCCGAAGCCCTGCTCGAGAGTGAACTGTTCGGTCACGAGAAGGGCTCGTTCACCGGCGCCGTGGCGCGACGGCAGGGATCCTTCGAACTCGCCGATCGCGGCACCCTCTTCCTCGACGAGATCGCCGAGATGAATCCGGCGCTGCAGGCCAAAATCCTGCGGGTCCTGCAGGAACGGGTCGTGCGCCCCGTGGGCGGCGATCGCGATCGCCCCATCGACATCCGCATCGTCGCCGCCACCAACGTCGATCCGATGGAGGCCGTCCGCACCGGCAAGTTGCGCGAGGACCTCTTCTACCGGTTGAATGTGTTCTCGGTCCATCTGCCGCCGCTGCGTGACCGCCTGGACGATTTGCCGTTGCTGGTGCATGCGTTCATCGCGCAGTTTGCAAAGGAGCAGCAGAAGACGGTGGTGGACGTGGACGAGGCCGCGATGGCGGCGCTCCGCGCGCACCACTGGCCCGGTAACGTCCGCGAACTCCGGAACGTCATCGAACGCGCCACGATCATCACGCGCGATCGCACCATCGGCGTCGCCGATCTCGCCGGCGTGGCGTCAGCCCAGCGCACCCCGAACCCGGAACTCCGAACGGCACCCGGAACCCAGAACCATGAACCACGAACCCTGTTCCCCGGCCTGACTGTCGACGAGGCGGAACGGCAGCTGATTGCCATCACGCTGGAACACACCGGGGGGAACAAGACCAAAGCGGCCGCGATGCTGGGCATCAGTCTGAAGACCCTGCACAACAAACTGGCGCGTGAGCAACAGAAAGCGGACGACTAGGTGCGCCTCTCGGTCCGCACGAAACAGGTCGCCGGCGTCACCGCCATCGTCTTTGCGGTGGTCGCCTGCCTTGGCGGCTACTACATGTTGTCGCTGGCCGGCGTCTTCATCGAGGAAACCCGGGCACGCGCGGACCTGATCGCCGGTGGCGTGTATCAGCGCATCGCCCAGTTGACGCGCGACGGCGGCGATCTCCGTGAGGCGATCCGCACCGATGCCGGGCTGCGGAGCATCCTGGAATCGTCGATGTACTCCGACGGTGTGATGTATGCCGCCGTGGTGGACGCCCAGGGCGTGGTCCTCGCGCACAACGACCCCTCGCAGGTGAACCGGCGCCTTCCCCCGGTGGGGGATCTGGCCGCGCTGGTGGATGCGAGCGCGTGGGAACAGTCGCGCGCCATTGCCGCGCAGGGGGGACAGGCCCATGAACTGCGCATGCCGCTGATGCTGGATGTCGGCGCAGGCGTGCAGGAGTTCGGGACCATTCGCGTGGCCGTCTCGACGCTGTTGATCCGGTCTGACCTCGACAAGGCCCTTCGGCCGGCCTTGGTGACCACGATCGCGCTCCTGTTCGGCGCCGTCGTGCTGGCCACCCTGCTCGCACAGTGGCTGCTGCGCCCGATCCTGGTGTTGCGCGCCGGCCTCGCGCGCCTCGGGCGCGGCGACACCGACGTCACGCTGGACCTGCCGCTGCGCGACGAGTTCGCCGACCTGGGCGAATCCTTCATGGCGGTGCGGGATCGGCTGGCGAAGGAACATGCCGATGGCGAAGTCTCCCGCGCGGCGATGTCACGACGCTTGGCGGCGCTCGGCCGCGTGTCATCGGGGATCGCGCATGAAGTGAAGAACCCGCTCAACGCGATGCGGATTCACCTGGAGCTGCTCCGGATGCAGACCACCGACATCCCCGGCACCAGTGAACACGTGCGGGTGCTGAACGATCAGATGCGCCGTCTCGACGAGGTGGTGCAGGGCTTCCTGTCGTTCACCAGGCCGGAAGACCTGACGACCATCACAATCCCGCCCGCCGCGTTATTCGAAGACCTCCTGCCGGTCGTGACCGCCGAAGCGGGCAAAACCGGTGTGCAGGTACAGGTGGATGTGCCGGCGGGCGTACCGGCCATCGCGGGCGACCGCGCCCTGCTCCACCAGGCCTTCCTGAACCTGGCCATCAATGCGTGTCACGCGATGCCGAACGGCGGCCATCTGCGGCTGGCGGCGCGCACTTCCAGCGCCCGGCGCGGCCATGTCGAACTGCTCGTCGAGGACACCGGCACCGGGATCAGCCCCGAGCATCTGAGCAGGATTTTCAATCTGTACTTCACGACCAAGCCCGAAGGATCGGGCATCGGACTCGCGCTGGTCTATCGAACGGTCACGCTGCATGACGGCGACATCGACGTCCAGTCGGTGCCGGGCAGCGGCACCACCTTCACGGTGACGCTGCCGTCAGCGCTTCAGTAGCGCCGCCATCGTGGCGGCCTTGTCGGCGAGCTGACCGGCGAACACCAGATTCCGCACCTTGAGTGCCTCTTCACACTGGCGGATGAATCCCCGGGCGGCGTCGTACTGCGCCTTCGCGCTGGAGCCGAGTGACTGACGGCTGACCTGCGCGAGGTCGGCTTCCGCCCGGCGCAGTTGTTCGCGAATGCGGCGCTCGAAGTCTGCGGTGTTCGCCGACGTGCTCAGCACGGGAGGTGGCGGTGCCGCGCCTGCGGGTGGCGGGGTCGCGGGTGGCGGACTTGTCCGCGCCGGCGGCTGGGGGCGAACCGGCGCGTTCGCCGGCGGTGCGGCCACCGCAGGCGGCTCCGGATCGGGTAGCGTCGGTTGCTCGGGCACCGGCACAATCAGCCGATCCGGCGGCGGTGCCGGGACCAGCATCGGCATATCCGTCGGCATCCGCACTTCCGCACGCGCACCACAGGCAACTGTTCCCAGCACCAGGAACAGCACCCATAGTGAACCCTGGACGTTCTTTGGGTCCTTCATCGCGTCCACCGTTGTTTGATGGATTCCCATTCGGCGGCGAGAGCGACACGCACCGCGTCGGGGTCGGATGGCGGCGCCGCGTGGCGCGCACGTTCGGGAATGATTGCCGTGCGCATCAGGCGATCGAGGTCCGTCTGCATCGTGACGCCGTGACTCCCCGGGGCCACGCGCACCGCCTGAATCCATCCGGCCACGGCCACGGCCCAGGCACGGTCCAGATCACCGACGCCGCGGCACGCCGCCGCCACCCAGTAGCCGGCGACGAGCGAGGCCGGCGCGCGTGCCGCCTCCCGTTCCGCCCCGGCCAGCAGCCGGGCGTACCGCCGCTCGCGTTCCCCCTCAGGTGCCAGCTGCGCATGGCGATCGAGTGCTGACGCCCACCAGTCGAACACCCGCTCGCGCCCGCCGGCGTCGTCGGCATCGACCACCGCCAGGGCGGCCTCGAAGATTTCCGTGGCCGCGCCAAACTGCTCATCGGCAAACAGGAGTTCGGCGGTCGCCAGTCGCAGTTCGTCGAACTCCCTCCGGCTCAGGCGCGTGGGGTCGACGCCCAGCAGCGCCTGGCGAGCCATCGCAATGTCCGCCACGTCTCCGGTCTGCCGGTATCGCTCCAGCGAGGCGCGGGCAAAAACGACGGAGGCGGAGTGGGCCATCCACTCCACGGCACGGGCGTCAGCGGCCAGTTTCACCGCCGTATCAATGTCCTTCTGGTTGTAGGCCTGACGCGCGCGCACCAGCACGTCGGCAGGCGGCGGCACGGCCGATTGCGCGGTCGCCACCTGTGGCGACACCAGCATCAGCCCGATAAGCGCGACGGCTGGAGACCCGCGAAACATGCCTTCGATCTTACCTTCCGTCGGACGCACGTGCGTAATTCCTACATGGTCAGGACGCCGGACACGGCATTCTGCCCGGCCAGAGGTTGGCAAGCATCTTGAAGTCTCTGTGGCCGTGAGCCGCCTCCGACTCCCCTTCGCGGCCCTTCTGGCCATCGTCGCCACCGCGACGAGCGGGCTGCTGGCCCAGCAGGCGCCGACGTTCACGTCGAGTACGCGACTGGTGACGGTGGCGGTGTCGGTGATGCGCGGCGGTGAGGTGGTCACGGGACTCACCCGCGACGACTTTCAGATTCTGTCGAACGGCCAGATCAAGCCCATCGTGCAGTTCACGAGTGAGCCCGGACCGGTGACAACCGCCCTCCTTGTGGATGCCAGCGGCAGCATGGCCGTGAACCGCGCGATCGGGCCGGCGGTGGCCGGCGTGCAGGACCTGCTCCGGGGGCTCGATGACACGCAGGACCGCGCCGGCATTTTCACATTCGAGCGGACCCTGACGATGCGCCATGACTTTGGTCCGATCAGCCCCACGCTGATGGCCACCGTGAGTGACACACACGCGTTTGGATCCACGTCGCTGTTTGACGCCATCCTGTCGACCAGCCGGGCGCTGGCCGCGGATGGCGCGGCTCGCCGGGCCGTGGTGGTCTACACCGATGGCGTGGATACCAGCAGCGTGCAGCCGTCAGTGGATGTCAGTGCCCATGTGGCCGCCATTGATGTGCCGGTGTATGTCGTGGCGATCGGCGCCGCGCCGGAGGCCGGACTCGACGCGGTCGCGCATGACACCGGCGGGCAGTTGTTCACCGTGACGCCTGGCGCGCCGATGCAGAAGGCCCGGACGTCGATCATCACGCAGCTTCGCCAGCACTATCTGCTGGCGTTCGAACCGGACGTGCGCCCGGGCTGGCATCGCCTGTCCGTGCGCACCCGGCCCAACCACACGGTGCGTGCGCGCGCCGGCTATTCCGTCTCTCCCCGATCCTGAAGGAGGATTCCCATGCGTCGTCTGATTCTTGCATCCACTCTTGTTCTTGCCACCACCACCGCCGGCGCCGCGTGCGCGACCAAGGGCTTCGTCAACACGAAGGTCGATGCGGTGGACGGCAAGGTCACGGCCCTGACGGGCAGCCTGGAAGAAACCCAGGCGCGCACCAAGCAGAACGAAGGGCGCATCTCGGAAGTCGACCAGAAGGCCGGTGCGGCGCAGAGCACGGCAACCGGCGCGGCCGCAGCAGCGCAGACGGCCGCCCAGCGCGCGGCTGCCGCGGAAAATGAAGCCAAGGCCGCCGGCGCAAAGACGGACGAACTCGCGGCCGCGTCGCGTCGCCTGATGTTCACGGTGGTGCTCAGCGAAGACCAGGGCAACTTCAAGTTCAACGCGGTTGAGCTGCCTGCCGAGGCCAGGA
Source organism: Vicinamibacterales bacterium (assembly GCA_030827135.1). Taxonomy (GTDB): domain Bacteria; phylum Acidobacteriota; class Vicinamibacteria; order Vicinamibacterales; family SCN-69-37; genus SYFT01. The sequence goes on from JAURFE010000001.1 coordinate 614,399, forward strand.
AGCGGATTGATGAGCTCGTGGCGCAGCTGATGTCCGACCCGAAGGGCGCCTACTTCGAGATCGAGGGCCACACGGACAACGTCGGTCCGGCGAACATCAACGAACGGATCGGCCTGGAGCGCGCGGATGCGGTGAAGCGGTATCTCTACGAGGCGCACCAGATTCCGCTCCACAAGATCAACATCATCAGCTTTGGCGAAGAGAAGCCGGCGGCTCCCAACACCACGCGTGAAGGCCGCGCGAAGAATCGTCGCGTGGTGATTCGGGTATTGGCGTAACATCAGAGTTGCCCTCTGGGAGGAGGGCGCACATGGCACGAACACGAGGCAACACCACGATGAACACCGCGGCGACGAAGGTCGGCTCCATGCTGGGCCGCATCGCCTCAAAGGTGGATGCGGTCAAGCGGCAGCGCGCGGAGATCGCCGCTGAGCTGGATCATGTGATTCAGGTCGCGCAACGGATGAAGGTGGACATCGGTGCGGCGGGTCCGGATCTTCGGCGCGCCGGCGGCAAGGTCAGCGCGGCGGTGTCCACGGCGAAGCGCCGGCTGTCTCCCGAAGCGCGCGAACGCATTGCGAGCGCAGCCCGCAAGCGCTGGGCGGCCTATCGGAAGGCCAAGGCGAAGAAGGCCTAGACGGTCGGGGGTCCAGAGTCCAGGGTTCGGGTCCACGGGTACGGAGCAGCCGGGCGTTAGCCCGGCTGTTCGTCTTTCAGGACGTGCTCGCGGACGGCGCGGACGGTTTCTCGCACCAACGTCTGTTGAAGATCCTCGAGCCCCTCGATGTCGGCCGCGCGATTGATTTGCGTCACCCAGACGTGGTGCCCATCACTCAGGCGGATGAGGTGAATGGACAGGCGCAGGCCCGTTGCGGTGGTTTCGAGTTGGCCGATGAGCGCGAAGCCGGCGCCGGTACTGTCCCGCATGTCGCGGAGTTCACCGAATGTGCGGGGCATCGGCAGCACCCGCGGCCCGCTGACAATCCCGACCCGGGCGGCGTCAAGTTGCCCGAGGTCTGTGAGCAGGGCCTCGGCCAGGTTGGTGGTGAATGGATCCAGTTCGTCGCGCCCCGTGTCGTTCTGGATGACGGCCACCACGAGCGACGGGCGGCTGCCCGCGAACCAGAAGGCCGCGCCGGTCAGGAGCAGGGCCACCCCCGCCAGAGCGGCCAGACCGAGAAGCCGAACGCGCGGCGGCGTGGTAGTATTCATGGTCTGGCCCGACGGCAACGGAGGGTCCAGTGTACCCCCCGCCGGGCCGGCGTAGCTCAGTTGGTAGAGCAGCTGATTCGTAATCAGCAGGTCGAAGGTTCGAGTCCTTTCGCCGGCTCCAAGAATTACTTAGTAAAAACGCAAAAGATCAGGCCGGCATGTTCGCGCCAGATTGTCCCGTCTAACACCCGTCTACCACCAGAACAGCAAGAATCGGAGTGGGGGTGAGGCTGAGACTCCTGCCCTGCGTGGCCGAGCGCGCGAACGCGCACATCTGGGCGAATGCACTCCTAGACGAGAGGCCGCTAACTCTTGATCGCCCCGGGAACCCATCTTCAACTCCCAATCCGGTTCGGTCAATCAGGGGTGCCGCCCTTATCCCGCTTCACTTCCGGCGCGCGTATCGGAATTCACAACACGAGGCGCCCTGCATGATGGTCTGCGGGCGGGTCAGCGTCACGTCCGGCGCAAACCCTTCGACGAGCGCCTCGTCCCGGCTGCAGGACAGCGTCGCGCCCAGATCGGCGATGCCCAGCGCGCGATACATCTCCGCGTAGCGGCACCGCGTCACATCAAACGACAGCCGATCCTCCGTGGCTTCGTGGACGGTCATGTCCATCGCACCGTCGCGAGTCCAGGGCTCAAGCGTTCCGGCGAATCCCACGAGGGACACATCGTCCCTGGCCGCCGCCATCGCCTGGCCCTGAGCACGAGCGATGTCCGCGATCACTGCGCGCACAATCTCGACGACGCGTTCGCGCCCGAACTGCCTGCCCAGTGCGTCGACGACCGGCGCCAGCACACGGGCCTCGATCTCCCGCCGTCGCAGGATCCCGATCTCATTGAGGCGATCGACGGATTCGTCTGCCATGCCCCTATTATTGCGCCGGACGGCCCGTGTGGCTGCGACGCGTGGCGTAGGATTGGATCGTATGCGCGTGCTTTTGAACTGCCCGAAGTGCGGCGCCTCGATTGCCGACGGGGTATCGCGACGCGTTTCACCGGTGACAGCCGGGAATTCCGCAGCCAAACGAACGGTTGGAGCCCTCCGCTCACCCTTCCGTGACCACCGTGCCTGCGGCTTTGTCGTGCCAGCCCTGGCGCCGGTCGTCCCAGGTGAGTGACACGTACGTCAGCACCGTGCCGATCCAGCCGATCAGCGGGATCAAGCCCAGCAGCCACGGCAGCGCCCAGCGCCCAGTCGCCTTGCCCCAGCCAGGCAGGCCACCGTTGTCGGCGCGCGCCACACGAATGCTCACCACCATCTTCCCGACCGTCTGGCCCTTCAACGCGATCATCGTCACCTCGTACGCAATCGAGATGATGACGATCGTCATCATCGCGGCGGCGAACGCGGTGAACATGCCGATGATGCCGGCGTCAGTGCCGGTGGCGCCCATCGCCAGACCGCTGCCAAACCCGAGCATGGCGACAATCGACGACCCCACCCACAACACGCAGAAGTCGATGAGCCGGGCGATGAGCCGTTTGCCGGGTGACGCAAGCGTCCGCACCTGCCCATCGCCCAACGTAACGTGCCCGGTCATCGCCGCCGGCGCTGAGGAACTCTGATTCACATCCCCCTCCCTGATTGTCCGAGGCGGGTATGTTAGAACAGGACCTGTGAAAGCGCCACTGGACGCTCAGGCGCCCCCGCGGTCCCGGCGCCGGTTCGCAGAGGCGACTCCACTGCGAGCGACGCGGGGGCGTCAGTTTGAAAAACACCCTGGAACACCGTGGAGGGGTGTTTTTCCCGCGTCGTCGAGCTGGAGAGTCGCCCCTGCAAACCGGTGACGGGACCGTGCACAGAGACGAATCGACAAGTATGATCGCGCCGTGACCACGCGCGCCTCCCTCTTTATTGAAGCCGCCGTCGAATCCATCGGTGGCGTGATCGCCGCCGAGGCCGAAGGCGTCGACCGCATCGAGTTGTGCGGCTTGCTGCACGACGGCGCGGTGACGCCGTCGATCGGATTGATCGGGCGCGCACTGGCGCTGGTGAAGACGCCCATCCATGTCTTCATCCGGCCCCGGGTGGGCGATTTTGTGTATGACCGCCACGACGTGGCGGTGATGCTGGCCGACATCGACGCGGCGAAGACCGCCGGCGCGCCGGGCGTGGTGTTCGGGGCGTTGACGACAGATGGCGAGATCGATCACACGCTGATGGCGGAACTGATCGCCGCCGCCCGACCGATGACCGTCGGCTTCCACCGCGCGTTTGATCAGGTGCGCGATCAATCCGACGGCCTCGACACCCTGATCGCGCTTGGCGTCTCGGTGGTACTGACGGGCGGAGGTCCCGGGACTGCGCTGGACGGCGCCGCGCAGTTACGCCGGCTCGTGGATCAGGCCGCCGGCCGAATCGACATTCTGGCCGGCGGCGCAATCACGAAGCACAACGTTGCGGACTTACTCAAGCGGAGCGGCGTGCAACAGGTGCACGGAAAAGCCTTCACCGGGCTGCGGGCCGCCATCCGCCCCCCCGCCCAGTAGCCCACCCGCCCAGTAGCCCATCCGCCCAGTAGCCCATCCGCCCAGTAGCCCACCCGCCCAACTACTTGGTGCGTCCGACGTCCACCTTGGCGGTCATCGACTGTCCGTCCATCGACGCGGCGGCGTCACCCTTGAGGCGACCGTCCACGAGCGTCAGGGTGAACTTGATCACCGGCCCATCCGCCATCACGTCAAAGGTCACCTTGGTGCCGTCCACCTTGCCGTTTTCGATGGTCCACTGCTGGTGGGCGTTCGGCCCCACCGTGCCGGTGAGCACAGCCCCCTTCTGAGTCAACGTCATCTCGGCGACATCATCACGCTGTTCCCCATTGAAGGTCATGATGAAGGTGCCATTCCACTTGCCTGTCAGGTCCTGGGCAGGGGCAGCATGAAGCGTCGGAATGGCAAGCAGAAGAGCGAACACACACAGCAGAACACGTCGGGTCATCGGAATCTCCAGAAGAGGGCGAAGCGCGCGAAAGCCTACCACCAATACGTCAGACGCCGGCTTCAAGGTCCCTGGACTTCTGGACTCCTGGACTCCTGGACCCCTGGACTACAGCTACTTGACGAACGTCGGCTGGACCCAGGCCGCACGGCCCATGCTGTCGATGACTTTGGCCCGGACGTAGCCCTCCTGCCCGGTGAAGGTGTAGGTGGCCGTCGGCAAGATGGATTCGTGCAGAATGCGCCCCTCCCGTCCGATGAACTGCACCCGGTATTTGAAGTCCCCGCGCGGTCGCACCTCGACGGTCAGGGACGTCGGCGTGACCCGAATATCGGCAAGTTCGACGCCGGTGGATGCGTAAAAATCCCCGCGCTCCATGGCCTCAAGCACCGCGCGCGCCTCAAGCCGCGCCGCACGGACGGCCACCCAGCCGCGGCCGGGCCCGGCCACATTGGGATTCCCGGGCTGTTTGAAGACATGCGCATCATCCACCGCAATGCCGTAGACCTGCTGTCCCGCCGTGAGCAGCTGATCCCAGACCTGCTCGAGTCCGGGAACGCCACCGCCGCCGTCGTTATGCACGGTGGGATGGCCGTTATAGATCTCCAGCAGCCGGTTGTTCGACACCTTCAGCAGGTCATCGCCAGTCATCGACCAGAGAAAGTTGGGGTGGTTGATGTGCGGAATCCCATTCACCTTCCGGATCGCATCGACATTCCCCTGGATGGTCGCAACCAATGACGCCGCGTTGCGTGTGGGCTCGACCTGCGACGCCACATCGAGCCCATTCACATGGACGGCCTTCGACTGAAACGACGATGTGACTTCTTCGCCCTTGATGACCAGAAACTTCTCGTCCGCGCCGTGGAGCGCGTTCAGCCCATCGACCTTCGTCAGAAAATTGTGATCAGTGAGGACGACGAACTGATAGCCATGCTCCCGATACCACCGCACGACATCGTCAGGCGTGCTGTCGCCGTCGCTGTTGAGCGTGTGCGTATGCGTGTTGCCCTTGAACCAGCGCAACGTGCTGCCGGGAATTGCCTGCGTAAACGGCACCTCGGCACCCATGGCCACCACGACACGTTCGATCAGCGGCCAGGACGCCAGGCCCACCGCAGTGCCGATCACCCATACCAGCACCGCCCCGTCGAGTCGTCGTTTTCGCATCGGCGGATCGTACCCCGGTTCTACAACACGCCGTTCGCCCAGGGCCCGGTAACCGCGAACGTGATACCCGGCGTCTGGACGTTGAACAACAGCCACCGTCCATCGGGACTGAAGGTCACGCCGGCGACTTCCATCGATCGGAAGTCGCCGGTAAACCCGTTGCGTTCCCCCGCGAGCACGACGTTCTGGCGGGCGAAGTCGAAGATCTGTCCATCGAGCGTCAGGCCGCGCACGAAGTTCGCGCCGCCTCCGCCGTCCTCACACAACACGAGCCCCCCGCGCGGACTCACGCACAGGTTGTCCGGGTAGTCGAGAATGTCCCAGCCCGGGGATTCAAACACCAGACGCAGCGACTCGGTCGCCGGCGTGTATTCCCACACCTGCCCGCGCTGGCGATCGCCGCCAGACGTCGCCGTGAAGAAGATCGCGCCGTTGCCGTACCACGCGCCTTCAAGCCGCGCGAAGGTCGCGCCGCCCTGCACGACCCCCTGCCGGAACACCCCCGCGCCGTCACGCTTTTCCGCGTCGTGATGCGCCCGCTCCGGCTGTGTGATGGGCACCCATTCGACGGCATAGGTCACACCGTTCTTCTGCCCCTTCCGCGTGTCGAGTTCCGGCGAGCCCTTGATCGCGAGCATCTCAAGCGTGCCGCCCAAGGTCATCCGGTTACGTTCCTTCGGGATGAAGCGGTAGAAGCCCGCCTCGGTCGCGTCTTCGGTCTCGTAGACATACCCCGTGGCCGGATCCACCGCAATGGCCTCGTGGACGAAGCACCCCATCGCCCGCAGCGGTTCGGCCGTCGCACGGCCCTCGACCGGTACTTCAAAAATCCAGCCGTGATCGCGCGACAACCTCGGATCACTCTGCGGCGTCGCCACCGTCTCCTCACAGGTCAACCACGACCCCCACGGCGTGGGGCCACCCGCGCAGTTTCTGATGGTGCCGGCGAGGCTCGCCGCACTGCGGATGACCTTCGCATTTACGAGATCCACGTCAATCGTCGTCGTGCCCCCGCCCGCCTGCGGGTCGTAGGCGGGCGACGATGCAAACGCGGGCGCGGTGCTGACTTCGTGATTCCGAATCAGGCGGACGATGCCGCCCGGCAACGGGAACGCCGCCATGCCGTCGTGCATCGCCGGTGTCGGCGAACCGTCGTCAAGCGGGTCTCTGGTCCAGCCAAAGGTGAAATAGGTGAACCCCGGGGGAAGATGCAGCAGGGGCAATCCGGTGGTCGAGTCGTTGACGGGCGCCAGTGGGCCGTAGCCCAGCGACCGCCGAATCGGCGCCCCGGTGGCCGCCCGCGCCAACAGGGATTGCAGCGGCATCACGGCACCTGTCGCGACCGCTGCCGTCTTCAGCAGGAAGTCTCGTCTGTCCATCGGGAGGCCCTCACTTTGAAGGTCACCTTACCCCATTGGTGTTTCAGCGGTCTAATTTTCGGCTACGCTCTTCGCCTGATGGGCATCGACTGGTCGAGTCTCTGGGTGCGGATTGCCGCCGGCGCCGTAATCGCGCTGGGTCTGCTGGTGTGGTTCATTCTGAGCAAGGGCCGGAAAATTCCAGGCGCGCATGTCTTCAGAGCCAGCCGCCTGAGCTCCGGTAACCGGTTATTCCCCTCGCAGGTGGCGATCACCGAGTCGAGCGTGACCCACTTCACGCCGCAGTGGATCGGCAAGCTGGAGAAGTCGATCCACATTTCCCACGTCGCGTCGATCAAGGTCGACACGAACATTCTGTTTTCGGACGTGTTCATCGAAACGACCGGCGGACACAATCCGATCGTGTGCCACGGGCACAGCAAGGGTGACGCGCTGGAGATGAAGCGGTTGATCGAGGATCTGCAGTCGACGTTCTACCGAACGCAGGCGTAAACACACGACTGGCGGTGACTGCTCGTGCAGCCACCGCCAGTCGCTCTCCGAATCGTTCTTACTTCGACGGCACGATCGCCGTCGCCAGGATGGTCATCTTGCCGTCCTTGTCCTTGGTCACTTCGCCGGTCACGGTGACCTGCTTGGCCATGAACTCGATCAGCTTGGCGTTCTTGTTCTCGGTCAGCGGCCCGGTGATGGTGTACATCCCGTCCTTCGAGAACACGGCCACCGGTTCCCCGCGCTTCGCGCAGCTCTCCGCGCACGCCTTGTGGCTGTCGCCGGCCTTCTTGGTGGCCCCGCACATGACGTCGATCAATTCCCCGGTCACCTTGACGGGATCCGCCTGCACCGCAGGCATCCAGACCGCCGCCGCCAACACCACCGCCGCCACTGTCAGTCCCATTCGTCGCATTGTGGAATTCCTCCGCGGCCATCTTACCCCGAGGCGACTGCCGGAAAAACACCCACCTCCCTGGGGGGCGTGCCCTTTTTTGCCCCTGACGCCCGCCTGTCATTCGATACCCGGCGGTCTCGACTGCGGTACGCCATATGCATCGAATGCCCATGGAGGCCCCGATGCACGTGCGACTGACCGCACTCCTGCTGACGCTGGCCGCAGGCGCCACGTTGGCCGCAGCTCCTCCCACGGCCGGTCGTGTTCCGCGCGCCGTTCTTGATGACCACATTCTGCTGACGTGGTACGGCAACCCGCGCAGCACCCGGATGGGGGCCCTTGGCGAACAGTCCGGCGATGCGCGTGTTGCACGATTCGAGGCGCAGGCGAAGGCCTATCGCGCGGTCAGTCCCGCACCTGTCCTGATGGCCTACCACCTGGTGGCCGTCGTCGCGCAGTGCACGGCCGGGGCCGACGCGATGTGGCGCCGGCGCGAGACCAGGGATGTCATCGACGCGCTACTGCTTGAGGCCCGCGCACACGACTACAAGGTGGTCCTCGACGTCCAGGTCGGACGGTCAACCGTCGCGGCGGAAGTGAAGGCGCTGGAACCGTATCTGAAGGAACCGGACGTCTACCTCGCGCTCGACCCCGAGTTTGCGATGACCGACTGCCAGGTTCCGGGGCAGCAGGTGGGTCGGCTGTATGCGAGCGACATCAACACCAGTCTCGATGTCCTCGAACGTCTCATCGCCACCCATCGTCTTCCGCCGAAGATCCTGATCGTCCATCAGTTCAGACTCGACATGCTCCCTGACAAGGCGAACGTCCGGGCGAGCGCGGTCGTGGATACCGTGCTGGTGATGGACGGCTTTGGCACACAGGCACTCAAACGATCCACTTACCGGGCGGTCATGCGTCAGCCGATGGCGTATGCCGGCATCAAGCTCTTCTACCAGCAGGACCGCAACCTGTTTACGCCGGCACAGGTCCTCGACCTGTCACCACGCCCGGTGGTCATCGTTTATCAATAATCGTCACGCGGGAGGCACATCATGGTCCGATTCACCCACATCCTCTATCCGACCGACCTGAGCGATGCCGCCGCGCCCGGACTCGGCTACGCGTTGTCGCTCGCGCGCTGGTACCAGGCGCGACTGACGGTGCTGCACGTGGTGCCGACCTTTGAGGCCGTGCCGATGCCGCCCGGAGCGATCGGCGAACTGACACACCTGCTCTATCCGCCGCCGAAGGATGCCGTGCTCGCCGAGATCCGCCGTGCGCTGGACCTTGACGCACTGACCGACATCACACCGGACGTGCAGGTCGTGGAAGGCGACGCGTCGCCCGCGATCCTCGATCGGGCGCTGACGACGAAGGCGGACCTTGTCGTCATGGGCACCCATGGCCGCCGCGGGTTCGACCGGCTGCTCCACGGCTCGGTCACCGGCCGTGTCCTGCAGCGGGCGTCATGTCCGGTGCTGACGGTGCCGCCCCACGCGGTGCCGGCCCCGCACGATCCGATCTTCACGCGCATCCTCTGCCCGATCGACTTCTCCCCCGCCTCGCAGCAGGCCTATGGGTTTGCGCTCGACCTGGCGAGTCAGTCCAACGGCGCGGTCACCGCGCTGCACGTCGTCGACTGGCTGGCCGAGGGCGATCCCGTGGAAGTCGCGGCGTACAACGCGGAGGAATACCGGCAGTACGTGCTGTCGGATGCCGAGACACGGCTCCGGACGTTCGCGGAGGCCGAACCACACGACTGGTGTGACGTCGTCCCGACGGTGCGATCCGGTCGCAGCCACCGCGCCATCCTCCAGGTGGCGACGGACATGTCGGCCAACCTGATCGTCATGGGCGCCCATGGGCGCGGCGCCCTCGGCACCGCGATCTATGGCTCGACCGCACACGAGGTGATCAGAGCCGCGGCGTGTCCGGTGCTGGTGGTGCGGGGATAGTCATCCGCCCTTGCGCTTCGCGAAATAGGCCGCCCGGAGCGCCGTAATGAACCGCTCGTCCACCAGTCCCGGCGGATTGCCCTGATAGACGAGTCCCTTGTCTGCCCGGAACTTGTCCACGGCCGCAATCGCCTCATCGTCATAGAGACCATACTCGCGGGCTGGCGCGTTGGCGGGGAACGTCTCCAGTGTGGGACGCCAGTAGCCGAGCGCGTGCAACATGCGCTTGAGTTCGATGACATCTGCGCCCTCGATGCGCGAGAAGGATCGATACCCGAGACGACGCGCGGTTGTGTAGTAGATGCGCTTCAATTCAGCGACCGGTTCGGCGTGTTCGCCCACTTCGATCGCAAGCGCGATGTTGTCGCCACCTCGGCCCGGCGTGTTCGGGTCGGCGATCTTGATCGCGGCAGACTGGAGCAGTCCCCACCGGCGGTCACCACCCTTCGCCTGCCCCGCTTCCATCGCAAGAATCATGCGCTCGGCAAGCGGCATGCCGGTGCCGGCGGTTGCCTCGAACGAATTCGCCACGGCCTCGACCACTTCGGGGCCGACCATGATGTTGGCCTGCACGGTGTAATTGAGTCCCTGACGGCTGCCGGCCCATGCGCCGTTCTGGGTTCCGGTGTGCGCGGCCGTCCGGCCCTGCATGTCGATGAGTCCAACCTGCCGTGACTCCCGCTGCTGATCCGGCGCGAGCAGTTGCGCCAGTGCATCGGCGGGTGCCACGCCCTTCGCCATCAGGTCGAGCCCTTCGCGTCCGTTCTCGACGCGCGTGGACGCCTGGGTGCACACCGCCCCGACGCCGGCCCGCACATGCGGCACCGCGCGCCCGACAAACGGCACGCGTGTGGTCACGGCCGCACCGGACTGCTGCGCGGCCGGGTCCACAGCGCACAACGAGAAGGTCGAATACTGCGGATTGCCGTCGGCATCGACGGGCACGCCGTCGGAGGCGACTGTGCGAATGGGCAGCTGGACAGATGGGCGGGTGCTCGGGGGCTCCGGTGCGCGTGTCGCTTCCACGCGTGTCGGGTCGACGCGCCAGATGTCGGTCGGGGTTGCAGCCACCCACACCGATCCGGCGGCAATCACACCGCCCGTGGCGGTGACGCCGAGCGTGATCGTTGAGGTGACCTTGCTGGTCTTCGGATCGATGCGCGAGACGGTGCCGTCCCCGGCGTTGAGCCGAGTCACGGTCGCCTGAGTGGTGCCCGCCACCCACACGGCGTCCTCGGCAAACGCCACGGACTGCGCCCCCCCGGGCACAAAAATTTCTGCGACGGCGTGGTTCGTGTCGGGATTCAGGCGAGCCAGGGCGGGCAGGCTGCACTCGGCCACCCACACACTCTTGAAGGCAACGAGCGAACGGGCACACGGCCGGCTGCCGACCAGCACAGGCTTCCCGGGTGTGTTTGTCTTGGGGTCCACACGCATCAGCGTGCCGCTGGCACTGTTGATGACCCACACCGCATTCCCACTCCCAGCCAGTCGTCGTGACCCAGCCATGGCGACGGTGGCATCAGGCACCAGATTTGTCAGCGGCAGTTTCAACGCCGGCGGTCCCGGGGGAGGCGGTGACTGGATTTGCGCGACTGCCGAGGGCCCACCGAACGTCAGCCAGGCCAGAACCAACGTCGCCGCGAGCTTGCGATGTGACTTCATGCGGGCATAATACTGGCTCCCGGTGGCTTTGGTCCCTGGTGTTACGACAACGGCGCCGTCGAGATCTCCCGCGCCGATGAACGGCACGGCCGCGTGGGCGCCGTCAGTCGCGGCTTCCTCGGCATGACGGTGGGCTGCGCCCGGTGCCACGACCACGAATACGACCCGATTCCGACGACGGACTACTACGCGATGGCGGGGGGGCCTCAACACCGAGTACCACGAGTATCTGCAGACGTCGCAGTCGATCGTGCAGGCCTACACGGCCCAGGAGAAGGCGATTCAGAAGAAGCAGGAATTGCTGGGCCAGTATCAGCAGAATGAATCGCAGCACCTCGCGGATCCGGCGTCGGCCCGAAGACGGCCGCGCTGCGATCCTCAAATGCCAACCGGCCACCGCGATTGATGTACGCGCCGTTCGGCTCCGGCTTGCCCGGTGTGGAATAGTCGCCGCCGTTGGCGAAGAGCAGGTCGGGCCGGCCATCGCCGTTCAGATCGGCCCCCTCAACCTTGTTGATCCAGGTGCTCGTCTCCGGCAACGGATTCGGCGTGGCTTCCACCCACAGCGGTGGAGCCTGCGCTGCCGAAAGCAACAACAGAACGAGAAGGCCGGCAGCGGACTTGGTCATGCGCGCGGATTCTACGCGCCTGCGCCCACAGGTACGTCCTATCGGGGCTGCAGGACAACGTAGGCCGGCAGGCCGACCGCGCCGATGCGCTGCATGAGCGCGCTGGTGGCGGGGTTGTCCAGGTCTTCCGACTGCACTTTGATCTTCACGTAGCCCGCGAGCGCCTGCACCACCGCAGGATCCTTCAGCGTGGTCTGGTCCATCACCAGGCAGTTTTTGCACCAGGTGGCCCACAGGTCGAGCAACACCGGCTTCTGGTCGCGCTGCGCCTCGCTGAGCCCGGCAGCCAATGACGAGTGCCACCCGCTCTTGAGCATCTCGTCCACACTCGACGAGACTTCGGTGCCATCCACCATGCGGTTCTCGAAGAGGGTGTAGGCCAGGTAGCCGTAATAAATCGCCGTGCCAATGATCAGCACGCCGAAGACCTGCTTGACGCGCACCATCCATGCACCCGGCTTCGGCAACGCGGCCATGCCGGCGCCGGCGATCGGCCAGGGAATGGCCATCCCGAGGCCGAGCACAAACGGCAGTGCCAGCGCGATCTGCGACCCGCCGGCGTACAGGTCACTCGCGAACAGCACGACCTGAATCACCACGGGTGCCACACAGGCCCCGGCCAGCAGCGCCGCGACGCCCCCCATCGTGAACGCCAGCGCGACACTGCCCTGCTGCCCCGCCTTCGGCTGGAACAGGGTCGAATACTTCGAAAAATCGATCAGCAGGACGTCGAACATCGCGAGGCCCAGCACGACGAACACGATGGCGATCGCGAGATTGAACCAGGGCGACGCGTTGATCCCACCGAACGCGCCGGCTGTGAGAATCACCACCAGACCAATCACGCCGTATACAAGCGTCATCGCCGCGCCGTAACTGGCGCCGAGAAGGAACCCGCGCTGGCGTGAGCCCGCGCGCGCGCCGGCGCCGATGATCGCGAGATTGATCGGAATCATCGGCAGCACACACGGCGTCAGGTTGAGCGCCAGCCCACCCAGCAACACGATCGCCAGGATGGCCAGCGGGCCGCGCCCGTCAAACCAGCCGCTCGGCATGACGCCGGCTTCGGCCGCCGCCAGGAATGCGAGAAACTCGTCGCGATCCATGTAGGTGCCGGCCGGCGACCGCAGTTCAAAGCCGTCCAACATCGCCACGCCGTCGCCGAGATCGGCCGTATCCACCACCGGCGCCACAGGTTCAGCGTCGGCGGCCGCGCGCACGGGAGGCGCGCTGCCGGTGCCGAACTTGATGGCCTTGAAGACGTCCTGATATTGCGGCGTCACCGCGGCATCCGCCGCGACCACCTGAAGGGTCCAGCGCGTCTCGACTGTGAGGGGCAGGAAACACACCGAGTCGTTACACGCCTGATACCGCACCCGCGCGGGAATGGTCACCGTGCCCAGCGGCACCGTCGCCGCGACCGTCGCCCGTACGCCAATCACAAAGTCGTGGCCGTACACGAGTAATGGCTGGTCAAACCCAGCCACCGCAAACTCGGTTGCCTCCGGGTACACGAGTTCGTTGATGGTGACGCCCTCTGGGGCATCGAGTGTGAGAACGGTGGGAATCAGCCCCTCCTCGCGCGGCTTGTTGGCCTGCACGTGGAGCGCCGCCGACGGCAACACCACCCGCGCGGCTAGTCGCACCTCCCGCCCACTCCGCGCCGCACTGGCCTCGGCCAGAGGCGTCACGACAGCGGTCGGCCGCGTGATCTGCCGGGCCGAGACGTCGGCACCGCCGCCCCCTGCCACGGCCGCCACGGTCATGAGGAGCCACGCGGCTCGCGAGGGTCGAAAAGTCACCATGGCTCGATCTTACCCGTTTCGATCAAGAATCCCTGATGCTCGCTCTTCGGGCTCGCAATTGAGGATTAAGGAATGAGGATTGAGGATCGGGATTGGGGGATTGGGGGATTGAGGGCTTGCGGGATTGCGGACCTGGGAGCACGGCGTGAGATTCAGTGAACGAGACGCGGCGATGCTGGCCGGAGAGATGGGACCGGCGACGGCGCTGGCGATGAAAATTGTGTCGCGGATGGGCGAGATCGCCGGCGCGCCGCGGCTGATTGACATCACGCACGCGCACATCGACAGCACGATCTACGTCGGCGATGCCGGGCTGGAGTTCGCGGAACGGCTCGCGAGCCTCGGCGCGCGCGTGGCCGTGCCGGCGTCGCTCAACGTGAGCGGCGTGGATGAACACCATTGGGGCGAGTGGCCGGTCGAGGCGAGATGGGCGTCGCAGGCACACCGGCAGATGGTCGCCTACCGGTCAATGGGTACCACGGAAACCTGGACGTGCGCGCCGTATCAGACACAGGCGCGACCATCCTTCGGGCAGCAGATCGCGTGGGGCGAATCCAACGCGATCGTCTTTGCCAACTCCGTCATCGGTGCGCGGACCGAGCGGTATCCCGATTTGTATGACATCTGCGCGGCGATTACCGGCCGCGTGCCCGAGGTCGGCCTGCACACCGATGCCGGACGCCGCGGGCACGTGCTGATCACGATGACGGGCGTCCCGCATCGCCTGCAGGAACTCGACGAGTTTTATCCCGTCCTCGGCTTCATCATCGGCCGACTCGCCGACGATCGCATCCCTGTGGTCGAGGGCCTCACCGTGCGGCCGAACGACGACCAGCTCAAAGCGCTTGGGGCCACCGCAGCCTCTTCCGGATCGGTCGCCCTCTTTCACCTGGTCGGCATCACGCCGGAGGCCCCCACCACGGCCGCCGCCTTTGGCGGCCTCACGCCAGAGGTCACACACCGCATCGGCATGCCCGAGTTGCTCGACGCGCGGCGGCAGCTCACGACCAACGCCGACGCGCCCGTCGATCTCGTGTTGCTGGGCAGCCCGCACTTCTCCCTCGACGAATTCCGCCAGCTCGCGCCGTTGCTGCGGGGACGACGCAAGAAGGACTCGGTGGAGTTTCTGGTCACAACCAGTCGCATCATGCGGACGCTGGCTGCCGACACCGGCATGTTGCGCGACCTCGAGGCGTTTGGCGGCCGCATCACCGTGGACACCTGTGTGCTCGCGACACCGATGTTGCCGCCGTCGATCACCACCATCATGACCAACTCCGGCAAATACGCGTACTACGTGCCCGGCCTCCTGAGCCGTCAGGTGGTCTACGGCAGTCTTGAGGATTGTGTGGAGTCGGCCGTGCAGGGTCGCGTGGTGCGTGACGACAGCGCGTGGAGCGTGGCATGACGGTCGTTCCTGTAATCTCGAGCGTGGTCGCGGGCCCCGCAGAGGGGCGGCTCGTCGTGAGTCCCGCTCCGCTGTCGTTCTGGGGCGGGTATGACGCGGCGACCGGTGAGGTGATCGACCGGCGCCATCCGCTCAGCGGACAACGCCTGGCCGGGTGCGTGCTGGCGCTGCCGTGGACGCGCGGGTCGAGCACGACCACCGCGATCCTGCTGGAGGCGGTGCGACTCGGCAACGCGCCGGCAGCCATCCTGCTGCCGAAGGTCGATACGTTTATTGCCCTCGCGTCGGTGGTGGCACACGAACTGTATGGGCGGGGGTTTCCTGTGCTGGTGGTGGAGCCGGCTGCCCTGGAAGGTCTGGATGGTGCCCTGGTGAGCTGCCGGGCATCCGACGCATCTTCCGATTGAAGATCTCCAGAAACGCCCGGCGCATCACCGCGAGTTTTGCGCGCTGCCAGCGGAACGGCGTGTCGGACAACGAGGCACATTCCTCGGGCAGCAACACCAGCGAGACGTGAATGTTCGGCGCACACCCGATCGGCAGCCCCTGCTCCATACACGCGTCGTACAGCCGGCGGAACACCGGCACCATTGCCTCCGTATCCGGCGGCTCGAGATCCTCGTAGTCGGTGCCTCGCAGGGGACGAAACACACAGACGGTAGGAATGGCCCCCGCCTCGGTGATCCAGTTGATCGCCGCGATCGACGACTCCGGCGGCTCAAGCCCGGCGACAATTTCCCCGTTGGTCACCCAGGGTTCAGACAGCGATAACCCGCTCTTGCGTCCAAGCTCCGCGCAGTAGCGGATGGCGTCGAGATAGCGGTCGAGGCCGTATTGCGCATCCTTGCCCGGACACACTTCGCGGAATCGTGCGCGGTCAAAAATCTCGAAGCAGAACGACACACGATTGACGCCCATCGCCTTGAGCGCGTCGTACCGAGACAGGTCGTGGTGCGGCGGCGTCTGGATGCCGACAAGCAGCCCGGTCTCGGCCTTGATGCGCCGCACGTAGGGCTCAAGGATGTCGAGATAGGTGTCGCCCTCGTAGTGGCCGGTGTTGAAGTCCACGTACGTGATCCCGGAGCCCTCACGCGCGGCATGGACAACTTCGAGCACTTCCTCCACCGACTTCTCCGTCGCGTCATCGACGCCGAGGTTCAGGCCGACCGAGCAGAAGTGACAGTTGGTTTTTTCAGGGGTGACCCAGTAGTCGCAGACCTTGGCCGGATACACACCGAGATACGTGCCCTGCAGCGTGCCGACACGCATCATCGGTTTGCCCGATGAGGTGACCTGGTCGTACCACGCGGGTCGTGGCGACAGGCTGACCGTGGTCACGAACTCGCCATCACGCATCAGGCGCAGTCCATCGCCGTCACCCTGGAACTCATACGGAGACCGCTGCGCGAAGGCCTCCAGCACCGGCACGTTGGTCCAGAGGCCGCCAGGCAGCACCACTTCCAGCCCGGACCCAAGTCCCGCCCGCGTCCGGACCAGCCCACGGCCCGTGCCGCCACCCCCCAGCGACGCCATATCCAGCCGGGCTCCCTTGCAGTACAGGTCCAGCTTCAACAGCGCGGGATTTTCGCGCACCGCAGCGACACTGATAGCCATCTCACCGGACAGAAGCACGTATCGTGCCGGGACCCAAGGGGTCCACAGGTCGGGGGGCAAGGGTCCAGGGTCCGGGTCCAGGGTCCGGGGGGCGGTTCGCGGGCGGGATTTCCCCGCGGTGGTGGGAAAATGGGCGCACATGTGGGAACTGGCGCGACTGTTCGGAACGCTGGGGACAATTGCCTTCGGAGGTCCGGCGGCCCACGTGGCCATGATGCGGACCGAGGTGGTCACCCGTCGGAAGTGGATGACCGACCAGCAGTTCCTTGACCTCGTGGCCGCCACGCAGCTGATTCCCGGCCCGAACTCCACCGAACTCGCGATCCATATCGGTCACAGGCGCGCCGGCTGGCCGGGCCTGCTCGTCGCGGGCGCCGCCTTCATTCTGCCGGCCGCGCTGATCGTGACGATGGTCGCCTGGGGCTACGTGACCTACGGCTCCCTGCCTGATGTGCGTGCCGTGATGGCCGGCATCGCGCCTGTTGTCATCGCCATCGTCGGCCACGGCCTGTTGGGCATGAGCCACTCGGCCGTGAAATCCCCCTGGCTCGCCGTACTGGGGTTGGGATCGCTCATCGCGGTGCTCGCCGGCGTTCACGAACTCGCGGTGCTCGGCGGTGCCACGGTGCTCGCGATCGTGGTGCACCTCGCGTCCACACGCGGCGTTGTCACCACCCTTGCCGGCCTGCTGGCCGGCGGGAGCGCGGCGTCGGTCGGCGCACAGACCGTCGCCGCCGCAGCCGCACCATTCTCGATCGGCACGATGTTCGCGATGTTTCTCAAGACCGGCGCGGTGTTGTTTGGCAGCGGCTACGTGCTGCTCGCGTTTCTGCGCGCCGACTTTGTCGAACGCCTCGGATGGCTGACCGAAGGCCAACTGCTCGATGCGATCGCCGTCGGGCAGATCACGCCGGGCCCGGTATTCACCACCGCGACGTTTATCGGCTACGTGCTCGACGGTCCGCGCGGCGCGCTGCTCGCCACCGTCGGCATCTTCCTGCCGGCGTTTGTGTTTGTCGCACTCACGGCACCAATTGTCCCGAAGCTGCGCTCGTCTCCCCTGATGGGTGCCGTGCTTGATGGCGTCACGGTCGCGTCGCTCGGCCTCATGGCGGCCGTCACCTGGCAGCTCGGCCAGGCCGCTCTGTCCGGTGGGCTGACCCTCACCATCGCCATCGTCAGTCTGGCCGTGCTGCTGCGCACACGCGTGCATTCCGGGTGGCTCATCCTGGCCGGCGCCGCGCTCGGCTGGATCGCCCTGCGAACAAACGTCTGAGACCGGTGTCTTATGAGACAGGGAACACAGGAACACCGGAGAGGCCTCTCCTTCGACCGCTGCTGACGCTGTCGCGCCAGCTCCAGGTGATGCTCGCGTCCGCCACCGAACTGCCGGCTGAACCCGAGGTCGCCCGGTCGGCTGCCGAAACACCGCAGATCAGCGCTGATGCCGCGCCCGTTGTATCACCCGACACCGCGTCGCCTGAGGTCGAGCGGCCGACGGTGTGCGCCTCAACGGTCAGTCGGTTCCGGTCATCATGACGGTCACGGTGACCTTCAGTCTGCGGTGAGCCGTGACCGCCGGGCCCTGATTTTTCTGGCGAGGCGTTCGAGTTCTGCGGCTGACAGCACCTTTTCGTCCACCAGGCCGGCGAGGAATCGTTCAGCCGAACCGGCCCAAAAGCCGTCGATCATCCGCTTCACGGCCTTCGCCGCCACCCGGGCTGACGACGTTTCGGCGCGATAGAGGAAGACTTTGCCTTCCTGGATGTGACTGATGAGCCCGCGCGCTTCGAGACGACGCAGCAGGGTGCGGATACTGGAGTCCTTGAGCGGATGCGACTTGTAGAGGCCCTCACGGACCTGTTCCGACGTCACCGGCCCTTTGGCCGCCACAAAATCCACGATGGCGCGCTGGAGCGCCGTGAGCGGACCGGGGGCGCTGTTACGCAGTGTCATGTTACGCACAGTAACATGATGGTGGAAGGGGCGCAAGTTATTGAGGATTGAGGATTGAGGAGGGAGGATTGAGGATTGGCAATTGTTACATTGAAGATTCAGGATTAATTGAGGGATTGAAGGATTGAGGGATTGAGGGATTGGCGCCCAATCCCACAATCCGACAATTGAACAATTGCCAATCCTCAATCCTCCCTCCTCAATCCTCAATAACGCGCCTTTATACTGATCCCATGTTCGTCGTAACGGGCGCAGCCGGATTCCTGGGCAGTGCGGCGGTCTGGGCGCTGAATGCGCGCGGCGTCACGGAGATCGTGTGCGTCGATACCCGTCCGACGGCGGAAGGCACGGCGAATCTGGCGCCGCTGACGTATGCGGCCTATGTGCCCCACCACCAGTGGCTCGAGGAGGTGCGCCGGGGCGACTGGAAGACGCGCATGCGCGCGGTGATTCATCTCGGCGCGTGCAGCAGCACCACCGAACAGAACTGGGACTACCTGCGCGAGAACAATCTGGAGTATTCAAAGACCGTCTGCGAGGCCGCGCTCGACGCCGGCGCGCGCTTCATCGTGGCCAGCAGTGCCGCCACGTATGGCGACGGGGCCCAGGGGTACTCGGATGACCACGCGGGCCTGGGCGACCTGCGGCCGCTCAACCTGTACGGCCGGTCAAAACATGAGTTTGATCTGTGGGCGCGCGATACCGGCCGCCTCGATCAGATCGCCTCCCTGAAATATTTCAACGTGTACGGCCCGAACGAGTGGCACAAGGGCGACATGCGCTCGATGGTGTGCAAGGGCTACGAGCAGATCCGCGATACCGGCCGCGTGCGGTTGTTCCGCAGCGACCGGCCCGAATACCCCGATGGCGGCCAGCGCCGCGACTTCATCTATGTGAAAGACGCGATTGCGATGACGCTGTGGCTCCTCGACCATCCGGAACACAACGGCGTCTTCAACGTCGGCACCGGTGAGTCCACCGACTGGAACCGTCTGATGCGCGCGATCTTTGCTGCCATGAACCGCGACGCGCGCATCGAATACTTCGACATGCCCGCGGAGCTCGCGAAGGCATATCAGTACGACACACGCGCCGACATGACCAAACTCCGAGCCGCAGGGTACGAAGCACCGGTCCTGTCAGTGGAAAGCGCGGTGCGCGATTACGTGGTCAACTACCTGATGCCACACGCGCACCTGAGGGGCTGACGCGGTTTCATGGTTCATGGTTCGTGGTTCTGGAGGCATACGAGTGGATTGGATGAGTGTGACTTGGTTGGTCATGGCATGGGCGCAGTCAGGAGTGACGCAGGCGGCTGCGCCGCCGCCTCCCCCACCGCCACCGATCGTCGCGGGCAGCGCGGAGTTGTCGTACGTGGGCACGAGCGGAAACTCGGACACACAAACGCTGGGCGCGGGCAGCACACTGACTTTCCGGCCGGGCGACTGGACAATCACCAACAAGGCCGCACTGGTGCGCAGTGAGGACCGTGGGCAGGTCCGCGCGCAGTCCACACTCATCGAGACGCAGGTCGGCCGGCACCTGGCGCCGACGCTGTCACTGGTCGGCAAACACGGCTACGCGCGCGACCGCTTTGCTGGTATCAACCACCGGAACACGGCCGAAATCGGCCTCAGCTTCGAGGCGCTCACGACCGCTCGGCAGCAGCTGACATTGGATGCAGGAGCCGGTTACGCCAGCGAGCGGCGCCGGACCGGTGCGAACCTGTCCACCGCCATCGCCACCATGGGCGTGTTCTACAAACTGGCCGTCTCGGCCACGGCCACGTTGGAGAACACCGCCCGAACGGTGTTCTCGTTGGAGGATGGTCGCGACCGGCGGGTGACAAACGTCGCGAGCCTGTCGGCCAGGCTGAACGCGCTCCTGTCGATGAAAGTGACGCACACCACCCGCTGGGTGAAGTCGCCCGTGCCCGGCTTCATGAAGACAGACACGATCACCGGCGTCGCGCTCGTCGCGAAGTTCTGAGCTACCGTCCGCGGCGCGGTCCAAACGACCGAGTACCCGAACCGGATCTGGCGCCTGGACCTCTGGCCCCTGAACCGCCGCCGCCAGGTCTGCCGGACCCGGCCCCCTGGGCCCTGGACGCTGGACTCGCAGCACCGCCGCGTCGCGCGGCCTTCTCCGCCGCGCGCGCGCGTTCCTGCTGCTTGCGGGCGCGGATGTCGCGAATGCGGTCCGCAATCGGAATCTCAAGGCGCGCGGGCGGCTTCGCGTTGTAGTCGAAGTCCGGCACCGTGATGCGCGACAGGCGCTTCTTGATCGCCGCCTCAATCCGCCGCAAATCACTTTCCTCGTCGGGCGCCACAAAGGTGAACGCATCACCCGTGGCTTCCGCGCGCGCCGTGCGACCCACGCGGTGAATGTAGTCCTCAGGCACCAGCGGCACATCGAAGTTCACGACGTGGCCGAGCGCCGAGATGTCGATGCCGCGCGCCGCAATGTCGGTCGCGACGAGCACCTGGACCTTGCCCTCCTTGAACGCAGACAACGCCGCCGTCCGCTGCGCCTGCGACCGGTTGCCGTGAATGCGATCGGCCTTGATGTTGTGCTTCACGAGGAAGTCCGCCAGGCGATTCGCGCGATGTTTGGTGCGCGTGAACACCAGCGTGTCCTTCATCTCGTCGCCCTGCAGCAGCTTCAACAGCAGCACGGACTTGAGCTCCTGCGGCACGGGATACACGGCCTGCGTGATGCCCACCGCCGGACCGGCCTGCCGTTCCACGGCAATCCGCACGGGATCCTTCAACATCTCGCGCGTCAACTCCGCAATCGGCGGCGGCATCGTCGCACTGAAGAACATCGTCTGCTTGCGCGGCGGCAGCGCCTTGAGGATGCGGCGGATTTCCGGGAGGAAGCCCATGTCGAGCATGCGATCGGCTTCGTCGAGCACGAGGTATTCGAGCTTCGGCAACTTCGCGTACGGCTGCTTCATGTGATCCATGAGGCGGCCCGGGGTCGCAATGATGACGTCCACGCCGCGGCGGAACGCATGTTCCTGCGGGCCCATGCCCACACCACCGATGACAATCGCGCCGCTCACCGGCGTGTGCACGGCGAGGTCCTGGAGGTCTTCGAGAATCTGGGCCGCGAGCTCACGCGTCGGCGTGAGCACAAGCGCCTTGGTGGTGCCACGGGGCGCATCAATCAGGTGCTGAATCAGCGGAAGCAGAAAGGCCGCGGTCTTGCCGCTGCCGGTCATGGCGCACGCGAGGACGTCACGGCCCTCCAGCGCGGGAGGAATGGAATCAGCCTGAATGGCCGTCGGACGGGCAAAGCCCAGTTCCTTGATGGCCTTGAGCAGGTTGGGGTGGAGATTCAGTGTCGAAAAGGGCACGAACAGATCCTGACTTCCCTAAGGACTTCCATCAATGAATTCGAGGGAATCACTCACCAACCGGGGAACCGGCGGGAGCAGGGAGAGAAGCTTAGTGTAACAGAACCCTGTTATTGAGGATTTGGGATTGAGGATTGAGGATTGGCAATTGCGGGATTGCAGATTGTGGGATTTATTGAGGGATTGGAGGATTGGGGGATTGGAGGATTCAATCCCCCAATCCCCAATCCTACAATTGCCAATCCTCAATCCTAAATCCTCAATCCTCAATGACGAAGATGGGACTGTCGTTCACCGTGATGTTTACATCACGGTGAACGGCACGATCATCTTCGTCTTGTCCCAGGTCATGACGATCTGTCCGCCCTTGCCGGCGGGTTCGATGGCGATCGTGAACTGTTCCACCGCGGTGTCCAGCGTCTCGACCTTCATGTCCACGCGGCCGAGGTCGTTCTCCGCCTTGTAGGCCGTGCCCCACTGGCCGGTTTCCTTGTTGATGACGAACTTCCACGGAGCCTGCTCGGACGCGAGTGTCCAGAGGGTCACCGAACCGGCACTCACGTGCAGGTTGCCGAACATCAACATTTTGTCGGTGGTGAGGGTCGTGGCCTCGTCGGCACCGGTGCGCCAGACGCGGTCGTACGGAATCAGCCCGCCGACGACCTGACGCCCCTTCATATAGGGGCGGCCGTAGGTGATGCTGACCTTCGCACCCGCCACTTCGGCGGACACGGTTTCATGGGGACTGGCGCGCTGCTGCTGAGCTTCAGGAACCGCCACCAGGGCCAGACCGAGAACCACCGCAGAGACCACGCCACGACGAAGCAGGGAGAAATGTGCCATAGCCCCTGATTCTACTATTCGCGAAACCACCCGGCCAACGCGACCCGCGGCGCGGCTCCGACCACAGGTAGTACTTGATGTTCGAGGTCGTCCCCCAGGCCAAAAATGACCGCGTCCCCTGGACCGGTGTTCCTGACGTCGTTCAACAACGTCTCAGCGTCCCGATGCCTGATCTGCAGGTTGCCGCCGTCAAAATAGTCCTCGGACAGGTTGACGCTGAGTCCCAGCCGGCGTCCGTCAGAGTAATCGTCGTGCCAGTCATGCCGGTGCCCGGTGTTCGGGAGGAACCGGTAAACCCGGAGTTGGCACTTCCGGAGCGCCCGCACCCCGGTGATTGATTCTACGGCCCGCAGGACGTCGCCCGTGCCGATGAGAAACCTCAACAGCCAGATCACGTCCCGGTGCTCCATCACGTCCTCGACACCGGACGCCGGATGGACAAACTCGCTGAACTCCCCCCGGCGCACCTGCTCCTGCACCTGCTGCAACAGGGTCGGCGCCAGAAAGCCGCGCAGGACGACCGCCGAGGTCTTCGCAAATCGCCCGCGCGCCTCCGCCAGCACACGCGCATCGGTCGTAATGCGCGTCTGTTCCCGAGACAACACGATCACATCATCCAACGCCTGAGGGTCGCTGGGCATCGCCATGACTGAGGCATTATCGCGGATCCGGCGTATACAATTCCTGCATGTTGCAGCAGGCGCCGCCCGCGCCGCGGATCACCGGGCCCCGCAGCGGGGAGTTTGTGTTCGCGCGCGTGCGCTACGACTCGGGCGACTGGGACTACAACCCGAAGGTCGCTGCCAACGTCCTCAACAGCCTTGTCGAATACACGACCATGCCGGTCTACCCGCAGGAAGTCGTCATCACACTCGACTCCGAGGACCTGTTCGCATTCCCGTTCCTCTTCATGACCGGCCACAAACTCGTGCGCTTCAACGCTCGTGAACGCGCGAACCTCGCCCACTTCACACGCACCGGCGGCCTGCTCTTCTCCGACGACTGCAATCACGATGTTGACGGGCTGTATGCCAGGTCGTTTGAAGAGGAAATGCGGCGCACGTACGCGGATGTCTCGTCGGAAGCGGCGATGCCGAAAATTCCGAACACACACGCGCTCTATTCAGCGTTTTTCAGTTTCCCGGAAGGCCCGCCCCAGACCTCACACGAACTCAACGGCTGGGGCGACGACATGGTGCACGACTACCTGCGCGCCGTGGAACACGTCCCCGGCCCCGGCCGCCCAGGCCGCCTCGGTGTCGTCTACTCCAACAAGGACTACGGCTGCGAGTGGGACTACGACTGGCGCAATAAACGCTTTCGCAAGGAAGACAATACGCGCTTCGCCGTCAATATCGTCGTCTACGCGATGACAGCCTGAGGAACCTTCGCCTCAATCCCTCAATCCCTCAATCCCTCAATCCCTCAATCCCTCAATCAATCCCACAATCAGCAATCAAACAATTGCCAATCCTCAATCCTCATTCCTCAATCCTCAATAACAACGCCCTTTAGGAGAACGCTGCTCCAACCAGAATCTTGCTAATCCGCATCCACGGCGATCCGTGCGAGATCGAATTCGTCTGCGTCGGCTGGCCCTTGGCGTCACCGCCGGTGCCGAACATCTGCCAGGTGGACTGATTGCCCACCGCGTCGAGGTTGGCCCAGAAGTCGGTGGTGATTGCCTGATACGCGACGTTGGTCGCCATCCGGGTGACCTTCCCGTTCTTGATCTCCCAGAACGCGTTGCCGCCGAACTGGCCGTTGTACCGCTGCTGATCGATCGAGTAGCTGCCGCGGCCGTCGATCATGACCCCGTCCTTCGTGTCGGCGATGATCTCCTCGAGCGACGGCCCCTTCGGGTCGTAGTCCACGTGCACGTTGGGCATGCGGAGGAACGGGTAGTCGCGCCATGACAACGCGCCCGTGCACCCGCGGCTCTCGGTCTCGCCCATGTAGTGCGCCGTTTCCCGGTTGGTCTGCAGGCCAACGAGAATGCCGTCGCGCACGATTGGCCAGCTCTGCGTCTTCACGCCGTCATCGTCATACCCGACCGTGCCCATCGCGCCGGGCATGTTGCGATCGGCGGTCACGTTGAACAGTTTGGAGCCGTACTTCAGCTTGCCGACATCCCCGACCTTGATGAAGCTCGTGCCGGCGTAGTTGGCCTCGTAGCCCATCACGCGGTCGAGTTCCGTCGGATGGCCGATGATTTCGTGAATCGTCAGCATCGCGTGTGACGGCGAGAGGATCAGATCCTTCACGCCCATGCCCAACGGCTTCGCCGTGCAGTACTCCACCGCTTCATTGGCGATGCGCTCGGCGTTTTCGATCATGCCGGATTCTTCCGCCGTCTCCCACCCGGCCGTCTTCGGCACGGCGGTGAACTGGCGCGACCGGGTGACATCACCCACACGCGCGGTGACATTGAACTGGGGTTGCGTGTCGTAGATCTCCTGTTCGATGTACGACCCTTCCGACGAGGCGAAGTACCGCCAGTCGTAGCCCATGCTCACGCTCGAGTTGACGGAGACGACGTTGGGCACCTTCATCACGATGTCTACGACCCGCTGCACGTAGTTCTGCATGTCGGTCTGCGGCACCGTGGTCGGATCCTTGCGCATCGGCGACTTCCAGTGCGCAGTGAACGCCGGCACCGGAGCCAGGCGCACGTCGAATGTCTTGGCGATGGCACTCGCCTTCGCGACGTCGATGGCCACCGCCGTGACGCGCCGGATTTCGTCTTCGGTCACGATCGGGCTCGACGAGAAGCCCCACACGCCGCTGTGAATCACACGCACGCCGAAGCCGGCCGGTCCCTGCGTGCCAGGGCCGTTGCCGAATGCCGCGAAGCCCTGCGGCCCGCCGAGGTTGCCGCCGCCCCCGCGGCCACCACCCCCGCCGCGGCCGCCGCCCCCGCCGCCACGCCCGGCAAAGGCGCCAGCCAACTGCCCGTCGCGGCCGCTGCTGCCGTTGGCATTGATGTTCATGGACGCCGAACGCGTGAACCGGATGTCGGCATAGGTACAGCCGGCCGCCTTCGCCTGCGCCAGCACCTGATCGGCCAGCCCCTTGAATCTGGACTGCAGGGGGTTGCCGGCGGGCGTCTGCGCCAGCAGATCCGCGATGATGTCGTGGGACGCGAGCACAACGCCCGACGCGCCGACGGTCTTGATGAAGTTTCTGCGTGTGAAGTTCATGATCTGCTGTCCTTGACTAAACCGCCGGCGAAAGCGACGTCATGTAAAAGTCTTCCATCCGCACAGGGGGAATCAAGGCGGAGTTGCCGCCGTCGTACGACTCACCCATGTGCATCGGCACGGGTTTCCCGACCAGCGAGATGTTGTTGTAGCCGACCAGCGGCGACATGTTCCACCGGAAGTTCTGCACCGGCATCGTGATCTCCCCGTTCTCGATGAGAAAGAGACCGTCACGCGTCATGCCCGTGTTGAGCAGCGTGTCGTTGTCCACGCCGCGGATGTACCAGAAGAACGTGACCAGCAGTCCGCGCTTGGTCTGCTTGATCATGTCGGCTGTCGACAAGTCGGAACCTTCCATCACCAGGCTCTGGTTGATGCCCGCGCCGGGATTCGTATTGTTCGGCCCACCCGAGAGGCTGCGCAGCACGCCCTTGTCCAGCCAGGTCACCGGCGCCGCGGGCGTATTGTTGCCAAGGATGGTGGACTGGCGCAGGATGGGATTGCCGATGTCACTCTTGAGGGTGACCAGGTCGCTGAAGATCTTGTCCCCGGGCTTCTTCCCTTCCATAAACGCGCCGCCACCGCCGCCAAAAATGCCGGTCATCAGCGAGAGGAACCGGGCGTTTGCGCGGGGCTCAAGAATCACCGTGTACCGTCCGGGCTCCAGCGCACGGGCATTCCGGCTGTCGAGCGCCTTCTTTGATGCGACCTCGGTGATCTCCACCGGATCGATCATGCTGAGGTCCTTAATCCCGGTGGTGCCGGCCCACCCGGACCCGCTGCCATCGGGCATGCGGCACGTCAGGATGAAGCTGGCTTCGGCGACTTCGTAGAACGCAAACAGGCCCTTCGAGTTCGCCTGACACGTCGCCTGGTGCATCTTCGGGATGTACCCGGAGCCGACCGTCCCCATCTTCTTGCTGATGTCGATACTGGTCCGCACCATCCGCGCGCGCTCGGCCGGACCGAACGCCTTCATGTTCGGCAGCGCCGCATCCACGGGAATGTAATTCTGCGGTCCGAGCAGACTCGGCACATTCGGCCGGTCGGGACCGGCCTTCGCGGCGGTCTCCGTCTCGGCCACCAGCTGCTTCAGCGACGCATCGGAGAAGTCGCGCGTCGACTGACTCGCCGACTTCGACCCGAAATAGGTCGTCACCGTCAGCGACTGGTCGAACTGGACCAGATTCGCCGAGATCGACGAGTTCGCAAACCGGGTGCCCGACCGCTCGGACGAATTGAAGCTGACCTCCACCGCGTCGGCGGTGGCCATGTTGAAGATCTTGTCGGTGATGGCCTTGACTTGCTCGCGTGAGTGCATGGTGCCCGAAGGTTAGAAGCCGCAGCCAATCGTGTCAAGCATCTATCGTGCGCCACGATGCCGGCGCGACCACCACTCGACCGACAGCAGCCCGGCGAACGGCACGATCCACCATGGAGAGCGCATCGGATGTGTCGGAGTCGCCACTGGTGCCGCTGATACCGCGGTCGTGATACGAGCCGCCAACGTGCCGACATCCGCGATCGGGATCGCGTCGCCGCCGCGCGACGTGGCGAAAGCCGAGAGTAACGCGTGGTCGCCGGCTACGGGCCGATGGACACTGCCGGAATCCACGACGAGGAATTCCGCGACGTCGGGTTGCGGTGCAGGGCTGCCCGGGACGACCACGCTCAGCCGATACCTGCCAGGCACGTCAGGGGCGCGGAATTCGGCCCGGTAACGCCCGGCGCCATCCGGCCAGAGACGCACGGGTGTCACCGCACCTTCGGTGCTCTGCCACTCGGCCTGCGGAGTCGCGGTTTGCCCTGTCAGGTGCACACTCGCCGCGACGAACGTACCCGGCTCGACCAGACGATCGCTGAGCCCCACCTCCACCGGTCGCGGGGTCGCCGCCGCTTCATCGCCGATCACCGATCGCCAGAACGCCGCAAACGCCGATCCTTCGGCCGTGCGCGTGCGCCATCCGTCAATCGCGCTGTTCACCACCACACGACCGCCGCCCACCGGTGTCCGCCACACCGCACAGCGCCGTGCCGCGCCCATCGGCGAGAGACAACTGGTCATGGCCTCGGCGCCCGCCGGCCACCCGGCCGGCCAGAGGAACTCGCTCGCAGTCCATGAACCGACCGGCGACTCGATGCGCTCGAGGGCCGGACGCCGTTCGTCGGTCCACGCGGAGACGCCCGTGAGCCGTGACAACCATGGCGCCCCTCCGGCGTCCGGCAGCACAACAACCGCGCCTTCGCGTGCACGCAGGTACGCCTCAAGCGCCTCGGCGGCGCGATCACCGACTGCGTCGGGCGCCGATACCAGCACGACATCAAACCCCGACAGGTCGTCAGCCCGGTCAAGCGTCGCGGGTGGCACGCCCGCCTCCGTCGTCACCCCGCGCGAGGTCACCGAGCGGACGACGACCTCGAAGCGGGGGTCCTCCTCGAGGACGCGCCGCACAAACGTGGCCGACCACGACGGTCGCGCTTCGTACGACAGGATGCGCCGGGTGGTTCTGACCACCTCAGTGGCCGCCTCCGCATACGCCTCAGGGCCGCCACCAATGCGGGCCGCGACCCGAATCCGCGCAAGGCCTTCACGCGAGGGCACAAACGTCAGGGCCGCCGTCGCCGTTCTCGCGCCGGCGGCGACTGTGACCTCCTGCGCATCCACCGGCACGTCGTCGGAAAACAAGGTGAACCGAACCGCCGCGGGCGCAGATGTCGCGCCCGGCGGCAGAGCGGCGTCAACCGTCAGGCGGCTGACCGCATCCAGCGGCACCCGGTCTCCGAGACGCAGGCGGCGAATTTCCGGCGCGTCTGCCGGCGCATCAGGGACCACGACGAACGTCAGACCGTCCGGGGGGCGCCCCGGCGCCCGGCGGCCCACCAGCACGCGGGCCGCCGTGGCCGGCACCTCGTCCGTGTCGATCGTGACATCCGGTGCCAGCGCGTCCCTCACGCGCGCGACATCTGCCGGCGTCGCCCCAGCCCCCCGCAACACGACCGCGCGTGCGGGGGCGGGGCGGGCCGCCATCCACGCGGGATCGATCACCGCGACGATGGCGATCACGAGGGCGGCCATGCGACAGACGCGATCGAGGATCACCGGCCACCTCCCCGTCGCTGCGCATCAGACAGTGCGCCCTTCAGCCGTTGCGCGTCCGCATCAGGTCCGGCAGACGATGACGGAGCGGCGATGCGCAGGATGGCGGTGATGCGCGCGGCGACGTCACCGAGCGCCGCGCGTCCGTCACGCTCACGCCGGCCGGTGATGGCTTCATTGGCCTGCGACAACAGCGCCACGATATCGACGACCGCGCGATCACCAGGGGCCGCTTTCAGCAGCGACTCGGTGACGGCCCCGATCGTCGCCGCGTCCGACTCGGCGAGCATGGCCCTGGACGCCAGCCCGCCAAGCGCGACCAATGCGCCCCGCAGGGCGACGACGTGCGGGGGCACCGCCGGATCCGCGACTGCGCGCCGTGACCGGGCCAGGTCGGACATCGTGCCTGTGAGGCGGCGGCTGTCGTCGATGGATTCCCGCTGTGTGAGGGTGCGCAGAATAAAGCGGCGGCGGGACAACGCACGCTGCATGGCCTCGAGCGCGGACTTCTCCGCTTCGAGGGCCGGCCTGAGGTTGCCGTCGGTGAGTTCCGCAGCGGCACGACTCATGTCGCGAATGGCCCGGCCGAGGTCCGCCCGACCGGAGTTGTCGAGCCGGCCGTCGGAGATCTCGTGTTCGTGCGCCGCTTCGACGAACTCGTCTTCGAAGTGCCCGCCGGTCATGAAGACCAGTTCGGCCCGCACGGATCGTTGTTCGGCCGCAAGCCTCAGCGACTCTTCATATATCGCCTCCGTCGATGGCGCAGGACGCGCGGCGGCCTTCGCGATCAGGCGCTCGGTCTTGAGGATCACCATCTGCTGGCTGAGCGCGTACTTGTCCTGGGTGTCGTCGATCGCAAACCCTTCGGCCATGGCCTCGCTGTTGGACACGATCTCGACGATGAACGCGTCCGACTCGACGGGAGTGCTGCCGGGACGATGGTCGGTGGCGACGGCGCGATAGACGACCATGTCACCGACCTCGAGTGTGAGCGCCGGAAGCGACAAGGTGCCGGTACCGCGCCACTGGCGGCCGTCGGGCCGGGTCAGCGTCAGCGGCACCTCGCCTTCGGTGAACGTGAACGACTCCCCGACGCCTGCGACTTTCGTGTAGGCGAGTTGCAGCGTGCGCAGGCCCAGATCGTCGGTGGCCTCGACGGTGAGATCGAGTGTGGTGGTCGCTTCGCGAAGAAAGATGTCCTTGCCTGGCACGGTCACCCGCGGCACCGGCGGACGGTCCTGGGTGGCCGTCACACCCATCAGCCGCCGCGGGCCCGCGGCGGCGTCTGCGCCGAAGGGCGTGACCGCGATGAATCCGTCTGCGGCGATCGTGACGGTGGACGCAAAATGCCCGTCGTCGGCGCGGGCGGCGTCAGTCGCGCCATCGGCGGTGTCGATCCGCATGCGTGCGGCGCTGCCCGAGACCACCACGTCGACGCGGCTGCCCGCCAGCGCGGTGATCCGCGCTGGATCGTTCATCGTCTGCGGCGGTTGCGCGGCGTAGGCGGGTGGTGTGATGGTGACGCGCACGCCGGAGACGACGGGCGTGGAGGAAGCCTCGGTCGCCAGATCAGGGAGCAGCCGTTCGACGGCGGGAACCGTGACGAGAAATGCCGCACCGCACACCGCGGCGGCGCCGACACACCGCGCGGCGGGACCTGCCCACGGCCAGAGTGAGGAGATGTCCACACGCTGCGCGGCCCGAGCGGCATCGTGTTGCACCACCCGACAAATCGTCACCGGCGTCGGGCCGGCGTCTTTCAGCAGTGCCGTAGCCGTCACCAGCAGGTTCCTGCACTCGGGGAATCGCGCTTCCACAGCGGCGGCCGAAGCCCGCTCTGATGCGTCGAATCGGAACATCGCAGTCAGTGCGCCGGTGAGTGCGAGGGTCACGGCCGCGAGCGCTGCGGTCATCGTCGCGACGCCGTTGAGCAGGAGCGCGAGTACGGCGAGGGTGGCGACGCCGAGCCCCACTGTCGCGCCGGCGATCAGCGCCTGCGCCCGACGCACGCGGGTCACGCGCGCGAGGAAGGCCACGACCGTCCGGGACTCAGGCCACTCGCGCATGAGGCCCTCCTGCGCTGTCTGCCGGCGCGGCCACCTGAACCGGTGGCCGCGCGCGCCTGACTCCTGTCTCGACGGCCAACAGGATCAGGACAAGCGCCCAGATCCAGCGACCGAGGGGCTGGGGTTGCCCGCTGCCTGGCGCCAGGTCAGCGCGCGGCTCGCGCTGCCAGGCATTTACGACTTCGTCGGGCAGGACGTCGGGCTCGCGTTCCGCGAGTGTGACGGCGGGCGCCGCCGCCGCGCGCAGCGCCCGCGCGATCAGCGCGGCGGCCTCAACGGAATCGGGGGGAAGGGTGGAGAGGACAAGGAGACCGGAAAAGACGTCGGGAGGCCTTTTTTCGTTGGACAAGAAGAAAAAGCCTCCCGACGCCTTTTCCGGGGTCATTTCATTCCCGACGATCTGGGCCGCAAGGTCGTACATCGCGGGCGTATCGATCGGTTGTGCGGTGTCCTTGAGCGCGGCGTATTCGGGGGCGCCTTCAAACGCGATCACGATCCCGGCGGCGATTTCCGGCGAAATCGCCGCCGCGCTCGTGTCGCCCACCACGGACCGCGCCGCGGCTTCCGCCGCGGCGGCGCCATGCACCCGCACCGTTCCCGCGCCTGCCGGCGCGGGCACGGCGCCCGTCACCCCCACGCGCACAAACCGCCGGCCTGCCGACGCCGGCAGCGTGTCCAGGTCGGCCTCCGACATCGCGCCGACCTGGAAGTCCGAGATCACGACGACGTCCCCGGCGCCTGGCTGCGTCCGCAGCCAGGCACCGGCCTGCGCGAGTCCCGCGCGCAGATCCCCCGCGCGGATGACGACGTGCGCGTCCACGTCGGCGTCCGCGCGCGCCGTCTCGACCGCCGCGTCGACGACGCCGGCGGACGCGCGCGCCATGCTCGCGGACGTGTCGACGACGACCGCCCGCGGCGGGCGACCGCCCGGCGCGGGCGGGGTCACGAGCGCCGGTTGCGCCAGCGCCGCCGCGGCCGCGGCGACGATGGCGCAGCGGAGCGCGAGCAGGGCGACATCGGTCAGGCGGTGACGCCGGACCGATGTCGGGGGGGTGCGCGGCAGGAAGCGGACCGTCGGGAACACCCGGCGGTCTGCTTCGTGCCGCGCGAGCCAGTGCACCAGCACGGGCAGCGCCACTGACACCCCACCGATGAGCGCCAGCGGCGCGAGCCACGTCACGACGGCTGCCCTCGCTTCAACAGATACGCGCGCAACGCGTCCGACGGCTTCTCATCGGTCGTCACCAAGGCGTAGTCGAGACCATCACGACGGGCACCCGTCCGCCAGCGCTCCAGAAACGCGGCCATGTGATCGCGATACGCGCCGCGCGCGGCCCGCGCATCCACCACGACGCGCGCCCCCGACTCCAGATCCTCGAACTCCACATCGGACGTAAACGGCAGGTCCACTTCATCACGCGACACCACCTGCAGCACCGCGACGTCATGTCCACGCCGCGCCACGCGACGCAGTTCCACACGCGTCGCGTCTTCCTCGTCATAAAAATCGGAGATGGCCAGGATGACGCCGCGCCGGCGCAACAAGTCAGCCGCGCGCGTGAGCACCCTGGCGGGATCCCACGTGGCCGACGGCGTCAGGCGTTCGAGCTGCGCCAGCAACAACCGCAAGTGCCCTCGCCCACCGCGCGCCGGCACCCACACCAGTTTCTCCCCCTGCATCGTCATCAACCCGACCGCGTCGCCGCCGCCGATGATCAGATGTGCGAGCGCGGCCGCCATCAGAACGGCATACCGAAACTTCGAGAGACCACTGCCGGATGCATAGTCCATCGACGCACTGGTATCCACCACGAGCACAACGGACATGTTGGTGGTCTCGCGGAACTGGCGCGTGTAGAGCCGGTCGGTGCGCGCGAGCACCTTCCAGTCGAGATACTTGAGGTCGTCGCCGGGCCGGTAGGCGCGGTACTGGCTGAACTCGTTGCTGAAGCCGTGGAACGGGCTGCGGTGTTGGCCGCTGCGTGCGCCTTCGACAATCAGGCGCGCGGCAAGTTCGAGGTCGTCGATCGCTGCAACGACGGCAGGATCGAGCAGGACGGTCACGGCCTGACAGATTCCAACAGGCGGCTGATGACCTGATCCGGATCAATGCCGTCAGCTTCAGCCTGGAAGTTCAGCAGCAGCCGATGACGCAGCACCGGGGCCGCCACCGCGCGAATGTCGTCGAGCGCCGGCACACTGCGCCCGTCGATCAATGCCAGCGCCTTCGCGCCCAGAAGTAGCGACTGCCCCGCGCGCGGACCTGCGCCCCACTTCACCCACTCGCGGATGACGGGTGGCGCGGTGTCATCGGCGGGCCGCGTCGCGCGCACCAGCCGCAGAGCGTATGACACGACGTTGTCTGCCGCCGGCAGGTCGCGCACCAGCGCACGCGTCGCTTCGAGTTCGGCACCCGTCGCCACGGGCGCGATAATCGCCGCCGCACCGCTCGTCGTTTCCGACAGAATGCGGCGCTCTTCGTCGAGGCCCGGGTAGTCGATCACAACATTAAACATGAAGCGATCGAGCTGGGCTTCAGGCAGTGGATGTGTGCCTTCCTGCTCGATCGGGTTCTGGGTCGCGAGCACGAACAGCGGGCGCGCGAGGGGATACCGGGTGCCGCCGACCGTGACCTGGAATTCCTGCATGGCTTCGAGCAAGGCGGCCTGGGTCTTGGGCGGTGTACGGTTGATTTCGTCGGCGAGGATGATGTTCGCGAAGATCGGGCCGGGGATGAACCGAATCTCCCGTTTGCCCGTGCTGACGTCTTCTTCGATCACGTCGGTGCCCAGAATGTCGGACGGCATCAGATCCGGCGTGAACTGGATGCGGCTGAACTTGAGGTCGACCGCCTGCGCCAGCGTCTTGATCAGCAGCGTCTTGGCAAGCCCCGGCACGCCCCGCAGCAGCACGTGACCGCCGGCGAGCAGGCAGATGAGCACTTCGCGCAGGACCTGCCGCTGGCCGATGATCACGCGCGAGACTTCCTGCTCCAGGCGCCCGACCAGCGCGGCGGACTCTTCAAACGGCTGACGTACGCTCGACATGCGACCACATTATCTCCGCATCGCCTTCTCCCCCATCGGCCCATCTGCCCATCTGCCCATCCGCCCATCCCCAGCCGCCCACCCTGTGTCCTTCCCTGTCAGACCCGCCGATAACACTGGGGCCATGGAGACTCGGACCAACGTCGTGGACTTCGCCACCTACCGATTTGCCCGGGATTTGCGTCTCGGCAAGGCCAAAGAGGCCAGCTTCGTCCCCTACCGGCCGCCCGTGGAGACGCTGACCCCATCGGCGGCCGCCCACCGTGAACGTATGCTGCGTCACCTGTCGGAGCGCACCCAGCATCCGCACTAAGCACCCGGCACTACTATTGGTGCATACCAGCGCCTGGTCATGTGGCGTACGCTCCACCTCAAATTGGTGGAGCGCGTCATCGGCGGCGGGGTGATCGGCACCCAGGGCACGCCGGTTGAGGTGCTCGGGCGCCGCCTGGACGTCCGGAACGGCCTGACGGCCGAAGCCGGCACCAGTCCACGGAACCCCTGAGGCTGCGCGCCGTCCAATCGGCCATGCCCCGATTCCGCACAACATCCGCCGCCCTCCTGCTTCTGGCCGCCGCGCTCTCGACCGCCTGCAACCTGCAGATTGGGACCGGTGTCGAGGCCAGGGACACCTGGACTCGCAGCTACCCCATCACCGCCACCGGGTCGTTCTCGATCATCAATGACAACGGGCGAATCACCATCGATGCGGCCGACATCCAGACCATCGAAGTCACCGCTGAGCGGATCGTCAAGGCCGGCACCGAGGAAGCGGCCAATGAACAGTTGAAGTTGTGGGAGATTCAGGAACAGGTCGGCGTCGACAGCGTCTCGCTCGACAGTTCGACACGCGGTCTCACCATCAACGTGTCGCGCAACGCCCACTACACCGTGCGGGTGCCCCGCGGTGTGGCGGTCACGCTGACGTCGTCAAACGGCGACATCGCCGTGACCGGACTCACCGGCGCGTTCAGCGCGTCGGCCTCCAACGGCAGAATCGTCGGCACTGAACTGCATGGCAGCGCGAAGGCGTCCACGACCAACGGCGTGATTCACCTCACGATGGCCGCGATTGGCGCTGACGGTGTGTCCGCCGAAACCACCAACGGGCAGGTGATCGTGACGTTGCCGCGCTCGGCCAACGCCAACCTCACGGCCCGCGTCACCAACGGCGCCATCTCACACGAAAATCTGGATGTGCAGATCGTCGAATCATCACGCCGGCGTCTCGACGGCCGCATCGGTACGGGTGGCCCCACCGTCCGCGTCGAAACCACCAACGGTGAGGTTCGGCTCATCGGACGTTAGCGTCGTCGTTTCTTGATCTGCGCGAGCAGCTTTGTCAGCACGGACCCGGGCCCGACTTCTTCGAACTCGGGCTCGGCCTGGTCCAGCAGGAACACCATCGACTCCAGCCAGCGCACGGAATTGCCGATCTGCTCCGACAACGTCTGCCGCACGAGATCGCCCTCGTAGGGCTTGCCGCTCACGTTTGAAATGACCGGAATCGCCGGCGCATTGAAGTCGATGTCCTTCAGGAACGCCGCAAACGTGGCCTGCGCGTCGCGCATGTAGCGCGAGTGGAAAGGCGCGCTCACGTTCAGCGGAATGTAGGCGCGCACACCGGCCGCCTCGAACTGCTCCTTGACGATGGCGAGGTCGTCCTTCGGGCCGGCAATGACGGTCTGGTCGTAGGAGTTGAAGTTGGCGACATCAATCCGGCGGCCGGCTTCGGTGCTGCTGAGCACTTCCTGGATTCTGATGGGTTCCAGTCCGATGACCGCGGCCATGCCGCCGCCAGTGACCTTCCCCATCATGTCGCCGCGGCGCTGCACCATCCGCAGGCCGGTCGCAAAGTCGAAGACCCCTGCCGCCTGAAGCGCGTTGTATTCGCCCAGACTGTGCCCGGCGACAAAATCAGGCGCGGAGGCGCCCCCGTCCTGCCGCGCGCGATACGTCAACGCGTTCACCGTATACAGCGCCGGCTGGGTGAACTGCGTCAGCCCAAGTTCTCCGCGCGGGTCGTCCACGCACAATTCACGAATCGAGTACCCCAGCACCGCGTCCGCCTGTGTCGTCCAATCGGCGTACCGATCGAACAAGTCCGCGCCCATGCCTTTTGACTGCGAGCCCTGACCGGGGAACAAACAGATCTTCGTCATGCACGACATGGTACTTACGCTGGTGGTCCAGGGTCCAGGGGTCCAGGAGTCCAGGGGTCCAGGAGTCGAGGGGCCTGACGGGATACCATGCTCTGGCGTGTTGCCTGCTCCCTCCTTCGGTCACCTCGTC
Source organism: Vicinamibacterales bacterium (assembly GCA_030827135.1). Lineage (GTDB taxonomy): Bacteria > Acidobacteriota > Vicinamibacteria > Vicinamibacterales > SCN-69-37 > SYFT01. The sequence continues at coordinate 650,931 of JAURFE010000001.1, forward strand.
ATCGCCTGGACGGATGTCCGTCTGCTTCCGGGGGACACGGCAGCCGAGTGGGTGCGGTCGCTGCCTGACGATGAACAGGCGCGATTCGCGAAGTACCGGCATGCGCCAAGTGCACACGAGTTCCTTGTGGGCCGGTTGCTGGCGCGGCGATGGCTTGCCGCGCTGACCGGCACGGCTGCCGCCGGGATTGCGCTGGTGGAGGGGCCGCGCGGCCGGCCGGCGATTGCGGCGCCGGCCACGTCACTCCAGTTCAACCTCGCGCATTCAGGCGGCGTGGTGGCCTGCATCCTGTCCGACGGACGGGAGGCCGGCGTGGATGTCGAGTATCTCGACCGAAGGCCTGTGCCGGCCGACCTGTGGCACCGGTTCTGCGCCCCCTCCGAGATCGCGGATATCGAGGCGCAGCCCCTCGACGCGCGGCAGCATCGGTTCCTCACGTACTGGACATTAAAAGAGGCCTATCTGAAGGCCCGGGGCCTCGGCATCGCCGTCGAGTTGGCCGACGTGGCGTTTTCCGTGACCGGCCTTCATCCGACAGTGGCGTTTCGGGAGTCACTCGACGGCACTCCTGCCGACTGGGCATTCGGAATGTTCGAGGCCGGGCCCCGCCACCTCATCTCCTGGGCGACGCCACAGGCTCCGGGCACCCCGCGCCCGGCGGTAGACATCCACTTCGTCGCCGTGGACACCCTGGATCCAGCGTCCTGATGCGTCTCCTCGCAGTCAGCGACCTCCACCTCGGACACGCGCGCAATCGCGAGGCCCTGACCGGGATGCGGTCCCATCCGGACGACTGGCTCATTCTGGCAGGGGACATCGGCGAGAAGCCCGCGCATCTCGTGTTCGCGCTCGAACAACTCGCTCCGCGATTCGCACAACTCATCTGGGTCCCGGGCAACCACGACCTGTGGTGCCCACCCGATGCCGCCGATCGCACACGCGGCCAGGCACGCTACGAGGAACTCGTCGCCATCTGCCGCACCTTCGGCGCGCTCACGCCGGAGGATCCGTACGCACAGTTTGGCGCGATCTACCCCAGCGCGCCCTACAAGGGCGGCGCCCATCCGGCCAGCCGCCCACCCGCCCCACCACCCATCTACGTGTGCCCGTTGTTCTGCCTCTACGACTACACGTTTCATCCGCGCGGCATCACCGATCCGGTCGCGTGGGCAAAAGAGACCGGCGTCGTGTGTGGTGACGAATGGATGTTGTCGCCCGCCCCGTGGCCGTCACGCACGGCGTGGTGTCACGCGCGCGTGGATGCGACCGAAGCGCGGCTCCGCGCGCTCCCGGGTGACGCGTCGACGATCCTGATCAGCCATTGGCCGCTTCGTTACGATCTCGCCCGGCCACCACGCGTCCCCCGCTTTTCTGTGTGGTGCGGCACGACACGCACCGAACACTGGCCCACGCAGTTTCGCGCGCGCGCCGTGGTCAGCGGCCATCTGCACATGCGCACGTCGTTGATGCGCGACGATGTGCCTCATCTTGAAGTGTCGCTGGGCTATCCGCGCGACTGGACACACCATCGCGGCGTTGATTTTTACCTGCGCGAGATCCTGCCGAACACGGACGCACGTTTTGTTCCTGCGCGGGATCCGTTTATGATTCCGTATTCATGAGGCGACTGCGCGTCCTACTCCTCATCCATCACTACCTGGTCCCGCCCGACGATGTGTCGGGAGTTGACACCTCCACACAAACGTGGCGGACCGAGTACGACGTGTTGAAAACGCTGCGTGACGACCTGAAGCACGACGTGCGGGTGCTCGGCGTCGCCGACGAACTCACGCCGATCAAACAGGCGGCCGAAGACTTCAAGCCGCACATCGTCTTCAATTTGCTGGAAGCCTTCCACGAAGTCGGCACGTACGACCAGAACGTCGTGTCCTACCTTGAGCTGTTGCGGCTGCCGTATACCGGCTGCAACCCCAGAGGCATGATCCTCGCGCGCGACAAGGCGCTGTCGAAAAAGCTGCTGCAGTACCACCGCATCTCGGTGCCGGAGTTCGCGGTCGCAAAACGCGGACGCAAATTCAAGCTCCCGAAACGCATGGACTACCCGCTGATCGTCAAGTCGCTCACCGAAGAGGCCTCGATTGGCATTTCGCAGGCATCCGTCGTCGAGGACGAACGGCGGCTGATGGAACGTATCCAGTTCATCCACGACTCCATCGCCACCGACGCCATCATCGAGCAGTACATCGAAGGCCGCGAGCTCTACTGCTGCATCGTCGGCAACGAACGTCTGCAGGTGTATCCGATCTGGGAAATGTTCTTCGAGAAAATGACGGACCGGCAGCACCGGATCGCCACCTCCCGCGTGAAGTGGAGCAGCAAGTATCAGGACAAGGCCGGCATCATGACCGGCGCAGCCGAACCGTTGCCGGACGGGGTCATGGAACGGCTGCCCGCGATGTGCAAACGCGTCTACCGGTCATTGATGCTCAGTGGATACGCCCGCATCGACATGCGTCTCGACGGTGCCGGCCGCGTGTGGGTGATCGAAGCCAATCCGAATCCCCAGATCGCCAACGGCGAAGACTTCGCCCGCGCCGCCGACATGGCGGACATCAGTTACCCGCAGCTCATTCAGCGGATTCTGACGGCAGGCCTTCGGTGGGAGCCGGAGCGAATGGGGCAATGATGATTTCCCAGTGCTTGGGCTGCAGCGACAGCGGCCAGTACTTCTTGCGCAGCAGCACCACCTCCACTTTGTAATCGACCCGTTCGAACTCGCCGTTGAGCAGACGCTGGCGCAGGCACCGGATCTCGTACCGATACAAGTCGTTGAGCGCATCGCGCACCAGTAAGGGGGGCGTGTGCGGTGTCGGCGCCAGGCCAAACGCCGGCAACGCGGCGAGGAACTCTGGCGGATAGGTCCACTTCTGGTCGGTCATGTACAATCCGGCTACTTCAAGGAGTTTGCCATGTTCCGCAGAACGCTACTTCCCCTTCTGATTCTGGGACTCGTCGTCGCCTACCCGATGGCGCAGGGTCAGCAGGACGCCATCGACAAGACTATCAACGCGCGCATCCGGGCTGAGGGCATGGACAACTCTCAGATCATGAAGACCATGCACTACCTGACGGATGTGTACGGGCCGCGCCTGACCGGATCCCCCAACCACGAGAACGCGGCCAAGTGGGCCGTGCAGCAGATGGAGAAGTGGGGCATGACCAACGGCAAGTTGGAGCCGTTTGAGTTTCGCACGACGGCCGGGATTGTCCCCAACGGCGGCTGGCTGAACGAGAAGGCCGCCGGCCACATCCTGGCGCCTGTCAAAGACAATCTGGTGTTCGAAGTGATGGCGTGGACGCCCTCCACGAAGGGCACGGTCACAGCCGAAGCGGTGCATTTGGTGACGCCACTGGGGCCAGTGGCCGAAGCGCCGGTCTCGGCCAATGTGCAGGGCGGCGGCGGCGCGGGACGCGGTTCCGCCGTGCAGCGCCTCGGGCCGACCGAAGATGAACTGAACGCCTACTTCAAGTCCATCGAAGCGAAGGTCCGCGGCGGCATCGTGCTTGTCGGCGCGCACACGCAGGTGCCGTTCCAGGAGACGCCGCCCGCCAAGCGGCGTGACGACGAACAGATCAAGGCGCAGTTTAATCCCGATCCGAACGCGGCCCCCGGCGCCGCCGGGCGTGGTGGCCGGGGCGGCGCGGCGGCGGGACGTGGCGGCGCAGCTCGTGGCGGTGCCCCTACGGCACCCGCAGGCCCGCCACGCCTCTCGGCGGGTGAAGTGACGGCGCGCGTGAACGACTTCCTGGTCGCGGCCGGCGCGGGCCTCCGCATCAACGATGCCGGCCGTATGCACGGCATCATCTCGACGTTTGCCTTCTCTGGCTACGACCACACCAAGACGGTGCCGACGGTGGTCCTCCGCAACGAAGACTACGGCCGCATCACGCGCATCATGGCCGACGGCACGCCCGTGCGCCTTGAGTTCAACATCGTCAACAACCACTATCCGGCCGGGAAGACGTCCTACAACGCCGTCGCAGAAATCCGCGGCACGGACAAGGCGGATGAAGTGATCATGCTGGGCGGCCACCTCGACTCATGGCACTCGGCCACGGGTGCCACGGACAACGCCATTGGCAGCGCGATCATGATGGAAGCCGCGCGCATTCTGCAGGCGCTCAATCTCAAGCCGCGTCGTACGATTCGAGTGGCACTCTGGGGTGGTGAGGAACAGGGCTTGATTGGTTCGCGCGCGTACGTCGCGCAGCACTTCGGCAGTTTCGAAGATCCGCTGCCGGAGTATGCGAAGTTCAACGGCTACTTCAACATCGACTCGGGCACCGGTCGCGTGCGCGGCATGTCGGTATTTGGATCACCCGAGACGGCGCGCATCCTCGCGCAGTACCTGAAGGAATTCGAGGACTACGGCATCTATGGCGCGACGCCGACGACGAGCCGCGCGACGGGAGGCACTGACAGCACGTCATTCAACGCGGCAGGCCTGCCCGGCATCGGCGCCAGCCAGGACCCCATTGAATACAACAGCCACACCTGGCACACCAACCTCGACACCTACGAACGGATCGTCGAGGACGATGTGAAGAAATCGGCAATCATCGTCGCCTCGGCGATGTATCACCTCGCCATGCGCGACCAGATGTTGCCGCGCCTCGACAAGGCCTCGATGCCCGCGCCACCCGGAGGCAGGGGCGGCGGCCAGTCGCAGCAATAACGCGGCTGGAAAACAGTTGGGTGAGAGTTAGGTTGGGTTAGGTTGGGTCAGGTTGGGTAGCACCCAACCCGACCCAACCCGACCCAACCGCCGGCTCAGCGAAGCCCCTCGGTTGCGCTGAGCAGTATTCCGTTGAACAGGAACTTGAAGGTGCCGTGTGGCTGGGACCGGAACGCGATCTCCGGTCCGAACACGTAGAGCTTGCCCTTCCCCACTTCGGCTTCAAACGCCGCGATCCCGTCCTTCAGATACCCCTGCCCCCAGGCCCAGCCGCTCCGGAGCGGCGTCGCCGAATCGAAGTAGGCGATTGTCTTTACTCCGCGTGACGCGGCCGTCGGACCGAACTTGAAGGTGGGGCTGTTGTCGAAGAACACGTTGATCTCGGCCGCCAGGCCGTGCGCGATCGCCGCCGTCGGATCGACGGCCGCACGCAGGACCGAGCCAGGCACGTAGAACTTGGTCCCCGGCAGCGGTGCATCCGCGCCGTCTTCCCCGCGCTCGACCAGGTGATTCTGCACCGGCAGATCAAAGTGCGCCGCGATGTTCGTGGACGCGCTGCCGATCGTCATGACCGTGCCGCCACCTTCCACAAACTCCTTGATCTTCGCCATCGTCGCCGCCGTGACCGAGCCCTGACGCGCGCGGAGTTCCGCGGGAATCTCCGGCTCGGCACCGGCGCCGGCCGAACCGCCGCCACCACCCCGGCCGCCGCCTCCGGCCCGGCCCGCTCCCGCACCGGCGCCCGTGGCCATCTGCGGAATACCGCCGTCGTTGAAGATCAGGATGTCGAACTTCTCACGCAGGTTGCCCGCGTCGAGCATCGGGGGATACACGACGGTGTAGGGAAACTCGAAGTTTTCGAAGACCAGCCGCGTCCAGCCGGACGGCATCATGCCGCCGTACTGGTCGAACAGGCCGATGCGTGGCGCCCGCAGCACCGTCATGCGGCCGGAGGGAGCCGACGTCGCCACCGTGAACGACACCCCGAGCTCGGCGGCCATCTTTTCGATCACCGCGCGGGTGGTCGGTTTGGCCTGGACGTAGAACGTGCCATGCCCGAGCGGGCCTTCCGCGAGCCAGGACACGGTGTCGCCATTTTTCAGCAGCCGATTCACGGCCATGTACGAATCGTTCGCCCCGTGATTGAAGTAGTAGCCTGCGGCCTGTTGGCCACCAATGATGCGACCGGCGGGATTTGTGGCCATGCCGACCACCTTTTCGAAGGGGCCCTTCACCGGTTCGAGCGACCGATCAAACTGCACACCCATCTGCATCGCGAGTGTGTAGCCGGCGCTGTCGTAAGGCCGATTCGGCGGTCCGCCCGGATACGGAAAATCGTCTGGATGATCCTGCGGTTCGAACATGTCGAGCACATGGGCGCGGAAGGCCTGCGACGCCTGCACGACGTACGAGTTCGCGGGGTACTGCTTGCCGTTCGCCGAGAACGGCGCCGTCGCTCGATGCACGGTGACACCGGTCTTGATCAGCGCGTTCATGAACTTGGTCGCGGTGCCGAAGTCGGGCTGATCCGCCGTGAGGATGAACGCCTTCGGATCGCGGAAGGCCGGATCCCGTAGTTCATTCCAGTAGGGGCTGGCGACGTCTGCGCCACCCGCCGCACCGCCACCGCGTCCCCCGCCGCCGGCGCCACCGCGCCCTGTGCCGCCGGCCGCCGCCATCTTCGCCTGCACGGCGCCGACACGACGCGGGCTCGGCGTCCACGTGTCCGTGGTGCCGTTGCGAATCTGATCGCGACCCATCTGGTAGATGTTGTAGAGGAACGTCTCGCGATACCGCGAGGCCAGATCGAGAATCGCGTAGTTCGCCGTCACCGAGTAGTCCACCGACTGCCGGAAATGCCACCGCTGCGGCGCAATCGGCGACCAGAGACTCGACGTCGGCAGCTGCCGGCCGATGACAAACGGAATGCTCGTCGGATTCGGCCCGCCAATGGTCTCGGTCAGGATGCCGATGATGTTGTGGAAGTAGGCGGTCGTGCGGAGGCCGCCGTTCCACCAGGTGGAGTAATTCGCGCCCTGCCGCGAGGTCACGCCCGGCTTGTTCTCCGCCAGGAAACGCGTCGCCATCGCCGAGCCCACCAGGTCGATACCGGCGGGAATCAGCGGATGAAAGTTGTAGTTGAACGGATCGCGGAACGGCGGCGCAAACATCACCGTGCCGGCGGGGCCGGTCTGATGATGGTTGTACATGATCTGCGGAATCCATTCCTTGTAGAGGATCCGGTTCATGTTGGTCGACTCATCGAGCGCGGACATGTAGAAGTCGCGGTTGTTGTCGTGGCCCGCGTACTTCTGGTAGAGCGACGGGATGCCGCCGGTGCTGCGCTGTTCCGGCACCGGATTCCGCATGTACCAGTTCGAGACCAGCTCCATGCCGTCCGGATTCGCGTGCGCGGCCAGAATCACCACGTCGTTCAGAATGCGGACCGTTTCATCGTCGGTGCGGCTCGCCAGCTGGTACACCGTTTCGAGGAGCTGCTGCGCGCCCAGCACCTCGGTCGCATGCAGGCCGCCGTCGATCCAGACGACCGCCTTCCCTTCCCTGGCCAGCGCGCGTGCCTGTTCGTCGGTCAGGCCCTCGGCGGTCGCCAGCCGCGTGGAGATCTCGCGGAAGCGTTCCAGCCGCCGGTGGTTCTCCGGCGATGTGATGATCATCATCAGCTGCGACCGGCCTTCGGCCGTCTTGCCGATTTCGGTGAGCTTCAGCCGCGGCGACTCTTTCTCAATCTTTCGCCAGTACGCCTCGAACTGCGTGTAGTTCGGCAGCACGTAGTCGGCGCCAATGTCGTGCCCAAAATGCGCCTTCGGCGTCGTCACCGCCCCGAGCGGCGCCGGTGCCTGCCGCTGCTGGGCGGCCAGCGGCGCGAGTTGTGACGTGGCGACCGCAAACACCAGCGCGGCGCCAAGAAGCATGGACTGTCGGAATCGATGATGCATGGAAGGTCCCTCCGGGGACGCGCCTACCTTACCAGATGTGCACGTGGGCAGATGAACTACGGAACTCCGGAACTCCGGAACTTCGAGACGCGCGCGACGAGGAGCGCCACGATACCCGCGGCGTCCGCCCAGAGCGCAGGATGAAACAACAGCAGGCCTCCAATGCCGAGCAGCACGCGCACAGGGGGGGCGCCGAATCCCCAGGCGCCGGTCAGCGCGGCCGCCAGCGCCGCCGTTCCGGCCAGTGCGGTCACCGAGCTCACCACGACGTCGTACGGACTGCCCTGGAACAGCAGCCCGAGGCCCGCGGGGTCCATCGTGAACGCCACCGGCACAAGGAAGGCCGGCAGCGCATACTTCCACGTGAGCATCATCGTGCGGAATGGCTGCCCGCCAGTCAGCGCGGCAGCGGCAAAGGGGGCCAGCGCCGTGGGTGGGCTCACCTCCGATAACACCGCGTAGTAGAAGACAAACATGTGGGCGGCAGCCGGCGCGACGCCCACCGATGTCAGCGCGGGCACCACCATCACCGCCGCGATGATGTACGACGCGGTCACCGGCACGGCGAGGCCCAGGATCCACACCGCAATCGCACTCCACAGCACCGTGAGCACCAGCGACCCGCCAGCCATCGCCACAATCAGTCCCGCCGCCTTCAACCCCAGCCCCGTCAGGGTCACGATGCCGACGATGATGCCGGCAACGGCCGTGGTTGACAGCACCGACAACGCATCAGTGCCACCGGCGCTGAACGCCCCCGCCAACCGCCGCGGCCCCAGCGGCTGTCGCACCACAACACTGACCCCCACGGCCGCCACAATCGCCCAGAACACCGCACGGAACGGCGTGAAGCCAAGGGCCATCAGGGCGGCGACGAGGATCAGGGAGGAGAAGTGGAGATAATTCGTTCTTGAGGATTGAGGATTGAGGATTGAGGATTGGCGATTGTCGGATTGCGGAGTGCCAGATTGCAGACCACGAGATTCAGATTGCCGATTCCCCGATTCCCCGCTTACCGATGACCGATTACCGCTTTCCGCTTCCCGATTCCCCGATTCACGAATCGCCTCCGCATCTCCCTCGATCATCAGCGTAATCGACGCGTAGTACAGCATCGTCGGGATCGTGGCCATGACGAGCACCTGCAGATACGAGATGCGCAGGTATTCGGCGATGAGAAACGCGGCGGCACCGAGAGTGGGCGGTGACAGGAGCGCGCCGATGCCGGACGCCGCGAGCATCGCGCCGGCGGTGTTGGCCGCGAACCCTGCGCGCCTGAGGAGCGGCCACGCCATCGACCCGAGCGTGACCGTGGTGGCGACACCGGATCCGGAGACCGTGCCCAGCAAGAAGCCTGCAAGCGAAACCGAGCGCCCGGTGGACGCCGCCGATCGCGCGCCGCCGGCCATCGCCAGCGACCAGCTGAGAAAAAACGTTCCGGCGCCGGACGCCTCCAGCACCGCACCATACAGGCTGAACAGCGTGATGTACGTGACCGCCACATCAAGCGGCACGCCATAGATCCCTTCAAGCGACATGTACAGACTGCCGATGAGCCGCGACAGGTCGTAGCCCCGGTGCGCGATTCCCGTCAGCCCGAGTGAGACCAGTGACGGTCCCGCCACCGCATACAGCAGAAATCCCGCGGTGACGATCGGGAGCGCCCACCCGGTGGTGCGGCGTGTGGCTTCGATCACCACGAGCAGCGCGAAGACCCCGGCCAGCAGATCGCCACCGGTGGGCGTCGTGGCGCGATACCAGAACGCGTCGCCCTGCGCGAGCGGCCACCCCAGCCCGACCAACGCGGCGACGACCCACAGCAGGTCGAGCGCCCCACCCCATCGACCCGCCAGAGGCTTCGCCCGCAGGCTGGCCCACACGCCCACCAGCAACATCAGAGGACGGTAGGTCTGTGGACTGATGGTGATCAGCACCCACACGACGGAGAGTGCGGACAGCAGGCACGCGAGCCACGTCGCGGAGGAGATCGACCGCCAGCGGCCTGCGGCGGTCACGTCAGAAGGCAATCTTCAGGGCAAGGCCGACGCCGTTCTGGTAGTACGTCGCCGATCGATCGCTGGTCGAGTGAGTCCCGGTCACGCCGAGCGTGCCGCGGCCATACGTGCCGGAACGGAAAATGGTCTTCGACACTTCCCAGTCAAACACCGCGTGCGCAAAGGGCACCACGCCGCCGCGCGAGCGGCCGGCGCCGATCACGCGCAGGCGGCCGTCACCGGCCAGGCCCCAGAAGAGCGGCTTGGACATCGTGACCCCCAGCATGCCGACAGGAGCGGCCGTCTTGAGAATCAGCACGGGCTCGTCGTTGAGCGCGGTGCTGCCGACCCGGCCCGCCACCATGTTGCGGATGACCATCCGGCCCGCACCGACCTCCACCCCGTCAATCAGACCGAACCACTTGCGACGCGACGCGCGCGCAGACACCACGCCCAGCGACACGTATCGGCGATCGTGTCCCTCGAACTGGAAGCCCCCCGTGCGGTAGAGACGACGGGCCGACCACACATGGGAATGCTCCACATCTGCGGCCACCGTCCATGTCGCGGTCGATCGCAGGCGGAATCCGAGCGTGCCATGCATGAACCCCAGCGCCGTCGTTTCAGAGGGCTGGTACCGCAATCCGGCGCGATACGCCCCAGACCGGCCGACGCCGATCGCAATCCCCACATGCTGCGGATCGGTCGTCGTCATCGGCCCCGTCACCCGCATGGCGAGTTGCCAGCTCGCCCCGGCGTTCGCCTGTTCGGGCTGTGCGATGAGCGCCGGATCCGGCAGCACGACAGGCACCGGCAGCGACGGCACGAGGAACAGCGCGGCAGCCAAGGTCCAGCTCATGGTCTCACCTGAAGACGCCCAGGCCGTTGTTGAGCAGCCAGGTCAGCGACCCGACCTGGGTCTCCGGCAGGTTCTGCGCCGACGACCCAAGCCCGAGGCGATCGGACGACCAATCCTGAAACACGACGGAATGTGGACGGCCGATAATGCCGCTGACTTCGTAGGCCAGTGCCATCGCAGAGGCCACCGACGCGGCATCGGTGCGCCCGTCATACCCGGTCACGATGACTTCGAACTCAATCCGGCGCTCGGCCAGAAAATCGCGGAGCCGCCGGAGGTCGACCTTGGTGTTCGTGTCGGCGTTGTACCGATGGCGCACGTCGAAGTCCAGGCGGAAAAACGCGACATCGACGCCTTCGTTGTCTTCGAGGGCCCGGATGAACGTGGTGAGTTCGTCGATGGTGAAATAGGGATACGGCTCAATCAACCCAATGCGCACATCGGGATAGGTCGCGCGGAACGACCGCATGAAGGCGGCGACCTGCACAATCGTGTCGTCGATTGACAGATTGCAGCGGCCGAACGGACTGACGCCCCGCGCGGGCAGACCGGCGGTGAAGGGTTCATCCATGGCCACAAACGTCAGGTGCGCGCCTGTGGCATAAATCGGCTGCACATCTTCAATCAGCACGCGGGCATTTTCGCGGCCGTCACAGGTGTGCTCCTTGACGGAACCCGCCTCGACCCCAATCTGAATGTCGTGGTCTTGGAGGTACCGGAACGCCCCGCTGGGCACCGCATTGAGCAGACGCCCGACGGTGTTCGGTCCGCAGTTCATGCACACCGGACGAAGACTCTGCTGGTAGAACTGGAACCCCCGCAGCCGGGACCGGGCCTGGCTCCACTGCGACTGCCCGCCGGGCTCGAACATGGTGGCCAGATCGGTCGACGCTGACGCCGGGGCCAGGATCGCAAAACGGTCCGCCGGGGCGCCACCGGGACTCGTGGGGCGGCCACACCCGACGACCGTCGCGGCAACGAGCAGGATCAGGAACTGGGACTTCATCGGGCTCTCGCACTATCGGCCAATAGAGAACGGCCCATGAGTCTAATTCTTCCACCCCCGCGAGTGGTAGTAGCGCCGCGCTCCCTCATGGAAGGGCGCCGGAGCTGCCCCTGGGCCGGTTGGCACCGCCAGGTGGCGAGCCTCCGGATGGGCGGCTTCCAACCCGGCTTTCGACGCAAACATCGTCCGTGTCAGCATTTCGACCAGATCCGCGTCAAGACGACCGGAGGCCACAAGCACGTTTTCGACCCCGATCACGGGCACCGCGTGGTCGAGGCCCCGATAGCTGCCACCCGGAATGACGACCTCACGATACAGGCCCTGGCCATGAGTGGCGACCAGCGCGGACAGCAGGTCGGCCTGCGGCACAAACGTCAGCGCCATGCCGGGTGTGGCCACGAGGTCCTGGATCGCCGGCGTCGGCAGGCCCCCACTCCAGAACAAGGCGTCCAGCTTGCCGTCCTTGATCGCCCCGGCGCCTTCGCTCGCCCCCAGCGCATGGCGGGTGATATCCGCGCGCGGATCCAGGCCTGCGGCGCGCAGCAGGCGATCGGCGATGAGTTCCGTGCCGCTGCCGGGAGCCCCCGTGCCGACCACCTTGCCCTTGAGATCCGCGACACGCGAGATGCCGCTGCCCTGTCGCGCCACCAGATGCGTCACGTTCGTATACAGCAGCGCGACAGCCCGCACATCGACGGGCCCCGCTTCAGCAAAAGGCCCCGTACCGGCCACCGCCTCGGCCAGCGTGTCCGCGAGCGTGAACGCCAGATCCGCCCGCCCCTGCTGGATCAGCTTCAGGTTATCCACCGACGCGCCGGTGACTTCCGCCGTCACCTGCAGCCCGGGGACCTGCTCGGTGTAGATGCGCGCCAGCGCTCCGCCATACGGGTAATACACACCGCCCGTGCCACCCGTCGCAATCGACAGGAAGCGCACGTCACCGCTCTGGCCGCCGCAGGCGGCCGCCCCCAGTACCAGCCACACCGCACCGAGCACCCGCCTTCGCCAAGGCCTGGGCGGGCACGCTCCGCTCCGAACACGCAGCGCCATCAATCCAAATGTCCTTTTTCTGAATCGCCCATGCGAATGTCGCGCTCGGGGAAATACTCGCGCCAGCGGCGCGACACCGTGGCCGCGACTTCGGGACGACAGGTCACTTCCTTCGGATACCACGGCTTCATGCGCGCATCGATGCACACCGGGCCGCCGTAGGCGACATGGTTGCGAACGATCCGGGCGGAGGCCGCATGGATATCTGCCGCCGGCTCAAACCGCGTGAACGTCGTCCACAGGAAATTCATCGCGCTGCGGGTGGCGCGCTCCGCTTCATCACTGAGGACCACGAGCGGCCACCCGGCAAACGCCGGATGCGCGGCGATGCGCGACGGGGCGTCGCGGTCCTCCGCAAACGCGGGACCGGTGACGACGAGACAGCCGCCGCAGAACACGCGGACGTCGGTCACATCCGACGGGGGCGGCACCGGCGGCCGGAATTCGCGCGGCAGATCGCGCACCGGGTCGCCCAACCCGAGCCACACGCCCTTGGATCCTTCGTTGACCCTGGGCCCGCTGTAGTCGAGCGTGTCCATCGCCAGATTCGAGAACACGTAGAGATCGGTTTCGGGATTGGTGCGGGCCAGCACATGCTCGAGCGTGGCGCGGAAGTCGCGCAAATCCACCGGCTGATCCGTCACCAGCAGGAACTTCTGGAGCGACAGCTGCCCTTCACCAAGAATGCGGAACGCGCTGGCCATCGCTTCGCGCCGATACCGCTGCTTCACGATGGCACCGGCCAGCGAGTGATAACCCGTCTCGCCGTACGACCAGAGGTCCACCACGCCGGGCATCACGAGCGGGAACAGCGGCGACAGCAGGTCCTGCAGCAGGTCGCCGATAAAAAAGTCTTCCTGGCGCGGTTTGCCGACGACCGTCGCGGGATAGATGGCGTCGCGCCGATGCGCCAGTTGCGTCACCTGGAACACCGGATAGTCGTGTTTCAGCGAGTAGTAGCCGTAGTGGTCTCCGAAGGGGCCTTCCGGTCTGCGTACGTGCGGCGCGACCTGCCCCATCAGCGCGAACTCGGCATTGGCCACGAGCGGATGCGGGTGGCCATTCGGCCCAGGCACCTGCGTGATCTTCTCGCCGGCGACCAGTGAGGCGAGCAGCAGTTCAGGGATGTTCTCAGGCAGTGGCGCAATGGCAGACAGGATCAGTGCGGGCGGACCACCGAGAAACACGGTGGCCGGCAGCGCCTGGCCCTTCGCTTCCGCGATCTGATAGTGGAAGCCGCCGCCCTTGCCGATCTGCCAGTGCATGCCGGTCGACGCCGCGTCATGCACATGCAGGCGGTACATGCCGAGGTTCGGGCCGCCCTTCTCCGGATGCTGGGTGTAGACCAGCGGCAACGTGACAAAGGGACCGCCGTCTTCGGGCCAGCACGTGAGCGCCGGCAGCCGATCGAGACGCACGTCCCGCGTGACGACCTCGGTGACCGGGCCCTCGCTGCGGCGCTTCATCCCGATCTTCGCAGCGGCCAACGCGACGTCACGCGCCTCCCACAACTTCGCAGGCGTTGGCGGCAGCATCGTCTCCGCCAGATGGACGAGCCGTTTGATGAACGCGAGTGGCCGCTGGCCGAAGGCGAGTTCGGCACGGCGGGGTGTGCCGAACAAGTTCGTGACCAGTGGAAAGTCCGCGCCCTTCACGTTCGTGAAGAGGAGCGCAGGTCCACCGCCGGCGATCACCCGCCGATGAATCTCGGCCACCTCCTCGACCGGATCCACCTGCGTACGGACCTCGACCACATCGCGGTCCCGACGCAGGTGCTCGACGTAGGAGCGAAGGTCAGTAAACAACGCTCGCTCCTGAATGGGGCCATGAGGCACTGGGGCACTGAGGCAATGGAATTTCGGCAATTCTGGGAATGGCATTGCCCCATTGGCACATTGCCTCATTCCATTGCCTCGTTGCCTCAGTGCCCCAGTGCCTCATTTATCTCTATCTCGTCAGCTTTCGATACTTAATGCGATGTGGCTGGTCGGCATCCGCGCCGAGGCGGCGTTTTTTGTCGTCCTCGTATTCCTGGTAGTTCCCCTCGAACCACTCGACGCGGCTGTCGCCTTCGAAGGCGAGCATGTGCGTCGCGATGCGGTCGAGGAACCAGCGGTCGTGGGAGATGACAACCGCGCAGCCGGCGAACTCGTCGAGCGCCAGTTCGAGGGCACGCAACGTGTCGACGTCGAGGTCGTTGGTCGGTTCGTCGAGCAGCAGCAGGTTGCACCCCTTCTTGAGCAGCTTCGCGAGGTGCAGGCGGTTGCGTTCGCCGCCTGAGAGGCTGCCGACCTTGCGCTGCTGATCGCGGCCGCGGAAGTTGAACCACGAACAGTACGCACGGGAGTTGACCGTGCGTTTGCCCAGTTCCACTTCATCGTTGCCGTCGGAGATTTCGTCGTAGACCGTCTTGTCGGCCACAAGCGCGTCGCGCGACTGGTCGACGTAGCCGATCTGCACGGTCTCGCCGAGCCTGAGGATGCCGCTGTCCGGCTGTTCCTGGCCGACCAGCATCCTGAACAACGTGGTCTTGCCGGCCCCGTTCGGCCCAATGACGCCGACGATGCCGCCGCGAGGGAGCGTGAAGTTGACGCCGTCCATCAACAGGACGTCGCCGTACCCCTTCTTCAGATCGCGGGCCTCGACGACCACGTCGCCAAGGCGCGGCCCGGGCGGAATGTAGATTTCCACCCGTTCGAGCTTCTCGGTGGTGTCCTCGTTGAGCAACTGCTCATAGGCGTTGAGGCGCGCCTTGCCCTTCGCATGTCGGGCCTTCGGGGACATGCGAATCCAGTCGAGCTCGCGCTGGAGCGTCCGCTGCCGCTTGGATTCCTGCTTCTCCTCCTGGGCGAGCCGCTGCTGCTTCTGCTCAAGCCATCCCGAATAGTTGCCTTCCCACGGATACGCCTTGCCTCGATCGAGTTCGAGAATCCAGCCGGCCACGTTGTCGAGAAAATACCGGTCGTGTGTGATCGCGACGACCGTGCCTGGGTAGGTGTGCAGGAAATGCTCGAGCCACGCCACCGATTCGGCATCGAGGTGGTTCGTGGGTTCGTCGAGCAGCAGCAGGTCCGGCGCCTGCAGCAGCAGACGGCACAGCGCCACGCGGCGACGTTCGCCGCCGGACAGTTTCGTGACGTCGGCGTCGGCGGGCGGCAACCGGAGCGCGTCCATCGCCTGTTCGACCCGCGCGTCGAGGTCCCACGCGTTGGCGGCCTCGATGGCATCCTGCACACGCGCCTGTTCCTCGAGCAACTTGTCCATCGCGTCGGCGGACATCTCCTCGCCGAACTTCGCATTGATCTCGTCGAAGCGCGTCAGGAGGGCCCGCGTCGGCGCCACGCCCTCCTCGACGTTGCCAAGCACCGTCTTGGACGCATCCAGCTGCGGTTCCTGCTGGAGGAACCCGACCGTCGTGCCTTCGGCGCGGAACGCCTCGCCCAGATAATGGGGATCGAGCCCCGCCATGATCTTGAGCAACGTGGACTTGCCGGACCCGTTTGTGCCGATGACGCCGATCTTCGCGCCAGGCAGAAACGACAGCCAGATGTCCTTGAACACCACCTGGTCGGGCGGATGAACCTTGCCCAACCCCTTCATCGTGTAGATAAACTGCGCCATATAAAAACGGTCTATTTTACTCTGCGCGGAATCCGCGCGACCGCGGGGGCGTCGGGATGGCGGCCTTGGGAGGTTCGGGCGTGAAATCCTCGCCAGGATTGATGAACCGGTCCTTTTCGAAGCCGTACTGCTTGTCGTACAGCTGCCGGTAGCGACCTCCCGTATCCAGGAGTTCGTGGTGGGTCCCCCGTTCGACGACCACGCCGCCCTCCAGCACCAGAATCTGATCGGCGGACTGGATGGTCGACAGCCGGTGGGCAATCACGAATGTGGTCCGCCCCTTGCGCAGGGCCCGGAGGCCGTCCTGAATCAGGGCCTCACTCTCGCTGTCGAGACTGGACGTCGCCTCATCAAGCAACAGGATCTTCGGATTCGCCAGAATCGCGCGGGCAATCGCGACACGCTGTCGCTGGCCACCCGACAACCGGACGCCGCGCTCACCAACCACCGTCTGGTACTTCTGCTCAAAGCCCTCGATGAATTCGTCTGCGTGCGCCACCTGGCTCGCCTTTTTGATGTCGTCGTCGGTGGCCTCAGGGATGCCATAGGCGATGTTGGCGCCGACGGGGCCATCAAACAGGAAGTTGTCCTGCAGCACCACACCGAGGTGGCGACGGTACTCGCCCAGCCGCAGCCCGGCGAGGTCGCAGCCGTCAACCAGCACGCGCCCGCGGGTCGGATGATTAAACGCCATCACCAGACTCAGCAACGTGCTCTTGCCCGATCCGGACGACCCCACCAGTGCCGTCGTGCTGCCTGCCGGCGCATGGAGCGACACGCCCTTGATGACCGGCGTGCCGGCGGTGTATTCGAACCACACGTCCTCAAACCTCACGTCGCCGCGGAGGTCGGCCACCGCGCTGTGTGACGCATCATCCGCATCTTCCCGCGCGGTATCGAGAATCTCGCGAATCCGGTCGAGACCGGCAAACGCCTCCGTGATCTGTGTGCCGACCGACGCGATCGACACGATCGGCGCCGCCATCAGGCCCGTGAAGAAGATGTAGCTGATCAGGTCGCCGAGCGTCATCGTGCCGGCCGAGATCGCATTCCCGCCGATGGTGATGATCACGACCCCGATGGCGCCGACCACCACGGAGGAGAACGCGGTCGTCACGGACACGCCGGTCATCGACTTGGAGACGTTGCGGAACAGCTTGTGTACGCCGCGCGTGAACACCAGGTCCTCGCGCCGCTCTGCGGTGTAGGTCTTGACGACCCGAATGCCGCCAAGGGCCTCGTTGAGCCGGCCCGTGACGTCGGCGGAAATCTTGCCGCGCTCCCGGAACAGCGGGCGCAGGGACTTGAACGCATAGCCGAGTGCCCCGCCGAACAGCGCGAGCACGGTCAGCGTCACCGCCGTCAGGAACCAGTTCACATAAAAGAGATAGCCCAGCGCGATCACGGCGGTCACCAGGCTGCCGGTCAACTGCGCCAGTCCCGTGCCCACAAGATTGCGGATCCCTTCCGCGTCGTTCATCACGCGCGCCAGCACCTGCCCTGTCTGGTTCTTGTCGAAGTAACTCACCGGCAGCCGCATGACGTGTTCTTCCACACGACGCCGCATTTCGGTGATGGCATATTGCGCGGCGACGCCCAGCACCTGCGACAGGGCAAACGACGTCATCGCCTGCACCACGGTCGCGGCGCCCACGATCCACGCCAGGGTCGGGAGCATCTCCACCTTGCCCTGCGTCAACACGTCGTCGATCAGATACTTCGAGAGGTACGGCAGAACCATACCCGCCAGCCGGCTGATCAGCATGAGCCCGAGGCCCAGCAGCAAGCGGCCGCGGCGGGCCCATATCAGGTCCCGGGCTTCACTCCAGGCGGCGGGCCAGCGGATTTGCTTTTTCTTGGGAGGTTCGGACACGGCCCGACAAGCTTACCGCGCTCGGGCGGTTGGGCGCGGCGTGTTATTGAGGATTGAGGATTTGGGATTGAGGATTGGCAATTGCTGGATTTCGGATTGAGGGATTGACTCTAATCCCTCAATCCCTCAATCCCTCAATCCCTCAATCCCTCAATCAATCCCACAATCGGCAATTGGACAATTGCCAATCCTCAATCCTCGATCCTCAATCCTCAATAACGCAGCTCTATTTAAGATTGACTCTCAGTTCACCGACGACCTGTCGGCGCATCACGTCGCCGAAGACGTGCGACTGATACTGCTTGTCGGTCAGATTGACGACCTTGACCGTCCCCGTGTACCGCCCCCCGCCCCACTTCACGCCGAGGCTGGCATTGGTCGTCAGGTAGGAGTCCGTCCGGCCGTTGTAACGGGCGTCCAGGATGTCCTGCCAGAACGCATCGTCGGTGTAGCTCATCGAC
Organism: Vicinamibacterales bacterium; assembly: GCA_030827135.1. Classification (GTDB taxonomy): domain Bacteria; phylum Acidobacteriota; class Vicinamibacteria; order Vicinamibacterales; family SCN-69-37; genus SYFT01. Next base: position 669,449 of record JAURFE010000001.1, read on the forward strand.
GCGCTGCCGAAGAACCGCGCGCCGGAGTAGTTCAGACCGGTGCTGAAGCGGTTGGTCGGCGGCAGGTTCAGTTCACGAATGTCGAAGTTGGGGTCCGGCATGCCCTGCCACGAGTAGTTGGCGTAGAAGCTCGTGGTGGCATTCAGCGATGCGTCCATGCCGAGTTCCAGGCCCTTGTTCTTCACGGTGCCGAGGTTCAGATACGTGAAGCTCTTCGGGAAGCGGATGCCGGCCGCATACACACCGCCCCAGATCTGCGCACCGGTGAACGGTCCGAGTCCCGGGAACCCGGGTGGCGGGTCGGTCGGCCCCCAAGTCGCATTCTGCGTGAAGAAGATCTGCTGCGTGAAGTTGTTGTAGTACCACGCCGCCGACAGTGTCAGCCGATCGTTGAACGTGCCCGTATAGCTGATCTCGAACGCGTCCATCCGTTCCTCGGTCAGGTCCGGATTGCCCGCCACCATCGTCGGCACGCGGTAAATCGCGGAGCCAAACGCCGGGTTGACGGCCCCGAGCGGCAACACGTTCGACACGGTGACGGCGAGGTGGTTGTTGATCATCGACGGCGCGCGGAACGCGCGGTTGAACGAGACCCGGAATGTCTGGTCGGCGTTGGGTTTGAGGAGCAGGGCCACGCGCGGCGAGAAGACCGGGTTCTCAATCGATGAGAACTTGTCGAGACGGGCGCCGGCGACGAAGCGCACGTGGTCGTTCATGAAGATCTCGTCCTGCACGTAGACGCCGCCCTCGGTGCGCGACGTTTCCCCCGGCGCCAGCGACAACGCGAACTTGTTGTAGCGCAGGTTGCCGCCGTAGGTCAGCACGTGCCGGCCGCCGAACGTCTTCGTGTCGCTCATTTCCAGGTCGAAGGTCTTGGTGTCGAACAGCAGGCCGACCCGGTTGCCGAGGGGGTCCACCGAGACGAGGTTGTCGGCCTCGCCTTCGAGCATGTTCACGAAGGCCTGCGCCCGGAAGGTCCCCTTCGAGTAGTTCGTCTTGCCGTAGATGTATTCGGTGCCTTCCTTGATGTCGAACGGCCCGATGCCGCTGTGCATGATGCCGTCGGTCTGGGCATACCCGCCGGAGAACGACCACCGCTGGCCGCCGTCGCCGTCGTAATCAAACCGGACGTCCACCTTCGGCTGCGACGTCCCGGTGTTCTTGAACGCGGGATACGCGATCGTGCCGCCGGGAATCGCGCCCGACGGACGGCCAAACGGCTCCGACTGATAGGTGCCGAGCGACAGCTTGTAGGCCCATTTGTCGTTGATGGCCTGGGCGTGTGTGATGTTGCCGTAGACGAGCGACCCGTTGCGCACGCCGTTGCCGTAGAACTGACGCCCGAACGAGCCGGCACCCATCGTGAAGCTGGTGCCCGCAAGTTCGCGCGGCGTCTTCGTGATGATGTTCACCACGCCGGAGAGGGCGTTGGCGCCCCAGACGGCCGAGGCCGGTCCGCGGATGACTTCAATCTGCCGGATTTCGTTCGCATTGGCGGGCATGAAGTCCCACATGACGAACCCGAAGAAGTCCTGATAGATGCTGCGGCCGTCGAGCACGGCCAGCTGCGACGTCGCCAGGGAGCTGGTCGCGCTGCGGCTGGTGATGTTGATGTCACGCGCCGAGATCTGCGTGATGTTCACGCCCGGCACGGTGCGCAGCAGGTCCGCGTAGTTGTTCGAGGGCGCCACTTCAAGGGCGCGCCCACCGATGACCGTCATCGTGGCCGGTGCGTTCACCAGCTTCTCTTCGGTCTTCGAGGCCGAGACGACGACCGTCTCCTTGTACGTCGGATCATCCGGCTTCACCGGGGGCTGCGGTGGCGTGGGCGGTGTGGGCGGGGGGGGTGGCTGCTGTACCGTGCCGGCCTGGGGTCCCGACGACGGTGTGGGGGCGACTCCGGCGGGGGTCGCTCCTACCTGGGCGAATGCTGACACACTGGTCACACCCGCGATTGCGATACCGGCCACAAACGTACGAAACGCCTGCATATGTTTTCTCCTCCGACTCCACCCGACACGGGGGGAGTTGTTACCTTGAACTGGCGGCGCCTATGATAAGCGATCCCTTTACCCTGTTGTGACCTCACCCCCAGATCCCCCCCCGGCGCCCCTGCCCCGCCCGGCCCCCGTGGTCCGGACCGACTGGCCGGACCTGCCCGACGAGCAGTTGCTCGACCTGCGGTTCTCGGAACTGGGGCTGACGATCGCGGGCACGGCCCTGGAACCGAGGCTGGCCCAACTCAACGATGAATTGTCGGCGCGGGGCCTGCGCTTCCATCCGCACTACTGGCTCTCCACCGAGTGGTTCTGTCCGGACGGCGTCCCTGGGGTGGCCATCCCGTTTTATCTCGCGCACCCCCGGCTGGCCCGGCTCGAAAAGGCGCAAATGCTTGAGGTGGAGGGCGGAACCCCCGAGTGGTGCATGAAGATCCTGCGGCACGAGGCCGGCCATGCGCTCGATAACGCCTACGACCTGCGAAAACGGCGGCGACGCATCAAGTTGTTCGGCAAGCCGTCGGAGGCCTACCCCGAGGTCTACCTCCCCAAGCCCTATTCAAAGAGTTTTGTGCTGCACCTCGATTCCTGGTACGCCCAGAGTCATCCGGACGAGGACTTTGCGGAGACCTTTGCCGTCTGGTTGAATCCGGACAGCGACTGGCGGGGCCGCTACGTCGAATGGCCGGCGCTCAAGAAGCTTGAATACATGGACGCGCTGATGCGCGAGGTGGCCGGCGCGACGCCCAAGGTGGCCACGCGCCGCAAGGTGGAGCCCGTGTCCTCGCTGCGCACCACGCTGCGCAGCCACTACAAGAAGAAGCGGCAGCACTACGGACTCGAATATCCCGACTTCTACGACCGCGACCTGCGACGCCTCTTCTCGAACGCGCCGGACTACCACCAGAATTTGAAGGCCTCGCGGTTCATCCAGCGCATCCGCCGCGAAGTGCGGCGGCTGGTCGCCGCGTGGGCCGGGTCCTACCAGTACACGATCGACCAGGTGCTCGAGAACATGAGAAAACGCGCCGACGAACTCGACCTGCGCCTCATGTATCCCGAGGAACGCACCAAGGTCGACTTCACCATCATGCTCACGGTGCAGACCATGAACTATCTCCACTCGGGACGCCACAGGGTGGCGTTGTGAGAATGGGGCAATGAGGCAATGGGGCAATGGGGCAATGGAATTCCCGGAATTCCTGGAATTGCATTGCCCAAATGCCTCATTGCCTCATTCCATTGCCCCATTGCCCCATTGCCTCATTGACAGGGTTTTCGACATGCGAATAGTCCCCCTCCTCGTCACCGTCTCGCTTTTCGCGCAGTCCCCCACCTGGATTGAGCAGTACCGCCCTGCGGCTGATCGCCTCATCGCCGAGTCGCAGTCCTCCGACTTCGCCTGGCAGCGCCTGGCGGAAGTGACCGACACCTACGGGCCCCGATTGTCAGGGTCGCTGGGGTTGGAGCGCGCCATCGAGTGGGCCGTGGAGACGATGCAGAAGGACGGGCTCGACAACGTCCGCAAGGAACGCGTCATGGTGCCCAGGTGGGTACGCGGGCGCGAGAGCCTCACGCTCATCGATCCGATCGCGCAGCCGCTGCCGATGCTCGGCCTCGGCAATTCGGTCGGCACCAGCATGAACGGTCTGATTGCCGACGTCATCGTGGTCGGGTCGTTCGACGAGCTCGACGCGAAGGCCGCCCAGGTCAAGGATCGCATCGTCCTCTTCAACGTCCCGTATACGAACTACGGGCAGACGGTGCAGTACCGGACGACGGGCCCCTCGCGCGCGGCGCGGCATGGTGCGCTCGCAGTCCTGGTCCGCTCGGTGGGCCCCATCGGATTGCGCACGCCGCACACCGGCAGCACCAACTACGCAGAGGACGCGCCGAAGATTCCGGCCGCGGCCATTCCCGTCGAGGATGCCGAACGCTTCCAGCGCCTGCAGAATCGCGGCGTGCGCATCCGTGTGCGCCTGCAGATGGACGCGCGCTTCGAAGCCGATGCCGAGTCCTTCAACGTCATCGGCGAGTTGACCGGCCGCGAATTCCCCCAGGAACTCGTGGTCATCGGCTGCCACTTCGACTCCTGGGACGTCGGCAGCGGCGCGAGTGACGATGCGGGCGGATGCATTGTGACGTGGGAGGCGCTGCGCCTGATGAAGAAGCTCAACCTCCGGCCGCGGCGCACGGTGCGCGTCGTGTTGTGGACCAACGAGGAAAACGGCATGCGCGGCGGCAATGCGTACCGCGATCAGCACCTGGCCGAACTCAAGAACCACGTGTTGTTGATGGAATCGGACGGCGGCGTGTTTGACCCGGCAGGGTTCGGCTTCACCGGCCCCGACGCGGCACGCGCGCAGGTGACGGCGATTGCGAGTCTGCTGAAATCACTGGGGGCCGACAGCATCGCGGCGTCCGGTGGCGGCGCCGACATCGGCCCGGCCGGCACCGCAGGCAACATCCCGATGATGTCGCATCTGGTGAAGGGGGACTACTTCCTCATCCATCACACGCCGGCCGACACCATCGACCGCATCACACCGAAGCAGATGTCGGACAACGCGGCCGCAATCGCGGTGATGACGTATGTGATTGCCGAACTGCCCCAGAGGCTCGGCAGGTGAAGAATGACGCAATGGGGCAATGGGGCAATGGGGCAATGGGGCAATGGAATTTTCGTAATGCCTCAATGACTCAATGGAATTCTCAGAATTTCAGGAATTGCATTGAACCATTGAGGCATTGCGGGCATTCCATTGCCTCATTGCCTCATTGCCTCATTGCCCCATTGCCTCATTGACGAGTGGTAAAGACCAAATACCTCGCCCGCTTCAGGTCTTCCCCCTCGGGCTTGACCGCACTGAGTTCGGCGACGTCCTTGAGCGGCATCATCGTGATCACCACGACCTTGGCGTCCGGCAGGCGACGCTGTGTGCGTGAGGCGGTGCCGAGGCCGAAGTCGCTGTGAAACGCGCCGTTGTAGTGGGCCACAAGCGGGCGCTTTGACGCGTCAGCCGCGGCGGCCGTCGTCCATGCCCGCGCGATCGACTCGGCCATCGTCTCGTCCTTGACGCACTGCGCGTCGTAAAACCGCTGCAGGGCGTCCATCGTCGGATGCGATCCCATCGCCGCCTTGAAGCGGACGTAGTACTCGTCCTCGCCAACCGGGCACTGCCGATCGGCGGCAAACCAGGCACGTTCGGCGTCCGGCTTGGCGTCCAGAACGCCGACGCCGGCTTTGGAGATTTCGGAGGCGATTGGCCGGGGGACGTTGGCGGCCAGCACGGGCCATCCCCGCCCGATCGCATAATCCACCAGCGGCTTGTAGTCGGTGGCGTACCGGGGCCAGGGCCGGGAGACTCGCAGGAATCCGGGCTCGGACAGGTAGCCGGCCTGAAATTCGTCCAACTTGCCCTGAACATCCCGTTCAAACATTTCCAGGGAGAGAGTCATCCCTCCCCGCCGGGCCGCGAGGGCCTCGAGCAGGAGCCGCTCCAGCCGGTGGGTATTGGGGTCGTCGTGCTGCTCCCCGACGAAGACCACGTCGGCAGTGGCCAGATCTGACGCCATGACCTCAAAATCGGTAAACTGTCCAGCGGCCGTATCGAAGACCCGGTATGGCACATACCCCTGCGCCGCCAGGCCGATCGTGAGGCCAGCCGCCAGGGTCGCGATGAGGGCGACGTGTTTCATGGCGGCAATTGTAGCCGCCAACTTGGTTTCAAAGAGGAGCGAGTAGATGGCAGGAACGTTTACTGGGCGCTGGAGGACTGTGTTGACGGTCGCGGCGCTGGCAATTCTGGCGGGCACGGGCGTGATGTGGGCCCAGGAGCCGTTCGTGGAGTCACAGTTGGCCCCCGAGGCGGCCGCCACGCCGGTAACCGACACGTTCTGGCAGATGCTGGGGCTCGGACTGGTCGCGGGCCTCGGGGCCCTGTTGATGGCCGTGAAGTACCGCGCGGATGTCATGAAGGCGTCGCCCGGCAACGACCGGATGCAGGAAATCGCCGGCTATGTGCGATCCGGTGCGATGGCCTACCTGAACCGCCAGTTCAAAGTGGTCGTGCCGGTGCTGCTCGGTGTCGGCGTGCTGGTGGCGTTCGGCGCCAACTATGAGCTCCTGCAGCTCGAGAACGGCCTGATGCTGGCCGGCTTCATCTTTATCGGCTTCGTCACGGGCGGCCTCGGCAGCTTCTACACCGGCTGGGCCGGCATGAATATCGCCACACACGCGTCGAGCCGCACGGCGTGGGCCTGCACCGACGCGAGGAACGGCCTCAACGCCGGCCTGCAGGTCGCGTTCAAGGCCGGCTCGGTCATGGGCCTGTCGGTCGTCGGCATCGGCCTGCTGTTCACCGTCATCTGGCTCGCGATCTTCGCGATGCTCACCCCCGACTCCCCCGCGCTGGTGGGCCAGGTCATGGTCAGCTTCGGCATGGGCGCCTCGATGGTGGCGCTCTTCGCACGTGTCGGCGGCGGCATCTACACGAAGGCGGCGGACGTCGGCGCGGACCTGGTCGGCAAGGTCGAAGCGGGCATTCCCGAAGACGACCCGCGCAACCCTGCGACGATCGCCGACAACGTCGGCGACAACGTCGGCGACGTGGCCGGCATGGGCGCCGACCTGTACGAGTCCTACCTCGGGTCGATTCTCGCGGCCATCGCGCTCGCGGCGGCGGCGGCCATCAGCCTGAAGCACTCTGACGCGGCATGGACGATGATCATTGCGCCGGTGGCCATTGCCGCGGTCGGCATCTTCCTGTCCATTCTGGGCAGCCAGCTTGTGCGCACCCAGGAAAACGCAACGCTGAAGGAGCTGCTCGGCGCACTGCACCGGGGCGTGAATGTGGCGTCGATCGGCGTCGCCGCCGCGGCCGGCGTCATCTGCTACATCTGCTTCGCGGACGTCTACAACATGATCCCCGGCGCAACCTGGTGGGGCGTGTGGCTGGCGACCTGCGTGGGCCTGCTCTCGGGCCTGATCATCGGTAAGGGCTCCGAGCACTACACGGCGTATGACTATGCGCCGACGCAGGAAGTGGCCAAGTCGAGCGCGACGGGCGCCGCGACGGTCATCATCAGCGGCATCGCGGTCGGCATGATGTCCACCTGGGTCCCAATCGTGACCATCGCGGTCGCCACCGCCCTCGCGTACGGTTTCGCGGGCGGATTTGCGGACGCTTCGCTCGGCCTCTACGGCATCGCGCTTGCGGCCGTGGGCATGCTCTCGACCCTCGGCGTGACACTCGCGACTGACGCCTACGGCCCCATCGCCGACAACGCCGGCGGCAACGCCGAGATGAGCCACCTGGGTGATGACGTCCGTGTGCGCACCGACGCCCTCGACTCGCTGGGCAACACCACGGCGGCCATCGGCAAGGGCTTCGCGATTGGTTCGGCGGCCCTGACGGCCCTCGCGCTCATCGCGACGTTTGCGACGCTTGCGAAAGGCGCGCAGTCGGATGTGGTGTTCTTCCAGAGCATCTCGTTGACCGACCCGATGGTCATCTCGGGCATCTTCATCGGCGCCCTGCTCGTCTTCGTGTTCGCGGCGATGACGATGACGGCGGTGGGCCGCGCGGCGCTGGTCATGGTCGAGGAAGTGCGGCGCCAGTTCCGCGAAATCCCAGGCATCATGGAAGGCACGGCGACGCCGGACTACGCGCGCTGCGTGGACATCTCGACCGACGGCGCCCTCAAGAAGATGGTCGTCCCCTCGATGATGGCCGTCATCGTACCGGTCATCGTAGGCATCGTGTTCGGCGTCGGCGGCGTGATTGGCATGCTGGCCGGCGGCCTCGGCACCGGCTTCGCGGTCGCGATCTTCATGGCGAACGCGGGCGGCAGCTGGGACAACGCCAAGAAGTGGATCGAGTCGGGCGAACTCGGCGGCAAGTACCTGAAGAACGCCGCGGGTGACTACGTGGACGCGAACGGCAACAAGGTGGCGCGCAAGGAAGACTCGAAGAACCCGCGCCACGGCGCGACGGTCATCGGCGACACGGTCGGCGACCCGTTCAAGGACACGTCAGGTCCCTCGCTCAACATTCTCATCAAGCTCATCAGCATGGTGTCGGTTGCCACCATCGGGATCACGATGGCGATCAACAACGGCCAGGGGCTGGTGAAGATGGTGATGGAGTTCCTGCTTCGCTGAGCCCTTGTCGGGCGGGGGCGGTGATGCTTGCCTTCCTCTCGCGGTCCGCGGGCTGGAGCGTCCTTGTCGCCGGGGCACTGACAACCGCCTTTGCTTCGGCGGCCGCCTGGAATCAGGTGTCAGCCCGGTGGGCGTTGGGCGCCACGGCAGTGTTCGCTGCAGCGGTCTTCCCGGTCATCGTCGGCTTCGGCATGATTGGCATCTGGAGGAGCCGCCGGCAGCCGTGGACCGACCGCCGGCGTTACGTGGACGCATGGATCGTCGGTGGTCTTGTCGTCTGGACGTTCATCGTTCGCCTTGAACCGGCGCATCAACCCGTCGGACCGACAAGTCACCTCGGGTTGTTGGGCGCCATCGACCTGCTGGTGCTGGCTGTCGCCGGTCTGGTCGTCATTCGCGCCTGGGAACGCCGCGGCTCCGGCGGGGTCCTCGTGCGGTTCGCCGTTGTGGGCCTCGCCTCCCTTGTGTTGCTGGCCGTGGCCGCGGTCCAGGACCCTCAGCTCGACCGGTCAGCCGCAGCCGCGGCATTTCGAGGGGTCTCGCCGAACCCGGAGCCCGTGTCGCCGGCTGCCGGCACTCAGCGAGTCCTGGTAGTTGGTGTTGACGGCCTTGATTGGGAGATGTTGTCTGCGGTCGCCGCGCATCAACCGCTACCGGTCCTCGATCGGATCATGGCCGGTGGGCGCCGATGGTCGCTCGAGACGGCCGGACTGCAGCGGTCACCCGAGATCTGGACGACCATCCATACCGGCGTGGCGCCGGCCGCCCACGGCGTCTGGGGCTTTACCGATTGGCACCTCTGGAACGGCGCCACGGAACTACGGGCGCGACCCTACTTCGGACCACATCTGCCGTTGTTTATCGACCACTTGCTGGCCCGCCTTCCAAAGGCGATCGCCGAGCCCCGATTGGCGACGGCGGAAGGTATCGCGCCACCCGCCTTTTGGGAGGTGGCTGCTGGCCGTGGAGTCCCGTCGGTGGTGGTCTCGCCATTTCCAATTACGTCGCCGTTGATGGCACTTGAAGGGGCGATGGCTGTGCGCGACTACACCGATGGGGCCTGGCATGTCAGTCGCACTCACGACGGCCGATCATCGGTCAGCAGGGTGCCCGAATCCGAGGTCGCGACCGTACCATCGATGGAAGAGGACGACGGCGACCTCGTGGTCCTCCATGCACAGCGTGTGGCGATGGCGGAGCGTTTGTTTCGCGAGGTTACGCCGCGTCTTGGGGTGTTCTACACCTCGTTCATTGACGACACACTCCACCGGCATTGGCGGGCGGGCTGCGGCCCACTGGGGGCGTGCCCGTTGTCAATTGGTGACGACCGCGCCTGGCGTGTCCGCGAGGCATTCGCGCGGCTGGACGCTGACATCGGACGCCTGATGACCGCGTTCGGACCGGACTCGACCCTCATGCTCGTCTCCGACCATGGCTGGGAGACAGGCGGGGACGAGCATGTGTTTGGACCTGACGGAGTGATGGCCGTGAGCCCGTCGCCGAAGCCGGGGTTTGGCGGGCGGGTCGACGTGTATCACGTCGCGCCAACCATCCTTGGCGCACTGGGAGTGCCTGGTGGGGTCGGAACGCCGGTCGCGCGGACGCAACTGCGGAAGGCAGCGCAGCCGTCGGTCGACCGGCTCCAGTTGCTCAAGTCTGTCGGGTACATTGCGAGGTAGCTGACGGCAGGATCGATGCCCGTCGCGCCGCAGACGCCAGTTTTACTTTTGGGGTCCCGGGCCGGTCTGTCATATTCCAGGACCCCTAATGGTCGATCGATCACGGTGTGCCACACTCTCGACCCTTGCCCTTCTTACCGCGCTGACGCACGGACTGGCCGGCTGTGGATCCAGCGGCAGTTCGCCGACGGCACCCACGACCGTGCTGCCCACCACGTCGGCCGTCGCCCGTGTGACCACGATCGACGTGAACCTGCTGGCCAACTACGCGCGCCCGGTGCTGCCGGTCCATTACGACGGCGCGGTGAACGCCCTCGACAACCAGAATGGCAATCCGGCGATCACCGACGCGGTCGCCACACTCGGCCGGGTGTTGTTCTACGACCGTGAACTGAGCACCACGCGCACGATTGCCTGCGCCAGCTGTCACAAGCAGGCGGCGGGGTTCGGCGACACCGACCAGTTCAGCAGCGGCGTCGCCGGCCGGACGTCGGCCCACTCGATGCGGCTCGGCAACGTCCGCTACTTCGGCCCGGGCAACATGTTCTGGAACCGCCGGGCGGCCTCGATCGAGGCGCAGGCCACCGAGCCGGTGCTCGACGCAGCCGAAATGGGCTGGAGGGCCGCGGGCGGCCTGCCGGCGCTTGTGGCCCGGCTGCAGGCACTCGACTACTACCAGGAGCTCTTCACGCTGGCCTACGGCAGCCCGACCGTCACCGAGGATCGCCTGCGGCAGTCGATCGCCCAGTTCGAGCGCGCGATGATTTCATCCAGCAGCCGGTGGGATTCGGCCTACGCGCTGGTCTTCAGCCCCGGCGCCCCGAATCGCGGCCTCAACCTCGACCTGCCCGGATTCAGCGACTCCGAGAACCGTGGCCGCCAGATCTTCATGGGCAACGCCGACTGCTCGCAGTGCCACGTGCCGCCAACCTTCGCGCTCGCCCCCAACGCCCAGGGTATCGGCCTTGACGCCGGTGAAACCACCGCGTTCAAGGCGCCCTCACTTAAGAACGTGGCCCGGTCGGGCCGCTTCATGCACGACGGCCGGTTCGCCAGCCTCGAACAGGTGATCGATCACTACAGCGGCGGCATCCAGCTCGGCCCCGCACTCGACAACCGGCTGCGCCGCAACGGCGGGCCACGCCGGCTGAACTTCACGGCCGCCGAGCGGGCGGACCTGGTGGCGTTCCTGCGGACGCTCACCGACGACAGCCTGGTGAACGACGCGCGGTTCAGCAACCCGTTCCGGCAGTAAGCCGATGCCCAACATCATGGAGCGGGCTCAAAGCGCAGCCGTCCGTGCGCCTGATCCACGGTGAGCACGAACTGCCTACTGGCTGAACAGTGCCAGCGCGCGGTCGACGGCCCTGCGGAAGTAGGTCATGTCGTCGGCGTCCGGGCACGACAGCTCGAGCATGATCCAGCCGTCAAACGCCGTCGCGTCCAGCGAGTCACGCACGACCGTCCAGTTGATGTGTCCGTCGCCTAGAATGAGGTGGTCGTCCCATTGCCCGCGATTGTCGTGGGCGTGCACGTGGATCAGCCTGCGGCCGGCCACTTCCACGAAGCGTGTCCACTGGCCGCCAAGCGCGATGTGCCCCGTGTCGAGGCAGACCCGCACCGACGCGTCGAGCGGAGCGAGGATGGCCGCAAACTCGTCCGCGTGGCCCCCGATCAGGTGCGGGAGCGGCGACTCGACCGCCAGCACGAGTCCCTGGGCTCTGCAATTGGCCGCGAGGATGCCCAGGCTGTGCGAACAGTCGGCCAGGCGCGCGCGCACATCATGCCGGTGCCGCTCCAGATCGCTGGGGTGAACAACGATCAGCCGCCCGCCCAGCCGCTGGACGACCGCCGCCGCGGTCAGAATCGCCCCAATCGCAGCCGCGCGATGATGTGGATTGGGATCGGCCAGGTCGAGCAGCCCTCCAAACGGCGCGTGGATGGACACGACCTCCATCGGTACGGACTCCAGCGCGTGATCGAGCGCGTCAATCTGGCCTGTGTGCCACGTATCGAAGTGCCGCGGGGGCGTCGAAATCTCGAGGCCCGTGGCACCGCTGGCCACCAGGGCCGGCAACATGTCGAGAATCGGCCGGTTTGTGCAGGCACCGGTCGACAGGCCGATTCGGGGCGTCATGGCCGGAGTAGCTCAAGGCGGGCGCGATCGCGACGCAGGTCGTGCGTGCACGTCGCGCGTGGACAAAGTCCCTTCTCCTGCGCGGACACACAGTTGAAGTCGACCAGGCTGTCGGTCCCGGTGGCCACGCGCCCGGCAAACACCCGCACGTCGAACTGTGCGCGTTGCGCCGGGTTCATCCGCCGCGTCCACCGATCGCCCCAGTGGTGGTCGGCGTCATAGGTCTGCTGGAGCAGGCGGGCGATGCGTGCCGCCGGCCATCCCCGGGCCAGCAGCATACGGGTCAGGTGCTGAATGTGCTCGGGCTTCAGCAGCAGATCATTCGGCGTCGAGAGGCCCGCCATGACGCACGGCGGCAGGTCGACGGGCAGGGGACCCGGAACGGCCACACGCAGCCCGGCGTGGAAGTGTCGATGAAACTGCGCCAGCTGCGAATCGCGATAGTCCGCGAACAGCCGCGTGATCCCGGGGCTCACGTCGGGCAGCCCCCCGGAGCTTTCGTGCGCCAGCTGCCGCCCGGCCTCAAGCGTCCGTCCCCGCTCCAACACGGCCGCAAGCGGGTGCGCGCCTCTCGGGAGTGCGACGAGCGGCGGCAGTCGCGCCGCGGCGCCGCCGAACAGGTCGGGTCTCAGCCGATGCCACTGGTAGGCGCTGAACGCCGTGCGCACGAAGCGAACGTCAATCGGATCGCCGACGTAGGAAAAATCGAGCGAGGCGCATTCCCGCCCCTCTCCCCCCCTGCCGACCACCGTGCCGTTAAACACAAGCGGCAGGTCCGTGCGATCCCATGACTGCATCACCCGATGGGCGGCGTATTCAATCAGGCAGCCGAGGCCCATCCATGGCGTCCAGCCGGGAAGGGACTCCCCAATCGTGGCCAGATCCTCGATAACGGGGTGCCCGAGGGGAATACGACCCGTGAAGTGATACCCCCGCCCGGTCATGAGGACGAATGGGTACACGGCATATGACTCGAGCGCATCGCGGACCGCACGGTACGCGGGTTCCAGGCGTGCAAACACCTCCGCGGACCTGAAAAACGGCGTCGCCGGCCGGTCAGGATTGAGATAGTCGACTTCGAGCAGGAAGATCAGCGACTCCCGATCGCGCAGTGAACGGACCACGTCGGCGTCACCCGGCCAGGTTCCGTCAAACGCGGGAGCGGGCCACCTGACCGCCGACTCCCACATCAGCGGAGCCGCCGAGGGAGGACCCAGGGTTGCGAGATACGCCGCGGTCAGCGCGCCTCCGGCCACGCCTCCGGCGTACTCGCGGATCCGGGTCTGCACGGCCGCGTCGGCGTAGTACTCCTCAACCGTCATTGCCCCTGCTCGCAGTCGGCGCCAGACGCGTGATGTCGTGGTGAATCGCCAGCCGGGTACCAAGCAGCGTCGCGATGGGTGACTGGCGGACGGCACGTGTCCAGAACGCCGACACATGGGATACGGGAACGCGGTCGCTCACGACCAGATGCACCCGCAGCGTCACCTGCGGTGCGTGACCGGCGGTGCAGTCACCCGTGGCCTCGGCGGTTGCTGTGAAGCTGAGCAACTCGATGCCGGATGTGTCGGCCAGGCGAATGCACGTCCGCATCAGGCACGAGGCCGCGGCTATGGCCAGCAATTCATCGGGGGAAAACGCCGCCTGCTCGCCGACCGTCAGGGAGTGACCGCCCGGCGTCGTGGCCGTGCCGACCCGCCGCTCATCCCACACGAGTTCAATCACGTCTGCCTCTCAGACCGAGACCGCGCTCGACTGCGCCAGGGGCCGGTGGGTATCGAACCAGGCGAACAGCCGGTCCGGAGTCCCGAGGTCGGACCAGCCCATCGCCCGCGGCCACGTGTACAGAAACAGGTCGCGCGCCGGCGTCAGCACATCGTGCGAAAAGTCCCTCGACCGCAGGTCCGGATACACCCGCGTCAGGAACGCCTCGCGCCTGTCGACGTCGAGCGCACGCGCGGCGTCAAACACCTGCACCAGGTCGGTGAGGTGCGGCGCATACAGCGCACGCAGCGCGGACGCCCGGGCCAGCAGGACCATCGTGTTCCACACACCGCCCGACGACAACAGCCGGCGGGCATGGGCCATCGGGGGCTTCTCCACAAACGTCGCAACCCGCTGCAACCGGGATCCCGGGCCCGCGTCAGCCGGCACAATCCACCCGTAGTCCTCGGTGGCCGACACCGGCTCGACACCAAACAGCGTCACGACGTCGCGCGACCCGAGGTGCGCAGCGACATCAAGCACACCCTGCCGGAAACGCCGATCGTCGGCAATCCCATGGTCGGACGGCGTCAGCAACACCAACGCATCGGGGTCCGACTGCAGGACAGGCATCAGCGCCATCAACACACCAATGGCAGTACCTCTGTCGGCCGGCTGATAGAGCACCGTCCCGACACGACTGCCCGCCAACTGCCCCGCGTGTAACCGATGCCCGCGGTCAACGATGACAACGGTGTGCTCAGGTTTGGCCAGCGGTGCGACCCGGTCGAGCGTGGTTTCGAGAAGCGACGGGCCACCCTCCGGCCGCCAGAACTGCTTGGGCACACGCCCGGTCAGGCTGGCCAGGCGCCGACCGGCTCCGGCAGCCAGAACCACGGACCAAAGCGCCCGGGGCATGGTGCTGTACAAAATGCAGGATCGCTGCCACCGCCGAACGGCCTTGATGGCGGGGACTTTGCTCATCCACCATCGGGGAGGGTTGGCTGCTGGGTAATCTTGCCCAGTGAACGATTCACGGACCAGCCGCGCCGGCAGTGACCAGCGCGGCGGCCAGGGCCGTCCGGTTCCCCTCCATCCGCACTTCTCCTCCTCACCTCACGTATCCTGAGTCCGTGCGCCAGCGGATTCCCTTCGTGACCGCCTTCCTTCTCGTCGCCGGAGCGGGCCTCGTGCTCGGCCAGGGGCGCGGATTTCGAGGCTTGCAGGAACGGCTGACGCCGTTCGCGGGCACGGCCGCCAACGTGCCCTATGACGGACGCTTTGCCTTCGTGCGCGTCACCTACGACACCTTGCCGGGCGGGTACTGGTATCGCGGGCAGCCGGCCTGGTCACACGGATATCCGACGGCGGAACAGAATCTGATGCAGATTCTCGAATCGGTGACGAGTGTGCCCGGCCACAGCCGTACGAACACGCTCTCCCTTGAAGACCCTGAAATCTTCAAGTACCCCCTGATCTATCTGATTGAACCGAGCTGGTGGCGCATCACCGACGTCGAAGCCGGCAACCTGCGCACGTATCTCGACAAGGGCGGTTTTGTCATCATCGACGACTTCAAGACATCGGAATGGCGCGGCGGACGAGGCTGGGATCAGTTTGCCGACAACATGCGCGACGTGATGCCGGACGCGAGGTTCGTCGACCTCGACATCTCGCACCCGATCTTCAGCCAGTTCTTCACCATCACGTCGCTCGACATCTTCCCGCAGGCCTACAACGCCGGACGGCCCATCTTCCGCGGACTCTTCGAAGGCAACGACCCGACGAAGCGGATGCAGATGTTCATCAATTACAACACCGACATCTCCCAGTTCTGGGAGTGGTCCGGCCGAGGACTTCGGCCGATCGAACAATCCAACGAAGCCTACAAACTCGGCGTGAACGCGATCATCTACGGCCTGACGCACTAACGCGTCACAAACGCCTGCGCGATCCGGTCCGCCAGCGACTCGGTGTCTGCGTACGACGTGTTCGACAACACCGCGACGACGATTCCGTACTCCGGCAGCGTGAGCAACGATGCGACAGGCCCACCCAGTAAGGTGCCGATGTGGCGCGTCCCCACCTCCGGGGTGGGCACCGTGCCGTGGTGTACCGCCATCCCGAATCGCACGAGATCGGCGGGCGTCGAGACAAACGCGCTGGCGCCGGCGTAGCAGGAATACTCCACCGGTCGCATCACGTCGGGTCCGTATGCCGGATCCGCCGCGAACCGCGGGAAATACGACGTCGCCATGTTCGCAACCGGTTCGGCCAGCGAGTCCGCTTTGGTGTCGCGCATTCCCAACGGCTCGAACACACGCGTCCGCATGAACGAGAGGAACGGTTCACCAGCGGCCGCCTCAACGGCCGCACTCACGACAATCCATCCAAAACTCGAATACCGGGACTGCGTCCCCGGCTCGAACAGCAGATCCCGATCGGCAAACGCGTCCAGCGCCTCCACCGGTCGAGCGCACCGGCGCCCGTACAAGGGCCCTTCATCACCGCCGTCGTTCCTGATTCCGGCGGTGTGCGCCATCACCTGACGCAAGGTGACGGGCCACGGCTTCTCGGGAAACTCCGGAACCCAGACCTGAATTCTTTCATCCAGGCGCAGGCGGTTCTGTTCAAGCAACAACCCGACCGCCGCCGATGTCAGCGCCACCGAGGCCGTTCCGATCCGGAAACGTGTGTCGGGCTCCACCGGCAGGCGGCGGTCGAGGTCCGACCATCCGTACCCTTCCGCCCACACGAGCTCGCCTCCCACACCAACCGCCACGGACACGCCAGGCAGATTCTGCTCGACGATGCCGGTGAGGACGACCTGCCTCGCCTGTTCAACGGCCGCGGTCCACGCCGCGGATGGCGTGCCCCGGGAAGAGGTCGGCACGTCATGCGCACCGGTGTGCAGCGGCACTGCAGTGTTCGACACATACACGAACAGCCCGGCGATGCCGAGCAGCAACACGCCGACACCGATCACGATCACCGCCAGCCACGTCTGCAGTCGTCGTACGGTCATGGTGTCTGCCATTCCCTGGCGACGGCCGGCAGCCAGCGCCGCATCGCGCGCAGCCCCGTGGTCCACCGCGCCAGCGAGCGCTCGTCACCGGAGGTCCATGTGAATCCGTAGGCATCGCGAAGGCGCGGCGGCAGCGACCCGATCGTCCGCAGTTGCATCGCGCGAAACGCCGGCCAGGCCACCTGCCATGTGGGTGGATACAGGACCGCGCGGGCCAGCGCGCGGCTGGTGTCACTGATCACAAGTGCATCGCCCGCCTGCATCTCACGCATGTAGGCGTCGAGCTCCGCAAAGGTCCGAGGCAACCATCCTGGCGGCATCCCCAGCAGCGGTTCCATGATTGTGGCTTCCGCGCAGTACTGATCCCGCTCTTCCGGACTGAGCCCTCCGACGAGCTCTGCGTAGGTCAGCAGCATTGACTCGACCAGCGTCGCATGGACCCACCGCTGCAGCTCAGGATCGTGCGCCGAATACGAGGCGCCGCGCACGCGATCGTGGATCGCGTTGATACCGGCCGCCGCCGCAATCATCGCCTCGGTATCGCCGAACGTCAGCGACAGCATGGCCCCCACCGTGGACTGCAGCCGACGGACACTCGCGCGCAGACTGCCGCGAAAGGTGCTGTGACCGTGGACGCCTGCCGCCACCGACGGGTGGGCCAGCTGCAGCAGAATCGCGCGGCCCCAGCCGGCCGCCACGATCCGCTCGCGGTTGACCTTCCACGTCACACTGCCCGGCCCCGCGCGCTCACGGTCCGACCGGAGCCACCGTGTCCGCACGGCCTCGCGATGCCGGTGAAACACGGTCTGGGCGCAGAGGGTGGACACGTCATCAAGGATATGACTGGCGAGATCGCGCAACGGCGCGGCGGAGGCGGGCGTGTGCATGTCGACAGGAGACGACAGAACGCACCGGCGAGGCATGACCCGGGCGTGAGCGTTGGGTGAGATTGCGATGAATGGGCGGGAAATCCGCGTTATTCGCGCCGGCGCAACAATCCGAATGCCACGCCGAGACCAAACGTCGCCCCTTCGCCAAAAGCCATGAGCGCCCGGGTCACTGGACCGAAGTCGGGCTCGCCGATGAGCCGCCCAAGCGGTTCCAGGGTCGCGCGCGATCCGTCGGTCGAGATGGCGATGGCGTGGATGGTGCCGCCGACCAACGGGCGTCCGCCAAGGGTCAGCGCCACGCCGGCGAGACCACACAGAAGCGCCGTCGCCAGGATCTGACGACGCATCGACTGCGAACGGGCGTTGAGCGTGTACCCCACACCCGCCGCGCCTCCAATGGCGACACCCTCCAGTCCGCCCCCGACGGGCACGTCAAGCCCCAGCAGCGAGACAAGACTCCACCGGGCCAGCCACTGGACGACGACCCCGACAACACCGCCGCCCAGCGCCGCAGCCGCGATGAGCGTGCCGCGCCGTTTCGCGTGCCCGCGGGCCTCGGCCATGGCCAGCCCGGCGCCAATGCCCATGCCACCGATCGCGCCACACGCGCCGCCAATCACCGCAAGCACCGGCGCGATGGCCAACGGCGCCGCACTGCCGGGTGCCGCAGAAAGAATCAGCCCGCCGAGGCCACCGGCCGCCATGCCGGCCAACGCCCACCCGCGGGCGACGTCCCACCAGTGCCGATCAGACACGGGCGCACCCGCTCGCGCGGTCGGCGCCGCCATCCGCGACACCGGCAAGTCATCATCGTCTTCCTCGATCACATCGGGGAGGACAAAGCGGTACCCGTGACGCGAGACGGTGCGGATGAAACGGGGTTCCTTCGAGTCGTCGCCGAGGGTGCGGCGAATGGTGCGGATGGCCTGGCTCAACGCGCTGTCCGACACGGTCTCATCCGCCCAGACGCGATCGAAGATTTCGCGCCGGTGCACGGCGTCGTGCCGGCGCTCGATGAGCAGCAACAGGAGGTCGAAGTACCGGGGGATGAGCGGGACCTCATCCCCCAGACGCAGGAGCATCCTGCGCCGGGGGGACAAGGTGAACTCACCGAACCGGTAGCGACGCACAGGCACTAGCGCCTGGTGAGTTCGAGGTCGATGGTCACCCGGACGTCGGCGCCCACGACCGCGCCGCCGCCCGCTTCAATCAGACTGTTCCACTGCAGGCCGTAGTCAAACCGGTTGAGCGTCGTGGTGGCCGTCGCACCGGTGACGTAGGAGGGCGGCCCGCCGTTGCGACCGGGCCGCGTCACCACGGGTGACGGCGCCTCGACATCGAGGGTGACCTCTCTGGTCACGCCGCGCATCGTGAGATCCCCGATGAGCGTGAACGCTCCGCCGGCGCCGGGCACCGCCCGCTTCGACTTGAACGTGATCGTCGGATGGTTGGGCACGTCGAAAAAGTCCGGCGTGCGCAGGTGATTGTCCCGGCCTTCATTGCCGGTGTCGATGCCCGCCACGTCAATCGTGACCTCAGCGCGGGCAGTCGAGAGATTCTTGCCGTCGTACCAAATCGAGCCCTTGATCGGGCCCAGGGTGCCACGCACCGTGGACACCAGCAGGTGCTTCACCGCGAAGTTCGCCGCTGAATGATTCGTATCCACCGTCCACGCCGTCGGATCCACCGGCGCCGACTGCGCCGAGGGCATCACCATCAGCGCGGCCACGGCACCGATCACACACACAATTCTCTTCAACATTCACAACCCTCCAAGCACCAGCACTTGTGCACCCGTGCACTTGTGCATCGGTGCACTACTCAGTGTATTTATGCCGCAACTCGACCGGCTCCACCTTCTTGCGCGACCGGATGCGGATGTTGATCATCTCGACCGCCACCGAGAAGCCCATCGCAAAGTAGATGTAGCCCTTGCCGATGTGCTGGCCGAGGCCCTCCGCCACGAGTGAGAAGCCAATCAGAATCAGGAACGACAGCGCGAGAATTTTGACCGTGGGATGTTCCTCGACAAACCCGCTGATCGCATCGGCCGACAGCAACATCACCAGCACCGCCAGAATCACGGCGGTGACCATGACGCCGAGGTGATTCGCCATGCCGATCGCCGTGATGACCGAGTCGAGCGAGAAGACGATGTCGAGAATCATCACCTGGGTGATGACACTGGCAAACGTGGCGGCAACCTTGCCGGACGCGTGGCCTTCTTCGCCTTCAAGCTTGTCGTGAATTTCGTAGGTCGCTTTGGCGAGCAGGAAGAGACCGCCGCCCAGGAGGATCAAGTCACGGCCGGAGAACGAATACTTCCACACCGTAAACAACGGCTCGACGAGCTGCGCCAGCCACGACAGCGAAAACAGCAGCGCGATGCGCATCAGCATCGCGCCCATGAGGCCGACGCGACGCGCGCGCTGCTGCTGCTCCTTCGGCAGTTTCGCTGAGAGAATCGAAATAAAAATGACGTTGTCGACGCCGAGGACAATCTCAAGGACCGTCAATGTCAGCAGGGCAATCAACAGTTCCGGAGACGTGAGCATCTCAATCATAAGGGCCGCCGATTGAAGAATACCTTGAGTTCCGCCCAGCCCGTGGCTTCGAAATATTCGAGCCGGATGCGGTGGCGGCCGGCCGTGAGCGGAATCCGGTCGATGGTCGACCCGTGGATATCCCAGCGCTCGAGCACGAGTCTGTCGTCCACCCAGACTCGAATCCCGTCGTCGGTAATGGTGATCAGGTCGGCGCCTCCGGCAGGCAGGGTGACCGTGCCTTCGGCACGCATCGCGAGCCGGTCGTTTGGCAGCCCGGGCACCATCGTCCGGCCACTGATGAGGTCGAACCTCGGCACCGTCTGGGTCATCGTCGGCGTCTCAGCCAGACGCGCCGCAAAGGCCGCCGGAGCCGTGAGCGGGTCGGCGGCTTCCTCCCAGGTCCACCAGCGGGTGTTCCAGGTGATGGCCGGCTCGAAGAGTTCGTACACGAAGCGGTGCGGCAGCCCGGCCGGGGTGCGGCGGCCGCGAGGGTCAACCACCTCTGCGCCCACGTACTCGAACTCAAGCCGCAGGTCGGCGTTGCCGCGATCGACGGTGACCACGATCTCCTGCCCGATTGAACCGGCCTGCAGATTCGACCGGCCCCCGCGTGCTGATACCAGCTTCCATGTGCCCGTGGGTCCAAGCACGCGCAGTTTCAGGGGCCGGTCCGTCGCCTTCCCCACCGGCCAGACCTTCGGCGACTTGTAGTCGTACGGTCCCCATTCGTCCACGATGATGGTCGAGCGTCCGCGGGGAGCGCCCTCAGGAATCATCGCGTTCATGCCGCCGGGCAAGGGCGTCGGAAGTGGCACGTCCCGTGTCACAACGGGCGTGACCTCGATGCGACCGGTCAGCCACGACAGGCTTCCGATCTCCTCGCCTCCTTTCATGAAGCTGCCGACCGTGCCGGTCACGGCGTTGCCATGCATGTTCACGTTCGTCGATCGCCGGATGTCGAAGACGGTGTCGTGGCTCTCAAAGGTATTCCCGGCGATGGTGATGTCGCGACTGCGGGTATCGCGGGTCCTCGGATATCCCCAGTCCGGATCCTGCGTCGGATTGGCCCAGAGGCGAATCGCCACCTTGTCGTTCGTGAACGTGTTGCCGGCGATGGAGAGGTTCTGTCCGTGCTCGATGGCGATCGCTTCATCGTTGCCGGCAAACGTGTTGCCGCGGAACTCCGAGTCGTAGCTGTAGCCGCCCCACACGCCGTGCCAGCAGTCCTCGATCCGGTTGTTGATGAAGCGATTGCGGCTGAACGTGGCCTCGATCCCGTTGGCGACGGCGTGGCTGAAATCGTTCGCGACGAAGACGTTGTCGTTCGCGCCGCCCAGGCCGGTGTCCATCGTGGACTGCCCCGCCCACAGGAACAGTCCATCGCCGCCATGCGTGGCGGAATTGTGGTGGAACGTATTGCCGCTCGACTGTTCGTACATCAGGATGCCCGTGGAATCCTGGCCGCGAAAGTAGAACCCGTGGCTGTAGCCGCGCACGGCGTAGTCGAGGGTGTTGTGCGCGACGAGGCTGTCGGTCGTGCGGTACATGCCGAGTCCGACCGACGACAGCCAGGCGAATGTATTGTTCCAGATCTTCAACCGGGCCGACCGCGTGACCATCAGCCCGTTCTGGCCCTGAATCGCGCGGTTGTGATCGATCTCCGCGTCATCACACTCCGAGAGGTAGATCGCGGCGCCAAAACGCAACCACTCCTCCTTCTCGTTGTTGTGGTACGACATCCAGTCGACCAGGCTCTCTTTCTCAATGCCTGACCACAGGCGTTGCTTCCAGTTGTAGCTGAGGTGGTTGCCGGTCAGGTGCAGGAAGGGCGACCGGCGCGCCAGGATGGCGACCTTGTAACCGCGAATGGTCGCCCCCTTCACTGTCACGTGATCGCCCCCGTCGATGTGGATGGCGGTACCGACGTAGCGATCAGGGTCCGCAAACGGTTCCCCGCCTTCGATGACCACGCCGGTCATGTCCACGGTGATGTTCGAGCCGCGAATGGTGATCGCGGACGACGCGTCGGAGCCGGGGAGCCGGTAGGTGCCTGGTTTCACGCGCACCGAAGAGGTGATGACCAGGCCTGGAGTAAGGGCGATCTCCGGCGCCTGGGTCTGCGCCACCAGCGTGGCGGGCTCCAGGCGACCCGCCATCAACGCCACCAACGCCACCAACGCCGCCGCCGCTGAGAGTCTGCGCATGGCGCGCATGATACGCGCCTACACCGCGAAGGTGTGGGCGTCCCAGCTGATACCGAGTTCCTCGGGGCCGGCCATGTAGCCGAGCATGGCGGAGGCGGCGACGACCGACGGACTCGCGAGGAATCCCTCGCCACCGTAGCCCATGCGGTTCTGCCAGTTGCGGTTGAAGGAGGTGATCGCGCGCTGACCGGGATCGAGCGCGTCTTCCCCCTGTCCGAAACACGGGCCACACCACGACTGCCGAATCACCGCGCCGACCGACCGGAACACGTCGGCAATGGATTCCCCCCCGAGCCGCTGGTCCGGCGTTTCGATCTGGCGGCCGACGCCCCCGGAACCGGGGAACACCTTGAACTCGGTGACCGCCGTCACGCGGCCCCTGCCACGGGCAGCCCGAAGCACGAGCGCGGCCTGCAACAGGTCGGCATAGGAGCCGTTGGTGCAGGAGCCGATCATCGCCTTGTCGAACGTGATCTTCTCTTTGGCCACATCGGCCGCCGAGAACGCATTCCCGGGGCTGAAGGGCTTGGCGATCATCGGCGCCACATCCGACAGGTCGAACACCTCGTCGATCTCATACACGGCGTTGGCCCCGGGTGCGAGCGGCGGGTACGGCAGGTTCGCCATCCCCTTCTCGCGATACCAGGCGTACGTGGTGTCGTCCGGCGCAAAGATGCCGTTGAGCGCCTCGGCTTCGGCCATCATGTTGGCGATCGTATTGCGCGCGACCATCGGCAACTGGCGATGGGCATCGACGAACTCGACCGACATGCCCTGCGACTGCCTGGCGCCCCACCGGCGCAACAATTCGAGCACGATGTCTTTGCCGCCGACCCAGGGATTAAGCCGGCCCACGAAGGACACCCGCCTCGCTTTCGCCAGCGTCACGTAGATGTACCCGGTCGACCAGCCGAAGCCGAGCGTGGTGGATCCCACACCGATACCGACCGCGCCGTACGCGCCGTAGGCGCGGCTGTGTGAGTCGGCGCCTGGAATGAACTGCCCCGGCAGCACGAGCCCCTGCTCCGGGAAATAGAAGTGGAAGATGCCGTCGCCTGGTGTGGCGTAGTACGGCTTCTCCATGCCGTGGGCCTTCGCAAACGCGCGCCCGATCGACGTCTGCTTGTCATCGTCATCCCGGCCGGTGAACACGAAGTGGTCATTGGCCACTGCAGCCTGACGCGGATAAATCGTGTTGCCACCGGTGATCTGGTTGAACGTATGGATCGAAAACGGCGCGGTGCCGTCGGACGCGGGCAGCAGATCGGCGTACGCACGGACGGTCGCGCCCGGTTTGAAATCGGCGCGCGGGAAGTCGCGATCAAACCGGTGCGCCCAGAGGATCTGCTCGGTCGTCGTCATCCCCTTCGCCAGCTCGGGGTCGGCCCACTCGAGCGAGGGCTGCCGTTCGACGGACGTCTTGAATTCCCGTCGGCCGACCGCGAAGATACCGCCGCCTCGCCGGATTTCCTCTTCCTTCACCGAGAGAGGAACGGGCGTGTAGTCCTTGCCCTGCGTCACGTTGCGAATCGCGCGTGACACCGGGTCGAACGTGAACTCGTCCCCGTCGTTGGCATCGGTGACCGCCTCCGGGCACTGCACCACGTGCAGGCCGAGGTTGAAACTGTTGCGGCGGAAGATGTCGCCCATGTTGTGGCCGGCGATGATGACCATCTCCAGACCGACTTCCTCAGCCACCCCCTTCAGGCCGGCCGGGCTCATTTCACGAGACGACCCGATGGCAAACCGGTCGCCGGCGATGAGGAATGTCTCGCCGCGGTGCACACGTGCGCGGAAGTCCGGCATCAGATGGCGGAACGACCCGGACTTCCAGCGTTCATCGAGGGTGTCGAGGCTCTCCGACACACAATCGGCCGCCGGCGTAATCTGGTCGGTATCGATGGCGTCGAGCTTCCTGGTTCCGGGGGGGGCCTTCGGGTCCCAGATGATGAGGGCGCGACCGCGAATCAGGGTCGTGGACCCCGCGGCCTGGGCCACTGGGTCGGGCAGCGCGTTACTCGTGATTCCGGGTTTGAGGCGGGCGGACTGAATCGTCGACATCGCCCTCCAGTGTATCGCCTTCAAACCCGCGGCAGAACCGCTGCGGCAACACCGGAAACCGCGCGAACGTCCGGTCCTCGTCCGATCGACCGCACCGGAGGAACCGCGACCCGCGATCGTTCTCCAGCCACCGATGCCACCGGCACCGGCCGCAAAGGCCCACCGCTTGCTCCTGTCCCTCGGAATGCATCATCATCGATACCGTGCCAACCACGCAGGCGACATTCACATCAGAAGCGGTCACTCGTCAGATCCGCGTGGCGGTCTCGGCCGAATACGCCGCCGCCCGATCCGTGCCGGCTGACAGCCAGTGGTTCTTCCTCTATACGATTACCATCACCAACGAAGGCCACGAGACCGTGCAGTTGCTGACGCGCCACTGGATCATCACCGACGGCACCGGTCGAGTCGAGGAGGTTCGGGGCCCCGGGGTCATCGGTCAGCAACCCACCCTCGCCCCCGGCGAGTCCTTCACCTACACGTCAGGATGCCCCCTCACTACGCCCTTCGGGATGATGCAGGGCTCCTATCAGATGGTGACAAAAGACGAAGAACAGTTCGATGTCACCATCGCGCCGTTCACACTCAGCGAGCCGTACACGGTTCACTGACCGGGGTCCAGGGGTCCAGGGGTTCAGGGGTCCAGGGGTCCAGGGGTCGAGACTACCGCTTCCCTGCGCTGAACGACTGGATGCCCTTGATCACATACCAAATAAGCACCACAGCCATGATGCTTTGAGAGACCACGGCCGTGGGGCGTTCCACGACTCCACCGGAGAGCAGCGTCGGCAATGCGAGGAGGCCGCGGATGGAGCCGACAACGCCGGCGACGGCCACGCCCAACGCCAAATTGAGCGCGGTCTTGCTGCTGTGCTCGTGGCGGCCGTAATACCCCAGCATCGAGATCACCATGCCAAACGCGGCTGGAATCAACGCCGTCGGACTGGCCATCCCTGAATACACGTAGCCCCCGATACCGACCACCATCAGAATCACGCCGACCAGTTGACTGAGTTGAGACATAGGGCCTCCGCTAACCGTATCAGGTAATCCGCTCGTGGAATCTCGATGGCGCCGAACCGCGCCAGGTGCGGTGTCACCCACTGGATGTCGAGCAGCGTGAACCCGCGATTCCGCATGTGCTCCACGAGGGTCACCAGGGCCACCTTCGACGCATCGGTTTCCGTGTGAAACATCGACTCGCCAAAGAATGCACCCGCGAGGTGCACACCATACAACCCGCCGACAAGGTCGGTGCCCCGCCACACTTCGACGGAATGTGCCAGGTCCAACCGGTGGAGCGCGACGTACGAGGCGACAATCTCCTCCGTGATCCAGGTGCCCTCCTCGCGATCGGCCGCGCAGGCGCGCATGACGCCTTCGAAGTCGCGGTTGAACGAGGTCGTGAATCGCCCCGATCGCAGCACGCGCCGCAAACGGGCGGGCACATGCAATCCGTCGAGGGGAAGAATGCCTCTGGGATCCGGAGAAAACCATCCGAGGCTGCCGTCTTCCATGCCCATCGGGAAGATGCCCTGCCGGTAGGCATGGACCAGCAGGCCGGGCTCGAGCACGTCACTCATTGCAGGACACCGGAATTAGTCCAGCGCGAGCAACCGGCGGCCGCCGCGATACACGCCGTAGAGGCCCGCCATCTGTACCACATGGTAGAGGTCGTTGTGGTTGAAGTGCTGGTGCAACGACACCTTCGTGACGAGCAGGATCACACCCACGATGGTGATGCCGTATCCGATGGCGAGCCACCGGCGGCCCGAAGACACACGCACGGGCTCGACCACCGGCCGCACAGACACCCAGATGCTCGCAGCCACAATGAGAGACACGCCCACCGCGATCGACCACACCGTCAACGTCCAGACGTCGGCCCACGCATCGCCAAGCGGGCCACGAAAGCCATGCGAAGTCCCGCCGGCAAATGACGCGACGGCCACGGTAGCAAACCCGGCCAGATGGAGCCTGGCGGCCGGGACCGGCGGCACCGCACGGTAGATCAGTGCGCGCCGGAGCGACACGACATGCGCCACACACTGGAGGGCCATCGCGTAGTCGGTGAGCGTGGTCGTCGGTTCGGCAATCACAGCCTGGTGATGGTACATCCTGCCGGGCACTGGCAGGGCGGCTGGGGTTGAGCGCGCCAAACGATACAATTGTGGCCGTGAGCGGCGCGCCGACCAGTTTCGACATCATCATCATCGGCAGCGGCGCAGGCGGCGGCACGGTCGCGCACGAACTCGCCGGGCACGACGCGCGGGTCCTCGTCCTCGAACGCGGCGACCACATCCCGCAGGAAGACGGCAACCGCGACCCGGCGGTCGTGTGGGGCGAACTGCGCTACCGCACGCGCGAGACGTGGCTCGACGGCGCCGGCAAGGCGTTCGTGCCCTATTCGCATTACAACGTCGGCGGTAACAGCAAGTTCTGGGGCAGCGCGTTGTTCCGCTTGCGCAAGGAAGACTTCGGGGCTGTCGAACACATCGACGGCACGTCGCCGGCCTGGCCGATCAGCTACGACGATCTCGCCCCATGGTACGACCGTGCGGAACGGCTCTATCACGTGCACGGCCAGACGGGCGACGACCCGACCGAAGGCGACCGCCCGCCCTACCCGTTTGCGCCAATCGCCCACGCGCCGCTGATGGCCGAGTTGGTCGAAGGCATGCGCGCGCAGGGGCTGCGCCCGTTCCATCTGCCGCTCGGCCTGATCAGGCCCGGGGAACCCGGGGGCTGCACGCTGTGCGCGTATTGCAACTCGTTTCCCTGCCAGTTCCACACCAAGAGCGATGCCGAAGTCTGCGCGCTCAAGCCTGCGCTCGCCCACTCGAACATCACGCTCTGGACCCACGCCTACGCCGAACGGCTCATCACGGACCCGTCGGGCACACAGATCGTGGCGGTGGATGTGCGCCGTCACGGCACCGTCGAACGCCTGACCGCGTCGCGCTTCGTCGTGTCGGCCGGGGCCGTCAACTCCGCAGCGCTGCTGCTGCGGTCAAAAAACGACGCACACCCGAACGGTCTCGCCAATTCCTCAGGACTCGTCGGCCGGCGCTACATGGCGCATCTGGCGACGATGATGGAGGCGGTGCATCCGTTTCGCATCAATCACACGGTGTTCCAGAAAACCGTCGCCATCAACGATTTCTATTTCGCCGGCCCGCGCTCGCCCTATCCGCTCGGGCAGATTCAGTCGCAGGGCCGCGCGTATGCGGTGCAGGCCAAGACCGTCGTCCCGTGGATTCCGACGTGGATGTATGACGCGTTCATGGCCCGGGCCGTGGACTGGCTCGCGATGACCGAGGACCTGCCGATCGTGGACAACCGCGTCACGGTGGATGCGAACGGCGGCATTCAGCTGCATTACACGCCCAACAACGTCCGGGCCCACAAACAGCTCGTGGCGGAGGCGAAAACGATGCTGCGTGGCCTGGGCTACTGGGGCGTCGTGGCGTACTCGCACAACCGGTCCAACACCACGCACCAATGTGGCACACTCTGCTTCGGCACGGACCCGGCGCATTCGGTGCTGGACCCGTTCTGCCGCACGCACGACATCAGGAACCTGTTTGTGATTGATGCCTCGTTTTTCCCCTCGTCAGCCGCGGTGAACCCGGCGCTGACGGTCGTCGCGCAGGCCCTGCGCGCGTCGGCACATCTCGTGGAGACCTTATGAGAGCACGCTCCTTCAGTCACGTCGGCATCACGGTGTCGGACTTCAACAAGGCAGTGAAGTTCTACTGGGAGGTGTTCGGCTGTCCCCTGGTCGCCGCCGGTGACACGCCCCCCTCCCGCATCAAGGCGTTTTTCGGCGTGGACGCGCCGGATCCCACCTTGAAGATCGGCTGGATTCGCGCGCCCGGCGGCGGCGTCATGGAAATCTTCGAGTTCAAGCCGCAACTGCCGCTCGAGCCAGTCACCTGGCACCGCGTGGGTATCACGCACATCTCCTTCAACGTGAAGAACTGCCACAAGTGGCACGACTATCTCGTCAGCAAGGGCGTGGAGATCGTCAGCAAGCCCGAGCAGTCACCCCGCGGCCACTGGTTCTTCTTCGTCAAGGACATGGACGGCAACCTGATCGAGCTGATCGATCTGCGTATCCGCCACTACGTGCTCAACTGGCTCGGGCCGCTCGGCGGGTTCCTCTTCAGACGCGGGATGTATAAAAAATATTACGAATAGGACGCGCGTACGCACAACGCACGTACGTAGGGCGCGCTGAACTGGAGCGCGCCAACGCCGACGCGCTCCAGTTCAGCGCGTCCTACGTACCCCAGCGCCCTACGCACGCGACTTCAGGGTGCGCGCGATCGCCGCCGTCCGATAGACCGCCGTGCCCAGCGCGCCGACGGCAATGAGCGTGACCGCGTAGAACAGCAGCGCGCCTGACGCCCAGCCGAACTGCGACGCCGCGGAGGCGTCGAAGAGTCCGGCCAGGGCGAGCACGACCAGGCGCTCGGCGCGCTGCATGACGCCGCCCGCGCCGGTCACGCCCACCGCTTCTCCTCTGGCGCGCGTGTAGCTGACAAGCAGCGACGCGCTGATGGCCAGCAGCGAGATCGCGGCACCGGCGCGCGTGTCCGACAGGAGCCACGCGACCCCGACAAACGCGAACACCTCGGCGAATCGATCCAGCGTCGAGTCCATGAACGCGCCGTAGGCATTGGCGATGCCGCGCGCGCGGGCGATGCGTCCATCGAAGATGTCGGCCAGGCCGCCGAACAGCACCATCCAGCCGCCGACCGACAACGCGCCCACCGCAAACGCCCACCCCGCGGCCGCGCCGAATGCCACGCCAAGGTAGTTAAAAACGTCCGGTGAGATCCTGGCGCGAATGACGGCGCGCTCGGCTGGTCCAATCGCCCACATCAACCAGTCGCGCACCCAGTAGCCCAGCAGCACCGACGCACCGCGGCGCGCTACGTCCGCATCACGGGGCTGGCCCCGCCGAAGCCACGCGAAGAGGGGCATCGAGGCCAGCGCAGCGGCCACAAACGTCAGGGCAATGGTGTCGACAGTCGTCACGGCGTCTATTGTCTCTTCTGCGGGCGCGTCCAGATGAACCGAATCACACGTGGCCACAGAAAGATCAGCGGCCACCGTCGCTCCCGTTCCGTCAGTTCCACCCTGGCGTTCCCGCTCCGCTCGACCTTGCGGACGATGTACTCCAACCAGCCTTCATAGAGGACGACGTGCTTGAGGAGCCGGAGGGTGGCGCGCACCTTGCTGTGGTGGAAGTAGAGCGTGATGCGCAGGCGATCCCACGCCGTGGGCGTCACGGCCAGGCGGTAGCCGTCGGGCCCGTCGGCGACCAGCTGCCCCTGCGACACAAACCAATCGAGCAAGGTTCGATACACGGGGCCAAGAACCTCCCGTTGCGCGGCTGCGAGGGTACGGGAATGATCGGCGGCCTCGGGCCGGATCTCGCCCGACAGCGACCGGCGCAGGGCGGCGGCCAGGTAGTCCTCGACCGAAAACGCCTCCGGAAGCGAAGGCGCGACCCAGACCAGCGTGTGCGTCCGCACCGAGGCGAGGGCCGCCCGCACCCGCACCATCGCCGCGTCGTCGCGCACCCAGCTGACAAGCACGTGCTGCATCAGGCGGCCCTGGCAGAAGTGATCCCACGCGCGCGGAGAGCAGGCCCAGTCGAGATGCGCCAGGGAGATCACGCAGCACTTGGCGCGGCGCACCGCCCCCTCGCTGACCGGCTGGCTCACCGCGATGACGTTTGGGGGCAGCCGATTCGCCAGGCTGGTGGCCAGTCCCGGGCTGTAGCTCGTGCCGACCCGCGCTTTGAGCGACGTGTAGGCCTCGCGATAGTCGTCCACGACGACGAAGAAGTCGAAGGCGCTGTCGGCCGACGGCCGGCGGCCCTGCGCATGGGACCCGTAGTGGATCACGGCTACCGTCGAAGCCCCGAACGCCTCCGCGACGAAGGCCGACAAGTCGGGCGTCATGGTGTCAGGAGGCATGGGACCGCCGCATGTCGCTGAGCGCGTCGATCATGCGCGTCCGGAGTTGATCCACAAAGGCCGGAATATCCGTCTTGTCCGCCGGAGGATCAAACGGGCCGAGCACCCGGGCCCTGGCCCTGACGTTCGCGAGGTTCACAAACGTGTCCTGCACTGTCCGGGATTTCCACATGCCGTCGGCGACGATGCAGTAGACAGGCACGCGGGTCCGGCTGAGAGCGACCTGCAGGCCCCCGGGCATGAACGGCAGAATCTCCCCGTCTCTGGTCCGGTGGCCCTCCGGGAAGATCAGCATGGACGCCTCGCCGGCCTCCGTCCTGGCGGCGGCGTCCAACACACCGGCCAGGTCGGCCTTGCGGTCTTCCTTGCGCTGGGAGACAAGGGGGTTCCTGGCCGCCCGAAGGTAAACTGAGACACCCGGAATGCCCCGGGCGTACCGGCGGCGTGCAGGAATCAGGGGCAGGGGGCCCGGCATCAGCGCTAACCCGATGGGAATATCGATTATCGACTGATGGTTCATAATGACGATACAACTCTGGGGGGCGATGGCCCCCTCGACGGTGACGCGGACGCCACCAAGGACCCGTAGCAGCCGGAGGGTAATTCGGGCTTGCAGCCGGACCCAGGAGGCGAAGAGCCGTGATGCGGACCTGGGCACGCACCACGAGAGTGGCACGATTAGGATGCGCTGCAGCAGGCCCATGAAGCAGATTAGGTAGAGCAGAAAGACGAGCAGGAAGACAAGAGTGCGGCCCCCCCGGATCCATCCCCACAGTCCGGACACGGAGGGCTCGGCGGCGGGGTCAGGGTTTCGGCGGAGATCATTCATGGCAAGTGACAGTAAAGGCACCACAGTAACGCCCCTGCAGGCTGTCGCCCAGGGCGCGGCCGTTCGGGCCGATCACGATTACGACTACAGCAATTTCTATTATTCCTCCAGCGACGACCTGTTCGCGATTTTCGGACCGTACGACGAGTGGTGGTACGGCAGTGCCCGGAACAACGGCTACTACCTGTTCTCCCAGCCGATGTCCACGAAGCCGGGGCCGGAGATCAACCTTGAGGACCAGCTGACCCACGAACACCGGGACATGCTGAACCTGGCGTCCTACAACTACCTGGGCCTCTCGTATCACCCCGAAGTCATCGCGGCCGCCAAGGCGGCGCTCGATCATTACGGGCTCGGCGCGGCTGGCTCCCCCATTCTCAGCGGCACGATGGACCTCCACATGACGCTCGAGAAGGAACTCGCGGCGTTCAAGAAAAAACCGGCCGCGATGGTGTTCGCCACCGGCTACAGCACCAACGTCGGTCTGCTCTCGGCCCTGCTCCGGCCCGGCGACTGGGCCATCATGGACCAGAACGTGCACGCCAGCATCGTCGATGGCGTGATCATGTCGAAGGCCAACGCCCGGTTCTTCCGGCACAACCAGCCCGGCGACCTCGAGAAGAAGCTCAAGGGGACGACCGGTAAGCGGCTGGTGATCGTTGAAGGCGTGTATTCGATGGACGGCGACACGGCGCGGCTGCCGGAGCTGGTGGCCATCGCGAAGGCGGCGGGCGCACGCGTCATGATCGATGAAGCGCACTCGAGTTTTGTCTACGGCGACCACGGGCGGGGCGTCGTCGAGTCGTTCGAGATGGAGGATCAAATCGACATCCATGTCGGCACGTTCTCCAAGGCGCTTGGGGGCCAGGGTGGCTACGTCGCCGGGTCGCAGGGCCTCTACAACTACCTGATGGGCTTCGCGCGGTCGCGCGTGTTCTCGTGCGCGCTGGCGCCGGCCGTGACGGCGGGTGTGCTGGCCGCGCTGCGGGTGGCCGCGCGCGAGCCGGAGCTGCGGACACAATTGTGGAACAACGTCGCGCACTTCCGGAAGCTCATGAGTGACGCGGGGGTGGACGTTGGGGAATCCACGTCGCAGATCATCCCGATCATGATTCGCAACGACCGCAAGATCCTCGGGATCGCGCAGAAATTGCAGCGCGCCGGGCTGTATCTGCAGCCCATCATTTTCCCGGCCGTGGCCAAACACCGGTCACGGTTCCGAGTCTCGATCTCGGCGACACATACGCCGGAACAGCTGAATCGAGCGGCCGGGATTCTAATCGACACGCTGCGTAGTGAGGGAGTGCTGTGAAACCAGGGCAAGTGCAATACGACTACCGCCACGCGATTGGCGGCTTCTTCGAATTTCCGACCGAAAACGCGCGCAAGTTGCTGCCGGCCCACCTCCATCCGGTCGAGCCGCACCACGGACAGAGCGTCCTCTCCGTGATGGCGTTCGACTTCACGGCCGGCTCGGTGGACAACATCGGCCCGTACGGCGAACTGGTGCTGTCGGTCCACGTCGCGCCGCGTATTGAAGCGGGGCGCCCGATGGCCCGCGCGGCGTTCTACCCGTTCCTCGTGGGGACAACGACCAGGGACTCGCGGGAACACGCGATCGCCCGGTGGCACCTGCCGCACTTCCCGCACAACATCGACATGCACTTCACCATCGGGGCGAAGGACATCAAGGTCGCGGCGGCCCACGGCGGATCCCCCATCCTCGATCTGCACATCACCGACTACCAGTGGGAACCGGTCGAGCACTATTACCAGGCCTACATGCACGACGCCGCGGGCTCCTACATGGCCACGATGGCGCTGCGCGGCTCGTTCAGCGAGAACGAGGAGGAACGCGGCGGTATCACGCTGCATGAACACGCCTTCACCGCAGGGCTGGACGTGGACGGAGTGAACACGACGCCGTTCCGCGAACTGTGGATGCGGGACGGCACGCAGACGTTCGACCCGCTCGAAACGCTGCAGTCCGGCGTCCGCTGATGACCTCGCGCGCCACCGTCATCGTGAACCCCGCCGCCGGGCGGGGCCGGGGTGCGCGCGCGCTGCCTGCGGTGCGTGAGGCGTTCGCCGCGGTGGGCATCACCGACATCAGAGTCACCGCTTCAAAAGCCGACGAGCGCACCATTGCCGCACGCGCCATCGACGAGGGTGCGACGACAGTCGTCGCGGTGGGCGGTGACGGGACGTGGAGCAATGTCGCCAACGCCCTGTTGTCGGCGGGCGCCGGTGATCGCGTCCGCCTGGGACTGATCGCTGCGGGCACCGGGAACGACTTTGCGAAGACGGTCGGCGCGCCGGCCTCGGACTTCGCGGCCACGGCCCGCCTGGTCGCCGAGGGCGCGGAGACCCGCGTGGACGTCGGCCACATCGAAGATCAGTACTTCCTCAACATCGCGGGCTTCGGCTTCGACATCGCCGTGCTCGAAGACATCCCGTCGATCCCGTGGCTCAAGGGCGATGCGGTCTACATCTACTCGGCCCTCCGGCAACTCGTCGGCTACGGCGGCGTGGACATCGACATCACGTCGCCGGCCGGCCGCCGCGGCGCGACGCGGCACCTGATGCTGATTCTGGCAAACGCGAAGAACTTCGGCGGCGCGTTCCGCATTGCGCCGCATGCGTCACTGACCGACGGCGCCCTCGACGCCATCTCGATCCACGACGCGTCGGCCTGGCGCCGCCTGAAACTGTTCGGGGCTGCGGCGCGGGGCACCCACATCGGCCAGCAGGAGGTCGTCACTGAGGCGGCGTCTGCCTTCACCATTCACTTCGCCGTCCCCCCGGCCTACGAAACCGACGGCGAATACCGGCAGGCCTCGTCGGCCGACGTTGAGGTGCGCTGTGTGCCCGGCGCGCTACGTGTCGTTGCACCTGCGCCACCCTCCCGATGAAGGCCATCTCGTTTGCGGCGCCCATCCAGACGTATCTGACCACCCTTGTCGCCGGCCGCCTCTCGGAGTCCCTGCTCGTCGGCCCCCACGCGTGCACACGTTTTGCCGACGTCGCCACACCGGAACTTCCCGGCGCGCAGTGGGTGCGCATCCGCACCCGCATGGGCGGCATCTGCGGCAGCGACCTCGGCATCGTCGGCCTCTCGACGAGCCCGTCCACGTCCCCGTTTTCCTCGTTCCCGTTTGTGCTCGGCCACGAATGTGTCGGCACCATCGACCACCTGGGTCAGGATGTGCGCGGCTTCGGCGCTGGGGACCGCGTGGTCATCAATCCCCTGCTGTGTTGCGAAGCGCGTGGAGTGACGCCGGTGTGTGCGGCGTGCGCCACGGGGCACCACTCCCGCTGTGCACACTTCACGGACGGCGCGTTGCCGGCCGGCATGTTCATCGGCACCACAAAGGGGCTGGGCGGCGGCTGGGGCGAATATTTCGTCGCCCATGTCTCGCAGTTGGTGCGTGTGCCCGATGCGGTGAGCGATGCCGCGGCCGTGATGACCGAGCCGTTCGCCTGCTGTGTGCACGCGGCGCGCGGACACCTTCCCGCTGCGGGTCAGACCGCCCTCGTCATCGGCGCAGGCACGATGGGACTTCTTATGGTGGCCGCGCTGCGCGCGCTCTCGCCGGACGTCCCGATTGTCGTCATGGCGCGCCACAAGTTCCAGGCGGACCATGCGACACGCCTGGGCGCGACGCGCGTCGTCATGGCGCGCGGTGACTATCTGCCCACGCTGGCGGAGGCCGTGGGCACGCGATTGGTGTCGCCGATCATCGGGCGGCCGATTGGGATTGGCGGCGTGGACCACACCTATGTCTGCGTCACGGGGACGCGTGCCGTCGAAGACGCCATGCGCTTCACGCGTGCGGGAGGCGCGATTACCCTGATTGGCAACGCCAGCACACTCCGTGGCCTCGACTGGACGCCGCTCTGGCTCAAGGAACTCACGTTCCGCGGCACACTCGCCTACGGCACGCACGGTCACGGCGGCGCCAGCCTCAGCGCCTTCAATGAAGCCGCAGACCTCATCGCCGCGGGTCGTGCTGACGTCGAACCACTTGTGACCCATCAGTTCCCGCTCGCCGACCACGCCCGAGCGCTCGCCGCAGCGAGGGCCAAGGGGACGGGGGACTCCGTCAAGGTGGTGTTCCGGTATTGAAGCACCCGCACACCCGTGGCCGGCATGGTGCACGCCGTCACCCTGGCTGTGGTGCTGCTGGTGGGGGCCGACCTCGCCGGACTCATTCCGATGTCGGTGCTCGCCGCGGACAATCTCGCGCCGAATGTGGATACGGCGCTGATTCGGGCGGCGGAATTAATTCATTCGTAAACGGCGTCGGGTTCAATGTGCGCCGCAGGCGAACCGCCCGCATCTGCACGCCCTGAGCCCGCGAGGCGGCTGATCGCGCGCACGGTCATGTCGTGATCGCACAGGATCTGGCACGACAGCCGTACGCCGCTCAGGCCCCTGGCCGCGAGCACCGTCTTTTCCGCGACGGTCATCTTCGCGGGTTCGCCGGCGATGAACTCCACTTTGCACGTCGTGCACCGCGCGCGGCCGCCGCACGCGTGCAACTGATCAATCGCCGCATCCTGCTTGAGCGCGAGTACCAGACGTTTTCCGGCTTCAACGTCAAATGTTCCGACACCATCGACGGTTAGTTTTGGCATTGTCCTAGTATCTCTGTTTAATCGTGGGAATGAGGTAATCGCGGAACGCTTTCTGGAAGTCGAACTGCGGCGCAAAGCCCCAGTCGCGTCGCGCGGCGGAGTCGTCCACATCGGCGGGCCAGGAGTCCACGATCCCCTGGCGCTTTTCGTCGATCCTGAACGTGATGTCGGCGCCAGGGAACGCACGCAGGACTTCCTCGTGAATCTGTCCGGCGGTCGGCGCGAAGGCGCCGAGGTTGTAGACCGTCTGCGTCAGCGACTCGCGTGGCGCCGCGGCCAGCCGCAGCAGCGCCTCGACGCCATCGGGCATGGCCATGAACGGAATCTGAGCGTCGGGCCGCACAAAACACGCATAGGACTCGCCCTTCGCCGCGGCGTGAATCATCTCGGGCGCGTAGTCGGACGTGCCGCCTGAGGGCACGGTCAACGCGGAGATCAGCCCCGGGAACCGCACGGCGCGGAAATCCACGCGTCCGCTCTGCGGGTCCGCCAACAACTGCTTGTAGTGCCTCGCGTAATACGCGCCGAGCTGTTCGCAATACAGTTTGTTGCACCCATACATCGTCGTCGGCGTCGTGAACTGATCCTCACGCACTTTGCCCGCCGCCATCTTGACGGCGATCGACGGCAGGCCGAACGCGGCGATCGACGACGGGTAGAGGAACGTGACGGGGCGGCCATGGGACTCGCCTTCGCGCTGTGCGAACTCCAGCAGGTTGAGTGTGCCCTCGACGTTCACTTCGTGCGCCATCACCGGCGAAAACTCCGACCGGGTCGAGAGAAGCGCCGCCAGATGGAACACCAGATCCACCTCGAACTCGGTCATCACGCGCTCCAGGAGCCCCTTGTCGAGGATGGACCCTGTGAACTCGCGCGACACCTTCTTCGCCAGGGACGAGTCGAGGGGCGCCACGTCCAGCGTCACGATCGCGCGTGCGCCGCTGCCGGCCAGGGAATCGATGAGGCCGTGCCCGATTTCGCCGCCGGCGCCGGTAATGAGGACAACTGGTTTACGCATGAGAGATCCCTACCCGAGATACAGTCCGTGCAACACGGACACCACGACCGACAGCACCGACAACACCAGGCACCCCAACGCCCACACCATGTGATTGATGCGTTCGGGCTGCAGCGGATCGAGCAGGCGTCCCGCCACGTATCCACCGACAAATCCTCCCGCGTGTGCCCAGTTATCAATGCTGGACATGACAAATCCGAGGAGGAACATGATGGCGGCATAGGTCAGCGCCTGGGAATACACCGCACGGGATCCCGTCCGGCGGCCGTAATACACGAGCGCGCCAAGTAACCCGAAGATGGCCGCTGAGGCCCCGACGGTGAGTTGCGCGCCGCGCAACATCGGAATCGGAATCCATCCGAGGAACGCGCCCGCAAACGAACTCATCAGAAATCCGACGATCGTTGCGACCGTGTAGACAATCACCATCCGGCCGGGGCCATACAGTTCCGACACCGCGGGGGCCAGCTGGCGCACCCAGTACATGTTGAAGAAGATGTGCAGGATGCCGCTGTGCAGCCAGCCGGCGCTGAGCACCGTCCACCAGCGGTCGAACACAAATACCGGCACCGCACCACTCGCACCCATGATGAGGTTGGCTTGCGTGCTGGGGCGCAGAATGCCGAACATGCCGCCGCCCATGATGGCGCCGCGCGACATCAGCAGCGCAAGGCCATACAACACCACCGACATGCCGATGACAAACGGGACAAACCCCATGTCGCTGCCGAGCCGGCGCACGGCGGTCGCGAAGCCCCACAGTCCGGGGTTGCGGCGGCCGCAGTTGTAACACGAGTCGTCGTTGACCCCGACGAGATACCCGCAGGAGACGCAGACGACGGAGCCGGAGGTCTGGCGGCCGAACATTACAAGCATTATGTCCCGGTCCAGGGGGCCGGAAGTACACTCGTCGGCGATGCGGGTACTGGTCACTGGGGGCACGGGGTATCTGGGACAGGCGATTGTCCGCGCGCTGGTCGCGCGCGGACATTCGCCGGTGGTGTTCTCGCGCCAGACGTCGGGAGGCTTTTCTGCACTTCGCGATAGCGAAAAGCCTCCCGACGTCGTGCACGGCGACGTGCGCGACCGCGACGCGCTCGTCGCCGCCGCGCGCGGCTGCGACGCGATGATCCACACTGCGGCCCTGGTCGCGGTCTGGCGCCCCCGTGCCGCCGACTTTGACGACGTCAATGTCGGCGGCCTGCGACACGCGCTGGAGGCGGTGCGGGAGCACCGCCTCCAGCGCCTCGTCTACACATCGTCGTTTCTCGCCCTGCCCCCGGCAGGGCGGGACACGACGCTCGACAGCAATGACTATCAGCGGACCAAAGCCATCGCCGAACGCGTGGCCGCCGAGGCCCACACGTCCGGCGCCCCCATCGTCCGCATGTATCCCGGCGTGATTTATGGCCCTGGCCTGCTGTCGGACGGCAACCTCGTCGGTCGCCTGATCGCGGACCATCTGAAGGGGAAGTTGCCGGGCCTGATCGGCGCGGACCGCCTCTGGTCGTTTGCCTGGGTCGAGTCGGTCGCCGCCGCGCATGTCGCGGCGCTCGAACATCCCGCTCCGGCACCGGCGTATCAGGTCGGCGGACCAAACGAGCCGCAGGTCCGGCCCTTCGAAATTCTGCGCGACCTCAGAGGCACGGCCCTCCCCCAGAAATTGCCGTGGTGGGCCGGCCACCTCGCGGCCATCGTGGACCCCGCGCGGCCCGTGATCCTCGGGACTCCTCGCCAGATCACCCACAAGACCGTCGCCATCTTCCGCCACGACTGGCCGCTCGACTCGTCCGCGGCCGAGCGGGACCTTGGGTACGCCTACCCTTCGCTCACTGCTGGAATTACCCGACTGTTGGATGCTCACTCCTGAACCTTGAACCCGGCATCGCGGTTCATGGTTCATCGGTTCATGGTTCATCGGTTCATGGTTCAGCGGTACCGTTCCTGGTTCGAGGTTCGTAGGGCGCGCTGGGTTTGAGTTCGTAGGGCGCGCTGGGTTTGAGCGCGCCAGACAGCAGTTCATGGTTCCTGGTCGGTTCTGGGTTCCAGCCCATGAACCATGAACCGATGAACCATGAACGGCTCGAATCGCAGTAGAATCCCGGCACCGGAGGAATAGATGCGCGCACGTGTGATGGCAGTTGGCCTGGTGGGAGCGTTAGTGTGTGGGATCTCGGTTGCGGGTGAACAGTCCGCGCACTTGAATCCAATGATCGACCTGCTCAGCGCGAAGAAAGGCATGTTCGGACTGGGTCTGCCCACGCAGCCACGAGGCGGCGGCCCCGGCGGCAATCGCGGCGGCGGTCGCGCAGGCGGTGCCGCAGGAACAGGCGCAGCGCAGACGCCCCCAGCGACCCCGGCACCTGCTCCGGCGCCTGTGCCTGTGCGCACGCCGGCGGAACTCGCGCAGGACGCCATCGCACATCAGGAGGCCGACTGGTTCTTCACCGCGGCCATGGAGCGCACCCCCGACGTCGGTGAGCCGATGATCACGGCGTTCCAGGAAGCGATGGCCGCGGCCGGCCCCGTGGGTGGCGCGCCCCGTCGCCTGCTCGCGCCGATCAACTCCAAGGCACCGAACATCACGCGGCCCGGCGAGGCCGCGCCCTCCGACTACATCAACATCCTCAGCCGGCAGCTGAACGTCGGCATTTCGAGCATCTCCTTCGTCGAGGTCGATACAGCCGAAGAACTGCGCATGGGCATCGCTGCGCTGCGCTTCGCGTCGAAAGGCGGCACGCGTTCGGAGCACGTCGGCAACGCGCCGAAGTACTGGGGACTGAGCGAGGCCGAGTATCGCCGCAAGGCCGACGTCTGGCCGCTCAACCCGGAAGGTGAAATCGTCGTGTGGGCGATCATCGAATCGCACGAAGGCCTCGCCAACATTCGGGAGATCGCGCAGGTGCCCGGCCTCAGCGTGATCGCGGCCGGCGCCGGCACACTCGGCGGTGTGTTCTCCACCACCAACGCCGAGGGCCGTCGCGTCCGCGACGACGCGGCGTGGGAAGCGGCGATACAGAAAATCGCCGACGCGTGCAGGGAGTTCAACAAGGCCTGCGCGTACCCGGTCAACGAAAACGACATCGAGGCCCGCTACAAGCAGGGCTTCACCGTCGGCATCCTCCAGGCCTTCAACGACGCCGCGTTCCGCGCAGTCGCCAAGGGGCGCGCTATCGCGGGCCGCTGACGCGGCCCGCGGGTGCATGGTTCATCGGTTCATGGTTCAGCGGTGATCGCCACTGAACCTTGAACCGACCCTGAACCCATAACCCTGAAGAGCCGCGGGGCGCGCTCAACCCCAGCGCGCCCTACGTACCCGAACCCAGCCCCCCCGCACCCGTTTCCCCCCGGTTCCCGGTTCCCCCCGGTGCCGCCCCCCGGTCGACCGGCACAGCCGGACCCTGTCTCGCCTCGCCTACCGGCCGGCGGTCAGCGTCCTGATCGACCTGGCCTCTGCGAACCCAGTCTCGCCGTACGCCAGAACGGTGCAACGAAAGGCCATGCTGGGCCTCGGCCAGTCGCGTGACCCACGCGCGCTGCAGTTCCTGAAGCAGATCATCACGAAGTAGTACGGACGCGAGGCGCCCGTGGAATGATAGGGAGATGATCCTCGTCACGGGCGCAACTGGATATGTGGGAGGGCGCCTCGTGCCGGGGCTCCTGGCGGCGGGCCATCGGGTGCGGGTGCTGGCTCGTGACCCCGGACGCCTGCAAGGCCGAAGCTGGGCGGGGCATGCGAACGTCGAGATCGTGCGCGGCGACGCCCTCGCGCCGGCCTCACTCGACCCGGCCATGGCGGGCGTGACCTGCGCCTACTACCTCATCCACAGCATGCAGCGCACCGCCGGTGCCGCAGGGGACTTCCACGAGCGCGACCTGGCGGCCGCCCGGAACTTCGGCACCGCCGCCAGGCATGCCGGCGTGCAGCGCCTGGTTTATCTCGGTGGCCTTGGGGCCCCGGACGCGGACCTGTCCCACCACCTGCGCTCCCGGCACGAAACCGGCAACGCCTTGCGCGAAGCCGGAGTGCCCCTCACCGAATTTCGCGCGGCAGTCATTGTCGGATCCGGCAGCGCGTCGTTCGAGATGATTCGCCATCTGACGGAACGGCTGCCCGCCATGATCTGCCCGCGCTGGGTCTACACACGTGTGCAGCCAATCGCCATCGACAACGTGCTCGACTACCTCGTGGCCGCCGTGGAGACGCCCGCAAGCACCGGACAGGTCGTCGAGATTGGCGGCGCCGACGTGCTCACGTACGGCGACATGATGCTCGGGTACGCGCGTGTGCGTGGCCTGCGCCGGTGGCTGGTCCCTGTGCCCGTCCTCACCCCGCGGCTCTCCTCCTACTGGGTGCACTGGGTCACACCGATTCCCGCCGAAATCGCGAGGCCGCTCGTGGAAGGCCTGCGGAACGAAGTCATCGTGCGTGACGACACGGCCCGGCGGCTGTTCCCAGACATCCACACGCTCGACTACCACACGGCGGTCGCACGGGCGCTCGACGAGTTGAACGCACATCACGTCGAGTCCTCGTGGAGTGACGCGCTCGCCACGTCCCAACGGGATGTCGCGCCGTTTGTCTTCACAGCCCAGGATGGCATGTTGATCGAGCGGCGCCAGCAGCACGTCGCCGCGAGTCCGGCCGCGGTGTTCCACGCGTTCACCCGGATCGGCGGCACGTGGGGATGGCCAAGCTTCGACTGGTTGTGGCGGATTCGCGGCGGACTCGACCGCGCGATCGGCGGCGTGGGATTCCGGCGAGGCCGGCGTGACGAGAACGTACTGCGCCCGGGTGACACCGTGGACTTCTGGCGCGTGGAGGCCGTTGAACCCGACCACCTGCTCCGGCTGCGCGCCGAAATGAAAGTGCCCGGCCGCGCCTGGCTGCAATTCGAGGCGAAGCCGCAGGACGATGGCGGGACGCTGCTGGTGCAGACAGCGTTTTTCGCGCCCAAAGGCTTGTCCGGACTGCTTTACTGGTACGCGCTGTACCCGCTCCACGGCCCCATATTCAGCAGAATGATCCAGGCGCTCGCGCGGCGCAGCCAGTAGTCCTGCTGTCAGGCGGATGTCCTGTTGTGGACAGCCAGCCTGCGCCGAGGCCGCTACGGACGACGGCCGGCGGGGGCGGCGGAGCCCACGCCCCTGCGCCAACGCAGGTGCAGGCGCCAATGAACTCAGCAAGACGGCGCTACCGAGCGCGATGAGTGCGTAGAGCGCGCTGAACTTGAGCGCGCCACAACGGCGCACCACAACCCAGGGCGCCCTGCGAGGACTAGTGCACCCCGTGCCCCATCTGCAATTGTGACGGGTCGGCGCCGATACGGCGGATCGCCATTTCCCAGGTAACGGCTGATGGAATCTCGAAGATGAGATCGAGTTCGAGCGGCACCACGAGCCACGCCGACTCGGAGAGTTCCGCGTCGAGTTGTCCCGGGGACCAGCCGGCATAACCGGCAAGCACCAACGTCCGGTGCGGTGTGGGCTTCGTCTCCAGCGTCTGCCGTAAGAGTGATGGCGACGCGGCGAGATACAGGCCGCCTCCCAGTTCCTTGTGCTCAACGTCCGGCCTGTGCGTGGTGAGGATCCAGCCGCGTTCCGGCTCGACCGGGCCACCAAGCAGCAACGGGATCTGATTCGGCGTGTCGATCGGCGGCTCAAATTCGACCGCTTCCGCCGCCGGGACCTCGGCCGGCCGATTCACCACCAACCCGAGCGCCCCCTCGGGACCGTGTTCGCACAGCAACACTACCGTCCGCGCAAAGTTCGGGTCCGTCAATTGCGGCATCGAGACAAGTAGCGCTGGGGCCAGGGACATGGTCACCATGTTACCCAAACGGCAGCCTGCAGTTCAGGCCGCCCTACATCCTGGCAGCCTGCAGTTCAGGCCGCCCTACGTACGGCGGGCCCACGCAATCGCATCGGCCACCACGGGCGCAGAAGCCGACGGGTGCTGGGCGAGGGCGTCCAGCGCAGCGCTGCGGTCGGCGTCCGGTAACTCGCTGGTGGCATACGCCATCGATCGGCGAAGGCGATGCACCCCGGCGCGTTTGAGCGCGCTGCCCTTCAACCGCTCAATCCACCCGTCGTCGCTCAATTGGCACGCGTCGATCAGCCGGAGCCGCGGCAGGTCGCCGCGAGGTTGCCAGGCCGGGTCGTCGCTCACGGCCGCGCGCCGATTCCACGGACAGACGTCCTGACAGATGTCGCAGCCGAAGATTCGCGACGAAAGGCTGTCGCGCCACTGCTCGTCGACGGCCCCACGCACTTCGATTGTCAGATATGACAGGCAGCGGGTGGCATCAAGCTCGTACGGCGCCACGATTGCGCCGGTGGGACACGCGTCAAGGCACCGGGTGCACGTCCCGCACTGATCCACGCCGGGCAGGTCCGCCTCAAGATCGAGATTCGTGATGATCTCTCCGAGGAACATC
Organism: Vicinamibacterales bacterium; assembly: GCA_030827135.1. Classification (GTDB taxonomy): domain Bacteria; phylum Acidobacteriota; class Vicinamibacteria; order Vicinamibacterales; family SCN-69-37; genus SYFT01. Next base: position 712,767 of record JAURFE010000001.1, read on the forward strand.
CACGATCCGAGCGCCGGATTGATCAGGCAGGTGTTCTTCCCAATCCACCCAAGGCCGGCGGCTTCGGCGTACACGCGCTCCTGCACCGGGCCATCATCCACACACGTCACCGCCTCGAAGCCCGGACCGGCGTTGGTGGCGAGCCACTGCAGGAGCTCCCGGAGGCGCTGTTTGACGACGACGTGATAGTCGGCACCCCAGGCATATCGGGCGACGGCAACCTCACCGGGGGCGACGGCTTCGGAAGAGGGCGGCTTGGTGGTGTTGTAGACAACGGCGACGGAAATGACCGAACGCGCGGAGAACAACGTGTGCCGGACATCGGCGCGTTCATCCGCGGAGTCCGCGAGATACGTCATCTCCCCGGCGCGCCCCTCGGCGATCCACGTCGCAAGCCTTGCGAGTTTGGGATGCCGATCCGCGCGGGCGATGCCGCACAGGTCAAACCCGAGAGCGGCGGCGTGCGACTTGATACTCGCTGGCGTCATGGCCGGACCCGTGTGAGAAGTTCACCATGAAGGACCATGAAGGACCGTGGAGGTAAGGGGTTCACGGCCCCTCATGGCCCCTCATGGCCCCTCATGGTGAATTATTTGCGGGCTGCGAGGCGGCGCAGGACGTACGGCAGGATGCCGCCGTGACGGAACGCGACGAGTTCCTCCGGGGTATCGATGCGCACGGTGGCGATGAACTCGGTGTCGGTGCCATCGGCGGCGGTGGCCTTCACGGTCACGGTGCCGCGCGGGGTGAGGTCGGCGCCAGATCCGATCAGGTCGAACGTCTCGCGCCCGGTCAGCCCCAATGTTGCCGGGGTCTCACCGTTCCGGAACTCGAGCGGCAACACACCCATGTTCACCAGGTTGCTGCGGTGGATGCGCTCGTAACTCTCCGCGACGACCGCTTTCACTCCGAGCAACATGGTGCCCTTGGCCGCCCAGTCGCGTGACGATCCTGATCCGTATTCCTTGCCCGCCATCACGATGAGCGGGATGCCCGCCGCCACGTAGCGCTCGGACGCGTCGAAGATCGGCATGACCTTCGCCGTGTCGTCGCCGAGGTACGTGGTGACGCCGCCCTCGGTGCCCGGTGCGAGCTGGTTACGCAGCCGGACATTGGCAAACGTCCCCCGCATCATCACCTCATGGTTGCCGCGCCGTGACCCATAGGAATTGAAGTCCTTCGGATCGACGCCATGCGCCATGAGATAGGCTCCGGCCGGGCTGTCCTTCTTGATGGCACCGGCAGGCGAGATGTGGTCAGTCGTGATCGAATCACCAAGCAGCGCCAGCGCGCGCGCGCCTGTGATCTCGACAGGCGCGGCAGGTTCCGGCGACAGGTTCTCGAGGAATGGCGGCCGGCGGATGTATGTCGAATCCGCCTCCCAGGCAAACCGGTCGCCAGTCGGCACCGGCAGGTTGCGCCAGCGCACATCGCCGTCAAACACCGACGCGTACTGCTCCCGGAACATCTCCGCCGACAACGACGCCAGCATCGTCTGCTGAATTTCCTCCTGCGTCGGCCAGATGTCGCGCAGATACACGGGCGTGCCGTTGCGATCATGGCCGAGCGGTTCGGTCGTGATGTCCACGTTCATCGTGCCCGCGATGGCATACGCCACGACGAGCGGCGGCGACGCGAGATAGTTCGCGCGCACATCCTGTTGAATGCGGCCTTCAAAGTTGCGGTTGCCCGACAACACCGAGGCCACCACGAGGCCACGGTCGCGGATTTCGGCCGAGATCTCATCCGGCAGCGGACCGGAGTTGCCGATGCACGTGGTGCAGCCGTATCCGACGAGGTTGAAGCCCATCGCATCGAGGTGAACGGACAACCCGGCGCGGTTGAGGTACTCGGTGACCACCTTGGAGCCGGGCGCCAGACTGGTCTTCACCCACGGCTGACGCTGCAGGCCACGCTCGTGCGCCTTCTTTGCGACGAGGCCGGCGGCCACCATCACGCTTGGATTCGAGGTATTGGTGCAGCTCGTGATGGCCGCGATCACCACCGAACCGTGTTCGAGCTGCGTCGCCGTCGCGACCGCAACGCCGCCGGCAGCCGGAGCCGTCTTGATCCCCTTCTTGAGTTCGTCGAGCGCGCCGGCGAAGGACGCCTTTGCGTTGTCGAGCGACACACGATCCTGCGGCCGCCGCGGCCCCGCGAGACTCGGCACCACGGAGTCGAGATGCACCTCAAGCGTATCGGTGTAGTCGGCATCCGGCGTGGTGTCGGTGCGGAACAGCCCCTGGGCCTTCGCGTAGGCTTCGACCAGATCGACCTGGCCGGGCTCGCGCGCCGTGAAGCGCAGGTAGTCGAGTGTCATGTCGTCGATCGGGAAGATCGCGACGGTCGCGCCGTACTCCGGGCACATGTTGCCGAGGGTCACACGATCCGCAATCGTCAGATGCTTCAGGCCGCTGCCAAAAAACTCCACGAACGTGCCGACAACCTTCTTCTTGCGCAGCGCTTCGGTAATCGTCAACACGAGGTCGGTCGCCGTCACGCCTTCACGCAGCTTGCCGGTCAGCCGGCAGCCGATCACCGGCGGAATCAACATGGAACTCGGCTGGCCGAGCATCGCGGCCTCGGCCTCGATGCCGCCGACGCCCCACCCCACGACGCCGAGCCCGTTCACCATCGTCGTATGGGAGTCCGTGCCAAACACGGTGTCCGGATACGCGAGCGGACGACCGCCGCTGACGTCGCGGCACACCACACGCGCGAGGTATTCGATGTTCACCTGGTGCACGATGCCCGTCTCGGGCGGCACCACACGGAAGTTGTTCAACGCGTCCTGGCCCCAACGCAGGAATACATAGCGCTCCCGGTTGCGCGAGTATTCCAGGTCCGCGTTCAGCTGCATCGCATCGGGACGACCGAAGTGATCAACCTGCACGGAGTGGTCGATGACCAGTTCGACCGGCTGCAGCGGGTTGACCTGCTCCGGGCGGCCACCGAGCGCCACGATGCCGTCGCGCATGGCGGCAAGGTCCACCACACAGGGCACGCCGGTGAAGTCCTGCAACAACACGCGGGCGGGCATGAACGAGAGCTCCTTCTCGCCCCCCTTCTGCATATCCCACGACGCCAGCGCGCGAATGTCATCCGACTTGACGAACGCGTTGTCCTCACGGCGCAGCAGGTTCTCGAGCAGGATCTTCAACGAAAACGGCAGCCGCGCGACGCCAGGGAACCCGGCGGATTCGAGCGCAGGCAGGCTGTAGTAGTCGAGCGTTTCGGCGCCGACGGTGAGGGTTTGACGGGTCTTGAAACTGTTCAGGGACATGAGTTCTCGTACGGCTAACGGGCGATGACAATCCCTGCCGCCACGGTCGGAGACCACCGGTTGCCGGCGTCCCCCGGCGTGATGCCGCCTCGGCGCAGGGCCAGGCGGGCTTCGGCACGGAGCGCGATATGGCCCAGCCACCCCGGCCGGCCCTCGCGCACCCAGTATTTTAGTCCGTCACCGACGTGCGCGTGTGACATCACGACCTCCGGCTCGCAACCTCCAGGACCGCCTGCGCAGCCCGATCCGATGCCCCGGCGCCCCCCAGCCGACGGACCACGTCCGCGAGGTCCTCGCGCATCTGCCCTGCGCGTCCGGCGTCGGTCAGAAGCCGGAGCGCCTCATCGCTGACGCGTGCGGGTGTGCACTCGGCCTGAATCAGTTCGGTCACAATCGAACGTCCGGCCACAAGATTGACCATCCCGTAGTGCGGCAGCTTCACCACACGTTTCGCGATGGCGTACGTCAATGGCGACACGCGGTACACGATGACCATCGGCTTGCCGTGCAGGGCGGTCTGCACCGTGGCGGTGCCTGATGCGGTGATCACCACATCCGCCGCCGCCAGCACATCGTCTGCGGCGTCGGACAGGAGGCCGACCGGCACACCCGACGCGCGCAGCGAGGCGAGTGGCGCAAACAACGAGTCGTCGAGCGCGGGCGCGCGTGCGACCAGGAACTGCGCGCCCTGCACCGAGGTCGCCACCTGGCGAGCCGCATCGGCCAGCACGGACATCAGCAACCCGACTTCATTCGGCCGTGAGCCGGGCAGCAGCGCCACCACGGGCTTCGCGGGATCGAGCCCAGCCGCAACACAGGTCGCCTCCCGCGATCGCTGCGGGACCGCGAGATCGATCAGCGGATGGCCCACAAACGTGACAGGAATGCCGGCGTCCCGATAGATCGCTTCCTCGAAGGGGAAGATGACCAGCATGCGGTCCACATGCTGTTTGAGGGTCTTCAACCGGCCCCGCCGCCACGCCCACAGCTGGGGACTGATGTAATACACGATCGGAATGCCGAGCGCCTTCATGCGCGGCAGCAGTCGGAAGTTGAAGTCGGGAAAGTCGATGGCGACAAACACGTCAGGGCGGCGCACCTGTGCCGCCTCGGTCAGGGTGCCGAGCATCGCCCACGACCGGCGCACCACCGACAGCGCTTCGGTGAGTCCGGTGACGGCGAAGCCGCGATAGTCCCCCACCACGTCGGCGCCGGCGTCACGCAGCTGCGCGCCGCCGAACCCGAACACGTCACTGCGGCCGAGGCCGGCCGCAGCGGCCTGCCGTTCGAGTGATCGGGTCAACGCGCCGGCATACAGGTCGCCGGACGCCTCACCGCACGAGAGCATTACCCGCGGGGCCACGGGTCAGTCGCGCGCCGACTTGCGAAGGTTCGGCGCACTCAGATCGAGGTCCGCGGCGGCGATGCGTTCGACGTTCTCGATCCCGATCGCCTTGAGTTGCGCGATGATCGTGGACGCTTCACCGACGAGCACCATCGACAGCCGATCGGGAAACAGGAACTGCTTCGCGACCCGCTGGATGTCTGCGGGCGAGACGCGGTCCACATCTTCCCGGTAGTGCTCGAGCTGCTCAAGCGGGAGGCCGAAGAACAGCAGGTTGAGGACCTGCATGGCGATCGCCGACGGTGTCTCGATCGTCAGCGGAAAACTGCCGGACATGTAGTCCTGGGCGCCGCGCAGTTCACGCGGGTCCACAAGCTCCCGCTGGAGCCGCTGAATTTCGCCGATGGTCAGTCGCAGCGCTTCCCCCGTGGCCTCGGACCGCGTGTCGGTCTCTGCGATGAAGCTGCCGCCGTATTTGAACGCGCGGAAGTTCGCCGACGCGCCGTAGGTCAGGCCGCGGTCGCCGCGCAGCACACCAAACAGGCGGTTCGCCCCTTCGCCCCCCAGGATCCGCATCGCCAGATCGACCGACGTGTACTCCGGATGCGTCCGCGCGATCCCCAGCTGGCCCACCCGAATCTCGGTCTGCACCGCGCCGGGACGGTCGACGACGATGACACGGCGGGTGGGCGGCGGCGGTTCGTCGAAGGACACCGCCGGCACGTCGCGACGCACCCAGGATCCAAACGCCTTTTCAGCGGCGGCAAACGCCTCGTCCGCCGTCAGGTCCCCAACCACGGCGAGGAGCGCGTTGTTGGGCACGAACCACGTGCGGTGGAACGCGACCAGGTCGTCCCGCGAGATCTGCTGGATCTGCTGAGGCGTCGTGGGCCCGGGACGACCGTAGGGATGGAAACCGAAGACCAGACGGTCAATCAACGCATTGGCGATGAAGTCGGGATCGTCGGCGCTGACCTGGAGCCCGGACATCGCCGCGTCCTTCTGCCGCTGAATCTCCGCCGCCGAGAAGGCCGGACGCTGTACGAGATCCGACGCCAGTTCGAGCGCAAGCGCCACCTTGTCCTTGACGATCGCGCCACTGACAAATGACACCTCGTTGCCGGCCCCCACGGAGATGATCCCGCCGGCCGATTCAATCGTGTTGGCAATCTGTTCGGAGGTGCGGGTTGTGGTGCCCTGGTCGAGGAGTCCCGCGACGAAACCGGCCACGCCCGGCTTGCCGGCCGCGTCGTTGGCCGCGCCCGCGCGAATCAGCAACCGGAAGCTGACGGCGGGCTGCTCGTTCTGCGGCACCGCCAGCACCTGCAGGCCGTTGGGCAGCGTCTTCAGCTTGTACTCGGGAAATTCGACCGGCCGCGAGGGCAGCGGCCGCGGCGGGGCTTCAGTCGGCCACGCCGGCCGCTGGGCAAACGCGGGCAGGGCCGTTGCCATCCACACCGCGACACACAATGACGCGCGAAGGATGCGGCTCACTGGCGGCCTCCCGACGCGGCGCCCGGCAGGATGGTGATGCGCAGCCGCGTCTCCGGCGTGAAGTAGGTGCGCGCCACACGCTGCACATCCTCCACCGTCACCGCCTGGAACAGATCAAATTCGCCATCGGCCGTCTTGATGTCGTCGTGGAGCACAACCGCGTGCGCCAGATGCAGGGCCTTCTGCTGAATCGTCTCGCGACCAAGGATGTAATCTCTCGCGAACTGCCGCTTGGCGCGGGTGAGTTCCTCCTGGGTAATCGGCTCGGTCTTCATCCGATCCACCTCGGCGATCAGGGCCTCCATCAACCGGTCCGGCGGTGTCGCGCCCTGCGTGATGCCCACCGCATAGAAGTAATTCGGATGTTCGATCAGTTTCGCTTCGCCAAACGCCGCCAGCGCCATCTGCTTTTCATAGACGAGCGAGCGGTAGATGCGCGAGCTCTGGCCGTCCGACAACACCTTCGCGAGAATATGCAGCGGGTACGCATCCGGATGGCCGTCAAACGCGATCGGATATCCCACCACCACTGCCGGCAGCGGCCACGGCTGGGTGACGGTGAAACGGCGTTCTGCCGTGGGCCTGGGTTCCTTCGAAATGTCGCGCGGCACCGGTTTGCCGGCAGGAATGCGTGCGTAATACTGCTGCACGAGTGAGAGCGCCTGTTTCGAATCAAAGGCCCCCGTCAACACGAGCGTGGCGTTGTTCGGCACGTAATACGTCTCGTAAAAGCCGCGCACGTCGCTGATGGACGCCGCTTCGAGGTCGGCCATGCTGCCGATCGTCTGATGTTTGTACGGATGCACCGTAAACGCCCGATCGAAGATCACTTCGTTCAGCCCGCCGTAGGGCACGTTGTCCACACGCATCCGGCGTTCTTCCTTCACCACCTCGCGCTCGCTCAGAAACTTCTGCTCACTCACGTCGAGCGAGCCCATGCGATCCGCCTCAAGCCACAACACCAGCGGCAGATACTGCGACGGCACGGTCTGCCAGTAGATCGTCGCGTCTTCGTCAGTCGACGCGTTGGCCTGACCACCCACGCTGGTGATCCACGACGGATGCTGGTCGGCCCGCACGTTCTTGGAGCCCTTGAACATCAGGTGCTCAAACAGATGGGCAAACCCGGTGCGGCCAGGTTTCTCATCCTTCGACCCGACGTGGTACCACACCGCCAGGTGCACGACCGGTGTCGAATGATCTTCGAGGAACACCACCTTGAGGCCGTTGCCCAGGGTGGTCATCGTGTAATCGAATTTCGGGGGACGGACGATGGTGTCCTGGGGCGTCGATGCCGACAGGAAGAGTACCGCGCCGGCCGCCGCCAGCGCCCGTGACAGGAAGGTTCGAGGCATTACCCCGATTATAACGGTCAGGCCTGTTTCACGACGTGCCGCGCCGGAACTTCACCGCCCACCGGCGCCATTGCCCAATCGGGATGGCCGGAATCCCCGCGTACGTCCGGCCGCCCTCGAGGTCCGACAACACGGCGGACTTCGAGGCCACCCGCGCGCCCCGCCCCACCCGGACGTGATTCATCACGCCCACCTGCCCGGCAAGCACCACGTCGTCTTCGATGATGGAACTGCCGGCGACCCCCGAACAGCCCGCGATCCGGACGTTACGGCCGATCGTGACGCCGTGCGCGATCTGCACCTGATTGTCGATCTTGGTGCCGTCGCCGATGCGCGTTTCGCCGATCGCCGGACGATCGACGGTCGTATTGGCGCCGATTTCCACGTCGTTCCCAATCACCACAATGCCGACCTGCGGAATCTTCTGATGGGTGCCGTCCCCACGGGTCGCAAAACCGAACCCGTCGCTCCCGATCACCGCCCCGTCCTGCAACGCCACGCGATGCCCGATCTCGACCCGATCACGCACGGACACATGGGCCTGGAGCACGCAGTCGTCACCAATCACGGCACCCGCGCCAATCACGACATGCGGATACAGCACAGTGCGCGCGCCAATCCGTGCGCCGGGGCCGATGGCGACGAAGGCTCCTACCGACACATCCGCCCCGAGCGTGGCCGTCGGATCGATCGCGGCCTGGGGATGAATCCCCGGCGGCACCGGCAGGGTCGGCGTCAGCAGCGCCACGGCGGACGCACACGCGACGTAGGGGTTCGACGTGCGAAGAATCGGACACGGCGCCGACGCCAGCGCGTCATCCGCCAGAATCGCCGATGCGCGCGTGGTCGCCACCCGGCTGGCGAATTTGGGATTGGCGAGGAACGTCACATCCCCGGGCCCCGCGTCGTCCAGTCCGTTGACGCGCCGGATCTCAAGCTCAGGGTCCGCACCGGCGCCTTCGAGGCGACACCCGAGTTGTGCGGCAAGTGTTCCGAGTTTCACGCCACGGAGGATACTACGCGGCGGATGAACGCGGTAAGGCGCTCCAGCCCCAGCGTTCGGGCGATGTCGTCAACCTGTCGATCGCGGTCGACCGGGGCCAGGGTCAGCGCCGCACCCACGGCCGTCAGCGGACGTGAGGTCTCCGTCGTCCAGAAGTCCGGGCGCAGGCCACGTCGGGCGCCGAGCACCGACAGGTAGTGACTACCGAACCGGAAGATCAGGTAGTACGCGATCAGATTCGGTCCGGGGATGGGGGCGATCAACCCTGAGGCGAGGACGAGCACGCCGTCGACCACCAACCAGAAGAGATGCTTGTTGAGGTCTCTGCGGATTTCCCCCCTGGTCCAGGTGAGCGCACGATCGGCGGGCACCACGTCCGGATGCAGAAGTCGCGCGGAGGTTTGATGGCGAAGCGCCCAGAGGAGGCGGTGCTCGGCGACCGAGTCTGCCAGTTTGCGTTTGATGAAACGGCTGAAGCGCCCGCCGACCACAAGCTCCGGCTGCCCCGCTTCCTGACGCCGGCGGGCAGCCTCCCCCTCGGCCAGCGCATGACGAAAACTGCGGGCCATGCGTGCGAACAGCCCGGGGCGCGTCCCGCCCTCCCCCACGACGTCGGGCTCGACGGGCTCTGGCGCCGGTTCGCAGTACAACGCGAACTCCGGCGTCCCCGCGCGCCCCGCCGGCTGGACCGGCACCAAAAACACGTCCACGTGCTTACCGACGGATCCGTGCGGGCGTCCGTTCGCCCTCGGCCGGAATCGCCGGCCGGCCGGCCGCGATCCACGCGCTGTACGCCGCACTCGCCACGGCCGTCGCGGCCTCATTCATCCGGCGCTCGGCCATGGGCCCGGCTTCCTTCGTCAACACCGCAAAATAGGCGTCGTCATACCATTCGCGCCCCTCGGTGGCCTTCAGGTCTGCCGCGAGCAGCGACGCCACGAGTTGCTGGCTGTCGACAACCGTCTTGAACATGAACGCCTTGAAGTCGGTGATGACCTGCACGGGCCTCGGCGTCCACTTCCACGCCGTGCGATCGCGCAGAATCATCTGCGTTTCGAAGCGCGCGTGGATGCCCCGCTGATTGGTCATCTGGCCGTCGTAGTTGAGCGCGCCGTGCAGCGGCTGATGCGCATCTTCGATGTAATGGGCGAGGACGGCGAGCAGGTAGCGCGCGTTGTCGGCGGCATACGGCGCATCGGGACGGCCCAGCTGTTTCATCGCGTCCACCAGCCGGTTGTAGATTTCCTCCGCACGCCACGGCAGCCGTCCGTACCGCGTCGTCGGGCCGATGCCGTACTTCCTGACGTATTCGTCGTAATCACGGGGCACGTTCAGGAACGGCGCGGTGGAGCCCTCTTCAAAGTCGATGTCGAGGAAGTGGTTCGGCGGTTCGTCGCCGCGGGCATTCTTGAGATCCGCGACACGCCACAAATCGGGGTCCACGGAGTGTTCCGCGATAAACGCCTGGTGTGTGATGTAGAGCGGCTTGATCTCCGGCGGCAGTTGTTCGACCGCCCGTTCGGTGATCATCCGGTGCACGTCCATGCCCCAGGCACCAACCGAGGATGAACCGGCAGAAACCGCGAGAACGAGTCCGACAGTCACAAGTGCGCGCATGAATCCATGCTAGCCCTTCGATACACCTCTGGGCTAGCATCAAAATTCCATGGATCACGAGGGCATCGCGCGACTGGCCGCGCTGGCGAAACTGGAGATCTCCGCAGCCGAACGAGACCAGTTCGCCACGCAACTCACGGACATTCTTCGGTTCGTGGATCAGTTACAGACCGTTGATACCAGTCCGCAGTCCGCCGTCCCGGATCTGCAGTCCGCCAATCCGCAGTCTGTAGTCCGAGAGGACGTGCCCGTGCCGTCGCTGGATCGTGCGGCGGCGCTGGCCAACGCGCCGGATGCGGACCGTGAGACAGGGCTCTTCCGCGTGCCGAAGGTGATCGGCTGATGGGTGCCATTCTTGACCGCACAAACGACGCGTTGACCCGCATGGCCGCGCGCGCGGACCTGTCGGCCTTTCAGCACGTGGCCACGGATCGCGCACGCGCCCGGGCCGCGACCCTGGACGCATCGAGCGGTGCGGGCCCGCTGCACGGCATCCCCCTTGCGCTCAAGGACAACATCGTGGCGCGCGACCTGCCCACCAGTGCGGGCTCACGGATCCTCGCCGGCTATGTCTCGCCCTTTGACGCCACCGTCGTCGAACGCCTTGAAGCGGCCGGGGCCGTCATCGTGGGCACGACCCGGTGTGATGAGTTCGCGATGGGGTCGTCCACCGAAAACTGTGCCTCCGGTCCAGCGAAGAATCCGTGGGACGTGACCCGGACCCCCGGCGGATCAAGCGGCGGCTCCGCCGCAGCGGTCGCCGCGGGCCTGGTTCCGATCGCGCTCGGCTCCGACACCGGCGGCTCCATTCGTCAGCCGGCGGCGCTGACCGGCGTCGTCGGCGTCAAGCCCACGTATGGCCGGGTCTCGCGCTACGGCCTCATCGCGTTTGCGTCGTCACTGGATCAGATTGGGCCGCTCACCCAGACCACGCGTGAGGCCGCGCAGGTGCTCGACGTGATCTCGGGCCACGACCCGCGGGATGCGACGTCGTCTCGACGACCGGTCCCGTCGTTCACCGGCGCACTCACGGGTACCGTGCACGGCCTCCGAATCGGCGTGCCGCGTCACCTGCTGGCGGACGGGGTTGACCCGGAGGTGCGTACGGCCTTTGACGCGTCGCTGGACGTCGCGCGCAGTCTCGGTGCGACCATTCACGACGTCGCACTGCCCCACTCGACGTATGCCATCGCCGTGTATTACCTGATTGCCACGGCCGAGGCGAGCGCCAACCTCGCCCGGTTCGACGGTGTCCGCTACGGCCACCGTGCCGAGTCGCCGTCATCGCTGGAGGCGCTCTACGCACGCAGTCGCAGCGAGGGTTTTGGTCCGGAAGTGAAGCGCCGGATTCTGCTCGGCACGTACGTGCTGAGCGCGGGGTACTACGATGCGTATTACCGCAAGGCCCAGCAGGTGCGTGCACTCATCACGCGCGACTACACGACCGCGTTTGAATCGGTGGATCTGATTGCGCTTCCCACGAGCCCCGTCCCGGCGTTCAAACTCGGCGAGCGCGTCAACGACCCGCTGCAGATGTACCTCGCCGACGTCTTCACGGTCGGTGCCAACCTCGCGGGCATTCCCGGCATCAGCGTGCCGTGCGGCATGACAGCAGGGAAGCTGCCGATTGGTCTGCAGTTTCTCGCCCGCGCGTGGGATGAAGAGACGATGCTGCGGATGGCGGATGCGTTTGAACGACACTCGTAGGGCCGCCTGAACTGCAGGCGGCCACCGGCGCGCTACAGCCCGGCGCGCCCTGCGTACGGTGCGGTCTGGAGCCGTCGCACCATCCGGTAGATCCCGTAGCCGAGTCCCGCCACGATCGCGAGCGGCAGCAGCGGCGCTAGCAGCATCGCCAGACCAATCGCGATGGCGATGACCGTGCCGATCAGCATGAACACGCCACCCACGGCCCACCCAATCACCCTGAACGGCAGGAGAATCAGCCAGACGAATGACTTCAGGACGAACAGCAGGAACGCGAACAGCATCGCGAAAAAGGCCAATCCCGCGAGCAGCACACCCACCAGGCCACCAAGTGCGATCCATCCAGTCATGCCCGGAAGTGACGAGTGCGCGAGACCGGGGGTTCCCGTCCGCGGTCCCCTGCGGGGGACCGCGGACCAGCGGACTGCGGACTGATTACCCGTCGATCGTGATCTGGCGCGGCTTGGCTTCCGCCCGCTGCGGCAGCGTGATCTTCAGGACGCCGTCGGCGTAGGCCGCCTGCACGCGCGTGCCGTCCACCGACGCCGGCATTGTGAAGCTGCGACGAAACGCGCCGTACCGACGTTCGATACGGTGGTACTGCTCGTTCTTCACGTCCTCGCTCGCCTTGCGCTCCCCTTCGATCGTCAGCACGTTGTTCTCGAAGGTGACCTTGATGTCCTCACGCTTCATGTCGGGGACTTCCACCTTCACGATCACGTCCTTCTCCGCCGTCTCGTAAATATCCACGGCCGGGACCCACGCGCTGCTGGTCAGCGGCTCACCCGAAAACACCGCGTCGAACATCCGATTCAGCCGATCCACTTCCAGCGCCGCCAGGTCGCGCGCCGGGTTCCACCGAGTCAAGTTCATGTGTCTGCCTCCTTGTGTCCCAGGGGTCTGGGAATCTCAATGCACCCATTGTCCAAACATACATAATGACTGTCAAGGCATATTAATTGATAACAATAAACTCATATTTTATTCAACGACACGGAGTCCATTCCCAGACCTTCCCAGTCGTCCACGCCTCGTTGCGAACCGGAGCGCATAGAATCGGAAGGCCGACATGATTGAAGTGAGACGCGAACGGGAAGCCGCCGATCTGGCGGAGGACGCCCGGCAGCTTTTGAATGAGCTCGACGGCCAGGTTGCCGGCGCGGCGACTGCGACCGGGGAATGCCGGCCCGCGCTCGATGTCGTGGACACCGCGGCCGCCATCGAGGTGGTCGTGGATGTGCCCGGCGTCCCGGCACACGCGATTCGCGTCCTCGTGCGACGCCACACCGTCCTCGTTGTCGGCGCCAAGATTGGATCGGGGATGCCTGCCGAATCCCGCTATCACGTCGCCGAACGCAGCCATGGGCGATTCGCGCGCGCGGTGCGCCTGACCGGCGCCGTGGACGCGAGCCGCGCCAAAGCCATTGTCCGCGGCGGCCAGTTGCGGGTGATCCTGCCACGCATCGACGACCGCCGTGGCCAGCCGATCCGGGTGGTCGTGGAATCCGCATGACCACGCTGCTCTTTATCGGCGACATCGTTGGCCGCCCGGGACGCGACCTGCTCCGGCACGGTCTTTCGGCCCTCGCGGCGCATCACAACGTGGACCTCATCATCGTGAACGTCGAGAATGCGGCCTCGGGACACGGGATTACGCCCGACATCGCCACCGACCTGTTTGAGTACGGCGTCCATGTGATGACCGGCGGCAACCACACGTGGGACAAGAAGGAGATTTTCCCCTACATCGCGAAGCAGCCGCGGATGATTCGTCCCGCCAACTACCCCGACGGGGCGCCCGGCCTGGGCCGCTACGTCGCGCGCGCGGAGAACGGCGTCATGGTGGGCGTGATCAACGCGATGGGGCGCGTGTTCATGACCCCGCTCGACGATCCCTTCCGTGTGGTGCTCGAACAGATCGATCTCGTGCGCGCCGACGGTGCCCAGCTGGTGTTCGTGGATTTCCACGCCGAAGCGACCTCTGAAAAAGTCGCGATGGGCTGGCACCTCGATGGCAAAGTCACCGCCGTCGTCGGCACGCACACCCATGTGCAGACGGCCGACGAACGCGTGCTGCCGAGAGGCACGGCCTACATTACCGACGTCGGCATGACGGGCCCCCACGACTCGGTCATTGGCGTGGACCGTACGGCGATCGTGCACCGGTTCCTGAGCGCCATGCCGCAGCGGTTTGAGACGGCGACCGAAAACCCCCGTCTGAACGGCGTGGTCGTCCAGGCGGACGAAACCACCGGGTTGGCCACCAGCATCACACGCATCAACCTCTCGCTGAAGGAACTCGAGGCGCTGGCGGTGACGCCGGTCGCCGCGCGGTAGCCGATGGCCGAACGCGTCGGACTGCCTTTCGACGAAGTGCCGGAGGACGGAGATTCCGAGGTTCCGGAGTTCCGCAGTCCCGAAGTTCCCGAGGTTCCCGAGGTTCCCCTCACAGTCTCGGAGTTGACGGCCCACCTCAAGGCGCTGGTGGAAGAGGGATTCGGGCGGATTGAGGTGGAGGGGCAGGTGTCGAATCACCGGCCGCACCCGTCAGGGCATCTGTATTTCACGCTGAAGGATTCGTCGTCGCAGATTCGCGCGGTGATGTTCCGCAGTGACGCGCGGCGGATGACGTTCCGGCTCGAAGACGGGCAGCACGTTGTGGCGCGGGGCCGCGTCAGCGTGTACGAAGTGCGCGGCGAGTACCAGATCATCTGCGAACGCCTGGCACCCCACGGTCTCGGCGCACTGCAACTCGCGTTTGAACAACTCAAGAAGCGCCTCACGATGGAGGGACTGTTCGAGGCGGGGCGCAAGCGGCCGCTCCCGACCCTGCCGCGCAAGATTGGCGTGGTCACGTCCCTCTCGGGCGCGGCGCTGCAGGACATCCTGCGCGTCCTGACCGCGCGGTACCCCACGGCCCACGTCGTGGTGCGTGACGCGCGGGTGCAGGGTGACGGCGCGGCGGAAGACCTGACACGAGGGCTCGCGGCCATCTCGAAGGTCGATGGCGTGGATGTCGTGATCATCGGCCGTGGTGGCGGGTCGGCGGAAGATCTCTGGGCGTTCAACGACGAAGGCCTCGCGCGCGCCATCGCCGCGTGCCCGATTCCCGTGATCTCGGCGGTGGGGCACGAAGTGGATTTCACCATCGCCGACTTTGTCGCTGACGTCCGCGCCGCCACGCCGTCGAATGCGGCGGAGCTGGTGGTCGACCGCGCCGACGCCTTCCGGATGCGCATCGACCGCGCGGCGGAACGACTGACGGCCGCCACGCGACGGGCGATCGACGCGCGCCGGCAGCGCGTCCTCCGCACCGAGACGCGCCTGCGCGCCTACCCGACCCGCGTCGTCCTTCGCCAACGCGACTGCCAGGAATTCGTCTTGCGGATGCGGCACGGTCTGCTCGACACGATGGCGCGGTCGAGTCAGCGCTTCGACGCCCTGCGACGCCGGCTTGAGGCGCGCGATGTCAGACGTGTCGCCGCGGACTGGCGGCTCCGGCTTGTCCGGACGGACGCCCGGTTGCGGACCGTCGCACTCACACGGCATCAGCAGGCGGATTCCCGCTCACGCGAACTTGCGGCACGCCTCCATGCACTCAGCCCGCTGGCCGTGCTCGGCCGCGGGTATGCCGTGTGCTGGAATGAGGCGCGCACGGCTATCATTCGATCCACCCGCAGCGTCCAGCCAGGCGACGGCGTCCGCGTGACCGTCGCTGACGGCGAACTGCGCTGCCAGGTTACGGAGACCCCATCCACATGAGCACGCCCGTCCAGTCAATCAAGGACTTCGAGTCGGCCATCGCCGAACTGGAGAAGATCGTCAAACAACTCGAGGACGGCGACCTGCCGCTCGACACCTCGCTCGCGCTGTTCGAACGGGGTGTCGAGCTGTCGCGGTACTGCCACACCCAGCTGGGCGCCGCGCAGAAACGCATTGAAGTGCTCACCGAGCGCGGTGAACTCAAGGACGGGTCCGGACTCGTCGAGACTGACGAACGACGGTGAGCACCTCCCCCGGTCTCTCCGCCTACCTGGACGACCTGCGCGGCACGATTGACGCCGCGCTGGCCCACGCGCTGCCGGAAGGCATGGCGCCGGCGCTCATCATCGATGCCATGCGCCATGGCCTGATGAGCGGCGGCAAACGCCTGCGGCCATGCCTCACCCTGATGACCGCCGAAGCGGTCGCGCCGCTGGCCGGCACCACGGTGCCCCGTGCCAGGCTGCTCGCGATCCCGAGCGCCTGCGCTGTGGAAATGATCCACAGTTACTCGCTCGTGCACGATGACCTGCCGGCGATGGACAACGATACGCTGCGACGTGGCCGCCCGACCACACACGTCATGTACGGCGATGGTGTGGCCGTGCTCGCCGGTGATGGTCTGCTGACCGAAGCGTTTGGCCTGCTCGCCGCCTCACCGTCGCCGGCCTCGCCGCCGGGGGCGCCCGAAGCCCCACCCGACCGTCGCCTTCGCGTGCTCAGCGTGCTCGCGGTCGCGGCCGGCGCCATCGGCATGGTCGGCGGCCAGACGATCGACCTGCGCGCGGCGGGACGTGTGCCCTCACATCCCGCCGAGCCCCTGTCCGAACGCGAACTCCGCGACATGCACGCGCGCAAGACCGGCGCCCTGATTCGCGCCTCCGCCGTGGCCGGCGCCATGATCACCGGCGTCGAGGATTCGATCATCGCCGCCGTGGACCAGTACGCCAACGAACTGGGCCTCGCATTCCAGATCATCGATGACGTGCTGGATGTGGAGGGGTCGGATGCCGACCTCGGCAAAACAGCCGGCAAGGATGCCGCGTCGGGCAAACCCAGTTACGCCGCGCTCCACGGCGTCGACGAGTCGCGCCGCCTCGCCGCCGCGTGCATCGACCGCGCCAAGGCCACGCTCCACGCCGCCGGCCTCGAGGGACGACTCACCGAACTCGCCGAATGGTCACTGACGCGACGTACGTAGGGCAGCCTGTACGTGAGGCTGCCAATGGGTAAGATGCGGCTGGATCACCTGCTCGTTGACCGCGGCCTGGTACCCTCGCGTGAGCGGGCGCGTGCGCTGATCCTGGCCGGCGACGTGCTGGTCAGCGGCCACCCGGTCACCAAAGCGGGGACGGCCGTTGATGTGGACGCCGAGATTACCCTGCGGACGCCCGACCACCCGTGGGTCAGCCGCGGCGGCCTGAAACTCGTCCACGCACTCGACACGTTCGGGATCGACGTCACCGGGGCCGTCGCCCTCGACATCGGCGCCTCCACCGGCGGGTTCACCGACGTCCTCCTCCAGCGCGGGGCCGCCCGCGTCGTCGCCCTCGACGTCGGTCACAATCAGCTCGACTGGAAGATCCGTTCCGACCCACGGGTCGTCGTCATCGAAGGCGCCAACGCGCGGAACCTCACCGCGAACGAGCTCCCCGCGGACGCCCGCGCCTTTGACATCGTGACCATCGACGTCTCGTTCATCTCCCTCAAACACATCCTGCCGGTGGTGCCGGCGCTCCTCCGCGCACAGGGACAGGTCGTGGCCCTGGTGAAACCGCAGTTCGAAGCCGGACGCGACGAGGTGGGCAAAGGCGGCATCATTCGCGACGAGGCGGTGCACACACGGGTGGTCGAGGCGGTGATCGCCGCAGCCAGGACCTGTGGGCTGGAACGTGCAGGCCTTGTCCCCTCGCCCATCACAGGCGCGGAAGGGAATAGGGAGTTCCTGTTGTTATTGAGGAATTGAGCGAAGGCGCCCCCCAATCCGCCAATCCCGCAGTCAATCCCACAATCCTCAATAAATCCCACAATCCTCAATGGCACTCCGAAGGCACCTCAAATTGCCAATCCTCAATCCTCCATCCTCATTCCTCAATAACAGACGACAGCTGTAACATTCCTCCGTGCCTCTCCGCGTCGGCCTGACCGCCAAACCTCACCCCCACGCCCTCGCCGTCCTCACCGAGGCGGCCGACTGGTTGCGCGATCGCGGCGCCACGGTGGTGGTGGCCGCGGCGGATGACCGGATGGAGGCGGCGATGCAGGTGGACGTGCTGATCGCGTTCGGCGGAGACGGCACGCTGCTGTCGGCGGCAAACGCGGTGGTGCAGTCAGGCGTGGACGTCCCCGTCCTTGGCGTCCATCTCGGCCATCTCGGCTTCCTCACAGAAGTCCGCCGGCCGGAGCTGCTCGACGCACTCGGAGCGGTGCTCGCAGGCCGGACGTGGCTGGAAACGCGGCTGCTCCTCGAAGGACGCATCGAGCGCGAGGGCACGGTCGCGGCGACCCGACTCGCCCTCAACGACATCGTGATCACCCGCGGCCGCCTGTCGCGCATGATCGAACTCGATGTGTCGGTGAATGGCGAACACGTGTGCCATGTCCGCGCGGATGGATTGATCGTGGCCACCGCCACGGGGTCCACCGCCTACAACCTGTCAGCCGGCGGCCCGGTGGTGCATCCGGCCGTGGACGCTGTGCTCCTGACCCCCATCGCGCCACACACGCTGACCAATCGGCCGATCGTCCTGCCCGCATCGGCGGACATCGTCCTCCGCCCCAGCCTCGACGGCCCGCCCGCCGATGTCGTGGCGACGTTTGACGGGCAACACGGCGAACCCCTCCACGCAGGCGACGTCGTCACCATTCGTCGCGCCGATCGCGTACTCAGACTCCTGCGCACGACCACCCGCACACATTTCGAAATGTTGCGGGAGAAGCTGAACTGGGGCTCGTGACGCCCGGCGTCACTCCTTCCAGATCGCGCCGATACCCAGCTCCCAGAGCCGACGGTTCAGCGACGGCAGTTCCTTCTCGGCCATCTCGTCCGCGCGAGTCCTGAGCGATTTCCACGCCGCGCCCAGGTCTTCGAGGCGATCGAGCGTGCCCTGATTGACGCGCGGAAGGTCGCTCTCTGTCGCGTTGATCAGGAACAGGTAGTTCGCCGTGAACTTCTGCGCGTAGTTCTCCACATCGTCATAGGCGCGACTGCGTCGCGAGACCATGTCGTCATCCCACGCCTTCAGCTTCTTGACGAGGGCTTCACCGTCGCGTTTCACGGCAGCGAACCGGTCTTCGGCAGGCAGTGTCTTGAGCAATGCTTCGAGCTGCGTGCGCCTGTCGTGCAGGCGATTGACCGTCTCGTGCATCGTGGTGAGGTCGCGCTCCATGCTGGACATCACCTCGTGATACTCGCGGTATTGCGCCGGCGTCACCCGGTAGAGCGGATTCGCGAGAATCTCCCCGGTCGTGGTCGCTTTTTGTGTACCGGACGAGAACGAGAAACGGTACTGACCGGGAGGCGCCTTGTGGCCGTTGTAGCTGCCCTCGATGTACACGCCGGGAACACCTGGAATGCTCGCGTACCGCATGTTCCAGACAAACCGGTTCAAGCCGGCCTTCTTCGACAGCGTGGGCTCCGCGCTCGGACCACCATCCCACTTCTTGAATCCCTCGACGCCCTTCGACGAGAACGTCCGCACAGGCTTGCCACTCGCGTCTTCGATCGTCAACGTCACCACATCGTCTTTCGCCAATTCAGGCAGGTGGTAGTAGAGGACGATGCCGTTGGCGGGATTGACGCCGCGCAGCGCATGCGTCCCCGTGACGTCGGCGTCCGAGCTGTTGAGTTCGCTGCCGCCGTTCGCCAGGTAGGCCTTTGCCGGCTGATACACCGTGAAGGCCGCCGGGGCTGGCGTGTACTGGCGGATGAGCGGCAGGTCGTCGAGAATCCAGAACGACCGGCCGGACGTCGCGGCGATCAGGTTGTCCTTGTGGACGCGCAGGTCGGTGATGGGCGTGACCGGCAAGTTGAGCTGGAACGGTGACCACTCCTGCCCGCCGTTCCACGAGATAAACACGCCGAGTTCCGTGCCCGCAAACAACAGGTCCTTCCGGACGTCATCTTCGCGGACGACGCGCGTGAAGGCGTTGGCGGGGATGCCACGATCAATCTTCGTCCAGGTCGCTCCGTAGTCCGTGGTCTTGTAGAGGCCGGGCGCGTGGTCGTTGAATTTGTAGCGGGTCGTCGCGATGTATGCGGTGGCCTTGTCGTGCGGCGAGACATCGATCGCATTGATGAGCGTCTCTGGCAGGTTCGGCGGTGTGACGTTTTTCCAGGTGGCGCCCCCATCACGCGTGAGGTGCACGAGGCCGTCGTCACTGCCGGTCCAGATCACGCCCTTTTCGTGCGGCGACTCGATCACGTAGGCGAGGGTGCCATAGTTCTCGGCCCCGACCGCCTCATTGGTGTACGGCCCGCCGCCTTGACCCTGCTTCGCCTTCTCGTTGCGGGTGAGGTCAGGAGAAACCTCCTTCCAGGACTTCCCAAGGTCAGACGTCTTCAGCAGCACCTGCGCGCCGTGGTAGAACGTGTTCGGTTCGTGCCGGCTCCAGATGATCGGCGCATTCCAGTTGTAGCGGTACTTCATGTCCTTTGCGTCCATCCCGAGGTACTGGATGGGGGCCGACATGATGTTGGTGCCGCCCGAGGCGGCGATGTCGAGGACTTCGATTGTGCCCTGATAGCTGCCGCCAAGCACGAGCTTCGGATTGTCGGGATCAAACGCGAGGAATGCGCTTTCGCCACCGGCCGATGCCCGCCAGGAGTCGGTCGTGATGCCGCTGCCGCCCAGCTCACGGCTCGCAATGGAGAGCGACGAGTTGTCCTGCTGTCCCGCGTAGATCCGGTACGGAAACTGGTTGTCCACACTGATGCGGTAGAGCTGCGCCGTCGGCATGTTGTTCTGCGAACTCCAGCTCTCGCCCTTGTCGAAGGTGATTGCCGCGCCGCCGTCGTTGGCGAGGATGTAGTTGGCCGGGTCGCTCGGGTTGATCCACATGTCGTGGAAGTCCCCGTGCGGCGCCGTCATCGGTCGCCACGTCCGTCCGCCATCGTCTGATCGGAGGAATGGCGCGCTCAGCACATAAATCGTGTCGTCGTCTTTGGTGTCGAGGAAGAGTTCGATGTAGTACCACGCGCGCTGCACCAGGCGAGGGTCGCTCGACACCTGCGTCCAGCTCTTGCCCGCGTTGGTGGAGACGTACAACCCGCGGTCGTCCTTCATCGAATCGCTTTCGATGAGCGCGAAGACCTTGTCGGGATTCACGCGGCTGACCGCGACCGCCATCTTGCCCATCTCGGTCGGAAGGCCTTCTTTGAGCGGCTCCCACGTCTCACCGCTGTCGGTGGACTTGTAGAGTCCGCCACCGGGGCCGCCGCTGATGACCTTCCAGGGCAGGCGTCCGTATTCCCACATCGCCGCGTACAGGATGCGCGGGTTCGACGCGTCCATCGCCAACTCTGACGCGCCGGTGCGTTCGTCGCGGTACAGGACCTTCTTCCACGTGGTGCCGCCATCGACGGACTTGAACACGCCGCGGTCTTCGCCGGGGCCGTACAGCGCGCCCTGGGCCGCCACCCACACGATGTCGGGGTTGGAGGGGTGTACGAGGATGCGCGAGATGTGTTGCGTCGCGGCCAGGCCGACGTGTTTCCACGTCTTGCCGGCGTCGGTCGAGCGATAGACCCCGTCGCCGTGATGGGTCATGACGCCGCGCACGGCGTGCTCGCCCATCCCGACGTAGACCACGTTGGGATCACTGGCGGCCACGGCAATAGCGCCCACCGACCCGGTCTTGAAGAAGCCGTCGGAGATGTTCTTCCACGTGATGCCCTTGTCGACGGTCTTCCAGACGCCGCCGCCGGTGGTCCCCATGTAATACGTCCTGATATCGCCGATGACCCCGGTGGCCGCGACGGATCGGCCGCCGCGGAACGGGCCGATCGACCTCCACTTCACGGGCGTGAAGAACGTGTTGAGGTCTGGTGCCTGCGGCGGCGATTGGACGGCGCCGAGCGGGAGGACCAGAAGCGCGAGGACAATACCAGTGAGGGTGAGGGCGGCCTTTGACATGCGGCCCGATTATCCCGCTCCACCGACGGCGTGTCTAGACGGTCACCGGCTGCGGAAATACCTGATCTGCCACTGCTGGACGGCGCGATTGTGCTCGGCGAGCGTGTTGGAGAAGACGTGCGTGCCGTCGTTGCGACTGACGAAATACAGGTAGCTGTCGGCCGAGGGCCGGACCGCGGCTTCCAGCGAGGCGCGGCCCGGCGAGGCAATCGGCCCGGGCGGCAGGCCGGCGTAACGATAGGTGTTGTAGGGCGAATCGATGCGCAGGTTCTCGCGCGTCAGATTCCCAGTCCACCGGTTCGCGAGCCGAAGGGCGTAGATCACGGTCGGGTCGCACTGCAGGCCCATGTTGATGCGCAGCCGGTTCTGGTAGACGGCCGACACGATGGACCGCTCCGGCGGATGTGCGGTCTCCTTCTCCACCAGGGACGCAATGGTCACGACCTCCTGCACGGACAGGCCGCGCGCCGCGGCCGCGGCGCGCAGGTCGGCATCAAACGCGCGCAGGAAGTTCGCGACCATCGCATCCACGATCCGCTTCGCACCCGCCGATCGCGGCAGCTGATAGGTGTCGGGAAACAGGTAGCCTTCAAGTGAACGCGCGTCAGGATCGATGCCCTGAATCCGCGCAGGATCGCGCGCTTCGATCAGGAACTCCTCCACAGTGCCGAGGCCGGCGGCTGCGAACACCTCCGCCGTGTCCCACAGGGTGAGCCCCTCGCGAAACGTCACCGAGCGCGTGTAGACATCCCCTCTGGCCAGTCGCGCGACGACCTGTTCCGGCGTGGCGGGGTCGGCAAAGCGGTATTCGCCGGCCTTCAACATCCGCTCGGAACCCGACACCCGCGCCGCCACGCGAAACGCCAGCGGATGCACGACGACATCGGCATCCGCGAGTCGCTCGGCAATGGCCGCGACGGTGGCGCCCTGCGGAATCTCGACAAACACCTCCGGCGCGTCAAACCCCCGATACGGCTGGTCGAGCTGCCGGTACGCCCACCAGGCCCCCGCGGCTCCGATGGCGCCGCACACGAGCAGAAACAGAAGGAGCCTCTTCATCGCCGTCGATTATCCAGAAAATCCTGCAAAACGATAGACGCCGCCTCGGCATCGATCAGCGCTTTGCGCTTCTTCCAGTCCTTCTCGCGCCCGGCCAGGCGCGACTCGGCCTCGACACTGGTCAAACGCTCATCCTGCGAGTACACGGGCAACCCCGTCGCTTCGGCCAGCGCCGCCGCAAACACGCGCACATGCGGGGTCTGATCGGTGTCGTCCCCATTCAGCCGTCGCGGCAAGCCGACGACAATGCCGTCGAGGTCGGGGTCGTCGGACGCCCGGAGGGCGGCCACCACGCGGGCCACCGCCGCCGCCGACTGCGCCGGCCCACCCGCCGCAGGCATCATCTGCCACGGCCGCGCCAGCGTCGCCGTGTAATCAGACAACGCCAGTCCAATACGGCGGGCTCCGTAGTCAACGCCCAGGAAACGCACGGCCACAGTCTAACGGCTTGCGCCGCATGTAGGGCGCACTGGGGTGTCGTGCGCCGTGCTGGCGCGCTGAAGTTCAGCGCGCCCTGCGTACCCAGCTAGAATGTCCGCCATGCGGAAAGGTGTTCTTGGTGCAGTACTACTCGCAGTAGCGGTCGCTGCGGCCGGTGCCGCGTGCGGCGGTCCGGCCGTGGCGCCGGATACGGGAAAACCGAAACTGGTGATCATCGGCTTCGACGGCATGGACCCGGATCTCGTGCGTGAGTACATGGCCGCAGGACAACTGCCGAACCTCGCGCGTGTGATGAAGGCCGGCGGCCTCTACGATCTCGACACCACGGTCTCGCCCGAATCGCCAACCGCGTGGGCGTCGTTTGCGACCGGCGTGAATCCCGGCAAACACAACATCTACGACTTCCTGGTGCGCGACACCCAGACGTATTTCCCCGACCTCGGCATGGTCACACGCACGCCGCCCACGTTCCTGTGGCACTGGATTCCCACCTCGCGTCCGAAGGTCACGTCGCTGCGCGGCGGCACCTCGTTCTGGGTCACCGCCGGTCAGGCCGGCGTGCGCAGCAGCATTCTGACCGTCCCGATTACGTTCCCCCCCGAAGACGTGCCCAACGGCGAGTTGTTGTCGGGGCTGCCGCTGCCGGACGTCCGGGGCACCATGGGCACGTTTAGTTATTACGCCACCGACCTGAGCCGTTTCGAGGAGGGCAGCACGGAGATGGGTGGCATCCTGCGCCGCCTCGCCTTTGAGGGCGACACCGCGCGCACCCAACTCATCGGACCACCCAACCCCATCGTCCGCGCGCAACTGGCGGAACTTGATGCGAAACCCACGCTCGCAGACGCCGACCGCACCACACGAGCCGAACTGGAAACGCGGGCCGACGTCGCTCTCCCGCTCACGATCACGTGGACCAAGGGCCGCGACGCGGCCGACATTGATATCGACGGGCAGAAGGTCACGCTCAAAGTCGGTGAATGGAGCAAGTGGATCAACCTGACGTTCAGGGTGAATCTCTTCGTCACCATCCACGGCATGACCCAGATCCACCTGATGAAGGCCGATGATGACGTGCAGGTGTATGTGGCGCCCGTGAACTGGAAGCCGGATGCCCCGCCGGTGCCGATGTCCTACCCGGCACACTTTGCCGGGGACCTCTACAAGAAGCTGGGGCCCTTCCGCACGCTCGGCTGGGCGGAAGCGACGTGGCCGCTCAACGAAGACCGCATGACCGAAGCGACGTTCATGGACGACCTGTATCGCGCATTTGATGATCGCGCGCAGGTCATCCTCAATCGGATGACCTCCGGCGCGTGGGACATGCTCATCGGCGTCATCGAATCCACAGACCGGGTGCAGCACATGATGTGGCGTCACCGGGATACGGCGCACCCGATGCACGACGTCGCTGAGGCCGAGCAACACGGCGATTCGATCCTGCGCATCTATCGCCGATCCGATCAGTTCATCGGCGAAGTGCTCGACCAGATCGGCCCGGACACGACGCTCATGATCGTCTCGGACCACGGGTTCCATTCGTGGCGCAAGGCCGTCAACCTCAACAGTTGGCTCGTACAGCACGGGTTCATGGTCCTCAAAGGACAGACCGAGTCGCGCGACAAGACCCTGAACGATCTCTTCAGCGGCGCCGAATTTTTTGAGCACGTGGACTGGTCGAAGACCCGGGCCTACGCGATGGGTCTCGGGCAGATCTACTTCAACCTCCGCGGCCGCGAAGGGCAGGGCATCGTCTCCGCGGGAGACGAATACCGCACACTCTCCGACGACCTCGCCGCGCGCCTCAAGGCCGACCTGCGCGACCCCGACACCGGTGCGCCGATCGTGACCAACGTCTACAAACGCGACGACGTGTACACGGGTGAATACCTCCACAACGCGTCGGACCTGCAAGTGGGCTTTGCGGACGGATACCGCGTGTCCTGGCAGACCACGCTCGGCGGTGCGCCGGCCGAACTCGTCTACCCGAACATGAAACGCTGGTCCGGCGACCACGGCGGCTTCGATTTTGCCGATACAGCCGGCGTGCTCATCACCAACCGTCCGATCGCGACCGACGCCCGTGGCCGCGCCAACATCATCGACATCGCCCCCACCGTGCTCGGCTTCTACGGCGTCACGGCGCCACAGACGATTGATGGCCGGAATTTGTGGGCAGGCAGGAAATAGTCCGGCGCGCTCAACCCCAGCGCGCCCTACGAGGCCCCCGCACAACCCACACGACCTACGCCACCTACGTCCGGGTTAAGATCCATCCATGACGTCCAAGTCGCGCTGGCTTCTGTTTGTGGTCTCCACCCCGTTTGTGGTCCTGGCGGCCGTCGGGGGCCTGCTCGGCGCAAATGCTGGAGCCGGGACGGCCGGTGATGCGCCGCAGAAAGCCGTCACACATCTGCGCGTGTTCGAAGACGTCGTCTCGCTCATCATGTCGAGCTACGTCGAGACGGTGAACCCGGACAAGGTCATGGAAGGCGCGATGCGCGGTCTGGCCGATGGTCTCGACCCCATGAGCGCGTACCTGACCGCCGACGAAGTCGCCATCGCGCAGAACGGTGCGGCCCTGCCGGCCGGGGACGTCGGGCTTGTGGTCTCTCGCCAGTTCTACCTCCGCGTCGTTGGCGTTCGCGACGGGTCGCCGGCGCATCGCGCGGGGCTGCGCACGAACGACTTCATTCGTGGCATCGACAACAAGCCCACGCGTGAAGTGTCGGCATTCACCGGCATGCGTCTGCTGCGTGGCGCCCCCGGCACGACCGTCGAACTGACCGTGTTGCGCGGAAATGCGGCTGAACCTCACGTGGTGAAACTCACGCGTGAAATTCCGAAGTCGCAGGCGGTCACAAGCACGCGCCGCGCGGATGGCTCCGCCGTGGTGCGCGTGACGAGTTTTGCGGCAGGTACGGCCGCCGCGCTGGGCACGACTGTCGCCGGACTACAGAAGGACGGCGTCTCCGGCGTGGTACTCGACCTGCGGGCGACCGCGGACGGCCCCGTCAGCGAGGGCATCGCGGCCGCGCGGCACTTCGTGAAAGCGGGCGTGATTGCGATCCGCGCCGAACGGGACAAGCCGCAGGAAAAGACCACCGCAGACGCCGGTGACGGCACCATCACGATGCCGATCGTGCTGCTTGTGTCGAACGGGACGGCCGGTGCGGCTGAAGTGTTTGCCGGGGCCCTCAGCGGCAACGCCCGCGCGGACCTGGTCGGGGAGCCGACCGCGGGTCTGGCGGCCGAACAGCGTCTGGTCCAGTTGCCCGAAGGGCGAGGTCTCTGGATGACGTACGCGCGATTCCTCGCCTCGGACGGTGAACCCATTCACGGCCGCGGTCTTCGTCCAGCGGTGCCGGTGGAATCGCCGAACGTCGGGTTCGACGACGCGCCCCCCGCGACGGACGAGATGCTCGCCAAAGCCATTGAGCGCCTGAAGACGCGCACCCGATAGGGGCCGCTGTGACCAAGCAGGACCTGATCGCCAAACTCGCGGAAGACATCGGCGTCACGAAGGTGACCGCCTGGGCGGCCCTGGAATCGGTGCTCGACGGCATCACAAAGTCCCTGAAAAAGGGCGACCCGGTGACGCTCGTGGGCTTCGGCACCTTCAAGACGTCTGTTCGGCCCGGCCGCACGGGACGGAATCCGAAGACCGGCAAGGCCGTCACCATTCCCAGGCGGACGGTGGCCCGTTTCACACCGGGCGCGACCCTGAAGAAGGCCCTGAATGGCTAGTCGGGTTATACTTTGGGTTCGCCTGTTGGCCCGGGAGGCTGTCTAGGCGCGTAGCTCAGCTGGTTAGAGCGCCTGCTTGACATGCAGGAGGTCGGCGGTTCGAGTCCGCCCGTGCCTACCAAACCTTCGCGGAGCGTAAGCCGCGAAGGTTTGTCCCGCCGAAGCTGCGAGTGTAACGAGCGCTTAGCGCAGGCGGACTGTCACCCATGTCTCAAGTCACCATCACCCTCCCCGACGGATCTGAACGCGCCGTAGCGGCGGGTACCACCGTGTCTGCCTTCGCGCAGGAAGCGTTGCCGGGCGGCGTGGTGCGCAAGGCGCTCGCGGCGTACGTGGATGACACGCTCGTCGACCTGAGTCATCCGCTCACGGCCAACACCCGGCTGCGCATCGTGACGCCTGACGGCCCCGATGCGTTGTACGTCTATCGGCACTCCACCGCCCACCTGCTGGCGGCGGCGGTGACCCAGCTCTTCCCCGAAGCGCAGTGCGGCATTGGTCCGCCCATCGAAGACGGCTTCTACTACGACTTCGTCGTCAGCCGCCCCTTCCTGCCGGAGGATCTCGAGAAGATCGAAAAGAAGATGAAGGAGCTTGCCCAGCAGGACCTCGTCTTCGAACGTCAGATGTGGGACCGCGATGAGGCGATTGAGTTCTTCAAGAAGCGGGGCGAGCCGCTCAAGGTGCAGCTCATCCAGGAGAAGACGGAAGGCCAGTCACAGGTCTCCTGCTACACCATCAAGGATCGCGAGACCTTCGTCGACTTCTGCGTCGGCCCGCACGTGCCGAGCACGGCGAAACTCAAGGCGTTCAAGGTGCTGCATGCGTCCGCCGCCTACTGGAAGGGTGACGCGCAGGGCACGCCGATGCAGCGCATCTATGGGACGGCATTTTTCAAAGACGACGACCTGAAGCAGCATCTGACCCGCATCGAGGAAGCGAAGAAGCGCGACCACCGGAAACTCGGCAAGGACCTCGGGCTGTTCAACTTCCACCAGTGGGCGCCCGGCGCAGCGTTCTGGCAGGGCAAAGGCACCACGCTCTACAACACGCTGGCCAACTACATGCGCGAGGTGCTCTTCCCCGCCGGCTACACCGAGGTGAAGACCCCGCTCATCTTCAACAAGTCGCTCTGGGAAACCTCCGGCCATTGGGCGCATTACCGCGAGAACATGTTTCTTGTGGAAGGCAAGGGCGCCGACGGTCAGGCGGACGACGCCTCGGCCATGGGCGTGAAGGCGATGAATTGTCCCGGCCACATGCTGATGTTCGGCATGGAGACCCGGTCGTATCGCGACCTGCCGTTGCGTCTGCACGAGCAGACCGCGCTGCATCGCAACGAAGCATCGGGCGTGTTGTCGGGCCTGACGCGTGTGCGGCAGTTCTCGCAGGATGACGCGCACTGCTTCGTGATGGAGTCGCAGATCAGGTCGGAAGTGGAACACCTGATGGCGCTCGTCAAGCGGGTGTACGGCGATTTTGGTCTCGCGTTTGACGTGAAGCTCTCGACGCGGCCCGAAGAATTCCTCGGCGAACAAGCCACCTGGGATCATGCCGAAACCGAGCTGAAGGCCGCGCTTGATGCGTCCGGGGTGCCCTACGTCGTGAACGAAGGTGACGGGGCGTTCTACGGCCCGAAGATCGACTTTGACGTGACCGACGCCATTGGTCGCAAGTGGCAGTGCGCCACGGTCCAGCTCGACTACCAGCTGCCACAGCGGTTTGACCTGAAGTACATCGGGCCGGACAACCAGGAGCATCGGCCCGTGGTCATCCACCGGGCCATCTTTGGCAGTTTTGAGCGGTTCATCGGGGTGCTGATTGAGCACTACGCCGGGGCGTTCCCGCTCTGGCTGGCGCCGGTCCAGATCGCCGTGTTGCCCCTGGCCGACCGGCACCTGGAATGGGGCCAGACCGTGCGAAAACGGCTGATTGAGGCCGGATTCCGGGTGGAATTGGATGCCCGGGTCGAAAAGATCGGGTTCAAGATCCGGGAAGCCCAGCTTCAGAAGGTGCCGTACATGCTGATTCTGGGCGACCGGGAGGTGGCCGAGGGGCAGGTGGCCGTCCGGAGCCGGTCCGGGGGGGACCTGGGGGCCAAAACCCTCGAAGAATTCCTGGCGTCCGCCCAATCCGAAGTGACCGAACGCCGGTAGACCCGTTTCCGATGCTAAGATAGTCGGCTGTGACTGCCGGGGATATCCCCGGCAATAAAGGAGTCTGTTATCGCCTACGACCGAGGGCCGCGACGAGACGACCGCGTCCGTACCAATGAACGTATCCGGGTCCGCGAGATCCGGGTGATCGACGACAACGGAGAGCAGCTCGGAATCATGCCGCCGCCGCAAGCGTTGGCGCTGGCACGGGGCAAAGGGCTCGACCTGGTTGAGATTTCACCGACGGCTGTTCCGCCGGTCTGCCGAATCATGGATTTTGGCAAGTACCAGTATGAGCAGCAGAAGCGCACGCGCGCGGCGAAAAAGCATCAGAAGGTCATCGAGGTCAAGGAGATCAAGTTCAGGCCGAAGGTGGACGAGCACGACTACGACTTCAAGAAGAAGCACATCGAGCGCTTCCTTGATGACGGCGACAAGGTGAAGGCCACGATTTTTTTCCGTGGCAGAGAAATGGCGCATCCGGAAATCGGGCGCCGCATTCTGGAACGGTTGTCCGGCGAGCTGGTTGATGTGGCGATTATCGAATCGTCGCCCCAGAAGGAAGGCAACCAGATGCACATGATCCTGGCGCCGAAGCCTGGGGTCAAGCGGCCGGCAGCGGCCAAACCGGTGGTGGCAGCACCGCCGGTCGAAGAGAGTCAGGGTTAGGGAGTAGACGATGCCGAAGATCAAGACGCACCGGGGCGCGGCCAAGCGCTTCAAGAAGACCGCCACGGGCAAGTTCACGAGGTCAAAGGCGTTCAAGCGCCACATCCTCACGAGCAAGACCACCAAGAGCAAGCGCCAGATGCGCGGCAGTGAGGTCGTGAATCCGGCCGACGCTCCGCGTCTGAAGAAGATGCTCCCGTACGACTAAGACTGACGAGAAAAAGGACTAGACCATGCCACGCGTAAAGAGAGGAACCGTCCGCGCCGCCAAGCGCAAGAAGATGCTGAAGCTGGCGAAGGGTTACTTCCTCACCAAAAGTAAGCTCTACCGTTCAGCCAAGGAATCGGTCGACAAGGCGCTCAACTATGCGTTCGTCGGCCGCCGCCGCAAGAAGCGTGACTTCCGTCAGCTGTGGGTCGTCCGTATCAACGCCGCCGCGCGCCTGAACGGTCTCTCCTACGGTCGCCTGATCAACGGCCTCAAGGCCGCCAACATCGCGCTCGACCGCAAGAGCCTCGCCGAACTCGCCGTGAATCATCCGGACGCGTTCGCCAAGGTGGCCGCGCAGGCTGCCGCTGCGGCGCCGGCGCCGACGAAGGCTGTCCGGTCTTCAGCTTCGGCCTAACCGCCGCTCGGCGGGGTTCAGAGTTCAACGTCAAGGGTGCAGGGTTCTTCGGAGCCCTGCACCCATTTTTGTTTCCTCGGCTACATAGTGTCGGGAGCCCGGAAGTGGCGGGTCCTGGCGCCGAACAGCCCCACCTGGACTTTCTTGGGCCCGACGTCGACACCGGTTTTCGGCTGAGCGCCCACGCGGGACAGGGTGAAGTGATTATTTCACCCAACCTCGTCGAAGCCATTTTGTCCACTGAACACACCGCGACACTCGTCAGCCGGACCAACTCCGCACACTCATCCAACCTGCATACGACGTCGGCTCGGGGCCTTCCCATCTTTCGCATGCCCCCTTCGATCACACTTCTCTCGGAAATTTCGGTTCCAGGAGACTCGTTCGCATCGCGGCGCGCTTTGACAGTTCGATACTCATCTGGCACGATCCGTGTGCTGTGCACGCCGATATTGAGAAGCGCCAGGCCGCGTTCGACATCGTTTACAAATACGTCGTCCTGTCGGCTGGCGCGGGTGTCATTCAGGTGCCCGGCGTGGATGTCACGGTGCTCGCCGGTGTCCACATCGCACTGATCAAGGAACTCTCGGACCATTACAGCGTGGCCTTCTCCAAGCACACGGCCCGCAACATTCTTATTGCCATCGGCGCGGGCCTGGTGCCCGGCGCAATTGGATCCGTTCTGGGACGCCGACTGCTGAAGGCCCTCCCCTTCATCTCGCCACCGATGGTGGTCCTGACCGCGTCGGCCGCCGCCGGTGCGGTGTCATACGGGCTGGGACGCATCTTCATCCATCACTTCGAGTCGGGCGGCTCGCTCGATTCGTTCGACATCCGGAATCTCCATCGCATCGTGCCCTGGCTGAAGGCCCACGCCGCGGCGTAGGCCATCCAAGCTCAATGTCCCTGATCGTTCCACCTGACGAGCTCACCTTCGTCGACATCCTCCGGTCCCACGCGGACGCCCGTCCGGATCGACCCGCGGTCATCTTCCTGGCCGACGGCGAGACGGAAACCACGCGATGGACGTACGCGGCGCTCGACCGGCGCGCGCGGGCGACGGCTGCGCGCCTCGCGGAGATAGGACACGCAGGCGATCGAGTGCTGCTCCTCGTTCCGCCCTCCGCGGATTTCATCTCGGCCTTCTTCGGCTGCATGTACGCCGGCATGGTCCCGGTTCCTGCCTACCCGCCGCGCAATCCCCGCCACATGCCGCGCGTCGAAGCCATCCTGCGCGACGCCGACGCGGCCGTGGTCATGACGACGGCCGGGGCGATGAGTCGGGTACGGGGGTGGCTCGGACAGGGCGCCGCGCCCACATGGCGGCTTCTGCAGGCGGATCTCGACGATGACGCAGGCGCGTCGGCATGGCGGCCGCCCCGGCTGGCGGCAGGCGACCTCGCGTTCCTGCAGTACACGTCAGGCTCGGTCGGCCATCCGAAGGGCGTCGAAGTCACCCACGCCAACCTCGTCGTCAACTCGCGCATGATCCAGCGCCAGTACAACCACGATGAGACGTCGGACTCGGTTCATTGGCTACCGATGTTTCACGACATGGGCCTTGTCGGCGGCCTCCTGCAGCCGCTCTTCGTGGGCGCGTGCACCGTGTTGATGCCGCCGACGGCATTCGTCGAGAAACCCGTTCGCTGGTTCAACCTGATCACGCGCTATCGCCCACACACGACGGGGGCGCCGAACTTCGCCTTCGCCCTCAGTCTGAGAAAGGTCGCCGCGGACGATCGAGCCGGCCTGGATCTGAGCTCGCTCCGCAACTTCTACAACGGCGCCGAACGGATCGATGCCTCGGTGATGCGCCGATTCATCGAGACGTTTGCCGACTGCGGACTGCAGCCCTCGACGATGCTGCCCTGCTACGGCCTCGCCGAAGTCACTGTCTTCTCGACCGGCGGCGGACCGCGCGGGTATCCCGCAGTACGTCAGGCGCCGGCCGCGGCCGGACGCACGACGGCGGCGGTCGGTTGCGGCCGTTGGGGCGACGATCAGACGCTGATGATCGTCAACCCAGAAACGCGGCAGCCGATGCCCGACGGCGAGACAGGCGAAATCTGGATCCAGGGCCCGCACGTCGCCCGCGGCTACTGGAAGCAGCCGGTTGAAACCGAGACGACCTTCGGCGCACGGCTCGCGAACGGCGCCGGCCCCTTCCTGCGAACCGGCGATCTTGGCTTCACCTCCGACGGTGAGTTGTTCGTGACGGGCCGGATCAAGGAGCTCATCATCATCCGTGGCGCGAACGTGTACCCGAGCGACATCGAGCGCACGGTGGCCGCGAGCCATCCGGATCTCCAGCCCGACGGCAGCGCGGTCTTCAGCGTCCAGGCAGACGGCGATGAGCGCGTAGTCGTTGTGCAGGAGGTCAGACGTGACGCGCTCCGCAAACTCGACGTGCGCGACATCGCCGAGGACATACGACGCTCCGTCTACCACGAGCACGAACTGGCCCTGCACGCGATCGTCCTTGTGAAGCCGCTCACCGTCCCCAAGACGTCCAGCGGCAAAGTCCAGCGGCTGGCATGCAAGGCGGCGTACATCGATGGTACACTGCATCACGTGGGGACGTGGACGCAGGAACAGGCCTCGGACGACACGACCTCGCGGGCGCGCGCCGACCGCGCGATCGAGTGGCTGCGCGCGTACGCCGAGCGGCGGATCAACTCGCGTCTGATGGACGAGCGGCGGATGATCGCGCCGCACATCGTTCTGGACTTCGGCCGCTCGGGCCTGCTTGGACTGCAGGCCCCGCTTGAGGCCGGCGGGCTCGCGCTCACCCATCACGACACATTTCGCGTGTTCGAACAGCTGGCCGCGATCGACTCGACGCTGTGCGCGTTCGTCGGCGTGCACAACGTCCTCGGTGTCAGGCCCCTGCTGCAGCACGGAACCGCTGAGCAGCGCCGGCGGATTCTGCCGGACCTGGCGTCGGGCCGGCAGCTGGCGAGTTTCGCGTTCACCGAGCCTGGCGCCGGGTCGAATCCGTTGGCAATTGCCGCCACGGCGCAACCCACGGCCACGGGGTGGATGCTGAAGGGGTCGAAGCGGTGGATCGGCACGGCCGCCTGGGCCGGTTATGCGCACGTCTTCGTCCGTCTCGACGGCGCGTCGCTCGGGCAGGACGGCATTGCCGGCTTCATCGTGTCGCAAACCGCTCCTGGCCTGCGGCAAGGCGCCGAGGAACTCACGATGGGAATGCGCGCGATGGTGCAAAACACCGTGCACCTCGATGGCGTCCTTGTCGGCCCAGACGATCTGCTTGGGACGACCGGCCAGGGCCTCGCGGTCGCCCACGACACCATGCGCTACGCGCGCCTGGCCGTGGCCGCGGCGTCATTGGGCGTGATGAAGCGCGCTCTGCAGCTCATGGCGCGGTACGCGTCGCGCCGCTCCATCTCGACCGGCCGGTTGCTCGACAACGTCGTGACGCGGGAGCGCATGACGGCGTTGACTGTCGAGA
This sequence comes from Vicinamibacterales bacterium, assembly GCA_030827135.1. Taxonomy (GTDB): domain Bacteria; phylum Acidobacteriota; class Vicinamibacteria; order Vicinamibacterales; family SCN-69-37; genus SYFT01. The sequence continues at coordinate 746,637 of JAURFE010000001.1, forward strand.
CGGCCGCGCTCGACGCGTTCGTCTACGCGTTCGCTTCCTGGCTCGACCGCGATCTGCCGGTTCCCGATGAACTATTCGCCGCCGCGAAGGTGGCCGGCCCCGAAGCGGCGTGGCAGGCCGTCGATCAGTTGATGCAGATGCTCGGCGGCCGGGGGTACATTGAGACCAACGGCGTGCCGCAGATGCTGCGGGACACACGGCTGCTCCGAATCTTCGAGGGTCCGTCGGAGACGATGCAAATGTTCATCGGCGCACGGCTGCTGTCGAGTGCCGACAGCGTCGCGACCTTCATTCGCCGGCACCTAGGCCAGGACGCGCTCGCCGGCCAACTCGAGCAGGTCGTGAGCGATATCCAGCGGGAGACGGCCGGCGACACCGCCTCGAGCGGCGGCGATCAGCGGCAGCGCGGCGCGTGGCGGCTAGGAGAGATCGGACTGACCGCCCTTTGGCTCGCGGCGGTCGTCGACCACCGCAGCCGATCTACGAGCGGAGAGGGTGCGGATGCGCAGCGGCTGTTGCAGTCGCGCTTCGACGACGCTTGCGACCGCGGCCGCCATCCCCAGACGGACGGGGCCCTGGACGGCGACGCTCTGGCGCGGATCGTCGAGGACTACGCGGGCCGCATCGGCGATGTGGAACAACAGGCCGACGGCGAGCTCCAGCAGCTCGATCCGATGCTCGCGAGAGACGGCGTCGAGGCACCGAAGGGAGCCGCCGCACCGTCCCCGTCCGCGGTGCGTCCCGATCGTCCCCGCGCCGTAGGGATGCCCACCGATGCCCGAACTGGCTCGGCGGCCGAACTCGAGCGCCTCATTCAGGGCTGGATTGCGCGGCGGCTGGCCGTCGATCCGGCGCAGGTCTCGGTGGACCAAGAGTTCTTCAACTTTGGCCTCGATTCGATCACGAGTGTAGAGATGATGACGGCGCTCGGCGCTCGGCTCGGGACGTCTCCGTCGCCCACACTCGCATGGGACTACCCGACGATCCGCGAACTGGCGGCGCACCTCGCCGGCGAACGCCCGGCGTTCGAGCGCGACGGCGCCGGATCGGAGGACGCGGAGATCGCCGCGTTGCTCGCCGCCGAGCTCAAGAGCCTGCGCGGCGAATAACGACGGGGCGCAAGCCCCGGTCTACATGGGCTTGGCTGGCGGCGGCGTGCGCTTCTTGCGCCCCGGAAGAACGCTCGAGACCAACTCGTAGAGCAACACCCCGGTCGGCGGCAGACTGTAGAGGCGCCGCTTATAGGGGCGCTTCAGGATCCCGCTCCACACGAAATCTTTGGCAAGCAACGCCCAGGTCTTCACGCCGCCTATGCTGAGCAGGAGACGGAGGTCGTGACCCGGCGACAGCGGTGTACCGTGCCAGCACGTCAGCGAGATCGAGCGATCCGACGACGCCAGATAGTGCCACCAGCCCTTGGGGATGAACAGGACGTCGCCCGGCTCTAACGTCGCCTCGATCAGCGTCGCGTGTTTCACCTGCGGGTGCTTCGCCAGGTCCGGACGCTCGGGCGTAACCTGACTCTTCGTGTGGCTGTCGGGAAACAGATACAGGTACCGCGCGTTCTCCGGCGCTGCCAGGATTGCGAGTTTCGTACCGTGAATCTGGGCAAACAGGTTGTCCGCGTAGTCGTAGTGCAGGCCTGAACGGGTACGCGCGCCCATCCAGAAGACTATCCCTTTCAGATCGGGCTCGCCGAGCGACGCGAAGTCGATGTCCTCGGCCAGCCCAGGCAACTCGTCACCACGCACCTGGTCGAGATAACAGCGGTCGCCGCCGTCCATCCACTGGACAAATTGCGCCAGCGTCATCTCGCGGCGGTGGTTCACGTCACGAAATTGATACGGAACCTCGGTCGCGGGCAGGTTGACACTGGGCTTGACGGGCAAGTCGCCCCAAGTCCGCGCGAGGTATTCGGGCGACCACTTGCGCGTCGCGGGCCATTGGCGGGCCGCGCCCTTGAGCACCACCGGCCTGCTTTGAGCCCGGTATGACTCAAACGCCGCCCGATCGAAGCTATCGATCGTCGGAATAGGTTCGCGTTTTGGTTCGTTCATTGGACGCGTTTGTGATTGTTACCACGAGTCCCATTAGCTTACACTGAAAATCTTGTCCTCCCGGCGCCGGGCCTGACTGGCGTGAGATTCCGACGGACGTGTAGTTGCCAGATGAACAACAGCGCCACCGGTCACCAACAGCTGCTGCGAGAAGCCTACGCGCAGATCAAGACACTGCGCCGCCAGATCGAAGAGTCCGCGGCGTCGGAACCGATCGCTATCGTCGGCGCCGCGTGTCGTTTTCCGGGCGGCGTCAGAAGCCTCGAGCAGTTCTGGGCCTTCCTCCGGAGCGGCGAGGACGGCATCGGGCCGATTCCTGAGGACCGATGGCAAGTCGCGAGGTTTTACGATCCCAATCCCGATGCGCCCGGGCGGAGTTACGCGCGTGAGGGCGGCTTCCTCGAAGAGGTCGATCGATTTGACGCGGCCCAGTTCGGCATCGCGCCGCGTGAAGCGATTTCGATGGACCCGCAGCAGCGTCTGTTGCTCGAGGTCTGCTGGGAAGCCTTCGAGCATGCGGGACTGGATCCACAAGCGCTGAAACGCAGCCCGACGGGAGTCTTTGTCGGGCTGATGTACCTGGACTACGCCACCCGGCTGATGCGCGAGAGCGGTCTTGACGGCATCGATGCCTACCTCGGCACCGGCAACACGTTCAGCGCGGCGGCGGGCCGCCTCTCCTACACGTTTGGCCTCACCGGACCGTCGATGAGCGTGGACACCGCCTGCTCGTCCTCGCTGGTCGCAATTCACCTGGCGTGCGCGAGCCTCCGCAACAACGAGTGCACGACCGCGGTGGCCGGCGGGGTCAACCTGATCCTCTCGCCCGAGGCGATGATTAACCTCGCCAAGGCGCGGATGATTTCCCCAACGGGGCGCTGTCGAACGTTCGACGCGTCAGCGGACGGTTACGTGCGCGGCGAAGGCTGCGGCGCCGTCGTACTGAAGCGGCTGGAGCAGGCCCGGCGGGACGGCGACCGCGTGCTCGGCGTGATTCGCGGATCGGCAATCAACCAGGATGGCCGTAGCAACGGCTTGACCGCGCCGAACGGCCCGTCGCAGCGTGCGGTCGTGCAGCGGGCGCTGGCGGTCGCGGGCCTCGACAGCTCGCAGGTGGGTTACATCGAGTGTCACGGCAGCGGCACGCCGCTTGGCGATCCGATTGAAGTCAACTCCCTGCTCGAGATTTTCGGCGACCGGCCGGCCGAGACGCCGCTTGCGCTCGGTGCCGTGAAGACGAACGTCGGGCACCTCGAGGGTGCCGCGGGGATCTGCGGCTTGCTGAAGGCGCTCCTCGTCGTGCAGCACCGGGAGGTGCCGCCGAGCCTGCACCTGCAGCAGTTGAATCCTCATATCAGCGTCGGCGACCGCCCGGTCTCGATCCCGACATCCCCCACGCCGTGGTTCGGGGATCGACCCGCCGTCGCGGGCGTGTCCGCGTTCGGGTTCGTCGGGACGAACGCTCACGTCATCGTCGAGGCGCCGCCCGCGGTGGATGTGACCCGCCCGCCGGGGGCGGCGCACGTCTTCGTGCTGTCTGCCCCGACCGCGGGCCAGCTCGTGCAATCCGCGCAGGCCGTGCTCGACATCTTGCGAACTCAACCTGGTATCGCTTTGGCTGACCTCTGCCTGACGACCGCGGCCGTCCGCTCGCAGATGGCGGCACGAGCGGCGATCCCGGTTCAGTCTCGCGAAGCGCTCGAGGACGGTCTACGGCAGCTTGTCGCAAACGGCGCGCAGTCGGCGCCGCGGCCGACCGGCGAGCCGGACGTGGACGCGCTGGTCGCGCGGTATCTCGCGGGAGAAGCCGTGGACTGGCGCAGTTTTCACCAGAATCGTGGCGGCCGGTACATCACGCTGCCGCCGTTCCCGTTCCGGCGGACCCGTTTCTGGTACGACCCCAGACCGAAAGGCGGCGTCCATCCATTGCTTTCGCGCCGGCTGCCGGAGACGGCTGCCGGGGCAACGACGGCGAGTTGGGACGTCACCGCCGACCCGGCCCAGCTGTCGTACCTCCGTCAGCATCGGCTCCTTGGTCAGCCGGTCTGGCCGGTGTCAGCCTTCGTTGAGCTCGCGCTGGCGGCTGGTCGTGCGTCGGATCCATCGCGGCCGTTTCGCCTGCGCAACGTGAGGTTTCCTCGGTCCCTCGAGTCCTGCCCACCAGACCGGCAGGCCGTGCAGGCGTCGCTCGAGCATCCAGGCAGCACGGTGTCCGACTTCACGCTGTGGAGCCGCGCCGGTGAATCGAGCGCCTGGACGGATCATTGCCGCGCTACGATCGACCGCTCGGAGGCCTCGCCAGAGACGGGTGCCGGATCCCGCATCGACTTCGGCCTGATGTTCTTCGCCGCCCGCGACGAAAGCACCAGCGGTGAACGGTACGACCTCGTGTTGGAGGCGGCGCGATTCGCCGATCGGGAGGGCTTCACCAGTGTCTGGGTGCCCGAGCGGCACTTCACGGCCATGGGCAGCCTGTATCCGAACCCGTCGGTTCTGCACGCCGCGCTCGCCCGCGAGACGCGTCACGTGCGGCTGATGGCGGGTAGCGTCGTCGTGCCGCTGCACAATCCGGTACGCATCGCCGAGGAATGGGCGGTCGTGGACAACCTGTCGGGTGGCCGCGTCGGGATGTCGTTCGCGTCGGGCTGGAACCCGCACGATTTCGTCCTGGCGCCCGGGAAGTTCGCCGAGCGCCATCGGCTGCTGTACGAAGGCATTGCGCAGCTGCGCACGCTCTGGCGCGGCGAGCCCTTCGAGCACGTGGACGACACGGGCAAGGTGTCGAAGCTCCGGACGTATCCGACGCCAATACAGCCCGAGCTGCCGGTCTGGATCACGGCCGCGCGCAGCCCGCAATCCTTCGAGCAGGCGGGTGCGCTTGGCGCGAACCTGCTCACGCACCTGCTCGACCAGGATATTGACGCACTTGCGGCGCAGGTCGCGCGCTACCGCGCCGCCCGCGAGCGCGCGGGGTTCGATCCAGCGACGGGACGCGTCACGGTGATGTGCCACACCTTCATCGGTCGCGATCGGGAGACCGTCGATCGGCTGACGCGAAAGCCGTTCTGCGACTACCTGAAGACGAACATCGGGCTGTTTGCGGATCTGGCGCGCAGCCGTTCGCGCGACGCGGATCTCTCGACCCTACCGCCCGGCGAGATCGACGAGTTCGTGAATTTCCTGTATGACCGGTTCGCCGGCACGCGCGCCCTGATTGGCACGGTCGAATCCTGCCGTGACATGGTCGTGAGACTCGACGCGGCCGGGGTCGATGAAATCGCCTGCCTGCTCGACTTCGGTCCGCCGTCGCGCGAGGTGTTCGAGTCGCTTCCCGCGCTGCTCGACTTACGCCACGCCACGCGGCCACCGGCCCCGGCGCGGCCGGCCCATGAAGGTGTGGTGCGGCTGCGCGACGCCCGCGCCCATTGCGGCACGGCCGTTCCGGTCGATGCCCTGTACACGCGGCTCGAGCTCGCAGGCCAGCACGTCGATCCCGTGGACCGCCTGCTGACCGAGGTCTCCCGCACCGACGGCGAGTCAATGGCCCGCATCGACGCAAGCGCGCTGCCCGACCGCGAGGCGTACGCGATGCATCCGGCGATCCTGGACGCGTGCCTCCAGTCGATGGTCGCGGCGCTTCCGCAGGGCGCCGACACCGTCTATCTGCCTTTGCGCATCGACTCGGTCCGATCAGTGGCTCCCGCGCACGGTGTGCTGTGGAGCCTCGGCCGACTCACGGCCGACACAGGCGACACGATCGTTGCAGATCTTTCGGTACTGACCGACGCGGGCGACCTCGTGTTCGAGGCACGCGGGGTCACGGCTCAGAAGCGCCGGCTTCAACCAGAGACGGCCGCCCGGGAACGGCGCACCGACACAGATTTCTTCGAAGTGACGTGGGAGCCGGCCGACTCACCCAATCTGGCCGCGACAGGCCAGACGCAGCCGTGGCTCATCCTTGGCGAAGGCCGAGGTATCGCCCGGACGCTCCGCGCGACCTTGAAGCGCCTCGGCGTGCCGGCGATTGTCGCGTCCATCGGATCCAGCGGTACCGCAACAGACGCACGGGAACTTACGGCGGACCTCGACTCGGCATCGAGCACGAGACAATTCCTCGATACCCTCGGCGTTCCGCCGGACCGGCTGGCCAACATCGTGTACCTCGGCGCACTTGACGCCGCCGTCGCCGATATCGATCAATCCCGTCGGCTCGCCCTGCACATTCCGTTGTTCCTGGCGCAGGCGCTTTCGACCGCGTACAGCCCCACGCCGTTGTGGTTCGTCACGGCCGGCGCAGTCCACGTGCCGCAAGTCCCGCGTGCCATGCACCCGGGACAAGCGCCGCTGTGGGGATTCGGCCGAGCCCTCGCGCGGGAATACGCCGCCCGCCGGAGCGGCCTGGTCGATCTTGATCCGATCGCCTCAACCGCGCAACAGACGGCCCAGCTGTACGACGCGGTCGCCCGCGGCGACCGCGAAGATCAATTCGCGATGCGCGACGGACAGACGTTCGTCCCGCGGCTGGCGCGGTACGCGCCGAGTGACGATGCGCCCGTCCGCCTGCACGTGCGGCCGGATGCAAGTTATCTGATTACGGGCGGCGCTGGAGGTCTGGGCACGGCCGTGGCGCAATGGCTGGCGAGCCACGGCGCCGGGGCGATCATCCTCGCCGGGCGCAGGCCGTCCGCAGCGCATGCGAACGAGGCGCTGGCCGTCGAGCTGGGCGCACGGGTGCGCTACATCGAGATGGATGTGGCCGACGAGACCGCGGTCGAGACGTTCCTCGCAGAGCACACGCGGACCCATCCCGACCGCCCGCTGCGCGGCGTCGTACACGCGGCTGGCGTGTGGGAGGACCGGGCCATCGCCGAGATGGACACAGCCTCGCTCGATCGGGTGCTTCGACCCAAAGTGTCCGGCGTCGCGGTCCTCGATCGGCTCCTGGATGATCACGCGCTCGATTTCTTCGTGCTTTTCTCGAGCTTCTCCTCGATCGTGCCACCGGCAGGACAGGCCAGTTACGCCGCCGCCAACGCCTTCCTTGACGCCGTCGTGCAGGATCGCCGCGACCGCGGACGGCCGGCGTTGAGCATCAACTGGGGCCCATGGTCGGACGTCGGCTTCGCATCGACCGGCACCGGGGCAGCGGCCCACCGGGTCCTGGAGCATTCCGGGATCTCTCGGTTCACGCCTGCCGAGGGCGTCGCGCGCCTGGAGCGCCTGCTGCGGACGTCGTCGCTTCCGGCGCACGTGGGCGTGATCACGCTGGATGTCGCCAGGCTTCACGCGGCGGACCCCTGGGTCGCAAACGCCCCGATTTTCGCGAATTTCATCAACGGAGGCGTCCGGCGTGCTGCGCCGACGGCGGCTGCGGCGCCCATCACCGACGCGGCCGCATTGCGCCACCTGCTCACCCTGACCGTTTCTGAAGTCCTGCAGCTGCCCGCCCCCGGAGCAGCCACCGACGTGCCTCTCGACGAGCTCGGACTCGACTCGCTGATGGCCGTGGAGATCAAGAACCGGCTGGCCGCGGAGGCTGGCGTGGACATCCCTCTCGTCGAGCTGTTGAAAGGCACGACGATCGCGTCGCTGGCGGAGCGGATCAGGCCATGAACGGCGCCGCGGGATTGTCACTGGCTCAGCAAAGCCTGTGGTTCCTCCATCGCCTCGAACCGTCGAGCACGGCGGCGTTCAACGTACGCGCGGCGCTACGCCTGCAGGGACCGCTGCAGCCCGGCGTGCTCACGGCGGCTCTGCAGGCGGTCGTGGACCGGCACGAGGAGCTCCGCGCGTATGTGGCGTTGTCCGACGACCAACCAGCGCGGTCGATCGCATCGGCGGTCCGGTGCGACATCCCGGTCGTCGATCTGACGAGCGTGGAGCCATCGGCGCGCGACCGCGAGCGCCAGCGCGTGATCGACGCCGAAGGCCGGCACGTATTCGATCTCGGCGCCGCGCCGCTGTTCCGATGCCGGCTGTGCCGAACCGCCGCCGACGACTGGTTCCTGGTCCTGACCGCGCACCACATCATCGCTGACGCGTGGTCGCTGGCGGTGATCCTGCGTGACCTCAGCGCCGCATATCGCCGCCTCACGATCGCCCCGGAGTTACGTTTGCCGGTGCCGTCCCACAGCTATGCGGATTTCGTGGATTGGCAGCGGCGCCGGCTGGCGAGCCCTCACGCCGGTCAGGACCTCGAGTTCTGGACGAGCGCGCTGGCGGGCCTGGAACCGCTGCGCCTTCCTGCCGACCTCAGCTCCCGCGGGGCCACCTACGAGGGAGCGTCGCGCCAGTTCGTCATCCCGCCCGAGACCACCGAGTCGCTGCGCGAGATTAGCCGCCAATCGAAGGCGACCCTGTTCCACACGCTGCTGGCGGCCTACTCCATCTTCCTGTCCAGGCTCACCGGCCAAACAGACTTTACGGTCGGCACATCCGTCGCCGGACGAGACGATGAGTCGTTTGAACCGCTGGTGGGCTTCTTCGCGGATCTACTCGTGGTCCGGCAGGACCTCTCGGGGAGGCCGACGTTCGTCGATGTAATCGATCGGGTGCGTCGCCGCAGCCTCGACGCGCTGGACCATCAGCATGCGCCTTTCGATGCGATCCTCCGCGAGATCAGCCCCGGCAGAACGGGGGACGCGGCCCTGCTGTTCCATGCGATGTTCCTGTTCACCAAGAATCCGGCGGCTCAGTTCGATGTGCCGGGCCTCACGGTCTCTGCCCCTCTGCTGCCGAGCGTCACAGCCAAATACCCGTTGAGCCTGCACATCGAGGACGACGGCGAGAGTCTCCGCGGGCTGATCGAATGTCGCACCGCGCTCTTCTCATCCAGACGCATCGATCAGCTGCATCGTCACTGGCTCCACCTGATCACGGGACTCGCGCGCCAGCCAAGTGCCTCGGTGGCTGCGGTTGCGATGCTGGATCGCGCGGAAGAACACCGTGTGACCTTGGGCCGCAATGCTCCGGGCACCCCGTCGTCGGCCACGACTCTCCACGAGCGGTTTTCCAGACAGGCGGAAACGCAGGCGGCGCGCACCGCCGTGAGCGACGCACACGGCGACGTGACCTATGGCGAGCTCGAGGCCCGGGCGAATCAGATCGCCTGGCGGTTGCGCGAGATGGGGGTGCGTCCCGAGACACGAGTGGGCCTGTGTCTCGGACGCTCCGCGGACGCGATCGTAGCCCTGCTGGCCGTGGTGAAGGCGGGCGGCGCCTATGTACCGTTGGACCCTGCCTACCCCACGACGCGGCTCGGATATCTCATCGCGGACGCCAACATCGAGATCGTGGTTACGCGGCGAGAGGACGCCTCGGCCGTTCCGGCGTCGGCGAATCTCCGCATCCTCGACCTCGATGCGGTCGGCGCCCTCCTGCCGGACGCGCCACCGCTTGGCGCCCCACCGGTGTCCTGCCAGCCGGACAACGCGGCCTACGTGATCTACACATCAGGCTCCACCGGTCAACCCAAAGGTGTCGTGGTCACGCACGGCAACGCGACCCGGCTGTTTCAGGCGACCACCGAGTGGTTCCGTTTTGGTCCCGACGACGTGTGGGTCCTGTTCCATTCACTCTCGTTCGATTTTTCAGTCTGGGAAGTCTGGGGAGCGCTGCTCCACGGCGGCCGTCTCGTCGTGGCCCCGTATCTGACGACACGATCTCCGGAGGCGTTTCGGCGACTGCTCGTCGATGAGCGCGTGACGGTGCTGAACCAGACGCCGTCGGCGTTCCGGCAGCTCATTGACGCCGACCGTTCGGCCTCGGGGCCGGCCGACTTCTCACTGCGCTGGATCGTCTTTGGTGGCGAGGCGCTCGATCCGGCAATGCTTCGGCCGTGGGTCGAGCGGTACGGAGAAGCCCGTCCTCAGCTCGCGAACATGTACGGAATCACCGAGACCACGGTCCACGTCACGTTCCGTCCGCTGTCGTCGGCCGACGTCTTCGGCGAACCGCGGAGCGCGATCGGCGAGCGGATTCCGGATCTCGAGCTTTACGTGCTCGATCGGGCGCAGCGGCCGGTTCCCGAAGGCGTCACGGGTGAGTTGTTCGTGGGCGGCGCCGGCGTCGCCCGCGGGTACCTCGGAAGGGCCGCGCTGACGGCCGAGCGCTTCGTGCCGAATCCGTATGGCCGGCGCGGGTCACGGCTCTATCGCACGGGCGATTTGGCGCGTTGGCTCGACAACGGCGACCTCGAATACCTCGGACGCGCGGATGGACAGATCAAGATTCGCGGCTTCCGCGTGGAGCCCTTCGAGATCGAAGAGGTCGTGCGACGGCATGACGCCGTCCGTGATGCGGTGATCGACCTGCGAGGCCGCGGCGACGGCGCGCGCCTGGTGGCGTACGTCATCCCGGCACCCGGCCGTACGCCGGCGCCAGCCGACCTGCACACGTGGTGCGTCGCGCGCCTGCCGGCTCACATGGTGCCGGCCGTCTTCGTGTCGGTCGCCTCGTGGCCGATGACGGTGAACGGCAAGCTCGATCGCACGGCCCTCCCGGCGCCAGATGATGGGGCCCTGGTGCACCGTGGAGAAGAAGAACCGAAGACGGAGGCAGAGCGCGCCATCGCCAAGGTGTGGGCCGGGGTGCTCGGCCTCGCGCGTGTCAACCGCGATGACAACTTTTTCGAGCTGGGCGGCGACTCGATCCTCTGCCTGCGCGTGCTGTCCGGCCTGCGACGGCACGGCCTGATGTGCAGCCTGGCTGATCTGTACCGCTGCGGCAGCGTCCGCGAGCTCGCGGCGATTGCCACGCCCGGCGGCGACCATGTGCCGGCCGTCGCGCCCTTCGCCCTCATCAACAGTGACGACCGGGGTCAGCTGCCAGCCGGGGTTGTCGACGCCTATCCACTGACGCGGCTACAGAGAGGGATGCTGTTTCACCGCGAGCTGGCGCCGGGCACGGCCGTCTACCACGACGTCTTCAGCGTCCAGCTCCGGCTCCCGTGGAATCCCGCCGCCTTCACGACGGTGGTGCAGCAACTGGCGGAGGCGCACGCTGCGCTGCGGACGAGTGTCGACTCGGGCACGTTCAGCCAGCCACTGCAACTCGTCCACCACACCGCACGGGTGAGCTGCACATTCGCGGACCTGTCCGCGCACGACACCGATGCCCAAGACGCGGAGGTGGCTCGCGTCGTCGCCGACGAACAGGCGACGGAGTTCAACCTGTCGGCGCCGCCATTGTGCCGGTTCCACATGGTCCGCCGCTCGGGTGGTGCCGTCCAGATCGTCTTCGGGTTCCACCACGTGATTCTCGACGGATGGAGCGTGGCCTCGTTGATGACCTCGCTGATCGAGGCCTACCGCGCCCTCTGCCAGGGCCAGGCGCTCGAACATCCGGACACGCCCGGGCCAGGCATCGCCGTCGCCCGCGAACAGGAAGCCCTGGGAGCGGAAGACAGCCGCCGCTTCTGGCAATCCGAGCCGCTGCCGGCCATGGAGCTGCCCAGACATCCGCCGGCGTCGTCTGAGCCGGACGCGCGGCGCTCAGTCGCGCGCCTCACAGTGCCGTTGAGTGCGGCGCTTTCGGCCGGGCTCCATGAGATCGCCGCGCGCGCGCACACGCACGTGAAGAGCGTGCTGCTCGCGGCGCACCTCCTGGTGCTCTCCAGGCTCGCCGGCCAGTCCGACGCCGTGACGGGCCTGGTGATGAACACGAGGCCAGAGACCGACGACGGGGAGCGCATCCTTGGCCTGTTCCTGAATACGGTGCCGTTTCATGTCGACGTGTCGACGCCGACGTTTGTCGAGCTCGTCCGGCGCGTGGCCGCACGTGAGCAGACATTGCTGGTGCATCGGCATTTCCCGATGCACGAGATCCGCCAGATTCGGGGCGGTCGCGCGTTGTTTGACGCGGCCTTCAACTTCATCCACTTCCACGTCTACCGTCAGCTGCTGCGCCCCGGGGGCCTGGAGGTAATCGGCCACGAGTTTCTCGAGGAAACCGACTTCCCGTTCCTGGCGCAGTTTGCGGTCTATCCCGACGGGACGTCCATCGAACTCCAGCTCACCTACGCCGCCCGGGAGTTTTCGGCGGCCTATGTCCGTCGAATCGCCAGCTCCTACGAGCGCGTACTCGAAGCGGCGGTCGCCCGGCCGCAGGCCGCGCCCTCCACCTACGCGCTGATCTCCTCTTCGGAGGCGGCGGACGTTTTGAGTTGGCGTGGCCAGGGACAGACCTATCCCGAGGCGCCGAGTCTTCCGGCCTGGTTCAGCACAGTCGCGGCCAGACACGGGGACGCCGTCGCGATCACGAGTGCCGATGGCACGCTCACATATGCGGCGCTCGATCGCCAGTCCACGCAAATGGCGCACGCGCTTCGCCGCCTCGGCGTGGGGCCCGAGACGCGCGTCGGGCTGGCCATGGAGCGCACGCCGTCGCTGCTCGTCGGCCTGCTCGCGATTCTCAAGGCCGGTGGTGCGTATGTGCCGCTCGACCCGGCGTACCCGCCGGCTCGGCGCAGGTTCATGCTCGACGACAGCCGCGTGCGGCTTGTCCTCACCGACGGGCGCGTCCCCGTCCCGGCGGAGATACCCGCCTTCGACGTCAGCGACGTCGCCGCGTGGCAGCACGAGTTGACGACGCCAATCGAGCCGGCCCCGCAACCGGATCACCCGGCGTATGTGATCTACACGTCCGGGTCGACCGGCCAGCCGAAGGGCGTGGTCGTCACCCATCGGAATGTCACGCGGTTGTTTCAGGCGGCCGCGGCACACTTCACGTTCGGTCCAAGCGATGTGTGGACGCTGTTTCACTCAATCGCTTTCGACTTTTCGGTCTGGGAACTATGGGGCGCGTGGCTCTACGGCGGGAGGCTCGTGCTCGTCGACTACGAGACCAGCCGCACGCCCGAGCGCTTCTATGGGCTACTGGCCGACGAAGGCGTCACGGTCCTCAACCAGACTCCGTCGGCCTTCCGGCAGCTCCTTGGCGTCGACGACACACAGCGTCGCCCGCTGGCGCTGCGGTACATTATCTTCGGCGGCGAAGCGCTCGACCTGGCACTCCTGGCGCCCTGGGTCGCGCGGCATGGTGACGCTGCGCCGGCACTCGTCAACATGTACGGCATCACCGAGACGACCGTCCATGTCACCCATCGCCGGATCCGGCGTGCGGACGTTCTTGGCGGCGCAGGCAGCCTGATCGGCCAGCCGCTCGGCGATCTGCAGCTCTACGTGCTCGACCGGCACCAGCAGCTGGTAGCGTCGGGGCTCCCGGGCGAGTTGTATGTCGGGGGCGAGGGCCTGGCGCGCGGATATCTCGCGCAGCCCGCCATGACCGCGAGCCGCTTCGGCCCTAATCCGTTTGGGGCCGGCCGGCTGTATCGCACGGGCGACGCGGCGCGGTGGCTGGACGGGGGCGAGCTCGAGTATCTCGGCCGACTGGACGATCAAGTGAAGATCCGTGGCTTCCGCATCGAGCTCGGTGAAATCGCGTCGGTGCTTCGCGAGCACGGGGGCCTCCGCGAGGCAGCGGTCATCGCCCGCCGGCAGCCGAGCGGCGAACCGCAGCTGATCGCCTACGGCATCGCCGCGGGGTCGCCGGCGCCGACCGCGGCCACCCTCCGCATCGCCGCCCAGCAGTGGCTCCCGGCGCACATGGTGCCGGCCGCGTTCGTCCTCCTCGATGCCCTGCCGCTCACCCGTCATGGCAAGCTCGACCGCGATGCTCTCCCGGCGCCGGAGTCCGATGCCGGCACGGTCGACTTCGTGCCGCCGCGCTCTGACGTCGAGCGACAGTTGTGCGCGATCTGGCAGGAGCTCTTCACCGGCACGCGGATTGGCATCACCCACAACTTCTTCGATCTCGGTGGCCACTCGCTGCTCGCGACACAGTTGATCGCGCGCGTTCGACACCGGCTCGGGGTCGACCTTCCCTTTCGCGTGATCTTCGACGCACCCACGATCCAGGCAATGGCCGCGCGGGTCTCCGCGTCGAGCGCCGCGCCGGCGCCGCAGCCGGCGCGGTCGACGCCGCGCGCGCCTCGCCAGCGGCGGCAGGTCGCTGTGACGAGTGACGGCACGCTCCTCCCCGACGATTCGGAACCCACGGGCAGGTAGCCGATCTATGTCCGCGTTCACGGCGCCCGCTTCGTCTTCCCAGCAACGGCTGTGGTTCCTCGATCGCATGGAGCCGGCGACGACGGCGTACCACGTCCCGATCGCGCTGAGGCTCGAAGGCGCCCTCGATCCTCCCGCCGTTGCGGCGGCGATGAACTCGCTCGTCGCGCGCCACGAGATTCTTCGCACCACGTTTGCGTCGACCGACGGCGAGCTCGTGCAGGTCGTACACGACGCGCTGACGATTGCCGTTGATGAGCTGGCCGTCGACGCAGGGCAACTGACCGCCGCCATTCACCGGGAAATCCATCGACCGTTCGATCTCATTCGGGGCCCGCTCCTGCGAGCGGTGCTGGTCACTGAATCCGGCCGAACAGGCGCCGTGCTCGTGCTCACGCTGCACCACATCGTCACTGACGGCTGGTCGATGGGCGTACTGGTCGAGGAATTTTCGGAGCTGTACCGTGCGTTCGTCGAAGGCCGGGTGGCGGTGCTGCCCGAACTGCCAGTGCAGTACGCGGACTACGTCGAGGGGCAGCGCGAGCAGGAGCCGCGGATGGCCGACGCGCTTGCCTACTGGACGCGGCGCTTATCGGGGCCGCTCCCGGCGATTTCGCCTCCACCAGATCACCGGCGTCCGGCCGCGTTCAGTTATCGCGGCGCCACGATCGCGACTCGCCTCGGCCGCGATCGGCTTGACCGGCTGCAGGCGTTCGCGTCGGAGCGAGGCACCACGCTGTTCGTCGTGCTGCTCGCCGGTCTGAAAGCCCTGCTGAACCGCTGCACGAACGTCACGGATATCACCGTGGGATCCCCGGTGGCGAATCGGCGTACGCCGGACATTGAGCGGCTGGTTGGCCTGTTTGTGAACACGCTTGTCCTGCGCACGGACCTATCGGGAGCCCCCACCTTCGAGGAGCTCGTCCGGCGGGTGCGGGAGACGGCGGTTGACGCCTGGGAACACCAGGACGCACCGTTCGAACGCGTGGTCGAGGCGATCGCGCCCGAGCGCGATCGCAGCCGTGCCGCGCTCTTCCAGGTGATGTTCGCCCTGCAGAACGCGCCGTTGGCCGACCTGCGGCTGCCTGGGGTGCAGGTCGAACGTCTCGACGTGTCAACCGACTCGGCGAAATTCGACCTCACCGTGATCGCGGAGGAGCGCGCGGACGGGCTGCACCTTCGCTTCGAATACAACACCGACCTGTACAAGTCGGCGACGGTTCACCGGTTCGCGCGGCATTTTGACCGATTGCTCGAGCGCGCGCTCGCGCATCCCGAATGTCCGATCGACGCGCTGCCGATCGGCACCGACGCGGACACGGCGGAGGTCCTCGGATGGCGCGGCGGCGATCGGGCGTATCTCGACACCCCCTGCCTGCCTGCCTGGTTCAGCGAGGTCGCGGCCCGGTGCGGCGATGCAACCGCGGTCACGAGCGAAGCAGGTAGCCTCACCTATGCGGCCCTCGATCGCGAATCGACACAACTGGCGCACGCCCTGCAGCGCCGAGGCGTCGGGCCCGAGACCCGCGTCGGCCTGGCCATGGAGCGGACTCCGGCCCTGCTCGTCGGCCTGCTGGCAATTCTCAAGGCCGGCGGCGCCTACGTACCTCTCGACCCGGCGTATCCGCCGGCCCGGCGTGCGTTCATGCTCGCTGACAGCCGCGTGCGCCTCGTGCTCACCGACGGTCGCGTCCCGGTCCCAGGGGAGATTCCCGCGCTCGACATCACCGACACCGACGCGTGGATGCAGGAACCCGAAACGCCGATAGCGCCTCCAGCCCTCGATCAGGCGGCGTACGTGATTTACACCTCCGGCTCCACCGGCCAGCCGAAGGGCGTCGTCGTCACGCATCGCAACGTTACTCGATTGTTCCAGGCCGCCGCCGACCATTTCACGTTTGGCCGGAGCGACGTCTGGACACTCTTTCACTCGATCGCGTTCGACTTCTCCGTCTGGGAGCTCTGGGGCGCGCTGCTCTACGGAGGTCGGCTCGTCCTCGCCAGCTACGAGACCAGCCGCACGCCCGAACGGTTCTACGCGCTGGTCGCCGACGAGGGTGTTACCGTCCTCAACCAGACACCGTCGGCCTTCCGCCAGTTGCTGGCCATTGAAGAGGCGCAGGCGCGCCCGCTCGCACTGCGGTACGTGATCTTTGGCGGTGAGGCGCTCGACCTCGATCTCCTGGCGCCATGGGTCGCGCGGCACGGCGACGAGACACCGGCGCTCATCAACATGTACGGCATCACCGAGACGACCGTGCATGTCACCTATCGCCGCCTGCGGAGTGCCGACATTGCCGGGAGCGCCGGCAGCCTGATCGGCCAGCCGCTCGGAGACCTCCAGCTCTATGTGCTGGATCGGCATCAACAGTTGGTGCCGTGCGGGTTGCCGGGGGAGTTGTACGTGGGCGGCGCGGGGCTGGCGCGCGGCTATCTCACGCAGCCCGCGCTCACCGCCACCCGCTTTGGCCCCAACCCGTTTGGCGCCGGACGGCTGTATCGCACGGGCGATGCGGCGCGCTGGCTCGCGAGCGGCGACCTCGAGTATCTCGGTCGCCTCGACGAGCAGGTCAAGTTGCGGGGCTTCCGCATCGAGCTCGGCGAAATCGCGGCGGTGCTCCGAGAGCACGGCGGCCTGCGCGAGGCGGTCGTCATCGCCCGGCCGCAGCCAGCCGGCGACCCGCATCTCGTCGCCTACGGCGTGGCCGCCGGCGCGGCCCCACCCACTGCGGCGACTCTCCGATCCTGCGCTCAACAGTGGCTGCCCGCCCACATGGTCCCGGCCGCGTTCGTGCTGCTCGACGCCCTGCCGCTGACCCGAAACGGCAAGCTGGACCGCGACGCGCTCCCCGCGCCCGACTTCGACGCCAATACGGCCGCCGCGACGTATCGCCCGCCCATCTCGAGCGCCGAGGTCGCGCTCGCGCAGGTATGGGCCTCGGTCCTGGGCGCCGAGCGCATCGGGCTCGACGACAATTTTTTCGAGCGGGGGGGCGATTCTATCCTGAGCCTGCAGGTCGTCGCGCGCGCACGCCAGGCCGGCTGGACGATCACGCCGCGCCAGATCTTCGAGCTGCCGACGCTCGAAGGCCTCGCGCAGGCGACCGTGCCGCTGTCATCGAGCGCGACGTCCACCGCCGATGACCCGGCGCAGACGGTCGACCGCTTTCCGCTGAGCGATCTCACGGCACAAGAACTGGCGCGTCTGCGAACGGCGCGACCCGGCGTGGAGGACGTCTATCCACTGACCCCGCTGCAAGCGGGCATACTCTTCCACGTCCTCTCCACCCCGGACCGCGATCTCTATCTCGAGCAACTACACGGCCGCATTGACGGTGTGGTCGATCCCGATGCATTCGAGACGGCCTGGCGGCAGGTCATCGCGCGGCATCCCGCGCTCCGCACCGCGTTCTGGTGCGACGACGGCCCGTTGCGGCAGTACGTCGAGACCCAGGTGCCGTTCGTGCTCACGCGGCTCGACTGGACGGAGCTCCCGCCCAACGCCAGGTCCGATCGGCTGGCGGCGTGGCTCGCCGCCGACCGCCTCCAGGGGCTCGATGTCCGCCACGCCCCGCTGCTGCGCGTCGCGCTCATCCGGCTCGCGCCCGCCTGCTGGCATTGGGTCTGGACGCACCACCATCTCCTGCTCGACGGCTGGTCCCTGCCGCCGCTCATGGCCGACGTACTCGCGGCCTACGACGCCGCCGTCACCGGCCGGCCGCTCGACCTGCCGGCG
Organism: Vicinamibacterales bacterium; assembly: GCA_030827135.1. Lineage (GTDB taxonomy): Bacteria > Acidobacteriota > Vicinamibacteria > Vicinamibacterales > SCN-69-37 > SYFT01. The sequence goes on from JAURFE010000001.1 coordinate 764,495, forward strand.
GTCCGTCCGTATCGCGACTATCTCGGGTGGCTGCGGCAACAGGACATCGCCACCGCCGCGGCCTACTGGCGCCGCACGCTCGAGGGTTTCGCCGAGCCCACGACGCTGAACGTCGGACCGAGGCCCGGTACGGATGCGCCGGCCGCCGGCGAAACGCAGACCACGCTGAGCCGCGACGACACGGCCGCACTCCAAGCGTGGGCGCGGCGCCATCAGATCACGCTCAACACGCTCGTCACCGGCGCGTGGGCGCGCCTGCTGCAGACCTACAGCGGCCAGACGGATGTGGCCTTTGGGGTGACGGTCGCCGGGCGGCCGGCCGATCTGGCCGACGCCGACCGGATGGTCGGCCTCTTCATTAATACCCTTCCGCTCAGGGTCGGCCCGGGTCTGCCCACCGGCCTGGTCCCGTGGCTGCAGGCGTTGCAGCAGCGGCAAGCCGAACTCCGTGACTTCGGCCACATGCCCCTCGTCGACTTGACGGAGTACACGGCGCTGGGCCCGGGCCAGCCGCTCCTGCACACCCTCATCGCCTTCGAGAATTATCCGATCGACCCGGACGTGGCCAGTCGGTTCGCGCACTTCAGGCTGGAGCCAATCACGTTCGTCGAGCGGACGAACTACCCGATCGGACTGGCGGCGATTCCCGGGGACCAGCTCACGCTGCGAATCCTGTTCGACGGCACCGTGTTCACGCGAGCCGCGGTGGACGCTTTGCTCGAACATCTGCGCCACCTGCTGCGATCGGCCGCTCGCGATGAGATCGCGCGCGTCGGCGACTGGGCGCTGCTCACGACCGGGGAGTGCGCGGAGCGCGAGCGACGGACCGAGACACCCACCGGTCCGACGCCGCGGCTGGTGCACCAGACGTTCGAAGCGCAGGTGGACGCCGCGCCGGACCGTGTCGCCATCGAGGCGGGCGACGAACGCTGGACCTACGCTCGGCTGAATGAGGCGGCGAACCGGCTGGCGGCCCATCTGCGCCGGCACGGCGTCGGCCCGGACACCATCGTCGGCGCCATGTTCGACCGGTCGCCCGAGCTGTACGTCGCGCTGCTGGCGATCCTGAAAGCCGGCGGCGCGTACCTGCCGCTTGACCCTCGCCTGCCGCCAGCGCGAGTCGCAGCGATGCTCCGCGGCGCCCGCGTGCCCATGGTCGTGACCACCTCCGGCGATCGCGGCCGGCTCCACGCCTTCGAGGGTGCAACGGTCTGCGTGGATGAACACGCGAGCGCCATCGCCGCCGGGTCGACGGCGAATCCTGTCGTCCCAGTGTCGCCAGGGAATCTCGCGTACGTGATCTTCACATCAGGCTCGACCGGCGAGCCGAAAGGCGTGATGGTCCCGCACGCGGGCTTTGCGAACCTCGCCCAGGCCCAAGGCCGGGCTTTCGGTGTGACCGCGGGCGCGCGCGTCCTCCAATTCGCCTCGATCACCTTCGACGCGTCGCTCTCGGAAGTCGCCATGGCGCTCTCGACCGGCGCGACGCTCGTCCTCCCCGACGCCGCCCGGCTGTTGCCCGACGCGGGATTCGCGGAGATGTTGCGTAATCGACGCGTCACGCATGTGACGCTGCCGCCCTCGATGCTATCGAGGCTGCCGGACGCAGACCTGCCCGACCTCGAATGCGTGATCAGCGCCGGTGAGGCCTGTCCACTAGACGTCGTCGAACGCTGGAGTCACGGGCGGGTCTTCTTCAACGCCTACGGGCCAACCGAGACGAGCGTGTGCGCGACGTTGGGCGCCTGTACATCGGACACGTCGATTGGGCGGCCGATGGCCAACATGCGCGCCTACGTACTCGATCCGCATGGCGGCCATGCGCCGATTGGTGTCGCCGGCGAATTGTTCGTCGGCGGCACGGGCGTTGCGCGAGGATACTGCGGCCGGCCCGACCTGACCGCGTACCGATTCGTTCCCGACCCCTTCGCGCAGTCACCGGGCGCACGGATGTACAGGACCGGCGACCTCGCACGGGTCCTTCCTGACGGGCGCCTCGAGTTCCTCGGCCGTATCGATCGACAGATAAAGCTCCGGGGCCATCGGATCGAGCCCGGCGAAATTGAAGCCGTCCTCCGTCGCTACGGGCGCTTCGAGGACGCGGTCGTCGTGCTTCGCCCTGGCGTATCCGGCACGCCGCAACTGATCGCGTACGGCGTGCCCGCCGGCGCCGGCGTCACGCCCGCGAGCGCCCGTGACGCCTGCCACGACTGGCTTCCGGAGCACGAAATCCCCTCGGCATTCGTCCTGCTCGAGGCGCTGCCGCTCACCGCAAGCGGCAAAGTGGATCGCGCGCGCCTGCCCGATCCTGACGGCGACGCGACCGCGGTTCGGGACCGCTATGTCGCCCCCCGAACACCCGCCGAGCGCGCGCTCGCCGACGCGTGGTCGGCCATTCTCGGCGTCCGCGAGGTCGGTGTTCACGACAACTTCTTCGAGCTGGGCGGGGATTCGATCCTCACGCTGCAAATCGCGGGACGCGCCGCGCGTGCCGGCTGGAAGGTCGAGCCGCGCCAGCTGTTCGACCACCCGACGATCGAGCGCCTGGCCGCTGTGGCCATACCGGCGGTCGCTCCCGAGGGAAGTGCCGTCGTCACCCATGGCCCCATTCCTCTGACGCCCATTCAAGCCTGGTTCTTCGACCATCCGTGGAAGAACCCGCACCGCTGGAACCAGGCCGTGCTGCTCGAAGTGGATTCGGCGATGACGGCGGAAGTCCTCGACCGCGCGCTGCCGTTCCTCGCCGCGCATCACGACGCGCTGGGACTGCGGTTTACGCGCGATTCGGGCCGATGGACGCAACGCGTCGATCGGGGGGCAATGCGGCTGCCGCTCACGATCCGGCCGCTCGACGCAGGTTCTGATCACGCCGAGATCGACCGCATCGCCGACGACGCGCACGCGTCCCTGCACCTGACGCACGGGCCGCTCGCCCGCGCGGTTTTCCTCGTGCGCCAGGAACAGCCCAACCTGCTGCTCGTCGTCGCTCACCATCTGGTCATCGACGGCGTCTCGTGGCGCATTCTGCTCGACGATCTGCAGACCGTCTGCGACCAGCTGCTGCGGGGCGGCGCCCCGCAACTGCCTCCGCGCACCGCCTCCTTCGACGAATGGAGCCGGAGTCTCGCAGGCCACGCCGGTACGATTCCGGCGCATGATTTCGACTATTGGCGACGGATGGATCCGGCGTCCGCGCCCGCGATTCCGCTCGATCAGCCGGTCACGGTCGACCACCCCAGAGGCTCGGCCTCAGTCACGGTTGAGCTGACGGCCACCGAAACGGCCGCTCTGCTCGAACGTGCGCCGCGGGTGTATCGCACCGAAATCAACGACCTGCTCCTGACGGCGGTCCACGCGGCTATCAGCGGATGGACGAGGCGCGCGGAGGTGTCCATCGACCTCGAAGGCCACGGCCGCGAGGCCATCGCAGGCGACATCGATCTCACCAGGACGGTCGGCTGGTTCACGAGTCTCTTCCCGGTGCGGCTGACGGTCGAACCCGGCACGGGCGTCGGCGAGTCGATCCGTGCCGTCAAGGACCAGCTTCGTGCCGTGCCAAAGCGCGGCGTGACATTCGGGATCTGCCGATACCTTCGGGAGGACGACGCCGCACGCGCGCTGGGGGCCCTGCCGGCGCCGGAGATTTCCTTCAACTACCTGGGCCAGCTCGACCAGGGTATCGAGTCTCGATACTTCCGGCTGGCTCACCGAACTCCTGGCAGCGGACGCCAGCCGGATGAACACCGCACCCACGCCCTCGACATCGTGGCGCTGGTCGAACGCCGGCAATTGCGCGTCGAGTGGCTGTTCGATCGCTCGCAGTTCCGCGAGGACACGATTCGACAAGTCGCGGATTCGGCCGTTCGTGCACTCCGGAGCATTGTCGATCACTGCACCGGCGTCAGCACGACGAAGGTAAGCGCGTCCGATTTTCCGCTGAGCCTGTTGGCGCCGGAAGAATTCTCCCGGCTGCTGGCCGCACGACCGGGCCTCGAGGATGTGTATCCTTTGGCGCCCCTGCAGGCGGGCATGCTCTTCCACGTCCTTGCCGCGCCGGGCAGCGACGTCTATCTCGAACAACTGCACGGCGAGATCCACGGCACCGTCGATCCGGACGCCTTCGAAACAGCCTGGCGGCTGACGATCGGGCGCCATCCCATCCTTCGCACCGCTTTCTGGTGCGAGGAAGGACCGCTCCACCAGTACGTCGAGGCGCAGGTCCCATTTGCCCTGACGCGCATCGACTGGACGGACATCCCCGCCGAGGCGCAAGCCGAACGGCTCGGCGCCTGGCTTGCCGCCGATCGCCGGCAGGGCCTGGACGTCCGCCGGGCACCGCTGATGCGCGTCTCCCTCATCCGCCTTGGCCCACAGCGGTGGCATTGGGTCTGGACCCACCACCATCTGTTGCTCGACGGCTGGTCGCTGCCACCACTCATGGCTGACGTGCTCGCGGCCTACGACGCCACCGTCACTGGCCGGCCGTTGGCGCTGCCGGCGATCCGGCCGTATCGCGACTATCTCGTCTGGCTGCAAGGACAGGACGCCGCCGGCGCCAACGACTATTGGCGCCGCACGCTCGCCGGCTTCGCGACGCCGACGACGCTGAACGTCGGCCCCCGTCCGGGGTCAGACGCGCCGGCCGCCGGGGAAACGCAGAAGGCGATGAGCACCGCGGACACGGCGGCGCTGCAGGCATGGGCACGCCGGCATCACATCACCCTCAATACGCTGGTCACTGGCGCCTGGGCGCGCCTGCTCCAGACCTACAGCCGCCAGACGGATGTGGTCTTTGGCGTGACGGTCGCGGGCCGGCCGGCCGACCTGGCCGGCGCCGACCGGATGGTCGGCCTGTTTATCAATACGCTGCCGCTGCGGGTCGGTCCGGACCTGCCTGCCGGCCTCGTGCCCTGGCTGCAGGCGCTGCAACAGCGGCAGACCGATCTCCGCCACTTCGGGCACGTGCCGTTGGTCGACCTGGCCGCGCACGCGGCGCTGCCCCCAGGGCAACCGCTCTTCGAGACCCTCATCGCGTTCGAGAACTACCCCGTCGACGAGGCGCTCACGGATCGGTTCACACATTTCTCCATCCACGGCGCCCGGCTCCAGGAGCGGACGAACTATCCGCTGGCGCTGTCGGTGATTCCCGGCGAGGCGCTCCGATTCAGAGTGCTGTACGACGGACGTCAACTGTCAGGACCCGCCGTCGACACACTCCTGACGTCGTTCGAGCACCTGCTGATGTCAGCCGCTCGTGGGGATGTCAGTCAGGTCCGCGACTGGCGTCTGCTTCCCGACGACCCAGGAAAGGTCACCGAAAGCCTCTCGACGGCCGCGCCTGTTCCGTACGAGACGCTGCCCGCGTGGCTGAACGCGGTCGCAAGCCGGCGCGGAACGGCCGAAGCGCTGTCCTGCGACGGCGAGCGCATGAGCTACGCGGAACTGGATCGGCGCTCGAACCAGCTCGCGTGCTACCTGCGCCGGCTCGGCGTCCAGCCTGAATCCCGGGTCGCCATCCTGCTCGAGCGGTCGATGGAGTTGGTGGTCACTATTGCCGCGGTGCTGAAAGCCGGCGGGGCCTACGTGCCGATCGACCCCGCCTACCCGGCGGAACGCCGCCGCTTCCTGGTCGAGGACAGCCGCGCGCAGGTCCTGGTCCGCCGGACCACGATCGACGTCGGCGTCGACCACCCGGCGGCGGAAGTGCTCCTCGATCGGGACGCCGAGGCGATTGGCGCTGAGCCCGCGACGACCATCGAGGCCGGCGTCGCCGGCGATAACGCCGCCTACGTGATCTACACGTCCGGCTCCACCGGCACCCCTAAGGGCTGCGTCGTGACGCATCACAACGTGACGCGGCTGATGGCCGCGACGCAGCCGTGGTTCGCGTTCGGCGAATCCGACACGTGGACGCTGTTTCACTCCTGCGCGTTCGACTTCTCCGTGTGGGAGATCTGGGGCGCGCTCCTCTACGGCGGAAGGCTCGTGGTGGTGCCGCACCTCACGTCCCGGTCGCCCGAGCAGTTCTACGAATTGCTTGAACGCGAGCGCGTCACCGTCCTGAATCAAACGCCTTCTGCCTTCCGCCAGCTGTCCGCGGTCGATGCCGCTCGGCGGTCAGCTGCGGCCGTTGGATCGCTGCGTTACGTGATCTTTGGCGGCGAAGCGTTGGCCCTCGACACCCTCAAGGACTGGTTCATCCGCCATGGGGACCACGCGCCTCGCCTCGTGAACATGTACGGCATCACGGAAACAACCGTCCATGTCACCTACCGGCCCGTCGAGATGCGCGACGTGCTCGCGGGTCGTGGCAGCGTCATCGGCCGGCCAATTCCAGATCTCTCGCTGCATGTGCTCGACCCCTTTGGCCATCCGGCGCCGATTGGGGTGACGGGCGAGTTGTTCGTCGGCGGCGCCGGCGTGTCGCGCGGATACCTCGACCGGCCGGCACTCACCGCCGATCGGTTTGTCGCCGCCGAAGGCCTGAACGGCGGACGGCTGTACCGCAGCGGCGACCTCGCCAGGCGGCTGGCCGGCGAGGACGTCGAGTATCTCGGGCGCGCAGACGATCAGGTGAAGGTGCGCGGATTCCGCCTCGAACTCGGCGAAATCGAGTCGGTCCTCGCCGCGCACGCCGAGGTCCGGGAAGCCGCGGCGCTGATCCAGACGGACACAGACGGCCCTGCGGTCGTCGCCTACGTCGTGCCGCGTGAGGGCGCCTCCATCTCAATCGTGTCGCTGCGGACGTTCCTCGGCGAGCGGCTGCCGGAGTACATGGTTCCGGCACAGTTTCTGCTCCTCGATCGGATGCCGCTCACGCCTCACGGCAAGGTCGATCGAACCGCACTGACCCAGATGGCCGGTGTCGCGCCGGACCTCGGTGAAACGTACGTGCCGCCGCGGACGGAGGCGGAAGCGACGCTGGCCGGGATCTGGAGCGCGGTCCTCGGCGCCGATCGCGTTGGCGTCTACGACAATTTCTTCGCACTTGGCGGTGACTCCATTCGCAGCCTGCAGGTGCAGGCCCAGGCTCGTCGCGTGGGCCTGACGTTCGACCTTGCTGCCTTGTTCACGAACCCGACGGTTGCCGCGCTCGCTGGCAAGGCCACGGCCGCCGGCGAGGCATGGACCCCGGTGGCGCCGTTTGAGCTGTGCAGCGCCGAGGACCGCGGCCGGCTGCCGGCTGACGCGGAGGACGCGTACCCGCTGACCGAATTGCAGAAAGGCATGCTCTTCCATCGCGCGCTGCACGACACGGCGTCGGTGTACGAGGATGTCTTCAGCTATCACGTGCGCGTGCAGTGGGATGAACCGGCGCTGCAGGCCGCGCTGCGCGAGGTCGTCGGCCGCCACGCGGTGCTCCGGTCAAGCTTCGTGGTCGGGTCGCTCACCGAACCTCTGCAAGTCGTGCATCGGGATGCGACGCCGGATGTCACCGTGACGGACTTGCGCGCGCTTGCGGACGACGACCAGGAGGCGATGCTCGCGCGATGGATGCGGGACGAGGCCCGCCGCCCGCTGCCGATCGACAAAGCGCCGCTCATCGCCTTCCGTGTGTTTCGCCGCGCCGACGACCGCATTCAGCTCTGCCTGCACTTTCACCATGCCTGCCTCGACGGCTGGAGCGTGGCGACGATGCTGACCGAGATCTTCGAGGCGTACCGCCAGCACCTCGGCGATCGGTCTCCCCTCGCCGACCCGCCAGCCGTCGGCTTCCGCGACTATGTCGCGCTCGAACGTGCGGCCATGGCGTCCGACGCCGACCGCCGGTTCTGGGCGGAACTGCTCGAGGGCGCCGCGGCCACGTCGCTGCCGCGCCTTCCGGGTCGGACACGAGCGTCGGCCAAGCGAGTGGCTCGGCAGTCGATCCCCATCTCGACGGCGACCTCCACTGCGCTCAAGCGCGTGGCCGCGGAGAGCGGCCTGCCGATCCGATCGCTGCTGCTCGCCGCCCACCTCCGCGTGCTGAGCGTCGTGGCGAATACGGAGGACATCATCACGGGCCTGGTCACCAACGGCCGGCCGGAGACCGAGGGCGCCGAGCGCGCGCTTGGACTGTTCCTGAATACCCTGCCGCTCCGCCTGCGGATCGGCCGGGGCTCCTGGCGCGACCTCGTCCGTGCGACGTTCGCACGTGAGCAGGCCATCCTCCCGCATCGTCGCTTTCCGCTTCATCAGATTCAGCGCCTCACCGGCGGGGCGCCGCTCTTCGAAACCGATTTCAATTTCGTACATTTCCACGTCTTCGACCGTCTGACCGCCTCCGGTCATGTCGAGTACCTTGGCGGCGACAGCGTCGAGGAAACCAACTTCGTTCTCGCCGCCGACTTCTCGCAGGAGAGCGTGTCGGGCCATCTGCGGGGCCGACTGGCATTCGATGCGGCAGTGCTCAGCGAGGACCAGATCGCGCGGTACGCCGGCTACTACCGCGCCGCGCTCGACGCGATGGCCGCTGGCTTTGACGACCGCTACGACACGCAGTCCTTGATCGGCGACGACGAGCGCCGGGAATTACGCACCGCCGGGCGCGGTCCATCGCTCCCGATCGAAGACGCGTCGACGCTTCACCACCTCGTGGAACGCCAGGTCGCGCGCACGCCCGGCGCGATCGCGGTGATGTCTTCGGCCGAGTCGATGACGTTTGCCGCGCTCGACCGGCGTGCGAATCAGCTCGCGCGCCATCTGCGCGACGAGGGGGTCGAGGCCGACGGCGTCGTCGGCGTGTGCCTTGAATCGAGCGTCGATCGGGTGATCGCCATGCTCGCGGTCCTCAAGGCCGGTGCCGCGTACCTGCCGCTCGATCCGAAGTACCCGGCCGAGCGTCTTGCGCTCATGCTGCGTGACAGTGCCGCGCCGGTCGTGGTCTGCGGCGCGTCCGCGCCATCCCTGCCGGCCGGAGTCCGGCCGATTCGGCTGCCCGGCGAGTGGGCGGCCATCGGCGCCCACGACGACACGCCGCTGGCGATCGCGGTGCACCCCGAGCAACTGGCCTATGTGCTCTACACCTCCGGGTCTACTGGACAGCCCAAGGGCGTGCAGATTTCGCATCGCGCGATCGTCAACCACATGAGGTGGATGCACGAGGCCTTCCCGCTCGGCGAGATGGACGCCGTGCTGCAAAAGACACCGTTTGGCTTCGATGCGTCTGTCTGGGAGTTCTGGGCGCCTCTGTCGTCGCGCGCGCGGCTCGTCGTGGCCGACCCCGACGCCCATCGGGACCCGGCGGCGCTCGTGCGCGTTATTCAACGCGAACGCATCACGGTCCTGCAGGTCGTGCCGACGCTGCTGGGCGCCCTCTGTCGTGAACCGGGCTTCGATCGCTGCCGGTCGCTGCAGCGCATCTTCGCTGGAGGCGAGGCGCTCACGACCGCGCTGGCGGCCGAGGTCGCACGCCTGCTCCCGACCACCGCGTTGATCAATCTCTACGGCCCGACCGAAGGGACGATCGACACCAGCGCGCGCGTCTTCCAGGACCACATGCACGGAGCGAGCGTACCGATTGGCGGTCCCATCGCCGGCATGTCCATGTGGGTCGAGGATCGGTGGGGCCAGGAGGCGCCGACCGGGACCTACGGCGAGCTCGTGATTGCCGGCGCCGGCTTGGCGCGCGGCTACCTCGGGCGGCCTGCACAAACGGCCGCGGTCTTCGTACCGAGCGCTGCCGCGGCGGGCGCGCGGGCGTATCGCACGGGCGATCTCGCACGCGTCCTTCCGGATGGTGACGTCGAGTTCATCGGCCGCGCCGACGCCCAGGTCAAGTTTCGGGGCTTCCGGATCGAGCTGGGCGAGATCGAAGCCGCCCTGGAGGCGCAGCCGGATATCAGGCAGGCGGTCGTCAGCGTGCACGAGCAGCCGGGCGCGGACGCTCGACTGGTCGGCTACGTTCGATCGGGATCGACCGTCGGCGGACCGGACCGCGGGATCAAGCTCCGACAGGCCCTGCGGGCCCGGTTGCCCGAGCATATGGTGCCGTCGGCCCTCGTCTTCGTCGAGACCTTTCCTCTGACGCCGAGCGGCAAGGTCGATCGACGCGCGCTCCAGCCGCCTCCGGCGATGGACACCGGCGAGTCGCAGCCACACCAGCCGCCGCGCACCGAGGTCGAGCACGCGCTGGCGTCCGCCTGGGCGCAGGCGCTCCGCGTCAAACGCGTCAGCATCCGCGACAACTTCTTCGACCTCGGCGGCGACTCCATCATGTGTCTGCAGATCGTCGCGAGTCTGCGCGAATCCGGCTGGGTCGTCACGCCCCGCGACGTCTTCGAGCGCGGGACGATCGAGGCGATCGCCCCGATGGTCGTACCCGCCGCTGATCGCGGGGCGCCGGCCGCGGCTGCCACCGGCGTCGTGCCGCTGACGCCGATCCAGCGTGCGTTCCTGGAGCTCGAACCACAGCCGCTGCACCACTGGAATCAGGCCGTGCTGCTGGCCGTCTCGAACTTCTCCTCCGAGGCGTTTCAGCAGGCCCTGACAGCCGTGGTCCGTCACCACGACTCGTTTCGCCTGCGCGTGACCCGTGACGGCGACCGCTGGACGCAGCGGTACGCGGATGAGCATGACGAGGCGGACTGCCTGGCGGTCGACCTGACGCGAGCGTCGAGCGCGCAGCGCGCCCGCCAGCTGCAGTCGGTGGCGGATTTGCTGCACGGCGGTCTCGACATTTCGCACGGCCCGGTGGTCCGGGCCGCGTATCTGAACTACGGCGACGAAGGCGGCCGTGTCCTCATGGTCGCGCATCATCTGGCGGTGGACGCCGTGTCCTGGAGGATTCTCCTCCATGACCTCGCGGCGGCGTACGCCCAGGCGCGCGCGGGCGACCCGGTGACGCTGGCGCCGTCCACCGCCACCTATCAGGCGTGGGCGCACGCCCTGGAGCGATACGCGGCCAGCGACGCGATGGAAGCGGAGCGGACGTACTGGCTCGCGCCCGAGCGTCTGGCGGCCGCATCGCTGCCGGCCGACCTCCCGGGTGGCGACGGCGACAACGTCGAGCGGACCGTCGGTACAATCCGGCTCGACCTCGACCCCGAATTAACCCAGCGCCTGACCGATCGCGTGAGGGCATCGGGTCACCGCATCGACGAGGCCTTGATCTGGGCGGTCTCGAGGTCGCTCGCGAAATGGACTGGACAAGATCGAGTCTCGGTGGCGCTCGAGGGCCATGGACGCGAAGATGTCGTCAGCGATCTCGACCTCTCGAGAATGGTCGGCTGGTGCACGAGTCTGTTCCCGATCAGCCTGGCCGTTGACGAATCGGCCGGGCCGCTCGAGGACTTCGCCGGCGTCGTGGATCAGCTCCGAGCGACTCCGGCGCGCGGCGTCGGGTACGGCATCCTCAGATACCTCTCGCCGGACGCCGCCGTCCGGGCGCGCCTGGCCGGGGCCCCGCAGCCGGACATCAGCGTCAACTACCTCGGTCAGCTCGATCTGGCCGCCTTCGACGGCGGCGAGTTCTCCCCGGCACCGGAGGACGCCGGCCGCGAGCGCGCGGCCCACGCCCGCCGGCGGTTCCTGATCGACGTGATCGCCCACCAGCGTAACGGACGCCTGCACGTCGAGTGGCTGTACAGCGAGGCCCGGCATCGCCGCGAGACGATCGATGCCGTGTCGCGATCGGCGTACGAGTGCCTGGTGGCGCTCGCAAACGGCGGGCACACGACAGCGGATGCCGCCGCGGACGCCAGCCGAGCCCCGGCCGTCGTCGAGATGCTGCCGCTCACGCCGCTCCAGGCGGGCATCCTGTTTCACGCCGGGGAGAGTGAATCCTCCGGCATCTACGTCCAGCAGCTCGTGCTGACGCTCGTCGGACACCTCGACGCGCGCGCTTTTGAAATCGCCTGGAACGCCGTGACCGAGCGGCACACCATCCTGCGGACGGGGATCGAGCGACCCGACCTGCAGGATCCGATCCAGGTCGTCCGCGCCTCGGCCGCCTGCCCGGTCGAATGGCTCGATTGGCGCGAGACCCCAGCCGCCGAATGCCACGATCGGCTCCGCTCGTGGCTTGAAGACGACCGCCGCCGCGGTTTCGCCCTGGACCAGCCGCCGCTCATGCGCGTGACGATGATCCGTGAGGCGGATCGGACGTGGCGCATGGTGTGGACGCAGCATCACGTGGTGCTCGACGGGTGGTCCACATCAATCGTGCTTCAGGAAGTCATGGCGTCATACCGGCGGGCCCGCGGCGGCCCCGACGCGGGGCTGCCGGAGGCGCGCCCCTTCTCGGACTATGTCCGTTGGCTCGAGCGCCAGGACCACGGCGGGGCTGAACGCTACTGGCGAGACGTGCTTCACGGCTTCAATGAACCGGTCCGGCTGGGCCTTGGCTCGCCTTCCGGCGAACACGCGGGTTTTGGCGAAAGCACGCGCGTCCTCCCGGATGACCTCACGGCCGCACTGGGCCAGCTGGCGCGCGCACATCGCGTCACGCTGAACACGGTTGCTCAGGCCATCTGGGCGATCCTGCTCGGCCGCTTCGGCGCTACGAGCGACGTCGTGTTTGGCGTCACGGTCAGCGGCAGACCCGCCGACCTCGCCGGGGCGCAGCGCATGGTCGGCCCGTTCATCAACACGCTCCCGCTGCGCGTGGACGTGGGACCGGAACAGACGGCCTCCGCGTTCCTGCGTGCGGTGCAGGCGCGGCAGTCGGCCATGAGCCAGCACGAGGCGAGCCCGCTCGTCGACGTCCTGGGCTGGAGCGACGTCCCGCGATCGGACGCGCTCTTCGAGACGATCCTCGTCTTCGAGAACTACCCGCAACCTCGCGAGGCCGCGGGCGTCGGGCCATCGTCCGAGATCGAGGTTCGCGCCGCGGAGACGTTCGAGCGGTCGCACTATCCGATGACGTGCTACGTGATGCCCGGCGAGCACCTGACCGTGCGGCTTACCTATCAGCAGGCGCGATTCGACGACGCAGCGGTGAACCAGTTCCTGGATCGGTTTGCCGTCATCGCTCGTGAACTGGTGGAACATCCAGACCGGCCGCTGGGTCGAATCGTGCTCTTGACCGAGCACGAGCACGCCCGAGCGATCGACGAATGGAACGCGACCGGCGTCGCGTTCGACCGCGCGCCGGTCCATGTCCGCATCACGCAGCAAGCCGCGCGAACGCCCGACGCGGTGGCCGTGGTCTGCGGCGGCCTCAGCCTGACCTACCGGGACCTCGATCGCCATGCGACCGAGTTGGCTCGCGTCATCGCCTCGCGCGGCGTGGGCCGCGGACAGCTCGTGGCGGTCTGCGTCGAGCGATCGATCGACCTGGTCGTCTCGCTCCTCGGCGTGCTGAAGAGCGGCGCCGCGTACGTGCCGCTCGATCCGGGCTTCCCGATCGCCCGCTTGCGCTGGATGCTCGAACATTCCGGCGCGCCGCTGCTGATCACGAGCGCGGCGACGCATGCGGTCTTCGGCGACCACGCCACGCCCGCGATTCGAGTCGATGCGCTCCCAGTTGCGGACGGCGCCGCCGAACCGCGGGCATCCGACCCGCTGATCTCGGGCGACGACCTCGCGTACGTCATCTACACGTCCGGATCGACGGGCACGCCCAAGGGCGTGGCCGTACGCCACGAGGCCTTGGCCAACTTCCTCGGCCATTTCGAGCGGGCCGCGGCATTGGGAACCGCCGACCGCCTGGTGTCGGTGACCACCGTGTCGTTCGACATCGCCGGGCTCGAGCTCTACCTGCCGCTCATCACCGGCGCGCGCCTCATCGTCGCCGCCTCGGACGACGTCACCGACGCCGATCGGCTCGCGCGACTGCTCGACCAGTCCGAGGCGACGGTGATGCAAGCCACGCCGGCGACCTGGCGCATGCTGCTCGACGCGGCCTGGCGGCCAACGCCCAGGCTGCGCATGTGGTGCGGCGGCGAGGCGTTCCCGCGACAACTGGCGGAGGCCCTCACGTCCGACGGCCTCGACGTCTGGAATCTCTACGGTCCGACGGAGACGACCATCTGGTCGAGCCTGTACACTGTCCGGCGCGGCGACGACGCGGCCTGCATCGGGCATCCGCTCGCAAACACCACCATGTACGTGGTCGATCCTCAGGGCAATCCGGTGCCGGTCGGCGTGACTGGCGAACTCTTGATTGGCGGCACCGGCCTGGCGCGAGGCTACTGGAAGCGGCCGGATGAAACGGCGGCGCGCTTCGTGCCCGATCCGTTCGGCCCCGCCGGCGCGCGGGCGTATCGCACGGGCGATCTGGTGCGGCGGCGTCCCGACGGCGCAATCGTCTTCGTCGGCCGTGTGGACGGCCAGGTCAAACTTCGCGGCTTCCGCATCGAGCTCGGCGAAATCGAGAGCGTCCTGGAACAGGACCCCGGCGTGAGTCGCGCGGTCGTGCAGCTGAAGCATCTGGGAGCCGCCGATCATCTCGTCGCGTACGTGGTGACCGCCGACGGACGCCCCGTGGAGCCGGCCCTGGAGGAGCAGCTCCGCGCGCGCGTCCGCGGACGTCTTCCGGAGTACATGACGCCCACCTGGTTCGTCTGGCTGCGGGAATTGCCGCTGACGCCGAACCGGAAAGTCGACCGGAAGCGGTTGCCGGATCCCGACATCGGCGCCAGCGCGGCGACAGGCGGCGGAGATCCGCGGACCGCGCTCGAGCGCGTGCTCGTGGCGCTCTGGCAGAAGGTGCTGCAGGTGCCGGCGGTGGGCATCCGCGATGACTTCTTCCGGCTCGGCGGGCACTCGCTGCTCGTCGCTCAGATGCTGACCTGGCTTCGCCGGATGCTGCGGCGGGAGATTCCCATGCGGATCGTCTTCGACGCGACGACCGTCGAGCGGTTGGCGCAGGCGTTGGTGCGCACCGAGCCGGAGCCTGGCGTCACCGAACGCGTGGCGGAGGCATTCCTGCGCGTGCAATCGATGTCGGCGGAGGAGCGAGCCGTGTTAAAGGATCGGTCGGAGGTGCCGGGTCATGGAACTCGTTGACGCGCGCGCGATCGTCACCGGGGCCGCGAGCGGCCTTGGCCGGCGCTTTGCGCTCGAACTCGCGCGGGCGGGGGCCCGCGTCGCGGCGGTGGATGTCGACGCGGACGGCCTTCAGCGCCTCGTGGCCGAGGCGTCCGGCGGCCGGAGTGGTGTCGATACCTTCGTCTGCGATGTCTCTCGTGAGGAGGCCGTGCGGACCACGGTCCAGCAGGCGATCGCGGCACTGGGCACGGCGAACGTGCTGGTGAACAATGCCGGGATTCTGCGCGACGGCCTGCTGGTCTCGCAGGAAGATGGGTTCGTCCGCAAACTCCCCACCGCGCAGTGGCGGAGCGTGCTCGAGACGAACCTCACGGGCGCGTATCTGATGGCTCGTGAAGTCGCGGCGCAGATGGTCGAGCGGCAAGTGCGACCGGCGCTCGTCGTGAACATCTCGTCGCTGACCGGCGGCGGCAACGCCGGCCAGTCCAACTATTCAGCGTCGAAAGCCGCACTCGACGCGCTGACACGGACGTGGGCCATGGAACTGGCTCCGCACGGCATCCGCGTCGGCGGCATCGCGCCCGGCCTGGTCGACACGCCGATGCTGGCGTCGCTCGGCGACGCCGAGCGCGAAGCGCTGACGGCCAAAGTCCCGCTGGGCCGTGCTGGCCAGCCATACGAGATCTGGCTGGCGCTGCGGTTACTCATCGAATGCGAGTTCTTCACCGGACGCGTCATCGCGGTTGATGGCGGTGCCGCATGACCGGACCGGAATTCAATCTCGACGACCTCGAGCTCCTCGACCGGCTCCTGGACGACGCGGGCGCGTCGCGACCGGTCCTCGCTGGCGGGGCTGAGCGGCGGCGCGAGGCGCCGGCCTCCCTCCAGCAACGGCGCCTGTGGTTTCTGCACGAGCTGACGCCGGACTCGGCCGCCTACAATGTCGCGACGGCGCTCCGTCTCGAGGGCCCGTTCGACGAGTCGGCGTTCCGCCGCGCGCTCGAGTTCGTGGTCATGCGCCACGACGTGCTCCGCACGACGTTTCACGGCCGCGATGGCGCGCCGTGGCAGGTCGTCTCGACGTCGCCGCTCCTGGACTTTCAGTCGGAGACCCTGGAGGTGCGATCCGCGGAAGCACTGGCTGCCGAGGTCCAGCGGCAATTCGCCATTGAGAGCCACCGCCCGTTCAATCTCGGCACCGGCCCCCTGTTCCGCGTTCGCCTCTTGAAGTCCGGCCCCCAACAGCACGTCGCCATCCTCGCGCTACATCACCTGATCGCGGACGCCTGGTCGTTCGGCGTGCTCGTGCGTGAAGTCGCCTCCGCCTACCGCGCGTTCCTGGTGTCGGAGCCGGTCGACTGGTCCGAGCTGCCGCTGCAGTACACGGACTACGCCGCCTGGCAGCACGCGACGCTCGACGACGTGCGGATCGGCGCGCACGTGGACTACTGGGCCGATCGGCTACGGGGCCTCTCCCGGCTCGATCTGCCCACCGACTTTCCCCGTCCGGCGCTGCAAACCTTCAACGGCGACCTGCTGACCTTCGAGCTCTCTCCCGCCGTCACGGCCGGGCTTCGGGCGCTGTGCGGCGACGGCACCACGCTGTTCATGGTGTTGTCGGCGGCGCTGCAGACCTTCATCGGCCGGTACTGCCGCGAGTCGGACGTCGCGATCGGCACGTCGATCGCCAGCCGCGAGGTCCCAGGGACTGAGGGTCTCATCGGTTTCTTCGTGAACATGATGGTGCTCCGGGCCGATCTCTCGGGCGACCCGACGTTCACCGAGCTGCTGGCACGGGTGCGACGGGACGTGCTCGACGGGTTCGACCACGCGCAGGTGCCGTACGAGATGCTCGTCGAGCGACTACAGCCCGAGCGTGACCGCAGCCGGAATCCGTTCTTCCAGATCGCGTTCACTCTGTTCAGCACGCCCGTCCCGCCGACCGATTTCATCGGGCTCCACATCGAGCCCATCGCCAGCCAGACCGCGGCGAGATTCGACCTCGAGCTGTTCATGGAAGAGGCCGCTGGCGGCGGCATGCGCGCGGTGTTCTCCTACAACACGGACCTGTTCAGGCGCCAGACGATCGCGGGGCTCGCCGGCACCTTCGGCCGGCTGGTGGAATCCATCGCGGCCGATCCCGGACGCCGCATCCTGGATCTGCCCTGGCTCACTGACGAGGAAGCGCGGCGCGCGGCGGCGCGCGTCGATCGCACATGGCCGGCGACCGGGGGCATCCACGAGATCATCGCGGCCCAGGCGGCGCGCGAGGCGTCCCGGACGGCCGTCCGGTGCAACGGAACATCCCTGACCTACGGCGAATTGGACCGTCGCGCGCGGGCGATCGCGCGCCGGCTGGTGTCGCTCGGCGCGGGTCCTGATGTGCTCGTGGGCCTGTGGTTCGATCGCTCCGTCGATTTGGTAACGGCGATCGTCGGCGTCCTCAACGCGGGTGCCGCCTACGTCCCGATCGACCCGGCCTATCCGCCGGAGCGAGTGGCGTTCATGCTGCAGGACAGCCGGCCGCTGGCGATCGTCTGCACGCGCGAGCTCGCGGCCCGTCTGCCGGCGTTCAGCGGCCATGTGATCTGCCTCGAAGACGTCGCGGATGACGAGCCCGTCGAGGACTGGACCGCCCCGCGCGTCGCACCGGACAATCTGGCCTACATCATTTACACCTCGGGCTCGACCGGGCAGCCCAAAGGCGTGCAGGTCACGCATCGCAACGTCGTGCGTCTGATGCAGGCGACCGATACGTGGTTTTCGTTCGGGCCTGACGATGTCTGGACGCTGTTCCACTCCTACGCCTTCGACTTCTCGGTCTGGGAGATCTTCGGCGCGCTCATGTACGGCGGCACGCTCGTCGTCGTGCCGACCGCTGTGGCCCGTTCGGCCGAAGATTTCTACCAGCTCGTCTGCGACGAGGGCGTCACCGTGCTCAACCAGACGCCGTCCGCGTTTCGCGAATTCGTCGCCGCCGAACAGCGGCTGGCGCGGGAGCGCGATCTCAGCCTGCGCTTCGTGATCTTCGGCGGCGAGGCGCTCGACTTCAGCGGCCTCGAGTCGTGGTTCGACCGGCATGGCGACCGCGATCCGGTCCTCGTCAACATGTATGGGATCACCGAGACCACGGTGCACGTGACGTACCGGCCTGTTGCGTGGCGCGACGCGCGCGGCGCCGGCGGCAGCCTCATCGGTCGCCCCATTCCCGATCTCGACTTGCACCTGCTCGACGACCGGCTACGACCGGTCCCCAGCGGCGCCGTCGGCGAAATCTTTGTCGGCGGCGCCGGAGTGGCGCGCGGGTACGCCAGCCGGCCGGCGCTGACCGCCCAACGCTTCGTGCCCAACCCGTTCACGGCAACCGTCGGCGAGCGCCTGTATCGCAGCGGCGACCTGGCGCGCCAGCGGTCGGACGGCGAGCTGCAGTACCTGGGTCGCGCTGATCACCAGGTCAAGGTCCGCGGCTTCCGCGTCGAGCTCGGCGAAATTGCGGCGGTGCTCGAAGGCCACCCCGAGGTGTCGCAGGCCGTCGTGGCGGTACGCGAGGACGTCGCCGGCGATCGCCGGCTCGTGGCGTACGTGGTGCCGACAGCCACCACGGCCGGCGCTCCGCCGGAGGCCGCCGAGTTGACCCGGGACTGGCGGCTCACGTTCGACGAGATGTATCGCCAGGGCGCCGGGACCGACGCGGACTTCAATACGTCGGGCTGGAACAGCAGTTACACGGGCCAGCCGCTATCGGCCGACGCGATGCGGGAGTGGGTCGACGAAACCGTCGGCCGCGTAGCAGCTCTCGGCGGCCGGCGCACGCTTGAGATTGGGTGCGGCACCGGCCTCCTGCTGTTCCGGCTGGCCGCGACCTGCGAGCGGTATGTGGCGACCGATCTGTCACCGGAGGCCCTGCGGCTTGTGTCGGCAGGCGTTCTCGCCCGAGGCTGGTCGCACGTCGAGGTGCGCCATCAGGAAGCGCGGGACTTTCGGGGGATCCCGAAGGGCGAGTTCGACACGATCGTCCTGAACTCGGTGGCGCAATACCTCCCCGGCATGGGGTACCTGCGCGAAGTCATCGATGGCGCGCTCGACGCGCTGGCGCCTGGCGGATGCCTCGTGATCGGCGATGTCCGAAACCGCCGGCTGCAGCAGGCTTTCCACGCGTCGGTGCAGCGGTTCCGTGCCGGCAGCACGATCCCGCGCGACACGCTCCGCGAGCGCGTGCGTTCGGGGCTCGCGCACGACGAGGAGCTGACGATCGATCCCGAGGCGTTTCCTGCGCTGGCCCAGGAGGACCCGCGCGTTCGGCACGTGGATGTGCACCTGAAGCACGGACGCGCGCTGACGGAGATGAACCTGTTCCGCTACGACGTCGTGGTGCACACCGGCGTCCGGCACTCGGTCGAGCCATCGTGGATGGAATGGGCCAGCGCGATGACGGTGGATTCCATCGGCTCGCTCCTGCGCGAGTCCGCCGGACGCGGGCTGGCCGTGGCGGGCATCCGGAACGCGCGCCTGCACGACGCGAACGCCACCGTGACGTGGCTGAGCGGCGACGAGCCGACGGACGCGCCCGCGGGGCTCGACCCAGCCGACCTGGTGACGCTGGCGCGAGACCTTGGCTTCAGCGCACGCCTGTCCTGGGCTCCCGACAGTTCGGACGGCCGATTCGACGCGTGCTTTGTTCCGCAATCTGACGCCGGAGAGCCGCCGCCCCACGTCGCGCCACGGCCACGGCCGACGAAGGCGCACCTCGGTCCCTGGTCCAGTTTCGGAGGCCGGTCGGCTGACGGCGCGTCCCTCTCGCGCCAGCTGCGGGAATTCGCCGCGACGAAACTCCCAGACTACATGCGGCCACACGCCTTCGTCCTGCTCGACCGGCTGCCCCTCTCCGCGCACGGCAAGCTGGATCGACAGTTGCTGCCGGCGCCGCAGGCCGAACGAACCCGCAACGTCGAGGCGATCGCGCCTCGCACGCCTGCCGAACAAGCGCTCGAGGAGATCTGGCGCGACGTCCTCGGCCTCGGCGTGGTCGGCGTGGATGATGATTTCTTCGCGGTCGGTGGTCACTCACTGCTCGCGACGCGCGTGGTCTCGCGCATCCGCGATCGGTTCCTCGTGGAGTTGCCCCTCCGCGCCCTGTTCGAATACCCGACCATCGCGGGTCTCGCACGTGAACTCGATCGGTTGACCCCGTCGATTGCCGCCGAGGCTGGCGGTATCCCGCGTGCGTCGAGTCGCGATGCGTTGCCGGTGTCGTTTGCGCAGCAGCGTCTCTGGTTCCTGCAGCTGCTGGATCCTGACCTCCCGGCGTACAACATCGCCGCGGCGGTGTCGCTGCGGGGCCCGCTCGACGCCGGCGCACTGGCGCAGGCGCTCGAGGCGATCGCCGGGCGTCACGAAGTCCTGCGCACGACTTTTGCCTGGCGGGACGGACAGCCGGTGCAGGTGATCCACGAGACGCCGCGGTTTCCACTGCAGGTTGACGACCTCAGCGGTGTACCGGCCGACCTTCAGGAGGCAGAGGTTCAGCGGCGCATCGGCGACGCGGCGACCCGATTGTTCTCGCTCGAACACGGCCCGCTCGTCCGCGGCCTGCTGCTGCGCCTGGCCGCCGATCGCCACGTACTCGCCCTGACGATGCACCACATCGTCGGCGACGGCTGGACCATCGGCGTCCTCGCCCGCGAGCTTGGCGCGTTGTACACGAGCGCCCTGCGGCGGACGCCGTCACCGCTGTCCGATCTGCCCATCCAGTACGCGGACTTCGCGGTGTGGCAGCGCGGGTACGTCCAGGGCGACGTGCTCCAGCGGCAACTGCAGTACTGGAAGACGCAGCTTTCGGGCGTCCCGACCGGTCGCGTCCTTGCTCCCGATTTTCCATCGGGCCATGAGCGACAGGGCCGAGGCGCGTGCGAGCGGGTCGCGCTCCCGCCGGAACTCGCCCGTCGACTGACTGCGTGTGGTCAGGCACACGGCGCCACGCTCTTCATGACGCTCGTCTCGGCGTTTGGCGCCTTGCTTCATCGCTACAGCGGCGACACGGACTTCGCGATCGGCACGCCGATTGCCAACCGGACGCGACGCGAGACCGAGACGCTGCTCGGCTGCTTCGTGAATACCCTCGCCCTGCGTCTGAATCTGTCGGGCGATCCGACGTTCGTCGAGCTACTCGAGCGCGTCCGGTCGACCGCCATGGACGCGTACGCCCATCAGGACGTCCCGTTCGAGGCGGTCGTCGACGCCGTGCAACCGGACCGCGACCGCCAGAGCCATCCGCTCTTCCAGGTGATGTTCGTCTTGCAGAACGCGCCGTCGGAGCCGCTGCGGTTTCCCGACCTCGAGATTGCTCCCTTCGAGATCGAGACCGTAGCCGCCAAGTTCGACCTCTCGCTGCTTGTGGAGCCCTCCGGCGACGGCGGCCTGACGGCCGTTTTCGAGTACGACCGCGACGTGTTCCTGGCGGACACGGTACGGCAGCTGGCCCGCCACTTCCACGGATGGCTGTCGCAGCTCTGCAGCCAACCCGACCGGCGGATGTCGGCGCTGGACGTTCTGTCGCCGGCCGACCGCGCGGACCTGCTGACCCTGGGGCGCGGCGAAGACATGGGCGAGGACGTTCCGCTCGTGCTCGACCGGATTGCCAGTTGGGAGCGCTCGGATCCGACCCGGACCGCGGTGACGGGCACGAACGGCCCCCTCTCCTACGGCGAGCTTGGATCGCAGGCGCTGGCTGTCGCGCGCGTCCTGCGGGCGCGCGGAATACAGACCGGCGATCGCGTCGGGCTCTGCGTGGAGCGCGGGCCGGCCATGATCGCGGGCTTGCTGGGCATCATGACGGCGGGCGCCGCCTACGTGCCCCTCGACCCGGCGTATCCGGCGGATCGGCTGTGCGCCCTGCTGACCGATTCGGGGGCCTCGCACGTGGTGCTGGGTCCTGGCCTGGCAGGGATGTTCGCTGAATTCCCTGGGCGTCTCGAGCTCGTCTCGATCGATGACGCTCGTATGGACGTGAGAGGCACCGTGTCGCTCCCGGCGGTCGCGCCTTCGCAGCCGGCGTATGTGATCTACACGTCAGGCTCGACCGGGCGGCCCAAGGGCGTCGCGGTCTCGCACGCCAACCTCGCCAGGTCCACCTGGGCCAGACGCCACGTCTATTCCGGCGTGCCGGCGCGCTTCCTGCTGCTGTCGTCTTTTTCGTTCGACAGTTCCGTCGCCGGAATTTTCTGGACACTGGCCGAGGGCGGTACGCTCGTGCTACCCGAGCACGGCGGCGAGCGTGACGTGCTCCGGTTGGCGGACCTCATGGCGCGTCACGGCGTCACGCATCTGCTGGCCTTGCCGTCGCTGTACGAGCTCATGCTCCAAGAACTCGACCCGGCTGCACTGTCGACGATGCAGACGGCCATCGTCGCGGGCGAGGCGTGCCCGGCGAGAGTGGTGAACACGCATCGGGCGCGCGCCCCGCGGGCGGCGCTCTACAACGAGTACGGTCCGACCGAAGCCACGGTGTGGTGCACCGTCGATCGACTCGACATCGCCGCCGAGGATGCTCCGGTGACGATCGGCCGGCCGATTGCTTCGACGTCGATCTATGTGCTCGACCGCGAGCTCAACCTGGTTCCGAGAGGGCGAACCGGAGAGATTTGCGTCGGTGGCTCTGGCGTGGCGATCGGCTACCTGAACGCGCCAGGCGCCACACCCGGCGCGTTCGCGCCCGATCCGTTCTCGGCCACGCCGGGCGCGCGCCTGTATCGGACCGGCGACCTCGGCCGCTGGCTGCCCGATGGACGGCTCGTGTCGCTCGGGCGCAGCGATCGCCAGGTCAAGGTGCGCGGCCACCGGATCGAACTGGAGGAAATCGAGTCGGCGCTCCGCGATCATCCGACGGTCGACGATGCCGCCGTGATCATCCGGGACCCGGACGGCCACGCGGCAGGGCTGGCGGCGTACGTCGTCCCGCGCGCCCCTGGCGTCGACACCCGCGCGGTTCGCGAGTGGCTGGCCGGGCGGCTGCCGGACTTCATGGTGCCGGCACACTGGAACGTGCTCGACCGACTCCCGCGCCTGCCGAACGGTAAAGTGGATCGCGCCGCCTTGCCGATGTCGGCGGCCACAGCTGGCGCCGTGCGCGTGCCGGCGCGAGATCCGCTCGAGCATCAGCTGCTGGACGTGTGGAGCGAGATCCTACGCCACGAGGATCTTTCCGCGACGGACAACTTCTTCGACGCCGGGGGGCACTCCCTCCTGGCCGTGCAGCTGGTTTCTCAGATCGAGAGGCGCTACGGCTACCGGGTGCCCGTCGCCGCGCTGTTCGAGGCGGGGACGGTCGCGGGGCTGGCGGACCGAATCCGGGCCGGTCAGCCGGCCTCGACCAGCCCCGTCGTCGCCTTGCAGTCATCAGGGACCGGCCTGCCGTTCTTCTGCGTGCATCAGGCGGGCGGAAACGCCTTCGCGTACTTCCGGTTGGCCCGTGCGTTTCGCGGCCGCCGGCCTTTCCATGCCTTGCAGTCGCGGGGCCTGGACGGCATGCAGCCGCCGTTCGAATCCATTGAAGAGATGGCCGCGTTCTATGTCGACGGCATCCGCACGGTGCAGCCGGCCGGACCGTATCTGCTTGGCGGGCATTCACTCGGCGGCCGCGTCGCGTTCGAAATGGCCCGGCAACTCGAACATTCGGGGGCGCGTGTCGCGTGCCTCGCGGTCCTCGACGTTCCGGCACCGGGCATGGATGTCGGAACCGGCGCACCAATCGACGACGAGACCGCTCTAGCGCACATCGCGGCGCAGATCGAACAGCACTACGGCGTCGATCTACAGTTGTCGGCACGGCCGCTCGACTCGGCGTCCGCGACCTCCGCGTCGCGCGACCTGCGGGCGCGGCTGTCGGACGCTCACCTGATCACCCCGGGGGCCGGCGCCGAGCAGGTCGAGGCGTTGATTCGCGTTTATCGCGCCAACCTCGCCGCCGTAGCCCAATATCGCCCACCGGTCACATCCGTGGATCTCGAGGTCTTCGTCTCGACTGCGCTGCGCGCGATGTATCCAGACGATCCGGCGCTCGGCTGGGCCGGCGCGACGACCGGCCGTGTTACGATTCACGCGATCGACGGGGATCACTTTTCAATGCTGGCCGATCCCGGCGTCGTGGGCTTCGCGGACCTCCTGAGCGCCAGCCTCGATGCGGCGACTGAGGGGTACTGATGGGCCGTGGCGTGTTTCTCAATGTGTCGGGAGGCGGCCACGTCATCGCGACCTATGGGATGGTTGGCGAACTGGTGGCGCGCGGGGAGACCATCACCTACTACGAAGCGCCGAAGTTTCAGCGGGACATCGAGGCGCTGGGCGCCGAGTTCCGGCCGTATGGGCCGATCCGCCCTTACCCGGGTCCGCTCGCGCAGTATCCGTATCATCACGAACTCGACCTGCCGCCGGTCATGACGTGGATTGCACTGGAATGGCTGCCGAGGTTGCTGCCGGAGATTCGCGCGCTTAAGCCTGACTACATCGTCCACGACTCCCTCTGCCTGTGGGGACGCGTGGTCGCCGAGAAGCTCGGCGTGCCGGCGGTCTGCTCGGTCCACACACCGGCGGTCACGTGGCCACTCCTGTTGCGTGTCGGCCGGTATTGGCGGGACATGCCCCGCATGGCCGCCCGATCGCACAGAAGCCTGCGATTCTTTCGAACGCTCGCCCGTCAACTGGGCGAGGAGTACGGCGTCGAGAAGACTGGGTTCATCGACCTGCTCTCGAACGTCCAGCCGCAGACGATCTGCCATGCCCCCCGAGAGCTGCAGCCGTACGGCGAGACCTTCGGTGCGACGTATCACTTCGTTGGCTCGGTGCACGATCGACCGGTCAAGACGGCGTTCCCGTTCGATCGCATTCGCGAGCCGTTCATCTACGTCGGCTTCGGGACGATTTGCGATCCCGGACCGGCGTTCTTCCGGAACTGTCTGTCGGCATTCGCCGGGCTCGACTACCAGGTCGTCATGATCCTCAGCGACAGCACGGTGCCAGAGGACCTGGGCGCCGTGCCGTCGAATGCGATCATCTGGAGCCTGAAGCGGGACGGTCTGGCGCCTCAGCTCGACCTGCTGCCCCGCGCGTCGTTATTCGTGATGAACGGAGGCAATGGCGGCGCACGGGAAAGCGCCTGGTTCGGAGTGCCGATGATCGCGGTACCGACGACCTTCGAAACCGACACGATTTCGATGCGGATCGACGCTCAGGGAGCCGGGACCCGCATCCCCCCGCAGCGGGCGACGCCGGAGCGGCTCAGGCGCGCCGCGCTCGAGATCCTCGCGAACCCCTCGTACGCGCGAAACAGCCGGCGCATCGGCGACGCGTGCCGCGCCTCCGGCGGCAGTATGCGTGCCGCGGACGTCGTGCTTCAGGCCGTCCGCGGATGAACGCGCAGGACGAGGCCGCCCGATTCGAGGATGTCGTCGATTGTGAACGCCGCCGGCGTCGGCCGGACGGGCTCGATGCGCACGCACTGCGCGACCGTCGCGAGCATCAACTGCAGTTGCAGCATCGCGAGCGGCTGCCCGATGCAGTTTCTGGCGCCCCACCCGAACGGAAAGTAAGCGAAGGTCGGGAGCTCCCGTTCGAATCCTGGCGTCCATCGTTCCGGTTTGAAGGCCTCCGGGTCCGGAAACCACTCGGGTTTGTGCTGCATCACCCACTGCGAGATGATCACGCGCGCGCCGCCGGGCACATGCCACTCGCCAATCCGATCGTCATCGACCGCCACGCGCACCATGGCGCCGGCCGGAGGACACAACCGCAAGGTCTCTTTGACGATCTGTGCGGTGAACGGCAGGCGATCGAGGTCGGCGAAGCCGGGCGGCCGCCCCTGCAGTGCGCCCTCCAGCTCGGCGGCCAGTTGCGCCTCGACCTGCGGATGTTGGGCCACGAGCCGCAGCACCTGGATGAACGCCGCCGCGGTCGTGAAGAAGCTGGCGGCGAGAGTGCTCGTGAGCTCATGACAGATCTGGCGATCGGTCAGCACCTGGCCGTCGCTCTGCCTGGTCTCGAGCATCGACGACAGCAGGTCGTGCCTGGGGCCACCCTCCGCGCGGCGCTTCGCGATATACGGCAGGATCTCGGCGTCGTACGCCGCCATCGCACGGGCGTAGGCGCGGTTGCCCCGCGTCGGGAATGGAGGTGGCAGTTGAAGGAAGCCGTCGAGGCGCCGGAGGGCGTCGGTAAAGGGGTCGCGAATGCGGCGGGAGTCCTCGCGCGGGCCTATGCCGAAGTGCATCTGGATGCCGATATCGAGAATCAGATCCATGACGGCGTCGCTGACGCGGACTTCGCCCGCGGTCCAGCCGTCGAGCATCGCGCGCGTCGCCGAGACGGCGACATCCGCGAACGGCCGCACGCGGTCGCGCTGCAGCATGGTCGCGAGCATCTGGCGCCGCGGTTTGGCGGCGGCCCCCGGCGTCGTCTGGAGCGATTGCCCGAAGAATCTCTGGGCGCGGCGTCCACCCGACGACTTCACGTAGTTGTCCGCGTTGGTGACCATGACGTGCCGGACAGGCTCCGCCCCGGTCACCACGTACAGCTTGAAACCGAGACAATGGAAGGAACTGACCTCGCCGTAGGTGCGCGCGAGATCCTCGAACGCGAGCACGCGGCGCCGCTTGAAATTCAGGAGGGCGCGCACGATATCCGCGCCCCTCGGCCCGGGCGGTCGCCGGCCAGTGGCGCCGGACGTCACGGACACCGCCTCCCACCTGCGTCGCGCACCCGCTGATGGCCGCGATCCTGTTCTGTCCCCTGCCCCTGGCGAGCGCGATGAACGCGTCGCTGGCGATCGCCAAGGCGCTGCGCTTGCGCGGGCATCGAGTCGCCTTCTGCGGCATGAAGGACGCCGAGGCGATCGTGGCGCCGCATGGCTTCGAGAACATCGCGGTCTTCGAGGACTGGTTTCCGCAAGGCTTCGTCCGCACGTGGGTCAAGGGCGGCGTCGATCGCGGCTTCGGCTGGGAGCGCCTGCGGTTTCTGCTCGACGAGCGGCGGCGGCTGCTCCGCCACGAGGCGTTCATCAATTTCCTGATCAAAGGCGGCATCGAGGAGTTTCCGGCGGCGGTGGCGCCGTTCGCCCCGGATCTGATCTTGATCGACAGCGCCGTCCACACTCACTGGGCGCTCGCCGCGTACCGCACGGGGACACCCTGCGCCTACCTCAACCAGTGCCTGCCGGGAATCGAGGATCCCGTTGTCCCGCCCCTCCACTCGCAGCTGCCGCCGGCGACCGATGCAGCGGGCGGGCAGGCGGTGGAACAGGCGTGGGACGCGTTGTTCGCCAGCCGGCGCCGCGCGAACCTGGCCGCGCGACTGACCGGGGTGACCGACTGGATCGAGCACTTGACGCGTCTCGCCGCCGCGTGCGGCTACCCGTCCGATCGGTTCAACACGCGCACCGAGCTGATGCCCGTGCTCGACCTGCCGATCCTCACGATGTGCCCGGACGCATTCGAATTTCCTCAGGCGCTCGGCCGTCCAGGCCGGCACTACGTCGAGGCCGCGATCGACCTGACGCGCCAGGAGCCCCCCTTCCCGTGGGACGCGCTCGATCCCTCCAGGGCACTGGTGTATGTGTCGCTCGGCAGCATCGCGTTCAGCCAGTCGTTCCTGCAGCGGGTCATCGACGCGGCCGCAGCCGAGCCGGGCTGGCAGCTGGTGGTGAACCTCGGCACCGGCCTGGACGCCTCGGCGTTCACGGGCGTGCCGTCGAATGCGATTCTCGTGAAGGGCACGCCGCAATTGCGAGTGATCGAGCGCGCAGCCGTGATGGTCAACCACGCCGGTATCGGCACCGTGAAGGAGTGCATCTACCACGGCGTCCCGCAGGTCGCGTTCCCGATCTTCTTCGATCAGCCGGGCGCCGCAGCGCGCATCCGCTACCACGGGATCGGCGTCGTGGGCGATTTTGCCACGAGCACGTCCAAGGACATTCGCGATCTCGTGCGGCGCGCGCTGACCGACGAGCGCATCAGGGACCGGGCCGCCGCGATGTCGCGGACATTCCGGGAGGTCGAGGAGCGTCAACCGTCGATGGCCGTCATTGAGCATCTGTGTCGGCCGGAGGCCCGGTGACGAACTCGATCTTGCCGTCGAGTATCTTGACCGTCCGATCCGCCAGGTGGAAATACCGGTCGTCGTGCGTGACGGCGATGATCGTCTTGCCGCGCGCGCGCAGGTTGTAAATCAGCGTCTCGTACAGGAACCGGCGGAACTCCGGGTCCTGGTCGGCCGCGAGCTCGTCGAACACGTACACGGGCTTGTCCTCGAGCAACGAGACAACGAGCGCGAGGCGCTTCCGCTGTCCCGTCGAGAGGTCGAGCTTGGTGAAGCGATCGTTGGCGAACTCGGTCTTGTCCTGCAGCTGCATTTCCTTGAGCAGCGCCTGGACGCGTACCGGGTCGAGATCGCGGAGGCCATAGAGCTTATCGAAGAGGTGGAAGTCCGAAAAGATCGCCGTGAAGAGCTCACGATAGCTCTGCAGTCGCGCGCCGTCGATGCGCTCGCCGTCCACGTCGATCATGCCTTTGGAGGGCGCATACAGCCCGGTCAACAGCCGCAGCAGCGTGGACTTGCCGCTGCCGTTGCCCCCGATGATGAAGAGGATCTCACCCGCGCGCACCACCAGCGACGCGGGGCCGACGGTAAACGTCCGCTGCCCCGCCGTGTCGTGGAAGGAGTACTCGATGTCGGTCAGCGTGAGCGTCTTGAAACCGGCGTAGCGGTCCGGATCGCCTCTGGGCACGTCCTTCGGGGTCAGGGCCTCGAGCGCCATCTCGAGCTTGTGAATGTTGTCGGCGGCGATATTCGCGCGTGAAAACGCCGGGATCGCGCCAACCAGCGCCGTGAGCGGGCCAATCACGAACAGAATCGCCGTCGTCAACTCCGTCAGGACGGAGTTATAGGTTGGCATCAGCCGAGGCAGTATGAACACGACCGCGCCAATCAGGATGTAGAAGGTGACCTGCGAGAAGATCGAACTCTTGTTGTACACGTCCTCGGTCTGCGTGCGCACGTTGCCCAGCACGCTGCTGATCCGCTCCAGCTCGCGGAAGAGGTCCTCCCGCCGGCGCTGGCTCAGCTTCACTTCCTTGAACCCTTCGATCGCATGGGTCACGGTGTCGAGAAACGCGATTTCCTTCTGCGTTGCCATCGCAATCAGGCGGACGGCCTGCTGTCCGTAGTAACGGTAGATAAAGAGCCCGAGGCCGACCAGCGTCACCGTCAGCGCGAACGCCGTCTTGGACAAGATCGCGATGTAGCACGCCGAAAAGAGAACCAGCAGGCTCGCCTGCAGCGCGAACGTGAGGCTGCCGCTCGACTGCGAGATGACGAGGGTTTCGTGCGTGATGACGTTGTAGATGCGGCTCTTGCCGACGTTCTCGAGCACCGAGAGCTCGGCCGTCTCGATCTTGGACGTAATCCGCAGCCGCACGCGGTGCAGCATGCCCTCGAACAAATGGCTGATCCGCCCGAACGTGTAGCGGAAGCACAGGATATAGAGCGCGATGACGACGATGTAGATGAGGAGATAGCGGTCGGACGGCACTTCCGTCCCGCTCTGCATCGAGGTGTTGATGACCGCCAGGATACCGGCGTTGGCCAGCCCCGAGATCACGGCGCCCGCGTACACGTCCCAGCGGAGGCCGTTCGACTCGCGCTTGATCAAGTCAGTCAGCGTCATGCGACCTCGAAGTGTACTATGGAACCCGCGCGGCTTGACTGGCCTGAGTCCGCATGGTATCAGTATGAATCCGCATGAGCTGGGACGATTCCGACGCCGCCACGCCCTACCAAGTCGTCCTCAACGACGAGGAGCAGTACTCGATCTGGCCCGCCGATCGCGAGTTGCCGGCCGGCTGGCGGGCGGATGGCACAACAGGCACCAAGGACGAGTGCCTGGCCCACATCGCGGAGGTCTGGACCGACATGCGGCCGCTCAGCCTCCGGCGCGCGATGCACGCCAACAAGCTCTGACGCGGCCCGCTGAGTTTCGTGCCGCCTGCCCTTCCGGCCCTGCGTTGGTTCGCCTCTCGATCCGATTCCACGATCCAGTCTCGACTGATCTGTTTTCCGTTCGCCGGTAGCGGCGCCTCGACATACCGGACCTGGTGTCAGGCGTTCGGCCCTGGCGTCAATGTGTGCGCGGTCCAGCTGCCGGGGCGTGAAGATCGGCTCGCGGAGACGAGGTATCGCCATCTTGCGCCGCTCGTCGACGCGCTCGCGACTGTCCTGACGCCGGCCTTCGACGCGCCCTACGCCTTCTTCGGCCACAGCATGGGGGCGCTCATCGCCTTTGAACTCGCGCGCCGGTTGCAGCAGACAGGACGCCCGCTGCCCACGCGGCTGTTCCTGTCGGGCCATCGATCGCCCGATCGCCGGCCGGCCTCGAGCGCCATCCACGCCCTGCCCGATCAGGAGTTTATGGAGGCACTGCGCCGGTTCGGCGGAACGCCCGACGTGCTGTTGAACGACCCGGAGTTCGTCGCGCTGGCACTGCCCGTCCTTCGCGCGGACTTCACGCTGTGTGAGACCTACGAGTTCGTCCCGGGTCCGGCCCTCGAGGTGCCGCTGACGATTCTCGCCGCGACGCGCGACCGGCATGTCCCGGTTGAGGATCTGGACGGCTGGGCGAGGCACTCGTCGCGCGCGACGCGCGTACGGATGTTCGACGGCGATCACTTCTACGTGCAGACGGCGCGCGACGCGGTGATGCGCGCCGTCGCCGAAGATCTCCGGGACTAGCGGACCTGCACGGCGAACATCAGCATCGTATCAGTCTTCTGCACGGACTCGACCGGCCGGCTGTGGTAGCGCAGCTGGAACATGGGGCCGATGCCAATGTGCGGATTCAACTGCATCTGCAACCCGACATTCCACGTCAGGCGTGAGCCGGCGCCGCTGGTCGTGTGAATCGTCGTGTTGAAGCTGTGGCTGAACTGGGCCTTCTGGGCAATGACCGCGTCGTACGTATTCTCGAAGTAGAGCGCAAAGCCATTCTGCTTCGTATTCGGCACGGTCAAAAAGTCCTGCACCTCGTATCCGGCCGCGGCGACGGCCCCGGCCTTGTGGTTGCCTTTGCTGAATCGCTTGCTGACGCCGCCGAAATACGCGATGCGGTGATCGACCAGCTTTGGCTGATCCCGCTCCACTATGACGCCGCCGATGACGTTGACGGGCTTCGACACGCTGATGATTAACATTTCGCTCAGTTTCGAGGTGGACTGCCGGAACGAGCCGCCATCGTTTTCCAACCGCTGCTCCTGGATGTTGACCGACAGTGAGAGCATATTCGTCACCAGGCCCTTCCGGTTCACCACGTCGACACCAGCGGCAACCTGAAATCCCGACACCGAACCCGTCGAGTTAGCGAACGAGCCCTGCCCCTCGGCGAAGGTCAGCCAGCCCGGCGCCTTGGTCTCCATGTCACGGGGATCGATCATCCACCACTGGCCGTAGTCGGGCTTCTTCTGATCTGGGGAGGCCGGTGCCGCCGCGGGGGGATTGGCGGGCGCGGCAGTCTGTGCATTGGCAGACTGCGGCACGAGGCCGCAGACGAGAACGGTAAGTACGATTGCGGCTAACGACTTCATGGGTGAGAAGATACCTAACAGGGGATCCCTGGTCAATTCCGCGCGCCATTCGCTTGGACGGTTGCAAAATTCTAATCGCCTTGTGTAACATGTTTGAGGGTCAGCCATCAGAGGAGTGTCACATGTCTTCAAACGATACGGGTAACGGAATCAAACTGCTTGGCGAAGTGGTCGTGCCAGGCGCAAGCCAGTTCATCGACGGCAACGTCAAGTCCGGCAGCCTCCATTTGCTCGGCTCCGTGGCGGCGCTGGCGTTCCTCGGGCCGGCCGGCTTCGCCGCCTCAGTCCTGCTTCGGGGCAACTCGTTTACGTCGTCGACGCTGAATAAGCCGCTCTATCGCGCGTTCAGCCAGAGCTCGCCCGCGGCGTAGTCGTCTACCCGACACTCTTCCGACGGCATGCGTCTGGGCCGACAGGCACCAGGCGTATGCCGTGGTAGCGTCATTCCAGGGTGCTGGCGCGCATGGCGCCTCCCGAACGCTACGCCATCGTCACGGAGCTGGGGGAGCACGATTGAGCGAGGAGTCACGATGAGATCGCCTTTCGACACCCGGCGACGATGGAATAGGCCCGTCGTAATCGCGCTTGCCCTTTCTCTGGCGGGCTGCAACAGCGAGGTCCTCTTTCACGGCGCGAAGTTAACCGACGGCGGCGCGACCATGAGCGTGGCGTCCCTGATGCCGTCCTGCTCCTGCATGACGATTAGCGCCAAGCAGCAGACGGGCGACGTGGTCGTCATCTCAAGACGGCACGGGATCGAAACCGGCCGGTTCCTCCTGAGACCGGGCGAGCCAAGACGCTTCCGCTTCGACTGGGCCGGGAGCACGAACGCCGATGTCTACCACATGTCGGCCTACAGCCCCGTGAACGGTGCGCCTGGCCAGCAACTGACCCCTATCGACGACTACGTTGAGTTCCAGGAAGATCTGGTGGACGTCCCCTGCGCGTCTCAAAGCTGTCCGTTTGGATTGCTCAACATGAATCAAGCGTATGCCGAGCAGCTCGGCCAGGCGGGCACCGAGAACTATGCGGTAGGGTCGTCGTTCATCCATGGTGGGAAAGCGATCGTGCTCAACACGCCGGCGGGTACCTGCGGCTGCGTGATGCTCAGCAACACCAGCCGGACCGCCATCGAACTGCGCTCAAGCCTGCACGGCCGGAACGGGGGCAAGCTGACGTTTCCGGCGGGCGCCACGCTCGGCATCGGCTTCGACTTCGCGGGGGACAACCCAGATGACGTCTACCTACTCGAAGCGACGCCGGTTGGCGCCCAGCGGTCCGTGAGAGAAGACGAGAGCGGCAAGGTCGCGGGCGCGCTTTCGGCGAGCATCGCTGACTTTGTGACGATGTACGGCCAGTTCGATGGCCTGAGCTGTCCTCTCGACGCCCGCGCGCCAAACGCTGCGGTCGCGGTCACGGTCAACGGCACGACCTCGATGTGTCCCTTCGGCGACCTGCGCATGTACGAGCGGGCGGCGCAGGCGCAGGCCGCCGCGGATGACGGCACGCCGCCGGCGGCCGCCACCGTGGCGAAGAAGGACCGGCCGTGACCGACGCGACGATGCGTGACGATGGGCCCGAGTCGCTGGTCGACGCCCCGGACTCGAAGCCGGTCGGGCCGTTGCGCGCGTGGGTGCGGCGATGGCTGCCGGCGCTCATCATCAGCGTCATGCTCATCGTCCTCGCGGTTCTCGTGCTGTGGCCGAAGATCGTCAGCACCATCCGTGCCGGCCAGGAGGGCGTCCTGTGGCGCCGCTTCGGCGGCGGTGTCGTCGTGGACACGATCTATCTCGAGGGCACGCACTTCATCTTCCCGTGGGACACGATGACGCTTTACGATGTGCGCGTGCAACGCAGGGACGTGACCGCGAGCGTGCTGTCGGCGGACGGACTGGTGATCAAGGCGGACGTGTCGATCCGCTTCAGGCCGGCCGCCAAGACCGTGCCGCAGCTCCATCAAAATGTGGGGCCTGACTACGTCGACCGGGTCCTGATCCCGGAAGTGCTCTCGGCCGTGCGCCAGGTCATGGGCCAGTACAAGCCCGAAGAGCTGTATTCGCTGCGGACCGACGACATGCAGCGTGAAATCGTGGCGCGCTCCGTGGTTCAGGTCCGCGACCGCTATGTCGTAGTCGACGACGTCCTGATCCAAGCGATTCGTCTGCCCGAGGCCATCGAGCAGGCCATCCAAGGCAAGCTCGTCAAGGAACAGCAGGCTCTCGAATACCAGTACAAGCTGGAGATCGAGGAACAAGAAGCGCAACGAAAACGGATCGAAGCGCAGGGCATCTACGACTTCCAGCGGACGGTCAACTCGAGCATCACGGCGCCCCTGCTACGCTTGAAAGGCATCGAGGCCACGCTCGAGCTGGCGAAGTCACCGAACGCGAAGATCGTGGTCATCGGCGGCGGCAACGACGGCCTGCCGCTGATCCTCAACATGCCCGGGTTGTCGGATGCATTGACGGCGCCGGGTCCGTCGCCCGCCAACTCGGCGCCTCCGGCGCCGCCCGGCCGGGCGACCGGCGCCGGGCCGGCCGGCCGGGCGACCGGCGCCGGGCCGGCCGGCGGCCGCGGACGATAGATAATCAGGAGGAAGGGATGATTGTCCAGGGCGTCACCGCGTGGCTGTTGGGTTCCCTGCTCATCGGGTTCTTTGGCCGACGCTACCGATTCGGATTCTGGGGGTATTTCTTCGTCTCGGTGCTACTGACGCCGATTGTCGGACTCTTGCTGCTGATCGCTGCCATTCCGAACAAACGCACGCGGAAGATCGTGCGCGAGGCGGATCGGCGTAACGCGGCGGCCCCGAACACAAGACGCGCATCGTGAGCACGATAAGGAACCGTTGCCATGCCAAGAGCCAAGAAATCGCGACCGTCCTTCGGCCCGAATGAGGGGAAGCCCGTGGCCCAGCCTGCGTCGAGAGGCTGGGTCTATCGTTCCGAGGGAAAGCCGCCGGCCGAGGAGGCCGCCGCTGCCCCGCCACCGACGCCTGAGCCTCCGGTTGAGTCGTCGAGAGTCACCACCAGGCCGGCCGAACCGGTAACCGTGAGCGGCGACCCGCAGCATATCGTGGTCCGCTACAGCAAATTGGCGGCGGGCGCCGGCTTGATCCCGATGCCCGCGGTGGACGTGCTCGCCATCGGCGGCCTGCAGCTCAAGATGATCGCGGACCTCGCGCAGTGCTACGGCGTGCCGTTCAAGCGCGAGCAGACGAAGGCGATCGTGACGGCGCTCGCCGGCGGTGTGACGTCGACGAAGCTGGCGTATGGGGCCGGCAGCTCGGTGTTGAAGGCGATTCCCGTGGTCGGACAGATCGGCGGCATGCTGGCGATGCCGGCGTGGGGCGCGGCGGTGACGTACGGCATCGGGCGGGTCTTCATCCAGCATTTCGAGCTCGGCGGCACAATCGACAACATGGACGTCGCCCACGCCCAGCAACAGCTGCCGGCCGAAGTCGCGGGCGCCCAGGCGTCGAGCTAGGCCGCGGCACCCCGTGCGCTCGCGTTCCCTGACGGCAGGCTATCCATGCGTTCTCTCGTGACAGGCGGAGCCGGGTTCATCGGCGGACACGTCGCTCGCGAATGTCTGTCGCTGGGCCACGAGGTCGTCGCGCTCGACGACCTGTCCGGCGGGTTTCCGGACAACGTGCCGGCCGACGCGACGTTCGTGCAGGGGTCGGTGACCGACCACGCGCTCCTCGAGCAACTTTTCACCAGACACCGATTCGACTACGTCTACCACCTTGCGGCCTACGCCGCTGAAGGGCTCTCGCACTTCATCAGGCGATTCAACTACATGAACAACGTCATCGGCAGCGTCAACCTCATCAACGAGGCGGTGCGCCACGACGTGAAGTGTTTCGTCTTTACGTCATCCATTGCCGTCTACGGCAGCGGCGAGCCGCCATTCGACGAGACGCAGCAGCCCGTCCCGGAGGATCCCTACGGTATCGCCAAGCTTGCGGTGGAGCAGGACCTGGAAAGCGCCCACCGTCTGCTCGGACTCGACTTCGTGGTGTTCCGGCCGCACAACGTGTACGGCGAGGGCCAGAACATCGGCGACCCGTATCGCAACGTCGTCGGGATTTTCATGAACCGGATGATGCAGGGGCAATCGGCCACTATTTTCGGCGATGGCCGCCAGACGCGGGCCTTCACCTACATCGGCGATATCGCGCCGCAGATCGCAGCCAGCGTGCACGTGCCCGAGGCGATGAACGGCGTCTTCAATATCGGCTGCGACTCACACGCCAGCGTGCTCGAGGTCGCAGAACTGGTCCGCCACGCGCTGGGCGCCTCGGCACCGATTGAATTCCTGCCACCCCGTCAGGAGGCGGTGCACGCCTACAGCCGCCACGACAAGTTCCGCCGCGTGTTCGGCAGGCGCCCGGACACGCCGCTCGCCGAAGGGATTCGCCGCATGACGGAATGGGCGCGCGCACGCGGCCCCCGCAAGAGCACCGGTTTCAAAACCCTCGAAATTTCCAAGAACGTACCGTCGATTTGGCGGCCGTCCTAGGGGCGAAGCCGACACCACCGGCACGGCCCCGGCACTCGTTGACTTGAGCGCCGGGAACCTGCAGCACACCAGCGTAAGCTCCCCGTCAAGTAGACAGTCGATAAGGAGACGGTCCCGGCGATGACGGCCTCGGCAGAAACGTGAGGGGCGGCACCGCGCCGAGGCTGTCGTGGGGCCGCTCATGGTTGTACGTCAGGAGCCAGTGCTCGCTGACTGGGAGCTCTACCTGCGGCTTTCGCGACACCACCCAAGTCACGATCATGGACACGAGGTACTCCAATATCGACGGCATGATGCGAATGTGTCCTGGGTAGTGCCGCTCATGCGGGAGTCCGGTCGTGCGATGTATCAGCTACACCGCGAGCTTGCCCGAGTAAGGAGGGCTGGATGTGACCGGCAGAAGGGACTACCTGTATTTGCGGGCGCCTCAGGGCCCGCCTTTCATGCGTCTCCAGGCCCAGTAGGTTTTTGCGATCGGCGAAAAAATGGCCTGGGCGACTTTTGCGCGCGGAGACAGCCAGTGCATGGACATGTGATGTATTGCGTAGGAACGGCTTGTGTCGTTGATGTGAACAAGCCTTCCATTTTCCATACGCGGCGATAGCGGCTCGAAAATGTAGGTCGGGTGAACGCGTGTTGTGTCGAGCTTGTCAAACGCTCCGGCTTCCACCGCATCGCTGACGACAATCGGCCCGGTGCTATAGCAGATATGCTCCGACGGCGCACGCGCTGGACGACGGAACAATCCCCGAGGTTCGTTGCTTACCCGCCGAGGCAATTCTTTGAAAATCGCGTCCCACAAGGGATGACCGGGAACACTCGCTACGGCCGCATTCGTGTAACCCCGGACTGCTGAAAATAATGCGAGTTCGCATCCTTCAAACAATTCGTCCACCGGCCTCAGGTTTTCGATATCCATGTCCACGTACAGGCCGCCGAAACGATGCAGGATGAAGTAACGAATTGCATCGCAACGCTGGATAAAGTGAGGATAACGGTCATAGACGGAAAGAAACGATGGATATTCGTCGGCAATCAGCTTGCGCGCCGACGCATGATCCCAAAATCGATACTCCCAGTGTTGATGATTGGCGAGCCAGGTGTCCCGATACGCGCAATAGTCCTTGCGTGTGACGACTTCGTTCCCGCTCATGTTGTAGATTTGATGAATTATTTTGGGAATGCGACTCATGATGCGGTCTTTACCGAGTGAACACCTGTGAGCACCAACGAAGACCTCTCGCACAATCCGAATTGCCAAAAGGCGATTCCGCCGAATTCACAGCGGCTCAACCTCTGCGTTTGTCACGTGACTGCCAGAAATTCTATTCCTCTGCGCTCAACGCGTTTCGCAATCTCGTCCACACGACGTCTGCGTGGCCTGCAAGCTTATCGCGAAAATCCGGCCGCAAGCTCGCGTAGGACCCGAGCGGCGAGTCTCCCTCAGGCTTCCTGGGCTCCTGACGAGCGGTCAGTGTCACGGCGGCGGCGACGCTCACGAACACAATCGGCACCACTCTTCGCATAGCTGGATTCTCCCTCACGCGCCGGCCCGCCGCGCGGCCGCCTGGCGCTGCGTCCAGCCCTGCTACCAGACGCGGCGGAGGAACAGGCGGCGCTGATGCACATTGGTCTTGGCGTTACGATGGACGCTCATTCGGTGGATCCTGCAGACACGGTGAGTTGGTTTCGCAACCCCCATTGTTTCCAGAGCCTCCCGAATGAACAACGTCTCGAGTATTCACACCTAGCTCCGGCGGGACGGCGGGCAGAGCTCCGCGGCCGCGGCGAGGCGTGCGGCGCTACGGGAGCTCCATCGGCT
This sequence comes from Vicinamibacterales bacterium, assembly GCA_030827135.1. Taxonomy (GTDB): domain Bacteria; phylum Acidobacteriota; class Vicinamibacteria; order Vicinamibacterales; family SCN-69-37; genus SYFT01. Next base: position 802,370 of record JAURFE010000001.1, read on the forward strand.
GGCGAAGCGGGAGACGCTGTAGACCGCACGCGCCCAGGCCCGGTAGAAGGCGATCACCGGACGCAGTCGAGGCGAGGCTTCGAACGTGGCGACGGAATGTCCGGACAACAGCAGGAAGTGAATCGGTTCTCTGGCGGGTGGAGAGCCGAAGCGGAGGCCGGCGTGGCGGGTCGACTTCAGCCTGCGCGTCCGGAAGCTGTCGGGATACCGGGCGGCGATGAAGTTACCGTAGGTCTCGTATTCGCTGAAGCCGGAGCCGCCGAGGTCCCGGTCGGTGATGGCGTCGAGAACGCGCCAGACCCAGGAGTCGCGGGATTTCCTCGAGTTGGAACCGCGAAGAGCCTCGATCAACTCGAGCATATAGCGCTGGTCGATCATCAGATGCTCGGCGATGAACGAGAAGCTGACCTGTCTCTCGATTCCCAGGAGCTTGCGGAGCGCCACGAAATACGGGGGATGCCGCTCCCCCTTCGGGCTGACGAGCACCCGGCCGTCGGCGTCGAAAAACGCCAAAGGGCGGAGAGCGACGGTGTCGCTGTCCCAGACCAGATAGTGCCCGCCGATCTCCGGATGGCCACACATCGCCATCTTCAGGAACTGCTGGAAGTACCAACCGGCTCTCGCACCGGCTCCGGCGCGCGCCTCGAGATACTCACGGATCGCCTGAAGGCTCACACCTTCGATGACTTCATCCTCATCCACGAGGTGAAGCGGGCCGTTCGGCTCGAGGGAGTCCTCGAAGAACGGGAAAAGCTTCCGCGATGTGACGACGAAGATCTTCCGCTGGCCGGCATGAAGCTGGAGCGACCGGACCGCGGTCAGTGAGGTTTCGGGACGCAGCGGCCCAACACACGTCACCGCGTCGAAGATCTTCAGCATCGGTCCGCCAGTCCTCCAGAACGACTCTGCGAGAGCACGTCAGCGTCGCCTGCCATCGATGCGGTCGGATCGAGACGTCCAGTCAGGCGACGTGACCTGGCTGGCCGACGGGGGCGTTGCGGGGAGAGTGAATCTTGGACGAGGTCGTTTTTGAGCCAGCAGCGCTGACCTCTGTCGTGGTCTGGACATTGAGAAAATCGAGCAGCGCCCCGTAATCGGCCGCCGCCCGGCTGGCGGGTGCGTATTCCCAGATGGTCTGATGAGCTGCCGCGGCGTACGTCAGGTCGATGCACTGGCGGATGCCGCGCGGGAAGAGCGCCGGTCCCATCTCGGCATCCGCCGCGAGCGCCCCCACCGTCGCCTTGCTGGCGTGCGTACTGCTGTTGACGGTGGTCGGCACGACGGCCGCCAACTTCAGCGGCCGCTCGGGCCACAGCGCGCGCATCTCCTGGATGCCGTCGAGCGTCTGCCGCGCGCCCGCCAGGGCCATGGTGTCCATCCCGACCGGGACCACCAGTTCGCTGGCCGACAACAGGACGTTGTAGGTCAACAGGTTCATCGCCGGCGACGAGTCGAAGACGATGATGTCAAAGCCCGTGAGGCCAGTGAGTCGCCTCGACAGCAGGGTTTCGCGTTGGATTGTGCCGGCGAGTTGAGCATCCAAGGTGAAGGCCGACGGCGTGGCGGTAATCACGCCCAGGCCCGGGCGCTGGCTGCAGCGCACGATCGCATCGTCCAGGGCCACCGTGCCGAGCATGAGTTCCTTCACGGTGTACGCTGTAGGAGAGATGCCCAGCAGGCGCCCGGCGTTGCCCTGGGGGTCGGCGTCGACGAGCAGTACGCGGTGGCCGCGGAGGACCAGGCCTGCAGCGATGTGCACGGCCGTAGTCGTCTTACCAACGCCCCCCTTCATATTGACAACCGCGAGTCGACGCATCCGTGTGCCCTCGGGTGTTGATGTTACTCCAACTCGTTTTCCTCGCGGCCGCTGACGTAGCGCGACGCTCCGCACGATTGTCGGTCGGGATTCCCCTGGTGCCCGGGCGGCTCGATGACCTCCGGCGCATGGCGATGGCCATCGCGGCTGCCGTGCTGGGGTTGCCGATGATCGGCCGCGTGGCCGGGCTGCAGCGTAGGACGCGCTTTACTTCAGGGCGGCGAGCTTCCCGAAGTCGATGGCGCGGGCAGCCTCCTGCAGCGTGCCTGGCCCGGGCAACTGGTTGCCCTTCACCGCCACGAGGAACCGCTTGCCGACGAGCATGGTGAGCTCGCCGTCACGGTTCTCGTTCCGCCACTCCTCGAAGCCTGGTTGGCCGTTGAGGGTGACGCCCTTCTCGTAGCCGTCGCGTGACTCGCGGCTGATGCCCATCGAGGCCATCATCGAAAACGGTGCGAGCACGGCCTGCGCGAAGCCCGAGTCGGTGATGGTCACGGTGAGCGACGCATCGCCCTTCGTGTAGGAGGCCTCGGTCTGGCTGTAGGTCACCGGCGAGGTCATGCGCTCGCTGTTCGGTGTGCCGCGCTCCCAGCCCGAGAGGCTCGGCAGCAGGGCCTCGAGCGACTGGAACGAGACCGGGTCGACCGTCTTGCCGTCGCCGTTCATGGCGTCGGTCAGGGCTTTCATCCCGGCGGCGAGGTCCTCGGCCGAGCCGTTGCCCTCGGCGGCTTTCGAGAGGGCCTCACCGGCCTTCTCGAGGTTGGCGGCGGTCTCTTCCGCCTGCTTCTCTGCGTCTGATTTTCCGCAGGCCACTGAGGCGACCAGCGCGCCCGCGACCAGAATGACAGCGACTCGATTCATGATGCGTTCCCTCAATAGGATTCCGACGATCTGGCTCTCGCTGAATTTCGCCTTGCGCCTGACCACTCCTGAGCCAGAAGCATTCTACACTCGACTGTCTACCCACTGGGGGAGCTTACGCCAACACCACACCTGTCGAGGCCGCAGCCGGCAGTGGTCGGCCAGCTCGCGGCCGCGCGCCAGCCATTTGGCGACCGTCCGGACACTCACGCCCGCCACCTCGGCCGCCTGGCGCTACGTCCAGCCCTGCTGCTGGACGCGGCGGATGAACAGGCGGCGTTTATACACTTTGGTCCTGGCGTTATGAGCGATGCTCATTCAGGGGATCCTCCAGAAACGGTGGCTTGGTTTCGCAACCCCCATTGTTTCAGAGCCTCCTGAATGAACAATGTCTACAGCGTTCGCATCGAGCGCTCGGTCTGGCCCGGCGGCTGTCGCCACCGGCCCCGTCGTGTTGCGTGTGTTGTCGCGCATCTGGGGCTTAGGACATTGCCGCCGGGGCCGCCCGCGGGGGCTTCCGAGACGCGTTGGGAAGGGTAACGGAGAAGATGGGGTTCTTGCTTAAGTACCGACGGGGAGCTTTTCTGAAGATCGCCCGCATCGGCATTGAACCAAGCATGAGTCGTGTGGACGTGGCAAGGATATCGTTCCTGAACATTCTTGCTCTCGTGTCCGGTCTTCTCGTGCTGGCATTCGCGGCCGTTAACGCATTCATGGGATTGTGGTTCCAGGTCTTCGCCGAAGTCATCATTGCCGGCGCAAGCTTCCTGACCTGGCTGTTGGTGCATAAACGCCGCCATCGGCTCGCAGCCGTGTACTGGATCAATGGCGCGACCCTGTTTGTCGTGGTCTTGAGCGTCACCAACTACCAGAACGGCCGCTTCGCGGAAACGGAAAACATCATGTTAGGCCTCATGGTGGTTGCCTTTCTGCTGCGCTGGCGTGGGAGCCATATCCAATACTGGGGGATGCTCGGCGTGTTGCTGGCGCTCAAGTATTACAAGCACTCGTTCGAGACCGCCGCCATCACGGACGAACCGACCGCCCTCTTCGTTGTTGAGAACAACATAGCGATCGCCGTGCTCATCTTCTTAGCCCTCAAGTATTTTTTGAGCATGCTGACAAGCGCGATGGAGGACCTGGCGGCCACGGCAGCCAATTTGGCAGCAGCGAACAACGAGCTTGAAGCCTTCTCCTACTCCGTCTCCCATGACCTGCGTGCTCCGCTGCGCCACATTGACGGTGTTCTACACCTGTTCAAGGCCAGGACCTCCGCCACACTTGATGACAAAAGTCGGCACTACATGGACACCATCTCGAACACCGCCAAGAGGATGGGGACCCTGATTGACGACTTGCTCGCCTTCTCTCGCATGAAGCGATGCGAAATACAGGCGTCAGACATCGACCTCGGTGTTTTGGTGCAGGAAGTCATCCGGGAATGTGAGCATGAGACGGAGGGGCGCAACATCAGCTGGCACATTGGCGAGTTACCGCCAGTTACCGGCGACGCCGCCATGCTGCGTATGGTGCTGGTGAATCTGATCTCGAATGCCGTGAAATTCACCAAAAACGTTGAAAGAGCCGAGATCGCGATTGCGTCCAAGCCAGGGTCAGAGACAGAAACCGTTGTCTTTGTGAGAGACAACGGTGCGGGTTTTGACATGCGGCACGCCGACAGGCTGTTTGATGTCTTTCAACGTTTACACAGCAAAGATGAGTTCGACGGCACCGGCATTGGCCTAGCCAACGTCCGGCGCATCATCGGTCGACATGGCGGCAGAACCTGGGCAGAGGGTCAAGTGAACCAGGGCGCCACGTTTTATTTCTCCCTGCCGCACAGCCGGACGATTGGGATGCGGAGTCAGTAAAGAAAACGGGCCTTGCCCAGGTCCTCGAGCTTGATGTTCTCGAGCTTGATGCCGAGGTCCTCGGTGATCGCCCGGCCGCCCGCTGGCGGCACCGGTCAAGTAAGGGGCGTTGAGCGCGGCATCCGCGATCACACTGCGGGTGCTACTTGGGCAGTGGATCAAACAGCATCGAATTCAGTCCGGGACGACCGATTTGCATGGCCATGTACATGACCATGGCAAACAATAGTGCGAGGCCGACGATGAAGACCCTGGATTCGGCATACACGCCATGCTCGGCGGTCTTGTACCCGAGCAACAGGAAACACACGCAGTAGTAGAGAGACTGTATGCTGAATACGGTTCTCGGAATGCGTTGAGCGGAATTGACGAACAGCTCCCCGACCGCAATCGTCAACCCGGAGACTTCGTTGTCGAGCACATCGACACCATTGGCCTGCAGACGGGCCAGTTCCTTCCGGAGTGCGGCATCCCTGGCCAGCAGCCGGTCCATGTCACCACTGAGGCTGTTCCGGTCAATCGCTGCAGTGAGGTCCTCGAAGTAGGCGGCCGCCAGCGGAGCAATTCGGCCGCGTTCTTCATCGGGCAGCAGATTCAGTGCCGACTCAAGACTCCGGGCGGCCAGCTTGGTGGAGACCACGCCGGAATAGGTGGACGACTCCAGTGTCAGCGCCTGACCAAATGTGAACGCGACCAGCAGGGCGAAGAGACCGAGCACGGGCGCCACTATGCCATCAATAATCAGGCCATCATCGGACTTGGCCGCGCCTGGACGCCGGAGTCGAAACAGACGGGCTCCAAGCCACATCGCCAACAGGCCCATGGCGAATATCGCCGCGAACACGCCGACGGGACTGACGGTCATGAAGTTGGTCAGCAACATCGGTCGAGTCTACTCTGGTGACACATTTGTGTCATTCACCGTGTGAATGCACCATTTCAGCTTGGGGGGAGCACGCCAGCGTGAGCGCCGCCAGCCAAAGCCCCGGAATGCCCATTGGGCATCACTGAGTCGCCGATAGTCCGTATTACGTGGGTCTTTCCCGAACATAACGGGCCGGCGCCGCATTCGTACTCGACGTCGGCATAGATGGCCCAGCGGAACTGCGAAGAGTCATAGGCGGCAGGCACGCAGGCTGGACGCCGCCAAACGTCCGGGGCCAGGTGTCGAGTCGATAGCACGCTGCCCCTTCGGGCAGGGCGCAGCGCTCCGGATTGGCCAGGCACAGCGTAAACGTCGGGCCGCGCTGGCCGCGCCATAGTCTGCCCTGAAGGACCGATCCTGCGGAACGGCATGCCGGGATAGACGAGCCGCACTGCGGGCGTGGTGGGGGGCGTGGTGGAAGGTGCCGACCCGGCCCCCCCCGCGTCAACGATGATAACGAGCTGCCAATCGAAAACCCCAAACAAGTTCCCCCACCCACGCAAGCACGAGGTCGTCTGTAAGAGCGCGGTAGCCGTAGCCGGACGCCTGCAGGCGCGTACCGGGCTCAAGTGGTTGCAGACCGGCGTCGACCACATACCAGGGTCCGTCGATCTGATTCGTTGTTGATCGGTGCCCGCTCACTCTGATATACCGTCGCCACTCATGACCGCTCGCCTGCCGAGGCGCCTGTTTCGGTTGTCGGTTCACTGGGCTAACCGGTGGATCATTCGCTCATCGTTGCGCATGGCGAAACTCTTGCAATCGATGTGGCAACTTGGTGCCGCCGCGCGTTTCACGCTGGTGGCCGCCTTCCTCGTGACCGTACTTGCCGGGTTGGCACACGCGCCTGGGGTGACACCGATCGCGTCGGCCCGGCTGGTGGCTCTCTGTCAGGCCGGAGGCTTCGTGCTTGCCTGGTCCGTCACTCTGGCGACGAGCGCCCAGCGCCATCCGCTGGTCCTGCTGACGGTTTCTCCGTGGCTGATCTTCTACCTGGTGCTCGTGGGTGGCGCCGTGAACGGTACGCCGCTGGCTGCGCTGCCGCTGCTGTGGCTGGCGTGGGTACTGGGCCGATCGCTCATGGGTCTACGGGGTGCGCTGGCGCCTACCGCGAGCTGGGCCGTGGCTTCCCTGATGATCAGCTACTCGTTGCCTGGCGTCTCAGGGCTGAGACGCGCGCTCGGGTGGTCTTTTCCTTACACCTGGCTGTTGACGGGCATCACCCTCTTCATTGCAGGCGGCATCGTGGCCGTCCATCGCCGGGCCCGCGGAGATGCGCGCGCACCGGGGTTTGGTGCGGTCCTCGCCGGATCAATGGCGGTGTGCGCCACAATCGTGGTGACCGCCTCATGGATCAACGTGGGCCTGACCCTCGACTGGATCAAGACGGTGACCGACGATGCCAGCGCCATCGTCGCGTTGCTGTTCATGTGGACAGCCGGACGTTTTGCCGAAGGTGCGTTCAGCCTGACGAGCTGGACGCTGCGGCAGTCGGCCCGCCTGGTCCCGTCCACGCTGTGGACGGCCGCGGTGCTGGTGACCATGGCTGGCGCCACGGGGCAACAGCTCTGGGCGACTACGGCGTCGGACCCTGACGGCCTGACCCGATTCGCGCTGGCCACGAAAGCCACTCTCGGAATCGTCTCGATGGGACTGTGTGCCTGGTGGTTGCGGCGCCGGAGCCTGTCGACCGCGACACTCGTGCTCGTCACGACGTCGTGGTTCGTTGGGTGCAGCGCTGTGCAGGGGTTGCATGCGTATGCCACCGCGACGGCCAATTCGCACCAGCTGCCGGGTGAGATATCCGGACTTGGACTGATGGTGGTCGCGCTAGGGCTGGCGTACGAGATCGGCAAGCGGACGAAGCCCGATCCTGCCGATAGCGGCGCGCTCTACGTGCCGCTGGGCCTCACGGTCACGGCCTCGACGCTCGCGCTGTGCCTGCTGCTGACATCGGGCCCGGCATGGGAGATGCGTAAGTCGCTGATGATCCTGACGGGCGCACTGCATCTGGGTGTTCCCCTGGCCATCGCGCGCGCGCGCCGGTGGATAGCGGGCGCGCGGCCGCCGTCATCGCTGGCCTGCCTCTTGTTCTTTTCTGCCGGGTACGGATGTGCGCTCGCGGTGTTGGCCGTTGAGCCTCGCCACTCCGCGGCGTTGCTGGTCTCCGTGCCGGCGCTCTATCTCCTGTTGCGCCTGTGGGAACGCTCGCAACCAGAGACCGTACCCGACGCCGGCGCGTTGATGGGGGCCCTGTTTGGCGGCGGACTTGTCGCTGGCTGGATGATGCCGTACCCACCGACGCTGCCGTTTCTGCCGCGACCGGCGTGGGTGGATCTGTTGCGCGATTGGGGCGCACTGGGACGACCGCCCGTCACGCTCGCGCATGGACTGTTGCTCGTCGTGGCCTGGTTGACCGGTGGTCTCCTGGGTTGGAAGCGCTTTGCGTGGCAGCGGAGTGTCACGTCGTAACTCGTAAACGGAGGAGTCGTTATGTGGAGAGGCCTGTGGCGTTTTGTCGGGGTGATCATCTGTGGTGTTCTGCCGATGATGGCGGGGTGTGGATCCACGCCGGGCGGCTCGCGCTCGAGCAGTGGAGGAGACAGCGCCCCGGCGGTCGCGTCTCAGGACGCGTCGGGACGGGTCACCCCGGCAAAGACCATTGACGAGGCCACGAGTCTGCCGGTCACGGCCCGCTCGCAGGACCAGTGCGCATTCGTCGCGCCGGCCGCATGGGCTGTGACCGTCGGAGAACAGTCGGCCGGCGTCGACATCTTCAACGCAGACAAGACAATGTTCGCCAGCTACCTGGTCTATCCAGTGCAAACGGCCATCGCGCCCTATGCGTACTCGTATCCGCCTCCGATGAACGACCCGGATCGCTACAGCCGGGATCCAAAGCAGGTCATCCGCGCGCTGTTGCGCCCGGCGGTAGCCCAACACGGCGGTGTGCCTGATTTGGAGTTCACGGCGGATCCGGTGGAGGCAATACCGCCTTACTCCACCCTGACGCTCCGGGGGTCCACGCATTCCGCCTTGGTGATCTACGCGGCGATGCCGGGAGATGCGCAGAGCTACGTCATTCCGATTCGTGCCGCCATCATGGCCAACCAGCACTGGCCGCAGATGGCCGGCTCGCTGGCGCGCATGGCGATGAACATCCGATGCACGGTGCAGCTACGGGTGCCGCCCGATCAGGATCTCGAATCCCGCGTGGAACGGCGCCGTGACGCCGACACCGAGGGCGACGAGGCCGGCTACAACCCCTGGCGCGGCTCCGAGTACGTCCATGACGCCAACACCGGCCAGAACTTCATCGTGACGTCGTCGGACTGGAGCGCCACCGGACCTGACGGGCCCGGCTACTACAGACGAAACGGGAACGACGTGACGAAGCTCTCGCCCGGCCGATCCGGGGGCTAGCGTTCGGACGCCGGGAGCTCCAAAACGCGCGCTGCTGGAGTCACGCGGCCCTGGAACAGGTTAAACAACGATGACAGGCGAGAGGTCAGAACCACGTACACGTTCCCCCGGTCTGACTCGGTGATCAACGCGGGGCCGAAGGAGGTCCACGGACGCGTGGTGTAGCCGATGCCGGCCCGAAGGTCGGCACTCACCCAGTAGGCCAGCTCGGCCGCGCCGATCATGTCTCCCGTGTCCACCGTGCCGAATCGCTTGGCCAGCCGCAGTTCCCCAGCCAGATCGAACCGGCTGGCCAGGCGGTACTGCAGCCGGGACTGCGAGAGCAACGTTGCCGTCGAGCCGAGCCGGCCGACGTGCGTGCGCAACAGGCCCACCCGCTGGTGGAATTCGAGACGGCTGGTCACCTGATAGTAGCCGTCCAGTGACAGTCGGTCGATCCGGTTGTTGGGTGTCTGCCTCACGGCCATTGCCGGCGACAGGGCGTCCCCGTGGTTCCACGCGAACAACAGGCCGACCCGGTCCGACTGCTTGGGCCGAAGCGCGAGGGCTGCGAGAGCCTCGTCGCGTGTCTCGGTCACGTTGTTGAATGTGGTGCGGTCCCGCCGATAGTGGCCGCTTACGCTGATCGAGGGTGTGACCTGCCCCGCCACCGCGGCCGAGACCAGCGACGCCTCCCGCTGACCACTACGGTACTGGTAGTGCACGGTCGTCCGCCATTGCTCGGGCGTGAACGCGATGCCTCCAATCGCACTGGTGAAGCCGCGGCCCTCCCCCTGTATCTGAACAGCGCGCTGCAGGCCGACATCGAACGCCCAGGTGCGGGTGACCGGCAGGCGAGTCATGACGCCAAGCAGGGCCGCTCCCTGCGTCGCGTTGAACCCCCTGTCGAGTTGATACCGGCTGGTGAAGGTGGTCAGCCTGTGCAGCCGCGACTCGAAGCCAATGGCCGTTTCCCGCGTCGACAGCGGCGAGAACAGACCTGCAGCCTCGACGCCGCCCATGGGGATGATCGGGTGGTCGCTCCACCGCTGGCTGACGAAGAGCTGGGCACCGGACCGCACGCGGTAGCGTGCACTCAGCATGGTCTGGTCGGGATAGGTCGGGTCCGCGTCACCCATGTTCTGCTCGCGACGAATACCTGCCTCGAACCGGCGCGCCGGCCGCCAGTCGAGACCCGCCGTGACGAGGCGTGAATCGACCGTGCGCTGTGCCAACGTGTCGTCGAGATGCCGGGCATCGACCCTGGCCGTCAGCTCGACAGCGCGGCCCACGTGCCTCGCCAATTCGGCGCTGATCGTCGCACGACGGGCATTGGCGTGACTCGAGTGGGCCGTCTCGCCTTGCGCGAGTAGACGCAATCGCGTCCGCGACGAGGGCGCAAGTTCCACGTCGGCGATTGCCGACGTCAGGCCCGGCACGACCGGCGTACCGTAGGGATTGACGAAGACCGTGTCGGTCTTCGAGAAGCGCAGTCGGAACGCGTTCCCGGGCCGGTCCGAGAACGGCTGGTCCAGCTCGACCCGGACGGCCATCCCGGTGGCCTCGTCGGACACGTCCCCAGCCCGCATGTTGCGACTGAACGGAATCTCGAGCCGCAGGCGTCCTCGTCCGGCAAGACGCTGTTCCAGTTCCACCCCCCCAAGCCAGGCGCGGCCTGTGCCGGATGCGGCTTCGGTCAGGCCCGTCGCCCGCACGCGAAGGCCTGAGGCCCACGCCTGTTCACCGCGGAACACGACGATCGAGTTGTCGAGCCCCGCGGTGGCGTGCTCGTAGGAGACCACAAGGAACTCGGCCGACAGTGTGCGGTCGAATAGGGGCAGCGGACGGCTGAAGTACACGGCGCCCGCCATCGCATCGAGGACGTAGTCGACGCCTCGCGCGAGTCGTATCTGCTCGAGGATGAGGTCCGGCTGCCGGCGGTCGCGCACCTCCACGGTGAGCACCTCGCTGCCCGATAACACCCGGCCGTGCGACAGACGCACCACACCCGTGACTGGACCCGGGAACACCTCCCGGCTGTAGGCCGTGTCGGGGCGGGCCGCCTGGACGGCCAGCCACTGGCCGGGCCGACGTTCGAGGTGCACCTCGGCGCCGGTGAGCGAGCGGCTGATGCTGATAAGTCCACTGCGGTCCTGTCGGGTGGCGTCGCCGTGCAGGTCACCGAACAGGATTCGTGAACGACCGAAATCCAGTCGTGCATAGACCCGCGCGTTTGACATGGCCAGTTCCTGATACGTGGACGTGTCGCCAAGGACAGGATAGGTATGGTCAGTCGCAGCGTTGGCGAAGCGCCGGTCGACACCCGTGGCCTGATTGATCGAGTCGCCCGTCGTGGCGGCCAGGGTCAGCTGCGCGTCACCAGTGGACGGCGTCTGCAGGAAGAAGGCGGCGTGCTGACGCAGGCTGGACGATGCCGCACCTGACGCCGCCTCACTCCCAAGGACGAAGCTCAGCTCACCGATCGCGGCCACGACGGGCGCGGCGCGCGTCGCCACCGATCGCACATGGGTTTGTGCGACCGCGCCGGCCTTGCCTCCCTGACTGACGGTCAGCACGGCGACCGCTGGTGCGAGGCCGCTCTGCAAGCATGCCACCGCCACGCCATCACGGACCGGCAGACTGACCGTATTCACATCGAGCGGCAGCGAGACGCCCCTCGACTCCTGCCGGCAATATGCCTCCACTGCCAGGCGGCTGGTCGCGCCGTCGACATCATCGTCCGCCGTCACGGGGCCGATCCACTCGCCCGCGGTCGTAGACAGCGTCACCAATCCGGCGGGAATCGGCAGTCCGGCTGGATCGAAAGCCCTGATCGTGACAAGCGTTCGATCCCGTCCACCCGCGGCGAGATCAGCTCGGTCAGCGATAATTTCCAACCGACCGACATCCGCCGCACCCGGAGGCACGACGCCGTTGGCCATCGAGTATCCACCGTCACGAATCAGTGTCGAGACCGACGGCTTCGACGCCGGGAGGGGCAGGGACGTCATCGAGGGTGTCTGTGCGACCAGTGCGAAATTTTGTCGCATGAGGATACCGGAGCCCAGCGGCGACCGAAGGAGCCGGCTCCATCCCTGTTGGCGAGGATTGGATGTCGGCGGCGGGCCGTAGCCCTCCGGCACTGTATCCGGATCAATCGCCACGGTGTTCGCTCCAGAAGCCACCGATGGAAAACTGTAAAGACCGTCGCGATCCGTCACGGTCGCCTGGCCCGTGGACAGGACCACTCGAACGCCGGCGAGTCCCGTTTCCCCCCTGTCAAACAGGTCATTGCGGTTTAGATCGTCGAATACGCGCCCGAGGATCAGATTCGAGGGGGCGTACTCCGCGCCAACAACGGTCACGTCCACTTCAACCGGTCTTGACACCACGAGGCTGTTCGCTGATGCTCGGAAGGTCCCGGTCACTGCCGTCAACTGCGTGCCGGGCGGAGCATTAAAGTCAACCAACGCCGTGTAGGTGACGGTGTATTCGATCCCCGGCGCCATCTCTCCCAGACCAAACTCCGCGGTCCCGCCACGTGTCACCATCGGGAGGGAGAGCCCGTCAGTCGAACTCGATGCGGCCGCTCCCATTTCGAGCCTATTGGGGCATTGCGGGATGTTGGTGGTGCCGCGCTGGAGGAACGTTGAATTCGCCAAAGGCACGAAGCCTCGCGCCTGCGTGTCGGTCAACACCACGTCACGCAGCGACACCGGCGAGCAATTCTTTATGACCAGAGTGAATTCCACGGTGTCTCCGACCATAAGGACCGGCCGACTGACGCGCTTGCGAATCAAGAAATCAATCCCAGGATCTCCTGGCAGACCGACTGTGGTCGCCGCACTGGCGCAGCTCGTCGTCGTGCAGCCCGTGCCCGGCGTGGCCGGGCTGTTGCCGCCGGTCGGATCCACGGCGGCGTAGTTGGTGATCGCCCCGGCTGCTGACGGCGCCGTCGCCGTCACGGTAAACGCGGCCGTGCCGGTGGCCGCGCTCGCCGCCAGCCCCGACGTGAGTGTCACCGTGCACGTCAGCGTCGCGCCGGCCGCCGACGGCAAGCTGCCGCAATCAACCGACGTCACGCCCGTCCCCGCCGCCACCGCCGTCGCCACCACGCCCGTCGGCAACACGTCCTTCACCGTGGCCGACGTCCCCGAGGTCGTCCCGCCACTGTTGCCCAGGCCGAGCGTGTAGGTGATTGTTCCGCCGGTCAGCACCGTCCCCGTCGCCGTCTTGGACAGCGTCAGATTCGGAAGAACCTCGACACTGGTCGCTGCACTCGCGCAGCTGGTCGTCGAGCAGCCGGCCCCCGGCGTGGCCGGGCTGTTGCTGCCGGTCGGGTCCACAGCGGCGTAGTTGGTGATCGCCCCGGCCGATGACGGCGCCGTCGCCGTCACCGTAAACGCCGCCGTGCCATTCGCGGCGCTCGCCGCCAGCCCCGACGTCAGTGTCACCGTGCACGTGAGCGTCGCGCCGGCCGCCGACGGCAAGCTGCCGCAATCGACCGACGTCACGCCCGTCCCCGCCGCTACCGCCGTCGCCACCACCCCCGTTGGCAACACGTCCTTCACCGTCGCCGACGTCCCCGAGGTCGTCCCCCCGCTGTTACCCAGGCCGAGCGTGTAGGAAATCGTCCCGCTAGGGTTGACTCTTGCTGGCGCGGTCTTGGACAGCGTCAGGTTCGACGGCGTATTCACCGTCGTCGCCGCACTGGCGCAGCTGGTCGTCGTGCAGCCCGTGCCCGGCGTGGCCGGGCTGTTGCTGCCGGTCGGATCCACAGCGGCGTAGTTGGTGATCGCCCCGGCCGACGACGGCGCCGTCGCCGTCACCGTAAACGCCGCCGTGCCAGTCGCGGCGCTCGCCGCCAGGCCCGCGCTGAGCGTCACGCTGCACGTCAGCGTCGCGCCGGCCGCCGACGGCAAGCTGCCGCAATCGACCGACGTCACGCCCGTCCCCGCCGCCACCGCCGTCGCCACCACCCCCGTCGGCAACACGTCCTTCACCGTGGCCGACGTCCCCGAGGTCGTCCCGCCACTGTTACCCAGGCCGAGCGTGTAGGTGATTGTTCCGCCGGTCAGCACCGTCGCCGTCGCCGTCTTGGACAGCGTCAGGTTCGACGGCGTATTCACTGTCGTCGCTGCACTGGCGCAGCTGAGCGTCGTGCAGCTCACCCCGGGCGTCGCCGGGCTGCTGCCGCCGGTCGGATCCACGGAGGCGTAGTTGGTGATCGTTCCGGCCGATGACGGCGCCGTCGCCGTCACCGTAAACGCTGCCGTACCATTTGGAGCTGTCGAGTCGAGCGCGCTTGACAATGTCACGCTGCACGTCAGCGTCGCGCCGGCCGCCGACGGCAAGCTGCCGCAATCGACTGCCGTCACGCCTGTCCCGGCCGTCACCGCCGTCGCGACAACGCCCGCCGGCAGCACGTCCTTGACTGTCGCCGACGTGCCCGACGGCGAGCCGCCGCTGTTGCCCAGACCGAGCGTGTAGGTGATCGTCCCGCCCGTCAGCACCGTCCCCGTCGCCGTCTTGTTCAAGGTCAGATTGGCGGCATCCGGCTGCGCACTCGCTCCAGCAATCGCGGGATCAATCTGGCCCGCGACCGTACCGTCGAGAGAAATCAGGGCATCACTGGTACCCTTGATGAAGTAAGCGAAGTTCTGGCTGTCTGCTGCGTTGGACGCCACGACGGCGTAGTAGCTTCCCGGTGTCAGTGTGACCGTCGAGGCAAAATGGAACGGGATGCTCGCGAAGCTCTGCGTGAACCCGCTGACAGTGACAGTCTTCCTGCCGAGCAACGTGCCGCTTGTGTCGGCACCTCGATACAACGAAAGGGTCACATCTTCAAAAGACTGTGAACCCCTCTTCATCGTGAAATTGCCACCGCCGAAAACGACGCTGCCGGACCTCACGGAAATGTGCCAGCTAGTCCGATGATTCAGGTCGATCTGAGTCTGCGCAGCTGCCTGGCCAGTCCAGAGATAGTACGTGGACTGTGTGGCCGACGTCGGTTGCGGCACAACGACGAAGAGGAGTGTGACGAGCCCCAACCAGCAGATGTGGAACGACTTATTGGGGCGGAACATGTGCGGGAGCGCTCTTCGATGCTAAGAGCGGTCGCGTCCCTGATCAAGTGCGATTCAATGCTCGGAAAAATGCATGGCGCTTTAGCGGTCACAAGCGGACTCTACGCTCGCGCTCCCGGACTACAGACGGTAGGCGACGTCGAAACGTGCGATGACTGGCGGCGGGGGAGCGGATAGCGGGTGCTCCTGCTCCCCGCCCTGCGTACGCGCCTATCGCCCCATCTGGCAGCCACTGAAATCGACGATCCGTGCGTATTGCGTAGGCGGCACGCCCTGCGTGCACCCGGTTGTCGTCACGGTCTTGCGCGTACCCGCAGGCACTTGTCCACCACTGCACGTCAGCGTTGTCCATTGGGTGTAGCTGAAACTCTCCTGACCGCACTCAAACCGGCTGGCGGAGTTCTCGCCGCTCCGTCCTGCCCAGACGAAGCACATCCCGTCACCGTAATCGACGGGAAATGCGGTGGTGTTGCCAGGGGCGCCTGCACACGTTGCGTCCTGCCAGAAGCCCACAGTGACATAGCGCGAAGAGACGACAGGATTACTCAGAACGGACGTCGTGCCTGCGACGCTCGGCGCGCTCGGCGTCTGACTCTGTCCCCCGCATGCCACGCCGCTCAGGGCAACCGCGAGACCTGCGCACCAGCGAACCGTTTGCAAGAGAGGCGAAGGCATAGGGCATGATGGTAGCGCCACCGCCCGGCACGACCAAGCCCGACCTGAACAGGTCGAGAAATGGGTGGCGGAGTTTCGGCGGGGGTAGGTAGAATGCCCGCCGATGTCCGCATCCCGACTGCGCATCGTCCTCGCGCACCACACCGAGTGGCCTCCTCACGAGTTCAGGGAGCAACGGCAAGAACTTGGCCTGTCCGAGCAAGCTGTCGCAGACGCGTTGCTGCTGTCCCTGGCGCAGGTGCGTGGGCTCGAAACGGGTGCGGCCACGCCGTTCTATAACGAGGTGTTCTATCAGCGCGCGCGAGCCAAGTACGTCGCAATGTTGAACAAGGCCCGTGGAGCGGCCAGCCCATCACTCTCTGCCGTGGAACGGAGGGAGGACACGGAGCGCGCGCGACTCACTTTGATAAATGCGGTCGAGTGATGACCACTCAGTGTCGCTACTGTCGCTCCGCCTCCTACGGGCGCGGATGCTCGTACTCCCCGCACAAGGCGCACGAACACGCGGGCACGGCTGACCGCTGCGAGTTCTGCGGCTCCAGTTCCTATGGCCGGGGCTGCTCCTATTCGCCGACGAAAGCGCATCGGCACGGGCAGGATGGGCGGAAGTGTCGCTGGTGCGGAAGCGCCTCGGTCGGGCGCGGGTGTTCGTATGCTCCGACAGGGGCACACGAACGCTGATGGCGCATCACGCCAACCGTCCCACGAAAGTCTGTGTGGTCTGCGGGCGCCCGTTCCAGTGGCGGAAGAAGTGGAAGACTGTCTGGGACGAGGTGAAGTATTGCTCCGAGCGGTGTCGGGGGCGACGGCATCGAGCACCGGTCCCCCAGTTCCCTCGCTGATTCCGCACAGGAGCCTGTTCAGCGTGGCATGCCTCTCTGGCGGTGTCCATGGGTATCATATAGATGCTGGCAGTAAGACCCGACTGCACAGGCCCCCGACCTCCGCTTCGCCGAAAGTCATCGCCGATAGTCCGACGCCACCGCTGCATGATGCTGGTTCCCGGTTCGGGCGCCGGCACCCACTGACGAACGTGAGCGCTGACGCGCGTCGTCACCCCTGGCATGGTCGCGCAGTTGGCCGTGTCCCTGGCGCCGACCGATTCGACCGTCCGGTTCCGCGAGGCGGTCGTCTATGCCGAAATCGGCAAGCGCCGCGAAGCGCTGGCCGGGCTGGAAGCCGCGCTCAAGCACGGCTACGGCACTGTCCGTGTCGCCGACGATGAGGATCTGGCGCCGATCCGCGACACGGCTGAATTTAAAGCGCTCCTGCAACAGTACGGTTCACCAAAACCCGGAGGTTCCTGATGAGGATCGATCACGTCGCACTTGGAGTTGGTGTGTTGGCATTGATGACGGCCGGGCTTGTCTACAACAGAAGTATTCGTCCCCCGGCCCCGTCGAGCCCGCTCGCCGTGGTGGTGTTGGGGGACGTCGAGGGCGGCTGTCAGGTCATGGCGAAGGACAACCCGATCAAGGCGTCGAGGTCGGCGAACGTGGTGTGGGTCGTGATGAACACGTGCGCCACCGATCAGGCGTTTGGAGTCGGCGAGTTCCTCGACGGTGAACCGTTTATCCCTGGGAACACGGAACGGGCCGTCCCTGCCGGAACCCAGCGGGTGCTGGCCCTGAAGGTCAAGCAGGACGCGCCGGTGCAGACCTACCGGTATGCGATCTTCCTGAACAAGGTCCGCCAGATGGATCCGGAGATCATCATCGAGTACTGAGGGCGAACGAACACGACGCCGGGCCCTGGAAGCCCCCTACCAGCCGCAAGAGGTGCGGGGCTTCCAGGTCTGAGCAGGGACGTATCGCGTCGGCCGGATCCATCCGTTCCGTCAGGGTTTTTCGAGCTTCGCCATCCACAGTCCGCTGTTGAAGTCGGTGAACAGGATGTGCCCCTTCCAGGGCATCGCGTTCATGACGAACGGCGCGTTGGCCGTGTAGCCCTCGGGGTCGTAGGGCTTGAAGACCGCGATCTCCCGACCCTGGTCGTAGAGGTTGCCCATCAGCCGGCCCGATACGTCCACGATGCGCACGCCGCCGTCGTAGTAGGCCTGATAGAGGATGTCGTCCTCCACGATGATGTCGTGCGACCCGTAATCCTCGAGCTGGTACCGGCCGACCTTGCGCGGGTTCATGGGCTCGGTGAAGTCGACGATGTGGGTGTAACCGCCCGACGTCTGCGCAATACCGCCCTTCGGCGGCGCGCCGTCCGGCCCCGACAGCGAGTACCCGCTGCCCTCCCACACGCGGCCGCGGCGGTTCATCTGCTCGTCGCCGATGAACAGGTACGTCTTGCCGGTCGACTTCTGGAAGTAGGGATAGATCTCGTGACCGCTGTCGATCGGCACGGTATTGATGAGCTTCGGCTCGGTGAGCGAGCCGCCCCAGCCGCCGTTGCCGACGTCGACGATCACCGTGCCGGCCCCCCCCTGCGCTGAATACGCCACGCCGTCGCGCACCCACAGGTCGTGCAGCCGCGCGTTCGGGTGCCGGTATTCCGACGTGTACGACGGCTTGTAGATGTCTTCAGCGTTGATGACCACATACTTGGCGCCGCCCGACACCGCGAACAGGTGGTCGTTGGTCGCGAACATGTTGTGCACGCCGCCCGTCAGCTCGACGTCGAACGACGAGGCGACGACCGGCTTGGCCGGGTCCTTCAGGTCGAGGAAGACCACGCCGTTGCGGCGATTCGAGGCACCCTCGCGCGACATGACGGCATACCGGGCGTCGGGCGACACGGTCACGTCGTTGATCGTGCGCGCGTCCACCTGCACCGAGTGCGTGCGGACGATGTTCGTCGGATCGGTGATGTCGAACACATGGGCGTACCCGTCGCCGCCCCACGTGCCGACGATGCAGTAGTCACGGCCGTCGCTGCCGGTGTAGGGCCAGAGATCTGACGTGTGTGTGTCGCGGATGATGCCGCGGCCGGTGACGACGAAACGTTGACGCACGGTGCGCGCGGTCACCTCGATGGTGTGGCGGGCGTGCGCGGGGCCGGCCTGCGCGAGGATCGTGTAGATGCCCGGGTAATTGGCGACGAACAGGCCGTTGTCGATGATGCCGGCGCCGCCCGGCGCCTTCGGCGTGTTGCCCTCGGGCGCCAGGTAGGCGTAGCTCCAGGTCACCGGCATGTCGTTGACCACGCCGCCGTCGGCGCGCCGGGCCGTGCCGACCAGGTCGATCACGTCGCCGGTGCGAATCGTGGCCTCCGTGATGCCAAGTTCCAGCGACGCCACGGGGTTGACCAGGACCGTGACCGTGCGTTCAGCCGAGGTGCCGTCGAGGGTCGCACGAATCGACGCGGTCCCGGGTGCGACCGCGGTCACGAATCCGAAACGGTCAACGGTCGCCACGCGCGGATTGGATGACGCCCACGCGACCAGCGCGCTGGCGCGTTCGCTGCCGTCTTCGTTGATCCCCTTCGCGTGGTGGCCGATGGTGACGCCGGTGTAGAGCGTGCCCGGATCGGCTGAAATCTCGAGGGCCTTGAGCGGCGGCCAGACAACCGTCACCGGCACCTCGATGGTGACCGGGGGCGTCCCCGGCGCGCCGGTCGCGACGATCGTCGCCGTGTGTTCTCCAACCAGAAACGCCGTGACCTGACCGTCGGCCCACGAGGCCGATCGACGCGGCAGGTTCACGCGGATGATGGCGTTTGCCACCTCACGGCCGGCCGCATCAAGCGCGGTGACCGTGAGCGGGGCCGTCTTGCCGGCCTCCATCCGCAGGGCCGCGGGTTCAGCAACGACCTTCACCACCGCCACGGTAG
Source organism: Vicinamibacterales bacterium (assembly GCA_030827135.1). GTDB lineage: Bacteria > Acidobacteriota > Vicinamibacteria > Vicinamibacterales > SCN-69-37 > SYFT01. The sequence goes on from JAURFE010000001.1 coordinate 821,786, forward strand.
GCGCCTGCGCGGCCTGGGCGGCCAGCAAACCGGCGGTCGAGACGAGGACGGCGGACACGGCAAGCGACAGACGTCGGATCGGCGTGGACATCAGGAACTCCTTGGGAACGCGGGCATGATACCCCGACCGGAGGGGCGATCAGCCGTGATACCGTGTCGGCCATGCGCACCGCCCCGGCCCTGCTGCTTACGGCCGCGCTGGCGCTCGTGGCTTCACGCGCCGCGCCGCACGCCCAGACCCGGTCCTCCCAGGCCCCGCAGGCCACCTACTGGGTGTACGCGGGCGCCGAGTCGGCTGACACCATCCACCGCATCCGGCTCGACGCCCAGGGGCTCGCTGTGGAGCGCACGACTCCCATCGGCGAACTGTCGGCGGAGATGGAAGGCCCCCACGGTCTGCAGATCACCCCCGACGGCCGGTTCCTCTACATGACGACCGGCCACGGCAAACCTGACGGCAAGTTATGGAAATACGAACTGGGCGCCGGCCCGGGCGGCAGCGACCGCCTCGTCGGTGACGGCGTCCTGCTCGGCAACTTCCCCGCCTCGCTCGACGTCACCCCCGACGGCCTGTACTCGCTCTCGGTGAACTTCAACCTGCACGGCGACATGGTGCCGTCCACCGTATCTGTGGTCTTCACGCCGACGATGATCGAGGTCAACCGTGTCGTGACCTGCACGATGCCGCACGGCAGCCGGCTCGACCCGACCGGCCTCCGGCAGTACTCGGTCTGCATGATGGACGACCAGCTGGTTGAGATCGACACGCGCACGTTCGAGGTGTCGCGGCGGTTCTCGGTGGCCACCGATGCCGAGGGCCCGGTACCGGTCGACGCGGCGATGGACCACAGCATGCATGCCGGGCATGACATGTCGTCGATGGCGGCCACGCCGAAACCCGCCGCCCCCCCGGTCGATCCGGCCGAGGTCGGCTACGCCCCCGGCGAGCGGCACACGATGGCGCCCGCGACGTGTTCACCCACGTGGGCGCAGCCGTCGCACGACGGCACGCGCATCTTCGTGGCCTGCAACAAGTCGGACGTCATTGTCGAGGTTGATGTGGCCACGTGGACTATGACCCGCAAGTTGCGAACCGGCCGCGGCATTTACAATCTGGCAGTCTCGCCTGATGGCCGGCTGCTGGTCGGGACGCTCAAGCAGGGCCATATGGTCGAAGTGTTCGACCTGGCATCGGGCAGCAGCCTGGGACAGGTCAAGACCTCGAACACCATCGCCCACGGCATCGTCATCAGCTCCGATTCGCGCTACGCGTTCGTCACCAGTGAAGGCGTCGGGGCCCAGCCCGGCAAGGTGGACGCCATCGACCTACGGTCGCTGCAAAAAATCGGCACGGTGGACGTCGGCCAGCAGGCCAGCGGCATCGCGTTCTGGAAGATGACGCCCGTCACCACGGGACGGTGAGCAGCGCGGCCGGCAGCGCCGCGACCAGCCAGACACCCAACGGCAACCCGGCCGCGGTCACTTGTTTGCACTGCAGCCACCAGGGTCGGTTGCCGGGCGAGGGCGTCGGTAGCGACTCGGTGCCGGAGGCCTCGGCTTGGCCCTCGCCCCGGCCGAAGGCCGAGGCGCGTGCCTGAGGGCAGCGTCAGGTCATTTCACCGGCACCAGGCGCTTGAGCTCCTCAAGCCAGTTGACCACGATCTCAATCCTCGCCGCGCCGCCTCTGCGGCGAGCGCCCGATCTTCAAGGGGCGCGCCGGGGGCGGGGCTGTAGCGATCATCACGCGTGGATACCATCGAGGCCGGGGTCTGTGCGCTGACGTGGAGGTGTTGCGCGCTCACTGACCGCGTACCGCCTCCGGCCTTGTACAATGCCCGGGCATGTCCGCCCCGTCCGTTGATGCCCTGCACTCCCGATTCCAGGCTGCCCTCGCGGCCGCCCGCACCCCGGCCGATCTCAAGACACTCCGCGACGAGTTTCTGAGCCGGAAACATGGGCTGGTGACGGCGCTCGTCAAGTCCATCGCATCCGCCACGCCGGAAGAAAAGCGCACACTCGGCGCGGCGTCGAACGCCCTCAAACAGGAAATCGAAGCGGCCCTTGATGCGCGCGAGTCCGAGGTCGCGGCCTCGGCGGCGCCCAGGGACGCACTCGACGTCACGCTGCCCGGCCGCCGGCCGTTGCTTGGACGCCGCCATCCACTGACCCAGGTGCGCGAACGCGTCGAGGACATCTTCCTTGCGATGGGCTACCAGATCATCGAAGGCCCGGAACTCGAAGACGACTGGCACAACTTTGAAGCGCTGAACATGCCGGCGGAACATCCGGCTCGTGACATGCAGGACACGTTGTACTTGTCGAGCCCGGTGCCGGTGCCCGACGGTGGCCGCGCGGCGACGCTCCTGCGCACGCACACATCCGGCATGCAGATTCGCTACATGGAAACGCACGAGCCCCCGGTGCGTGTCATCGCCCCGGGCCGCGTCTACCGGCGCGACCAGTTCGATGCCACGCACACACCGATGTTCACGCAAATCGAAGGTCTGGTGGTGGACGAAGGCATCAGCCTCGGCGACCTGCGCGGCACGCTCAACGGCTTCGCCGAACAGTTCTTCGGTGGCCGCGTGGCGACACGTTTCCGTCCAAGCTTCTTCCCCTATACAGAACCGTCGGCCGAACTCGACGTGGAGTGCCAGGGCTGCGCCGGCAAGGGCTGCAACCTTTGTAAACACACCGGCTGGATCGAAATCCTCGGATGCGGCATGGTGCATCCGGCCGTGTTCGAAGCCGTCGGGTACGACTCCCACAAATACACGGGCTTTGCCTTCGGTGTCGGTATCGAACGGCTCGCGCTGCGCCTCTACGGCGTGGATGACATCCGCATGTTCTACGAAAACGACCTCCGCTTCCTCGAGCAGGTGGCCCTGTGAAGGCACCCGCCACGTGGATCGCTGACCTCGCCGGCCTGCCGGCGGGTACGTCGGCCCAGGACATCGCGCGCCACATCGCCGGCGTCGGCTTCGAAGTCGCCTCGATTGAGGGCGACACAATCGACTTCGAGATCACGGCCAACAGACCGGACTGTCTTTCCGTACGTGGCTTGGCGAAGGAGGCGGCTACGGCCTTCGCGGTCCAGGGTCCAGGGTCCAGGGTTCGGGTCCCGGGGTCCGGGGTCGGGGGGCCCACCCAACCTCACCCAACCTCACCCAACCTCTCCCAACCTGACGTGCGCGTGGCCATTGACTCGCCCTTGTGCGGACGCTTTTCCCTCGCCACTGCAGACGTGACTGTCGGTCCATCACCGGCGTGGCTCGCGGAGCGGCTCACGGCGTGTGGCGTTCGGCCGATCAACAATGTCGTCGATGTCACCAACTACGTGATGCTTGAGGTGGGCCAGCCGATGCATGCGTACGACATCGCGAAAGTCGCGGGGCCGGCGCTGGTGGCACGGCAGGCCCGGGCGGGCGAGACACTCGCGACACTCGACGGGCAACAGCGGAAGCTCGACCCGTCGATGCTGGTGATCGCCGACCGCGATCAGGTCGTCGGCATCGCCGGCGTCATGGGTGGCGCCGGCTCCGAAGTCTCATCGTCCACCACGCGCATCGCGATCGAGAGTGCGTGGTTTCAGCCGGCAACCGTCCGCGCGACGAGCAAGAAGCTTGGCCTCAAGACGGAGGCGTCCACCCGATTCGAGCGCGGCGCGGACATTGGCGGCACGGCGACGGCGATTGCTCGAGCGCTCGCGTTGCTCGAAGAAATCAAGGCCGGCCGGGCGACGAGCGCCATCACTGATATCCACCCTGCGCGCCAGGCCCCGGCAGCCATCGCGCTGCGTCCGGCGCGACTCGCGCGCCTGCTGGGCGACCATGTGCCTGCCGCTGACGTCGAGCGCATCCTTGGCAGCCTCGGCTTTGAGGTCGCCCCGGCCGCCGACGGCTGGATGGTGACGGCCCCCACCGCGCGTGTTGATGTCGCCCGCGAGGCGGATCTGATCGAAGAAGTCGGCCGTCACTGGGGCGTCAATCGCGTGCCCGCGACGTTCCCCGCCCTGCGGGCCACGCCTCGCGTGTCGGATGCCGGCGTCTTGCGTGCGCGACGGCTGCGCCGTGTCTTGTGCGGAGCCGGCCTGCAGGAAGCCGTGACGTTCACGTTTATGGAAGCCGCGGCCGCCGCGCCGTTCACGGCCGACCCGGCGTCGCTGGTCTCCATCGCCAATCCGCTGTCGGAGAAGTTTGCGGTTCTGCGGCCTTCCCTCATCCCGGGGTTGCTCGATTCGCTGATCTACAACCGTCGCCGCGGCATCACCGATGTGCGCCTCTTTGAAGCGGGTGCCGCGTTTGGGGCCGCAGGTGAGACGCAACGCGTGGCCTGGGTGCTCTGCGGGCAGCGTGACACTCACTGGAGCGCGCGCGCGGAGTCCGTGGACCTGTTCGACGCACTCGGCATTGCCGAAGTCCTGGCCGGCGGATGGGGTCTCACGCTGACGTCCCAAGCCATCGACCAGGCGGCGGGGTTCGTGCGGGGACGCGTGGCGGCGTTGCACACGGACCGTCGCGTCGGCACCGCCGGCCAGATTGACCCGGCGGTCGCGGAAAGCCGCGGACTGCCGGCCGGCGTAATCGTGGTGGCGGGCGAACTGGACCTCACGGCCTTCACCGGCGACGGCAGTTCCCCCCAGCGTGTGGCGGCCCTGCCCCGCTTCCCTGCGGTGGTGCGGGATCTCTCGCTCGTCGTAGACGCGTCCTTGTCTGCTGCGACCGTTCGTGCCACTATTCGACAGCCCTCTGGTGGCGCGCTTGAGGCGCTGCGTGAGGTCCGCGAGTTCGATCGCTACCAGGGGAAGGGCATCCCCGACGGCAAGGTCAGCCTGGCGTACCGCCTCACATTCCGTGATGCCGCCCGCACCCTGACCGACCGCGAAGTGGACGATGCCATGACGATGATTATCGCGGCCCTCCAGCAGGAGTGTGGCGCAACGGTACGAGGACTCTGATGTCACGAACGACGACCGACCTGCAACCGATTGACCGGCTCGACGAAAAAGTCCGGCAACTGGTGACCCTGATTGAAACCCTGCGCGGCGAACGGGCGCAGGCCCTCGACGCCGTCGCCCGGCTCGAACGCGAGCTCGAGGTCGCGAAGACGCGGCTGGCGGAATCGGAATCGGCCGGCACCGAAGCCGCCACCCTGCGAGAAGAGCGCGAACAGATTCGTGGCCGCGTGGTCGAGATGATCGCGCACATCGAGAAGTTGAAGCTCTGATCCCCCGCCCATGAGTGCCCGTGTTGTCACCGTCGAGATTCACGGCCAGCGGTACGCCGTCAAGAGTGACCTCGACCAGGCGTACATCACGGAACTCGCCGCGTACGTGGACCAGAAGATGACGCTCGCCGCCGACGAACTGTCAAGCGCCGACTCGCTGCGCATCGCCGTCATCGCCGCGTTGAATCTCGCGGACGAACTCTATCGCGCGCGCGCCGACGGGGTCGGCATCGAAGGCCACGTCAAGGAAAAGACCGAAGCCATCGAGCGCCTCGTGGATGCGGTTCTCAGTGGACAACGACGGATTGCAGTGTAGGATCGTTTCGGCGTCCTGCTTTGCGCGTGATGGTTCGGAGCGTCGTTTGAGCCGATGCTTCTTTCACAAGTGAGCTGCAATGCCGCGTGGTGTGCATGCCTCCATGGCGAGGAAGCCTGAAGCGCGGCTCTGAGCGGTTCCACCTGCACTCGCAGGTTCATTCGACCTCCCCACACGGCAAAGCGGGGCCATCTTCGTCGTCTCCTTCTCCATGAACGAACGCGCCCTCATCACCAGACTCCGCGCACGCATCCCGGCCGCCCCCGACTGGGTGCTGACCGGGCCTGGCGACGACGCCGCCGTGCTCACCTCCGCGCGTGGATGTGTCGAGGTCGTGACCACCGATGCGCTTGTGGAAGGTGTGCATTTCCGCCGGGAGTGGCCACGGCGCCGTCACGTTCAGGGCGCCCTGCGTACGGATGCCCTGCGTACAGGTGCGTTCGACATCGGTCGCAAAGCGGTGGCTGTCAATCTGAGCGACCTCGCGGCCATGGGCGCCACGCCACGAGCCCTGCTGCTCTCGCTGTCCTTGCCCCCGGACTTTCCCGTTGAGGAATTCGACGCGCTGATCGACGGTGTGGTGTCGCTCGCGACTGAAACCAGGGCCCCGCTCGTCGGTGGCAACCTGTCGCGGTCGGTCACCGGTCTCCACATTCACCTGACGGCCATCGGTGCCGTCCGCCCGCGCCGTGTCATGCGCCGGTCTGGCGCGCGCCCAGGGGATCGTCTGTTTGTCACGGGTAGCCTTGGCGCGGCTGCGGCTGGACTCGCGGCGCTCAGCGCCCCGGAACAGCCGGGCTCGGACGAAATCCTCAACGCGCACCTGCGCCCGTCGGCCCGACTGCGCACGGGTTTCATTGTCGCGAACAACCGCGCGGCCTCCGCGTGCATGGACCTGTCGGATGGCCTCGCCGATGCGGTGCACCAGATGTGTGAGGCCAGCGGGTGCGGCGCGGATATCGACGCCAGGACCATCCCCGTCCACAAGGCCGCCACGCGGGCGCAGGCGCTCTCGGGCGGCGAGGATTACGAACTCCTCTTCGCCGTGCCCGCACGTCGCGTGCGGCGCTTCCTCGCCGCCGTGCGCCAGGCCGCGGAGGTGCCCGCGACCGACATCGGGGTCTGCACGAAAGCGCTCGACGTGGTGCTCACCGAAGACGGTGTCGCACGTCCGATGCCCGACGGCTTCGACCATTTTTGAAATTGCCGGACTCCTGGACCCTGGACTGCTGGGCCCCTGGACCATTCAAGCCTGTGTAGTACAGTCAGGCTCTTCCTGATGCCCTGGACCCTGTCCCGTTCGCTTTGGATGAAGTTGCTCGTCATGGCGGTGGCCGCCGTGGGGTTCATCGCCATCTACTACGAGCGGGACATGTTGGACTCGAAAGTGACGCGAATCGAGTCCGCCAGTGAGACAGAGCCTCCCACGCCTGGTCGCACCGTGCGGTTCTCAGTAACGGCGTACTGCAAGGGTGAAACCACGGCCGCCGGCATCCGGGTGCGGGCCGGGATGGCGGCTGCGGACCCGAAGGTACTGCCGCTCGGGTCGGTCATCCGGATCGAGGGCCTCCCAACGGCATTTGAAGGCATCTACACCGTGCTCGACACCGGGCCAGAGGTCCAGGGGCGCGAGCTCGATCTCTACATGTGGAGCTGTTACGACGCCCTGGAGTTCGGGCGCCGGCCCGCAGCGGTCACGGTGCTGCGGCTGGGCTGGGATCCGAAGACGTCGGTGCGGTGAGCGGCCGCACTTCCCACAACTTGCAATAGATTCCGCCGAGCGCCAGCAGCTCCTGATGGGTGCCGCTCTCCCGGATCTTCCCCTTGTGCACCACCAGGATGTGATCCATGTCCTGGATGGTGGAGAGGCGGTGCGCGATCGCAAACACGGTGCGCCCCGCCATGAGTGTGTGGAGCGCGTCCTGAATCAACCCTTCGGTTTCCGTGTCGATACTCGATGTCGCCTCATCAAGCACGAGCACGGCCGGATCAAAGGCGAGCGCACGCGCAAATGACAGCAGCTGCTTCTGCCCCACCGACAATGTCGCTCCGCGTTCGGCCACCGGTGTGTCGTACCCCTGCGGCAGGAGATCGATGAACCGATCGGCATGCACCGCCTTCGCGGCCTGCCACACGGCCTCGTCCGAAATATCTTCGCGCCCCAGGCGGATGTTGCTCGAGATCGTCCCGGAAAACAGGTGCACGTCCTGCAGCACCAGGCCAAACCGTGTCCGCAGCTGCTCAAGCGGCCACTCCCGCACGTCGATATCGTCCACCAGAATCCGGCCCTGCGTCACGTCATAGAAGCGAAGCAGCAGACTGATGATGGTCGTTTTGCCCGACCCTGTGGCGCCAACAATGCCGATGCGCTGCCCCGGCTCCGCGACAAATGACACGTCGCGCAGCACAAATTCATCGTCCTTATAAGCAAACCAGACGCGATCAAACTCGATGCGTCCGGGCCCTCCGAAGCGGCGATCCGCTGATGCCGCGGGAGTCGGCATCTCGACGGGCGTATCGAGCAGTCCGAAGATGCGCTCGGAGGCCGCCATCGCTGCCTGGAGAATGTTGAATTTTTCCGACAGATCGCTGATCGGCTGGAAGAAGCGCCGCGAATACTGGAGGAATGCCACCAGCACGCCGATGCTCACCTGATCGTCAAGTGCCCACCACCCGCCCGCGAGGATGATGAGCGCGCCCGACAGCGCGGCCAGCACTTCGATGATCGGATAGAACAACGCGTAGTAGTAAATCGACTGAATGTTCACATCGCGATGCTCGCGATTGATCGTCTCGAATTGTCGATAACTCCTGGCCTGCTGGCTGAACAGCTGCACCGTCCCCATGCCGGTCAGGTGCTCCTGCAGAAAAGCGTTCAGCTTCGCCACGAGTCCGCGGACCTGCCGGTAGTTCTCACGTACGTTGCGCCGGAACCACGCGGTCGCCCACGCGATGAACGGCAGCACCGAAAACGCGACCAGCGCCAGCCGCCAGTCCATCGCGATCATGATGGCCACGATCCCGAACAACATGATCAAATCGCCGAACACCGTGACGACCCCGGACGAAAACATGTCGTTCAGCGCATCCACATCCGTCGTCACGCGCGTCATCAGGCGGCCGACCGGATTCCGGTCGTAGAACTTCACATCCAGTCGCTGCAGGTGCGTGAAGACATCCCGCCGCACGGTATGCAGGATCTTCTGCCCGACCGTCTGCATGACCGACGTCTGGATGTACTCGAAAACAAACGACGTGATCAGGATCAGCAGGAACCACCGGCCCAGCCGCCAGAGTCCCTCGAGGTCCTTGACGGCGATGTGGTCGTCGATCGCTTTGGCGGTCAGCCACGGCTGCACCAGATCCGCCAGCGACCCGCCGACGATCGCGATGAAGGCGACGATGACCCAGAGCCAATACGGCCGCAGATACTGCAGCAGACGCCGCATGAGCGTCGCGTCATACCCCTTCGCAATCGCGTCGTCCTGCGCGGTCATGACGCGGCCAACTCCTGTTCCAGACGTTGCCGGCGGTCCATTGCCGCATAGACGCCGCCACGCGCCACAAGGGACGCATGGGTGCCACGCTCGATCACGCGGCCGCCCTCGAGGACCAGAATCAAGTCCGCGTCACGCACCGTGGAGATGCGATGCGACACAATCAGGCAGGTGCGGGTCTCGCGGACCTCACGCAGGCGGCGAAGAATCTCCTCTTCGGTGGTCGTATCCACCGCCGACAGCGCGTCGTCCAGAATCAGCACCTTTGGGTCGACGAGCAGCGCGCGCGCGATGGCGGCCCGCTGTTTCTGGCCACCGGAGAGCGTGATGCCGCGTTCGCCGACGAACGTGTCGAAGCCGTGGCCGAATCCCGAGACGTCGGCGTCCAGACCTGCGGTGGATGCCGCAGCCGCGACGGCATCCGCGGGCGGCTCGCCGTCACGCCCGAAGGCGATGTTGTGTGCGACCGTGTCCGAGAACAGGAACGGTTCCTGCGGCACCACGCCCATCACGCGCCGCAACCGGTCGAGTGGCACATGGCGAATGTCGACGCCGTCGAGGAATACGGTGCCCGGAGGTGGGTCGTGCAGTCGCGGCACGAGTTGCAGCAACGTGGACTTCCCGGAGCCGGTGGCGCCGACAATGGCGATGGTCTGTCCCGGGCTGGCAGAGAACGATACGCCCGTGAGGACCTGCTGTGTCGAGCCTGGGTAGGTAAACGACAGGTCCCGCACGTCAAGCCGGCCCATGACGCCATCGGCCAGGGCGTGGGGATCCGCCTCGGCGTCCGTGATTGACGGGACGGTGTCCATCACCTCGAGCATCCGCTGCCACGAGGCGATGCCTCGCTGGACGATGTTGATGACCCAGCCAAACGCGATGAGCGGCCAGTTGAGCAGCACGAGGTAGCGGCTGAAGGCCGCGAAGTCGCCCAAGGTGATCTGCCCGTTGATGACGCCGCTGCCGCCGAACCACAACACGACCAGGCCGCTCAGTCCGAAGAAGAAGCTGAGACTGGGATAAAACGCGGACTGCAACGTGATGAGGCTGCGGTGGCGATGGACGTATTCATCGTTTGCGGCGGCAAATCGGGACAGCTCGGACGGTTCCTGCCGGTAGGCCCTGACCACCCGCACCCCGGCGAGGGATTCCTGGACGACGGCGCTCAGTTCCGAGAGTTGGGCCTGAATCCGGTCAAACTTGTCGTGGATCGCCTTGCCGAAGACGTGGGTGGCGATGCTGACCAGCGGCAACGGGACGAGCGCAAGAAGGGTGAGCCAGGGATCGATGGACACCATTAGTGCCACTGCGATCACAAAACCGAGGGCCGTGCTCCCAAAGTACATGACCGCAGGCCCCACCATCATGCGGACCGCGCCCAGATCGGAACTGGCACGAGACATGAGATCCCCTATCCGGTTGGCCTGGTAGTACGACAGGGGCAGGCGCTGGAGGTGGGCAAAGAAATCGTTGCGCAGGGCATATTCGATGGCCCTGGACGCGCCGATAAGCCGTTGGCGCATCCAATACCGGCACACGCCGTCGGCGATCGCCAGGCCCAGGAGGGCGGCGGCCGCCAGAGCCAGCGTGGTGCGGGTGGCGCCGGCCAGCAGGTCGTCGATGACGTATTTGAGAATCAGGGGCGCGGTGAGCGAGAGACCCGTGGCAAGCACAATCCACAAGACCCCGGCGACCATCGCGTGCCGGGCGCTCGTCACATAGGGCCACAGCCGCTGGAGCGCCCGCCACATGGAGGCAGTATAACAATGCGTGTTCGTCGCGTTCGTCCGTTCCTTGCCGCGCTGCTCGTCAGCGCGACGCTTGTACCGGCCCTCGCCTTTGCGCAGGTAGCCGCGCCGTCAAAATCCACGCGCGCCACCGGCGAGGAGTATCACATTGAACTGAGCGGCGGGATGTGGGGGCCGACGGTCTTCGGCACCATTTCGTCTGAGCAGTTCGGGATTGCCGGCACCGAGATCAGCTTCGTCGATGACCTCGGCTTCACGAAGACGCAGTTCGCGGACGTGCGCCTCGTCCTGCGCCCAGGCAAGAAACACAAGTTCCGGTTTCAGTACACCCCCGTGAGTTATTCGGCCGAGTCGGCGCTCTCGCGCAACATTGTCTTCAACGGCATCCTGTATCCGGTCAACGTCCCGGTGAATTCGACGTTTGACTGGACGGTGCTCCGGTTCGGGTACGAATACGACATCATCTATCGGGACCGGGGCTACTTCGGCATTCTGATTGAGGGCCGCTACACGGAGATGTCGGCGAGTCTGAAGTCGCCGCTCAACGACGAGTTCACGCGTGCGCGGGCGCCGCTGCCGGCGCTCGGCGCGGTCCTGCGGCTCTACCCGCTGAAGAACCTGTCGGTCACCGCCGAAGTCAGTGGCCTGCAACTGCCGGACATCGACGAGAAGTACGAAGCCAATTACGCCGATATCGACATCTACGGTACGTTCAACATCACGCACAACTTCGGGGCCCAGGCCGGCTGGCGCCGCATGCACACGTTCCTGCGGGTCGAGACCGACAAGGGGGATATCCGGTTTGCGGGGGTGTGGTTCGGGGGCGCTGTCCGGTTCTAAGAGCGCTCATCGGAGCCCTGGGCCTCCGTGACTACCGTCCGACCCAGACACCGAGATAACGGCGGTCGTCACCGCCGCTGACTGCCGCCGGTTGGAAGCCGGAGGCCGACGCGATACTGACCCGCCAGGCCCCCGTCGCGTCGGCGGCAGGCACCGACACCAGTTGCTCCTGCCAGGGCGCAAGCGTCACCGTCTCGTACCACCCGCCCGTCCGCACGGTGACGGTGTTGGGGGCTCCGCCGTTCTGCAGACGAATCGCGCGTGGTCGGCCGGCTGAGGCCGGCCCCGCGCTCCACACCACCTGCGTTTCACGTCCGCCACGCACCCAGAATCCGGTGGGTTCGATAAACACTTCATCGTCGACAAAAAATACCGTCGCGTCGCCATCTGGCGCAGACCGTCTGGCCACCACCGGCATCGGCACAGCGGAACTTGTGGGCCTGAGCACCACACGGAGACCGGCGGCGCTCTCGGGGGTGTCTGCCTCCAGCACCAGCGCGGTCGCACCGGCGGGCAGGGACAGCGGCACCGTGAGTCCGGCCGACACGGCGCCTGGTGACACCGGGAACACTGTCAGTGGGGACGGCGACCGGCCAATTGTCGCGGTGATGGTGCTGTCGCGGGCTACCGTGCCGCCCACCTCCAGCTGATATTCGCCGGCCGGGACGGGCCCCACCAGCATCAACAACGCCGTCGGATTGTCCGAGAGCGGGGGCTCGTCCGGCTGCACGGACAGTGCGAACGCCGTGGACGCACGCCGCACGTTGAATGGCGCGACACGCCAGGCACGCGATTCTGCGTGAAGCGCCAGCTGTGACCTCGCGGGATCGAGTCCGCTCACACCGGTGAGTCTCCAGCCGGCGGTTGCGCCACCCATGAGCCCGACCAACACCCACAACGCCACGGCGACGCGCCCCACGTCCGCGCGCTCGATGTGCCGTCGCACGACGGTTCTGAGCACCAGCCACCCGAGTCCCCAGGCGGCCAGCTGCACGGCCACGTGCGTGAGAAACGCCCCCTGTGATCCCCAGAAGAAACTTGGCCACGCACGCGGCAGGTTCGCGACGGGATTCAGCCACTCCAGCCACGCCGCCTGTCCGTCTCGGAAGTTGAACGCAAATGCTCCGTCGTCGTACCCCACGATCAGCGCCGTCGTCAGCAACGAGACGCCCAGCATCGCCAGCAACACGGCGCGACCGGCCGACGTCGTGCGTGCCCACCCGATGGCCAGCGGCAACGCAAAGAGGGGCACCACGGCCGTGAGGAAGCGCGCCGGCAGTCCCGGAAGCCCGGCCCACCACATGTGATAACTCGCCGCCGCGATCGTGTACGCGGCAAGAATCAGAAAGCTGGCCAGACAGACGAGCCGAATCGCGCGGCCGGACGCACGACAGAAGCCGACAAATCCCGCAAGCAGCACTGGCGCAAACACCATCAGACCAAACTGTTGGTCGGTGAACAGGCCGACCACCGCGCCCCAGATCCACTCGCGAATATTTTCGGCGCCGCGATACGGCGCACGCGGATCAACGGTGCCGTAGATGAGCCAGAACTGGAGGAACCAGGCTGCGGCACTGAGGGCAGGCATCGTCAGAAACGCAACGAATCGCCGCCCCCGCAGGGCAATCAGGATCGCCAGCCCGAATCCGGCGGCGAGGATCGCGAAGCGCGTGTGCAGCCAGGGCAGCCCCGCCAGCACCGCCGAGACGGCGACCACATGCCGGGTTGGCACCGACGAGCCGTCCTTTGCCAGCGCGACGAGCAGCCACACCCCGGCCGCGCTGCCGACAGCGGCAGGGCTATCGGGAAACACCATGACGCCGAGCAGCACCGTCGTCGCCGCCCCCATGACGCCGGCCCACGCAAACCATGCGGCGCCGGCGTTGTCTGTCGCGAGCCACGCCAGTCGCCACACCAGCGCGGCGGTGATCATCAACACCAGAAGAATCGTCGCCTGGGCGCCACGGAGCCCGAATGCAGCATAGGCGGGCAACACGAGTGCGGACACCCCTGGTGCGTGAATCGAGTAGATCTCGCCGTCCTGACCACGGTTGATGTAGTCGGGCCGCAGGGTGCCGCCGAAGTACTCCGCGTAATCGCCCTGCGCGTGATTGTTCTCGATGCGCAGGTCCCCGTCGCGCAGCAGGCTTTGGGTGATGACAAGGTAGTGCGGCTCGTCGCCGCCCGGCAGGCGCCCACCGATCGACCACAGCGTCGCAAGGCCCAGCAGGCCCGTCAGCAGCGCCGCAATCGCGGTGGCGCGTCTCGGATCGTGGGCCTCAAGGACGCGCGCCAACGCCCCGAGCACGCGACTGCCCTCGGCCGCCCCCAGTGCCGCGAGGATCGGCAGCCATGCCAGGGGGCCCGTCCACAACAGTACGGCCGTCGGTAGTGGCAACGGCCACCACGGCAATGTCGCCGCAAGCGCCGGAATCGCCGTCAGTGGTGAACGACGCCACCCGGGCACCAGCCACGCGACTACAAATCCGGCGACACCAATCCACCAGGGCGCCGGGGCCACCAGTCGAACCCCCGCAGTCGAGACGGATTCCACCGTGACCAGTCCGGCGGCACACCACACCGCCACGCCGATACACGCTGGTCCAAGTGTGCGCGAGAGAGCCGTAAGGTATGATGCCGCCACCGGACCTGCATTTTAGGTCAGTACTCATGCTCCCCAGCACCCGCGACGCCTGTGTCGCCACCATTCTTGCGGTTCTGTTGTCGGTCGCACTGACCTGGCCCTTGGCGGCCGGTCTGGGATCGACAGGACGAATTGACAGCGGCGACGGCCGGCACGGCGTGTGGAACGTCGCGTGGGTGGCTCACGCCCTCACCACCGCACCGACCACCCTGTTCGACGCCAACATCTTCTTCCCGAACAAACACGCCCTCGCGTTTTCGGAGGCGAACCTCGTCGCCGGAGTCCTGGCGATTCCCGCCTGGGTGGTCACCGGCGGCAATCCCTACGCGGCCTACAACTCTGTGGTGCTCATGGCGTTCACGTTCGCCGCCCTGTCGGCGTATCTTCTGGCTCGCACGGTTGGCTCCACGCGGTTCGGCGCTGCAATCGCCGCGCTCATCTACGGGTACTCCCCGTACATGTTTTCGCACCTGCCGCACATCCAGTTGCTGATGACCTTCGGCCCGGCCCTGTCACTGGCGATGCTCCACCGGTTTGTCGATCAGCCCACGGTGCGCCGCGCGGTCGCGCTCGGCGTGTCGCTGACCGTCACCGGTCTCGCCTGCGCCTACTACGGCATCTTCATCGGGCTCATCGTGACGATCGGCGTGTTGTGGTTCGCGGTCGCCGACGGCCGCTGGAGGTCCTGGCAGTACTGGGCACTGGCCGCGCTGGCCGCCGCGATCACAGTCGCCTGTATTGCGCCGGTCTTCATTCCGTATCTCGGGATTCAGGACGACGGCTTCGTGCGGCGACTGGAAGAGGCGCGCCCGTATTCCACCACCGGCCGGGCCTTCCTGGCATCCGCGGTGATCGTCCATCGATGGATGCTGCCGCTGATCGGAGAGTGGAGGGACGTGTTGTTCCCGGGGTTCCTGTCAATCGCATTGTCCCTGATCGCGCTCGTGCTGGCCCTGCGGCAGCGCGCGCGTTGGCGCATGGTGGGCTTTTACCTGGTCGTCGCTGTCGCGTCCTACTGGATTGCCATGGGGCCCGATGCCGGGTTGTACACACTGCTCTACAACACCCTGCCGGTGTTTTCGTTCCTGCGGGCGCCCATCCGGATAGGCGTGCTCATCACGCTGGTGACCGGGGTCCTGGCAGCGCTGGCGCTGACGTGGCTGTCGGCGCGCGTCCGCGCCTTCAGGCCAGCCGGCCTCGCGCTCATCACCATCGCGGTTATCGAGTCGTGGGTCGGCCCACTGCAACTGGCGGCCGCGCCTGAGGTCCCGGCGGTGTATGAACGGCTCGCGAGGATGCCGCGCGCCGGCGTCGCGGAGTTTCCGTATTACCGGGGCTCCACGGAGCGGTTCCTCAACACCGACTACATGTTGATGTCGACCTTCCACTGGCAGCCGATTCTGAACGGCTACAGCGACCACTTCCCGCCCGACTACTACACGTCGCGCCCCGTGTTGGACCAGTTCCCATCCCAGGCGGCGGTCGACCTGATGCGCGAGAAAGGCGTGCGCTGGGTGGTCGTGCATTACGATCGGTATTCCCGTGCGCGAGCCGCAGAAATCAGGCTCCAGCTTGGGTCGGCCAACCTGGGGATGCGTCTCGTCGAGGACGGTCCGTCGTGGTCGCTCTACGAGATCATCTGGCCCATGCCGCCAGCCGCTCCGCGGCAGCCGTAAGCGTCTCTTCCTTTTTGCAGAAGCAGAAGCGCAACTGCTGCCGGCCACCATCCCCACGATAAAAGCTGCTGCCCGGCACACTGGCCACACCGACCGTCGTCACCAGATGTTTCGCCAGCGCCACGTCATCGGAAAACCCAAAGCCCGATACGTCCGTCATGATGTAGTACGCCCCGCGGGGCTCGATGCAGCGGAAGCCAGAACCGGAAAGGATGTCCATCAGTCGTTCGCGTTTCACGCGATACGTCTCTGAGAGGCCGGCGTAATACTGCGCGGGCATCGACAACGCGGCGGCGGCAGCCGCCTGCAGCGGCGCGGCCGCACCGACGGTGAGAAAGTCGTGCACTTTTCTGATCGCGCCGGTGACATCGGCCGGAGCAATGGTCCAGCCCACACGCCACCCCGTCACACTGTAGGTCTTCGACACACTGTTGATGGTGACCGTGCGGTCGGCCATCCCGTCGAGGGCGGCCATCGGCACGTGTGCCGCACCGTCGTAAAGGATGTGTTCGTAAATTTCGTCGGTCACGGCCAACACGCCCCACCGCTGACACAGACCCGCGATGAGCACGAGCTCCTCGCGCGTAAACACCTTGCCCGTGGGATTGTTCGGCGTGTTGATGATGATCGCGCGCGTCCTGTTGGAGAATGCCGCGGCGAGTTCGTCCGGATCAAACGTCCAGTCTCCGCGAGTGCCTGGCGCCGGCGGACGCAACGTCACGTACCGCGGCGCGGCCCCGGACAGGATCGCGTCAGGCCCATAGTTCTCGTAGAACGGCTCAAAGACGATGACCTCGTCGCCGGGGTCAACGATGGCGAGCATCGTGGCCATCATGGCTTCGGTGGAACCGCAACACACCGTGACGTGCGCGTCGGGATCGACTGAAAGACCATGACGCGCGTTGGCATCCGCCGCGATGGCGTGCCGGAGCGACCTGGCACCCCACGTCACGGCGTATTGGTTGATGTCGCCGGCGATGGCGTCGCAGGCGGCCTGCTTCACGGCCGCGGGTGCCGGGAAATCCGGGAATCCCTGCGACAGATTGACGGCGCCATGCGCGTGCGCCAGGCGCGTCATCTCACGGATGACCGACTCGGTGAACCGGGATGCCTTCTGCGAGGTGCGGGGGCGGCCGGTCATCAGCGCTGCACACTCGTACGACGGTACAGCGCGCGATAGTCTTCGGCCGTGCCAAGAATCTTCTTCACGTAGCCCTGCGTTTCCGGAAACGGGATGCTGTCCACGAACTCGTCGCGATCGAGCCCCGGACGCTCCACCAGCCAGCGGTCGACGCGATTTTCTCCGGCGTTGTAGGCCGCCAGCGCGGCGGCGACGTTACCGTTGAACCGGCGGACGAGGTCGGCGAAGTATTGCGTGCCGAGCCGGACGTTGATCTCGGGCCGCGTCAGACTCGCCGTCGAAAACGGGCGAAGGTCCAGTTGCCGGGCCACGCGGGCGCCGGTCGTGGGCAGAATCTGCATCAACCCCCACGCATTGGCCGCCGACCGGATCTTTGGATCAAACGTCGATTCCTGCGCCATCAGCGCCGCGATCACAAACGGATCAAGATCGTGGCGGTCGGCGTGCGTCTGAATCAGGTCCCAGTAGTCGAGCGGAAAGATCACCGTCAGAATCTCGCGCGGCAACACGTGGCTGCCGTCCGCCAGGTACTGGGGATACGCCCGTTTCATCGCATTAATCGCCGGCCGGAACTCACCCTTCCGGTGGAGCGCGTACCCGAGCGTGGCATCCAGCACTGGCGCCGTGCCTTCGTCGCGCTGTGCGCGACGAATCTCGCCAATCGCGTCGTCCCATAGCTGTGCCGACAGCAGTGACTGGATGATGGAAGCCGTCGCCGGAGCGGCCCCTGGTTCAAACACGAGGGGCGCATCGCGACGCACGGGCTCGACGGAGCCGGCGCCTGCAGGACGAGTGGCAGCCAGCAGCGTCTCGCGAGCCCGGGCGGCCTCCCGGCCGTAGTACGAATTGCCGTAGTCGGCGATCGTCTGTTCATAGCCGACGAGGGCCTGGTCGCGGTGGCCCAGCCGCTCGTGCGCACGCGCGGCCCAATACACCCAGCCTGACCGGTAATCCGCGCGGCGAAGGCCGGCCGCAGCACTCTCGAACAGCCGAATCGTCAGAGCGTAGTCGCCGGTCGAGAACGCCCACCAGCCGGCCTTCCACGCGGCACGGCCGGCAAACACGCCGGTGGGAAAGCGGTCGTACTGCTCGGTGAACACCGCGGCCGCTTTGTCATCAGCGTCCGTGAGGATGTAGTGCGTCCCGAGGTCGTTCAGCGCGGCTTCGGCCCAGGTGGCCGTGGGTTCCCGGTCCACAAACGCGCGAACCGCCCCGATGTATTCCGCGTGACGGCCCTGCTCGCGGATAGTCCCGATCGCGAAATACTCCGCCTCGTCACGGCGCGCGGCCGACACGCCAGGACGCGCCAGGTAGACGCGGAGCGCTTCGCGTGCCGAGGGCCAGCGCTTCTGGTGATAATCCAGCTGCGCGAGACGCAGCGCGACCAAATCACGGTCGTCATCAGTCACGACGGGGCGTGCAGCCTCAAAGGCCTTGCGCGCCTCGGCCCAGCGGCTCGCCCTGAACAGCGCCTGCGCGCGCGCGAATTCGCGCGGCGACGTGGCCTTGGGGATCTCGTCAGCCGAAAGCGCGGCTTCGTCGGAGAGTGGATAGTCGTAGTAGACCCTGGCAAACGTCGCCGCCGCCGTCTCCTTCTGCCCAAGTTGCTGCGACGCCACAGCCAGGCGATACAACGCCTGCACCGGCGACGCGGACGGGAGCGCCACGAGCGCCGAAAGGGCCTGCGCGGCCGCGGGCCAATCGGTTGCGGCTTCTGCGACGTCTGCGGCGAGCCACAACGCACGTTCTTTCAGATAGGTCGTGGATGCGGCGGCCAGGGCAGCCTTCGCAGACGCGGCCGCATCGGCCGTGCGTCCAAGCGCCAGCTCTGCACGCCCTTGGTGGATCCGCACATACGCACCGACCGTGGCATCAGACGCGCCCGCCGTGAGGGCCGGCAGCGCGGGCCCAGCCTTTCCATCCGCCAACTGCGCGAGGGCCGTGACGACCGGAGTTGGCTGAGTGGAGATGCCCGGTGGCACGAGCCAGTAGGGTGTCGAGGCCGAAGTCGACGACTCGGGCCAGCCGAACACGAGGCCTGCCACGAGCAAGAGTCCGCCGGCAAGTCCACGCGCAAACTGAGTCATGCCTGATTGTCAGTTGGGTCGGGCCAGAACTTCAACCGGCCGGACCGACGTGATGTTCTCAAGGCACACCGCAGCGTGACGGGCCAGCAGCTCGACTTCTTCCACGTCGATTTTGCGCGCTGCACCGAGCAGGCGCTCGACGGTGGCGTCGAGCGCTTCGCGAACGCGATGTTCAATCGGCATACAACGGCAGGGGCATTATGAAGGAAAGGGGCAAAGAGTACAAGTGGTCCGGGGTCCAGGGTCCAGGGTCCAGGAGTCCAGGAGTCCAGAGGTCCAGGGTCCTGGGGGCCGGGACGCACGTAGGGCGCGCTGAACTTGAGCGCGCCATTGCACGGCCCGCTGCAGTTCAGCGGGCCCTACGTACGTATTGCGCGCCCAGCACCATCCGCCCATCTGCTAAGCTGTCTTCAGCGACCGTTCTTGTGGGGGCGTCACGGCTTCGACGGGGGCAAGGGATCGCGGGTAGCATGCCGAGCCACTTTCCATCCGACTCGTAAATCCGGCGGAAAAAACAATGCAACTGCGGACACGCAGCTCGCACTCGCGGCTTAATTAACCGCGACGTGTTCTCCAGTCAGCCTGCGGGCTGGGGTAACACGCCATTCAGCAGGCTGGTCGACTGATGCGTCCGGCATTGGGAGACGAGACTTCACGGACTAGCGGCCGTCACGTTCGTCGGGCTTCGATGACGGTCGCGAATTTCTAAGTCCGACTACGCATGTAGACACCGGCGACGACAGGCCTTTCGGACGCGGGTTCGACTCCCGCCGCCTCCACCACTCCTTCACTCCGTTCAGTCGTGGTGTCGGAGACGTGGTCAGGCCCACGATTGATATACCAACCTACTTGCAGGCTCGCACCCGACGATGGCGGCGTCGTCGTCATGAATACCAACTTGACTTATACACATAATTCCTCGATCCTTACACATCGAGGAATCATGCGGACCAACATCGACATCAGCGACGACTTGATGGACGAAGCCATACGGGTGAGCGGCGAGCCGACGAAGCGCGCCGTGGTCGAGCGGGCGCTGCGGCTGTTGATTGACACTCATGGCCAGGCGGGGTTTCGGCAGCTGAAGGGCAAGGTCGCCTGGAAGGGAGATCTGGCCGCGAGCCGGCACGGCCGGATCGCACGGGCCTGACATGGTAATCGTCGACACCACGGTCTGGATCGACTACCTGGCCGGTACACCATCACCGCAGGCCCAATGGCTGGAACGCGAAATGACGTCGCGCCGGCTGGGTCTGCTCGATCTGATGGTGTGCGAAGTGCTGCAAGGCGTCGCGACCGACACGCAGGCCTCGACCGTCCTGACAGGCTTGAAGCGATTTGAGATCTTCGACACGGGTGGAATTGACCTGGCCGTTGCCGCGGCTGCCAACTACCGCACTCTGAGGGCTCGTGGCCGCACGGTGCGGAAGACGATCGACACAGTGATCGCCACGTTCTGCATCCGTGGCGGCCATGCGCTGCTCCACAACGACAGGGATTTTGACGCGTTCGAGGACCACTTGCGGTTACAGGTGATTCGGGAATGACCAGACCGCAATGTTGCTGACGTCCGCAGAACGTGATGGCATCCGGGAGTTCACTCCGCAAATGCCCGCGCAACGGCCAACGCTACCGACTTCATGTCCGCGAAGGACATGTTTGCCGTCACGGCCACGGCGAGCCCGCGGTCGGGGAAGATCAGGAACGACGTCGAGGCGCCTTCAATGGTGCGGCTGGCATGCCCGACCACGCGCGTCTGCCCGCCCGCCAGGTCCACAGACTCCAACATCCAGCCCAAGCCGTAGGCCGTGCTCTCCCCGGACGCCAGCGTCTGCGGCGACTGCAACGCGTCGATCGTGGCGGCCTGCAGGAATGTGCCACCCGTGAGCGCGTGTGCGAAACGCACGAGGTCGGACGGCGTCGAGAGAAACGCCCCCGCGCCGGCAAAACAGGAATAGTCCACGCCGGTGGTGATCTCGCTGCCGAGGTTGCCGCGGTAATACGACGTCGCGCGATTGGGCATCAGCTCGGTCACCACATCCGTCGTGGTGTCGACCATGCCGAGCGGCTCAAAGACCCGGCTCCGCATGAACTGCGGGAAGGGCTCGCGGGCGGCGGCCTCGACGGCCGCACTCACCAGAACCCAGCCGTATGTGGAATATCGATATGTGGTACCCGGTTCGAACAGCAGCGGATCGTGCTCGAAGGCATTCAGCCCATCCGCCGCCCGATCACAATGCGTGGACGGTTTGTCCCCCCACTCGTCATCCTTGTAGTGCCGCACACCGGCCGTGTGCCCCATCAACTGGCGCAGCGTGACCGGCCACGTTTTCCTGGGAAACGCTGGTACGTATGTCTGGATCTCATCGTCGAGATGCAGGCGCCCCTGCTCCCGCAACAGGCCAACACCCACTGATGTGAGCGCCTTGGACACGTGTCCGATCCGGAAGCGTGTGCGGGGATCAACGGCTGTCTGGCTCTCAAGATTGGCCCAACCGAATCCTTCCGCCCACACAATCTCGCCGGCGACGCCGACCGCCACCGAAAGTCCCGGCACGTTCTGCTCGACGAGCGCAGCCCGCGCCAACTGGCGCCCCTGCTCCGCCGCACCGCTCCAGCGCGGCGCAGGCTCGGACACCCGCGTTGACGTCACAGCCTCAGCATTGGGATGCAGTGGCTGACGTGTCGAGGAGACCGTGACGAGCGCCACGACCGCGACGATGGCGAGCCCGACGGTCAGGGCGAACCCGATGAGCCAGCTCTCCGTCCGCACGCCGCGACTCCCTACTCTGCCGCCCCATCGGCCAGCCCTTTTCTGGCCTCGATATGTGCGCCGTATCGTGCGCGGATCGACGACAGGTCCGGCTGTTCCACTTTCAGTTCGCGGGCGGTTCTGGCGATTTCAGTCGCTTCCGCGTTGAGAATTCTGTGGTCCGCGGCCGCCACGGCATGCAGGCAGTCGATCAGAGCCACGCGCTGTTCGTAGGTCGTGACCCGACCGAGCTCGCGCGTGACAAGAAAGTCATCCGTGCCGCCAAAGAGCAGATGCTGAGCCTTCGCCATCTGCACAGCGAGCGCCGACTGCTCGGGCGACAATCCCGCATGCTCGCGCACGAGACGCTCCATGGCATCAGTCTCGGCGGCCGTCACCTCAAGATCCGCGCGAGCGATGCGGCTGAGCAGAAATGCAAACGCCGCCACATACCGCGCCCGATCCGGATCGAGACGATCGAGTTCATCCGCGATGCGGCGGATGGTCTGGCTGTCCGTGTCCGCCGGGTCGCTCCTGAGGCCGAGGAATTCGAAGATGGCGCGCATGTGCGCCATGTTACTCGGTAGGCGGCCCTCGCAGGGCGCACGGGGTTGCAGCGCACCGTGGTGGCGCGCTCAGGTCCAGCGCGCCCTACATGCCGAAGTACGCGTCCTGCGTGGTCACGCCCCGGGCTCGACATGCACCAGCACATCGGCCACCCAGGGGAGCCGCTCGCGCACGAGGCTGCGGACGTGGCCGGCGATCCGGTGGGAGGCCGCGACGGTCATGTGGGGATCCACCTCGATGTGCAGATCGACGTGATACGCAAAGCCGGTCTTGCGGGCGTAGGTCTTGTCCACGCCACGGACACCGCCCACCGACATGGCCACCTGTCGAATCTCCTCGATCTTCTCGTCGCCGGGCATCGTGTCCATGAGTTCCAGCGACGCATCACGCAGCACACGGAGGCCGGTCAGCACCACGATGACACCGACCGCAAAGGCCCCGTAATGGTCGGCGGCCAGAAACCGGGGGTCGTACATCGCCAGTCCCACCGCCACCAACGCCGTCGTCGCCGCCAGAATGTCCACGGCGTCGTTCCACGCATCAGCGACAAGCGCAGCACTGGCATGCTGCCGGCCGACGCGGAACTTGAGACCGGCCATCACGGCGCGCAGGACAATCGCGAACACCAGCGCCACGACCGCCATCAGGCCAGGTGCATCATGCCGCTCGGTGATCCCGGACAGGGAGTTCCAGCTGACAAGTGCGCCGGCGGCCATCAGAATCAGCCCAAGCACAAACGCACTGAGCGTCTCGACACGGCCGTGTCCATAGGGATGTTCCTCGTCAGCCGGCTTCGCCGCCAGGATGATGCCAATCAGCACCAGCGACGATGCGAACACGTCGCCGGCGAATTCGATACCGGTCGCCAGCACTGATCGCGAGTTGGCGCCAACACCAACCACGATATTGAGGACGGCGAGGACGAGGCTGGCGCAAATGCCGGCGAAGGCGACAAGACGAAGGCGCCGGACATCCGCAGCCGGCAGAAGGGACATGCAGTCATTATTATGTGTGTAAATGTCCGAGTCCTTGTTGGGCTTGTCCCGGGCGGCGCTGGCGGATCGGCTGGAGGCGTGGGGGTACAAGGCCGTCCACGCGAAGCCCGTCTGGCAACATGCCCATCGTGACGGGCGGTCGGACATGGACGCGATTCCTGGGCTCCCGGCCGGCCTTGCGGCACGGGTGCAGGCCGACATCCCGGTCGTGTGGCCGACGATCGCACGCGAGACGCGTTCGTCCGACGGCTTCACCCGCAAGTTCCTGCTGACGCTTGCCGATGGCCGGCAGGTGGAAACCGTGCTGATGCGCTACGACGGCCGCGTCACCACCTGCGTCAGCACCCAGGCCGGATGCGCGATGGGCTGCGTCTTCTGCGCCACGGGGCAGATGGGTTTCGCACGACATCTGACGACGGCGGAGATTGTGGGTCAGGTGCTCACGGTCTCGAAGTTCCGAGGTGCCGAAGTTCCGAAGTTCCGCAACATCGTGCTGATGGGGATGGGGGAACCCCTCCACAACTATGACGCGGTGATGGCGGCGGCCGAGATTCTGGCGGACACCGCCGGATTCGGGCTGAGTCCTCGTCGCATCACCTTGAGCACTGTGGGTGTGGCACCGGGCATCCGGCGCCTGGCTGCGGAGCGCCGCGCAATCAGTCTCGCCGTGTCGCTGCACTCCGCGACACAAGAAGGCCGGCTGGCGCTGCTGCCCCCAGCCGCCAGGGCGTGGCCCCTCGACGAATTGATGGACGCGTGCCGCGAGTACTCCGCCGTCCTCGACCGGCACATCTTCTTCGAATGGACCCTCATCGCCGGCGAGAATGACCAACCGGCGGACGCGGACGCCCTCGGACGTCTGCTCTCCACCCAACGCGCACACGTGAACCTGATCCCGCTCAACCCGACGGATGGCTACACGGGCGCGCCGACGGCGCCGAAGACGGCCCGCGCGTTCCAGGATGTCCTGGCGACGTACGGGATCCCGAGCACCGTGCGGCAGCGGCGCGGCATTGACATCGCCAGCGGTTGCGGACAACTCGCAGCGCCCCTGGTGACGACCCGATAGGATTCCCGGTCAGAGAACATATGCACACCAAATTTCGGAGCGCCGCCATCGACGCCCGGCAACGCGCCCGGGCCGGGGCGGATGTCGAACTGCCCTTCTGGCTCCCCGAGCGCATGGCCGGAGGTTAGGGCTGTCACAGCCCCGGCAGCGTGAAGTTCACGGTGACCGTCATGATGACCGGCACGGGCTGGCCATTGAGCAGCACCGGTTCAAATTCCCACTGCATCACCGCATCGATCGCAGCGTCATCGAGCAGCGCGACCGGACGAATGACCCTGGCGTTACTGACACGACCGTCCCGATCGATCTGCGTCTCGATGATGACGATGCCCTGAACGCGGGCGTTGAGCGCAATCTCCGGATAGACGGGCCGGACGTCCTTGAGCTTCTTCGGTTCCTTGATGTTGCCGCCAATGCGGAGTGGTGGGTCACCCTCGGTCCACGTCGGCGCCGGACGATCGGTCTGGGCCGCTCCCGCGCGTTCGGCTTCGAGCGTGGCCAGGCGAGACTTGAGTTCGTCGAATTCCCGGCGCTGCGCGTCCGTCAGTGGCTGAGGCGGCGCAGGGTTGACGGGATTGCCGTTTTCGTCGAGACGGAACGCGACGGTCACCGTCATGACAATCGGCACACGCTGACCGTTGAGTTCCGTCGGCGTGAAACGCCACTGACGGACAGCCTCAAGTGCAGCCTGATCCAGCAATGCCACCGACCGGAGGATCTTCGCGTCGGTGACCGCCCCTTCGGCGTCGATGGCAAGCTCGAGGATCACGGTCCCTTGTACTTTGCCGGCAATCGCCATCGGCGGATACACGGGACGCACGTCTTTGATTTTCTTCGGCGGCAGGATCTGGCTGCCGACGCGGACCGGGGCCTGCGGAGCCTGAACTTCTGCGACGACTGCTGCGCGCATCGATGCCAGCGGCACCATGGCGAGCACCAGCACTGCGGCGATAAGCGTCGCAAGACCCGTGCGTCCGTTCCGATTCAGTCGGGGATTCCGAATTGCCATCACACGTCCCTCCAGTTGTGATCGCCGGGCCATCGCCAGCGTCATCATCCCTCCCACCACACACGCCGACCGACGACACCAGATCGGTTGCCTGGTCACTCGCGCGGGCGCCGAATGCCAAGGCTGCAGTGTCTTTTATCGCATTCCGTGACCCAACCTCACCCACCCCTACTTCCCCGCGAACCGCCCCAACGCGACCAACAGGTCGAGGCGGGCGCGGCGGAGGCCGTCTTCGGCGATGACGGCCACGGCTTCGGCATCGCGCGCCTGACGCTGGGCGTCGATCACTTCGAGATTGGTGGTGGCGCCGAGTTCGAAGGCACCGGTCGCGATCGTGAGGACTTCGACCGCCTGTGCGGCCGCAGCCCGGGCGTGCGCGAGCACGCGGGTGTAGCTGTCCACAGACGCCTGCGCGAGGCGCACGTCGGCGCGCACCTGAATCTCGAGCGTCTCGATCGTCAGGCGCGCCTGATTGACCGCGGCGGCACGAAGTTGTTTGGCGGCCACGCGCTGACCGCCTTCAAAGATGGGCTGGGTCACCGAGAACGTCAGGCGCCACGACTGGGACGGCTGGAACAATCCGCGCGGGGTGACGAACTGCGGCGTAAACGACACCGAACCGGTCGGCAGGATGTCGCGCACGCTGTCGTCAAACACGCGCTGTGCGGCATCGCGCACCGCGCGCTGCCACCGCAGATCCGATCGCCCGGCGATCGCGGCGTCGGCGTCGACCGCGCCGGCCGGCACCTCAAGCGCTGGTTCACGGCCGGCATCCACCGGACCGGCTTCCGCGAGGATCACGCCGAGCGCTTCCTGAGCACGCAGCACACCGAGTCGCGCGTTCTCAAGGCGAGCTTCGTCCGCCGACACAGACTGCGCCGCCCGCAGTTCGTTCAGCCGGCTGCCAAGCCCGCCCTCACGGCGCTTCCGCGCGTAGTCCAGATGCGCGCGCGCGGTCTCGACCGACCGCTGCGTCACGTCGACCTGCCGCTTCTGTGCAATCACCGCCAGATACGCCTGACCCGCCGCGACGGCAATCTGCCGCTGGGCTTCCTGCACAGAAAGCTCTGCCACGCCGACCTGCTGCCGCGCCTGCGCGACGGCGGCCCACCGGACCGGCGCGAGGATGGGCATACTGGCCGTCGCGCCGAACGTCACCTGCGTCCGGGGCTGCGTCACGCGGTCGTCAAACCCGATCTCGCGATCGAGCGTGACGCTCGTGGCTGTGGCCGACACCGACGGCAACGTCCCCGCCCGCGCGTTCTGCAACAACGCTTCCGCCCGTTCGATCGCCAGCGCAGCCTGCGCGGCCGATCGGTTCGCCGCCACGGCTCTCGCGATCGCGTCGTCGAACTCAATCACCTTCGGCGCCTGCGCCACCGCTAGGCCTGGCACCGACAGGCACCCGGCCACCACAGCCATCAGGAGGCGCTTAGACATGGGCACCTCCTTCGGCGGTCGCCATCGCGGGTGGGGCCGTGTCCTCATGTTGCCGCGGCTTGCCTGGCGCCAGCGACCGAATCACCACATACAACAGCGGAATGAACATGACCGACAGGAACGTCGACGCCGCCATGCCGCCGATCACGGCCGTGCCCACCGAGTTGCGCGCGCCGGCGCCGGCGCCGGTCGCAAGGGCGAGCGGCAGCACGCCGAGGATGAAAGCGAGCGACGTCATCAGAATCGGCCGCAGGCGGATGCGCGCCGACTCCACGGCGGCCTCGACAATCGACAGCCCCTGATCGCGCAGTTGCTCCGCAAACTCGACGATCAGAATCGAGTTCTTGGCCGCAAGGCCGATCAGCATGACCAGGCCGACCTGACAGAAGATGTCGTTGGTGAACCCACGCAGCATCTGGGCGGACAAAGCGCCAAAGACCGCCAGCGGCACGGCCAGCAGGATGATGATGGGCAGCACCCAGCTCTCGTACTGCGCGGCCAGCACCAGGTACACAAGCAGCAGGCTCAACCCGAAGATGTAGACCGCCTGCGATCCGGCCTTGATTTCTTCAAGCGACTGCCCTGCCCACGCAAAGTCGTACCCCGCAGGCAAGGTCTCACGTGAGATCTGTTCCATCGCGGCCAGCGCCTGACCTGACGACACCCCTGGTGCCGCCGAGCCGGTGATTTCGGTCGACCGGAACAGGTTGAAGTGGCTGATGACGGCCGGCGCCGTGGTCTCACGAATGTTGACGACCGTGTCGAGCGGCACCATGCGACCGTTGGTCGCGCGGGCGTAATACCGCTTCAACGCGTCCGGTTGTGCGCGGAACGCCTGATCGGCCTGCACATACACGCGATACGCGCGGTTGTTGAAGTCGAAGTCGTTGACGTAACTCGACCCCAGCAGCACCTGCAGGGCCTCGTTGACCTGGCTCATGGGCAAGCCGAGCGCACGCGCCCGATCACGATCCACTTCCACCACGATCTGCGGATCGTTCGCCGTGAAGCTCGAGAACAACCCGCTGACTTTGCCCGACTGGTTCGCTTTCCCGATCACTTCCTGCGCCAGCGCCGCCAGGTCCGTGATCTCGCCACTTGGACTATCGAGCAACTGATACTGGAACCCGCCAAACGCGGACAGCCCCTGAATCGATGGCGGCGCCACCGGAATCACCAGCGCGCCGGGAATCGCAAACACGCGCCCGCGCAGACGATTCAACACGGCCTGCAGCGACTGTTCCGGCTCGCGCCGTTCCTCAAATGGCGCCAGGCGCGCAAACATCAGGCCCTGATTCGGAGCCGACCCGCTGAAGCTGAAGCCCGCGACCGAAAACGCCGCCAGAATCTCCGGCGTGTCCTCGTAGATCGCCTCCACCTGCTTCATGATGTTCGTCGTGTACGTGAGCGACGACCCCGCCGGCGCCTGCACAATCGTGATGAAGTAGCCTTCATCCTCCGCCGGCACAAACGACCCCGGCACGGCGGCATAGACCCACCACGTCGCGTACATCGACACGCCGAACAGCAGGATGAACGCAAACCGCCAGCTGAGCGTCAACCGCACCGTCCGCACGTAGAACCGCGTGCCGGCGTCAATGAACCGGTTGACCCACGTAAAGAACCAGCCATGCGCGTGTGGTTCCTTATCAAGGAGCAGCGCGGAGAGGGCGGGCGTCAACGTGACGGCATTAAACACCGACAACACAACGGCGAACGCAATCGTCAGGGAAAACTGCTGATACATCCGACCCGTCGTGCCCGGAAAAAACGCCACCGGAATAAACACCGCCGCCAGGACAATGCCGATGACAATGACGGCGGAGAACACTTCGCGCATGGCGTCCACCGACGCCCGGAACGCGTTCTTTCCGTACTCGCGCATGTGGCGCTCGATGTTCTCAATCACCACAATCGCATCGTCGACCACGATGCCCGTGGCAAGGACGAGGCCGAACAGCGTGAGTGTGTTGATCGAAAACCCGAACAGCTTGATGAAGGCGAACGTGCCGATCAGCGAGACGGGAATGGTCAGCGCCGGGATGATGGTGCTGCGCCAGTTCTGAAGGAACAGGAACATGACGAGCACGACGAGGACAATGGCTTCGACGAGCGTCTTGAGCACCTCGGTGATCGATTCCTGCACAACACCGACGTTGTCAAACGCCAGTCGCACCTGCAGTCCGGGCGGGAAATTCTCCTCCAGCCGCGCCATCGTCGCCTGCACGCCCTCGAAGGTTTCAATGGCGTTGGCGGACGGCAGCAGTTGCACACCGATGCCCGACGCCTCGAGTCCAGCGAACCGCAGCACGGACGAATAACTCTCGGCGCCCAGTTCCACGCGCGCGATGTCCTTGACGCGCACCAGCGCCCCTCCGGCGCCCGCACGCACCACGACGTTCTCGAATTCCGAGGGCTCGATCAGACGTCCCTGCACCCGGACACTGATCTGGAACAACTGATCGGCGGCCGCCGGCGCGTCCCCGACCGACCCGGCCGCGACCTGCACGTTCTGTTCGCGCAGCGCGGCGACCACGTCCCCTGCAGTCAGGCCCCGGCCCGCCAGTTTGTCGGGATCGAGCCAGAGACGCATGGCGAACTTCCGCTCGCCGAAGATGATGACGTTGCCGACGCCCGGCACACGCTTCAGGGCATCGCGCACGTATCGGTCGAGGTAGTTGCTGATGAAGAGCGAGTCGTACCGGTTGTCCTCGGAATAGAGCCCGTACGCGCCGAGGAACCCGGCGGAGTTCTTGTTGACCGAGATCCCGTTCGTGCGCACCTCGGCGGGCATGCGGCCCAGCGCCTGGTTGACGCGGTTCTGGACGTCCACGGCCGCCAGATCCGGGTCGCGGCCAATCTCAAAGGTGACCGAAATCGACGAGAACCCGGTGTTCGTGCTCGACGATGTCATGTAGAGCATGCCTTCGACACCGTTGATGACCTGCTCCAGGGGCGTGGTGACGGCGCTTTCGACGGCCTGCGCATTGGCACCGGTGTAAAACGCCGAGACCGAGATCGATGGCGGTGTCAGTTCGGGGTAGCGCGCGATCGGCAGCGTCGGAATCGACACGGCGCCGGCCAGCATGATGATGAGCGAGCAGACCGTCGCGAGAATCGGTCGCGAAATGAAGAGCTGACTCAGCACTTAGCGACCTCCGGCCGTGACGGGCGAGCCATCGCCGATCTTCTGGATGCCACCGGTGATCAGGCGCTCGCCTTCCGTCAGACCGCCCTTGACGAGGTAGTTGTTGCCGACCACGGCGCCGAGCGTGACGGGACGCATCCGCGCGACGAGCGCACCGCCCTCCCCCGTCTCCGCAACAAACGCAAAAAACTGGCCGCCGACGCGCGTCACCGCATTCAGTGGCACCAGCAACCACGGCACTTCGGCCCAGATGATCTGCGCACGGATGAACTGATCGGCGCGGAACCGCAATGCGCCGGCACCAAGCGTGGCCTTCGCGAGCACCGTCTGCGTGTCATCAACGTTGTTGGCGACGAAATAGATCTTCTCGGTCGCCAGCACTTCCCCGCCTTCCCCGATAAGCCGTACCACCAGGCCGGGCTTCAGCCGCGGCGCGTCCTGCACGGGCACGTTGATGTAGGCCTCGAGGCCCGCGTTGTCGTCCACCGTCATCAGCCGGGTCGCTCGCGTGACGCGATCACCCACGCGCACGGGGATGTCGCCGACGACGCCGGATGTCGGGGCGGTCACTTGCGCGTACGCGAGTTCGATCCGCGCCTGGCGAATCTGTTCGTCGAGCGCCTTGAGCTGGGCCCCCGCCGCCGCCAGCGCGGCATCGGCGCGCTCGACCTCCTGCACACTCACTGCGCCAATCGCCAGCAGCGCCTTCGTACGTTCGGCCTGCTGCCGGGCGAACTGCGTATCGGCTTCCCGCGCCGCGCGGGTGGACTCCATCGCGGCGATGGCCGCCTGCTGCGGCGCGCTGTCGATCTGGGCGAGCACCGCACCGGCCGCCACACGCTGACCGGAAGTCACGGCGATGCGGGTCAGAAACCCTTCGACCTGGGGCTGGATGGTGGTGGACCGCCGTGACTTGACGGTGCCCACGTACTCGCCGGCGTCCTCGACCTGCTGCAGCGCCAACGTCGTGATGTCCACCGGGGTCGCCATCGGGGCGCCGCCGCGTCCGCCTGCCGGAGCGCCGCCGCCGGCTGCGTCACCCGACGACCCGCTACACGCCGCCACGACGAGGAGCAGGGCCGCGCTCACACATCCGGTGACTCGTGACATCCAGGCGGACCAGGGAAGAGGAGACGAGAGAAGTGTGGGATTCAGCATAGGAAAGCGACTCGCGTTGAAACTAAACAGTGTAGCGTATCCTTGCGTATGGTCTCTCGTCTGCAAGTGGTACTTGCGTCCCTGGTGTTCGTCTTTGGGACTGCGGCCACAGCTCGGGCACAGCTCCACGTCGAAGCGGCGTCACTGATGACGACGCCGGTGTATCTGGCCCAGCAGAACCGGCAGATTTCCCAGGGGACCGGGTTCTTCTTCGGCATTCCCAATGCCGACAACGTAATCGACACGGTGTTTCTGGTCACGAACTACCACGTCATCACGGGCAACTCGCCGAATACGAATCTGCCAGCCAAGGGTGACCGCATTGTCTTCTACGTGCACCTCGACAAGACCGACCCGTCGAAGGTGAAACAGATCGTGCTGCCGCTGTACTCCACCGCGGGCACACCGCTGTGGGAACAGAGCGACGAACACCCCGATGCCGATCTCGTGCTGGTCCCGATGCCGCCGGCGACGTACGAAGGCATCGCAATCTACGTCTTCACGGAGGAACACACGCGCGGCCGCATCACGGTGCGGCCCACGTCACCCGCCACGCTGCTCGGCTATCCGTACGGCTTCTCCGACAACGCCAACCGCCTGCCGGTGTGGAAGACGGGGAACATCGCGAGTGAGCCCCACATGGACTTCCAGGGAAAACCAGCGTTCCTGGTGGATGTCTCGGCGTTCCCGGGCATGTCGGGTTCGCCCGTGCTGGCGGTGGCCAACGGGGTGTATGAGGACCACCAGGGCCAGTTTGTGACGGGCAAGGGATTCACACGGCTGCTCGGTGTGTTTTCGGCGATGCCCGTCATCCGGTCAGACACCCCGGGCCAGGCCGACACGTCGTTGCAGTTGGGCATCGTGTGGAAGTCCTCCATCATTGCGGACCTCGCCCGAAGGTACAAGGGGCGCTGACGCTCGTGTCCATGGAATTCGCCGAGGAGGTCTACAGCGAACTGCGGCGCCTGGCCAACGGCTATCTGCGTCGCGAACGTGCGCGCAGTATTCAGGCGACGGAACTCGTGCACGACGCGTACCTCCGGATGCAGAAGGACACGCACCCGCAGTGGCAGGACCGCACGCACTTTCTCGCCATCGCCGCCATCTCGATGCGCCGGCTGCTGGTGGAACGCGCCCGCGCGCGCCACGCGAACAAGCGCGGCGGTGATCAGATTCGTGTGACGCTTGACGACGCCTCGGCATCGATCGAGGCGCGATCGATCGACTTCCTCGCGTTGGACCGCGCGCTGGAGGCCCTGGCGCGCCTGGATCCGCAACAGGCACGCATCGTCGAACTCAGGTTCTTTGGAGGGCTCACCGTGGAAGAAACGGCTGACGCCGTGGGCATTTCTCCGGCGACGGTGAAGCGGGATTGGACCGTCGCCAAGGCCTGGTTGATGCGCGCCCTTGCAACCGGTGAGACCACGCCATGACGCCGCTGACGCCCGAGGAATGGGCCCGCGCCAACCAGATCTTTCACGACGCGCTTGCGCAACCCGCCGAATCGAGGGCGGCATTCATTGACGCGGCGTCCGCGAGCGACGCGCGGCTCGCGGCCGAAGTCCGGTCCTTGCTGACATTTCACGAGCACGCGGAACAGTTCCTGGACACACCGACCGTGGACCTCACCCTGGAGGGACAACAACTCGGGCCGTACCGCGTGATCGAAGAAGTCGGTCAGGGCGGCATGGGCGTGGTGTACCTGGCGGAAGACACACGACTGGGCCGGATGGTCGCGCTCAAGGCAATTCCTCCGGCGTGGACGCACGACCCGGCCCGGCGCGAACGGCTGCGCCACGAAGCACGGGCAGCGGCCACGTTGTCACATCCGGGCGTGGCCGTGATTTATGCGCTCGAAGAGATCGACGACCAGCTGTATCTCGCATCGGAATTTGTCCGGGGCAGCAGTCTGCGTGAGGAGGTGCAGCACGGTCCACTCCCGCTCAGCACGGTCATTGCCACGGCTCAGGATCTGGCGGATGCGCTTGTGGCCGCGCATGACCGCGGCATTGTGCATCGCGACCTGAAACCAGACAACATCATGCGCACACCACAGGGGCGCGTGAAGATCATCGACTTCGGCGTGGCCGGTCTCGGCCCCGTCGAGGGCGCGTCCCCGGGCACCCCGGCCTACATGGCGCCCGAACAACGCGCGGGCGGCCCATCCGATGTCCGCGTGGATCACTACGCGTTCGGCATTCTGCTGCACGAACTTGCAACCGGCGAGCACCCGTTTGCGCAGGGGGATGCACGTCGCCCCCTGGACGCGACCAACCCGCTGGCCGCGTCCCTCGATTGCATCATCGCGCGATGCCTCGAGGCCGATCCGCAGGATCGGTTCCCCACCACGTTGGCGTTGGCCGACGCCGTCGCCGACCTCGGCACGGTCACCCCCCGCACGTCCCCTGTCGTGCCGGCAGTCCCCACACCCGGGGTGTTCACGCCCCTGTGGTGGTGGCAGTTCCACCAACTCGTCACGAGCCTGGCGTACGGCGTCGTGCTCTACTTTCTCTGGGCGGGTCGCGACTGGCTGCCCGGTCCCGAAGGCCAGTGGCTCTTTCTGGCGGGCCTGACGGGCGCGCTCACGGCGAACACCCTGCGTCTGCATCTGTGGTTCACGTCGCGCTTCTATCCTGAAGAGTGGGACACGCAACGCCGGCAGGTGTGGGTGTGGACGCGGCTCGCGGACTTCGTGCTCGGCGCGGTGCTGCTGCTCGCCGGCGCCCGCCACCTCGACAGCCATCCAGACCTCTCCGCGCTGTTTCTCGGCTCGGCCATCACCATCCTGATCGCCTTCGCCGTGATCGAGCCCGCCACCACCCGCGCCGCGCATCGACAGATGGGGAGATGAGGAAATGGGTGGGTACGCAGGGCGCGCTGCACTTGAGCGCGCCACCGTGGCCCGCTCAAGTGCAGCGGGCCCTACGAGCTCCTTCCTCTCGGTTCAGCGGGCCCTACGAGCTCCTTCCTCTCGGTTCAGCGGGCCCTACGAGCTCGTTTTCCCCGGCTTCACGCATTCCCTGTCAGGAGGGGGTGCATGGAGTCAACAACAACGTTCAAGGATGCCGTGCGGGAGATGGGAGGCGTCACCGTGCGCGTGGAGCGCCGGGTGCTGCACTGGATCGCGCCGCGCCTGCCCAAAGCCGTCAACTCGGATCATCTGACGGGACTGGCGATGGCCGCGATGGCGCTGGCCGGCGCGAGTTATTGGCTGGCCGGGTCGCAGGTCTGGGCCCTGTGGCTCGTCAACCTCTGTCTCGCCATCAACTGGTTCGGCGACAGTCTTGACGGCACACTGGCGCGCATCCGTCAGCAACAACGTCCCCGCTATGGCTTTTACGTGGACCACGTGGTGGATGCCGCCGGCCTGACGCTGCTTCTGGGCGGCATGGCGCTCTCGGGGTACATCACGCCAATCGTGGCGTTCGTCCTGCTGGCGGCGTATCTGCTGCTGTGTGTCGAGGTCTATCTCGCCACGTACACACTCGGCACGTTCACAATGAGCTTCTTCAAAGTGGGCCCCACCGAGCTGCGGATCCTGCTGGCGATCGGCAACGCCGCGACGTTCTTCCTACACCCGGACCCGCACGTGCGAGTGCTCGGCGTTGCCGCACGACTGTTCGACGTCGCCGGCCTGCTGGCCATCGCGGGTTTACTCGTGGCGTTTGTAGTCGCGGTGGTGGGACGGACGATGACGCTGTACCGGCTGGAGCCGCTTACGGCGGCCCTGAAGGACGGCCCTACGTCCCCAGCGCCGCACCGGCCAGATACACCGCACCACTTGGCTGCGACAGCCCACCCGTCGGTTCAAGGGTGACGGCCACGCTGGCCGGCATCACCGAAATCGGCGGCGTATCCATCACGGCATGCACGCGACCCGTGGCGTCCGGCGCAAATACGCCGACACTCACCGGTTTGGCGTTCACGATGATCCAGAGCTGGTAGACCTTGCCGGCCGGCAGGGCCGGGAGCCCCTCGGCCGTGAACACCATGCCGTCCCTGTGGCTCACATACGCCCGCGCGTGCGCGCCGCGCGCGGGCTCGTGGGCCGTGAGGCTGTAGGTCAGCATATCGGACGCGCGCAACACCTGGGCCTGATGCGTGACCGTCCCGACCTGCTCTTCCAGCGACGCGCGGGCGACGAGCAGGTCGCGTGTCTCGGCCTGCGACGCTGCAATGCGGTCGCGGAGTGTCGCCACTTCCTGCCGCGCTGCCGACCACTGCCACAGGGCGACCGCAAGCACGGCCACTGCAGCGAACCGCATGGCGACCGACAGCGCGGACATTGAGATCACCGGCGCAGTCGAGGCGAGGCCCGGGCGCTGCGCTTCCGCCTCGGGAATGGCCAGAATCCGATTCCGCAATCCGCCCGGCGGTTCGGCAATATCAACCGACCGGCCGATCGCATCACAGGTCTGTGAGACGGAGGCCACCTCGGCGCGGCACGCCGGGCAGCCGGACAGGTGCGCCAGCACCCGTGCCCGTGTCACGGCGTCAAGCGAGCCAAGGACGTACTCGGGGGCCCACTCATACACGTCCTGATGTGTCATGTGCGCAGCCCTCCTTTCCCCGCATCCTCGGACGCCATGGCGTCCCGCAACCGCTGCAATCCTGACCGGATGCGCGTCTTGATCGTGCCGAGGGGCGCCCCCGTCCGGTCCGCAATCTCGGTGTGGCTCAAACCCTGAAAGTAGGCCAGGTCGATCGCGTCGCGCTGGTCGACCGGGAGTCCGGCCAATGCCATGCGCACTCTTGACGCGTCCTGGGACGAGGCCACGATTACATCTACGGATGGCGAGGCATCCGGGATGGCGGCCATCTTCCGGCCGTCATCATCGCTGCCGCCCTGGGGCCTCGACCGCCGCGCGCGAATCCGGTCAATGGCCCTGGTGCGAGTGGTGACCAGCAGCCAGGCGGCCACAGCCCCCCTTGCGGGGTCGTACCGGGCGGCATTTTTCCACGCCAGTGTGAAGACGTCCTGAGTCAGGTCCTCGGCTTCGGCCGGATCCCCGAGGATTCGGGCCGCCAGACTGTACACCGCGCGGCCGTGGCGATCGTACAGGTCGGCCAGTGCAGAGCCATCCCCGCCAGCCATGCGCTGTACTGCCGCCAGGTCCAGATCAACCACGTGTGGGGAGGAGGATATCAGTGTCGAGCCGCAGTCTATGATGGAACCTTGACACGACCCCTGACGATTGTCGGCCTCCTGATCACGCTCGCGTGGGCCGCCCACGCGCGCATGCAGGACCCTGTCTCGTACCGCGTGGTCACCACCGACAGCATCCAGTCATTGATCGTCCACTCGTCCACCGGTTCCACGGACGTTGTGACCCTGGATGCCGTGGCGAAACTGTTTGGACTCCTCGTGCGCGACGACGCGCGCGCCGGGGGCGTGGTGGTGGTCTCGGGCACCGATCGCGTCATCCTGACCGCCGGCCAGTCGACCGTCTCGTCGGGCGGTCGATTGGTGTCCCTGTCGGGCCCCGTGACCAGGGCGGGCGGCACCTGGCTTGTGCCAGTGGATTTCCTTCGCGCCCTCAATCGCGGGATTGATGTACGGCGCAGTTCGCGGCTGATTGTGGTGGCCCCGGCCACGGTGCCTCGGGTGACCGCCCGCTTCGAACGTTCGTCGACCGGGGGCCGCCTGGTGCTTGCGCTCGACCCTGGCGCGGTGACCCGGGTGACGCGTGAGGGGGCCCGCCTGACCATCAGAGTGCAGGCGACCGCGCTTGATCTGGACCCACTCGACGGGGCGCCCGCGGACTTTGTCGCCGGCCTCCGTACCGACGGCCCATCGGTAATCGTGGACCTGGGTTCGGCCGTCACCAATGTCCGCACCGAAGACAGCCGTGATCCCACGCGTGTATCGATCGATCTCCTCGGGGCCGCGGCCGCCCAGCCGACGACCCCGACACCGTCGCCCGCCACGGCGTTCGACCGCACCCCGGGCATCAGAACCGTGGTCATCGACCCCGGCCACGGCGGCGAGGAGTCAGGTGCCCGCAGCGCTGCCGGACTGCTCGAGAAGGACCTGACACTTGCCGTGGCATCCCGTGTGAAGGCTCTGCTCGAAGCGCGCCTCGGCGTGCGCGTGGTGCTGACGCGTGATGGTGACACGGCGGTCCCCTCGGATCGGCGCGCGGCCCTCGCCAACAACAACAAGGCGGATATCTTCATCAGTCTGCACGCCAACGGCAGCCCCTCGGCCGCGTTGCGTGGAGCGCAGGTCCTGAGCCTCGACGTCTCGGACTACGCCACGCTCGACGCGGCGGTGCGACGTCCCGAAGCGCCGGCCCTCGCCGTGCCGATCGCCGGCGGCGGCACCCGCGTCATTGATGCCGTGCCCTGGACACTGGCACAGCTCCCGCTCGCGTCGGCCTCCTCCACCCTTGCCGCCGTTGTCGCCCGCCGCCTGTCAGAAGCGGGAGTGACGATGCAGACGCGGGCGGTGGATGTGGCGCCACTGCGCGTGCTGGTCGGCGCCGCCATGCCGGCCATCCTGATTGAACTTGGCGTCCTCACCAACCCGGAGGACGCGACAGCCCTTGCCGACCAGGCGCATCTCGAGCGGTTGGCGGATGCCATCGCCGGTGCGATAGCCGACGTCCGCCTCGGCGTTGGAGGACAGACGCGATGAGCACCATGTGGCGATGGCTCGTGGCCGGCATCGTGGCCGCGGCCCTTGGCGTGTGGCTGGTGACGCTCGTGTTGCCGGGGTGGCTCGCCGATCCCCAGCCGGCCGCAGGCACAGCCACGGCCGTCAGTGGTGACCCGACCCCACCAGAAGCGAGGCGCATTCGCGCGTCGTTGTTTTATCTGTCGGCTGGCGGCGATGCGCTGGTGGCCGTTGACAGCGATGTGGTCTACGCACCGTCACCAGCGGCCCAGGCGCGGCGTATCGTGGAAGCGCAGCTGGCGGCGGCCCCGCCGGGACAGATTTCGGCGATCCCTGCCGGCGCTGAAGTCCGGGCGTTGTTCCTGACCAGCCGTGGCGAGGCGTACGTGGACATCAGCCAGGCCCTGGCCACCAATCACCCCGGGGGTTCGACCCACGAAGCCCTGACCATTTACGCCATCGTCAATGCGCTCACGGTGAATCTGCCTGATGTCAGCGCCGTCCAGATCCTCATTGAAGGCCGCGAGGTGGACACACTGGCCGGGCACATCGACCTGCGCCATCCGCTCTCGCGGGGGCTCCGGTGGATTGCACAGTATGCTGATAGGCAATGACCCGTTTATTTGACCGCGCCGCGGATGCGCTGCGCCCGACGTCACTCACGCCCAACGTGCTGATTCACGCGGAAGGCTCGGTCATGATCGAAGCCGGCCTGACACGCGTCATGTGCACCGCGTCTGTCGAAGACCGTGTACCGCCGTTTCTGCGCGGCAGCGGCAAGGGCTGGGTCACGGCGGAGTACGGCATGTTGCCGCGCGCCACGTCCACGCGCATGCAACGCGAAGCCACCGCCGGCAAGGTGGGTGGACGCACGCAGGAAATTCAGCGATTGATCGGGCGGTCACTCCGATCGGTCACCGCGCTCAAGGAGCTGGGTGAACGGACGATCTGGATTGACTGCGATGTCATTCAGGCGGACGGTGGCACACGCACGGCGTCAATCACCGGCGCCTTTGTGGCGCTGGTGCTGGCGATGGATCGTCTGCGCCAGCAGGGCGCGCTCAAGAACATCCCTATTGTGGATTACGTCGCGGCGACCAGCGTGGGCATTGTGAAGAATACGCCGCTGCTCGACCTGGCCTACGAGGAGGACTCGGCGGCCGAAGTGGACATGAACGTGGTCAAGACCGGGTCCGGCATGTTCATCGAGGTGCAGGGCACCGCGGAAACCGCGCCGTTTGATCGCGCGTCGCTCGACACGCTGCTCGCGCTCGCCGACAAGGGCATCGCCGAACTCGTCGCGAAGCAGCGCGACATCGTGGGTGGGCTGCTGGGCAGGTGAGCCGTTGGGCGGATGAGCAACTGCCCACCCGCCCAACTACCCAGCTACTCAGCCGCTAGCGTCCGCCGCCCGCGCCGCCGCCCCGGCCGCCCGCGGCACCCGCCGCCGGCGTCGTCCGGGCACGCATCGCGCGCGGGTCAAGGATCGTCGCGACCTCGTCGATCACGTCGCGGAAGTGGCGCATCGTGGCTTCATCACGCGCACCGCCGGCGCGCAACGCGCCGTCCACCGCTTCACCAATCGCGCGCAATTCCCCCTTCAGCAACGACCGCACTTCGGCGCTGGGCGCCGTCGGACCGTTGAGACGGTTATCCATGATGGCGAGGTACGACCGCTGCAGGTTGCGGCGGAAGATGTCGATGTTGCCGCCCTTCTGGATTTCCGCGAAGATGCCCGTCCGCAGTTCGGTCAGGAACTCCACGGGCGAGTAGGCCGCCGGGCCATCCAACGCCACTTGTTCCGTCATCCGATCGAGCTTGGCCGTCTGAATCAGGTTGTTGAGCACGGAGTTCTGTGCGTTGCGCACGCGGTCAATGATGCCGGCCGGTTCGATGCGCCGCAGAATATCCGGGCGCACCATCATCGAGGGCGTCTGGAACGCATTTGACACCAGGAAGCGCACGGCCTCCTGCTGCTTCGCGCGGGGCACGATCTCAAAGCGCACGCCGTTCTGGCCGATGTGCTTCTGCTGCGAGTTGAACCCGCCGACCACGCGCGTCACGTGATTCATCTCAGTCGTCCACTGGCCGACCATGCGGCCGTAGACTTCCTCGAGCTCCGTCCACGGGTCGCCGGGCCGCGTGCTGGTGGCGCCGAGCAACATCTCCGACACGCGCGAGAGATTTTTCATACCCAGTGTGGTCGCCATCACCGCATCAATGTCACCGACCGCTTCGGTCTGGTCACCGGGGTCGGAGCCGCCCTGGCCTTCGGTTGAGAACCGCAGGTACGGCTTGGCGTCCTGCTCCTTCGCCCACTGGTCCAGCGTCGGCTTTTCGTCGTCCGCCGACTTGGCGCCGGGAATCGGCTTGTAGCCCCACATCGTCGCCCACTTGTCGTACGGGCCGATTTTCGGAATGAGGTCGATCGAATCGATTTTGTCCTCGGGCTGCGCCACATAGTTAAAGCGCGAATAGTCCATCAGCGTCGGCGTGTGACCCATTTCCTTGACCCACTTCGGATCGCGGATCTGCTCGATGGTGTAGGCCGAACTCGCCTTCATGTTGTGCTGGAACCCGAGCGTGTGACCGACTTCGTGCGCGACGACGTAGCGCATGAGTTCACCCATGATGTCGTCGGGCAGCGGCAGTTTCTGCGCGCGCGGGTTGAGCGGACCGACCTGCACGAAGTACCAGTTCTTCGCGAGGTTCTGGACGTTGTGGTAATACTGGATGTCCGACTCGATGATCTCGCCTGAGCGCGGGTCGTGGATGTGCGGCCCCGAGGCGTTCTCGGTTTCGGAGGGCAGCCACCGGATCACCGAGTAGCGCGCGTCTTCAGGACTCCAGTCGGGATCGTTTTTCGGTGCTTCGGCCGCGATGATCGCGCGGCGGAATCCGGCCGCTTCGAACGCGACCTGCCAATCTTCAATGCCTTGTTTCACGTATGGCACCCACTTGGCGGGCGTTGCGGGGTCCACGTAGTACACGATGGGCTTCACCGGTTCGGAGATCGCCGCGTTGGGATCCTTCTTCTCAAGGCGCCACCGCGTGATGAAGCGCTTCTGCTCCGCCCGGTGTTCGTCGGTGCCGTAGTCCACGACGGCGCGCGTGAAGTAGCCCACGCGTTCGTCGAAGAGGCGCGGCATCATCGGTGTCTCCGGGAGTTTGACCATGCTGTAGTGCGTGAGCACGGTCGCGCTGTTGCCGCGCATGCCCGCAGCGCCCGCACGTCCACCCGCCGCCGCGGCCCCGGCATCGCCGCCGGTGAACGTCTGCAGCACTTCGACGTTGATGTTTTCGGGGAAGGACACGGCCTTCTCGAGGAACGTGCGGCTCGCGTCGAAGCCACGACCGCCGATCCGGCCACGCACGGAGAACTCCGGCACTTCGGTCGTGAACAGCTGCGTGACGTCAATCACGGGGTCCTGCTGCGCGTTGTACGCCGCGACGTTGAACGCGCGGATGATGGTCGGATTGTTCGCGTCCGCCACCGCCTGCGAGATGGGTGTGCTGGGGTCGGCGATGTTGCTGTAGTTGATGTCCAGCATCAGAACGCGGTCGCCTTTGGGCACCCACCGAATCACGCGGTTGCCGGCGGCCTGTCCGCCCCAGCCGGCGCCTGTAGTGGTCCGCTTGATCTGCGTGACCCACAGGAAGTCCTTGTCGAGCTGTGCCTTTGGAATTTCGAAGAACAGCCGATCACCGATGCGATGCACCTTGAAGATGCCGTCATCGGTCTTGGCCTCGGCCGTGATGACGCGGTCGTACGGCTGCGGCCGCGCGGCCGCAGCACCCTGCCCGCCACCTTGCCGGCCACCGGCCGCCGGTGGTTCCTGCGTCGGCGGCGGATCCTGAGCGACAACGCCGCGGGTGCTCGCAAGGGCGACCAATAGTGCCGCGCACGCGACCATAAGCCACGACGAAAAGAGACTGCGTTTCCTGACCATGAGACACTCCTCGCAAACGGGATCGATGGTGATTCCGGCGCGATTATACCTGTGACCGCCACGCCCCCCCTGCTCATCGCCACCACCAACGCGGGAAAAATCCGCGAAATCCGCCATCTGCTCGTGCACTGGCCAAGTCTCCGGACGCTGGCTGATCTCCCCCCCACACCTGAACCCGAAGAAACCGGTGCGACTTTTGCGGAGAATGCGGCGTTGAAGGCGCGGTACTACGCCGCATACTCCGGCCTGGTCACGGTCGCCGAAGACTCAGGTCTGGCGATTGACGTGCTTGGGGGTGCACCGGGGGTGCATTCAGCGCGATACCCAGGCGCGACGTACCCGGACAAGTTCAGGAATCTGTATGCCTCTCTGGCGCCGCATCCGAGGCCGTGGACGGCCCGGTATGTCTGTGCGATTGCGCTCGTCGTTCCGGCGTCCCGGGGTTCCGAGGTGCCGAGGTTCGAGTGTCAGGCCACTGTCGAGGGGGAGATCTGGCCGGAGCCCCGCGGGACACATGGGTTCGGCTACGACCCGATCTTCTATTACCCGGACTACGGGCGGACGTTTGGGGAAGTGGCAGATGCCGAGAAACTCGCGGTCGCCCACCGGGGCCGGGCCTTCCGCCTGCTGGACGAGTGGCTGACTACTCGTGCCGAATCGCTTCGTTGAAGACGAATCCCAGCAGGCCCCCGAGGACAAATCCCATCACCGGCAACTGGCCGGTTGCGATCAGGGCATGCACAAACGCTCCGAGCAGGCCTCCAATGAGAGTGGCCCCGGCCTGGCGCTTGAGTCGCTTGATCCAAATGGGGCGACACCGGTGTCCGTCAGAAAGTGGACCGAGGCAACGAGGACAGGTGGCCATTCAGGGTAGTGGGGGACGCGCGGCGGATTCTACCATGCAGCCTCTGGACCTCGACGTCCGGTTTTGGCACAATCTGTGCGGTTCCCACAATTCACCCCGGAGGTTCGGATCCAATGGCTGTCCCTGTTCCTGATCGTCGCCGCGTCGTACTTGCGGTGCTTGCTGTCGCGCTCGTTGCGCTCTTCGTCTCAGCTCCCGCCAGTACCGTGGCGCTCTCGGCACAAACCGGCAGCAGCAGCGACCCGCTGATTCAGGATCTGCAGTGGCGCAACGTCGGCAATGCCAACCTGGTTGGACGCATCTCCTCGGTCGACGCGCTTGAGCGTGACTGGGCGCACGTCGTGGTGGGCTCGGCATCGGGCGGCGTCTTCAAGTCGATCAATGGCGGTATCAGCTGGACGCCAATCTTCGATCAGTACGGCGCCGCGTCGATCGGTGACGTGAAGATCAACCAGGTCAACCCGGACATCATCTGGGTCGGCACCGGTGAAGAGTGCGGTCGCAACTCGGCGGCGTGGGGCGACGGCGTCTACAAGTCCACTGACGGCGGCACGACGTTCCAGAACGTCGGCCTGAAGGACACGTTCAATATCGGCAAGATCGCGCTCCACCCGAAGGACGTCAACACTGTCTACGTGGCGGCTATCGGCAATATCTATGGTCCCGTCGGCTCGCGCGGGTTGTTCAAGACCACGGACGGCGGCGCCACGTGGAACAAGTTGACCGAAGGGCTGCCGAACGATCCCCAGACAGGGGCGATCGACATGGTGATGGATCCGAGCAACCCCGACGTGTTGTATGTGTCGTTCTGGCAGCGGATCCGCTACCCGTGGCGCCTGAACTCCGGCGGCCCGAACAGCGGCATTTTCAAGAGCACCAACGGCGGACGGACCTGGCGCAAGCTCACCAACACCCTGCCGGCCGGTGACATGGGCAAGATCGGCCTCGCGATCGCGCGCTCGAACCCGAAGGTCGTGATGGCGCACATCGAGCACGGCTTCCAGCCGCCGGCGACGTTGCCGGCCCCCGGCCAGCCTGCGGCGGCCCAGGGCGGCGGACGCGGGGGTGGCGGCGGCACGCCGAACCCCGAATACACCGACATGACCAAACTCGGTGCGGGCATCTACCGCTCGGAAAACGGCGGCGACACGTGGACGTTCCTCGATCGCTACCTGACGCGCCCGTTCTACTACAACCACATTGGCATCAGCCCGCTCGATGACAAGTACGTGTTCAGTTACAACATCGCGTATCGGCGATCACGGGACGGCGGCAAAACGTTTGTCGGCGGCGGCGGCGGCAACGGCGGCCACTGCTGGCACGCCATGTGGCACGACCCGCACAACAAGAACCGCTACTACATCGGCAGTGACGGCGGCTTGAACCTCACGCACGACGATGGCGCAACGGATATCCGGTTTGAGAATCTGAACGTCACGCAGTACTACGCCATCTCGGCGGACATGCGCGAGCCGTACTACATCTGCGGTGGCCTGCAGGACGCCGGGAGCTCCTGCGGCCCGTCTGCCACACGCGCGCAGGGCATCTATCTGAGCGACTGGTTCAACATCTCCGGCGGCGACGGGTACCACACACAACAGGACCCGACCAATTACCGCAACATCTATTCGGAATCGCAACCGGATCGACAGGGCGGCAACATCGGCCGATCGGACGCCGAGACGCGGCAGCGCACAAACATTCGTCCCAGCAAGGCGAACATCACCAACTGGAACGAATACATCACGCCCGAGATGGAGAAGAAGGCCGAGGAGGCCAACTGGGGTGTGCAGCCGGCGCAGATGGGCCCCCTCCGCTACAACTGGTCCACGCCGTTCATCCTCTCGCCTCACAATCCCCGCGCGATCATGATCGGCTCAAACCACCTGATCATGTCGCTGGATGGCGGCCAGAGTTATCGGCTGATCAGCCCGGACCTCACGCAGAACGACCCGGAGCGCACCAGCCGGTTCTCGGGCGGCATGACGCCCGACGAAAATCCCGGCGGCGGCGCCGAATATCACGCGACGATCATCACGATCTCGGAGTCGCTGATCGAACCGGGCCAGATCTGGATTGGCACGGACGACGGGAACATCCAGGTGACGCGTGACTACGGCAAGACCTGGGCGAAAGTCGGGACGGCGGGCATGCCGGACAACCCGCGCCCG
This sequence comes from Vicinamibacterales bacterium, assembly GCA_030827135.1. Classification (GTDB taxonomy): domain Bacteria; phylum Acidobacteriota; class Vicinamibacteria; order Vicinamibacterales; family SCN-69-37; genus SYFT01. The sequence goes on from JAURFE010000001.1 coordinate 866,701, forward strand.
GACATCTGGGTCAGCCGGGTCGAGGCGTCAAAACACGTCAACGGCACGGCCTTTGCCACCGTCACGGCGCACCGGTTTGCCCACTACAAGCCCTACGTGTACAAGACCACCGACTTCGGCAAAACGTGGACGAACATCACGAACAACCTGCCGGACGGGCATCCGATGTACGTGGTGAAGCAGGACACGAAGAACCCGGACCTGCTCTTCGCGGGCTCCGAGTTTGCCGCGTTCTACTCAATCAACGGCGGCCAGTCGTGGCAGAAGCTGAACAACAACATGCCGACGGTGGCGGTGCACGACCTGCTGATCCATCCGCGTGACGGCGACCTGATCGCCGGCACCCATGGCCGCGGCCTCTGGGTCATGGACGACATCTCACCACTGCAACAGTTGACCGCCGAGGTACGCAGCGCGCCGGCGCACCTCTTCCAGCCCCGCGTCGCGACGCAGTGGCTGAACATCCAGCCGCAACACAACGGCGGCGAGATTTCGTTCATCGGTCAGAACCCGACGCGGAATGCGGTAATCAGTTACCACCTCGGCAGCCAGATTTCCGGCGACGTCAGACTCGAAGTGTCGGACATCACCGGACGGAACACCTGTTCGGCGTCGTTCCCAGCGCGCGCGGGTATCAACCGCGTTGAGTGGGCAATGCGCTGGAATGCTCCGGCCGGACCCGCTGCACCGCAGCCAGGCGGCGGGGGGCGTGGCGGTGGTGGCGCCGCGGGAGCCTGTCTCATCGCCAGCAACCAGGCCCCGGCGCCCGCCGGTCGTGGTGGCGGCGGTGGTGGACGAGGCGGCGGCGGTGGTGCCCAGCTCGAACCAGGCAATTACCGCGTCACGCTCACCGCGGGCGGGCAGACCTATGTGACGGGCATCACGGTCAGACCCGATCCCATGCTGGATGAAATGCGCTGATCAATGAGGCAATGGGGCAATGAGGCAGTGGGGCAATGGAATGGGGCAGATGAGGCAATGCAGCAATGCAATGCCACAATCCCTCAATGCAATTGAACCCATTGCCTCATTGAACTCATTGCCTCATTCCATTGCCCCATTGCCCCGTTGCCTCATTGCCTCATTCTTAATGGCGCAGTGATCACAACCGGGCGAGGCACCTGGGGTGCCTTCCCGCCAGTGTCCGACCGTGCGCCAGACCACCGTCGCGGCAGCGGCGAACGCCACGATCGTCACGACGATGTCCTGCCAGCTCCCGAACATCACGACACGCCGAATGCTCGGAGGCCCTGATAGGCCACCAGCGCGGTGACATACGCCAGCGTCGTCATATAGGCGAGCTGGATGCCCGCGTATCTGAGCCGGCCGGTTTCCTTGCGCGTCACCGCCAGCGTCGGCAGGCACTGCATCGCCAGGACAAAAAAGATCAACGCGCTCGCCGCCGTCGCCGGCGTAAAGACCAGCGACCCGTCGTCACGCGTCATCGTGCGGATGCGGTCCATCACGCCCTCATCGGGCTCAGCCTCTGCGCCGCCGCCCACCAACACCGACAGCGTGGACACAAACACCTCGCGCGCGAGGAAGCTGGTCAGCACGCCGACCGTCAGCTGCCAGTCGTAGCCCAGTGGCGCAAACACCGGCTGAATCGCACGCCCCAGCTGCCCGGCATAACTGCCTGCCTGTTCGGCTCTGGCGTGCAGCACATCCGCTTCGGCCTCAAGGCCCTGTGTGCGCAGCGAAACCACCTCCGCCGTGGGCGCCACCTTCGGATAGGCGCTGAGCCACCACATGACGATGCAGATGGCCACGATGACGGTGCCTGCCGTCTGAAGAAACGCCAGTCCCTGGTCGCGGGCGGTGAAAAACGCGTTTGGGAATGACGGACGCTTGAAGGTGGGCAGTTCAAGGACCATCGGTCGTGGGCGGCCCTTCAGTCCCGTGCGACTGAAGAGCCACGCGCTGAAAAACGCCGCCGCGGATCCCAGCAGATAACACCCCGCAAACGCGAGTCCCGCCAGCGCCGGGCGGCGGGAAAACAGCAGCGTCGTCAGCAGCACGTAGACCGGGAGCCGCGCCGAACAACTCATGAACGGCGCGATGAGAATCGTGGCGAGACGATCGCGGCGATCAGGAATGAGCCGCGTGCTCATGATGGCGGGCAGCGCGCAGGCGTGCGCGGTGAGCAGCGGCACAAACGCGTGGCCGGGCAGCCCGAAACGGCGGAAGATCCGGTCGTTCACGAACGCCGCGCGCGCAAGGTACCCCGTGTCTTCGAGCAGGCTGATCATGAAGAACAGCAGGCAGATCTGCGGGAGGAACACGACGGTGCCCGCGATGCCGCCAATCACGCCGTCGGTCAGCAAATCCCGGATGGGCCCGTCATCCATCAGGGCGCTGACTCCCGTACCCAGGGACGCGAAGGTGAGCTCGATGAGATCCATCGGGATCGTGGCGAGCGCAAACAGCGTCCAGAAGAGCGCGCCCATGACGCCGAGGAACACCAGCGTGCCGGTCACCGGATGGGTGAGGACCCGATCGATCCGTTCCGTCCGTGCGTCGAGGGCCGCCGCCGGTGCCCCGCCCGGATATGCATCGGCCAGCACCCCTTCCGCCCACGCCGTGAATGCCTCGATGGACGGCCCATCCCCGATGGAGGCCGGCCCGTCAGGTCCGGCAGGCAGATCCACGGGCCGCGCCTGTACGCCTGACGCCGGCAACGCCGCAACGGCCTCGCGCAACGCGTCGAGTCCGATCCCCTTCGAGGCGACCATGGGGATCACGGGCACACCGAGCCGCCGTGAAAGCGCAGCGACGTCAAGCCGCTGCCCCAGCCGCTCGGCCAGGTCCACCATGTTCAGGACGACGATAAGGGGCTCGTCGAACGTGAGCAACTCGCCGACGAGCACAAGGTTGCGGAACAGATTGGCGGCGTCAACGATGGCGATGACGGCTCCGGGACGCGGGACACCGTCGCCGCGTAGCACATCGCGCACCATCACGGACTCGGGAGTGTCTCCGTCGAGGGAGTACAGCCCCGGCAGGTCAATCACATCGATCGCGTGATCCCCGATCGACATGCGGCCCACGCGCATGGCGGTGGTGGTGCCGGGAAAGTTGGACGTCTTGGCGCGGGCGCCGCAGAGTTTGTTGAAGAGGGTGGTCTTGCCGGTGTTGGGATTCCCAATCAGCGCCACCGATGACGCGGGCATGTCAGACACCGGACGTCAGCGGCACCACCATGATGCGTCGCGCGACCTCATGAGAAATCCCGATACGTGTTGAGCGGACCTGCACGATGCAGGGCTCCCCCGTCTTGCAGAGCCGCAGCTGGCACTCGGTGGTGAGGCCGAGTGCGCGCAACTGGTGGCAGGCGTCCGGGTCCAGATCCGTCCCGTGGAATCGCGCCAGGGCGCCGACGGTCAACTGTTCAAGAGAAACAGGCAACGACACACACAGAATCCTATCACCGGAGATGAGACAGTTCTCATTTTTTATAGGACCTTTTTTGTCGGACTACCTCGGAACTTCGGGAACTTCGGGAACTTCGGGAACTTCGGTACTTCGAAACTTCGCCCCTCCGGTACTCCGGAACGTCGGCTCACCGAAGTCTTCGAATCGCCCCGGTGTCGACGTCCGCGATGTAGAGGTGGCGGCTTTGGATGGCGGCCTGGGCCTCGTCGGCGGCCTGTTCGGGCACATGCACAAAGAGCAGAGACCGCCCGTCAGGGGACCAGCGTGGGTCGATGGCGCTGCCGGCCGACATCCGAACGACCTGCCTCTGGCCGGAGCCGTCAGCGTTCATCACGTAGACCGCGGTCGGCCCTCCGCGCCAGCTCATGAACGCCAGCCGGGTTCCGTCAGGCGACCAGGTCGGGTACATCCCGTTGTCCGGGGCCTTCGTCAAACCCTGAACCACGCGCGACGCCAGATCCAGCACATGCACGTCGTTCCATCGATGGAACGCGATGCGGGTGCCGTCCGGCGAAAACTGCGGAAACCAGTCGGTCTCCCCTTCGGTCAGTCTGGCGAGTTCAGCGCCATCCGCGCGCATCCAGTAGAGATTGAACTCCCTGCCGTCACGGTCGGACATGAATGCGATCCGTGCGCCATCGGGTGACCACGCGGGTCCGACGTCGCGGCGCGGATGATCGGTGAGGCGCCGGATGTTTGCCCCGTCGGCCTGCATCACATACACGTCGAAGTTCCCGTCCGCCGTGTGCGACTCAAACGCGATCTGCGTCCCGTCAGGCGACCACGCGGGGTACCCCTCGGCCTCCGGCGTGCTGGTCAACTGCCGCAGGCCTGTGCCGTCGGCATTCATGAGAAAGAGGTCGGCGGGTTGCCCGCCGACCTCCGAGTAAAACGCGATCTGCTTCCCATCCGGCGACCACGCGGGCGCGCCGTCACGCACCGGCGCCGGAGTCGCCGCGCAACCGGCCATCACGAGGATGGCCGCGAGGACTCCTGGACTCCTGGACCCCTGGACCCCTGGACTCATCGACGAATCGCAAGTTCCCGCTGGAGCTCGAGCATGTCGGTGTCGTTGGGTGCCCAGCCGAGCAGATGCCGCGAGAAGTAGTCGGCGCGAATCAGATTCACCCAGTCGCCCGCATCGGCGAACCCGTGGCGTTTGCCCGGAATGATGTGGAAGTCGAAACGCTTCCGCTCGCGAATGAGGGCATCAATCACACGCAGGGTGCCGGCAGGGTGGACGTTGTTGTCCATGTCACCGTGCATCAGGAGCAACTTGCCCTTCAGGTTCTTCGCGATGTCCTGGTTCTTGTCCACGTCGTATTCAAACGTGATCTCGCCGTCGCGTTCGCGCTCCATCACGCCATCGTGTTTTTCACTCCACCAGCGGTTATAGACGCTGTTGTCGTGGTTGCCTGCGGTGGACACGGCCACCTTGAAGAAATCGGGATACACCAGCATCGCCGCCGTGGACATGAACCCGCCCCCCGAGTGGCCATAGATGCCCACCAGATTCGCATCGATCCACGGATACCGCTTCGCCAGCTGCTCCACGGCCGCCTTCTTGTCCGCCAGCCCGTAGTCGCGCAGGTTGCCGTAGCCGAAGTTGTGGTACCACTTCGACCGCTGCGGGTGTCCGCCGCGGTTGCCCACCTCGATCACGATGAACCCGAACTGCGCGAGCATCACGTTTGCGCCGCGCGGCGAGAACGTCTTCGTCACGCTCTCGGTCTGCGGACCCGGATACACAAACTCGATGATCGGATACCGCTTGTTCGGGTCGAAGTCGAACGGCTTGTACATCACCCCATACAAATCCGTGATGCCATCGTCGGCCTTGACCTTGAACGGCTCCGGATACTTGTATCCGGCTTCGAGCAGGCGCGAGACGTCCGTCGTCTCGAGCGTCATGATCTTGGCGCCCGACGCGTCATACAGCGTCGACTCCGGTGCGCTGTCCACCCGGGACGCGTTGTTCACGATCCACAGCGCCTTGTCGTCCATGCTCGCCGAGTGCGTCGCGTCGCCGGGGGTCAGCAGCGTGATGCCCCCCTTGTCGAGGTGTGTGCGATAAAGATGCTGATAGTACGGATCCTCGCCGGCCTCACGTCCCACCGCGTGGAAGTACAACCAGCGGTTCTTTTCGTCGACGGCGACGATGCCGGTGGTGACGAACTCGCCCTGCGTCAACTGCCGGATCTGTTTTCCTGCGGCATCAAACAGGTAGTAGTGCCCCCAGCCGTCCTTCTCAGACCAGTGGATCACTTCCTTGCCGCCGTTCACGAGGCGCAGCGGCTGCACCTCAATGTACGTGTTCGACCGTTCCTGCACGACGACACGCGGTTCCCCTGTGGAGCCATCAGCTTCCACGACGTCGATGCGCTTGAGGTCGCGCGACGTACGCGTGAAGAACAACTTGCCGGGGTCGGCACCCAACCACCGTGGTGCCGTGTCCTGCTTTTCGCGCTGCACGTTGGTCAGCGGCATGGTCAGGATGCTGATCTGCTGATCCTTGAATGCGTCAGAGGACAGCTTGGTCTGCTTGCGCGACGCGATCTCGAAGACATGCAGTTCGGCCTGAGGCTGATTGGGCTCACCTGGCATGCCGTATTTGTAGGTCTCCAGTCGCGGACGCGGATTGGCGAGGGAGTTGATGACCCACAAGTCGCCGACCTTGCGCTGGTCGGTGCGCTGGAGTGCGAACCGGAGGTTGTCCTGCGACCACTGGATGCCGACTGCCCTGCGGCGCGGACCGATCTTGTCATTGGCATGCTGCTGTGTGGCCGCCGCACCACCCGCCCGGCCCGTCTGCCCCTGCTGTCCACCGCCACCACCGTCGGTGTCGTCCTCATCCATGCCGCCCCCCTGCTGGGTCGGCGCATAGCCATAGTGCTCCTCGCCGTCCGTGGTCAGCTGCACTTCGACCACCGAGGGGTCGGTCGGTGTCTTCTGCGCAAGCGCGTAGTTCTTCGCATCCATCATGAAGAGGTTGTGCCCGCGCGCGAAGACGATGGTCTGCTTGTCGGGGGAGACCTGCGCCCAGTTCGGCGTCGCCGGTTCCGGCTCGTACTTGTCGTTGAGCACGACCGCGCCGGTGGCGAGCTCATATTCAAGCCACCAGGTCTTGGTCTGCTGCGCGCCACCGGCGCCACCAGCCCGGCCGGTCTGCCCCTGCCCGCCGCCACGGCCCCCGCCGCGGCCGCCCTGCGTCTGCTGCTCCTGCTGGCCGCCCTGCTGGGTCTGCGTCATGCCGGTGAGCTCCGCGCCGTTCATGCCGATGACGGTGGACTCGCGCGGCAACGCCACGCTGAATCGAATCTTGCGGTCGTCGTCGAAGAATCGAATCTGATTGATCGGCAGGTGCTGGGAGTCGTACGGCGTACGCAGGATCTGGGTCAGCTGCGCGGCCATCTTCGCGTTGTCCCAGAGCGGCGTCTTGCTCTTCCTGGCGGGGTCGACAATCCACCACATCCGGCCGGCGGGTGTCTCGTAGACGTACCAGAACCGATCGCTGAACTCGAGCCAGCGCGGCGTCACCGACGTGCTGAACACGTATTTGCCAACCTGCGCCGACGTCCATCGGAACGCCAAATCGTAGTTGGGCTTCGGCAACTCGCGACCGGCCGTGGCCGTGCTGAACGGGGTTGAAGGTGACGACGGCGTCTGCTGCTGCGCGATGGGTGCGGCGACGGCCGTCAGGACCAGAATCAGGACCACTCGAAACACGTACTTCATGAGAGACACTCCTTGGGCACCGACACTATAAGCTGTGATCGGGGAATCGGGAATCGGGAATCGGGAATCGGGAAGCGGGAAGCGTAAATCGTGCATCTGACACCGGTCATCGGAGTTGTCGTCATCTGGGTCGCTGTCTTCGGGCAGGTGGGGACGGCTCCGCCCGCGCAGGATCGGCCGGCGGCACCAGCGGCCATTGAGGAGGACCTGCGCGTCCGGTTCAAGGTCGTTGCCAGGGCCGACCAGACGGTGCTGGCGAGGGTGCGGGAGTATCTGGAACTGATTGTGATCAGGAATACGCAGGTGTCGAAGTTCGCACCGGGTCAGCGCCGCGGCACGGTGCCCGAACTGGAACTGGTGTTGTTGTTTGAGCCGTACCCCAAGCTGCCGTCCAATCGCCGCGACCTCGGCACAGTCAACCTGCGCCTCGATCCGACGGAGGATGCCGCCGCTATCGAGTACTGCCTCCGCCGGTGCACCGAAACGAACGCCGACGTGGTCCGCTACGAGTCCACCCTGGACGAATTCCTCCGGAAGCTCGACGCGCAGTCGGCCGTGCTCGCGCGGCGGTACAAGTAGAGGGCTCATGACCACACGGGTTGTTCTCGCCACCGTGACCGGCGCCATCTGCGCCGCAGCCGGCCTCGCCGCCGCGCAGGCACAGGCTCCGCGCCAGCAGCCTCCTGTTTTCCGCACCAACACCGAACTCGTTGAAATCGACGTCGTCGTCATCGACAGCAACGGCGAGCGGGTGCACGGCCTGACGAAGGACGACTTCATCCTGCGTGACCGGCGGCAGCCGCAGACCATCGAGACGTTCACCGAGGTGCGGCGCGAGGTCGAGCGCCTGGTCGAAGGGCCGCGGCTGCCGTCCACGATTCGCGTCGACGTCGCCTCCAATACCAGCGCGCAGGCCGGCCGCCTTGTGGTGCTGGTGCTGGACGACCTGCATGTGTGGCAGGGCCGCACCGACACGGTCAGGGAGATCGCCCGCAAGATCGTCAGCGACCTCGGCCCGGAATCGTCGATGGCGCTGATTCAGACCGGCGGCGATCATTCCACGGAAGTCACCAACGACCGCACACGGCTGCTCGAGTCCATCGAGCGCTTCAAGGGGCGCAGGCCGGTGCGACGGCCGCTGCAGGCGTGTGACCCCGAACCCATCAGGCGTGGCCAGGAGAATCCGGAGGACTTCGATCCCGGGTGCGACATTCAGGAGGTCAGCGCGAACCGCGGGCTGTATCAGTCTCTTGAAGACGCCGCGAATATCCTCGGCGCATCGGACAGGCGCCGGAAGGCCTTCATCCTCGTGTCCGAGCATGTCGCCAAGGACATCAGCGGACTCTTCGACGGCGGCGAGCAGATTCCCGGCGCCGCGATCAACCAGGCATCAGTGGGTCCTGCATCGGCGCACGACTATGCGCTCCTGGACATGATGAACCGCATGCGCAGGGGGAACGTGGCGACCTATGCCATTGACCCGCGCGGCGAGGTCACACCGCAGAAGATGCTCCAGGAATGCCTGCCTGGCCGATCGAGTCGACGTATTGGCGAACTCGCCATCGGTCCGGATCCGTGCGAGGTTGGCCCTGAAGACGTCACAGGGCTGCCGCAGTCGAGGGTGTCCTGGGTGCGACAGGCACAACACGGGCTGAGCGTGATTGCCGAAGAGACGGGCGGATTCGCCGTCGTGAACACCGACGACTTCACGTCGGGCATCAGCGCGATCATCGGCGACATCGACAACTACTACCTGCTCGGTTTCTACGCCGCGGACCTCACGACGAAGGGGTACCGGCCGATCCGCGTTGAGGTGAAGAGCCGGCCGGATCTCACACTTCGGTATCGCCAGGGCTACGAGATCAGGGCCGCTGATGATGCTGCGGCGGCGGAGGCAAGAAGGAAGCGCGACCCGCTGAACGTCTTGGTCGACGGCGCCCTGCCGACATCGGACCTGCCGATGCGGCTGCATGCCCTTCCAGTGCCGGGAACGAGTCACAGGGCGAAGGTCGCCATCACACTCGAGCTGACATTGCCGCGAACTGCGCTGGCCTCGGAAGACTCGGATCGCCTGCTCGACGACATCCGCTACGGCGTCTATGCAGTCGACCTGAAGGGCGCAAAGGTCCGCGAGCATCTCGGGTCCGGCGCGCGCGTGGCACTGCGACCGCGGCCCGACCTGACGGTTCCACCCGATCGCGTGACGTATCAGATCGCGCTTGAACTCGAACTGCCCGCGGGGCGATATCAGCTGCGCGCATCTGCGCTCAGCGAGAAGCTGAATGCCGGCGGCTCGGTGTACCTCTCGCTCGATGTGCCCGACTTCTCGAAGGCTGACCTTGAGTTGACCGACCTGTTGCTGGCATTTGCCGACGGGCCGCGTGTCCCGGTGGCCCGTGATCGCCGCGACAAGATCGTGGTGACGACCCAGGTGGCCGTCCCAGCCGGCTCCACATTGTTGGGCACGAGGGGGCCTCGCCCCTCCGTCGTCGAGAATCTGCCCACACCGCCGATATCCGCGCTGCCGTTTGAACCCGCGCTTGACCGCACGTTCACGGCTTCAGATACGCTGCGCCTCTTCTTCAAGACCGCGCAGCGTCAGCGCAAGCCGCTGCTCGCCACGGTGTCAGCGCTCACCGCCGACGGCGCAACGGTCGTGACGTTGGATCGCGACCTGCCGAATGACGGCGCACTCGACATCCGGCTGCCGCTCGCGCAGCTGACGCCGGGCGCGTACATCCTGAGAGTGGTTGTCAGTGATGGCACACGAACCGCGCGGAAAGAGCTGGGGTTCGTGGTGGAAAAGCACCCTTATTGAGGATTGAGGATTGAGGATTGAGGATTGGGAATTGCCCAATCCTCAACCCTCAATAACGCCGCGCTTACTTCAACGTTCCTGCGTAGCCGGTAATTGTCGCGATCAACGACCGGTACTTTTTCGCGTCGATCGGGTTCGCCTGCTTGGCGTCCGTCTCGAGGCCCTGGATGAGTTTGGTCAGCGCCTCGGCCGCCGTCGCGCGCGCGGCGCCGGTCGCCTTTTCGGCGGCGGCGAGCGCGTTCGCCACCTCGGTTCCCCGCGCCATGGTCATCCCACGGCTGCGCGTGAGCTGGTCGATGTAGGCGCGCGCCACCACCGGGCTGTTGGGCCACGCCATCTTCGGCTGCGACTGCGCGTTGAACTCCTGCATCCGCACGAGCTTCGCGGCGTCAATCTCGTTCTGCGACAGGAATTCGCTGGGCTTCAGCTCAAGCACGTCCACGCCACGGGCGATCTCCGAGCCGTAGATGTGGCCGTTGTACCAGTACACGGACCAGTAGCCGGCCGTGATGAGCTTCTCGGCGCTGACCGGGCCGCGATCAAAGAACGCGATTTCGACCGGACGGGTCGCGTCGGTGAAGTCGAACACCGAGAGGCCTCCCTGGTACCACGCCTGCACCTTGATGTCGCGGCCGGGCACAGGAATCAGGGACCCGTTGTGCGCGACGCAGTTCTCCGTCGCCGTCTGCGCGGCCGGCAGCTTGAAGTAGCTGCGGAAGATCATCTTCTTGTTGTGGATCTCGAAGATCGCGTTGGCGCCCCAGCTCGGCAGGTCCGTGTCGCGGCAGCGCGGCGACGTGCCGCCGCCCCACTCGTCAGTGAAGATGACCTTCGTACCGTCGTTGTTGAACGTCGCCGAGTGCCAGTAGGCAAAGCTCGGATCGCTGACCGCATCCAGACGCACCGGGTTCACGGGGTCGGACACGTCAAGCAAGATGCCGTTGCCCGAGCAGGCGCCGGCGGCCAGGCCCAGCTCCGGGTACACCGTGATGTCGTGGCACTGATTCGTGGTCGACGTGGCCTGGGTGCCTTCGCCGTGCCGTCCGCCGGGCCACAGGCCCGCGATGGCGCCCGTGCCGTAGTCCTGGAAGATGCGGGGGCGGGAGACAATGCGCGCCTGCTCGGGGTTCTTGAGCGGCACTTCGATGACGTCGATGCTGAAGAGCGCGGTCTCCGGGTTCTCACCGGGCGCGCCGCCCGAGCAGATCGCGAGTTCGTCGGTCTGACGCACGCCGCTCGTGCCTGACCCGTAAACGTACAGGACGTCTGGATTCTTGACCGACGGCACGAGCGAGTGCGTATGGGACCCGCGGCAGGTCTGCACCGCCGCCACCTGGCGCGGCTTGTCGAGGTCGCTGATGTCGAAGATGCGCACGCCGCGGAACCGCTCGGGGTTCGGCTTGCCCATTTCGCCGGTGCCCTGTGTGCCGCAGTCCACGCGGCCGTTGCCCTGCTCGACCGACATGAACAGCAGGTTGCCGTAGACCGACAGGTCGCCCTGGCCGCCCGGGCACGGAATCGACGCGCGCAGCCGGATCTTACGCGGGTCCTCGATGTCGTAGAAGTTGAACCCGTAGAAGTTGCCGAGGAACAGGGTCGTGTCCTTGAACGCCAGGTCGGAGTTGGCGAAGTTCAGGCCACCCGACATCGGGTCGCCGAAGTTCTCGGGACGCGGCATGTTCGCCAGCAGTTCGATGTTCTTCGCCGCCACCCCGGCATCCTTCAAGCCGGCCTTCAGGCCCACCCGGGGATCGGTCGGCGACGGCGGCGCCTGCTGTGCGGATATCTGTATCGCCCCAACGGCCACGACGGCCACACACACGGACCACATCAGTCTCTTTGTCATCTGCGTCATATCCTCACCCTGTCGTGGGAAGCCTCAACCCAGGGCTGCCCTGCGTACCCAACCTGACCCACCCCTACTTGAGGTCCTTGAGCATTTGCGTCATGCGCGCAATTTCCATGCGCTGATCCGAGTCCACGTGCGACGCGAAATCAAAAATCTCCGGCTGCTGCGCGGCGCCCGGCGAATGAAACAGCTCCTCGACCATGACCAGCGCGCCCATGTGGTGCTTGATCATTCCTGTGAGAAACAACCGATCAAACGCCACGCCTTTCGCGGCCGCAAGCGTCGCCATTTCGGCATCAGTCAGCATGCCCGGCATCATCCCGCCCGGCATGTGATGGGCGTGTTCGCTCGGCAGCGGCTGCTTGCGTTCCTGCAGCCACCCGCGCATCCAGCCGATTTCATCGTTCTGCGACACTTCAATGCGCAGCGCCATCATGCGCATCGATTCGCTCTCCGTGCGCGACTTGAGCAGGTTCACCATTTCGATGGCCTGCGCGTGATGCGTGATCATGCCGGAAATGAACGCGACATCGCCCGGCGCAAACGGCAAGGTCACGCCCGTGCCGGCCGTGCTCATCGGTGCCGTGGTGCTCGCCTCGCCCGGCCTCCCCATCGTCACCACGACCGGTGCGCCCGCCTGCCCAGCCGGGGCCATCGTCTGGCACGCGGACAAGGTGGCGGCGGTGACGGCCAGACTGGCGATCTTCCACAAATGAGTGCGCAGGCTCAAACTCCGCTCAAGAGAATACCTGATGAATGGCCCACGTGGTTCATGGTGCTGTTTCCGGGTTCAGGGGGGCCAGGCGCGGGGTTCCGGTTTCGGGCCTCCAAGGCCGCTGTGGGCAGGCGCCGCGACAGCACCCAGAACCCCGGAACCTGGAACCTGGAACAGAACCACCGAACCATGAACCGATGAACCATGAACCCGATGTGTGTACCATCGCCGCATGCCCACTCACGCCGACCTGCTGAAACGCACCGCTGATCACGCCATCGTCTACCTGGACACCATCGGCGAACGGCACGTCGGCGCGATGTCGTCGGCCGATGACCTTCGACGCCAGTTGGCCGTGCCGCTGCCGGACTCGGGCGACAGCGAGGACGCGGTCATCGACGCGCTGGCATCGGCTGGCGCACGTGGCACGGTGGCCACGCAGGGCCGCCGGTACTTCGGGTTCGTGGTTGGCGGCAGTGTGCCGGCCGCGACCGCGGCCGACTGGCTCGTCTCGGCATGGGACCAGAACGCAGGTGTCTTCGTCCTCTCCCCGATCGTGTCCGTCGTGGAAGACGTCACGGCCGGGTGGTTGAAGGATCTCGCCGGGTTGCCGGCGGGGTGGAGCACCGGATTTGTCACGGGGTGCCAGGCCGCGAACTTTACAGCCCTGGCCACCGCACGCCACCACGTCCTGAACCAGGCTGGCTGGGATGTCGAGGCCAGCGGCCTCTACGGCGCCCCATGGGTACATGTCGTGTGCAGCGAGGAGTCGCACTACACGATCTTCAACGCGCTGAAGCTGCTGGGATTCGGGGCGGACCGGGTCACGCGTGTTCCCGCTGACGAGCAGGGCCGCATGCGCGCAGACGAACTTGCGCGCACACTCGCCGCGGTCACCGGCCCGACGATTGTCTGTGCGCAGGCCGGCAACGTGAACACCGGCGCATTTGATCCGATCGACGAGATTGCCACCATTACTGCAGCGCACGGCGCCTGGCTGCACGTGGATGGCGCGTTCGGGTTGTGGACAGCCGCGAGTCCCACGCGAGCGCACCTGGTGGCCGGCACTGCGCGCGCTGACTCGGTCGCCACCGATGCACACAAGTGGATCAACGTGCCGTACGATTCCGGGGTCGTCTTCACCGCACACCCGGCGTCACATCGTCGGGCGATGACGTTGTCGGCGGCGTACATCATCGAGTCGGCGAAGGAACGTGATCCGCATGAGTTTGTGCCTGAGGAATCACGTCGCGGCCGCGCCGTGCCGATTTATGCGGCGTTGAGGACGATGGGCCGGAAGGGGTTTGGGGAGCTCATCGACCGCTGCTGCAATCACGCGACGCGCCTTGCGGCCCGGCTCCGCGCAGATGCACGGCTCGAAGTGCTCAACGACGTGGTCATCAACCAGGTGCTGGTGCGCGTGCGTGGCACCGACCCCGATGCCGCCACACGCGCGATGGTCGAACGCCTTCAGCAGGAGGGCACGTGCTGGGCCAGCGGCACCACCTGGAAAGGCATGGCTGCGCTGCGGCTCTCGGTCAGTAACTACTCCACCACCGATGCCGACATCGACCGCACGGCCGAGGCGATCCTCAAGGTGACGACGCCCTGAGCACATCGGCGTGTCTTCGGAGCAGGGCCGCCCTCCACAGCATGTCGACCGGAACGTACGCCGGTGTGGCGCGCCGGGGGGTGTAGCGAAGTAGACAGACACCGTCCTCCGGGGCCACTAGGCTGGTCCTGAGGTAACGGTGAACGCCGAACAATTCAACACGCTCAACCTGTGGATGGCCATCCTGGCAATTGCCGCGGTGGTGCAACTCCTCGCGATGGCCGCGATCGCCATCCTGGGGTATCGCCTCTACGCCAAAGCCAGTTCGACGCTGGGGGACCTGGAGCGACGGCACATTGACCCGCTCACGCAGAGCGTCAACAAAGTGCTCGACAACGTGAACGCCGAGGTCGCCCGGGTGCGACACCTCGGCGACAAGGTGGAGCGCACCGCCGAGGCAGTGACCGGCGGCATCAGCAGCGCCGCGTCATCAGTCAGGGACGCGGTGTTGCCGGGCTACGCGGTCACCCGTGGGGTGTTCGCGGCGGTATCGGCGTTTCGCAACGGCGGCAAACACGCGCGGCAGCAGCAGCTGGCACGGCGCGAGAGTGATTTCGATAACAACCAGGCAATCAACGAAAGAAGGCAATGATGCGCGAAATGAAGACGAATGACACTGAAAGCCGCAACAGCGGTTTTGTGATGGGGATGCTGGTCGGCGCCGCTGTGGGTGCGACCGTGGGTCTGTTGCTGGCCCCGAAGTCCGGCTCGGAACTGCGGCACCGGCTGTATGAATCGACCGGTCGTCTGCGCCAGACGGCGGTGAAGGGGTACGACGCCGCCGTGGAGACCGTCTCGCACGCCGTGGACAACGTCGTCGAGCGGGGCAAGGCAGCCGCGCAACAGGGCCAGGAAGCCTACGACAACGTCCGCAAGTCGGCCGCAAACGGCGCAGACAACGTCGCCAAGGCCGCAACCGGCCGGCTGTAGCACCGGTCGTCGGTGTTATTTGGCGCGCCGAGGGGGCACTGGCCCCCTCGGCGTCGTCGCGTCTGTGGGCCTGCGTTAAGCTGAACAGATGCGCGCCTTCACGCAAATCGTCGTCGTACGCCTCACCGCCGCAGCACTGCTTCTTCTGGCAGCGGCCTCGCCGTTCTCCGCCCAGTCGCCCGCGCCACAGCGGGACCTCCGCAACGGCTGGGAGGTGCATCGCGAACTCGTGGTGCCGCCGCAGGCGCGGATCGAGGCGCCGAAATACTTTCCGAGTTTTTTTGAGTACCACGACTTCGTGATGTTCCATCCGACCGTGGGCTACTACGCCGCCGGTCGCGTGGACTTCGTGGATCACTACCGCACCTACCCTGTCGTGCTGGCGCCGCTGTTCGGCCACATGATCGCGGAGCAGATCTTCACGATGTGGAACGGCATGCGCAAGGCCGGCACGCTCACGCCGGGCGAACGCTTCACCATCGCCGAGTTCGGCCCGGGCGACGGCGCCCTGGCCGAGGCGATCCTCGACTACCTCGTGCGCAAGGCCGAGGGCGACACGGCGTGGCGGGCCTTTGCCGATCAGGTGCTCTACGTCTGTTACGACCGCTCCCCATCCCTCAACAAGGTGCAGCTGGAGCGGAACAAACGATTTGGCAGGCGGTTCGAGGCGCGCGTCGCCGATGCCACCAACATGACGGCCACGGTCGCTAAAGGCAGCCTGAAGGGCATCATCCTTTCGAACGAACTGCCGGACGCGTTCAGCGTCCACAAGATCATCCTGTCGGCCGACGGCGTGGCGGAAGTGGCCTTTGTGGTGCCCTCGCTGCCTGCGGACACCTGGCGGACAGTGCAGCCGCTGCTGCCGGCGGCCGTGGCGCGGGCGATTGACGGCGACGACCGTGCGATCGAAGACCGGTTCCTCGACGGGCAGCGCGAAGGGAATGTCTATCTGACCCGGTCATCGTTCGTGACGTTGCTCGAGCAGCTTCGGACCAGCCGCGTCTACGACGACACCGCAAACGCGATGCAGTTCCGTGAGCTGTACGCACCGGCAGCCACCGTGCCGGTCGTGGCTGACCATCTGAGTCGCTACGCCGACCTCTACGCCGGCGTCCTCGCGCGAGACCGGCGTGGCCTTGTCAGCTACGTCAACCCCGGTGCTGAGAGCTTCATTCGCGAGTCGGCCGCCGTCCTCACCGCCGGGTACATGTTAACGATTGACTACGGCGGCAACTGGGAGGAAATGCTGAATCAGCAGACCTACCCGCGTTTCCGCACCTACGGACCGTCACAGCAGACGGGGGCGCACCTGGCGCCGAACCAGATCGACACCTTCGCCCCGTACGTCGGGCCGACGCTCAACGACTTCACGACCGACGCCAACTTCACCCTGCTCGCCGCCGAAGGGGAACTCGTCGGGCTGCGTCCGATCTACTACGGCGCCCAGCGCGCGTTGCAGGCCGGCACCAGCGTGTCGCTCGACACCGTGCCTGAAGCACGTGTGCGCGAGGGCAACACGTCCGAATTCCAGGGTTGGGCGCAGAGCTTCGCCGGTCCGAGCGTCTACAAGATGTTGCTGCAGCAAAAGGCCGGCACCGATCCGGCCTACCGCTTCGCCGGTCAACACGCCGAGCCACTTGCACTCGACATGAGCACGTTGAATGCCGAACAGCGGGCACGGGCGGAGGCGATCGCGCTGCGCCTCAAGAAGAAATAGACGGCCGGTCCTCGTCGTCTTCCGTGTCCCACTGCCGCCGCAAGGCGGCGGTGCGCTGACGCCGCCGATACCGGGCCATGGCGCCAAGCGCGATGATGACGAGCCAGACGACGGAGGAAGACGCCAGGAGGGGGACCCACAAGGTCCACCGGCGCTGACGATCCCAGAAATCAGCGGCGACAGACGTCAGGGGGCGGCCGGTCAGCGTCGCCATCGCCACGTCGAAGGGTTGGCCGGATGCCACGTGCTGCAGGACCGTCGCCGGGAATGCCGGACCGTGGGTGGCCATGAGATCGCGCACCACCGCTGCGGACAGCACATAGCCGCGGGCACTCGACTGCGGAGTACCGTCAAACAGCGCGTCAATCTCCGCCAGCGAGCGCCGCGGGCCCGAAAGCATCGCGGACGCCAGACGCGCAGCGTCGCCAAGCGTCGACGGCCGTTCGGCAGCCTCCGATAAGCCCTCGTGAAACCAGCGCGGCACCGGATGTCCGCTCGCTGCGCGATCGATCAGAATGTGTGTGACCTCGTGCCGCAGCACATCCTCAAGCGTGTCATGCGGCCACGCAGGCGCTCGCGAGGGGAAAAGCACGATGAGATCGTGCGCGCTGACCGCGTATCCACCCACCCAGGCGGGGACTCGCCGGGCCTCCGCGCTGTCGTCGGTCGCCAGCACCACGCGAATCGGATCGCCGGCGTCACGGAGCCCCACGAGGGCGACGATGCGCCGGAAGCTGTTGAGGTTCCATGACTCCAGGCGCGTCTGCACAGGGCGCAGTGAAGGCGACGCCTCGAACAGCAACACCGGGACCGGCTGGGCCGACGTCACCGAGGCGGTCAGCAGCGCGATCACACACAGGCACGTACGCGGCACTATGAAAGCTCGCGGGTCATCTCGACCATCGTGGGACTGAAGCCGTGTGCGGCAAACAGCTTGCGCGCCTTTTCGTTCGGCGCGGCGGTCCACAACAGAACGCGAGGCACGCCCTGTTCACGCAGCCAGGTGACGGCGGCCTCCAGCAGGCGCGGCCCCACGCCCGCTCCGCGCGCATCGTCGGTCACCAGCAGATCGTGAATGTAGCCCGCGCGTTCGCGGAGTTCCTTGAACGACTGCGGTTCGATGCCGGCGTAGACGTAGCCGGCGATGTCGCGTCTCCCGGGCTGACGCCCGGGCGCTTCATCAGATCGCTCCGCGACCAGCACGAGCATCGCAGGGTCCTGCAGTTGTGCATCGAGAAATTGCGCGTAGCCGTGTTCCGGCTGATCACCAGGCGCCATGAACCGGCGCTCGTTGAACGCAAAGTGAATACGCATCAACGACGCGCCAAGCAGCCCCAATGCAGGCAGGTCTCGTTGTTCGGCGCGGCGAATGATGACGCCGTCAGATTCGCTCACGAAATCCTCCTGCCAGATACAGCGCCACCGACGTGCCCAGTGACGTGATGAACGGATACGGCAACGCGATTGCCGTTGCGCCCGCGTACGCGGCCAGTCCCCCAAGCAGGGTCACCACGGCAGCCCGAGCCCCGCCGTAGCGTGTGAACAGACCGAACGTCACCACCACCAGCGTACCTGCCGTGCCGAATGACGACGACTCCTGCACCAGTTCGGCAACGCCGCGCCCCCCAAGGGCGAGATACAACGCCACGATGCCGAAGAACAGCACGCCCATCCGCGCAAGCCGGAGCCTGGTCCGTTCGTCAGTCACCTTCAACAGGGGGCCGACCAGGTTGTGCGCCAGCAGGCCGCCGGCGACGAGCAGGATGGTGTCCACGGTGGAGAGAATCGCGGAGATGAGCGCGCCAAGGAACACCACGTACCCGGCCGTCGGCAGAAGTTCGAGAGCCAGGGCCGGAAGAAACTGCTCGGCATCCGGGAGGTTCGGGACCAGGCGCGCGGCGGCGAGGCCGAGCACGACAGGAATGACACCGATCAGGATGTACAAGCCGCCGGCCACCACGGCCCCGTTGCGCGCGACCTCGGGGCTGCGCGCGGCGATCACGCGACTCAACAGTTCGACGGCCACGACCGACCCGGCGATCGGAATCGCGTACTCCTCAAGCATCCCGAAAAACGTCGGGGTGACCTCGGGGTTGACGATGGTGATGCGCGAGGGGTCGATGGCGGCGAGCGTGGCGGAGACTCCGCCCAGGGAGGTGACGGCCACGGCCAGCAGGACACCGAGACCGAGGATCAGCACGGCCCCCTGGATCAGGTCGGTGATCGCATCTGCCAGCAGGCCGCCAAGCACGGTGTAGACAATGCAGAACGCGGCGGCGATGGTGATGGCCATCCCGATCTCCATCGTGGTCACCGTCGTCAGGACCTGGCCGAAGCCGCGCAGCTGCGCGGCGGCCCACAGGACGCCCGGGGGGATCAGCATCAGAGCCGCGACCTTCTCGACGCGCGGGTCGAATCGCTGCCGGAAAAAATCCGCCATCGTCGTCAGCTTCAGGCGCCAGATGGGAACGGCGAAGATGACGCCGGTGAGCATCAAGGTGATGCCGTAGGCAAAGGGCTCGGCTGAGGTCAGCGAGAAACCCTCTTCGTAGGCGCGGCCGGCCGACGCGATGCACGTCTCTGCACCGAACCATGTCGCGAAGATCGAGAAGATGGTGAGCGGGTAGCCGAGCCGCCGGCCCGCGACCAGGTAGTCGGACTCCGTATGGATTTTCGGCGCCAGCCACGCCCCGATCGCCAACTGGATGGCCAGGTAGCCACCCAGGGCCAGTAACACCCAGTTCACGGGCGCTAGTCTACCCGGCCCGCAGGCGGATGGCGCCCAGGGGCTTCAGCCCATGGGATACACTGGGTCTCAGTCGGGGCGTGGCTCAGCCTGGTAGAGCGCTCGCTTTGGGAGCGAGATGTCGCTGGTTCGAATCCAGTCGCCCCGACCATTCCCGCCTTTTTTACCGCTCTTTTACGTCCGCGCGTTAACCGCGGGTCTTCCGGCGTCGTCATATCTGACAGAACGGAACGCGGTATGCGACTCAACATTGTGCTCATCGTGATTGGCGTGGTGCTGGCCCTGGGCGGACTCAGTCTGCTGGCGGCCTCATAGCCGGCGCCAAGCACCGCGTGCAGATCGCCCTGCCGCGTGTGACAATGGCGCCACCATGCGCACGTTCAGACTCCTTCTCGTAGTGGTGGTGGCAGCCGTGTTCGTGGCGGCGCCGCTGGCTCAGACGCCGGCCCAGCCGGCAGCGCCCCAGGTCACCGAGGGCGATTTCATTGTACGGAACTACACGTTCCAGTCGGGTGAGGTGTTACCCGAGGTCCGGCTGCACTATCGCACGCTGGGCACACCACGCCGGGATGCGGGCGGCCAGGTCACCAACGCCGTGTGGATTGGCCACGGCACGGGCGGCACCGGCACACAGTTTTTGTCGCGCAACTTCTCCGGTGAGCTCTTCGGCCCCGGACAACCGCTGGATGTGACGCAGTACTACATCATCTTGCCCGACCACATCGGCCACGGAGCCTCGAGCAAACCGTCGAACGGCCTGCGCGCGAAGTTCCCGAAGTACGGGTATCGCGACATGATCGACCTGCAGTACCGGCTCGTCACCGAGGGGCTCAAGGTCAACCACCTGCGCCTGGTGATGGGCACATCCATGGGCGGCATGCACGCGTGGCTCTGGGGGCAGATGCATCCGGCGTTCATGGATGCGCTGCTGCCGCTCGCGAGCCTGCCCACACAAATTTCCGGCCGGAACCGCGTGTGGCGCCGGGTGTTGATCGACGCCATCCGGAACGACCCGGCGTGGGACAACGGCAACTACACGACGCAGCCGCCGAGTCTGCGCGTCGCCGCACAGATGTTGTGGCTGGCGAGCAGCAATCCGGTGCGGCGACAGAACGAAGGCCCGACACTCGCGGATGCCGATCGTGTCCTGGACAACTACGTCGCCAACTACATCAAGACGGCCGACGCCAACGATGTGCTCTATTACTTCGAAGCGTCACGCGACTACGACCCAGGGCCCGGCCTCGAGAAGATCGTCGCCCCACTGGTTGCGATCAACTTCGCTGACGACATCATCAACCCGCCGGAACTGGGCATCTTCGAACGTGAGACCGCGCGAGTAAAACGCGGCCGCGCGGTCACCTATCCCGCCACCGAGCGCACCGCCGGCCACGGCACCCACACCATGGCGGCGGTCTGGAAGGACGAACTCGTGCGACTGTTAAAAGACACTGCACGGTGAGTAGCGAGGTGCATGTAGGGCGTTGTAGTGCGCCGTGATGGCGCGCTCAAACCCAGCGCGCCCTGCATCAACTCGCGCACGGCCCGCGCTCCCCGTGGCGTCTTCGTCTCGCCGAGCGAATCGAGTCGGTGCCGGTACAACGCCTCATCATCGGTGCGATTGTCATCGACGCCGTGGGCCTGGGGCTCAACCTCTTCATCGGCATCATCGTCTCGACGATGCAGGAGCTGTCGGTCCTGCCCGACCAGACCGAGGCCAACCGTGAAACCCACGAACTCCTCGAACGCATCGAAGGGGACCTGGCCGCCTTGCGGAAACAGATCCGCAGCAGCTCCCTCAGCGGGCCCACCAATACGTAACCTTCACCGCCAGTGAGCGCCCGCGCGTCCGCAAATCGCGGGGGCCCGGCGCATCCGTCTCCCATCCCTGGTTGTAGACGATGTAGAGGTCGCTGCCGGGGCGATAGATGTACCAGAACAGCAGGTTGAGGCTGGAGGTGCGCGTGGTGTCGTTGTACTGGACGAAGCTCTTGACGAACAGGTCGGGCGAAAACGAATAACTCACCCGCGTGCTGAGCACGTTGGTGATGTACGGCGCAGCGCCAGGCAGCACGATCCGGTTGCGGGTGTAGAAGTTCTCAAGCAGGAGCGTGTCTTTCGGTATCAGGGAGACCTCGGCCCGGTACGTCTGTTTGTCGCCGTTGTAGTAACCGCCGATATCGACACTCGCGGTTCCGTACACGCGTCTGGACTGCACCGAGGTGTAGGACCCGCGCACGTTGCGCCAGGCGTAGCCCCCGCGCGCGAGCACGGTGCCCGCCGTGGTCCAGTCAGCCGGCAGGTTGTCGAAATGTGAATCGACACTGACACGAACGACGGAGCTGTCCTGTCGCGTCAGGCTGACATCCAGCCCGGTGCTCTGTGATTCCTTCCGGCCCGCGTGGTTCTCGAAGTACGACGTATCGACGTTCAGTCGCAGCTGGCGCACGCCCGGCCACGCCGGCCTGGGGGCCCATGCCGCCTGGGCCTGCACGTTGCGGATGTCGGTGCGGGGCACGAAGCCCATCTCCGCATTAAATCGCTCGCCGATATCGGCGTACGTCACCGACGCGTCAAAGACATCCGCCGTCCACTTCGCCTTGGTGAGTGCGGCCCAGTCCTTGCCGCGCCGGCCGGGGTTGAACGTCTTCGCCGCGAACGCGACCCACTCGAGGTGTTTGCCGAACGTGAAGATCCCATCGAGTCCGATGGCGCGATGGTCCGGGCGCCCGCCACCGGTGCGATTCACCACGATGCCCCCAATCGTGGATTTCGACAGCACGTCCTGCTTGACGCGCACGACCGAGTAGTTCGCCCGGGGCATCGGCGTGGTCCCGACCGTGGCGGCATCCGTGGTGATGCTCATGGCGCCGATGGTGGTGTGGCCGGTGCGGCCGGTCACCCGCGCACCGCCGAGAATCGGCACCTCTCGTCCTTCCTGCAGACCGATGCGCCGGCTGTAGAAGAGTGACAGGAGGCCCGCGCCCACACCGGAGCCGGCGTTCTGGCTGTAGTCGAAGATGCCCGCGCCTTCGGTGAAGAACTGCCGCTTCTCCGGGAAGAAGAGACTGAACCGCGACAGGTTGACGACCTCCTGATCGGCCTCCACGTGCGCGAAGTCCGTGTTGTAGGTGAAGTCCGCGTTGAAACTCTGCGACAACCCGACGCGCAGGTCGAAGCCGACTTCCTTCGTCGTCCTTGTCGGCGTCCCGGCGTCGTAGTTCCGGGAGACGTGCGGACTGGCAAACGGCACAAACTCCAGGCGCCGCCTGGGCTGCAGCCCGCGCAGACCGGTGAGCAGGCCCGAGGCCGACATGCGCGCGAACCCGAGCGCCAGCCATTCGCGGGGATAGGGCACCCAGTAGGACTCTTCGTTCTTGCGGATGATGATCCGGCAGATGTTCAGCCCCCAGACCGTGTCGCCCGGGCCGCCGGCGAATCGCAACTGGCTGAGGGGTATCGCAATTTCGACGTACCAGCCCTTGTCATCGATCGTGGTGCGATTCTCCCAGACCGCGTTCCAGTCGTAATTGATCGTCCGCCCCTCCTCCACCGAGTGCGCATCCTTGAGCGCGCCCAGAGGATTGGTCGAGAAATAAAACGCGTTGCGATGGTCGTGAAACGTGTCGAGCACAATCTTCAGCTGGTCGCCCTTGCGCAGCCCTGAATCGCGCTTCAGTTCGCTCGCGATGATGCCGTCGGGGTCCGAGTCGTACGCCCATACGCCGAAGTAGAGGGTCTTGTCGTCATACAGAATCCTGAACTCCGTCCGCTCGGTGCTTTCCCAGCCGAACTGCGGCTCCCGTTGCACGAACCGCCCCTGCACCGGCGCCAACGCCCACTCGGCATCATCAAGCCGGCCGTCGACCTTCGGCGCTCTGCCGTCGGGCAGTCGCGCGGCGATCGCCTTGAAGGTATGTGGATCAATTGTGGTGATGTCGGTGACGACCGGCCCCTGCGCAGCGGCGGAAGACGCGAAGCGCAACAGGCCGAACACCCAGCATCCCACCACAACGACCCAACGACGACTCATGCGGCTGCATTCTGACCGATCGGCCCCCACAGTGCCAGCGGGTCGCACCCGCACAGGCCGCACAGTATGATGCCGCCGTGCCGACCCGCCGAACCGTCCTGAAGCTCGCCACCGCCCCTTTTCTGCTTGGTGCCCCGGCGTTCCACGCGCAACCGCGGCACGTGGTCGTCGTCGGCGCCGGCGCATTCGGCAGCTGGACGGCGCTCTGGCTGGCCCGCCGGGGGGCGCGGGTCACCATCGTCGACGCCTGGGGGCCCGGCAACATGCGGTCCAGTTCCGGCGGCGAGACGCGGGTCATACGCGGGTCCTACGGCGATCGCGCCATCTACACACGGATGGCGGCGCGTGCGCTGCGCCTCTGGCGGGAGTACGAGCAGGAATCGGCGCGGCGATTCTTCGTCAGAACCGGCGCTCTCTGGATGTTCGGGACGGACGACACCTTCGCCACGACGTCGGCACGGCTGATGGCGGCTGAGGGCTTGCCGGCCGAACGCCCCACACTGGAGGAGGCGCGACAGCGATGGCCCCAGATCGACTTCACCGGCGTGACCTCGCTCATGTTCGAGCAGGAGGCGGGCTACCTCCTCGCGCGTCAGTCGTGTGCCCACGTCGTGGACCGCGCGAAGGCGCTTGGCGCAGACTACCGTGTGGCGTCGGCGCGGCCGGCGGAACCCGGGGGAACGATGACGAGACTCGCGCTCGAAGGCGGTGGATCGATCGAAGCCGACGCATTTGTCTTCGCCTGCGGACCGTGGCTGGGACGGCTCTTCCCAGGGGTTGTCGGCGCACGCGTGCGCGCCACGCGGCAGGAAACGTTCTACTTCGGGGCACCGCAGGGAGACACACGATTCGGCGAGGATCAATTGCCTGTGTGGGTGGACTACGGCGAACGCCTCGTCTACGGCGTGCCGGGAAACGCGCACCGCGGATTCAAGATCGCCGACGACACCCCGGGCCCGCCGTTCGATCCGACAGACGGCGACCGCGCCACAACCCCGGCCCAGATTGACGCCGCCCGCGCGTTCCTCCGTCGCAGGTTCCCGGCCCTGGCCGACGCGCCCATGCTCGGCGGCGAGGTCTGCCAATACGAGAACTCCCCGGACTCACACTTCATCGTCGACCGGCATCCCGCCGCAGAGAATGTATGGCTGGTCGGGGGCGGATCAGGACACGGATTCAAGATGGGGCCCGCGCTTGGTGAGATGGTCGCCACCCTGGTGCTGACTGACGGCACGCCCGATCCGCAACTGCGCCTGGCACGATTCGACCGGAAGTGAAGGACATGTTGATGATGCGACGTCTGACCGGATCCATGGTCCTGCTGCTTGCGCTGTGCGCGGCTGCCGTGCCGCTGGCCATGCCCGCCGGCCAACCACACGCCGAACTGGCGCGCCTCGCCGAAGAATTCCG
The DNA here is from genome assembly GCA_030827135.1 of Vicinamibacterales bacterium. Classification (GTDB taxonomy): domain Bacteria; phylum Acidobacteriota; class Vicinamibacteria; order Vicinamibacterales; family SCN-69-37; genus SYFT01. The sequence continues at coordinate 891,698 of JAURFE010000001.1, forward strand.
CGCGCGAAGCGGACCTGGGTTCTGGGGCGACACCACGGGGCCACTGGTCCGCGAACGGCTGCGCGAATTGTCCGCCTCGGCCGCGACCGACGACGCCCGCTGGGCGGCCGGCTTCCTCGAGCGTGTGAACACCATTACGCCGGAGACACTCACCCACGAAGATTGGGTCACCTGGTCACTGCTGCGCTGGGAAGCCGCGTTGGGGGCCGCGCACGGAGAGTTCTACTGGCAGGAGGTGCCGATCGCACCGTACTCGACCCCGCTCCGGACGGTGGCGACCGGATTCGCTGCGGCCGCACTGAAGACCGCAGATGAACGCCTGCGGTATCTCGATGGCCTTCATCAGCTGCCGACGATGCTGGCGCAGATCGAGACCAAACTGCGCGGGCAGATGGCGCGCGGCATCGTGCTTCCGGCCGCGCAGGTGGACGCGATCGTCCCGATGATTCGATCATTTGCGGCGGCTCCCGCGGCCTCACCGTTTGCCGTGCCGCGGGCGCGACTCGAGACCGTGCCGCCGGATGCCCGGGAGGGCTTTGCGGCATCGGTCGGCGACGCCATCGCGACCTCCGTCACCCCGGCGTTTGAACGCCTCGCGGCCTTCGTCGATGGCCCGTACCGTCGGCTCGCAGGCGACCGTGTGGGCGTCGGACACTATCCGGAGGGGGAGCGGTACTATCGCTTCCTGATCAGGCTGCATACGGGCCTTGACCTGAGCGCGCAGCAGATTCACGCCATCGGCCTGGAGGAAGTCGCCCGGCTCGAGCGGGAACTGGATGCCGCCAGACGGGAGGCGGGGTTCGCAGGGTCGATCGGGGAATTCCGGACGTTCCTGAAAACCAACGCGCGGTTCTTTCCGACGCAGCCCGAGCAGATGGGTGACGCCTTGATGGCCGCTGCGGCGCGTATCGAGCCGATGCTCGGGGAGTGGTTCCTCGAGCGCCCGACGGCGCCGTACGGCGTCAGGCGCCTCTCGCCCGCCCTCGAGCCGGTGATGACGTACGGCTACTACCAGCGTCCGACCCCTCCGCAGGATCCCGGCGGCTACTACCTGTTCAACGGATCAAAGCTTGAAGAGCGATCGATGCTCAACGCGGCAGCGCTGTCGTATCACGAGTTGGTGCCCGGGCATCACTTCCAGGTCGCGCTGACGCTTGAGAACGGTCGCCTGAGTGAGTTCCGAAAAAACGCGATGTACACCGCCTTTGTCGAGGGCTGGGCCGAGTATGCGTCGGACCTCGCGGGGGAGATGGGGATGTATGAGGCCCCCTACGATCGTGCCGGACGGATTTCGATGGATCTGTTCCTCTCGACCCGCCTGGTCGTCGACACGGGCATGAACGCGCTCGGCTGGAGCCGTGAGCGCGCCATGGACTACATGCGCGCGCACACCTTTGAATCCGAGACCCAGATTCAGACCGAGTCGCTTCGTTACTCGACGGACTTGCCGGGGCAGGCGCTCGCCTACAAGATGGGGAGCCGGACCATACGGGACCTGCGCGATCGCGTGCGCGCGGACCTCGGCCCCGCGTTTGACATCCGCCGCTTCCATCAGGCCATCCTTGGCCATGGCGCCATGCCGCTCGGCGTGCTGGAACAGCACGTCTGGCGCACGATGCGGCGATGACCGACCGGGAAAAGGGGGCATACGGTCGCTCGGATCCGGGGGCATGGGGGTCGTGGATGAGGCGGAGGACACCCGCCTGGGCCGCCGGGAACCGGCGTATCCTGCGCGCGCGTCGGCCACGACGGCCGATCGCCACCCCCCTACTTCGTACTGCGAATCGAATAGAGCCGGTGCTGGGTCCTGATGAGGAGCCGGTCGCCGACAATCGCGGGCGTGGCCATGGCAAAGTCGTCGAGGGCGTTGACCCGCACGAGGCGGTACTCGTCGGCCGCCTCGATCACGAATGTGTCGCCTTCTTCGCTCATCACGAAGACGTGGCCGTTGTAGGCCCACGGTGAGGCCGTGAACGCGGACGCGCCTGGTGCCACGCGTGCCTGATAGGTGCGCTCACCGGTCCCGGCGTTGTGGCGCGCAAAGATGCCCTTGTCGTTGAGTACGTACAACGCATTCCTGTAGATCACCGGCGTGGGCAGGTACGTACCGCCGGCACGCCGGTCGTACCACACCACGTGTGCGTTGTGTGTCTCCGCGTCCGGCGGCGTAATATCACCGGACCCGCCGGCGCGGATCGCGGTAATCGGCTTGTTGTCGTCGGCGCCGCTGCCGGAGGTCACAAACAGCAGGTCATTCCACGCGAAGGGACTCTGAATCGCGTAGCCGCCCATCCGATGCATGCGCCATAACTCGCGGCCATCCAGACTGTAGCTGATGGCAACACCTGGCCCGAGCGTGACCAGTTCCGTGCGCAGGCGGTGCTCCCAGACAAACGGCGTTGACCAGCCGGTCTTGCGCGCCGGCTGCACGGTGCGGGGTGTGCGCCAGAGCTCCTGGCCGGTCCGGGTATCAAACGCGGCGACGAAGCTCTGCTCCTCGTTGTCGTTCAGGACGAACAGGCGATTCTTGTGCAGCGCCGCAGAGGCGCCGGTCCCCCAGTCACGCGTGGTGGCGTGGGACGTCAACGGCGTCACCCAGGACGGCTTCCCGTCGAAGTCGTACGCAAACAGACCGTAATCGGTCAGATACACATACACGCGCTCGCCGTCGGTCGTCGGCGTCTCGGACGCGAAGCTGTTCTTGCTGTGGCGTCCGCCGGCGGGGCGCCCCTTGTACATCTGGCGTTCCCACAGTTTGGTGCCGCTCTCGAGGTCGTAGCAGTACAGCATCAGACTGATGATGAGTTCGTCGGGCATCTCGCGATCACGCTCGTAGAGCTTCTTGTTGATCTCCGCCTGCGAGAGCCCCTGCTGCCGCAACTCGGCCATGTATTCGTTGCTGTAGTCGACGCCGAGCGAAGGTGGCTTCATCGGCGTGTCGCTCGTCGCGGCGGTGAGGAAGACACGGGAACCCCAGACCACCGGTGACGACCAGCCGACCCCGGCCACGTCCGCGACCCACTCGACGTTCTCGGTCTTCGACCAGCTGAGCGGCAGCCTGGGATTGTCGGAGATTGGATTTGCGCCCGGTCCCCGGAATTGCGGCCACTGGGAATGACGGGCGGCATCCGCCGTCGGCGTCGACTGGGTGTTCGAGGAGGAGCTGAGCGGCGCCGCGCTGAGCGCCGCGAGTACCATCAGAAACGGGATGCGATGTCGCATGTGGGGCATCATATCCACGATCGGGTCACACGTCGTCGACCGACAACACCCCCTTGCGCACGGCGTAGCGGATCAGCTCGGACCGCGTGTGCATGTTGAGCTTCTCCATGACATTCGTCCGATGGGTCATGGCGGTCTTGAGGCTGATCGACAGGTATTTCGAGATATCCCGGCTCGTCTTGCCCTCGGCGTCCTCGATCGAGCGGCCGGCCGTGACGAGATCGACGAGGCCGTCGGCGACCGAGGGGTGGAGGTAGCGCTGGCCGGCGTAGACGGTCCGGATGGCATCCTTCAGGTCCGAGGCCACGCTGCGCGAGAGCATGTACAGGGTGATTCTACGCCCGCGCACGTCAGCGTCTGGCGTCGATCCAGGCGGTGACGTGCCGATCCAGCAGGTCAAGCGGCAGCGGGCCGTTGGCAAGGATCGCTTCGTGGAACGCCCGGATGTCGAACCGGTCCCCCAGTGCCGCCTCCGCCCTGGCGCGCAGGTCGAGGATCTTCAGGAGGCCGAACGTGTACGCCAGACCCTGCCCCGCTTCGGTGATGTGACGGTCGGTCTCGGCCGTCGCCGGGCCACGCTGGAAGCCCGTGTTGTCCGCCATGTACGCGATGGCCCGTTCGCGCGACCACCCGAACGCGTGCACGCCGCTGTCCACGACCAACCGGACCGCCCGCCAGATTTCGTACGTCAGGCGACCAAAGTCACTGTAGGGATCTGTGTAGAACCCGACATCCCGACCGAGCCGTTCGGCATACAACCCCCAGCCTTCGGTAAAGACCGTGATGCCGAGTCCCTTGCGGAAGCTGCTCAGCGTCGTGCTCTCCTGCGTCCGCATGATCTGCAGATGGTGTCCGGGCGCGCCCTCGTGAAACGTGAGCGCCTCGACCACATACAACGGACGCGCGGCGAGGTCGGACGTATTGATGTTGACCCAGCCGGCACGGCTCCCGTCTGCCGCGCCGGAGTCGTAGTAGCCGGCAGACTGCCGGATGGCGATGTGCTCCGGCATGGCGCGCACGCCAAACGGCGTCCGCGGCAGATTCGAAAACAATCGCGGCAGTTCCCCGTCCATCCGTTTCGCCGCCATCGCCACGGCCTGCAGATACGCCTCTTCGGTGGACACCCGGAACGTCGGATCCGTCTGCAGGAAGCGCATGAACTCGGCGAGTGTGCCCGCGAATCCCGCGCGCGCCTTCACCTGCTCCATCTCGGCGCGCAGCCGGGCGACCTCACGCAGGCCCGTGTCATGCACCTCGCGCGGCGACAGCTCAAGCGTCGTATGCATGCGAATGCGGTGGCGATAAAACGCTTCACCATCCGGCATCGCCGACAACCCCATCGTCGTCGGCGCGCCAGGGATGTATTCGCGACGCAGGAATTCGAGGAAGTCCTGAAGCGCAGGCATCACCGACTCGCGCAGCGCGGCCGCGCCGTCGCGACGGATCCGCGCCGTGTCCTCTGCCGAAAACCTCTCGGGCACCTGCGTGAAGGGCCGATACAGCGGACTGGCGGTGATGTCGGAATGAATCTGCGCGGCGACCGGCGCGTCGTAGTCGTCGAGCACCTGCCGCGGCAACGCCCGACCCGCTGTCAACCCCGCGCGCATGGCGGCGATGCGCTGTGCCGTGTGCGCCCGGAACGACTGGAGGGACGCGATGTAGCTGTCATACGCCTCGACCGAGGTGAACGTAAAGCGATCCGGCAGCGCCGGCAGGCTGAAGTGGAATCCTTCGCGGCTGCCGACCGGCATCTCGAAACCCCGAAACCGCAGTTCGTTGATGCGGTCGCGCAGTTGCCGGCTGAGAATCTCGGCGTCCGTCTGCACGGCCGGCGGCAATGTGGCGCGGTCAATGGCCGCCAGTCGCGCCGCGAATCCCTCCAGCGCCCTCGCTTCGTTGTCATACCGCTCCGCGGAGACATCCTCCATCCGCCGCGCATACCGCGCCGGCGTGCCCTCGGGCGCCGCCAGCGTGACACTGCGGCCCCGAAACGCCTGCACATCCTGCAGCAGCCGCTCAAACGTGTCCTGCGGCGCACTCGCCGCGACCGCCACGCCACAGGCCAGCACACACAAGACGACGGCGGTTCGGACAACGTGAGTCATTGGCGCATTCTAGGCGAACAGCCCCGGCACGTAATCATTGGCCTCGATAATCGTCCGGCGGTCGCCACCGGCAAAGACCAACTCGGCGCGAGCCACCGATACCAGGGGCTGACAGGCCGGCACATAGATGCGATCGATGTGCACGACGGCGTCGTGCGAGGAAAAGGCACCGGGCCCCACCTGGCCGCCGAAGTGGTCGCTGCGGCCGAACGCGATGTGCAGGCCGAGTTTCTCGTCCAGCAAGCCTGTGCCAATGGGTGTGACGCCGAACGCGGCGAGCACACCGAGGCCCAACTCGGCGATGTTGCCGTAGGCCGGCTCCGCCCGAAGGCACTCGGCCTCGGCCGCGGCCTGCGGGCCACCCGGCACCACGGCCACCGCGCGGTTACCGACGACCGTGTATCTCACCACCTCGCCGTGAAACTCGACCGGAAGCACTCCGGCCGTGCGACTGGGGTCGCCGGCCCGCTCGCCCTCGTAGGGCACGATATAGGCCTCGCCGGAGGGCAAGTTGCCCGCCGTGCCGGGCTCGGGCAGCAGACCGCCCGATGCATGGCCCGTACGGTGCCGCAGGTCGAGGTGCAGAAAAGCCTCACCGTCGGGCGTGGTGAACAGCAGGTCCGCGCCCTCGGCACTGGTCAGCAGCGCCGCAAGCGCCACCACGCGCCGATTGATCTCGGTGTAGTCGAGTCTCAGCGCCGGAATCATCTCCGCCCGGAACCCCGGCATGGTCGCCGCCCGGATGGCGAACGTGCGCGCGGCGACTTTCAGCGGCGCAGTGGCCGAGAACTGCGTGGGTGCGAACAGAATGGAATGGCGCGTGAAGACCTCGGCCCAGGGCACCCGCGGCACCGCCTCAAGCGCCTCGGCGGTCTCGGGCAGTGGGCCTCCCTCGTGAATCCAGGCGCCGTCGGCCGGAAGCTCTCCGTTGTTGGTGTGGGCGTTTCGATACAGGAGCAACCGCGTCGGTAACCTGAGCGTGGTCTGTGCGGCGGCCAGGCGCGTGACCCATTCGGCCGCCATCACCCGGCGAGCCCGCCACGCCGGCTGGTCCGGCGCGACGGCGTCGGGCAGGTCAATCAGCATCCCGATGCCGGTGTCATCGGGCCGGGGCACAAACACGCGGCGGACGAGGGCGACGAGATCTGCCGAAGCGAAAGCGTCGGCCTCCATTACGTGACGGGCTCCGTCACTGGAAGGCGGCGCCCACCATGATGCGCCGCACGCGCAACCACGGCGACCCGTGTGACACGGCCTGGCCCTGTGTGGGCTGGCCCTTGGCATCACCACCCACACCGAACTGCTGCCACGAGGCCTCGCCGGACACGGCATCGAGATTCGCGAAGAAGTCGGTCGTGATGGCGTTGTAGGTGACGTTGGTGACCGCGCGCGTCTTCTTGCCGTTCTTGATTTCCCAGAACGCCTGCCCACCAAACTGGCCGTTGTAGCGCTGCTGGTCGATCGAGAAGCTGCCGGATCCGTCGATGAGCACACCGTCCTTGGTGTCGGCGATCATCTCTTCCGGCGTGGGCGATCCCGCCGGCCCCGCGTCAATGTGCACGTTCGGCATCCGGAGGAACGGATAGTCCCGCCATGAGCTCGCCTGCGTGCACCCGCGGCTCTCCTTGTCGCCGATGTAGTGCGCGGTCTCACGATTGCTTGAGACACCGACCAGGATGCCGTCGCGGATCATCGGGAACACCGACGTCTTCACCCCGTCATCGTCATATCCCACCGTCGCACGACCGCCGGGTTTGACCTTGTCCCCCGTGACGTTGAGCAGCCGCGATCCGTACTTCAGCCTGCCGATGTCCGGCACCTTCACGAAACTGGTGCCGGCATAGTTGGCCTCGTAGCCCACGATGCGATCGAGCTCTGTCGCGTGGGCGATGATTTCGTGAATCGTGAGCGCCATGTGCGACGGCGTCAGGATCAGGTCGCGGGTACCCGGCGTGATCGGGGTGGCGGCGGCGAGTTCGTGGGCCTCCTCCACCACCTGGTCGACGCTGCCCCGCATCCGCTGCGCTTCGACGAGTTCCCAGCCTCCCATGCCGCCGGGGATGCCCAGTGAGCGGGTCGCCGTGACGTCGCCCCGCCGGCTCGTCACGGAGAAGTTCGCCGACGTGCTGAGCAGGTCCTGCTCAATGTAGGACCCTTCCGACGTCGCGAGGTACTTCCACTCCGTATTAAACGCCGCCGACGCGTCGGCAGCCACGACGCCGCTGCTCTTCATGGCGAGATCCACGACCGACTGCAGAGCCGACTGTTTGTCGGCCTGCGACATGGTGAGCGGATCCATCGATGTCTCCGTGCGCCAGTACACCTGGTACGCCGGCACCGGTGCGAGCCGCACGTCGAACTTCTTGGCGATCGCCGAGGCGCGCGCAACGTCGATGGCGAGCCTGGCAATCCGTCGAATCTCGTCTTCGGTGACGATTGGGCTGCTCGCAAAGCCCCACACGCCGCCGTGAATCACGCGCACGCCGAACCCGGCCGCGCGCGGTGTCCCGTCCGGATCATTGGGCGGCCCAGCCTGACCGCCACCGCCCCGCCCGCCAAATCCGCCGCCGAATCCCCCGCCGCCCCCGCGGCCGCCCCCACCGCCCACCCCGCCACGCCCACCGCGACCGACGCCGGCCCCCGGGGCGCCGGCCGTGGCCGCCACGCCTGGCATCGCCAACGTGCGCGTGAACCGGATGTCGTAATACGAGCAGCCCGCCTTGCGGCACTCATCAAGCGCGATGTCGGAGAGGCCCTTGAAGCGGGACTGCATCGCGCGCCCCGGCGACTGCGCGAGCAGCTCGCCGATGAGGTCGCTCGAAGCGAGAACGAGACCAGAAGCCGCGGCGGCCTTGATGAACGTGCGTCGTGAAGTAGCCATATGTCTCTGCTTTCCTGTGCCTTACACCGCGGGCGAAAGGGACGTCATGTAGAAGTCTTCCATCCGCACCGGAGGCACCAGCGCCGATCCGCTGCCGTCGTAGGACTCGCCCAGGTGCATCGGCACCGGTTTCCCGACGAGCGAGATGTTGTTGTAGCCGACCAGCGGCGACATGTTCCAGCGGAAATTCTGCACGGGCATCGTGATCTCGCCGTTTTCGATCAGGAACAATCCGTCGCGCGTCATCCCGGTGTTGAGCAGAATCGATCCGTCGACGTTGCGGATGTACCAGAGGAACGTGACGAGCAGACCGCGGCGCGTCTGCTTGATCATGTCAGCCACCTCGAGATTGGTGCCGTCCATGACCAGGCTCATGTTCAGGTTTGCGGGCGGCGCGTCCGGACCGCCCGCCAGATTGCGCAGCACACCCTTCTCAAGCCAGGTCACGGGCTTCGCCGGCGTGTTGTTCGGCAGCATCGTCGTCTGCCGCAGCGTCTGATTGCCGATGTCGCTGCGCAGCGTCACGAGATCGCTGAAGATCTTGTCGCCCGGCTTTTTGTCCTTCATGAACGCCAGGTTGCCACCCGCGTTGAAGACACCCGTCACCAGCGAGAGGAACCGCGCGTGCGCGCGCGGTTCAAGAATCACGGTGTACCGCCCGGGCTCGAGGGCTTTGGCATTGCGGCTGCGCAACGCCTTCTGCGACGCCACTTCCGTGAGCGCCACCGGATCGATCACGCCGGGGTCCTTGATGCCCGTCGTGCCCGCCCAGCCTGACCCGCTGCCGTCCGGCATGCGGCACGTCAGCGTGAACGCCGTCTCGGCGTACCGGTAATACGCGAACAGTCCCCTGGTGTTTGCCGTGCAATTGGTCTGGTCCGTCTTGGGGATGTACCCCGAGCCGAGCACGCCGTGTTTTTCCGAGACCTCCACGCTGGCCTTGACCATCATCGCGCGCTCGCGCGGTCCGAAATTGACGCCGCTCGGCAACGCGGCATCGATCGGAATGTACTCCTGCGCGCCCAGCCACTCCGGCAGCGCCGCGTTCTCAGCCGCGCCTTTGGCCTCGGCGATGGCCTCCGTCACCGCCTCCTTCAATCCGGCGTCACTGAAGTCACGGGTGGTCGCCCCACCCTGGCGGCCACCGGACCGCACGGTGATCGACAATTGACGGTCGTACTGAATCAGGTTGGTTGTGATCGTCGAGTTGGCCCACCGTGTGCCGGACCGCTCCGAGCCGGAGAGGTCCACCTCCACCTCGTGGCCCGTCGCCATATTGAAGATCTTGTCGGTGATGGCCTTGACGTCGTCGCGTGAATACATGGTGCGAAGCGTAGGAGCGCTCGCTGGCGCTGTCAAGCGGACGCGGAGGGACACGGGCTCCGATTGCGTGTCGTAGCGCGCGGCGATTACGATCAGGGGGCATGGCATTCCCGCGCTGGACACGGTCACCGGTGTCGCGCCTCGTGCGGCGGGTCACGTTGCCCACGGTGCTGCTGCCGTTCACGCGCCTGTTCATGCAGCTGGAGGTGCATGGGCTCGAACACGTCACGGCCGTGCGCCGGCCGGTCATGTACGCGGCCAATCATCAGAGCCACATGGACACGCCGGCGATCTATGCCGCGTTGCCGCCGCACCTGCGGTACCGGATCGCGCCGGCGATGGCCAAGGAATTCTTCGCGCCCCACTTCGGCCTGGCGCCGGGATCCCTCCGCGATCGATGGATCAGTGGGCTCGCGTTCCATCTGGCGTGCCAGTGTTTCAACGCGTTCCCACTCCCGCAGCGCGAATCCCCACGAGCCGCCTTCCGCTACATGCGGGAGCTGGTCGATGACGGCCACGACATCCTCATCTACCCCGAGGGCCAGCGCACCGATGACGGCCGCATGGTGCCGTTCAAGCGCGGCGTCGGCACCCTCGCCATTCACCTCGGCCTGCCGATTGTGCCGGTCCGCCTCGAAGGCCTGGAGTGGGTCTATCCCAAGAAGGTCCCGTTCCCGGTCCGCGGCCCCGTCCGCGTCACCTTCGGCCCGGCCATCCACCCAGGGACGGACGACGCAACGACCCTGACGACGAGGGTGGAGACGGCGGTCCATGCCCTGGGGTCATCAAAGCCGCCGAAATTCAGGCGACCGTAAAGGCGCTACACTCCACTGCACGTGTTCGGTCACTTTCTGGTTGTCCTCGGCATGGTCTTCGCGGCGGGACTCGGTCTGCCAGTACCGTTTCTCGCGCCAGACCAGGCCGTCGGCTGGGCCCCGTCGGCCGTGGCCCTGGCAGGCGCGCTGATGCTCGGCCCCCGGGCTGGTGCCGCGATCTTCGTCGGTGCCGTGGCCGGATTCTGGTGGCACGGCATCGCCCCCACCGCCGCCGCAGGCCTTGCCCTCGGACAGGTGCTGGCCTCGGTCAGTGGTGCCTGGCTCATCGAACAGTTGGCCAGGGGCCCCCGCGCCTTTGAACGGGGAGGCCATGTCCTGCTCTACGCGGGCATCACGGCGATCGTGTCATCGACACTCGGATCCCTCACGGTCGTCTGGGTATTGGCCGGCACGGCACCGGTCGAGATAGCGGCCCTCGAGAACGCGGCCCTGTCGTGGTGGTGGGCGAACACGACCAGTTGCCTGCTCGTCGCTCCGGCGCTGATTCTCTGGAGCCTGCGCCCCCGGCTCGCCCTCGCGCGGCGCCGGGGCGATCGTCGTCCCGCGGAACGGGGCCTGCGCGCCTGGACCCACGAACGCGCCAGGGAAGGGTGGGCACTCGGGCTGGTCACCATCGCGGTGGCGCTCGCCATCTTCGGCCCGTGGCTGTCCGCCCCCCTGCGCCTCCTGTCCGCGGTCCTCGCGCCATTCCCGCTTCTCGCGTGGTCGGCGATGCGCTACGGTGCCCGTGAGACCGCGACCGTGGTGTGCGTGCTGATGGCAGCCACGATCTGGGGCTGGCTGCGCGGAATCAACCCCTTCGCCCCGGTGGATCCGACCCTGCGTGTGGTGCAACTCGCCTTGATCGGACATGGACTCACCGCGCTCGTCCTGGCGGCGTCGATCGATCACCGCAACAGGCAGGACTCGGAGATGCACCTGCTCGCCGTCACGGACCCGCTCACGGGATTGGCCAATTACCGCCATCTGACGCATTCGATCGACCGGCAGATTCGACGCACCAGACAGACAGGAGAACCGTTCGCACTCCTGCTGCTCGACGTGGACAACCTCAAGGTCATCAACGATCAACTCGGACACAACGTGGGCAGCCGGCTGCTCGTGCGTCTTGCCGACGCGCTGCGCGCCTCCTGCCGGGTCACCGACCTGATCGCCCGCTACGGCGGCGACGAATTCGCCGTGCTCCTGCCCGGGTGTGATGAAAAGGCGGCGCGGCTCCAGGCCGCGCGCGTCCAGGCGGCCCTGGAAGCGGACGCCACCGCGCCGCCTATTGCCGCCAGCATGGGCGTGGCCGTGTTCCCGCGGGACGGGGACACCGCCGATCAACTGCTCGACCGGGCCGACGACGAGTTGTATGCAATGAAGGGCCGCGGTTCACGGCAGCAGTGACAGGAACTCCGCGTGCGGCGGCACATCGAAGGCCCACGACCGCTCCCGCCACGTCCACGCCAACCGGCGCGCGTGCAGGGCATGGCACGTCACACGCAGCGCCTGCACATCCGCGGGAGTCATCGCGCCGACGACGAACCGCAGATACCGCTCCTCGTCCTCGCCATAGAGCTTGTCGCCGACGATCGGATGTCCCGCATGCGCGAGATGGATGCGAATCTGGTGTTTGCGCCCGGTGCGCGGTGACACGTCCAGCAGCGTGAGCGGGCGCCCGGCATGCCGCCAGCGCTGAATCACGCGCGCATGCGTCTCAGCGGCGGCGCCGTCGTCGCGCACGCACGCCTTGATCGCCACCGGACTCTCGTCGTCGTTCCCGAGAGCGCCGGCCATGACGAGATCATCCGTGGCTACATGACCGTCCACGACCGCCCAGTACGTCTTGTGGATGGCACTGCCGCTGAACAGCCGGCCGAGTTCGCCGGCAACGGCGGCGGACTTCGCAATCACCACGAGCCCGCTGGTTTCACGGTCCAGACGGTTGACCAGCCGACCATCACCGTGACCGAGATGCAGCCGAACCCGGCCGATCAAACTGGACATTTCTCCGGTTTTTGTCGGATGGCACACCAGCCCGGCGGGTTTATCCACCACCAGCAGGTCGTCATCCTCGTGCACCACATCGAACAGAACGGCCACATCGTCACTGTACCCGCTCGATACGCTGGGGTAGTAGTGTCTGACTCCGCGGACCGGGTTTCCGTATGATGGCAGGAACGCATGGCGACTCCCCGTCCCTCCTCCCCTGCCCCTGCGGCGAATACTGTGACACTTCCCAAGTCGTGGCTCGTGACCATGGCGGCCCTTGTGACCGTGCCCTGGCTCGTTGTGGCCTGGCTCTACGTCGGAGCCGGGGCCGGTCGCACGGACCCGGGGGCCGGCGGCGCGCCGGCACCCGAGACCACCAGCGCCACGGGCCCCTGGGGGCACCTGGTGCGGACCCCGATCGTGATTTCTCCACCGCTGGAGTACGTGCCGGCCGACTGGGGCCGGAACGCGCCGGCTGAATGGGTCTTCCCCGATGCGACCGTCGAGGTGGTCACGGCATTTCTCTCGTCCTCCGGCTTCTCGCCCGAACAGATCGCGCAACTTGGCCCGCACACGCGACGCGAGGCGCAGGTGCGCGGCGTCGTGATCAACCCACCGGCGGACCTGGTGCGGGCGCTGTCGCCGGACGTCCGGTCGCGGCTGTACACGCAGCTGTCACGAAGCATGCTGAACTTCGATCAGGCGCAGTCCTTCCGCTTCCGAGGCAAGACCCCCGACGACTGGCTCAGCGGCACGTTGATGTCGGCCGACACGCGACGACTCGTCGAACCGCTGATCTATTCGGATTCGAACTTCCTCCACTTTGCGGACATCGAATCAATCCGTTCGCAGATTGCGTCCCCGCTGGAGCGGCAGTATCTGGCCAAGGGTCTGCTGCGCAATGCCACTGTCATGGTGCGGCTTTCCGTCGACTCGCCGGACGAAGTCAGCGGACTGGCGAACTATTGGGGCACCGGTGGCCGACGGACCGACATTCGTCCACTGCTGGAGTCCATTTCGGAGGCCAACGACGGCCGATCGATCGACATCGTGCATCTGCTGCCCGCCTTCGCACGCAGCCATCTGTACCGGTTCCCGAAGGTCCAGACGATGGACCTGACGCGGCCGCTGTTGGCGAACTGCCTGTGGAGTTCGCTGAATTTCTTCGAGGAAGTCCCCGAGGATCGGTACCTCGACGTGGACTACGCCCTCAACGCCCTGCGAACCGGCTACTATATTGTCGAACACGGCTACCAGCTCGGAGACATCGTGGCCCTGGTCGATGACGAAGGCGACCTGTTTCACGTGGCGGTCTACCTGGCCGACGGCCTGCTGTTCACCAAAAACGGCACGTCACCAGTCGCCCCCTGGACCATCATGTCGGTCGACGAACTGACGGACTTTTACCACCGTCGGGCCCCGGCCCCCCGGGTGATTTACCACCGTTTGAACGCGTACTAGTAGACTACGCGGTAGTGGAGGCGCTGTGGCCAAGGTCCTGATCGTCGACGACGAACCCCGTGTGCGTCAATTGATGCGACGCCATCTCGAACATTCCGGACATGAACTCTATGACGCTGAAGACGCACAAGCGGCGCTGGATGCCATGGTGCAGGTGCCCTGTGACGTCATCTACTGCGACATCCAGATGCCCGGCCGGGACGGCCTCTGGCTGACGGCTGAACTGCGCAAGTTGTATCCGATGTCTGCAGTCGTGCTCGCGACGGGTGTGAGTTCGGTGCCGCCACAAATCAGCATGCAGGCCGGCGTGCTGGCGTATCTGGTCAAGCCTTTTACGCGCCAGGCGCTGCTGACGGCGCTCGACACGGCCGTCAGGTGGGTGGAGGACACGCGGACCCACGGCCCCAAAGCCGAGGATCAGGGCGACAACGTCACCGACTGGCTCGACGAACTCAAGGAGTTGTAGGCCGAACCTGCAGGTCCGGCCTGACGATCAGAACAACCCCACGACGCGGCCGCTGGCGTCGAGGTCAATGGCCTCGGCCGCAGGCACCTTCGGCAACCCGGGCATGGTCATGATGTCGCCGCAGACCATGACGACGAACTCGGCACCGGCGGCCAGTCGCACTTCGCGCACGTTCACCGTGTGGCCGGAGGGCGCGCCGCGCAGACCGGCATCCGTCGCAAACGAATACTGCGTCTTCGCCACACACACCGGGTAGTGCCCGTAGCCCTCGTCCTGGAGGCGCTTGATCTGTCCCCGCACCTTCGCGTCGGCGGAGATGTCCGCTGCGCCGTAGATCGTGGTGGCGACGGTTTTCATCTTGTCCCACAGCGACAGCGAGTCCTCGTAGACGAACCTGAATGTCGACGGGCCGGCCTCAACGACACCGACAACCGCCTTCGCGAGGTTCTCGGCACCGGCGCCGCCATGAGCCCAGTGCGTCGCCAGTACAACGGGGACCCCGCTCTGCGCCATGATCGCGTCGAGTCTGGCGATCTCGGCGTCGGTGTCGTCGGGGAACCGGTTGATCGCGACAACGGCGGGCAGACCGTAGTGGTTCCGGACGTTGTTCACGTGCCGCTGCAGATTGGCGAGTCCCCGTTCCAGCGCGGACAAATCCTCCCGTCCCAACGCCGCACGGTCCACACCGCCGTGGTACTTCAACGCGCGAATGGTCGCCACGATGACGCACGCGTCCGGGCGCAGCCCGGACTTGCGGCACTTGATGTCGATGAACTTCTCGGCGCCCAGGTCGGCACCAAACCCGGCCTCGGTGACGACATAATCGGCGAGTTTCAGGGCCGCCTGCGTGGCCATCACGGAGTTGCAGCCGTGCGCGATATTCGCGAACGGACCGCCATGTACAAACGCCGGGTTGTTTTCGAGCGTCTGCACCAGGTTCGGCTTGAGCGCATCCTTCAGCAGCACGGTCATCGCGCCATGCGCGTTGAGGTCACGCGCGCGCACGGGCTTCTGCTCGCGGGTGTAGCCCACGACGATGTTGCCGAGCCGTTCCTTCAGGTCGTGCAGGGACGTGGCCAGACAGAAGATCGCCATGACTTCGGACGCGACGACGATGTCGAACCCATCTTCGCGCGGATAGCCGTTGCCCGTGCCGCCGAGCGACACCACGATGTCGCGCAGGGCGCGATCGTTCATGTCCACAACGCGCTTCCACTGAATGCGGCGCACATCGATGCCGAGCGCGTTCCCGTGGTGGATGTGGTTGTCGAGCAGCGCGGCGAGCAAATTGTTCGCCAGGGCGATGGCCGAGAAGTCGCCGGTGAAGTGGAGATTGATGTCCTCCATCGGCACGATCTGGGCGTGGCCACCGCCGGCCGCACCGCCCTTCATGCCGAACACGGGTCCCAATGAAGGCTCGCGCAGACAGATGATCGTCTTCTTGCCGATCCGGTTGAGTGCGTCTCCCAGTCCGACGGTCGTCGTCGTCTTGCCCTCGCCGGCCGGCGTGGGGCTGATGGCGGTGACGAGAATCAACTTGCCGTCCGGCCGGTCCTTCAGGCCCTGGACGAAGTCCAGCGAGATCTTCGCCTTGTAGTGCCCGTAGGGTTCGAGCTGGTCCTCGGGGATTCCCAGGCGCTCAGCGATCCCGGTCACTCGCTGCATCGTCGCAGCCTGGGCAATTTCGATGTCGGACTTCGGCACGGGAGACTCCTTCGAAAGGAGATGATATCCCGGGACTGCGGACTGCTAGCGGTTCTGCACGAACTGCCACCCAAAGCGGCCCTTGATGCACAGGTTGCCGCTGGTGACGTCATGGTCGTGGGGCGACAGCACTTTGACGATGGTGTTGTCCTGGACGTGGAGTGAGAGCGTGCAGCCGACACCGCAGTAGGGGCAGATGGTGTCGGTGGCGGTCTGTTGTGACTCGTCCCACGTGCCGGCGGCGCGCATGTCGTGCTCCGTCCTGAACATGAGTGCGCCGGTCGGGCAGACGCCGATGCAGTTGCCGCAGTAGACGCACGCGGAGTCTGGCAGACCAGTGTCAAACTCGGTGGAAATGGTCGCGCTGAAGCCCCGCCCCGCGACGGCAATCGCGAACGTGTGTTGCGCATCGGTGCCGCACGCTTCGACGCACTTGTAGCACAGCACACACTTGGAATAGTCGCGGACGTAGAGGTCGTTGTCGATCTTGACCGGCTGCTGCACCGTCGCCGGCGCGCCGTGACTGGAGTGGCCGGCCGGCGCCAGCCGCCCGGGCGTCGCACCGTACTTCTCCATGTCCGCTTTGAAGCGGGGTTCCGCCGTCGAGAGGTCCACCGAGGATGCCAGCAGCTCGAAGACGAGTTTCCGGCTGTGACGCACACGTTCGGAGTCGGTATGGATGACCATCCCGGGGTCGACGGGCCGGGAACACGCGGGCACCAGCACGCGCGAGCCTTCGACTTCCACCACACACACCCGGCACACATTCACCGGGGTCAGGTTTTCGAGATAACAGAGCGTGGGCGTCTCGATGCCGATGGTCTTGCAGGCATTGACGATGGTGGTCCCTTCGGGCACGCGCACGGTCCGGCCGTCGATGGTGACCTCGACGGTGCGCACAAACGGTAGAGGAACGGCGGTCATCACGAGCGGTGCTCCAGGGGGAACTTCTTCAGCGCGCTTTCCACGGCACTGGCCGCGGTCTGGCCAAGACCACAAATCGACGCGTCTCGCATGACGCGCGCGAGGTCGGCGATCAACGTCTTCTCCGTCGCGCGGTCACCGGCCGTCCTGGCCGAGACCAATCGATGGAGCGATTCCTCCTGCCGGATGGTGCCGATGCGGCAGGGCACACACTGGCCGCAGGATTCGTCGCGGAAGAACGAGGCGATGCGGATCAGGATGTCGCCAAGGTCCACGCGGTCGTCGAACACCATGACCACACCGGACCCGAGCGTCGCGTTGGCCGCCCGGGTGCCCTCGAACGTCAGGGGCATGTCCAGTTCATCCGGCGTCACAAACACGCCGGCCGCGCCGCCGAGCAGAATGGCCTGCAGGGGCCGGCCGCCCTCCA
Organism: Vicinamibacterales bacterium; assembly: GCA_030827135.1. Classification (GTDB taxonomy): domain Bacteria; phylum Acidobacteriota; class Vicinamibacteria; order Vicinamibacterales; family SCN-69-37; genus SYFT01. Next base: position 909,024 of record JAURFE010000001.1, read on the forward strand.
CGCCACCGGCCATGTCGAGCAACCCACGGAGCGTGATGCCGAACGGCACTTCATAGACGCCGGGCTTTGTCACACACCCCGACAGGCAGAACAACTTGGAGCCCGTCGAGGCGGCCGTGCCGATGCCCGCATACGCCGGACCGCCTTCGAGCACGACGTCGATCACGTTCACGAGGGTCTCGACGTTGTTGATCACCGTCGGCTTGTGGAACAGCCCCGACTGCACGGGAAACGGCGGCTTGTTGCGCGGTTCGCCGCGAAACCCTTCGAGCGAGTTGAAGAGGGATGTTTCTTCGCCGCAGATGTAGGCGCCCGCGCCGCGACGGAGATCCAGGTGGAACCGCGCGCCCGCGCCGCCGATGTGGTCGCCCAGCCAGCCGCGGAGCGCCGCCTGCTCAATCGCCGACTGCAGGCGCATCGTCGCCCGCGGATACTCGCCGCGGATGTAGATGAACCCCTGCTCGGCGCCAATCGCGAGACCGGCGATGGTCATGGCCTCGACGAGCGCGAAGGGGTCCTCTTCCATCAGGACACGGTCCTTGAAGGTGCCCGGCTCGGATTCGTCCGCGTTGCACACGAGGTAATGCGGACGCACGGGTGACCGCGCAACAGCCTCCCACTTGCGGCCCGTCGGAAACGCGGCGCCACCGCGCCCCAGCAACTTCGAATCGGTGATTTCGCGCAGCACCGCTTCGGGACCGATGTCGAGCGCGCGCCTGAGCGCCTGATAGCCGCCGTGGGCGCGATAGTCGTCGAGGCTCGCCGGATCCGCGGCCCCGACGCGCCGAAGCAGGCGCAGCGCCGGAACGCGAGGCGCGTCTGCCTGCGGCACGGCCCGGCCGAAAGGTTCAGGCACCACGCCGGCCGACACGGCCGCCGTCAACACGGGCAACGTGGCCTGCGTGATCGTCCGGTCCACCGGGGCCGCACCAGCGTGCTGCACAAGCGCCACCGGTGCCTGCTCGCAGTAGCCAAGGCACGGGGAACGTTTCCAGGTCCCCTCCTCGCCGCTGCCGGCCGGCCCGAACTGCGCCTCAAGGGACCGACAAATCCCCTCGGCGCCTTTCACGCGGCACGCGATGTCGTCGCACACGTGCACAACGCGCGGCGCCTGGCGCTCTGTCGAGAACAGGTGATAAAACGTCGCGACGCCGTAGGCCTCCGCCGGCGGCACCGACAGTTGTGCACAGATGTGGTTGAGCGCACCCTCGCTGATCCAGCCGGTGCACGCCTGCGCGGCATGGAGGGCCGGCAGCAGCATGTGACGCGTGCCCGGTCCGGTGCCCGCCACCGCCGCGATGGCGGCATCAATCGCCGCACGTTCCTCAGCCGACGCGCTCGCGCCGGGTATCAGGTGTAAATCCACGCTACCGTCTGCCTCCGGCGCCCACCGGTTCAGGCACACCGAGTTTTTCGATCCGGATGGCCGCCGCCTTGAACTCCGCTGTTCCCGACTTCGGGTCCACTGCGTCAATCGTGAGGATGTTGGTCTCCACCTCATCCGGAAAATGCATCGTGATGAACGTCAGCCCGGGACGCAGACCCGGATCGATCTTGATGGGCGCTTCGATCGCGCCGCGTCTGGAGACGATGCGTACGACCTCGCCTGGGACCACGCCCAACCGGGCGGCATCCTCGGGTGACACCTCAATGCGTTCACCATGGCGCAGGGGCGACGTGTAGCCACCGGTCTGCACGCCGGTGTTGAACGAATCCAATCGGCGTCCGGTCGTGAGCCGCAGCGGGAACTCGTCGGTCAACGTGTCGACCGGAGGCGAATGATGCACGACCTGGAAACCGGCGCGGGCGCCTTCCACCGGATCGGACCACAGGCGCGTATGCAGTGTCGGACTTCCCGGATGGTCGAGTGTCGGGCACGGCCACTGCAGGCCGTTCTCCGATTCAAGCCGGTCATAACTCATGCCACCGTGCCACGGCGAAAGGCGCTGCACTTCCTTCCACACCTCGGCGGCCATTGGGGCACCCCAGTCCCGGCCGAGCTTCTTCGCAAGCAACGCGAGGATCTCCAGGTCGTCCTTCGCCTGGCCAGGAGGGTCGAGCGCTTTGCGCACGCGCTGCACACGACGTTCGCTGCTCGTGACGGTCCCTTCCGATTCGCACCACGACGCCGCGGCCGGCAGCACCACGTGCGCCACCTCGGCCGTCTTGGTCAGGAAGATGTCCTGCACCACCAGATGCTCCAGCCCCTCAAGCAGCCGGCGGGTGCGTTTGGCATCCGCCTCCGACTGCATCGGGTTTTCGCCAAGTACATACACGGCCTTCAGGTCGCCGTGCTCCATCGCCTCGAACATCTGGCTCAGATGCCAGCCGCGTCTGTCGGGCACGGTGGTGCCGTACTCGCGCTCGAACTTCGCGCGCAGCACCGGATCTTCGACGTCCTGGCCGCCGACGAACTTGTTGGGAATCGCCCCCATGTCGCCGCCACCCTGCACGTTGTTCTGCCCACGAAGCGGCACGAGCCCGGATCCCCACCGGCCGACATGGCCGGTCAGCAGCGACAGGTTGATGATCGCAAACACGTTGTCCACGGCGTTGTGGTGTTCCGTGATCCCGAGCGTCCAGCAGATCTGTGCACGATCCGCGCGCGCATATGCATGCGCCATCTCGCGGATCACCTCCGCCTTGACGCCGGTCAGCGCCTCACCCCGATCAAGCGTGTACGAGTCCACGGCCGTCTTGTAGGCCTCAAACCCCTCCGTCGCACGCTGGATGAACGCCGTGTTGCAGAGCCCCGCCGCGATAATCTCCCGACCAATCGTGTTCGCCAGCGCGACGTCGGATCCGACCTCAAGCCCCAGCCACACGTCGGCCCACGCGACGGAACTGGTCCGTCGCGGATCGATGGCGTACATCCGCGCGCCGTGCTTCTTCCCCTTCAGCAGGTGGTGGAAGAAGATCGGGTGCGTCTCACGGGCGTTGGATCCCCACAGGATGATGAGGTCGGTTTCCTCGATCTCCTGGTAGGCGCTCGTGCCGCCACCCGCCCCGAACACCGTCGTCAGACCGACGACGCTGGGAGCGTGTCAAGTTCGGTTGCAACTGTCGATGTTGTTGCTGCCGAGGACGCCGCGGGTGAACTTCTGCGCCAGATAGTTCACTTCGTTGGAGGCCTTCGAGCAACTGAACATCCCGAAGCTCCAGGGGCCGTGCTCACCGACGATGCGGCCGAATCCGTCGGCCGCGCGTGTCAGCGCTTCGTCCCAGGACGCCTCGCGCAGTCGGCCGTGCTCACGCACGAGCGGCTGCGTCAGTCGCGTGTATCTCTCGCTCATGCGACGAAGTTTACCCCAACCAGCCCTGATACCATCCGGCGTACGTGCTGTCCCGCCTCAGGAGGTCCCCATGGTGTCCGTGATGTCGCTCGCAGTGCCGATCGTCCTCTCCGCCGTAGTGGTGTTTCTGGTCAGTTCGGTCATTCACATGGCGTTGAACTACCACAATGCCGACTACGCGGTCCTGCCGAAGGAAGACGAGATCCTCGAGACGTTCCGGCGGCTCAACGTGACACCCGGCGACTACGTCGCGCCCTATGCCAATTCCCCGGAGTCGATGAAGGCGCCGGCGTATCTGGAGAAGATGCAGCGCGGCCCCGGCCTGGTGGTCACGGTCTGGAAGACCAGCCACTTCAACATGGGCGCGACGCTCGGGCAGTGGTTTGTCTACCTGCTCGTTGTCAGCCTCTTCACGGGGTATGTGCTGAGCCGGGTGTTCCCGCCTGATGCGCACTACATGCATGTCTTCCGTCTCGCCAGCACCGTGGCATTCATGGGCTACGCACTCGGCATGCCGCAGGCGAACATCTGGCACCGGAAGGACTGGGGCTCCACACTGCGGTCCATGTTCGACGGACTGCTCTACGGGCTCGTCACCGCCGGTGTCTTCGGCTGGCTCTGGCCGTAAACCACGTTGAGAGAGCATCGGTTCAGGGTTCTAGGTTCCGGGTTCGGGGTTTTATACAGTGGGTGAATGAAGACGGTCGAGGTCCGGACGTGGCATGCCGAGACGGGTGACGACGTCTGCGGCATACTGCGCACCTCGCCGGAGGGACTCGACGACGCGCAAGCCACCGAACGGCTCCGCGACTACGGAGCCAACGAACTCAGGTTCGCCCCGCCCACTCCCGCGTGGCGGATTCTCATCGCGCAGTTCCGCAGCGTGGTGGTACTGCTGCTGGCAGGCGCGGCGCTTCTTGCGTGGCTGATCGGCGATTCCCTTGATGCGTGGGCGATTGGCGCGGTGCTCGTCCTGAACGCGGCCATCGGGTTCATCACCGAGATGCGCGCCCGGCGCGCGATTGAATCACTGACTTCGCTGACACCGAGACGCGCCACCGTGAAGCGTCCCGGCCACCCCACCGGTGTCGAGGTCGACGCGCGCGTGCTCGTCCCGGGAGATGTGGTGATCGTCGAGGCCGGCAGCGCGGTCCCGGCCGACGCCAGACTCCTCGTCGAAACCGGACTCCGGGTCAACGAATCGCCGCTGACCGGCGAGTCGGTGCCGGTCAGCAAGACGACCGTGCCGCGGCTGCCAGCCACCGCACTCGCCGATCGCGCCACCATGGTCTACACCGGCACGACGGTGGCCGACGGGCGCGCCACCGCCGTCGTGGTCGCGACCGGCATGCAGACGGAAATCGGGCGCATCGGTGGCCTCGTGTCGACGATCAAGGAAGGACGCACCCCCCTTGAGCACCGGTTGGATGCGCTCGGTCACCGTCTGGTCTGGCTGGCGATCGGCATCGCCATCGTCGTCGGGGCACTCGGATGGTCGCAGGGATTGCCATGGTCCGTTGTCATTGCCACAGGCCTGGCCCTCGCGGTGGCGGCGGTGCCGGAAGGACTCCCGGCGGTCGCAACCATTGCCCTGGCGGTCGGCGTACGGCGTATGGCCGGACGACGAGCCCTGGTGCGGCGGGTGCCGGCCGTGGAATCGCTCGGCTCGGTCACCGTGGTGTGCACCGACAAGACCGGCACACTCACCGCCGGCAACATGGTGGCGACCCGCCTGTGGGTGGGCGGACGCCATCACACCGTGGCGGGCACGGGGTACGAACCGGCCGGAGAGATCACGCCGCCACTGGCGGCCGGTGCGCGTCTGGCTGTTGAGGCCGCAGTCCTCGCCGGCCGTGGCGAGGCCGTCCAGGATGCCACCGGATGGGTCGCACACGGCGATCCGACCGACGTGGCGCTGCTTGTCCTTGGCCGCCGGGTCGGGGTTGATCGCTCGGCCCTCAGCGCGCGCTGGCCGGAAACCGGCGAGGTGCCCTTCACGAGCGAACTGCGGCTGATGGCCACCTTCCATCGCGACGCCACCGGCGCCGACGCCGGCCCCGTGCGAGTCGCAGCAAAAGGCGCGCCGCAGGCCATCCTCGACCGCTGCACCTCCTGGATCGATCCCGAAGGCACGGCGGCGCCGCTGACCCCCGACGACCGCGCGGCCATCGAGGCCGTCAACGCCGCGTACGCGTCCGCCGGCCTGCGCGTCATTGCGATGGCTGAAGCACGGGGCACGGCCGATGCCGAGCGCGCGCTGCACGGCATGACATGGCTGGGCCTCGCGGGCCTCATCGATCCGCCGGCGGACGGCGTGCGCGACACCATTGCCCGGTTCCGGCAGGCCGGCATCCGCACCGTGATGATCACCGGCGATCAGGCGCTCACCGCGCGGGCCATCGGCCTCGAACTGGGTGTCATCACTGACGAGGAATCGGTCGTCACGGGAGAGACGGTCGACGGCTGGTCGGACCCGGCTCTGGCGGACGCGCTCCCGTCGGTCGGGGCGTACTCGCGCGTGAGTCCCGACGCCAAACTGCGCATCGTCACCGGCCTCCAGGCCCGGGGGGACATCGTCGCCGTGCTCGGTGACGGCATGAACGATGCGGCGGCATTAAAGCAGGCGGACGTCGGCGTCGCGATGGGGCGTCGCGGGACCGATGTTGCACGCGATGCCTCCGATGTGGTGTTGCAGGATGACTGGTTTCCGACGATCGGTGCGGCGATCGAGGAAGGCCGCGTCATCTACGACAACATTCGCAAATTCGTGTTCTACCTGTTCTCGTGCAACCTCGCCGAGATCATCGTGCTGCTGGTGGCAGGATTGTTCGGCGCTCTGCCCCTCGCCGCCATTCAGATCCTGTGGCTCAATCTGGTGACCGATACGTTTCCAGCACTCGCCCTGGCGATGGAACCCGCCGAGCCTGGCGTGATGACCCGGCCCCCGCGGCCACCCGGCGCCGCGCTGCTGACGCGGAGGTTTCTCCGCTCCGTCGCGACCCACGCGTCACTCATCGCAGCCGTCACGCTTGGTGCGTATGCCTGGGCGCGGTCCGTCCACTCCGCAGACGCATCGACGGTGGCCTTCATGACGCTGGCTCTGGCGCAACTCTTCCACCTCGGCACCGCGCGCAGCCACGACCCCGTCGTCACCCCGGCCCGCGTCGTCTCGAACCCGTGGGCCCTCGGCGCCGTCGCACTGGTGGTGGGCCTGCAGGTTGCGGCGGTCACCGTCCCCCCGCTGCAACGTGTGCTCAAGACGGACGCCCTGAGTGGTGTGGCGTGGGCCGTCGTCCTGGCCGCCGCCGCCCTGCCGGCCGTCGTCGCACAACTCTGGCGCCATTGGCGAGCGTCGCGGGAGTCCTAGATGTCGCTGCTGAGCGTCGCGTCATTGTTCTTTCTGTGTGGCCTCGTCATCGTCGTCAGCGGCGTCCGCCTGTCGTACTACGGCGACGTGATTGCGGAACGGTCAGGGCTGGGACAGGCCTGGGTCGGGGTCATTGCGATGGCGTCGGTCACATCGCTGCCCGAGTTGGTCACCGGCGTCAGCGCTGCTGTCATCCACGCGCCGGAAATCGCGCTTGGAGACATCGTCGGCAGTTGTCTCTTCAACCTGCTGATCCTGGGCGTCCTCGACCTGATGACGCCCACGCCACTGCTCAACAGGCTGCGTCCCGTGCACACCCTGTCGGCGGCGCTGGGGGCGCTCCTGCTGGCGATGCTCGCCATCGCCATCCTGACGGCGGGGCGATGGCCGTCCCTCGGCTGGGTGGGCGTGACCAGTCCGATCCTCTTTGGCGGGTATCTGCTCTCGATACGCGCCCTTTATCTGTTTGAGCGCACGCACGATCAGGTGGCGGACGACAACGTGCTGGCCGGGAAGTATGCCCACCTGTCGTTGCGCGGCGCCATCGTCCGGTACCTGGGCGTGGCCGCGGTGCTGGTGACGGCGGCGGCCAACCTGCCGTCACTCGCCGTCCGGTTCGCGGCCCTGACCGGGCTGGACCAGGGGTTTGTCGGCACAGCCTTCGTGGCGCTCTCGACATCCCTGCCGGAAGTCGTTGTGTCGGTCGCGGCCGTGCGGCTCGGCGCGTGGGACATGGCTGCCGCAAACATTCTCGGCAGCAATCTGTTCAACGTGGCCATTCTCGCGATTGATGACGTGGCATTTGTCGGCGGGCCGCTGCTCGCCTCCGTCTCACCGGGTCACGCGGTGACGGCGCTGGGCGCCGTCATGATGAGCGTGGTGGTCATCGCCGGTCTGGTCGTCAGGCCCAAACCCATCGCCGGCCGCCTGACCCTGCCGCTGCTGGCGCTGCTGCTCACCTATCTCGTGACGACCTGGCTCGCGTTTTGACGGGCGCCCCCTCCGGTGTCGCGTCGGCGAACCCGGTCGGCTTCAGGGCGACGATGGAGCAGCGGACCTGACGCAGGACGCGTTCGGCGGTGTTGCCCACGACGAGGCCGGCCAGACCGGTGCGCCCCACCGTGCCCATGACCAGCACCGACGCGCGCTTCACTGTGACGAATGTCGTCAGCACTTTGTCATTCACGCCCTCGAGCAGGTGCCGCTTCGCTGTGGCCGGGACCCCGGCGTCCCGGCAGAGGGCGTCAAACCGCGCGGAGGCATGGTCGCGACACGCGGCGTAATGCGCCAGCAGATCCTTCTTGCTGGCGCGCGAGGCCAGGATCTGGTGGCCGAAGGCCGTCCACGCGTGCACAAGATGCAGCGTCGCACCACTGGCGGCCGCCAGCTGCATGGCTGTGCGTGCCACCCGCACACTCAGGTCATGGCGGGGCGCGTTCTGGGGCTCGGGGTCGACTGCGGCGACCACAACGCGCTCCCCCTCGGCGCTGCGAGGAGTAACGAGCCAGACGGGACACGGACACCGCCGCAACACCTGACTATCAACCGGACCTGCCGGAATCGCCGCCGCGCCATGCACGCCGTGCGAGCGCATCAACACATCGGCGGGCCACGTTACAGCCGCCTGAATCAGCGCGGTCGCTTCGTCGCCGTCGAGCAACGTGGATGTGCATGGGATGTCCCACCGGCGAGTCTCCGCCACGGCCTCCGCCAGGTGATCGAGCATTTTCTCGCGCAGGAGCCGCGCAAACGGCGGCGTCTGTCCGCCGGGGGCGGGCAGGGGCGGCAACACGTCCACGAGCCGAATCGACGCACGCGCGGCTTTCGCCAACGTCAGCGCGCGCCGGAATGCCGGCTGCGTGGCGGCAGTGGTGTTCAGGTGGACGAGGAGACGCGAGAAGGACGGTGTGCGCTCGGCCATGACCCATCGTATCGCGGGACGACGTGGTGGCATCCGCGACCGATGGGGCACACGCTCGAACCCGCGCCGCCGGGCCACGCCACGTGCCGCAGGTGCGGACAGAAGCTTCAAGCGGCCACGCTGCAACTCGTTGAACAGGTAATCCGTTTTCGGAGGACGGTGGCATGACCACCCGCTGGTATCACCCGATCTGCGGCGCCTATCGACGGCCGGAGACGTTTCTGGAAGCGCTGGCCACGACCCCGGCGGCATTTGACGGGCGAGAGACCCTCGCGCATGAAGCGCAACTCAGCGTGACACACCGGCGTGCGCCACGGGTGTACTCCGCCGGCCTCGCGACGACAGGCCGCGGCGGCCGTTGACGGCCTGCGGACCTCGGTCGCGACGGTCTGATACTCAACCTCGCCGACGAGATGATTCCCTACTCGCCCGAGGAACTCATCGAACCGGGTCACCGCGAATTTGCGTGGACGGTGAAGGAGATGGAGAAGGCCGCCGCAGCGCTGGGCTTCGGCGGCGACTGGATGAAGGCGCTCGAACATACAAAGAACACCGCGATGCCCCAGGGCAAACGGCCCGAGATGATCCGCGACCTCGTGTATCACGCGGCCGACGACCTCATCCTCAACGACCTCATCAGTGTGTCGCCGGTCAACCGCGAAGCCCTCCGCATGGGCATGAACCTCGACTGGAAGTTCTACGGGGACATTCAGGTGGGGAGATGAGGAGGTACGTAGGGCACGCTGGGTTGTAGCGTGCCGTCATGTGTACGTAGGGCACGCTGGGTTGTAGCGTGCCGTCATGGCGCGCTCAAGTTCAGCGCGCCCTACGTAACACCGACGCGGCCAACGCCAGAACGACCGTCAGCGACGCCCCGATGGCGGCATACCAGGGCCATGCCACGGTGGTGAACGCCCACACCGAGAACACGGTCACCCAGGACGCGAGCATCGCGCCGGCGACGGACCAGGGGTCGACGCGCCGGCGCATCACGGCCACAAGAAACGCCCCAAGCACCGGCCCGGCTCCCAGACCGAGCACCGCCAAACCGGCGTCCAGCACCGACTGATTGAGCTGCGTCGCCAGCAACGCGATCCCGATCTGCACCACGCCCCATCCGATGGTCGCGCGATGGGCAACACGCAGCATCTGGCCATCCGTGGCATCAGGCTGCCAGTACTTGAGATAAAAGTCGTTGACGGTGGTCGCCGCCAGCGAGTTAATCGAGGGCGACAACGCCGCCGCCACGATGGCGGCGACAACAAACCCGGCCAGTCCTGCCGGCACGTAGTCGCGCACAAACGTCGGAATCAACATGTCCCCGCGCGTCAGGGTGGGCGCACCGACGTGCTGATAAAACGCCGCGAGCGACACACCGATGAACAGAAACAGCGCGAACTGGAGGAACACCAGGATGCCGCTCAGCGACAGGCCGGCCTGCGCCTGTCGCTGTGACTTCGCCGTGAGCAGCCGCTGCACGAGGAACTGGTCCGTGCCGTGCGTCGCCAGCGTCAGCGCCACGCCGCCGACCATGCCCGCCCAGAACGTGTAGGCCTTGAAGAAGTCCAGCCGGAAATCAAAGACCTCAAACCGACCCGTAGCCGCGCCGAACTCCAGCACCTCGGTGACGCCGCCAGGCACACCGGCCAGCGCGAACCACAACACGATCAGCGCGCCCGCCAGATACACGAACATCTGCACCACGTCGGTCCAGATCACGGCGGAGGCGCCGCCATAAAACGTGTAGACGATCATCGCGATGCCCAGCACAAGAATGGCCGCCCAGACCGGCACACCAACAAGGGTCGCCACCACCGCGGAGGTCGCGAACAGGCGGATGCCGTCGGCCGAGCTGCGCGTCACCAGAAACATCGCCGAGCCGAGGTTGCGCACCGGCGCGCCAAACCGCTCATGCAGCACCTCATACGAGGTGAGGAGTTCCCGCGCGAAGTACTTCGGAATAAACAGCGCGCTGATGATGAAGCGGCCGGCAATATACCCGATCGCCAGTTGCAGGAACGCGAAGTTCCCGTTGGCCGCATACGTCTGCGCGGGAATCCCGATGAACGTCAGCGTACTCGTCTCGGTGGCGACCACGGTGAAACACACCGCCCACCACGGTACCGACCGGCTGATCAGAAAATATTCGGACGCCGTCGTCTGCCGCTTCGCAAAACTGGCGCCCAGCCAGATGATCAGCGCGATGTAGATCCCGATGATGAGGTAGTCAAGGCCAGCCATTCGCTGGCCCTCACTATAGCCGCGCCGCCCGCTGTTGTCAGATGGTCGGTGTCAGCGGGGCCTGATCCTTGATGACCCAGGTGCCCACGGCCTTGTCGTGCCAGCCCTGACGGGCAGGCTGGCCGTCCGGTGCCAGATCGTCGCTGCGCAGGATCCACAGGACGCCGATGCCGAGTGCGACAAACGACAGCACGCCCGCCAACGCGCGCACGATGGCGTCGGCCGACTCAAACGGCGCGCCGTTCACCTTGACGATGCGGAGCTTCATGATGATGCCGCCAACCGTCGTGCCCTTCCACGTCCAGAACGCAATGAAGTAGATCAGCAGCAGCGGAAAGAAAAACTCCGAGTAGCGCGGAAAGACCGTGCCGCGCAGTCCCTCGTGAGCAATCGCAACCAGCATCACATCCAGGCCCAACGCCGCCGCCCGCTCAAGAAACGTCGCGCGAAGCAGAGGGTACGAGGACGCAGGTGGTGGGGGTGGTGCCGGCGGTGCAGACGGTGCAGACGGTGTGGGGGGTGTGGGGGGTGTGGGTACGTAGGGCGCGCTGAACTGTAGCGCGCCGTGTTCGTCGGGGGAGGCCGGGTGAGGTTGGGCGGGTGGCGTGGGCCGCGGCGTCTCTTTCCGCCACGCCGACAGGAACGCGAGCACAGCGGCGCCGAGGCCGAAGACGCCAACCAGTCCCCAGGCCACAAACCCGAGCACGGGCACCATGTAGACGAGCGTGAGCAGCGCGAACCCCACGACGAACGACCGCAGGGCGATCAGGCGGTTCGACGAGTCGTGGGGCGCAATCAGGCTCTCGCCAATCCAGCGCATGACTGCCACACGGCCCACCATGGCGGCGACAATCAGCGCACAGAGGAAAAACGGCACCACGACAAGTCCGACGAGGGTCACCGCGAGCAGGGCGGAAATCGGCGCCCACAGGAGCAACATCAACAGACCGGCCAGAAACGTCCCAAACGGCCGCCGCGACAACTCTGCGGTCGTCGCCCGCACCGGCTCATGCAGCAGCAGGTTCACGACCAGATACACGACAAAGAAGAAACCGACGATCGACCAGACCCACCCGAGGCTGGGCACGATCGGCCGTCCCCAGATCAGGCCGCCGGTGACCCACGGCAGCACCGACCGCATCCAGTCGCCGAGGATGCCGGTGCCAATGACGATGTGTTCGCCGGCAAAGATGAAGTCATCCGGGAATCCGATATCAGCCCCGAAAGTGACCACGTCATTCCTCACAAGCGCGCCATTGTCGACGTCGGCCTCACCGCCGACGACGACAAACGCCCCCTCGATCACGGCAGTGCTCGCCAGGCGGGCGCTGCCCATGACCACCACAAGATCGCCCTCCACGCGACCTTCAATCCGCGCGTTGCCAAACACGACGGTGACATCGCGAACCGACTCCCCGGCGCGCAGCGTGTAGCCCTGTCCGACACGCAACACGTGGCGCCAGGACCGGCCGGACACGAACTCACGGTCAAACTGATCAATCACCTCGCGCACCAGGTCGTCAGACACCGGCGCCGGTGGGGGCGGATTGGTGCGGGTCGGTCTGGTGGGCTCAGGGGAGCTCGGGGGCGGCGGTGCCGTCTGAGGCGTCATCGCCGCGGACACACTGACGGAGGCAACGGCGAAGGCCGCAATGGCCGCGACTCGGAACAATCTGGATCGAATCATCGGGACGCCCCTCCAAGGGCGACGCGGGTCAACAACGCGCCAACGGTGGCGCACACCAACACAGTCGCCGTGACAGCGACCACCAACCACAAGACCAGCGGCTGCCACACCGACCGGAAGAACAGCGTCGTCACCCGCACTGCATCCGTGGACGTGACATTGCTGGTCACACGCTCCACCAACGGCGACACGAGCGCTGCGGACGCGACCAGCGCCACAAATCCCACGAATGACGCCAGTTGTGCCCAGACAGGCCAGTCAAACCATGTCGGCGCCACGCGGGCGGCCGCACGCGCCTGCACGAGGGCCATCACCCTGGGCGCGAGGGTGCGGGGGGCGCGCGGCGACGGCAACGCACGCAGCGCCTGCCCGAGTGCGTCCTCCCGATCTTGGCGTTCGCCTTCGAGGTCTGACCACGTCATCGGAGGGACTCCTGACCGGCCGGACCAAGTGCAGCACGCAGTGCCTCACGGCCACGAAGAATGTCGGTCTTCACCTTGCTGAGGGAGACACCGAGTCGATCGGCAATCTGCTGGTAACTCAGCTCGTCAAAGTGGAACAACACAACAGGCACACGCTGCGCGGCCGGCAGGCGGCGCAAGGCGGCGTCCAGACGCATGTTGGGGTCCGGGGTCCAGGGTCCAGGGTTCAGAGTCCGGGGGTCCGGGGTTCCGGGGTCCGGTGGATGTTCCATCTCGCTGAAGAAGCGCCAGCGGTTGCGATACCGCGAGAGGTGATTGAGGCATTCGTTGGTGGCAACCGTCTTGAGCCAGCCCGGAGCGGACGGATTGCCGTCGAGTTGCGCGAACCGTTCGAACGCCTTGAGGAATACCGTCTGCGCCACGTCTTCAGCCTCCGCTGGGTTACCGAGCAGACGCATCGCCGTGGCATACACCATGTCCTGGAACTCAAGGAGGAACGCCTCGAACTGCTCGGCCACGGTCACGGCTGACCTGCGTCGGCAACGGTCATTGCCTGACAAACACCGCAGGGGAAAAAAAGTTGCAACGCTGGTCGGAATTCGACCGCGGCGGTACACTACCGGCCTTCGGACCCAGGGGAGCGACGATGAGCATGACGTGCTGGCAGCGAGTGAGCGTGTGGGCAGTGGTGGTGACCGTGGGCACGGTGACATGGACGGCAACACCCCGGGCGGCGTTCCAGGCGGCGCCTCAGGCCGCGGCCCAGCCCGCTGAAGAGGTCCCCACCGACCTTCGCCCCCTGCTCTCCCCTCCCTTGAGCGAGATGCGGCTCGTGGTCCAGCGGTACACACTTGACCGGAACACGCTGAATGGGAACTTTCTACCGGGATCGGGCCGTCAGGGCGGCGGCGGACGCGGGGGCCGCGCCGGTGGTGCACCGCAGGCCGCACCCGCAGCGACGCAGGGATTCACGGTTTCGCTCTCCCCGAACCGGATCGCACGGCTGAAGCGGTTCGATCTCGATTGGCAGTCGGCGTTGGCAGGCGTCAGTGCCGCGTCGCTCAGCGCGTCGGCGCAGACCGATCTCGCCGGCCTCAAGACGACGATTGCCGCAAATCTCGCGCAGCTTGATGCGGACGCGGCGGCGATCGCCACCGTCATGCCCGTGGTGCCATTTGCGGCTGAGGTCATCGCCCTCGTCGAACACCGCATGCGCATGGGCGACATGGATGCGCAGGCGTCGGCGGGCGCGCTGGATCAGATGACGAAGTCGGTGGCCCGGGTGCGCGCGTCGCTCCAGGCCGGATTGCCGGCCGGTCCCATGGCGTCAGGAGCGCTGCGGGTGACGCCGGTGATGGCGCGCAGTGGCGCGGATGCCGTGGATGCCATGCGCGCGGGCCTGAGCGAGTGGTTGAACCACTACAACACGTTTGATCCGCTGTTCACGTGGTGGGTACCGATGCCGTGGACCCACCTGGAAAAGGCGCTGACCGAGTACGCCGCGTTCCTGCGCGAACCGGTTGTCGCCGCGAATCACGCCGCGGCCAGTGTCACGATCACAACGCCCGCCATCGGGCCGGCCGTCGCGCCTGCGATGTCAAGCGTGCCGAACCTCGCGGAGATCATCGCGTTGCCGTCGGACGAAATGGCGCCGGTGGTCCAACGGTTCCGCGGTGCGGCCGGCGGCCGAGGGGCGGCGCCCCAGGCGCGTCCCGTCAGCTACTACGAACGCTGGCTGGCGGCGCTCAAGACCCTGGACTTCGATCGGCTGACCCGCAACGCGCAGGTCTCCTATCTCTATGTAAAGAAGATGGCCGAGTTGGAGATCGCGCGGGCGGCGTTCCGCCCCGATCCGAACGCCCCGCGCAAGGCCGACACCAGCGGCATTGAAGGCGAGGCCAGAGGGCGCGCCGGCCTGATCTTCGACCTCGCCAACGAGATGATTCCCTACACACCGGAAGAACTGATCCGGCTCGGCGAACGCGAGTTTGCATGGACGGTCGCCGAAATGGAGAAGGCCGCGACAGAAATGGGCCTGGGCACCGACTGGAGCGCCGCGGTCGAACGTGTGAAGAACATGTACGTCGAACCTGGCCGCCAGCCGGAGTACGTGCGCGACCTGCTGTTTGAGGCCGTCACCTACCTTCGCAACAACGACCTGATCACCGTGCCGGCCGTCGCGAGTGAATCCTTCCGCATGGTGATGTTGTCGCCGGAACGCCAGCTGACGGCGCCGTTCTTTCTCGGCGGGTCGCAGATCCTCGTCGCGTTCCCGACCAACACGCAGGAGTACGACACGCGCATGCAGGTCCTGCGCGGCAACAACAAATTCTTCTCCAACGCCGTTGCGCACCACGAGATGATTCCCGGCCACAACCTGGTGGGCTTCATGGGCGCACGCTTCAACGGCTATCGCGCCGGGCTGGGAGGCACGCCGTTCCTCGGGGAAGGCTGGCCGCTCTACTGGGAAACCATCCTCTATGACAAAGGCTTCCACGACTCCCCGGAGAAGAAGGTCGGCGCGTTGTTCTGGCGGATGCATCGCGCGGCGCGGATCATCTTCTCGCTGAAGTTCCACATGGGCCAGTGGTCGCCCCAGGAGGCCATCGACTTCCTCGTCAACGAGGTGGGCCACGAACGCGACAACGCGACGGCGGAAGTGCGCCGGTCATTTGGCGGCCAGTACGGCCCGCTGTACCAGATGGCGTACCTGGTGGGTGGCCTCCAGATTCGTGGCATGAAGCGGGAGATCGTCGACTCCGGCATGCGCACGGAAAAGGACTTCCACGACGAGATCATGCGGCAGGGATCGATGCCGGTCGCCTTCCTCCGCCTCGCGGTGTCAAAGATGCCGCTGATGCGCGACATGGTCGTCGACTGGAAATTCTACGGAGACCTCAGCAGCCAGTAGCGAGCTGGCCTCCCCGTCCAGGCGATCCCCCAGGCGACGGTCGTCCGGAGTCCAGCCGCGGCTGTGTGCGGCGACCGCCGCCCGCACCCTGCCGGCACAGACAGGTCCTCGTCACCCACACGATATAGTGGTCGCCGTGACTCCCCGACCGATGCGCCGGCGCCTGGCCGGCCTCACGCTGCTGGCCGCAGTGGCGGCATGCGGCGACGCTCCGCCGCCCGCGCAGGAACTGAGTGGCGCGATCGAAGTGGCCGTGGTGCCGGCGCGCCTGAGTCTGCTGCGACACGTTGTGACGGCCAATGGCACCATCACACCACACCCCGACGCTGAGTGGACCATTCACGCCACCGACACGGCCATTGTCGCCGAGTTGCCCATTGCCGAAGGCGACCCGGTGGCCGTCGGCGACGTCGTCGTGCGATTCGAGGTCCCGAGCCGATCGGCGGCGATTCAGGCTGCGGAATTCGAGGTGTCCACGTGGATGCCACGGCTGGAGACGGCGCGCGCACAGGTGGCCGAACGAACGTCAATGCTGCAGCGAGGCCTGATCGCCCGCGTCGAACTCGACGCCGCCAAGGGCGACCTGGCCACCGCGGAGACGACGATGGCAGCAGCTCAGGCGGCGTTGACGAGCCTGCGTGCTGCCGAGAGCCGCGACACCATCCGCGCCAGGTTCCCGGGCATCGTGCTGCGGCGGTTTCACTATCAGGGGGATCTGGTCACCAACTCGGGTACCGACCCCGTCCTGCAGATTGTGGATCCGACGCGCATGCAGGTGACGCTCGACGTGCCGGTCGCCGACGCCGGCAAGTTGATGCCGACACAGCGGGTGACGATCATCACGGCCGGGGCGGCCCCCATGGTGACGACGGTCTCCGCCGTGTTGCCCGTGGCCTCGCCGGACGCAACCACAACGCGCGTGCTTGTGGCCCTTCCCACCACCCAACCCACCCAACCCACCCAACCTTCGTCAAAAATCGGCGAGGCGGTGCTTGGGGAGATTCTGATCGCCGAGGTGCCGGAGGCGATGGTGGTGCCGACACGTGCCATTCTTCGGGTGGCGGGTACGTCCTATGTGCTTGTCGCCGGGTCAGACGGCCGCGTGGCACGGCGAGACCTGCGCCTCGGCGTGGCGACGCCGGATCTCACGCAGGTGCTGGACGGATTGCAGCTCGGCGAATTCGTGATCACCTCCGCCCTCACTGAACTGAACGAAGGCGACATCGTTCGGCACAATCAGGGCTAGTCCGCAGCGGCTCACCTTGGCGTCAGCGGCAGCCGGATCGCCGCGCGGCAGCCGGGCGCACCGACGCGGTTCGTCAGCGTGATCGTGCCCCCGTGCGCTTCGGCGATCTGCCGGCTCAGCGCAAGGCCGATGCCTGAGCCATTCGGCTTGGTGGTGAAAAACGGCACGAACAGATTCGAACTATCCGGCAGTCCCTTCCCCTCGTCATCCACCACAATCTCGACCCAGTCGCCATCCGCGCGCCACCCCACCGACACCCCGCCATGGGTCTCCAGGGACGCGTCCACCGCGTTGCGCACGATGTTGATGAGCGCCTGCTCGAGTTGATCGGAGTCCGCCACGAGATCGATGTCCGCCGCACGTGCCACGCTGACTGGCAGGCGCTTCTCAAGCTCGACGATCCGGGTCATGAGCGGCGTCACCTTGAACGGCTTCGGTTGCGGTTTCGGCAACCGGGCCAGCTGCGCATACGAGCGGAGGAACCGGCCGAGGGCGCCTGATCGGTCTTCAATGAGCGACAGGCCCTGGGAGACCTCGTCCTGGCGCGGAAACACATCCGCGCGGTCCACAATGCGCCGCAGGGAGTGGGCGATCGACTTGATCGGCGTCAGCGAGTTGTTGATCTCGTGCGACAACACGCGCACGATGCGTTGCCAGGCTGCCTGTTCTTCTTCACGCAGCGCCTGACTGAGGTCGGCGATCACGATGAGGTGGTGCGGACGACCGTCGCGGTAGAACATCGCACGCCGCACTTCATACCGGCCCGGCCGGCCGTGAAACGATCGATCCACCAGGCGCCGGGAATCTCCCGAGAGATACTCGTCCACTGTCAATGCCGACGCGGCCGACCCGAGCAGCTCCGCCGACGACTTGCCGAACAGACGCTCGCCGGCCTTGTTCACCAGCAGCAGTTGATGCGTGGGATCAAACGCGAACACCGCGACGCCGATTTCCTCCATCACATGCGTCAGCAGCGCCGTGGACTCCACCGCCTCGGTGCGCTGACGCTGCAGCGTGGACCCGAGGTCGTTGACCTCGCGCATGACCATGGCCATGGAGCTGCCGCTGCGCGCGCTGAGACCACGGATCGAATAGTCCCCCTCGCGCAGGGCGCCGAGCAGGTTGGCGATCAGGTTGAGCGACCGCACCACCAGTTGGCGCGCGGCTGAGGCCGCCGCCAGCCACACGACCACCACGATGGCCGTGAGTGTCCAGCGTACTTCGGGTGGCAGATCCGTGCGCCACAGATAGAAGAGCGACACAGCCACCGCCGGGGCCGCGCCGCCCAGCACGAGCAATGTGAGTGCGAGTTCGAGATTGCGCGCCTGCGGGGCGCCCCGGCGGGAGTCCGTCATAACCCGAAGTGCTGCAACCGGCGATACAGCGCACTGCGGCTCACACCGAGCTGCTCGGCGGCCTTCCGCACGTCGCCGCCGTGCCTGGCGAGCACCTTCTGAATAAAGAGTTTTTCGGACTGCTCCAGGGTCATGTCGTCCGATGCGACCACTGGCGGCGCGGCCCCGCCGGACAACCCGAGGTCCTGCGCGGTGATGTGACCGGTCTGCGCCATCAGGACGGCGCGTTCGATCGCATGGTCGAGCTCACGCACGTTTCCCGGCCACAGATGCGAATCGAGGGCCTGACGAGCGGACCGATCAAAGCCCTCGAACGGCCGTTTGTACCGGCCACCGTACTTGGCGAGCGAGTGCTCAGCCAGCGGCAGGATGTCCTCACGCCGTTCCCGCAGCGGCGGCAGATGAATCACCACGGTGTTCAGGCGGTACAGGAGATCCTCCCGAAAACGACCGGCCGCAATCTCGGCAGGCAGGTCGGCATTGGTGGCCGAAATCACACGGACGTTCACAAACAGCACGCGCGACGAGCCGACCTTCTGCACTTCGCCCGTCTCCAATACGCGCAACAGCTTTGGCTGCAGACGCGCCGGCATGTTCGCGATCTCGTCGAGGAACAACGTGCCCTCATCGGCGAGTTCAAAACAGCCGATACGATCCGTCCGGGCATCGGTAAACGCCCCCTTGACATGCCCGAACAGTTCGCTTTCGGCCACGCCCTCCGACACCCCCCCCGCATTCATCGTGACCAGTGTCTTCGACGCGCGCTGCGACAGACGATGCAGCAGACTGGCGACCACTTCCTTGCCGGTGCCGTGTTCGCCGGTGATGAGTACGCTGGCATCCGACGGCGCCACGCGCTCGATCGTCTCGCGCACCTGACGCATGGACGGGGCTTCCGCAATGAAGGTGGGCAGGTCGCGCCGGTGCAGCCGCGCGTTTTCCTCCTGCAACCGCCGGCTCCGGCGCAACGCACGACGCAGTTCAAGTTGCGTCTGCACCGCCGCCAGCAACTTCTCGTCGTCCCACGGCTTCTCGATGTAGTCGCGCGCGCCGCGGCGCATGGCTTCAACCGCGCCCGCCACACTGCTCCACCCGGTCATCACCAGCACCGGCAGCGTGGGGTCGATGGCCTTGATTTGCTCCAGCAGGGCAAAGCCTTCCTGCCCCGACGTGGTGTCGCGGCTGTAGTTCAGATCGATCAGGGCGACATCGAAGTCAGCGCCTTCAAGGGTGGCCACAAGCGCCTTCGGCGACGCCGCTGTCGCGACGTCGTAGCCTTCCCCGCCCAACAGCAGCCGCAGCGCATTAAGCACGTCCGCCTGATCGTCGGCCACCAACACGCGGCCTTGATGGTTTGCCAAACACCCTCCCGTAGTTCCGAAGTCCCGAAGTTCCGGGGTGCGAGTCCCAGTATCGGGATTATGGCGCGTCCAGCCCCGGCAAAACGCCGATTCAGCCCAATGAATAGGAAAAGCCGTGCCAAGTTTCCGGGTGGCACAAGGATTGAAGCAGCAGTCGCCGTGACTCCTCGGATCCTTGTTGCCGACGACCAGCCAGACATCCTGCAGGCCTTGCGGCTCCTTCTTGTGGACGCGGGCTATGACACCGACCTGGTCAGTTCGGTGGATGCCGTGATTGACCGGGTGTCGGCCCAGCCGTACGACCTGCTGCTGATGGACCTCAACTACACCCGGGACACCACGTCGGGCCGCGAGGGCCTCGAACTGCTCGATCGGGTGCGCGCCAGGGACGCCGCCCTGCCCGTGGTGGTGATGACGGGCTGGGGCAGCATCGACACGGCGGTTGAAGCCATGCGGCGGGGTGCCAGGAGCTTTGTGCAGAAGCCCTGGGACGACACCACGCTGGTCGACGTCGTCCAGCGGGAGGTCGCCGAGGGCCAGGCCGCGCGGCGGCGTGACACGCGCTTTTCCCGCGACTACGAAGAAGCCAGGCAAATTCAGCGCGCGTTGCTGCCGGCGGCAATGCCGACGCTGGCGGGATGTCAGGTCGCGGCGCGCTGGACGCCCGCCGCCGGAATCGGCGGTGACTGTTATGACGTCATCCGCTTCAGTGACACGCGACTCGCGGTGTCCATCGCGGACGTGGCCGGCAAGGGGCTGCCGGCTGCGTTGCTCATGTCGAATCTGCAGGCCGCGGTACGCGCCTTTGCCACGGCGTCGGCCGATCCCCATGATGTCTGCGGATCCGTCAACCGTCTGCTGTGCCGCAACATCGCGTCGGGCAAGTTTGTGACGTTCTGTTACGTCGTGGTCGACCTGGCCGCGCACCAGGTCCTCTATGCGAACGCCGGCCACAATCCTCCGCGGCTGATTCGCGCGGACGGCCGCATCGACGCCCTCGGCACCACCGGCCTCGTGCTGGGCGTCTCCCCGGACTGGACGTACACCACGGGCACATCTCCCTTTCATCCCGGCGACCGCCTCGTGTGCTTCACCGACGGGATGACCGAAGCGCGCAATCCCGCCGACGAGGAATTCGGCGAAGACCGGCTGGCGGCCCTGGCGGCCGCAACCCGCGCGGGCTCCGCCGAGTCGCTGGCCGACGTGCTGACCAGAACTGTCATCGCGTGGACCGCGGGCGACGCACAGGATGACGCGACATTGATTGTGGTGGAATCCGTATAATGGCGGCAGGAGTTCCCAACATGATGCGTCGATTCACGACCCTCGCTCTTGCGCTGCTCGTCGTCGGACTCACCCAGAGCGCGCCGCTTGCGCAGGCGAAGTCCGGCCTGCGATCGCCGGATGTGATCTATGTGCCCACGCCACAGACGGTGGTGGACGCCATGTTGAAGATGGCGGGCGTCACGGCAAAGGACGTGGTGTACGACCTGGGCTGCGGCGATGGCCGCATCGTCGTCACGGCCGCCAAGCAGTTCGGCGCCCGGGGCGTCGGCATCGACATCGACCCGCAGCGCATCAAGGAATCCAACGAGAACGCGGCCGCCGCCGGCGTGACCGACAAGGTCCGCTTCAGCAACGATGACATTTTCTCGGACAGCGTCAACTTCAGCGACGCCACGGTGGTCACGCTGTATCTGCTGCCCTCACTCAATGTGAAGCTGATGCCCAAGCTGCTCGCGCAGCTGAAGCCGGGGTCGCGCATCGTGTCGAACAGCTTCCAGATGGGCGAGTGGGAACCGGAAAAGACGATGGAAGTCGAAGGCCGGATCCTCTACTTCTGGACGGTGCCCAAGTCATAACCCCCGCAGCAGGTCCACCAGCCGATCAAGCAGTCTGGCCTGACCGGCATTGATCGCGACGCGTGCGTCGTCGATCGAAAAAAACGCGACGCGATCCACTTCGGGCACTTCGATAAACCGTCCGGAGCGCGGCGGCCATTCCGTGGTGGTGGTAATGCTGATGGCCCGGGTGGGGTCGCAGTCCCCCTCGAAGGCCCAGGCCCAGACGACCTTGCCGGATCGCTGCGTGATGCGGCCCAGTTCGTGGAAGGGGCCCGCGGGATCAAATCCTGTTTCCTCTCTGAATTCCCGAAGCGCGGCCTCCAGGAGCGTTTCCGCGCTGTCCCGGCCACCCTTGGGAATCGACCACGCCCCGGCGTGGCGGCTCTCCCAATAGGGTCCGCCGGGATGCGCCAGTAACACCTCCGGCTCCGGCGCCACCGTGCGCCTGAACATCAGTAATCCGGCACTCTCCTTCCGACGCATCACTGTATTCATTATGGACTCCCGGACCTCTGGACCCCTGGACCCCTGGACCCCTGGACCCCTATACTTTGCGGCATGCCTGTCACATTTACCGTGAACGGAAAGTCGACGACCGTCGACGTCCCGGCCGAGATGCCCCTGCTCTGGGTCCTGCGCGACGTCCTGAATCTCCATGGCACCAAGTACGGGTGCGGCACCGGACAATGCGGCGCCTGCACCGTGCATCTACGCGGACGCGCGGTGCGCGCGTGCCAGACGCCGGTGGCAAATGTGGCCGGCGCGGCGGTGGTGACGATCGAAGGGTTGTCGCCGGACGGCAGCCATCCGCTGCAGAAGGCGTGGATGGACCTCGACGTGCCGGAATGTGGCTACTGCCAGGCCGGCCAGATCATGGCGGCCGCGGCCCTGCTGGCGCAGCGTCCGAAGCCGACCGACGCCGACATCGATACGGCGATGAACACCAACCTCTGCCGGTGCGGCACCTACATCCGCATCCGCGAGGGCATTCACCAGGCCGTGCGCAGCGTCGCAGACGATGAGGTGTCCAAGTGAGCACAGTGACTCTTCCCCGCGTCGATCGCCGCAGCTTTCTGAAGGTCACCGCGCTGGCCGGCGGCGGCTTCATGATCGCGTCCTACCTTGACCCGCTTGACGTCCTCGCACAGGGCCGCGGCGGCAATCAGGCCCCGTTGAACGCGAATGCGTTCGTCTCGATCGATGCCAATGGCATCGCGACGATCATTGCGAAGAACCCGGAGATCGGGCAGGGCGTCAAGGTGATGCTCCCGATGTTGATCGCCGAGGAACTCGACATCGAGTGGAAGGATGTCCGTATTCAGCAGGGCGACCTCAACCCGGCGAAGTACGGGGTGCAGTCAGCCGGTGGCTCGACGGCGACGCCGAACAACTGGGTGCCGATGCGGCAGATGGGTGCGGCCGCGCGTCACATGTTGATCGCGGCCGCCGCACAGGCGTGGGGCGTGCCGGCTTCGGAGATCACGACAACACCGGGACGCGTGGTGCACGCGGGTTCGAACCGTTCGGCCGGGTACGGAGAGTTCGCCAGCGCCGCGGCCACGATGCCCGCGCCGGTGCTCGCCGATCTCAAGCTGAAGGATGCAAAAGACTACCGCATCATCGGCAAGCCGATTCCCGGCGTGGACAACTTCAGGATTGTGACCGGTGCGCCGCTCTTCGGCAGCGACATCAAGGTGCCGGGCATGCTGTATGCGGCCTACCAGCGCTGCCCGGTCATCGGCGGCAAGGCCATCAGCGCGAATCTCGACGCCATCAAGGCCATGCCCGGCGTGAAACACGCGTTCATCGTGCCTGACAGCCACGGGGGCGGTTCGATGAGCGGTGTGGCTGTCGTCGCCGACAGTTGGTGGTACGCCGACAATGCCCGAAAGAAACTGCAGGTCGTCTGGGACAACGGCATCACCGCGAGCGACAGCAGCGCGGCGTTCTCCGCGCGTGCGGCACAGCTGGCGAAGGAAGCGCCGCACTCCACGTCGCGCACCGACGGCGACCCGGACGCAGCACTGGCAGCAGCCGCCAAGGTCGTCGAAGCGAGCTACGAATATCCCTTCCTCGCCCACGCGCCGATGGAACCCCCCAATGCGACCGCCGTGTTTGATGCGGCCAACGGCACGCTTGAGATCTGGGCGGGCACCCAGCAGCCAGGCGGCATCGTGAACACCATGGCGAGCGCCCTGGGCATCACGCCCGAAAACATCACGATGCACCTGCCCCGCATGGGCGGCAGCTTCGGCCGCCGTCTCTACAATGACTACGTCGTCGAAACCGCCGTCATCGCGAAGACGGTGGGCGCGCCGGTGCAGCTGCGGTGGTCGCGTGAGGACGAGATGCGGCATGAAGTGTTCCGGCCTGCCGGCTATCACTTCCTCAAGGGGGGCGTGGACGCCGCAGGCCAGCTCGTGGCGTGGCGCAATCACTTCATCACGTTCAGCGTGGCGGGTTCGCCGGCGACGAATGCGCAGGGCCAGCCGGTGGCCCCGCGTCCGGCCGGGTCGGCCACACTGAGCCCCACCGAATTCCCTGCGCGCTTCGTGCCCAACTTTGCGACGCACGTGTCGATGATGCCGCTGGGCGTCAACACCGGCGCGCACCGCGCCCCGGGTGCGTGTGCGCTCTCCTTCGTGATGCAGTCGTTCCTCGACGAGTTGGCGCACGCGGCCGGCAAGGACCCCGTGCAGTTCCGGCTCGACCTGATGGCCCGGACACCGATCGCCCTGCAGGGCGGCGCCGGCGGTTTCAACGCGGAGCGCATGACCGGCGTGCTGAAGATGGTCGCGGAGAAATCCGGCTGGGGCAAGCGCACGTTGCCTGCCGGCAGCGGCATGGGCGTGGCATTCCACTTCAGTCACAGCGGCTACATCGCCGAAGTCGCCGAGGTGAATGTCGATGCCAACAAGCGCATTCGCGTGAACAAGGTGTGGGTCGCCAGCGATGTCGGCCGGCAGATCGTCAATCCGCTGAATGCTGAGAGCCAGGTCCACAGTGCCGTCATGGACGGCATGAGCCAGCTGATGCTGGAACTCACGGTGGACGGCGGCGCGGTCACCCAGGGAAACTTCGACTCGTATCCGGTTCTCCGGATGCGCCAGGCCCCGCCGTCAATCGAGGCGCACTTCCTGCTGTCGGACAACAACCCGACGGGCCTTGGTGAGCCGCCGCTGCCGCCGATTCTTCCGGCGATCACCAACGCGATCTTCGCGGCCACCGGCACCCGCGTGCGTTCCCTGCCGCTGAGCAAACACGGATTCAGCTGGAGGTAGGCATGGCCCAGCGCGCGTTTATCGGCTTGCTTGCAGGCCTCGCAGTCGTGTGGTCCGCCGCAGGCATCACCGCGTCCTCATGGACCCCAGGCCCCCGGGCCCAGAACCATGAACCCTGGCCCCTGGACCCGGGACCACAGAAGACAAGTAATGATGGCGTGTATTCAAAAGCCCAGGCCGATGGCGCCAAAGCGCAGTTCGACAAGCTGTGCGCGGAGTGTCACGCCTTCACCGTGGCGGCGAAGCGCAAGGCCGAAGACCTGCCGCTCGGTGACGAGCCCTTCTTCAAGAACTGGGCGGGCAAACCACTCGCCGAGTTGGTGTCGCTGATCGTGTTCACGATGCCCAACGACGGGCGTGCCGCCATTGACGAGGCAGAAGCGCTGAACCTGGTCGCCTACATGCTCCAGCAGAACGGCTTTCCCGCCGGCACAACACCGCTGACCAGGGACACCGCCTCCGCGATCGTCGCGCGCCCGAAGACGTAACCGGCGTGGCCCTGACCGCGACCGTCTTCAACTTCGACATCGACCTGACCGACACGGACCGCGGCTGTTACGAGACACTCGCGCTCCGGGTCGCCCAACACCCGTCAGAAAGTGACGAATACCTGATCGCACGCGTGCTCGCGTACTGCCTCGAATACGCGGAGGGCATCGCGTTCTCGAGTGGCGTTTCCTCTCCGGACGACCCCACGCTCTCGGTGCGCGACCTCACGGGCACCATTCTGCTATGGGTCGAGATCGGCCTCCCCGACCCGGCGCGCCTTCATAAAGCCAGCAAGGCGGCACAACGCGTCGCCATCTACACGCACAAGGACCCGGGCCAGTGGCTGCGCCAGATCGCCGGCGAACGCATTCATCGCGCCGAGGCGATAGGTCTCTTCGAATTTGATCGCACGTTCGTCGCCGCGCTGGTGTCCAGGCTCACACGCCGCATGGCATTGAGCCTCTCGATCGCGGATGGACACATCCTCATCGCCATTGGCGACGATGTCGTCGAAAGCGACATCACACGCCGGGCCCTGATGCAGGGTGGTTCGTAGGGCGCACTGGGTTGTAGTGCGCCATTGTCGGCGCGCTCAAGACCAGCGCGCCCTACGCGCTGACGTGGCGTGCTCAACTTCAGCGCGCCCTACGTACTGACCTGGCGCGCTCTCACCCGTCGCGCCCTAGGCGCTGACGACACGCACGACCGTGCCCCACGGGTCAGTCAGACGCGCGTCGGCATCCTCCAGGGAGACGGCGTAGCCCGCCGCATGCACTCGATGTGCAATCGAGCGCACGTCGTCGGCCGTCGGCACGAGAAGGCGCCACTCGAGCAGGCGCGCTTCGTCGTCACGCGCGGAAGGTCCCGCCGACCAGGTATTGGTGCCGAGGTGATGGTGATAGCCGTTGGCGGAGAGGAACAGCGCCCCCGGGTACGACCACACCGTTTTGTCGAAGCCGAGCGCGGCGTGGTAGAACGCCTCAGCCTCCATCAGGTTTCCCACATGCAGGTGGATGTGCCCCATCGTCGTCCCGGCGGGCATGCCGCTCCACGGGACGTGCCCACCGGCCGCGACCACCGACGCGAGGTCGAGGGGATCGCTGGTCATCTGCAGTTCCTGCCCGCGATACTTCCACGTGGAGCGGGGACGATCGGCATAGACCTCGATCCCGAGGCCATCGGGATCGGTGAGATACAGCGCCTCACTCACGAGATGATCGGCCATCCCGGCCGCGACCGAGAGGCGCGCCAGATGTGCGGCGAATCGTCCGAGGGAGGCGCGGTCGGGCAACAGAATCGCAAAGTGGTAGAGCCCGAAGACGCCGCGACGTGGCACGGAACGAAGGCCCCGTTGTTCGTGCAGCACCACCAACTCCCTCCCGTCGGCAGCGCCAAGTGTCGCCGACCCGGTATCGGTGGATGTCAGCTGCAGCCCGAGCAGGTCCTCGTAGTATTCCAGCGACCGTCCGAGGTCGGCAATCTGCAGGTGAACCGGGCCAACGTGAGCATGCACCTGCCAACCCTACGCGTTTCGCCGTTTTTGATTAAAGCGTGATATAGATTTTGAGTGCTCGAAACGTTCACACAATGGCCAGCCGTCTGGCAGGCCCTCGCCGCTAGCCTGTTTACGTGGGGACTGACCGCCGTCGGCGCATCGGTGGTCTTTTTCTTCAAGGACATCAACCGAAAGGCGCTCGACACCGCGCTGGGGTTCACCGCCGGCGTGATGATCGCCGCCAGCTTCTGGTCACTGCTCAATCCGGCCATCAACATGGCGGAGGAGATGGGCATGATCAAGTGGATCCCGGCCCTGGTGGGATTCCTTGCCGGCGCGTTCTCGATGCGGCTGGTCGACTACATCCTGCCGCACGTGCATCTCTTCGGAAAGATGACCGACGTCGAAGGTGTGAAGACATCGTGGCGCCGCACGACATTGCTCGTCCTGGCGATCACCCTGCACAACATTCCTGAAGGACTGGCAATTGGCGTGGCGTTTGGCGCCGTGGCCACCGGCTTTGATTCGGCCACGCTCGGAGCGGCCATCGCCCTCGCCGTCGGCATCGGCATTCAGAACTGCCCCGAAGGCACGGCCATCGCCGTACCGTTGCGTCGCGAAGGCCTCTCGCGGTTCAAGTCGTGGTGGTACGGGCAGATGTCTGCCGCCGTCGAGCCCGTGGCCGCGGTGATTGGCGCTGCGGCCGTGCTGCTGATGCGTCCCCTCCTCCCCTACGCCCTCGCGTTCGCGGCCGGCGCCATGATCTTTGTGGTGGTTGAGGAAGTCATCCCCGAGTCGCACTCCGGCGGCAACGGCGACATGGCCACACTCGGGGCCATGGTCGGCTTTGCTGTGATGATGACGCTGGACGTCGCGCTGGGTTAATCGCCAACTCCCCCTCTGCACGTTCCTGATCACGTGCTCTTCTGCACAGCGATCAGACTCCCCGCAGTGCGAACATCGACCGGTAACGTGTAAACCCGGAGGGAGTCCAATCATGAGTGTGAAACAAATTCGACACGCGGTCTTCGTGGCGGTGGGTGTGCTGTCGGTCTCGGCGCTGGCGGCGCAGACGACGCAGATGCCCCAGCATCAGATGACGGATCAGATGAAGATGTCGCCTGACATGGCGAATAAGTGCCAGGCCAGGATGGCCGAACACGACAAGATGACGGCCGACATGAAAGCCGCCGATCAGAAGCTCGACGCGCTCGTGACAACCATGAACAACGCGACGGCGTCAGCCAGGCCGGCCGCCACCGCCATCGTCGTCACCGAAATCGTGGCCCAGCGTCAGGCCATGCACGCCGGCATGATGACCATGCACCAGGGCATGATGAGCCACATGCTGGAGCACCTGGCCGACGGGAAGGAATCCATGGCGATGTGCCCGATGATGAAGCACAAGGGCTGATGTGACCGTAGCGCTCCGCCCCCGCAGGGGGCGGAGCGGCTCGCACTCATCCGCGCAGCTGAGGGCATGTCGATTCCATTGCCCGGCACGCCACGGGTACGGCCGACGCGGCCTTTACGCCGGAAACATCCAGTCAGGATCGCAGCTTCGCCAGGGCCTCGAGAATCTGGGCGTGGGACGGAACTCCGTCCCGGTAGAACCGTCAGGTGGGTGGCGGCAGCGGCGGCTTCGGCTCGGCCAGGCCGAACACATCGCGACTGGCAAACAGCAGTGTCGGCGTGGGATACCCTCGCCGCACGTCGTCAGGCGGCAGCGTGTCGAGGTCGACGACGGTAAACGCCACGGGTGGTGCCAACGCCTGCGCGGCCGTCTCAAGGCTCGTGCGCATTTTCTCTGAGTCCATACATCCTGCGCGCGTCAGCAACACGACTGCGCCGTCAGGCGAAGGCGTCCCCGCACAGGCCGACATCAGCAGCACGCCCACTCCAAGCAGTGATCCCAGGCGCACTAACGACTCTCGGGACTGAGTCCGCCGGCTGGTCGCCGCCGTGCCGCGGTTGCCGTGTGCCGGATCTTCCATGCGCCGCCGTCCTTCGAGAGCACAAAGGTCGCCAACCCGCCGCTGTCGAGCACGCGCTCGGCCATCCTGGCCTTGATCATGTAGTCAGCGGTCACGTACGCGGCATTGTCGGCCAAAACGTGGGGCACGACGTTTGAGTGCCCAAACTCCAGGTTCTCGAACGACTTCAGTTCAGGACCGAGGTGGGTTTCGCTGTAGTCCTTCCAGCCACGATCGATACCGCTCCCTTCATAGACGACCGTCTCGGGCGAGTACATCGTCGCCAGTCTGGCCAGGTCCTTCGCGAGGAACGCCGCGTCATAGGCCTTGAAGAAGTCGACGAGTTCCTTCTCCACCGGCGTCATGGCGCGCGCCGTGAGCGCCATGGCGCACACCGAGCAGGTGCCGGCCTTCGTCTCAAGCACGTGCGGGTGCATCGAGCAGGTGAACAGCTCTGCTGCAGCCTGTCTCGCGGACGTGCCGGACGACACGGCGGTCAACATGACGACGAGCACGAACGCGATACGCCTGATGGATTTCATGGCCCCTCCAATCGAGATTCCAGTGCCTACTTTACGACTGCCGTGCGTACCTGGGTCGTGGGCCGCGAACCCGGGGTGACCGCCATCACCTCGGTCCAGGCGAACAGGAGCTGATTGCCGTCGCGGGCGACGCGCGGGTAGCCGCTGGACCGTGACGCCGCGAGGTCGGCGACTTTGATGGCCGCTCCCCTGACGCCGTTCGGTTGAATGCGGCGCACCTTGAACTCGGCCTTCTTTTCAACCAGTTCAATCCACGTCGCCATCGCCGAACCGTCGGGCATCAGTTCCACATCCACACGCCCGAGCGTCGCCACCTCGTCGACACGAATCGGCGCACTGAAGGTGCGGCCGGCGTCCTTCGAAAATGCCACGTAGGCGCGGCCTGGGTCGTCCACGCCGGTGAACCAGCTGATCACGACGTCCCGTCCCCGGGCGCTGAGCATGGGGCCGTTGACCGGGCACGCTGCGATCTGCCAGTTGTCGTTGTGCACGGCCCTGGGTTCGGTCCATTTGCCGTTTTCGAATCGCGACACATAGATATCCCGAATCTCGTCTTCCGTGCGATTGCGGAACGCGGCGATAAGACCGTCGCTTGTGACCGCGGCCGTCGTGGGACAGCACTCACATACGCGTGTGTCGATCGGCATCTCCGACGTCTGCTTCCACGCCCCGTCGAACGTGCCGAACCGCACGGTCATCGCGCCGGTGCCGTGGCCATCGTGGCCCTCGCCGGCCGCACCCGCCGGCGTCGTCTCACGTCCATCCAACCAGATGAGTCCAAGCCCGGCGCCCGGCACCTGGAACATCGACGCAAATCCATGCTCCGTCTTGGTGCCATCGTGATGGGGCGTCACTGACGGCGACCACGTCTTGCCGTTGTCTGTCGAACGTGAGAGACGCACGTCATACGCGTAGGTCGATGCCCCACTCTTCTGCAACCAATGTCCAACGATCGACCCGTCGGCCAGTCGCAACACCGACGGCACGTCGGCCCAATTCACGAACCAGTCGGTGCCGGAGGCCACGGTCCTGACCTCGGACCAGCCCGTAGCGGTCTTCTCCGCGAACTTGAGCGACGCCAGATTGTTGTCACCGCGTTCGATCCAGCTCATCAACACGCCCTTGTCGGACACGGTGAGCTGCGGCGCTTCCGTGCGGGCACCGGCCGGCGACGTCAGCGGCTCGACCCGCGGCGACTGAGCCTGCGGGCTGACCGCCGCCACGGTCAACGACGACACAAGAACGGCGAAGGCGAAGAATGGTCGTTTCATAGGTGCTCCAGTCTAATGCCCAAATGGAGCCCAGGGGCTACAGCCCCTGAGCTCCGTTCAGGATGCCAATCCAACTTTTCCACGCCAACTCAAGCGCCTCCGCCAGCGCTTCGCGCGTGCGAATCAGCCGTTCGCGAGCCATCAGGACCTGCGGATACGGAGAGGCCATCTGCTGAAAATTCTCCAGGTAGAGACGATACGCCTCTTCCGCCCTGGGGAGCACGTCATCCTGCAGCGCTTTTGCTCTGGCGGTGGCACTGGTGTAGTCGGCCCACAGCGTGGCGAACGTGTCCGCCATTGTCGCCTCGGTGCGATCAAGCGCCGCCTCTGCCGCACGCACACTCGCATTCGCCGCAAGCACCTGTCCGGCATTCCGGTCGAAGATCGGCAGACGCACACCGGCCTCGGCGCCGAAGCCCCAGCCTTTTGCGGATCCCCCACTCGTGCGCTCGCGGTCGAACCACGTTTCAGCCTTGAGCGCGAGGTCGGGCCACACGCCCTTCTGCGCGGATGTCACCAGCGTGCGCTGACGGGCAATCTCGAGCCGCGCCCCTGCCAGCATCGGGCTCTCCGCCATGAGGCGCGCGCGCGCGTCATCCCGGGAGAGCGCAGGGACGTCCGGCAACTGCGGCGCCCGTGCGCGACTGAGGTCCGGTTGCCCCATGATGTTCGCGAGTTGCTCCCATGCCGCATCGAGAGCCGCCTTTGCTTCATCGCGATGTGCCCGCGCCTCTGCCAATGCCGCTTCCGAATCGAGCACATCCGCGCGGTCCACCAGCCCCACGTTGAAGAGCTTGCCGGCGATGTCCACGCTCTCGACGGCCAGTGTCGCCAGCGACTCCTGATTCTCGAGCTGACGCGCGGCAATCGCGACCGCCAGCCACCGCGATCGTGCGTCCGCGACTACGGACCGCCGCACGGACTCAAGGGCGGCCTCACGCGAGGCGACCAGCGCGTCGCCCGCGGCTCTGGCAGCTCCAAGTCGTCCCCCCAACGCAATCGGCACTTCGACAAACACGCCGTGTTTGCCCGCAGGAGATCCATTGCCGGTTCCCAGATCATCAGCGAGGTACCCGGCCACGGGATTGCGTGGCGCACCGGCCTGCCGCGCAAGTCCGCGCGCCTCATCCACCCGCGCCGCCGCCTCACGAATCGCCGGATGCCGTTCCGTCGCCACCTGCACCGCCGCCTCCATCGTCAGCGGCGCCTGCGCGAACGCACTTCCGGCACCCAGCACCAGAGCAAACACCACGGCCACGGCCGGCCTGAAGGCCGGCCCTACGTACAGCCATTGCACCCGGCACCGCCTCATCGGCCCACCTCCGCGCGCAGCTGCTGAATGTGATCGAACGTCGTCGGCTCGAGGACGCGCACCAGCGTCATCATGCCCATCATCGCGGCCGTCCATGTCGGCGGCAACCCGTACACCTCGGGTTTGCCTGCGACCAGATCATCCATCACCATCCACATGTCCTGGGGATACCCCTTCACCTTGTACGCATCCTCGGTGCCACCGTGCTGATGCCCCATGGCCGTATCCGCGGTGCCGGTGGGGCCAACCATCGACACCATCTGGTTCATCATGTGATGCGGCAGGTGACAGTGCAGCATCCAGTCACCGGGGTTGTTCGCGACAAACTCGATGTCGCGCGCCTGAGCCACACCCGCGATGATCGTGTTCTCGGGCACCACCACCGGGCCACGCACGCGACCGGCTTCGGTGCCGGTCAGGAAGAAGTGATGTCCGTGCAGGTGCACCGGGTGGTGATCCATGCTCAGGTTCACAATGCGGATGCGCACGCGTTCGCCCAGCTTCACACACAGCGGCGTCGTGGCCGGCCCGGCCTTGCCGTTGATTGTCAGCCAGTTGAACTCCATCGCCAGCGTGTTCGGCACGGTGTTGTTCGGCTTGATGTCCCAGCCCTGGAAGATCAACCCGAAGTCGCGATCCACACGGGGCTCGTGTGCCTTCTTCGGATGCACGATGAAGAACCCGATGCTTCCCAGCATCTCCTGCATCGGCATATGTGAGTGGTAGAAGAACGTGCCGTTCTGATTCAGCGTGAACTCGTAGGTGTGCGACCCGTGGGGCGGAATCGGCGGCTGCGAGATGCCGGGCACACCGTCCATCCCGATGGGAATCTCGAGCCCATGCCAGTGCGGCGCAAACAACTCAGGGAGGTGATTCTCGACGATGATGCGGACGCGATCACCTTCAGTCGCTTCGATCGTCGGTCCCGGCATGCTGCCGTTAAAGCCCCAGACGTCCACCTTGCGACCAGGCAGGAACTCCGTGGCCACCGGCTCCGCCTTGAGGCGGAACACCTTGACCTGGCCGTCCATCGCAAACGGCAGATGCGGCACGTCCGGCGTCACGACCGGCACGACGCTACCGCCACCCGCGGCGGCCATTGTTGAGGCCGGCACCTGAGCGGCAACGCGGCCGGCCGTGGCCGCACCGGCCAGCGTGGCGAGTCCGGCAAGAAAACTTCTTCGATTGCGATCCATAACCATTCCTTTGCTGTGGCGCGCCCAACGTCAGCGCGCCCGACTTGTGCGCCATGTGTGTGACGCGAAACCTGACAAACCCTTATGGTCGGAGCCCGTGCCGTACGGAGCCCGTGGGCTCAGCCCACGGGACGACACAAGGGCTGAAGCCCTTGTGCTCCAGAAGCACGGAGGAAATCAGATGCGAAGAGGAACTGGAGTGTGTCGCGGAGGGTCGGGGGGGCCGGTATCGCGACCGGCCACGCGCCAATGGGCAGGCACCGCCGGGTCGATCACGGACGCGAGGTGCGCGACGACAGCCGGGTGCGCGTCGGCTCCGGAAAACGGGGACCGGACACGGCCGGTAATGCTCAGGACGGGATCACACTCAGGGCCCGGTACGTGCATGCGGCCATCGGCATCGGAGGCCGGCGGCATCACCGGTTCGGCCGCAGGCGCGTGCTGTGCATGATGGTCGTGGTGTGCGTGCGCGGCCGCGGCGGCGTCCGTCTGCACCGCCACCAGGGCATGCGCGGCGGCGTGGCCTGGTGTGCCGCACACGACCTCGCACACGGCAGCCCCGACGGGGCTCACCAGGAGCGCGAGCACGAGTATGAACGGGCGCAGCCGGAGCATATCGGCAGTATACAGCCGCCCACGACCCAGCTACCCGCCCGGACCGACCGCCGATGATCTGCCGCACGGGTTCCGGCAGCACAGTTGGCCCGCTCAAATTCAGCGGGCCCTACATGGCGCGGTCGTAGCGGGCCCTACATGGCGCGGTCGTAGCGGGCCCTGCATGGCGCGGTGGTAGCGGGCCCTGCATGGCGCGCCGTACGTAGGGCCCGCTGGGTTGGAGCGGGCCACTGGGCCTACTTCACGAGAAACAGGCGGTCCTGACGCCCATGCGCCCAGCGCACCTTGCCGTCGGCGCTGATGATCATGTCCTCTTCCTGCGCCATGCGGACGGGCTGTCCGTCCCACTCGTCCACACGCGTCGTGACCTGATGCTCGACCGAGTACCACATCGATGGCACCACCGGCGCGTCGCCGCGACCGGCGACGCCTCCCTGCATGTCCCACAGCCCGATGAGCGGACCGGCCCCGTGTCCATGCAGCCCGACCGGATGGGAATACATCGTCCCGTTCAGGCCTGCGCCTTTCATGCGCTCGAGGATGGTCCTGAGAATGTCGTTGCCCGTGCGGCCGGGCCGGACTTCCTCCATGAAGAAATCCTGCATGATGTTCGCATTGCGCAAGGCGGCCTGTATCCCCGCGGGCGGCGCCGTCTCCCCTGCCCGCAACACATATGCGTTGTGCTGGGTGTCGGTATTCAACCGCGCGACCGTGATGCCGACATCGCAGTGCAACACGTCCCCGCGTTCGATCACCGGATCGGCCCCCAGTTCCCCGGCCGTCACGCCCTTGCGCTGCACCGTGACCGACGGCTGGAACCATGTGCCCAGCCCCTGATCGTTCACGCGCTGGCGGAACCACCAGACGAGATCACTGGTTCGCGTCACACCCGGCACGATCACCTTCTCGGAAAACATCATCTGCGTCAGCGACCAGACGTGTGCGTTCATTTTTTCGAAGAACGCTTCTTCTTCCGGCAGGCGCATCGCGATGAGTTCCAGCGGCAGGCCCTCGGCGTTCCTGAATTTCCCGACCCACGGCTGCCCCAGCGCATCGGTCATCCCTTCCAGTTCCCCGCTCGTCAGACCGTCGCTGAACGCAAACACCGTCGATCGATTGATGCCGATGACCTTCGGATTCCGATCCTCGACGACCTGCTTCAACAACTGCCACTGTTCCGCGCCCCACAGCTCCGCCGCACGCCCCCCGGGCGTTGACGCGACGATGGGCCGCGTGGAGGACCGTGTCTCAAACACGCCCCCCTGCGTCGTTCCCCCCAGCGCCAGGCGCTCGACACACGCCGTGGCGACGGGCGTGCCGGCGGCGGCACATTTGTCGAAGAACACGTAGATGGTCCGGCGCCGCGCGGCAAAGGTCTCCGGAGAGACGATCGCCTTGAAGATGGGGTCTTCCATGTATTCGCGCATCGGCACGACCCACATGTCGATACCGTGTTTGCGCATAAGCGTCGGGAGGAAGGTGTCGAGCCGTTTCTGGAGCCACTGCTGCTGCAGCGCCGCCTGTTCCTGCAAGGTGCCGAAGGGCCGCTCGACGCGATCCGGCAGAGCACCCGGGGCCAGCCGCTGCTGACGCGCCTCCGTCACAGACCCGGCCACCGCCACCAGACAGACCAACAGCACGATTCGGTGAATAGACATGGAGGGATTGTAAAAGACGTCGGGAGGCTTTTTCGGCCCCGCCGCACCGAAAAAGCCTCCCGACGTCTTTTTTCAGCGCACGACGATCACACCCTTGAGCATGTCCATCCCGCAACTGAACGACAGCTCACGCGGAGATTGTGGCGGCAACCGAATCGTTATCCGCTCGTTGAGTGGTAGATCGCGACGAATCTTCAGGTCGGGAATCTCGACCTCGGTGCCACACGTCTCGGTGACGCGGCGGATGAAGACCAGATCCACGGGCTGGTTGGCCGGAAGGGTCACCCGCGCCGGCACCAGCCCTGCGGCCGTGATCTCCACCACGCGAACGGCCACCGGGGTGGCCACGGCGGCCGCCGTGGGCGGCGCGGGTGGCGCGGGTGGCGCGGTGCGACCGGAGCCCTCTGGCGCCGGCCATCCCAGGCGCTCACGCTCGGCGCGCAGGGCGAAACTGCCGGCGGTGACCACGCGGTCGCCCGCACGCACCTGATCAACGACACGCTCCTCAAACTCGCCAGGCTCGACTTCGACGTAGACCACATTGACCGCGCCGAGGGACTGCACGGCCGCGTCGGGCACCACAACCCCGGGCACCGATCCGGGCGCGTCCAGCGCGAGAGACACAAACATCCCGAAGCGGAGCGCCTCGTCCCTGTTCGCCACTTCGACACGCACCTTCGCGGTCCGGGTGTCTCCGTCAATCACGGGATCGATGTAGGCCACCGTGCCGTTCCACACGCGGCCGGGAAAGGCCTCACTGGTGACCTGTGCGCGCTGCCCTTCCCGCACGTGGGCCAGGTCCGCCTCGAACACGTTGCCGATGACCCACACGGTGGCGCGGTCGGCCAGCGTGACAATGGGCTGCGCCGCGTCCACGTTCTGACCGGGATTCGCGGAGCGCGTGATGACGATACCGCCCGCCGGAGCCAGCACGTCAAAGGTGTCCGGCAACGTGTCGCCCTGCGCCAGCGCACCCAGACGGGTCTCGGAAAGGCCGAGGCGTTCGAGCCGTGCGCGCGTCGTGTCGAGCTCCGTGCGCGCGCGGACGAGATTCGACTGATCCTCTTCAAGATCCTGGCGGCTGGCCGCGCCGATCTTCGCCAGGGCTTCCGTGCGCGCGAGCCGTTGGGCGGCGACGTCGCGCTCCGCGCGCACGGTCAGCCATCGGCGCACCTCATCGGTGAGTTCGGGGCTGCGCAGCCGCGCCACCACAGTGCCCTGCCGCACCGACTGGCCCAGTTCCGCGTGCACCTCGATCACGGTGCCCGCCACCAGCGGGGTGACGTCCACCACGCGGTATCCGTGGGGCTCGACCACCGCGGGAAGACGCCGGGTCGCCGCGCCTCCGCCCGCCTGAACCACCACGGTCTGCAAACCCACCCGCGCGCGTGCCTCCTCGTGCAGTGTGAGCCGCCGGGCGCCGGCCGGCAACGCCGATGCAGGCTCCGACATCGGGCCGCCGGCGGCCACCGGCGCGACAGGTGCCGCGACGAACCACAGCTGGACGAGATACAGGCCGGCGGCCCCCATGGCCATCAGACCCACACCAATCAGAATGCGCTTGATCATGACTGCACTCCCCACGCGCGCAGTACGTCGGCGCGCGCCTCAGACAAGGCCTGCAGGGCGGCCGTATAGGCCGCCTGCAGATCCAGATACCGCCGTTCTTCCTCAATGACGTCAAACAAGGTGCCGCGACCGAGCGTCCACATCTCGCGCACCACCTCGAGGTTCCTGGCCGCAAGCTCGACGAGCCCGGCGCGGTACCGCTGCACGACTGCGGTGGCGGCGACGTCCCTGGCCATCGCGGACGCCATGTCCGCCTCGGCCTGCAGGCGCGCATCCGAGACCTCGGCCCGCGCCATCAGCCCTTCGGCAATCGCGGAGGCGATGGCGCCCTGCTGGCGATTCCGCCACGGCAGGTCCACCATCACGCCCACCATCACCTCGTGCATGCGGTCGCGTCCGAGCACCCGCCACATGTAGCCGCCGGTGACACCCAGGTCGAGTCGCCCCTCGCGGCGCGCGAGATGCTGCTGCGCGTCCGCTCGGGCGGCGACGGCTTCGGCGGCCTGCACATCCGGACGTATCGCCACGGCGCCGGCCGGCGCGGACGTCGGCGGCGCGGGAAGCGCCGCGATCGCCTCCTCAAGCGACGCCGCCAACTGCAGGGGCTCCTGGATCGGCCAGCCCACCACCGCCTTGAGTGCGGCCATCGCCGCATCGACCTCCCCCTGCCACCCCATCGTCTCGGTCTCGGTCCGGCGCCACTCGACATCGGCGAGGTCGCGCTCAAGCGGCATCGCGGCACCGGCCTCCACACGGGCCGTCAACATGTCGAGCCGTGTGCGGGCCGCCTGCGCCACCTGACGCACGACATCGAGTTGCCGCGCGGCCGCAAGCACCTGCGTGGCCCGCACCCGTACCGCCGCAGCGCGATTCACACGTTCGAGCGCCGCCAGCGCATCCGCACGCCGCACATCGTGATCAGCCACGGCCACGCGGGCATCCTTCCTGAACAGGTCCAGCGGCACGGTCAGACTGAACGCGGTCTGCGAGTCGGCGCCGCCAAACTGTTCGCGGCGATCAGCGGCCACGACGGGGTTGGGACGGAGTGATGCCTGCGCCCGTTGTCCCTCGGCGACTTCAATCCGGCGGCGCGCCGCTTCGATCATCGGAGCCCGCTCCAACGCCATCGCCACCAGCGCCTCAATCGACATTCCTCCGGGTGCGACGACCGCCTGTTGTGCCTGGGCCCTCCCGGTGCCGGCCAGCCACACGGTCGTCATCAGCAGCGTGTATCTCGCGAGTGTTCTCATCGCACATCCCCATCAAACGTCACCGACCGCGGGCCTGCCGGCCCGGTCCACTCCACCGTGAATCGCCACGCGCCCGACATGCTGAACTCGGCCGTCGCGTCCACGCGCCCCCCCGCGACGCCACCCACCGACACCGGCGCCGTCATCACCATCCCCGGCATCGTCATCGACGACGACACGCGCACGTTCTGTACATCGACGAGCTCTCCGGCCGCGTTGCGGAATTCGACGACCACGCGATTGCGCCCCTGCGACAACCCGTCGCCGTCTGCGAGCAGTCGCACCGTCACATCACCCGTCACCTCTTCGTGGACTACCGCGAGGTCCGGACGCGACGGACCATCGCCCCTGACCATCCACCAGGCAGCGGCGAGGAGCGACAGGAGCAGCGCCCCGAGCATGACGGCCAGAACAGTCGTCGGGTGGCGTTTTCGGCCGACGGGCTCGATGGAGGGGTCCTCGGGAGGCAACTGTCGCGCACGGAGCCAGTAGAAGATGACCGGCGTCACCACAAGCACGTGGAGGAGCGACGAGACCATGCCGCCGAGCACGGGCGCGGCCAGTGGGCGCATGACTTCAGCGCCCGCGCTCGTGCTCCACATGATCGGCATCAGTCCAGCCACCACCGTGGAGACGGTCATGACCTTCGGACGCAGGCGAAGCAGCGCCCCGTCCATCACCGCCCGCCGCAGCGTGGCCCGCGTCAGCCCGCCCGTCGCCGCCGCCCGCGCCACGGCGTCCTCGAGGTAGATCACCATGATCATGCCGGTCTGCACTGCGGTGCCGAAGAGCGCGATGAACCCGACCCAGACCGCGACCGAGAAGTTGTAGTCGAGCGCCCACACCAGATACACGCCGCCGGTCAGGGCAAACGGTACGGCCAGCAGCACGTGCGCCGCTTCCAGTGCGGAGTGATACGTGAAGTACAGCAGTACAAAAATCACCAGCAGCACGAGCGGCAGCACCACCTGCAGCCGCTCCCGCGCGTGCTGCTGGTTTTCGTACCGGCCACTCCAGCCGACGACGTAGCCTTGCGGCAATGTGACGCGCTCGGCAACGGCGGCTTTGGCTTCGTCAACAAACCCCACCACGTCGCGGTCCTGCACGTTCAGGAGCACGGTCGCAAGCATCAGGCCGTTTTCTGCGGCGATCATCGACGGTCCGCGCACCGATTCGAACGTGGCCACGGAACCGAGCGGCACCTGGCCACCGGCGGCAGTCAGGATGGGCGTCTGCGCGAGCTGGTCGGGATTGGCGCGGAACCGCTCGGCCAGCCGCACGCGAATGGGATAGCGCTCGCGGCCTTCAATGGTGCGGCCGACCGGCATTTCGCCGATGGCGTATTCCACGGTCTGCTCCACATCGGCGACGGTCAGGCCGTACCGTGCTGCGGCCTCGCGATCCACGCGCACATTGAGATACTGGCCGCTCGACACCGGCTCTGGATAGACGTTGGCGGCGCCGGGCACGGTGCGCAACACGTCAGCGACCTCACGCGCCAGGCGGTCGAGCACCCCGAGATCACCGCCAAACACCTTCACACCCACCTCAGACCGGATGCCCGTGGACAACATGTCGATCCGATTGATGATCGGCATCGTCCAGATGCTGGTGACCCCGGGCAGTTGCACGGCGCGACTCATCTCCGCGCGCAACGACTCGAGCGTCGTGCCCTCGCGCCACTCCGATCGCGGCCGAAGCTGGACGATGGTTTCGGTCATGTTCACCGGAGACGGATCGGTCGACGTCTCCGCGCGGCCGACTTTGGCCACGACGCTTTTAACCTCGGGAAACGCGGCGAGTGCGGCATTCTGGACGGCCGCGAGCCGGCTGGCTTCGGCGAGCGATACGCTCGGATCGGCGATGGGCATGAACATCAGATCGCCTTCATCAAGCGCCGGCATGAACTCGCTCCCGATGCGGGTCGCGACACCAACCGCACCGGCAAACAGCAGCGCAGCCACGGCCAGCGTCGCCGCGCCGTGGGTCAGCGCTCCACGCAGCGCCGGTTCATAGAGGCGGCGCAGGAAGCGCATCACCGGGTTGTCCTCCTCCGCATGCACCTTGCCGCCCAGCAGCACCGAACACAACACCGGCACCAGCGTCACCGCCATGAGCGTTGCGGCAACCATCGCGAACGTCTTGGTGAACGCGAGCGGATGGAACAACTTGCCTTCCTGACCGGTCAACGCAAACACCGGCACAAAGGCCAGGACGATGATCGACATGGAAAAAAAGACCGGTCGTCCGACCAGCCTCGTGGCCTCGCGTACCGCTCGCCAGACCGCGGGTCGATCCTTCGTGTCAATGCCTTGCTGTTCGATGGTGCGGAAGGCGTTCTCGGTGACGACGATCCCGGCGTCCACCAGAACGCCGATGGCAATCGCGATGCCGGCGAGGCTCATGATATTGGAGGTCACGCCGAGGTACCGCATCGCCAGAAATGACAGGAGTACCGCGAGCGGCAGCGGAATGGTGACGATCAGAATCGAGCGCACGTGCATCAGGAACAACACGTGGGCCAGCGTGACCAGCGCGATTTCCTCGATCAGCGCGACGCGCAGTGTCCCGATGGCCCGCCCGATGAGGTCAGAGCGGTCGTAGAACGGGACCACACGCACACCGGCCGGCAGCCCGGCGGCAATCTCGTCCAGCCGCGTCCTGACGCCATCGATGACCTGCTGGGCATTGGCACCCGCACGCGCGACGATGACACCGCCTACGGCCTCGGAAGTGCCGTTGATCAGCGCACCGGTCCGGAACGCCGATCCAATCTCGACGTCGGCGACCTGTCGCACATAGACCGGAACTCCGCCGGCGGCTTTGACGACGACCTGCCCGAGATCCTCGATGGATTCGATCAGGCCGACACCACGCACGATCGTCCATGCGCCATTGGATTCGAGGACGTTGCCCCCGACGTTGGCGTTGCTGGCCTGTACAGCGGCAATCACGTCGCCGACGGATACGCCATATCCCCGCAACCGGTCGGGATCGATGTTGACTTGGTACTGCCGCACCAGACCGCCGACCGACGCCACTTCCGCCACGCCGGGCACCGCGTTCAGCTGATACCGGACGAACCAGTCCTGCAAACTGCGCAGTTCAGTCAGCGAGTGGCGATCACTTTCGAGTGTGTACCAGAAGACGTGTCCGACGCCCGTGGCATCCGGCCCCAGCACCGGCACCACCCCCGGCGGCAATTGTGTCGTCACGAGGCTCAGCCGTTCGAGCACCCGCGTCCGCGCGAAATACAGGTCCACGTTGTCTTCGAAGATCGCGTAGACCATCGAGAACCCGAATGCCGACTGGGACCGGACGACCCGAATGCCCGACAACCCCTGCAGGTTCGTGACGACCGGATACGTCACTTGATCCTCGACCTCCTGCGCGCTGTGGCCGGGCCAGTCGGTGAACACGATGACCTGGTGGTCGGAGAGATCGGGAATCGCGTCCACCGGGCCTGTCCGCATGGCCCAGTAGCCCCAAGCGCCCAGGCACACGTAGATGCCGATGACGACCCCGCGATACTGAAGTGATTTGTCGAGCAGCCAATTGATCATGCAATTCCTCACGCACACATGGATGGAGCCCACGGGGCCGCCATCGGAGCCCAGGGGCTTCAGCCCCGGGGACTACGCAAGGGCCAAGAGCCCTCGCGCTCCATCGGAGGCAGAGGAAATCAGATGAGGAGGACGGACGTACGGAGCAGCAGTGGGATGGGCGGCAGGGGCGGATCACCGGTCACGGGCAGGTCAGACGGTACCGGTGGTTGTGCCCAGGTCGCGATCGACGGGACGGGAGCCGCCAGAGGCATCGTGATGCCGGTGACACGCACGGGCTGGAGTGGTGCGGGCGCATCGGGCGCGACGACGCAGCAGTCCACCGGGTCGGCTGCACGGATGACTTCGGGACAACAGCCGTGGCATTCCTCGGCCATCGTGGTCCGGGCCCAGACGGCGGTCGGCGCGAGGATGGCGCCCATCAGCAGGCCCACCACCACCGCTCGTACGCCCCGGAGTCCCCGAAGTTTCATCACAACGGGTTGACTATTGCACAGGCTGTGCCACTTGGGAACTCCGCAAAGCCGGAGGCAGACGTCCGGCGCTGAGCTGTTTCATCGGGGAATTTCGCACTCATGAGTGGAGCGCAGGCAATGCACAGACAAACCGCCGTATTGATGATGCTGCTGATACCCGCCGTCGCCGCGGCACAGGAGACGCGACTGCCGCGCCTCGAGTTTGCGGGCCATGTGTCGGCACAGACAGGCCGGCGGCAGTCCGCCACCTGGTCGCCGCGCATCAGCTGGAATGTGACGCCCCTCACCGCGATTGAAGCCACCGCGGACGTCAGCCCGACGACAGACAATCCCAACTGGGGCCGCGAGTCGGCCCGGGGTTACAGCCTGCACCTGAGGCAATCGCTGCTCGCCCGTGGACGATGGCAGGTCTTCGGCGTATTGGGGGTCGGCGGCAGTTCCTCGACCACGACGTTTCCGCGCCACATCCTTACAGTGGGTGACTACACGTGGGACATCCCGGAACAGACGATCGAAGAGACCGGAGTCGCTGTCCACGTCGGTCCCGCAGCGCAGGTCCAGGCGGCGCCGTGGCTGTCACTGCGGGCGGACGTACGGCTGACGCTGAGCCATGCCAGCGGCCTTCGAGGCATGATTGGCGCCGTCGTGCCGGTGGGCACGCGGCCGCCAGACCCGAAGTTCCGCGAGCGCGATCGACTCTCCAACGGGATTCGCAACGGCGCGGTTACCGGTGCCATCAGCGGTGGTGCCCTCTATGCGTGGGGCGCCCTGGCGTTCTGCGACTCCGGCGACTGCGGGAGGTTTGCGCTGAGCGCCGTCACGTTCGGCACGGTCAGCGGCGCAGTCGTCGGCGGTCTGCTCGGCGCCATGATCGACAGCCTCATTGCGAAACGTTGAGTTTCACCGCGCCCGTACATCGACACGCTTGAAGCGCCGATCCTGACGTTGCGCGGCGGGCCGTCGGTGATCCGGCAGATCAGAGTTCCGCGCGCACACCCTCGGCGCTGAGGGCCTGCGTGAAACGGGTCACGCCGACCACGACGGCGCCAACGGCCAGGAACAACAACGCCGTCGCCGCCGAGCCGAGCCAGATGTTGCCGCCGGAGAGATTGTCCTTCGCCAGAATGAACAACGCCGCGCACGTGGTCACGATCATGAACGCCGCAGGCACCACCGCGAACGTCGTCTGCCGGGCGCGCTGAGCCAGCCACACCGAGACGGTGGTCAGCGCCAGCGCGCCTATCAGCTGGTTCCCTGCGCCGAAAATCGGCCACATCTGCCGGACGGTGCCGCTGATCGAAAACAGGAACATCAGCGCGACGGCGATGCTGGAGTTGACAAGGATGTTCCGCGTCCAGGCCGGCGCCTGGCCGGCAAAGGCCACGTCCCATGCCTCCTGAATCAGGTACCGGCAGAGACGGACCGAGCTGTCGAGGGTGGTGACGACGAATCCTTCGAGCATCAGGATGCCGAAGACCACCGCGATGGCCACCGGAATGAACGGCAGCGCCAGATGAATGAGACGACCGGCCCCCAGCGCA
Organism: Vicinamibacterales bacterium; assembly: GCA_030827135.1. Taxonomy (GTDB): domain Bacteria; phylum Acidobacteriota; class Vicinamibacteria; order Vicinamibacterales; family SCN-69-37; genus SYFT01. The sequence goes on from JAURFE010000001.1 coordinate 952,903, forward strand.
AATCCGAGCACGGGGTTGGTCGACACGCCCGCGGGATAGACCACGGACATGTATTCCGCCTGGCTCAGCATCGAGCCGACGGCGACAAGCACGAGCACCGCGAAGAACGTTTCGGTGACCATGGCCCCGTAGCCGATGCGCCGGATGTCACTCTCCTTCGGAATCTGCTTCGAGGTGGTGCCGCTGGCCACGAGACTGTGGAAGCCGCTGATGGCACCGCAGGCCACGGTGATGAACAGAATCGGCCAGAGGGGGGCGCGCAACGCAGCCTGCCCGGCGGCCAGGTCCACGCCGGGCGCCTGGATGGATGCGCCCCTGAGCCCCGCGATAATCGCGCCGACAAACAGCAGCAGCATGCCCCCGTAGAGCAGCTGGACGTTGGTGAAGTCGCGCGGCTGCAGCACCAGCCACACCGGCAGCGCGCAGGCGACCAGGATGTAGACCGTCATCAGAATGCGCCAGTTGTCGCCACTGAGCGTGACCGGAAACAGGAAGCCGAGAATCACACTCGCCACGCACGTGGCGGTGGCCACGAGGTAGGCGTTCCGCGTCGAGATGCGGTCATGGCGAATCAGCCACCCCAGCACCGGCGCGAACAAGGTGATCAAGAAGACCGAGGTCGTTGCGATCCCGCCGATCCGCGCATTCGGCACGCCATTGATGTCGATCGTGCCAAGCATGGTTTGTGTGGCATCGAGCCTCAGCGCGTCAAGCGGATACAACGATGTGAGTGCGGTCACCGACAGGTTCAGGAAGATCGCGTTGACGATCGCCAGCACAAAAATGAGCACCGTGAGATTCAGCAGATACCCAAGGGGCCCTAGCGTCGTCCGGGCAATGGCCCCGATCGACTTGCCGCCTTCTCTGGTGCTCACGAACATCGCGGTCATGTCGTGCATCGCACCAAAAAAAATGCCGCCGATGACCAGCCACAGCCAGACGGGCTGCCACCCGTACGCCAGTGCCAGCGTCGGACCGACGATGGGCCCGGCACCGGCGATGGTGGCGAAGTGATGGCCAAACACCACATGGGTGCGGCTCTTGACGTAATCCTTGCCGTCGGCGAGACGCTCGCACGGCGTGACCCGGGTGTCGTCTTCCCTGAACACGCGCCCGATGTAGCGGGGGTACCAGCGATACGCGAGGATGAGACACGCGGCGGCGACCGCCACAGGCATCAGGATGTTCATAGGTGCGGGAATCCTACAACAGATTCAGACCTCGGTCCGCAGTCCGGATATAGAATGGCGCCCACCATGAGCACCATCCATCGTCCCGTTCTCGCGGCGAATCTGCCTGCCCCGGTCGGCCCGTACGTGCCGGGCATGGGTTTTGACCGGCTGATCTTCGTCTCCGGCCAGGGCGCCACTGACCCCGCGACGGGCAGACTTGCGGGCCCGGACACCGCGACACAGACCGAGCAGTGCCTCCGCAACCTGCAGACGATCCTCAAGGCCGGAGGATCGGACCTGCCCTATGTGCTGCGTTGCGGCGTGTTTCTGATCGACATGGCGGAATTCACGGAGATGAACGGCGTTTATGCGCGCGTCTTTGGTGCGCACCGCCCCGCCCGCACCACAATTCAGGCGGCCGGATTGCCCGGCGTCGGCCTGCGCGTGGAAATCGATTGCATCGCGTACGTGCCGTAGGAGCCAGGAGTCTTCAAATGTCCAGACCATTCGTGCTGTGTGTGATCACTGTGACCCTCGGACTCGCGCCGCTGATGGCGCAGCAGGGCGGACGCCAGGGTGGCCCGCCGTCGATGGGGGGCGGTCAGTGCGCCAACAATCCCCTCAACTGCCCGGACGCGGTTAATCCTCTGCCCGCCGCCACCACGGTATGGCTGGAAGAGATGACGTGGATGGACGTGCGGGACGCGATGAAGGCCGGCAAGAAGACCATCATCATCTCCACCGGCGGCGTCGAACCCAACGGTCCATGGCTCGCGCTGGGCAAACACAATTACGTGCTGCGCGCCAACTGCGAAGCCACGGCGCGCCTGCTCGGTGATGCGCTCTGCGCGCCGATCGTGCCGTTTGTGCCGGAAGGCCGCCTCGACCCGCCATCCGGCCACATGACATCGCCCGGCACCATCAGTGTCACCGAAGAGACGTTCGGCGCGTTGCTGTCGGACATCGTGCTGAGCATGAAGGTGCACGGCTTCGAGCACATCGTGCTCATCGGCGACTCCGGCGGCAACGTGCGCGGGATGCAGGCCGTGGCCGACAAGTTCACCAAGGAATGGAGCGGCACACCGAAGGTCATCCACGTCCGCGAACACTACGACTACAGCACGGTCACTGCAGCGATGGAAGCCAAAGGGCTGATTCCGGCTGGCCGCAAGAGCGACGGGCTGCACGACGACCCGACAATCACGATGAACATGATGGTGACCGACCCAGACTCGGTCCGGTGGGAGGCTCGTGTGAAGGCCGGCAAGGCCACCATCGACGGCGTGTCGATCGCCGACCTGAACAAGGCGCTCGCGATCGGCAAGGAGATCGTGGCCTTCCGGGCGCAGGTCACGGCGGCCGCGATCAGGAAGGCCACAGGCCGCTAGCGAAGTTCCGCGCTTCGGAACCTCGGAACTCCGGAACCTCGCGTCAAATCGGTCTCCGATCGAGGCCCATCGTGATCGTGAGGTCTGCTGGGCCTGCGTTTGCCAGGCCCGTCGCATACGTGCGGTAGGCGGGAAGAAAGCGGCGGACGTAGTCTTCGATCGCCTCACGGCTGAGGCCGGGTTTCCCGGAGGCCTTCATGCGCTCCTCCGCTTCGACGCGCCATTCGAGCACAAACTCGGGCGCTGCGGCGCGCAGCACGATCCACTGATCCACCAGCGCGTACCACGCGGCGTACTGTGCAAGGGCCTGGTTGGGTGCCGCCATCATGGGATCGGGCAGAGCCGAGTCCGGCACCGGGGTGAAGCCCAGCATCCAGCCCTCGACCACCACCACGTCGAGCGGCCCCTCGACCACGCGCCACTCCGATTCCGGCGCCCGATCGCCGCGGCCACCGTGTGCAGACTTGTCGTACACGGGAACACGGATGGACGTGCCGGCCGTGATGCCCTTGAGCGACCGCAACGTATGCGTCCCCAGCGCGATGTCGTGCGTGCCGGGATAGCCGCGGTGTTCAAGATACGGATTGCCGGGATGCGCAGCCGCCAGTTCGAGTTGCTCCGCCCGCGTCAGGTAGAAATCGTCAATCGAGACTCCCGCGCCCCGCACCCCCCGCGCCGTCAGTCGCCGCAGCAGATGCGTCACCAGCGTCGTCTTCCCCGCGCCCTGGGGCGCCTGGAGACCGATCACCAGCGGGCGCGCCGCCGAGGCGGCCTGCGCGAACACAAAATCGTGCACGGGTTGATGGAGCGGTGCGAACTGGGGATCAAGACTCATGCGCATTACCAGATCGAGACGCCGCGCGCCGTCAGCGCCGCCACGGCCATGTTGAACACAATGTTGCCCGCGCCAAACGGCAGGATGACACGCCAGTACGGCACACCGGCCGCGCCCAGCGGAATCATGATCACGTCGTTGGGCAGCGGCATCACCGCGCCATAGACAAACAGACCGGCATAAAACTTCGCGCTGTGGATATCTGCCACCCGGCGTTGCACAAACGCGATGGCCCCTGAGGCTCCGGCCGGAAGCACCGCACGCCCCGCGTGCCCCACCATGTACGACGTGGTATCGCCGACAATCACCCCCAGGCCGGCACACAGCCCCACAAGCAGCGGGTGGGCGCCGCCCGCGGCCGCCGTCACCACCACCAGATAGTAGGGGAACGGAAACACAATCGAGGTGCCGCCCAGCATCCCGGCGACGAACACCGCCAGGAACGTATTGGTGCCAAGCCTGGCGACAATCGCGTCCGGCGACACCCAGTAGAGCGCGACCGACCAGCACAGCACCAGCAACAACACGAGGGCGTATGGGAGTGTGCGTTTCATCGGGGGCTGGACCATGCGCGCACTCAGCGTCCCGGGGCGGCCCGCATCCGGGCGTTCCACCACGCCCAGACGAGGGGAATCCACAGCAGGTTCGACACCAGCAGATGCGCCATCTGCAGGGCGAGCGGCGCCAGCAGCAGCAGGTTGATCACGCCGAGTGCCGACTGCACGAGCACGGCGACGACCACATAGCGGCGCGGCGCGGCCTGGTCCGGGCCCTGAAACAGGGGTGACAGCCACGCCAGCCACAGGACGCCGGTCGCCAGAATCACCGCCGCGATCGGATGCCAGATGCGCAGCCGAATGAGAAAGTGGGAGGTGGGATCAACATCAGCAGCGATACCTTCCGCCAGCGACGCGTGCGGAAACAGCGTGTCCCCCAGGGCCACCACGGCACCGGTCGAGGCCACCACCAGCATGCCGAGAAGACACAGGGTCAGGCTCACGGCCGGCGGATGGATGGGCGGGTGGGCAGGTGGGCGGGTGGGCGCGTGAGTGGATGCGCGCTGCGCAAACCACAACGTCGTCGTGATCGCGCCGACCAGCAGCAACGTGTTGACCAGGTGTCCGCCGACGTACGCCGCCCGCATCGCCGACGCGTTGTCGGCCACCAGTTCCAGCAGCACAATGCCGGCGCCAATCGCAGCCTCGATGAGCATGAATATCAGCGAGATCCACGCCCAGCGCCGCACGTCGCTGTCGGCCGGAAACACCCTGCGGGCCAGTACGACCATCCACACGGCCATCAGCATCACGCCGCCGCTGGTGATCCGGTGCACAAACTCGATCGTGGTCGCCACCGTGGGCTGCAGCGGCACGACCGCGCCGTTGCACAAAGGCCAGTGACTGCCGCACCCGGCGCCCGATCCCGTCGCGCGCACGACCGCGCCCCAGACAATGACGAGCAACGTCACCACAAGGGTGGCCCAGGCAAAGCGGAGAAAGTGCGACGTCTGGGAATCTGCGCGTGTAAAAGTGTCTGACACCATGACGCTGGTCGAAGTGTACACTCCAGAAACCCCCATGGACTATCACGCCCGCCGCACCGCGCGCCTCGCGACCGTCGCGCGGTGGGAGCACTGGCATGCCCGGCTGGGATTTGCCCGGCTGGCACTGGCCGCAGCGATTGTGGGGATCTTCGGCATCGGCGGCTGGAACGCCTGGCCGGCCGCTGCTGTGCTCGGCGCTGCCTTCGTCGCGCTGCTCGTCGTCCACGGCCGCGTCCTCAACGCGCGCGATCGCGCCAGACGTGCGGTGGATTTCTACGACCGCGGACTGCGGCGCCTCGCGCACGAATGGCCAGGACACGGGGACGCGGGAGACCGCTTCGCGGCTCGTGGTCCGGAGGTCCAGGGTCCAGGGTCCAGAGTTCACCTGTACGCAGACGATCTCGACATCTTCGGGCGTGGCAGTGCGTTCGAGTTGCTCGGCACGTGCCGCACGGAAGTGGGTCAGACGACGCTGGCGGGGTGGCTGCTGGCCCCGGCGGCGCCCGCCGACGTGCGCGCGCGACAGGAGGCCGTCCGTGAGTTGGCGCCGCTGCTGGACCTTCGCGAGCGGCTGAGCGTCGAAGGGGCGGTCATCGGCGGGCGGCTCCATCCCGATCGGCTGCGTGAGTGGGCGACGGCCGCGACCGTGATGCCCTCCAGACTGCTTCGAGTGGTCGCCGCGATCCTGCCCCTCCTCCTGGTCGGCGCGGTGGTGTGGCAGCGCTCCGGAGGCCCGAGCGGCGTGATTGAACTGGCCCTGATCGTCCAGATCCTGATCGCCCTGCTGCTTCGACCGCGTGTCCTCCAGGTGATTCACGAGGTGGACTCCCCATCGCGCGACCTCGACCTGCTCGAGCGCACGGCGCGGATCATCGAAGATGCGACCTTTGTGGCGCCGAAACTCGTCGCACTGCAGGCGGCGCTGCGGCCGGGCGCTTCCACGGCGATCCGGCAGCTGTCGCAGCTTGTCGCGCTGCTGTCATCGCGACGCAACGTCATCTTTGCGCCCATCTCGGGGCTTCTGATGTGGGCCACGAACCTGGCCTTCATCGTGGAGGCCTGGCGTGGGCGGCACGGGCGCGCGGTGCCGGCGTGGCTCGACGCCATCGGTGAATTCGAAGCCCTCGCCGCCATCGCCGGATTCGCGGCGGAACATCCGGACTTCGTTTTCCCAAGGCTGACCGAGCCCGCGGCGCCGCACTTTGCGGCCACCGCACTGGCACATCCGCTGCTGCCGGACTCGGCCGTGGCCAACGACGTGGCGTTCGGCGACCCGGCGCCGGTGCTGCTGCTTGTCAGCGGCTCGAACATGTCCGGCAAGAGCACGTTCCTCCGCGCGATCGGCCTGACGACGGTTCTTGCGCAGATGGGTGCGCCGGTGCGAGCGACGATGTGCACATTGTCGCCGATGACGATCGGGGCCTCCATTCGTGTGCTGGATTCGCTGCAGGAGGGCCACTCGCGCTTTTATGCCGAGATTCTCCGCCTCAAACACATCGTCGACCTCGCGCGCGAGTCACGGGGCCGCATGGTGTTCCTGCTTGATGAAATGCTCAGCGGCACCAATTCCCACGACCGGCGCCAGGGCGCCGAAGGCGTCCTGCGGGGCCTCACGGAGATCGGCGCGATCGGCCTGGCCACGACGCATGACCTGGCGCTTGGCGACATCGTGCAGACCATGGGGCCGCGAGCCGCGCAAATGCACTTTTCGGATGTGTTCGATGCGGGCACGTTGCAGTTTGACTATCAGCTGCGGCAGGGGCCCGTGCGCAGCAGCAATGCCCTGGCGTTGATGCGTTCGATTGGGCTGGACGTTGACCGGTGATCCTGCCGATTCTGTTCGTGTATGTCGCGACCCGCGCGTTCTGGTGGGCGACGTCCGAGCCGTGGTTCTGGGACACGCTGGTGTGGATGGACATCGTCAAGGTGGCGATGTGGGTGCCGGCGTCCATCCTGATGGTCAAGGCGATCCGGGGCGGAACGTGGCGCGACACGCTGGGGGACCTGGGTCTGACCAGCCCGCAGTGGCGCGGCACACGGCTCGCGCTCGCGGCCACTGTGCCGATGGCGGCGATGATGCTCACGTCAGAGCGGGTGCAGTTTCATCCCGAATCGTTGCTGGGTGCGGCGCTGCTCGGGCCGATGGCGGAGGAAGTGTTGTACCGCGGGTTCCTGTTTCAGCAGTTGTGGCATCGCGCGCGGTGGCCGGTCTGGGCGGCGGCTCTCGTCAGTGCGCTCATGTTCGCGCTCGCCCATCATCCGAATCTCTTTGAAACACTGGCCGTCGGGCTGCGATTTGGCGACCTCGGCGACCGGCTGGCCGTGCTGGGCCCCCGGACGGGGGTCACCGTCGCGGGCGGGTGCCTGTTTGCGTGGGTCACGTGGCGCTGGCGCAGCCTGTGGCCGGCCATCGCGCTGCACGGGGCGATCAACTTCTGGTGGGACCTCGCGCCCAACAGTTCCGGCTCCCTGGTCGCCGGCACCACGCAGGGCATTGCGCTCGGCCTCATCGTGGTGCTGACGTGGCGCCTCACGTCGGCGCGCAGCGTCAGGCTGTCGGATCAAACTTTGGATCGCGATGCCTCCAGTCCTCCGGCGTCGCCACCTGCTCGTTGATCCACTCGATCACGGCGGCCCAGCCGAGGCTCTCGGGATCGTGGCGGAGGTAGCCTTCCACCACCGCGAGAATGTGGAATCCCTGTGAGATCTGGAACGACACCGTCGGATCGTTGAGCCTGCCCTTGGCCACCTGGATCGCGTACTGCTCGGCCGACATGTCTGTCGCATGGGTGTGATAGCCACGCAGCCGCGCACCGGCGCGAATGCGCAGCAGTCCCCGCTGCTCCACCAGCGCACGACGGGCCGTGTACAGGAGCTTGCCGACGCCCAGTCCCCGGCGCTGCGGATGCGTCATCACCTCGGCGCCATACAGGGTGCGCCCCTTCTCCGGATCGTGGTTGGTGAACATCCCCGCATCCGTGAAACTCGTCCAATTCTCGGTGAACCTGTAGTCGTCCCACCAGACGATGAGACTGGCCGCCATCCCGATGACCACCTGTGTGTCATCGTCGACGACCACAAACTGGCCTTCAGGGAAGATGTCGAGATGCGACTGCAGCTGGGCCACCGACCAGGGCGGCGAGCCCGGATACACGAGTTGCGTCAGCGCCTGAATGCCCTCGAAGTGCTCGGGGCGGGTGTTGACGACGTGGTACGGGCCTTTGAGTGGACTCACAAATTCACCATCTCCAGATTGGCGGCGACCTCCGAGCTCGACTGGCTGTCGCGCAGGGGCAGCACGGTGCCACTGAGCCGGCTCTCGAGGAGCGCGGCGATGTCAAGATCACCGACGACCATACTTTCCTGATTCGGCACCCCCTCCGCGAGGAAGCCGTCGCGCGCGAACGCGAAGTCACTCGGCGTGATGATGGCCGCCTGCCCCCAGTTCAGCGAAACGGCGGGCACCATGGGCAACGACCCCACCGTGCAGGCCTGCACGACGTAGATCTGATTCTCAATGGCGCGGGCTTGGGCACAGTATCTCACACGCAGGTAGCTGATCCGATCATCGGTGCAGGTGGGCACCACCAGCACGGTAGCGCCCGCCCTGGCGGCGGCCCGCGCCAATTCCGGAAACTCCACGTCGTAGCAGATGTTGACCGCGATGCGGCCGATGGCCGTGTCAAACACCCGCAGCCGGGTGCCCGACGAAATCATCCACTCTTCCGATTCAAACCGCGTCATGTGCAACTTGCGCTGCCGTCCGGCGTCGCCACCGGGCCCGAACACGGAGCACTGGTTGTACACCCGTCCCCGGTCGTCATCCACGACCGGCGCGGTCCCGCCGATGATGTACATGCCGCTGCGAGTGGCAAGGTCCGTGAGCAACGCGTCGATGGCCGGGGCCTGGTCCGCGAGGTCCTGTATCTGTTCCTGGATGGGGCGCCGGGTGTTGCCCAGCGTCAGCAACTGCGTGCTGAAATATTCCGGGAACACGAGCAAATCGGCCTTGTAGTCCTTGGCCGTCCAGACCAGGGCCTCCACCTGATCGGCGAATTGTTCAAAACGCTCGACGGGACGGATGTAATACTGCAGCGCGGCGACGCGGATTCGGGCCATACGGAAGGCTACCCGAATCGCTTACAGAAGTCTTACATTCGCCGGGCGCTGGCGCTGGTATCGTCACAGGCATGACAGTCAAGACAGTCTCTGTGAATCAGCGGGTGGGGTTGCGGTCTGGGGGCACGGGTACGATGGCCGGCGCCAAGGAGAACCGCTACAGCAAGGTCTCCTGGACCACCGCGATTTTCATGACGCTTTTCCACATCGGTGCCGTCTGGGCCCTGTTCGACTTCACCTGGTCGGGCGTGGTCGTGCTGCTGGTCACCTACTACATCTCGCTCGCGTGGGGCATCGGCATGTCCTACCACCGGCTGCTCACGCACCGGTCGTACAAGACGCCGAAGTTCGTGGAGTACTTCCTCACGATCTGCGCGACGCTTGCGCTTGAGGGGGGACCACTCTTCTGGGTCGCCACGCACCGGCGTCATCACCAGCATTCGGATTCGGACCATGACCCCCACACGCCCCGCCACGGCGGCTTCTGGGCGCACATGGGCTGGATCATGTTCGGCGACGCGCAGCACAACAACGTGACGATGCCCGCAAAGTATGCGCCGGACCTCGCGAAGGACAAGTTCCATGTGTGGCTCAGCGCGTATCACTGGGTGCCGCTGACCGTGCTCGGCCTCGTGTTGTGGGCCCTCGGTGGCTGGAACTGGGTCCTGTGGGGCGTGTTCCTGCGCACGACGCTCGGTCTGCACTCCACGTGGCTGGTCAACTCGGCCACGCATCTGTGGGGCGGCCGCCGCTTCCAGACCCGCGACGACTCCCGCAACAACTGGTGGGTCGCCCTGCTGACGTTCGGCGAAGGCTGGCACAACAACCACCACGCCCACCCGACCTCGGCCGCCCACGGCCTGGCCTGGTACGAAGTCGACCTCACCTACCTGCACATCCGCGCCCTGCAGCTGCTGGGCCTGGCCACCGACGTCAAGCGCGTCCGCGTGGACGAGGAGATGCAGGAAGAAGCGGCGTGACGGCTCGCGCGCGCCTACCGCGCGCGTTGCCGTCATTGAGGATTGAGGATTTGGGATTGAGGATTTGATTGGGGGGATTGCGGGATTGAGGCAATCCCGCAATCCCGCAATCCCACAGTTTCTCAATCCGACAATCCCCCAATCAATCCCACAATCCGCAATTGAGCGCGCAGCGCCCCAATTGCCAATCCTCAATCCTTCCTCCTCAATCCTCAATCCTCCTTGCCGGCCTGAACACAACGGACATTGCGCCGATTCGATAGAATCGGCGCAATGTCCGTTGCTCCAGGCCGGCAAGGCGCTATCGCGTTCTTCGTGACGTTCTGCGTCCTGCTGGTCGTCCTCGCGCTCGCGCTCAACGTCCAATGGGTGGTCCAGAACTGGCGGCAGGTCGTGCCGCTGGTGCTGGGCATTCCCATTTTTGCGGCGATTATCACCGGCCTCATCCTGAACACGATCTTTCTCGTGCGCGAAATCCGGCGGAACGAACAGAAGGATGCGTTCATCAACGCCGTCACGCACGAACTCAAGACCCCGGTCACGTCCATCCGTCTGCACCTTGAAACGCTCAAGACTCGCGATGGCTCGATCCCCGAGGACACGCGGCGACAGTTCTACAACGTCATGCTCGATGACACCGACCGGCTGATGCAGACGATCGACCAGGTGCTGCGCGCGGGACAGTCGGGCAAGACGACGCTGCACAAGGAACGGGTCAATCTAGTCACGCTCACCGACGAGTGCATCGAACTCACCCGCACACGCCGGCACCTCGTGGAGGCGCAGCTGCGACGGGTGCCGTTTGCCGGCGACGACCGTCCAGCCGAGATTCTTGGTGACCCGTCGGCATTACGCGCCGCGATCGTCAACCTGCTCGACAACGCCGTGAAATATTCGGGCGAGACCATTGATGTGTCGGTTGAAGCCGGCGTGGTCGGCGACTGGGGCGTCGTACGCGTGACCGATCTGGGCGCCGGCTTCACACCTGCCGAAGGCGCGCGCCTCTTCAAGCGCTTCTACCGCGTGCCCGGCGCACTCACACAACGGATCAAAGGCACGGGCCTCGGCCTGTTCATCGTCCACAATACGGCCACCCAGCACGGCGGGCGTGCGTCGGCCACCAGCCCAGGTCCAGGCAAGGGGGCGACGTTTGTGTTTGAAATCCCGGCGGCACCCGTCCAGCCATCGGCGTAGATCCCATGGCCTACATCCTCATCTGTGAAGACGAGCCGCACATTGCCTCCGGGGTGAAGTTCAATCTCGAAGCGGAAGGACACCAGGTGACGGTGGCTGGGACCGGCGAGGATACGTTGGCGCGCATCGCCGCCGCGCCGGACGCGGTCGACGCGCTGATTCTCGACGTGATGTTGCCAGGCATCGACGGCTTCGAGGTCGCGCAGACCCTCCGGTCGCGCGGCTGGCTGCGTCCCATTCTGATGTTGACGGCCCGCGGGCGCGCGGAGGACGTGCTGCGCGGGTTCGAAGCCGGCACCGACGACTACCTGCCGAAACCGTTTGATTTGGCGATTCTCGTGGCGCGGTTGAACGCATTGCTGCGGCGTCAGCAATGGAAGGTCACGCCTCCGCCGCCGGATGTGTTTGTGTTTGCCGGCCGGACCGTGGACTTCGCGGCGCAGGAACTGCGCGTCGACGACACGGTGCATCCGTTGACGCTGATGGAAGTGAACCTGCTGCGGTATCTTGTCCAGCGCGACGGGCAGACCGTGTCACGCAAGCAACTGCTGGCCGAGGTCTGGAACGTGCACGAAGACACCGACACCCGCGCGATCGATCACTTCATGTCGCGCCTGCGCAAGTACATCGGCGAATCACCGACGCACCCGAAACACCTGCTCACGGTGCGAGGGGTGGGGTACAGGTTCGATTCGGGCACGTAAGGCCCGCTGAACTGCAGCGGGCCAAGCCGGCGCCCTCCAACCCAGGGCGCCCTACTTGTTCGTGACCCTGTACAGCTTGGTCGCCGTGCGCACGTAGAGGCTGTTGGCATCCGCAGCGGGCGTGGCGAGGCTCATTTCGCCGAAGCTGTTTTTCGCCAGCTCCTTGTATTCGTCGGCGGCCTCGAAGACCACGACATCGCCGTCTTCGCTGGTCGCGTAGATGCGGCCCTGACTGGCGAGTGGCGACGCCGAGAACGTGAGGCCACCACCGCCGACGCGCGCCTTGTAGAGTTCCTTGCCCGTTTCGGCATCAGCGACCTGCAGGATGCCGTTGTCGTTGATCGAGTACACGCGCCCGCGGTAGACCAGCGGCGAGCCGGTATAGGCCGCAAACCGCGGCTGAAACCACGACACAAACTCACTCGTCGTCTGTCCCTGGGCCAGGGAGATATCCCCGGAGGCGCCGGGCTTGACGGCAAAGAGCGGGCGATTGGTTTCGCCCTGCGATCCGGAGCCGACGAACAACATCCCCCCGGCGGCGACCGGACTGGGTGTGGCCTGCGTCATGCCGCGCATCCGCCACAGTTCCTTCCCATCCAGACCGTACGAGACCACAAGGCCTTTCCCGATGGTGACGATTTCGGTACGGCCACTGTGGGTCCAGATGAACGGCGTCGCCCAGCCGGACTTCGCACGGCCTTCAAAGGCGGATCGATTGACCGACCACACCTCTTTGCCGGTCGTCGCATCAAGCGCCGTGAGAAACGACTCCCCTTCGTTGTCGTGCAGTTGATACACGCGCCCGCCATGCACGATGGGCGACGATGCGGTGCCGAAGTCGAGATAGATCGGCTGCGGTGGCCAGGTCTTCTTCCAGACGAGTTCACCGGTCATCGAGTACGCAAACACGCCGACGTTGCCGCCAAACGAGGCGTAGACCCGCTCCCCATCGGTGGCCGGGGTTTCGGATGCGTAGGTATTCTTGCGGTGGCGTCCGCCCACCGGTTTGCCCTTGTGGGCCTCGTGCTGCCACGCGATCGTCCCGGTGTGTGCATCAAGGGCGTACACCATGTAGCGCACTTCGGTGGCTTCCTCGGCGAGCTCGATGTCCCGCGCCGTCACCAGCCGGTTGACTTCTTCGGGTGGCAGCCCCTTGGCCGTGAGCTCGGCCACGTAGTCGTTCCCGTAGATGCCCGTCGAAGGCGCCTTGAATTTGCCGGCGTTGATGGCGGCCGTCACAAACACCCGATCACCCCAGACGATTGGCGATGACCAGCCTCGTCCGGGAATCTCGGTCACCCACGACACGTTCTCCGTGGGCGAAAACTTCACGGGCAACGTCGCGGCATCGGCGACCCCCGCCGCGCCGGCACCCCGGAACTGCGGCCACCCAACCACCGGGGCCTGGCCTGCCATCGTCGCCACGCCCGCACACACCACGGCCAACCCACCGATCAGGATCTGTCGCATCTGCGGATCGTGTCTGGAAACGCTCCGATTGACAAGCCGGTGTACACGAACGGACGGTCCGAGGGGATGGCCGACAGTCCGCAGGCCGCAGGCCGCAGGCGCGTCGTGGCACCGGGCCGTGGCCTCCGGGGATCGGTGCGACGAATGCCTCCCCGCGCGCCCGGGACCAGAAAGAGCGTATGGTGGACAGAGATGCCCAGCTACAAACCCCTCCACTCCTTCCTGCAAGGGCGCTACGCCGACCGGCTCGTGCTGACCTTCGGCCAGTTGGAGGATTTGCTGGGCTTTCCGCTGCCGCCTGAAGCGCGCAGCGATCCGAACTGGTGGGTGGCAGGCGCCGCGCAGACCGAGCAGAGTTCCGCCTGGACCACCGCCAATCGCAGCGCGGCTGCAAATCTGTCGGCAGCGATCGTCCTGTTCGAACGCACGTGACGCCGCACTGCGGACTGCGAACTGGAATACACTCTAACGCGTGAGGTGTGCCGTATGGGTTTGATGGATCTGATCAAGGGCGAGTTCATTGACGTCATCGAGTGGAACGATGACTCCCGCGACACGTTGACATGGCGGTTTCCTGACGAAGACAAGGCCATCAAAAACGGCGCCCAGCTCATCGTCCGTGAGTCGCAGGCCGCGCAGTTCATGTACCTGGGCGAGTTTGGCGACCTGTTCGGCCCGGGCAAACACACACTCGTCACCGACAACATTCCTGTTCTCACCAAACTGAAGTCGTGGAAGTACGCCTTCAACGTCCCGTTCAAGGCCGACGTCTTTTTTGTCACCACGCGCCTGTTCACCGGCAACAAGTGGGGCACTGCCAACCCCGTCATGATGCGCGACGACGACTTCGGCATCGTGCGACTGCGGTCGTACGGCACGTTCGACTTCCGGATCACACAACCCGCGCTCTTCATCAAGGAAGTGGCAGGCTCCGACCATCACTTCCGCCTCGACGAGTTTGCCGACACGATGCGGTCGCGCATGGTCTCGGTCTTCAGCGAAGCGCTGGCCGAATCGAAGATCCCCGCGCTTGATATCGCGACGCGGTATTCCGAACTCGGCGAAGCACTGCTGCCGCTCATCAACGGCGCCCTCTCGTCCAAGTACGGCCTCGAGCTCACGAGCTTCATCGTCGAGAACGTCTCGGTGCCACCGGACGTGGAGGCCGCCATCGACAAGCGGTCGAGCATGGCCGCGGTGGGCAACCTCAACGACTACGTGAAGTTCCAGATGGCGCAGGGCATGGCCAGCGGCAACGGCGGCGCGGGCGGCACGGCCGCCGAACTCGCCGTCGGCTTCGGCATCGCGCAGCAGATGATGAAGGAGGGCTTCGCCTCACCGACACCACCTGCACCACCCACGCCACCTACGCCACCCACACCGTCGCTCCTTTCCCCCGCCGACGTCGCCGCGCGCCTCGGCGTGCCCGAGGCTGACGTCATGGCGATTCTCGAAAGCGGCGAACTGAAGGCCAAGAAGATCGGCGCCAGCTACCGCGTCACGCAGGCCGCACTCGACGCCTATCTCGCGCAATGAGGCTGCCCCCCCTGAAGGGCGGCCCTACGTTCTGCCACGGTCTCGCGAATGACTGACCAAATCACTGCCCGCGAAAAACACGCGTGTCCGGCCTGCGGCGCGCAGGCGGAATGGAATCCGGCCAAGCAACTGCTCATCTGCCCGTTCTGCGGCATCGAGTCGCCCTACGAGGAACACAAGGCCGCCGGCGTCGTCGAGGAACTCGACCTGATCGCGATGCTCCGGTCGTTGCCGGAGTCCGCCAAGGGGTGGGATACCGCGCGGCGCAGCGTGCAATGCCAGAGCTGCAAAGCCGTGATGGTGTTCGACCCGGCGAAGGTCGGCAAGAACTGCGAATTCTGCGGCTCCCCCGCGTTGGTGGATTACGACGATGTGCAGGCGCCGGTGCGGCCGCAGAGTCTGCTGCCGTTTGTGGTGTCGCAACACGACGTGCGCGACCAGATGAAGCGCTGGTATGCGAGCAAGTGGTTTGCGCCGAACGCCTTCAAGAACAAATCGCTCATTGACCAGTTGCACGGGCTGTACATCCCCTACTGGACGTTTGACGCGAGCGTCCACTGCCCGTGGACGGCGGAGGCCGGGCACTACTACTACACGACCGAGACCTATCGCGACAGCCAGGGCCGCACGCAGACGCGGCAGAAGCGCCACACCCGGTGGGTGCCGGCCGCCGGCGAAATCGACCATGTGTTTGACGACGAGCCGGTGCCGGGAACAAAGGGTGTTGAACATCGTCTGCTCCGTGCCGTGGAACCCTTTCCCACGCAGCAGGTCGTGCCCTACGACACCGCATTCCTCTCCGGCTTCGTGGTTGAGCGCTATCAAATCGATCTCGAAGAGGCCGCGAATGCTTCGGTGCAGCAGATGCATGCACACCTGCAGGGGTTGTGTGGAGCGGAGGTCCCCGGCGACACCTATCGCAACCTGCAGATTCACCCGGATTTCTCGAAGCAGACTTTCAAGCATCTGCTTGTGCCGATCTGGGTGCTCACCTACAAGTACGGCTCACGGTCGTTCCAGGTCGTGGCCAACGGCTCCACCGGCACCATTGCCGGCGACTACCCCAAGAGCTTCTGGAAGATCGCCGGGGTCGTCCTGCTGGCGCTCATCGTGCTCCTGATTTTCCTCGCAGTGCAGGGCTGATCCGGCACGTGGGGCGCACTGGGGTGCAGTGCGCCGTGATGGCGCGCTGAACCCCAGCGCGCCCTACGTACTCCCAGCTACGTACTCCCAGCTCACATAGAATGTCTGTTGTGGCACAACCAGTTCGCCTGGCCTTCCTTGGGTGCGGGTTCATCACGAAGGTACACAGCCGGAATTTGCGCTCATTGAGTGCGGATATCCAATGCGCGTACGCGAGCCGGGACCTGAGCAAGGCCGAGGAATTCAAGCGCCGCTACCAGGGTGCCGCCGCGTATGGCAGCTACGAGGCGGCCATCAAGAGCGACCAGGTGGACGCGGTCGTGATCGCCGTGCCGCCGAAATACCATCTGGACCTCACGCTACAGGCCCTGGCGGCCGGCAAGCACGTCGTGCTCGAAAAGCCCGCGCTGCTCACCATGGCGGACTATGAAACGGCGCTGGCCGCTCGCAACGCCGCCGGCAAGGTCATCATCGTCGGCGAAAACGATCACTACAAACCGCTGGCTGTGCGCCTCAGGAAGTTGCTGGCGGATGACGTGATTGGCGACATGCTGTTCGGCCACTTCACAACCCTGGCGAAGATGCCCAAGAAGGCGGACGACTGGCGCAACGATGAATCGATGGCCGGCGGTGATGCGTTTTTCGAGGAAGGGATCCACTGGCTGCACATCGCCGGGAGCCTGGGACCGAAGATCGTGACGATTCACGGGTATCGGCCACCGCCGCGCCTGGATGGTCCGGACAAGCGCATCAAGAGCATGCTTGTGGCGTTCAAGTACGACAACGGCGCGGCGGGTGCGCTGTATTACTCCCGTGAGGTTCCGTCACTGCTGCGCGGGCTGCGGTGGTCGAAGTTGTTTGGACGCGACGGCATCATCACGTTTGAATCCAACGGCGTGTTCGTGCTTGTCAGGGGCAAGCACTGGATCCCGAAAGTCCTGTTCCCCGGCTTCAAGGACATCCGCGGCTACCAGGCGATGTATCGCGACTTTGCGCATGCCATCCGTACTGGCGGCCAGCCCGAAATGAGCCTCGAACGCGCGATCGAAGATCAGGCGCTGATGGATCAGGTGTACGCGAGCCTCTGACGCTCTCTCGCGGGTTCATGGCTCATCGGTTCGTGGTTCATGGTGCCGTTACTGGTGCACGGTGCTGGGTTCAAGGTTCAGGGTTGCTTCTGGGTTCCGCACCGATGAACCTATGAACCGATGAACCATGAACCCTCGCGCAGCGGCACCCACTCGCGAAGACTGTTCACGAACCACAGCCCTGTCGCCTTCGGAAGGTCGTCCACGCTGACAATGGCTTCCCCCACCTGGCCTGAGTCGAGCAGATGTTGTCTGAAGACTCCGGCCAGCAGGCCGGACGTGCGCGCAGGCGTCACCAATCGACCGTCCAGTTCGAGCACCACGTTGCCGCGGGTGAACTCCGTGAGTTCGCGGCGCTCGTTCCACAGCAACACATCCCACACGTCCGGATGCTCTGCCTTGTGCCGCTCATACACCTCACGCCTCGTGGTCTTGTGACAGAGCCAGCGATTGGAGGAGCCCACGGGCGTGGAGGCGAGTGCATAGGTCGGATGCCCGGGCGTTGGGTCGAGTGGCTCGGAGGTCACGGTCAGGTGGCCGGCGCGCGACAAGGACAGACGAACTCGATGAGGAGATGGGGAGATGGGGAGATGAGGAGATGGGGGAATGGGGAAGCCGAAGTACTCGGCTGACGCCTGAAGGCGGGCGAGGTGGCCTTCGAGGCGCACATAGGCGCCGTTCTCGTAGCGCAGGGTTTCGATCAGTGAAAACGGCGACCTGACTTCGAGGCAGGCGGCTTTCTGCATGGCCTCGGCGTGTTCGTCGGCTGCGGTGGAGTCCCACGTGATGCCTCCGCCGACACCGTACTCGGCGCGGCCGGACGGACGATGCACACCAATGGTGCGGATGCCCACGTTGAATGTCGCGCGGCCGTCGGGTGAGGCGTAACCAATCGCGCCGCAATACACGCCCCGAGGCGCGTGCTCGAGATCAGCGATTAAACGCATGCTGCTCGACTTCGGCGC
This sequence comes from Vicinamibacterales bacterium, assembly GCA_030827135.1. Lineage (GTDB taxonomy): Bacteria > Acidobacteriota > Vicinamibacteria > Vicinamibacterales > SCN-69-37 > SYFT01. The sequence continues at coordinate 971,040 of JAURFE010000001.1, forward strand.
TCCAGTGATCGACCCAGCTGGAAACAAGGCGCGAAAGATGTCGGTCAGCGTCGCATCCGGTCGAAGCGTCCCTTCCACGGTGGAGACCATCTGCCAGACCGTGGGGTAGCGATGCACATCAAACATCGACGTGGCCTGCACCGACCCCACCCGACAGACGCGCGTCAGGTCGTTCCTGCACAAGTCAACGATCATCACGTTTTCAGCGCGATTCTTCGCGGACGTACGCAGCGACTCCCCCATCGCACGGTCCTCTTCGTCCCATCGGCCCCTCGGCGCTGTGCCCTTCATCGGCTTCGTCACGAGGCGGTCGCCGTCGCGATGAAAGAACAACTCCGGCGACAACGAGAGCACGGCCCAATCGTCGGTCTCGATGAAGGCGGCGTACGGGACCTGTTCGGCGGACGACAGCTGCGCGTAATAGCGGTCCAGGCGTCCAGGGGTCCAGGGGTCCAGGGGTCCGGCCGCCGGCCGGAGATTGGCGCTCAGACGGAAGGTGTAGTTGATTTGATATGTCTCGCCGTCGGCGATGGCTTCGCGGATGGTGGCCACGCCGTCGCTGTGGGCTTCGCGTGAGAGCTGCGGTGTCCACTCGACCACAGGCGCCCCCGCCTCGTCCGGCGCCACCAGTGGATCGGCCTGGCGCAACTCGCGGAAGACACCGAAGCAGACCAGCGGCATCGCACCGGCCGACTGCGTGACGAGCGCGGGGTCGAAGGCCGCGGCGGCCTCGTAGCCCACCCAGCCTGCGATGTGGAATCCGTCGCGCAGGGCCTGTTCTGCGGCAGCCATGACCGGGCCCACCTCGGCAACAGTCCGCGCCTCAAGCACCGCGACCAGCGCGTCACATCGCACCGGCTGGCCGTCAGCCAGAAAATCAAATCGCGCGCGCACGCCCCAGTGTAGCCCTGCCCGGGTTACCGCGGTCCTCGCAGATATCGCAGCAGGTCGCTATCGGTGCCAAGCACGACTCAGCGTGACGACCACCGCAGCACGAAGGTCGTCTCTTCGCCGGTCTTCTTTCCGTGATCTTCCAGCAGATCGGCGACGGGACACGTGGCGATCCGCCGGTCCTCAGACAGATTCCCGCGCGTGGACGACACGAACCGGGCCTCAGCCAGCGCGACCCGGATAGTCGAGGCTTCAAACAACGCGGTCAGATCGTCGTCAATCAGATCTTCATCGACCTTTGTGTCTGCCTCGATCGACCACGTCCACTCAAAGCACACGACGCGACGGTCCTCCTCGACATACCAGGTGGAGACGACGTCCTTCTTCAGACATCCACCTGCCACCAGTGCGGCGCCGATGACGAGGGCCAACATTCCCAGGCGAAAGGGCATGAACGTGACTGCACAGAAAAACGGGCGACGGGGAACGTTCCCCGCCGCCCGCGATTGGCGCGCTGCACACCAGCGCGCCCTACTGCCTCCCGGACCCCTGGACCCCCGGACTCCTGGACTCCTGGACTTCTGGACTCCTGGACTCCCGGCCGACAAACGTCAGTACCGGTAGTGGTCCGGCTTGTAGGGCCCGTCCACCGGCACGCCGATGTACTTGGCCTGTTCCGGCGTGAGCTTCGTCAGCTTGACGCCGAGTTTGTCGAGGTGCAGCCGCGCCACCTTTTCGTCGAGGTGCTTCGGCAGCACGTAGACCTTCTTCCCGTACTTCGAGGTGTTGTTGAACATCTCGATCTGCGCGATCACCTGGTTGCTGAAGCTCGCCGACATCACGAAGCTCGGGTGACCGGTCGCACACCCAAGGTTGAGCAGGCGGCCTTCCGCGAGCACGAGCACGCTGTGCCCATCCGGGAACACGAACTCGTCAAACTGCGGCTTGATGTTGATGCGTTCAACGCCCTGCTTCTTCAACCCGGCCATGTCGATCTCGTTGTCGAAGTGGCCGATGTTGCCGACGATGGCCTTGTCCTTCATCCTGGCCATGTGGTCGACCGTGATGATGTTGTGGTTGCCCGTCGCGGTAATGAAGATGTCGGCCGTCGCGACCACGTCTTCAAGCGTCGTCACCTGGTAGCCTTCCATCGCAGCCTGCAGCGCGCAGATGGGGTCGATTTCCGTGATGATGACACGCGCGCCCTGGCCCTTGAACGCCTGCGCACAGCCCTTGCCGACATCGCCGTAGCCGAGGACGACCGCGACCTTGCCGGCGAGCATCACGTCGCTCGCGCGCAGGATGCCGTCGGTCAGTGAGTGGCGGCAACCGTACAGGTTGTCGAACTTCGACTTGGTGACCGAGTCGTTGACGTTGATCGCCGGGAACAGCAGCGTGCCCGCGTTCATCATCTCGTAGAGGCGATGGACACCCGTCGTGGTCTCTTCGGTCACGCCCTTGATGGCGGCCGCGACCTTCGTCCAGCGACCCGGATTCTCCTTGAGCTGCGTGCGGAGCAACTCGAGGATCACGCCCCACTCTTCGGGATCCTTGTCCGCATCAAACGCGGGAACCTTGCCGGCCTTCTCGTACTCGACGCCCTTGTGCACCAGCATCGTCACGTCGCCGCCGTCGTCGAGAATCATGTTCGGACCGGAGCCGTCGGGCCACATCATGGCCTGCTCCGTGCACCACCAGTATTCCTCGAGCGTTTCACCCTTCCAGGCGAACACGGGGATGCCGCGGGGATTCTCGACTGCCCCCTCGGGACCGATGGCCACACCCGCCGCCGCGTGATCCTGCGTCGAGAAGATGTTGCACGAGACCCAGCGCACGTCGGCGCCGAGCGCGGTCAGCGTTTCCATCAGGACGGCCGTCTGGATCGTCATGTGGAGCGAGCCGATGATCTTCGCGCCCTTGAGCGGGAACTGGCCCTTGTATTCGGCACGAATGGACATCAGGCCGGGCATTTCGAACTCGGCGAGACGGATTTCCTTGCGGCCCCACTCGGCCAGGCTCAGGTCGGCCACTTTGAACGGAAGTCGCCCGGCGGCCTTCGCCAGGTCAAACGCGTGAGGTGTCATCGTTGCGGTTGTCATTACTGTCTCCTTGAGTGCGAACTAAGATTTTCTGCCGACTGCCACGAACAAGCCGGGCCCGTTGGCGCTGGGGTCTTCGGGCAGGTGTGTCACGGCCGACTTGCCAAAACCGGCCTGCGTCAGGAACTTGCGCATCTGATCGTCGCCAAACCCGAGCCAGACGTGGCCCATCTGCTGCCGATATTCCTCATGATGGTGCGTCGTCATGTCCACGATGAGCAGGCGCCCGCCGGGTTTCAGGACGCGGCCGGCTTCGATCAGTGCCGCCACCGGGGACGGGACGTGATGCAGGACCAGCATCATCACAGCGGCGTCCAGCGTCGCGTCCTTCAGCGGCAACGCTTCGAGCGTGCCGACGCGCCACTCGATATTGCGATGCGCCGATGCGCGTGTTTTCGCGGACGCGAGCATTTCTTCCGACGCATCGACGCCGATGACACGCCCGACGTGCGGTGCGAGCGCGGCCGTTGCGACGCCGGTGCCGCATCCCAGGTCGCCGACCACCCAGGTGTCATCGAGCAGACTCAGCAACGCGGTGGACAGGAAGTCACGCCCGAACAGGTCGTCACGCACGAGATCCCACTGCCCTGCCGACGTCGCGAAGAAACGCTGCGACGTGGCCGTGCGCAGTTTCAGCACACGTTCAAGGCGGCGGACATCCTGCGCGGCTGACGGCCGGTCAGCCAGCTGGTCGCGCGTGATGCGCCACAACTGCCCGCGTGAGTCGTCCTGAAACGCCAGCGTGTAATACCGGCTGGTGCCGTCGCGTCGGGCCGCCAACCAGCCGGCGTCCGAGAGCACCTTCAACTGACGGCTGACCGTGGACTGCGGCAGTTGCAGCACCGTGCACAGTTCCGACACCGTCAGCTCGTAATCCTCCACCACGGCCAGCATGCGGCAGCGGGTGGCGTCGGCCAGGGCCGAGAGGGAATCGAGGAGGAGCGGGGCAGCAGCAGGCATCAATCTTATAAATCCGTAAATCCGGATGTAAGGATATGACACCAGCCTCGCCTTGTCAAACTGTGTGATTCACCGTGTCACCAGCGCGCCGAGACACCCCCCGCAGGGTCGTCACGGTGCCGACGGCAGGCAGCCACCGATACGCGGTGGCCACAGCGCCGGCCACACAGCCCGCGGCGTTAGCACCGGTGAGCCAGCCCAGACGACGACCAATACCAGCGTGATCTGTCTGGATCAGTTGCTGCGACAGGCTGAACCCAAGCCCCATCAGTGCGGCTGGCAGAGTCAGCAGGAGCCCCGGACGCAAACACGGCAAGAAGCCAAAATTTGTCGCTATTTAACTTATTCAGCATAACTTTTATGCTTAATAGAAACCTGTTTATGCTAATTTAATGCGCATGCCAACCACCACTCCCCTTCGCGACTTTCTTGAAATCCCGTACGACAAGCTGGAAGAGATGAATCTGGCCACGAAGGAGGCGCGGGTCAAGCGTACTCCGCCGCACAAGGCGCGCGAGCGGCAGATGAAGTACCTGACCGACGAAAAGCGCATCAAGGCCGTGACGGTGGTCTTTTCCGATCTTGAAGGGCGCATGCACGCCCTCGACTACGACAAGAAGTTCCTGCTCAAGTCGGCCGACAACCTGACGTTTGACGGATCCTCGATTCGGGGGTTCTCGCAGCAGGCGGAGTCGGATCTGCGGCTCGCGATCGACTGGCCGGCGTTTTACATGCTGCCGTCGGACGTGTTCGGCCCCGGCAAGGCGCTGGTGTTTGCCGACGTGCTCGAAAAGGACGGCACGCCGTACATCGCCGACCTGCGCTCGCGGCTCAAGGCGTTCACCGAGGCCCGGTTCAAGAAGGACAACTCGGTGTTCAACGCGGCCATGGAAATTGAGGGGTTCCTCTTCAAGGGTCGCGATGCCGAGCGCCACTTCCATGAGACGGGCGCGTTCGACCTCATCAGCACTGGCGGCTACTACCACTCGCTGCCTGGTGATGCGCTCCGCCTCTTCATCGACAGCGCGGCGGAAGTGCAGCGCGCGATGGGCTTTGAGAACGAGAAGGACCATCCCGAAGTCGCGCCGTCGCAGTTCGAGATGAATTACTCGTACAGCGAAGTGAACGTCGCGGCCGACCAGGTGCTGCTCTACAAGTTGCTCTGCCGACAGGTGGCCGCGCGCATGGACCTCACCGCGAGCTTTCTGCCGAAGCCGATGACCGGCGTCAACGGCAACGGCATGCACACCAATATTTCGATTTCAAAGAACGGCAAGAACACGTTCTTTGACGCGAAGGGACAGGACCAGCTCTCCAAGGCCGGGTGGAGCTTCATCGACCGCATCCTCGCGAGTGGCCAGGAGATCTGCCTGACGCTCAATCCGAGCGTCAACGCCTATCGCCGGCTCGACCCGCACTACGAGGCGCCGAACCAGATCAAGGCGTCGGCGGTGAACCGCGGCGCGATGGTGCGCATCCCGCTGGGCAACGAGAAGTCGGCGCGTGTCGAGGTGCGGTCGATTGCACCGGACGCCAACCCGTACCTGGCGCTCTACACGTTGCTCCGCACGGGACTGGAAGGGCCGCTGGGAGACGAGGACGCCGAAACGCGGCGCACGCGCACCAAGTTCCTGCCCGACAACATCTATGACGGCATCCGTCTCTTCAAAGGCAGCAAGTTCATGGCGGAACTGCTCGGTGCCGAAGTGCACCAGCGCTACGTGGACGTCAAACAGGCGCAGGCGGACCGCTGCCCGAAGGCCCTCGGCACACGCATCAAGACCGCGGAGGTGCAGTTCCACCACGAAGTCACGAATCAGTACCTCTGGAGTCAGTTCTAGAGGTCCAGGAGTCCAGGGGTCCAGAAGTCCAGGGGTCCAGGGGTCCAGGGGTCCAGAAGTCCAGGGGTCCGGTGAAGAACAACCCGTTCGGAGATTTGCGCAAGCAACTTGGCTTCCCGGACCCCGGAACCTCGGAACCCCGGGACTCCGGCACTCCGGAACCCCGGAACCTCGGAACTCCGGAACTTCGGGACCTCGCGGCGCCGGGACTCCGGAACTTCGATCCGAAGGATTTTGATCGATCAGGCCCCGCCAGAGCGGTCGTCAGGTACGAACGGAACGGTCGCGGCGGCAAAGAAGTCACGGTGATCGAACAACTGGGTTTGAGCCAGACGGAGTTACTCGCCTGGCTCAAACAACTCAAGAGCGCGTTGGGATGCGGAGGGTCGGTTGAGACCGACACCATCATGCTGCAGGGCGATCACCGGAAGCGCCTCCCCGCGATCCTCAAGGACCGCAGGGTCCGCAAAATCATCGTCAGCTAGATCGGCCTTCGTAGGGCGCCGGCTGTAGCCGCGCCAAAACGACACCAGGAAGTTGCCCTGCTTCACCCACGAGGACTTGCCCTTGGACCACGTCACCTCCGACAAATTCGCTTTGTTGGCCTGCACCAGGGTGCCGTCCGCCAATCGGTCTTGACCCGATGGCGACAACCGCCACTGGGAACACGCGCCATAAGCGTCGTGGACGACACATTGTGGTGGTGCAGGGTTGGACGCCCGGTGGTGACGTCCTGTTCACACGGTACAAGTTTGGAGAGATTGCGACCGTGATTCCGCAGCAGATGTGGCGAGTATCGATGGCCGGCGACGATGCCGTGGATACGACGCTTCGCATTCCAGGATTCACACAAGCGTATTTCACCGCTCCGAGCCCGGACGGCCGTCGTCTCGCTTACACCCTCGGACAAACACCGGCCGAGCGGTGGGTAATGAAGGGGTTCCTCCCGCGATTTTAACGGGACTCAGCGTGGCAGCGGCATCAATCGCCGTGTGCGCGCGACGTACGCCTGATAGTCGGGATTGCTGCCCCACTTCTTGTTGGCGCTTTTCTCGAGCGTGGGAATGCCCGTCACCTTCAGCAGGATGTAGGTAATCGACACAGGTCCGAGGATGCCCAGTGCGTTCCAGGCGCCCAGACCCGGTGCGACGAAGGCGTAGACGCCCCACCAGCACAACATCTCGCCGAAGTAGTTGGGATAGCGGCTGTACTTCCACAGCCCTTCATCCACCCAAGCGTCGTTGCCGCCGGGCCGAATCTTGGCCGCGAACTTCTGGGCATCGGCGACGGTTTCAATGGTCAGACCGACCGCCCAGATCGTGCCGCCGACCGACATCCAGAACGAGTACGGCGCCGGCGCCGCGAACCACAATGTGACGGGCAGCATGATCACCCACACGGCAATGCCCTGCCCGAACCAGAACTTGAAGAACGGCCAGAAGTGTTCGCGAATGCCGTCAAACCGCGCATCGCGCCCGATGGTGAGGATGCGGTAGAAGAGGTACCCCGCCAGTCGCACACCCCACAGCACGACCATTGCCGCCAGCGCCACCTGGGCCGGCACGGAGGCGTCGCCGCGACTGAGCAGCCAGCCGGCCAGCAGCACAAACGTCAGGCCGTACGACAGGTCGGTGACCTTGTCGGTCTTGAGCGTGGCCGCAAACGCAAACAGCACCGCCTGAATACCCAGGCTCACCCCAAACGTCACGAGGAGGAGTTCAGTCATGTCCACGGCCACCATACGACAATCACGGCGAGAATCACATACCCCGCCATGTACAGCCTGAACCGCCGCGCCATGCGACGTTCGTCATCCGTCCGGAAGTAACGGTTTGTGAACAGGGCCGCCAGGTCATGCCCAAACCATGGCAGGACGTTGATCTTCCAGTCATCCCGGCGATACACCGTGGATCGCCACTGGTACCGCAGCTTCCAGAGCGGGATCCCGTACAGCAGGAAGGCGACGATGGCGGCGGTGCGGAGGGACAAACAGCTTTCCTACGCCCCTTTCAGCCGTTCGGGGCGCATGACGAGGTTCTCGATGAAGAACTCCATCATGCGGGCGTTGTTGACGCCGGCGTGGCCGATGTCGGGGCCGACCTGCACTTCGAAACTCTTGCCGGCGGCCTGCAGCGCCTTGATCAGCTGCATCGAATTGTTCGGGTGCACGTTGTTGTCAGCCGTGCCGTAGAAGATCAGGAGTCGGCCCTGCAGGTTCTTCGCGAAGTTCATCGCATTGCCGGCCTCGTAGCCCTCCTTGTTCTCCTGCGGAATCCACATGTAGCGCTCGGTGTAGATCGAATCGTAATGATGCCAGGACGTCACGGACGACGAAGCCGAGGCGGCCGCATAGACGTCAGGGAACCTGAGGATGGACAACGCCGCGCTGTAGCCGCCGTACGACGTGCCGTAGATGCCGACGCGATCCTTGTCGAAGTACGGCCGCGACCAGAGGGCCTTGACGCCGAGCGCCATGTCGTCCATTTCGGTGATGCCCAGTTTCATGTACGCCTCGTCGAGCACCCGTTTGCCTTGCCCCGGTGCCGACCGTGAGCTCAGCTGCAACAGGAGGAACCCGTAATGCGCGGTGGCATTGGGCGCCGCGAAGTTTTCGTTGGTCACCGCCGACCCCGGCCCGCCATAGACCGACGCGAGCGCCGGATACTTCTTCAACGGATCAAAGTTCGCCGGAAAACTGATCATCCCGTACAACGTCGTCCTGCCATCCGCCGCCAGGTACGTGAACTGCTCACTCCTGCGGAGTCCGAGTTGCTCGAACTTCGTCATGTCGCTCGCCGCAATCGCCTTGAGCACCTTGCCGTTGCCGTCGAGCAGCTGGGTGGCCGGCGGATCCTTGTGCGTCTGATAGGTGTCCACGATGAACGCGTTGTCGGGCGAGATCGACACGGTGTGCGTGAACCGGGGATCGGTCAGGCGCACGTCGCCGGTGCCGTCGATCCGCACGCGGTGCAGCTGCACCTTCATCCAGTTGTCGCCCGACCGCGCGGTGTAATACACCACACCGGCCTTTTCATCGATCTTCGTGATACCCACGACTTCAAACGTCGTGTGTTGCGTCAGCGGCGCAATGAGTTTGCCGGCCTTGCTGTAGAGGTAGATGTTCCGCCAGCCGTTGCGTTCCGAAATCCACGTGAACCGGGTGTTGTCACTGAGCCACTGAATGGGCGGCGAGTTGACCACCCAGCCGGTCGGCCATTCCTCGGAGAGCATCACGCGGCACTCCCCCGACGTCGCCGAGCAGCCGGCCATTTCGAGTTTGTTCTGACGACGATTGGTGCGATTGACGTAGAGCTCCGTGTTGTCGTGTGACCAGTTCACGCGGTACACATAGTGGCCGACGTTGTCGTTGGCGAACACCGAGCCGTCCTCGGGAATGTCCGTGAACGGCCGGCCATCACGCACATCCACCTTCGTCGTCACACCCGACTTCACGTCGTGGATGAAGATGTCGGCGACCGGATTCGGCGCTCCGGCTTTGGGATACGCCTCGATGTCGAGCGCGCTCTGGATGCCGGTCTGCGACATCTGGAGATAGAAGTCCTTCACCTGGCTCTCGTCGAACCGGTAGAACGCCACCTTTGTGGAATCCGGCGACCACCAGATGGCCGACGTCTGGCCGAGTTCCTCGCCGTACACCCAACTTGCGGTGCCGTACTTGATCCGCTTCTCCACGCTGCCATCGGTGGTCAGGGCCTTTTCGCCGGTTCCGTCCGCGCGGGCGATCCAGATGTTGCTGTCCTTGTAGAACGCGCGCATCGAGCCGTTGGGCGCACCGACACAACTCGCCTGCCGTCCGCGCTCGACCTGTTCGGGAGGACAGCCACCAAGTCCGGGCGCATTGCCCCCGCGGCCCGCGCGACCGCCACGCCCCGCACCGGCACCGGCCGGCACCGCGCCCTCATTCACGGCCGTCATCGTCGCGGTGTCAAAACGGTAGCGCGAGCCGTCGAACGTGTAGGTGAAGGACCTGGCGTCTTCCGCCCACGAGGCCGTCACAGCGCCGGACACAAAGGCCCCGCCCGCCAGCGCCTTCTGCATGGTCTGGAACTCGGCCACGCCCGGCATCTTGCTGAGGCGATCCTGCGCACTGAACTGCACCCCACACGCCACCACCCCGACGACGACCACCACCACACTTCGAACCACTCGCGTCATAGAAGAGACTCCCTCGCGAGGGCATCTTACTTCAGTGCTCCCTGGACCCTGGACTCCGAGTAGACTTCGTCCATGCCAGTACCACCCGTGCGCGTCCGGGCGCTGAACGCCCACCCCGCACGTCCGAACGGCGCGTATGTCCTGTACTGGATGGTGGGTTCCCGACGCCTGCGCTCAAACTTCGCGTTGCAACACGCGGTGGAACAGGCGCGCGCGTGGCACAAGCCGCTCGTGATTCTCGAAGCCCTGCGGTGCGACTACCCGTGGGCCAGCGATCGGCTGCACCGCTTCGTGATCGACGGCATGGCCGACCACGCCGCAGCGCTCGCCGGATCACCGGTGACCTATCTGCCGTACGTGGAGCCTTCGCGCGGTGCCGGCAAGGGACTCCTCGCCACTCTCGCGGCGGACGCCTGCCTGGTGGTGACGGATGACTTCCCGTCGTTCTTCATCCCGCACATGATCGCGGCAGCGGGCCGATCGATCGACGCGCGGCTTGAGGCCGTGGACGCCAACGGCATCCTGCCGATGCGCGGCACCGACAAGGTCTTCCTCACCGCGTTTTCCTTCAGGTCGTACCTGCAGGGGACCTTTCGCGACAGCCTCGCCGCGTGGCCTGAAACGATCAGTTTTGCCGGCCTCCCATCAACCACTCTGCCGTCGGCGTTGGCGAAACGTTGGCCGGCCACCCCCCTCGAGACACTCCGGGCGCCGGAATCCCTGCTGGCGACGCTGCCGATTGACCACTCGGTATCGCCGGCGGACACCCGCGGCGGCACCGTCGCCGCCGACGCGGCCCTCGCGCGATTCGTGCGCGATCGATTACCACGATACGTGGATGACCACTCCCACCCCGATACCGAGGTGACCAGCGGACTGTCGCCGTATCTGCACTTCGGGCACATCGGTCCTCACGAGGTGTTCGCCGCGGTCATGACCGCCGAAGGCTGGACCAGCCGCAAGCTCGGTGCGGGCAAACGCGGACAACGCGAAGGCTGGTGGGGCGCGTCGAACAATGCCGAAGCCTTCCTCGATCAACTGATCACGTGGCGCGAGCTCGGCTACAACATGTGCGCCTGGCGGCCCGACGACTACGCCCAGTTCGACTCGCTGCCGGCGTGGGCACGCGCGACACTCGACCGCCACGCCGTGGACGAACGTCCCTACATCTACACGCGCGAGCAGTTCATGAGCGCCGACACACACGACCCGGTCTGGAACGCCGCGCAGCGCCAGCTCGCGGCCACCGGCACCTGCCACAACTACATGCGCATGGTCTGGGGCAAGAAGATCCTCGAGTGGAGCCCGTCAGCCGACGAAGCACTCGACACGATGATTGATGTGATGAACCGCTTTGCGCTCGACGGCCGCAACCCGAATTCCTACACGGGCTACTGCTGGACGCTCGGCCGCTACGACCGCCCCTGGGCCCCGGAACGCGAAATCTTCGGCACCATCCGCTACATGAGTTCCGCGAACACCGTGCGCAAGTTGCGCATGAAGCAGTACCTGGCGCGCTGGAAATAGAAAAAAACCCGACAAAGCCTCCCGACGTCATTTCTTGAGGACACGGCCGGCGAGTACGCCGGTCGCGATGCCATCGTCGATGGCGATGCGGCCGTTGACCAGCACCCACCGCATCCCCGTCGCGTGCTGGTGTGGATCCGCATACGTCGCCAGGTCTTTGACGGCAGCCGGGTCGAAGACAACCACATCGGCGAACGCGCCCTCGCGGAGTTCACCGCGATCCGCAAATCCAAACACCCGCGCCGGCAGGGACGTCGCCGCGCGCACCGCGTCGCCAAGCGTGACGACACTGCGCTCGCGCACATACACGGCGAGCTTCCGCGCAAAGGCGCCGTGACCGCGCGGATGCGGACGGCTCGGCCCCGGCACCGACAGGTCGCCGTCCGACGACGTCATCGTCCAGGGCTGCTGCATGAAGGCCACGATGTCCGCCTCGGACATGTTGAAGGACACGATCGACGCGCCCCCGTTCATCAGGATGTCGATCGCCGCTTCTGCCGGTGTGACCTTGCGGGCGTCTGCAATCTGCTGCAGATGCTGACCGGCCAGCGCCGGCGCGCCGCGGCCGGAGGCGATCACAATGGATGCCGGTCCTCCGCGTCGACGAATGTTTTCCGTGACTTCCTTCAGCAGTTGGTCCTTCGAATACGGCTCGGCCAGTCGCGCCTTCAGCGCCTCCGGGCCCGACGGCCCCGGCAACACCGCCGCACCCAGGCTGGTGGACGACGCGTCGTAGGGGTACTGGTCGGCCCACATCTCGACACCACGCGCGCGCGCGGCGGCGATGTCGGCGATCACGGTCTTCGACAGTCCCCACGAATCCGGTCCGAGGGCCTTGATATGCGTGACAACCCCGCGCACGCCGGCCTCTTCCGCGACACGAATGACTTCCCGCACCGAGGCCACCACCCCGATGTCGTAGTTCCCTTCGTCGCGAATGTGACTCGTGTAGACGCCGCCGGCCACACGCGCCAATGCGATGACTTCGTCAAGCGCAGCGTTGCGGCCGGGTTCGTAGAACAGACCACTCGACAACCCGAACGCCCCGTCGGCGACGGCGGTGCGCACGAGCGCGGTCATCTGTTCGAGCTCCTCGGGGGTCGGCGCGCGTCGGGCGGAGCCCATCACGGCGCCGCGCACGCTGCCGTGTCCGACAAGGAGGGCCGTGTTGACGCCGACACCGCCGGTCTCGAGCGTCGTGCGCTGGGCGCCGATATCGACCGGGCCGCCGCCGTCGGGGTTGAGCACCACCGTCGTGATGCCCTGGGCGAGCAGGCCCTCGCCGTCACGCAGGGCCTCGCGGGCCAGCGACCCGCTCGCATGGGAGTGCACATCAATGAAACCCGGTGCGACGGCCAATCCCTGCGCGTCGATCGTCCGTGTAGCTGAGGCGCCGGCCAGGCGGCCGCGCGCCACAATCCGGTCACCGCGAATTCCCAGGTCTTCGCGCAGCCATGGGTTTCCGCTGCCATCCAGCACGCGGCCGTTCAGGATGAGCAGGTCGAACGGCGCCGGCTGACGAAGGACACGAGCCGCCAGACTGCCCACCACCGCCAGACAGAGCATCAGGACGAGCGCGGCGCGCATTCGCATGGGCGTTACTCTCCTGCTCCGGTCGAGACACTGTCAAGGGCGACGTGCGCATACTCCCCCCCACCTTGAACGGGTTTGACTGCGTCTGATTCCGTCTCCTACAGTGAGAATGTTCGGAACCTTAACAAAGGTGTCGCATGCTCGACACACGCGTGAAGGCTACGAACATTTGGAGGATAACGTTACCAATGACTGCAAGACTCGTTCGTGTACTACTGTCTGCCCTGCTGCTGTTCGGTGTGAGTGCAAATGCACTGGCGCAGAGCAGTGCGGCCTCGTCCCTCTCGGGCGTGGTCACCGATACCGACGGCGGCACCATTCCCGGTGCCACCGTTATCGTCAAGAACAACGCCACCGGCGTCTCGATTGAAGCTGTCAGCAACTCGACCGGACGCTTTGCGTTCCCGAGCCTGGATGCCGGCACCTACACCGTGACCGTGTCGCTCACCGGCTTCAAGACCTACGTCGCCAGCGACGTCCGCCTGCTCGCCGGCCGCCCGGGTGAATTGACCGCCAAGCTCGAAATCGGCGCGCTCACCGAGACCGTCGAAGTGAAGGCCAGCGCCGAACTGGTGCAGACGCAGTCGACCGCCGTCACCTCGACGCTGTCGACCGAACAGCTGACCGAACTCCCGCTCGTCTCGCGTAACGCGCTCTACGCCGTCGCGATGCTGCCGGGTGTGTCGACCACAGGCGGCCCGCGCGCCGCCCTGATCAACGGCCTGCCGAACAACACCGTCAACATCACGATCGACGGCGTCGGCACGGGCAACGCCCTGCAGTCGGGTGACGGCTTCTTCTCGATGGTCACGCCGCGTATGGACGCCGTCGAGGAAATCACCGTGACGGGCGCCGTGCCCGGCGTCGGCGCGGGTGCCGGCTCGGTCCAGATCGCGTTTGTGACGCGCTCGGGTTCGAACCAGTTCGACTCGTCGATCTATCACTACTGGCGTCAGCCGGACTTCAACACCAACGCGTACTTCAACAAGATCAACAACCTGCCGAAGAATCAGGTCACCGTGCACCAGTACGGCGGCCGCCTCGGCGGTCCGATCGTCCTGCCGGGTTTCGACGGTCGCGGCAAGGCATTTTTCTTCTTGAACTTCGAACACCAGTATCAGCCGTCATCGGCCACACGCACGCGCACGATTCTGCGTGATTCGGCCCTCAATGGCATCTTCACCTACGACCGCGTGGTTGGTGGCGTGACGACGCAGCAGACGGTGAACCTGTACACGCTCGCGGCGGCCAACGGCCAGACCGCGGTCGCCGACCCGACGATCGCCGCCGTGCTGGCGATGATCCAGGCGTCCACGGCGACGACGGGCCGTATCAACGAAACGACAAGCCGCAACACCCAGTCGTTTGTGTTCCAGGCTGAAGGCAAGGGCAACCAGTACGCGCCCACCGGCCGCCTCGACTACAACATCACCGATCGCCATCGCCTGAGCGGCACCTACTACTGGCAGCGCTTCAAGAACAGCCCGGACCTGCTGAACAACGTGGACCCGGCGTTCCCCGGCTTCAAGAACCTGGGCAGCCAGAACTCCTACCGCACCACGGGCTCGCTCGGCCTGCGCTCGACGCTCAGCCAGAACATGGTGAACGAGTTCAAGGGTGGCTGGCAGTGGTCGCCGAACGACTTCTTCAGCAACGTGACGAAGGACATGTTCGATGAGATCGGTGGCTACGGCCTCTCGTTCCCGATCGGCACGTCGCCGTTCGTGGTGCGCACGCCGCAGCCGCGCAACACGACGACCTGGAGCGTGAACAACGACGTCAACTGGCTCAAGGGTGCGCACAGCCTGACGTTCGGCGGATCGTTCTCCGGCGTGCACAACCGCACGAACGCCTACGACGTGGTGCCCGGCATCTCGCTCGGCTTCAACACCACGTTTGACCCGGCCTCGGCGATGTTCAACACGACGAACTTCCCCGGCGCATCGGCGGGCAACCTGACGGATGCGCGTGCGCTGTACGCCCTCCTGACCGGTCGCGTCAGTGCCGTCACCGGCACCGCGCGTCTGGATGCCGCCACCGGCAAGTACGTGTACCTCGGCGACCTGACGCAGAAGGCGCGTCAGTTCTCCTACGCGCTGTACGCGTCCGACTCGTGGCGCGTGACCCCGACGCTGACGATCAACGCCGGCCTGCGCTGGGACGTCCAGATGCCGTTCACCCCGGTAACCAACACGTTCTCGACGATCAAGCTCGAGGACCTGTGCGGCATCTCCGGCATCGGCTCCGGTCCGGATGGCCGCGCCTGTAACCTGTTCCAGGCGGGCAACGTCTCGGGCAAGGCGCAGCCGCAGTACTACCCGTTCACGAAGGGCACGAAGGCGTACAACATCAACTACGCGAACATCGGCTACAACATCGGCCTCGCGTGGCGCCCGAACGTGCAGGACGGCATCCTGCGGACGATCCTCGGCAGCCCCGAGCAGGCGACCCTGCGCGCGGGGTACTCGATGACGTTCAACCAGGAACGCTTCGACCGCTTCACGGTCAACGCCGGCTCCAACCCCGGCGGCACGACGGCCGCGACCCGGAACGCCACCACGGGCTACTGCCTCGTGTGCCCCGGTGAATCCTGGCCGTTGCTCTTCAGCCAGAAGAACCGCCTCGGCGCCCCGGCCTTCCCGGAGGCTCCGGTGTACCCGATCACCGCGACGACGGCGAACAGCCTGAACATGTTCCAGGCCGACCTCAAGCAGCCGCGCGTCCACTCGTGGTCGGTCGGCATGCAGCGTTCCATCGGCGAAGACATGGCCGTGGAAGTCCGCTACGTCGGCAACAAGAACATGTATGCCTGGGCCGAAGAGAACTGGAACGAACGGAACTACTTCGAGAACGGCTTCATGGATGAGTTCAAGCTCGCGCAGGCGAACTTGAAGGCCAACCTCGCGGCCGGCCGCGGCGCCACGTTCGCCTACACGGGCGCGCCGGGCACCTCGCCGCTGCCGATCACGCAGGCGTACTTCAGCGGCCGTTCGGGCGCTGGGGTCACCACGCCGGCACAGTACACGCACGCCAACTACACGAACTCGGCGTGGCACGCGCTCCTGGGCGACCTCGAGCCGGCACCGTTCACCTACGCGAACAGCCTGGACACGACGGCGCTCCGTCCGAACGCCATCGCGGCGGGCTACCCGGTGAACTTCTTCGTGATGAACCCCTCGACCAGCGGCGCCTGGATTGTCCAGGACCGCGAGGGCACACGCTACAACAGCCTGCAGGTCGACCTGCGCCGCCGCCTCTCGAAGGGCCTGCTCGTCACCGCGAACTACACCTACGGCATCCGTAAGTCGCTGATCAACAACTCCATCCGGTTCGACCGCATGGAAGTGGACAGCACCGGCGTGCCGCACGAGTGGAAGGCGCAGTGGACGTACGAAGTGCCCGTCGGCCGCGGCCGCCGTTTCGGCACCGACATGAACCCGATCCTGAACGGTATCCTCGGCAACTGGGAATTCTCGGGCAACGCCCGTGTCCAGACGCAGCGGTACCGCATCACCAACTCCAAGTTGGTCGGGATGACGCGTGATGAACTCAACAAGGAGTTCAAGATCCGCATCTACAAGGACGCCGCCACGGGCACGACGAGCGTGTTCAGCATGCCGCAGGACATCATCGACAACACCCGCCGCGCGTTCAGCACGGATCCGACCACGGCGACCGGCTACTCGGCGGCACTCGGTGTGCCCTCGGGCCGCTACATCGCACCGGCGTCGTCGGCCAGCTGCATGCAGCTTTACCGTGGTGATTGCGGCGCCGAGGACATCAACCTCAACGGACCGCTGTTCACGCGTGTTGACCTGCGCATCAAGAAGGCCTTCCCGTTCCTCAGCCGGGGCAACGTGGAACTGACCGTCGAAATGCTCAACGCGTTCAACAACATCAACTTCAACCACGCGATGAACCCGGGCGAAGGCTCGACCATTTTCCAGGTCACGTCGGCGTACACGGACATCAACACGACGTTCGATCCCGGTGGCCGTATCGGCCAGGTCGTCTGGCGTATCAACTGGTAAGCTCCCTCACGGGACCTGACCGGTTTTACACACACAACCGCGTGGGAGCTTCGGCTCCCACGCGGTTTTTTATTGGGGGTTCGGGTATCCTCAGTGGATGTTCTCGACCACTTCACGACGCCGGATGGCCGTTGCTGTCGCCGGTGTGGCTCTGCTCACCGCGGCCGTCGCGGCGCAGCAGCAATTCGTGCTTTCTTCACAGGATCGCGCACGACTGGTGGCCGTCGACTTCACGGCGTTTGGCCCGGATGGCCTGCCCGTCACCGACCTCCGGCCTGAGGATCTGACGCTCCGGATTGACGGGCGTACCCGCCCGATTCGCGCACTCGACTTCGTGCCCGTCTCCGCAGGCACCTCGATGCGGGTGCCGCCCCCCTACGGCAGCAATGTCATATCGGGCGACGCCCGCACCATCCTGCTCGTAATCGACGACGAGACGCTGCGTCCTGGTGCGGAAGGGATCCTCAAGGACGAGATCAGAACGTTCCTCTCGCAACTGGGTCCCGCCGATCGGGTGGCCCTGGTCACCGTGCCCTTCGGCGGCATGAAATCGGATTTCACAGGTGATCACGCCCGCCTGCTCAAAGCGCTCGATCCCATCGTCGGCCGTGCGCCGCAGGGTGGTCCCGGCACCAATGCCGGCTGCAACACGCGGAGCACCCTGGTGGCGCTGGCGGGCACCCTCGACAGCATCAACAGCGCCGAAGCGCCGCTCACGGTGGTCCTGTTTACCGGAAGCCTCGTCGCGCCGAAAGGTGTGGAGAGCCTGAGCCGGTCGACCGTGGGGGGCGTGGACTATTTCAATCCGATGGGCACCTGCGAAGTGCTCGTCGAGCACTACAACAACGTCAACGCCGCTGTGGCCCGCTCCCGGGCGCAACTCTATGTGGTGCTGCCTGAGCTCAGCGCAGACAATTCCGGCCGCGCCGGCCTCGAACACCTGACGGGCCAGACCGGCGCACCACTCTGGAACCTGCGCAGCGGGACGGAGACCGCGCTGGGCCGCATCCTCGTGCAGTCGGCCGGGTATTACCTCGCCCGGATTGAACCGGAGCCGAACGAAGCGCCCGACACCGTGCGCGGGTACAGCGTGTCCTCGAATCGGCCGGGCATCACCATTCGCCATCGGCCCCAGATGCAGGTGCGGCGACCTGCGGGCGCCATCGGAACGGCGGCCACGAAGATCACGGCGCCGCTCGACATGATGCGTGAGGCGCGCCTGTTCACCGACCTGCCGCTGCGCGTGAGTGGCGCCACGTCGCGCAACGCGGACGGCAGCCTCAAAGTGCTGGCGATGTTCGATGCGCCGGGTATGGCCACGATCGCGACCGCCATGCTCGGTCTGTTCGACGGGACCGGACGGATGGTGGCGAGTTCGACCGCCACGTCCGCTGAACTGGCCACGAACCCGAAGGTGGCCGCGCTCTCGGCGCCTCCGGGCGACTATCGCCTCCGGGTCGCGGCCATTGACTCGCAGGGCCGTGCGGGCGCCGCGGATGTCGACGTCACCGTGGCCCTGACGCCCGCCGGAGCGCTGCGTCTGAGCAGCCTGCTTGTGGGCCAGAATCGGCCCGAGGGCTTCCAGCCGCGCATGGAATTCACAAGCGAAGTCACGGCCCTCGCCATGCTCGAAATCTACGGCGGACAACCCGGCACCCCCGTGGGGGTGGCCTTCGAAATCGCATCGTCACTCAACGGGCCGGCGCTGGCCACCATGCCCGGAGCCTTTGTCGGAACGAACGAACCCGACAGGTTCATCGTGACCGCCGTTATTCCCGTCGGCGCGCTGCAACCGGGCGACTACGCCATACGCGCAATTGTGGCCGCGCAGGGCCAGGCGGGTGGCCGGGTCGTCAGGACCATCAGAAAACTGCCGACGGTCCGGTAGGAACGTAAGCAGGTCCACGGTCACGAGGGTATTGATCGGGATGCGTGTGCGTTCTCTCGCGGCTGTTTGTGTGCCTGCCTGCCTCGCGGCCGCGTCGGCCATGTCCGCGGACGCGCAGCAGTTTGTGCTGTCCTCCCAGGATCGCGCCAGGCTGATCGCGGTGGACTTTGCCGCGATTGGTGCCGATGGCCGACCGGTCACCGACCTTCGCCTCGACGAAATCACGCTCCGCATCGACGGGCGGACGCGGGCGATCCAGTCGCTCGAGTACGTGCCTGTCCAGGGCATCGGCGGTACCGATGCCGCGCTGCCCTACGGCAGCAACGTGACGACCGCCACCGGGCGGTCAATCGTGATCGCGGTCGACTTTGAGACCATTCGCCCCGGACGTGAAGCGGCGCTGAAGGAACACATCAGTTACTTCGTCAAGGCGCTCGAGCCCTCCGACCGTCTCGCGCTGGTGACGGTGCCGTACGGCGGCGTCAAGGTCGACCTGACGACCGACCACGCCAGGGTGGCACAGTCGATTTCAATGCTGAGCGGCCAGGCCTCGTCCGGCGGCGAAGCCGGATGCCTGGCGCGCGACACGCTCGTCTCGCTGCGCGGGATGCTGGATGACCTGCGCGGCGGCGAAGGTCCGGTCACCGTGGTGTTTGTCTCGGGCGGCATGGTCGGACCGCAGGGCGTCATCTCGATGCAGACCGGCGTGTCCATCGGCCGCTGTCAGTTGACACGAGAGCATTTTCAGCAGGTCGGCGCAGCCGCCGCCGGTGCCAGAGCGCAGCTGTACATCGTGCAGCCGGATCTGTCGCCGGCCGGGAGCAGCATCGCCGGCCTGGAGCACCTCACAGGCGTGACCGGCGCCCCCCTGTGGCACCTGAGCGGCGTCGGTGACGGCGCCCTGTCGCGGGTGATTCGTGAAAGCGGCGGCTACTATCTGGCGCGTTTTTTCCCAGAACCTGAGGAGACGCAGGGGTCGGTGCGTGGTCTTGGCCTGAGTGTCTCTCGTGCGGACATCGTGCTTCGGACGCGCCCGCAGATGACGGTGGAGCGTCAGCAGCCGAAATCCCCGGCGGCCGCGCCGGCGACGACGATTGCGATGATGAAGGAGTCGCGCACCTATCGCGACCTGCCGCTCCGCGTCACGGGCTTTACGTCGCGCGAGGCTGGTCGCGGCGATGTCCGTGTGGTCGTGTTGTTTGACTCCCCCGATCCGGCCGCGGTCCTCAATGACGCGCTGGTGGGCCTGTTTGCGGAGGGCGGCAGGATGGTCGCCAGCCGTGTGCTGAAGTCCGACGAGCTGCAGGGCGACCCCGTCGTAACGGCATTGAGCGTGCCGGCCGGCACGTACCGGGTTCGAGTGGCAGCCGCCGAGGCTTCAGGTCGCGGGGGCACCGCCGATTTCACGCTCGATGCGGGTCTGGCCGCGGCCGGGTCGCTGCAGTTGAGCGATCTTGTGCTGGGGCTGTCCCGCAATGGACAATTTCAGCCACGGCTGGAGTTCGGCTCGGAAGCCTCGGCGATGGCGCATCTGGAAATCTACGGCGGCCGCGAAGGCACCCAGGTGGGCGTCATGTTCGAGGTGGCTCGCACGGCGAACGGTCCGGCCCTGGTGACGATGCCGGGCGCGTTTGCCGCGACGACGGAAGCCGATCGCTTTCTGGTGACGGCGGCGATTCCGATCGGTGCGCTTCCGGCCGGCGACTACGTGGTACGCGCCACGGTCGCCGCCGAAAATCAGACGGGCGGACGCGTGGTGCGTCCGCTCCGAAAAGTGACTCGTTAACCTTGCCACACGAAGGTCCGGACTTTATGACTCGACGCCCCCTGCAGTCCCTGTTCTCTCTGAAGAGCCTCCTCGCCGCCGCACTGACGATGACCGCGGTGACCTCGGGTCCCGTGCTGCGCGCGGCTGACGCGCCGCAGGCCGGGGCCGCGGGTCCGGCCACGGTGGAGTTCATCGCCCTGACGGCTGACGGCCAGCCGGTGACGGACCTGACCGCCGCGCAGATCACGCTGCGGGTCGCCAACAAGGACCGCGCCATCTCCTCTCTTGCGTTGGTGCGATTCGGTGCGGCGACGCCGGCGTCGGAGCTGCCGATGCCGTTCGGCACGAACCACATCGCGGATGCCGGTCGTTCGTTTGTGGTGGTGATCGACGAAGAGACGCTGCGCCCGGGCCTTGAGATCGGGGTGCGCCAAGCGCTGACGGACTTCGCGAAAACCCTGTCGGCAAATGACCGCCTGGCGCTGTTTACGATTCCCCGCGGCACGATCTCGCTGACGCCCACCACCGACCGCGCGGCGTTTCGGTCGGCGCTGGACCGCGTCCAGGGTCGCGGCAAAGCGTCGATGTCGGCCTCCGAACGCCGCTGCCATACCCGTGACACCGTGACCGCCCTGGACTCATTGCTTGGAGCGACCGGCAACACCGCTGGCGGGCTCACCCCGGTGTTGTTCTTCACGACGTCCCTGACCGGCGCGGCCGCCAGCACTGCGGCGATGGACAGCCCTGATGACTGCGTGGTGCAACCGAGTGTGTTCCAGCGCGTGGGGGCGTCCGCCGATATCGCCAACGCGCAGTTCTACGTGATTCGTCCTGAGCAGAGCCCGGACCGCACGGCCGGCGAGGGCCTTGAGAACCTCGTGGGCGTGACCGGAGGCCAGATGCTGTTCCTCGAAGGCGACGGCGGCGCCATGCCGCGTATTGCCCGTGAAACGATGGCCTATTACACCGCGTCGTTCGCCCCCGAGGGCAATGAGCGCAACGGCACCAGTGCCCGTCTTGAACTGCGCACGTCGCGTCCGGACGTGACGATTCGCGCGCGGGCGAGCGTGAATATTCCGCGCGCGGCCGCGGCGCCGACACCGACGTCGATGCTGCGCGAGTTGACGGTGCATCGGGGTTTTGGCCTTCGGGTGGTCGGCATTGCCTCTCGGAACGAGGATCCCAAGGCCGACATGAAAGTCTTCGCGCTCGCGGAGACCACCGACCCATCGGTCAAGCTCAAGGCTGCGGCCGCGGCATTGTACGACCCGCTCGGCAAACTCGTCGCGCAGTGGACCGCGCGTCCGGAAGAACTGCAGCGCTCCGTGCTGGCGGCGGCGATTCCCGCACCGGCCGGCACCTATCGGTTGCGTGTCGCGGCGGTCTCGACCGACAACCGCGCCGCGACGGCCGACTATGAGATGAAAGTGATGACGACCGAAGCAGGTCCCGCAAAACTCGGCGGCCTGATGATGGGCACGGCGGGTGCCGGCGGTTTCGCACCGCTTGTGACCATCAGCACCGAAACGGAAATCATCGCGGTGTTTGAGCTCTATGGACGGCCGGCCGGTCCCTTCGGAGCACTCGTTGAAATCCTCCCGGACCTGGCGGGCAAGGCGCTCGTCACCGCGCCACCCCAGCCGTCGGCGACGCCGATTCAGGACAAGTTCCTGTTCATGGCGAAGCTGCCGGTGGCCGACCTGAAGCCGGGCGACTACATCCTGCGCGCGCAACTGGCGTTTGAAGGCCAGCCGACAGGCACGTTGACCCAGACCATCCGCAAACGGTAGATGAAACGGTAAAAGACGTCGGGAGGCTTTTTCGCTCTCAGAGGCGAGAGCAAGCCTCCCGACGTCTTTTTTTATTCTGGCAGGCGCTTGAGCCACGACTGAATGCGCGATTCCCAGATCTGCTGCAGGCGCGCATCCGTGCCGTACCCGGTTTCTCGATCGTACCGGCGCTGTGTGTCCGCGTCGTCCTTCTGATATTTCACGTACACGGCCCTGCGGACCTCGTCGTTCTCGCCGCACGGTGACCGCAACTTACGCAACTCGGCCCGCAGACGCCTGGCCACGACCTCGCTCAAATCGAAGTGTCCCTGCTCATGCCGCAACGTCGTCTCGGCCCGGCGATTCACGATGTAGGCCGACTTCACCCATGAGGACTGTGGCAGAAACGTTGACGTGACGCGGGAGACAAGGATGCCATCCGCACACTCCGTGCTGAGCGAGATGGCATAGGCCGTCATGGCCACAGCCCTACTGCCCAAGTCCGGCGGTCCCTGAAAATCGGGCCACGTCAGGCGGCGCTCGGGCGACCACGTAAAAGGTTCCATGGTCGCAGGATTCGACGCGGGCGCCTGAGGGAGAGAGGCAGGCGTCAATAGTGCACAGGCACAGACGACCTGAAGGCCAAGGGCTCTAGCCCTTGGCACGACGCGAGGGCTGAAGCCCTCGCGCTCCGTTCGGACGCGCCACCACATCGCTACATGAACCCCCTGAGTGTCTCCAGGACCATCGTGCGGGCGCGGATCACACCCGCCAGATCGCCCCTGTCCGTGGAGAATACCGCAAACAGCGACACGAGCAGATCCCGTCGATTCTGGCCGGCCGCCAGCGTCGCCAGCGTCGACGCCGCCGTCGAACGTCGAAGCCGCGCACATCCTCGGGCGCCTTGAACTCGTCCTTGATGACGCCTTGCCAGTAGGCCTTGTCACGGACGACGCCCTGGGCAGACGCGGGCGCGGTCGTGAGCAGAACGCCCAGTGCGAACCACGCGGGCATGACGGGGGCGAATGAGCATGGTAGCCTTCGCAGCAACATGACAATCAGTATGTGGTGTGCATGATGGCAGAACGCCCATCCTCGCCAAAAGGCCTCAGGCGCAATGTCTGTCTGATGATGATCGTCGTCTTTCTGCTCACTCCGGTGTCGGCGCAGACGGACGTGACCGCCCCGGTGTGGGCCAAATCCGGACACTTCTGGTTCCGAAAAGCCGTGACCGGGGGCCATCTGTATTTCACGGTGGACGCACAGCACGGCGTCAAAGAACCGCTGTTCGACCACCAGCGTCTGGCCATCGAGCTCAATCTGCGCACCGGCTACGAGTTTACGCCGCTGACGCTGCCCTTCGCCGACCCGGCGGCCCATTTCGCGGTGAAATACGACGGCAGAAACGCCTACATCCAGGAGGGCGCGATGGCCGTCGAGTTCACGCTCGACGCCATGCACTGGCGCTGCGAACTGCAGATCAAGTGGGACTGGAACAAGGTGCCGCCGACCGACTACGAGTGCCTGCCCCGGCGGCCCGCCGACGTACGGCCGCCTTTCAACCCAGGCGGCCCTACATCGCCAGGCGGCCCTACATCGCCAGACGGCCGATATGCCGTCGAGATTCGCGACCACAACGTGTGGCTGCGGCCACTCGTCACGCGCGAGGCACCGCGTGCACTGACGACCGATGGCACCGCCGAGTTCGCGTACGACGCCGGGTCACTAATGTGGTCGGCTGACTCGCAGACCGTCAGCGGCTACCGTATTCATGGGAACGTGTGGCGGTCGGCGAGTATTACGGCGTCGGTGAAGGGAATGGTGGAAAAGAGAGAGATGAAGATAAGAGCGAGTTATTAAGGATGAAGGATTGGCAATTGGCTCGATTGTGAATTGAGGGATTGAATGCGCCAATTCCACAATCCCACAATCCCACAATTCCACAATTCCACAATCCCTCAATCCGCCAATCCGCCAATCCGCCAATCAATCCCACAATCAGCAATTGAGTGGCGCAAGCCACCCAAATTGCCAATCCTCAATCCTCCATCCTCAATCCTCAATTCCCATCAGCGTCCCTGAAGTCGATCGCTGACCGGGCTCACGCGCCCCGCGTGAGCCCGATTAAACGCCTCGACCTCTTTCATCAGCGCGTCGAACGCTGCCCGAGCGGCGACCATTTCGCGCAGACGATCTTCATAGACGCTCTTGGCCGCATCGGTCGGCGCGTAACCCTGGCCGCCGGCCACGTCGCCGCCACTTCCGCCGATTTCCGACAGCAGCCAGACCAGGTTCAGGTAGAGCTTGTACTTCTCGACGTACCACTTGTCGTCGGAGTGCATCTCGGTACGTGAAAGGAA
The DNA here is from genome assembly GCA_030827135.1 of Vicinamibacterales bacterium. Lineage (GTDB taxonomy): Bacteria > Acidobacteriota > Vicinamibacteria > Vicinamibacterales > SCN-69-37 > SYFT01. Next base: position 995,943 of record JAURFE010000001.1, read on the forward strand.
GTGGAGTTCCGTCTCATACATCTTCGCGGAGAGCGCTTCGAGGGCGTTGTCCACCTGGCGGTTGGATGCGTGGGTCTTCCGGAGGTCCTCCACCTGGGCGCGCATGATTTCGATGCGGTTGATCTTGTCGACCACCTCATTGATGGTCTTCACCATGTCGACCTGCATCGTCGCACTCTCAATCAGATCGTCGTCATCCGACGGCAACGTGACATCGCGCCACACTTCGAACGGCTGGGTTTGTGACTGGCCGTTGTAGCTGAGCCGCACCTGGTACTTCCCGGGTGCCGCGCGCGGCTGCCAGCGCTGGGCACCGAGGCCCCAGTGCGTCACCGGGCGTTCACGACGCTCCCACCGGCCCGCCTCCCAGATGTAGGGATTGTCGGGCGGAATCGATCGCAACACCGGCTGATCCGGCATCGGATAGAGGAGGTTCCACGTCGCGACGTTGGTCCCCTGCTGAGCGGTCACCTGGCTGGTCGAGACCACCGTCCCGCTCGAGTCAACAATCTCCATCGTCAGTGGCCCGGTCGGCGCGGTCTTCATCACGAACGGGAATGTGGCTGTGCCGCCGGTCGCGGTGACCGTGGCAGGACGAGGCTTGTACATCTCGAACGCCGCCTGTCCGCGCCCCACCTCGGGCTGCTCGAGCTGCCACACGTCGCGAAGAATCCAGAGGCCGCGTCCGTAGGTCGCGATGGCGACTTCAGCCGCGTTCTTCGGAACCTCAATCCAGTTGACGGGGGTCGCGGGCAGCTTGTCCTTGAACTGCGTCCACGTCCGGCCGTCGTCCAGCGAGTAGAAGAACGCGTGGCCCGTGCCCGCGAAGATCATGCCCTTGCGGTTCGGATTCTCGGCGATCGACAACGCGTAATCGAGCGGGTGGCCCTTCGGAAGCCCCGCATCGATGCGACGCCATGTCTGCCCGAAGTCTTCGGTCTTGAAGAAATAGGGGTCGCGGTGGTCCACGAGGTGATAGTCCACGGCCATGTACGCCGTGCCCGGATCAAAGTGGGAGGCGTCGATACGGCGGATGAGCCCCCACGGCGGCATCTGGATGTTCTTCGTCAGGTCGGTCCAGTCTTTCCCTTCGTTGCGGGAAATCCAGACCTTGCCGTCGTTTGTACCGACCCACAACACGCCCTTCTGCGTGCGCGACGGCGCAATGGCGGCGATCGTCGCGCCATAAAACTGGCCGAGATTGTCACCTACCACACCACCCGAGAAACGGATGCGGCTGGGATCACCAGTCGAGAGGTCCGGACTGATGACCTCCCACGACTGGCCGCGGTTGCGTGTGCGGAAGACAACCTGACAGCCGAAGTAGACCGAGTTGTCGAACCAGTCGATCGCCAGCGGCGGCGACCACTGACAGCGGTATTTCAGGCCGACCGGATCGTGATCGAGCGTATGCATCCAGGGGCTGATTGAGCGCCGCAGGCCCGTCACTTCGTCGAACGTCGCGACGTGCGCGGCGTAACACGTGCCGAACACGAACCGGTGGTTGTTCGGCTCCGGATACGTGTACCCGGATTCACACGAGGGCATCGACTCCTGTGGCTGCGCCGGCGCTGCGGCGGCACCGCCGCCGCGACCACCGCCGCCACCACCGCGGCCACCGCCCGCCCCGCGACCGGCTGCTGCTACGGGAGGAGGTGGCGGCGCATACGATGGCACATTCTCCGGCACAATCGGCCGACTACTCGCAATACGCATGCTGCCGTTGTCCTGGCGGCTGCCATACACCCAGTAGGGGCTGCGTTGGTCGATCGTCACGCGATACATCTGCCCAATCGGCAACGACACACTGGTATTCCCGGTGGGGTTCAACGGCGAGCCATAGATGCCCATCCCGCCATCGCCGGTGACGATGTAGTGGCCGGCCATGTCGCGGGTGGTATCCCACCAGATGTCATGACAGTCACCGCAGCCACCGCCGCCGCTCACCCAGACTTTTCCGCCGTCACGTGATCGCCACAATGTGCTGTTCGCAATCATGAGGTGGTCCGGATCATCAGGCGAGACACGAATGCGGATGTAGTACCCGGCCCGCCCGATCAGCCGCCGATCCCAGCTCACGTTCTGCCACACCCGCCCGCCATCGTCTGATCGCCACAACGAACCCTGCGCTTCCGACTTGAGGCCTTTGACGCCGTCGGCGCCGGTCTGAATCAGCGCATACATGCGATTGCCGTTGGACGGCGCGATGGCGACGTCTGTTTTGCCGTAGGGCGATGTCGGCAATCCGGGATGCGTGACCTTCGCGAACGTCTTGCCGTTGTCGCGCGAGATGTAGATCCCGCTGCCCATGCCGCCGCTTTCGAGGATGTGGGTCTGGAGGTAGATCTCCCACGTGCTCGCGATGACGACATTCGGGTCCTGCACCGACATCTGCAGTCCGGAGCAGCCGGTGTCCTCATTCACAAACAACACGTGCTGCCAGGTGCGGCCGCCATCTTCCGTGCGGAAGACACCGCGCTCCTTCTGCGGCCCGGTTGCGCGGCCAAGCGCGCACACGAGCACAATATTCTCGTTCGTGGGGTGCACGACGATCGTGCCGATGCGACCGGTCTCCTGAAGCCCCATGCGCGTCCATGTTTCACCCGCGTCGGTGGACTTGTAGATGCCGTCGCCCATCATGTCCATGTCGCGAACGGCCCAGGCTTCGCCGGTGCCTGCCCACACCACGTTCGGATTGGACTGGGCAATCGCGAGGGCGCCGATCGCTTGTGACGTTTCGTTGTCGAACGTCGGCTTCCAGGTGCCGCCGCCGTCGGTGGTTTTCCACACACCGCCGGAAGCCGCGCCGGCAAAGTACACGCCGGGTTTGCCGACGACGCCCGCGGCCGCGGCGATGCGGCCGGCATTGGTCGGGCCGACGTATTCAAAACGGGGTGGTCCCGGAGGAGGTGTGGGGGCGGCTCCTCCACCGCCGCCACGGCCCTGGGCCAAGGCGGATGAGGGCACCAAGAGGCTCAGCGCGATCGCGCTGACGACCAGGGAACGACGCGGGGACATAGCGAACCTCCGCGGCAAGGATACCTCAGCTTGGCAGTACACTAGCGCCCCATGGATAGCCGATTTACGTGGATGAACGGGCGCATGGTGCCGACCGAGCAGGCGACCATTCCGTTCCTGACCGCCGGGTTTCACTACGGCATCGCCGTGTTCGAAGGGATTCGTGCCTACAAGGCAGACAAGGGGCTCGCCGTGTTCCGGCTGCGCGAACACCTCCTGCGGTTCGAGCACTCGTGCAAGATCCTCGGATTCCTGAGTCTCCCCTATTCCCTGGATGAACTGACCGAGGCTGTGTCGGCCACAGTCCGTGAGAACGGGTACGGCGACTGCTACATCCGGCCGCTGGTGTGGCTGGCCGACGGCGGATGGAATCTCACGCTCGACACGGGCAAGCCACACGTGGCGGTCGCGGTCTGGCAGGAATCGGTGTACCTCGGACAACGTTCGCCGAATGAGGGCCTGCGCGCGTGTGTGTCGAGTTATCCGCGCCATCATCCCGGCGCGATGATGACCAAGGCGAAGATCAGCGGCAATTACGTGAACTCCTATCTGGCCAAGACCGACGCCCATCGGCAGGGTGTGGACGAAGCGATTCTGCTCGACGCCGAGGGGTACGTCACCGAATGCACCGGCGCGAATCTGTATCTGGTGCGAGGCAACACACTGGTCACCCCACCGGTGGATGCGATCCTCGAAGGCATCACCCGGGCGACGGTGGCCGACCTGGCCGCCGATCTCGGGTTCACGGTGCAGGAAGCGCGGCTCACGCGCGACCATCTCTACGTTGCCGACGAAGCGTTCGTCTGCGGCACGGCGGCGGAGATCGTCGGGATCCGCGAAATCGACCGCCGGCCGATCGGCTCCGGCCAGACGGGCCCGATCACGATGGCCCTTCGCGAGGCGTATCAGTCAGCCGTGCGCGGGCGCCACACGCGGTCCGATGGCTGGCTGCACTACGTGTAGCCCCTCCTCGCAGGGCGCGCTCCACTGGAGCGCGCCACCCGCGTACGTAGGGCCCGCTGAACTTGAGCGGGCCGTCCTGGCACCGCGTACGTAGGGCCCGCTGAACTTGAGCGGGCCGTCCTGGCACGCTGCACACCAGCGTGCCCTGCGTGCTAACGGGCCGGCACGCGGTTGCCGGCCACCCACACACCGTGAATCGACGATGTGTTGCGGATGTTCTTGAGTGGATCGCGATCGAACACCACCAGGTCGGCCCAGGCGCCGGCCGTGATCACACCAACGTCCTTCAGTCCGGCCGCCTGTGCGGCGTGCACAGTGGCTGATCGAAGCACCTGGGCCGGTGTCAGCCCGGCCTCGGCCATCATCGCCATCTCCATGTGCTCGAAGTAACCCTGGAACCGTTCCGGGAACGGGCCCGCATCGGTGCCCATCGCGATGAGCACTCCGGCGTCGGCAGCGCGCTTCAGATTCCTGAGCGCCACGGGCAACTGCGCCTTGTAGGTTTGCGCTGCCTTTGACTGCTCCATCGCGCGCTGGCGAGCCGGCTCCTTGAGGCGCTCCACCACCGCCGGGTCGGCTTCCCGCAGAAAGAACGGATCGGAGAAAAACGCGGGCGTTGACTCGTAGACAAACGTCGAGACTTCACGCGTGAGCGTCGGGCAATACGGCACCGACCGCGCCTTCATCAAGGCGATGAACTCCTCGTCGATCTCGCGGTCCCGCACCGAGTGGGCAATCATGTCCACTCCCGCCCGCAACAGCGCCTTCGCATCGTCGAGGTAAAAGATGTGCGCGGCCACCTTCAGACCACGCGCGTGGGCCTCGGTGATGACCGCCTGAAACACGTCGGGCGCCATCTTCGCGCTGGTGCCGAGGTTGTCGTCCACGCGGATCTTGATCCAGTCGGGACCGAGTGCGGCGACTCGCGCCACCTCCGTACGCGCCTCTGCCGGCGTCCTGGGATTCAGCACATCACCCGACACGAAGATGCGGGCGCGATTGAGTGGCATGGCTTTCGACTGGGCGTCTCGCGCGGCAAACGCGGGCGGAAGTTCTCCGCCGAGACTCAGGACTGAGGTGATTCCGTATCGCGCGAACACCGCGAGCTGGCGATGCGTATTTTCGTCGGTGTAGGCGCGCGGCCCAAGGCCATTCACGTCCGACACGTGCACATGCGCCGATATCAGTCCCTGCATCAGGAACTTGCCGGTCAGGTCGGTGCGGGTTGCGCCTGCAGGCACGCGGACGACGTCTGTTGAACCGAAGGCCTCGATTCGTCCGTCGCGGATGACGATGGTCGCTGGAGGAAGGACCATGCCGAGTGACGTGTCGATCATCGACGCGCCGACGAGTGCATGAACGTTCGATGGCTGCGCTGCAGCAGATGCCGTCACGGCAATGGCGACGGCAAGAACAAGGGTGGCAAGTCTTCGCGTCATCGAATTCGTGGCCTCCGGAGGCTGCAAGCGTACAATCAAACCCATCCCATGAGCATCCGGAACCCGCGTCCTGGCTCCTCGACGGCGAAATCGCCCATGACGACAGCCTGCAGTCGCAGGCGGTGCTTCGGCCGGGTGGCGTGAATGTCACGAACGCCTCGTGACCACACCGGGAAACTCAACGGCGTACAGTCGTGGGCGGCGCTGCCGGAACCACGACGGCACGGCGCGCCGGCGTTTCAACACATCGCGGAAGCGCCCATGACCAAATCCCCGGCGGGACTCGTGCATGTGTTTGCCTGGTCGATTGATGCGCGACGGCGGAGCTCTGAGTGCACCCGGGCCATGACCTGGCGCTGCCGCTCGACCCGGCGTTTGAACACGCGCTGCTCGTGCCTGACGGCGACGTGACGCTTGAGGGCCAGCCGCTCGAACAGCGCCTGCTCATCGGCGGTGCGCCGTTCGGCGAATCGATCCTCATGTGGTGGAACTTCGTCGCGCGCACACCCGACGAAATCCGCACGGCTCGTGAAGCTCCGTACGTAGGGCGCGCTGGGTTGTAGCGTGCCATCTGCATAGGGCGCGCTGGTCTTGAGCGCGCCATTGCTCGGCCCGCTACAGTTCAGCGGGCCCTACGTTCAAACGAGTAAAGGGCGAGGTCGGGCTCGCGGCGCCACGCAGCACGCCAGGCTTCGCGCACGTCGTCGAAGTCACCGGCTCGCGCTTCTGCCGGCCACACCATGTAGAGCGCGGGCCTGGCGCCGACGCGCCGAATCTCGGTCGCGAACCGCTTCGCCACATGGACACATCACGACGGCGACAAGGGGGTACATGGGGAGTCGCCAGAATACCGCGTTCAGTCCCGGCTCTGCTGTTTGAGCAGGCGCGCGAATTCGTCGAAGGCGTCGGAGAAGCCTTCCGCGGCACTCCATCGGCGCACGGCTGGAAGGGAGATGCGGTTCCGCCCGGCAATCGCCAGTGCCACATGGAGGCTCTGGCGATCCGACCAGTGATAAAACGCCGCAAGGCGGTCGCGGCAGGCATCGGTCGCCGACAGCATCGTTACCCGCCCGCCCCCGACGCGCAGCACGACCGGCGTGATCCGCAGGTCATCACCAATCGCCAGCGGACCTCTCGGAAACTCGACGAAGAACGGTGTGCGCGCATGGACGTAGCGGTCCCCATCACGCACGAGCCCGACGGTGGCCATGGCAGCGTCAAGCGTGGCCCGCGTGCCTCCCCTGCGGACGATGAAGTCAAGGTCGTGAGATTGATACGCGCCGGCCGAATAGACCGTCGCGCAGGCGCCGCCGGTGAGCACGGCGTCAATGCCTGCGTCGCGCAGCGCGCCTGCCACGGCCGCCGCGACTTCGGCCAGCGAGGATCTGCGTGTCAGACTCAGAGCGGTTTCCCATCCCGGCGCGGCCGGCGTCGCAACGCGGTGACGGCTGCGTTCAGATCCGGCGCGCCCTGACACAAACGCACGAGATACTGCCGCAACTCATCACGGGCGAAGTACCGGGGATTCAGGTCGTACAGACGGGTCCGGCCGACGAGGCGCCCAGCCACAAGTCCGTCCCGCTCGAGCCCCCGCAACGCTGCCTGCACGCCGGCAACGGGAACCTCGAGCAGCCGCGCGAGTTCGCGCGGGTAACTCTGGGTCAGCAGTGCGAGGGCCAGCAGCACCCGTGTGCGCGTCTGCCCTCCGAAGGGGCTGGACATGTTGACCATGATTAATAGTCACTTGACCATATTTCATAGTCAACGTCAACGCCGGCCAGGACGCCAGCGCCCGGCGCAGCCAGCCGAATCCGCGAGCGTCGCGAGCGCCTGGTGCGCGATGGCGCGCCCGGCAGGACTCGAACCTGCGACCCCCGGCTTAGAAGGCCGGTGCTCTATCCAGCTGAGCTACGGGCGCGTGCCGCCATTGTACAGTCACGTATGGCCCTCCTCCTGCGCACGCTTCTTGCCGTCGTCGCCGTGGCGGCGTGTGCCACGCCGCCGCCGGCGCCAACCCTCACCGTCAGCGTCAACGCGCGCGGCCTGCATCAGGGCGAAGTTGTGGTGGTGACGGTCACCGCTGACGCGCCGGTCACGACCGTGCGTGGGCGCGCGTTTGACCGTGACGTGCCGGCTGTCCGCATCGGCGACACGTGGCGACTGCTGGTGGGCATCGACCTCGATGTGCCGCTCGGCACCCACCGCGTGCAGATTGACGCCGACTCGCCGACCGGGCCCGCCACGGCCGTCCACGACCTGGTTGTCACTGCGAAGGCATTCCGAACGCGGCGCCTGAGGGTCGACCCCGACTTCGTGAACGCCCCGGCCGCGATGGCGGAACGCATCGCCGCCGAGTCGAAAGAGATGGCCGCGTTGTGGAGCGCCGTGCCCACTGAGCCGGCCGTCGCCGCGCTGACCTTCACCGCGCCGGTGCCCCATCGCGCCAACTCCGCGTTTGGCACGCGCAGCATCTTCAACGGAGAACCACGCGGCGCGCACAGCGGCGCTGATTTTCTGAGTCCGACCGGCACCCCCGTCCGCGCACCGGCAGCCGGCACGGTCGTGCTGGCGAAAGACCTCTACTTCAGCGGAGGCAGCGTGGTGATCGACCACGGACTCGGCATTTTTTCGTTCTTCGCGCATTTCTCGAAGATCACCGCCGGCGCCGGCGACCGGGTGGACGCCGGCGCGATTGTCGGGCGCGTCGGTGCCACCGGACGCGTCACCGGCCCGCACCTGCACTGGACCGTGCGCCTCAACGGCGCGCGTGTGGATCCCCTCGCCTTGCTGGAGTTGTTGGCCGCCTCCAGGTAGCGCGGACTACAATGCCCTCGACATGCGGTTCGCCGGCCTCATCGCCCTCCCGCTCCTGGCGCTGGCTTCTTTCCCAGCCGCGCGGCCTCACGCCGCAGGCCAGACATCCGTCGCCACCACGCTCGATCTCGTGGTCACCGGCGCCGACGGGCGTCCGGTCGCCAACCTGCAGCCATCCGACCTGATCATTCGCATCGGTGGCCGGCCGCAGACCGTGACGAATGTGCGAGTCGCTGCGCCCGAACCACCCACCGTTCGAGCAGGCCTCCCGATTCCGTACGGCACCAACGTTGGCATCGACGGTCGCACGACCGCCGTCCTCGTGGACGTCGCGCGCCTGACGCCAGCCCGCGGTGCGGCCATCACGGCCGGCCTGACGACACTGACTGCGGGCCTGTCGCCCACCGATCGAGTGGCGCTTATTCCGATGAGCACGGACGTGCGGCCCGTGGATTTCACCACGGCGCACGCACGGATTGTCGACGCGGCCGCGGCGCTCACGCTGCATACCGGAGCCCCGCGCACTGCCCGTCAGGACGAAACGACTGTTGAGGCGATGCTGGCCGCCCTCACGCGGGCGACCGTGATGCTCGGCGGGGAACCGGGCGTCAAGACCCTCGTGCTCATCACCGAGCCATTCACCGTCACGGGCGACCTGCGTCAGTTGATTCTCACGCTGGGCGAAGCCGTGGCGCAGCATCGCGTCGCGCTCTACGTCGTCACGCCCGGCACCACAACGGTCCCACCCGCCAACGGCGTGCACGCGCTGGCGGCCGGCACTGGCGGCCTGGTGATTACCGGCGAGTGGTCCGAGATTGTCGCGCGGGAACGGGCACGCGTGGAGGTCACGCTGGCACCCGACACGAAGCTCGATTCGGGTGTGGTCTCCCGTGCATTGATCACCACGTCGCGCTCGGGCATGGTCGTCCGCGGCGCGCCGTTTGCGTTTGTGCCGGCCAACACGACCGAGCGCCTCGTCTCGCTCACCGACATGCTGCGGCGCACACGACCTTTCACTGACCTGCCGATGCGTGTCGCAGCGTATCCGGTGCTCCACACGGACCGGTCGAGCATCCGCCTGTTGATCGTGGCCGAGACGATCGAGAACGAACGGCCGCTGGCCTGGGCCGAGTTTGCGCTGATCACGCCGGATGGCCGGATGGTGGCGCAGTGGACTGAAGAACGCGACGCCGTCGCCAGTCGCCCGATCGTCGCCGGCGTGTTGGCGCCGGAAGGGCCGTACCGGCTGCGGTGGGCGGCCTCTGAACTGTCGGGCCGGCGGGGAACGGCCGACGTCGACGTTGACGTGCGATTGGTGCCGGCGGGCCTGTTCCGCCTGAGCGGACTGATGGTGGGCCGGCTGGGGCCGGAGAACTTCTTGCCCGTCCTTCAACCACCGGCTGATTCACCCGGGATCGAGTGGTATGCCGAGGTCTACGGAGCGATCGAGGCCGGTCAGACGCTGACCGCGCGGCTCGACGTGCTCACCACCCCGGCTGGACCCGCCGTTGCGTCCGCCGACGGGCGGGTGTTGACGTCCCCGGATCCCACCAGACGGGCCATCAGCGGAAAGGTCCCAGTGGCTGATTTGGGCCCGGGCGACTATCTGCTCCGGGCCACGCTCGTAGTGAATGGGGTGGATGCCGGCAGCGTCACGCAAACGTTACGCCGGGGCCGGGAATAACGGCCGCAGGCCACGAGTCTCATATGGCGGATGCCGATCTTGAGCTCGTGGCGCGTGCCCGAAGGGGCGATTTGGACGCCTTTGGCGACCTCGTGCAGCGGCATCAGGCGGCACTGGTGCGTTATCTGATGCACATGGTGTCAAATCCTGCCGACGCCGAAGACGTGGCGCAGGACGCGCTGATTCGGGCCTACAACGCCCTGAAGGACTTTCGCGGGCAGAGTTCGTTCAAGACATGGCTGTATCAGATCGCCACCAACGCCGCGCGCACCCATCTGTACAAACGCCGGCAACGTCTCGAGGACCAGGCCGCCGACGGCGACCGCGAGGACTTGGAAGTGGGCAGCGGCGAGCAGGTGGAACGGCGGATCGTAGCGCACGACCAGCTGCGTCGGGCCCTGGCCCAGTTGCCTGATGAATGGCGGGAGGCCGTGCTGCTCAGAGACATCGAGGGCTTGGAGTATCGCGAGATCGCCGACGCCCTCCAGATTCCGATGGGCACGGTCGAATCGCGGATCTTCCGCGGACGTCAGCGCTTGAAGCAGATTGTGACGAGCCAGGAGAACGACAAATGACCCCTCACTGCGACGACTTCATTCCGGCGTTGGTGCGAGCCGCAGACGGTGCGCTGCCGGACGCGGAGCGGGCGGCACTGGATGTCCACCTCGCGACGTGTGCGGCCTGCACTGAGGCGTTGGCCGACCAGCGGGCAATGCGCGTGTCGCTGACGGCGCTCGCCGCCGAAACCGCGACCCGTCCGGTGGGCGCGCGTGTCATGGCGTCCTTGCGCGCAGAGGCCGGTGCGACCGGCACCTCCTGGGTGGATGCGCTCGACTTCCGGCGCTGGACGTGGCGGCTTGTACCCGTCGTGGCGGCCCTCGCCATCGTGGTGGCCGGCGTCGCGAGAACCAATGCCGAGGCCGTCGACACGACGGTTGACGTTACTGAATCCGGGCAGCCGGTCTCGTCCGCACTCGTCACCGGGGAGATTGCCGGGACCGACCTGCTCTCGTTGCTGCTGAACTCAACGGCGGATGACACGTTCACGACGACCACGACGGGAGGCGGGTTGTGAAGATGCCCTCACCCCGCGTATGGCTCGCGACGTTCATGACGCTCGTCTTCACGATCGGCCTGCTCGGAGGGATCGTGCTCGAGCGGACGGTCCTCAATCAGATTGGTCCAGGGTCCAGGGTCCAGGAATCCAGGGGTCCGGGAGGCCAGGGGGCCCGGGGTCCAGGGATCCCGGGGGCCAGGGGTCCGGGGGGCCGGGGCCGGGGCGGGCCGATGTTCGGGCCGCCGCCGGCAGAGTATGTGGACGCCCTCGGACGCGCGGTCGACCTGACCGATGCACAGCGAACGGAGATCCTGACGCTGCTTCAGGCGCAGGAAACGCGCCTTCAGCAGATGCAGGAGGACGCGCGTCGCGTGTTTATTCAGGAGCAGTCAGACCTGCACGACCGCATCGCGGCCGTGATGACACCCGACCAGGCCACCGACTTCCGTGCCTGGGTCACCGAGCGCACCGGCCTCCGAGGCCGCGGCCCCCGCTAGGTCGCCCCATTGCCCCATGCCCCATTGCCCCATTGCCTCATTGCCTCATTTGATAGACTGTCTGTCTCCCCCGGGTGGTGGGTGTAGCTCAATGGCAGAGCACCGGTCTGTGGCACCGGTTGTTGCGGGTTCGATTCCCGTCATCCACCCCAGTTACACGACAATCTGGTAATCCGCCATCTATAATCGCCCTGTGCAACCGCCATTGACGCCCGTAGCGCCGGACGAGCCGCTCTACGAGGCGTTTTATGGCCTTCGCGAGCAGCCGTTTGCGCTGACGACGGACCCACGATTCCTCTTCCTGGGTAACGCCCATCGGCGGGCCTACGAGGAATTGCTGATGGGCCTGCGGAGACGCGAGGGAGTGTTGCTGCTCACCGGCGACACCGGCATGGGCAAGACCACGTTGTGCCGGGCGGTGATTGATACGCTCGGTCCGCGGACGTTCTCCGCGCTGATTCTCAACCCCTACATGACGGATGCGGAAGTGCTGCGGGTCATCCTGCGCGACTTCGGCCTTGTCAGCCGCGAGGAAATCCGGAAAGGCGCCTTCGCCAGAGCCGATCTGCCGCAGCTGCTCGACATGCTTGAAGGCTTCCTGAAATCACTGGTGGCGCTCAACTCGTACGCGGTCGTCATCATCGATGAAGCGCAGAGCCTCTCCTCCAAAGTGCTGGACCAGATCCGTGTGCTCGGCGGCTACGAACTCGACGGACAGCGGCTGCTGCAGATCATGCTCGTCGGGCAGCCCGGGCTGATCACCGCGATCTCGTCCGATGCGTTGCGGGCGCTGGACGAGCGGGTGTCGCGGCGCGCCGTCCTGGGTCCGCTGCCGCCCGCCGATGTGGATGCCTACATCCAGCACCGCCTGACGATCGCCGGCGGCCGGGACACCGTCGAGTTCCGCGCCGACGCCGTGAATCTGATCGCGGAGCTCACGCGCGGAGTGCCACGGCGTATCAACCTGCTATGTGACCGCACGCTTGAGGCCGGCCGCGTCGAGGGCACGACGACCATCACGCCGGCGATTGTGCAACGCGCGTCGCAGCAGGCGGACGCCGATGTGCCGCCCGTCAAGCCGGTAACGCTCGCCGCGCCGCCGCCCGTCAACGTGGACGAGCTGCCGTTGAACCTCGACGACCACCTGGCCCACGCGCCCCGTGACGAGTACCAGCCGACGGTCAGTTTTGGACACGACGACGCCCAGCCGAGAGGACGCCGGTGGGGCGTCATGATCGTGCTGCTGCTGTTGCTGCTGAGCGGGTTGGGCCTGGGCACCTACGCGGTGTGGGCCTATACCAACGCGGAGTTGATTGTCCCGGTGCTGCCGGCTGCTCCGGCCAGGGACCTCGGCGCGATCGGCACACCGTTCGCGCCCCCCACCGCCCTCGAAGAGCAGCACGTCATGGACGAACTCCTGCGCACGAACCCGGCCATGCGCCAGGGCGGCGGCTAGGCCCAGACCAGCGCGACCAACGTGACGTGGACGCCACCACGTTTCGGTACGATCGACACCGTCTCCAGCACGTCCACCGTCGTCACGGCGTGCAGATCGAGCACCTGGCGCTCGATGTCCTGCTGGAGATCCACGAGCGCTTGCCGCGCGGCGGCCAGATTCTGCTCCGCGCGCTTCACGTCTTCCGCTTCTTTCGATCCGCGCGCCCAGCTCTTTGCTGCCGTCGACGCCTTGCCCACCGTCGTGGCGGTCAGTCCGCCTCGCCGGCCGAAGATCGCCCCAAGTACCGCCGCCCCCACTGAACTCGCGGTCGACAGGCCCGCCTGCACGCGATGGTGCGACACATCCTGCTGCTCCTTGCCGAGTGCGAGTTCCATGCGACGCACCTTCTCGGTTGCCGTGTCGAGTTTTGATGCGTATTTCGCCCGCACCTTGTCCACCGCCGCGTCACGAGTGCCGCGCAAGACCTCCGCCAGGCGGATGCGAAACGCGCGTTCATCCTCGCCGGGACGCGAGGTCGTGCCGCTTTCGGCGTGGCGAAACAGATCCAGCCGCTGTGATCGCGCCAGCCACCGGTCCAGATCTGCCGTCCACTTTGTGATCGCCTTTGCCGTGAACAGGGACGCCGGTACAGGCACAAACGCCCCGGCGCCGCCCGCCTCCGCCACAAGCGCACGCGGCGACACATCACTCGGGATCGCCTCCGCCCAATCCACCACCGCTGCAGGCGTCGTCAGCGGCAACACCACCTGCACAGACCGTCGTTCATCCACGCCGCGCCTGGCATCCACAAAGTCGACGTCGGCCGCCCCGTAGAGATGCGGCACCCAGACGCCCGATGCCCCCGCTGGAGCCGGCATGAAGAACTGCGGAATCTCCGGGGGAAGAAGCGGACGCCGCCCGCCATCCGCACGTAGGGCCGCCTGGGTTTGAGGCGGCCGATCAGCCGTACGCAGGGCCGCCTGGTCTGCAGGCGGCCATCCCCCACCCACCCGCTTCATATCCTCCCGTGTGAGCGGTCCGCGCAGGTACGACAGACACCAGCGGCTCTCGATCTCGACCGGCGCTTTGGCATGCACGTTGTGGATGTAGAACCGGCGTTTGCCGAGCGCCGCGATCGCGGCATCGGCGGCCGCCCGATCGAACGCACCACCGGCCGCGCCTTCGAGGCCGTCGAGCAGGCGCGCGCGATCGCGATCGGTCTGCAGCCGGCCGATCATCCATGTGCCGGCATTCGACAACGCCTTGTAGTCAAGGTCCACGGGGTTCTGCGTGGCCAGGCACACACCGACACCAAAGGCCCTCGCCTGCTTCATCATCGTCAGCAGCGGCCCCTTCGAGGGAGGATTCGCCACCGGCGGCAGGTAGCCGAAGACTTCGTCCATGTAGACCAAGGCGCGCAGGCTCGTGGTGCCGGCCTGCGTGCGCATCCACGTCACGATTTCTCCGAGCAGCAACGACACTACGAACATCCGCTGCGCATCATCGAGGTGCGCAATCGAGATGATGCTGATACGCGGTTTCCCCGTGGGCCCATGCAGCAGTTGCCCGACATCGAGCGGGTCGCCTTCGAGCCACGCCGCGAACCCCGGGGACGCGAGCAGGTTGTTCAGTCGAGCCGCGAGCGCGAATCGATCCTTCTGGGGATAAAATCCCTCCAGGTCCATCACGCCGACGCGGGCAATCCCCGGTGTCTGAATCAGGTGGATCAAGGCTCCAAGATCCGGAGAGCAACCGGTCATCCAGGCCTCATGGAGGATCGTCGAGAGCAGGATGTGGTCGCGACTCGTCAGCGGATCGGCATCAATGCCCAGCAGACTCAGCAGGCTGCTGACGGTGCTCGACACCCGGTCTCCCAACACCTCCGCGTCGTCGCGCACCGACGGGGGCGGCGCGGCGAGACTGTTCACGATTGAGAGCGGACGTGCGGCCCTGGACCCTGGCGTATACAACACGACGTCAGCGGCCTGACGCAGACGCGCGATCCGGGCGCCGTCCTGGCCCCAGCCGGCCAGCCCCTCGCGCCACTTCGTGGCTTCCTGATCGGCAAACACGTCGCGCGTCACGCCCGCACGCGCGGCATCGTCTCCATTCACCCATGGCGCAAACGACGCGGCGTCAAGATCGGGGAACGTCAGCAGCAGATTCCCGACATCGCCCTTGGGATCAATCGCGATCACGGGAATGCCGTCGATCGCGGCTTCCTCGAGCAAGCCCAGACAGAGCCCGGTCTTGCCGCTGCCCGTCATGCCGACACAAATCGCGTGGGTCGTCAGGTCGCGTGAGTCCAGCAGATACGGGCCGGCGGCCGTGCGACCAAGGTAGAACAGGCCGAGTGTTTCGAAGTCGGTCATCGCAGGCCTGAATGTACCTCACCCCCGCGCACGTTTGCGCGGAGCCGCGACCTTCGCGGGGCGTTCCGAGATCGCCTTGGCGACTTTTTTCTTGTTGGCAGAGACGCGCTCAAGACTCTGACGCAGCGCTTCCATCAGATTGACCACCTTCGGCGGCGCCTCATCAATCGGCGCGACGATCTCTTTGCCGGCAATCTTCGCGTCAATGATGCGGCGCAACTCTTCCTGATACGCATCCTTGTATTGCGTCAGGTCGCCGCCCACTTCGAAGTTGCCGATCACCTGGCGCGCAAGCTTCAGCTCGTCCGGCTTGATCTTGGCCGGTACCGATTTCAGTTCGTCGATCTCCTGCATCGCGCGCACCTCACTGGCGTGACGCAGCGTGTACATCACGAGGCCATTGTCGCGCGGCTGAATGGCGACGAGATATTCACGACCGTACAGCGCGACCTTCCCGACGGCCGCCTTCCCCTGCATGCTCTCGCGCATCACGGCAAACGCGTCGGCCGCCACCTGACCATCCGGCGCGAGGTAATACGGCCGTTCGATGTAGACCGGATCGATCACGGCGGCATCGGCAAACTGGACCACGTTGATCACGCGCGTGGATTCCGTCTTCACCTTCGCCATGTCGTCTTCTTCCATGACGACGTATTTGCCCTTGTCGAATTCGTAGCCCTTCACCAGATCGGTGGTGGCGACGTCGGTCTGGCAGGTCGGGCACCACTTCTTCTGCTGGATGCGCGAGCGGCACTCGCGGTGCAGCTGGTTGAAGCTGATCGTCGCCGCGGCGTCCGTCGCGGGGAACACCCGCACCGGAATGTTCACCAGGCTGATCTTGAGATACCCCTTCCACGTCGCACGTGCGGCCATCGGCGCCTCCCCGCAATCCTTGATGCTGGACCTGTGATTATGGGGCACGGACGCACCACGGCACCAGTGCACAGATCTGCACACCGTCGGTGTGTCCGTGTCTCCCTGTAAGATCGGCTCGTGCCGAAGTGGCGTGACGACCCCGCGAAAGTGCGCCCCATGCTCGCCTCGCTCGACCCGCCACCGGTCGTCCAGCCGGGTATGGTCTACGAGCCCAAATACGACGGCATCCGCGCCCTGGTCGACCTCCGCCCGGCGACGAAGGACGAACCGGTCATCGTCGAGATGTACTCGCGCAATGGCCACGCGAAGGCCCACCAGTTCCCCGCCATCGTTGCCGCCCTGAAGAAGATCGCTCCGAAGCTCGACGGACCGCTGCTGCTTGATGGAGAGATCGTGGCGACGGACGAGGCGGGTCGACCCCTGCCGTTCGGCCGGTTGCAGGGACGCATCCATCTCACGGCCGCCACCGATATCGCCCGCGCTGAGAAGTCCCAGCCGGCCGCGCTTGTGGTGTTCGATCTGTTGCGCGACGACGACCGCGATGTGCGCGGACTGTCGATGGCCGCACGCCGCCTGCGCCTGCAGGATGCCCTGCCGGTGAAGACGGGCGGGGCGGCGCTTGTGCGCCTGAGCGAAATCGTGGCGGACGATGGGAGAGAGATGCTGGCGCGCGCGGAGTGCGAAGGCTGGGAGGGACTAATCGGCAAAGACGGGGGGTCGGTGTATCACAGCGGTCGCCGGTCGCCGGCCTGGCGCAAGCTCAAACTCCTCAAGCGCGAGACTTTCGTCGTCGGCGGCTGGACCGATCCGCAGCACACGCGCCAGCACTTCGGATCACTCGCGCTCGGTCTTCCGGAAGCGGGCCGGCTGCGGTGGGTGGGCAACGTCGGCACGGGGTTTGACCAGGCGGAACTGACCCGCGTCGCAGCGAGGCTCGACGCCCTCGCGACAAACACCTGTCCGTTCGTGAATCCGCCGAAGGCCATCGTCAAGGCGCACTGGGTGAAGCCGGCGATGGCCGTCGAGGTGCAGTTCACCGAAATGACGGAAGACGGCATGCTGCGGCATCCGGTCTATGTCGGGGAACGCGACGATGTGCGCATCACGGCGGGTCGCGCGACGGGCGCCGCAGAGCCCGTTCCCACAGACCCGCTGGCGGTGCTGATCGCGCGGCTGCATGCGCTCGAGGAATCCCGCCGTGACGGCGAGGTGGATCTGCCGAATGGCGATCGCCTGCGGGTCACCAATCTTGCGAAGGTGTTCTGGCCGGCGCTTGGTCTCACCAAAGGCGACCTGCTGCGCTACTACGCAGCGGTCTCGCCTTTTGCGCTGCCCGTCATCGCCGACCGGCCGATGATCATGCGCCGCTTCCCCAATGGCATCACGCAACATGCGTTTTATCAGCAGCGGCATCCGGAAGCCGTGCCCACAGGTGTCCGGCGCGAAGTGCTTGATGAAGACGTGGATCCGATCGATCCCGACGAAGGCGGGCGCGAGCGGCTGATTGGCGGTTCACTGACCACGCTGTTGTACATGGCGCAGCTGGCGTCGATCTCGCTCGACCCGTGGTTCTCGAGAGTCACGGACCCGCTGCATCAGGATTTTGCCGCCATCGATCTCGACCCCGGCGATGACGTGCCCTTCGCGCGGGTGCTGGACGTCGCACGGTGGTGCAAGGAGGAACTCGACCGGCTGAAGATTCCGGCGGTGCCAAAGACCTCCGGGTCCAGCGGGATGCACATCTACATCAAGCTGCCGCCGAAGACGACCTACGAAACCGGGCAACTGCTCTGCCACCTGATCGCCACACTTGTGTCGTCGAAACATCCGCGGGTGGCCACCATTGAGCGCATGGTGAAGAAGCGGCCGAAGGGTACCGTCTACGTGGACTACCTGCAGAACATTCTCGGGAAGTCGCTGGCCGCGGCCTACGCCGTGCGCGCGAGCGACTACGCAGGCGTGTCCACCCCGCTGACGTGGAACGAGGTCGCTGAAGGTGTTGATCCACGCGACTTCACGCTGCGCACCGCCCCGGCCCGCTTCCGCGAGGCCGGCGACCTCTGGGAGCCGATTCGCACGGGCAAGGCCGTCAACATCCCGAAGGTGCTCGCGCGGTCGTGACCACCCGTTTTGCGCCGGCGCCGACCGGGTACCTGCATCTGGGCCACGTTGCAAATGCGCTCTACGTGTGGACCGACGCGCGCGAACGTGGCGGGCGCGTGCTGCTGCGGATCGAGGATCACGACCGTGCGCGATGCCGACCCGAGTTCGAGGACGCGCTGCTCGAAGACCTGGCCTGGCTCGGCTTCGAAGCGGACGAACCTGCAGTGCGTCAGAGCGCACGGCACACGATCTATCAGCGCGTTGCGGACGACCTGCACGCGCGGGGACTTCTTTACGCGTGTACTTGCACGCGCCGGCTGGTCCGCGGGTCCAGGGTCCAGGGTCCGGGATCCGAAGAGGTTCGATATCCGGGAACATGCCGAAATGCCAGTCATGCGCCCGGAGATGGCGTGGGGTGGCGGGTGCGGTTGCCGCACGATGCGATCACGTTTGATGACCGGTGGTGCGGGCCGCAGGTGCAGGTGCCGGCCCGGCAGTGTGGGGACCTGTTGATTCGCGACCGGTTGGGCAACTGGACGTATCAGTTTGTCGCCACCGTGGACGACCACCTGCAGGCCATCACGGATGTCATCCGGGGCCGGGACCTGCTGGACTCAACAGGCCGGCAGATTCTCCTTGGGCGTCTGATCGGCCGGCCGGCGCCGGCGATTTTTGCCCATCATCCGCTCATCATGAAGTCCGCCTCGCAGAAGCTGAGCAAATCCGATGGCGATACAGGCATCCGTGACCTGCGGGCGGCGGGATGGTCGCGCGAGCGAGTGCTGGAGGAGGCCGCGAAATTGTCCGGATTCTCCCTATAATGCGCCCATGACCCGCGATCAGATCCACGCATTCTTCGCCGTACGAAAACAGGCCTGGGTGGCAAGGGACGCGGAGGCACTCGCCGCCGGTCATCACGTCCATGGCACCCTGGACAGTCCGATGTTCGGCCGCCGCGAAGGCCGCGACGCCATTCGCAGGGCCTACGAGAGCTTGTTCGCCATCTTCCCGGACTGGAACTATCAGGGCGAAGACCTGCTGATCGACGGCGACCGCGTCGCAGAGCCGTTTGTGGTGGACGCCACACACGTCGGGGCCTTCATGGGGTTTGAAGGGACCGGGCGGAAGTTCAGAATCCAGGGCGTCCGACTGTTTACGATGGAGGACGGCCTTGTCCTGCACGAGCGCCGGATGTACGACTTCACCGGCCTGTTGATTCAAATCGGCGTGCTCAAAGGCAAGCCGGCGGTGTAGCGGCGAGGGTTGGACCAGACAGGTAATCGTCAAACATCGTGCCGGGGCGGCGGACCGCGCGGCCAAGCGGCAGCACCGACAGATGCGTCGCGCCGGGAATGGCGCTCACCGGCCCGAGGTCGTGTACGACGGCATCTGCACGAGGAGCGCCGTATCACTCGATCCGACGCACAGAAACACGCAGAGCAAACCCGCCCACCGGGCAGGTCTGGAATACATCATCGACTGTTCACTTCTGTCCTGACGATACACTGTTCCGCCAATGCCTGCGTTGCTGCCCGCACCCGCCGTCGTGCGTCCGCCTTTGAAATGGGCGGGCGGCAAACGGTGGCAACTCCCGCACTTGCATCCCCTCTGGGAGCCGCACCGCCATCGTCGCCTTGTGGAACCGTTTTGTGGAGGGCTCGCGGTGGCTCTGGGGCTGCGACCGGAGCGCGGGTGGCTCAACGACGCCAATCCCCACGTGATCAATTTCTACCGGTGGATACAACGCGGTTTGGTCATTGCGTCCGCACAGACGCATTCGGAGGCAGCGTACTATCGCAATCGCACACGCTTCAATCGGGTGATCACCGGAGGTGATGCACACAGTGCCGAGGCCGCGGCGCTGTTTTATTACCTGAACCGGACCGGCTACAACGGCCTGTGCCGTTTTAATAGATCAGGCGAGTTCAACGTGCCGTTCGGACGGTACAAGAAGGTTGCGTACGTCCGCGACTTTTCACCGTGGCGCGATGTACTCGCGGGCTGGCGGTTCACGACCGGCGACTTCGAGGCGATGGCGTTGGATCCGGATGACTTCGTGTACGCGGACCCGCCCTACGATGTGGAATTCACACAATACGCGCGGACGAAGTTCACGTGGGACGATCAGGTGCGCACCGCGATGTGGCTGAGTCGTCATCCGGGGCCCGTGGTGCTGGTCAATCAGGCCACACGGCGTGTGCGTGAACTGTATGGCGATCTGGGGTTCACGCTGCGCTATCACGCTGCGCCGCGCCGCATCAGTTGTAATGGCGACCGGCGAGCCGCGAAAGAAATTCTCGCCATCCGGGAATAACGGCACCCTCCCTCCAGTCACAGCAGCAGAGACAGCGACCACATTCCGTCAGGTCGCGATTGGAGGCCGTTATGACTCGTCGCATCGCATTCGTTGGCATCACCGCATTGGCGTTGGTAGGCACCGCGGCACTACAGGCACAACCGCCGCGGCAGGGTAATCCGGATCAGCGTCCCCGCATCGAACAGCGGGGCCAGCAGCGGCAGCAGGGCATGGGCGCAATGCGTGGCCCTGGCGCCGGCGTCCGGAGGGGTGGCCCTGGCAGGCCCGGCATGGCCCTTCGCGGGCTCGACCTGACTGACGCCCAGAAGGAACAGGTCAAGGCGATTCATGAGAGAACGCGCCTGGAGGTTGAAGCCGTGCTGACGCCGGAACAGCTCGAAAAGCTCAAGGCCCGTCGCGGTGGACGTGGCGGCCGCGGTGGCGGCCAGTAATTACACTGCGGACTTTTCCGCAGTCCGCAGCGAGCACTGACAGTTCAGGCCGGGAAACGCGCGGTTTCCCGGCCTGAACAAGCGGGCACACTTCATGCACTAGACTGGAACGATGATTCGTCGAGCTCTCCTCCTCGTGGGTGCCGCCCTGGCGGCGTTCCACGTCTGGCTTTTTGCCGGACAGGTCTGGAGCGGTGCGCTGACGGATCCGGGCCTGATCTTCCGCTGGCTCGTTGCTGCCGGACTGATCGGTGGCCTCATTGTTCTGAAACGCCAGGGCGAATCCGTTGTGTGGGGGCGCAAGGCCGTTGCCCTCTGGGTACTTGCCGCCCTGCTTCATGGCCCCGCGCTCGCCACCCGCATTGAGTCTCCGGGGTCGGTCCCGATTCCCGAAATTGTCGTCACGCTGACGCAGACGCTCGCCGGTCTTGTCGCTCTCGTCGGTCTTGGTCTTGTCCTCGCAGGCCTCGGCGCCCGTCGTCGTCCTGCATTCGTCGCGATCGGCCGCCTGGCCGCGTGCGCGTCGACGCCCGTGCTGCACCTCAGTGCGGGCCATCGCTTCGCCCCCCGACCACCCCCATCAACGAATTAGGCAATGAGGCAATACGGCAGTGAGGCAATGCCGAACACGGCAGTGCCCTCGTTTCCCAGTTCCTCGATTGCACGATTCCGACAACGATTTCCGATTTCCGATTTCCGATTTCCGATTTCCGATTTCCGTTTTCCGTTTTCAGATGAACAGGGGTAGTTATGCGTACGTTTCTAGGAGGAGTGTTCCTGGCGGTGGCGATGGGGATCGCCGCGCCGAATCTGGCGGCTGCGGTCGCCGACCAAACACGGGTCGCCACGATTGGTGGCAGTGTGACTGACACGACCGGCGCCGCCCTGCCGGGGGCGACGGTGGTGTTGCGGGACATGGCCACAGGGCGCGAGTCCACGGTGCAGACCGATTCCGAAGGCAAGTACACCGTTGAAGCGACGACGATCGGGACGTATCTCGTGATCGTGTCGCGCCGCGGGTTCAGTGATGCGGCGCGCACGGTGGTGGTCACGCCGACCGAACGGCGCATGGATTTGCCGGTGCAGCTGGAGTTGGGGACGTTGTCCACCGAGGTCAGCGTCACGTCGAGCCGTGCGGAACGCGAGGTGCGTCAGATTCCCCTGCACATTGAGACGTTGTCCGGTGCGGCGGTCGCGCAGAGCAATCCCCTCTCGACGGGTGATGCGCTGGCGTCGGTCGCGAACATCACGCCGGTGGGCGGCGGCCCCTTCGGCTTGCGTCCTCGTCTTCGCGGCCTCGATTCCACGCGACTGCTGGTGCTGGTCGACGGTGAGCGGTTGAACACGGCGCGGCAGGCGACCGAACGGACCGGTGCGGAAGTCGGCCTGATCTCGCCGGGCAGCATTGCCAGGATGGAAATCGTCAACGGAGCCGGCACGCTGATGTACGGATCGGACGCCCTCGCCGGCACGATCAACATCATCACGAATGAACCGCAGTTCTCCGACCGCCGGCAGCTTGTGTACGGCGCCAACAGCTTCTACACCAGCAACGAAGACGGCGGGCGCGCCACCCTCACTCTGGGCTTCACTGCGCCGCGGGTGGCCGTGCGCGTCCAGGGCGGCGGCGAGAACTACGGCAACTACACCGCCGGCCGGTTCACCCGTGAGGACACCACCCGGTTCTTCACGAGCGGCCAGCTCCGCCGCGCCGACACGATTGACGACGCGTTTGGCTTCACCTTCAAGGCCTTCCCTGATCCGTTCAACGCACCGTATGTGCGCACGAGCGACGAGATCCTGAATTCACAGGCGAGGGGCTACTTCGTGAATGCTTCGGCGCTGATGAAACTCGCCGAGCGCCGCACGTTGAAGCTGCGGTATCAGCAGCGCCGGATGGACAACATCGGCTTCCCCGATTTCGCGGCTCCGTATTTCTTCAATGCGACGTCGCTGCCGCACAGCCGTCTGGACCGCGCCTCGATCAAGTACGAAGCGCAGGCCATTACGCCGTGGCTGGCCAACCTGTCGGTGAGCGCGTATTACCAGCGCACGGAGCGTCTACTTGAGAACCTGCTGCCCGTGCAGTTCCCGGTGCCTACGGCACGGGTCTTTTTTCCGATCGCGGTCATGCGTCTCGACGTGTTGTCGCAGACCGAGCAGCGCGTGTGGACGCCTGGCGTCGATGTGCAGGCGGTCTGGGTGCCCGCGACGAATCACCTCTTGACGACCGGCGCGACGTTTTATCGCGACCGCAGCAGCGACCGCCGTACGACCACCACCACGATGTCGATGGTGGGACAGGTCGCGATGGGTGCGCGTGGTCCGGCTGCTACCGTCTTCCCAACGCCCATGAAATTGGGCCCGCCGACGGTGGCCAACCCCGTGCGCGTGCCGGATGCCTCCCTGCAGAACATCGCGGTGTTTGCACAGGACGAATGGCGTATCCGCCCGAATCTCTCGCTGGTCACCGGGCTGCGCGCGGACTTCTACGACGTCACGACGGAAGCGACGGCCGGCTACACCGTCGCGCCACTGGTCGCCGGCGCCGTGCCGGCCATCGACCCCGCGACGTTGCCTGATCCCAATGGCGCGACCTACAGCCGCTCGGCCGTGACGGGCGACATCGGATTGATGGCCAATACAAATGGCGCGATCAGTCCGTTTGTGCGGTTCGGCCGCACGTATCGTCATCCGAATCTCGAGGAGATGTTGTACGCCGGTCCCGCGACCGTCGGCAATCTGGCGCCCAACGTGCTGGTCAAGCCTGAAGTCGGCAACAACTTCGACATCGGCGCGAAGTTCCGGTTCGGGCGTCTGTCGGGTGGCGCATACGCGTTCCTGAATCAGTACCAGAACTTCATCGCGCAGGATCTGGTGGTCGCGACGACGCCGGCGGGCGCGCTGGCGCAGGCGACCAACTATGCGGACGTCCGCATCTCGGGCGTGGAGCTCTCCGCCGATGCGCCGCTGTCGTTCCAGTACGGTGTGCTCACGCTGTCCGGATCGGCCGCCTTCACCCGCGGCACGATCACCGACGGCACCGATCCCCTCTCGGGCCACTCGCTCGCGAACACGCCGGCCGACAACATCACGCCGTCGAAGCTCGTGGCGAACGCGCGCTTCACGCAGGCGAGCGGTCGCTGGTGGATGGAATACGGGATCCGCGCGCAGGGCCGTGTGGATCGCGTCGCGCAGGCGTTGCTCGACTCGCCGTTCCTCATCGCACAGGACCTGCTGGCGCTCGACGCACTCGCCATCCAGCGCGCCGCCGCCGGTGTTGACCTCTCGCGCGGCCGCGATCGCGTCACGCTAACCTTCGCGGTCGAGAACCTGACGAACCGGTTCTATCGTGAGCACTTCCAGTTCGCACCCGCGCGCGGCCGGACGTTCACGGTGAGCCTTGGGATCGGGGCGTTCTAGTCAAGAACCGAGTTATTGAGGATTGAGGATGGAGGATTGAGGATTGGCAATTGGGGGCTGATGCTTCCAATTGGGGATTGTGGGATTGGCTCAATCCCTCAATCCCTCAATCCCTCAATCCCTCAATCCCTCAATCCCTCAATCAATCCTCAATCCGGCAATTGAACAATTGCCAATCCTCAATCCTCCATCCTCCATCCTCAATTGACGGGATCTCTCCATGAGCTCTTCACTGATCCACTACATCCCGATCGTCACTACGATTCTCGCGATTCCATTCGCGGTGGCCATCGGACGCCGGTATGGGCAACACCCTGAACGCCTGCACCTGTTGTGGTGGGCGATCGGGGTGGGCGCCTACGCGGCGGGGACCCTCACCGAGTCACTGACGGCCTTGTTCGGCTGGCAGGAGCCGGTGTTCCGTCTCTGGTACATCACCGGCGCGCTTCTTGGAGGCGCGCCGCTGGCCCAGGGCACGGTCTACCTGATGCTCAAGAAGCGGACCGCGCACCTCTTGACCGCGGCCCTGGTCCTCACGGTTGCGGTCGCATCGGTGGCCGTCTGGTCGTCACCCATTCAGTACGAGTGGGTGGAATCCCATCGGCTCAGCGGCCGGGTGTTTGAGTGGACGTGGGTGCGCCGGTTCAGTCCGTTCATCAACCTCTATGCGGTGATCTTCCTGGTCGGAGGCGCCATCCTTTCCGCCGTGAAGTTCAGCAGGAGTGATGCGACGCGCCATCGCATGTGGGCAAACGTCTGGATCGCCGCCGGCGCGATCCTGCCAGGCATCGGCGGTGCGTTCACGCGGTTTGGTTACACCGAAGTCCTCTACGTCATGGAACTGCTCGGCCTGCTCATGATGTGGCGGGGCTACGTGATCAGCGTGAGACCCTGAGGCACAGACCTGCAGATCGCGCCCAGATGACCGGGCGTGTAGCGGTACAGGCTCCGACGCGCCAGCAGCCGCCGGGCGCCGGCGGATCTTCATCGCCTGGTCCCCCCGAGCCTCAGCGCTGGGCGAGCCGTCGCTTCGCCTGTTGCGGACCACTGTCAGCAAACAGCGACCGGATGATCACGGCCAGCGCGTCCTGCACGTCCACACTCCCGTGACGCGCGATGAAGTCGCAGGCGCGCAACACCTCCAATTGGGCCGGCACGTGCTCCGGGTCGTGAACGAATACGGCGCAGTCAACCTGTTCGGCAGGGGCCTGCGCGAACGCGCCGCCGCACCCACCTCGATCGCGCACCCGGATCACCGCGCCGAAGTGCGCCGGACCATCACCGAGATCCGGTACTTCGATCTTGTGCAAGACGTCGGGTGGGGCGAAACTGCAGCACCGCGGCGGCTCGGGCTGGACTAAATACGGCCCGAGACGAGGCCTGAATGAGCGCGGAGTCCTCGGCGGGAAACACCGGAGGGCTCCCTGTCCACCGGCGCCCCAACTCGCGGCGGAGCCGCGCCAAAACGCCACGGTCTCGCAGTCGCGCAGCCATCGTCAGGCACTCCTCCGTTGATCGACGCACAGTGGCGGGACGGCCCACCTCGGCCTCCAGCGCGTCATAAAAAGCCGCCCATGTGATGGGCCGCCCGTCGGTGATGATGAACCGGCCATCGATACGGCCGACCGTGAGTGCCGCACGAACCGCGTCGGCAAGGTCCTGCACATGAATGAGATTGGCGATGCCCCGACCATGGTCGGGCACCAGTAACATCCCCCGGCGCATCAATTCCAGCACCGTCCCTGTCCACCATCCACCACTCGACCCATACACGCAGCCGGGTTGGAGGATGCCGAGTTCAGGACCATCAGTCTGCGCCAGCAGCGCGCGCTCGATCGCCACCTTGCTCTGCGAATAGGCATCGTCCCGTGTGGTGTACGGTCCGGTTTCGTCGACCAAGCCGTCGGTCGGAAGCTCGTACACGCTGATCGTGCTGACATGAATGAACCGCTGGACGCCCATCTGACCGGCCGCGGCCCTGAGCGCCAGTGTCCCCTCGACGTCCAGCGTCGACCACTCGGTCGCGTTGTCGTGGTTCGCCCGTGCGCAGTGAACGACCGCCGCACATCCCTCAAGCGCACGCACAAAACAATCAACGTCGGCCAGGTCGCCGGTAACCCATGACAGGTCTTTGCCCGCAGGCGCAGGGTCCCGACGTCTTGTCAGCGCTCGCACGGCCCACCCGCTGCTCGTCAGCAACGAGACGACGTGCCGCCCCACGTACCCGGACGCGCCAGTGAGAAAGACAACCGGCTTCATGGCCGTGACAGGACTCGACCATGCAGTTGTGAGACAGCAGCCGCATGTGCCTCGTATAACAGGTGCGCCACGCTGACCGGAGCGTTGCCACCCGGACACTCGCGCAGGTTCTCAGCGTGTACCTTCGCGCGCAGGAATTCATCCTGCCCCCCGACGCCAGACACCGCGTTGGGTGCGAACGCCATCCTTGATGTGCCCATGTCGTGGCACGTAACTATGACACCACCGGATTCCACTCGGCGAAGCCCCTTTTGGCTGGGGGGGGTGGGTGGCCCGATGACGCACGCGGGATTGTGCAGAGCGCGGTCCCATCCGCCCACCGGTGCTGATTCAGCACTCCCCCCGGCGGCTTTGGCGAGCACCCGGCTGGCGATGCCCTGGGGCGTGGACGTGACGAGCGACTGCAGCGTGAGGACTTCTGACGGAGGAATCATCTCAAGGAGCAGTCTACGCCCGAAGGTCTTACACAACACTTACACGCGGCCGTGCGCGGGACCGATACGCTGAAGGGCATGGCGAACGCACCGGTGATCATCCAGGGCGGCATGGGCGTCGGTATCTCGAACTGGCAGCTCGCCCGGGCGGTGTCAGCACTCGGCCAACTCGGCGTCGTGAGCGGCACGGCCCTGGACCACGTGCTGGCTCGGCGACTCCAGATGGGCGACCCCGGGGGTCACATGCGGCGGGCCCTGGATCACTTCCCCGTGCCCCACCTCGCGGAGGACGTCTGGAACACGTACTACATCGCGGGCGGCAAAGCCCCTACCGCGTCGTTTGCACTCCCGCCCATGCAGACGACCGAACCCAGCCTCGAATGGCTGAGGCTCTGTGTCGTGGCGAACTTCGTCGAAGTGTTCCTCGCGCGTGAAGGACACAGCCATCCGGTCGGCATCAACTACCTCGAGAAGATCCAGATTCCCCATCTGCCGTCGGTCTACGGCGCCATGCTCGCGGGTGTGAGTTACGTGTTGATGGGTGCTGGGATTCCACTGAAGATTCCGGGCGTGCTCGACCGCTACGTGCACCACGAACCCGCCACCTATCCGCTGCACGTCACAGGAGACGACGGCGAGGGTGGCGGCCACCTGCTGACGTTTGATCCGCAGGAGGTCATTGGCGTGGGCCCCGACGCGCCGCCACTCACGCGACCCGCCTTTCTGGCCATCATCGCGTCCGACGTGCTCGCGCTCACCCTTCATCGCCGGGCCAACGGCCGCGTTGACGGCTTTATCGTGGAGGGCCCGACGGCCGGTGGCCACAATGCCCCGCCGCGAGGCGCGTTGCAGTTGACCGCGGACGGCGAACCCATTTACGGGCCAAGAGATGAGGTGAACCTCGAAAAGCTCCGCGCGATCGGGCTTCCCTTCTGGCTGGCAGGCGGCGCGGCGGCACCGGGCAAACTGCAGGAAGCCCTCGATGCCGGCGCATCAGGTATTCAGGTCGGCACCGCCTTCGCGCTGTGTGATGACTCCGGCCTGCGCGATGACGCACGGCAGGAGTTGCTGCAGCGCGCCCGTACCGGCGACGCACACGTGTTCACCAGTCCCGTCGCCTCCCCCGCGGGATTCCCATTCAAGGTGGCGGAGTTGCCTGGCTCGCTGTCGGACCCGGAGATCCTGAAGGCGCGACCACGCATCTGCGACCTCGGCTATCTCCGCGAAGCCTATCGCTCAGACGATGGCGCGGTGGGTTTCCGCTGCCCGGCGGAGCCGGTGAATCTGTATGCCGTGAAGGGTGGCGATCCCGAAGCCACGACCGGACGCGCCTGTATCTGCAATGCGCTCATGGCCAGCGCGGGCCTGCCCCAGGTGCGCGCGGGTCGATATACGGAACCGCCGATTGTCACGATGGGCGACGACGTGCAGGGAACCATGCGCTTCCTGCCGTCAGGCGAGACGCGTTACGACGCTGCAGACGTGGTCCGCGTGTTGCTCGCCGAGTGTGACGCCCGCGCAGCCGCACAGAATCCCGCGATTCCCGTCTCGGCGCTGTAGCCCTGGGCGCACGTCAACACGGTGTGGAACCCGAGCAGGCGATAGCTCTCAAACCGGGCTTGGCGCGCTGAACATGTAGGGCGCGCTGAACTTGAGCGCGCCGTACACGCTACTCGTACCGCAACGAATCGACGGGGTCCAGCCGGGACGCCCGCCGCGCCGGGAGGTACCCCGCGATCACGCCGACGCCCACCGCGCTCACGACGCCTGAGACGACGGCCCACAGCGGCGGCAGTGCGGGAAACGCGGGTGCCACCGCGGCAACGATGCCGCCGAGCGCGAGGGCGACACTCACGCCGATCACCCCCCCGGTACCGGCCAGGACGGCGGATTCGAGCAGAAACTGCAGCCGCACGTCCTGACGACGTGCGCCAATGGCCAGGCGCAGCCCAATTTCGCGCGTGCGCTCCGTCACGCTGATCACCATGACGTTGGCGATACCGATGCCGCCAATCACCAGCGAGACTGCGGCGAGCGCCAGGGTCGCGAGAAAGATCTGCGCCCCGATACGATCGAACTGCGCAATGATCTGGTCGGCCGTCGACAGGTTGAAGTCACTCTCGGCCCCGGGCGGCACCTGCCGGGTCAGCCGCAGGATCGTCTCGGTCTCGGCCCGCGCGGTTTCGCGGAGGCCGACCTTGGCGCGCGCATAAATCACCGTCTGTTCGGCTTCCGGAAACCGCTGGCGCGCCGTCGAGAGCGGGATGGACACCACGCTGTCGTTCCGGTTCTCGCCGAAGAACGTCCCCTGGCGTGGTGCGAGGACGCCGACCACGTAGTAGCGGTCACCGCCGAGCAGAAACGCCTGGCCGATGGGCGACACCTGGCCGAACAACGCCTTCGCGATATTGGCGCCGAGCACCGCGACCGGGGCCGCGACGCGATCTTCGGTCTCGGTGAAGGGGCGTCCTGCCGCAAACGGCGTATCGGTGACGTCGAAAAAATTCGGCGTCGCCCCTTCAAGCAGCACCGTGTCGGATTCGTTGCCGCCGGCACGCGCGGTGATGACACGGGTGGTGGTGGCCGCCGGAATGAGCAGCTGCACGCCCACGTCGCGCACGGAGGGAGCCAGCCGCTCGATCGCCCGTGCATCCGCCAGCGTCAGAACCCGGCGGCTGGCATCGGCGTCCGATGCGGGCGTGTAGGGATCCCCGTTGCGATGGAACGCAAAGATGTTGTCCGATCCGAGTTCCCGGAACAGTTGCGCGACGGAATTTCGCAACCCGACCAGCGTCGACGCCACGAGCACGACCGTCACAATGCCGATGACGAGTCCAATGATCGCGAGCACCGACCTGGCGGTGTGCACGCGAATCGACTCGAGCGCGAGCACGCCGGCTTCGCGCAGCGTCGACAACCATCGATCTCCGACAGGAGCCATGGCCTATTCCGTCCTCAGCGCCTCAACGACCACCAGGCGGGTCGCGCGCCTGGCCGGGTACCACCCGGCCACGATCCCGCTGAGCGCCGACGCCAGCAGACTGGTCGCCACGGTCATGGGGGCGACCGCCACGGGCAGGTCGAGCGCCCCGGCCAGCACCGCCACCAGGGCCAAGGCGACACCGAGTCCAGCCAGGCCGCCGATGAACGCCGTCAACGCCGACTCCGCCAGCACCTCTCGCAGAATCATTGTCCGCGTGGCCCCCAGGGCACGGCGCACCCCGATCTCACGCGTGCGTTGCGTCACCGAGACGAGCACGGTATTGGTCACCACAACGATGGCGGCGAGCAGCGCCATCAACGAGATGGGCCCGGCGGCCACGCCGATGCGGCGCGACAGATTAGCGACAAACCCCCGCGCGGCATCCGGGGTGAGGACGTCGAAGGCATCCGCCTCTCCAGGCGCCTGATTGCGCCGCGCACGCAGCGACGCGCGCGCGCGATCCTCGGCGAGCGTCGCACTGACGCCCGGGAGCGCGCGGGCGAAGATCGGCAGCGACCGTGGGGCCCCGAACGCCCGCTCCCAGGCCGCCAGGGGGATCCACACAAAGCGATCGAGCGAGGTCCCGCCGGAACTGCCCTGCCGCACCTGGACGCCCACCACCTCAAACAGCCGGCCAGCGATGCGCACGCCCTGCCCGAGCGGCTCGGATGTGGGGAACAACGCCTCGGCGACGTCGGCCCCAAGCACCGCGACCGCCGCGCCGCGGCGGTCATCCTGACTGACCAGGAAGCGGCCGGATGCGATGGCGAGATCCCGCAGGTCGGCCAGCACCGACGTCGTGCCCGACACGGCGGCATTGTTGTAGGTGAGAGCCCCGGCGGTCACGTCGGCGACCGTCTGGACGTTGGGCGCATACTGCACCAGCCCATCCGCCACCGACTCGAGAAACCGCCAATCCGTGCGGCGAATGGGCTGGTTGCGCAGCAACTGATCCTGCAGTTCCCGTCGCGACACACGTCCGGGCGACGCGATCTGGCCGAGCAGAAACGTCTCCGATCCAAATGCCCGCGCGGTCGTCACCTCGGCGGACGCCGCCACACCGTCAAGTGCCGCCACGACAATGACCTGGGTCGCCACGGCCACCGCAATGGCCAGCGCTCCAAGTGCCGACCGGAGCCGGTTCGCCCGTAACGTCGTGAGGGCCTGTTTGAAGGACTCGATCATGGAGATGTCCGACGATGGACGGTGACAGTTAGTATAGAAGGTATCGTGCGGATTCCCCGAAGTGTGCTTGTGGTGGCGTTGGTGACAGTGGCGGCCAGCGCGTGGTGGTGGATGGGCCGCTCGTCGGACGGCATCGAGGTGCAGGTCGTCACGGTCCAGCGCGTCCCCGAGTTGCAGTCCTACGTGACGGCCTCCGGAGAAATCGTCGCGACCAGGTTCGCCGATCTCGGGTCGTCGGTCATGGGCCGTGTCGTGAGCCTCGGCGTACGCGAGGGCGACCGCGTCACCGCCGGTCAGGTGCTGGCGCGGATCGATCCGGTCCAGGCCGAAAGTGCCGTGGCGGCGGCGAGTGCGGCGGTGCAGGCGCTTGAGGCCGAGGCGATGGGCGCCGACAACAGCGTGGCGGCCACCCTCGCGGAGATCAATGCCGCGACGGCCCGGCAGGTGCAGGCCGACCAGTCGCTGCAGCGGGCCAAAGACCTGTTCGCATCGGGACTGACCTCGAAGGCCGATCTCGATGCGGCCACCGCCGCGGCAGACACCGCCGCCGCGCAGGTCGCGGCCGCGCGCGCGGCACTCGCCCGCGCGGAACAGTCGCGCGACTCCGCGCGCCGTCGGGTGACACAGGGGCGCGCCGAAACCGCTCGGGTCCGCGACCAGCTCGCCAAGACATCAATCACCGCGCCCATCAACGGCGTGATCACCCGCCTCTCGGTGGAAGAAGGCGAGATGGTGGTGATGGGCGTCCAGAATCAGCCCGGCTCGATTCTGATGACGATCTCCGACCTGAGCGCCATCAACGCCGAAGTGAAAGTGGCTGAAGCCGACGTCTTGCGTCTGGCACTCGACAATCCGGCCACGGTCTCCCTGGATGCCCTGGCCGGCCGCACATTTGCCGGGCGTGTGGTGGACATCGGCGCGAGTGCACTCCCCCAAACGGGCGCGCAGGCCGCAGCCCGGGAATTCAAGGTGACCGTCCGCCTGGAGGGCGATGTCGCCCAGCTCAGGCCGGGACTGACCTGCGACACGGAAATCCTCGTGGCGTCGCGCCAGAACGTCCTCAGCGTGCCGCTGCAGGCGGTCGTGCAGCGCGACGGCAAAAGCGGCGTGTTTGTGGTGCGCGACGGTCGCGCGACGTTCACGCCGGTCACCACTGGCCTGATCGGAGGCCTGATTATCGAGGTGAATGGCGTGGACGAAGGGACCACGATCGTCGCCGGACCGTTCCAGACGTTGCGCGATCTTGCCGACAATTCTTCCGTTCGTGTCATCGAAGGCGCGTGATAGGCTCACGCCAGCGTGCATTCACCTGTTGAATTTGGCGGTCCGCCAGTCGTAAAAATGGCCCTCGAAAAACGCGTCAAGGCGTATTTCGGCGAACGGCCCACACAAGATCATCCCGTCATGTATTTGAAGGCAGCCCTCTGCATCGGCGGGGTGGCCCTCGGATACTACTGGCTCGTCTTCAACGTGGAGAGCTGGCCCGAAGGCATCCTGGCCGGACTGTTCCTGGCCTTTTCGATGATTGGCGTGGGCTTCAACGTGCAGCACGACGCCAACCACGGCGGCTTTTCGCGCCATCGCTGGGTCAATCGCTCGCTGGGATTCACACTCGATCTGCTTGGCGCCAGCTCGTACTTCTGGGCTGACAAACACAACCACAACCACCACGTCTACACGAACGAATCACTCGAGGACGCCGACATCCAGCTGGGCGGGCTCGCCCGGATGAGCGCCGACCACGAGTGGAAGCCGGCCCACCGGTACCAACACATTTATCTGTGGGTGCTGTATTGCGGCATCCACCTGCGCTATCTCTACAGCGACCTGCAGCGCCTGGCGTTCGGTAAAAATGATGGCCTCACGGCGCCCTATCCCAAGGGTGGCCACATGGCGGCGCTCATCGGCGGCAAGATCTTCTTTGTGACCGTCGCGTTCATCATCCCGATGCAGTACCACTCGGTGGGCACCGTGTTCGGCAGTTACGTCGCCGTCTCCATGGTGATCGGGCTGGTCTTCGGGTTGGTGTTCCAGTCGGCGCACAGCGTGGACAACGTGGAACACCCGGTGCTGGCCGATGGCACGAAGCGCGCGGAATGGGTCGTGCACCAGATTCGCACCACGTCAAACTTTGCGACCACGAACCCCGTGCTGACGTTTTTCTTCGGTGGGCTGAACTACCAGCGGGAACATCATCTGTTCCCGAAGATCTCGCACGTGCACTATCCGGCGCTGTCAAAGATCGTCAAGGACGTGTGCGACGAGCATGGCGTCCGGTATTGTGAGTTCCCCACATTCACCGGCGCCGTGCTCTCACACTACCGCTGGGTGCGGTCGCTGCGCACACTTCCCGAACCTACTTCTTCTCCTGCAACGTAAACGTAAACGTTGAGTTGAACGGTTCTGGCGTGCACGCGCCAGCAATCACGGCCGTCCCCTGAATCGTCTTGCGGCCGGTGGCCACCTTCGCGGTGCCCGCCAGCATGCCGCTGCACATCTGGTCGGGAATTTCGTACCCGAACTCGAACGTCCATGTGTCGTTGGCCACCGTGCCGGCGATGGTGGCATTCACGCCGACCGGATCAACCAATACCATCTTGCCGGTCACCCCGCCCTTGGCATCCACCACAAAGGTCGCGGTCCCTGTATACGTCGCTTCCTGCCCGGGTGGCCCCGCGATCCAGGACACGTTGTACGTCGGCACCTGCGCGGAAGCGGGCACGATCACGGTCAACGCCAACAGCGCCACCGCCGCAATTCCGGTCATCAATCTCACTCTCATCGGGAACACCTCCGGGGGACTTGGACGACAAAACACCTCCAAAGGGTTCGGTGCCTCACCCGGGATGACGCGGTGAAGGCGCGGACGCTTCAGCTTCGACAGGCCCGCCCATGCGCTCCAGTGGCCTGGCGCGACGGCTGCGCGGTCTCACGAGGGGACTTGAAGGTGCCGCCATTGCGCCCCACCACGGGCCACGTGTACTCGGTAACGATGACTGCCATGCCCCGGTGGGGAGCAAGATCGCAGCCAGGCCATGAAAAAGACGTCTTTTCACTGCACGCGCAGCGCGTCGGGGTCGGGCCGCACAACGATTACGGCATTGACCACCTGATCGCCGATCGTGAGCTTCACGCGATACGTCCCGGGGCCCGCGGCGGCACCGCCGCCTCCGCCGCGACCGCCACCACCGCGGCCCGCCTGCGGCGCCATCGGAGGCGGCGCGTCGGGATCTGCCGCAGCTGCGGCCGCGCCTGCGCCACGGCCACCACCGGCTGCCGCCGGGTCACCGCCGCGACCTCCACGGCCACCGCCCCCTCGTCCGCCGCCACCGCCGCCGGTCCCAGCAAACGACATCGGCCAGAAGTAGCGGTTGATGCCCTGCTTCACCGGGATGTCAGCCGTAAACGTCTGCGCGCCGTCGGTGCTGGTGATCTCGATCTTCGCGGGGCCCTCAGGCACGCGGCCGACGTAAAAGCTGACCGTCGCCGAATTCCTGATCTCAGTCGGCGAATTGAGCGGCGCACTCTGCGACATCGTCAGCGGATTCCGGCCCTGGAACACCAGGTGGCCGCGTGTTGCCCCCCGACTCACGGCCTTCCAGACCGTCGCCACGCGGTTGCTGAAGGCATGGGCGTTGGAGGCGAGGACCGACGGCGTCAGCTGCTGCAGCGGCGTGATGTCGTCGAGAATCCAGAGGCTGCGGCCGTGTGTGCCCGCGATCAGGTCGTTGTCGCGGGGGTGAATCACGAGGTCGTGCACGGCGACCGTCGGCATGCCGGTCATCATCTTGTGCCAGGCGCCTCCCCCATCGATCGACGCATACACGCCGAACTCGGTGCCGACAAACAGCAGGTTGGGGTTCTTCAGGTCTTCCTTCACCACATACACAGGATCCCGCTGTGGCAGGTTCGACGTGATGTTTGTCCAGGTCGCGCCAAAGTCCGTCGTCTTGAACACGTACGGCTTGAAGTTGCCGGTGCGATGCGCGTCGAACGAGAGGTACGCCGTGCCCGCATCAAAGTGTGACGGCTCAACGCGGCTCACCCATGTGCGCGCGGGCACCTGAGACGTCGGAATATTGCCGCGCACGTTGGTCCATGTCGTGCCGCCATCACGCGTCACCTGCACGTTGCCGTCGTCGGTGCCCGCCCAAATCATCCCCGGGCGAACCGACGACTCGACCACGGTGATGAGCGTCGCGTGTGTCTCTGCGCCGCCACGCTCCCCCATGAATCCAGGAGGCGCAGGTGTTGTGTAGTCGGGGTCCTTCGTCGACAGGTCAGGACTGATGATCGACCAACTCTCGCCACGATCGGTGCTGCGGAAGAGATAGTTGCTGCCGAGGTACACGATCTTCGAGTCATGCGGCGAGAGAATCAGCGGCGAACTCCAGTTGTACCGGAAGCTCGGTGCCGCGCCTTCACGTTTTGTGACTTCGTCGAAGTTCAGAATGGTGGGCTGGCGGGGCGTCACACTCGTGCCGGTCTGCCGGAACTCCGCATCGAGGCGACGCACACTGCCGTTCTGCGTCTCGGTAAACACCGTCGTCCAATCCTCGGGATCGACCGTGGTGTGGAAGCCGTCACCCGAGTGGAACTTCCACCAGTGGTCGGTGAGGATGCCGTTGTAGTCGCGGCTGTTGCTCGGGCCGCCCCAGTTGCCGCTGTCCTGCAGCCCGCCATAGATGTAATACGGGTCGCGGTTGTCCACCGTGATCGCGTAGTACTGCCCGATGTCCATGTTGTCGAACATGATGAAGTTGAAGCCGCGGTCGTAGGTCACCGACGCGCCCTTGTCGTTCCCGATGTAGAAACGGTCGCTGTTGGCCGGGTCGATCCACATCGCGTGGAAATCGCCTTCGATGCCCGGCAACTGGCGCGCAAACGTCCGGCCGCCATCCTCTGAGACACGCGCAGGCACTTCCATCACGTACAGCCGATTCGGGTCGTTCGGATCGAGCTGGATGTGGCTGTAATAAAACGGCCGACTGTTCGTGGTGTTGACGTACGTCCACGTGGCCCCGGCATCTTCCGACCGGTAGATGCCCGCGCCGGGCACCTTCAGATCGGTGCTGCGTGTGGCTTCGACGATGGCCGAGATGATGCGGGGATTTTTGCGATGCACCGTCAGGCCGACCTTGCCGATGTTGCCGGTGGGCAGGCCGTTCGTGAGCTTCGTCCAGCTGTCGCCGCCATTGGTGGACTTGTAGATGCCGCCGTTCGGTCCGCCGCTCTCGAAGATGTAGGGACGACGGAGACGTTCCCAGAGACCCGCGTAGAGCACGTTCGGGTTGCTGGGGTCCATCATGACGTCGCTGGCGCCGGTGCGATCGTCTGTCGGCAATCCGTTTGTCAGCTTCCGCCACGACTTGCCGCCATCAGTGGTCTTATAGATGCCGCGTTCCGGGTTGTGATCCCAGAGATGCCCCTGTGCCGCGACGTACACGATGTCGGGATTGGTCGGATGCGTGATGACCTTGCCGATGTGGTGCGTCTCGGGCAGGCCCATGTTGGTGAACGTCTTGCCACCATCGATGGACTTGTAGACGCCGTCGCCCCACGACACGCTGTTGCGCACACAATCTTCGCCCGTGCCCACCCACACGATGTTCGGGTTCGGCTGGAAGATTGCCACGTCGCCGATCGACGCGACCGGGTAGTCGTTGAAGATCGGCGTGAACGTCGTGCCCGCGTTGGTGGACTTCCACACACCACCCGACGCTGCCGCCACATACACGATGGCGGGATTGGCTTCGACCGCCTCAATGTCTGAAATGCGGCCGGACATGTTCGCCGGCCCAATGTTGCGCCACTGCAATTGGCCGAACAGCGACTCGGCCGTTGGCGCCGGCGGCGCCTGGGCGAAGGGACTGGAGACCAACACGGTGCCGATTAGCACCACCACACCAACAGCGAGGAATGTCTTCATTCGGGACATGCGGGGACGATAACACGAGGTTCTGAGGTTCCGAAGAAGGACGTCACCATGTTCAGCGTCACTTCGACCCTGGCCTCCATGGCACCTTAGCGCCGATACCGCCGATCCCAGCCGCCGCCGAAGTCCACGTACTCGTTGAGCGCAGCCATGATGTCGTCGGGACCGAAGTCGTAGGGCACGCGCCGATCGAACCGGATGTTGAAGCGAGAGCCGCCGGTTTGCCGACGGGCAAACACGCGCGCTTCCTTGTACTGTGACAGTCGCTCCCGCTCGACCAGGATCCGGTGGTTCTCGCGATCACGCCACCGGCGCAGGTCGTCGAGTTCTCGCTCCAGTTGCCGGCGACGATTGCGGTCCGGCTCATCGCGAATGCGTCGCTCAAGAGACCGCTCACGATCGGTCTTCTCGATGAGCGGAATGTACACCGTCGTATCGGTGTCGTCGAAAAACGTGCCGTAGCCGCCACCGTCGAGCTGGAACTCGATCAGGTCGTCCTTCACCTTCACGAGCGTGACGATCGCAGAGTCACCGGCGCGCAGCGCCACGCCATGCCTGCGCAGGTCGTCGCGATACCGGCCGACGTCGAGGTCCCGACGCGACTGCGGATACACGTTCACGCCGTCCTTCGTCCCCGGCATGTCGATACGCACCGTGACACGGCGCCCTTCGAAGAAATCCTTGAGCATCGCCTCGCGCGACGACCGTTCAGGCGCGGCCGTCGGAGCGGCGACGAGGATGGTTGAGACAAGTGCGAATGCGAACAGTGGAACCACGAATCTACGAGCCATACCGGCCTCCGCCCGCCCTCAGTGCAAGCGAAATGCCAAGTGACTCACAGAGGGGAAACCGGCTCACCAGTCAGGACGGTGTCACCAAATCAGTACAGAGGCCCCCTGGACCGTCAGCGGTCGATCGTCGGCACAGCCGTCTTGCTCTCCGGCGTCCGGTACTTCTCGAACCAGGCCATCAGATACAGCTGCTGCAGCAACTGGTGGGAGGGGCGCCTCCAGCCGTGGAACTCATCCGGCATGCGCACGAGCAGGGTATCGGCTTTCCGCAGTATCTTGAGCGCGCGGTAGTACTCTTCGCTCTGCGTCATCGGCGTCCGCAAATCCGCCTCGCCGGTCATCACCATCGTCGGCGTCGTGACATTCGCGACGTAGTGCAGTGGCGACCGTACGGCGTACTCCATGGGATCCTCCCAGGGATATTTCTGGAACTGGTTGTACCAGCTCGTGCCGTCGGTGGTGCCGACAAACGAATGCCAGTTGATGACCGGGCGCATCGACGCGGCCGCACGAAAGCGGTTGGTGTGCCCGACAATCCACGCCGTCAGCACGCCGCCGCCTGAGCCGCCGGTGACAAACAGATTCGACTGATCAATCCAGCCCTTCGCGAGGGCCGCATCCACGCTGGCCATCAGGTCGTCATAGTCCTTGCCGGGATAGCTGTGCTGAATCCCGTTGACGAAATCCTGACCGTAGCCGGTGGACCCGCGCGGGTTGGTCCACAACACCGCGTAGCCGTTGGCGGCAAAATTCTGATACGCCCAGTTCCATCCGACCGAATACATGCTCCACGGTCCGCCGTGAATCCACAGCAGCATCGGATACTTCTTCGCCGGGTCGAAGTTGGCGGGCTTCATCAACCAGCCCTGCACCTTCAGGCCGTCCTTCGATGTCGCCCAGATCTCCTCGGCGTCGGAGATGGCGCGGTCACCAATGACGTCCTTGTTGACGTCAACAAGGACCTTCATGTCGGCGGGCTTTGACATCGGGAACGACACGAGCACGCCGGGTTCGGTGACATGGCCTCGCACGGCTGCGGCCGTGCCGTTTTTCGCGATGGAGACCGACGTCAGCACATGTTTGCCGACGGTGATCCGCTTCGGAGCCACGCCGATGTCTGCCGCGACAAAGTACGTGTTCTCTTCGCCAAGTTCCTGCATCGAGTAATACACACCAGACCCATCAGGCGCCCACTGCACGTTCGACGGCGAACTCGGCAGGCCGCCGGCCCACAGGCGCTGACGCTTTCCGGTGGTGTCCATGATGTAGAGGCTGGAGAGGTGGCTCGTGAAGTTCTGCTGATCAAAACCTGTGTAGGCGACCCATGTGCCGTCCGGCGACGCCAGGGGCGATCCGTCCGGGCCACGGCGATCGGTCAATTGCGTGACACCGAGAGTCGCCAGATCAATCGCGTAGACCTCCGAGTCACCGCGCAGATACTCGGCGTCGGGTTTCCTGATCCCCGAGACAAACATCGTCTTGCCAGTGGCCGCCCAGGACGGTCCGCTGTGGTTGTAGTTGCCGGACGTGACCTGACGCGGTGTGCCGCCGACAGTCGCATCCACAGTGAAGACGTGTGTGTAGCCTTTGACCGTCGGTCCCGAACCGTCCGACGCCCACGATGGGCGATCGACGACGACGGCGCCGCGAGCGAGTTGGGCGCCGCGTGGGACCGGGGGGAGACGCACGGGCAACACCGGGGTCTCGTCGGGCAGGAACGCGGTGAACGCAATCTGTGAGCTGTCGGGCGACCACTCCACGCCTCCAGGTGCGCGATCAAATCGCGTCAACTGCAGCGTCTCGCGCGTATCGACCCACATGACGTGCAACTGCGTGGACCCGGAGCGGTTCGAAAGAAACGCGATGCGTTTGCCATCGGGCGACCAGACCGGTGCCGTGTCGTTGAACGCGCCGTCGGTCAGTTGGCGAAGGCGCGAGCCGTCCACGCCGACGACCCACAGATTGGACGCACCCTGGTCGCGCATGATGTCGACAAACCCGCGCGAAAAGAGCACGGTCGTGCCATCCGGAGAAATCCGGGGGTTGGACACCGACTCCATGTCCAAAAACGTGGACTTATCGAGGAGCTTTTTCGCGGGTGTCTGGGCGGCGTTGGGGACGGTCGCAAAGGACGCGGC
This sequence comes from Vicinamibacterales bacterium, assembly GCA_030827135.1. GTDB lineage: Bacteria > Acidobacteriota > Vicinamibacteria > Vicinamibacterales > SCN-69-37 > SYFT01. Next base: position 1,036,100 of record JAURFE010000001.1, read on the forward strand.
AAATACGCTGACGGCAACGACGAGGCGAAGCAGGCGCATGGGGGACCTCCTGTGGCCCGGACAGTCTAATCCAGCGGGCCGTCCATTGACGCCTGAGATGATAATAGGGACGAAAGAGGAGGCACAGACACATGCGAGTGCGAGTAGTGACAGTGGTGGCGACGATGGTGGTGATGGTGGCGCTGGCTGCCCAGACCGGCATCAATGGCACGTGGGCGTTTGTGATGGACAGCGAGATGGGCCAGGTGGCGGCCACCGTCACGTTCAAGGCGGACGGGGAGAAGCTGACGGGCGAGATGAAGCTCCCGGACGGCCGGGTCTGGCCGGTGACTGACGGGACGATCAAGGACAGCGTCGTGAAGTTCGTGGTGACGCGGCAGCGTCCGGACGGCAGCGCGATGGCGTACGGCATGACCGGGAAGCTCGCGGGGGACGCGATTACCGGCACCGCCTCGGCCGACATGGGCGGCCAGATCATTGAAATCCCCTGGTCGATGAAGCGATCCAAGTAACCAGCGGGAGGCCGCGATGTCCGATCACAATGCCCACTGGCTGGCGCGCCGTGACGCGGCGGTGTCGCGCGGCCTGTTTCCGGGAATGCCGATCGTGGCCGCCCGGGCCGAGAACACCGAGCTCTGGGACGTCGATGGGCGCCGGTTTATCGACTTTGCCGGCGGCATCGCCGTCCTCAATACGGGCCATCGCCACCCGCGGGTGATGGCCCGGGTGCGCGCCCAGTTGGACGCGTTCACGCATACCTGCGCCGTGGTGGTGCCCTACGCGCCCTACGTTGAAGTGTGCGAACGACTCAACGCCATCGCACCAATCTCCGGTGAGAAGAAGTCGCTGCTGGTGACGACGGGCGCTGAGGCGGTTGAGAACGCCGTGAAGTATGCACGCGCGTATACCGGACGGTCGGACGTCATCGCGTTTGATGGCGCGTTCCATGGGCGCACCAACCTGGCGATGGCCCTGACGGGCAAGGTCGTGCCGTACAAGGCCGGCTTCGGTCCGTTTGCGCCGGGCATCTGGCATGTGCCGTTTCCCGTCGCGCATCGGGGACATACGGTCGCGGAGACAATGGCGGCCATCGAGTCGTTGTTCAAGTGTCAGGTTGAAGCGTCGCGTGTCGCGGCGATCATCATTGAGCCCGTGCAGGGAGAGGGCGGCTTCTACATCGCGCCCACTGAACTGCTCGTCGCGCTGCGTCAGCTATGCGACACCCACGGCATTCTGCTCGTCGCCGACGAGATTCAATCCGGTTTTGGCCGTACCGGCAGGTGGTTTGCCATTGAGCATTCCGGAGTCGAACCCGATCTCATCGCGGTAGCCAAGTCGCTCGCCGGCGGATTTCCGCTCGCGGGCGTGGTCGGCCGGGCGGCGATCATGGACGCGGTGGACCCCGGTCGCGTCGGCGGTACCTACGCCGGCAATCCGGTCTCGTGCGCGGCGGCACTCGGTGTCTTCGAGGCATTTGCGGAAGAGCGTCTTCTCGAACACGCGTCAGCCCAGGGTGCCCGTGTCCTCGCGCGCCTTCAGGCCTTGAAAGCGGCCCGTGTCGGTCTGCCGATCGGCGACGTCCGAGGGCTTGGCGCGATGGTGGCGTTCGAGGTCGTGACGTCGCACGGCGGGAACGAATCGAATGCGGCCGGCGCCAAGGCGCTGGCCGCCGCCTGCCTCGAGCGCGGACTCATCGTCCTCACGTGCGGTCTGTACGCCGACACCGTACGGCTGCTCTGGCCGCTCACCGCATCCGATGCGATCCTCGACGAGGGGCTGACCATGCTTGAGTCGGCCGCGAGGGAGTTGGCCTGAACACCGTGGGGAGCCCGACGCCGCCTGACCGGCCCACGCTCGACCGCTGGGTCGCGCGCGTGTTTGATGACGAGGAAGAGACGCGGTTTGGCAGCGGCTGGGCCAGCGGCACCATCGCGGTGTTCCTTGGCGCGCTCGCGCTGGGTGCCGTGGCGTGTTTTCACCTGCCCTCGGCACTGACCTCCCCCACCGTCCGCGAGTTCTATGCACTGAGTTGGATTCGTCCCCTGGTGGCCGTCGTGATCGGCGGCGCGTTTTTCCTGGGACTCCTGAGCGCATTGCTCCGTCGCCGAAAGGTGCTGGGTTTCACCGGCATGGCGCTGGCGATGACCGCTTCGCTGCTGGGAGGCGCCTCGGTACCTGTCGAGGGAGTGTCCCCAGGCGGCATCGGTCTCGGACTCGACTGGTTCCTGCTCAACCTGTTCCTGTTGGCGCTGGTGTTTGTACCGATGGAACGCGCCTTCCCGCATCGGCCGGGGCAATCCACCTTCCGTGTGGGATGGACGACGGACACGACCCACTTCTTCGTCAGCCATCTGCTGGTCCAGTTGTCGGCGTGGCTCACGCTCGCCCCGGCGGCGGCGGCCACGCATCTGGCCTCGGGCCCGTCGGCCCTGGCCCACCTGCAGAACGTGGTCGCGGGTCTGCCGTGGGTCGTCCAGTTCCTCGTGATTGTTCTTGTGGCGGACCTTGGTGAATACACGATGCACCGGGCGTTTCATCGCGTGCCGTGGCTGTGGCGTTTCCATGCGGTCCACCATTCATCCGAGGCGATCGACTGGCTGGCGGGGTCACGACTGCATCTGGTGGATGTCGTGATCACGCGCGGTGTCACGTTTGTGCCGATTGCGCTGCTGGGTTTTGCTGACGCGCCCGTCTATGCGTATCTCGTGTTTGTGTCGTTTCACGCGGTCTTCATCCACGCCAACGTCCGGTTCAGTTTTGGCGGACTTGAGCGGTGGATCGTGACGCCGCGTTTTCACCACTGGCATCACTCCGCCGAGGCCGAGGCGCTCGACAAAAACTTCGCCGTACACCTGCCATGGCTGGACCGGCTGTTCGGCACCTACCACTTCCCCGCAGGGCGCTGGCCCAATCACTACGGCCTCAGTGGCGAGCGAATCCCCGACAGCTACTGGCGGCACCTGATCTGGCCGTTCCGGCGAACGAGGTAGGCCGTGCCGCTGCGCGGATCTGAACGAAACGGCGCCGGCATGCGTCGATCACGGCATGATCATCACGACTACCCCGAGTGTTGAAGGCAGGGCCATCACCCGTTATGCCGGCGTCGTGGCTGGGGAAGCCATTCTCGGCGCGAACATCTTCAAGGATCTGTTTGCCGGGATTCGCGACCTGGTCGGCGGCCGGTCGGCCACCTACGAACGCGAACTCCAGCGCGCCCGCGAAATGGCGATGAACGAGATGGCCGACCGCGCAAAGGAACTCGGTGCGAACGCCGTCGTCGGCGTGGATCTTGATTACGAAGTGCTCGGCGCCGGGAACGGTATGTTGATGGTGTCAGCGAGCGGCACAGCGGTGGTCGTGGAATAGCGGCGTCAGGCCATGACGGCAAGCACGCCCGCAAACGGCTGCGCCAGTTCCGTGTTGCCGGTGACGGTCATCGCGGCGAGGACCTGTGCACGCGACCGCTGTTTGAAGAACATCCGCCAGGCTGTGTCCTGATCCACGCGCAGGTGCGCCGCCGCGTGCGGAAGCGCGCCGTTGAACAGCCGCCACCCAAGCGGTTCGCGCACCAGCGTCCAGGCACCACCGGCCTCGCCGGTGACCTCGATTGTGACGACGGTGGCGGGCTCAGCCTGGATGCCACGGTACGCAAGCGGCAGTGCCCGCATCGACAGGTCCAGTACCGGAAACAGCCATCGTCTCGAGACGAGCGGCCGTCCTCCGACCGCTTCGACGATCTGCTGGTGGTGATGCCAGCGCTCCGTGTACTCGCGCCCGATGTCTAACCATGCGGCCTGCAGGTCCTGGCTCTCAAGGAAGTCGATCAGCTGGCGTCCGGCGACGTCAAGAAGTTCGATCGACAGTCGCGGACTCACGCGACGGCTCGCGGCAATCCATTCGGCGTTGAGATGGTTGATGAAGGCCAGGAGATCGGCCGTCGCGTGCAGGCCTCCGGCTGGCGGCGTGTGGAGGTGCCCGTCCCGCCCGGTGCTGAGCCGCCGGATCGCTGTATCCGTGAGGTGGGCCACCACGTCACCCACGCTCCAGCCCGGCGCCGCGGTCGGCTTGTGCCAGTCCTCCGGCAGCAGGGTGCGCAGCCCCATCAGCAGTTCCTGGTGCAGGGGCGCAAACAGCGGCCTCACGTCAACGACGCCGGCGGGTGTGATCTGTGGCACGCCGACAGCTTACGACGGGGACCCGGCACTGTGATACGCTTCATGGCTGTGCGCCCGTAGCTCAATTGGATAGAGCACCGGGCTTCGAACCCGTAGGTTGGGGGTTCAAGTCCCTCCGGGCGCACCAGATGGTGAAGCGGTAGTACGGCCAGGTTTTTTGCGCCCGTAGCTCAGCTGGATAGAGCGTTGGCCTCCGGAGCCAAAGGTCGCAGGTTCGAATCCTGCCGGGCGCACCATCCTTCGCTAGACGCTCGCTACGCGAGCAGCTTCGGAAGGCTGCGCCATCTGAGGACGCCAAGTAAGACCCCACTCGACTCGTGGGCCCGTAGCTCAATTGGCAGAGCAGCAGACTCTTAATCTGTTGGTTGAAGGTTCGATTCCTTCCGGGCTCACCATCCTTCGCTAATCACTCGCTTCGCTCGCAGCTTCGGATGGCGAGCCATGTGTCACGCTCGCTCCCGATTGCGGCCAGGAAGGGCGAGTGCGCGCGAAGGATGCCCACCGAAGCCGCGACCGCAGGGAGCGTCTGGCGCAGGAGGGCACATCGTCTTAGGCAAGAGGAGCGGCTCGCTTCCGTGACGCAATCCGGGGTGCGAACGCCAGCGCCGCACCGTACAGGGCCAGAGCGATGAACATCGTGGATGGCTCGGAGTGACGAAAGTCGTCGAGCACCAGGCGCAGCCCGCCCGCGACAAGCACCGGATAGACCAGCGACGCGAGCACGGCCGTGCGCGGCCACCGGGCGGCCAGCCCAAGGGCCAGCGCGAGCACGGCCACGACACCCGTTCGCACCGACGCCAACACACCCGCATCCGGCGGATTGCCCGCAAACACGGGCGCGACAAACGTCACCCCAACGGCGCCAATGACGGCCACTACAAGCACGGCACAAACGAGCAGACTCGCACGCGCCACCTCGGAAACCACTCCCCCGTCGGGCGTCAACTGCGGCCGCAGCACCATCAACAGTCCGACACCGGTCGTCAGGGCGGCCAGCACCGGGATCGACGGCCACACCGCCGGGGTCCCGACCCACGCCGTCCACGCCAGTGACACCGCGCCGGACGCGGACAACGCCACGATGACCAGCCAGGCGGCGTGCGGCACCAGCGCGAGTCGCACATGCGCAGGCGCCACGAACGCCGCAAAGGCCAGCGCCAGTGCGACCATCACGAGCACTGCTCCCTCAAGCAGGATGAACAACGCCGCCACCAGCGAGACAACGCCGAACGTCAGCGCGGTGTAGTAACTCGTCAACAATCTGGGCCGATCAACAAGACGGAGGTACGCCGCGAGGTACGCACCCGCCGCAAACAACGCCGCCACCGCGCCTACCAGCGTGACTCCGGCGCCGGCCTGCCGTGTCACCAGCACGGCCCCCCCGATACCAATGACCAGGCCACTGGCCGCCTGCAGCATGTCAAACACGCGCGCAGGACGCTGCAACAGGACAAACCGCACCGCCAGCGAGCCCTGCATCGTCGCCAGCACCCACATCTGGGCAACAAGTGTGATCAACATCGGCTCCCGCGGCGGAGTCGCGAGCGCGCGTGAAGTCAGCGCCATCACGGACAACCCGGCCGCGATCGCCATCGGCCACCGCAACCAGCCACGCGCGGGCGCATCCGACACCCAGTAGGTGACCGATCCCAGCGTCACCAGCAGCAGCGATACCGCGCCGTACTGATCCGCCGACATCGCCACAGCAAGAGCCGCGATCACCGTACCGAAACCCGCGACACCGGCGATCACGGGAAGACGATGGCGATGCGCCACGACATACGCGCCGGTCGTCAGCACCATCAGCGCCAGAGCCGCAGCCGCCGGCCCCAAAAGCGCGAAACGCGCCGACGCCTCCCACACGAGCGGCCACCCCACCAGCACCGCCGTCACGCCGTGCACGTTCGCACTGAGACGACGGGTGGCACCGTGACGATGGGCCGCCCAGAGCCATCCGCCGGCGTACAACAAACCGAGACCGGCCCCGGCCATCATTGGGAGGTACTCCCCTTCCGTCAACGCTCGGAGGAGATAGGCGCCGCCAAACACGACGAACGACCGGCCGAGCAGCGTCGCCCACTCGGCCAGGTCCACCTCGGAAGCGACGGCTTCAGGAACGACAACCGGTTCGGGACGCGGTTCGGGACGCGGGTCAGCCGCCACAGCACCGTGTGGCGGGCCTGCGGCCTGCATCGCATCAAGGCGCCGCACCACGACCGACAGCTCGTGTTCGAGCCTCGTCAGACGCGCGGCGAGGTCCTGGGGGTCAGTCATTCCCGGTGTTGAAGGTCCGTAAGCAAGACAAAGGCCACGTCTCGCCTGGCACGTTTCCTCAGTGAATGAGCAGACACCGGCCGCCGCGCGCACAACGCACTGCGGGAAATTCCGCGATGGGTCAGAATAGGCCCATGCTGCGAATTGCCTCCGTCCTCGCCCTGCTCGCCCTCACCGCCCAGCAACCACAAACGCCCGACTGGACCGCCGTTGAGGCGGAAACGCTGCGGCACTTTCAGGCACTGATGCGCTTCGATACGTCCGACCCCCCGGGACGGGAACGTGAGGCGGTGGACTATCTGAAGAAGGTGCTTGAGGCCGAGGGGATTCCCACACAGGAGTTCTCGAACGAGGCGCACCGGCCCAATTTGGTGGCGCGACTCAAGGGGAGCGGCGCCAAGCGGCCCCTCCTTCTCATGGCGCACACTGACACCGTGAACGTGTACCCCGAGCGGTGGACGTTCCCGCCATTCAGCGCAACGATCGACGGCGGCTACGTGTATGGACGCGGCGCCGTGGACGACAAGGACAACGTGGCCACGTCGCTCATGGTCATGCTGCTGCTCAAGCGAATGAACGTGCCGCTCGATCGCGACGTGATCTTTCTTGCGGAAGCCGGCGAGGAAGGTTCCACACGCGTCGGCATTCAGCTGATGGTGGACCAGCACTTCAGCAGCATCGACGCGGAATACTGCCTCGCCGAAGGCGGCAATGTCACGCGCACGGGCGGCGTCGCCACGTTCGCGCAGGTGCAGACGCTTGAGAAGCGGCCCTACGCGATTGAACTCGTCGCCCGCGGACCGGCCGGCCATGGCTCGATTCCCCTCGAGACAAGTGCCGTCACCCATCTCGCACAGGCTGTTGCAGCGGTCACCAAGTGGCAGCCAGAGATTCGGCTCAACGAAACCACCAGCGCATTCTTCAAACGCCTGGCCGAGCTCTCAGAGCCCGCCGCCGCCGAGCGCTATCGCGCAGTCGCCGATCCGGCGAAAGTCGCGGCCGCCGACGAATACTTCCGCCGCTTCGAACCACGGATGGCGGCTATGCTCCGCACCACCGTCGCCCCCAACATCGTCGCCGGCGGCAACCGCATCAACGTGATTCCGTCGGAAGCGATCGCCACACTTGACACGCGGCTGCTGCCCGACGAGGACATCACGAAGTTTGTCGAGCAGGTCCGCGCGGTGGTGAACGACCCGGCCGTCGAGGTGCGACTCGGCAAACGCGACACCCGCCCGGGTGGTGTTGAGGCACGCATCGATTCGGAAGTCTTCAAGGCGATCGAGGCCGCGACACGCGCGCACTACAACGCGCCGACATTGCCCAGCATGAGCACCGGCGCCACCGACATGGCGTATCTGCGCGCGAAGGGCGTCCAGTGTTACGGCATCGGACCGGCACTCGATATCGAAGACGGCCCGAAAGGCTTCGGCGCCCACTCCGACCAGGAACGCATTCTCATCAGCGAACTGCACCGCTTCATGCGGATGTACTGGGATGTGGTGACGGCAGTGGCGGGCGGACGCTAGTACGTCGTACGTAGGGCGCACTGGGTTATAGTGTGCCGTGTTGGCGCGCTCAAGCCCAGCGCGCCCTACACCCAGCGCGCCCTACACCCAGCGCGCCCTGCGAGGTTCAGCGCGCCCTACGTCAGCGGATTGCGCGCAAAGCAGAGGTCATCCACCGGTCGGCCGCCGATGATGTGCTCCTGAATAATGCGTTCGGCATTTTGGGGAGTCACGTTCTTGTACCAGGTGCCGTCCGGATACACGACGGCGATGGGGCCGTCGATGCAGATGCGCAGGCATCCACACTTGGTGCGATACGCCGGGCCGGTCGGCCCCGACAGATTCAGCTCTTTCATCCGGAGCTTGACGTAGTCCCACGTCGCGTTCCCGTCCTTGTCGTCGACACAGTCGGGACCGATACAGACGAACAAGTGCCGAGAGAGATGGCCGACCCCAAATGAGGCGGCGGCGGACTCCGGAGTCGTCCTAGTCTTCAACCGGCAACCCCGCCTTGCGCCACTCGCCAATGCCGCCGACGAGGTTGATCACATTCTCCACCCCGCGCGCCTTGAGCACACTCGCGGCAATCGACGACCGCGCGCCGGCGGCGCATTGGACGACGATGGGCCTGGTGGTCGGGATGTCGGCGATGCGGTCGCCCACCGTGCCGAGCGAGATATGTGTCGCACCTGCGATGTGCCCGCCGGCCCATTCGCCGTCGTTGCGCACGTCAAGGAGCGTCACTGCCTGGTGCGTCAGTGAGGACTGCAGGTCGTGCACCGTGACCTGCGGGATGGTGCCAAGCGCACGCTCGCCTTCCGCCCACGCGTCGATCACTTCGGCATCGAAATAGCCCGCAATGCGATCGAGGCCGATCATTGCCAGGTCACGCACGGCGGTGTCAATCAACGTGCCTGCAGCGTCATCGACGATCAGGTAAAACGCGCTGGTATAGGGCACCAGCCACCCGGCCCAGGTCGTGAAGCTCGCGTTGAGCGGAATGTTGATCGTGCCCGGCACATGGCCGGCGGCGTACGCGGCGGCCGAGCGGGTGTCCACGACGAGAGCCCCCGACTTCAGCGCCGCGACGAGACCGTTGACCGGCATCAGGTCGGGGCGCTTGAAGCCGTGCAGCAGACGCGGGCCCTCCTTGTTGACCCGCTTCATCTCGGCGAAGTACTTCGGCGGCTCGGGCTGGCCCGCAAGCACCGCCTGCACAAACTCCCCTTCGGATTTCACCTGGAACGCCCAATTGAAGCGGCGCTCGTACCCGAGTGTGCTGTGCGGAATGGCACTGATCCCCTTGCCGCACGACGACCCGGCACCGTGTCCGGGCCAGATCTGCAGCCAGTCGGGCCACGCATCTGTCCGCCGCAGGCTCGTGTACAGCGTCCTGGCCCCGATCTCCATCGTGCCCTTGATGTTCGCGGCCTTCTCGAGGAGGTCAGGCCGCCCCACATCGCCGACAAAGATGAAGTCACCCGACACCACCGCGATCGGATCGTTCGCGGCGGCGGAGTCGGTGATCAGGAACGACAGATGTTCTGGCGTGTGACCGGGCGTGTGCACAACATCGATCACGACGGCTCCGACGGTGATGCGGTCGCCGTCCTTGAGCAACGTCGCACCCGCATCCTCGGCAAAGGCGTATTTCCAGTTCGCATCCCCCTCGTCCGACAGCAGCAACTGCGCGCCGGTGCGTGCCGCCAGTTCGCGGCTGCCCGAGACGTAATCCGCATGGATGTGCGTCTCGGTCACATGCGTAATCGACACGCCCTCACTTTCGGCGGCCCGGATGTATTGTTCAATGTCACGATTCGCGTCGATCACGATGGCGGATTTGGCGCCTGAACAGCCGATCACATAGCTTGTCTGGGCCAGTTTGGGTTCAAAAAAACGCTTCATGAACATGGGGGTATTGTACTCACGTGCCGCGCTACAAACTCGTGTTGGAATACGCCGGAACGCGCTACTCCGGTTGGCAGATTCAAAAGAACGCCCGCACCGTGCAGGGGGAACTGCACCGCGCACTCACCGAGGTGCTCCGTGACCCGCGGTTTGAAACCTACGGGTCGGGCCGGACCGACGCCGGCGTCCACGCGCTGGCGCAGGTGGCCCACCTCGACATCCCCGGCGCACTGCCGACCAACACGCTCGTGACCCGGATCAACGACGCACTGCCCCACGACATCAACGTGTTGTCGGCGGAGCGCATGCCGCCCCGATTCCACGCGCGCCACAGCGCCACGGCCCGGCACTACCTCTACCAGATTTCCCGACGCCGCTCGGCCTTCCACAAGCCGTTCATCTGGTGGGTCAAGGAACCGCTCGACCTGGCGCGCATGCGGGACGCGGCGGCCAGGCTCACCGGCTTCGCCGACTTCCGTGCGTTTACAGACGATGACCCGGAGGAGAAGTCCACGCAGGTGCTCCTCACGAAACTGGACATCACGGAGGACGGCCCGCTGATTCTCGTGCGGGTGTCAGGGTCGCATTTTTTGTGGAAGATGGTCAGGCGCCTGGTGGGCATCCTGGTCGCCTGCGGGAAGGGCGACCTGTCACCAGAAGCTGTTGAGCGACTGCTGACGAACGATTCCCCGCTGCCGGCGCAACTGACGGCGCCGGCTGCTGGGCTGTTTCTGGAGAGAGTCGATTATGAATGAGGCAATGGGGCAATGGGGCAATGGGGCAATGAGGCAATGGAATTCCCTGAATGAGGCAGTGCCTAAATGCAATGACCGCAATGAGACCAATGTGGGTGTCGACCACATCGGCCCCATTGCGGCCATTCCATTCAGTCATTCAGGCATTGCGGCACATCCCATTGCCGCATTGCCTCATTCGACTACCACTTCACAATGATGCGTCCCCACGTCGTGTGCGCGGTGTACGGCGCATACGTGTAGTAGAGCAGCATGTTGTTGCCGGCGGTCAGGGTCTGCTGGGCCTGTGAGTCCAGCGTGAAGTCCTGCACGTCGTATTTGTCATACCAGTAGCTGACGCCGATGGCGAAGCGCTTGTTGATGTTGTAGACGGCGTCGACCGTGCCGCGCGACAGGTCACTCTTGACGGGCGGCAGGGCGACGGGCGTCGGCAACGTCGACGGCACAATCGCCTCGGTCGGCAGCGTGCGGTCGGTGACCGGGCCGGTGATGTACTCGTAGGTGGCCCGCGTGCGGTTGTAGTCGTAGCTCATCCGCAGGTCGAGCTTGTCTCCGATTTCGGTGAGGTCCAGACTGGCAATCACCGAGTGCACCTTGTCCGCAGTGTCCGTCGCCCAGTTGCGGGACGGGTCCGTGAACTGCACGCCGGGGCTCGCCTGACGCGACCGCTGCAGGGACCGGTAGTCCTCATAGCTGTAGGAGAGGCCCAGCCCCACCTTGTCGCTCGGCGTGCCGTCGATGCCAATCGAATAGACGTCGTGGTTGTTGTCGCGCAGGCCGAACTCACTGTTCAGATAGTCGTCGCGGCCAATCGCCGACGAGACATTCAGGGCCCAGTTCACCACCGGCATGAACGATGCGACCAGGGTGAACCGATCGCGGTCGCGGTTTGCCAGATCAAAGTGCCGCATGCCGGGCTGTTCGTTGGCATGGATCAACACATTGACGTCGAACCCCTCGCCCCGGCGCTGCGCCCGTTCGTAAACGGCTCGCACGCTGAGGACCCCCGTGCTGAGCGTATCCAGCTTCACGCGCATCACGTTGTCGACCGTGTCCTCGAAGATCCGGTGTGTGCGTTCGTCACTGTAGCGGCCGTAGCCAACCGTCAACGCGGCAGGTCCCTTCGGAGTAATCCGCACGTCCGCATCAAAATTCAGACGCGTGACGCTGAAGCCCTCGGACTGCACGGGCGGATTCCGGACGGACAGGCTGCCGTCGTACGACACGCGATTCACGACAGAGAATGTCGGAATCTTGTTTTCGTAGTCGTAATACTTCAGGCGCGCGCTCACGCTGAACAACGTGGATGGGCGCGACGTGAAGTTCAGGTTGAACCCGGAAATCTGGGCTTCGCCGTTCAGCGAGCCTCGCTCCAGTGGCCCGACCGCCGCGGCCACCGCCGTATTGCTGGTCATCGGCAGAATCATGCCGTTGTCATCCTTGAGCGTGCTCATCGTGGCGTAGGCCGTCAACCGCGACTTGCGCGGCAGCTTGATCGACACCATGCCGTTGACGCCCAGCTGCGTGCTGCTCACCGGCAGCCCCACGCGGCCTGACGAGGCTGTGCCCGAGATGTCGGTGGCACGCAGCGGGTTGTCGAACACCACGGACGTCACGTCGTTCTTGAACCACGATCCGGTATACCCGGCGCGGAACAACATCGACCCGCGCTCGACTTCCGCGGAGGCCTCGAAGTCCGTGAGTGTGTGATCAATCGGCGCCGCAAACTCGGCAACCTGACCGTGGCCGAACGACCCGCCATACGGCTGGCTGCCATCCCGGTACGTCTGTTTGAACGCGACCTTCAACGAACTCTGCTGCGTCGGGAGGTACTCGAGCGCGCCGCCGGCTGAGTGACGTTTGGACTTCAGGTCGAACATCCCCGCACCGTTGACCAGCTCCTGCACCGCCGCCGGACGTGCCGTCGTCGGCAGCCCCTGCAACCGGGCCTGGTCGGCGTCGCTGAGCCGGAACTCGCCGGCCAGATTGCTGCTGTAGGGTGACCGCGTTGTCCGGCTGAGCAACATCGGGATCTGGTCCCACTGTGCCCATCCCTTCAGCATGCCCGGCTTGGCGAAGTCGAAGCGGTACCGCTGGTCGCGGCGGGCGACATGGTCGGCCGCGGCGCGGAAATACCAACCGTCCGACTGGGCGCGCCAGCGGAAGGTCTCGAGGAAGAGTCCATCCCCGAGGTCGCGATACCGCTCGTAGCGGGCGGCATCGCCGGTGAGGCTGGAACCGCGGACACCCAGATCCAGGGATCCGGTGTTCGCTGACGACGTTTCCTGCGCCGACACGGTGGCGGGAACAAGAGCGCAAAGCAGAAGTGCGAGTGCTGTGTAGTGGCGCATGATGTCCTCCGTTACCGCACAAACATGTTGCCCGCGGGATGGTTCGACCCGTGGATGGCAGAGTGACACGTCACACAGGAACGCGCGAACACACGGACACTGGTTGCTACGAGGCCGGCATCATAGATGGTCGAGGGATGCCGGGTGGCGATGTGACACCGCTGGCACAACGCCGGCGTCTTGGAGACCAGCATGCGATCGTTGGCCGACCCGTGGGGGTCGTGGCAGGTCGTGCAGCCATCGCGGCTGGGTGCATGCTCCCAGAGGAAGGGGCCACGTTTGTCCGCATGACACGAGACGCACGAATCCGCGATCGAGTCACCCTTCCGGAGCAGTCTGACGTTGGTCGAGCCGTGGATGTTGTGACAGGTCGAACATTCCATCTTGCCTTCGCGCACGGGCATGTGACCCGAGCGATCGACCTTTGACGCCTTGTCGCGATGGCAGGAGGCACAGACTTCGGTCTGCGTCGTCTTCTTGAGCTGGCCCTTCTCGGACATCGGCGTGTGCACGGAGTGACACGTGATGCACGCGACCCCGCGTGACTCGTGCTGGCTGCCGTCCCACAACGCGTGTTCACCCTTGGAGTGGCACGTCGTGCAGGTCGCATCCACCTGCGCAGCGCTCATGGTCTTGAACGACAGCGGCTTGACGCTGACAGGGTCCTCGACGTGTTTGCTGCCTGGTCCGTGACAGGATTCGCAACCCTGCGTTGCCGCCGGGGTCCTGGGGTCCGCCGCGCGATGGTGCGGCGAGTCCTTGTAAGCGGCCATCGCCTCGTCATGGCAGGTCAGGCACGTGTCCTGGCCCACATACGTCGCCCCGGACGCGGCCGCCGCGGCCGCGGGCGCCTGAGCAGGATTCTGCTCAACCGCTGAATATTCCCCAGCCGACAAATCAGGCACATTCGCGCGCATGCTGCCAAACGCAGCAATCCAGACCATAAAAGCGCACGCAACCCACAATTTCGGGCCTAATTTGCGGATATGTTGACTCATATATTTCCTCCGAACGAACAAGACGCGACAAAAAAGGCGGAGTGCAAACCACGCACTCGGCCTCACTTGAGCAAGTTCTATGCCGCTACTTCCTTGTTAGTCCGAACTTTTCAATCCGATATCGAATCTGGTCGCGATGCAGCCCAAGCAACGAGGCGGCCCGCGTCTGATTCCCACCGGATCGCTCCAGCGCCTGCTCGACCAGGCTCCGCTCCACGTCTTCGAGGCTGACCCCCTGAGGCGGCAGGGCAAACGGGACATCCCCTTCCACGGCAGGCACGGTCATCGCAGCGCCGATGGTCCCAAAATCCGCCGACTGCAACGTCCCGTCTTCCGCGAGCAGCACCGCCCGCTCGACCAGATTCCGCAGCTCGCGCACATTCCCCGGCCACCCGTAGGTCTCCAGACGCCGAACCGCATCGGCGGACAATCCCGGCACCCGGCGCTTGAACTCCTTCGCAAACGACTCCACGAAATGCTGGGCGAGCAGCGCAATGTCTTCGCCCCGTTCGCGCAACGGCGGCACCTCGATCCGGAGCACGTTCAACCGGTAGTACAGGTCGTCGCGAAACTTGCCCGACCGGACAGCTTCTTCAAGCTGCCGGTTCGTCGCCGCCACCACACGCACGTCGACATGAACATCGGCCATGCCGCCGACTCGACGGAACGTCTTTTCCTCGAGGAACCGCAGCAACTTCGCCTGCAGCGCCGGCGTCATCTCGCCGATCTCATCGAGGAACACCGTGCCGTCGTCGGCCTGCTCGAGCAGCCCGCGTTTCTGCTGCCGCGCATCCGTGAAGGCCCCTCGTTCATGGCCGAACAACTCGGACTCGAGCAGTGTCTCCGGCAGCGCCGAGCACGTGATGTTCAGGAAGGGGCGGGCCGCGCGGTTGCTGGAATAGTGGATGACTTTCGCAATCAGGTCCTTGCCGGTTCCACTTTCGCCCGTGATCAGGACGGTCGAGCCTGGGCTCGTCGCCACCTTCCGCACCAGCGTCTTGATGCGCTGCATCGGCTCGGACTCGCCGATGACCGACGCCGGACTGAACGGCCGCGCCAACCCGGTCCGCAGCGTGCGCAACTCGCGGCGCAGCCGGGTGGTTTCGAGCGCGCGCTCGACCCGCAGCGCCACATCATCAAGATCAAACGGTTTCGTGGCGTAGTCGAAGGCGCCCCCCTTCACGCTTTCCACGACGGTTTCGATGCCTTTGTGCGCCGTGAGCATCATCACCAGTGTGTCGGGGTCCATCTCGCGCAGGCGGCGCAGCGCGTCAAGCCCGTCGCCGTCCGGCAGCTGGAAGTCCAGAAGGACCAGGTCCACGCCATGGTCGGCCTGTTCCACCGCCTCGGCCACGCTGCCGGCCTCAAGCACTTCATGGCCGTCAGCGCGGAGTCGCTCCACCAGCGACCACCGGATCAGGGCTTCGTCGTCAACAACTAGGACTCGTCTTCCGGCCATCGCGCTGAAGTATAAGCCTCATCAATGATGGCCACGACTTTGCCGATGTCGAACGGCTTGTCGACCACGGTCACCACGCCGGCTCTGCGGGCCAGCGCTGTCTGGTCGTGCGTGCCGTATGCCGTCATGAGGATGAGGGGTACGTGGGGGTGCCTGCTCCGGAGGTCGTGGACAAGCGACAGGTCATTCACGTCAGGGAGTCTCAAATCGAGCAGAATCACGAATGGGTGTCCCGCAAGCTCATCGGCCACGGCGCGCGCCTCGGCCCCGTTGGCGGCCTGCCGGACCAGCCAGCCGGCCTCGGCCAGCCCCTCGGATACCGACCAGCGAATCAACGCTTCATCGTCGACCACCAACACGCTTCGCGGTAGTTTTCCCTGCATCATGGGTAGAATTCCCCAGACGGTGCTCTGTTCACCGCCAGAACTGCTCATGTTCGCCCCTGTTATTCAAGGATTGGGCCATCGCCATGCCGCCAGATCTCGAATCTGCTCTCCGCCGGTCCCGCAAGAATCTGGAAGACCTCAGATACGCGCTTGACCAGTCCGCGATCGTGGCCATCACCGACGTCCGCGGCGACATCACCTACGTCAACGACACGTTTTGCGCGATTTCGAAGTATCCACGGGAAGCCCTGATCGGACGTAACCACCGGATTCTCAACTCCGGACTCCACGGAGTGGAGTTCTTCAAGGAGATGTACCGCACGGTCGCCCAGGGGCGGGTCTGGCGGGGGGAAATCCGGAACCGGGCGCGGGACGGATCTCTGTACTGGGTCGACACCACCGTGGTGCCGTTCCTGAACGACGAAGGCAAGCCCTACCAGTACGTCTCGATTCGTTACGACATCACCGAGCGCAAGCATTCGGAAGCGGCGCTCCGCGATCAGGCGTCACTCGCGCAACTGGGCAAACTGGCCGCAGTGGTCGCGCATGAAGTGCGCAACCCGCTGGCCGCGATCCGCGGCGCGCTGCAGGTCATCGGGCGACGGCTCGACGGGCGGACCGAGGAAGTCGCCGTGATCCAGGAAGTGATCGCGCGCGTCGACGGCCTGAGCGACATCGTGCAGGATTTGACGCAGTTCGCCCGCCCGCGGCAGCCCGTGCCGATCGCCGTCCCGCTGCAGACTTTCGTGAACAGCGTGGTCTCGCTGGTGTCGCGAGATCCGACGATGGCGCATGTGACCGTGGACGTCGAGGTCCAGGACGCCACCATTTTTGTGGACGTGGACCAGATTCAGCAGGCGTTTCTCAATCTGCTCATCAATGGCGCCCAGGCGATGCAGGGCAGGGGCCGGATCACGATCACCGGCGTGACGGGGGACGACACGTGCGAAATTTCGATTCGCGACGAGGGCCCTGGCATTTCGGCCGAGGTGCGCGATCACCTGTTCGAGCCCTTCTTCACTACGAAACATCGGGGCACCGGCCTGGGCCTGGCCACAGCCCGGCGCATTGTCGACAGCCACGGGGGCAGCCTGACGCTGGAAAGTCCGGAGGGGGGCGGCACGATTGCCCGCATTCGCGTCCCGTTATCGAGGGCCTGACCGGGGTACGCGGTTTGCAACCACCAGCGGCGGAGGCCGAGATGGTTGCCATCAAGAAAATTCTTGTTCCGACCGACTTCAGTGACCCAGCCGCAGCCGCGCTGAAGTACGGCCTGGCCCTGGCCGAGGAATTCGGCAGCACGTTGCACCTGATCCATGTGGTGCCCGAGCCCTACGTCTACCCGTGGGGCACGGAGATTTCGACGATGCCTCTGGTGGATCTGCTGACGCAGTCGGAAGCCCAGGCCGGGGAGCGGCTGAAGACCCTTGTTGACGAGCGCGGCGCGATGAAGGGCCGCGTGAAGACATCGACCGCCATCGGCACCCCGGTGGACCGCATCCTGCAGTACATCACGGACGAGGGCATCGACCTGATCGTGATGGGCACCCACGGCCGCGGCGCGGTCGGGCACCTGCTGCTGGGGTCGGTGGCCGAGCGGCTGGTCCGGCGTTCGCCCGTGCCGGTGCTGACGGTCAAACGCTGAAATGCGGGCGCCCTGCAACGGGAACCCGCCGGCCGTCGTAAATTGGTCGAATGGTGACCCGGTTTACGGCAGTGCTGGTGGTGGTGGCGGCGATGATTGGCGCGGTGGCGGCTCCTGCCGGAGCGCAGGATGTGCTGCGGGTTTTCCTCGATTGCGCCCAATGTGACTTCAACAACCTGCGGCAGGACATCACGTTCGTCAATTACGTCCGCGACAAGACTGACGCGGATGTCCACGTCCTGGTGTCCACCCAGAACACGGCGTCGGGTGGCAGCGAGTACACGCTCGACTTCATCGGCCAGGGCTCCTTCGCAGCACAGGGGCAGCGGTTGACCTACGTCAGCAGCGGGTCAGACACCGAGGACGAACGGCGCCGCGGGGTGTCCCGGACGTTTGCCCTCGGCTTGACGCCATTCCTTCTGAGGACCTCGCAGAGCGACCGGTTCTCGCTCCAGTATCGGCCCCCGGCGGGGACTGCGGCGCCGAAACCCACTGCCCCCGCCAACGACCCGTGGGACGCCTGGATCTTCCGGCTCGGCGCCAGCACCGAACTGAACGGCGAGACCCGCCAGCACAGCAACCGGTTCCGCACCAACGTGTCGGCCAACCGCACCACCGAGCGATGGAAGTTCTCGTTCAGCGGCAACGGCGACTTCAACCGCAGCGATTTCACCTTGAGCGACGGCCGAAAGGTGAAGAGTTCCTCTGATTCGTGGAACTTCGGCGGGTCCGTGATCAAGAGCCTGGGCAAAGATCACTGGGCGGGATTGATTCGGACCGAGGTCCGCTCCAGCACCCAGTCAAACGAACAGCTCGAGGTCAGACAGGCGATCGGCCTGGAGTGGGACTACTTTCCGTACGCCGACTCCACGCGGCGGTCGATGGTGGTGCAGTACTCGACCGGCGTGTCGCGGATGCACTACTTCGAGCGCACGCTTTTCGGCCAGACGAAGGAAACCTTGTTCGACCATCGACTGGCTGCGATCCTCGCGCTGCGGCAGCCGTGGGGCACGTGGCGCGCCTCGGCGGCCTATTCGGCGTTCCTGCACGATGCGTCAAAGTACAACCTGGACTTCTTCGGCGACGCCGACGTCCGGCTGTTCCGGGGATTCAGTCTGAATCTGGAAGGGAGCTACTCGAGGGTGCGCGACCAGCTTTACCTCCCGGCGGGGCAGGCGACCGATGAAGAAGTCCTGCTGCGCCTCCGTCGGCTCGAAACCGGCTACCGCTACAGGGTCCAGGTCGGCTTCAGCTTCCAGTTCGGCTCCATCTACAACAACGTCGTCAACCCGCGCTGGAGCGCGACGACCGGCCGCGGGTGGGGCGGTCAGTAGGTAATGCGCCGGGTGCGCGCCGGCACACGAGGCGTGCCGATGCGCACACGGATGTCCAGCGCGCGCGCGCCACGCGGCATCACGCGCAGCGGATTAATGTCCAGTTCCTGAATTTCCGGACACGCCGTCACCAGCGCGGACACGCGCAGCAGCACATCCTTGAGCGCCGCAACGTCCGCCGGCGCCGCGCCACGATGCCCCTTTAGCAGCGCAGCACCACGCAGCGACGCGATCATCTCCTCGGCGTCCCGCTCGGTCAGCGGGTGCAGCCGGAAATCCGCATCGTGCAGCAACTCCGCCAGAATGCCGCCGCTCGCGCACGCCATCACGGGGCCGAAGATGGGATCATCGGTCACGCCCACCAGCATCTCGACGCCGCCGCCCACCATGGTCTGCACCAGCCCGCCGGTCATCGCGTCACCAAGCCGTGACCGCATGTCGCGCCAGGCCTCGCGCACCGCCATCTCCCCCATCAGGCCCACGCGCACGCCCCCGACCTCCGTCTTGTGAAGGATCGTCGGCCCGACGGCCTTGAGCACCACGGTGCCGCCGATGGTCGCCGCGGCGTCCACGGCGTCCTGTTCGGTGGTGGCATGAAGACTGGCCGGCACCGGGATACCGGCGGCTGTCACCAGGGCCTGGGCTTCCTCGGCCGTGACCCACCCGCCGCCCCGCGCGACGACTCCATCCACCAGTTCCCGCGCAGCCGCTGCATCAAGGCTGATCTCCGGCGGCGCCTCCTCCGCCGTGGCCCGCCACTCGCCGTACGTCGCCGCGCGCGCGAGCGCCACGGCGGCTGATTCCGGAAACGCGAAACAGGGAATCGGCGCGAGCATCGGCGCCGCCCCCTGCGCCGACATGAAGATACCGAGCACGGGCTTCCCCGGGACGGCCGCCGACGCCGCCCGCACCGCGCGGGCCACATCATCCGGATGCGTGACCAGCGGCGGGATGAAGATGACCAGCACGCTGTCCACGCGCTCGTCGCGCAACAGTGCCGTCAGCGCACGACCGTAGCCCTCGGCCGAGGCCGACGCAATCATGTCCACCGGATTGCCCACCGACGCCGCCGCCGGAAGGAACGACCGCAACTCGGCAATGGTATCGTCGCTCAACGACGGCAGTTCCAGGCCCTGCGCCTCACACGCATCGGCCGCGAGAATGCCGGGACCACCGGCGTTGGTCAGAATCGCCACGCGGCGTCCTTTGGGCAGCGGTTGGTGTGCCAGCAACGTCGCCACATCAAACAGTTCCTCGAGCGTGTTGGTGCGAATGACGCCCGCCTGGGTGAACAGCGCGTCCACCACGGCATCACTGCTGGCCAGCGCGCCGGTATGCGACGAGGCCGCGCGCGCGCCGGAAGCCGACCGCCCTGACTTCACCGCCACGATCGGTTTTTCGCGCGCCACCCGCCGCGCAATCTGACTGAACTTCCGCGGATTCCCGAAACTCTCGAGGTACAGCAGAATCACGCTCGTGCGCGGATCCTCCGCCCAGTACTGAATCAGGTCGTTGCTTGACACATCCGCCTTGTTGCCGACCGACACAAACGTCGAGATACCCAGGTCCAGCCGACGGGCATAGTCGAGAATCGCCAGGCCCAGCGCCCCACTTTGCGTCGACATGGCCACGCGGCCGGGCGGCGGGTAGACCGGTGAAAACGTCGCGTTGAGATTGACAGCCGGGTCGGTGTTGAGCAGTCCCATGCAGTTGGGACCAACCATCCGCACGCCGGCGGCCCGCACCTTGTCGAGCAATGCCGCCTCAAGCGCCCGGCCCTCGGCACCGACCTCCCCAAAGCCGGCCGAAATGACCACAAGCGCCTTGACCCCCTTGGCAATGCACTCATCCACCGCCGCCAGCACACGCGCCGCAGGCACCACAATCACCGCCAGATCCACGGTCCCGGGAATGTCCGTCACACGCGCAAACACCGGGTGACCGTTGATCTCACCCGCCTGCGGATGCACCGGATACACCGGCACGGAGCATCCGGCCTCAATCAGGTTGTGGAAGACTTCGCTGCCGATCCGCCCGCGCTCCCGATTCACGCCGATGACCGCGACGCCGCGTGGTTCAAAAAACGGACGCATCGACGCGGCCGCCGCCTGCCGCGCCCTCGCCGCACTGCGATCGAGATACACCTCTGTCGGCCCCAGTTCCAGCGACACATGCAACGTGCCAGGCTCGCGATCCGGATGCTGCGAGACTGCAAACCCCGACGAGGCAAAAAGCTCGACGATGGTGCGATCGCCACGGGGGACCCACGCATCAAACACCGCCACCCCCTCTCGCCGCGCATCGTCGGCCAGCAGTTCCAGAACGCGTGTGCCGATCCCGCGGCCTTCAAATCCCGGGGCAACCGCCATTGCGACCTCGGCCCGTCCCGGCATGTCCGGCAGCCGACGATACCCGGCCACGACTTGTGACTGGCCGCCAACGCCGCCAACCACGACAACGCCGGGGGCGCCGGCCGAGAGACCAAGGCCACGCAGCCACTGACCATGACGCTGAATCTGGGCAAAAAACGACTCCGGCAGAGCCAGGGCATCGGCCGCCGTCGCAGGCCGAAGGTGAAGGGTTGTGCCGTCGCGCAGGACGATGTCGGCTGTCATACACTGATGTCCATGGGTACCCACCTGACGACTGCTGATGTCGTGCGAATGGCGGAGGCCACCCAGATGCGGGCGGCGCGGTTATCCCGCACATCAAGTGTGCTCGGATGGTGGCACGAGCGCAAGTTCGTGACCGCCGTGGACGAATTCACGCGCGCACTGCGCAGCCTGTCGCAGCGTACTGTCGAGCACGCAACCGCCGATGAGATTCGGGGGATTGGCGTCAAGGTGGACGCCATCATTGCGGACGCCGAAGTGTTCATCAGCCGGCACCGGAACTCCAGTCTCAAGCGGGTGGAACAGGATCGTCACCTGGTCACGCGCATCTACGAGCTGCGGGCGTCGCACGAGAAGGTCGCACGCGGAGTCACCGCAGAGCCCGGCATGACCGACCTCCGATGGGAGGTCAAACTCGACGCGGCGCACCGGGATAAATCATGACCGGCCCGGTCGTCTGTGGGATCGATTTCTCGGACCATTCGCGCCGGGCGCTCGCGTGGGCCCGCCTGCTGGCGGATCGCCTGGGGCAACCGCTGGTCGTGGTGCACGCCGTCGAACCCGTGCTCGCCGAAGCGGCACGACTGACGTACGGTCCGGACGCGCTGAAGGCGTCCATCGAACCGGAACTTCGGACATTCGCCGGGCCGCTCGGCGGATCAGCGACGGCGTTCCACATCGGAGTGGGTGAACCGGCGAGTGTGATTCGCGGCACCGCGCTGGTGCGCAACGCGTCGGTCCTGGTGGTCGGCACACAGGGCCACGGTCGCGCGGCTCGCATGTGGTTCGGCTCCACGACCATGCGGCTGCTGCGGGAGACGACGATTCCGGTGTTGTGTGTACCGTCGGCAGCGTCCGACGTACCGGAGATCGCCGCCCTCGTGGTGGGCACGGACTTCAGTGACGCATCCGCCGCGGCGCTGCAGACCGCCGCCCAGCTCGGGGCCCGATGCGGCGTGCCGGTCACGTGCCTGCACGTGGTGCCCACCGTGTCGACCTCTGCGCGGTGGAACGAATTGGTGAAGGACGCGGAACATGCCGCAGTCCGGTCGGCGCGCAGCCGCATGGCGGATGCCACAGCCGGCTTCGCGGAGGGGACCCTCACCCCGGACGTGCGCACGGGTGACGCGGCAGAGGTCTTGCTCCAGGCCGCCGCCGCACGCGGCACCCTGATCGTCGTCGGCCTCGGCGGCGCGAACCCCGGTCAACGACCCGGCTCGACAGCCTACCGCCTGGCATCCGGCGCCGAGACGCCGGTGCTGGGCGTGCCGCCGCGACGCACCTGAGGCGGCCGTTCGCCCAGCCACCAGGCCGGCCGCCGCACGCGACGCAATCCGAACCGGTCCACGGTGTGCGCTTCGATGTGTGCCATCGCGACATCCAGGTCGTCGGTGACCTTCAGCAGGTCGAGGTCGCGCGGCGACATCGCACCGGCCTGCACCATCTCGCGCAACAACACCATGTAGGGTTCCCAGTAGGTTGTCCCGACGAGCACCACCGGGAAGTTGGCGACCTTGTTGGTCTGAATCAGCGTGAGCGCTTCGTTCAATTCGTCAAGCGTCCCGAGCCCACCGGGCAGCACCACGAAGCCATACGAGTACTTGAAGAGCAGCACCTTTCGCACGAAGAAGTAGTGACAGGTGACCCATCGGTCGAGGTACTTGTTGTGCGCCTGTTCAAACGGCAGCTTGATGTTGCAGCCGACTGACAGACCGCCATGGTCGTGGGCACCGCGGTTGGCAGCCTCCATGATGCCCGGCCCTCCGCCCGTCATGACGGCAAACCCCATCTCGCTCAGACGACGCCCCACGTCACGGCCGACGTCGTAGTACGGGTGGCCTTCGCCGAAGCGGGCCGATCCGAACACGGAGATACAGGGCCCGACAAAATGCAGCTTGCGGAAGCCGACGACAAAATCGCGGACCGCACGCCAGAGCAACTGCAGCTCACGCAGGCGGGAGTGGGGACCTTCGAGCAGCAGGCGGTCGGACTGGCTGCCGTTGGGACTGGTCACGGGTACAGCCACTCTGACGTCCAGCCGCCGTCGGCGCGATCGAAGGCCTGCCGCGTATGGAGGCGACCGATACCGGCCTTCCAGAATTCAATGTGGTGCGGAACCAGCCGGAAGCCGGACCAGAATGGCGGGCGGGGGACCGCGCGGCCGACATACCGTGCCCCGATGGCCGCGGCCCGCGCCAGCAGCGTCGCCTGCCCCGAGAGCGTCTCACTCTGGCGGGACGCCCAGGCACCGATCTGGCTCTCACGCGGGCGCGTCGCAAAGTACGCGTCGGCCTCCTCGTCGGGTACGGACACGACATCACCTTCGATCCGAACCTGGCGTTCAAGCGCCGGCCAGTAGACACACAGCGACGCGTGCGGCGTGTGCGCGAGTTCGCGCCCCTTGCGCGATCGGAGGTTGGTGAAAAAGGTGAATCCGCGCAGGTCCACGTACTGGATCAGGACCATGCGGCCGACCGGCCGGCCGGATTCACCGACAGTGGAGAGACAGGCGGCCTTCGGGTCGAATCCTCCCCGAGCGACCGCCTCGTCGAGCCATTCACGATAGTGTGCGATCGGATCCATCACACACTGACCTATATCACTTCCGCTTCACGCCGAGCTCGCCCAATTTCCGCGCCAGGTCGTCGCCGGCCGTACCGGTGCTGACCTGTTTGTCGATGTGGAGGATCTTCCCGTCCGGCCCGATGTAGAAGGTCCAGCGGCGGGCCATCCCCATGGGGGACAACACACCGTATGCAGTCGCCACATCTTTTTCAGGATTGGAAAGGATGGGAAAGTCAGCTTCGTGTTCTTTCGCGAACCTCGTGTTGGTCTCCGCGTCGTCGACGCTGACCATGAAGTACGCGACATCAAACTGCCGAATCGTCTCGCCGCTCGCCCGGAGCGACTTGCATTCGGCCGTTCAACCACCGGTGAATGCCTTCGGGAACCACGCCAGGACGACGGCGCGTCCCTTGTAGTCCGAAAGCCGATGGGTCTTGCCATCCGAGCCGGCGAGGGCAAATGCGGGCGCTTGATCGCCCACCTTCAACTCGACGGCCGGCGTCTGGGTCAGGGTGGCGGCGGCGATACTCGCGACAAGCACCGTAGCCGTCAGCCCCACGAGGGACAGGGTTTTCATAATATGGGCCGGACTCCTTTCGGCGTTATCTTACCCCCTGCATGGCGAACTTCTACGATCGCGTCGCGGCGGCTGCCGACCGCTTCCCTACCCTGCATGCGGTGGAACTGCAGACCCCGGACGCCCTGATTCCGACCACCTACCGCCAGTTGACCGACGAGGCGGCCGCGTTTGCCGCATGGCTCAGGGACCGCGGGGTCACGGCAGACGACCGTGTGGCGATCCTCGGCGACAACGATGCCCGGTGGATTGCGGTCTATTTCGGCATCCTGCGGCTGGGCGCCATCGCGGTTCCCCTGGATACGGCCTACAAGTCCGCGCAGGTGCGGACCGTGCTGGAGAACTCCGGCGCCCGGCTCATTTTCACGACCACGCGGTATGAGGAGGGCGTCCGGGCGGCGTGTGAGGGGGTGTCTCCTGCGCCTGCAATGCGGCTGATGCACGATCTGCCGCAGGCCGCGCCGGCTCCGCCCGTGGTCGCCCGTGATGACCACGAGGCTGCCGTCATCCTGTATACGTCCGGCACGACCTCGGATCCGAAGGGAGTCGTCCTCACCCACGGCAACCTGGAAGCCGAGCGGCAGGCGGCGTTCTCGGTCGTCACCGTCACCGAGACCGACGCCGTCCTGGGCGTGCTTCCCCTCTTTCACTCACTCGCGCAGATGGCCAATCTGTTGTTGCCGCTCGCGGTTGGCGGACGCGTGGTGTTCCTCCAGAGCGTGAACTCGACGGCGCTGCTCGAGGCCCTGCAGCAGCGGCAGATCACGATCTTTGCGTGTGTGCCGCAGTTCTTCTACCTGATCCATCAGCGCGTCATGGGAGAAGTGGCGAAAGCCAACCCGGTACGCCGGGCGCTGTTCCGGATCCTGCTGAGGACAAACGGCTGGCTGCGCGAACACACGGGATGGAACCCGGGACGCCGGTGGTTCGCCAAAGTGCATACGGTGCTCGGTTCGCATATGCGCTTTCTCGTCACCGGCGGCTCGCGCTTTGACCCGACGATCGGGCGCGATCTGTACGACATGGGATTTGCGCTCCTCAATGCGTACGGCCTGACGGAGACATCCGGAGGCGCCACGATCGTGCGCCCGAATGACCGCTACACCACCTCGGTCGGCCAGCCACTCAAGGACGTCGAGGTGCGGATCGCTCCCCGTGAGGGTGGTGCGGACCGCGAGCAGGAAGACGGTGAAATCCTGATACGCGGGCCGATTGTCATGCGCGAGTACTTCAGACGTCCGGACGCCACGTCGGACACGTTGAAAGACGGCTGGCTGCACACGGGCGACCTGGGCCGGCTCGACGCGGACGGCCGGCTCTACATCACGGGTCGCAAGAAGGAGATGATCGTCCTGGCCTCGGGCAAGAACCTCTATCCCGAGGAAATCGAAGCGCATTATCGCGAGGCCGCAGTGATCAAGGAACTGTGTGTGCTGGGCCTGAGCCGGCCGGGGGAGCCCATCGGCGAGCGGCTGCACGCAGTGATTGTGGCTGATGAAAATGTCTTGCGGGAGCGCGGCGTCGTCAACGTCCAGCAGTTGGTGCGCTTCGAAGTGGAAAGCCGTTCGGTACACCTGCCTGCCCACAAACGCATCCTGACGTACGACATCTGGGTTGAACCGCTGCCGAGAACCACCACAGGCAAGGTCAAGCGGCATGCGATCGAAAAACGGCTGCGGGAACAGGCAGTCGTCGAGACACGGACCGAAGCGGCCGTGCTGAGCGACGACGAGACCACATGGCTGCAGGAGCCGGCCCACGCCGCGGCCATGCAGACCATCGCGACACAACTCAAGCGGCCGACGGTCAGGCCCGACGCCAACCTGGACCTCGACCTCGCGCTTGACTCCATGGAGCGTGTGGAACTGCTGACCGCGCTCGAACGGCAACACGGCTGCCGTGTGCTGCCTGAAACGCGCAGCACGATCTTCACGGCGCGACAGTTGGTGGACGCTGTGCTCGCGGCGGAACGGAACCCAGGGGCGTCAGCCCCGGGGCCCGACTCCATGTGGGAGTCCATCCTCCATGAACCCATCGATCCCGAACTCGAACAGCAGTTGCGGCACACGCCGTTCCTGCGCACAGCCTTCTTCTTTGTCGTCGTCAGAACCATCGCCGGCGTCGTGTACCTGCTGACGCGCGGACGCGCGACGGGACGGAGCCATCTGCCGGAGAAGGGGCCGTGCATCATCAGCCCGAACCACCAGTCGTATCTGGACGGCTTTGTGATGCTTGGGGCCCTGCCGTTCGGCGTGTTGCGACAGGTCTTCGCTGTCGGCGCTGCGGAGTACTACCAGACCCCGTTCATGAAATGGGTCGCGCGCGTGACCAACGTGATTCCCGTGGATGCGGATGCCAATCTCGAGCGCGCGATGAAGGCCGGGGCGGCCGGCCTGCGGCTCGGCAAGGTGTTGATGCTCTTCCCTGAGGGAGAGAGGTCAATCGACGGGGAACTGAAGACCTTCAAAAAAGGCGCGGCCATCCTGTCCGCACACTGCAAGGCGCCCATCGTGCCCGTCGCGCTGGACGGCCTGTTCGAGTTGTGGCCCCGCAGCCGTCCGTTCAACTGGCGCGGACTCCTGCCGTGGCGCGCCACGCCGGTGCGACTGGACGTCGGCGTCTCACTCACCGTTGTGCCGGGGAAGTATGCTGAGGGGACGCAGGCGTTGCGTGACGCGGTCGCGCGCATGTTTGACGCTCTGCGACGGAGGTCCCGATGAGCAGCAGCCAGAGCGGCGCCAGCATGTTTGATTTCGTCAACCAGTACTTCGACCATGCCGCCCGCTGGAGTGACCACCCGCAAGGCCTGCTGGAGCAGATCAAAGCCTGCAACAGCGTCTACCGGTTCAGCTTTCCGTTCCGCCACGAAGACGGCACGATTGACGTGATTCGCGCCTGGCGCGTCGAACACAGCCATCACAAGCTGCCTACCAAGGGCGGCATTCGCTACGCGTCGCACGTGGACGAGGAGGAGGTGAAGGCGCTGGCGGCGCTGATGACGTACAAGTGCGCCATCGTGGACGTGCCGTACGGCGGGGCCAAAGGCGCCGTCCAGATCGATCCGAAGAAGTACTCGGTGCCGCAGCTTGAGCGCATCACGCGGCGTTACACCCATGAACTCGTGAAGAAGAACTTCATCGGCCCCGGCATCGACGTGCCCGCCCCCGACTACGGCACGGGCGAACGCGAGATGGCGTGGATCGTGGACACCTACATGGCGCTGCACCCCGGATCGCTCGACGGCATGGGCTGCGTCACCGGCAAGCCCGTGACCCAGGGCGGCGTGCGCGGCCGGCGTGAAGCCACCGGACGCGGGCTGTATTTTGCCGTGCGCGAAGCCGCGAGCTTCGCCGATGACATGGCGGCGCTCGGCCTCACGCCCGGTCTTGAAGGCAAACGTGTCGTCGTGCAGGGACTGGGCAACGTCGGCTACCACGTCGCCAGGTTCTGCCGCGAAGGCGGCGCGCGCGTCATCGCACTGGCGGAGTACGAGGGCGCGATCATGAACGCGGCCGGACTCGATCCCGACGCCGTGGTCGCGCATCGCAAAGCCACCGGCTCCATCCTCGGATTCCCTGGCGCCACCGACATCAAGCACACGGCCGACGCGCTCGAACTCGACTGCGACATCCTGATCCCCGCCGCGCTCGAAAACGTGCTGACCGGCGACAACGCCCAGCGCGTGAAGGCCAGGATCATCGTGGAAGGCGCCAACGGCCCGACGACGCCGGAGGCGGAAGCGGTGTTTCGCGATCGCGGCATCATGGTGATTCCCGACCTGTACGCCAATGCCGGCGGCGTCACCGTGTCGTACTTCGAGTGGCTGAAGAACCTGTCGCACGTGCGGTTCGGCCGCATGAACAAGCGGCTGGAAGAACGCGATGAAGCCTCGTTTGTGCAGGCCCTCGAATCCCTGACCGGCAAGAGGCTGTCCGACGATCAGAAGCGGACCCTGGTGCACGGAGCCTCGGAGGAGGACATCGTCAACTCCGGGCTCGAGGAGACCATGATCGTGGCCTACCACGCGATTCGCGACACCCTGAAGCGCAATCCGAAGCTGGGCGACCTGCGCGCCGCAGCGTTCCTCACCGCCATCGACAAGATCGCCGTGGCCTACAAGGAACTGGGAGTGTTCCCGTAATGCATCAGCGCGGATGGGCGCGCATCGCACCACTGGTGGTCGTCTCGCTCTTGGTCGCCACCGTCGCCGAGGCGCAGGGCCCGCCCACGGGCTCTGTCGCCTCACTGCCGAAAGCCGAACTCGGCATCAAATACCGGCTGTCGGTGATGGTGTCGGGCGGGCTCGACCTGGACGTCTTCGGCGAGGTGGTGGTGCCCGGCGTGAGCTGCAATCCGGACGTGACGGAAGGCCCGACCTCCTGCCGCAACCAGACGAGGATTGTGCAGGCGGGCCGGGCGGCGCACTACCCGGATGTCTACGTGGCGGTGCCGAAACGTCTTCACGCCAGCGCCGGCTTCGGCATCTTCCAGAAGGACGAACTGATCGTACAGATCAGCAGGAACCGGAGCGTCGCCGAGCCGAGCATTCCGCTCGGCCAGGTGGTGTCCGGCGAAGGGTCACGGCCGCTCCGCGCCACATTCACCACCTACGAGGACTCCTCGGTCGAAGGCGGCTGGCGGCATTACCTGCGGGCGGTGGGTCGCAGCAAGTCGTACGTGCACCTGACCTACGGCCGCCGCAAGGTTGAAGCCATCACGGCGGACCTGTTCGCCGGCGGTAACGACGGCACGCTGGGCACCGTCCGCTTCTACGATGCCGCGACCCTGCGGACGGCGGCCATCGTGTTCGGCGTCACCTATGAACGCTGGCACATGGGCGTGTTCCTCGAAGCGGGGGCCCGCTGGACGCAGCGCCTCGTCCGGCAGGACGCCGATCTGCGCCCGTTGGGCCTCGAGATGATCAACGACACCGGCCCCCGCATCTTCATGCCGGCCAACGTGGGGATCATGGTCAGGTTCTGAGTTCCGGAGTGGCGGAGTTCCGGGGTTAGTCTGGAACTTCGGAACTTCGGCACTGCGAATCAGTCCTGCCGCAGCAAGCGCCGCGCGGCGATCTGAGCGTGGCGGCGCCGTCGTGTGAGCTCCGCGTACAGGTCCTTCTGCATCAGCCGGATGCGCGGGGGCGCAGGCCGGGGGGTGAACATCGCCGCCGTTTCGGGCCGATCCCCAATCAACACCAACTGCCGCGCCGCCGTGCCATGAAATCGCTGCATGTCTGCCTCCACGACCACAGGCTAAGAGCGTGGTGTGACAGGGGGGGACACAGGTCATAATGGGCGGCCAATGACCCGAACCCGGGACATCACACGGCTGGAGGGATTCAGCGACGCGGTGTTCGGCTTCGCGCTGACGCTCCTCGCCGTGCAGGTCGAAACGCCGGTGGCGCTGGCCGACCTGCGCCACGCGGCGGGCAGGAACGGCTACAGGGGCGGCCGAGCGAAGCTCGCACTCAGCACCGGGCACAAGGCAGATGCGTAACGCAGAAGTTATCCGTCAGTGGCAGATTCTCAAACACGTCGAGTCGTCGCGCACGGGCGTGACCATTCACGATCTCTCGGAGCGCGCCGGCGTGACGACGCGCACGATTCGCCGGGATCTGCAGGCGCTGCAGGAAGCCGGCTTCGCGCTGTTTGACGAAGGCGAGGAACACGACACCAAGCGCTGGAAGCTCGACGCACAGCCGTTCCGCACCGTGCAGGAAGGCCTGGCCGTTGAGGACGTCGCGGCCCTGTTCCTGAGCCGATCAATCGTGGAAGCCCTGTCCGCCTGGCCCTTGGCGGACCAGCTGCGCACCGCGCTGACCAAGATCGAAGGCGCGCTGAATCCCCGGATGCGGGAGTTCCTCTCCGCGCTGCCGCAGGTCATTTCGACCAAGGCCGCACCAAAGGCCGGCGCCGGCCGCGACATGGTGGACGTCACCCGGCGCTTGTTCGACGCGGTGCGCGAACGCCGGATGGTCGGCATGCGCTACTTCTCCGCCGCCAGCCGGCGCGCGAAGGCGTATGAGGTGCACCCCTATCGCATCGCGCTCGCACAAGGGGGCGTGTATCTCATCGCATGGGTGCCGCACTACGAGGAGTTCCGCACCTTTGCGGTCGAACGGATTGAACGCCTGTCCGTGCAGGAAGCGACCTTCCGGCGCACGCGCGAGCTGCCGTCCGATGTCTTCGGATCGTCACTCGGCGTGTTTGCCTCCGAGCCCGAACACATTGAAGTCGACTTTGCCGCGCGCGTGGCACCGTACATCCGCGGCCGTGTGTGGCACGACTCCCAGCAGGTGGAGGAACTCCCCGACGGGCATCTCCGCGTCACACTCCAGGTGTCCAACGACTGGGCGCTCCGCAGCTGGCTGCTCGGCTTCGGCGCCGACGCCCGCGCGATCAGCCCTCCGGCGCTCGTGAAGACGATGCGCGAGGAGCTGGCAAGAGCGGCGAGCCGGTACTCGTAGGGCGCGGTAGTACGTAGGGCGCGGTAGTACGTAGGGCGCGCTGAACTTGAGCGCGCCAACTGGCCCGCTGCAGTTCAGCGGGCCCTACGTACCGACAGCGGGCCCTGCGTGCCGCTATTCCACAATCCCCAGGCGCTGAAGCAGCGTGCGCACCGCACGGAAGAGCTGTGTGTCCTCACCGGACGTCTGCCACTCCCCGAGCCGGCGCTCCACGGCCACATCCACGGGCCGCGGCGTGAGCTCCATGTCGGTGCCGTCCGCTGCCCGCACGCGCATCCTCGGCAGTCGCAGCGTGGACCCATCAAACAACGTCCGATTCCACGTGTAGATAATCCACCCGGCTGTGGGTTCGCCGACGATGGGGCCCAGCTTCAGCGTGCGATAGCCTTCCGCGAAGTCCTCGGCGTCCGACAGCGAGTGCTGGTTCGTCACGAGTACGGTGGGTGACTCCAGCGCGCGTTGTCCGAGCACGGTGCGCGCCGGCGACTCCGGCAGGCCGCGCAGCGACATGCGGAGGTAGGGCTGCCGCGCGAACACATCGAGCGCGTAGGCGTTCACGAACCCGCCATTGTTGTTGCGCAGATCAACCACCACACCATCACGTCCGTGGTTCTCCGCATCCAGATCCAGATGCAACTGTTCCAGCGCTCCGGCGCTCATGCTGATCATGTGGACATACCCAAGGCGCCCGCCGCTGACCTTGAGCACGTACTCGCGGTTGCGTTCCACCCACTGGCGATACACCAGCCCCTTCTCGGTCGCCTGGTCCACCGGTTTCACCACTACCTCGCGGGTCGGCCCCGTGGCGGCAGCGGAAACCGTCAGGGCCACGCGCCGATTCACCGTGTGCGCCAGCGCCGCGTCGAGATCGAAGCCGGCCCGCACCTCTTCCGCCTCGACACGCCGCACGTAGTCACCCGCGCTGACCGCGCGCGTCACGGCCGCCGGTCCGAGCGCGATGACTTCCGTCACCCGCAGTCGTCCCTGTGTCTCAAACTCGCGCCGATCAAAGCGGAGTCCCAGCTTACCGACAACGGGACCGCCGCCACCGCCTCCGGCAATGCCGAGGTGCGACGCGTTGAGATCGCCAATCATGAGACTGATGATTCGGCGCATCTCATCGGGAGTGGATGCGGCCTGCACACGCGGTCCGTACGTTTCGCGCGACGCCTCCCAGTTCACGCCGTGAAACTGCGGGTCGTAGAAATTGTCGCGCAGGAGCGTCCACGCTTCGCGGAACACCTCCATCTTGTCCTGCTCAAAATCCGACGTGAACTCCGCCGTCACCGCCAGCGGGCGCGACGCACGACTCTCCACCGTCGCAATCTGCACACGCCCACCCTCCAGGTAATACACCTCGCGACTGTCCGGACTGAACTGCGCATCCGCCTTCCCACCCGTCGTCGTCGTCAACTGCCGCGCGACCGGGCGTTCGGCCGCGAGTTCATCGAGCGAATAGGTGTAGAGGTTTGTCTGCCCGGCCACCGTCGCGGTGATCAACGCGAGTTTGCCGTCCGGACTCACCGCCACACGCTGCACGTCCATCCCCAGCGGCACAAACGACAGGCGCTGACGGATGTCGTCGAAGACGGGATCAACGGGGAGTTGGGTGGGGGTGGGTGAAGGTTGGGTGGGGGTGGGTGCCGTGCGGGGAGCCGGGTTCTGGGTGAACAGATCGCGGAAGAGATCTTCGCGGAACTTCGGCGTGCGGAGCGTGAGTTCAACCCGCGCAAGCTGGCCCAGTTCGGTGCGCTGACGGGTGTCGAAGAACACGGTGCGGCCATCGGGCGTCCAGGCGATGCTGTTGGCGTAGACATTCGAGAGGCTGCTGATGGGGCGCGGCGGTCCGCCGGGCGCGCCGAGCGGCACGAGCTGAACATTCGTAAACGACTTGGCACCGATGGCGAGCAGCGCGATCCAGCGGCCGCCGGGGCCCCACACCGGCGTCGGTGTATCGATCGCATCAGCGAACATGCCGGTCGCAAGGGTGCGGTCGCTCTTGTCGGCCAACGTCAGCACACGCAGTTCACGCCGATCCCGCAGATACGCGATCTGGGCGCCGTCGGGTGAGAACACCGGAGAGATGTCGGTCGCAGTCCCGGTGGTCAGGCGTGTCTCCACGTTCGACGTGAAATCAAAGTGATAGAGATTCTGCGTGCCGCCACGCACGGCCACGTACACCAGTTGACGGCTGTCGGGAGCCCAGGCGGGCTGCGAGATCAGGCCCGCCGTCGTCGTGACCCGCGTGGCATCACCGGGCTCCTTCGCGGAGGCGGCAAACAGCATGCCCCGCGCGACGAACGCCACCTTCCGGCCGTCGGGTGACAACGCGAGATCCGAAAACGCGTTTGTCTGGCGCACCCGCTGCGGCACGGGCGTGGACCGCGCTCCCCGGAATGAGACGGCCACCTGCCGGGTTGCCCCGCTCGCGGTGTCGTGTGTCCACAGGCCAAACGCACGCTCGAACGCAATCGTCCGCCCGTCGTCGGACAAGGTGGGAAACAACACACGACCGTCCGTGAACGACGTGAGGCGACGGCCTCGCGCCGCGTCGACGTCGGCGGTGGCACTTCCAGGCAACTCGCGCTGCCAGAGGTTCTCGGAACCGCCGCGATCAGAGACATAGTACAGCGCGCGGCCGTCGCGTCCCCACATCGGCCAGACCTGCCGTGAATCGCGATCGCTCAACAGCGTGTAGGTGGCCGCGCCGGACAGGCCGGACAACAGCCACAACTCCGACTGGTCGATGTGGCTGCTCCCCCGCCTCCACCACTGCGCGCCGGCGATGCCGCGCGCGGCGAGCACGAGCGACTGCCCATCGGGAGACGGGGTCACGCCGAACTCATTGACGTAACGGTCCTCGCTGACCGGCATCGGGGTGCCGCCGGTGACGGGCACACGGAACACGTCGTTCATCGCGGCGATGTCTCGACCACTGGACGCAAAGTAGAGCCACGCCCCGTCGCGCGACCACGCCTCCAACGCCTCCACCCCGTCGTCGCTGGTGACGCGCCGGACGTCGCCGGTGGACAACGTCAGCACATAGATGTCGCCGCCTCCGCTGCGGGTGGACATGAACGCGAGGTGACGACCGTCCGGAGAATAGAGCGGACGCCGCTCGGTCGCGTCATGCGCGATCAGCAGGCGGGCGTCGCCGCCCCCGGAGGGCACGGTCCAGATGTCACCGCCGGACACGAACGCGATTTCCGATCCATCTGGAGAGATTCCCGGCTCGGCCGCTGAGTACGCCGGAGCCTGGGCCGAACCGCGGGCCGAAAGACAAAGAACACCGATCGCACCGACGACCAGGAACACGCTGACACGGGTATGCGTACGAACCATGGTCGAGAGATTACCCGACTCAATCGTTCGTGATCGAACAGAATCACATCGCACAAACGTGTCGGCCGGACGCTCCGTCTAACCCGGTCATGAGCCGGAAGATTCATCGCACTGTCCACACCCTGATGCTCTTGACCTGCCTGTGTGCCCCGTCAGTCGCGGCAGCTGACGACCCGCCGCCACCAATGACGCGCACGCCCACTGCGGCGGCTGTCCACACCGGATCGGAAGCCACCGCGATGCAGATCGACGGCCATCTCACCGAGGCCGCCTGGGCGAAGGCGCCGGTCGTGACCGGATTCGTGCAGCGCACGCCGAGCGAGGGCACGGCCGCTTCACATCAGACGGAAGTCCGCATCCTCTTCGACTCGACGGCGCTGTACATCGCCGTGGATGCACTCGACCCGGAGCCCGACCAGGTGGTCGGCATCCTGACACGACGCGACGACGCGTCGCCGTCTGACTGGGTGTCGATTCTGCTCGATTCGTTTTACGACAAACGATCGGCCTACGAGTTTGGTGTCAACGCCGCCGGCGTGAAGTACGACCATTACTAGTTCAACGACACCTCAAACGATCGTGGGTGGGATGCCGTGTGGGATGTCGCGGTCTCCCGCCACGCCGGTGGCTGGCGCGCCGAGTTCAGGATTCCGTTTTCGCAGCTGCGCTTCCGCCCGGCCGAGTCATCGGTCTTTGGGTTTGCGGCCTCTCGCACCGTCGCCCGCCTGAATGAGGTGTCGACCTGGCCCATCCTGCCGCGCAGCGCCAGCGGCTACGTGTCGTCGTTTGGAGACCTGACGGGGCTGGATGTGTCCGGCCGGCAGAAACGGTTTGAAATGATGCCGTACGCGCTCACCCAGACCATCACGGCGCCCGTGCGGCCCGGCGATCCATTGCGACGGTCCCCCAACCCGGGCGGCACCATGGGTCTCGACCTCAAGTACTCGGTCGCACCAGGCCTGACACTCACCGGCACCATCAATCCGGACTTCGGCCAGGTGGAGGCGGACCCAGCTGTCGTGGATCTGAGTGGTTTTGAGACGTTTCTTGCGGAGCGTCGACCGTTTTTTGTTGAGGGCTCCGGCACGTTCCGCTTTGATGTGGACTGCAACAATGGCAATTGCACGGGACTCTTCTACTCCCGCCGCATCGGCCGCACCCCGCAGCGATCGGTCGGAGCTCCGCAGGGCGGCTTCGCCGACCAGCCCACAAACACCACCATTCTCGGCGCGGCCAAACTCACCGGGCGCATCGGCAAGTACTCCATTGGTGCCCTTCACGCAGTGACCGGCCGTGAATACGCGCGCGTCGCCTCAGGTCCCACGCTGGGGATCACGGAGACGCCGGTTGAGCCCCTGTCCAACTACACGGTGCTCCGCGTGAACCGCGAGTTCGACAACCGGTCGCGGATCGGCGTACTTGCGACGTCGACGCAGCGCCAGCTCACGCCCGAACTGGGCTTCCTCCCGTCGTCGGCCATCACGGGCGGCGTGGATGCGGATATCCGCATCGGGCGGCGCTTCAGCATCAACGGGTTTGTCGCCGGCAGCACGGTGAACGGCAGCGCGGATGCCATCGCACGCATCCAGCGGAGCACGGTGCACAGCTTCCAGCGGCCGGATGCGACACATGTCGAATACGACCCGACGCGTACGTCGCTTGGCGGCCACGCGGGCCAGTTGTCGTTCAACAAGATCGCCGGACGCCGCACCCGCTTCAACACCTATGTGACCTACAAGTCGACGGGCTTCGATATCAATGACGTGGGGTTCCACCAGCGCGCCGACGAGGTGGGTCAGGGGGCGTGGTTTCAGGTGCGCGATAACACGCCCGGCCGATATGTGCGGGACCTCAGCGTGAACGTCAACTTCTGGCAGGGCTGGAACATGGCCGGCGAGCGTCGCTACTGGGGCGGCAACGTCAACGCCCAATGGCTGTTCACCAACAACTGGTCGTTCGGCACGGGGCTCAACTACAACGGGCAGGGATTCTCCGACCGGCTGACCCGCGGCGGGCCCGGGGGCTATACCACTGCCGCGGTGAACCAGTGGGGCTTTCTGCAGAGCGACAATCGCAAGCCGCTGTTTGCGTCACTGAACTTCTTCTGGTTCAAGGACGGGCACGGCGCCTGGCAGCGGGACCTGTCGCCGACCGTCACGTTCCGGCCGTCCTCGGCGATTTCAGCCAGCCTCGGCGTCGGGTTCAACACGAACCACTCGCAGTCCCAATGGATCGCGAATCTGGCCGGCACCGACGGGCCGCGCTACGCGTTCGGCCGGCTGGACCAGACGACCCTGCGCCTGACGGCCCGCGTGAACTACACCATCACCCCCACCCTCTCGCTGCAGGTGTACGCCCAGCCCTTTCAGTCGGCGGGCGATTATTCGAACTTCAAGGAACTGGCCAACGGACGGTCGAAGGCGTACGAGGGCCGGTACCGGCCAGTCGACTACCGGGGCAACCCCGACTTCAACGTCCGGTCCTTCCGGACGACGAACGTGCTCCGCTGGGAATATCGCCCGGGCTCCGCGCTGTTCGTGGTGTGGCAGCAGGGACGGGACCACTTCGTGCCGATGGGCGAATTCGACTTCAGCCGGGGCTTCGGCGACCTGTTCAACGCGCCGTCCACCAATACCTTCCTGCTGAAGTTCTCGCGCTGGATGAACTTTTGAGGAATCGGTAACCAGCAATCGGAAAGCGGAAATCGCTGTCGACAATCGAGGAATCGGCCCGATCTGACATCGCCTAACGCAGATCCCCCCGACCCCAGGCCCGGGGACCCCGGACCCGGACCCGGGACCCGTGGACCACAGATATAGTGTGAAGGTCTGGGAGCGTGGCGAAACTGGCAGACGCGCAGGTCTTAGAAGCCTGTGGATCACATCCGTGTGGGTTCAAGTCCCTCCGCTCCCACCAAATCCCCGATAGAATCGATGCAGATGAAGACTGAACTGACCGAGGTCTCCGAGACCCAGAAGCACCTGACCTTTGAGGTGCCCTCCGACACCGTATCCACCGAAATCCAGCGTGTCGCCCAGGACTACGGGCGCAAAGCCAGGGTCCCGGGCTTCCGCCAGGGAAAGGTGCCCACGACCGTCATCAAACAGCGGTACAAGGACCAGATTCTCTATGACGTGGCCAACGACCTGATCCCGCGTCTGGTGGACGAGGCCTTGCGCGAGCGGGGCCTGGAACCGGTCTCGACGCCGGACATCAAGGATGTGGTCCTCGAAGAGGGCCAGCCGATGAAGTTCCTGGCCGCGTTTGAAACGGTGCCGCCCATTGACCCTGGCGACTACACGGGCATTTCGCTGAGCAAGCCGCCCGCCGTCCTTGAAGTCGGGGCCGTGGATGCCCTGCTCGAGCGTCTGCGCGAGCGTGCCGTGAAGTGGCACCCGGTGGACGACCGTCCCGCGGCCGCCGGCGATGCGGTGCTCATGGACTTGATCCGTCGCCCGCAGATTGTCCTGACGGATGCGCCGGCACCGGCCGCCGATGAGACTCCGATGCAGAACGTGTCCATCGAACTGGGCAACCCGGCGAATCCTCCGGGCTTTGACGAGCATCTGACTGGTGTGACGGCCAATCAGGAGCGCGACTTCACGGTGACCTACCCGGCGGAGTACGAGCCGAAGGAACTGGCGGGGACAACCGTCGCCTATCACGCGACGATCAAGGGTGTGCGCCGGAAGGAACTGCCGGAACTCAACGACGAGTTCGCGAAGACCGTCAGCGACGTCGAGACGCTGGAGGCGCTCAGGGACCGCATCAAACACGACCTGCAGCACGAAGCCGAACACGAGGCGGACCACAAGGTGCGCCACGACCTGCTCCAGAACCTCGCGTCGCGGATGAAGGCTCCGGTGCCCGCGGCCCTGGTGGACCGCGAAATCGATCGTCGCCTCGAGGAATTCGTGCGCCGCCTGATGGATCAGGGCATGGACCCGATGCAGGCCGGCATCGACTGGAAGGAGTTCCGGGAACGGCAGCAGGAGCCCTCCACGGAAACCGTGAAGAGCACGCTGGTGCTCGACGAAATCGCCCGCCGCGAGCAGCTCGACGCGAGCGACGAGGACGTCGCGAAGGAAATTGATCAGTTCGCGGAACGGTCGGGCCGGACGTCGGCCGCCGTGCGCGCGCGTCTCGAGAAAGAAGGCGGCGTCAGCCGCATCCACTCAGGCATCCGCCGTGAAAAGACGGTGAAGTGGCTGCTTGAGAAGGCCAACATTGTGAATGCGTAAGCACACGAGCACCTGAGTACCCGAGCACCCATCATGAGTTCACCCCGCGCCCAACTGGTGCCGATGGTCGTCGAACAGACGAACCGCGGCGAACGTGCCTACGACATCTTTTCG
Source organism: Vicinamibacterales bacterium (assembly GCA_030827135.1). GTDB lineage: Bacteria > Acidobacteriota > Vicinamibacteria > Vicinamibacterales > SCN-69-37 > SYFT01. The sequence continues at coordinate 1,074,813 of JAURFE010000001.1, forward strand.
CGTCTGCTGAAGGACAACATCATCTTCATCGGCACGGCGATCGACGACGCGATCGCCAATCTGGTCATTGCCCAGATGTTGTTCCTCGAAGCGGAGGATCCGGAGCGCGACATCCTGCTCTACGTGAACAGCCCCGGCGGGTCGATCACCGCCGGACTTGCGATTTACGACACGATGCAGTTCATCAAGCCGGCCGTGCAGACATACTGCATCGGGCAGGCGGCGTCGATGGCGGCCGTCCTCCTGGCGGCCGGTGCCAAGGGCAAGCGGTTTTCGCTGCCCAACTCGCGCATCCTGATTCACCAGCCGTGGCTGTCTGGGCTGGCCGGCCAGGCGAGCGACATCGACATCCACGCCAGGGAAATTCTGCGCATGCGTGAGCGATTGAATGAAATCCTGGCGCACCACACCGGCCAGCCGCTGACGAAGATCCAGGACGATACCGATCGGGACTACATCCTGGGCGCAAGTCAGGCGAAGGACTACGGTATTATCGATGACGTGCTTGATCGCCGGGTGTGACGTGACCACCGCAGGGCACTAGAAGGGTTCCATGACCAAAAAAGCCGGCGAGACCGAAGCGCTCCGCTGTTCGTTCTGCAACAAGGACCAGAATGACGTCCGCAAACTGATTGCGGGCCCCACGGTCTTCATCTGCGACGAATGCGTCGAGGTGTGCAACGACATCATCGCGGACGACAACAAGTTCGACAAGACCGGTGTCCGCACCACCCTGCCGACGCCCGTCGAGATCAAGAAGTTCCTCGACGAATACGTCATCGGCCAGGACCAGACCAAGAAGAAGCTCGCCGTCGCGGTCTACAACCACTACAAGCGGCTCGAAATCGCCAAGGCGTCGAAGGGCCGCAACGAAGTCGAACTGACCAAGTCCAACATCCTGCTGATCGGCCCCACGGGCACCGGCAAGACGCTGCTCGCGCAGACGCTGGCGCGCCTGCTGTCGGTCCCCTTCACCATCGTGGACGCCACGACGCTGACGGAAGCCGGCTACGTGGGCGAGGACGTCGAGAACATCATCCTTAAGCTCCTGCAGGCCGCCGGCGGCGATATCGAGAAGGCGCAGCAGGGCATCATCTACGTCGACGAAGTCGACAAGATCTGCCGCAAGGACGAGAACCCGTCGATCACGCGCGACGTGTCGGGCGAGGGCGTACAGCAGGCGCTGCTCAAGATCCTTGAGGGCACGGTCGCGAACGTGCCGCCCCAGGGCGGCCGGAAGCACCCGCACCAGGAGTTCTTCCAGATCGACACCAGCAACATCCTCTTCATCGTGGGCGGCGCGTTTGTCGGTCTCGACAAACAGATCGCGCGGCGGCTGGGCCGCAAAACGCTCGGCTTCAAGGCCGACGTCAAAGCCAACGTCAAGGAAGGCGCGACCCTCGTCGAGCAGGTCGAGCCCCAGGATCTGATCCGCTACGGGCTGATTCCGGAGTTCGTCGGCCGTCTGCCGGTGGTTGGCACCCTGCACGAGCTCGACAAGCCGGCGCTCATCCAGATCCTGACCGAGCCGAAGAACGCGATCACGCGCCAGTATCAGCGCCTGTTCGACTACGAAAACGTCAAGTTGCGCTTCACGGACGATGCCCTGGAGGCGATTGCGGAACTCGCGCTGCAGCGCAAGATCGGTGCGCGCGGCCTCCGCATGATCATCGAGGACATCATGCTGGACCTCATGTATACGCTGCCGGGTCAGAAGAAGATCCGCGAATGCGTGATTACGCGCGAGGTGGTAGAGTCCAAAGAGAAGCCCATTACGGTCATGGAGAAAGCTGGCTGACGCATGGATCAGTACGAGACCCTGCCTATCGTCCCTCTGCGGGACGTCGTCGTGTTCCCACACATGATGATGCCGTTCGTGATCGGACGGCCGTCGTCCACGCGCGCCCTTGAGCATGCGCTGGCGACCGACAAGAAGATTTTCCTCGCGGCGCAGCACGACGCGTCGATCGATGACCCGCAGCCCGCGGACATTTACACGATGGGCTGTGTCGCCAATATCGTCCAGAGCCTGAAGTTGCCGGACGGCAACATCAAGGTGCTGGTCGAGGGGGTGGAGCGCGCGCGCGCGGTCGAATGGAAGGAAGACAAGGGCTTTTACCGCGTCACGATCAAGGTGATTCCGCGCAAAGCGGAAGCGCAGACGGACGCGGAAGGCGTGATGAGCCGCGTGGTGACGCTGTTCGAACAGTACGTGAAGCTGTCGAACACGCTGCAGTACGACGCCATGATTGCCGCGGTGCGGGTGGACGATCCGTCGCGGCTGGCCGATACGATCGCCGCACACCTGCAGGTCGGCGTGGAAGAAAAGCAGAACCTGCTTGAAATTGTGGCGCCGCTCGAGCGCCTGGGCCGCATTGTGGCCGTGCTCGAGGCCGAGGTGGACAAACTCCAGGTGGATCGCCGCATCCAGTCTCGCGTCAAGAAGCAGATGGAGAAGGCGCAGAAGGAGTACTACCTCAACGAGAAGATGAAGGCGATCCAGCGGGAACTGGGCCGCAAGGATGACAAGGGCAACGACGGCGACGATCTGAAGAAGAAGATCGCGCAGGCGAAGATGCCCAAGGAGATCGAGAAGAAGGCGGTCGACGAACTGAAGCGGCTCGAAGCGATGCCGCCGATGTCTGCCGAGGCCACCGTCTCACGCAACTATCTCGACTGGCTGATCGCGGTCCCCTGGCACAAGAAGACCAAGGACTCGAAGGACCTCAAGGCCGCCGAAAAAATCCTCAATGAGGACCATTTCGGACTCGAGAAGATCAAGGAACGCATCATCGAATTCCTGGCCGTGCGTGTCCTGGTCAAGAAGCCGAAGGCGACAATCCTCACCCTGGCGGGGCCTCCCGGCGTCGGCAAGACGTCGCTGGCGCGGTCGATCGCCCGCGCGATGAACCGCAAGTTCGTGCGACTCTCCCTCGGCGGCGTGCGCGACGAAGCCGAGATTCGCGGCCATCGCCGCACCTATATCGGAGCGTTTCCCGGCCAGATCATCCAGATGATGAAGAAGGCCGGCACGATGAATCCGGTCTTCCTGCTCGACGAAGTCGACAAGATGTCGATGGACTTCCGCGGCGACCCGTCGGCGGCGCTCCTTGAAGTGCTCGACCCCGAGCAGAACAACACATTCGCCGATCATTACCTCGACGTTGAGTACGACCTGTCGAACGTCATGTTCATCTGCACAGCCAACGTCCTGCACACCATCCCGCAGGCGCTGCGCGACCGCATGGAAGTGCTGCAGCTGGCGGGCTACACGGAGCAGGAGAAGATCCAGATCGGCAAGAAGTTCCTGGCGCCCAAGGCCGTCGAAGGTGCGGGGCTGACCGACAAGAACATCACGTTCAAGGAAGAGGCCTTCCAGACGATCATCCAGCGTTACACCCGCGAAGCGGGCGTCCGTAACCTCGAACGCGAAATTGCCTCGATCTGCCGCAAGGTCGCCCGGAAGGTGGTGGTCGAAGGCGCGTCGTTCTCGCAGGAAATCGACAGCACACAGGTCACGGAGTACCTCGGCGTGCCGCGGTTCCGGCCATCCGTCGCTGAGGAGAAGAACGAAATCGGCATCGTCACGGGCCTCGCCTGGACGGAAGTGGGCGGCGAGATCCTCGTCACCGAGGCGACCCTCATGCCGGGACGCGGGAAGTTGACACTGACCGGCAAACTCGGCGACGTCATGCAGGAGTCGGCGCAGGCCGCCATGAGCTGGGTGCGATCGCGGGCGGCCGAACTGGGCATTCCGCCGGACTTCAACCGCCGCTCCGACATCCATGTGCATATCCCCGAGGGGGCGATTCCGAAGGACGGCCCCTCAGCAGGGATTACGCTGGCCACGGCCCTGGTCTCGGCCCTGACCAAGGTCCCGGCGCGCCGCGACGTGGCGATGACCGGTGAAATCACACTGCGCGGCAAGGTGCTGCCCATTGGCGGCGTGAAGGAAAAGCTGCTCGCCGCCCATCGCGCGGGCGTGACGACGATCCTCCTGCCGAAGGACAACGAGAAGGATCTGACCGACATCCCGAAGAACGTGCTCGACTCGATGAGCGTGCATCTGGTCGAAACCATGGACGAAGTCCTCCGGACGGCGCTCGAGGGACCGCTGCCGGTGTTGCCCCCGACGCCAGAGTCGGACATTCAGGGGCCGGAACTGAGCACCCGGCACTGACGCCGGGGGCCACCCGGCCTCCTTCCCCGCACTGCCTTTGACCCAACAACCGCCGTCGACAGCCCCCGTCATCGAACTCGCCACGCTCAAGGACATGAGCGTGGCCGAGTTGACCAAGGTCGCGCAGGATCTCGAAATCGTGCACGCCACCGGTCTGCGCAAGCAGGATCTGATCTTCCAGATTCTGCGCGCGCGGGCCGAAAAGAGCGGCCTGCTCTTCTCGGAAGGCGTGCTCGAGATGTTGCCGGACGGGTACGGATTCCTCCGGGCACCCGACTACAACTACCTGCCAGGGCCCGACGACGTCTACGTGTCGCAGTCACAGATTCGGCGTTTTGATCTGCAGACCGGGGACACCGTGTCGGGGCAGATCCGGACGCCGAAAGAAGGCGAGCGCTACTTCGCGCTGGTGAAGGTTGACGCGATCAACTTCGAGCCACCCGACCGGACCCGCCGCCGCGTCTTCTTCGAGAACCTGACACCGCTCTACCCGGACCGCCGCATCAGGCTGGAGACCGCCGGTGACAACTACTCCGCACGTGTCATGGACCTGATGACGCCGCTCGGCAAGGGGCAGCGCGGGCTGATCGTGGCGCCCCCACGGACCGGCAAGACGATGTTGCTGCAGAATCTCGCGAACAGCATCACCACGAACCACCCCGAGGTCTACCTGATCGTGTTGCTGATTGACGAACGGCCCGAGGAGGTGACCGATATGCAGCGCTCGGTGCGCGGCGAAGTCGTGTCCTCGACCTTTGATGAGGCCGCCCAGCGCCACGTGCAGGTCGCCGAGATGGTGATCGAGAAGTCCAAGCGCCTTGTGGAATACGGCAAGGACGTCGTCATTCTGCTGGACTCCATCACCCGCCTCGCGCGGGCCTACAACACCATCGTGCCGACATCGGGCCGGGTGTTGACGGGAGGCGTGGACAGCAACGCCCTGCAGCGCCCCAAGCGTTTCTTCGGCGCCGCCCGCAATATCGAAAACGGCGGATCCCTGACCATTGTCGCCACCGCCCTCGTCGACACGGGATCGAGGATGGACGACGTCATCTTCGAGGAGTTCAAGGGCACCGGCAACATGGAGATTCATCTCGATCGCAAGCTGGCCGACCGGCGGATCTTTCCGGCGATCGACATGCAGAAGAGCGGCACCCGCAAGGAGGAGCTGCTGCTGCCGAAGGAGGAGCTCAACCGCATCTGGGTGCTCCGCAAGGTCATCACCTCGCTCTCCCCGACCGAGTCGATGGAACTGATGTTGTCCCGGATGTCCAAGACCAAAGACAACGCCGAGTTCCTCGGCGCCATGGGTAAATAACTCCCCTCCTCAAAAAAGACGTCGGGTGTCTTTTTCCTCGAAAAAGACACCCGACGTCTTTTTTCGTGGCCGGCCTCTGGGCTTGGCACTTGACGCCCTGACTGCCTCAACTTCCTCTGCCGGCTGATCAAGGTTGACCCGTTCAACCCAGTCGAGCGGTTCAGCGATAGGCCACTCGTGCAGTGGCACCGGGCCACCTCCGACGCAGCGCTGGGAGAGGCTGCCCCATGGCCAATCCTCAGCTCTGTCGACAAGTCCGGCCCGAAGGGCGTTCCGCTCGACGTACCGACACACGGCGTAGAAATGCTGCGCTGACTGAATCGGAAACGCCTTAAACCTTCCCTGGTACACGGCACCGAGGCCCGTTGTCTTCCGGCTGGCGTGCCAGCGTTTGCTGTGGGTCCCCAGCAGGTGTTTCATGAAGCTCGAAAGCTGCCCGTCCTCGATCGGCTGCACCACCAGATGAAAGTGGTTGGGCATGATGCAGTAAGCCAATAGCCTCACGGGTACCTTGTCCAAGGCGCCCAAGACGCAGAACAGAAACGCCCGGTAATCGGCATCCTGTTCGAACAGCGCCAATCTCCGGGCACCACGGTTCAACACATGGAATGGCACTCCCGCCGTGCCGCGACCCATACGATAGGGCATGCTAGGGCGCATTCAAGATTCGCGCCGGTCTACAAAAAGACGTCGGGTGTCTTTTTCCTCGAAAAAGACACCCGACGTCTTTTTCGGGGTATCGTCCTTCCCACGTGTCCTATCGGCAGACCCTCCAGTGCCCCGGCCTGCAGCCGTTTCTGTCGACGCAGTTCCTGGGGGCGTTCAACGACAACATCTTCAAGATGGTCGTCTCGTTCCTCGCGATGGACGCCCTGGGCGACGTTGAGGGCGTGACGCTCGTCGGCGCGGTGTTCATCGTGCCGTTTTTGCTGTTCTCCGGCTACGCCGGACATCTCGCGGATCGATACAGCAAACGCACAGTGCTTGTCTGGATGAAGTGGCTGGAGATCGCCGCCATGGCACTTGCCGTACCGGCGCTCCTCACCGGACACATCGGGCTGCTGCTGGCGGTGCTGTTCCTCATGGCCACGCAGTCGACCTTTTTCAGTCCGGCAAAATACGGCATCCTGCCGGAACTCCTCCCGGACATCGAGCTTTCGCGCGCAAACGGCTTGCTTGAAATGAGCACCTTCGTCGCGATCGTCGTTGGCACCTCGATCGGCGGCCTCGTTTTCACCGCGTTCCGCGACACCCCACTTGTCATCGGCAGCGTGCTCGTCGGCCTCGCCATCCTCGGCACATGGACGAGCCTGCGCATTCCAGCGGTCCCGGTGGGCGGCACCGGGCGCACGCTGCAGTGGGCACCCTGGGGGGAGGTGCAGGCCGGGCTCCGGCGTCTCCTGTCGGATCGCACGCTGTGGATGACGGCCCTCGGCGCCTCGTTTTTCTGGTTCCTCGGCGCCCTGCTGCAGCTCGCACTGCTGCCGTATGCGACCTCCACACTCGGGGTGAACGCGGCCGCGGCCACACAGCTCTACACCGCGCTGGCCATCGGTATCGGCGCCGGCAGCCTGCTGGCCGGACGTCTCAGCGGGAATCACATCGAGCTGGGCCTTGTGCCTCTGGGCTCACTCGGCATGGCGGTCTTCAGCCTCACCCTCGCCGCGTCGTCCACCTCGTATTGGTGGTCGGCCGCCTCCCTGTTCGCGCTCGGCATCGCGGGAGGCTTCTTCGCGGTCCCGCTCAACGCACTGCTCCAGCATCGGCCCGAGGCTCACGAACGCGGGCGCATTCTTGCCACCGCCAACGTGATGCAGACGGTCGGCATCCTGCTCGCCTCAGCCGTGCTCTGGTTCTTCGGCACGCGGCTGGGCTGGACGATACCCGCCGTCTTCGCGGCTGCCGGCATCGTCACATTCATCGGCGGCGTGTACGTCCTGCTGACCCTGCCGGCGTTCTTCATCCGCTTCACGCTCTGGATGCTGACGCATACCGTGTACCGCATCAACGTGGTGGGGCGCGACCGCGTGCCGTACGACGGCCCGGCGCTCCTCATCTGCAACCACGCCTCGATGATCGATGGCGCGCTCGTAGGCGCAAGCGTCCACCGCTTCGTGCGTTTCATGATGCACGGGCCGTACTTCCACATCCCTGGCATCCACTTCGTGATGCGGCGACTGCACGGCATCCCGATCACGGCCGGCGACAAGGCGGATGTCGAACGCGCCCTTCAGCGGGCCCGGCAGGAGCTGCGGGACGGACACGTCGTCTGCATCTTCGTCGAGGGCGCCGTAAGCCGCACCGGCAACCTGCTCCCCTTCCGCCCCGGCTTCCAACGCATTCTCGAGGGCATCGATGTTCCTGTGATTCCGGTGTACCTCGACCGCGTGTGGGGCAGCGTTTTCAGCTTCAAGCGCGGAAAGTTCTTCTGGAAGCGGCCGGAACGACTGCCGTATCCCGTGACTGTCGCGTTCGGCGCTCCGCTCCCCTCGACGCTCAGCATCCAGGACGCACGCCTGGCCATCAGCGAACTCGGCACCGAGGCGCTCAGGCATCGCATCGCGCCCACGGCGCAGCTCCAGACGGCGTTCATTCGCACAGCACGCCGACACTGGAGCCGGCTCGCTGTTGCCGATAGCACCGGCCAGACGCTGACCTATGGCCGCCTGCTCACGGGTGCACTCCTGTTGGGCCGCGTCATCAGGGCCCGCACCCACGGCCAGGCCCACGTCGGGCTTCTGCTGCCCTCTTCCGTCGGCGGCGCTGTCGCCAACATCGCGACGTTGATGGCCGGGCGCGTGCCGGTGAATCTCAACTTCACCAGCGGCGCCGACGGGATGGACCTGGCCAAACGCGCGGCGACCATTACGACCGTCATCACGTCACGGCGTTTCCTTGACAAGGCGGGCCTCGCCGCCACCCCCGACATGGTGTTCCTTGAAGACCTGCGGGACGAGATCTCAGGTCTGCAGCGGCTGCTGGCACTCGTGCGTGCGCGCCTCACGCCTCAACGACTTCTGCGCGGCTCGGTCGGGAACGCGCACTGGTCCGCGTCCAGCCCCGCCGCCATCATCTTCTCGAGCGGCAGCACCGGTGTGCCCAAGGGCGTCGTGCTGACCCATGCCAACCTGCTCTCGAACGTGGAGTCGCTGACGCAGATCTTCCACATGCGACAGGACGACTGTTTTATCGGCGTCCTGCCTTTTTTCCATTCGTTTGGTCTCACCGGCACACTCTGGTTCCCGCTGCTGCAGGGATGCGCCGTGGCGTATCACCCGAATCCGATGGACGCCAAGACCGTCGGCGAACTGGCGGAGACCTACAAGGGCAGCATGCTGATCAGCACGCCGACGTTCGCACAGAGTTACCTGCGGCGCTGCACCCGCGAGCAGTTCGCGCATCTGCGGTATGCCATTGTCGGCGCCGAGAAGCTGCGCGACCAGTTGGCGACGGCGTTCAGGGACACGTTTGGCATCGGCCTGCTGGAGGGCTACGGCTGCACGGAAATGGCGCCGGTCGTCGCCGCCAACGTGCCGGATGTCGAGACGGCTGGTCGCGTCCAGGTCGGCACCAAGGCGGGGTCCGTCGGACATCCCATCCCCGGCGTGGCCGCGAAGGTGGTCGATCCGGACACCGGAGAAGGTCCGCTGATCAATCGTGAAGGCCTGCTGCTGGTCAAGGGGCCCAACATGATGCGTGGCTATCTGCACGATCCCCAGCGCACGCAGGAGGTCATGCGCGATGGCTGGTATGTCACCGGCGACATTGCCCGCATCGATGAGGACGGGTTCATCTTCATCACCGATCGCCTGTCGCGTTTCAGCAAGATCGGTGGCGAGATGGTGCCGCACATCAAGCTGGAAGACACGATTAACGATGTGCTCGGTGAACTCGCATCGGCTGTCACCGCCGTCCCCTGCGACGTGAAGGGGGAAAAGCTCATCGTGTTCTACACGAGACGCGATGTGCCTCCGGCGGAGTTGTGGGATCGGCTGATTGCCACATCCCTGCCACGACTGTGGATTCCCAAACGGGACGACCTCGTGCCGATTGAAGCCATCCCGACACTGGGCACCGGCAAGATCGACCTGCAGGCGCTGCGGACACTCGCGCGCGCGCGCGGCACGCACTGACATCCCCGCGATCATCGTGGACACTCGCCACACCCGCCCTGGCGTGCCTTCGAAGCCCCGCTGAGCTACTTGCGCGGCAAACGCTGATCGCGCATTGCGGCCTGGTACGCAAATACGGCGGCCACGGTGGCCGTCTGCTTCATGTCCTCGGCCTGGACGCGGTCGTAGAAATCCATGTTCGAGTGGTGCGTGCGCGAGTTGTACTCGAGCCGCTCCTGTACGAACTGGAACCCGGGCACACCCGTGCGGTCGATATTGGTGTGATCGGTGCTTGTGACCGAGCGTGGCCCGAGAATCTCGACGCCGAGGTCCTTGAGCGGCGCAATCCACGCGCCGAAGATCGGGGCCACATGGGGATTGCTCTGCATCCAGATGCCACGGACCTTGCCGGTGCCATTGTCGATGTTGAAGTAGGCGGAGTGCTTCGCATGCTCTGGGCCGGGTTTATCCACCGTGCCGAGGTACTTCTCCGCGTAGGCCCGCGACCCGAGCAGGCCCTGTTCCTCAGCGCCCCAGAGCGCCACCCGGATGGTCCGGCGGGGGCGCAGTCCGGCGGTCTTGATGATGCGCAGCACTTCCAGCATTGCGGCGCTTCCGGTCGCGTTGTCGGTGGCGCCAGTCGCCGCGTGCCAGGAATCGAAGTGGCCGCCAATCAACACGATTTCGTCAGCGAGATCCGTCCCCGGCAGTTCAGCAATGATGTTGAAGCCATTCTGGCGATCCGGAGTTTCCGGATGAAACGCGACATCGATGTTCAACTCGACGTTCACCGGCATGCCCTCATCGAGCACACGCACCATGCGGTTGTAATGTTCGACGGCGAGCGTCACCTGCGGCAGTCCCGTGCCCGCCTCGCCGGCCACACGTGATCCGCCGGCGCCAAGAAAGATCGTCCCGCCGTCCACACGCTGCGTCTGCCAGGAGAGGTCGCTGCCACCCGCGCTCATGTCGCTGTTCGAACCGCGATCAAACAACGCAACGACGCCTTCGGACTGGTAAAATTCGTTGACATTAAACGCAGGCGCGCCACCCCGACCGGCTGCGCCGGCGCGTCCGCCGGCCCCACCCGCACGCCCCGCAGGAGCAGTCGCCGGCGGCGTCAGCGCTTCTTCAATCTCCTTGTCGGTCATGCGGAGCACGATGCGCCCTTCGAGCATCCGCACTTCACGGGCGGGTTGCGTGAGCACGACCTTGCCGCGCAGTTTCCCACGCCACTGTTCCGCCTGCTCGGCATTGGTGATCAGTGGTCGCACGACCTCCGCTCTGACCATACCCTTCGTGCCGCTCGACCATGCCTTCGGGTAGCCGATCAGCGGCATCCCCTGCGCACCCACCATCGTCGCGTGGAAGTTGTTGAGCGACCAGCCGACGCCGAACGGAAACCGCTCCTTGCGCACGTTCTGCATGCCCCACGACTGCAGCGTCTTCACCACCCAGTCGCCCGCCTGTTCGATCCCCGGCGAGCCCTGCAGTCTCGGACCGTACACATCGGTCATGTAGAACAGGTGCTTCATGACCTGGGAGTTGTTGAGGCCTTCCTGGCGGATCTTCTGGATGGCGTCGAGGTCCACACGCTCCGCAGACTGCGCTGAGAGGGTAACGACAACCGAAAGGACCAGAAGAGTCGAGAGTGCGCGCTTCATGCGCGCCATGTTACCCCTGAAAACGCGCGGGACGGTCGCCAGTCGGACCTGAAGGTCCGGCCACATTGGGTGGTGCCACGACCTCGTACAATGACGCCATGCACATGCGACCATTTGGCCGAACTGGGTTGACCGTGTCGGAGATGGGCTACGGCCTCTGGGGCATGGGGGGATGGACGGGGTCAGACGACGCCGAATCCATCGCGGCGCTGCATCGGAGCATCGACCTGGGCTGCACGTTCTTTGATACGGCGCTGGCCTACGGCGACGGCAAGAGTGAGCGACTGCTCGGTCAGGTCTTGCCGTCCCATCGCGACAAGCCGCTTGTCGTCGGGACCAAGGTGCCCCCGAAGAATGGAAAATGGCCCGCCAGGCCCGAGTACGCCCTGAGTGACGTCTTCCCGGTCGACTGGGTCATTCAGTGCACCGAGACGAGTTTGAAGAACCTCGACGTCGAACGGCTCGACGTGCAGCAGCTCCATGTGTGGACGGACGAGTGGGCCGAGCAGGACGAGTGGATGGAGGCGATCCAGACGCTGAAGAAATCCGGCAAGGTGCGGGCGTTCGGGATCTCGATCAATCGCTGGGATCCGACGAACATCATCGATGCGCTTTGCACGGGTCTTGTGGACAGCGTGCAGGTCGTGCACAACATCTTCGACCAGCATCCCGAAGACATCCTCTTCCCGCTCTGCCAGGAGATGGGCGTGGCCATCATCGCGCGCGTCCCGCTGGACGAAGGCAGCCTCACCGGCACGTTGACCAAAGACACGCGCTGGCCCGAGGGAGATTTCCGCAACATCTACTTCCCGCCCGACAAACTGGCGGCAGCAGTGGACCGGGTCGAGCGCCTCAAGACCGAGGTGCCCGGCGGCATGACGTTGCCCGACATGGCCCTCCGCTTCATCCTGTCGCACCCGGCCGTGAGCACGGTCATTCCCGGCATGCGCAAGATCCGCCACGTTGAGGCCAACATGGCTTGCGGGGATGGCCAGGGCCTGCCGGCCGACCTCGTCTCCAGGCTCAGGCCGTACCGGTGGAACCGGGGCTATCCTGTTGAAAAATAGACCCTTATCTGGGCCAGAAGGCCGGAGTCCAGAGTGCAGGGGTTCGAGCAAGTTTCCTCCGAGGGAGTCGAGGGGCTATAATCGTGGTTTCGTTGTGGGAGCAAGGAGCTGACCGTGAAGGCTGGAATTCACCCCAAGTACACAGAGATTGACGTGCGATGCGCGTGCGGCGCCACCTGGAAGAGTTTTTCGACCAAGGATGAGCTGCACCTCGACATCTGCAACAACTGCCACCCGTTCTACACGGGCCGCCAGAAGCTGATCGACACCGAAGGCCGCGTGGAACGCTTCACGAAGCGATTCGGTGTCCAGACGACCGAAGGCCGCAAGGCGCAGACGGCCGCGAACAAGGCCGCCAAGTCGCCGAAGAAAAAGGCCGGCGCGTCGGCCTGATCGAGGTTCCGAAGTTCCGGGGTCCTAATCGGACTCCAGCAATGGGGCGGCCGCAAGGCCGCCCTTTTGTTTTTCCTGCTCGAGTTTTTTCGCCAGCCGGCCCAACCGGTGATCGACCTCGGCCACTCGTCGCCCTGATGTCTGGCCGCGCACGACCTGCGCGTAGCGGTGCGCCGACGCCAGGTCGCCGGCGCGATGTTCATGATGAATTGCGAGAGCTTCGGCCGCGCGGCGTTCAATCGCGCTGAATGGTCGCTTCGCGCGATCGACGATTAGTTGCCACGCTTCCACCGCCCCATCGAACCGACGCGTGCGCCGACGGAGCAGCGCGAGGCGCTCAAGCGCCCGGGCGCGCAACTCCCGGTCGTCCGCCCCTGCTGACGCCAGAGCAAACGCTTCTTCGGCACGCCCGAGATCGCCCTGCCGTTCGTAGAGATGGCCCAGCCCGAGTTGTTCACACGCTTCACGGCACCATGTCGGCCCCTCTGACGCGAGTTGGAAGGCACGCGCGGTCACGGCCGCGAGCGAGATCAGGTCGAGGCGGTTGTGCTCGAGCACGCCGTCGATGATCGAGGGATCGCCGGTGCGGAGAAACTGGAAGTACCGCACGGGGATTTCGAAACCCGGCACATCACCCACACGATGAAAACCCAGCACGGAGCGCTCGAGCGCCGTGAGGCTACAGCTGGTGTCGTCCTCGCGGCGGCTCCACAGCCGGCGTGCCGCCGGCAACATGTCGAAGTGCGGCAAGTCGTCGGTCGGGGTGGACTGCCGATGGAACGCCCATCGCGTTTCCATGAACGGCACGTCGAACGTCCGGCCGTTAAACGTCACCAGCAACGATGCGTCGTCCATCGCGCGCCCCAACGCGTCCAGCAATGGGCGCTCGCCCGCAGGACCGAGCATCAGCCACTGGCGCACACGGAATGCCTCGGCCTCAAACCATCCGCAGCCCACGAGGAATGCCACCGTGCCGGCGCCCCCGCTCAGGCCCGTGGTTTCGATGTCGAAGAACACCGTGCGCGACGCCCAATCGGATGTCGAGGCCAGCTTCGGATCAAAAAGCGCGAGCGGCGCATCCGGCGACAGACGGTACGACTCTACGGTGCGAGACCCGTGATACCGATCGGCGTCGTACACACGGTCCACAACCAGGCACGCCGAGCCCGCCTCGCCAAGCACCGTGCCCCCGAGCACGTCGGCAGACCGGGCAACAACGTCGGCGAACGTGAAGCCGCCTCCGGGGACCAGCAGATCCGGCTCGACCGTCAGTTCGCGCCTGTTCTCGCGGACGATCGCCCGGAGGCGCTCGGCGAGATTCTTCACCGCAGCACCGCCAACAGGTGTGACGCGACGGCTTTCGCCAGCGGCCCGGTTGCACCCTCAGGGCCCACACACGACGGGCATCCCGACTGACACGGACACCCTTCGATCAGCTCCTGCGTACGCGCCAGCAGATCCGCATGCATCTGGAACAACGGCTCACTGAACCCGATGCCACCGGGATAGTTGTCGTAAATGAAGATCGTCGGTGCGACGGTCGCCAGCGTCTTGGCTTCTTCCGCGCCGACACCGTCCACGGACAACCCCAGGTCGTGGGAGTCACACATCAGCAACAACGGCGCGACATTCCGCATCGCAAATGCGAGCCCCAACACGCCATCGCGCTTGTCGGCGCCGCCATAGGGCAACGCCTCCATTTTCTCCGCCGGAATCGTCAGCCAGTATGACGACGTGTGCATCTGTTGCTCGGGGAGATCCAGCTCCCCCGAACCAATGTTCTCGTTCGTGTAGAACTTGATCTTCTTGAAGCCGACAACACGGGACACGACGTGCACTTCGCCGTGGTGTCTGGGCTCTGAGGAAATGACGTCGGGTGTCTTTTCCGGCGCGCCCTCATCGGAAAAGACACCCGACGTCATTTCCTCCAGGATCGTCACCTTCGTGTAGTCAATCGCATCGGTGTAGTAGTCGCACTCGACGCTGCGGACAAAGGCCTTGCGGTTCTCGAAGTCGAGGCGTTCGACCTGGAACAGCTGGCCTTCGATGATGTAGATCGCCTTCTCGTGGAGCACCGACGGCGCGCTCGTAAAGTCGGTCTCGCCGATCACGCGTTCGCCGTGCGTCAGGTCCACGATGATGAAGTTGTCGGACGACACCGACCGCAGGCTCACCGCGTCGGCCGGATACGATTCGTGCGTCCACTGCCACTGGTCGCCGGCGAGCTGCACGAACTGCTCTTCACTCAGGATTTGAAGCATTTCCTGAACGTTGAGGGTGCCGAAGCGCTCGGTCGTGGTGAATGGCAGCTCAAACGCCGCACACTTCACGTGTGCGAGCAGAATGTGCAGGTTGTCAGGGTTGACCAGCGCGTGCTCAGGCGACGCTTCAAAAAAGTAGTCGGGGTTGCGCGCCACGAACTGGTCGATCGGCGCACTCGACGCCACCAGCACCGCCGCCGATCGGCCGGAGCGCCGACCGGCGCGGCCGGCACGTTGCCACGTCGCGGCAATCGTACCCGGGTAGCCGGCCATGACCGTCACGTCCAGCGCGCCAATGTCGATCCCGAGTTCCAGCGCACTCGTGGACACCACGCACCGCACGCTGCCCTCGCGCAATCCGCGTTCGATCTCGCGACGACGGAGCGGGAGGTAGCCGCCACGATAGCCACGCACGACCTCGGCCGCACCCGGGGGGCCTGCAAACGCGTCCTTCAAATACGTCGTGAGAATTTCAGTCGAGAGCCGGCTCTGCGCGAACACGATGATCTGGAGTCCGCGCTTCAGAAATTCGATCGCGACCCGTCGGGTCTCCGCGAGGTAGGACCGTCGAATGCCAAGCTGTGCGTTCACGACCGGCGGATTCACGAAGATGAAGTACTTCTCACCGCGTGGCGCACCGCTCTGTTCCACAAGCTCAAACGGCGCACCAACCAGCTTCTCGGCCAGGTCACGCGGATTGGCGATCGTCGCCGACGAACAGATGAACACCGGGTTCGATCCATAGTGCCGGCACACGCGGTGCAGGCGGCGAAGGATATTCGCCAGATGGCTGCCGAACACCCCGCGATAGGCGTGGAGTTCGTCGATGACGATGTACTTCAGATTCTCGAACAGCTTCGCCCAACGCGGATGGTGCGGCAGGATGCCCGAGTGCACCATGTCCGGATTGCTCAGAACGACGTGGGCGCGGCCACGAATCGCACGCCTCGCATCCTGCGGCGTGTCTCCGTCGTAGGTGAACACGCCGATTTCGCCGCCCCCCTCCACACCGAGCAACTCCGCCAGCTGATGGAGCTCTGCCAGTTGGTCCTGAGCCAGGGCTTTCGTCGGAAACAGATACAACGCGCGCGTGGACGAGTCCTTGAGGATCGCGTCCATCACCGGCACGTTGTAGCAGAGCGTCTTGCCGGAGGCGGTCGGTGTGACGGTCACCACGTTGCGGCCGGATGTCGCATGCGCAATCGCCTCGGCCTGGTGGGAGTACAACTGGTCGATCCCGCGTTTGCGCAGGGCCGCAATCAAACGGTGGTCGAGTGTGTCTGGAAACGGCGCGTACCGCGCCTCGACCGGGTCCAGGCGCCGGACCGCAGTCACATGCGGGTCGTCATCGGCTCCCTGGAGGGCCTGCTCGTGCTCTGCGAGCATCCGGGACAGCGCCAGGGACAGCGACTCGTCCTTGCTCTTCGCGTCCACAAGCGCGGGCAGGACGGTCATAGGCAGGCGGCGCCGGTCGGATGACATGAACGGGCATCGTACCAGTCCGCCGGAAGGCGATCAAGAAGCGAAACAAGGCGTTATTTTGTCGCGCGGCTGTTGGCGTACGCGGCGACGATGCCGCTGAGGCCGAGAAGGCCGATCACATTCGGGAAGACCTGGAGCCCGTTCATGAGGTCGCCCCAGGCCCACACCAGGTCGGGCTTGAGCACGGCGCCGATGGGGATCAACAGGCAATACACGTACCGGTAGGGCATGGTGACCGACCGGCCAAGGATGTATTCCAGGAACTGTTCGCCGTAGTACGCCCAGCCAATGAGCGTGGTGTATCCGAAGAGGAACGCGCAGAACGCGACGACCCATCCGCCGACGGCGGGCACCGCCATGTTGAAGGCCGTGGCGACGGCCGCCGTGCTGGTGACGCCGGCCTCACCCGCCGCGCGCGCGGCGATCGAAGACTCCGCCACACCGCTGAGCAGAATCGCCATCGCGCTGATCGTGCCCGTCACAAACGAGACGATGAACACTTCCATCACCGCCTGCAGGCCCTGCTGTTCCGGCCGGTTCGACCGCGCCGTGCCGTATGCCACTGCGGCGGTCCCGTAGCCCGCCTCGTTGGCGTAGATGCCGCGCGCGATGCCGTACCGCATGGCAATAAAGAACCCGAAGCCAAGGCCCGACCGTCCCGGGGACGCAAACGCCTCATCCACCACCATCGAAAGCACGTACGGCACGCGGTCGATGAACGTCAGGATGACCACCGCGCCGCCCACCAGATAGAGGCCCACCTTCAGCGGCGACAGTTTCTCCACCGCCCGGCCAATAGACTGGATGCCGCCGATGATGACGAGCCAGGTCAACACGGCCAGTACCAGACCGGTGAAGAACGCCGTGCGATTCACTTCACCAAGCAGCGGCAGCAGCAGCGTGCCGCTCGGCCAGACATGCTGCACCGCGATGGCAATCGAGTTCGGCTGCGTGAACGGCGTGGTGGTCAATGCGGCAATGCCCGCCACACACGCGTAGGTCCACGCCAGCGCCGGCGACTTGAGCCCATCGCGCAGGTAATACATGGGACCCGACCGCAGGTGATCTCCCTGCTGCTCCCGGAACTTCACGCCGAGCACGGCTTCCGAGAACTTCAGCGTCGTCGCGAAGAACCCGTACACCCAGATCCAGAACAGCGCGCCGGGCCCTCCGGAGATGATGGCCGTCGCGACGCCGGCGATATTGCCGGTACCGATCGTCGCGGCCAGCGCCGTCATGAACGCCTGGAACGGCGACAACGCACCGGCGGCCCCCGCGGTCTGCCCCGCCAACATCTCCCTGACTGCCTCACGCAACCGCCGGATCTGCACGCCCCGGAAGCGGATCGTCAGAAACAAGCCCGTCCCCAGCAGAAGGGTGACGATGGGCGGCATGAAGAGCAGATCGGCAAGTCCCTGGATCGCGTCAGCCATGGAGAATCCTCAGATGTTCGAACGTGACTGGCACCCGTCAACGGTGATGCACGCGCCGGAAATCCAGTTGGCGCGTGGTGACGCGAGGAAGGCGACCACGTCACCCACTTCGTGGTCGTGGCCAAACCGACCGAAGGGCAAATCCTGTTTGATGAACTGTGCGATGGCCACGGGGTCGGCCTGTTGCCGCTGGGCCCATGAGCCCCCCTCGAACAGAATCGAACCCGGCGCGACGCTGTTCACACGGATGTTGTCCCTGGCCAGCTGCTGCGCCATGGCTTTCGCGAGGCTGATCTCCGCGGCTTTGACCGCGTTGTACGTCATCCGCCCACCGGACTCGCGTCCCCAGATGGAGGCGATCATCAGAATCACGCCGCCTCCCGTCCTGCGCATCTCGGGCACGGCCAGACGCGACAGACGTATGGCTGGAAACAGCGTCTGATCCAACGCGCTGGTCCACTCCTCGTCCGTCGTGGCTGCGATGTCCGTCCCGCCGGCCTTGCCCACGTTGTTCACGACGATGTCGAGGCGGCCGAAGGCGGCTATTGTTTCGTTCACCAGTCGCGCTACGTCTTCGGACTTTGAGACGTCCGCCTGGACCGCCAGCACGGCGTCCTCGCGTCCGGCCAGCACGCGCAGCGTGGCGGCCGCTGCGGCCAGCGCCTCGGCACCACGCGCGCAGATGGCGACGCGCGCACCCTCGGCGACCAGCGCCCGCGCAGAGGCGAGTCCGAGGCCCTTGCTCGAACCGGTCACGATCGCGACTTTGTCACGCAGATGCAGGTCCATGTGGGGTGTCTACTCCGATGTCATCGAGGCGGCGCGCCGCCGGTGAGATCGTTCAAGCGCCAGTCGTAGGCGCCGAACGTCATGGTGAATGTATTGAGCGCGAGGAATTCGCGCTCGCTCGGATACAGGTGCGGATAACTCATCGTCATCAGCGCGCGCTCGAGCGGGGAGCGATTCGCCCACATCTCGCCGCCTCTGGAAAAGCCCGCCACAAACTGCGCCTCACGCCAACTGAAAAGGGGGGTGACTTCGACAACGCCGGTGGCGCGGTTGATGCGAAAGGTGTCCAGCCGCGCGACGAACTCCTTGACCGCCTCGTTCAGTTGAGTCTCAAGCTGTGCGGCCCGGTACGGCTCGCTGCGCAGGCGTCCGCTGCCCAACGCGCCGCGGCCGAGCGCCAGCAGCATGCGCGAGTCGCCGAAGCCGGCGATCACTGACTTCTCGATTTCTTCCAGCGTCAGGAGTTGCCCGGCCACGCGATGTTTGACCTTGTCAATGCCGCCGGCCACCTGGGCGATGCTCTCCGGGGGATACCCTGCGGCCTTGCCACGAATCGGATAGGCGTTGATCACCGTACGGAGCACGAGCGCGTTGTAGGCGTTGATCCAGAATGCCCGCTGTTCCTCAGATGACGCGTTCGACAGCCAGGCATCGGCCGACTCGATGGACGCGACAAAGCGGTCCAGATTCGCGCGCTCCGTCTTGAGCGCGGCGTAATAGACGAGACCGTCGCGGACGTACACATCGAGGATGCGATCCAGCGGCGTGTAGGGATCCGCCTGCGCACGCAGGTGGGGAGTGTTCCCCATCGCTGCGACCACCAGAAGCCACGCTGTCAGTACCCGGCTCACCATGCGAGCCAACATCATAGGTCAGGCCGGACCGTCAGGTCCGGCTGAGAAACTCCGCGAGCGCCTGATTAAACGCCACGGGGGCTTCAAGGTTCGACAGATGCCCCACGTGCGGGATGACGACCCTGGTGGCCGCGGGCAGTGCGGCCACCATCGCGTCGCTGTCCGCGGGAGGCGTCAACACGTCCTCGTCACCACAGATCACCAGTGCCGGGCACGCGAGACCGCTCAAGAACGGTGTTGAGTCGGGCCTGGTTTTCATGGCGCCGAGTGCCGAGGCGACGGCTTCGGGCGTGTTGCGCAGGATGAGGGTACGCACGGCTTCGGTCAGATCCGGCTGCCCGCGCTGCGTCGTCGCGCCCAGCAGCTTCGGCAGCATCACATCCGCGATGGCCGCCACGCCCTCTGCCTGCACCCGGGCGATCATCGCGTCACGACCCGCCTGTCCCTCGGGCGTGTCGGCCGTGGCTTTGGTGTCAGCCAGCACGAGACCATCGAGCCGGCCGGCCGCCGCGCGCGCCACGGCCAGGGCGATGTATCCCCCCATCGACAATCCCCCGATCACCGCGCGATCCACATCCAGGTGATTCATCAGCTGCAGCACGTCCGCCGCATGGCTCGCCATCGTTGCGGTTTCAAGCCCGACGTCCTGGTAGGCCTGCCCCACACCACGGAATCCGCGCACGTCAGGCGCGACAAACCGCCAGCCCGGTGGGACGCGATGCAGCTGCGGCAGCCACTGATCGGCACTCAGGGGAAACGCATGCAGGAGGATACACGTCCGACCACTGCCCGCTTCGTGGTACCGCACCGTACGGTCGAGCAGATGGGCGTATTGGGGACTCATCAGACTACAATTGCATACATGATGCGCCGTGTCTGTATCGCTTTGCTCGTCGCTGTATCCCTGGCGGGCTGTTCACAGGACTCAGAACCAGAGGAAACCATGCCCCCATCGAACAACGCGCCAGGCGCCATCCCTGCTCCGCCGGATGTCGCCGCGGCTCCCGCTGATGCACAGGTCACGGCGAGTGGCCTCGCGTCGAAGATCATCACACCAGGCACAGGCACCACCAAACCGAATGCCACGTCCCTGGTGCTCGTGCACTACTCGGGCTGGACGACCAACGGAGAAATGTTCGACAGTTCGGTGATGCGTGGCGCGCCCATCGACTTCCGGCTGAACCAGGTCATTCCCGGGTGGACCGAGGGTGTGCAACTGATGGTCGTCGGCGAAAAGCGTCGATTCTGGATTCCGAGCAAACTTGCGTACGACGGCATGCCTGGCGCTCCACAGGGGATGCTCGTGTTCGACGTCGAATTGCTCGACTTCAAGTAACCCGGACCTCGAGGTGAGATGGTTCGTCGGCGTGGCCGTCGCGCTGGGCGCGACGACGGTGCTGGGGTCGCCCGACGCGCAGGCGCCGGACGCCTACCTGCGGTCGACCATCGGTCTGTCTGCGGGCGAAGTGAATCGCCTCCAATCCGGCGCGGCGGTGGCCACGCTCCTCGATGGCCGCGACGGTCGTGAGGTGGTGACGTTCGGCGCCGTGCACATCGACCGGTCGCCCGGTGACGTGCTTACGTACCTCACTGAGGTCGCTGCGCTGCAGCAGGGTGACGCCGTGCAGCAACTGGGGCTCGTCGGAACCCCGCCCCGCCTTGACGACTTCGCGAG
Organism: Vicinamibacterales bacterium; assembly: GCA_030827135.1. Classification (GTDB taxonomy): domain Bacteria; phylum Acidobacteriota; class Vicinamibacteria; order Vicinamibacterales; family SCN-69-37; genus SYFT01. The sequence continues at coordinate 1,096,041 of JAURFE010000001.1, forward strand.
TTTCACGCTGTCGCCGCGCAGCGTGGCAAGCCTGCAGTCGTGTCGTATCGGCAGCTGCGAGCTCCAGTTGCCGGGGTGGGGCATCACCCGGTTCCGGCAGGAGGTTCCCTGGCGCACCACTGATGCCGAACCGCGCGCCCAGACCCTCATGCGCAGTGTCGCGCACGAGACCCTCTCCGCCTATCTGCGCGGGGGCCATGCGGCACTGGCGCCCTACGAGGATCGGCGCCCGTCGCACTCGCCGTCGGCGGAATATCGGGCGCTGCTGGAGTCAGATACATACCTCCCCGCCCCCCTCACCGCGCTTCGTCATGCCATCAACGGCTTTCCCCACCGGGCCGCCCTTGGTGTCCGCCATCAGTTCTTCTGGACCGTGGTGGACTTCGGAATGAAGCCGACCTTCCGGCTGAGCCACATGGCGGTCGCCTCAGGTCCGGCGATTCATGATCCGGCAGGACACGTCGTGGGCGCCGTCGTCACGCTGCAAATCCTGGCGACGCACTATTTCAGCTCCACGCTCGAATGGCACTTCCTCGTGCGGGACGCGGCGACACCCTCAGGCACCTATCTCTACTATCTCTCGAGGTCGTCGTCGCCCGGGCTTGGTGGTTTCAAGGGACGGCTGCTGCGGCCCACCGTACGGAGTCGCGGACGAGACGCGATCGAGGCGTACCTGAATTTCTCAAAGCGATCCCTCGAGGACGACGCCGGCCGCTACCCCATCGCGTGTTCAAATTCGTCGCCGTGCTGAGCGCGGACGATGGCGTCGGTGCGGTCGACGAGCCCGGCTTTGACGAGCCGTGCCAGGCACTCCTCCAGAGTGAACGATCCGAACTTCCGCGAAATCGTGATCTCCTGATGCAGATGCTGCAGTGTGTTGCGCCGGATATGCTGCCGGGCTCCGTAGCCCACCAGCAACAACTGCGCGGCGGGCACACTGCCGCCACCAACACGCGGCAGCAGCGTCTGCACGTACACGGCCGAGAGTGACGCCGCGATTTCCTGCCGGATCGTCGGCTGCCGCTCCGCCGGAAACGAGTCGGTCAGACGCGCGATTGTGGACGACAGGTCGGTCGTATGCAGCGTGGAGAACACCAGATGCCCCGTCTCACCGGCCGCCAGCGCAATCCGCATAGTCTCCGGATCCCGCATCTCGCCGATCACGATGATGTCGGGGGCCTGCCGGAGGGCGGACCTGAGCGCGGTGGGAAAGTCCGGTGCGTCGATGCCGACCTCGATCTGTTGAATCACACTGCGCTGATTGGTGTGTTCGAACTCGATCGGATCTTCGATCGTGATGATGTGTTTGGCATCGCGGCGATTGATCTCCTCGATGAGAGCCGCCATCGTGGTGGTCTTACCTGATCCGGTGGCCCCGCCGATCAGCACAAGACCGCTGGTGATCCGCGTGAGGCCGTCGGCGCCAGGCGGCAGGTCGAGTGTCGCCAGGCGTGGTACGGATCGCGGCAGCATCCGGATGGCAGCGGCCGCCCGGGCGCGCTCGCGATGCAGGTTGACGCGGAACCGTCCGACGCCGGGGAGCCGGAGGGACGCGTCGGCAATTCCGGACTCGCGATACGCCCGCTGAGCGTGCCCGACCAGCTCCGGCAGCACGAGATGTTCGATGTCGTCGCCATCAAGGGATGCGGCCTCAAGGCGCACGACATGACCGTCAATACGGAACGCCGGCGGTTCCCCCGCCACCAGCAACAGGTCGCTGGCCTGCCGGTCCGCCATCAGGCGCAGGAGCCGCTCCAGGCCGGCGCCGGGGGCACGGATCACGCCCCGGCTGAGGGTTTCGAGCTCGTCGGCGAGCCGGTCGAGGTCGTCAATAGGATCGGACATGAAGTGTAAGAGAATAGCAGCCGCCGGAGGAGCGCCAGATGTCCAGATTCATGAGCGCCGTATGTGCGGCCGTGGTTGTGTGTGCCGGGTCGACCGCACTGCCAGCCATGCAGCTTCAGACGCCGACGAACTGGAAATGGCGGACCGATTCGCCGGCCACCGTGCGCGACACCGACAAGGACCTGGCGGCTGATCAGTGGTTCTACGTCGCCATGCCGCCGGGGTGGCACATCACGTCAAAGCCCGGCGTCGTGCTCTACAACCCGACACACACGGGCAGCGGCCTCTTCCGGCTGCAGTCACAGGCCTTCCTGTTTCCCGGGGACAGCACGGCCGAGTACGGCATTTTCATCGGCGGTCGCGATCTGGAACCGGGCTCGACGACCCCGTCCTACACGGCCTTTGTGGCGCGCCGGGACGGTCGCATCGCCGTGTTGAAGCGCCAGGGGGAGACCACGACACCACTCGTGGATTGGAAGGCGAACGACGGCGCCGTGGCTCACCCAGGCGAGGGCACGGCCAGAAACATCTTCACCGTCGAGGTGCTGGACGCGGACGTCGTGTTCAGCATGAACGAGAAGGAAGTGGCGCGGCTGCCGAAGGCCCAGGTCACGACCGACGGCCTGTTCGGCCTGCGCGCTGGCGCGAACATGAACCTGCACGTCTCGACGTTCGACGCCACCTACGTCCTGGCCCCGGTGCCCGTGAAGAAGTAGGATGCCGCGCGTGGGTGGTGTACACCGGATCCTGACGACCGTCGCGCTGCTCTTCCCGCTGACATGGCTGTCGGGTGGGGCACAGGCCCCCACGGACACCCTCCGGGTGGTGAGCTACAACATCAAACACGGTCGAGGGAACGACAACGTGGTTGATCTCGCGCGGACAGCCTCTGTGCTGCGCGCGCTGACGCCCGACATCGTTGGACTCCAGGAAGTGGACGACCTTGCGACCCGCAGCGGCGGCGTGCCGGAGGCCGAGCGGTTCGGACAGATGCTCGGCCTGCACCATGCGTTTGGCCGGTTCATGGACTTTCAGGGCGGCGCGTACGGCATGGCCGTCCTCACCCGCTACCCGATCATGGCCACGCAGTCGGTCCGGCTGCCCGACGGCAACGAACCGCGCGTGGCCCTGTCCGTCGAAGTGCAACTCCCCTCCGGACGTCGCCTCACCATCGTCAACGTGCACTTCGACTGGGTGCGGGACGACACGTTCCGGTTCGCCCAGGCGGAAGCATTGACGACACATCTCGACGCACTCACGACGCCGTATGTGCTGCTGGGTGACTTCAACGATGTGCCTGAGTCACGCACGCTGGGGCTCTTCAGGTCGCGCACCCTGGAAGCGGTGAAGCCGTCGACCGACCGCTTCACGTTCTCGTCAACGGAGCCGGAACGTGAAATCGATTTCATCTTCATGGCACCGGCGGCGTCGTGGCACGCGCGCGACGTCCGCGTGATCACCGAACCCGTGGCGTCCGACCATCGCCCCGTGGTCGCGGTGCTCGAACTACGGTAACCGGCCCGGCCGGTAGCGCACGACCACCTGTTGATCGACATCACGCGCGCTGAACGCCACACGTTTCAGTGCGCCACGCGCGAACATCGCCGCCTGATCGGCATGCCACGGCGAGCCGGGCTTCGCACTCTGTCCGTAGGCGAGCACGGAGTACGCGCGCGGTTCGGTTCCGAATTCCACGGCGAGCACCCATCCGTCGCCGGTGCTGGCGGCAAATTTTCCATCGGGCTGGCGCGTAAAGCCCAGCACGCGGAAACACCCAAGCGCGCCGGGACACCCGCCCACCGGCACATCCACAGTCCCCCGGCGCACGCGGTACACATCGCCCCAGGCGACATCGAGTGTGCCGTGCCTGCGCAGGGTCTCATCGGCGGCCCACACCAGTGCCTCGACCGCGCGCGCCGGGTCTGCGATTCCGCGCGGGGTGCGCACGGGATCCGTTTCCTGCCATGGCGTGGCGAAGCGCTGGGCCTCGGTGCGACCCTGTGAATACCGCGACCACCAGATCTCGAACAACACCGCACCGCGGCTCTCAGCCGCCACGCTGTTGTTCCAGCGACGCAGCACACGCAACGCGTCGGCCGTGACGCCGGTGGGCCTGGAGGCGGCGACAGCCCGGACCAGATCTGGTTTCACCCGATCGGCCAGCAACATCCGGTAGTCATGCTTCAACCGCACCACGTCCTCCAGGGTCAGTTTGCGGTTGTTGTCGATGAGCTGAATGGCACGCTGGCTGCGCAAGCGAAGCGACGGCGGCTCGATGTTCTCGTACGCATTCACGAGATTCACCGGCGGCCGGGCGTTGGCAAAGTGGGGCGAATCGTTTTCGTTGTGGACGTACCCGCCGCCTGGATTCTTCGTCAGCGGCAGTGCGTCAAACGGAATCAACTGGGTCCAGACCTCACGCAGGCTCCGCACCGGAATCGCGCGGTCTCCGCCCATCGGGTGCGGCAGGTCCGGAAGGGAGGCATTCCACAAAGTGAGGATGTTGCCGGCCCGATCGGCGTAGGTGTAGTTCTGCGACACCAGCGCCCGCATGCGCATCACATCCATCCATTGCCCGAGCGTCTTCGCCCGCATCAGTCGCAGGAACTGTTCGCCTGCTCGAAACTCGCCATCTCCCGCGGTGCGCGCGATGTACACGGTGTCTGCGGTGCGATGGACGACAGGGCCCAGCGGCGTCGTCCAGACATCACGTGTTTCGGGGACGAGCACTGAGCCATCGAGGTACTCCACCGTGCGCGTCGTCTTGGTCATCGGTAACGACGCGCCGTCCAGCGTGTAGTGATCGGGCCGCGCAGGGTCGAGCTGCAGGGCGTAGAGCTCCGTCCGGTCACCGCTGTTGCTGTTGGTCGTGGACCAGCCGAGGTCTCGGTTAAAACCTCCGACCACACCGAGTGGGCCTCCGATCCGGAAGTCGCCGTAAAAATCGACGACGCCGGGCACGGTGAGGTGGGCCTCGTAGTATCCGGCGTCCCATGCCAAGTGCGGATTCCGCAGAAGAATCGCCTTGCCCGACGTCGTGCGGCTCGGCGCAAACGCCCAGGCGTTCGAGCCTTCCTCGGGGTCCACCGAAGGTCCGGGGTCCAGGGTCCAGGGGTCGGATCCTGGGGTCCGGGGTCCTGCGTCCGCGAGTGCCTGAAGCACGCGGCGGACACGTGCGGCTGGGGGGCCGTCGCCAATGTGCAGCGTGGCGACGTCGTAGCCGGTGAAGTCCGACGGAATGTGTGCCGGGAACTCGTCACGGTGGAGCGTGATGTAGCGATTCACCCCTGCGGCGAAGCCGTCGTAGAGATCGCGCGTGTCGGGTTGAAGAAGGTGGAAGGTCTCGATCGCACGAGCCCGCTCCCGCAGCGCGGCAAAGTCGGCGTCCAGTGACGCGCGGCCGTTCACCTGCGCCGTCTGGCCGCGTGTGGCCCACAACCGCGCGGGCGTCACCTCCCCATAGTCCTCAGCCTGCAGCCAGCCCAGGGCGTAGCCGCCCGCCCGCAGATTCTCGGCGCGAATATGCGGCACACCGTGCGCGGTGCGGAGAATCTCCACGTGCCGCCACAGATCTTCCTGGGCCGTGCCTGGGGACCCGGTCACGGCAGTCACCAGACTCCAGCCGACCGCTCCGGCCACACACATCAGCAGTGTTTTCATTGGGGTGTCCGATACAACACGTGCGGAAGGCCGGCATGGAGGACGTCGCGGTCGTATTGCAGCCCGGCCTTCTCGAGCACATGCCGGGACGCGGCGTTGGTCGGCAGGGTCAGGGCGACCATTGTCGAGAAACCGAAGCGATCCCGCCCGATTGACAGGCTGGCTGCCGCGATCTCCGTCGCGAACCCGCGGCCCCAGTACGCGGGCTCGAAGCTGTAGCCGATCTCGACTTCGTCCGTGCCGTCCACATCAAGGTGCCGGAGCAGTCCGCGTCCCATGACGGGACCTGCAGGCTCAAGACGGAGCATCCACAAGCCGAAGCCGAACGTCGCCCAGTGCGCCAGATTCCGTTCCAGATACGCCATGGTCCACACGTCGTCGCGCACGCCGCCGAGCGTGGCCATGTGAAGGGGATCCGTGTGCATCCGGATCAGATCGGGAAGGTGCGTCGGCAGAAGGCGCTCCGCATGAAGGCGGGCGGTTCGAAACGCGTCCATGGTGGCGACTAGAATACCCGCGATGCCTCACCTCCTCCGCAGCGGCCTTGTCACCGCGTTCCTGGCCCTCAGCGTGGCCGCCTGCGCGCCAGGCGTGGCCCGGGACCCGGCCAGGCGGCCGTTCCCGCCCACCAACATCACAAATCCTTCAGCCCAGACTGCTGAGTCGGCGGGCGGGGTGGTGGCGAGCGCCACGGTGGACGCGACGGCCGTGGGAGCGCAGGTGCTTGCTGCGGGGGGCAACGCCGTCGACGCCGCCGTGGCCACCGCGTTTGCGCTGGCCGTGACCGAACCGAGCATGTCCGGACTCGGTGGACGCGCCAGCATCCTCCTGCGCGATCCGGACGGGACCATCACTGGGATCGACGGACTGAACCAGGTGCCGTCGATCTACAGGGAGAAGTCCGGTGTGCCGCTGCCGTATGAGCGCGCGGCGATCCCCGGCGTGCCCGCTGCGCTGGCGCATGCGCTTGAGACACACGGCACGTGGACGCTCGCGCGCGTGATGCAACCGGCGATTGATCTCGCCACCTACGGATTCGTGCTTGGCGCCGCGGAAGCCGAACGCTGGGCAGCGGCCCGTGAAGAATTGTCGAAGTTCGGTGCCGGCCTCGGAACGTATCTGAAGGCCGATGGCACACTGTGGCGCGCGGGTGATCGCGTCGCCAATCCCCTGCTCGCGCAGACCTTGCGCCGCCTGGCCGGTGATGGCGTCGCCTCGTTCTACAGCGGCGCCATTGCTGATGCGATTGATGCGGACATGCGTGCAAGGGGCGCCTTCATTACCCGCGAAGAACTCGCTGGCTATCGTGCGCTGCCGTCGCTGGTGGTGCGCGGAACCTACCGCGGCCACAGCCTTGCGTCCAACTTCCGCCCGGCCGCCGGTCAGGCCGTCATTCAGGCGCTGCAGACACTCGAACACCTGCCGGTGCCCGCACGCGGCGATGACGCGCGCTGGGCGGCCGTGGTGGGACAGGCCATGCATTGGGCCCTCACGGACCGTTCGACGCGACAAGGGACCGAAGCGGAGAGCGCAGCGTTCCTCACATCGCCGGCACACGCCAGGGCACGTGCCGGTCGCGTGATGATTCCCGTTGGCAGCGGAGGTGGTGCCGCTGATCCGGAACCCTTCCAGGGCGCAGGACTGCTCTTCCCGCCAGGCACACTCGTGACCGCCGAGACCGATCGCGAAGCCACCACACACTTGTCAGTGGCCGACAGAGACGGCCGCGTGGTCGCACTGACGCAGTCGCTGGGACCCAGTATGGGCACGCGTCTCGTGGCGCCGGGTCTGGGTTTTCTGTTTGCGACGCGACTGGGCACCGCGCCCGGGACACGGCCGGCATCCACTGTGGCGCCAACGATCATGGTCTCCCCTGACGGCCGCACGGTGGTCGCACTGGGTGGCGCCGGCGACAATCGCATCATTACAGCGGTCATTCAGGTGATCAGCCGCATGGTGGATCACAAGATGTCGCTGCCTGAGGCCATGCTCGCGCCCCGTGTGCATCCGGATGCTGAACGCACGCTCCGCGTGGAGGAAGGCCCGGTAGCGCTGTGGTCCGCGGCAGATCGTGCCCGGTTCGCCACATGGGGTTTCACGCTCATCCCATCGCCGTCGGGGTTCTTCGGACGCGTCCACGCCGTCCGGATCAGCGGCGAGGCAGGGCCGGCACACGGCGTCGCCGAACCCCGTTGGACCGGCGCTGCAGCCGGGCCAAAATGACTTACACTTCGCGTGCCCCCAGGAGGTACATGCTCATCATGACCCGTCACGTTCTCCGGACGATGTGTGTCGGCGCCGTCCTCGTCGCAACGTTCACCGTCATCCCAATTCCCGCCGAGGCCCGGCAGTTGCCCGGCGACCCCCGCCCCAGGCCCGAACTGGTCCGTCAGCCGTACAGCAAAGCTGATGTCGAGTTCATGCAGGGCATGATTCCCCATCACGCGCAGGCACTGGTCATGTGCGGCATGGCCAAACCGAACGGAGCCAACGCCCAGTTGCAGCTGCTGTGCGAACGCATGAGCATCAGCCAGAAGGATGAAATCGCAATGATGCGCACCTGGCTGCGTGACCGGGCCCAGACTGTACCCGCCCCTGACGCCACGCACATGACCATGGACCATGGCGGCATGAAACACGACATGCTCATGCCCGGCATGTTGACCGACGACGAGCTCGCGGCACTGCGCAGGGCGCGTGGCAAGGAGTGGGATCGCCTGTTCCTCGTTGGGATGATCAAGCATCATCAGGGCGCCATCAACATGGTGGACGTCCTCTTCAAGTCGCATGGTGCGGCGCAGGATGACGACATCTATTTGTTTGCGTCGGACGTGTTTGCCGACCAGACGGCAGAAATTGAACGTATGGAGCTGATGCTCGCTTCCCTTGGAGGGGGACAGTCACAATGAGACAGACACGATTTACCACCCGATTCGCAACCACCGTTGCGGCCGGTGTTGTCGCCCTTGCGGGAGTGACGATGACGGCCACGGCGGTCACCGCCGCGCAGCAGGCGCCGCCGCCTCAGGCCGCCCAGCCGCCGGCCGGTGGCCGCGGCCAGGCTGCGCCGCCCCCCCCCGTGCCCGCGTTGCCGGCGACCATGCCGGCACCGGTGACGCCGACAATCTCAGCCACCGCCCCGACGCCCGATGCGCGCGTCGGGCTGCGCGCCGGCTACTGGGATGCGGCCCAGGCCGCGTGGAACATGCGTTTGGTCTCGAACACGCCGCCGCCCGAGGCCTACCGCGGTATCACCAGTTCCGACCTCGCGTTCACCGGCAAGTACGTTGTGCAGGGGAACTACCACGGCATTCTGTTCTGGGACGTGTCGAACCCGACCAGGCCGGTCCTGGTGAAGGACTACGTGTGCCCGGCATCGCAGAATGACGTGTCGGTGTACAAGCACCTGCTGTTTGTGTCGTCGGAAGGCACGGGCGCGCGTCTCGATTGCGGTACGCAGGGGGTGCCGGAGCCCGTGAGCAAGGAACGCATTCGCGGCATCCGGATCTTTGACATCTCGACCATCTCGAATCCGAAGTACGTCGGCAACGTGCAGACGTGCCGCGGATCACACACGCACACGGTCGCCGAAGATCCCAACGACAAGGAAGCGGTCTACGTGTACATCTCCGGTTCGGCCGGTGTGCGCTCGGCCGAAGAACTGCCGGGCTGTGCGGACGGCAACATGGCGGAGAACCCCGAGACCTCACGGTTCCGAGTCGAGGTCATCCGTGTGCCGCTCGCGAATCCGGAGAAGGCTGCGGTCGTAAACTACGCGCGGATCTTCAACGACCTCGCTCCGCCTCCCCGCCGGGTTGAACCCGGTCGCGGTGGTGCCGCCACGCCGCCTCCCACCGGAGCCACACCTCCTCCCGCAGGCGTAACACCGCCGGCAGGTGCGACGCCTCCCGCAGCCGGCCGCGGCGGTCGCGCGGGCGGCCCGCCAACCGGTCCGAACCAGTGCCATGACATCACGACGTACCCGGAAGCCGGCCTGGCCGGTGGTGCCTGTGGCGGCTACGGCCTTTTGCTCGACATCCGGGAAGTGGCCCACCCCGTGCGTATGGACTTCGCCGGCGATCCGAACATGTCGTTCTGGCACTCGGCGACGTTCAACAATGACGGGACGAAGGTGCTCTTCTCCGACGAGTGGGGCGGCGGTCGCGCTCCGCGGTGTCGCGCAGAAGATCGGCTGGAGTGGGGCGCCAACGCCCTCTTCACCGTCGAACGCGGCAAACTCGTGTTCCACAGCTACTACAAGATGCCGGCGCCGCAGACGGAGTGGGAAAACTGCGTGGCCCACAACGGATCGCTGATTCCGATCCCCGGCCGCGACGTCATGGTGCAGGGCTTCTACCAGGGAGGCATCACGGTGTTCGACTGGACGGACATCAAGAAGCCAATCGAGATCGCCTACTTCGATCGTGGTCCGCTTGAGGATGGCCGTCTGACCTCCGCCGGTTCGTGGTCGGTCTACTGGCACAACGGCTACATCTACAGCTCCGAGATCGCGCGCGGCCTCGACATCTACGAACTGGTGCAGACGCCGCACATCTCCCAGAACGAGATCGACGCCGCGAAGACGGTCGTTTTTGCCGAGGCGAACGCCCAGGAGCAGAAGAGGATCACCTGGCCGCCGAGTTTTGCGAAGGCGCGGGCCTTCCTCGACCAGCTCGAACGGTCGAACGGCATGTCCGCGCAGAACCTCTCGGCTGCGCGTGAGAGCCTCGCCGCCGCTGAGAAAGCAACCGGAGCCGCCCGTCGCTCGGCGCTCGAGCAACTGTCCACTCGCGTCAACAGCCAGGTCACGGGCTCGTCCGATCAGGCCAAGATGAAAATGCTCGTGGACGCGCTGAACGAACTGGCGCGGTAACCGAGGTCCCGAGGTCCCGAAGGCCCGAGGTCCCGGAGTTCCGGGGCCTCGGGCCTTTCCTGTCTACCGAACGACAGCCGCGTCGGGCAACTTGCCCTGTGCGTCAACCACCTGCCGCGCCAGGTAATTCACCACCGTCGCATCGTCGCGCAACCGCGCGAGATAGGCACCCTGGAGCAACTGGACCCGGCGCTCGGTCAGCGCGGTCTTGATGCCGTCCTTGACCTGGGGATCGCTGAGCGAGCGCTGACCGGGCTCAATGACACGCACGAGTGCGAGCAGCGTCGTGGTCGGCCCATTGGTGATCGTGTTGAGCTCGCCCGGCTTCATGCGCATGACGGCACTGCGCAGCTGCGGCGGCGCCTGATCGATCTGCGCCTGCCCCACCATGCCGAGGTCGCCGCCGTTCTGCGCCGATGCCGGATCCTCCGAGAAGTTGGCCGCGAGCGCCGCGAAGTTTTCGCCATCCTTCAGGCGCGCCGCGATCATCTCGAGTTTGCGCTGCGCCTCAAGCGGCGAACGCGCGTCGTCGTTCTGCTGATTGTTGACCTGTGTCGGCACGGCCGACACCACGATCTGCGCCAGGTGATACTGCCGTTCGGGCACGTTGAACTGCGCCTGGTTCTTCTCGAAGTAGGCGGTCACCTCCTCGTCGGTGACGCTGACCTTGCCGGTGACATCCTGTTCGAGCACCTTGGCTTTGGTCAGTTCGCGCGACACGCCGGCCCGGAACTCCTCCGCCGTGGTCTTCCGCGCTTCAAGCTCCCTGGCGTAGTCCGCATCGCTCATGGTGCCGCGACGTTCGGCGATGGCCTTGTCGATCTCTTCGGCCGTCGGCACGATCTTCAACTCCGTGGCCCGCGCGAGCAGCAGCGTTTCCGTGATGAGCTCATCCACCAGGCCGAGTTTCGCTCCGACCGCTTCTTCTTCCGAGGGGGTCGGCGCACCGGGGTCCAACATGCCCTGGTAATACTTGTCGACCTTGTCGCGCCTGATTTCGGTGCCGTTGACGACGGCCCACACATCGGGGGCGGGAGTGGCAGGCGTGGCGGACCCACAGGCGGTGGCAGTCAGCAGGAGCAGGGCGGCGGAAGCAGAGCGCATCAACATGATTGAAGAAGTGTACAGGAGATGTAGTATTCCCCGCATGACGCCAGCCCTCCGACTCCGCGTACTGTTGTTGACGGCCGTTCTTGTGGCGCCGACGGCATGGCCCTCGGCTCAGGGCCCGAAAGTGCTGGGGCCGGACGACTACCCGAAGTGGCGAAGCCTCAGCGGCCAGACGATTTCCGGCGACGGCCAGTGGGTCTCGTACAGCCTGCAGTTTACGAACGTGCCGGAGGCAGACATCAAGCCGGAACTTCGCCTGCTGAACCTGACCAGCAATCAGGAAGTGACCGTGCCCAATGCGACCGGTGGCACGTTCTCCGCTGATTCGAAGTGGCTGGCCTACATGGTCGACCCAGGCGGCGGGAGCCGGGGAGGACGCGGAGGACGAGGGGGCGGTGCCCCGGACGCGGCGCCTGCCGCCCAGCCACCTGCAGGTCAGGCGCCCGCGCAGGGTCGAGGCGCCGCGGCAGCACCTGCGGAACCGCGACGAGTCGAACTGCGGAATCTCGCGACAGGTGCGCTTCGGTCGTGGCAGGACATTGCGAGCTTTGAGTTTGCGAACTCATCCACGCACCTCCTGCTTCGCCGGCGTCCGCCGCAGGCCGCCGGCGGCGCGGGTCGTGGCAGCGATGCGGGCGCGGCACCCGCCGCCGGTGCCCCGGCTGCTCCGGCCCCAGCCGCTCCGGCCCCACGCGGCGTGGACGTGATCGTGCACAACCTGGCGACCGGGCGGGACGTTCCGCTCGGGAGCGTCGGCGACAGCGCGTTCAACAGGGCCGGCGATCTTCTCGCCTACACGGTGGACGGCGCCGTGAAAGACGGCAACGGCTTGTTCGTGTTCGACCTTCGGGACGGACGCGTGACCACACTCGACAACGCGGCACTCCGGTACACGCGCCTGGCCTGGAATGACGTCGGCACCGGCCTCGCCGTCCTCAAGGGCGCCGACGTCGACAAGATGCGCGAGCGTCCGAACCAGCTGGCGATCTATCCGGACGTCCGCGCCGCGATGCACGACGAGGCCGGGCGGCCGGCACTCGTGCTCGACCCAGCCACGCAGAAGGACATCGCCGCCTACCCGGCCGACTGGGTGGTGAGCGATCGCGCCACCGTGTCGTGGAACGCCGACGGCACGCGAGTCTTCTTTGGGATCAAGCCCCAGGTGCCAATCGTGGAAGCCCGGCGTCGCAACGCTGATACCGAGCCGGATGTGGATGTCTGGCACACACGCGATGAACGGATCTACTCGCAGCAGATGGTGCGTGCCACGCAGGATCAGAACATCACCTATCGACAGGCGTACGACGTGGGACGACGGACGTTTGTGAAGCTGACTGATGAAGGCATGCGCGACATTGAGCTCCCGGCCACTGGCCGATGGGCTGTGGGCCGCGATGCCAGCGGCTACGTCCACGACTACGAGCGGCCGGCAGCGGACTTCTACCGCGTGGACCTGACGACCGGTGCCCGCACGCTCATGTTCAAGGGCCAGCCGACCGGCAGTGGTGTCTTTGGTATCTCGCCGGACGGTCGCCACTTCCTCTACTGGAAGGATCAGCGCGTGCAGGCGTACGATCTCGACGAGGGGACGACGCGGACGCTGGGCGGACCGAAGGCGATCAGCTTCACCGACATGGAATTTGATCGACCGGGCCCGCGGCCGTCTTATGGTGTTGCGGGCTACACCGCCGATGGCACCTCGGTTGTCATGCAGCATCGGTATGACCTGTGGGCGCTCCCGCTTGATGGATCCCCTGGGCGCAACCTGACCAACGGCGAAGGGACGAAGAACGAGATTCGCTTCCGGATCGTCCGGCCGGAACCGTTTGATCCAATCGCGGACTACGGCCCGGGCGGCATCGCCGCCGCGCGACAGAAGATCGACCTGGCCGCACCCATCACGTTGTCCGCCTACGGTGAGTGGACCAAACGCGCCGGGTTCTACCGGCTCGTGAATGGCACCCTGGCGCCAGTTGTCTACGAGGACGCGTCGTTCAGCATCCCCGCACGCGCCGCGAAGGCCGACACCTACCTGCTGACTCGCCAGACCTTTGTGGAGTTTCCCGACCTGCGCGTTTCAGGTCCGAACTTCGGCGAGTCCAGGAAGATCTCCAACGCCAACCCGCAGCAGGCCGAATACCTCTGGGGCAAGCGCGTGTTGTTCGACTACAAGAACAAGGACGGGATGCGTCTGCAGGGCATCCTCGCGCTGCCGGATGACTACACGCCCGGCGAAAAGCGTCCGATGATCGTCACGTTCTACGAGAAGAACTCGCAGAATATGCATCGCTACTCGGCACCGTCGTATCTGACCGGCATGGGCGCGTCGCCGATCGAAGCGGTCAGCCGCGGCTACATCACGATGATGCCGGACATCCACTTCCGCACCGGGTCGTCCCACAGCGACATGCTCGAGTGTGTGGAGGCAGCCGTGCGGAAGGTCATCGAACTCGGTTACGCCGATCCCGCGCGGGTCGGCGTGACCGGGCACAGCTACGGCGGCGAAGGTGCCGCCTTCATCGCCGGCCGCTCGAAGCTGTTCGCGGCCGTCGGCGTGGGCGCCGGCGTCACCGACCTGTATTCGGACTTCAATCAGAGCTGGGGCTGGTCGTATCAGGTGACCGGCGGCAGCGGCGCCAATGGCCACGACTATTACCTCTTCGGTCAGGGCCGCTGGGGATTTGCGCCGTGGGACCAGCCTGAGGTGTATCGCTTCGAGTCTGCGATCTCGCACGTGAAGAACGTTGTGGCCCCTGTGCTTATCATGCACGGCACGGCTGACCCGACGGTCGGCTTCAGCGAAGGCATGAACTTCTACAACGCGCTTCGGTTCTTCAACAAGAACGCCATCCTGCTCGCCTATCCAGGCGAGGGCCATGGCCTGCGCGGACTCGCAAACCGCCGGGACCTGACCGTCAGGTTCTTCGAGTTTTTCGACCACTACCTGAAAGGCGCCGAGGCTGCCCCGTGGATTCGAGAGGGCGTGCCGTACCTGAAGAAGGCGGAGGGACGATGACTCACGCCACGCTGACCTCCACGCTCACGATCGGGCTTGCGACGTGGCTGATGCTGCACGGCCTGGCCCAGGCTCCTGCGGCCCCGCAGGAGCGCATCACCATCCGCGCTGCCCGCGTCTTTGACGGGGAGCGCCTCCTGCGCGGCCAGGTCGTCGAGATTGACGCGGGGCGCATCGTCTCGGTCGGCCCGCGCACCGGACCCGTGACCCACGACCTCGGCGATGTCACCGTGCTGCCAGGCCTCATCGACGTACACACGCATATCGACTGGCACTTCGGGCCCGACGGACGCTACGGGAACCGGCCCGGCGCTCCGCGCGCGACGCCCGAACAGCGCGACGCCGCCATCGCGGCCAACCTGAAGGCCACGCTTCTGGCGGGCTTCACCACGGTCCAGAACCTCGGTAATCGGTCCGACGCCGCAATTCGCGAAGCGGTGGCCGCCGGCACCCTTCCCGGCCCGCGCATCGTCACCTCGCTGGGCCAGTTGCAGCCGGGACAGCGCACACCCGACCAGTTGCGAGAAGCGGTGCGTACTCTCAAGACGGAAGGCGCCGACGTGGTGAAGACGTTTGCCTCGGGCAGCATCCGCACCGGCGGTGAACTCAGCACGACGCTCGACCAACTCACCGCGATCTGTTCAGAGGCGCGCGCGCAGGGCCTCCGCGCCGTCGTCCATGCGCATGACGCGGCCTCGATCATCACGACCGTCAAAGCCGGCTGCCACCAGGTCGAACACGGCGTGTTTGCCGATGATGCCGCGATTGCGGCGATGAAGGCGGCAGACGTGTTTTTTGATCCGAATATCGGCCTGGTGCTGCAGAACTACATCGAGAACCGCGACAAGTTCATTGGCGTCGGCGGCTACACCGAGGAAGGGTTCGCGTTCATGGAGCGTGCGATTCCGACGCTCGGCCCCATCTTCAGGAAGGCGCTCGACGCCGGCGTGCGGATGCCGCTGGGCACCGACGCGGTGGCCGGCGCGCACGGGCAAAATGCACGCGAGGCGCTGGCGCGCGTGGCCGCCGGACAACGTCCGATTGACACCGTGATCAGCGCGACGGCACTGGCGGCCCAGTCGCTGGGTATGGGCGACAGGCTGGGCCGGATCGCGCCCGGCTATCTTGCCGACATCATTGCCGTGTCCGGCAATCCCACTGAAGACATCACGGCGCTGCAGCGGATCACGTTCGTGGTGGCGCAGGGCCGGGTGGTGCCGAAGTCGTGACCCGGCGTCTCTGGCTGCGGCTGGTGGGAACGGTCGCCGCGGCACTGCCGCTGTCATCGCTGCGGGTCTTCGCGTGGACGCGGGCGCAGTCTCCACCGGCGCTGAGCGCCGCGACGCTTGGCGCCATCGCCGAGGTGGTGCTGCCGTCGGCGCTGACGGCAGAAGAGCGCGCCGAGGCGGTGACCGCGTTCGTCGAGTGGGTCAGGGGTTATCGCGAGGGAGCCGAGGCCGGCCACGGCTACGGCAACACGCGGCTGCGCCGGACCGGACCCTCGCCGGCTTCGGGGTATCCGGGTCAGCTGGCGGCGCTTGAGGCGGCGGCCACAGCCGAGGGCGCGGCGTCGCTCTCGGCCCTGGCGGTCGACGCGCGCCGACGGGTGATTGAAGCGGCCCTGACCACTCCGGCCCGCATCACCCAGTTGCCGTCGCAGCCCACTGGCGCCCATGTGGTCGCCGACTTCATGGGACAGTTCTTCCACGGCCAGGCGGGGTACAACCTGGCGTACCGCGCGGCGATCAATCGTGAAGAATGCCGTGGCCTCGACGGCTCCGATGCACCACCGGCGCCGCTGCCCGCTCGAGGAGGCGGGCGCTGATGGCCGTCCACGAATCGGACATCTGCATCATCGGCGGAGGCATCACCGCGGCCATGGTCGCCGAGAAGGTCGCGGCCCTCCGTCCAAACCGCACCATAATCGTCGTCGAGGCCGGCAGGTCGCTGTTCGACGTGGAGAATCGCGCCGAGTACCGGAGACGCAGCCTCGACTACGGCGAGAACCAGTGGCCCGGCGACTTCGTGGAAGACCAGGCTGCCGAGGGCATCATCTCGAGGACGATGGCGGTGGGCGGGTCGGCGTTGCACTGGGGCGGCGTGTGCAACAGGTTTTCTGAGGAGGACACCCGCTTAAAGTCCTTGTACGGCCTGGCGGTGGACTGGCCGATCGAGTGGAAGGAACTCGAACAGCTGTACTGCGAGGCCGAGCGCCGCATCGGTGTGTCGGGCGAGCCGGGCCCGTTCGCCGAGGACGCACGGTCGGAGCCGTATCCCATGCCGCCGATGCGGATGTCCCACAACCTCGTGCAACTCAAGGCGTGGGCCGAACAGAGTGGGCATCCGTTCTGGACAACGCCGCAGGCGAAGAACACGCGGCAGGGGTATGGGGGCCGGAGCATCTGCCTGCGCTGCAATACGTGCGAGATTTGCCCGACCGGCGCGAGGTACTCGCCAGACTACACGTTCCGGCAGCTGCTGGACACCAGGAAGATCCAGCTCCATGATCGCACCCTTGTGCGGCGGCTGGAATTGCAGGACGGCAGTGATCGCGTCGCCGTAGCGAGAGCGATCAGGCAGGATGGCACGGAGAGGCTCGAGGAGTACCGTGCGCGAACGTTCGTGCTGGCCGCCGGCTACACCTGGAGTCCGCACCTGCTGCTGCTTTCGGCCAACAGCCGTTTTCCCTCAGGACTCGCGAACAACTCCGACCATGTCGGCCGGTACATGACCGGGCACCTGGCGTATCAGACGACGATCGACACCAACCTCCGCATTTATCCCGGCATGAACGAGCAGCACAGTCTCATCTCGCGCAAGTTCTTCCGCTGCGAGACCGCTCGGCCGTTTGTGCGCCATGACCTGCGGGTCTGGGAAAGCGGCGGAGGCCGCACGCCTCGGTTGCGCGACGCCGAGGGCCGCCTGCTCCTGGGCGACGCGGTGCTCGACGAGTGGCGGACCCGCACGTCGCGTGGCACGGCCCGCGTGCGTGGATATTACGACGTGCATCCCGATCGCGAGAGCCGGCTCACGCTCAATCCGGCCGCGACCAATCGCTGGGGCGATCCGCTCCCGGTGGTGCGGCACCGGATCGACGCCGCCTCCCAGGCGCGAGAGGCGTCGGTGCGCGCGCACTTCGAGGCGCTCTTTGATCTGATGGCGCGCGCGGGCGACGGCCGACGCGGCAGCATCAGCGGCCTGTCGTATCAGGACCACCCTGCCGGCGGGTGCCGCATGGGTACCGACCCGGCCGTAAGCGTCGTGGATCCGAGCGGACGCACCCACGACCACGACAACCTCTTTGTGGTGGGGTCGCCGACGTTGCCCACGGGCGGCTGCACGAATGGAACCCTGACATTCGTGGCCCTCGCGCTCAAGTCAGCCGAGGCGATTGCCTCGTCGTAGTGGCCGCCTGACACAGCGGCCCGCAGGGCCGCGAGGCACGGCCGGCTACTGACGGTTGGGGACATTGCCGACGGAGCAGCGCATGCGCCGCTCCGCCGCCACGATCGGCGCCGGCGGCGTCTGGGCGTCGAGCAGAATGTTGATCAAGCCGCGCAGGGGCTGCGCGAGGGGCACGAGGTAGCCGCCCGGGCGCTTCTCGACCGTGATGCCGTGCGCGGCAAGGCGATCGCCCACGGACGTCCACAACGCCTCGGGCAGTGTGCCGCTGTCGGTGAGTTTCGCCGAGTACTGCGCGTCCGTCAGAAAGTAGCCGCACGGGGGCGGCGTCAGCATCTGATCCGGTCCAGGCGTCGCGCCGGGCGGCGGCGTATCGCCGGGATGAGGCGCCGCAAACGCCGGCACGTCCCAGTCGCCGTGAAACACGATGGGCCCGGTGTTCGAACGCTGGAAGGCGATGCCGTCTTCAATCGCCTTCGCGATCGCCGGCCGATTCGCGCGATGGAACATCAGCGCCTGCCGGATCGACCACAACTGCGAGTACGCCTTGCGCCGCCGGTTCTCAGGAACGTTCCCCGCCTCAGCCGGGCGCGTGGGGCCGCCACCCGATCGCGCTTCCACCAGCGTCGTCACCATGTTCTTGAGGCCGGTCACGCGGGTGAAGGTCTGCGCGCCGTCGATGCCGCGCGGTGGATACGGACACGGCCACCAGCCATCGGTGGCCCCGGCATCGTAGAAGCGCCCCTCCACGAGCCCGGCCTTGGACATGTCGTGCACCGACGTCGCGGTGTTGCTGTGCCTCGGCCACAACAGCGGCAGGTCGCAGGTTGTGGCGCTGCCGTATTCGTGACCATCGACCATCACTTCAGGCGTGTAGTCGCGCACGAACGCGGCAAACATCTGCGACTCCGGCTGCGTCAACCGCGCGTGATCGCGATTGAGATCCTGCCCCGCCGAGTTGCCGCGCGTGTTGTTGGCCCGACCATCCGCGTTGAAGGACGGGACGATCAGCACGGTCGCGTGTGACAAAATGTCGATGATCGCCGGGTCATTCGAGAAAGCCAGTTCACGAATCATCATCAGGCACCCTTCGCGGCCCGACGGTTCATTGCCGTGGACGTTGCAGTTGGCACCCGCTGCGGGACCACTCGCAATCTCCGCCACGGTGCCCTTCGGCGCCGGATGCCCAATCACAAACAGGTTCATCGTCCTGCCCTGCGGCGTGGTGCCGAGCGGCACGACGCGCACACGTGGGCTGGCTGCGACGATGCGCTTCGTCCAGTCGATCTCCTCGTCGTAGGTGGTGTACTCGGCACCGTCGCGGGCCTCGAATCCGGTCCGGAACTCCGCCGGTCCAAACGGCGCCTGTGTCTGCGCACTGACGGGCTCGGACCATTCCTGCGGTACATCTCCGACCACCGCCCGCACGCGCCAGCGCAACGTACCGCCCGGCACAAAACCCGCGTCCGCAAACGACGGCGACTGCTGGCGCACCTGCCGATTCGGGCGCCAGATGCCGGTCACAAGACCCTCGCGCTCGATCTGATATTCGGTGGCACCTGCCACCGGTCGCCATGTCACTGTCACGTAGCCTTCACGGGGCACGACGGCCACGCTGTCCACGCGGCCTCCCGGCTGCGCATGGCGCAGCACCGACACAGGAATCGAATTCTCGATCCGGGGCCGCTCAGGATCATCGGCGAGCATCCATAACGTCGCGAATACCGTGCGCGACACAACTTCGATCTTCTTCGGGTCCAGATATTTCGCCTCGTCCGAGGGCAGGTGGTAGCGTCGATGCAGCCCCGTGTTCCAGCCGATGGTGAGGATCCCTCGCTCCAGGAACGGACCGGCATCCGTGCGCGGGTAGAAGAATTCACTGTCCCATCGATCGTCCGCGCGATTGAGGGTCATGTTCAGATAGTCGCGATTGACGCGTTCGATCAGGGCGTTGGCGCGGCTGCTCAACACGCCGGGACCAATCAGATACACCTCATTCGGTCCGGGTACGTCAGGCGATTGCTCGTCGGCGGTGCCGGGCGCACGAGTCGCACCGATCATGTCGATGTTGATATGCGCGACCACCGACGACAACGGCACCGGCGGATTGGCCACAAAGTGCCGGGTGCCCCACAGGCCGACTTCCTCACCGCTGTCCCACACAAAGATCATCGACCGCTTCGGCCGCGTCGTCTTCATCATCTGCTCAACGATCGACAACATGCCTGCGCTGCCGGACGCGTTGTCATCCGCCGAGTTGTAGATATCGTCGCCATCCACCGTTCGCGTGCCCACGGCACCATCGAGGTGGGCCATCACGGTGATGTGCTCATTGCGCAGCGCGGGATCCGAGCCTTCGATCTTCGCAACCACGTTATAGGGTCGATGGACGACTGTGGAGGAAGGGATGTTGAATGTGATGCGCTTCGAGAGCGCGAAACTTGCAGGGTAGTCCTGGCTGTCGCCGCGCGCCACGATCTCGGCTGCCGTGAAACGCTCGCCCTGCATGAGCGCGTCCGTCGCCGCCCGTGACAGCAGCGCCGACGTCACCTGGGGGGCCGCGTAGGCTGACGGCACCCATGGATGTAATTCACGACGGACCAGGTTCTGTCCCTGCAGCTGCTGCCACCAGCCCGGCTGTGCGCTCGTCTGGGGAATCATGACGACTGCGACGGCCCCGCGGCGGGCTGCCTCCGTTGTGATGTTGGTTGCGCCGACCGTCACGCGTCCGAACTGCTGAATCGTGACGTCCTTCGGCATCGCACGGGGGCCGTGTGTCAGCACGACCTTGCCGCGCACGTCCACGCCGGCATACGGATCGATGCCTTTGTCGGGAATCACCCACCCGTGGCCGACGTACACCACGGGCCATGTGCCGCTCAACGGTTCTCCTGAGAACGAGCGCAGTACAAACCCCTCGTCCAGGCGTAACGCCACGTCGTTGATGGTGACGGTGGCGGTGCCGGCGTCCACCCGCGCTTCGTGCATCTCGTACGTCTGCACGTAGGTGCCCGTGTCGCCCGCCGGCGTGACGCCGGCGGCCTTCAGGCGACTGATGATGTAGTCGGCGGCCTTGTCGAAGCCAGGCGACGGCGTCGCGCGCCCGCGAAGGTCGTCGGACGACAGGAAGGCCAGATCGCGCTCGAGTTGTGCCGCCGTGATGCCGTCGGCGGCGCGGCGGACCGCCTGCGGCATGACCTCGGCCTGTCCCGCCTGCACCAGCAACAACAACGCCATGAGCCACACGGATGTCTGCATGGGCAGAATCATATGCGAGGGCCCCAGGGCCGCAGACCTGCGTCGGACGGAAGAATCACGATCTGCCACCCAAGGTTCGCTTGCGCGCCTGCGCCGTGCCCGCTTCCACCACTGACGCAAAATCGCGCGGGATGCGCGACACTATGCTGTGCGCATTTTGCTCGATTACCGACCGGCGCTGAGCCATCGAACCGGCGTCGGTGAATACGTGCACGAACTGGCGACCGCCCTGCTGGCCCGAGGGGACACGCCGGATGTCCTGACCCTGTTTTCGTCGTCGTGGCGCGACCGGATCGACCGGGCGGCGGTACCGGGGGCGGTCCTGGCCGACCAACGCGTGCCCGTCCGCCTCCTGAATTACGCGTGGCATCGCTGGCAATGGCCGCCGGTGGAACTGGTGACCGGGCGCGCGTTTGACGTGGTGCATGCCGCCCATCCGATCCGGCTGCCGAGCCGAAATGCTGCGCAGGTGGTGACGGTCCACGACCTGGATTTTCTCCGGCACCCGGAGCGGACGCACGCCGAAATCCGGCGCGACTATCCGACCCTGGCGCCGGACCACATCCGTGGCGCCGATGCCGTCATCGCCGTCTCGGCCGCCACCGCGGCGGACATCGAAACCCTCACCGGGAGGCCCGCATCCCGCGTGGTGGTGGTGACGCATGGACGTCCGTCGTGGCCGAAGCGCGTAAACGAACCGGCAGACGGTGTGCTGCTGTTTTTCGGCACCCTTGAACCACGAAAGAACGTGGCCGGGCTTCTGGACGCGTACGCACTCCTGCTGGCGCGTCGCGATGCCGCTGGACTCTCCACGCCTCGGTTGGTGCTGGCCGGCGGACACGGGCCCGGTGCGGAGGCCCTGGTGGCCCGGGCCACCCACCGGGACCTGCGCGGGCGTGTCGATGTGCTCGGGTATGTCGACCGGGATCTGCGACTCGAGACTTATCGCTCCGCGCTGGCAGTGGTCATGCCTTCGCATACCGAGGGCTTCGGGTTGCCCGCTCTCGAAGCGATGACCGTGGGTGTGCCGGTCGTGTCCGCCAACGCCGGGGCGCTTCCGGAAGTGCTCGGCGGAGCGGGCCTGCTCTGTGACGCCACCGACCCGGCCGCGCTCGGCGCGGCCCTCGAAACCATCGTGACTGACCGGTCACTCCGCGACCGCCTGCGCGAAGCCGGCTGGCGTCGTGCACAGGACTTCTCGTGGCGTGAGACGGCGGCACGCACCCGCGAAGCGTGGATGCTCGCGCACGAGGCGTTCCTCACACGCCAGCGGACGTAATGGACGCCCTCACAGCCGCCTCGTCGCGACAAACGCGTAGTTCTGGCAGACGTGCGACAGCGGAATCGCCAGCAGGCGGCGTACCGCTCGACGTGTTCGCATTCCAGACCAGCGGACTCACAGAGGTGCCGGGTCGCCGCTTCGTCGTACCGGAACGCATGATGATGTGCCGCAGAGAAGAGGCCCGTCAGCGCCTCGATCCAACTGAACCGGTTCGGGAAGTGAAAACAGACGAACCGCCCACCAACGGTGAGGATCCGCGCAATCTCCCTGAGGCTGGCCTCCTCGGTGCCGCCGGTCTCACGAACGTGCTCGAGCGTGCCGACCGAGACGACCGCGTCAAACGATCCATCCGCAAACGGCAGGACGGTTGGCGTGTGCGGGCTGTCCAGCGACAGTCGATACGTGTCGCCGAGATGCGGCTGCAGACCAAAAGCCTCGAAGGCAAACCCCTCGGCTGCCGTTGAAGCCTACCCAGTTCCTCGAAAATGGCATCAAGCTCGGCCGGTGTCACCATGGGGTGCCACGCTTCTCGGAAAAAGGGGCGGAAGGATTGCTCCCTCCGCCCCTGAAATCGGCAGCCTGCAGTGCAGGCCGCCCTGCGAACTTCGGAACCTCGATCAGGCGCAGCCGCTCGTCGTGCCGCAGTTGGCGCACTTGTAGCAGGAGCCCGAGCGCACCATGATCGAGCCGCAGGTCGAGCAGGGTGGTGCGTCGGACTGGTTCTGCATGGCCGCGAACTTGGAGCCCGCCGGGGCCGCCTGCTCGGCCACCTTCGGTGCCGCGGCCAGTGCCGCGACGTCGAGGGTCAGCTGCTCCGGCGTAGTCACCGTCTCGGGCACGTTGACGCCCGCCTGGTACTGCGCTTCGGGCGACAGGAACTTCGCGGCCATCCATCGGAAGATGTAGTCGACAATCGACTTGGCGAAGCGCACGTCGGGGTTCTTCGTCATGCCCGCGGGTTCGAAGCGGACGTGGCTGAACTTGTCGACCAGATCCTGCAGCGGCACGCCGTACTGGAGCGCGTAGCTGATGGCCTGTGCGAAGGCGTCGGCAAAGCCCGAAATTGTCGAGCCCTCCTTGGCCATCGTGAGGAACAGTTCGCCGGGCATGCCGTCTTCGTAGAGCCCGACGGTGATGTAGCCTTCGTGTCCGGCGATGTCGAACTTGTGCGTGATCGACCGGCGCTCGTCGGGCAGCTTGTGGCGGGCCGGCATCGGCGCCGCTTCGGTGGCCTGTTCGAGCACGCCCGCGCGCTGGATCGCCGCCTTCGAGGTGTTGAGCGGCTGCGTGCGCTTGGAGCCGTCGCGGTAGATCGAGACGGCCTTTGCGCCGATGCGCCATGAGTCGATGTAGGCCTGCTCGATGTCCTCGACCGTCGCTTCGCGCGGCACGTTGACCGTCTTGCTGATGGCGCCCGAGATGAACGGCTGCACGGCGCCCATCATCTTGATGTGGCCCATGTAGTGAATCGACCGCGTCCCCTTCATCGCCTTGAACGCGCAGTCGAACACCGCGAGGTGAGCGTCCTTCAGGTGCGGCGCGCCTTCGATGGTCTCCTGATCGTCGATGTGCGCCAGGATGTCGGTCACCTGCGCCTGCGTGTAGCCCAGTTTGGTGAGCGCCATCGGGACGGTCCCGTTGACGATCTTCATCATGCCGCCGCCGACGAGCTTCTTGTACTTGACGAGCGCGATGTCCGGCTCCACGCCGGTCGTATCGCAGTCCATCATGAAGCCGATCGTGCCGGTCGGCGCGAGCACCGTGGCCTGCGCGTTGCGGTAGCCGTGCGCTTCGCCCAGTTCCACACATTCGTCCCAGATTTCCCTGGCCTTGTTGAACATCGGCTTGGGTACATGGGTCTTGTCGATGTCCTTGAGGGCCGCGCGGTGCTTCTTCATGACGCGCAGCATGGGTTCGCGGTTCTTCTCGTAGCCGGGGAACGGACCGCCGTGGTCACGCGCCACGCGCGCGCTCTGCGCGTACGCCGCGCCGTGCATGATCGCCGTGATGGCGGCCGCGTAGTCGCGACCGGCATCGCTGTCGTAGGGCAGCCCGCGCGACATGAGCAACGCGCCCAGATTCGCGTAGCCGAGGCCGAGCGGACGATACGCGTGGCTGTTGCGGGCGATCGCCGCCGTCGGATAGCTGGAGTTGTCGACCAGAATTTCCTGCGCCGTAATGAAGGTCTTGCAGGCGGCTTCGAATCCGTCGACGTCAAACTCGCCGTCCTCGTCCACAAACTTCATGAGGTTGATGGACGCCAGGTTGCACGCCGAGTCGTCAAGGAACATGTACTCCGAGCACGGGTTGCTCGCATTGATGCGGGCCGTGTTCGGGCACGTGTGCCAGTCGTTGACCGTCGTGTCGTACTGCATGCCGGGGTCGCCGCACACCCAGGTGCCTTCGGCAATCTGCCGCATGAGATCACGCGCCTTGTACGTGTCGACGATTTCACCGGTCGTCACCGACCGCGTGTGCCACTCGCCATCGTCGAGCACCGCGCGCATGAATTCGTCGGTGACACGCACGGAGTTGTTCGAGTTCTGGAAGAAGACCGAGCCGTACGCGACGCCCGTGAAGGAGCCGTCGTAGCCGGCGTCAATCAACGCCCAGGCCTTTTTCTCCTCCTCGACCTTGCAGTTGATGAATTCCTCGATGTCGGGATGCTCCGCGTTGAGGATCACCATCTTCGCCGCACGACGGGTCTTGCCGCCCGACTTGATGACGCCGGCAAATGCGTCAAACCCCTTCATGAACGAGACGGGCCCTGAGGCCGTGCCGCCGCCGGCCAGCACTTCCCGCGACGACCGGATCGCCGAGAGATTCGAGCCCGTGCCCGACCCGAACTTGAACAACATGCCTTCGGTCTTCGCCAGACCGAGGATCGACTCCATCGTGTCCTGGACCGCGTTGATGAAACACGCGGAGCACTGCGGCGCCTTCTCGAACCCGCAGTTGAACCACACCGGGCTGTTGAACGAGCCCTTCTGATACACCAGCAGATGCTTGAGATCGTCGCTGAAGGCCTGGAGATCGTCTTCCGAGGCAAAATAGCCCTGTTCACGCGCCCACCGGGTGATCGTGTCCACGACACGGCCGACCAGCTGCTTCACCGAGCGCTCACGCTCCGGCGCGCCGATCAGGCCGCGGAAGTACTTCGACACCACAATGTTGGTGGCCTGTTGCGACCAGGCTTTCGGAAACTCGACGTCCCGCTGCTCGAACACGACTTCGCCGCGTTCATTCGTAATGATGGCCGAGCGCAACTCCCACTCAACCTCCTCAAACGGGTCCACGCCATCACGCGTGAAGTAGCGTTCGAACTCGAGTCCAGTCACAGACGCGCCCGGACCAAAAGTCCGCCCCGTCTCTCGGTTCGTCGTCTCCCCCACCGTGGTTCCTACGTTCTGGACTGTCTGCATCTCTGATGACCTTTACCTTTCGTACACAGCACCGCATCGGCCCCGGATACGGTCCTTGTTCCCGCCAAGACCCTTCACACTGCGACAACGGCAACAGGGCCCTCCTCCCGTCTCTCCGGGTCCAGACCCGAAGAGGAGGAGGCAGAAGTCACGGCCAAGGCGCTGGGAAGCCTTGGTTCGGCTGTTGCGATGCCGGGGAACGAATATGCGCCCGCGCTCAAGTGAAGTCAAGGCAGAACCCACGACATATGGTGGATCTATCGGCCCAGGACCCCGACATCTTGAGAACACCCCTGTCAGTACTGCCGTTTTTTCACCTGCCCTATTTTTCACTGCCGTTACACCTCGTCACTGGTTGAACGGACTTGATGGACAGAAGGCGAAGATATCACGAAACTAACATGCCGGTTCGCCGGTGCACCGGTGCACCCATAATGAACGGAATGTCTGACGAGACTCCCGCCCCCCCTGTCTCGCCGATCCTCCCTCCGCGCCTCCTGACGTTCCTTCAAATCGTCGCCGTGTCGGGCTTCCCGACCCAGCTCGTGCTGGCCACCGTGCTCATCCTGGGCGTCGGCTTGGCCCCCTACTCCGAGACCGGCCTGTCACTCCAGTTCATCGCCATCGTCAGCTTCCTGGACACCGCACTGGTGGCCCTGCTGATCCTGCTGTTCCTGCGGCTGAGCGGAGAGTCATCCCATCAGGTGTTTTTTGGCGGAAAGCCGTTTTTCCCGGAGTTCTGGCGGGGCCTGCTGTTTGTGCCGCTCGTGTTTGTCGCCCTGACGGGCCTGGTTGCCGGCCTGCGCTACATTGCCCCGTGGCTCCAGACGGTGCCTGAGAACCCCCTGGCGGCCTTCATGCGCGATCCGTTCGATGCGGCCATCTTCGCCGTTGTGGTGATGCTGGCCGGCGGCGTTCGCGAAGAGCTGCAGCGGGGATTTATCCTGCATCGATCGGCGCAGCACTTTGGCAGCGCATGGACCGGCAACCTGGCCTTCGGACTGGTCTTTGGCGCGCTGCACATCGACCAGGGGCTCGACGTCGCACTCGCGATCGGCCTGATGGGGATCGGCTGGGGCGCGGCCTTCATCACGCGCCGATCGCTCGTGGCCGGCATGACCAACCACGCCGGCTTCAACGGCGCAATGGTTCTCCAGCAGGTCCTCGCCTCGTCATTGGCGATGCCCGTCAAATAACGGCGGTCACCTGCGAGGGTGCCGATACACGATTTCGGCGCGCACGCGGAGACTTTCGATCCAGAGCCGAATCGCCGACTCGCGACGGTCATCGTCGAGCGCGGCGAATCGCTGCTGCAGATACGCTTCGCGCCGCAGTTCGTCGGCGATCCATCGATCCAGAAAGGTGGCGCTCACACCGGCCAGCATGAACAGTCTGGCCGGATCGTGGTCGCCATGCGCACGCGCCCACTGTGACCGTCGCGCCGCGATCTCCTCCGCCGGCGGATCCGGCACCTGAAACCGCCGCATCTCCGCCAGCACCAGCCGCCGGTCGACCAGGGCCTGCACGATCTCCTCATCGGTCGTCCCCGCAGGCAGGAGCTTCAGCACCCGCGCCGCGCGGACATCCGACAGCGTCACCATGTCGCCGTTGACGACCACCAGAATGCGATCAAGCGTGGCCGGGACCTGCGTGGCCCCCGCGAGGAGACACACAAGCGCAACCGTAGCCGTCATCAGAACACCTCTCCAATGCTCAGGTGGAACTCCCACCCGCGTTCGCGCTTGCCGCTGAAAAACCGCCGATCGAACTTGAATCCGACGTCCAGCCGGAGCGGACCGAGCGGCGAGCGGTACCGGATGCCGACACCCGCAGCACCGCGCAGGTCGCCCA
Organism: Vicinamibacterales bacterium; assembly: GCA_030827135.1. Taxonomy (GTDB): domain Bacteria; phylum Acidobacteriota; class Vicinamibacteria; order Vicinamibacterales; family SCN-69-37; genus SYFT01. The sequence continues at coordinate 1,123,760 of JAURFE010000001.1, forward strand.
GCGATATGTCGCCGGCCCGCGCGAACACGTTGCCGCCGTCGACAAACCCGACCACGGCGATACTGGGCCACAACTGCGTGCGCACTTCCCCGTTGAGCACGACCACGCCGTTGCCACCACTCGACAGCCCTTTCTCACCACTGATCACGCCGGGCACCCCGAGGCGATCCTGCTGAAACCCGCGCACGGTGGTACTGCCCCCGGCAAAGAAGCGGCGGCCGGCCGGCAGGTCGGCCACGATCTCCGTCGCGCCGCCAATGCCGGGGATGACCACCTCACGCGAGAAGCCGCGCGCGAGGCCGACCTGCATGCGGCCCCCGATCACCACGCGGTTGATCCGGGTCAGGCGGCGGAAGCCCAGAGCCTGCGCAAACACCTTGACGAAGCCGACTTCCGACCCCAGCGACCGCGCCGCCACTTCCCCGTCGATGCTCATCAGCCCGCCGGCGGTCGGGTCGAGCAAGTCGTCGCGGCGATCCCAGACCAGCCCTCCGGAGACCGTCGACAGGCGAATCTGCGGGAACAGGCGGTCGATCAGCGGCTGGTCCTCCTCGGGAATTCGCGTGTCATACAACTCGGTGGAGTCGAGGGCATACCGGCCGAACACGCTGGTGTGCGCCGAGGGCCGGTGCAGCGCCTCGGCATTCGCCGACCGGCGCACGAACGTGAACGACGTGCGGATGGCGCGTTCGGCCGTGGCGCTCAGGACCGAGTCAATCCTCGAACCGAACGCCCGCGGTGAACGATAGCTGCCGGTCACGCGATATTCGCTGAACTCGATGCCACGGCCGTCCCTGGCGGGGTCGCCGGGATCCGTGCGCGACCCAAGGCTGACGCGCGTAAACACTGTGGCCGATCGATTCCCGCCAAACAGATTGCGGCGGCCCAATTCGAGGAATCCGCGCGGCGCGAACCGGATGGCGTCTTCTTCACCGCCGCCCACCGCCGTGCGCAGCCGCCGGCCGAACTCCAGACCGCCGCCGTAGCCGATCGTGGTGGCCGGCGCTTCCTCCACCTGGACGATGACATCCACGTGGCCGTCAGCCCGGCCCTCGTTCGCCGCCGTGATGCTGATGCGCCGGAAGATCGCCAGATCCGCCAGACGGCGCTGACTCTCAAGACGCGCCGCCTGGCCGAACGGCGCCGCCGGCCGCAGCACCACCTCCGCGAGAATGGTCTCCGTGCTGACGCGCCGGTTCCCGACCACGATCAGATGGTCGACGATCGTCTGAGCGCCCTCGTGGATCTCGTAGACGATGGTGAACGGCGCTTCACCGGCCTGTCGCGCGTCGACCACGACCGACTGGAACCCGCGATCCAGATACAACTGCTGAATGGCCTGACGATCATCGCGCACCTGCGCGGCCTGCAGCGGCTGCCCGGCCACCGACCGGATGACACGCCGCACCTCGGCCTCCGGGATCTGCCCCGCGCCGACGATCGACACCCGCGACACCAGCCGCAGCGGTCCTTCGACAATCTCCACCCGCAGCGCCACCCGCCCCTCGCCACCAGGCAGGGCGTCGGCCGTGTATTCCGCCGTCGCATCGAACCCCGCAAATGCATACGCGCCCAGCAGCGCGCCGAGGCGCGCCTCCACGTCGGTTTCCACGAACCACGCGCCCTCGCGCAACTGGAGGATCGTCCTGATGTCGGACTCGCTGAAGTGGCGGTGGCCGGTCACTACGAGCGACGCCAGTTGATACCGCAGACCGCGCCGAATCGTGAAGGTCACCACCATGCGCGCGCCGCCGGGGTCCTCCACCCGCTCATGCACCACGTCGGCGCGCCAGTAGCCGTCCCGCTGCAGCGCCTGCCGGATGCGGAATGCCGAGTCCTCCAGCAGGTCGTCGTCGGCCGAGTTCTCGCGACGAATCGGAATCCACTCGTCCTGGCCGCCAGCGGGCAGGGGATCGCCGACGACCACGATCTCGACGATGGGGCCCGTGTCAATCGTGACGGTGACATCCACGAAGTCGTTTTCGGCCGGCGTCGCAAAGTGGCTGGCGGACGCCTCGTAGTACCGCATACCGCGCAGCCGTTCGGCGACGCCGCGCAGGGCGACCTCGGTGGCGAGACGCCGGTAGGCCGCCCCTCGAATCAGCCCGAGGCTGGTCGTGACGTCGGCCGCCGGCAACGGGTGGGTGCCCGTCACGAGGACCCGCCCGATGCGCAGCCGCGGCCCGGCCTCCACCGTAAGCACCAGCGTCGAGCGATGCACCTCGTGCGTCTGTTCCAGGGACGGCACCACCGACGGGCGCGAGTACCCCTCGTCAACAAGCATCCGCGTCACTGTCTCGCGGGCCGCATCGAGGCGCGCGGCCGACGGGCGGCCGCCAAACTGTTCGAGCACCCCGCGCTCAAGCGTGCGGCGATCCAGGCCGAGGCTGCCGCGGAATTCGATGCGGTCGATGGGGTGCAGGGGCGTCAACGCAAACACCAACCGGACACCGTCAGGTCCCGGCTGCGCCGTCACGGCCACATCCTCGAACTGCCCCAGGTTGAACAGATGCGCCACACTTTCCCGCACCAGTTCAAACTGCAGCAGATCGCCGACACGCACTTCAAGCAACCCGCGCAGGGTCTCGGTCGTGTCGGCCCGCCCCTCGATCTCGAGTGCGATCGCCCCGATGCGTTGCCCCGACAAGGCCGTCACGTCGGTAGCCGGCTGCGCGCGGGCCGACAGCGGGATGGCGAAGAGGGCCCACCACGCCAGCAGACCGGCGGCGAGGCGGGGCATCAGAAGCGATACCTCACGCGGAAGTCGAGCGCGAAGGTGCCATCCTGATTCCGCGAGAGCACCCAGGACATCCGTTCATTCTGCGCATATTCCAGGAGCAGCAGGTCGTAATCGAGGCTGGTCGAATTGTCGAGCGACCGTGAGTATGTGAGAAACACGCGGTTGGAGATCTTCTTGCCGACCGTGATGCGCGCCGTCGGCAGTTGCTGGAGGGCCGCATCCGCGGACAGCAGCGGCGTGACGGTGAACGTATCCACATTCAGTGTGCGCTCGACCACGCGCCCGACGGGCGTCGTGATCGGACTGGTCACCAGTTGCGCAAGCACCGTCGACATCAGCTGGTTCTGCATCTCCTGCGGCGACCCCAGCGCACGCAGTTCCGTGCGCTGCAGGTCCGGACTCTGTCCCAGGATCAGATTCAGGACGTCCACCTGCGTCAGCGGCGGATCCGAACTCAGGTCGTAGGAGAACCGCGCAAGCGTGCCGGTGAAGCGCAGGTCGATCCGGTATTCCTGGGCGGGCTGCCGAATCTGCGTCCGCGCCTCCAGATCGAAGTACGGCTCGATCGTGCTGGGATTGTTGAACTCGACATACCCACCCACCGTGTATCGATTGCCGAGGAACTCGGTGTCGCCGCGGTCGATGTCCACGCGCCCGGCGAGTTGCGGCCGGTCGAGCGTGCCGGTGAATCGCAGGTCGGGCGACACCACGACGGTTGCATCCGCGTCATCAATGAGCGCCAGGCGCTGGCCGACGAGGTCGATCGCGAACGACAGGGGTAGTGTCGCCCCCCCCCCGGCTGCCGGCATCGCGGTCTCGCCGCCTGCGGCGGCCAGGCCGAGCAGCCCGGCGTTCCCGGTCAGCCGCCGGGTGTACCGCGCCTGGCGCACGGTCAGGCGCCCTGACACAAGCGCGTTCTCGACCGAGCCTGTGACCGCAAGGTCCGCATCCACGATGGACCTGAACCCGTCCGGGAACCGGAGATCGAGACCGTCACCGCGCACGGTGACATTCACTTCCCCTGGCAGGAATCCCTCAAGTCCAATCGTGCCGCCAAAACGGACCTCGCCCGTGCCGCTCCGACCGCCCGTCCCCATCCGGGCGCGCAGACCATCGAGACGAAGACCCGACGGATCAAATGTCACACGCCCGTTGATGGCGTCGAGACTGTGCGGAAAGGAGTAATACCGCAGCCGACCGTCGGTCACCGTGGCCTGGCCGCCGTAGGTCGGAGCCGACACCGTGCCGCCGATGGATGCGGCGATCGTGGCGTTGCCCGACGCGCGCACCTCGCGCATGACGCCCTGAAGAATGGCCAGATTCGACGTGCCATCGATCGTCACATCGAGGGCCTCGGTGGTGCGGCTGACGGTGCCGCCCAGCGTCAGACTCGTGCCCTCGCCGGTCAGCCGGAACGCGCGAATGGACAGCACATCGTTCACGTACGACAGCCGCAGCGGTGTGCGTGTGCCGTCCGGGCCAATCGGGTTGGTCAGTTCGAAGTCGAGCAGACCCAGATCCGCCTTTTCGACCGAGACCTCGACGCCCAGGCGCGAGGGATCGGTCAGCTCACCGCTGATGCGGACGGCGCCGGTCACCACCGCGCGGGTATACGGCGACAGGCCCGGCGCGGCGAACCGCAGGAATGGGTCCACGGACGTCTCGTTGAATCGCAGCGTGGCCTCCGTGGTGTAGGTGTCGTTCATCTGCACCCGGCCGGAGCCGGAGATCGACAACCGATCGGACGCCACGTCCAGGCGATCAACGGTAATGACGTCCTCCTCAATCACCATATGGGCGGTCGCCTGGCCGATGCCTTCATCCCCCCAGAACAGATCCACGATCCGCCCGTCCCATTCGTAGCGGGGCCGTTCGTTGCTGCCGCTGCCGAACATGCGGAACGACAGGACGCCCGTCAGGTCGGCATCGGGCACGGTGAAGCTCACCAGCGACTCGACGGGAATCCGCTCGCCGTCGAACGTGAAGGAGTACGTGCCCCAGTTGTTGTTCTGCGGCGTCGCCCACCCGACATATGCCGCGCCGCGCACGACGCCGGTGCTCTTGGTCACCTCCACACCGTCAAGCCGCATGCCGACGCGCTCAAACGACGCCCGGGCCGTGAACTGCTCAAACGTCTCGTCCCAGCCGCTGCCGGGCGAGACGCGGATCAGTCCGAACCCTTCCGGGCCCTCGTAATCGCCGTACAACCGCAAATCGGCAAAGGCCGTCCCCAGCACGGGCCAGTCGTCGAGCAGAAATGCGTGCCGGAAGTCCACCAGCGGCCAGTGATCGATGCGAATGCGCGCGTCAAACTGCTCACCGCCGTCCGCGCGCGGATACCCGAGCGAATAGCGGCCGTTGGCCACCAGCCGCGGCGCGTTCTCCGCGTCACTCCCGACCAGACTGTTGGACACGGTCACATAACTGTTTTCGATCACCAGATCCGCGCGGCCCCGGCCCCACGTCACGTCCCACGCGCGAATCCCGTCGGCCGCCAGGTGCCCTTCAATCCGCGGCCGGTTGAACCACTGCGTCAACACGCCCTCGAACACGCCGCGGCCGCCGACCTCGATCGCACGCGTGCGTGATCCGAAGGCCGTCAGCACCCCGGCCAGCAGCCGATCGCTGGCCTGCCAGTCCGTGCTCGCGATCCGGAACGGAATCTTCGCATTGTCGCGCCAACCGGTGGTGCCGGTGAAGCGCAGGTGCGTCTCAGGCGTGGCGGCCCAGGACTCCGCAAACTCGACCAGGGTCGGCGTCATGCGGTAGGTGATGTCGCCGCCGACCGCCTGGGGTTCAAGTGGCCGATCCTGGATGAAGGGAATCTCCGGACCTGCATCGATCGCCGGTGTCGGGAGTGTCGCCGACGCCAGCACGCGATTCCCGACAGGGCGCGCGCGCAACACGCCATCACCGGTCATGTCGGCAAAACGTCCACTGGGCCACCGCATCGTGTGCCAGCCGTCGGCGTGACTGGCCAGTGCGATCCCCTCCCAGCCCCAGACGTCCCCGAATGCCAGCAGATCCACGCCGGTATACGTCGTGGAGAGATCAGCGGTGGCCGCCTGGCCGGGGCGCATGTCGAGGGCGTAGTCGAGCCGCATCGCACCGCCATAAAACGCGCTCTGGGTATTGACGACCTCCAGCCGATTCGGCACCCAGACCACGTGGCCCGACAGATTGGGAAACTCGAGATCGCTGACGGTGAGCACCGGGCTGGTGAATCCCCCACTCACCTCGAATCCGCCCTTCTGGTGCTTCCGGTATCGGCCGGAGAAACGGCCCTGCCCCTGCGCGGTGAAGTTCTGGCCGAAGAAAAAAATCTCCTTGAGGCGCGCCACCGCCAGCGTCGACTCCACGGCGAAATCCTGCTCCGGCCACCGTGCCGCATTGATCGTGCCGACCAGGCGCGTCCGCGATCCGTCGGCGATCACATCCATCTGATGGACGCGCAGGAGATCGCCATCCACTGTGAGCCTGGCCGACATCGCCTCCACCGCCATCGGCTGATACTGCTGGATGTTGACGACACCGTCGGCAAAGCCGAGTGTGGCCACGTACGAGTCGAGGTTGCTCGACCGCACGAAGTTGATGCGCACATCGTTCGCCGTGATGTCCCACGGGATGTAGTGATCGATGTACCGGAACTGCCCGCCGCGCGCGAAGACGAAGTTGACGGTGGTCGTGACCGGGCTGGGTGTGTCACTGGTCCTGCGCGGCATGATCCGCGGCACTGTGTGCACGTTGCCTTCCCAGCTCTCAATGAAGAGCGACCAGCGGTCGATCTCGACTTCCAGGATCAACGCCCGTCGGAACAGCGACCGCCAGGGAATGGAAACGAAGATCCGCTCGGCGCGCAGGAACGGCACCGCCTCCGGGGTCTTGCTTTCGATGACCACGTCACGGAAGACAAAACGGCCCGACCACAACTCGGCCTCCACCGACCCGATGTGCATCGGCCGTTCGAGGTAGGCGGAGGCCGCGCGCTCCGCGCGCGCGCGCAGTTCGGGTCCGAGGTCGATGCTCAGCAGGGAGACGAGGGCCGCGGCGACGCCCGCGACGATCACATACCAGACGCGCCGGCTCCAGTGGCGCAGCCCCCACCCGCCGCGCGACGCGGCAGCGTCCGGGGTGACCGGCGGGGTGTCCGGTACTGGGGGAACCTGGCTCACATCTTCACTTTACTCAATCACCATGAGCAGACGCCCGGCTTCCACCGAGACGCCTTCCACGACGGTGATGTCGATGACGCGCCCGGCCTTGGGTGCTCCGAGCTCGTTCTCCATTTTCATCGCCTCGACGACCACCACCCCCTGCCGGTGCGTGACCTCATCGCCGACCGCCACGAGCACCTTCACGACGCGTCCCGGCATCGGCGCGGTGACGCGCTGGGCTCCGGACGCCGACGGCCCACCCGTGCCGCGACGTCCGTGCCGCTGGCCATCCACGACCACCGCGACGTCCACGTGCGGCAACTGGACAAGCCACTCGCCGCCGGCCATCGGACTCGCGGCCGCTTCGAGCGACCGGCCGTCGGCAAAGACGAGCGACAAGCCGACGTCGGTCTGCTGCACATCGACCTCATGCACGAGATCGTCGATCGTGACGAGGAACCGGCCGTCGGGCCGGCGCTCAACCTGGAACGCGCGCGTGTGCCCGCCGACCTCAACGTCCAGCCTCATCGCACCCCGTCCTTGCGCGCCGCGCGCCGCCACACGGACGCGTCGGCGGCCTGCGCCGGACCCGCGGCATTCTGATGCGCGCGGAACCACGCCGCCACAGCCGCCACAATCGCCGCGTCATCACCATCCGAGCCGGAGGGCTCCACAAACGCCTGCCCCTTGCGCGACGCGAGCAACCCATCGAGATACGTCGTGTCAAACGCGCCGGCTGAAAACTCCGGCTGGCCGACGAGCCAGCGGAAAAACGGCAGCGTGGTGCGCACGCCGGCCACGCGGTATTCGTCGAGCACGCGACGCAACCGCGCGACGGCCTGAGGACGGTCGGTGCCCCACACCACGAGCTTGGAAATCATGGAGTCGTAAAACAGCGGAATCTCGAACCCGGCCGACACGCCCCGATCATCGCGCACACCAGGCCCGCCCGGCACACTCAGCGCGCGCACGAGCCCGGGCGACGGCATGAATCCCAGATCGGGATCCTCGGCATAAATACGGCACTCGATGGCATGCCCCCGCGGGGTCAACGCCTGGGCCGGATCGATGGTCAGGCGCTCACCCATCGCCACACGCAATTGCCAGTGGACGAGATCGATGCCGGTCACCAGTTCCGTGACGGGGTGTTCCACCTGCAGGCGCGTGTTCATCTCAAGGAAGTAGAAGCGGCCGTCGTCATCGAGCAGGAACTCGATCGTGCCGGCATTCGTGTAGCCGACCGTCTTCGCCACGGCCGCCGCACAGTCAGCCATCGCCACGCGCGTCGCCGGGTCGAGCGCCAGCGACGGCGACTCCTCCACCACCTTCTGATGGCGCCGCTGAATCGAACACTCGCGTTCGACGAAGGGGATCACGGTACCGAAGGCGTCGCCCATCAGCTGAATTTCAATGTGGCGCGGCTTCAGAATCTTCCGCTCAAGATAAACGGCCGAGTCTCCGAACGCCGACCCGGCCTCGGACCGCGCCGTCCGCACGGCCGCCAGCAGATCGGCCGGCCCCGCCACCGTGCGCATACCCTTGCCGCCGCCGCCCGACACGGCCTTCACCACCAGCGGATACCCAATCGCCGCCGCGGTCTTCGTGATTTCGCCATCCGAGGCGGAATCCGCAAACGGCTCCTCGGTGCCGGGCACGACGGGCACACCGGCCGCGATCGCCACCTGGCGCGCTCCGGTCTTGTTGCCCATCCGCCGAATGGCATCCGGCGACGGGCCGATGAAGGTCAGCCCGGCGTCAAGGCACGCCTGCGCGAAGTCCTCGTTCTCGGCGAGAAACCCGTAGCCGGGATGCACATAGGTCGCCCCGGAACGCCGTGCCACATCAATGATCCGATCGATGCAGAGGTAACTGTCGCTGGCCGGACCGGTACCGATCCGGAACGCTTCATCCGCCTGGCGCACATGCAGTGCCGTGCGATCGGGATCGGAATACACCGCCACCGTGCCGAGGCCCATTTCCCGGCAGGCACGCATGACGCGGACACTGATTTCACCGCGGTTGGCGATGAGGACTTTGGCTGGAGTGCTCACAACGGGATGTTGCCGTGTTTCTTCGGCGGGTTCTTGTCGCGTTTGTTTTCGCACATCGCGAGCGCCGCAATGAGTTTGGTCCGGGTCTTCCGCGGATGAATCACCTCGTCGATGAACCCCCGCGAGGCCGCGACAAAGGGGTTGGCCAGCTTCTCCCGGAACTCCGACACCAGCTCGGCCCGTCGCGCGACCGGGTCTTCGGCCGTCTGCAGCTCACGGCGATACAACACGTTGACGGCGCCCTCGGGCCCCATCACCGCGATTTCCGCCGTCGGATACGCGAAGTTGAAATCCGTCCGGATGTGTTTGCTCGCCATCACGCAGTACGCGCCGCCGTACGCCTTGCGCGTAATCACCGTGATCTTCGGCACCGTCGCTTCGGCATACGCATAGAGCAGCTTTGCCCCCTCGCGGATGATGCCGGCATGTTCCTGCCGCACGCCGGGCAGGAATCCCGGCACGTCCTCGAACGTGATGATCGGAATGTTGAACGCATCACAGAAGCGCACAAACCGCGCGCCCTTCACTGACGCGTCGATATCAAGACACCCGGCCAGCACCTTCGGCTGATTTGCGACAATGCCCACCGACCGGCCGCCCAGCCGCGCAAACCCCGTGATGATGTTCTGCGCGAAGTGCTGATGCACCTCCAGAAACCCGCCATCATCGACGACCAGTTGAATGAGGTCGTGCATGTCGTACGGCTGGTTCGGCAGCGCGGGCACCACCGCATCCAGGGCATCGTCTTCGCGATCGACCGGATCACTCGTGCTGACCCGCGGTGCATCATCGAGATTGTTGGACGGCAGGTAGCCGAGCAGCTCACGAATCAGCAGAATGCACTCCCGATCCGACGGCACCGCAAAATGCGCGACGCCGCTGACCGAGTTGTGCGTCATCGCGCCGCCAAGCTCCTCCTTGGTGACATCCTCGTGCGTGACGGTCTTGATGACATCCGGCCCCGTCACGAACATGTAGCTCGTGCCTTCGACCATGATGTTGAAGTCGGTGATCGCCGGCGAATACACGGCGCCGCCTGCACAGGGTCCCATGATCGCGGAGATCTGCGGAATCACGCCGGATGCCAGCGTATTGCGCAGGAAGATGTCGGCATACCCGGCCAGGGACAACACCCCTTCCTGAATACGGGCGCCCCCCGAGTCATTCAGGCCGACGACCGGCGCACCCATCTTCATCGCCAGATCCATGACCTTGCAGATCTTCGCGGCGTTGGTCTCCGAGAGTGATCCGCCGAACACGGTGAAGTCCTGTGCGAAGGCAAACACCGACCGGCCATCCACCAGCCCCTGTCCCGCGACCACGCCGTCGCCGGGCACCAGGTCCTTCTCCATCCCGAAGTCGCGGCACCGGTGGGTCACCAGTTTGTCGAATTCGTCGAAGGAGCCGGCGTCAAACAGCAGATCGATCCGCTCCCGCGCCGTCAGCTTGCCGCTGTCGCGCTGGCGCCTCAGGCGATCCTCCCCGCCTCCAAGTTCGGCCCGCCGTTCAAGCGCGGCGAGGTGTTCCTGCGGCGTCGGCATTATTTGCCCGCCTGCGCCTTCGCCCAGTCCGCCAGGAACTTCTCAAGACCGATATCTGTCAGGGGATGTTTGAAGCAGGCCTCAATCACCGACGACGGGCACGTGCAGACATCGGCTCCCATCCGCGCCGCCTCGACAATGTGCATCGGGCCGCGGACGCTGGCAACCAGAATCTCGGTCGTGAACGGATAGCCGTCGAAGATCTCGACAATCTCGCGGATCAGTCCCATGCCGTCAGACGCGATGTCATCGAGCCGGCCGACAAAGGGACTCACATACGCCGCACCGACCTTGGCCGCGATCAACGCCTGCGTGGCGCTGAAAATCAGCGTCACGTTCACGCGCGTGCCTTCGTCTGCCAGCACCTTCGTCGCGCGCACGCCATCACGGGTGAACGGCACCTTGACGACCACATGCGGATCGATGGCGGCCAACTCGCGGCCCTCCCTGACCATGCCCTCCCAGTCGGTGGCCACCACTTCGGCACTCACCGGCCCCTGCACCACGTCGCAGATCGCCTTGATGATCGCGCGCGGATCGCCACCCTCCTTCGCCATGAGCGACGGATTGGTCGTCACACCGTCGACGATGCCGAGGGGCACCATGGCTTGGATTTCCTTGAGGTTGCCGGTATCGAGAAACAGTTTCATTGAAGCACCACGGGATTGGTGAGGGCGCCGACGCCCTCGATGGACACGGTGACGGAATCGCCCGGCACGATCGGGCCGATGCCTGACGGCGTGCCGGTCGAGATGATGTCGCCCGGCAGCAGCGTCATGATCGACGTGATGAACGCGACCAGTTCAGGAATGGTGAAAATGAGTTCGCGCGTGCGTGAATCCTGACGCAGATGCCCATTCACGTAGCCGCGCACGGCGAGATCCCGTCCATCGAGACCGGTCGCGATGCACGGACCGATCGGGCCGAACGTGTCGAAGCCCTTGCACCGCGTGTACTGGCCGTCCTTGTTCTGCAAATCGCGCGCGGTCACGTCGTTCACCGCGATCAGCCCGAGAATGTAGTCGTTGGCCTTGTCGAGCGGCACACGATGCGCGCGTTTGCCGATCACGAGTCCGAGTTCCGCCTCATGATCGATGCGTCCCGCCCATCCCGGAGCCTGAATCGCCTCACCGGGGCCGATGACCGTGGTCGACGGCTTGATGAACAGCAGCGGCTCGGCCGGCAGGGGCTTGTTCTGCTCGGCCGCGTGGTCCTTGTAGTTCAACCCGACACACACGATCTTCGACGGCTGCACGGGCGCCAGCACGCGGTGCCCCTCGGCGGCAATCTCCGCCCCCGGCGTCCACACGCCGAACACGTCGCCGTCCACCAATCGCCACCGGCCGTCGTGTTCCGCCGCATACCGCGCCACACCCTCGTACTCGATTCGATACAGTCGCGTCATAACTCGTCTCTGCTCCCTCTCGCCGCGTCAGCGCCCCGTCACGGTCAGCCGCGCCGAAGGGGCGCTCCGGTTCCCCGCTCGATCCACCGCGACGACGACGTAGATGTACTCCACACCCGGCTGTGCGGTCAGGTCCGCAAATCCGGCTCCCACCACTGGTGTCGTCGTGAGCGGCTGCAGTGTGGCATCGGGGCCGACACCGCGCAAGACATGGTACCCGGCCAGGTCCGCCGCCGATACGGGATCCCACTGCAAGGTCACGCGCCCAGGTTCCGAGGCGCCGAGCAGCCCCACAGGAACGGTCGGCGCGAAGGTATCCACCGGCGTGACACAGACCGGCCCCGCCGGTGCACTCTGAGTGGAGACCGGACCATCCACGCGGACATGCCGCACCGTGAAGCACCGGCGCTCACCAAAGACAACGGGGGTCGACCAGGTGCCGGTGGTGATGGCCGCCGGCTGCACGGGAGCTTCCACCTCGACCCCTTCAGGCGTCGATGCGTAGACCACGGCGGGTGTTCCGGGTGGCGACGTCCAGGCCAGCGTCAGGGCGGCTTCGGTGTAGGTCAGTTTCGGCCCTGTCGGCGCCGGCGGCGCGGCACCAAATCTGATCGGCAACATCGCGGACTGCGCGCCATTGCGGCCCTGCGTGGACACGGCGACCGCCACGTAGTACCGCGTCGGAAGCACGAGGTGCGGGAACGGCACCACCAGCGCGGTGGGTGCCAACCGGAGCGGGAGCGGGCGGCGCGCAGCCCGCGCGGACTCCTGGGCGCGTGTGTACGACAGCGGACGGACCGCCGCCGTCGCCACCACTTCCGACCAGAACGCGACATCGCCCGGAGCCGGACGTGGATCGGCGGGCGCCGCCGGATCGGGCGGCGGCGCCTCAGGGTCTGCCGGTGGCCGAACGGCTATCGATCCAACAAGGAAGTCGCGATGCACAATCTGCGACTCGATCGGCGGTTCGGATCCGAACCCGAGCGACCGCGCGTAGATATCAATGCGGGATACCGACACGGGCGCCGACGGATCCTGATTGGCTGCCGGCACCCGGAAGCTCAGATACACCCGATCCGAGACACGGCGCGCCACCAGTTCGGTCGGCGCGACGGGAAGGGGGCGCAGCGGCGGCAGCGGCGGCCCTTTTTTGCCGCACCCCGCCGCCACGACGACGGCCAGCAGGGCCAGCGTGAGGAGCGTGCGCGCCGGCGCGGAAGGCTTCACAGAATGTACCTGGACAAATCGTCACTCTTGGCGATGTCGGCGAGCATGCGATCCACGTAGGCGGGGTCAATGGTAATCGACTGGCCGTCCAGATCCGGCGCATGGAACGAGACTTCATCGAGCAGGCGCTCCATCACCGTGTGCAGGCGCCGCGCGCCGATGTTCTCGGTGCGGTCGTTGACCAACGTCGCCAGTTCGGCAATTCGAGCAATGGCGTCCGCTGTGAACACCAGCTGCACACCTTCGGTGGCCATCAGCGCGACGTACTGGGTGATGAGGGCGCTGCGCGGTTCCGTGAGGATCCGCACGAACTCGTCGCGCCCGAGGGCTTCCAGTTCCACACGGATGGGGAACCGTCCCTGCAGTTCCGGGATCAGGTCCGACGGCTTCGACACATGGAACGCACCGGCCGCGATGAACAGCACGTGATCCGTCTTCACCATCCCGTGCTTGGTGTTCACCGTCGTGCCTTCGACGATGGGCAGGATATCGCGCTGGACGCCTTCGCGGCTGACATCGGGACCGTGCCCGCCCTCCTTTCCGGCGATCTTGTCGATCTCGTCAAGGAAGATGATGCCGGAATTCTCGACGCGATCGATCGCCGCTTTCGCGACCGTCTCCATGTCGATGAGCTTCTGCGCCTCTTCCTGCTCGAGCAGCTCGCGGGCGTCGGGCACGGGCATGGATCGACGGCGCGTCCGGCCCTGGAACATCCCGGGCATCATGTCCCGCAGGTTCACACCGATCTCCTCGATGGATGACCCGGCAATGACCTCGAACGACGGCATCGACCGCTGCGGCACGTCCAGTTCCACCACGCGGGCATCCAGCTTGCCGGCGCGCAGTTGCTCCCGGAGCTTTTCCCGGGTTGCCGTCGCGTGGTCGCGCGCCATCTGATCCTCGGCGGACCCTGCGCCGAATCCGGAGGTCGTCGCCGGCGCGGGGGGCAACAGCAGATCCAGCAACCGCTCTTCGGCGGCCGTCCCCGCGCGTTCGCGCACCTCGATCTCGCGCTCCTCGCGCACCATCTTGACCGCGATCTCCACCAGGTCGCGTACCATCGATTCCACGTCACGCCCGACGTAGCCCACCTCGGTGAACTTCGACGCTTCGATCTTCAGAAACGGTGACTGGGCCAGACGCGCCAGGCGGCGCGCGATCTCGGTCTTGCCGACACCGGTCGGCCCAATCATCAGGATGTTCTTCGGCGCGACATCCTCGGCCATCTCCTGCGGCAACCGCTGACGGCGATACCGGTTCCGCAAGGCAATGGCCACCGCGCGTTTCGCCTTCGCCTGGCCGACGACGTGTTTGTCGAGTTCGGCCACGATCTCCCGTGGCGTGAGGCTGTTCATCAGAGTTCTTCCAGCGTCAGACGCGCGTTGGTATACACGCAGATGTCCGCGGCAATCGTCATCGCCTGTTCAACGACCGCCCGCGGGGACAACGAGGAATGCGCGACCAGGGCCCGCGCGGCGGCCATCGCATAGGCCCCGCCCGATCCGATGCCCATGATGCCGTCATCCGGCTCTATCAAGTCACCGGTGCCCGACAGCAAATACATCGCGCCGGGATCAGCCACCAGCAACATCGCTTCCAGGCGTCGCAGCGCCCGATCGGTGCGCCAGTCACGCGCCAACTCGACGGACGCCCGCTCAAGATTGCCGCGATGCGCCTCGAGCTTGGCTTCGAACCTCGCATACAGCGCGAACCCGTCGGCCGCCGAGCCGGCGAACCCCGCGAGCACGCGATCCTGATAGAGCCGGCGCACCTTGCGGGCTCCGTGTTTCACGACCGTCTGCCCCAGCGTGACCTGGCCGTCGCTGGCCATCACAACTTTTCCCTGGTGCCGGACGGCCAGAACGGTGGTGGCGTGGGTCTCGATCATGGGCAATTTGGCATCGTATACGAAAGAGGGCACGGGTCGGCCCCTTCCGGAGGACACCCGGACACCCGCCGGCCGCCAAACGGCGATGAACCTCCCGCAATTGCGGAAATTCAGGGGTGGCAGTATTGTTGCAACAGTGAGCAGCGAGATGCCCCTGCCAAGGGTCTGAAGGAGACAGTCATGGTCAGTTATTCCCGCTCGCTCGTGGTTCTGTCGGTCGCCGCGGCACTTGCCGT
The DNA here is from genome assembly GCA_030827135.1 of Vicinamibacterales bacterium. GTDB lineage: Bacteria > Acidobacteriota > Vicinamibacteria > Vicinamibacterales > SCN-69-37 > SYFT01. The sequence goes on from JAURFE010000001.1 coordinate 1,139,002, forward strand.
GCCCGCCACGCTCGCGGCTCAAACCGCGATTCCCCGCACCGGCGGATCCTCGTCATCAGGGTCGTCGGGCGGCAGTTCCGGCAGTGGCGGCAGCACGACCTCGTCCGGGGGCGGCAGCTCAAGTGAGTCGTCGCGTGTGAGCCTCCCGAGCATGCCGTCGTTTCCCACCGATTCGCGACGGCCTTCAGGGTCTTCATCGTCGTCGCGCGAAGGGACGTCGCGTGGCGGGTCCGTGGACCGGGGCGACGGCCCGGTCGGCCCCGGCACCAGCCGGGGGTCGGCCGTTGAGCGCGGCAGCAGCATGGTGCCCACGTCCGGCTCGGCGTTTTCGACGCTGGGCTCCCGTTCGCGCGGGGATCGTCCGGTGACAGGATCGGCGATCGATCGTCCGGCCGGTTCGCTCAACCCCAACTACAACCTCTATTTCCCGATCGACCCGTTCAGCCCGTGGGGCCGATGGTATCCGTGGTACTACGGCGGCTTCGGATACGGCTATCTGTCGTTTGACCCGTGGCGGTACGGCACGTCGAGGTATTCGATGTATCGATACGGCGCTTGGTACAACCCGTACGACCCCTGGTGTTACGGCGTGGGCTACTGGCTCTGCGACCCCTGGGGAGGCGCGGCCACCTCAAGTTATGGCGGCAGCGGCGGCGGCCGGTCCGCACGTGACGAATCTGAGGAGGAACCGACGGCGTCCATCCGGTTGCGTGTTTCGCCGGCAACGGCCAAGGTCTATGTGGACGGCGCGTTGGTGGGCACCGTATCCGACTTCTCGGGTCTGACGGGCCACTTGAAGGTGACGCTGGGTCAGCATCTGGTGGAGATCAAGGCCGACGGCTATGAGACGTTTGTGCCGAAAATCGAACTGGTGGCCGGACGCACGACCACGGTGCGTGGCGTGCTGAAGAAGCAGTGAAATCGACCCGGCAGCTGTCGGTCGTCGCGGGCCTCTCATTCGCGTATGACCTCGCCATCGGCCTTGGGCTGCTCCTGGCGACCGACCGCTTCGCCGCCCTCTTCGGGGTTCCGGTTCCTGAACCCCGTCTTTTTGTCACCATCTGCGGCCTGCTGCTTGTGTGTGTCGGCATCGGCTACCTGCAGCCAATGCGCGACCCTGAGCGGCATCGTGGGTATCTCTGGATCTTCGGTCCGGTGCTGAAGGGCCTCGGGGCGTACGTGTTCGTGTGCGAGCACTTCTGGAACGGGGGGCCGCAGTCCTACCTGCTGTTCGCCGCGACCGACGGCACGCTGGCGGTGGTGACGCTGGTGTTGTTGTTACGCCGCGTCTAAGACGTCGGGTGTCACCCGACGTCTTATGCCTTCCGCGCGAACAGGTAGTAGAGCGGAATCCCCAGACCGATGATGATCAGGCCGTAGAGGGTCTGGCTGGGTTCGGTCCAGAGCCGATGGCCGATCATCGCGGCGGAGGCGGCCACAAACAGACCGGGGGCGAGCGGGTAGCCCCAGGCGTTGAAGGGGCGGACCCCGTCCGGTTCCCGGCGACGCAGCACAAATAATGCCGCGACCGCGATCCCTGAGAACAGCACGATGGCAAAGCCGGTGTAGTTGACCAACCCGGACAACGTGGACGACACGACGAGCACCGCGCTCCATCCGGCCTGTGCCCAGATCGCGCGAGCAGGGGTGCGGTACGTCGGATGCACCTGCGCCACCGACGGCAGGAACGCGCCGTCTCGGGCCATCGCAAAATACACGCGGGGCCCCGCGAGCACCATGGCGCTGATGCTGGCGGCAACACTCACAATCGTGAAAATTGCAATGACGTTGCCGGCGACAAAGCCAAACAACCGCTCCGCCACGGTGTCGGTGAGCCGACCATCCCCCACCACGGCCAGCTCCGCCAGCGGCATGGCATACAGATACAGCATGTTCAGTGCCACGTAGATGGCGACGACCGCGGCGGTGCCGAGGCCGAGCGCAATCGGCACGTTGCGCCCGGGATCCTTGATTTCTTCTGCCACATACGCCGCCGCATTCCAGCCGGAGAAGCTGAACATCACGGGAATCAGGGCCAGCAGCCAACCGGTACCCGGGGCCACAACTTCGTGACTGCTCCCGAGGTTCGACCATTCGCCCGAGCCGAGCGACAGCCCCAGCGCGAGAAAGATCAGGATGCCCGAGACCTTGAGGCCCGCGAGGATGTTGTGCACGATGCGGCCCGGCCCAAGCCCGCGCATGTGCACAAACGACAGGGCCACGATGGCCACCAGCGCGACGAGTGTCTGGTTGGTCAGCACCAGCGGCAGGAACGGAATGGGCACGGTCACGATCGGGGTCCGGTCCGCCGCCACCGGAAAAAACCGTCCGATGGCATCGGCAAGAAACAGCGCACTGGCCGCGATTGCCCCGGAGAACCCCGCGACAAACGATGTCCACCCGGTGAGGAACGCGGCCAGCGGCCCGAACGCTTCCCGGAGATAGACGTATTCGCCGCCGGACTTTGGACGCAGCGCAGCCAACTCGGCGTAGGCCATGGCCCCCGCAAACGCGAGTACGCCGCCCAGCACCCAGACGCCGAGCATGCCGATTGCCACCGGCACCAGACCGGCAACCAGGATCGGGACAAAGAAGATCCCGCCGCCGATGACGTTGGAGAGGATGATCGCCGCCGCGTCGAACGGGCCGAGACGGCGTTCGAGCGACGGCGTGGTCGAGGTCGAGGTCGTCGACGTCACCGGGACGCCGATTCCGTGGGGGCGGCCAGCAGCACGCGCCGGTCAATCGTGTATTCACCGAACGCCACGAGCTTGCCCGCACGCTTCAGGAACAACTTCGCGGTGGAGTCGCGGAACAGCCGGTGCTTGAACAACTCCGAGCGCGCCTGCTGCTGCAGGGCGAAACCCTGTTTGGAGCGCACGACAACCATGTCGGAGGTGGCCCCCGGCGCGAGGCCGTCGCTGTTGATGACGGTGATGATGACTTCGTCGAGTTCCTTGGGCTGTTCGAATTCGACGCTCCAGAAAAACACGACCATGTCCACGGACCGAATCGGTTCCGCAGAGACGTTCTTCATCCGGAAACTGATTGACGGCACCAGCTTGTTGTCGCCGGTGTCGGTCACGCCGGCATCGTGGTAGCCGGACGAGAGCTCGGTAATCTCAAAGGCTGTCTTGAGGTCGACCTGATTGCAGGCAGTCGCGACACAAGCCAGCAGCAGCGCGGCCGAAAGACGCATGAACCACATCCCGGCCGATTGTAGATCAGAACTGCGACTCGACGACCCGCTTCTTCGCCTCGTCGCGCGTGATCCTGCCCGTGTGGAACGCCGCCAGGTCTTCGCCTCTGATGCGCAGAATCAGTGTCCGCGAATCATCCTGCAGGCTGTTCGGCCCCGGACTGTCTGCGCTGCGGGCGGCCACGGACAACCACTCCCCGGTCGGTACACCCAGTGACCGGGAGTGTTCGAGCATGACTTCCACAAGTTTGTCCCGCACGGCCAGGCGATAAAACGCATTGGGGTCCGCGAGAAACGGGTCGACGATTGGTGACCGCGCCATGGGATCGTCCGGCACGACACCCGCGGCGCGCGTGCTCGGTGGCGCGGCGGTGCCCCGGTTCGACACGGCGGTGGGCCCCTGGAACGGCGGCGTCGGCGGCACCATCTGGCTCAACAGTACCTGGCTCTCCAGAATGACCGGGATCTCGACGTGAAACACCAGGCCGAACCCGTCGAGGGGAAACCCCTTGGCTTTCGCCGGACCCATAAACAGCGCGCCGATCGGCAGCGTCATCTGCGCGCGCATCGCAACTTCGGTCGCGCCCTGTCGCACCGCGTTCTCGAGCACACTCTCCATCAACTGGAACTGGAATCGCCGCTGCAGCACCTGCACATCGGCCGTCAGTCCGTCCGTGCGCCCCTGCTGCGCAGACGCGGTGGCGGTGGATCCCACCAGCACCGCGATGACCACTACGCGCGTGAATCCGATCGTGCTCATTGCTGCCCCCGTCCCTGCTGCGCCACCAGGTTGGCGACCACAGCCTCCAGCGTCTGCACCTGCATGCGCAGACTGCCCAGCGTCTGTTCGGTCGTCTTGCGCTCGTACGCCCGCTCGCGCTCGACGACCGTCAGGTATTCCTTCAAGCGATCCCACTGCTGGCCGGCCGCCGCGGCCACCAACTCTTCGGCCTGGCTGGCCTTGAGTGTGCTGCCCGCCGCGAGTCGTGCCGTTTCGCGACGCACCAGGCGCACGATTTCATCGTTGGTGAGTCCGGCCGGCATCGGTATCGATGCCGGCATGACCGCCGCCGGCTCAACGCGTGCGACCTGTTCGAGGGGCGCCACGACCCCCTGCGCGGTGGACGCCGCGGACGCCCCGGTGAACAGCGTGGCCGCTGCGAATCCACCGGCGGACCCGAACATGATCATCACGCCGGCCGCAGCCGCCATGGCCCACGCCGGAATCTGCCGATGCCAGGGCATGACGGGCTGTGGAGCAAAGGGCGTCCACACAGACTCGGCATTCGGCACCTCCCAGGCGAGCAGGTCCTCGCGCACACGCCGAAACGCCCGGATCTCCTCGCGGCAGTCGCCGCAGGCCTCCAGATGCGCCTCCACGACGCGCCGATCGGCCGGCGTCGCTTCCTCGTAGAGGTAATCCATCAATCGTTCACGCTGGTCGCACATATCATTTCTTCCCTTACCCGCGCGTGGGCACGCGAGTCTTCATCGCTTCCGCTACCTTGAACCGCCGCCGGCCGAGTAGGTCGCCCGGCGGAGACTCGCAATCTCCGCCTGCTGCCGCTCGAGCCGTCGCCGCAACACCGAGAGGCCCTGGTAGAGCCGGGTCTTGACGGTGCTCAACGGACAATCGAGCATCTCGGCAATTTCCTGAAACGTCAGCCCGTGGTATTCCTTCAGCATGATCGCCGTCCGCTGCTCTTCGGGCAGGTCCGCCATCGCCAATTGCACGGCCGCTGACATCTCGCGGCGCGCCACCAAATCCTCCACCGACTCGGTCGGGGCCGCCTGCTGGTCCGCCAGATCGATTGGATCAACCCCTTCGGGGGTCTGCGCCACCGGCGCCCGACGCTCCTTGCGCATCCAGTCGCGGCACAGATTCAGGGTGATTCGGTAGAGCCAGGACGAAAACTTCGCTTCCCCCTTGAAGCCCTTGAGTCCCCGGTAGGCCCGAAGAAACGCATCCTGCACGACATCGCGGGCCTCCTCTTCCCGTCCGAGCGTCCGATACGCCAGGGCATAGATCGGCCGCTCCCAGCGCTTCACGAGCTGGTGAAAGGCGTCCTGATCGCCGGCGGTCGCTAAGGCGACCAGTTCTTCGTCTGACGTCATCGGTGCAGGGGGCCCACCCTCCGGGGTGCTCTCCGTCCATTGAGACGGCCATACGGTGGGAACAGTCTGGATGGGATGTTACACTTCACAGGACCTCATGGCTGACGACCATTTCTTGACCACCGAAGAAGTGTTGGACTATCTGCAGGTCAACCTGCGAACGGTCTACCGCCTCATCAAGGCGGGGACAATCCCTGCCGTGCGGGTGGGACGTCAGTGGCGGTTCCGCAAGCGGGACATCGACGCCTGGCTCAATACCAGCCGGCAGACCGGCCGTGTCGGCGACCAGGGCCGACCCGGGGACAGGCCGCGCATTCTGGTCGTGGACGACGAACAGGCCGTGCGCGACCTGCTGGCCAAGGTCTTGACCATGGCCAACTACGACGTGGATTCGGCGCCTGACGGAGCGACGGCCATCGATCGCATGCGCGCGGTGGAGTACGACCTCCTGATTACGGATTTGAAGATGCCCGGCATGGACGGCCTGTCCGTGATCCGCGAGGCGCGGCGCGCCACGCCCGATCTGCCGGTGCTCATCATCACGGGATATTCGACTGAAGCCAGCGCGATCGAGGCGATCAACCTCGGTGTCGCGGGTTATCTCACCAAGCCCTTCCGGCTTCCGCGCATTCTCGCGGCAGCCGCCCGTGCGCTCGGTGAACCTGTGCCGGCGGCCGAAGTCTGACGCCGCCGCACGGTCGTTCGCGCCGCTCGCCGGCGCCTGTGACTGCCCCATGATCCAGCTGTCCGGCCTGACCAAACGATTCGGCGAACGCGTGCTGCTCGATCGCGTGAGCTGGCAGGTCTCCGATGGTGAACGTGTGGGCCTGTGCGGCCCGAACGGCGCAGGCAAAACCACGCTGCTGCGCATGCTGGCGGGCCTCGACGAGCCCGACGCGGGTGTCATCATCCGCCCGACGGGACTCACCGTCGGCTATCTTCCCCAGGACGGTCTCGAACATTCGGGACGCACACTCGTGGATGAGGTTTCGCAGGCCTTCAGGCCGCTGCTCGACGCCCGCGACGAAATTTCCCGCATCGAACATGCTCTCGCAGACCCGGCGCTGCCGGATGGCGAACACGAACGCCTGCTGGTGCAGTATCACGACCTGTCTGACTTTTTTCAACGCGGAGAAGGTCACAGCATCGACCTGAAGGTCACGCAGGTGCTCGACGGGCTCGGCTTTGCGCGCACGGATTTCCAGAAGCCGGCTGAGGCGTTCTCCGGGGGCTGGCAAATGCGCATCGCACTCGCCAAGCTGCTGCTGGGCCGGCCCGGGCTACTGCTGCTCGACGAACCCACCAACCACCTCGACCTCGATGCCCGCAACTGGCTCGAAGACTATCTGGTGGCGTACCCCCATCCCGTGATCCTGGTCTCGCACGACCGCTACTTTCTCGACGCAGTCGTGACGAAGATCGCGGACCTCTCGTTACGCACGATCACCGATTACGTCGGCACCTACTCGAAATACCTCGTTGAATACGACGCGCGCATGGAGCGGCTCCGCAAGTCGAAGCAGGAACAGGACGAGGAGGTCGCCCGGATGCGGGCGTTCATCGATCGCTTCCGATACCAGGCCACCAAGGCCGCGCAGGTGCAGAGCCGCATCAAGATGCTCGACAAGGTCGAGATCATCGAAGTGCCGCCAGAACGCAAGCGCGTGCACTTCACATTCCCCTCCTGCCCGAAGTCCGGTCGCATGGTGCTGGAGCTGACGAACGTGCGGAAGGCGTACGGCGATCTGGTGGTCTTCACGGACCTGTCGCTGCATATCGAACGCGGCGACCGCATCGCCCTGGTCGCGCCCAACGGCGCGGGCAAGTCCACGCTGATGCGGATGTTGTCGGGCGCGGAAGCACCCGACTCGGGCTCGCGTCGCGAGGGGCACCAGGTGGTCATGCAGTACTTCGCGCAGGACGAGGCCAACAAGCTCGAACCCACGCGGACGGTCTACCAGACGCTTGAATCCGACTCACCAATCGGCATGGTGCCGATGATCCGCAACATCCTCGGCGGATTCCTGTTCGCCGGCGACGACATCTACAAGAAGGCCGGCGTGCTCTCTGGTGGTGAACGCACCCGACTGGCCGTGGCGCGCATGTTGTTGCGGCCGGCCAACACCTTGCTCCTCGACGAACCGACCAACCACCTCGACCTTGACTCCAAGGACGTCCTCCTCGAAGCACTCGCCGACTTCGGCGGCACGCTCGTCTTTGTGTCACACGATCGATATTTCGTGGACCGGCTCGCCACGAAGATTATCGAAGTTGGCCACGGCGGCGCCACGGTCTATCCCGGCACCTACGCGGAGTTTCTGTGGAGTAAAGAGCAGAAACAGGCGACGCCAGAGGCGCCGCGGGCACCGGGCACGAAGCCCAAGGCCCCGAGCACTCAGCACCCGGCACCCAGCACCAGGCGCCCCGCACCGCACGCAGCACCGGGCACCCAACACCCGGCACCATCGTATGAAGCGAAAAAGCGTGCCGACGCCGAGGCGCGGAAGAAGAAGCGCGCCGAGGAAGAGCGCCAGGCCCGCATCGCCGACCTCGAAGCGCGAATCGCCGCCCACGAAACCGAAGTAAAGGCCCTCGAGGCCAGGATGGCCGAACCCGGCTTCTATGAGGATCGGGCCGCAGCCGATGCCGCCGTCTCCAGGCACCAGACACTCATGTGGGAAGTGGGCGACCTGATGCACAGCTGGGAAACACTTACTAATTTTGTAAGTTGAGGCCATTTCTGTAATCATCTCCGTCTAGCTCACTAGTCAAGACATGGCGCAACCTGACAGTTTTATCTGTCTTTGGCTCTGCGAAACCGGGCATGGGCCTTGCGAGAGACCTGAGGCTGATGCGGGGAGTACGAATGTCGCGATCGTCGTCAACAAAACCAGCACCGGTGGCCACGCGCACAGCCGCCCGGCCGCGGCCGCAACCGGCCGCGCCTGCGCTCGGCGGCAACATCAGCGATCGGTTCTTCCGACAGATGGTGTTCAACCTGCGGAACGGTGTCCTCGCAATCACACGCGACGGCCGGATCGCGGCGATGAACGACATCGCGTACCGGGTGCTGGGTCTTCCGCCGAGCGACACGGACCTCGGTCAGCCTTTCTCAGAAGTGCTGCAGGACTGCCCCGAAGTGGTGCGCGTCATCCAGTCGGTATTTGATACCTCGGACCTGCCGAACCGCGCGGAACTGCGGCTCCGCAAGACGGGCCGCGCCGTCGGCTACACCATTTCCCACATTCATGATGATGATGGGCAGCAGGTCGGCCTGACCCTGTTCCTCAAGGACCTGACACGCGTCGAACAGATTGAAGAACGTGAACGTCTGCGTGATCGCCTCGCGACGCTCGGTGAGATGGCCGCGGCCATCGCCCACGAAGTCAAGAATCCCCTCGCGAGCATCGAAGTGATGGCCGGCGTGTTGCGCCGCCAGTTGACCGATCGTCCGGATGCGCAGGAGGCCCTGGGAGACATCATCAAGGAATCGAGGATGGCCAACGCCATCGTCGTTGAAGTCCTCGAATTTGTCCGGCCGATCCGGCTGCAGGTGGAACACGTGGCGCTCGCGGAAGTCATCGCGGATGCGGTGAATTCGCTCGACGCGGGCGCCGATCGCGTGCGGGTGCAGGTGGCTCCGGAGGTGCCCAGACTGACGGCCGATCCCCACCAGTTGCGACAGCTGTTCACGAACCTGATCACCAACGCGCTTGAGGCGATGGAAGGCATGACCGACGAGCGGCAGGTCGACATTGTGGCGGCGCTGGTCCCGGAAGACGCCGAGCCTGGCAGCGCCGGCCACCCCCTGCCGGCGCAGGTGCGCATCGAAGTGAAGGACAACGGTCCCGGCATTTCGGAAGACGATATTGAACGCATCTTCAGTCCGTTCTTCACGACCAAGCCGCAGGGCACCGGGCTTGGTCTGTCGATCGTGCGCAAACTGGTGGACGCGCACGACGGCATCATTGACGCCATGTCCTCACCAGGACGAGGCACCACATTCCGGGTGACCCTGCCGGTCGTGCCGGCCCCCGACTACCTCACGGAGCAGACCAATGGGACGCATTCTCGTCGTTGACGATCACGATTCACTGCGCAAGGGCCTCGTCAAGGCGCTCACCAATGACGGACACGACGTCGAGGAGGCCGCCAACGGCACCGTCGCGATCGAGCGGTTGCAGGACAGCCAGTTCGACGTGGTCCTGACCGACCTTCGCATGGGCGGCGCCGACGGCATGGACGTGCTGCGCACGGCGAGCAAGGTGCAACCTCACGCGGCCGTCATCCTCATGACCGCCTTCGGGTCCATCCATACGGCCGTCGAGGCGATGAAGATCGGCGCCGTCGATTTTGTCCAGAAGCCGTTCGAAATCGAGGAAATGGAACTCAAAATCGAGAAGGCGATCGAGTTGCGCCACCTCAAGCACCAGGTCGAATACCTCCGCGACTCACAGCAGGGCCAGCACGACTTCGACCGCATCGTCGGCGCCAGCGGCGCGCTGCAGCACGTGCTGGGGATCGTGTCGAAGGTGGCGCGCAGCAATTCGACGGTCATGATCAAGGGCGAGACCGGCACCGGCAAGGAGTTGATCGCGGGGGCGATTCATCACAATTCGCTGCGCGCGAGCAAAGCGTTCGTCAAGGTGAACTGTGCGGCCCTGCAGGAAAACCTGCTGGAATCGGAACTGTTCGGCCACGAAAAGGGCGCGTTCACAAGCGCCGACAAGCAACGGATCGGGCGCTTCGAGCAGGCCGACGGCGGCACACTGTTCCTCGATGAAGTCGGCGACATGAGCCAGAGCACGCAGGCGAAAATCCTGCGCGTCCTGCAGGAGCACGAATTTGAACGGCTCGGCGGCACCCGCACGCTGCGTGTGGATGTCCGCATCATCACGGCCACCAACCGGAACCTCGCCACGATGGTGAAGGAGGGCCGCTTCCGCGAGGACCTCTATTACCGCCTGAACGTGGTGTCAGTCGAAATGCCGCCGCTGCGCGACCGCAAGGACGATATCGCCGCCCTGGCCGAGTTCTTCGTGAAACGGTACGCGAACGAGTTGAAGAAGCGCGTGGAACACATCCAGCCGGACGCCCTGAAGGTGATGATGCGCCACCACTGGCCCGGCAACATCCGCGAACTGGAAAACGTCATTGAACGCGCCGTGCTGCTCACGGACGGCACGTCGGTCTCGCTCGCGGATCTGCAGATTGGCGAACAGACGTCCACCCATTCCGGGGAACGGACCACCGTCGTGAAGATCCCGCCCACCGGCATCCCCCTGGAAGAAATCGAGCGGCAGGCCGTCGTCGAGGCGCTGAAGATGTCGAACTGGATCCAGAAGGACGCGGCGGATCTGCTGGGCATCAGCCCGCGCGTCATGAACTACAAGATCAAGATTCTCAACATCGAAATCCCGCGTTCCCGCCGGCTTGCGTCGGAAGCGGCGGCGGTCTGACGGGCGGCAGGCCTGAAGGCTGCCCTACAACTTCGCCCTGGGGTGGGAGGCGCGGTACACCTCCATCAACCGCCCGATGTCCAGGTGGGTGTAGCGCTGCGTCGTGCTGAGCTTGGCGTGGCCCAGTAGCTCCTGAATCGCGCGCAGATCAGCACCAGCCTGTAACAGGTGCGTCGCAAAGGTGTGCCGCAGGGCGTGCGGACTGATCGTCCCCGGTACGCCGGCGCGGCGCGCCGCGTCCCGCACGATCCGATCGACGGATCGGGTGGTGAGCCGGCTGCCACGCAGGCTCAGAAACAGTGGATGTCGCACACGGGCGTGCGCAGTCGCGTGGCGACCGGCGCGACGAGATGCAGGCGCCGTCGGGAGCTGCCGCACGTCGTCAAGCATCACGCGGAGCGCCTCACCCGTGGTCTTGTTGAACGGCACCAGCCGCTCCTTGCCGCCCTTGCCCAGGACGCGGACCATGCGACCAGCGAGATTCACGTCCTCCAGGTCGAGGCCGACCAGTTCGCTCAGCCGCAGACCTGACGCGTAGAACAATTCGAGGATGGCGCGATCGCGCCGGCCGGCGGGCGTCGACGCGTCCGGCACAGCCAGAACCCGATCCATCTGATCGAGTTCGAGGTGAGCCGGGAGTGTCTGCTCCCTGCGCGGCGAGCCCACCAGTTGGGTGGGATCCTCTGAGAGCAGCGACTCACGCACCAGGTACTTTGAGAAGGTGCGGAGCGCGGCGAGGCGCCTGGCCGCGCTGGCGCGACTGTTCCCCCGCGCGTGCAACTCGTCGAGAAAGCTGCGGAGCGCGTCCGCATCGAGCGCCCGCACCGGCACCTGGCTGGGCTTCACTCCGAGGATGCCGGCCGCGTGCTCGAGGAACTGCGTCAGGTCGGTGTCATAGGCACGCACGGTGTGCGGCGACGCATTCCTGTTCAGTTTGAGGAACTGGAGGAACTCCCGAATGGTGTCCTTCAGCATCAGGCACCGGCCCACGACGCCAGCGTGTCGAGCGCACGGGCACTCGTCGCGAGTTGGCGGTCGCTCTTGCTCCTGGGCGGAGCATCGAGTGGCGGCATGATACCGAACGTGATGTTCGTCGGGTTATAGTGCGCCGGGTCGGCGTGCGACACGTAGTACGCCAGGGCGCCAATGGCTGTGGTGCGCGGGGCCGGGCGGGGATCACGCCCCAGCGACACCAGCGCGGCGTTCCGCCCGGCAATCAGGCCCGATGCGGCGGACTCCACGTACCCCTCGACGCCCGAGACCTGCCCCGCGAAGAACAGATCGGGCCGCGAACGCGCCTGCCACGTGTCGGTCAACACGGTTGGACCATTGATATAGGTGTTGCGATGAATCATGCCGAAGCGCACAAACTCCGCGCGTTCGAGGCCGGGGATCATCCTCAATACGCGCGCCTGTTCCCCCCACTTCATCTGCGTCTGAAAACCCACAAGACTGTAGTGATCACCAGCGAGCGTATCCTGCCGCAGCTGAACCACGGCATATGCCCAACGCCCCGTCGCCGGCACATCAAGACCGGCAGGCTTCATCGGACCAAATCGCAGCGTGTCCACCCCCCGATGCGCCATCACCTCAATCGGCAGACAGCCCTCGAAGAACTTCGTGTTGTCGATGTCGTGGCCTTCGGTCTTCTCCGCCGTGACGATCGCCTGATGAAAGGCGATGTACTCGTCTTTGGTGAAGGGACAGTTCAGGTAATCGCCGTCGGACAAGACGTCGGGTGTCTTGTCCGACGGCGTCTGTCCCCGCAGCGAGCGATTCCACCTCGACGCGCGGAACACCTTCGACATGTCGATGGATTCGGCGAGCACGATCGGGCTGATGGCGTCGAAAAACGCCAGGTGATCACGCCCGACAAACGCGGCGATGTCAGCCGACAGCGCATCCGACGTCAGCGGACCTGTGGCGACGATGACGGGGCTGTCGGGAGACGATGGCGGAATGGATGTCAGCTCACCGCGCTCCACGCGGATGCGCGGATGCGCCTCGATCGCCGCCGTCACACGATCGGCGAACTGATGACGATCGACCGCCAGCGCCGCACCGGCGGGCACACGCACTTCGTCGGCCACGCGCATAACGAGCGAGCCGAGCCGACGCATTTCCTCCTTGAGCAATCCGACCGCGTTGTCGAGTTTGTCCCCGCGGAACGAGTTGCTGCAGACCAGCTCGGCGAGCCGGTCCGTCTGGTGCACGGCCGTCGGCCGCACCGGACGCATTTCGTGAATGGTGACGTCCGCCCCCAACGACGCGGCCTGCCACGCGGCCTCGCACCCCGCCAAGCCACCGCCAATAATTCGTACGTTACCCACGTTTCTTCGCTGCGGCCTTCTTGGCAACAGCCTTCTTGGCAACAACCTTCTTGGCAACGATCTTCTTCGCCACGGTCTTCCTGGCGGGTCCACCCCGCTTCGGCTTCTTTTTTGCCGGGGTCACACCGCGCCGCTCGTCGAGCAGCCTCGCGGCCTGCTCGAGCGTCACGTCTTCAATGGCCGTACCTTTGGGCAACGACGCGTTGGTCGTCCCGTCCGAGCAGTAGGGGCCATACCGCCCGTCCTTGATCACGATCGGCGCACTGGAGACCGGGTCGGGACCAAGCGTCCGGATTGGGGCCTGTGAGGCGCCCCCGCCACCTCGACGGTAACTCTTGGGTTGCGCGTAAATCGCGCGCGCTTCGTCAATTGTGATGGCGAACAACTGGTCCTCGGTCTTCAGGTTGCGATAGTCCGGCTTGGGCGCATCCGGAATCTGCTTCGCGAGATACGGACCAAAGCGGCCCAGCGCCGCCGTAATCGGATTGCCGTCCACGTCGTTGCCCAGTTGCCGGGGCAGCGACAGCAGCTTGAGTGCCTGCTCAAGCGTGACTGACTTTGGACTCATCGACTTGAGCAGGGATGCCCGCTTGGGTTTGGGCCCCTCCTTGCCAGGGTCAATGCCCAGCTGCACATAGGGCCCGAAACGACCCGTTCGCAGAAACACCGGTTCACCGTTGTTGTCGTGCCCGAGCGGTTCCTCGGCCTGGCTCGCCGTGGCGATCAACTCGGCAGCCTTCTCCATGGTGATTTCGTCCGGCGCCAGCCCCTCAGGCACACTCGCGCGCGACTCGCCAAACTCGATATAGGGTCCAAATCGGCCGACGCGCAAATTGAGAGGAATGCCGTTCTTCATCCCCAGCGGGATGGTGCCAATCACCTTGGGATCAATGTCGGTTGCCCGCTTGTTGACGATGGCGTGCAGGCCTGGATTGGAGCCGCGGTAGAAGCGCTCGAGGAAGGTATTGCGCTTGAGTTCGCCCCGCGCAATCGCGTCAAGGTCATCTTCCATTCCGGCCGTGAAGGAATAGTCCACCAGCGCCGGTTCAAGCGCAGTCATCAGGTGGACCACGGCGAAGGCCAGCGGGGTCGGCACCAGCGCCGCGCCGCGCTTGCCCACATACTCACGATCAATGATCGTGGCGATGATGCTCGCGTAGGTCGACGGCCGGCCGATCCCGAGTTCTTCGAGTCGCTGCACCAACCCGGCTTCCGTGTAGCGCGCCGGTGGTTTGGTGCTGTGCCCGGCGGGCGACGCTTCGGCCACACGCGCGGCGTCACCAGGCACAAGCGCCGGAAGCACATCCTCCTGATCCTCGGTGCGATCGACGACTTCCGCTTCGTCACGACCTTCCACGTACGCCCGAAGAAATCCGTCAAACAACACGGTGCGCCCCCGCGCCACCAGTTCGGCGCTGCCACCTGCGTTCAATGTGGCATCGAAGGTGGCCGTGACACTCTTCATGCGGGCGTCCGCCATCTGCGATGCGACCGTGCGCTTCCAGATCAGATCATAGACGCGCGCTTCATCGGTGCCCATTTCGCGTTCGACCGCATCGGGATCCAGAAACGTCTCGCCGGCGGGACGAATCGCCTCGTGGGCTTCCTGCGCATTGCGCGACTTGCCCTCCCAGGTACGAGGCGTCTTGGGCAGATACTCGGCGCCGTACCGGCTGGTCACCAGGCTTCGCGCGGCCTGCACCGCCTGCCCGGACAGCGACGTGCTGTCGGTTCGCATGTAGGTGATGAAGCCGTTTTCGTACAGCCGCTGGGCGGCCTGCATGGCGCGCCTGGCGGTCATGCCCAGCTTGCGGCCGGCTTCCTGCTGAAAGGTTGACGTCGTGAACGGCGCCTTGGGCGATGACCCGTACTCCTTCTCCTCGACCGACCGCACGCGCGCGGATTGTCCTCGAAGGCCCTCGGCCAGAGTGGTGGCGCGTGCCTGGTCGAGCACCACGACCTTCTTGCCGGCCGTCAGTGTTCCGTCGGACCCGAAGTCACGCCCCTGTGCCAGCACCTGGCCATCAAGCGAAATCACCTGCGCCTTGAAGCGCATGGCTTTGTGTTCGAGTGTGATGTTGGCGTCCCACCACGCCGCAGGGGTGAACGCCATGCGTTCTTTTTCGCGTTCAACGATCAGGCGCGTGGCAACGCTCTGCACGCGTCCGGCCGATAGACGCGGCGCAATCTTGCGCCACAACACCGGACTTACTTCGTAGCCATACAGACGGTCGAGGATTCTTCTGGCCTCTTGCGCATCCACCAGCCGAGTGTCCACATCCCGGCAATCGTCGAGCGCCGCCTGGATGGCCGCTTTGGTGATTTCATGGAAGACCATGCGCTTCACGGGCACCTTCGGCTGCAGCAGCTCCGCCAAATGCCACGAGATCGCTTCACCTTCGCGGTCTTCGTCCGTGGCCAGGTACAAGGCACTGGCGTCCTTGAGTTTGGCCTTCAGTTCCCGAATCTTCGCCTTCTTTTCCTGCGGCACCACATAGAGCGGCGCATAGCCATCGTCGACGTTGACACCCAGCCGAGCCCAAGCCTCTCCCTTCAACGCAGCGGGAATCTCCGCGGCAGAGCCCGGCAGGTCGCGCACATGACCAATCGAGGCTTCAACAACCCAGTCTTTTCCGAGGAATTTTGAGATGGTCTTCGCTTTGGCGGGCGATTCCACGATCACGAGCGGCTTTG
The DNA here is from genome assembly GCA_030827135.1 of Vicinamibacterales bacterium. Lineage (GTDB taxonomy): Bacteria > Acidobacteriota > Vicinamibacteria > Vicinamibacterales > SCN-69-37 > SYFT01. The sequence goes on from JAURFE010000001.1 coordinate 1,154,799, forward strand.
ACATTGCCACTCACCGTGGCCTAATCAAGGGCATTGCGTCAAGCAGCCGCGTCACGACCTGACAAACCGGCCCGCCGAAGTACGGGCGATCCGACCCTCGATTTCCAGATGCCCGAGCTCGGTCAGAAGCTCCGAGACCGGTCGCCCGGTTCGTTCGGCCAGATCGTCGATGGTGTAGAGCTCTGCCCGAGCCATGACTGGTTCCAAGTAACTGACAAACAAAGGGTTAGGTGGTCTTGCCTGCGGAAGGCTCGCGGTCGAAATTCCCTCCAGTTCCTCCACCACGTCATTAACGGTCTCAACCAGACGCGCGCCATCCCTGATCAAGGCGTGGCATCCCCGATACCGGCCGGATGCCACACTACCGGGCACGGCCAGAACGTCACGCCCCTGCTCCAGGGCAAGGCGGGCCGTAATCAACGACCCGCTCCGTTCGGACGCTTCCACCACGATGACCGCCCGGGATAAACCGCTGATGATGCGGTTCCTTAAGGGAAAGTGCCAGGACCGCGGCGGCGTCCCCGGTGGGAATTCGCTGACCAGTGCACCGGCCTCGGCGATGGCCTCAGCCAGGGCTCGATGTCGAGACGGGTACGCAACGTCCACGCCGCAGCCGAGTACCGCCAGCGTTGATCCGCCTGCATCCAACGCCGCCTGGTGGGCAGCCCCGTCAATGCCTGCCGCCAGGCCGGACACGATGGTGTAGCCCCGTTCCGCAAGGTCACGACTCAGCTGCCGGGCGACAACCAGACCCGCCGGTGTGGCCGCCCGGGAACCCACAATCGCCACAGTCTGGCCGTCGAGACCGAGGCCCCCTCGCCGCCACAAGGCGCCGGGAGGGTCGTGTATTTCCCCGAGACGCTGCGGATACCGGGAGTCACGGGGGGTAATAAGGTCAAAACCTCGCCGGGCGGCCTCCGTCGTCCACTGCGCGAGTACGTCATTTTCGGGTGCCATGGGGGACCACAATGCAGGGCGGATGCCAGGGTGCATGCCTGTGACAGCAGGCGTGGCTGGCAGATTCTGCGCTGACCGGACGGCAAAGAGATTGCACTCCGTGCGTACGGGGGTATAGTGGGGTTCATCAAGCTTATGAAGAAACGTCCCTCGTCTCTCTGGCAACAGTGGGCGGGTGCTGCCGCATTGGGGGCGGTGCTTGTCCTGACGTACACCGCACCGCTGCTGGCCGACCGGCGCTCCGATTCCAAGGCGCAGGTGCAGTTCGGGATCGAGCTGGCACAGAAGAATCTGTGGAAGGAAGCTGAGTTCCGATGGGAGAAGGCGGTCGAACTTGACCCCACCTATCCATCGGCCTGGAACAACCTCGCCATCGCGTATGAACAGGCCGGCAAGTTTGACGAAGCCTTGAAGGCGTACGAAAAGGCCCGTCAGCTCGACCCGAAAAATGCCTACATCGTGCAGAACTTCGATCTGTTCATGGAGATTTATGAGCGCCAGAACCGTCGCCGCGATCGCTAGCCTTGCGCTGACGCTTGGTGCGTCAGGTTGCCTCAAGTTTTACGATGTCGGCATCGAAACGCCGATCCAGGCAAAGCTCGACGTCTCGTCGTTCCAGCGTGTCCTGATTCTCGGGTTTCTTTCGGGCGGGTCCAAGGATGTCGACGCCAACAGCGAAACGGTGCGCCTGCTGCGTAGTCAGCTTCGGAACCGCTCGGACCTTCGCGTCGTGGACTCCGACGTCATGAACCTTGTCGACGAGGTGGACCGCCGCCGCAAAGCGGCCGGCCAGGCCCCGGAAGGATCTCCCTTCGCTGTGGTTCCGCAGAACAACGAACCAAAGATCATGACCGAGCGTGATCTCCAGCCCTACGAGGAGATCTTCGCCGACGTGGACTACTGGAAGCGGCTCGGTGAGGAGTACCAGGCGCCCCTGATCATCACCGGGTCCATCCTCTTCACCGACGTGGAACGCAGCGGCATGGTCCGGCGGTCCCAGGAGGTGCTGGACGCCTATGGCCGCCGCTCGGTGCAGGACGTCCAGCGGTTTGAGGACCGAAAGGGCTACGCCCTTGTGCCGAAGTTCATCTTTATTGACGGCCGGACCGGGATACAGCTCTACAGCGAGTCCTTCCGCGAGGAAACGCTCTACTCGGCCATGAACAACACGCCGCCCCTGTCCTCGTACTTCGAACTGATGGACCGGCTGCTGCCGGGGTTCCTCAGCACGCTCAGCACGCAGAAAATCAAGGGGACGAGAACGCTCCTGAAATGAGGCAATGGGGCAATGGAATGGGCGCAATTATCCCGTAAATAGTTGATTCCATTAACCAATTCTTGAATTTCTCGAATTCCATTGCCTCATTGCCCCATTGCCTAATTGCCTCATTACCCTTACACTTGGAGGTTCCTGCGGCAGCCGCTGAGGCCTCCGTCAGGGAATAGCTTCGTTACCGGGAGAGTCTGAAATGTTCGCCATTGTCGAAGCCGGCGGCCGGCAGGAAAAAGTCACGCCAGGCGCGGTTGTTGTTGTTGATCATCTGGACCTCGAGCCGGGCGCCGAATTTACGTTCGACCGCGTGCTCCTCGTGGGCAAAGAGGGCGGCGACATTCTGACCGGCGCTCCGTACATCGCGGGGGCCACGGTGACCGGTGTCATCGAAGAACAGACCCAGGGCAAGAAGATCCGGGTGTTCAAGATGAAGCGCCGCAAGCAGGAACGCAAGACCATTGGCCACCGCTCGCAGTTGACCCGCGTCAAGGTCACCGCGATCAACGCGTAAGAGAGAACCATGGCTACTAAAAAAGGACAGGGCAGTTCACGGAACGGCCGCGACTCACAGTCGCAGCGCCTCGGTGTGAAGAGCCACGACGGCAATCTTGTGAGCGGCGGCACGATCCTCGTGCGGCAGCGCGGACGTAAGTTCAAGCCCGGCCTGCACGTCGGCCTGGGCAAAGACGACACCCTCTTCGCCAAAGTCACCGGCACGGTGAAGTTCAGCGATCAGGGTCAGCGGGGACGCTTCATCAGCATTGTTCCCGTTGCCATCGCTGACAAGGCGTAAGTGTTTGTCGACGAAGTCGACGTCAGCGTAAAAGCCGGCGACGGCGGCAATGGCTGTATGGCCTTCCGCCGTGAAAAGTTTGTCCCGCGCGGAGGTCCCTCCGGCGGTGACGGGGGCAAGGGCGGCTCGGTATTCCTGGTCGCCACGCTCCACCAGAACACCCTCGTCAACTATCGCTTCCACCCCGAATTCAACGCGCAGCGCGGCGTGCACGGCATGGGCTCGAACTGCACCGGTGCCGACGGCTCGGACCTCACCCTCGAGGTGCCGCCAGGCACGGTCGTATACGAGGCGGGCGCCGACGGCGAAATGATCCTGCTGGCCGATCTGGCCAAAGCCGGTGACCTCGTGCTCGTGGCCAAGGGCGGCCGTGGAGGACGCGGAAACGCCGCCTTCGCGACGCCCACAAACCGCGCACCGCGCAAGGTCGAGCCTGGCGAAGAGGGCGAGGCACGGGTCCTGCGGCTGCGGCTGAAGCTGCTCGCCGACGTCGGTCTTGTCGGCTATCCGAATGCCGGCAAATCCACGCTCATCTCCCGCGTCTCCGCCGCCAAGCCGAAGATTGCCGACTACCCCTTCACCACCCTCACCCCCAACCTCGGCGTCGTCAGCCTGAGCGACGAACGGAGCTTTGTCGTCGCCGACGTCCCCGGCTTAATCGAAGGCGCGCACGAAGGACACGGCCTCGGCATGAAGTTCCTCGCGCACCTCGAGCGCACCAAAGTGCTCGTGCACGTGATTGACGTGTCGTCGTTCTCGGGCCGTGACCCGGTGCAGGACTTCGAAGTCATCCGCAACGAGCTGAAGCAGTTTGTGGGCACCGGCGAGGACGTGGCGGAGGCTCTGGCGTCGAAGCCGCAGATCGCCGCCGCCAACAAGATCGACGCACTGGACGACCCCGCCCGCCTCGAGGCCCTCAAGAAGCACCTCAAGAAGAAGAAGATTCCGCTGTATCCGATTTCTGCGGTCACGGGCGAAGGTCTGCCGGCGCTGCTCGAAGCGATGTGGACCATCGTGAAGACGCGGACCAACGACGAGGCCTGACCAGCAATGACGACCTCCGCACGGCGCGGGTGGCTGGGAGGCACATTCGATCCGATTCACTGCGGCCACCTCGATGTCGCCCGCGCGGCACATGCGGCGCTCGGCCTGAACCGCGTGACGCTGGTGCCGTCGAGCATTCCGCCGCATCGCCCGCAACCCGTGGCCTCGGCGGCCGACCGCGCGGCGATGGCCCAACTGGCTGCCTCCGAGCCCTGGCTCGAGGTGTCGACCATCGAGTTGGACGGCCGCGGTCCGTCCTACACGGCCACGACGATGGACCGTCTCGCCGCGCTGGGCGTTGATCTGCGCTCGCTGGTGGTGATTACCGGAGCCGACGCGTTTGTCGGGATCCTGTCGTGGCACCGGGTGGACGAGTTGCTCGACCGCGTGAGTTTTGCGGTGGTGTCGCGGCCGGGTCACCCGGCTCCGGCCCTGCGGACCGCCCTGTCGGCCCTGGCCCCCCGCATGGTGTCGCCCGAGTCATGGCAGCCGTCGTCGCATCCGAGTATCGTGCTGGTAGACGCGCCGACGGCACCGGTATCATCGACTATGGTCCGCGCAGCGATCGCTGCCGGCCAGTCGCTCACAGGTCTTGTACCGGAGGCGGTCGAGGCGTACATTGCGGCCCACGGGCTGTACACGGGCACGTAGGGCGTGGGCTTCAGCCCCGCCGGACAGGGAGTTGCATGAGTAAATCGCCAGCGAAGAAAGCCGTCAAGAAGGCCGTCAAGAAGGTCGCGAAAAAGGTTGTCGCGAAGAAGGTTGTCGCGAAAAAGACCGTCGCCAGGAAGGTCGTCGCGAAGAAAGCCGCGCCGAAGAAGCCCGCGACACCCCGATTGCCGGCGGATCTCAAGCTCGCGATTGCGTGCGCACAGGACAAGCAGGCCATCGACCTCACCGTGCTCGACTTGCGCAACGCGTCGGCCTTCACCGACTTCTTCGTCGTCTGCACAGGCGCCAACACCAAACAGGTGCAGGCCATTGCGGACGCCGTGCAGGCCGGCCTCAAAGCGGCGGGTCAACCGGCCGCACTGGTCGAGGGCTACAGCCGTGGCGAGTGGATCCTGCTCGATTACTTCACGTTCATCGTGCACGTCTTCCTGCCGGCGCAGCGCACGTTCTACGCGCTGGAACGGCTGTGGGGTGGGGCTGAATCGATCGAAGTTTCTGAAGACTGATCCTGTCGTCGGCGCGCAGTTTCTGCGTACCGGCGACTGCCGGCCACGCGACCGGGTTGGCACGCCCCGTGAAGGGTCACGGGCATGGCCATGCACCGATGGGCGGACCGTGCCCTGCTGTTTCTTTTCGATCCCGCATGCGTCGCGTGTCAGGCACCCCTGACTGACCGCCGGATCGGCCCGGTCTGTGGTCGGTGCTGGTCGTCCATCCACCCCTCACCTTCCACGGACCTGGTGAGAGCCGTCGGCATCTACGAAGGCGCTCTCCGCAACATCGTCCACGCGCTCAAATACGGCGGTCACGCGTCACTGGCGAAGCCTCTGGGGGCCCGCATGCGCGATGCGGCAGGCGATTGGCTCGACGATGCGACGGTGGTGCCGGTGCCGCTCCATCCCTGGCGGTCGATCCGGCGAGGCTTCAATCAGGCTGATTTGCTCGCGAGCGCATTGGGTCGCCCGGTGTGGCGGGCACTCAGGCGAACACGTCTGGGCCAACCACAGGCGGGCTTGAGCGCGGCTGAGCGGTTTCGCAACATCCCGGCCGGTACCTACGTCCTGCGGCGCCTCTGGGGAAAGCGTGTGCCTCCCTCGGTGGTGCTGGTGGATGACGTCATCACTACGGGAGCGACCGCAGAGGCCTGCACCCAGGTGTTGCTGGAAGCGGGCGTTGAGCGCGTGAGGGTGTTGACGGTAGCCAGGGCTTTGCGTCGTACGTAGGGCCCGCTGAACTGCAGCGGGCCGGATCGGCGCGCTCAAGCTCAGCGCGCTACGCGACCTTGATGCGTTCCAACACGGCCGCTTCGATGGCGGCGCGCACTTCGTCCTTGCCCATTTCGCCGTCGATGAGCACCCAGTCCTGAGCCTCGGCCTGCCGGCGATAGGATGCGCGGACGCGGGCCAGGAGCTGGAGGTCGCGTTCGTATTTGTCGCGGCCGCTGGCTTTCCGCTGCACAGCCGTCTCAGGAGCGATATCGAGCAGGACGGTCACGGTCGGCCGGGGGAGGTAGCGCTGGATGTCCTCAAGCCAGGCCGGGTCGAGCCCCTGCGCCTCCCCGTACGCGATGCTCGACGCGCGGTAGCGATCACACACGATGATGCCGCCGGCTGTGAGCCACATCTCGATCTTCTGGCGGAATTCGCAGCGGTTGGCAACGTAGAGCAGCTGCATGACGTCGGGACCAAATTCGCGTTCGCCGGACAGCGCCCTGGCGATCTCGCGGCCGATGGGCGTCTCGTAGTCGGGAAACGACAGGGAGTGGACCTTGCGTCCGTCCTGCTCGATGCGGGCGCGCAGATGCCGCGCCTGCGTTTCCTTCCCGCTTTGATCGAGTCCCTCAAACGCAACAATCATCACGCCTCCCACTGCAGCATGTCGTCCACCGTCTGCCGGCGACGTACCACACGCCACGACCGCCCATCCACCATCACTTCAGCCGCGAATGGACGCCGATTGTAATTGGACGCCATCACCGATCCATAAGCCCCGGTGTCACGAACGACGACCAGGTCGCCAACCGCCACCGGCGGCAGGCTCCGCTGTTTCCCAATGGTGTCGCTGGTTTCACAGACGGGTCCCACGATGTCGCAGTCCACAGCGGCGCCGTCTCTCGGTATCACCGCTTCGATTTCGTGCCACGCGCCGTACAGCGCCGGGCGAATCAGGTCCGTCATGCCGGCATCGACGATCACAAACAGGCGTCCGTCCGCCTGCGTTTTGAGATCAACCACACGTGCCAGCAGCACACCCGCGGGGCCGGTGATCCAGCGACCAGGTTCCAGCACCAGTCGCAGTCCGGTGGGACGCACAACCGGCAGCACGGCAGCGGCGTACTCCTCTGGACTCAAGACCCGCTGGCCAGGCTCGTACGCGATGCCCAGTCCACCGCCGATGTCGAGGTGTTCAAGCGTGATCCCCTGCGCCGCCAGCGTCGTCGCCATCGTGGCGATCGTGGCGGCGGCCTGCGTGAGCGGGAGGGAGTCGGTGATCTGTGATCCGATGTGCACGTGCAGACCCACGACGCGGAGATTCGGCCGCTGCGCCATCTCGGTGACCATGGCGTAGGCCTGGACCACCGACATGCCGAACTTCGTGGTCTTGTGCCCGGTGGAGATATTGGGGTGGCTGCCCGCGTCCACATCCGGGTTCACGCGCACAGCCACACGCGCGACGGTATTGTGGGTCGCGGCGATGGCCTGAATGCGCTCCATCTCGCCAGGTGACTCCGCGTTGATGGCTTTTACGCCGAGCGTCACGGCACGCACCAGTTCGTCGTGGGTCTTTCCCACGCCGGTGAACACGATTTGGTCTGGCGAAAACCCTGCGCGCAGGGCCAGTTCGATCTCCCCCCCGGAGTTGGCATCGGCATGGCCACCGGCAGCCCGCATCTCGCGCACGACCGCGAGCGTCGCGTTCGCCTTGATGGCGTAATGCAGGTCGTGCGGATAACCGGCGAAAGCCGTATCGAGGGCGGAGTAGCGCTCCCTCAGCAGCGCGCGGCTGTAGACGTGTGTGGGCGTGCCCACGGCGTCGGCCACCGGCGACAGCGCAACATCGTCGCAGCCAAACTCTCCATGAATGCGTATGAAACCAGGCACGGGACCTGGCATTTTAGTATGATTCCGGACGCGGTTCCGGCCGGCCGTAGCATGTCCGAAAACCCTACGCCCTTTCCGAACGAGGCCTCGGATGCCTTGATAGCGCGGTGTCTGGCCGGTGACCAGTCCGCGTGGGAAGAGATCGTCCGTACATATCGCCGCAAGGTGTTCAACGTCGCGTACAAGTTTGTCGGCCGGCACGATGAGGCCGAGGACCTGACGCAGGACGTCTTCATCAAGATTTTCAAGGCGCTGCACACGTTCGACCGCCGCGCCAACTTCCAGACCTGGCTCATCAGCATCAGCCGCAATCTCTGTATTGACCACTATCGGTCGGTCCGCAAGGAACGGGCGACCATGGCGCGTGATGTGGACGCCTCCGAGTTATCGCCGGTCTCGCGGGAGCGAACCCCGCTCGGCGAACTGGAGCAGGTCGATTTGAAGTCGATCATCCGGCAGGCACTGGCCGAATTGCCGGCCACCCTGCGGCAGGCCGTCACGCTGCGGGACCTGCAGGAGTTCTCATACCAGGAGATTGCCGATCAACTGGGATTGCCCGAAGGCACCGTCAAGTCGCGTATCAACCGGGGACGACTCGAACTGGCCCGCCAGATCCGTCGTCTCCAACAACACAGGCCGCCGGGCTCCATGGCTTCGCGCGGAGGAACAGAATGAATGTCACGACCTCAACCCACGGCACCATCGTCGTGGTGCACGTTACGGAATCCAAGCTGACGTATCCGATTCTCTCTGACTTTGCGACGACGGTCGCCGGGCTGGTGGCGAGCGGCCAGAAGCAGATCCTGGTAGACCTCTCGACGGTCGGCTACGTGGACAGTGCCACGATTGGCTGCCTGATGGACCTGTATCGGCAGTCCCACACCGCCGGCGGCCAGCTCAAGCTCTCGGGCGTGCAGAAGCGCGTGGAGACGATGCTGACGATGACGGGCGCGCATAACTTTCTGGAGGTCCACGCCGATCAGGCATCGGCGCTGGCCAGTTTCGGAGGCTGAGATGCGGAAGATCACCACGACCGCCGGCACCCCTGTGGAGACCGATGGTGACGTGCTCGCCATCATCGAGACGGTGTCCCGTGATCTGGCCCGCCGGGCCGATCTCGACTACAGCTTTGAGGAGATCGACCACGAGTTCCAGCATCTGATCAGCCAGCTCACCGAAGAGGAGCTCCGCACGTATCTGAAGGAGAGCCTGTTCATGAGTTTCAACCGGTTCGAGAATGACCGGCTCGCGCAGCTTGTGAAGAAGGCGAGCAGCGCGACGGAGATGGACTGAGCTTTTGGGCCGCCTGGCCCTCAGTGCTCACCTGGGTGACGGCTCGTCTGTGTCAGCTCTCCGGCTCGACGACGCGGAAAAAGCACCGCTCCACGGTGTTCGTCTGCCTGTGTTGTGTGGGGACCCCCAGCCCCACACATGTCACCCCGCTCCGCAGTGCTTTTTGAGCTATCGAGTGTCGCGTCGCTCGCAGTCGAGCTGACACAGACGAGCCGTCACCCAGGTGAAGTGTCCTCAGGGTCACCACTCCTTGGTCCACGCCAGCCGTCAGCCGCGCCGGCGCCAATCAATCCCACCCGTTGTCGGCCACAACTACCGGCGGTTGACCTCAACACCAACGCCTTGTTCCGTTACGGTCGTGCGGCAAGGCACGGATGGACAATCGGCCGACACCTCAGTCCACTTCGTCCCAGTTACGGCTACGGCTGGCCACCCGTTCCCACGCGGCGTCAGCGTGAAGCCGAATCTCACGTCGCTTTTCCGCGTCGTCGAGCCGGAGAGTCGGCACTCCGAGCCGGACCGCGAGTGCTCACAGCGCGACACACAGCATGTGCGGATAAACTCCGCCGAGCATGGCGCCGATCATTCCCGACCCGAGGAGGATCCGCGACTTCCGTTCTGAGGCGGCATTCGAGAAGTGGCTCGCGACGAACCACGAGCCCTTGTGCTCCTTCAGGCGCGTGTCCTTGACAACCGGGCGCGCAAGGCGCCTAATACATTCCTCCCCATTTCAATCTCTGGAGGTCCGATGCGTTCCATCGATACGAATCGGCGTCGTTTTCTGGCGGGTGGGGTCGCGGCTGCTGCCGCGGCGGCCGTGTCGTTCACGCGGCTTGAAGCCGCTCAGGCGCAGGTGGGGCCGCCCGACTGGCTGAAGGAAGTGCGCGGCCAGCACCGCTGCTTCTTCGACTTCAACGCCCACAAGAACGGCCTGCCGCTGCTGCACATGCTCAACTATTTCAACGCGTACACAGGGCCACACGGCGCACAGCCGAATCAGGTCGGCGCAGTCGGCAGCTTTTACGGCATCGGACCGGCGGCGAGCATTCCGCTGGGATTCGACGATTCGATCTGGGCGAAGTACGGCGTCGGCGACCTGCTCAATCTGAAAGACGCCAACGGTCGGGCCTACACACGCAACGTGTTCAACAGCCCGACCGAAGCTGACGGCCATCTGCTGTCCCAGGGCATGGGCGTACCGCCACTGGCGCCGTTTGGCGGCGCGGTCGTGGCGTGCTCGATCGCCAGTCTCCAGAAGATGGGCACCAAGTTCCTGATGTGCAACAACGCACTCGGCGCATGGACGCTGGAACTGGCCGCGCGCGGCAAAGGTGATGCGGCCGCGATCGGCACAGAGCTGCGGGCGCACCTGCTGCCGGGGGTGACGGTGGTGCCGGCGATGGTTGTGGCGATCACGCAGGCGCAGGCTGCGGGGATTTCGTACAACAGACAGTGAAACGTCTGTCACAAGGGCTGAAGCCCGTGTGCTCCGAGGGACTGGGAAATCAGCGAACGGAGGAACGGGCCGGGACGCGGGCGGCGACGGGTGCAGCCGTCGGCTCGCTCGCGTCCACAAGACGCCACGCATCGCGCTGACGGAGGAGCTCAGTCGCGAACTTGGTATGCAGAGCGTGACCGCCCCGCTGCACCACGACGTGGCCGCAAATCGGATGCCCCACCAGGGCCAGGTCGCCGATGACGTCCAACATCTTGTGACGCACAAACTCATCGTCGAACCGGAGCTGATTGAGGACGCCCGTTTCGCCGATCACAATCGCATTGTCCAGTGAACCGCCGAGCGCGAGGCCGCGCTGGCGCATCAATTCCACGTCCTTGAGGAAGCCGAACGTGCGAGCGGGCGCAATCTCGTCGACGTAGGTCTCTTCCGTGACGTCGATCGTCTTTTCCTGATGCCGCAGCAGCGGATGGTCAAAGGCGATGCTGTAGGTGAGCTTGAACCGTTCGGCCGGATACACGGCGATGCGCTTGTCGCCGTCCTGCACTTCCACGGGCGTCAACACTTCGAGCATCTGACGCGGTGCGTTCTGTTCCTTGGTGCCGGTGCTCTGGATCAGATAAACCCAGGGCGACGCGCTGCCGTCCATGATCGGCACTTCCGGCTGGTTGAGTTCGATGATGGCGTTGTCCACGCCGAGACTGCGAAGCGCCGACAGGAGATGTTCGACGGTTTCAACCGACGCCTCGTCGCGCCGGAGGCCCGTCTGCAGGTGCTGCGCTCCCACCAGACATGCCGTGGTTGCCGGAATTTCCACCCCGAGGTCCGTCCGCTGGAACCGGATGCCGTGATTGACGGGCGCCGGTTTGAGCACGATGGAGACTTTCTGGCCGGAGTGAAGGCCAATTCCTGTGCAGGGCGTCGCGTGGCGGAGAGTACGTTGAGCGGGCATGTGTGGTCGCGTTCGCAGCCTATACAAGCAATCCGGCTGCCAACAATCGACGAGCCGCCATGTGGACACCTAAATCATTGAAATAATTGGGCTTATGGATGATAAACCGAGCCGGATACCACAGCAAGTCTGACCATGTGTGGTAATTCAACCACGCCAAAAGGGGTTGCGTCTGTGGGTATATTGACACAGGCGTCATGAAACCGCCGGTCGTTTGACTGGATGGATAAGCCCAGCCAGGAAGCTCCCGGTGGCAGAGGCCCGAGTGTCAGCCACAGTCTCGGGCGTTCCAGCGGCCACAACCCTGCCCCCACCCAGCCCGCCTTCAGGACCGAGGTCGATGACCCAATCGGCCCCCTTGATGACGTCGAGGTTGTGCTCGATGACCACGACGGTGTTGCCCTGGTCCACGAGCCGATTCAGCACATCAAGCAGCTTGCGGACGTCCTCAAAGTGAAGGCCGGTCGTTGGCTCGTCGAGGATATACATTGTGCGGCCGGTGCCGCGGCGCGCGAGTTCGCGCGACAGTTTGACGCGCTGCGCCTCGCCGCCCGAGAGCGTCGTGGCGGACTGACCGAGCGTCAGATACCCAAGGCCGACCTCCTGCAGGGTGCGGAGTCTCGTGGCGATAGTCGGAAAGTTCTCGACGAGCTCCAGCGCCTGATCGACGGTGAGTTCGAGCATCTCGGCGATCGACTTGCCGCGATAGCGGATCTCCAGCGTTTCCCGGTTGTAGCGGCGGCCCTTGCACTCCTCACACGTCACATAGACATTGGGCAGAAAGTGCATTTCGATGGCGATGACGCCGTCGCCCTGACACGACTCACACCGGCCGCCCTTGACGTTGAATGAAAACCGTCCGGCCTTGTAGCCGCGCGCCCGTGCGTCGGGCAACATCGCAAACAGTTCTCGCACAAAGGTGAAGAGCCCCGTGTACGTCGCGGGGTTCGACCGCGGCGTGCGTCCGATGGGCGACTGGTCGATTTGGATGACCTTGTCCACATGGGACAGGCCGTCGATACCGTCGTGTGCGCCGGGTTCATCCACCGACCGGTAGATGACCCGCGCCAGTGAGCGATACAGTATTTCGTTCACCAGCGTGGACTTGCCCGATCCGCTGACACCAGTGACGGCGATCAGCGTGCCCAACGGGAATGCGACATCAATCCCCTGCAGATTGTTGGCGCGAGCGCCACGCACGACGATCTGTTCGCCCGATCCTGCACGGCGGGAGGACGGCATCTCGATGCGCCGGGCACCGGTCAGGTACTGCCCGGTCAGGGAGTCGCCTGGCTGGGCCAGCAACTGCTGCGGCCGCCCCTGGAACATGACGACCCCGCCATGTTCGCCGGCGCCGGGCCCGAGGTCCACCAGGTAGTCCGCCTGGCGGATGGTCTCTTCGTCGTGTTCAACCACGAGCACGGTGTTGCCGAGGTTGCGCAGCCGGCACAAGGTCGCGAGCAGCCGCCGATTGTCGCGCTGGTGCAGCCCGATCGACGGCTCGTCCAGCACGTACAACACGCCGGTCAACTGGGACCCGATCTGCGTGGCGAGCCGGATGCGCTGTCCCTCGCCGCCGGACAAGGTCGCCGCGCTGCGCGACAGGGTCAGGTACCCGACACCGACGTCGGCCAGGAACCGCAGCCGTTCGCGGATCTCCTTCAGGACGCGCCCGGCGATGAGGAACTCCCGTTCGGAGAACTCCATGGCATCAAACATCGGGAGCGCATCAGAGATTGGCAGGTCGACGTACTCGGTGAGGGAGCGCCCTTTGACGCGGACTGCGCGACTCTCGGGCCGCAGGCGCTGTCCTCCGCACGCGAGACACGGACGCAGGGCGCGGTACTCTTCCAGCGCTTCCTGTTCCGACCAGTCGCCGTTCTCAAACCGCCGGCGCAGGCTCGGAAGCACGCCTTCGAAATCGGCGCCGAACGGATCGCCGCCCCTGGTCTTGCGGCCGGGCGCGCCCATCAGAACGACATCGCGCTGTTTCTTCGGCAGCTTCCCAAACGGCAGCGTGGGATCGATGCCAAATGCCGCCTGCAGCCCGGCCAGCATGTCGTTGACGGACGATGAATCGCCTTTGGCCCACGGATGCACGGCACCTTCGGTCAGCGACAGCCGATCATCGGGCACCACCCGCGCCGGATCGAAGTCATACACCGCGCCGAGCCCCTGGCAGTCCGGACACGCCCCATGCGGCGAGTTGAAGGAAAACGCCCGCGGCGTCATCTCGGGGATGCTCAGATCACACGACGGACACGCCATCCGGCGCGAGAACAGGCGATCGCCGCTCTGCAGCGTGTTGATCACGACGATGTCGTCGGCGAGTGTGAGGGCGAGCTCGATGGATTCCGTCAGCCGGCGATCGACGCCGTCCTTGATGATGATGCGATCGACCATGACATCGATCGCATGATTCCTGCGACGGTCGAGTTTGAGGTCGTCCTCAAGCGACACAAACTCGCCGTCGATACGCGCGCGGGTGAACCCCCGGGCGCGGAGTGCGGCGAGTTCCTTCTTGAACTCCCCCTTGCGTCCCCGAACCACCGGCGCGAGGATGTTGATCCGCTCGTCGGGCGGCATCGACAGCACCACATCCACAATGCGTTCGAGCGTCTGGGACGTGATCTCGCGATCGCAGTTCGGACAATGGGGGATCCCGATGTTCGCAAACAGCAGCCGCAGGTAATCGTAGATTTCCGTGACGGTGCCCACCGTCGATCGGGGGTTCGCCGCGGTCGTCTTCTGTTCGATGGAGATGGCCGGCGACAGGCCGTCGATCAAATCGACGTCCGGTTTCTCCATCTGCTCGAGGAACTGGCGGGCGTACGCGGACAGCGATTCGACGTACCGGCGCTGCCCTTCTGCGTAGATGGTGTCAAAGGCCAGCGACGACTTGCCCGATCCCGACAGGCCCGTGATCACAACCAGCTGGTCACGCGGAAGGTCGACGTCGATGTTCTTCAGGTTATGAACCCGCGCGCCTCGGACGGCAATCCAGTCGTGCGACATCTCAACCGACTATGTTACCCGTTCGCCAGGCTCACGGCCGACCCAGAATGGCCCCGTTATCGGCTCCGACAGCCGGTGCCGGAGAGAGGTCCAGCGGCGGAAATCCGAACGGGGCGCGCACGGCCTTCAGGCCCAGCCCCTGGACCAGGCCGCCGCGGGCCCTGATGTGGGGATCCTCGAATGCCTCGGCCGGAGTGTTGACCGGAGACAGGCAGACATCCCGTCCCTCGAAGAACTGCAGCCATTCGTCGCGCGTCCTGGTGCGGAACACGGCACGAATCTCACGCACCAGCGCGGTCTGATCGGCACCCGAGGTCAGCTGGCGCGCGGTCAGGTCCGGCCGCCCAACGGCGTCGCAGAACGCGGACCAGAACTTCGCCTCCAGCGCACCAAGGGCCATCTGCAGGCCGTCGGCGGTTTCATAGACGTTGTAGCAGGCGTGTTCGCCAAATGTCGGCAGCTCCCCCACCGCCGACGAGGGGGTCTCCATCAGGTCCTTGGCACCCGGCAGCATCACCCAATACAGCGCGGACTCGTGCATGGAGATGTCGAGCGTGGCCCCGGTGCCCGTGCGCCCACGCTCAAGCAGCGCCGCCAGCACCGCGACCACCGCGCTCATGGCCCCGCCACCGACATCGGCCACAAACATCTTCGGCAACGCGGAGGGCGAGGGTCTGTCAGTCGCCAGGATGCCGGACACGGCCACGTAGTTGAGGTCGTGCCCAGGCCGCTCCGCGTACGGACCCGATTGGCCATAGCCCGTGATGGACGCGTGAATGAGTGACGGGTGGGCACTGCGCAGCTCCGCGGCCGCGACGCCCAGACGCTGCGCCGTTGCGGGCCTGAAGCTCTCGATCACGACATCGGCCGTCGCGATCAGTCGCCGCAGCGCCGCGCGCGCCTCGGGATCCTTCAGGTCGAGCGCCACACTCTTCTTGCCGCGACCCAGCAGCAGGTCGTACACCCCGCGCCCGTCGATCAGCGGGGGCAGGTGGCGCATGGGATCCCCGCCGCGCGGATCCTCCACCTTGATGACTTCGGCCCCCAGTTCGGCCAACATCAGGGTCGCAAACGCGCCAGGCAGCAGGCGCGTCAGATCAATCACGCGAACTCCGGAGAGAGCGGGCATGCGGGATGTTATCATCGCGGCGCTATGACGACGACCGCGGCGAAACCCTCTCTGGCGCTCTCGTTGTTTCCGATCGCCGCGCTCGTCGCGCTGCTGGCCGGGTCGGTCGCGCTCTTCGGCGACGGCAACTCCGGCGGCCCGAATCAGATCGCGCTCATCCTGGCGGCGGTCGTCGCGGCCGCCGTCGGCATCCGGCTCGGCCACACCTGGAAGGATCTCGAAGCCGCCATCGTCCACGGCATTTCACTGGCGATGGGCGCCATCCTGATCCTCCTGATTGTCGGCGCGCTGATCGGTTCCTGGATCCTCGCCGGGGTGGTGCCGACGATGATCTATTACGGCCTGCAGTTGCTGACGCCGGCCATCTTCTTCCCGAGCGCGTGCCTCTTGTGCTGCCTTGTCTCTGTGGCGACCGGCAGCTCATGGACCACGGCCGGCACCGTCGGCGTCGCGCTGGTGGGCATTGCCACCGCGCAGGATCTCAACCTCGGTCTGGCGGCCGGCGCGATCGTGTCGGGGGCCTATTTCGGCGACAAGATGTCGCCGCTCTCCGACACGACAAACCTCGCGCCCGCGATGGCCGGCACCGATCTCTTTACACACATCCGCCACATGATGTGGACCACGATCCCAAGTCTGGTGATCGCGCTCGTACTCTTCACGGTGCTGGGGCTGAGCGCCGCGGCGCCACAGGACACGACCGCGGTCAATGCGATTCTGGCGTCGCTGCGGTCGAGCTTCGTGATTGGTCCCCACCTCCTGCTGCCGGCAGTGCTGGTCATTGGTCTCGTGGTCCGAAAAGTGCCTGCGACACCCGCGCTCATCATCGGCGCGCTGACGGGATGTGTGTTCGCGGTGATCTTTCAGCCTGGCGCGGTGACCACGCTGGCGGCCTCGCCGGACCTTCCCACCTGGGCGGCGCTTGTCAAAGGCAGCTGGCAGGCACTCGCATCCGGCTTCTCGCTGGAATCGGGCAACGCCGCCCTCGATGAACTGCTGTCACGCGGCGGCATGGGCGGCATGCTCAACACCGTGTGGCTGATTCTGTCTGCGATGACGTTTGGCGCCGTCATGGAGAAGACGGGTATGCTCGGACGGATTGCCGAATCGATTCTGTCGGCGGTTCGCGGCACGGGCAGTCTGATTTTTGCGACCCTCAGCACGTCCATCGGCATGAACGTGCTGGCCTCGGATCAATACATCGCCATCGTCCTGCCGGGACGGATGTTCCGTGCTGAATTCGCGCGGCGAGGCCTGGCCCCGCAGAACCTGTCGCGCTGCCTGGAAGATTCGGGCACGATGACGTCGGCTCTTGTCCCGTGGAACACGTGTGGCGCCTTTATGGCGCAAACGCTCGGTGTTGCCACCATGGCGTACGCGCCCTACGCATTCCTCAACATCATGAACCCAATCATCTCTGCGATTTACGGGTTCACCGGATTCTCAATCACGAAGCTCGACAAGGACGAACAGTGAGGGGCAGCCCTGTGAAAAAGACGTCGGGTGTCTTTTTCACTTTTTCACAGGCGCCACAACGTGTCGTTGGAGGCGAGCACGAGCCCGCCGTCGGGATGGCTCGCAACGCCGACCAGCTGCGGAGCGGCCACGATCAACTCCGGCTCGGGCGCGCGCGTGGTCATATCAATGCGATACAGCCCGGCCGACCCGGCCAGCGCATCCACGACAAACATCGTGCCGGTCGAGTCGAAGGTCAGCCCTTGCGGTCGTCCCAACCCGGTGTACCAGGCGTCGACCTGGCGTGTCGGCGTGATTCGATAAATCGTGTCCCGTGACGCAAGCGTCGGCGCGGTGACATACAGACAGTCATCGGGCCCCATCGCCAGATGAAAGGCCGCCACACTCGGCGGCAGCAGCGCAAACGTGTCCACCTGCCGGCTGGCCTCCGGCGTGGCACCCGGGGACACCCGGAAGATGGACCCGGCGCGATCCCCGACATACAACGCCCCGTCCCGCCCGAAGGCCAGCCCCGTTGCCACTCCGAGTTCCGACGCATAGACCTCTGACTCGCCGCGCGGATTCACGCGATACACCACCCCTTCGAATCGGCTCGAAACGTAGACGGCGTCATCGGGTCCAAGCGCCAGAGACGTGGGATTCGCAATCTCAACAGCGAGGGCCTCGCGCGCGCCGTCGGGCGCGATGCGATACAGCGGCGTCGCGGACTTGTTGTCACGGGTGCCGCTCTGCGTCGCGTAGATGGTGCCGTTCGGCACACACACCGGGCTGTCGACCTGATGAATGTCGGTGGCCAGCGTCCGCGCCACGTCCACGACGAGCGTGTCGCCGGTCACGCCGTCCACCCGCACGGGCGTCGGACCGCCCTCACACGCTGCAGGCACGATCACCGAGATCGCGCGCGCCGCCGCGGCCACGACGCGTGCCTCCACCGCACCGAACCACACACGGGGTGGACCATCGGCCGGCACGGGCAGGCGAAAGCCGGTGAGCTCAAGGCGGGCCCCCGGGGTGGCCCCGCGGGGATAACAGGCGGACAGGGCTGACACAGATTCAGGCGTCGTCGAGTTCGACGTTCCAGTAGACGTAGTCGCGCCAGCTTTCGGGTGCGTTGCGCAACCCGAACGTGATGCGAATGGCCGGGGCCTTGTCAGGCCGCTTCGGCGGGCGAATCAGGTGCATGTGCGCCTGCGCCGGCGTACGCCCGCCCTTGCGCCGATTGCACCCGACGCAACAGGTGACGATGTTCTCCCAGTTTTTGCGACCACCCTGCGCCACCGGCACCACGTGGTCGAAGGTCAATTCAGCGGACGGAAAAATGTCGCCGCAGTACTGGCAGCGGTGATTGTCGCGTGCGTAGATGTTCACGCGCGAAAACGGCACGTAGTCCAGCCGGCGTCGCACACGGATGCGGCGCAGCAGCCGAATCACGGACGGCAACTTCATGCTGAACGTCACCGCGCGGATCTCGCGGTCGTACACGGACACGATTTCGACCTTGCCCTGGCACCAGAGCATGATCGCTTTCTGCCAATGCACGACCTTGAGCGGCTCGTACGTCGCGTTGAGCAGCAGGGTCTGTTCCATAGTCCCGACCGGCTCATTGTCGGGCAGCACCTGCGGCCTGTCAAGGAGCGGTCAGCTGTAACGTCCCTGTACACAAAGGGTTACATCGAAGGTCACAGACGTACTTCCCCGGGGGTGGCGGCGTGCCTCTCAGCGACCGATAAGGCCCCTCGTGAGGGGTGCCCGTCGCCTCGTGGTTCGTGTGGTTGTCGCCGGGGCTATGGCGGCATCGTCGGCGGCGTGTGCGGCGCACGCCCGCCCCACGACTCCCGGTCTGCTGCCGTTTCCGATGCCGGCGTCGCCCGCGGCGTTTCGGCCGGCATCGGCGGTTGTCACCACACGGCCGGTACTGCGAGACGACGTATTGCAAACCGCCCTGGCGTACCGTGGCGCGCCCTACCGATTTGGCGGTGACGACCCGGGGTCGGGATTTGATTGCAGCGGGTTCATCCAGTTTGTGTTTGGGACCCATGCGGTGAGTGTGCCGCGCACGACGGCCGGGCAGTTTCAGATCGGACGGCGGGTCGGAGCGGGCGACATCCAGGCCGGCGACCTCGTGTTTTTTTCCACCGTCGCGCCCGGTGCTTCGCATGTGGGCCTGGCGTTAAGCGCCGACGAATTTGTGCATGCGCCGGCCGCGTCCGGTGTCGTGCGCGTCGAACGGTTGCAGGCGTCCTACTGGCGGGCGCGATTTGTCGGCGCCCGTCGGCTCTTCAGCGAATGATGATCGGGGCGGTTGGCAGCGCCGGTGGAGCGGGCGTGGCCGGCTGGACCGGCGTATCGGGCGGCGTGGCGGTTCCCATACGCCGGAGAATCAGCGCCTGCCGGCGCAGGAGCCGCGCATTGGGCCGCGACGGACTGTAGACGCGCGGGTTGATGATCGCGCCGGCGAGCATCGCCGCCTGGGCGGGCGACAGGGCGGCCGCTGAGACGCCAAAGTGCGCGCGTGCCGCCGCCTCCGCGCCCCAGATGCCGTCACCCCACTCGATGAGATTCAGATACAGCTCAAAGATGCGGCGTTTCGAGAGCTCCGCCTCCAGCCGACGCGTGATGAAAAGTTCGCGCACCTTGCGGTACGGGTTGCGCGAAGGCGAGAGATACAGGTTCTTCGCCAGTTGCTGCGTGATGGTGGAGGCTCCGCGCGCAAACTCGCCGCGCGTCCAGTTGACTTCAAGCGAGGCGCGGATCTCGTCGAAGTCCAGGCCCTCGTGGTCCCAGAACGCGGAATCTTCCGCCACGGTGACGGCGCGCTTCAGATGGGGCGAGATGCGATCGTAACTGACCCACCGGTGCTGCATCTTCAACGCGCGGCCTGCATCGGCGGCCTGCGCAGCCCGCAGTTCCCTGAAGGCTGTGGTCGCCGGGGGCTGGCGTCGTAAGGCGCGGACGTCCGGCAGCGTGATCCACGTGTAGCTGACGGTGGCGAACGCGACAGCCATCGCGGCCACGGTCCACCGAAGCGCGCGACGCATCAGCCTCCGATCACCACACGCAGCCGCGCGCCGACCGCGGGTGTTGAGGCGGGATCCGCCCCGTTCATGATCGCGAGCGCAGAAGCGCCGATGGCCCGTCCGGAGAGCGCCTGTGCGAGAGACGCCCAGGTGTCGCCGGCACGCGCCGTGTGGAAGTCGATGCGCGCGGGCTGTACGCGATCGGCCTCCGCCTGGGACAGCGCGCGGAAACTGCCGATGGCCTCGCGAAACAGGCCGTCCGCCCTGGAGAACGCGGTATCGGTCGCCAGCCCCGCGAGCTGATACAACCGTCCGCCGTGCGCGATGTACGCGACGCGCGCGGTAAACGCCTCGGTGCCGGCTCCCCCGCGGAACACGCCGACAAACGCGGGGAGTCCATTGATCGTGGTGGAGTCTCCGGAGACTTCGGTCATCTTGGCCGATGCCATCCGCGCGCGGCCGGCCTGCGACGGCCCCTGCCCTCCCGCATCGACCACCTCGAGCAACACCGCCATCGTGTCGTCGCCGGACGGCTGCGCGGTGACCTGCGCGGCGCCGTTGGACACCTGCCACTGATCCGGAAACCGCAGTGCAAACCGCATGATCGGATGCAGAAAATCACGCCCGCGCAGGATGCCCTGTTCACGGCTGTCGCCGAAGACGAGACCATCAAGGCGCCGCGCAAACTCGTCGGCGTTCACGCGGGTCGAGGATGCCGTGCGCGCGGCGGTGGCGATTTCGTCGACACGCTGCACCCGGTCGGCAGGCAGTGGATGGGTCGAGAGAAAGTTCGGTACACCGCGGCTCGATCCACCGGCCTCCGACAGGCGCCCCAGCGTCGTCAGCATCCCGGCCATTCCCGACGGATTCCAGCCGGTGCCGGCGGCATAACCGACCCCGAGTTTGTCGGCTTCGAATTCGGCATCGCGCCCGTGCTTCAGAAACAGCAGCCCCAGCGAGAGTTCGGCGGCGTCAAACCAGGCGGCCTTGTCGGGCGGCGCCAGAATCCGGCCGGCGAACACACCGGCGCCCAGCACCTGTTGCCTCGAGTACGCCGTCGCGCCATGTTTGGCGGTGACGTGTGCAATCTCATGGCCGAGCACATTGGCCATCTCGGCTTCGTTCCTGAGGAACGGCAGGATGCCGCGGGTCAGGTAGATGTACCCGCCGGGCAACGCGAAGGCGTTGATCGCCGATGCGTCCACCACAGCGAACGACCAGGGCAACTGTGGACGATGGGATCGCTTTGCGATCGCCTGCCCGACGCGATTGACGTACTCCTGCCACGCCGGATCCCCGTAGAGCCCCATCTCCTGGCGCACCTGACCGTCAGCCTCTTTGCCGAGGGCCACCTCGCTGCTCTCGGACAAAATGTTGAACTGGCGACGACCGGTGGCAGGATTGGTGGCACACGCGATGGCAGTCGACGCGACGAGCACCACAGCGGTCAGCGTGTATTTCATACGGCTCCCGGGATTCACTTCGGACGTTTACGACCGAGCGCCTCCGCGAGCGCGGACACGACGCGGTCAACATTGGCGAGCGTCGCGCCGGATCCCATCAGTCCGATCCGCCAGACCCGGCCGGCAAGCGGGCCCAGCCCGGCGCCGATTTCGATGCCGTGTGTCGTCAGCAACCGGGCCCGCACGGCTTTTTCGTCGATGCCCGGAGGGATGCGCACCGCGTTGAGGCTGATCAGACGATGCGGCGGGTCGGGGAACAACTCAAGGCCAATGACCGCCAACTGTGCAACCAGCGCATCGTGAGCCGCCTGATGACGAGCCCATCGCGCTTCCAACCCCTCCTCGAACAACTCGGTAAGCGCCGTGTGCAGCGCAAACACGAGCGGAGAGGAGATGGTGTGATGATACTGCCGCCGCACCCAAAAGGCCTCAAGTTGTGCAAAATCGCACGCGTAGCTGTGGCACGTCGGCGACGCGTGACGCGCGCGCGGCGACACGGTGATCGGCGAAAGTCCCGGTGGTGCGCCGAGTCCTTTTTGTCCGCACGAGTAAACGACATCGGCGTCCCAGGCCGACACATCCACAGGAATGGTGCCAAGCGACGTGACGGCATCCACCACAAAGAGGGCTTCACGGCGACGCACCAGTGGCGCGATCGCTTCAACGGGATTGCGGACGCCGGTGGATGTCTCGCCGTGCACCATCGCCACCACATCGAAGCGCGCATCCACCAGCGCACGCTCCACCAGCGCGGGATCCACGGATCGTCCCCACTCGACGTGCAGCCGTTCGACATAGGCGCCGCTGCGCGCGAAGACCTGCGCGAGCCGCTCGCCGAAGTACCCCGTCACGATCGCGAGCACCGTCATGCCGGGCTCGATCAGATTCATCGCGGCCGCATCCATGGCCGCAGTGCCGGTGCCGGAGACGGCAATGCTCAGATTCGCGTCCGGCGCGTGAAAGACGCGCCCCAGCATGCCGCGCACGTCATCGAGCAGATCGAGCACGTCGGGATCGAGATGGGAGCGGGGCGGAGCCGAGAGCGCCTGCATCACACGCGCAGACACCGGCGAGGGCCCGGGTCCGAGGAGCAGTCGGTCAGAGGTCGGAAGCGTCGCCATTACCGCCACTCCTCGAGCGCCGCACGAATTTCGTCGGCGGCTTTGGATCCGACCGGCAGAAGCGGAGGCCGGACCGGGCCACCGGGGAATCCGAGTTCGCCCAGCGCAAACTTCAATCCGGCAACGCTGTGCACGCTCGACACCAACTGCGCGATCGGCAGCAGGCGCTGTTGAAGCGTGCGGGCGTCCTCGTGGCGCCCCGCCTGCGCATGGTCCCACAACATCGCGCACACATCGGGCAGCAGGTTCGCTACCGCGATGATCGCGCCGCGGGCCCCCATCATCCACGCGGGATAGGCGACCGGGGCCCAGCCGGACAACACCGCAAACCGGTCGGGCCGGACCATGGCGAACTGCGCGTGCCGCTCAAGGTCGTTGCTGGTTTCCTTGATGCCGATGACGTTGGGGTGCTCGGCCAGAGCACGAACCGTGGCCGAGGTGAAGCTGAAGCCGGCCATGCCGGGCACGTTGTAGAGCATGGTCGGCACTGGTGACGCGTCGGCCACCGCGCGGTAGTGCGCCACGAGCGCATCGTGTGTCATCTGTGTTTTGAAGAACGAGGGCGCGCGCACCAGGACCACATCTGCGCCGCGGTCGCCGGCCCGGCGGCACGCCGCGATCGTCGCCCGGGTCGACTCGCGCCCGGTGCCGACGATCAGGACGCGGTCGCGGGGCACAACCGCCCGTGCGGTCTCCACAATCGCGTCGGCTTCCGGCTCCTCGAGCAGGCCGGCTTCGGCGTTGGACCCGAGCACCAGCGCGCCCGCCAGCGGCGCGGCGGACAGCCGGGTCAGCTGGGCGCGCAGGGCGCCAAGGTCAACATCACCCGTCGCCGGATCAAACGGTGTCGGCACCGGAGGAAATACACCACGAAGAGTCACCACGCCCGGAGGCTATCGAGGTGGCTCGGCGGTGTCAACGCTCTGGCCGCCCGCGAGCTGCTGGAGCGCGAGCACAAAGACAAACAGCAGGACCGCCGGACTCAGGGTCCACGGCGCCAGTTGCATGGCCGACACGCTCGACGCCTCCTTCAGCATGAGCCCCCAGCTGGGCTGGGGCTCCGGGAACCCCAGCCCCAGGAAGGAGATCGTGGACTCGGCGATCAGGAGCGCCGGAACCAGCAGCACAAATTCCACGCGAAGAAACCCGTAGGCCGCCGGCACCAGGTGCCCCAGCAACCGCAGCCGGCCGGCGCCAATGGCCAGCGCCGCTTCCGCGTAGTCGCGACGCCGCTCGGTGGCCACGATGGCGCGCACACCCCGCGCCACATGGGGCCACCCGGCAGTCGCAAAGAGGACCGTCAGCAACAGGAACACGACGGGAGCGTCGAGCACGACGGGCATCAGCGACCGGAGGACCAGCACGAGATACACCGCGGGCAGGACGATCACAAAGTCCGCGATGGACGTCACGGCGATATCGATCCATCCGCGAATCGCGCCCGCCAGCGCCCCGAGCAGAACGCCCACCACGAGCGCGCCCAGCGCACCGGCCATCGCCACACCAATCGACAGCCGGGCGCCGTGCCACACGCGCGACCAGATATCGCGCCCGAGGCTGTCAGCCCCCAGCCACAGCAGAGGCCCGGCGGCCGCGTCCACGGAGACCAGCCGCCCGTCAGCCAACCACCGCAGCGGCACCCGCACCGAGACATCGTCGGCATACCGCCGGGACACGCGGTCCACAAGGACCTGCCTGTAGATGAACGGCGCGTGCCAGCCGTCGGCGGCGAGCAGGCGCACCCGCGTGGGCGGCGCATACGATCGATCCGCAAACTGCACCCACGGGTCCTGGGGACTCACCCACGGGGCCGCAAGGGCGCCGAACGCCAGGACACCGACGACCCCCCACGCCGCGCGACGCATCAGACCGGTTCCGCCGCCCGGGGATCGACGATGATTCGGAGCACGTCGGCCACCACATTACCGACGGCGAGACAAACGGCTCCTGCGACCACGCAGCCGGCGACGAGACTCACGTCGCTCTGCAGGACGGCGTCATACAGCAGGCGGCCAAGTCCGGGCCACGATGTCACCAACTCCACGGCCAGGGAACCGCTGAAGAGACTGCCCAGCACGATGCCATACACACCGAGCACCGGCCGCAGCGATTGACGGGCGGCGTGCCGCCACACCAGCCGGGCGGGAGGAATGCCACGGGCAGCGGCCGCCACCAGATCAGGGGACGCCATCGTCTCTGCGGTGGCCTGCGATTGCAGGCGCTCAAGGACTGCGGCCACGGGCAGCCCGAGGGCGATGGCCGGCAGGACCAGTGCGCCCGGGGCGATCGACAGCAGGCCGGTCGAGACCGCAATGAACATGAGCAGGAGCGCGGCGACCAGGGGCGGACACGCCACCAGCGCCAGTGAAAGCGGCGCAATCAGGCGTGACACCCAGTGCCGGGGCCACGCCCCGGTCACGATGCCCAGCGGCACCCCGATGAGCGTCGCAAGCAGCACCGCCGTCGCCGCGAGGCGCGCCGTGTTGAGGCCGCGCTCAAACACCAGGGCGCTGACGGGCCGCTGGAACGACGAGGACTCACCGAGATCGAACCGCACCACCCCCGACACCCACCGGCCGAGTTGCACGACAAGGGGGTCGTCCAGTCCGAGTCGGTCCCGCTTGGCCGCAATGCTTCCGGCATCGATACCGGCGATGAAATCTGCGGTCGTCTCGTCCCCTGGCGCCAGACGCGCGATGACGTAGGCGGCGGTTGACGCCACGAAGACGAACACAAGCGCCGCGACCACTCGGCGCGCGAGAAAGACGACGAACGACCGGCTCACCGCCCTCCGTCCGCGAGGTGAATCCGCTCTGCGTTCCAGAGCACGGGCGGGAAGAAGATGATGGGCGTCGCGCCGCGCACACGGCCACTGACGGCGACGATGGCGCGAGGGGCCACAAACCAGAGGGCCGGCATCTGATCGGCCAGGATGCGTTGCGCGGCATCGAACAACCGACGGCGCATTGCGGGATCGGTCGTCACCGACTGCTGCTGCATCAGTTCGTCGACCCGCGCCTCCCAGGGCGTCGCCGGCGTGACCTGCCCGGGGTGCCACCAGTGGAAGGCGCCGGAACTCATCCAGAACGACAGACTGCCGACGGGATCTCGTGTGGTGGCGCGCCCGCCGAAGTAGATCGCATCAAAATCTCCCGCGGTGTAGCGCGTGATGATTTCATTGGCCGGCAGCGCCACCACATCCATCGTGATGCCGACCTGCCGGAGATGCTCCTGCACGACCGCCATGGTTTTTTCAAACGCCGGCTGGCCGCTTCGTGTGAGCACAGAGAATCGCACCGGTTGATTCCGGGCGTCGTCGAGCATCCCGTCACCATTGCGATCGGACAGCCCCATCGATGTCAACAGCGTGCGTGCGCGGCCAGCGTCAAATGCCGCCGCCGGCAGGTCGGGCACATACCAATCGCCGTGCCCGGGCGTGACCGGCCCGTACGCGACCATCGCTTCCCCAAGAAACACCGTGTCGACGATCGCCTGCCGGTTCACGGCATGCGAGATCGCACGACGGAACTCGGGGGCCACGAGCCAGGGGCGGCCCGCGCCGGCCTTGGCGTCCGGGCGCAGATTGAACCAGAACGTGGTGACGTCGATCGCCGGCCCGGCGTCGGTCAACCGGATGCGCCCGCTCGCTGCACTCTGCCGGAGCACGGCGAGATCATCGGCGCTGACGAAGTTCGTGATGACATCCGCGTCGCCCGACTGCAGCCGCAGCAGTTCGGTGTTCGCTTCGGGGACGATCGTCATGTCGATCTCATCCAGATACGGCAGCGGGATGCCGGCGTCGTCGCGTCCGAAGAAGTGGGGGTTGCGCGCGAACAGCAACCGCTGTCCCGGCACGTATTCCTTCAGAACGAAGGGGCCGGCGCCGACGATCTCAGCCGGCGCGACGGTCGCCGCCCACACCGTGGCTACCGTACCAGCCGTCACTGCGGCTTCCAATTTGTGCTGGGGGAGAATAGGCAGGTTCTCGAGCACATTGAGGCCGGGTCCGTAGGGAGCCGGGAACGTCAGCACCAGTGTGCGGTCGTCCAGCGCGCGGACGGTGACAGGTTGGCCGTCGACCTTCAGATCGGCGCCGGCGGGCGTCCCCAACGCCGCACGCACGGAAAACACGACGTCAGCAGAGGTGACCGGCCGCCCGTCCGAAAATTTCGCATCCGGTCGCAGTTCGATCGTCCACGCGAGGCCGTCGTCGGAAGAGGACCACTTGGCGGCGAGTCGGGCTTCAAAGCTCCCCGTGGCGTCGGTTCGCAACAGGGTGGCCTGGGTCAGGCTGCTGAACATCAGGTTCGCCGCCGTGGGCTGGGCAATTCTGAGGAAATTTGTGGGTTCGGTCGAATAGGTCGCCAAAAGGCGCCCTCCTGGCGTCGGTGCGGCAGAATCGGGAGTTGCGACCGGTTGTGGGGTACCACCCGACCAGGCGAACCAGCCAACGGCGGCCAGAACGACCAGGAGCCCCCCAAGGAGGGCTGGGCGGAGGGTTCGGGATTCGGCCATACGTCACCTCATGAAGGGCCCCAAAACTTCAGCCGGCAGCTTGGCCCGTACGGGCGTATTATGGTTCAGTTCAAGGACTTACGGGGTGCGGCGGCTCGGACTGCGGGCGGGGTGGCACCAACAAGACCGTGAATGTTCGGACAGTTCCGTAATACTGTTGGACACGATTCTTCAGGCAACGGCGGTCGGAAAGGCCGTATGTTGATGGTTTTGGAGGGAATTACCGGATGGCCCGGTGGTACGGTACGTGCCTCGGTTCTGCAGGACCGTCGTCCGGTTGTCGTCGGTATCGTGGATTGAATGTGATTCTATGAGCGTCATCTTTTCAATGACCCGTCGCCATCTGCTTCTGCCCCGAATGGGAGCCGCCCTGCTGGGGCTGTTCCTGGTCGCCGTGGTGCTAGCTCCCGTGCAGGCGGAAGCCGGCGGCAATTACCGCGGCAAGATGTCGAAGGAATTTGCCGCCAAGATTGACCGTGCGCTCAACGGACCCTCCGTGAGTGCCGAGAGGTTCCAGTTCATCCTGATTGCCCCGCAGTCGGAAGTTGACCGCATCGGCCAGAAGTACGGTCTTCCGCTCATGAAGCGGATGATCGCCGGCGGTGTGTTTTTGGGGACCGCGACGCAGATTGCGGCTGTGACCCTTGAACCGCAGGTCAAAAGCGTTTCTGAAAACGTGCGCGTGTATTCGATGGCGGCGGTGACGGCACAGGCGATTGGTGCCGACCAGGTGTGGACGGGGACGCAGGGGGCGGCGTTTGGTGGCGTCACCGGGCGCGGCGTTGGTGTGGCGGTCCTTGATTCTGGGATCGCGAACCATCCTGACCTGGTCAACCGGGTTGGCGCTCGTCTGGACTTCACCGGGACTGGTGGGGTGCGGTGGGGCGGCGTGGATGACTACGGCCACGGCACGCACGTGGCGAGCATCATTGCAGGCAGTGGTGAGGGCAGCCGGACGTGGCAGCGGGGCCACCCGTCGGCGTCCACGACGGCTGCGTACATCGGCATGGCGCCGGGTGCGACGCTCATCAGTGCCAAGGTCCTGAGCGCTGACGGGTCCGGGTATGTGGCGGACGTCATTGACGCGATTTATTTCTTCGCGCGCTACAAGGAATTTTTCGGGGTGCGGGTTGTCAACCTGTCCCTGGGGCATCCGGCGGCAGAGCCCTACCGTAACGACCCCCTCGCGATTGCCGTTGAGGACGCGGTCAGGGCGGGACTTGTGGTGGTGGCCTCGGCCGGTAATCTGGGCGTGACGCCGGCTCCAGAAAGCAAGCCTATCGTGGGCGCGATTGTGTCCCCCGGCTTTACGCCAGGTGCCTTGACGGTTGGCGCGCTCAACACCAACGGCACGGTGTTCCGGAGCGACGACTCGGTGGCGTCATTCAGTTCGTCGGGTCCGGTCGTGGATCCCGGTACGCC
Source organism: Vicinamibacterales bacterium (assembly GCA_030827135.1). Classification (GTDB taxonomy): domain Bacteria; phylum Acidobacteriota; class Vicinamibacteria; order Vicinamibacterales; family SCN-69-37; genus SYFT01. The sequence goes on from JAURFE010000001.1 coordinate 1,183,498, forward strand.
TGCGCCGCAGACGCCCGACGCCTTGCCGGCGAATGCGTTGATGAAGCCGGACCTTGTGGCGCCAGGCAACGGCATTGTGGCGGCTGTTTCGAGCGGCACGACGTTGTGGGAGGGCCATCCGACGCGTCAGGTGATCGGGGCCCGCGGCGGCACCTACATGAAGTTGTCGGGCACGAGCATGTCGACGGCGGTGGTCTCTGGTTCCGTGGCGTTGCTGTTGCAGGCGCGCCCTGACCTGACGCCCTACGAAGTCAAGACGGCGCTGCAGTTGACCGCGCAGCATATTCCTGGCGTTGGCCTCATCAAGCAGGGGGCCGGCAGCCTCAACGTGGCGCTCGCGGTGCGCTTCGCGAAGAGCCGCAACATCAGCAAGATCGACCTCACCAACACCATCGGCGGCGAATCCGCGTGGGCCAGTGGCATCACGTTCGGCCAAGCGTCCACGTGGGGCCAGACGTTGGTCTGGGACAACACTTTGGTGTGGGACAACGCAAACGGTGGCATCCCAGGACACACGTTCCTCTGGGGCGAGACGTTGGTGTGGGATAACACCTTGGTCTGGGACAACACTTTGGTGTGGGACAACACCCTAGTCTGGGATAACACCTTGGTCTGGGATAACGCTCACATTTGGGGCAAGACACTGGTGTGGGATAACACCTTGGTCTGGGACAACACCCTAGTCTGGGACAACAACGTGTTCTGGGGCCAGACTTTGGTGTGGGATAACACCCTCGTGTGGGATAACACCTTGGTCTGGGACAACTAGAGTTTTCGCTGAGAGTTGCGACGCTATGACTACATATAACCGCCTCTGCTTGGACCTCAAAATGGCGAAGCGTTCGATTATCGTCTGGAGCTAGGACCTCTAACTGCCTCTTGTTGGGACGTTCGCTGGGCCTGACGGGGGTTCGAGGCAAAGTCTATGGCGTCCCCGCCTCGCTCGGATCCCCCGTGGACATCCCGCCTTTATATCGGCGCCGTCGTAGTTGCCGGTCTCGCCGTTTCCGTTGGTAGCGTTCGTGCCCTAATCGTCTCTCCTCCTCCTGGAGATTGGTATTGGCTGACACTGCTGACGCTGATCAGCGGCCTCCTCTCAGTCAAGTTCCAAGCAGTAGGTGCTAGGTACTCGGTCTCCGAGACATTTGTCATGTGGGGCACTCTGGTATATGGCCCCGCGGTCGGCACCGTCTTGGTTCTGCTGGACGCGACCGTCCTCTCTGGCAAGATCTGGCATTCAAGACGAAAACTGGACTGGACCAGAACCCAGTTCAATTTGGCTGCACCACCCCTTTCCTTATGGCTGGCCGCCCTTGCGCTCTTCTCGATCGCTGGCCCGCCCCCACTCGACCTCGTTGCATCTCCGACTAGGTTCGTTCTGGGCTTGGCTGCCTTTGCGGTCCTTTACTTCCTGATCAACTCGACACTTGTTGCTGTGGCCATCGCGGTGACACAACCCCTGGGGCACTCGAACTTCCTGAGGGACTTCAAGACAACTTGGTGGGGTATTCGAGATGGCTTTCTGACCTATTTCGCTGGTGCCTCGATTGCGGCTTTGCTTGCCTCAGGAGGGAACCAGGGTGTCCTAAGCAAGATCCCCGTCATTGTCCCGTTGATGGCGATGCTCTTCTTGAATTATCGAAACTCTGCGCGGCGAGTAGACGAGATGCAGGGAAGACTCGATGCCATCGAGAAGGTTCACATGGCTACGATCACTGCGTTCGCCATGGCAATCGACGCCAAGGACCAGGTCACCCATGGTCATATCCGCCGCGTGCAGCAATATACGATGGAGGTCGCCAGGTCACTTGGCGTAACTGACGACAAACAACTCAAGGCACTTGAGGCTGCTGCTCTCCTTCACGACACGGGCAAGCTGGCGGTCCCAGAGTACATTCTGAACAAACCAGGCCCACTGACTCCGGCTGAATTCGAGAAGATGAAAGACCACGCGGCCGTCGGAGCAAACATCCTCAAGAGTATTGATTTTCCATACCCGGTGGCGCCAATTGTTAGGCACCACCATGAGAGCTGGGATGGCCGAGGTTACCCTGATGGCTTGAAGGGACAGGAAATCCCCATCGGCGCGAGAATCCTCTCCGTAGTGGATTGCTACGATGCGCTCACATCTGATCGCCCCTACCGACCGAGAATGACCCGCCAACAAGCCGAACAAATCCTACAGGATCGCCGAGGCGCGATGTACGACCCTTGGGTGGTCGATGGATTCATTCGGATACTCGATAAGTTGGAGGCGATCGACGAGGCGGAAGGTCGCCATGCGCTGGCGCACTCAGGAGAGAGCGGCGCCTTTGCAAGCCCAGCCCTTGAGGTAATCAGCGCGGCAACGGCGGAAGAGCGAGAGTTTGCAGATCTCCGCCGAGAGTTGCCCAAAACACAAGGCATCGAGCTTGCGGCAGAGGTATTCTTTCGCCATGTTCGCCGGGTCATCCCGGCTGCAGCGGTCGTTCTTTATACTCCGCAGCCAGGTAACTCAGACCTGAAGGTGAGCTATTGTGCTGGGTCGGGTGCCAGTACTATTGAATCAACTACGATTCCGGTGGGGGAGCGAATCTCTGGATGGGCCTTCGCACACCGCCAGGTCGTATTCAATTCGGATGCATCGCTTGACCTCGGACCCGTGGCGAGAACTCTTCCCGTTCCGCTTCGCGCGGCACTGGTTGTCCCAATCTATGAAGGCAATACGTCCCTCGCTGTGCTCACGCTATATGGCAGCGAAGACTTTCAGCGGGACCACCGCCGAATGCTTGAATCCGCGGCCCAATTGTTCCTCAGCGCAGGTTCGTTAGGGAGTGTCTCGGCCACACAGAACCGGCCTCCCTCCGCGCAATTGGTCGAGCGCAAGATCCATTAATTTTCTGGTACCTCCTTCGACGCTGTTTGTCTAGGTTCTGGGGGTTGTTCTGGTATGGTTCCCCAATAGCAGGCACGGGGGGGGCAGGATGCTGAAAGCAACCTCGCAGGGCGCGTCCAGGATTGGGGATAGCGTTGCTTCTAAGGTGGACGTGGTTCGCCCTGCGGGCAACTGCGACGCGACAGAATTGGCTATCCAGGCCGCAAACAGGGCATTTGATTCAGGAGACGTAGTTGATGCTGGGGCTGCGCTTCACAAGCTCTGCGGCACACTGAGCGCGTCTCCGCCTGAGATTAGACTGCAGCCTGAATTTGTCCGATTCGGAATGGAGGCCCCGTTCTTGGTGCCAAGTAAGGCCCTCGGCGACTTGGCGGAGCTTCGACAACTCGCGACCTCAGTGGGTAGTCCGAGATCCCTCGCTTGGCTTCACCTTGCGGTAGCGAGGATCGAGGCTCTACGCGGCGCGACAATCGACGCCCGAGGTCATCTGGAGATTTCAAGCCAGCTCGCCGCACATGCCGGTGCAGCGGATATCCTTTGCTCAAACCTGTTGGTAGAGGCGTCGTTGGAGATGTACGAAGGCAATCTGAAGAGGGCCAGAACTGCTACAGCGAGAAGCCTGGAGACAGCACGCGGACTGCAGTCCGTCAGACACGAATCTGCCGCACTCGGAAACTTCGGCATGCTTGCACTCTGTGCTGGTCAATCCGAACGCAGCAAGCAGTTACTAAGTCAGGGCCTTGAAAAGTGCCAACCATTCACCTTTGTCCGGCTGGCGTTGACGGATTCAATGGCCAGCACGGCCCTTTTTGATGGCAATCTGGCGGCTGCTGGCCAACACATCGACGAGTGCCAGGCCCTGGTCGCCACGCACCACGTCCCTGCGCGCTCGTGGTACGACCTCACGCACCAACTCACCCGGTGTCTGTATTTCGGCATGCACGAGGAGTGGCAGGCCATCGTGGATTGCGTTAATGACGCCGACCCTGAACTGGCGCGCCGACAACTGCGCACATGGCGCGCGTCACTGCTCGCCGCGCGGGCGCGCGCCGAAGCGCGTCTCGGCCGCCACGACGCCGCAGACGCGTCCCTGCTCACCGCCATGCGCGTCTGCCCCAGAGGCGCCATCGACCCGCTCATCTCAGTCGAAACCGCCACCGGCACATGCCTCGCCCTCCGCGGTGACACCGCACAGGCCCATCGCCACTTTGACCGCGCCAGACGTGCCTGCGACGCCATCGACCACCGCTTCCAGCGCTGGCTCGTCGAACGCGAGCGGACCTCGCTGCCAACGCTCACCCGCCCAGCCCAGACACCGGTGCTCACTGAACGCTGGCGGCAGGTAGACACCAACGACACGGCCCTCCTGCTCGGCGAACTCTCCGCCCTGCTGAACTCCGGCCACTCGCTGGAACTGCTCGCCCAACGCGTCATCTCGGTCCTCGAGGCCACACCGCTCCGCTCACGCCTGACCGTCTCACGATCGCCCTCCGGCAGCGACGCCTCCATGCCGGCAGTCTCCTGGAATTTCCGCGGCAGCCATGGCTGCCGGATCGATCTCACCAGCACCGAGACGACGATCTCCATCGACATTCGGCAACTGGCCTCCCTCGAAGAAATCGCCATCGTCAAGAACCTCACTGACATCCTCGCCGCCGCGGTCGACTTTGATGACGATGCGGAGAATCATTTGTGGCCGACGACCGAAGACTCGACGGTCGCCGATGCCGTGTTCTGGTCTCCCCGCATGCAGGAACTGCTGCGCGTGGCGCAACGCCTCTCGTCGACCGAACTGCCGATTCTCATTACGGGAGAAACCGGCACCGGCAAGGAGGTGTTCGCGCGCCTCATCCATGAGCACAGCCGCGTGAAACGCGGCCCGTTCATCCCCTTCAACGCGTCCGCCATCCCTCGAGATCTGGTGGAGAGCCAGATGTTCGGCCACCGACGCGGCGCCTTCACCGGCGCCCACGAGGCCTCGTCGGGTGTCATTCGTATTGCGGATCAAGGCACGTTGTTTCTCGATGAGATCGGCGACCTCGATCCGGCCGTCCAGCCGAAGTTGCTTCGATTCCTTGAGTCGGGTGAGGTGCATCCGGTGGGCGACGCCAAACCGCAACTCGTGCAGGTGCGGGTCATCGCCGCCACCAACGCCCGTCTCGAGACACTCGTCGGCGAAGGCCGGTTCCGCAGCGACCTGTTCTATCGCCTCAAAGTCGCCACGCTGTCGCTCCCCCCGCTGCGCGAACGCAAGGACGAAATCCCGGCGCTGACCGCGTTCTTCCTCAGGAAGGCCACGGCCGAAACCAATCGCTCCCGGATCACATTGGGTGACGATGTGGTCGCAGCGATGTTGCTGTATGACTGGCCGGGCAATTTGCGGCAACTTTCAAATGAACTGCGCCGGATGGTCGCGCTCTCGGAAGACGGGGCAACCCTGCGAACCACGGACTTGTCGCCCGAGGTCTCGGGTCCGTGGTTCGCGGCAAGACCTTACGCCGCCCGGGACGATGGACCCGGCGTGGCGGTGCGGCTGGACCAACCGCTGGAACTGGCGCTCGCCGAGGTGGAACGCGCGTTCATCGAACGGGCGATGGCACAGTCGCAGGGGCGCGTGAGCGACGCCGCGCAGTTACTCGGCATCTCCCGCAAGGGGCTGTTCCTCAAAAGGAAGAAGCTGAGGTTGGATTAGCGCGTCCCCTGGAGCTGTCTGGCGACCTTCTCGACCTCGGCCCACACGCGCAGGAGATTGCCGCTCCACAGCTTGGCGATCTGCTCTTCCGTGTAACCGCGCCGCACCAGTTCGAGCGTGACGTTAAACGTCTCAGAGGCGCTGTTCCAGCCGGTGACGCCGCCGCCGCCATCAAAGTCGGACGAAATACCGACGTGGTCGATGCCGATGAGCTTCACGGCGTAGTCGATGTGATTGACGAAATCCGCCACAGTGGCCCGTTCCGGCACCGGGTACTTCGCATTGATCTCAGACAGACGGCGGGCGTACTCGGCGCGACGATCCTCAGGCAACGCCGCGAGTGCCGCGGCGTTCGCGCCGCCACGTCCACCGCCACCGCCCGCACCACCTGCGGCCTGAGGCGCCGTGCCTGCAGGCGCGCCATCTTCCACCGGACACGCGACCGCCTGGCCTGGCCCCGGCTGCGGGTCTCCGCCCTGCCGCCCGCCAGCGCCGGCCCCACCGCCACGCGCGGCGCCGGCGCCGCCGGCACCGCGGCCACCACCGCCGGCCGCCGCAGTCAGGCCGAACTCCTGCCCCAGCGCCTGAACCGCCGCCTGACGGGCGGGACCGTGTTCATCCACTTTCACGTAGGTCGCAAACGCCACGGTCTGCATCACTCCGCCATTTTTCTTGAGCGCCAGCAGCAGCTCATCGTCCATGTTGCGCGAGTGGTTCGCGAGCGCACGCACCGACGAATGCGAGGCGATGACCGGCGCCTTCGACAGCGCGATCGCCTGCATGTTCGCCTGCTTGGACGGATGGGAGATGTCGACCATCATGCCCCACTTGTTCATCTCGGCTATGACCTGCTTGCCCAACTCGCTCAACCCGCCGTGAATGCCTCCGTTGGCGGCTTCGGTGGAGTTGGAATCAGCCAACTGCGAGTTGCCGTTATGCGCGAGCGACATGTAACGCCCGCCGCGTTCAAAAAATTCCTTCACGCGCTCGAGGTCAGTGCCAATTGCGTAGCCGTTCTCAATCCCGATGATCGCGACCTTCTTGCCGGCCTTGTTGATCCGCACAACATCCGCCGGCGTGAGCGCCAGTTCAATCTCGTTGGGCGCAATCTCCCTGGTCAACCGGTGCACCGCGTCAAATTTTTCAACGGCCTGGCGATAGGCGTTGTCGTAGCCCTCCGGCGTCAGTGGGCCTTGCCCGACGTACACGATGAGGAACGGCGCATCGAGACCGCCTTCCTTCATCTTCGGCAAATTCACCTGCGTCGTGAGCCGCATCGTGTAGTTGCAGGTTGGCGCGAATCGCGCCGCCGAGATGTCAACGTGGGTATCCATCGTGATGACACGATCATGGATGCCCCTGGCGCGCTCGATGAGCGCCTGATCGGCCTGCGTCTGGGCAGCAAGACCAGAGGACGCGGCAACGGCGGCAACAGCCGCGGCAAGAATGCGGATTCTCATGCGCGGATTGTAACGCGTTCAGCGACCGAGGACGCGTTTGGCCTGGGCGTTGTGCCGGACCACGTGCGCCACCGCCCAGTTGCCCACCTGATACACGGTGAGCAGGCCGAGAATGGACTTCACGGTCCAGCGCGCGCGGTCTTCGGAGAGCGCGCGATACGCGTCGACGAATCGCGTGCCCGAGGTCCGGAGGCGGGCCACGGCGTCCGCCAGGCCCACCTCCGGCGGGGGCTGGAAGACGTCCGGCGCTTCCAGGCGGTCGGGGACCATCGCAATGATTTCGGTAAAGGGCGTCTCGGCAAAATCCGGCTCAGGCGCCCTCGCCAGCGGCCTGCTGCCGTCCACCAGCGCGGCAAACCCCTCATTGGTCGCGGCAACGTGCCAGGCGATTTGTGCGAGAGACCACCCCCCATCCGCAGGACGCCTGATGCCGTCCGCTGCGGGGACCGCTTCCACGCGCGCAAGAAACCGTGCCATCGCCGCCTCAAACCCGGCGACGGTCTGTGCCACACGTTCTGAGTGAGTCATCGACGGGGAGCTTATCGAATCTCCAGCGGCGAATCGACCCTCACCCGCAGGATGGTGCCCGGAGGCAGATCAACGTTGGTACCATCGGTTGCGGCAATCGTCCCGCCGCCACCCACCAACACGCCGAGCAGCAGTCCTTTGCCGCCCCCCAGCAGGCCACCGAGAATGCCCCCCAGCACGGCCCCCGTCCCCACCCGGCTCACGTCATCGCTCATTTTGCCGTCGAGTGCCTGCGTCACGGTGGCGCGCATCCTCGTGGGTCCCGATTTCAGCACGATCTCGTCGAACGCCAGCGTGAGGCTGCCACGACGACTTGTGCGGGATGCCGGGCTCACCGACCCCACGAACCCTCGGACGAGGGTACCTGCGGGCAGGACGAGCTCGCGATCGATCATCAGGTCGACGAGCGTGGTCGCCTCGAACCGCTGCTCCACCTTCGCCGTGCCTGAATTGAGGGGCGTCTGCAGGCGGACGTCGAGTTCCGTCCCCACAGCCAGTGTCCAGACTCGTGAGCCCACTATCGGATCATCCGCGACGACCGGCTGGGCGGCGACCTTCTCGCCCGAAGCGCGGACACGGAGTGTTTCGAGCTGATCGCGCACCTCGCTGTACTCGGCTCGGGTGACCCCTTCGCGGCGCAGCTTCACGCGAAGGTAGACAATCTCGTCGCGCAACACCGCGAGGCGTCTTTCGACCTCGGCCGCCTGCGTCGCATCGGTCTTCGCCAGCATGCCGGCCGCGTGTGCGATGTCACCGGCCGTGGTCTCCAGGCGCTTGATATCCGTTTCGGTCACCTTCACCTGCGCCACAGCCGCCCCCGCACCGACCAGCAACACCGCCACGCACCAGCCGACAATCTTCACAATCTTCATTCCAGACTCCCACTTCCCATTATCGGCAGAAGGACCGCCGGGCTGAAGCCCGGCGGCTCCGTGCCCAACAGCCCACCCGCCCATCTACTCGTATGACCGTCGCACCATCCGTTTGGCCTCCGGTATGATCAAAGGCCATGGCGGTTCCGGTTCGGCTTCACAAGACATTTGGCGTGCGCGTGGGGAACGTTCAGGTCGGCGGGGGCGCGCCCGTCGTTGTGCAGAGCATGACGATGACCGACACGAGCGACGCGGCGGGAACAGCCCAGCAGTGTATCGAACTGGCCGAGGCCGGTTCCGAGATGGTGCGTGTGACGGTCAACACGCCGGAGGCGGCCGCTGCAGTGCCCGAGATCAAGCAACGCATGCTCGATCGCGGCTGCACCGCGCCCCTCGTCGGTGACTTCCACTACAACGGTCACCAGTTGCTGACCCGGTATCCCGCCGCCGCCGAGGCGCTCGACAAATACCGGATCAACCCGGGCAATGTCGGCACCGGCCGACGGCGCGACGAACAATTCGCCACCATCTGCCAGGTGGCGGTTGATCATCAACGTCCCGTACGCATCGGCGTCAACGGCGGGTCCCTGAACCAGGAACTCGTGATGGCGAAGATGCAGGAGAACACGGACAAGAATCTCGGCAAGTCGTCCGAGCAGGTCCTGAACGACTGCATGGTGCTCTCCGCGCTCCAATCCACGGAACTGGCGCTCGATGCCGGATTGCGCACCGACCAGATCATCATTTCGTGCAAGGTCTCACGGCCACGAGATCTGATCACCGTCTATCGCGATCTCTCGAAGAAGACGCATCAGCCGCTGCACCTCGGGTTGACCGAGGCAGGCATGGGCATCAAGGGCCTCACGTGGTCAGCTGCAGCGCTCGGCGTCCTGCTGAACGAGGGAATCGGCGACACCATTCGTGTATCCCTCACGCCACGGCCGGGCGGCGACCGCCGCGAAGAGGTCTACGCGGCCTGCGAAATTCTGCAGGCCCTCGGTCTGCGCTCATTCTCGCCGGCAATCACCGCCTGCCCCGGCTGCGGTCGCACCACGTCCACCACATTCCAGGAGCTCGCCGAGCGGATCCAGGGGTACGTGCGCGAGATGATGCCCGTGTGGAAGACGCGTCATCCGGGCGTCGAGACCATGACGGTCGCCGTCATGGGCTGCGTCGTCAACGGCCCCGGCGAATCCAAGGCCGCCAACATTGGCATTTCGCTGCCCGGCACCGGCGAATCGCCGAATTGCCCGGTGTTCATCGACGGACAACACGCCACGTCCCTGCGCGGTACCTACGACGAACTCGCTACCGCCTTCCAGGCGCTGGTGGATGAATACGTCGTGAAGACCTACCCGTCGCAGTAGAATTCGCGTCATGAGACGCGCCCTGACTCTTGCCCTGGCCCTCGTTGTGTCTGTGGCCGCCTTCGCGGCGGACCCATTTGCACAGTCCAAACCCACACTCGCCCCTGCCGACTACGACCAGTTCGAGTCGGTCAGCGCCGCGGCACCACGGGGCGGCCTGTCGCCGGACGGCAAGTGGCTGGCCTACGGCATCACGCGCGTTGGCGGGAACAACGAGCTGCGGATTGCCCGCGTGGGCGAGGTCGCGCCGGTCAAGACCGTGGCGTTTGGATCGCAGGCCTCGTTCACCCCCTCCTCCGAGTGGCTGGCGTACGGCATCGGATACTCCGAGGAACAGATGGAGCGCATGCGCACCGCGCGCACGCCAATTCAGCGCAAGCTCGGGCTTTACAATCTCGCTGCCAACACCGAGACGATTATCGAGGGCATCGAAACGTTTGCATTTGATCGGACGGGCACGAACGTCGCGATGAAACGCTATGCACCGGCTGCGCCGGCGCCGGCAGGTGGTGCAGGTGGGCCTTCGACAGGCTCAGGCCAGGCGGCGGCAACACCTCCAGCACCCATCGGCACCACGCTGATCGTGCGCAACCTCGCCACGGGCACCGACACGACGTTTGGCAACGTGGCTGAATACGCATGGCAGGCGTCAGACACCGGCCGGTTGCTCGCCATGGTGATCAGTGCCGATGGGCAGGCCGGCAACGGCGTCCATCTCTTTGATCCTGCAACATCGCGCCTGCGCGTTCTGCACGGTGGTGCGGCGGACTATTCCGCGCTCGTGTGGCGCGACGATTCGGCCGACCTGCTGGCACTGCGATCCAGATCGGATGATAAACGCGACGGCCCGACCCAGGTGGCGATGGCCTGGTTGTCGCTCGGGCAGGCCACGGAGACTGCGCGCACGTTTGATCCCACCGCGAACGGCGCCGAAGATATGGGCGGCCGTCGCATCGTGACGTTCCGCCGCCCCTCGTGGCACCAAGGGGCTGCCACCGACGGCCCGATGGTCATTGTGGGCGTGACGGACTGGCCGGCAAAGCCGGCCACAGCCGGACCTGAAGGTGCGGCCTCCACTGGAGGTCGCGCCAGTGGCCGAGGCGCTGCTGCCCCTGAGCGCCCCGATGTGGACGTCTGGCACTGGAACGATGCGACCGTCATGCCGGCTCAGAAGATTCGTGCGGCGGCCGATCGGCGGCGCAACCTCCCTGCCGTCTGGCACCTCGCGCCCAACCGGCTCACAGTGATCGGCACCACGTTCGACGAAACTGTGTCGCCTATTCGGGGGACGGCCCAGGGCCTCGTCTCGGAGTTCACGCCGTATCTCATGGAACGCTCAATTGGCCGCGGCGCATCCGACCTCGCGCTCGTGGACCTCAGGACCGGCGCCCGCACACCGCTCAAGAAGGGCGCGACGGGTGCAGCCTCGGTCAGCTCCACGGGCCGGTACCTCCTCTTCAGCGAGGGTGGGCACTGGTGGACGATGGATCTGGCGACGAAGTCCGTGACCAACATCACGCGCAACGTCAAAACGTCGTTCATCGACATCGCGTCCGACACGACGGCGCCTGAGAAACCGATGTTTGGCTCCGCCGGGTGGACAAAAGACGATGAGGCCGTCGTGCTCTATGACGAGTTTGATCTCTGGAGGGTCACGCCCGATGGTCGCAGTGCCACACGACTGACGGCCGGCGCCTCGGCGCAGGTCCGGTATCGGTACGTTCGAGTGGACGCCGCCGGGTTCGGTGCCGCTCCGGTGCCGGTCGATCTTGAGACGGGCTATCTGTCGCTGTTCGGCACCCGATCGAAACAATCCGGCTATGCGCGCTTTACGCCCGGTGGCAATCCCCCGATCGGCGTCACGCAGCTGGTGTGGGCCGACAAGAGCATTGCCGGCCTGACAAGGGCCGAGAAGGCGGACGTCTTCATCCACACGTCCCAGTCGGCTGACGACTCACCGGATCTGTTCATCACCGGACCCGATCTCTCGAACCCCAGGGCGGCCACCGAGACCAATCCCTTCGTGTCGAAGTTCGCGTGGACACGCGCGGAACTCGTGGACTTCACCGTGCAGCCAAGGGGCAAGTCGAAGATGACGTTGCAAGGCACGCTGCATTACCCCGCAAACTACGAACCCGGGAAGAAGTACCCAATGGTCGTGTACCTCTACGAGAAGTTGTCGGACGGCTTCCATCGTTTCCAGAATCCGTCGGAGCGCGACTACTACAACGGCACTGCACTGACCCAGAACGGCTACTTCTTCTTCCAGCCCGACATCGTGTTCCAGCCTGGGGAACCGGGCGTCTCCGTCGTGGAATGTGTCGAAGCGGCGGTCAAGGCGGTCATCGCCAGGGGCGCCGTAGATGCGGCCAGGGTCGGCGTGATGGGTCACTCGTGGGGTGGATTTGATGCGATGTACCTCTCCACGCATTCGAAGATCTTCGCCGCAGCCGTCTCCGGTGCCGGCATCTCAAACCTCATCAGCAACTACGGCAGCCATCACTTCTCGTCGGGCGTTGCTGAAACCGACCATATCGAGACCGGACAACAACGCATGGTCGTACCGCTCTACGAGGACCTTCAGCGCTACATCCGCAATTCCGCGGTCTTCGGGATTTCGACGATGACGACGCCGATGTTGTTGATGACGGGTGACAACGACGGCACCGTGTACTGGCATCAATCGGTGGAGTTCTACAACATCGCGCGTCGTGCGAAGAAAAACGTCGTCATGCTCGTGTACAACGGCGAGGACCACGGCTTGCGGGTGAAAAAGAACCAGATCGACTACCACCGGCGCATCCGGCAGTGGTTCGATCACCACCTCAAAGGCGCGCCGGCTGAGAAGTGGATCACCGAGGGCGTGCCTGCCCTGGCGCGCTGAGCGGGATCGCGATCAGCGACCCTACCAGCCGTTCCGTGCGCGTTGCGCGGTGATCTGCGCGACGTGGTGCCGGCCGTGCCACGCGTAGAGCCCCAGCAGGTCCGTGAGGCTCATCGGCCCCCGCTCAGGGTGGTGCACCGTGCGACTGAACGCGGACGCGTCGAGCGACCCGAGCAGCAGCGCCCACCGCTGGTGCGTCCCCGTCAGGATGGCCAAAGACGCGCTGACCGGCGCCTGGTTGTCGGCCGTCTCGGCCCACGCGGCCTCGTCATAGGGCTTGATGGTTGGCGCCGCTTCCGTGAGACCGAGCTTGAAGCGCGAGTACGCGTTCATGTGGCTGTCGGCCAGATGGTGCGTGATCTGCCTCGGGCTCCATCCGCCGTCACGATACGGTGTGGAGAGTTGCGCGTCGGTAAGGCCGGCGACGGCAGCGGACAAGGCCGCCGGCAGGTCAGCGATCGCCTGGATGCACGCCGCGCGCGCGGCGCCATCGAGCTGCGATTCACGGACCCACTTGCCGACTGGATAACGAATGTCGTCACTCATATGGCTGCCATTATGTAATGCCTGCTGCGCCAGGACCAGACCCATAGCAGCACGGCGCCGATCAAAATGAGTCCCACCGACAGGCCCGTCCACAGGCCCGCCACGCCCCAGCCCCAGTGAAAACACAGTGTGTAGCCGACCGGGAGCCCGATCGCCCAATGTCCGATCAGATTGGCCATCATCGGCGTTCGCGTGTCACCGAGTCCGCGCAACGCGCCGGTCGTCACCGTCTGCAGTCCGTCGAACAACTGGAACACCGAGCAGATGAACAGCAGTACGACGCCTGTCTCGATCACGTGCGGGTCGGACGAGTAGATCCGAATCAGGAACTCGGGCGCAGTAAAAAACAACACAGCCGACGCACACATCACGGTCGACGCAATGCCGAGGGACGTCCACCCGGCGCGCCGCATGCCGGCGGCGTCCCGACGACCGACCGCCTGTCCCACCCGCACCGCTGCGGCAGACGCCAGGCCGAATGGAATCATGAAGATGAATCCTGCGATATTGAGCACCACCTGATTGGCGGCCGCGGCAAGCGGAGAAATGCGCCCCGCCAGTGCCGACGCCGCGGCGAACACGCCCACCTCGAACGTGATCTGCAGCGCCGCCGGCCATCCGAGTGTGAAGATCCTCCACACGCGCACCGGATCCCACACACACGGCACATCGTGCAGACCGGAGGGGCGGCCGCGCTCCTGGTACACGATCACCGCGAACAGGCTGGCGGCCAACACCACCCGCGACGCCACGGTCGCCCACGCAGCGCCGACCACGCCCATCGCCGGTGCGCCGAGGTTGCCGTAGATCAGCACCCAGTTGACGAACACGTTCATCAGGTTCGCGGCGACAAGCGCAGTCATCACCGGACGCACCAGATTCATCGCCTGCAGGTAGCGACGGAACACCACATAGGCAAACAGCGGCGGCGCGGACCACACCAGCAATCCCGCATACGCCTCAAGTTCCACGAGCAGATCCGGGTGAAAACCAAAGGCCGGCAGGCCCCACACACCCACTTGCGCCACACCCATGAGGACGACGGCGAGGATCGCGGCGAGCTGCAGCCCCGCAAACAACCAGCGATGGCAGTCGTCGATGCGACCGGCGCCGAAACTCTGTGACACAAACGTATCAAGAGCCAGCAACGTGCCGAAACCAAACACCATGAGGGTCATGAACAGGATGCTGCCGGTGCCGACGGCCCCGATGGCCGCGGGTCCCAGGGGTCCGACCATGACGGTGTCCACAATGCTCATCGCGAACCAGCCCATCTCGGCGAGCACGACGGGGATCGCGAGCGTGAGCATCGGGCGAAGTTCGCCCGGTGTCGTCCGGGTCATCACCACCCCGTGCCGGTCACGTAGGTCTGGCCGGCGAGGTACGCAACGCCGCAGCGACGAACGTGGTGGCGGATGAGCGTGAGGGGCACAATGCGCGGAATGCGACCCTCTCGAAAGTCATCGATCGCGGTGAGCAGTTCGTCGCGGTCACCGGCATCGATCTGACCTCGGAAGTATCCCAGCATGTGCATCATGACGTTGGCGTGTTTCTTCGGCGTCGCGAGCAACGTCATGGCCTGCATCAACCCGGCAGTGTAGGCCTCGCGGAGTTCCTGGCGATCCATGCCCTTCGCATCGGCGACGAGCCGGCCGAGACGCCGATAGCCTTCCGTCGTGTGGGCAAGCACGGCGAGTTTGTGCGCGGTGTGGAATGCCACAACGCTCCCGACTGTCCAGCGGCCGTGAAACAACTCCTGAAGCCGGTGGTACGCAGACACCCGTTCGAGAAAGTTCTCGCGCAGACTTTCGTCCTGCAGCCGCCCCTCTTCTTCCACAGGCAGATGCGGCCATCGTTCCAGCAGGGCCTCGGCATAGAGACCGCGGCCGGACTTCGAAGGAATCCCCGTCTCCTCGTACACCTTCACCCGCGTCAGTCCGCAGCTGGGCGAATCCTTCTTCAGCACATAGCCCGCGAGATCGTCATCCATGAGACGCTCCACGCGACGCTTCGCAAAACTTCGCATCGACTCCGTGTAGTCACGACCGTCGGCCATCACCATCCGCACGTCGTCACCACGCCGAATCAATCTGAGCGTCGGGCGCGGTGTCCCGAGCCCGAGTTCGACCTCCGGGCACACGGGCACAAAGGTGACTCGTGCACCGAGAATGTCGGCCACGAAATCGCTGCGTTTGTGTCCACCGTCGTAGCGCACCTGCTGCCCGAGCAGGCACGACGACACGCCGACGCGGATGGCCCCGGCCATCACTTCACCGCAGTCATCACCAGCTCGACCAGCGCGTTCCGGCTCACGAGGCCCGTCCCCACGGTCGCGCGCGCCGGCGGTGCGGACGGGAAGAACTCGCGGTAAACCTCGTTCATCGCCGCGAAATGCGACAAATCCGTCAAATAGACCGTGGTGTCGATGACGTTGTTGAACGTGAGTCCCTGGGATGCCAGCGTCCGCTGAATGCGCGTCAGCGTTTCGCGGGTCTGGGCCTTGATGTCGCCAACGTTGGCGTCAGTATTGCCGAGCACGCCGGAGAGATAGATCCGGTTGCCCGTGCGAATCGCCGGTGACAACGGCAGGCTCGGCGCCACGGTCGGCCCCAGCACTTCCCGGTCACCCGTCGTCGCCACGAGCGTGATTTCCACCAGATAGTCGGGCGTCATCAGCGGCGTTACAGCCGTGGCCCGCGCGGGCGGATCCTTCGGGAAATACGTGCGGTAGACTTCGTTCATCTCGGCGAAGGTGGACTCGCTCGTAATGAACACTCGCGACGACACCACGTTGTCGAGCGTCAGCCCAGCGGTGGCGAGCAGCGTTTTCGCGTTTTCCAGAATCGTGCGGGTCTGCTCGCCCACCGTCCCAGGCACAAACGTGTCGTCCGCCCCTCGACGTGAAATCAGCCCGGACAGGAATACGAGGCCGCCAGACCTGACGATCGTCGAGTACGGCCGGGCCGCCTTGACCCACCCTGCCGGGTGCATCGTCTCGCGTGGGGCGCCGTTCGGCACGGCCACTGCGGCGATTTCGACGAGCGCTCCATTCAGCAGGTCCGACGCCACCGTCGTGCGAGTCGGCGCCGCATCCTGGAAGTAGGCGCGGTACGCGTCGTTCATCGCCGCAAAGTCGCCCGGGTTCTTGAGGAACACGGACACACTGACCACCTGCGACAGTGACGACCCGGCTGCCGTCAGAATCTCGCCCATCCGGTCCAGAATCTGCCGCGTCTGCGACGCGACGTCCGGGCCGACCAGCTTGCCGTCCGCGCCCGTGCCGAGCAGGCCTGAGACGTAAATCACGCCGTCGGCGGCCACCGCCGGGCTGTACGGTCCAATTGGCGGCGCACCGGCCGTGATGACGGTCTTTGGTCCTTGTTCCATCGTCTGTGCTCCCTCACACGCAATCAGGGCCAGTGCAGCGGCCACGACAATCGCCTGGTTCATGAGACTAGAATAGCGTGCTCCAGGAGGTTATCGATGACGATCACACGTTTCGCATTAGCACTCATCATCAGCGGCTTTGTGGTGGCAGCCGTCCACGGGGACGTCAGAACCCGACAAAAGACCCAGCTCAAATTTGAGGGCATGATTGGCCGGATCGCGAATCTCGCGGGGGGATCGGCGGCCGCTGACGGCATCATCGAAACGGTGACCGTCAGGGGATCCCGAAAATCCGAACTGAACGACCGGACGGGCCGCATTATCGACCTGGTTGAAGAACGCGTCTACGAACTCGACGTGCGCCGCAAGGAATACCGTGTCGTGACGTTTGCCCAGCTTCGCGAGCAATGGCAGAAAGCCAGGGAAGACGCCGAGCGTTCCGCCAAGGACCGCCCAGCCGACGAACGCGAGGACCCGGCCGACCAGGGGAAAGAAGTCGAGATTACTCTCGACGTGAAAGAAACAGGCGCACGCAAGTCGATCGCTGGCCACGATGCGTCCCAGGTGATCATCACGGTCACGGCGAAGGAAAAGGACAAAGCCCTTGAGGACAGTGGCGGCCTGGTCGTCACCAGCGACGTATGGGTCGCACCGAAGGTGGCGGCACTGGACGAAGTCACACAGTTCACGGTCAGGTTCATCAAGGCGGTGTATGGCGAAGAAGCCGTGACCTCGGCGCAGCAGATGGCGACTGTCGTGGCGATGTACCCGAGCCTGCAGGAAATGATGACGGAGCTCGAGGAGAAGACGCGCGCACTCGACGGTACGGTGATGTCCACCGTTACCAGGTTTGAATCCATCAAGAGCGCCGAAGCCATGAAGCGCACGAGCGCGCCTCCGACCGGGGGTCTCGGCGGCGCGCTCGCCCGCCGGCTCGGCGCCGGTCGCGCGCCCGAACAGCGGTCGCTCCTGCTGACATCAGCGACCGAGACACAGTCGATCAACACGACGGCATCCGACGCCGACGTCGCAATCCCCGCAGGATTCAAGGAACGCAAGTAACAGGAGACCGCAATGTCCGAACCGAAGAGCCGCCGTACCTTCCTCAAGGCCGTGCCCGCCGCCGTCGCGGGGGCCGTGGCCACCAACGCGTTTGCGCAGCAGCCGGGCACCGCCGGGCCCATCACGCGTGAGACTGTCAATTGTGCCGAAACCATCACCGGTCTCGACTTTCACTCAGCCGAGGAAGAGGCCATCGCCAGAAGCCTCAACGGCAACCTCTCCACCTACCAGCAACTGCGGCAGATCGACATTCCGCACGACACCGAAGTCGCGCTCACATTCCGGCCCTACCTGCCGGGCAAGAAGCCGGCCGGACCCGCTACGCCAGGACGCGTCGTGCGATACACGAAGCCCGCGGCGGCCACGCTGAAGCGGCCTGCCAATCTCGAAGACGTGGCGTTCTGGCCGGTGACGAAGCTCTCGGCGCTGATCGAGCGCCGGCTCGTCACCTCCACTGAACTCACGCAGATGTACCTCGCCCGGCTCGAGCGCTACCAGCCGCTCCTGAACTTCGCCGTCACGATCACGAAGGATCTCGCGCTGCAGCAGGCCGCTGAAGCCGACAAGGCCATCGCGGCCGGTCGCTACAAGGGCCCACTCCATGGCATTCCGTGGGGTGCCAAAGATCTCTTCGCGACGAAGGGCATCGCCACCACCTGGGGCGCCGAGCCCTACATCAATCAGGTCCCAGACTACGACGCCACCATCGTCGAGCGGCTGCGTGACGCGGGTGCCGTACTCGTCGCAAAACTCACGATGGGCGCACTGGCACAGGGCGATCAGTGGTTTGGCGGGCGCACACGCAACCCGTGGAATCCGGAAGCGGGATCAAGCGGATCGTCGGCCGGCCCGGGCTCAGCAACCGCCGCAGGTTGTGTCGGCTTTTCCATCGGCACCGAAACGCGCGGGTCGATCATTTCCCCCTCAACCGTCAACGGCGTCGTCGGCCTCCGTCCGACCTACGGCCGTGTCAGCCGCTACGGCGCGATGGAACTGTCGTGGACCATGGACAAGGTGGGACCGATGTGTCGCACGGTCGAGGATTGCGTCCTGGTGTTCAACGCGATCTACGGTCCGGACAAACGCGATGAAAGCGTCGTGGATGCCGCGTTCAACTGGAACCCTGCAGCGCCGCTGTCGGGGTATCGCATCGGCTATGTGCGCAGTGACTTCGAAGCGCAGCCGGCTGGACGAGGCGGCGGTGGCGGGGGACGAGGCGGCGCCAATGCGGCCCAGCAGCAGGCCGCGGCCGCTGAGCGCCTGAAGAACATGCAGCAGGTGCTGACCGAGATGCAGAAACTGGGCGCGAAGCTGGAACCGGTTGAGCTGCCGGACTATCCCGCAAACGCGTTGAGTTTTGTGCTCAGCGTCGAGTCGGCCGCGGCGTTCGACGACCTGCTGCGATCGCGTGGCACCGACACCATGTCCAACAGCTCCTGGCCTGCCACCTTCCGCGCCAACCGGTTTGTGCCGGCCGTGGAATACATTCGCGCGCAGCGGATTCGCACGTTGCTGATGCGCGAATGGGACACATTCATGAGCCAGTACGACGCGTTCATTTCATCGAACAACGCCGGCCTGGCCGCGACCAACCTCACCGGCCACCCGGCGATTGCCGTCAAGTGCGGCTTCGTCAACAACCTGCCGCAGACGCTGATGGTGACCGGGCGCCTCTACGACGAGGCGGCCATCTGCCGCATCGCGATGGCCTACGAACAGGCCACGGAGTGGACGGACAGGCATCCGACGCTCAAGGCGTAAGGACTCTGTGGTCCAGGGTCCAAGGTGCGTGTGGCGCGCTGCACTTGAGCGCGCCACACGCGCCAACTACCGCACGCGCAGATCCTGCGTCGCGCGCTGGCCCTCCATGAGCCGGAAGCTGATCGACGCAGGGAGAAGCTCGCGATGCAGATCCGGATTGAGCCACCCACCTGTGTCGATCTCGGTGACAGCCGCGATGCGATAGTCGCCTGGCGGAAGTCCCGTGATCGAAAACGTGCCGTCGGTCGCCGGGCGCGTGGAGCGCATGCGTCGCGCGTGGGGAATCCAATACCGCTGGTCGTCAGCAAACACGACCACGGAGTACTCGGACCCGCATCTCATCCGACGCGTTCGATCGTGACCTTCTGCATCACCACGGGCGTCTTGGGCTTGTCCTGCCCGTCCACCGGAGTGCGGCCGATGATCTTGATCACGTCGAGGCCTTCGACCACCTGGCCGAACACCGAGTGGCGCTTGTCGAGGTGCGGGGTCGGGCCGAGGGTGATGAAGAACTGGCTGCCGTTGGTGTTCGGCCCGGCGTTGGCCATCGAGAGAATGCCGGCCTTGTCGTGGCGCAGGTCGGGGTGGAATTCGTCCTCGAACTGGAAGCCGGGACCGCCGTAGCCCTTGCCGAGCGGGTCACCGCCCTGAATCATGAAGCCGTCGATCACCCGGTGGAAAATGATGCCGTCGTAATACGGCTTCGTGTGCTTTTCCTTCGTGCCGGGGTGAGTCCATTCGAGCGAGCCCTCCACCAGTCCGCTGAAGATCTTGACGGTCTTGGGGACTTTGGCTTCGAAGAGCTCAACGGTGAAATTGCCGAGGGTGGTTTCAAACTTCGCGTACAGACCTGGAGTGAGCATGGCCCTATTGTGTCATGGCGCCCTTTAAACCCAGGGCGCCCTACGACGACCAGCGCCCTGCGGGGCCCCGCCAATTTGTTTGCGGAGCTCTGCGGCGATCAGGGCGTGGATGGAGCTGGGCGGAATCTTCGCGAGCCATTCGCGGGCTTTGTCGACGTCGCCGGCGCGGGCGTGGCAGTTGGCGGTGTTGAGGTAGGACGCCTCTTCCTGGTCGGTGTCCTCCTTGATGGCAGCCTCGAACCCGGCGATCTGACTGGCGCGGAATACCTCATCCACGTCGGCAGTTTTCATCGCCTCCAAATCCTTGCGTGACCGGTTCGCGGCGGCCCGGTAACACGCGGACGCGTTGGCAAACCGATCCGCAGTGTCGGCCCACCGCTCGCGTGAAAACCCCACGAGGCCGTAATACCACCGTGCGATGCACTGCTCGTTGCCGGGATCCAACTTGATGGCATCCGTCAGGTCGGTTTCGGCGAGGTCGAGGAAGCCCTGGTCATACTTGATCATTCCGCCGAGAATCAGCACCCTGACGTTGAAGGACATCGATCGCGCCAGATCGATATCCGTTCTCGCCGCCGGCAGGTCGCGACGCTGATACTGGCTCCAGGCGCGCCAATAGTAGGCGTCGGCAATGTTGTGGTATCGGCGCTCAATGATGCGCGTGGCCCCTTCGATTGCCGGCACGAACTGCCCGATGTGGCCGAGACAGATCACCCGCTGCATGGCGGCTTCTTCGTGCAGCGGCTTGATGGCGATCGTGTCTTCGTAGTGGATGAGGGCCGCTTTGCAGTCACCCTGAATCTGATTCAGTGCGCCAAGCCCATAGGTCACCGCCGGCGACCGGGGAAACCGCTCGAACGTGGCTGTCAGGGCGGCCCGCAGCTCCGTGGTGTACGCGCGGGTGATTCTGAGCTGCGGCACCCGTGCCCGCATGAGCTCCGCTTCGACAAACGCGGGCACCTCGGCCATCACCTGCTCGATCACCATCGGCTGCACGGCGGGACACGTGCCAATGCGGTACTTCACCAACGTGGACGCACCGGCCGGCACTGACGGCACCTCGTCAAACCGCCGGTTGGCAAACGTCTGAAGGCAATCGAGGCTGGCGATCAGATAGGCGCGAAACGGCGAGCTCCCTGCGCCAGCCGCCAGTTCAATCTTCGTTGCCACGACCTGAGCCTCGGGCGGATTGCGCCGCGACCACTGGTCCCGTTCCGCACGCGGCGTGCCGATGAAGTCGGGCGGAATCATTCGCGCAATCGCCAGGTACCGCGCGCCCGGATAGGTCGCGAGCAGTTCCGGAATCAGCGCCTCCGCCGCCTTGAACGACTCGGCGGGGTCGAGGGCCAGTTCCCACTCGCGCAGTCCGACGAGAACCTGCACCTCGAAGAGCTTCGTGATCAGGAGCGGCCTCGCCTTGCCCACGGCCACGCGCAGGTAGGTGTCCCGCGCCTCCACGAGACACGTGTAACACCCCTCCTGCACCCGCCCGTCGGCCGTCACCAGACTGGCCTGATCCGCTTTGCGGATCGGCGCCGACGCACACGCGACTGACAGCAGGACTACTGCAAGACAGGCTCTCCGCATGGCGCTTTAGACACCGCCGGGGCCACACTGGTTCCTGCTCGGAGCCCAGGGGCTTCCGCCTTCGGGGCAACACAAGGGCTAAAACCCTTGTGCTCCAAACGCTCAAGACCAGCAATGATGTCCCCCACCAGATCCCTGGGGTGCTCCACCCCCGGGGACAGCCGGATCAGGGTGTCGGACAGGCCGAGTTCGGCGCGGGTCTCGGCGGGAATCGACGCGTGCGTCATCTTGCACGGCAGACAGACCAGGGACCGGACGCCACCGAGGCTCTCGCCAAGGGCGAAGTAGGTCAGCGACGAGACAAACTCGGATGCCTCCTCGAGCGTGCCGTCCAACTCAAACGACACCATGCCGCCGAAGCCGGTCATCTGCTTCTTGGCGACCTCGTAGCCAGGGTGCGAGGTCAGGCCGGGGTAGTAGACGCGCTTCACCCTCGGATGTGCCAGCAGCGCCTCGGCGATCGCGGCCGCATTCTGCGCATGACGCTCCATCCGCAATTCCAGCGTCTTGATACCGCGCAACGTGAGCCAACAATCAAACGGACTCGGCACGCCACCAAGCGCGTTCTGCAGGAATCCCACCGGCTCGAACACCTTCTCATCCTTCGCGATCACCGCCCCCTGAATCACGTCCAGATGCCCGGCCAGGTATTTCGTCACGCTTTGAATGACCAGGTCCGCGCCGAGGGCCAGGGGCTGCTGGAAGTACGGCGTCGCAAACGTGTTGTCCACCACAACAATCGCACCGGCCGCATGGGCGATGCGCGCGACGGCTTCGATGTCATACACGAGCAGGCGCGGATTGGTCGGCGACTCGAGCCACACCAGCTTGGGTCCCACGGCGACCGCGCGCGTCAGTGCATCCAGATCGCTGAAGTCCACGCGCTCCACAATGGCGCCGAGGGGTGCAAACACCTTGTGCAGCAGCCGGAACGTGCCGCCATACACATCCACCGGAACCACGATCGTGTCCCCCGGCTTCAGGTAGGCCTGCAGAATGGCATTTTCTGCGGCGAGACCCGACCCGAACACGGCGCACTTCGTGCCGCCCTCGAGTTCGGCCAACACGGCCTCCAGCCGTTTGCGTGTGGGATTTGATGTACGCGTGTAGTCAAACCCCTTGTGTTCGCCCGGCCCTTCCTGCTGATACGTGGTCGTCTGAAAGATCGGCGCGACCACCGCTCCGGTGTGTGGTTCCGAAGGCTGGCCCGCATGGATGGTCTTCGTTGCGAAATGCATCTCTGTCTCTCCTTAAAAATGAATTTGAACCCTCGACCTCGAAGCGCGAGCGTCAGCAGGGCGACCGATCGCAGCTCGCCGGTGGACCACAGCAGACCGAGCGCATCGCTGTCGGGATCCTCCGTCAGCGCCGCAGCATCCCCACGCAGTTGATCGGTATGCCGCTCCTGCGCGGACACGACGGCCACGATGCGGAGTTGCGTGCGAATGACTTCGTCGCGAAGGAACCGCGCGGTCGTGCGGTACGCATCGAGCTCGGTCAACACCGATCCCTCCAGCTTGAGCACGGCGACATCAGCCACGGAACACCTCCGGCTCGGACGTCGCGCCAGCGAGCACGGGTAGCCAGGTCACATGCACGCCCGTGGCTGTGAGCGCGTCCACGGCATCGGTCAACACCGGCACCGGAGCGTCCGCAGTAATCACGCCGCACCGCCCCTGATGCGATACCACGAAGACCGCCGGCACATGCCGCGCGGCGAGGAACTCCGCGAGGTCACCCACACTTGTCGCCACGTGATCAAGCGCGAGGAACCACGCGCCGTGCGGAATCTGGCGCAGCGTCTTCGCAATCGGAGGACCAACCGGGCGTCGTGACGCCAGCCGTTGGCCAGACGCCACCTCAACCAGGTCGTCGATGATCGTGGCCGCGGTCACTTCGCGACCGGCTCCGGGCCCGGTGAACGTCACGGCGCTTCCGCCCGCGCCCACCTGAAGCACATTCGCCACATCGTCAAGCGCCGCAAATGGATGGGCATTCGGCACAAACGCCGGTCCCACCCACGCGCCGGCGTGGACGTCCCCGAACTGCGCCAGCGCCACCGGCTTGATGACACCGGAGAGCCTCGCAGCCAACGCCGCATGCCACGGCGCGAGGTCGTCAATCGCTCGCGTCGGCAGGTCGCGAACGACGACATCGGCATGACCGGCGAGATGCAGCAGGATGGTCAACTTCTCTGCGGCATCCCGGCCACTCACATCGGCATCGCTCGACGGCTCCGCGTATCCACGCTCCACCGCCTCGACGAGCGCGGCATCGAACGTCTCCCCCCTCGCGATGCGCGAGAGGATGAAATGCGACGTCCCGTTGAGAATGCCGGCGAAGCTGCCGGCGCCACAGGCCAGAGGCCTGCGCGCCAGCGTGTTCACACAGGGGACGCCGGCCATCACCGCCGCTTCAAAATAGAGAGACGTCTTGTGCTGGCGCGCCAAGGCCTGCAGGTCCAAGCCGTGGGCGGCCACCAGCGACTTGTTCGAGGTGACGACGGGAATACCGAGCCGCAACGCGCGCGCGACCAGGTTGCGCGCCGGTTCTATGCCGCCGAGGACTTCGACGATGATGTCGCAGTCGGTGAAGGGGAAATCGTCGGGGTCGGTGTAGAGGGGAATGTCGGGACCGACGCGGGGTTTGCCCGGGTCACGCGCGAGCGCGCCGATACACTTGACGAGGACGCCCGCATCGCCGAGGCGGCCACTGGCGCGGGTGGCCAATCGCGCCACCGCCTGCCCCACCCCGCCGAACCCCAGCAACCCGACACGCACCACCTGCACGGGAACATCGACTGTCGTCCCTGACACAGCGTCTTCCATCTCTCCCGGACCGTCCGGGCAGGAATTAGCACCATGGGCGGCTCTCCCACCCTGGTTGCTGTGGCATCGTCGGGCCTGTTCCCTCCGCCACTCGTGATAAAAGCCCGCGGTTTCGCGCCGGCTGAGCAAGACTACACAAGCTAATCTATGTATGTCAATGCGTAGATTAAGGTTTGGTTGGAGCAGCTTTTGCCCGGCGGCTCCGAACTACCGACTACTTCGACACGCGCACGTACACATGCCACGAGACGGGGTTCCCGTAGCTGTCGCGGAGATTGGCGGGAGTGCGGTGGAGGGTGAGGTCCAGGCCGAGAGCGGCGGACGTGGACCCGGACCGCCAGAGTTCGCGATCAGCGCCGACGAGCCAGGCCGCGACGCGAGAGCGGAAATGGCGTTCCTCGCCTGTCGCGGCCGCGTGATCGAAGTCGACAAGAATGAAGCGGTCCACCAGTTCAGCGCGGGTGTAGACCCGGCTGCGCGAGGCAGGATGCAGCGCCACTTCGGCGAGCGCGCCCCACTCGGTGTGGTCTGCACGATCGTTGCGACCGACGGCCGCGGTCCAGGACAGTCCTCGCGAGTTGGCGGAGTGCACGCCGGAGTACTCGATTGACGCGGTAGTCCGCATCACGCTGCCGGGTTCCTCGGGTTCCGGAGATACGAGCCAGCCATTCGACACCTGCGCCCGCCAGGGACCACGTGCCCATGACAGTCGGCCGGCCAGGCTGTCGAGCAAGCCGGCATCGATGTCGAGCCGGTTCTCGTCAGGCTCGCGCCCTTGAAACGCCGAGACCTCAAGTCCCCAACCGCGAGTGACCACGCCTGCTGAGACCACGCCATGGGTGATGTGCGACGAATCGAGCATGTGGTGCGTCAGCGGGGCCGTCGGATGAAACGCCGCAGAACTCCGGTGCATGAACGGTGTTGGGCCAAGCGCAGGACTGGCAACGATTCCACCACTCACGAACATCGTTGTGGCCGATGAGGCCATCCAGTCGAAGCGCGCATCCAGCCCCATGACGAGGTCGTGCGGGTGCTGGTAGTCGCGCAGGGGCAACCCGTCCAGCGTCTCGCCGGACTGGAACACCTGCGCCGACCCGAGGCGCCGCAGCGTAAAGGGCTCGGCGGACGCCATCAGATTGAAAGTCAGTCGTGACCGCGCAGCCACACGACGTGCGGACACCATCAACCAGTTCGTCGACTCAAGCTGCCGGAAGTCCGCGAACTTGCGTTCCTGCAGATTGAGCGTCAGGAACGCCTGTGCCTGCGCAGATGCGGACCATCCTGATGGCGCCGGCGTCGCGTGGTGTTCGTGTTGGGCAAGGGAGGGAGAGGGGAAAAAAACGAAGAGAAGAAGAAAGAGAAGGTTGAGTGGATTGGGTAGGTCGTGTAGGTTGGGTCGAGGGCGTGGGCGGGACACGTGCTGCCCTATTGCGCGTTGCGGTAGATCACGTATCCGATAACGGCTGCGGTGATGGAGAAGCAGGCAATCGCCGCCGACTTCAGCGCGGGGCGATTGGGGGCCATGTGCAGGAAGGTGAGCCCGAGGGCCATCGACAACAGGCCGCCCGCTTCGAGATACGCGCCGGTGGTGACTCGATACCCGGCCGCGCCAAGCGCCAGGATGATGATGAGCGGTCGGGAAATCACGACCCGATCTTACCGGAACCCCGCAACTCCGGGACTCCGGACCCCCGATACATCGGGACCCCGGAACCCCGGAACTTCGGAACCTCGTGACTACTTCGGCAGGATGACGGTGTCGATGACGTGAATCACGCCGTTCGACGCCTTCACGTCAGTCGTCACCACATTGGCGCCGTTGACCGTGACCTTGCCGCCCATCACGCCGATCTTGACCGTCTGGCCGTTGACCGTCTTGACGTCCGCACCGTTCATCGTCACCACCTGCGCTGCGAGCACGTTGCCCGGCACGACGTGGTAGGTCAGGATGGCCGTGAGCTTGGCCTTGTTTTCCGGCTTGAGGAGGTCCTCAACCGTGCCCTTCGGCAGCTTCGCGAACGCCTCGTCGGTCGGCGCGAACACCGTGAACGGGCCCTTGCCCTTCAGGGTTTCAACCAGGCCAGCCGCCTGCAGCGCTGCCGCCAGCGTCTTGAACGAACCCGCGGCCACCGCGGTGTCCACGATGTCCTTCGGCGCCTGAGCCTTCACGCTCGAACCCGCCACCAGTGCCACGGCCGCGAGGGCGGCCACCGAGTACTTGAGAATTGCCTTCATGTGTGTCGTCTCCTGAAAAGTTGCTGTTGTTTGCCGTTATGGCCGCGACTTGTCAGTCGCAACCCTTTCATCGTAAGTTAAATACGTTTTATTCATAAGTAATTGTTTGCTTGAAAAGCTATTCAGTTGCACGAAATGAAAACTTTGGGCATTATCGTGCCCATCAAGAAAACGAGGTGAATCCGTGCTGTCCCCAACGCTCACTGAAGGCCTGGAACGCTACGAAATCGGTCCAAAACTGCGCACCCTGCGGCTCAGGAAGAAGATGGGCCTGGTCCAATTGGGCAAACACACGGGCCTGTCGCCCGCGTTGCTGTCCAAAGTCGAGCGCGGCCGGCTCTTCCCCACACTTCCGACCCTGCTGCGCATCTCCCTCGTGTTTGGTGTGGGTCTGGAACACTTCTTTAACGAAGCACGCGAGAAGCCGGTGGTGGCAGTGGTGCGGAAGAGCGACCGCGTGCGCCTCCCCGAGCGTGGCGAAGGCGAGCGGAGCGCATACGCGTTTGAATGCCTCGATTACCCGGCCACCGAGCGCAAACTGAACGGCTACCTCGTCGAGTTTGAGCCCGCGGACAAAGAGCCGTTTGAGCCCCACGTGCATCCAGGCGCCGAGGTGCTGTACGTGCTCCGCGGCAAGCTGAGCGTGAACTACGAAGGCGAGGACCACCTGCTGAACGAGGGCGACTCGATGTACTTCGACTCCAGCCGTCCCCACAGCTACACCCGTCAGGGCAACATGCCCTGCTCCGCCGTCGTCGTCACCACCGCCTAGAAAAAGGCGCCTGGAAAAAGACGTCGGGAGGCTTTTTCAGGAGTGCTTTTCGAGGTGCAGCAGGCGGCGCTTGCGCCAGAGGCCTCCGCCGTAGCCACCGAGTTCACCGCTCTTGTTCACCACACGGTGACAGGGAATGACGATGGCGATGCGGTTGAGGCCGTTGGCGCGGCCGACGGCGCGGACGGCGGCGCGATTGCCGAGGGCAACAGCGACGTCCTCATACGACCGCGTCTCGCCATACGGAATCTTGCAGAGCTCCGCCCACACGCGCTCCTCGAAGTCGGTGCCGGGCGCCACCACAGGTACTGAAAACTCGCGCACCGTGCCGGCGAAGTATCCCTGGAGTTCCGCCTTCAGGGTCTCCAGGTGCCGATGCTCGGCGGGGACGAGCGGTTGCTTGAAACGCCGCCGCACCGTCTCGAGCTGCGCCTCGAGCATGCGGCGGTCAGTAAACTCAAGCAGGTTGATACCGGCATTTGTCGCGCCCGCGATCATCGGGCCGATGGGCGTGTCCAGCCAGCCTAGCCGGACGGCGTCCGCGCTCACCGCCTGCCCGGGGGCGGTACCGAACACGCGCGCAAACGCCTCACGGAATCCACTGTGACTCTCGTACCCCGCATCAAACACCGCATCATCGACCTCCCCGCCATGTTTGATGACGTCGAGGGCGGCTGCGAGCCGGCGAGCGCGGCAGTAGGCCTGAAATGTCAGTCCGTAACGTGACGCGAAATAGCGGCGCACGCGAGCCGGCTCGAGGCCCATAGCGGTCAGGTCCGCGTCTTTCACCCGGTCGTTCGGCGCGGCTTCAATTCGGGCGACGACGCGGCGGACCCACTCAGGATGATTGCCCTCGCCTTCGAGCGGCCGGCACCGCAGGCACGCGCGGTATCCAGCGAACATCGCCTCCTTCACGGTGCCGAAGAACTCCACGTTCTCAGGTTTTGGCTTTCGGGCGGTGCAGGAAGGGCGGCAGAAAATGCCTGTGGTCTTCACGGCGAGATAAAACACGCCGTCGTACGAGGCGTCACCCTTCAGATAGGCGCGCTCCATCTCGGGTCGGGCCGGCAGCGGCAGGGTGTCGAGGAGCGGGAAGTCGGGGGTCGTCATGAACGGAATTGTCGGACCATCTTGCTACAACCCGCCACCGGTAAACCGACAAGTAATTCCGTGGTTCATCGGTTCATCGGTTCATGGTTCATGGTTCATGGAGCCCCTGTGGTCCATGTTCGTGATCCAGCCAGGCAGCGATTTGCTCACGCGACCATCGGTGATCGTCGTTGAGGTGCACGAGCAGTGCGGCAAGAAAGATGCGCTTCTTGCAGCCCTCGTGGGGGCATTCAACCTCCGAAAGGGCGTGCACCGCGCAGACTAGCTGATTCGTTCTGATTCGGAAATTGCGAGTAAATGGGTCTTTGTTCCCGCTATGATCGGGAGCTGACGACATGGCCACGCACACCATCCTTCAATCCCTCCCTGTCGGTGAACAGGTCGGCATCGCGTTCTCCGGCGGGCTCGATACCAGCGCCGCGCTCCACTGGATGCGCGCCAAAGGCGCCATCCCCTTCGCCTACACCGCGAACCTTGGTCAGCCGGACGAGCAGGACTACGAGGCCATTCCGAAGAAGGCGCTCGAGTATGGTGCCGAAAAAGCGCGGCTGGTGGACTGCCGCCGCCAGCTGGTGCAGGAAGGCCTGGCGGCCCTGCAGTGTGGCGCGTTCCACATCACCACGGCGGGCGTGCCGTACTTCAACACGACGCCGCTCGGCCGTGCGGTCACCGGCACGCTGCTTGTCTCGGCGATGAAGGACGACAACGTCAATATCTGGGGAGACGGCAGCACCTACAAGGGCAACGACATCGAGCGGTTCTACCGCTACGGCCTGCTCACCAACCCCAGTCTCCGCATCTACAAGCCCTGGCTCGATCAGCAGTTCATCGACGAACTCGGCGGACGCAAGGAGATGTCGGAGTACATGCAGGCGCATGGCTTCGGCTACAAGATGTCCGTCGAGAAGGCGTATTCGACCGACTCGAACATGCTCGGCGCCACACACGAGGCGAAGGATCTCGAACTCCTCTCCACCGGCATCTCCATCGTCGACCCCATCATGGGCGTCGCGTTCTGGAAGGAGTCCGTGCCGGTCACGACGGAGCAGGTGATCGTGCGCTTCGAGGAGGGCCATCCCGTCGCCCTGAACGGCGTCACGTTTGCGGATCCCGTCGCGATGATGATGGAGGCAAACGCGATCGGCGGCCGCCACGGCCTCGGGATGTCGGACCAGATCGAAAACCGCATCATCGAGGCCAAGAGCCGGGGTATCTATGAGGCCCCCGGCATGGCGCTGCTGTTCATCGCGTACGAACGTCTTGTCACCGGCATTCACAACGAAGACACCATCGAGCAGTATCGCGACAACGGTCGCAAGCTCGGCCGTCTGCTTTATCAGGGGCGCTGGTTCGACTCGCAGTCGCTGATGCTCCGGGAGACGGCCCAGCGCTGGGTCGCCAGGGCCATCACCGGCGAGGTCACCATTGAACTCCGCCGCGGGAACGACTATTCGCTCGTGAACACCGACAGCCCGAACCTGACCTACAAACCCGAGCGCCTCACGATGGAAAGCGGCAGGGGCGAGTTCGCGCCGCAGGATCGCATCGGCCAGCTCACGATGCGCAACCTCGACATTGCCGACACACGGGACAAGTTGCGCGTGTACCTCGGCACGGGTCTGCTGACCTCGTCACCCGGGTCGTCGATTCCCCGGATCGACACGGGCGACAAGGAGTAGGGCTGGGCAGCTGATCGGCTGGGCGGGTGATGGCAGCTGCGTTACGGGACTTCTACGACGCCTCCGTCGTCGCCGACATTGCTGGCGATCTGAAACGCGCGTACCCGGCGTTTGATACACGCGCGTTCACCGAGGAGTGCCTCGACGGCCTGGCGCCGCTGTCGCTGACGGGGCGGGCCGCGCACATCGCGGCCGCGATGCGGCGTCACCTGCCGGCGGACTTTGATCAGGTCGCAGACATCCTCGAACGGTCTCTGGGTGACCCCCATGCGGGCACCGAGTCGTTCGGCATGGCTCCGTTCAAGTACCTGCCGCACACGATGCTGACGGCGTCGGATGGCCTCGGGCACTTCGAAGCCTCCATGCGGCTGCAGTACGAACTCACACAGCGTTTTACGGCCGAGTTCAGCATACGGGCGTTTCTCAACGCCCATCCCGATGCCACCTACACGCGCCTCCTCGCGTGGAGTACCGATCAAAACCCGCACGTGCGGCGTCTGGTCTCGGAAGGTTCTCGCCCTCGCCTGCCCTGGGCGCCCCGTCTGCGGCACTTCCAGAAGGATCCGACACCAGTCCTCGCACTGCTCGAGCGGCTCAAGGACGACCCGGACCTCTACGTCCGCCGCTCTGTCGCCAACAATCTGAATGACATCGCCAAGGACCATCCTGAGGTCGTCGTGGCCGTCTGTCGGCGATGGCTGACGGAAGTCAGGAGCGGCCGCGCTTCAGCCAGGCTGAATCGCGAGTGGATCGTGAAGCACGCCCTCCGCTCACTCGTGAAGGCCGGCCACAAGGGCGCGCTCGATCTCATGGGCGCCGGGGCCAGGCCGAAAATCCGCCTTGAGGGCGTCAGGATCACGCCACAGCGCGTCAGGAAGGGCGGACGCGTGGAGTGCACGTGCCTGCTGGTGAGCACATCGCGCGCATCGCAGGACCTGCTCATTGATTACGCCGTGCACTACGTCAAAGCCGATGGCCGAACCAGCCCGAAAGTCTTCAAGCTGAAGCGCGTCGCGCTTGATGGGCGCTCGTCGGCACCACTGCGAATGGTGGTAACACTCGCTGACCTGACGACACGAAAACATTATCCCGGTCCGCATCACATTGACCTGCTCGTGAACGGGCGGCGCTTGCCGCTGGGCACTTTCACGCTCCTGCGGCCGGGCGCGAACTTTTCCACAGACTGAGCGGACAATTCAGCACTCTGACGTGTGTTCTTCCGGCCGAGCGGCTTGGCGGAGGCAGTCCGTTGCGGCGCGCATGGCACACCCCTTGCTCCCAGGGCAGAAGAAATCGGGTGTTCGCCGGAGGTGCTGTATGGATGAGGGTCGCCGGGCATTCCTGAAGGCAATTGCCGGCCGGTCTCTGGCTGTGACCGGGGTGGCGATTACCGCCGTTGCGCTTAACGAACGGCGGTCTGACTTGAAGCGGGTCTGGGATCGGACGAAGCCGCTGGTCAAGAGTTTTTCCCCACAGGCCACCGTCTACGCACAGACCACCGGCGCAGGCACCTTCACTCTGAAGGGGACAACGTAGCAGGGGCCACCAAATCTACAGGAGCGGTCATGATTCGAATGAGTCGGTGCATAGTGGTGCTCACGGCGTTGCTGGCGAGCGCCGCCCTCCCCTCGACCACGTGGGCGCAGACGCAGTTGGCGACAGGCAAACCTACCGTCTTCAAAGTCACCGTGACGAAGGTGGAGCTCTACAACGGCACGTCGTTTGTCACGATCTTCAGCGGATCATCCCAGCTGGATCTTGTGACGGCCGCCGGGGAGGCGGCGTTTCCGGGAATCTCCACCTTGTCTCTCCCGACGGGAACCTACAGTCAGATTCGCGTCACCTTCTCGAACAGCTTTGTGATGCGAGGCTCCCTGGCGTCCGCAGGCACGACGTACTACACGACAGCGACGACGCTCAACGGCGGCACAGCGTCTCAGGCCAGCACCAGCGCCGCCGCGATTGCTGATGCCACGATCATCAACCCCGACTGGGGTGCGGCCGGCGCGGGAGTGGTGCAGACAATAGCCATTACGCCGGTGACCATTTCGGCCGGAGGGTCGTACGCGCCAACGCTGAAGTTCACGGTCACAAACTCGCTCGTGCTCAGCACAGCGGGCGGCATCTTCTTCTTCACACTCGCCGGCGTGACGGTCTCCATCGTCTAGAACGCTGTCAGGCCCTGCTCGGCACCATTTCGACGATGCGGCTGAGCAGGGCTCGCGCTGAGGCAACATCGCGCGAGTGGACCCGCCACAGCTGGCAGTGCTGAAGGACGTGAATGACGTGGTCGTAGAGTTGTTCGTCCGAACCGACGGGGGGAAAGCAGTATCGCAGGACCTCTGTCAGCACGTCGCCGGGTACGAGGGGCTCCAGACGTGGAACACACGTGGGGTCGTACGCAGGAAACAGGAGCGTGTGGAGGCGGACCGGCGTGTGCCTGACATGGCGTGGATGGTACCGCGCCATCATCCTGTCGTGATACACCAGACGGCCGCGCCTTACCGTGTGTGCGGCCTCGAAGGTCTCGGCATAACGGCGAGACAGGGTCAACACCTGCGGAAAGGGATGCACCGAGAGCGTCTGCGGATCAACGGGAGTCACTTCTTCCGCGACGAGATCCAGGCCGAGTTCAATCAACTGAAACGTGCTGCTCGTCTTTCCTGTGTCGGACAGGCCGAGGGTGACGATCGCGTGGTTCCCGAGCGCCACGGCCCCCGCGTGGAATCCAATCCACCCCTCCAGTCTGGCGATCAGCGCGTTCTCGAGATCCTCCTCCAGCGCGAACAGCAGGTCGATGCCGGTGGCATAGGTCCCGCCGCGGCGGCCGTCGCGCAACAGCGTCCACCCGGCCTCCTCCACCCGCACTTCGTAGCCGTGGTCTACCCTGGCAGGGATGCCTTCTGCCAGCACGTGGAAGAAGACGTCACGCGCCGCAGTCTCCAGTGTCTCAGGCACCAGAACGGAGACCGCCAATCGCGAAAACTCAAGATGAAGCGAGGTCATCACAATCTGCACACGTGACAACGATGCCCAGTGTTACGAACTGATCGAGCGCCGCCTGCAGGTCCGTGCGCAGCGTCTCTTGGTCTGCCTCGAAGATTTCCTGCATGACATACAGGAGTTCGTCGAAGGTCAGCGGCTCCTCGAGGCTGGTCCATATCGCGCGTGCCGTCTCACTCAACACGTGAATGGCGCGGTGGGCCTCAACGTAGATCGCCAAGTCATTCCCCACGGTCTTTTCCGTCACCCGCGATGATCGAAGATAACGCATCTGCCATCAAATCCTATCAGTGGCTCGTCGCCATGTGTCGGCGCTGGCTGCAGATCCGGGAAGGCGGCGGGATTGATCCTGAGGAGCTCTCAGGGGATCAACTCCCCGACTGGACGTCTGTTGAGCGACTCGCGTACGCACACGGCGTGGAACCACTGCTGTTTTCCGTGTTGACGCATGAGACGGCGTGTGGAGCCCCCGTACCCGAGGCCCTGCGTCGTCGATGGGAAGCGGCCTACTACGGAAACCGGCTGCGTAACATCGATGCGGTGGGCCTGCTCGGCCGTATTGCCGCAACGAGTGAGGCGCGCGGGGCACCGGTCATGGGCCTGAAGGGCCCCGCGGCGATCGCCGGCGTGTATGGCGACCTTGGGCTCCGCGTGATGGCGGATCTCGATCTGTTGTGCCACCGCGAGGACTTGTTGACGGTGACTCGTTCGGCCCGCGCCGAAGGCTTCACCGGTGGCCAGGTGTACGTCCATCACGTCCTTCTGGAGTTCGGCGGGCCCGGGGGCGGCTACTGCGAGATCCACTTCACCATACAGGACGTGATCGCCCGCAGGGAGGCGTTCATCGCGGACGCCTGGCTACGCCGGACTCAGGTTCTCGCAGAAGGCGTGTCGCTACCTGTGATGCCGCTGGAACACCAGATCGTCTTCGACGTCGGCCACATGGTCAATCACGGCTACGAGATGGACCTCAAGCACGCCATGGACCTCGCAGGACGGCTGCGGCTCTCGCGACACGAGATCCGATGGAACGTCCTGTTCGACTGGCTTGCCGCCACGGAGCTGACGCGAAGCTTCTGGTTACTGGTCCGCACGCTGGAACAGCTGTTGCGGCTGCCCCTGGTTGATTCGTGCGATGGCGAGCCGTCTCCGGAGGAGATCTCCGCATTCGCCGACCAGTTGATGGACTGGTCGGCCTCGCTGGGCCTTGCGCGGCCGTTTGTCCTCGCACCCGGAGTGCGACGACGACAGACACTGCTATCGCAGGGTCTGTACGCGTGGCGACGGATGTGCCCACCGCTCGTGGCGCTGCAGGCGGCCCGGGATATCCCGACGCGGGCGCGGGCCGCGGCCGACCTCCCCCGCTATTGGATCGCCGTTGTCACGGACGTGGTGCGCCGCTCCAGCCGAGGACCGCGGTGAGACCGCGTGGGAACTCGTCCGCCGGCAGGAACCTGCCTATACTTGGGCGTAGGAGTGTGGCCATGCTTCGTGTGCCCCGATTAACGTCTCCCCTGTTTTCGATCGTTCTCTCCCTCGTCTTTGCCGCCAATGCACTGGCGCAGGACACCTTCACCCCACATCACGTTGCGAAGATCCGGACCGTCGCGCAGATCGCGATCGCGCCCGACGGCACCGAGGTCGCGTACGTGCTCGCTGTACCCCGCATCCCGTTCCAGGATGACGATGGGCCGGCGTGGACCGAGCTGCATGTGGTGCGCGCGGATGGCCAGTCGCGGGCGTATGTCACCGGTGCCGTCAACGTGGCCAATGTGCGCTGGTCACCCGACGGACGAGGCCTCGGGTTCCTCGCCCGCCGCGCGGGCGATGCCACGCGCTCGCTCTACATCGTGCCGCGCGATGGCGGCGAAGCCCGCAGGGTCCTCGCCCACGCCACCGACATCGTCTCCTACGAATTCAGTCCCGACGGCACGCAGGTCGCGTTCGTCGCGCGTGATGCGGCTCCGCCCGCGCGGGCCGATCTGGTGCGACGCGGGTTCTCGCAGGAGGTCTTCGAAGAGGGGCTCCTGCTGCAGCGCGTGTGGACGGCTCCGCTCGACGGCACGGCCGTCGGTGCGCCGCGCGTCGTCAACGCACCAGGGCACGCCACCACGATCACCTGGAACGCGGCCGGCACCCGCCTCGCCGTGCTCTATGCACCGACGGCACTCGTCGATGACGATCTGATGGAAAAGAAGGTCCACGTCATTGATCCGACGATGGGCGAGCCGATCACGAAGTTCAACAACCCGGGAAAGATCGGCCAGGTGGCCTGGAGCCCGGACGGCACCACGCTCGCGATGGTCTCCGCGGCCGACATCAATGACCCGTCCGAGGGCCGGCTTATGGTCGCGCCTGCCACCGGCGGCGCGCTCCGCGACGTCATGCCCGCCTACAACGCCCATGTGCGCGCCTTCGCCTGGAAAGACGCCAACACCGTCGTCTACATGGCTGAGGAGAGCGTGACCTCGGCAATTGGCGAGATTCGCAAGGACGGCACCGCGTCGCGCACGCTGATGCCGACAGGGGGCCCGGTCGTCGTCGCCATGGATCGGGCCACGAACGGCACTGTGGCGCTGGTCGCACACACGCCGACACACCCGGCCGAGGTGTACCTGCTCGACTCAAGCAGCGCGACGCCTCGCCAGTTGACCAACAGCAATCCGTGGCTGGCGACCATGAAGCTGGCGAAGCAGGAAGTCGTGCGCTTCAAGGCGCGCGACGGGCTGGATCTTGAAGGCGTGCTTGTGCGCCCGCTTGATGAAGTGGCCGGTCGCCGGTACCCGCTCATCCTGAACGTCCATGGCGGGCCCGAAGCGCGGGACGCGCATGGCTGGGTGACGTCGTATTCGAACGCCGGCCAGATGGCCGCAGCGCAGGGATTCGCGGTGTTCTATCCGAACTATCGGGGCAGCACGGGGCGCGGCGTCGCGTTTTCCAAGCTGGGCCAGGGAGAACCCGCCGGCAAGGAGTTTGATGACCTGGTGGATGCCGTGGATCACCTCATCAACATCGGCCTTGTGGACCGCGCGAAGGTGGGCATCACCGGCGGGTCGTATGGTGGATATGCCAGCGCCTGGGGCGCCACGTATTACTCGGAACGGTTCGCGGCGTCGGTGATGTTTGTCGGCATCAGCAACAAGGTGTCCAAGGTCGGCACCACGGACATCGCAAACGAGGAGTTCCACGTGCACGCGCTCAAGCGGCCGTGGGATGACTGGCAGTTCATGCTGGAACGCAGTCCGGTGACACACGTCGCAAAGTCGAAGACGCCGACACTGATTCTGCACGGCACGGCCGACCCGCGCGTGAATCCTACGCAGTCGCTTGAGTTCTACCGTCACATGAAGCTGCACGGCAAGACGGTGCGTCTCGTCTGGTACCCCGGTGAGGGCCACGGCAACGCCCGGGCCGCCTCACGGCTCGATTACAGCCTGCGGTTGATGCAGTGGATGAACCACTATCTCAAAGGGCCAGGTGGTGCCCCGCCACCGCCGGACATCGACTACCGCGAGCGGTAGGGACCGGTTCTCCCCATATGGCGACACGACTGTTGACGACCGTGCTGGCGGCCGCGCTCGGTGCCGGGCTCCTCGCCTCGCAGCAGACCGGCGGTGCCTGGCCCGACTTTCTCACCTTTTATCGCCAGTCGCTTGCGCAGCACGGCATCGTGGGCAGTTCGATCGCGCTGATCGAACGTGGTCGGGTTGTAGAGCGCGCGCATGTCGGCCTGCGTGATCAGCAGACCGGGTCGGCCGTTGACGACAATACGATCTTCCATTGGGCGTCGATCACCAAGACCTTCACAGGCATCGCCATCATGCGGTTGCGTGACGAGGGACGTCTCACACTCGACGATCCGATCGTGAAGTACGTGCCTGAATTCCGGAGAGTGCACAACCCGTTCGGACCGGTCGAGCAGATCACCATTCGCCATCTGCTCTCGCACTCGGCCGGCCTTCGAAGCGGCACATGGCCATGGGGCGGACAGGAGTGGCATCCATTCGAACCTCCGGGTTGGGAACAACTCGCCGGCATGATGCCGTACACGCGCATCGAGTTTGCTCCCGGCTCGAAGTATCAGTATTCCAACCCGGGCATCGTGCTGCTTGGCCGGGTCATTGAAGACCTCGCGCAGGAGCCCTACGAGACCTACGTGGACAAGCAGATCTGGCGGCCACTGGGCATGACGCGCACGTTTTTTGACCGCGCGCCGAACCATCTGCGCGGTGATCGCTCACACAGCTATTTCGTCACCGACGCCGGCACCACTGAAGCGCCTTTTGACTTCGACACGGGTATCACCGTGTCCAATGGTGGCATGAATGCGCCGATCGACGACATGGCGAAGTACATCGCATTTCTGACCGGCAGCCGCGACGCAGCTACCCAGGCGGGTTACGACGCCATCGTGAAGCGGTCGTCGCTCGAGGACATGTGGAGACCCGTTGTGCCGGTCTCGTCCAACGTTCAGATGGGTCTGACGTACTTCCTGGAGCGGCACGGAGGGATGGACTTCATCGCGCACAGCGGCGGCCAGAACGGCTTCATCTCGCACTTCTATCTGCACCAGGCCTCAGGCAAGGCCTACCTGGTGGCGTTCAACACGCAGACGACGTCGCAGAAGAGCGGGAACGCACGCAACACGCGCGCATTGGACGCCGCCGTGACTGAGTGGCTGATCGGCCGCTGGTTCTGAGCGAGGGCGCGCTGCCACCAGCGCGCCCTACTTGATGACCAGGCGCTCGAGCGCGATGAGGGCCTTGTTCGACCCGACGAGCGCCAGCGAATCGCCCGGTTGAATAACCTCGTCGGCCGACGGACTGACGCTGGTGGTGTGCCTGCCATCCACGTGGCGCTTGATCGCGATCAGCGTGAGTCCGTATTTGGCGCGCAGGTCGATGGCGCGCAGTGACTTGCCGACGAACATCGCCGGCGCCGGAATCTCGATGATGCTGAAGTCGCTCGACAGGCTGATGTAGTCGATGACATTCGGCACCACCAGACTGTGCGCCATACGCGTGGCGGCCTCACGCTCCGGATAAATCACGCGGTCCACCCCGAGTCGCTCAAGGATGCGCCCGTGCACTTCGGTCGTGGATTTGGCGACGATCGACTTCACGCCCATTTCCTTGACCGCCATCACGATCAGCAGCGACGCCTCAACGTTGGCGCCGATGGAAATGACGGCCACATCTACGTCACCCACTCCGGCCTCGCGCAACGCCTTTGGGTCGCTGGCGTTGAGGACGAGCAGGTGCGGCACCACGTCGGACAGCTCCTGCACGTGGTCCGGATCGGAATCAATCCCCAGCACATCCTGCCCGAGGCTGATCAAAGTGGTGGCCATCGCCGCGCCGAAGCGCCCGAGGCCGATGACCGCAAATTTTCGCTTCACCATAGGATCTATCCGATCAGCACGCGCCCTTCGGGATACCGCACGCGTGGCGCCGTCGCTCGGGCGGCCAGCGCAAAAGCCAGCGTGAGGGGGCCGATGCGGCCCATGAACATCAGCAGACAAATCAGCAGTCGACCGGCGTCTGAGAATGACGCACTGAGGCTGAGCGGCGTGCCGGGCACCCCCGTGGAGAGGCCGACCGTGCCGAACGCCGAGGCGGACTCAAACAGCGTGCGCAACAAGTCGGCTCCTTCGATCACAAGCAGCGCGCCGGCGACCAGATTCAGCGACAGAAACGCGATGAGGCTGATGAAAAACGCGCGCGCCACGGCGTCCCCGGGAATGCGACGGCCCATGACATGCGGCTCCGCCAGACCGCGAATGGTGGCCCACAAGGCCATCACGGTCACCCCGAACGTGCTGACCTTGATGCCTCCGGCGGTGCCACCGGGCGCGCCGCCGATGAACATCAGAATCATCAGAAACAGATAGGCCGGCGCGGTCAAGGCGCTCAGGTCAATGGTGTTGAAGCCGGCGGTGCGTGCCGAGACCGACTGGAACAGCGCCGCCAGCGCGGCCTCGTCTCGAGGCAGATCGCCCAGCGTCGCCGCGTTGCCACGTTCGACCAGATACAACCCGGCCGCCCCCAGGACCAGCAATGTCGCCGACAGGACCAGCACAAACCGGGAATGCAGCGTCAACGCACGCCGCTCCCGATACCGCCACAGGTCCGTCAAAACCAGATACCCGATGCCGCCGGTCACGATCAGGATCATGATGGTGACGTTGACGACCAGATCCGCCCGCGCGTCCATCAGACTGTAGGAGAACAGGCTGAACCCCGCATTGTTGAACGCGGAGACCGAGTGGAACAGTCCGAGCCACGCCGCATCGCCGGCGCCGAACTGCGGCCACCACCGCAACCACAACACCAGCGCCCCGACCACTTCGATGGCCAGGGTCACCTTCACCACGGTCAGCGCGAACCGCGCCACGTCGCGCCTCGAATCGAGATTGAGCGACTCCTGCAAGGACGCCTGCTCATTCATCGAAACACGTCGTCCAATCACCATGGCGACAAAGGTCGCCAGCGTCATGTATCCCAGGCCGCCGATCTGGATGAGCAGCAAAATGACGCCCTGTCCGATGCCCGAAAACGCGGTTGGGGTGTCAACCACCACCAGACCGGTCACGCACACGGCTGACGTGGCGGTAAAAAACGCAGCCGACCAGCCCAGGGAGACTCCGGACGCGCTTGCCAGGGGGGTCGCCAGCAGGAGGGTGCCCGCGAGGATGACCCCCGCGAAACCGGTCGCGAGCAACTGGGGCGGCGACAACGGACGACGACGCATGACCGGCCATGTTACATCGGGTGGATAGAATGGGGTGTGGGTCCAGAGTTATTCCTCAACCGTGAACTGAGCTGGCTCGAGTTCAACCGTCGCGTCCTTGCGCAGGCGCAGGACCCGACCCATCCCCTGCTCGAACGCGTCAAGTTTCTGGCGATCGTTGGGTCCAACCTTGATGAGTTCTTTATGATTCGTGTCGCGTCGCTGCTGCGGAAGCAGCGCACGAACACCGAGGACATCTCGACCGACGGCATGACCACCGAGCAGCAACTGCTGCAGGTGCGCAAGCAGGCAGCGGAGATGCTGTCGCAGCAGGCGAAGTGCTGGTCGCAGGAACTGCGTCCGCAACTGGCCGGTCAGCACGTGCAGTTCCTCGAGGCCGGAGACTACACGCCGGCGATCACGCAGTATCTCGAGGGGTACTTCACCCGCGAGGTCTGGCCGGTGCTGACGCCGCTCGCGTTTGATCCCGGGCATCCGTTTCCCTACATCTCGAACCTCAGTCTGAATCTGGCGGTGGTGGTGCGCCACGGCGGCGGCACCAAGTTCGCCCGCGTGAAACTGCCGGACGTGTTGCCGCGGTTCATTCCGCTGCCTGATCGGCTGACTGCAAGAGGCACGAGTGCGTTTGTCTTTCTCGAGGACGTCGTGCGCGCCAACCTCGCACGGCTGTTTCCCGGGACCACCGTGAAGGGGGCCTATCTCTTCCGCGTGATCCGGGACGCCGACCTCGTGATTCAGGAGGACGAGGCGGACGACCTGCTCGAATCGATCGACCAGGGGCTGCGACAGCGGCGGCACGGCGCACTGGCCCTGCTGGCGGTGGAATCCGGCGTGCCGCGTCGCGTGCTCGACATCCTGATTGAGAACTTCGAGGTCGAGGAAGAGAACGTCCTGCGGACGAAGGAGCGCCTGGGGTTCAGCGACTGGATGCAGCTCTCCAGGCTCCATCGGCCGGAACTGAAGTACCCCCCGTTCCAGCCGGCGCCGATCTGGGCGGCCGCCGACTCAGAGACGATTTTCGACGAACTCCGGCAACACGACCGCCTGGTGCATCATCCCTTCCAGTCGTTTGGCGCGGTCGAGGCGTTTCTTCGCGCCGCCGTTGACGACCCGCTGGTCATCGGCATCAAGATGACGCTCTACCGCATCGGCGCGAACTCGCCGCTGATCGACCTGCTGCTGTCAGCTGCGGATGCGGGCAAACAGGTCGCGGTCCTGGTGGAGCTCAAAGCCCGCTTCGACGAACGCAACAACATCCAGTGG
Source organism: Vicinamibacterales bacterium (assembly GCA_030827135.1). Lineage (GTDB taxonomy): Bacteria > Acidobacteriota > Vicinamibacteria > Vicinamibacterales > SCN-69-37 > SYFT01. The sequence continues at coordinate 1,225,022 of JAURFE010000001.1, forward strand.
GCGCAGCGACTGGAAGCCGCCGGCATTCACGTCGTCTACGGCCTCGTGAACCTGAAGACCCACTGCAAACTGTGCCTCGTGATCCGAAAGGAAACCGCCGGCATTCGACGCTATGCGCATCTGGGCACGGGGAACTACAACGCCGTCACGGCGCGGCTCTATACGGACCTCGGACTCTTCACGTCGCGTGATGCGCTCGTCGAGGATGCATCGGATCTGTTCAACTACCTGACCGGCTACTCGAATCAGAACCAGTATCGGGAACTCCTTGTGGCGCCGGTCAGCCTGCGGAGCGGACTGTCGCAGTTAATCGAGCGGGAGATTGCGGCGGCCGGCGAGGGCAAACCGGCGGGCATCATCCTCAAGGTCAACGCGATCACGGACCCAGGCATGGTGCGCCTGCTCTATCGCGCCTCGCAGGCCGGTGTGCGGGTGGATCTCATCGTGCGGGGCGTGTGTGTGCTGCGCCCGGGCGTGCCAGGGGTCAGCGACCACATCAGCGTACGGTCCATTGTCGGCCGCTTTCTCGAGCACTCGCGCATCTTCTGGTTCGCCAACGGCGGTGCACCGAAGATCTACATCGGCAGTGCCGACATCATGGAGCGCAACCTGGACCGCCGGGTGGAGGTCTTGTGCCCCGTCGAGAATCCGGAGATGGCCGGCCACCTCAGGAACGTGGTCCTCGCGGCCTACCTGCGCGACACCAGCCGCAGCCGCGTGCTGACGGCGGACGGCACCTATGTGCCGCCCGCCGACAGTGATGACCCCGGGGTCAACGCCCAAGACCTGCTGCTTGAGTGGCAGGCCGCCGAAGCGCGGCAAGAGGTCTAGAAGCCCGCCCCCAGCAGCACCGCGTTGATGAACAACAGCGTGGTGGCCTCGGTAAACGCGCGATAGTTCGGATCTTCCGCGAAGGCAATCACGTGTCCGCGGCCCACCGGCACGTGCATCAGAAAGGACTTCTGCTGGACCAGAGCCTGCGCTTCAGGCCACATGAACCCGGCGGCCACCACCCGATCCTTCGCCGCATAAACGCCGACGTTGGTGCCCGCGTCGAGTTTGACGGGCATGAACATCCGCGAGCCTTCCATCACGACCTGAATCTCCTCGTCGAGGCCGGCCGACAGCCAGTGTTCCTTGTCGAGTTTCACCCGCAGGATCGCGCCCGCCGTGCCGTCCGGCGAGCCACGCTCGATCCTGATGGCCTGGTTGTAGTCGAATTTCTCGATGTCGATCTTGGGCGGCGTCTTCTTCTCGTCCGCCGCGCCCGCCGCCGACCCGTCGCGCTGCAGCAGGTGCGTCGGCAGCAGCGCCGCGCGCTCACTGGCCGCCCACGCCGACGCCTGACCGATGGTGATCAGCGTGCCGCCACGTCCGAGCCAGTCGCGCAGCCGGCGCATCTGGTCGTCGTTGAAGTTGTAGGTGCCGGAGGGCAACACGAGCACGTCGTACCGCGAGAGATCGATGCGGCCCATCGACGCCGTGCGCACGGTCGTCACCGGTTGCTTCCAGCGCTGTTCCAGCGCATACCGTGCCCAGCCCGCCGACAGGCTCGACGTCGGCGCATCCCACGCAAGCAGCACCTTCGGCGCCTTGAGCGTCGCCACCTGGTTGCTGCCGAGCGACACGCCGCTGTCCACAAATGCCGAGTCAATGGCGTGAATCTGGATGCCGTGTTTCGTCGCCGCCGCGACGAGACGTCCCGTCAGATCGCTCACGTTGTCCTGGATGCGGATAAACACCGACCCGGCCGGGAACGTGCGTCCACCAATCGTGAACATCCTGGGTACACTCGACATTTTCACGCCGGCCTGCAGTAACTCAACGGCCGCTTCAGCCGCGCCGAGGCCCCACGGCACGATGTAGCCAACCTTGGCGCTGGCGAGGGCCGAACTGGCGTTCGCCGCTGGTTCGCGCGGCACCAGCGTCGACTGGGTTGTGACCGGCGTGGTGTTTGGCACCACGTCCAGGTCGTACAGCATCGCGAGGTTCCACGCGGTGACATCGTAGATTTGGTCGCCGAGGCCACGCTGCCGGCGGCGTTCCTGTTCCTTCAGGAAGGCCTCGTCCATCACGATCGACGCGTCGAGCAGATTGCGCACGAGGCGTCCGGCGGGCTGGGCGAGCGGCACGATCAGCGAGCCGACAGGCAGCGTTCGGGTGCCGATCTTGATCGCCTGATCGGCGCGTCGCACTTCGATGCCCTGCGCGGCAAGCCGCCGCGCGAGATGCATGGCCCGTGCCGGATCCGTGCCTGCGTCGATGAGGTATTCCTTCGGGCCGGTATCCGCGAGCCGAATCGCCGACTGGCGATACGCGAGGAAGTCGCGCAGCATCGCTTCGCGGTTCTTCGCGGCAGTCACGGCCGTGGTGATGGCCGACGTGAAGTGCTTAATGACGCCTTCGCGGTAGGTCAGCACCCGGCCATCCTGACGCTGGAACCGAAGCCCACGCGCGGAGGCCATCTCGTAGGTCATGCCGATGGCACCGTGGAAGACGGGCCAGGAGTCGCCATACCCTGGGTAGAACGCGTCGAAGACCTCGCGGACGAAGTACCCGTAGCCGCGACTGTCGAAGACGTCGCCGTTCGCCCGGCCCATCGTCTCAAGCCACTTGCGCTGGTCCTGCGTAATCAGCGGGTTGACGGGATCGGCAGGCGGCGCGAAGTAGTACTCGCTGTCGCCGCTCTGCTCGTGCAGGTCCACGGCGACCTGGGGGAAGAAATCGAGCATGATCCTGATGCGGCCGCGCGTCTCCGGCTGGGACATCGCGAACCAGTCGCGGTTCATGTCGAACAGATAGTGATTCGAGCGCCCGCCCGGCCACGGTTCGTCATGTTCCACGGACGCCGGCTCCGCGTCCGGTACGCCGGCTGCGCGCCCCTGCTGATTTGCGGCCACAAAGCGCGCACGCCCATCAGGGTTCTGCGACGGGTCAATCAGCACCAGCGATTCGCGAAGCACCGTGTCCACGTCGGTGTTCCCCTGGGCCGCCAGCAGGTGATACGCCTCGGCCAGCGCGGCGTCGGCGCCGGAGATCTCGTTGCCGTGCACCGAGTGGAACAGCCAGGTGATGACCGGCAGCTCCTTCACGAGCTGATCCAGCTCCGCCTGTGTCGCCCCGCGGGGATCGGCCAGGCGTTGCATGCCCTTCTTGATCGCATCCAGCTGCGCGATCCGCGCCGGATTGCCGACCACCAGGACGTGCAGCGGGCGGTTCTCCCACGACCGCGCGTATTCGATCAGTCGCGTCCGGTCGGGCGCGGCGGCGTTGAGGGCCTTGAGATAGGTCGCAATCGTATCCGGCGACGAGATCTCCTGCCCGTGATCCCAGCCCAGCACGGACTGGATGGTCGGAATCTTCGGGTCGTACCGGGTACCCGGCCACAACTCCTGCGCGAACGACAGGGCGGGCCACAGGCACAAAACACAGGTCAGCAGCAGTCGGGAGGGTCGGGACATGCACAAGAGTCTAACCGAGCCGCGCGCTACCGACGCAGCATCAGCCGCCGGATCTGGGTGAACGGCAGGTCTCCATGAGAGATCAGGTCGTCATGAAACGCCTTGAGCGAAAACGCTGGGCCCTTGCTGCTCTGCACTTCGTCGCGGAGCTTCAGAATCATCAACTCCCCGATGATCTCGCGCCCGGGGGGTGACGGCGACTGGGAATCGCGCTGGACTTCGATGAACGAGTTGCCGGGTTCCATGCCGATGCGATCGATGTAGGCCTGCACCGCCTGATCAAACGTCATTTCACCCCTGGCCATCTTGAGTTTGGTCAGGATGCGCTGTACACGCCACATCCGCATCTGGCGGCGCGCCATCTGCGTCTTGAGGTTCTCCATGTGGGGAAGCGTCTCGAAGTAGCCTTCGTCCTCAAACAGCTTCTCCAGGTAAAACGACCATGACTGACTGAAATAACTGCTGTTGTACAGACGCCGCATCGGCCGTGTGACGTTGGCGCGCGCGGAGGCAATCTGCACCGTGTGGCCCAGCCACTCGTGGTACGAGATGACGTGCGTCCAGTACGGGTTGTAGGACTTGAGCCGGCTGAGTTTCTCCTCAGGCGTCAGACGATCTTCGAGTGGCGTCAGGATGTAGAAGCCCGACTGCATGCCGTCGATCGTCGGTCCCGATGTGGCGCCGCCGAACGACAGCGTCCGCCGCGCCATTGGCGGTGACAGGCGGGCGCCGTACCGCAGGTAGGAGGGAATCGTCACCACGTGCTGGCCAGGGCCCCGGAGCCAGTCACTGGCCAGGTCCACGTACTTCTGCGCCATCGGGATCACTTCCTCCCATGGCGGCGCCTCGTTCTTCATCACTTCCCAGACCGTCCGCAAGTCGCCGCTGGGATGAATGCGCCTGGCGAGCCCTTCCATCTCCGCCCACAACTTCCGATCTTCGGCCTCCGCCACACGGATCATCTCGTCCACGCCGTATTCGTCCAACTGCTCGTGCACAAACTGGTAGAACTCAATCTGCGCGGGCGTCCAGGTCGGCGGCCGGGTGGACCGGGGCAGCAGCACCTTCTCCAGCCACCCTTCATGTTCCTGAATGACGGGAATCGCGTCCCTGCACGCGGCGAGAAACTCGGCCCGAAGCGCCGCATTGGGAATGTCGAGCGACGCCACTTCCCTCTCGAGCATCGTGCGGGCGTAGTACGCCTGATACTGCGCGTTCTCCGTCCACGTCCGCGCGGGGGTCGTCAGCCGGTCACGGCCGGCCTTGATCGAGGCGCCAAGTTCCCTGAGCTGGCTGATGGCCGCCCGCACGTTCACCTCGGGCAGGGCGCCATCCCGGAGAAACAAGCCGCTGACGGCGCCGACATTGATGACACCGGCCGCATTGACCTCCCACTGCCGGAGTTCGGTCTGTTCCCACTGGCGGGTCCGCGCATGCGACCGCAGCAGGTCGTAGTCCACCTGATCATCAAGGTCGAGGGTGGCGCGATTGATCCGATCGAGCCCGGCCAGAATCGGCGCCCAGTCGGCGTCGCGGACGGTCTGGGCCTGCGTGATGAGCGCGGCCAGGGCGGGATTGGTCGCTGCCGGTGCCTGCCGGGCTGCCGGCACCGCGACGAGACAGAGTGTGAGAACGAGGGGGAGACTCCGCATCATGCGGAGAGTCTATTCGAAGCGGGTCAGGACGACGTCGATGCGGCGCACTTCGTTGCGTGCCGGCCGCCACTGCACCAGAATCGGCGACTGATACTGGCCCTGCACAAGTTCACCGCGTCCCTCCGACCTGGCGTCGGAGACCAGCAGGTCAATCGACCGGCGCATCCGGAGGAAACGTGACGCCGGTGCCTCAAGACTGCGCGCCACCAGCTTCTCGATGCGCGAGGTGTGCAGGCCGAGCGAGTCCAGCAGCTGATTGATCGCGCGCACGAGGTCGTACTGCGCGTACCCAATCGCCTTGGCAGGCACCGCACGCGGATCGTTCCACGCGTGACGCACCTTCTCGCGCGCAAAGCGCAGCGGATTCTGCAGGACCTCGGCGAGGTCGTGCTTCATCAGGAGCGTTTCGTATTCGTTGACCGTCAGGCTCGCGAACTGTTCGTTGGTCGCCAGTTCACACCGGACGCGGCCCTTGGTCACGCCGTGCATCCGGACCAGCTCCGACACTTCATCGAAAAATCCGACGCGCGACTCGCGCAGGTTGACCGCATCAATGGAATGCGTGGACACCGGGACCGACAAGGTCACCCGCGCGACTTCCACTTCTTGGTCGTAGCCCACGACGCGCGCTGTGCGGCGGCGGGGCACGCCTTTGTAGACCCCGTCAAAATCGACGAAGTAGATCGGCGCCGGACGCTGGGCATCGCCCACGATGCAGGCGCGGATGCCGCCCCCCATGAACGCGAGATGCGAATCGGCGTTGGTCGGCTCAACGGCCTTCTGCTCCGGCGCGAGCTCATCCCGCAGCTCGAGCTGGTCGTGCCGGTAGCCCGCGCCTTCCGGAAACACCGTGCGGAACACGTCAAGGTAGGGGCCCACCGACCCGAAGCGCGCAATCAGGCGCGCGGCAAGACTTTGTGGGAGAAATCCGGCGGTCGAATGTTCCGACGCGCAGAACCAGTGCCGATACGCCTGCGCCGCGTCGCCATGGACCTCTGCCGTGCGGGCCCGGACGTCGACGACATCCAGTCGGGCCCGAGGGGTGATGGGCAGGGCCAGTTCTATCGGTGACACGCGCTAAGTCCTTCGAGCACAAAGCTTACCATGCGCCCACCCGCCCACCTGCCCACCTGCCCACCTGCCCATCAGCACAACCCCTTAATCCAGCCCCCGTCCACCGCGATGGACTGGGCCGTGATGTAACTCGCCCTGTCGGAGGCGAGGAACGCCGCCAGGGCTGCGAATTCCCGGGGTTCACCGAGCCTGCGCATGGGAATTTCGGCCTCCCAACGTCCCGCCACCGCCTCGGGCGTCGTCCCGCCGGATGCCGCCATCTGAGCGGCCAGGTCCACCACCCGATCGGTGCGGGTGTACCCGGGCATCAGGGTGTTCACGGTGATGCCGTCCGCGGCGACTTCGTTGGCCAGCGTCCGGGCAAACGCCATCACGGCGGCGCGCAGACTGTTGGACAGCATCAACCCGTCCACCGGCTGTTTCGCCGCGATGGACGTGACGTTCAGAATCCGGCCCCATCGTCGCGCCCGCATCTCGGGCACCACGGCACGCGCGAGGTTCACGGCGCTGGCCAACAGGAGGCGCGCGGCCTGGTCCCAGTCGTCAGGCGTCAGCACACTGAACGCACCGGACCGCGGGCCGCCCGAATTCGTCACCAGGATGTCGATGGGGCCCCACGCCCGGCGGACCTCATCCACCATCCGAATGACATCGCCTGGGTTGGACACATCGGCGACCACACCCCGTGCGCGGCCACCGGCGTTCACGATCTCGGCAACCGTCGCATCAATGGCCGCCTGCCCGCGCGCACACACGGCGACGCGCGCACCCTCAGCCGCCAGTTCGAGCGCGATCGCCCGGCCCAGCCCCTTGCTGCCCGCGGTGACGAGCGCCACGCGATCACGAAGTCCCAGGTCCATCGCCTACTTCCGCAGGTAATCGTCGGTCTTGGCGAGCCAGTCGGCGCGCGGCGGACTGAACACGTCCACATCGAGGGTGTCTTCGAGCGCCACCGCCTTGTGCCACACCCACGACGGGATGTGCAGCACCTCACCGGCACGGATCACGACTTCCTTCTTCTCGTCTTCGCCGATGTAGAAATGCAGCGCGCCTTCGAGCACATAGGTCAGCTGCTCGTTTTCGTGCTGATGCCTCGGCACCACGCAGCCCTTCTTCAGGTACACGTGCGCCAGCATCATGCGGTCGCCCGTGATGAGACGACGGTCGAGCAGGTCGGTGACCTTTTCCTTTGCCATGTCGTCCCAGCGATAAAACGTCACGTTTCTTGCGTCAGCCACGGTAGTGCCTCCGGCGAAAGATTACCCGAGATAAATGACGTCGGGTGTCTTTTTCAACGGCTTGACTCAGCCGGTGGAATCGCACAGTCTCTCTCCATGCCGCACCGTCTTTGCTTCCCTGCCGTCGCCGTGTGCCTGCTGGCCGGTCTGACGGTCGCCGGCGCCCAGAACGCGTCGCCGGGTGATCCCGCGGGCGTCGCCAAGGAGCTCCACCAGTTGTTCCTCCACGATGCGTGCACGGGCGAATTCGCCCCGCAGCCCGACACGTGCCTGCACAAGCAACTCATCGAAAAGGCGGTCACGATCGGTGGCAAGGCCGGTGTTGTCTATGACGTCCGGCTGCGCGTGCGCGGGTTGTTTGAACCGACGACGATCCGAGAGGGAGAAACGCCGGATCCCGCGCATCCCTACTATCAGGTCGGCGGCACCATTCGGGCGCGTGACTGGTCGGCATGGCACATCGAGGTGTCGGAGCCGAAGCAGACGTACTGGCTGAATCACTACCCGCGGGTCGGCCACACGATCTACCGCGAGGACTTTGAGGCCACGATTCCGATGGCCGCCGGCGCCACCGTGACCGCGCGTGTGGTCGATGGCAACGACCGGCAGATGGACAATGCCGAGCCCGGCCTGCCCGACCGGATGCAGATCATCCAGGGCGTCACTGACAGGCCGCTCGACGGTCAGATGCTGCGCCTGGACGTCGTCCGTGTGACGGCGCGCTAGTGGGACCGCATTCTGGGCTCTCGCTTCGCCGTCGTCCGCACGCACTCCTGAACCGGGGCGAGATGTGTCTCACCGGCGCGCGATAGGCTGAAGGCATGCTCGACTCGCACCATGCCCAGGCCATTCGTGCCCGCATCGCACGCATCCCAATCGTCGACACGTTGCGCATGCGGGACTTCGATCTCGAACCCGGCGTGTGCCGAGCCACCGTGCCACGTCAACGCGTGTTCGACGGCGTATTCGAGTCGCTGCATGGCGGCATTCTGATGACGGTGGCCGACTCGATTGCGTGTTTCGCCATCCTCACGCTGACCTCGGCCGACCAGCTGATGACCACGACCGACATGAATATCCGGTTCCTGGCGCCCTGCCTGACAGACGTACGCGCGACCGCGCGGGTGATCAAGCGCGGCAAGTCGATGTGCCCGGTGTCCGTGGAATTGCATGACACCAACGGCACGCTGGTCGCCGTTGCACAGGTGAACTATCTGCTGCTGCATCGAATGCCGACGCGGACCGTTCCTGCCGAGACTTGAACCAGCGCCCTTGGAAACGGGATCTGCAGCCTATGACCGCGGTCCAACACGCCGTCTCGGACATTGGCTCCTCGGGCTGGATTCGAACCAGCAACCCTCCGGTTAACAGTTGCGGAGGAGAATCCGACACCGAGTCACACTGAGCAACATGACGTTGTTTTTCGAGCCTGAAACAGGCTTCGCCGCTATGGGCGATCAACACCGGTGCCTACCAGATACCATCAGGAGTGGGCACACAAGTGGGCACAGTCGAAACTGGGCAACCAACATCAAATTTGGCGACCGCTCATGCTAGGGGCGGGCGGGATACGCGGGGTTCACAGGTCGACGAAGGAGGCGCGCAACGGGGCGAAGGTTACACAGCGGTGCTCTGCCAAACACGTCCATACGGGCGCGCAGCCTCAGCCGTCGAAGAGGTTGCTGGCGAGACTGCAACATATGCGGACCACTATCAGGATGACTACCCATTCCGGAATGACAAGGGTCATGTGGCCGCTCTTTTTCTGGACGCCTCCCAAGCATCAGTTGATGACGGGCCTGACCTCAACTTGCCAATCAAATGCCCGGGAGGCCTGAAATATACGTCCGCAAGACTCACGTCACAACCGGTCAGATTTGCCCCAACCCATGGTGTCCGGAGGCCGGACCTGCACCGTCGACCGTTCACGAGCCCACGACGCCGCCATCTTCACAGAGTCCGGATCAGCTGCCGCATCGCTTTCCACGCCACTGCTTGCTCAGTTCGCCGCACGACCAATCTTCCCTGTCTGCGGAACCGATGGGCCACGTCCATCCGTGGCGGTAACTATTGATTTCGTTATCCGGCACGTCTTTGAATGGACGCTCGCTACAGGAGAACCATGTCGCTCGATAACCACTCATGATGTCGCTGATTTCTCCAGGCTGGCACCCAGGTCTGGCTTCTTCAACCGTGTTCGGCACCAAATCGTGGTCAAAATCTTTCGCAAACCAGACGAACAGGTTGACGCCAAAGGGTCCGGCATGCGTCCCCCACCAGTCGAGAGCATCTTTCCGATGCTGTAATTCGTGACGAATAGTTTCACCGAAGCAGTCAATCCCCTGTGCCCGACGCCCACTTGCAACCCCCTCGGCGTCGACTTCGTGACGACAGGCATCGCGCTCGAATATTCCGGCGGATACCAAGATTTCCTGCGTGCTCTGGTCGTACTTTGCGATCGGACTTCCGGGAAGCTCGCCGACGTCCACCTTCTCTACAAAGCGGAGAATATCGCGGGCCTCGGCCGGGACCGCGGCGCTCTGTTTCCAGTAGTAGAACCAGTTCGGCGATCCATCGCCTGGATGATTACTGTCGCGTCCAGAGAAAAAGGCTCGAAAGGTGGCTGCCCCCTCGCATGCACAGCGTCCCGTCGTCCGTACCGAGATCTTCTTCGGACCGAAGTCCATATTTCGTCGCGGCAACCCGTTGTACGTAAACATGACCTCCGGACCACGTTTGTCCACCGGATCTACGCTTAGCCGGGTCGGCGAACCCATCTCATCGACGTCCCATTCAAGGTCGGGGGAGACATCCTGGCCGGCCCTCCAGGCTGAAGCCGACGCCCTGACCGTCAATACGCCGGCTGCGTCGAAAGCGATGTCGTCGCCATCAGCAAGCGTAATCGCGTCGAGCGCGCAGAATTCAACGGTGAAAGGCGCGCTCTCGATAATCTGGCCGTTACGTCGGTAGCGAATGCCGAGCGTGATCGTGCCAGTCGACTTGGTCCCGACGAGCTCGAGCGCGGGGCGGTCGCCGCCGCTATTGACGATCACCTCGGGAAGTGCGCCGTCGGCCGTCACGATGAATTCGCTGAACTCCCCCCCAAGAGGCGAAGCGCCTGCGACAAAAGACAGCGTGCGTTCCGTTTGTCCAGTTTCGATACATCCGCACCCGGGCCCATAAATCGTTACCGCCGGACGCGCTTGCGCCCGCGTTAAGTTCCAGTCGGCCGTGTACGTAGCCGGGATCAGGATTGGCCCACCTAGCGCCTGTGCGCCATCCGGCACAACCCGCGTCAAGCGACCAGACAAGGTGGCGGCATTGACCCCTCCCTGTGAATCCGCCTCCAAGCCGAAAACGTCGACAGACGCTGCCTCAATGCGGTTCTCGAGCACGACTGGTATGCCCATGCCCTTTGCTATTTCTGTCATGAAGGCAAAGGGCGACTCGAACGCGATAAAGCGATCCTGTGCAGAGAAGTCTTCCTGCAGCGGCACATTGCCTGTCAGCTCTGTAAAAACGTTCCACGAAGTGCCCTCGAACGTGGCACCGGCAAAGCCCACACCAGCGCCTCGACCTGATGCAGGAATCGTATAGAGGCCACCCATGTCGACCGTGCGCGAGAATTCACTCGTCCACGTCGCCGTGCCGTCGCCATTCAGCGTGATCGTGGTTCGCTGATTCGCGACAAAACCAATCCCCCTCGATTGTCCTGGAACCTGAAATATTCCAGATGCCGCAACGGACACATTAATGGTGCCCTCCCACGCCACTTGATCAGCCACACGCTGACTCGCGAGGGTCCAGGTGTGCGCCTTACCACCGCGCATGCCCTCAGCGATGCGAAACGACGGATTCTCGTCGGCAGTCGCGTGCACGGTGCCCAGCAAGGCACCCGCCAGCCCCAGCATCGCCACCCACGCCTGGCGCCTTCCACAAGTCGTTTCTCCCATTCTGTCTCCTTCGAGAGTGCGGCTCGTGCCGCGCTTCTCAAGCTCTCGGCGTCCTGCCGAACTGAGTAGCGCCTCGATTTAGATTCCGACCGTAGCTGATGTTGCCCAAATGTCCCGACGCCTCGCGGTTGGAATGCGGCCCTGTTCGCTAGCGCAGGTCCCCACGCTCGATCATGCCTACCAGCTCTTCGACCGTCGCTTCAGCCTTCGCCATAGATGTAGACCAGTATCGATCATGCCGCTTCGGTGTCAACGGGCGCTAGAGCTTCATGCAGGAGAGCGTCAAGCAGTCGACGGCCTGGTGGTTCCCACCAAGCAAGCCCTTGCTGACTCGCGTTCCTGGCCGGGATTTCCTGCTTGGGCACAAGCGGTCGAGTGCTCGGTCTTGACGGCCACGGAACTCGTGAAACGCCTGACAGCAGCAATAGACAACCCCGAGCCCGGTTTGACGATCGAGCTCAATGGACAGGAGTGGGTCTTCGATCCGGAAAAGCGTTGGATTCCAGGGTCTGCGTAGTCAGGACAAGCCGCAGAAGCTTTTCCAGGTGACTATGAGACACCTCATCGGGGGTTCGCCGAACCTCCTGCGCGCGTGCGGTGGGCACAAAAATGGGCACAGCCGGAGGCCTGCAAACACGGCCTAGTTTGCTAAGTTGTTGAAGAATTTGGCTCCTCGGGCTGGATTCGAACCAGCAACCCTCCGGTTAACAGCCGGATGCTCTACCGTTGAGCTACCGAGGAACACGCAGAACCCCAATTCTAGAACGTGGGTTCCGAGGGACGCAAGAACGTAATGGTGGCGCTCCGGGACCCCGGCACGCCGGGACCCCGGAACTTCGAAACTTCTGAACTAGCGGACCGTGACCTCGAGCGTGATCTTCATCGACCCGGCGTAGGCCTTCGAGACCGGGCAGCCGTTTTTGGCCGCTTCGGCGACTTCGGGGAACGCCGCGGCGTCGATACCAGTCAGGCCTTCGACCGTCAGCGACAACGCGGAGGTCGTGATGGTGATGCCCGCATCACCCTTGTCCGCCGTCACCTTGCAGGTGATCGTCGTCTTGGCAATTGCGCCACCCTTTTTGCCCACCGTCGCGTTGAGCGCCATCGCGTAACACGCGGCGTGCGCAGCCGCCATCAGTTCTTCAGGGCTCGTCGAGCCTTCGGACTCGCCGATGCGGCGGGGAAAGCTCACGGGCAGGTCGAACGCGCCGGATGCGCCCTTGACCGTGCCGGCCCCTTCCATGATCGAACCCGCCCAGTTGATGGTTGCCTGTCGTGAAAACTCCATTAGCTCATCTCCAATCTGAAATCGTTCTAACGTCTCTTTGCCTTGCCGGTCTTGCCGGTCGTCATCGTCTGGACGATCGCGCCGCAGATGGCGAGCGCGACCCATGTACCGGTGACCCCCCAGCTGCCGGGCCACGGACCCAGCGCGTACACCACCCAGATGTTCTCGGGTGTCACCGACAACATTCCGAATCGGTCGCCGCCGAGAGCCAGCGCGCCCACAATGAGCGTCCAGGAGCCGGCCAACGCCGTGCCGATGATGACCACGTGTCGCGACACGGAGAGCGCACCCAGCGCGCCAAGCACCGCGGAAATCACAATTACTGCGGTCGGGGGATCCCCCCCAACCACCCGCCAGACCAGATGCAGGCCCAGCGTCGCCAGGCCGGCGCCGATCAGGCCAACCCCGATGAAATACGCGGCGATCATCAATCCGGCGCCCAGCAACCCGCCAACCGCGGCGGCCAGCACCAGGGCCCACGGATTGCTCGTGCCCATGACCGAGGAGGTCACCATGGCACCAAGAATGAACCCGTACACCCCGAGCACAATCCGGAAGAGCCGGTATCCCGCAAAACAGGACACCGCGCCACTGAGGGCAAGGACCGCAGCCACAGGCACGGCATACGAGGCGGGAAGCATCGCCCGATTATAGTGTGTGACGTGACCAGGTCCCCGAGTCTGATTGCCGCCCTTATCGCCGTGGCAGGGCTGGCCCTGGTCGTCTGGCAGATTCGGGACGTCGGCCTCGACACTGTGTGGGCCGGTTTCCGCGCGGTCGGACCGCTGGGCTTCGCCGCGATTCTGACCCTCTCCTTTCTGCGGTATCTCGTCCGGTCACTGGCGTGGACGACCCTGATTGTGCCGCCGCCCGGACGCCCGTCCGTCCCGCTGCGCAGCGTGACCGCCGCCACCATTGGCGGTGACGCGCTTGGCAACCTGTCGTTCCTCTCCCTGCTGGTCTCCGAGCCTGCAAAGGCGCTTTATCTCACGCGCCACGTGCCGGCCGAGGAAGCCCTGGGCGCCCTGACGGCCGAGAATTTTTTCTACAGTGTCTCAGTCGCCATCGTGATCGTGGCCGGCACGGTCACACTGCTCGCGACCTTTGTGTTACCTGACGCGTGGCGCAATGCCGCATGGCTGGCGCTCGCGCTCATGGGAGCGGTCCTGCTCATCGCCACCCTGCTCGCGTGGAAGCGCCCGGGGCTGACCACCCGCGTCCACCTTCGCGAGGACCGCTGGCTGGGCCGCGCGCTGGCGCGCCTGCGCGCCCTCGAACGCATCACCTACCGCGGACTCAGGACGTCCACCTGGCGACTGGTCACGGTCATCGGCTGCGAGGTCGCGTTCCACGCCTTGAGCATTTTCGAATCGTGGTTGACGTTGTATCTGCTCACCGGATCGTCCCAGTGGCTCAATGCCTTCCTGTTCGACACGCTGAACCGGATCATCAACGTTGTCTTCCGCCTGGTGCCGCTGCGTGTCGGCGTGGATGAAGTGAGCGCCTCTGGTCTTGCCGATCTCATCGGCCTCGGAAGCGCCACGGGCCTCACGATGGCCCTCGTCCGCAAAGCCCGGGTGCTCACGTGGGTGGCAGTCGGACTCGGGGTGACGGGTCGACGAGCGCTCGCCAAGTGACGGTGTTATCCTCCAGCCATGGCCATCATTCTGGTTGTTGACGACGAGCAGCCGATTCGGCAGCTCATGGCCCGCCTTCTCGAACGGAAAGGCCATACGGTGATTCAGTGTGGGGACGCCAGCACGGCGCTGCAGGTAACCGACGCCATTGACCTGCTGATTGTCGATCTTGTGCTGCCAGGCGTGAACGGTCGCGAGCTCACCATCAGGTTGCGTGAGCGACAACCCTCACTGCCGGTCATCCTCATGTCGGGGTACCTGCCGAATCCGGAACTCGTCCCCGCGCAACCCTCCGCGTTCATACAAAAGCCCATGACGCCGTCGATGGTCGTGGAGACGGTCGAGCAGATGCTCGGCACATAGGGCCCGCTGAACTGCAGCGCGCCCTACGACAACAACCCCATCGAGCGCAGCATGGCGGCGGTGTATGGCGCACCGGACGGGACAAGTCGCAGGCGGTCACTCAAGGTCTGGACGTCTTCCGGGGTGTCCACGTCATGCCAGTCCGCAATGCGGGCGACTGTCAGACCCGCCGCTCGGGCGCGCGTTTCGACGTCCTCCAGCAGGTGGGGTATCCCCCACCGCACATCCGTAAACAGGTCGGGCACCCCGCGGTCCGTCACCGTCATTCCAAGCAGATAGAAGCTGCCATCGCCCGACGGGCCTGTGACCACCACGCCGGCATTCGTGCGCACAAGGCGCACGGCCGCTTCGATCTCCGCGGCCGGCAGATCCGGCACATCCACGCCGAGAAGGACGACCTGCCGGAACCCGGCTGCGGCCAGATCGTCACAGACATGCCGCAGCCGATCCCCCAACGTCGTGCCGCGTTGAAGCAGCAACCGGTTCCCGGCGATCCAGGGCCGCGCGATTCGCAACCCTTCGAGGGGAGGGGTGACAGCCACCTTGACCGTCACGTCACTGACGGCACTCACTCGCGCCAGGAGGTCATCCAGAAACGCGAGCACCAGATCGCGACGGTGGTCACGGTCAGGCACCACGGGGCCAATGCGGGCTTTCAGCCTGGGGTCTGAGGGCGACCTTGTCAGAATGGCAACAACGACGGACATCGGGGTACTCCGATGGGGGGCGGGCACCAGTCTACGCTACATGTCGCGGCGGCCTTCCATGGCCTTGGACATCGTGAACTCGTCGGTGTAATCGAGGTCGGACCCGACCGGCACGCCCATCGCGATGCGACTCACTTTCACACCGAGCGGCTTCAGCAGGCGCGCGAGATACAACGCCGTGGCCTCCCCCTCCACGGTGGGATTGGTGGCGACGATGATTTCCTCCACGGTGCCGGCGCCGACGCGAGCGAGCAGGCCCTTGATTTTCAGGTCGTCAGGCCCCACGCCCTGCAACGGCGCGATGGCGCCCATCAGCACGTGGTAGCGGCCCTTGAATCCGCGCGTGCGCTCCACGGCCCAGACGTTTTCGGGTTGTTCAACGACGCAGATGATGCGTCCGTCACGACTGCCGTCCGTGCAGTAGCCGCACGGGTCCACGTCGGTGATATTGCTGCAGGTCGAACAGTATGTGACGCGATCCTTCACCGACAGCATGGCGGCGCACAGGGCGTCCACATCCTCGCGCGGCGTCTTCAGCAGATGAAACGCCAGCCGCTGGGCGCTCTTGGCGCCGATGCCCGGCAGGCGTTGCAGCGCGGCGACCAGAGCCGCCAGCGGATCGGCAAATGCCATCAGCGGAGTCCCGGCAGGCCGAGACCGCCCATGAGCCCCTGCATCTGTCCCGCAATCGCCTCATCCACCTTGCGGTGCGCGTCGTTGATCGCGGCGACGATCAGGTCCTGCAGCATGCCGACGTCTTCCCTGGAGACGACCTCGGGGTCCAGGCGGATCGACAGGAGCAACTTGTGGCCGTTGACCATGACGGTGACCATGCCGCCCCCGGCCGTGGCCTCCACCTTCATCTCGCCCATCTGCTGCTGCAGGCGCTGCTGCATCTGTTGCGCCTGCTTCATCATGTTCTGGATGTTCACGTGATCTCCTCCACGTCTTCAATCTCGCCGCCAAGGATGTCGAGCACGTTCTGCACGGCAGGCTCGGCCTTGGCGCGATCACGCAGCTGGGACTGACTGGATGGCGACTGTGCGGCGGCGCCTGGCGCGGCGGCCGGCTCGGTCGACGCCGGCGCCGCAACCCCTTCGCGCACGTCCACCGTCATCTTGCGACCGGTCTGATGCTGCGCCAACTGCTCGATCCAGCCACGCTTGGCTTCGAGCTGGCCCCTGAGATTCTTGTGCGCGGGCGCAAACGTGAAGACGATGCGATCGCCCTCGATGTCCACCGTCTGCACCTGCGCGATCACCATGCCGTAGAAAATCTTGTTCCCCTCGCGGATGGCGGAAAGCAGGGTCTTCTTCAGATCACCACCGACGGAAGTGGGGGTCGCAGGAGGCGTGGGCGATGTAGGGCGCGCTGGGTTTGAGCGCGCCGGAGTCGGTGGTGTAGGAGCTGTAGGGCGCGCTGGGTTTGAGCGCGCCGTGACGGGTGGCGCGGGCGGTGCCGGCCGAGTCGGCTGGGTGGGTCTTGCGCCACCCCCAACACCCCCACCACCCGCGATAAGTTCTTCGATCGGCGTGAGCTTGCGCAGGTGGATCCACTTGAGCAGCGCCATTTCGAATGTGTGGCGCGGTTGTGACGAATTTTTCAGGTCGCGCTCGGTGATGGACAACAGGTCGAATGAGCGCAGCAGGTCCTCGCGTGAGTACTGCTGCGTCAGCGCCAGCATACGTTCCCGCTCGTGCTCGGACGCGATGTCGGGATCGCTCACGCGTGTGGCGTCAATGCGCACCACCATCAGGTCGCGCATCAGGCGCGCGAGTTCACGGCACACGGCGCGCAGATCGAATCCGTTGTCCACGACGGTGCCGGCCTGCGTCAACGCACCGACCGCATCTTCCCGCGCGATGGTCTCGGCGATATCGAACTGCACGTCGCGACCAATCAGCCCCAGCACCTTGCTGACGTCGTCAGCCGTGACCCGATCGCCGCTAAACGCGAGCACCTGATCGAGCGCGCTGAGGCCGTCGCGCATGCTGCCTTCAGCCGCGCGCGCCAGCAGCGCGACCGCGGCCTCGTCCATCACCACACCTTCGCGGGCGGCGACATCGGCTAGCTGGTGGCGGATCGACGTGAATGGCAGGGCCTTGAGTTCAAAGACCTGCGACCGCGACTGAATCGTGGCGGGCACGGCCTCGAGCTCCGTGGTCGCCATCATGAACTTCACGTAGGGCGGCGGTTCTTCGATCGACTTGAGCAGGGCGTCGAACGCGTTCTTCGACAGCCGGTGGACCTCGTCGATGATGAACACCTTGTAGCGATCACGCATCGGCGCGATCGACAGGGGTTCCACGATGACCTCGCGGACGGCATCGACGCCGGTGTAGGTGGCGCCGTCGATTTCCATCACATCCACGTCGCGGCCTTCAGCAATCTCCGTGCAGGCATCACACTCGCCGCAGGGGTCACCGGTCGGTCCGTTGACGCAGTTGAGGGCGCGGGCGAGGATACGCGCGGTGGTGGTCTTGCCGACGCCGCGGGGGCCGGCGAAGATGAACGACTGGGCGAGACGGCCCGACGTAATGGCGTTGCGCAGGGTATCAACCACGCCCCGCTGGCCGATCACATCCTCAAATCGTTGAGGCCGCCATTTTCTCGCCAGTGCGACGTGAGTCATGTCTGAAACCGTGGTGTCCGGGGGCACCCGTCCGACCGCGGCCCGGATGGCCTGCGGCACAACGCAGGATCGACTGAGCGCTGCTGCCTTCCGGCCCTGACGCGATTCGCCGACTACGTTTGCACAAGGTCCGGACCGCGGTCCGACGGGCGAAACAGTAGTTTACGCGAGTTCCGGAGTTCCGGAGTTCCGAGGGGCCGAAGTAAGATGGGGAGCCCCACTCGTGCGGAGAGATGTCCGAGTGGTTGAAGGAGCACGCTTGGAAAGCGTGTGTAGGGGAAACTCTACCGAGGGTTCGAATCCCTCTCTCTCCGCCATCCCCTCGCTGCGCTCGTCGACGGCGGAGCGAGACGGCCTCCCGGCCCACGCACGGCTCCCACCGTGCTCGGCTCGAACCCCTCTGGACTCCTGGCCCCCCGGACCCCTGGACTACCGAATAATCCCCTTCCGGACCGCGTAGAGGACGATCTCGGCCGTGTTGTGGAGGTTGAGCTTCTGCATCAGGTTGGCCCGGTGGGTCTCGACGGTGGACAGGCCGACATCGAGCACGGCGGCCACTTCCTTGTTGGACCGGCCCTCGGCCAGCAGTTGCAGCACTTCCCGCTCGCGGGCCGTCAGACGGTCGTAGGTGTCGGTCAGCCCCCTGGACTGGAGATGCCGGACATAGTCGTCCACCAGCAAGGCCGACACTGCGGCACTCACAAAGGGTTTCCCGGCGTTGACCGTCCGCAGGGCCGGCAGGAGGTCCTCATCGGTGGAGTCCTTGAGCAAATACGCCTGCGCCCCGGCGGCCAGGGCCCGAAGGATGTACGACTCATCCGTGTGCATGCTCAGGATGATCACGCGCGGTGCCGGGGTGAGCGCCCGCAGCCGGGCCGCCACCTCGATGCCGTTCATCATCGGCATCCCGATATCGAGCACGACCACATCGGGCGTGTGGGCCGTGGCCAGGCGCACGGCGTCCAGCCCGTCGGCCGCCTCGCCAACGACGATGACCCCCGGCTCGGTCTCCAGAAGACTCCGCAGCCCCCGGCGCACAATCGCGTGGTCATCAGCCAGCAAGACGCGCATGGGGCACCTCCGGGATACTGGGCAGGAAGACGGTGATGGTGGTTCCCCCCCCGGACCTGCTGCTAATGTGCACCGACCCCGCCAGTTCCTTCACCCGTTCCTCCAGTCCGCGCAATCCCAGACCCGATCGGTCACCCGTTCCCGAATGGCCGGGCAACCCGACGCCGTCATCCCGGACCTCGATCATCACGCCGCCCGCCTCACGGCGCACGAGGACGTCGGCCCGTGTGGCTCCGGCATGCCGCACGACGTTGGTCAGGGCCTCTTGCACGACGCGATAAGCACACGTGCGGTGGACATCCGGCAGGTCGTTCACGCGCGCGTCCACCGAAACCGTCACCGGCATCCCGCAGCGGCGGGACACGTCCCGCCCCAGCCACTCCAACGCCGGCGCCAGGCCGAGGTCGTCAAGCATGCTCGGCCGCAGGCCCGAGGCCAGGTCGCGGACCATAGCCGTCAGGTCGTCCACGATCCCGCGCGCATCGGTCAGGGCGGGGTTGAACCGATCGCCGACACCGTCGCGACGCGCGCGCTCGATCCGGCCCAGCGACATGCGCAGGCCGGTCAGCATCTGGCCCACATGGTCGTGCAATTCGCGCGACAACTTGCGCCGTTCCTCCTCCTGCGTGGCCACGATCTCCTGCGACAATTCGCGCATGCGGCGCTCGGCCTCCTGGGCAAACACGCGCTGTTCATCGGCACGGTGCTCCAGCGTCCGCAGACGATTCACCACGATCAGAGTCACGAGCGCCCCCAGAATCAGGCTCTGCCACAGCAGCGTCAACAGCCCCTGCTGGAACTCGGTCCGCCGAAGCACAATCTCCCCGCGCTCGTCTGCGTAGCTGCTATCGTTCAGGGTCTCGATTTCGCGCGCCAGCGCGAGCACTTCCTCTCGACGATGGATCACCTCGGCCCGCACGAACTCTCCACCTCGTGAGGCCTTTTCAGCCGGCGTCCAGGAGAAGAGGGGGTCCAGAATCCTCCAGTAGGCATCAAGACTGGTCTGCAGGCGCTCGGCGGCAGCCAACCGGAGGCCACCGGTGGGCAGCAGTGCGGCCAATTCCGTGAGGGTGGTCCGGGTTGAGTCACGAAACTCGGCCAGTTGCTCCCGATACTCGGGGGCCCGCGCGCGCTCGGTGTCGAGCAGGTAGTCACGGACATAGATCGCCGACTGGTAGACGTCGGTTCTGACCTGTCGCAGCTTGTTGAATACGAGTCGATGCTCGCGGTTGAGTTCCTCCAACTGGCCGGAGATGTTGACCGCACGGTCGTAGACCGTGGCAAGCGAGACCACAACCAGGGCGACCAGTCCGATCAAACCCAGTGCCGCCACGGGCCAGGTACGCAGTCGCATTGTGAACCCCTAGACTATCCCGACTCCATGGGCCCAACCATCCCCTGTTTACCGGATGGTCACCGCCACAAGCACATCGTAACGTCTACCCTCAGGGGACACCTATGGCGACTGTCTGGCAGGAATCGTGGAGGGAGATCTGGTCGTCAGGCCACGGCCGCGACCGGTCATATTGCGGCATCGCCGAGACCGAGGACGGATTTGCCGTCGATGTCTTTGAGGGCGACACCTGTGTGGCCAGCGTGGTTTTCACATCGCACAGCGACGCCCACCAGGCGGCCGTCCGGTGCCGCAGCCGCTACGTGCGGACGGCTCCGGTTACGACGTCGCTGCGATTGGATACACCAGCAGCACTGTGAACGACGCCGGCTGAGTCAGCTGTCCGAGGTCGTACACCTGCACGCAGTAGTTGCCCGGATCCACGCTCAGCTCGAGCTGCGCCGTGCTGCCTGCCACGGTCTCGACCGACCGGCTCAGAACGCATCCGGACCCGTCACCCAGAGGGATTCCAACGCCCAACCCCGCGCGCAGCGTGGTGGACGCCGCGAGCGACTGCAGCGTGATGCTCACGGTCCCGGTGCGCGTGGTCTTGAACGACCGCGACGAGGCGCCTCCGGTCGCGAGGTTCGTGGACCAGGTCACGCTGGCCGTCGTGTCGGGCGTCGGCGTGGTGGGAGGCGCCTCCTCGTCACACCCGGCGGCCACCACTGCCGACAACAGGACAACGACAAGAGCAAGTGATTTGAGGCGAAGGACTGCAGTCATGGGATTGGCAATCAGGGATAGGTGATGCGCATCGCGAAGTTCACGGCGCTCGACAGGTTACCGACGTCGTAAATGGCCGCGCAGTAGGTGCCGGGATTCAAGGTGACGGTCATCTGCGCCGCCAGCCCCGGCGGCGTCGTCAGCGAATTGGCACGGGGACAGCCGGTGCCGGCGGGCACACCCACCCCGATGCCGACCGGTGTGGTCAGCGCCGCGCCGCCGGGCGTCTGCACGGCGGCCAGCATCAGGCTCACTGGCCCCTGCTGGGTCACCACGATGGAGTAGAACAACGAGCCGTTGACCGGCAGCGATCCGGCAAAGGTCTGGGTGGTGAAAGACAGCGGCGTGATCTGGCTGTTCTTAAATTCAGGCGCGGTGGTGGTGTTGCAGGACGCAGCCGTCACAAGCACGGACGCCAACAGACCAAGACGGGCAACGACGGCAAAACTGGAACGCATCATTGGGGGTGGGCGATATTGACGAGGAAGGTGGCCTCGCTGGTCAGGTTGCCCGGATCAAAAATGACCGCGCAGTGGACGCCCTTCGCGGTCGGCCCGGTGACCTGCGGCGTACCGCCGGATTTGACAGAGAGCACGTTGCTCGCGAGGCACTGGGTGCCGCGCGGAGAGCCGAGGCCAATCGTAATCAGGGCCTCGGTCGTGACGCCCTTTTCCTTCGCATCCACCAGCGTCAGATACGTCGTGCCACCGGTCGTGACCGTGAAGGAATAGAACTGCACACCCTTCAGCGGCAGCGTGCCGCTGAACGGTTTGACGACGATCGGGTTGTTGGCCCCGGGTCCCTGCGGCGTGGTCGGACCAAGCTCGGAACAGCCGGATACCGCCAACACGGTCAGCAGGGTTGCAGAGAGACACACTCGTATTGACACGTCACGCACCACCGATATCCCCTGTGATGCTGTCAATGCCCTCGGGGGATGTCAAGTTTGACGCCGGAGGCCGCCAGTTTGGCGAAGAAAAATGGCGGGCCGGGTTACGATGCGGGCTGATACCCCGTGCCTGCCCCCGACCCGTGCGGGCTGGGGGTATGCAACGGGGTCATTGCGCCATGACTGATGCTTTTGACCTGCCGCAGCTCATCACGGACATGATTGCCGAAGTGCAGGCGGCGGCGGAACGCCAGGGCGTGTTTGTCGAAGCGACGCACCTGGCCTCCATGCCGCGCTGGGTCGTGGCCGACGAACCCCGGCTCCGGCGGATGCTGCTCAATGGTCTTGACCTCGCTGTCGGTGCCGCGACCTCGGGGGTCATCACCCTGCGGATCGACCGCCAGGACGCCGACCGGGATCGATGGACCTGCGCCATCGACTGGCAGGGAGACGACGCCGACCCGGTCGACAGCCTGCGGATCACTTTCGGCGTGGAGTTGCTGCCGGGCCCGTCGACAGACGCCGATCGACCGCTGCGGGTGCTGGTGGTGGACGACTCCGCGCAACATCGGACACTCGTGGCCGCGTATCTGGCGGGCACCCCGCACGAGGTGACGGCTGTATCCGGCGGGGCCGAGGCGATCGAACGCCTGCGGGCGAACCCGGTCGATGTCATCCTCATGGACCTGCAGATGCCCGGCATGGATGGCGGCGCCGCGATTCGAGCGGTGCGCGACCTCGAGGCGGCGCAGCAGCAGGTGCCGGCGTTCATCATCGCGCTCACGGCGATAGGCGCGAGTGGCGATGCATTGGAAGCCGAGGCCGCCGGCGCCGACGACTGCCTTGCCAAGCCGCTCTCCCGCGCCGCGATCTTCAAGGCACTTTCTGCGGTGCCGGAGGCGCGCCCTGCCTCACCCACCCCAGCTGCAACGCCTGCAGATCTTCCCCCCTCGCAGGTGCTGGCGATCGCGCGGCATCAGGTGACGACGATCCTGATGGCTGGTGGAGGGACGCAGGTCGAACGTCTCAGGATCCTCGGGAACACATTAAGGACCACCGCCGGTGATGCAGGCCTGCATGACATCACACACCTCGCGGGCGTGCTGGAACAGGCGGCGGAACGCGGCGACCTCAGAGAGACACAGATCGCGGCGCGGATTCTGCAGGCATGGATGGCGAAGGTGCAGGCGTAAGGACGCGTTCGAGGAACGCCCAGACGTCGGCCTTTTCTTCAATCAGTTTGGTCGTGGGTTTTCCGGCGCCGTGTCCGGCCCTGACGTCCACGCGCGTGAGGATTGGAGCATCGCCGGCCTGAGCCAACTGCAGCGTCGCCGTGAACTTGTGACTGTGGGCCGGCGCGACGCGGTCGTCGTGATCGGCCGTGATCACCAACGTTGCCGGATACGCCGTCCCGGGCCTGATGTTGTGCAGCGGCGAATACCTGAGCAACACCTCGCGGTCGGCTGGATCGTCGGGGTTGCCGTAGTCGGACACCCAGGCCCAGCCAATCGTGAACAGGTGGAAGCGGAGCATGTCGAGGACGCCGACGGCCGGCACCGCCGCGCCGAAGAGATCGGGGCGCTGCGTCATGCAGGCTCCGACCAGCAGCCCCCCGTTGCTGCCGCCGCCGATCGCCAGAAACGGCGTCGACGTATAACGTTCGCGCACCAGGTACTCGGCGGCGGCAATGAAGTCGTCGAAGACGTTCTGTTTGTTCCGCAGGCGGCCGGCATCGTGCCACGCCTGCCCGTATTCGCCGCCGCCGCGCAGGTTGGCCTGCACGAAGATGCCGCCGCGCTCCATCCACGCGATGAGCGCCGGCGAGAATGCCGGCGTCAGCGAGATATCGAAGCCGCCGTAGCCATACAGGTAGGTGCGGTTGCGGCCGTCCTTCACCAGGCCGCGGCGGTGCACCACAAACGCGGGGATGCGCGTGCCGTCCTTCGACGGGTAGAACACCTGGGTGGTCTCGAAGCTGTCGGGCGAAAACGCCACCCGGGGCTGACGCCAGACGGACGTCTCACCGGTTGCGACCTGATGCCGCAGGATCGTCGTGGGATACGTGAACGAGGAAAACTGAAGAAACACGTCGTCACTGTCCCGGCGCGCGGACCACGACACAATCGCACCCAGCGTCGGCAGCGGCACGTCGCTTTGTCGTGTGCCGTCGAGTGTGTGTATGCGAACGCGTTCGTGGGCGTCGGTGCGCCAGATCGCGATCCAGCGATCACCCACGCGCGCGACGGAGGCCAGGACCTCGGCGCCGGGATCCTGCGGAATGATCTCCGTCCACTCCGCCGGCTCGGGTGCGTCCAGGCGAATGGCGACGAGCCGGCTGCGTGGCGCCGCCTGGTCGGTCAGGACGTAGAACACGTCCCCGTCATTGGCGATCACGGAGTAGGCCGCGTCACCGGTGGTGAGCCACGGCTGCACTGCAGCCGACGGCTCGTGCAGATCCTGGACAAAGACCCGGTTCTCGCGGTGGGTGCCCTGGCTCTGCGTGATCAGCAGATACCGGCCGTCGTCAGTGACGTCGGCGGAGAACAACCAGTCGGGGTTCGCGGCAGAGTCGAACACCACGCGATCTTGAAGTTCCGAGGTTCCGGAGTGCCGGAGTTCGTGGAACATGACTCGGTGGTGGTGGTTGGTGGCGGTGAAGTGCCGGCCGTCTGTCGGCGGGGCGTAGCCGCTGTAGTAGAAGCCGCTGTTGTCGTGGGCCCAGGCGGCGCCGGAGAACTTGGACCACGGCACCTCGTCGGGGAGGTCCGCGCCGGTCGCCACCTCGCGGACGCGCCAGGTCATCCAGTCCGAACCACTCTCGGACATGGCGTACGCGAGGTAGCGTCCGTCTTCCGACACACACATGCCGGCGAGCGCGACCGTGCCGTCGGCAGACCACAGGTTCGGATCGAGCAGGACCTCGGGGTCGGCCTCCAGATCGCGTGTCTTGACGATGACGGGCTGGTTCTGCAACCCGTCGTTGCGCGAGAACACCCACCATTCGCCGTGTCGTGACGGAGGGCCGACCCGTTCGTAATTCCAGAGCTCGGTCAGCCGCTGCTTGATCTCGTCGCGGTGTGGAATCGCCGACAGAAAGGCGTGTGCGCGTTCGTTTTGCGCCGCCACCCACGCCTGCGTCTCAGGACTGTCGGGATCTTCCAACCACCGAAACGGATCCTCATCAGGGAACCCTGGACCCTGGACCCTGGACCCCTGGACCATTACGGAGTCTTGCGTTTCAGGATGACGGCCGCAAGCGGCGGCAGTGTCAGACTGAGCGACTGCGCGTGTCCGTGCGCCGGCACGTCTTCCGCGTGACGCCCCCCTTCGTTGCCGACGTTGCTGCCGGCGTAGGCGGAGGCGTCGCTGTTGAGCAGTTCCTCGTAGAACCCGGGCTCGGGCACGCCGATGCGATAGCCATGGCGCACGATCGGCGTCCAGTTGAGCACCACGACAACGAAGTCGTCGCGGTTGGTCGCGCGCCGGATCAGGGAGATGACGCTGGCCTCGTGGTCGTTGCAGTCGATCCATTCGAAGCCGGCGGACGCGAAGTCCTGCTGATGGAGCGCCGGTTGGCCGGTGTACTGCCGGTTGAGGTCCTCGACAAATCGCTGCAGTCCGGCGTGCAGCGGCCCATCGAGCAGATGCCAGTCGAGCGACTGTTCATGACTCCACTCGCGCCACTGGCCGAACTCGGCGCCCATGAACAGGAGTTTCTTGCCGGGGTGCACGTACATGTACGCCAGCAACGCTCTGAGATTGGCGGCCTTCTGCCATTCGTCGCCCGGCATCTTCGTGATGAGCGAGCCCTTGCCGTGCACGACTTCGTCGTGCGACAGGGGCAACACGAAGTTTTCGTTCCAGGCGTACAACATCGAAAACGTCAGGTGCTGATGCTCCCAGCGCCGAAACACGGGGTCCTTGCTCGTGTAGGTCAGGATGTCGTGCATCCAGCCCATATTCCACTTGTAGGTGAAACCGAGACCACCCACCCATGTCGGCCGGCTCACGGCGGGAAACGCGGTGGACTCCTCTGCAATGATCACCGTGCCGGGATGCTCCTGGTGCGTCAGCGTGTTCAGTTCGCGCAGGAAGTCGATGGCTTCGAGATTCTCGCGACCGCCGAAGTGATTGGGCACCCACTGCCCGGCATCCCGCGAGTAGTCGCGATACAGCATGGACGCGACCGCATCCACACGCAGGCCGTCAATGTGGAAGGACTCGAGCCAGTAGAGCGCGTTGGTCAGCAGGAAGTTGCGGACTTCGTGCCGGCCGTAGTTGAAGATGAGCGTGCCCCAGTCCTGATGTTCCCCCTCACGCGGGTCGGCATGTTCATACAGCGCGGACCCGTCAAACCGCGCGAGTCCGTGCGCGTCCCTGGGAAAATGTCCGGGCACCCAGTCGAGAATGACGCCGATGCCGGCGAGATGGCAGGCGTCAACGAACGCGCGAAAGTCATCGGGACTGCCGAATCGACTGGTGGGCGCAAAAAACCCCGTGACCTGGTAGCCCCACGAGGGATCGTACGGATGCTCCATGACGGGCATCAGTTCGATGTGGGTGAAACCGAGCCGCGCGACGTACGGAATCAGTTCACCCGCCAGTTCCCGCCAGGTCAGCGGCCGGTTGCCATCCTCGGGTTTGCGTCGCCACGAACCGGCATGCACTTCGTAGATGGCCATCGGCGTATCCAGCGCCACGCCCCGCCGTGTGCGGGCATCCATCCACTCGACGTCCTGCCACGGGTGCCGGCCGAGGTCGGCGGTAACTGACGCGGTGTTCGGGGGGTGTTCACTCTGCAGCGCAAACGGATCCGCCTTGGTGAAGGGCGCACCGCCGAGCGATGACTGCAATTCGAATTTGTAGGGTTGTCCTGCGGCGACCCCGGGGATGAACGTCTCCCACAAGCCACTGGCTCCGAGGCTCTGCATGGGGTGGGTCCGGCCGTCCCACGCGTTGAAGTCGCCCACCACCGACACCCGGCTGGCGGTCGGTGCCCACACCACAAACGAATACCCCGCCTGCCCGTCACGGTCGGCCGGCCGGGCCCCCAGGCGCTCCCACGCACGAAGCCACGTCCCCTCACCGTGCAGGTAGGCTTCGTAGTCGGAGACAACGCGGGTCATGGCGTAAGTCTAAGCTCCGCCAGCACGCCGGGCCACATCAGATCCACGAGCGACAGCGGTGTTCTCACGGCGGACCCAAAGCCGGTGAGTCGCTCATACCGCGCCATCACCGCGAGCGCCTCGTCCATCGTCGCCTGGTGGATCGCTTCGAACTCGACGCAATGCACGGCGTGGCCGTCGCGATCGGCGGCGGTGGCGACATAGTGGACCACCTCGCAGTCATCGAAGTGCCAGACCTCGAGGTCCTTCCACAACGTCCCCCGCCACACCACGCCCTGCGCGGCGACGAAGGCATCAATCGTGGCGTCCTGGTCGTGCGGCCGCAGCGCCACATTGATTTCGTCGCGCACTTCGGCGTCACCCACCACCGTCTTGAGCGTGAGTTCGTGCAGGTCGCGATCGTGGCGATGTCGGAGAATGAATCCCCGGGCCTGTCCGGCTGCGGTGACGAAATAACGGTCCCGCACCCGCAGCACCTCCCGCCGCCCCGGCGACAGCGCCGCCAGCGCGCGCCGGAAGGCGTCGACGTCAAACGACGCCGGCACCACGAACTTGTGCTCAATCTCCTTGTACCGCAGCACCGTCATGAGCCTCACATCCACCGTTTGAACCGGCCGTACCGCCGGACGCGTGTTCGCACGCTGTCCGGCCACGCGCGCACCGTGTCGCTCGTCACCTGCTCATTGTCGGGATCCGCCCGCAACCCGGCGACGATGCCGAGCGCCGGATCCACCGCCGCACGATCACGACTCGCGACCATCGCCTCCGCGAGGCGATCGTGGGCCGCGTCCTCGAAATTGTAGCTGCCGTACGCCACCCACGCCTCGTCCACCACGACGATCTTCGAGTGTTCCCCGTGGCGGTTTTCGTGAATGTGCACGCCGGCGTCCAGCAACTGGTCGTAGGATGCCGCCGCGGCAATCCACGCCAGATCCGTAGCCGGCAACGCATCCCGGTGGGAATGAAAGACCTCCACCCGCACACCACGGCGCGCCGCGCGTACCACGGCGGCCAGCAGCACGGGCGTCGGCTTGAAATAGAAGCTTGTGATCACCAGCGAGGACCGGGCGGCATCGACCATCTCCACCATCCGGTCGGTGAGATCGTTCGGCCCCGTCCACCCGAGGAACCCACAGGGGCCCTGCACCAGATTGGGATTGAAGAACCAGTAGTCGACGTCAATGTGACCGCTCTGGACGCCGGCCCTGCCGACCTCAGGGACCTCCAGCGCCACAACGTC
This sequence comes from Vicinamibacterales bacterium, assembly GCA_030827135.1. Classification (GTDB taxonomy): domain Bacteria; phylum Acidobacteriota; class Vicinamibacteria; order Vicinamibacterales; family SCN-69-37; genus SYFT01. The sequence continues at coordinate 1,253,475 of JAURFE010000001.1, forward strand.
CTCCGGGCGAACGTCGGCCCCGATGTCCCGGCAGCTCCGCAGCAGCGCAGCCACGACCGCGCCGCGCAGCGACACCGCGCACTCGTTCCACCCGGCGAACGATGACCGGGTGATGTTCCCGCTGCACAGCAGGGCCTCTCCTGCCTCCGACACCTGAATCTTGACGTGATGCCCGCCGGCGAGCCGGCGCTGGATCCACCGCGGTGGACGGTAGAACACCACGCGGGCCCCGGCCGCGCGCAATTCGGCAATGGCCGCAGCAAGGCCACGCCGCTGTTCGCGAGACATCAACACGCCACCGAGGCGCTGCCCGAAATGGTCGATGACAAGCTGCACACGCACGCCGCGCCGTTGCGCCGTCAGCAGGGCCGCCAGCATCTCGCGGCCGTAGTCGTCGTATTCGAGGTAGAACAGTGTCTGGTAGAGAAACCGCGTGGCCTCACGGACCATCGCGAGGCGCCGCTCCCACTCCGCGGAGCGGGACCACAGGACCTCGAAATCAGAGGCGGTAGCCACCGGAGACATCGATATTGACGCCGGTGACGTAGGGGGCATCCAGCAGGTATTCGACGGCCTGGCTGATGTCGCGCATCGTGCCGGCGCGGCCGATCGGCACCTCGCGGCCGATCTCGTCCGGCGGCGGCAGGTCGATCGAATTGTCGAGCTGGCCGGGCGACACCATGTTCACGCGAATCTGCCGCTCCGCATATCCGGCAGCCAATGCGCGCGTGATCACCAGCAGCCCCGTCTTGCTGACGTAGTAGTCCGCCCCGCGACGATTGGCCCGGATGCCCTCAAGACCGGCCATCCCGATGCTGATGATCTGCCCGCCATCCGGCATGTGCCGAAGGGCGTGGTAGCAGCAGTAGTACGCGCCCGACAGGTTCGACGCGATCGTCGCATCCCACACATCCGGATCGAGCGCCGTCACATCCTGCGGGTTGTAGTTCCCGACGTTGTTCACGAGGAGGTCCACGCGGCCCTCGCGCGCGGCCACGTCGCGGAAGATCCGCTCCACGTCCCCGCGCACACTGATGTCCGCGCGCACGGCGCGCGCCTCATGCCCCCGTGCGGTCAACTCGGCGCAGAGGCTCTCCGCATCCGCAGCGGACGAGCGATACACGATGACGACGCGATAGCCGCGGGCGGCAAGTCTGTCGCACAGATGCCGCCCGAGCCGGCGGGCCCCGCCGGTCACCACCGCCACCGGAGCGCCCGCGACCGTCACGACTGACGCTCCCGGGCAATCCGCACAAAGGCGGCCGAGGCCGCCGGCACCGCGGCAGGCTTCCGAATCTCGATGCGCACCGCGCGAATGCGCATGTCCGACGACAACACCGCAGCCGCCGACTCCTCCGCCATCGTCTCCAACAACTGATACCGGCGGGTCTCGAAGAGCCTCGTCAACCGGTCGGCGATGGCCGTGTAGTCAATGGCGTCCGCGATGTCTTCGGAGGCGGCTGCCGGGGCGAAGTCGTAGTCAACGGCGAGATCCACACACACCGTCTGCGGTGTCTCCCGTTCATGCGGGTGAATACCGACGATGCAGTCCACGCGGAGGTTGTGGAGGCCTGTGGTGCCGATCATCGCTTGGAGGATAGCAGGTCCGGCCGCGCCGCGCGGAAGGTGTCGAAGTCCGCCGCCGGAGTCTGCGCCATCGCAGCCTCGACGCGGCGCATCCAGGTCACGGTCAGCGGACGGCAGGGCGTCGAGATCGACTTTTGTCCGAAGTGCCGGGGCAACGACGCCCCCGTTACGATCCCCGACGCCGGCACGATGACGATGATGACCGCTACCGCTATGGGAAGCGGAAGAAGTCCATCTGGCACGAACTGTTCGATTAATCCCCGGTTCAGTACCGATCGGCCCGGAAGGGCTCCGGATCGAACCGCGGTGTTTCACCGGTCATCAACTGCGCCAGCAGCAGCCCGGTGCCGGTCGCGGTCTTGAGGCCGGTCATCTGGTGGCCCGTGGCCAGCCAGACATCCCCTCGCCCGCGGGCACGTCCGATGGCAGGCATACCGTCCGGTGTGCACGGCCGCAAGCCGCGCCAGATCTCCCGGGCCACCGGCGCCTCGCCGATGTTGAGCATCGCCTTGGCGCCGCGCACGATCACGTTGACGCGGCGGGTGTTGATCGAAAAATCATTCCGCACCAGTTCCAGCGTGCCCGCAATGCGCAGACCATCCCGGTGGGGATTCACGGCCACCTTGCGCTCGATGAGATAAATCGACCGCTTCGGATGCGGATTCGCCTTCGGCAACACCAGCGAGTATCCCTTCGCGCCAATCACCGGCAGCCGGAAACCGAGCATCTTGCCGATCGCCTCCGACCACGGACCCGTGGCGACCACCACCTGCTCCGCCGTGATCTCGCCGCGGGTGGTGGTCAACCGCCGAGGACCATCGTCATTCGAAATCGCGAAGACTTCCGTGTGCTCGAGGAATGCCACGCCGAGTGATTCCGCCTCGGCCTTCAGGGCCAGCACCGCCTGAAACGGCTCGCAGTGCGCGTCGTCAGGATAGAAGTAGCCGCCGACGGTCTCGCCGATGATGGCCGGCTCCTTCTCGCGCACCTCGTCGGCCGTCCATCGCTGCGCAGGAATCCCGGCCGCGGCCAACGTGTCGATCATCGCCTGGGACGCTTCGAGGGAGTCCTGCTTCTCGTACACCGCGAGCAATCCGTGCCGTTCGAATCCGAAATCCACGGTGGACCGCTTTGCCACGTCCTCCCACAAGTCCGTGCTCACACGACACAGCTCAAGCAGCGCCGTCGACCCCCGGTCGAACTTCGCCTTGCGCGAGGCCAGGAGGAACTCCAGCAACCAGCGCAGAAACGCGGGATCGAGGCGGGGCTGGATGTAGAGCGGACTCTCGGGATCGAGCATCCACTTGAACGACTTGAGCAACATGGCGGGGTTCGCGAGCGGGAACGCCTGGGACGGCGTCAGCCAGCCGGCATTGCCGTAAGAACACCCGCGGCCCACCTCATCGCGCTCCACGACGGTGACCTGAACACCCCGCTTGGCCAACTCCACGGCGCTGGCCACGCCGACTACACCACCACCGATGACCACCACGTCTTTCATACGTACCCCATGTTAATGGGGCAATGGGGCAATGAGGCAATGAGGCAATGGAATTCTCGAAGTGGGAGAATGACTGGATGCTCAGATTGTTGTTGCCGGAGTGGCAGGGATACGGGTTGTCGTCCGAGGTCGCCGAGGGAGCGCGGGTGCTGGCGCGGGCCTGGTGGGGAGACGACGGTGGGGCCGCCATCGACGTGCCGGACGCGGAGGCGTTGCGCGTCGAAGACCGCGTGCTGGGCCTCGAGTCCATTGCGCCGCGGACCGAGGACGCACTGCAGGCCCTTCGGGACCTTGCGCCGTCCCGGCTGCAGATGATTGGAGGCACGTGCGGTGCCGAAGTTGCGCCGGTTGCGCACCTCAACCACCGGTACGACGGCAACCTGGCGGTGGTGTGGCTGGACGGCCATGCGGACCTGAACACGCCGGCCTCGTCACCGAGCGGGCACTTTCACGGCATGGTGCTGCGCACCCTGCTGGGCGACGGCCCCGCCGCCCTGACCGCCCAGGTGCCGGTGCCGCTGCGGCCGGAACAGGTGTTCCTGATTGGACCACGCGACATGGATGCGCCGGAACGGGACTATATCGATACCCATCCAGTGACCTGGATGCGTGACGAGGCGTTTGGTGATCCACAACGCGTGATTGACGCGATCGCGGCCCGGGGATTCACGCACGTCTACGTCCACTTCGATGTGGACGTCGTCAACCCAGCCGATTTCGGCAACGCGCTGATGCGCGCCGATGGCGGCCCGCTCCTGGCCGAGGTCGCCGACGTGTTGTCGGCACTGCACCGGCACACAGACGTCGTCGGGTTCAGCGTGCTCGAGTACTGCGATCGCACGGAACGCGACCGGGACCGCCTGCTGACGGTCCTGCGGGCGGCCACCGTCGAGGGCTGCTGTGGATAGGCGGTGTCGATCACACGCAGGGCGCACTGGGTTGTAGGGCGCACTGGGTTGTAGTGCGCCATTGTCCGGCGCGCTCAAGCCCAGCGCGCCCTGCGTTCGGAGCGCCGTCGAGGGCTGCTGCGGCTAATTCGCGAACGCGGGAATCCCGGTCTGGGCGCGGCCGAGAATCAGCGCATGAATGTCGTGGGTGCCTTCGTAGGTGTTCACGACTTCCAGATTCACCATGTGCCGGATGACGCCGAACTCGTCGGTGATTCCGTTGCCGCCCATCATGTCGCGGGCCATGCGCGCGATGTCGAGGGCCTTGCCGCAGGAATTCCGCTTCAGGAGCGACGTGATTTCGACAGCCGCGGTGCCTTCTTCCTTCATGCGGCCGAGTCGCAGACACCCCTGCAGGCCGAGCGCGATCTCCGTCTGCATGTCCGCCAGCTTCTTCTGGATCAACTGATTGGCCGCCAGGGGCCGTCCGAACTGCTTGCGTTCCATCACGTACGACCGCGACCGCAACCAGCAGTCCTCGGCCGCTCCAAGCGCACCCCAGGCAATGCCGTAGCGCGCGCTGTTGAGACACGTGAACGGGCCTTTCAGGCCCCGCACGTCCGGAAACACGTTCTCCTCAGGGCAGAACACGCTGTCCATCACGATTTCGCCGGTGATGCTCGTGCGGAGGCCGACCTTGCCGTGAATGGCGGGCGCACTCAGCCCCTTCATGCCCTTTTCAAGCACAAACCCGCGAATCTCATCCGCGTCGTCTTTGGCCCAGACGACGAAGACGTCGGCGATGGGACTGTTCGTGATCCAGGACTTGGTGCCGGTAATCTGGTAGCCACCATCCACCTTCGTCGCCCGCGTGATCATGCCGCCGGGATCGGACCCGTAGTTCGGCTCCGTCAGACCGAAGCATCCGATCCACTCACCCGTGGCGAGTTTGGGCAGGAACTTCTGTTTCTGCGCCTCGGTGCCGAATTCGTTGATGGGGACCATGACGAGCGAACCCTGGACGCTCATCATGGAGCGAAAGCCGGAGTCGATGCGCTCGACTTCCCGCGCGACGAGGCCATAGGCGACATACCCCAGGCCGGCGCCCCCGTACTGTTCAGGAATGACGATGCCGAGCATGTCGAGTGCGCCGAACTCGCGAAAAATGGACGTGTCCACGCCTTCGTTGCGGAACATGTCGAGCGCGCGGGGCGCCAGTTTGTCGGTGCAGTACGCACGCGCGGTGTCGCGAATCATCCGTTCGTCGTCGGACAACTGCTGGTCCAGCAGGAACGGGTCACTCCAGTTAAATCGGGCCTTGGACGGGGTCGCCATACGTCCCCCGATTTTGTCACGGATCGAACCGGCGCAGGCGCTGCCTGCATATACTGACCCGTCACGTGTATGAAGCCGGCTGTCCCACTCCTGCGAAGGGTCGTCACCGCCGGGGCCCTCGCCTCGGCGGCTGTCGTGCTCACCCTCGCGGTGACACACGCGACGCAGTACTTCTTCCTGTACGACGACTTCGCGCTGATCGGTGAAGCGCGTGCCCACGCTGCCGGCACCATCCTGCGCGATTCCCTCTTCGGGTTCTATCGACCACTCCTTTTCGCGACAACCAGGATCGAATCGGCGTGGTTTGGCTGGCACCAGCCCGCAGGCTACCTGCTCGTGTCGTTGGGCTGGCATGTGCTTAATGCGGCCCTGCTGTTCACGCTGACGCGCCGCATCGGGGGCACGGTCGTCGCGGCGACCGTGGCGGCCGCTGTGCTGACGATCTCGCCATGGGCCGGAGAGACCTATCTCTGGTTCAGCGGGCGCTTTGATGTGATGAGCGCGGCCGGGGTCCTTGCGGCGATGGTCTCGGCCCTCGGCGTCGCCGACGCCAGGACGCCATGGGGCCGAAGGGTCTGGACCACCCTGGTGGCGATCGCGACATGTGTCGCTGTGTTCTCGAAGGAACCTGGCGTGGTCACCCCTCTCCTGTGTGCGCTCGCGATCATCGTCGCGCGCCCGCGTGCCTGGCGGCAGCGCGGTCCGATGATGGCAATCCTGGCAAGCGGTAGCGTGGTTGTCGCGTATCTGGTGATGCGTCAACTTGCATTGCCCGGCTTTGGCAGTGCGTATGGGTCGGTCTTCACGTTGTATCTCGAGCGGGACGTGTGGACCAATGCCGCGTCACTCATCGGCGCGTTCGGTGCATTTCCGCTGCCGGGCACCATCGCGGGCGATCCACTGCCGTTCGTCAGAATCACGGGCGCGGCCGTCCTCGGGCTTGTCGTGCTGGCCGGCGCCGTGAAGGCGGCGCCACGACTCACAGCGTTCGCCGTGCTCGCGTTGCTGGTCTCGCTCGGTCCCGTCCTGCCGTTTGACATTGAGACGGGCTCGTCTGCCGAAGGCCGGTATCTGTACCTGCCTGGAGCGTTTGTCGCGATGGCGATTGGGTTGGCGGCAGGCGCCTCACGGGTGATGGCCGCGGCGAGCCTTACGATCATCGGCGTCAGCGTGTGGAGCGTGAGCCACCAGGTGCCGCAGTGGCGGGCAGCCACCGCGACGTCCCGAGAGGCGATCGAGGAGTTCCGGCCGGTCCTCCGCAGCGGAGCCACGAGCGTGTACATTCCGAACTTTCCGTACTACCTGGCAGAGGGTCCGTACGTGCTCGAAGATTTCGCATTCCGCTATTACTTCGAAGGGGCGACCGTGCCCGAGGTGCGGACGCGCAACATGTTGCTGCGGATGTCCGGCGACCAATTGGAGTTCGCCGGCTGGATTGATCCCGCACCAGAGTCACCGGCGACACCCGGTGAAACCGTGTTGCGCCTGAATGGCATTCAGGCCCGGGAGCGCTAGATGCACGTAGGGCGCGCCTCCGTACGTAGGGCCCGCTTCCGTACGTAGGGCCCGCTGAACTGTAGCGGGCCTGACACCAGACTACAATCTCTCCCATGCGGACGATCATCTTCAGCGACGGGGCCACCAAAGGGAATCCAGGGCCTGGTGGCTGGGGCGCGATCGTGGTGACGCCGGACGGACAGGTCACGGAACTTGGCGGGGGCGAACCACACACGACGAACAACCGGATGGAACTGACCGGCGCCATTGAAGCGCTTGACTGCATCCGGGATGAGAAGGCTCCCGTGGATGTCTACACCGATTCCACCTACGTCATCAAAGGCATCAAGGAGTGGATTTGGGCGTGGCGCCGGCGCGGGTGGAAGACCGCAGAGGGCAATGACGTCCTGAATCGCGATTTGTGGGAACAGATGTCGGCCCTGGTGTCGGCGCGCGGGCCAGGCAACGTCACGTGGCACTACGTGCGCGGGCACGTGGGCACACCGGGCAACGAGCGGGTGGACACGATTGCCGACAGCCACGCGCGGAACGCGCCAGTCGCGCTATATCGCGGTCCGCTCGCGGGTTACGCCGTGGATATCCGGGATGTGCCTGACGACACGTCCACGCCGGCAAGAACCGCCCCCCGCAAGGAGAAGACCGTCGCCCACTCCTACCTCAGCGTGGTGGACGGCACACCGATGCGCCACAGCACGTGGGCGGACTGCGAACGACGCGTGAAGGGCCGGTCAGGCGCCAGGTTCAAGAAGGCGCTGAGTCCCTCCGACGAAGTCGACATCCTGCGCAGTTGGCACGTCGATCCGAACGCCTTGCGATGAATGAAACGGGCCTTCTACCGGGGACGTAGGGAACTGCATGCCTCTCAATTCCTCGCTTCGGTCAGGCCTGGCCTTTGTCCTGTTGCTGGCCGCGGGCGGCGCGACGCTCAGCAGTTTCGTGGACGACTGGCCGCAGTGGCGCGGGCCGCGCCGGGATGGAGTCTCGACCGAAACCGGCCTGTTGCAGCGGTGGCCCGCCGGGGGACCCGCACTCGCGTGGCGGGCGACTGGTGCCGGCGAAGGTTACTCGTCATTTGCGGTGTCCGCGGGCAAGCTCTACACGCTTGGTGCCCGGCAGAACACCGAATACGTGATGGCGTTTGACGCCGCCTCCGGCAAGAAGCTCTGGGAAGTCGCCAACGGCCGTCGGTTCAGCAATGACCGCGGCGACGGACCGCGCGCCACACCAACGATCGATGGCGGGCGCGTCTATGCGTTCGGCTCAAGCGGCGACATGACGGTGCTGGATGCCGCGACCGGCAAAGTCGTCTGGACCCAGAACCTGCTGCAGAAGTTCGGCGGCTCGAACATCACATGGGGCCTGAGCGAATCCCCGCTCGTGCTCGAAGATCGCATCCTCGTCATGCCTGGCGGTCGCAACTCCGCGATCGTCGCCCTGAAGAAAACCGACGGATCGGTGATCTGGCAGACGCAGAGCGACACGCCGGGGTATTCGTCTGCCGTGGTGCATACAGTCGGTAGCGTGCGTCAGGCGATAGTGTTCACAGGCAGCCGCGCGCTCGGCCTGGATGTGAACGATGGCCGCGTGCTCTGGAGCCACACCAAAGCCGCAAACAACGTGGCCAACATCGCCACGCCCATCGTCCGCGGCAATCACGTGTTCCTCTCGTCCGACTACGGCACGGGCGCGGCGCTGCTGTCGTTGGCCCCGGCCGGCAAGGGCATTACCGCCTCCGAGGTCTACTTCACCCGCGACATGCGCAACCATCACGCGAGTTCGATCCTCATCGGCGATCATCTCTACGGCTTCTCGTCCGCGATTCTCACGGCGATGCGGTTCGACACGGGCGCCGTCGCCTGGCGCGACCGCAGTGTGGGCAAAGGCTCGATGACCTTCGCGGACGGCCGCCTCTACCTCTTCAGCGAAAACGGCGTCGTCGGACTCGCCGAAGCGAATCCGGCGAAGTACGTGGAACACGGCCGCTTCACACTCAGGACCGGCAATCTGCCGACGTGGACGCATCCCGTGGTCTCTGGAGGCAGGTTGTTCCTGCGTGATCAGGACACGCTCTACGCGTACACCGTCGCTTCCGCGGGAGCTGAGTCTAGCCTCCGCGCGCGGAGGTGACGCGCACCGTCATCGCACTGAGCCGATCTGACAGGACGGCCTCTGCGCGAATGGGCCACCAGTCATACAGGAACACTTCGATCGGCTTCCACATGGCGACCCAGCCGCCGATCAGCAGGCTTTCCCGGACTATGCCGGCAAGGCGGCTGGCGGGAGCGAGCGCGTCGATGGCGTCGCCAAGTCCGATACACGTCGCAAGAAACATCAGGCCTATGAGAAGACTGCGCCGCCCGAGCTTGAACAGCTGACGGAGCTTCTGCCGCATCGCCTGGGCCCGGCGTCCGAAATGGTCGCGCACGGCGGTGTGCACCATCGTGTCGGCATCGCCGGACGCCTCATCACGGTCGACGTGCACGAGCAGCCCGAGGGGCATGTGGCTGCGCACGTCGTGCGCCCAGCTGATGATGAACTCCTCCGCCCGGGGATCGAGGTCGCGCTCCTGAAAGGGCGTCGGGTCGAGGGAGTTGAACAGCTGCTTGAGATTCGACACGTGCACTTCGATCAGGGCGCAGTCCGCGGGGAATCCATCAGCGGGTGGCGTCGGGGGCATATCGACAAGGTCAGGATACCCGAAGGGAATTCACCCCTCAGTGAAGTGCGCCCGTACGAACGCCCGTCCAGACCCGGTCTTCAAGTACCGCTCGAACCGGGCAGCGCCCGCCTCCGATTGGAACTCGGTCACCGTCACTGGACTCCACGGCCTGTGCTTGGCGGTCGAGACGTTCTGGCCGGCATTGTGGGCGGCGAGACGCTTCTCGAAATCCGACGTCAGGCCGATGTATGTCCGGCCGGTTGGCTCGCTGCGAATGACGTAGACGAATCGCCTGGGGAGCATTGGCTCCACGCACCTGCAAGGGACGGGCCGTGGAGGCGTAAGGGATTCTGGGAGGGGAGACGGATTCGGAATTTAGAGCTTTGGGTAAATGTCTGCCCGCCTACGCCAGGCGTCCACTGCGTGGACGGCTCCGGCGGGTTGGCGTAGCCAACCGTAGCTGCGAGCGTAGCGAGCGTTTAGCGAAGGTTGGCGGAGAGGGTGGGATTCGAACCCACGTGCCCTTGCGGGCAAGACGCTTTCGAGGCGACCCCGTTACGACCACTTCGGTACCTCTCCGCAGAGGGGGGACGGCCTTTAAGGATCGCACATCGGCGAGGCCGCAGGCAACCTCGCGGGCCTGACGGCCCACCCTACGCCCCCCGCCTCTCCCTGAAAAACGTCTGCAGAAGGTCCCGGCTCTCGGCCGCGAGCACCCCGGACACCGCCGTCACGCGGTGGTTCAGGGCGGGGTGTTCATGGGCCCGCTGGGTGGACTCCATCGCGCCGGCTTTCGGCTCCGTGGCGCCGTAGACGACCGTGCCCACGCGCGCGTGCATCATCGCGCCGACACACATCACACAGGGCTCGAGCGTCACATACAGGGTTGCGCCGGGCAGCCGGTAGTTGCCGACCCGCGCGGCCGCATCACGCAGCGCCATCACTTCCGCGTGGGCGGTTGGGTCGTGCGACGTGATCGGCTGATTGCGACCCCGGCCGATGATCTCCCCATCACGCACGACCACGGCGCCGACTGGCACCTCACCCGCCGCCGCAGATTCGCGAGCGAGGGCGAGAGCGTCGCGCATCCAGATGTCGTGGATCACTTACCTGCCAATCGACACCAGGACGCGCATCGAGACGCCACCGAGATCGTCCTCGCCGAGCGCGCCGAGTACGCCGCCAGGCCGGGTGATCTTGATGACGCGAAGCCCGAGCTCAGCGCCGACAGACACGAACTTCATGACGTTGACATCCACACCTGCAAACGCCACCGCGCCGCTGAACGTCTTGTGGACGGTGTCTGCGGACGTATCAAACTGCGACTCTTCGCGAAACCGCATGACGACCGTCCCCGCCCCCACATAGGGAACGATGCGTTTGCCCGGAGGGCCGAAGCGCCACCCGGCGGCAAGCTCGATTGGCGTGAGCTGGACGTCCATCGGGATGCCAAGCGGAAACACCGTGCCGCCGAAGACAAACACCCGCTCGCCCTCCACACTGAGGCGTGAGGCCGAGGCCCGCACGAACACCTTCCGCCAGACCCGGTGCACTTCGACGCCGGCGCCGCCACCGAACACGGTTGTTTCCCCGGCGATGGCATCAAACGTGTCTGTCGCCGTCATGGCCTGACCTTCGATCACTCCGAAGATCCGGCCTCCGATGGACCCGCGCCCTGTCACCGACTGTGCCGACGAAGGCGCGACAGTCACCAGGCACGCGAAGAGCATGAAGACGCCTGCACGCGTCCGCATGACTACCTCACCACCCCAAATCCGCGCAGCGCCGTACGGGGATCCAGAAGACCGGCGCCGAAATCGTTGTCGCGGCCTTTTTCACCCAGATCGCGAGCCGTCGCCGTCAGCACCGCCTCGATCGCGGCCGGCGACGTGATGCCCTGACTCATCAGCAACGCCGCCACCGCCGCGACGTGCGGCGCCGCCACCGACGTGCCCTGCGAACCGCTGTCCGTGTAGCGATCAAAACGCGGAAAGATGATGGTGTCCGGATAGAAGTCCGACTCCCGCAGAGCCATCTGCCACACGACCCCGTTCGAGCCGCCATCGGCACTGTTGCCTCCTGGCGCCACTATTTCGAGGAACGACCCGGTCGTGGAATACGGCGCACGCGTCAGTGACCGCCCAATTGCGCCCACCGACATCGCACCCGCGATGTTCGCCGCATATGACGCCGGATAGGTGGTGGGATTCCCCAGCGTGAACTCGTTGCCCGCCGCGATGGCCACGAAGACACCTTTGCCCACGGCGTAGTTCAGCGCGTCGATATACGACGGCGACGGATTGGTACCGCCCAGGCTCAGGTTGATCACCCTGGCGCCGTTGTCGGCGGCATACCGGATAGCCGTCGTCACAGCCGAGGTGGGACACCCACCGGAGTCCAGCGGGGCGTAGCCCGCCTGGCCCGCCTCGCTGCGAAGAATCTGCACGTCCCAGTAGGAGAAGCACGCCTTCAGCGGCATGATCTTCGCGTTGTACGCGATGCCTGCGTAGCCGACCGAGTTGTTCGTCGACTGGCTCGCCACCGCGGCCATGAATGTGCCGTGGCCGTCGCTGTCGAGCACCGGACCGGTCCAGAACACGAAGTCCCGACCAGGCACAAATCGCGCGGCGTCAAAGTCCGTATTGATGGCAAACGGCATCTGCGCCGTGACGTTCGCGGATCCGTTCCAGGTCTTGAATCCGTACGTGGCGTTGATGTTCGTCACACCGGTGTCAATCACGGCGATGGTGACCCCCGCGCCGCCGGCATTGATCGCCCACGCCCCGGGCATGTTGATCGCCGCGAGATTCCACTGGCGCGCGGCATACTGCGGATCGTTGGGCACCGACAGCGGCTTCAGCAGCCAGTTCGGATGCGCAAACTCCACTTCCGGCTGCCGCGCCAGACTTGCGGCGATGGCCGGGCTGTCGAGGTCGCCGTCCACGCGCAGCCGGGCCGTGCGGTCGCCAATCCACTGCAGACGCTCCGGCAGTGGCCGCGACCGAAGGGCGTCCAGCGCACGGGCCTGACCGACCACTGTGACGCCCTCACGGAACTTCACGATGACTTCGCCGGGGATGTAGTCAAGGTCGCGCACGGCGGCCAGTTCGATCGCCTGCCGCTGTTCGGGCGTGGTGATGAACGCGCCGCGCGGCGGCGGAGGCGGCGGTTGCTGGGGCACCGGGGCCTGCTGCGCAGACACCGGCACCAGCACCAGGCCGGCCAGAAGCGCCAGGCCGGCAATCGCACCAACACGATTCGGAATTCGGGGCATGGTGCCCCTAAGCTTACCCCTACTCCGGCGCAACACCGCGAGGGGGCCGCCTCCAACCCAGGCGGCCCTACGGACCAAACAGATCCAGCTGCCCGGGGCGGCGAAACGCCGCGGTGGACAACGACAACCGTCGCGTCAGTCCCGCTCTGCGCCGATGAAGTTCAAACATCTGATGGATGGAATCCGCGAACGGTCCGGCGCCGGCCATGCGGGCGCCAAACGCGGCATCGTTCAGCTTCCCGTCGCGCATCGACCGCAGGCGATTCAGAACCTTGTCCTTCCGATGCGGCACGTGCGCAGCAAGCCACTCCGCAAACAAGTCCTTCACGCCATGCGGGAGTCGCACCACGTTGTGGCCCGCGGTGAACGCACCCGCCGCCGCGGCGGCGTCGAGAATCGCGGGCACTTCGTGATCGGTCAACCCGGGAATGATCGGTGCCACCATCACCCCCACCGGCACACCGGCATCCGCCAGCGCACGCACCGCCTCGAGCCGCAATGCCGGACGGGAGGCTCGCGGCTCCATCACCTGCGCCAGCGCGTCGTCGAGCGTCGTGATCGAGAGAAACACCTGCGCGGCCTGATGGTCGGCCAGCGCGCGGAGCAGGTCGATGTCGCGCGTGACCAGGCGGTTCTTCGTGATAACCACGACCGGATTGCGGAACTCGGCGAGCACCGCCAGGCACCCGCGCGCGAGCTGGAGCTTGCGCTCCACCGGCTGGTAGGGATCCGTCACGCCGCTCAACCCGATGCGCTGCGGTTTCCACGCGGTCGCCATCAACTCCGCGCGCAACAAGGCCGGCGCCTGCGACTTCACGAAGATCCGCTGCTCGAAGTCCACGCCGGCCGACAGCCCGAGGTACTCGTGATACGGACGCGCGTAGCAATAGATGCACCCGTGCTCGCACCCACGATACGGATTCACCGTCGCATCCATCGGCACGTCAGGACTGTCGTTGGTCGAGATAATGCTCTTCGAAGAGTCCTGATAGAACTCGGTCCGTGGATGCGGGCGTTCTTCGTCCACGGGCAGATCAGCCGGGTCAAAGGTCACTTCGAGCCGCTCAAAGCGTCCCGCTGGATTCGACTGGGCACCACGGACCATCTGTGAAGTTTACGGTCCAATGGTCCAGGGTTCAGGGTCCACGGTCCAGAGTTCCGCAGCTCCGCAGTTTGTGGGGGTCTGAGGGCTATGCCCTCAGATAGAGAAGGAAGAAGATGGTGCGCCCTGCACGATTCGAACGTGCGACCTCCTGGTTCGTAGCCAGACGCTCTATCCAGCTGAGCTAAGGGCGCGAGAACCTGACGAGTATATCAGGTCACCGGACCAGACCGAACCCGGCCTCAAAAAAGCCCGGCAGCGTAATGGGCAACCGGCCGGCAATCGGGGCCTCCCCGGCCAGGGCACGGACGGCCGAGGCCTCGGCCAGGTCGTAAAAATCGTAGGTCAGCAGCACCGCCGGAAGCTCCGGGATGAACATCGGCACATAGGGATTGCCGAAGAACATCGTCACAAACGGCTTCGGCGTGTTCGCGGTCGACCGCGCCAGGTCCTGCAGCAGCCGGGACACCGCCGGCGCCAAATCCATGCGGCCGCTGCCCGACGACGCCCGGACGAAGACGGAGACAACGATGGCGTCGTACCGGAGGGCGGTGGCACGGACCAGATCGATTTCAGAGGGCGTGGACCGGTCCGACAGTTCGATCGCGGTCACCGATGGCCAGCGCTGCCGCAACTCCGGAATCACCGTGCGGCTTGGGGACGCAATTCGCCATCCTGAGGGATAGTCGAGCACCGACAGATACAGCACGGCGGCCTCGCGCGGCACGCGCAGGGGCACCTGGTTCCGGTCGTCCTTCAGCAGCGTGACCGACCGCTGGCTCACGTCGCGGGCGACCTTTGCGTGGGTGCGGCCACCGACGTGCGTCGGGAGTTCGTCGAGCGACACACGCCTGCTGCGATGCAATCCGAGGCGGGCCTTGGTGCGCAGGATGCGGCGGACGGAGGCCTCCACCTGCGCCATCGGGATCTGGCCCGCGGTCACCGCGGCCTTCACCGCCGCAATGGCCTGCGCGTCGTCGGGCGACTGCAGAATCAGATCGTTCCCCGCCTGCACGGCGCGCACCGCCGCCTCGCCCGGCGTCAATCGCCGCGACACCGCATCCATCGTCATCGCGTCCGTCACGACGAGGCCGGTGAACTTGAGCTCGTCGCGCAGCAGGCCGGTGACGATCGGCCGGCTCAGCGTGGCCGGGCTGAACTCGCCGGGATCGAGGGCCGGCAACTGAATGTGTGCGGTCATGATCGCGTCGGCACCGGCCGCGATGCCGGCGCGGAACGAGGGCCACTCGACCGCGTCGAGCCGGTCGCGCGGATGCGTGATCACCGGCAGGCCGATGTGCGAGTCCACGTCGGTGTCGCCGTGTCCAGGGAAGTGTTTCAGCGTGGACAACATGCCGCCGGCCTTCAGGCCCCGGATGTACGCCGCGTTGAGTGCGCCCACGGCCTCCGGCACCTCGCCGAACGCCCGCGTGTTGATCACGGGGTTGCGCGCGTTGTTGTTCACGTCCGCGACCGGCGCGAAATTCAGATGGATCCCAAGTGCGCGCCCCTCACGCGCCGTGATTCGGGCGGCCTCAAAGGTGAGTTGTTCGTCGCCGGCCGCGCCGAACGCCATGGCGCGCGGAAACCCTGTGGCGCCGGCGATGCGGAACGCGACACCGGCTTCAAAGTCCGCAGCATTAAGCAGCGGAATCGCGGACGCGTCCTGCAACCGGTTGAGCGTGGACGCCACGGCCAGCGGCTGCCCCAGCGTCACGGTGCCGTAGGTGTTGTTCAGCAGCACGGACGGCGCGCGTTCCGAGCCGCCGAACGCGATGATGCCCCCGATCTTCAGCGTCTTGATCTTCTCCACCAGCGCCTCGAAGCGATCGGTATCCGACGCCAGATACATGGAGTCGATCGATGTCATGAACAGCTGCCCGACCTTGTCGTCGAGCGTCATGCGCTTGAACGTCTCCTCCACCCAGCGTTCACCCTGCCGGTCGAGTGTGTCGATCAGCGCCGCAGCGGGCGGCGGTGGGGTGGGCGCGGGAAAGGGACGCTGCGCGGTCCCCACGGTCGCGCCGGCCAGCACCGCGCCGGTCAGCAGTACACGGAAGGGTCGGGTCATCGGGCGGTTTCTCTGACGATGTGGCCGAGTTCCGGGAGGATGAGTTTCTCCATGGCAAGCCGCACGGCGGCTTCCGCACCCGGGAGGACAAACACAATCGTGCCGGCGGCCACTCCGGCACACGCGCGGCTGAGCATGGCGGCTGCACCGATCTGTTCAAAGCTCAACATGCGGAAGAGTTCACCGAAGCCATCGAGCTGTTTGTCGAACAGCGCCGTGACGGCCTCGTAGGTGCTGTCGCGCCGGCTGATGCCGGTCCCGCCTGTGGCGATCACGGCGCGGACGTGTTTGCGGCCGAGGTGCCCGCGTATCGCGTCGGCGACCTTGATGGGGTCATCCGGCACCAGTTCACGCGCCACCACGGTGTGTCCCGCGGCCACGAGCAGGTCGGCAATGGCCTGTCCGCTGGAATCGGTGTCGCGTGTGCGGGTATCGCTGACGGTCAGGACCAGGCACGGCACGGACGCGGGAGCATCGGCACGATGGGCGGCCACGGACATGGGGCGATGATAACGTCTTTTTGATGCGCCCTTTCACCGGCACCCTGCCCTTCGACGCCGCCTATGCCCTCGTGCTGGGGGCAGCCCGGCCCACGGTCCGTCTCGAACAGATCCCGGTCGAACAGGCAGACGGCCGGGTCCTGGCCACGTCCATCGTCGCGGACCAGGACGTGCCGGCGTTTGATCGTGCGGCCATGGACGGCTATGCCGTGGTTTCGGCCGACACCGCAGGCGCATCGGACCAGTCACCAGTGGCGCTGCGCCTCGCCGGCCGCGTCCTGACCGGTGAGACCTCGGAGACGCCGGTTGTGGCCGGGACCTGCATTGAGGTGGCCACCGGCGCGCCATTGCCGCCCGGAGCGGATGCGGTGGTGATGGTGGAACACACGACCCGGGGCACGGATGGACTCGTGTCCGTGCAGCGCGCGGCCGCGCCTCGGCAGCATGTCGGTCCACGCGGGGGCGACATTCGTGACGGCGAGTCGCTGCTGGCGGCCGGGACTGTTGTCACGCCCGCCCGCATCGGCGCCGTGACGGCGATCGGCCGCACACACGTGTCTGTGTTTGCGCGGCCTCGCGTCGCGATCATGTGCACGGGTGATGAAGTCGTCAGCCCAGGCCGGCCGCTCAGGCCGGGCCAGGTCTACAACGTCAACCGCTACACCCTCGAAGCGCTGGTGCGCCGGCACGGCGGGGACCCGGTCATTGTGCCGACGACCCGTGATTCGCTGGATGCGCTCGATGCGTCGCTGGCCATCGCGCGCACATGCGACCTGATTGTCACCTCGGGAGGCAGTTCCGTCGGCGAACACGACCTCGTCATTGACATGCTCCGCGCGCACGGCGAAGTCATCTTCCACGGCATCGCGATCAAACCCGGCAAGCCAACCGTGTTCGGCCGGATCGGCGACGCGCTGCTGCTCGGCCTGTCGGGGTACCCGACGTCGTGCCTCTCGAACGCTCACGTGCTGTTGGTGCCGCTGCTCCGGTCAACGGCGCGCCTGCCGGCGCTGGTGCCGCGCACGGTCGACGTGCCGCTGGCCCGCCGCATCACGTCCGCACCCGGCCGGCTGCAGTTCTATTCGGTGCGCGTCGAGGAGGGACTGGCGGTCCCCGTCTTCAAGGCGTCCGGAGACATCACGTCCATGGCGCACGCTGACGGCTACGTGACCATTCCGGCCGACGTCGACGCGATCGACGCCGGCTCGGTCGTCAGCGTGACTTACTTCTGAGTCAGCGCCCGCTGCCCCTGGCGCGTGTGTTCAATCGACAGCCCCAGAACGCGCATGGCTTCCTGCGGGGCGTGGAACCCCATCGAGTTTTCCGCTTCGATGAAGTCGAGCAGGAACTGCGCGCGCCGCTGGGATGCCTGTGCGGCCGTCACGGCGCTCACCGATGTGCCATTCGAGCGCGCGAGTTTCAGGTCGCCGATCAGCTGAACCAACGCGTCCATCGCAACGTTGCGCATGCTGTACGTCCGGTCCTGGATAGTGTGGACACGGTCGAGCAGTTCCTGCTCCGGCCAGTTGTGGCACACCTGACACGCGTTATTGATGTTCAGCAACGGGCTGCGCACATGGTGATCGCTGACCTTCATGGCACCCTGTCGCACGTACGGCATGTGGCAATCCGCGCAGGTCACACCGGACTTCGCATGGATGCCCTGATTCCACATTTCAAACTCCGGGTGCTGCGCCTTGAGCGCCGGCGTGCCGGTCTCCGCGTGTGTCCAGTCCTTGAATCCGTTCTCTTCGTAATACGACAGGATCTCGTCGGCCTTCAGCCCCTTGGTCCAGGGGTACGTCAGACGTTTCTCTGCCCCCTTGAAGTAATACTCGACGTGACACTGGCCGCAGACAAACGATCGCATCTCCTGATGCGTGGCGGACGCGTTCACGTCGTAATTCTCGACGCCCTGCGACGCCTTGTACGCCTTCATCCCCTCAAGGAACCCAGGCCGCGTCACGCGCAGCTTCATGTTCGTCGGGTCATGGCAGTCAATGCAGGTCACCGGATGCTCGACCTTTGTCCGAGCCTCCGTGTAGGACATCTTGTTCATCGCCTCGAAGCCCGCCGTGAGATTGCCGTTGCCAAGACGCTTGTAGGGCAGGTACACCGACGCATGACAGTGCATGCACGTGCCGGGCTGCGTGACGACCTTCTGGCGTTCGGTGAACGTCTGGTCGTCGAGCATGTACGCGTGGCCCCGCTCCTCGCGAAAATCCACCGCAAAGGCGTACCCGTTCCACATCGTCTTCAGCCGCGGATCCTCCTCCAGACGGGACTGCGCAACAATCGATCGCGGGTCCGCCCCTGTCGGCGTCCGCTGAATCGCCTCGCTGCCGCCAAATCGCGTACGCACCTGATCCACGGTGCGCAGGTAGCTGTCGTACTGGAACGGGAAGTTCTTCCCCCACACGGCGGCATCGTCAATCTCGTCGGTCAGTTCGACGACCCGGAAGAACGTCTCGCGCGCTTCCTGTTTGCGTTCGAAGATGTTCACGAGCAACGCCGTCACGCCGGCGGCGGCCACCGCGGCGACCACCGCCGTGACGAAGATCAGTTTGGGTGATTTCATTGGGGGTGTCCGATCTTGCCGTGGCACTTGAGGCAACTGCCAGGCGTGGTGTGACCCGGCGACATCGACCGGGTCAGCGATTCATGACATTTCAGACAGGCGTCCGCCGCAACCGTGCGGTTGCCCGAGGTGATCTGGATGTTGTCCGGGAAGTTGCCGGTCGTGAAATAGAGCGAGTGCCAGAAACCATTGCTGGCTTTGGTGATGTACTTCGGGATGACGCCCTTCGGCGTGTGGCAGTCGTTACACACCGCCACCGATCGATGACTCGACCGTTGCCACTTCACGTAATAGTCGGTCATGACGTGGCAGTTGGCGCACGCCGCCGGATCGTTCGTCATGTATGACGACCCCCTGGCGTAGATGAACGTGTAGCTGCCGATCCCCATCACGAGACCGGCGAACACACCTGCCGCGATCAACCAGCGAGTCACTCTGGCGCGCCTCTCGGATCTACAGTCGTCCGGCGACCGCGTCCCAGTTCACCACACTCCACCAGGCCGCGAGGTAATCGGGACGACGGTTCTGGTACTTGAGGTAGTAGGCGTGTTCCCAGACGTCGATGCCCATGATGGGGCGCTTGCCTTCCATCATCGGGTTGTCCTGGTTCGCGGTGCTTTCGACGACGAGCTTGCCGCCGTTGTCGACGAGCCACACCCAGCCGCTGCCGAAGCGGGTTGCGCCGCCCTTGTTCATCTGCTCCTTGAACGCATCAAAGCTGCCGAAGGCGCCGTTGATGGCGTCCGCGACCCTGCCGGTCGGCGCGCCGCCGCCCTTCGGTCCCATGAGCTGCCAGAACATCGTGTGGTTCACGTGGCCGCCGCCGTTGTTGCGCACGGCCGTACGGATCGCCTCGGGGAGGGCGTTGAGGTCCTTGATCAGGTCCTCAGCGGTCCTGCCCTGCAGGTCCGGGTGCTTCTCAAGCGCGGCGTTCAGGTTGTTCACGTACGCGGCGTGATGTTTGCCGTGATGAATCTGCATCGTCTGCGCGTCGATGTGCGGTTCAAGTGCGTCAAATGCGTACGGCAGCGGGGCGAGTTCATGGGCCATTGGGTGATCTCCTCAAATTGCCGGACCTGAAGGTCCGGCCTCCATTGTTCGTCACGCCGCGTCAGGGGGCGTGACCACGTTGTACAGCGTGTCACGTTCCACGGGCAATCGCCCGGCATTTCTGATCAGTTGGCGAATCCGGTCGGTGGTCAGGATCTCCGGCGTGCGCGCGCCGGCCATGTGGTAAATCTTCTCCTCCTGCACGGTGCCGTCGAGGTCGTCGACACCGTACCAGAGAGCAATCTGCGCCACATCCACGCCGGTGGCAATCCAGAACGCCTTGACGTGCGGAATGTTGTCGAGCATCAGGCGAGCCACCGCGTGGACGCGCAGCGTATCGGTGGCCGACGGCGCGGGCAATTTCCGCATCTGATTGTTGTCGGGGTGGAACGCGAGCGGGATGAATGCCTGGAAGCCCCCGGTTTCATCCTGCAGGGCGCGCGCCCGCAGCATGTGATCGACGCGTTCCGCCATCGTCTCAATGTGCCCGTACAACATCGTCACGTTGGAGCGCATCCCGAGTCGATGCGCGATGCGGTGGACGTCGAGATACCGGTCGGCGTCGGCCTTGTCATGCGAGATCTTCCTGCGCACGCGGTCCGCGAAGATCTCGGCGCCGCCTCCGGGCAGCGAGTCGAGGCCGGCGGCCATCAGCTGGCGAAGCACTTCTTCGTCCGACATCTTGTAGAGATCGGAGAAGAAGGCGATCTCGACCGCGGTGAAACACTTGAGGTGGATGCCGGGACGAATGGCCTTCAGGCCTTTGAGCAGATCGACGTAGTAGTCAAACGGCAGGTCCGGGTGCAGGCCGTTCACCACGTGCACCTCGGTCAGCGGCTGGTGGGCGCGCTGGCGCAACTTGTCGAACACCTGCTCAAGCGTCATCGTGTACGCCTGTGCGTCGCCGGGCTTGAGCCGGGAGAATGAGCAGAACAGGCACGTCGCCACGCACACGTTGGTCGCTTCGAGTCGCAGGTTGTAGTTGTAGAACGTCAGCCCGCCGTGTCGCTTTTCGCGCTCACGATTGGCGAGCCAGCCGAGCGCGTGCAGGTCGGGACAGTCGAACAACCGCACGCCGTCCTCCAGCGTGAGCCGGTCGCTGGTCTCAAGCTTCCGGGAGATATCGGCAAGACCGAGCGCCGACAACCGGGCGTCCATCGCCGCCTGCATCAGAGCACCCCCATGACCTGCAGCCGCAGCGTGCGCGCGCGGGGACCGTCGAGTTCCACGATCAGCACACGCTGCCACTGGCCGAGCACCAGTTCGCCGCCGCTGACCTGCAGCGTCACACAGGGCGACAGCACCAGCGCCCGCAGATGCGAATCCGTGTTGCGGCGATCACAATCGGAGTAGACCGGGTCGTCGTGACGCCACTGCGCGTCGGGATCGACCACGGACTCCAGGAACGTCACGAAGTCGGTCACCAGGGCGTCCTGGCTTTCGTTGATGCAGACCGCACATGTCGTGTGGAGCGACTGCAGCGTGGCGGTGCCCTCGCGCACACCCAGCGCCCGCACGCGCGCCATCACGTCATCGGTGACGTCCACGACCTGCAGGCGGGCGGACGACACGAGCGGAACGTGTTCAGCACGAACGAGTAACGGCCCCGACGTATCCACCACCGGCTCCACGGACTGCAAACGGGCGGTGCTCAGGGAACTCCTGCGTACGGTGTCCAAGCTCCGTATTTTGCCATGCTATATTCACGGGAACAACCGACGCCTGCCTGGCGACCATCGGGAAGTGGGTGCAAATCCCACACGGTGACGCCACTGTCAGCGGGGAGTCGCGTGTTCATCTGTGGTGAATAACCACCGTCACTGACCCGATTCGAGGGTTGGGAAGACGCGAACACGAGGCCGCGATCCGCAAGTCAGGATACCTGGTCATCAGGCTCCGTCCTTTGCCCGTCCACCGCGATGTTGCGATGGCCGGACCGGCGCGTTCCACGCCGGAGAAGGAGCCCGTGATGCACTCACGCCTGTCCGCCTGCGCGTTTTCTCCCTGTGCCATTTTTCTGTTCGTTCTGGTCGCGACGTTCACGCCACACGTGTCGTTCGGGCAGTCCCCCGTCACAGGAGTGGTATCCGATGCCTCCGGCGCGGCGTTGTCCCGCGTCCCGGTCCGGTTGGTGGATGCCAAGGGGATCTCGCACAGCACCACGCTGACGGATGCCACAGGCCGGTTCGTCCTTCCGGCGACCTGCGCCTCCTGCCGGATTGTGGCGGCCCTGCCCGGCTTTCTGACGGCGACCGTCACGTCGACCGTCGGACGCGACACCCGCATCGTATTGTCCGTGGCGCCAATTCAGGAATCGATCGTTGTCACGGCAACACGCGACGCGGCGCCGTCGAGTCAGGTCGGCGCAAGTGTGACGGTGTTTGATGCCGACGCCATTGCGCGGCGGGGTGACGTGCTCGTCGGCGATCTTCTTCGCCAGGCCCCGGGCGTGGCCGTGGTGCAGAACGGGGGGCGCGGTAACGTGACGTCGTTGTTCGTACGCGGCGGCGACAACAACTACACCAAGGTGCTGCTCGACGGCATCCCGCTGAACGAGCCCGGCGGCTCGTTCAACTTCGGCGGTCTCACCGCGGGGCATTTCGATCGCGTCGAGCTGGTGCGAGGCGCGCAATCGGCCGTGTTCGGATCGGACGCGATGGCCGGCGTCCTGCAACTGGTCACCAGACGCGGGCGCCTTGGCACCCAGCCCGCATTTACCGCCGCGATCTCCGGCGGTGGCTACGGGTCGGAACAGGTGAGCGGCGGCGTCTCCGGCGGCAGCACCCGCATTGACTATTCCCTGCATGCGAGCGGGTACCGCACCGACAATCGGGTACCCAACAATCGCTTTGCATCCAACACGGCGTCCTTCACCGCCGGCGCAATCTTGACGCCGGCGTTGACGATGCGGGTTGTGGGTCGGATTGAAGACGGCGTGGCGGGAGCGCCCGGGCAGACGGCGTTTGGGCGGCCCGACCTGGACGCGTCATTCACACAGGCGCACGCCGTCGGCGGCCTCACCCTCGAACACCGTGGGCCCCGTGTGACCCAGCGCCTCAGTTACGCACTCGCCACCTCTGAGCAGCGGTCCACCAACCTTCTGCTCGACGCGCCGTACACGCCGACGTACCAGGGCCGCACCTCGCCCTTCGAGTTCTACGACTTCGCGTACGACAGCGGGTCGCGGTTCCGGCGTCACCACGCGAGTTACCAGGCGGACATCCGCCGTGCCCACGGCGGGATCCTGAGCGGCGCTGAGGTCTTCACGGTGGCGGTGGACTGGGACGGCCAGCGCGGCACCCTGCGCGACTACATGAGCGCGGTCGAGACCACCCCGTCGCGCAACAACCTCGGCGCGACGATTCAGCATCAGCACATCAGTGCGCGGCTGGCGCTCACCACGGGCGTGCGATTTGAACACAACGCCAGCTTTGGCCGCGCGGTTGTGCCCCGCATCTCGGCGGCGGTGCTGGTGCACCAGGCGGGCGGGGTCGTGGGCGCCACCAAGCTCAAGGCCAACGCCGGCACGGGTATCAAGGAGCCGACACTGCGTCAATCCTTCAGCCTGTCGCCTTTTGATCTCGGAAGCCCGGATCTGAAGGCTGAACGGTCACGCACGATTGATCTGGGCATCGAGCAGCGTCTGTTCGACGACCGCGCCAAGATCGAGGTCGTCTGGTTCGACAACAGTTTCACCAATCAGATCTCCACACGCACGATCAGTTTCTCCCCGTACACCGCGCAGTATTTCAACGTGGGGCGGACGGACGCGCGTGGCTGGGAACTGGCCGCCACGGTAGTCCCGATGGATCATGTGCGCCTCACGGCGAGCCACACGATCGTCGACTCCGCAATCATCGACGCCTCGTCGGAATTCAGCGAGGCGCTGGCCGCCGGCCAGTGGGCGCTTCGTCGCCCGCGCCATTCGGGCCAGGCGCTGCTGATGGTCAATCGGGGTCGCTTCTCCTCGGACCTCGGCGCCGCCTGGGTTGGCCGACGCAACGACAGCGACTTCTCGGCACTGGTGCCGGCCATCACGCAGGCGGATGGGTACACGCTGTGGCGCGGGCAGGTCGCCTGGCAACTGGTCCGGCAGGCGTCTGCGTTTGTGCGGTTCGAAAACCTGACGAACGTGGCCTATATGGAGCCGCTCGGGTACCAGGCCTGGGGTCGCACCGTGCATGCCGGCATGCGACTGAAGTTCTGAATGCTTGCCGCCACTGGTCTGTCGTTTGCCTTTGGCACCCAGCACGTCCTGCGGGACGTGTCGCTGGATGTCCGGGCGGGCGGCATGGTCGGTGTGCTCGGCCCCAACGGCTGTGGCAAGACCACGCTGCTGCGGTTGCTCGCCGGGTCGCTCCCGGCAGACCGCGGGGCCGTGGCGCTTGACGGTCGCGCGCTGACGAGCATCGATCGCCGCAGCCTCGCGCGTCGCATCGCGGTCGTGCCGCAGCACACCCATCTGGCGTTTGACTACTCCGTGCAGGAGGTGGCGCTGATGGGGCGGTACCCGCACCTCGGGGCCTTTGAGGTTGAGGGCCCGCAGGATCTCGCAGCGGCCCAGGCGGCACTGGAGGCCACAGGCACGGCGCACCTGGCCCATCGGCCATTCAACACGTTGAGTGGGGGCGAGCAGCAACGGGTGGCGATTGCCTCCGCGCTCGCGCAACTGGACGTCCGGACGTCCGCGCACTTACACGCGACGCGATTTTTGCTGCTGGACGAACCCACGGCGTCCCTGGATCTGCGGTACCAGGTCGAAGTGGCCGCCCTGATCGCGCGCCTCCATGCGGAGGGCCAGGCGTCCGACTCGCCGTTGTCGATCGTCACCAGCACACACGATCTTCGCTTCGCCGCCACGGTCTGCACCACGGTGGTGCTTCTCGCGGAAGGCCGGGTCATGGCCGTCGGTTCACCGGCGCAGGTCCTGACGCCCGACACGCTCGCGTCGGCCTACGGGCTGACGCCCGCGCTGGCCGCCTCCCTGATACCGGCGAGGATCGGCTGATGCCGCATCCCCTGAGGCGCGGCGTGCCCCTCGTGGCGTTCAGCCTGATCACGGCGGTGGTGGCCATCATCGCCGCGCCGTTCATCGGTCCGACGCCGTTATCCCTGCGGGAGGTGTTCTCAGCGTCCGTGCCCTTCGCCGACAACATGGACGCGCAGATCTTCTTTCTCGCGCGACTCCCCCGCGCCCTCGCGGCCGGTCTCGTCGGCGGCACGCTGGCCGCCGCCGGTGTCGTGTTCCAGGCGCTCCTGCGCAATCCGCTGGCGACGCCGTACACATTGGGCATCTCGGCAGGCGCCTCGCTGGGCGCCATGGTCGCAATCACGTTCGGTGCCGCGATTCCCCTGGGACTGCCGTTTGGCGGCATCGCGGGCGCCAGTCTCGCCGGCGCCGGTCTCGCGGTGCTCGTGGTCTACGCACTCGCATCGGCGCGGCACTCGGGCCTGTCGACCACCGTCCTTCTGCTGGCCGGCGTCACGATGAATGCGTTCTTCTCGGCGCTGATCCTCTTTGTGCAGTACCTGAGCGACTTCACCGAGACGTTCCGCGCGTTGCGATGGCTGATGGGCGACCTCGATGTGGCGGGGTATCAGCCGATTCTCGCCGCGCTGCCCTTGGTCGGGCTCGCCCTCGCGGCCTTCGGGTGGCTGGCCCGGCCGCTCAACCTGCTGACGCTCGGCGCCGATGCCGCGATCACCCGCGGCGTGGATGTGGTGCGCGCACAGCGTGTCGCCTTTTTTGCGGGGTCACTGGCGACCGGCGCGGCGGTCTCGGTGGGGGGACCGATCGGCTTTGTCGGCATCATCGTGCCTCATCTGGTGCGCCTGGTCGTCGGCGCCGACCATCGACTCGTCCTGCCGGCATCGTTCGGTGTCGGCGCGACGTTCCTTGTGGCGTGTGACGTGCTGGCCCGCACCGTCATATCGCCCCTCGAACTGCCGGTCGGCATCATCACCGCGCTCATCGGGGGGCCGTTCTTCCTTTATATGTTGATTCGCGGGACGAGGGCGGCATGAAGGGTCCAAAGGTCCAGGGGTCCAGGGGTCCAGGAGTCCTCCTCATGATGCTGGGTGCCATGTGCACGGTGCTGGGTGCGCAGGCGCAGAGGCCTGCGCGCATCGTGAGTCTGATCCCTGCCGTCACCGAGATGTTGTTTGCGATTGGGGCGGGGCCGCAGGTCGTCGGTGTGTCGAGCTTTGATACGTACCCGCCTGAAGCGGTGGCGCGGCCACAGGTCGGCGGGTTGTTTGATCCGAACTTCGAGCGCATTCTCTCGCTGCGGCCTGACCTGGTGATCACCTACGGGTCGCAGGTTGAGCTCGTCGAGCGGTTGAAGGGCACCAATATTCCGTCCTTCGCGTACAGGCACGGTGGC
>JAURFE010000001.1:1279925-1331861 GCA_030827135.1 Vicinamibacterales bacterium
ATCACCTACGGGTCGCAGGTTGAGCTCGTCGAGCGGTTGAAGGGCACCAATATTCCGTCCTTCGCGTACAGGCACGGTGGCCTGGCCGACATCACCGCGACCCTCCGCACGCTGGGCCAGCGCACGGGGCATACCGCGGAAGCCGACGCACTCGCGCGGACCATCGAGGCGGGTCTCGCCGAGGTGAAGCAGCGCGCCGCCGGGCGGCCACGGCCCCGCACGTTGCTGGTCTTCGGCCGCGAAGACGGGTCCATGCGCGGCCTCTTCGTCAGCGGAGGCGTCGGGTTCCTGCACGATCTGCTCGTGCTTGCCGGCGGCGAGAACGTGATGGCCGACGTCCCGCGTGAAGGCCTTCAGCTCTCATACGAACAACTGCTCGTCCGCGCGCCTGACGTCGTGATCGAACTCCGGGCCGATGGCTGGACCGACGGGCGCCGCACGCGCGAACGCGCCGTGTGGAAGGAGGCGCGCATCCCGGCCGCCAGGTCCGGACGCATTCACATCCTCAACGACTCCTCCCTCGTCATCCCTGGCCCCCGCGTCGTTCACGCCGCCCGTGCCATCGCGGATGTCGTCTTCATGCAGGCGCCGCCCAAGTAGGGTTGGGTTGGGTTGGGTTGGGTTGGGTTGGGTTGGGGGTCGGCTCTCCCACCACGACCGGGCAAGGCCTTTCGCCTCGGAACGTTCGGGCACCGGAGGACCGCCGGCACTACTGGTTGGGACCTGGGGCCTCCGGTGTTTGACGGATTGTTCCTCACCAGTACTCCACCTTAGCATCCAGGCTGCCTCGACCCAGGGGCGAGTGTGGTCATTTTTGATCACGCCATTCACTCCGCCAGCGGGGGGAGAACAGCACATGAAACAGGTAATGGTTCGGCTCGGCTCGTTTGCGACCTTGTTCCTTTTCGTCGCAACGCTCGCCTACGGCCAGGGCAGTGTCACCTCGACACTGACTGGCACCGTGTTGGACACGTCCGGCGGCGCCATCCCGGGCGCCACCGTGGTCATCAAGAACAGCGGCACCGGCGTCACGACCGAGACTGTCTCGTCGTCACAAGGCGCGTTCACCGTGGCGGCCCTGCTGCCCGGCACGTATTCGGTCACGGTGTCTCTGACCGGCTTCAAGACCGCCGTGTTCAACGGCGTCGTGCTCAACGCCGGCGTCCCGGCGTCGATCACCGCCCGACTGGAAGTCGGCGGCATCACTGAAACCGTAGTCGTGGAAGGGGCCACAGCGCTGATCCAGACGGTGTCTTCGGCCGTCTCGTCCACGATCAACACGGCCCAGATCCAGAGCCTGCCGCTGACCAGCCGCAACGTCATGGACTTCATCACGTTCCTGCCAGGCGTCTCGACGCCCGGCGGCAACCGGCAGTCGTCCATCAATGGCCTGCCCCGGGGCGCCATCAACATCACGCTCGACGGCGTCAACATCCAGGACAACACGCTGCGTCGCACGGACGGCTTCTTCACAATCGTCCAGCCGCGTCTTGATGCAATCGAGGAAATGACCGTCTCGACCGCAGCGGGTGAAGTGGCCGGCGGCGGATCGGGCGCGGTGCAGATCCGCTTTACGACACGGTCGGGCTCCAATACCTACGCGGGCAGCCTCTACCATTACTACCGGAACGACACGTGGAAGGTGTTCGGCAAGGAGCTGAACCTGAACATGAACACGTGGTTCAACAACCGCAATGGGGTGACCAAGCCGAAGTTGCTGCAACATCAGACGGGCGGCCGCCTCGGCGGCCCCATCACGATCCCCGGCCTGTATGACGGCCGCGGCAGAGCGTTCTTCTTTACGAACATCGAGAACTTCTACCAGCCGTCCGAAGTGACGCGGAATCGTACCGTCCTGCACGAGCAGGCGCGCGCGGGCTTCTACCGCTACCTCGGTGCGGGCAACGTCGTCCAGCAGGTCAACCTGATGACGCTGGCGGCCGCCAACGGCCAGATCGCGACGATGGATCCGACGATTCGGCAACTGCTGGCGGACATCCGCCAGGCGACCGGCACAACAGGTGCCTTCGTCGCGAATGCGAACCCAATGCACGAAGGGTACACCTACAACGTCGAAGCCAAGGCGAACAACTGGTTCCCGACGTACCGGCTGGACTACAACTTCACGAACAACCACCGGTTCTCGACGGTGCTCAACTGGCATACCTTCAGTTCTCTGCCCGACACGCTGAACGGCTTCGAGCCGGCCTTTCCGGGTTTCCCTGTGTTTGGTTCGCAGACCTCGAAGCGCATTTCGTCGAGCAACACGCTGCGGTCCACGTTCGGCCAGAACCTGACGAACGAGTTCCGCTTCAGCTACCAGGGATCGCCGGTCGAGTTCTTCAACGAACAGTTTGATCCGAGCATCTGGAACCAGTCGTTTGGTGGTCAGGGTGGCTTCCATCTGGGACTCGGGAACGGCATCAGCAACGCGGGCCCGGCCCCGAACGCGCAGTCGCGCAACGTCAAGGTGTTCCGCGTGGAAAACACGGTGAGCTGGCTGCGCGGCGGGCACAGCATCAGCATGGGCGGCTCGTTCGAGCGCATGGACTCGTGGAACAAGTTCAAGACGACGGTGCCGACGATTGGCTTCGGCATGCAGCCGACCGACCCGGCCCTGGGGATGTTCACGACGGCAAACTTCCCCGGCGCGTCCTCGGCGCAACTGACGGCCGCGCAGAACTTCTATGCACTGTTGACCGGTCGTGTCACCTCACTGAACGGCAACGCGCGGGTGGATGCCGCCACCGGCAAGTACGTGTTCGCCGGCCTGGGTCTGGAAGAGTCGCGACTCGACGAGTTCGGCTTCTTTGTGCAGGACAGCTGGCGCGCGCGATCAAACCTGAGCATCAACCTGGGTCTGCGTTGGGATGTGCAGCGGCCGTTCCGGTCGCTCAACAGCTCCTACGCGACCGCGACGATTAACGACATCTGGGGCCGGTCGGGCTACAGGGAGGGCTGCGATCTCAGCAACGCGACGCCGGGGACCTGCAACCTCTTCAAGCCGGGTCAGATGCCCGGATCGGTGAGCCAGTACCAGCAGTTCATGGCCGGCACGGCCGCCTACAACACGGACTGGAACAACGTGGCGCCGAGCATCGGCTTCAACTGGACGCCGGATCAGCGCGAGGGACTCCTCGGCACGCTGATGGGCCAGTCGGGCGACTTCGCCATTCGTGGCGGCTTCGGCCGTTCCTTCCAGAAGCCCGCGATGGGTGACCTCCGTGCGCGATTCTCGAGCAACCCCGGCCTGAACATCCCCGTACAGCGGAACGCGGGCCTGGGCAACCTCCCGGCGGCCCCCTGGCTCTTCCGGGATTCCGCGGGTCTCACGCCGGCGACCTTCAACGACACACCGACGTTCCCGAACTCGGGTACGCAGACCAACTCCATCAACGCGCTCGACCCGAACATCCAGGTGCCGTACGCGGATTCGTACTCGATCGGCATCCAGCGCGGCATCACGAAGAACATGGCCGCTGAGGTGCGCTACGTCGGGACGCGCGCGCGCCAGCAGTGGACGACCTACAACTACAACGAGGTCAACATCATCGAGAACGGCCTGCTTGAGGAGTTCAAGCTGGCGCAGGCGAACCTCCAGGCCAATATCGCGGCCGGCCTGGCGAGCCAGGGCTTCCGCTACCGCGGGCCCGGCACGGGCACCAACCCGCTGCCGATTGCGCTGGCCTACTTCTCCGGGTCCACGGACTCCGGCAACCCGGCGCGGTACTCGTCCTCGTTATTCACGAACTCCACGTTTGTGAACCCGTTGGCGCGTTTCAACCCGAACCCGTTCTCGTTCGCCGATGCCCTGGACGCCGACGCGGCACGGCGGAACAACGCGCTGAGCGCCGGTCTGCCGGCGAACTTCCTGATCGCCAACCCTGACAAGATCGGCGGCGCGAACGTCACGGGACACGGCGACTTCAAGAACTACAACTCCGTCCAGTTCGAACTGCGGCGGCGGCTCGCCAACGGCGTGCAGTTCAACGCGAGCTACGCATTTGGCGTCGGCGAGGAGTCCGTGCGCTACTCCTTCCGCGTGCCGCGCGAAACGCGCAAGAGCGCCGGCACCACCGAGGGCGAGGTCACCCATGCTTTCAAGATCAACTGGATGATCGAACTGCCGTTCGGCCGCGGCAAGCGCTTCGGCGCCAACGCCGGCAGCGTGCTCGATCGCATCATCGGCGGCTGGCAGATCCACGGCAATGCCCGCATCCAGAGCGGCGTGTGGGTGGACTTCGGCAACGTCCGGATGGTGGGTTTTGACGAGAAGGAGCTCCGCGACATGTTCAAGCTCCGGATCAACGAAAACCAGCGCGTGTTCATGGTGCCGCAGGCGATCATCGATGAATCCGTGAAGGCCTTCAGCACCAGCGCCACGTCCGCGACCGGGTACGGCAGCCAGGGCGCGCCCTCGGGCAAGTACTTCGCACCCGCGATGGGGCCGGACTGTCTCGAGACGATCTCCGCCAGTTTCGGGGACTGCGGAACACGGACGCTCGCCGTCCGTGGGCCGGCGTACAAACAGGTCGACATCAGCATTATGAAACTGCTGCCGATCGTGAGCCGGATCCAGGCCGAGTTCCGCGTTGAGATGCTGAATGCCTTCAACACCGTCAATTACGTCCCGGTGACCGGTCTGGGCTCCAACCCGGCCAGTTACGAAGTCAACGGTCTCACGGGCACCAACACCGCCCGGGTCGTACAGCTCGTGTCCCGCATCACCTGGTAGCCGACTCCCCTGTCGGCAGGACCTCTAACCCGGGTGGGCCACAAATGGCCCACCCGGGTGTTTTTTTGCCACTTTTCAGGCCATATTTCTGACTTTGGAAAAGTCCTAACTAAAGTATTGACTGGAATGGAGGCCCCCCGTAGAGTGCTCAATCCCGTAAAAACGGGACAACGTTGACCGATTCTGGTCGCTTTGGCCTTAACGGCTTGGTAATTAGGGGGAGAAGGTAATGAGGCAAGGACTCGTCCGGCTCGGCTCGTTCGTGACCATGTGTCTGATGGTCGCGACGCTCGCCTACGGTCAGGGCAGTGTCACGTCGACACTGACTGGCACGGTCTTAGACACGTCCGGTGGCGCCATTCCAGGCGCGACCGTGGTGATCAAGAACAGCGGCACTGGTGTCACGACGGAAACGGTCTCGTCGTCACAGGGCACGTTCACCGCCGCGGCCCTTCTGCCGGGCACGTATTCGGTGACCGTGTCGCTGACCGGTTTCAAGACCGCGGTGTTCAACGGCGTCGTCCTGAGCGCCGGTGTTCCAGCCGCCATCACGGCACGGCTGGAGGTCGGCGGCCTCACGGAAACTGTTGTCGTCGAAGGCGCGACGGCACTTGTGCAGACGGTGTCATCGGCTGTCTCGTCCACCATCAACACGGAACAGATTCAGAGTCTCCCGCTCACCAGCCGCAACGTCATGGACTTTGTGACGTTCCTGCCCGGCGTGTCCACGCCGGGCGGCAACCGGCAGTCGTCGATTAACGGATTGCCCCGCGGCGCGATCAACATCACGCTCGACGGCGTCAACATCCAGGACAACACACTGCGTAACACCGATGGCTTCTTCACGATCGTCCAGCCCCGTCTGGATGCCATCGAAGAAATGACCGTGTCCACGGCGGCCGGTGACGTCGCCGGCGGCGCCTCCGGTGCGGTCCAGATTCGGTTCACGACTCGATCGGGTTCCAACACCTACTCAGGCAGCCTCTACCACTACTACCGCAACGACACGTGGAAGGTGTTCGGCCAGACGCTGAACCTGAACATGAATACGTGGTTCAACATCCGGAACGGCGTACGCAAGCCGAAGCTGCTGCAGCACCAGACCGGCGGCCGCCTCGGCGGTCCGATCACGATCCCGGGTCTCTACGACGGCCGCGGCAAGGCGTTCTTCTTTACGAACATCGAGAACTTCTACCAGCCCTCTGAAGTGACGCGGAACCGCACCGTGCTGCACGAGCAGGCGCGCGCGGGCTTCTACCGCTACGTGGGTGGCCCGGCCAATGGCGTGAACGTGCTCGCGTTGGCGGCTGCCAACGGTCAGCTGGGCACCATGGATCCGACGATCCAGAAACTGCTGGCGGACATCCGACAGGCGACCAGCACGACGGGTTCGATCGTGGCCAACGCGAACCCGCTGCATGACACGTACACCTACAACGTGGAGGCGAAAGCCAACAACTGGTTCCCGACCTACCGGCTGGACTACAACTTCACGAACAACCACCGGTTCTCGACGGTGCTGAACTGGCACACGTTCAGCTCGGATCCCGACACGCTGAACGGGTTTGAGCCTTCGTTCCCGGGCTTCCCGGTGCGCGGCTCGCAGACCTCGAAGCGCATTTCGTCGAGCAACACGTTGCGATCCACGTTCGGACAGAACCTCACCAATGAATTCCGCTTCAGCTACCAGGGTTCGCCGGTGGAGTTCTTCAATGAGCAGTTTGATCCGGGGATCTGGAACCAGTCCTTCGGCGGCCAGGGTGGCTTCCACCTGAACCTCGGCAACGGCATCAGCAACGCCGGCCCGGCACCAAACGCGCAGTCGCGCAACGTGAAGCTGTTCCGCGTGGAAGACACCGTCAACTGGCTGCGTGGCGCACATAGCATCAGCATGGGCGCGTCGTTTGAACGCAGCGACTCGTGGAACAAGTTCAAAACGACCGTTCCAACGATCGGCTTCGGCATGCAGCCGACGGACCCGGCGCTCAGCCTGTTCACAACCGCGAATTTCCCGGGCGCCTCGGGTGCCCAGCTGACAGCCGCACAGAACTACTACGCGCTGCTGACCGGCCGAGTGAACTCACTCACCGGCACGGCGCGTGTGGACGCCGGCACCGGCAAGTACGTGTTCGGCGGTCTCGGCCTGGAGGAATCACGTCTCGAGGAGTTCGGCTTCTTCGTGCAGGACAGCTGGCGCGCGCGCTCGAACCTCAGCATCAACCTTGGTTTGCGGTGGGACGTGCAGCGGCCTTTCCGGGCGCTCAACAGCTCCTATGCGACGGCCACGATCAACGACATCTGGGGCCGGTCGGGCTACAAGGAAGGTTGCGATCTGAGCAACGCCACCCCGGGGACATGCAACCTCTTCAAGCCGGGCCTGATGCCGGGCGCAGTGAGCCAGTACCAGCAATTCAAGGCCGGCACCGCTGCCTACAATGTCGACTATAACAACGTCGCACCGAGCATCGGCTTCAACTGGACGCCGGATCAGCGTGAAGGACTGCTCGGCACCGTCATGGGCCCCTCGGGCGACTTCGCCATTCGCGCCGGTTTCGGCCGGTCCTTCCAGAGGCCGGGGATGACCGAATACCGCGGTCGCTTCTCCGCCAACCCAGGCCTGGCGATTCCCGTCCAGCGCACCCTGGGCCTGGGCAATATTCCGACGCCGCTGTGGCTGTTCCGGGATGCGGCGGGCCTGACGCCGGCGACCTTCGGGGACACGCCGGTATTCCCGAACTCCGGCACGGTCACCAACTCCATCAACGCGTTTGACCCGGACATCCAGGTGCCGTACGCAGATTCCTACTCCATTGGAATTCAGCGCGGCATCACCAGGAACATGGCGGCCGAAGTCCGCTACGTCGGCACACGCAGCCGTCAACAGTGGACGAACTACAACTACAACGAGCTGAACATCATTGAGAGCGGCGTGCTCGCGGAGTTCAAGCTGGCGCAGGCGAACCTGGCGGCCAACGTCGCGGCCGGACTGGCGTCGCAGGGCTTCCGCTATCGCGGTCCCGGTACGGGCACGAACCCGCTCCCGATTACGCTGGCCTACTTCAGCGGGCTGCCGTCATCCGCGGCCGGAACGGCGGCGAACTACAGCTCGTCGCTCTTCGTCAATACAACGTTCGTTAACTCACTGGCGCGGTTCAACCCAAACCCGTATACATACGGCAACAGCCTCGACAGCGACGCGGCGCGCCGCAACAACGCGCTGACCGCTGGTCTGCCGGCCAATCTGCTGCGGGCCAACCCGGACAAACTGGGCGGGGCCAACGTGTATGGCGATGGCGGATTCAGCAACTACAACTCGGTCCAGTTTGAACTCCGCCGGCGCCTCGCCAATGGCATCCAGTTCAACGCCAGCTACGTCTACGGCGTGGGAGAGCAGTCGGCGCGATACTCGTTCCGCGTCCCGCGTGAAACCGTGAAGGCGGCGGGCCTCACCGAAGGTGAAGTCACCCACGCGTTCAAGATCAACTGGATGCTTGAACTGCCGTTTGGCCGTGGCAAGCGCTTCGGCGGCAACGCCGGAAGCGTGCTCGACCGCATCATCGGCGGCTGGCAGATTCATGGCAACGCCCGCTTCCAGAGCGGCGTGTGGGTGGACTTCGGCAACGTCCGCATGGTCGGCTTCGACAAGGACGAACTGCGCAAGATGTTCAAACTGCGGGTGAATGAAACCAACCGCGTGTTCATGCTGCCGCAGGCGATTATTGACGAGTCCGTCAAAGCATTCAGTGCCAGTGCGACATCGACCACCGGCTATGGCGCGTTGGGCGCCCCCTCCGGCAAGTACTTCGCGCCGGCGATGGGTCCCGACTGCCTTGAAGAAATCGCAGCCGGCTACGGCCAGTGCGGCACCCGCACACTCGTCGTGCGTGGTCCGGCCTTCAAGGAGGTGGACATCAGCGTCATGAAGGTGCTGCCGATCATCAACCGCATCCAGGCGGAGTTCCGCATCGAGATGTTGAACGCGTTCAACTCGGTCAACTACGTCCCGGTGGCGGGTGTGGGCAGCACAACGGCCGCCGGCTACGAAGTCAACGGCCTGACGGGCACAAACACCGCCCGCGTGGTGCAGCTGGTCTCGCGCATCACCTGGTAAACCGGCCGTCCGGTCGGTCATACTGGCCCGGGTGGGGATACGTCCCCACCCGGGCTTTTTTCATCATGCGAATCCTTCTGGTTCCGCTCGTGGCGGCCCTGCTCGCGGTGTCTCCGCTGGCGCAGAGCCCGCAGCTTGTCCTGTCGTCGCGTGACCGGGCGAACCTGCTTGTCGTCGACTTTGTCGCAACCGGACCAGGCGGCGTGCCTGTTCGCGACCTGACAGCCAACGAGGTCAGTGTTCGTGTCGGCGGCCGCGTGCGCCGGGTCGTCGCATTCGAATACGTTCGCGCAGAGACCCGCACCGCGGCTGCGGGAGCACACCTTCAGCCCTACGGCGACAACACCGAACGACACGCCCCCCGCTCCATCGTCCTCGTCGTCGACGGAGACACCATTCAGCCAGGCCGCACCGCGACGGTGCGCGACGCGGCGCGGCGGCTCCTTGCCGGCCTGACGCCGGCCGACCGCGTGGCGCTTGTGACGGTGCCGTTCGGGGGCCTTGCGGTGGACCTGACGGCCGACCACGCGCGCGTGCTTCAAGCCCTGGGGTCCCTGACGGCCAAGGGCCTGCGTTCCGAGAGCGTCGACGACGCACAGTGCCGCACCCTGAACACGCTCGGTGCCATCACGGACACCATGCTGCGGCTGAGCGTCGTGGAAGACCCGGTCACGGTGGTCTTTTTTTCGAGCGGTCAGGCCGGACCACAAAGCATCATCCGCATGACGGGCCGCGCGCCGGTTGCCGGGCCGTGTGATCTGCGCGCGTCCCATTTCACGGATCTGGGAGAGACTGCGGCGCGCGCCCGCGCCCGGTTCTACATTGTGCATTCCGACCTCGATCAGCGCAGCCGCGGCCTGGATGGCCTGGAGCACATTACCGGCGTCACAGGCGGCCCGCTCCTCCACCTGTCGACCAACGATGGCGCGGCCGCCGTCTCGCGGATTCTCGACGAGACCGCCGGGCACTACGTCGTGCGGGTCCGTCGGGAAGCCTCTGACATTCCCGGCGAGGCGATCCCCGTCAGCATGTCGACGTCACGGCCGGACGTCACGCTGTGGCGGTCTCCGCGGTTTGTGGTCACCAACCCGACGACCACCACGGCGGTGCCGGCGACAACGCTCGAGCTGATGAAGCTCCCGTGGCTGTACCGTGA
Organism: Vicinamibacterales bacterium; assembly: GCA_030827135.1. Classification (GTDB taxonomy): domain Bacteria; phylum Acidobacteriota; class Vicinamibacteria; order Vicinamibacterales; family SCN-69-37; genus SYFT01. The sequence continues at coordinate 1,289,928 of JAURFE010000001.1, forward strand.
CGTGCCGCTGCGCATCACCGGGCACACGTTCCAGTCGGACGAGGCCGGCACGGTCAGGCTTGCTGTCACGCTCGAGACCCCGGACGCCACCGCGACGTTGACCAGCGCGATGGTCGGTGTGTTCGATGCGGAAGGCCGGATGGTCAGTGGTCTCGAGATGTCATCCGAGGCGTTGACCCGCCGGCCGGTGGTCGCGACAGTGCCGGTGCCGCCTGGCGCCTACCGGGTGCGCCTCGCCGCCCTGGAATCCACTGGGCGCGTGGGCAGCGCCGAACAGCAGGTGGACGCGTTCCTGACGCCGATTGGCACCCTGTACGCCAGCAGCCTGATGATCGGACTCTCGCGCGCCGGCGCGTTTGTGCCGGCCATGGCGTTCACGAATGAGCCCACGGCGTTCGGCCTGCTGGAGCTGTACGGCGTCTTTGTGACCCCGCCACGTGTCGTCGTTGAGATTGCGGCCACGGCCAACGGTCCGGCGATTGAAACCATGCCAGGGCTGGTGGAACCGACCTCTGATCGCTCGCGATCAATCGTGACGGCGGTCCTGCCGATTGAAACGCTGGCCGCCGGCGACTACGTGGTGCGGGCCACGATCACTCCTGAGGGAGCCCCGTCAGGTCGCGTGGTGCGGGTGCTCCGGAAGATCAGCACACAGCCGATCAAGAAACCGTCCCACTGACGCCGGCCCTTCAAGCCGGAACTGGATCAGGTGATCGTGCGGACGGTCTCCGACGCCAATCGATACCCCTCGGCCGCCCAGCGTCGCGAACGCATCCTCGTCGGTACGGTCATCGCCAAGGTACACGACACCGACGCCGGCAGTCGGCCCGACATCCACCGCAGACCGGATCCAATCCACGGCCTTGCCCTTGTGCCAGTCCACCGCGGGCAGCAGTTCCAGGACCTGCGCGCCCGGCAGGACGCGGAGCAGATCCGCGTCGAGGGCCGGCTGCGCCAGTGCCACAAACTGCCCCAGTGCCTGCGCCGCTTCCTCGTCAGGCACCCGGCGGACGTGCAGCGTGAGTGCGTATGTCTTGTCTTCGAGCACGGCATCGCGGCACCAGGCCAGAGCGCGAGTGGCATTCCGGTAAATGTCGGCGACCACGGGCGCCACCCGACCCAGGGCGGGATGCAGGAAGCCGCCGGCGGGGCCCACGATCTCGAGACCGTGCAGCCCTCCCACAAACGAGGCAATGTCACCGGTCCGTGCCCGCACATCCTCGATGCGCCGGCCGCTGACGATAGCAAGCGTGACACGCGGGTGGGCGGCCAGCGTGCGCAACGCCGTCTGCACCTCGCCTGAGAGCTCGGCTTCGTCCGGAGTGGGCGCCAGGTTCGACAACGTGCCGTCGAAGTCGGTGGTCAGGAGCAGGTGCCGCTCACCAAGCCAGGTGCGGACCTGGCGCGCCACGACGTCGCTGCGGTCAGCCTGCAAGGAACCCCGACGCCTTTCCGCGTTCAAGCTGGTGCAGGATGTCCGACGCCCAGGCGAGCACGTCGCGGCCGGCCACACGCCGACGCAGGGCCTGCATGCGCCGGCGCTTTTCCCACTCGGGCATCTCGACGGCGCGCTGGATGGCTTCGGTGAATCCACGTTCGTCGTACGGGTTGATGATGAGCGCCTCTGCCAGCTCCTGCGCCGCGCCGGCGAGCTCGCTCAGAATCAGCACGCCGCCGTGATCATCACGCGCCGCCACAAACTCCTTGGCGACGAGGTTCATGCCGTCGTGCAACGACGACACGATACAAAAATCAGCGAGCCGGTAGAGCGCCACCAGATCCGGCATGGGAAAGGACTGCCGCAGGAACATGATCGGCCCCGGGCCGGAGCCTGAGCCATGGCGGGCGTTGATGTCCGCCACCAGACGGTCAATTTCACCAGACACCTCGGCGTATCCCTGCACGTCTTCCCGGGACGGCACGCCGATTTGGACGAACACGATGCGATGCGCCAGGGATGGATTCGCATCGAGTGCGCGTCCGATCGCCGACAGGCGCTCCGGGATGCCCTTCGTGTAGTCGAGGCGGTCGACGCCGAGGCCGACCACCTTCCCTGTCAGCCCGAAGGCGGCCGCGAGCGTGGTCATGCGGTCGGGCAGTCCTTCCTCAGCCAGGATCGACGAGATGCGGTCGAAGTCGGCACCAATCGGAATCGCCGCAACACGGACCGGCCGGTCGCCGAAATACACGGTTTCCCCTGACGTGCTGGCGCCAAGTTCCTCCTCGACGGCATTGAGGAAGTTGCGCTGGTCACGGGGCAACTGAAAGGCGACCAGGTCGTTGGCCAACATGCCGCGAATCAGATCGCCCCGCCACGGACAGATGCGCAGGCGGTCGGCATCCGGCCATGGGATGTGCCAGAAGATCGCAGTACGGAGTCGCGGGCGCAGACGCCGCAGGTGCTCGCCCACCAGGGCCAGGTGATAGTCATTCAGAAACACCGACGCCTCGGTCGGGGCCTCGGCGGCCGCGGCATCGGCGAACCGTCGATTCACGGCCACGTAGGTCTCCCACTCGTCCTGTTTGAATACAGGCCGCACGTGCGCCTGATGGCACAGGGGCCACAACGCGCCGTTGGCAAATCCCGCGTAGTACCCGGCCTCTTCCTCAGGCGACAGCCACAACCGGCGCAGCCGGTAGGCGGGCGCATCGGGAGGTACGCTGACCGAATCGCGAGCATCGGTGACCGCCCTGTCGGCCGTGCCCGCCCCATGGGCAATCCAGACACCTCCGCGCTCGCGCATGAGCGCATCGAGGGCCACCGACACGCCTCCAGGCGTCGCCCGCACCCTGATGAGTCCATCGGCGCCGTACTCATGCAGATACGGTTCTCGATTGGACACGACCACCAGGCCGCCGGCCGATCGCCCCACTTCGCCGGCCTTCACCAGCGCAGACTTGAACAGGATCGGCCCGATCAACTCGTGCAGCGCGATGATGGCCACCATGAGCGTTGCGAATCGTCCTCCCCAGTCAGGAAATTCGGCGGACACCAGCACGGTGAGTCCCAGCGTCACGCCGGCCTGCGAAACCAGCCCGCGCCACAGCAGCGGTGTCGTGGCCGGCTCGCCCGTCACCAGACCCGCGCCGACGATCGATCCGACATAGAGCAGCACCAGCCGGATGGCCACGATCGCCACGGCGGCCATGCCGATTGTCGCCAGTGCGTCGACCTGGAGCGAAGCTCCGGCCGCCGTGAAAAACAAAATCAGAATCGGCGTCGCACCGCGTTCGATGGCATCACGCAGCACATCACCTTCCGTGCTCGCGAGGTTCTCCACCACGAGGCCTGCGGCAATGGCCGCGATCAAGGCATCGAAGTGCCACAATTGCGCGCCGCCGGTGATGAACGCGCACAGGCCCACCAGCACCAGGGTGATTTCCCGACCGACCCAACGCAGATACAACGCGAACAACGCGCCGACCATCGCGCCGAACGCCATCGACCCCGGTAACTCCCAGAGCAGCGACGCCACCAGCGCCGATCCGTCCGGACCGGCGGCAAATGCCGCTCTCGTGGCGTCCATCGACAGCGCGAACATCAGAATCAGGACAAGGTCGGCAAGCACGACTACGGCGAGGGTCAGTTCGGCCAGCGATCCCCGGGCGCGGGTTTCAGCAATGACCGCGAGCGTGACGGTTGGGGAAAACCCGACCAGCACCGACGTGGCCATCGCCACAACGGCCGCCCGTTGCCATCCCGCAATGTCCGGCGCGATGGGGAGCCACGGCCACGCCGCAAAGAGGAGGCCGAACAACACCACGTAGGCGAGCAGAATCGTGACGCCCGCCATGGTGGCGATCGATCGCAGGCGCGGCCACAGGCGCGAGACGTTCAGCTCGAGACCGGCTGTGAACGCGATGATCGCGATCGCCAGTCCGTTGATCAACTGAAGATCACGCGCCATCGGCCGCGTGATGATGTTGGCCAGATACGGGCCACACACCAACCCGAACACGAGGTATCCCGTCAATCGGGGCAGGTGGGCCAGTTCGAAGAACCAGCCGACAATCGACGCAGCAATCAGTGCCACGCCCAGCACCAGCGCCGTGGCCGACGATCCGACCTCGCCCAGTTGCGTCACAAGAAGCCACGCGAGCCCCATCGTGACGGTGAGGGCGGTCAGGCGACGCATTATCGCCGCTCCCCCCGCCACATCGGCAATGCAGCCACCGCAAATACTTCAAAGATCGCGGTGCCCAGGGCAACGGCCCACAAGAGAGCGGCGCCGGTGGCCTCGGGAAGAATCTGCTGAAAGTTCAGGGCAAACGCAATGCTCACCACGCCGGGCGACATCAGATACGCTGCCATGTCGCCAGGGCGCACATCACCGACCACACGCGCGGCGACCCAGCCACCGGCGACCTTGCCGGCCAATCGGAACAGGAGAAATGGCCCGAGCAGCCACGCGCCAACCGCGCTGGGCATCCACAATGCGCCGGCGCTCACGAGCAGCAACACGACCAGCGGATGCTGGAGTTTGCCCAGATCATCCTGCATGATCCGGTCGGTGCGGCCCGGCATCAGCGTCCAGAACAACCCTGCGACCAGTCCAACCGACAACGGGGACAGGTGTAAATAGGCCGCCGCCCCTCCGGCAAGGGCCACCGTGCCAAGGACGTAGACACCGCGCTCGGCTACCGACTGCGCGCGTTCAAAGAGCAACCACCCGATGAGTCCGGTGATGAATCCAGCGCCGATCGGTGTCAGCGCCATCCACCACCGTTCCGGGCCGCTGCCGGTCGCCACAGTAAACACGCCGGCCGCCACGATGATCGGCAGAATGTCGTCGAGATCAGCCACCCGCGTCGCAACAGCGGCCGCGGGATCGGAGTCAGGATCGGCCGAGGTGGCCGATGATGCGGAGGCACACAGGCCAAGCGAAAGCGCAATGATGACTGCGGAGGCATCCAGGGGAAGGTCGGTCGCCATCACGAGATACAACGTCGCGCCGGCGACCGAGACGATGGTGATCGCGCTTTCGAGGCAGGCCGCCACAAAGAGCCGGCCAAGAGCGGGAAGTTCACGGCCCCCGGCAATGCCGACAAAAATGCCAAGCACCGTCAGCGCCAGAGTCACACTCAAATCAAGCAGTGTGCGGACGTCACCGGTGACCAGATCGAGCGCGTAGGGCCCGAGCAGGAACCCGAGCGGCATGAAGATCACAGCCGGAGTCAGGGATGGCGCCAGACCGAGCGCCGAGCGCGTGCGCAGCAGGGAAACCAGCCAGCGAAGCGGCGACGGCGGTACTCTCCCGAGGCGCCGGTCAATCGGATCGGGCCCGCCCAGTTCCCGGCGGCGGTGATCGCTCATCGGATGCGGAGGGCCTCCACGGCGGCCAGCAACGCTGGGGTCCGCACAATCGCGACGCCGGACGCATCCGGGATCGTCATCCCGACCAGGCGGCCATCCAGGGCGTAGACAAACGCACCGGGATTCAGCTGCGGGTCTCCGCCCACCGCCAGCACCGGCATCGTCCACCGTGGATCGTCAAGTTCATCCACGCGGCCGACAAAAAGGGGCCGCACCGCCGGCCCCCCGCGCGCACCTTCAAAAACCGCCAGATACCCCGGTCCACTGATCGTCGCGACCGGACCAGCCGGCGCAAATGGCAGGGCCTCAACGCGGGCGAGCACCAGCCGGCGAGCCTCATCTTCAACGGCGCCGCCGCCGTCTGAATCTGCCACGACGCGGAATCCCTCAGGCAGATAGGCAATGGCCAGATCGGCATCGACCCGCAATGCGGTGATGGACCGCCGTTCGGGCGGCACGGACACGGGCGGTGAGGCGTCGCGACGCGGACGGACCACAGGCGGCGGCACCCGCTCGATCTGCAGAATCGTCAGTGCGGGCTGCACACGGGCTGCGACGTCCGCCATGATGAGGGCGAGTTCCTCGAACGTGGCCCGGGCGGCCAGTCGTTCGATCGGCCCGGCCACAGGCGCCGCCACTGCGGGGTCGGGCGCCGGATACCGGAACTGCGCCAGGATCAGGAGCATCGTCACCGCCACCACAATCACCAGCAGCAACAGCCGCGTCTCGCGGCCCGATCCTGACGTCTGGGCATCGGACATCAGGTCGCGGTCCCCCGCAGCCGCTTCACCACCGCGGCGAACTTCTCTGTCGCGTAGTCCACATCCGCATCCGTCGTGAATCGTCCGAGGCCAAACCGGATCGTCGCACCGGGGACAGGCGCCTCCCCCAACAGCGCGCGAAGCACATGCGACGGCGTGGACGACGCGGAACTGCAGGCGGAGCCGGACGAGACCGCGATATCGCCGACACCGATGATGAGCGACTCGCCGTCCACACCCTCAAATGCCACGTGCAGGTTGTGCGGCAACCGATGTTCGAGCGACCCGTTCACGATCACTCCGCCGGCCTTCTCACGCAGGCCGGCCAGCAGCCGGTCCCGCTGTCTGCGAAGCCTCGAGGTCTCTTCGGCCATCTCGAGGCGATCCAGATGACACGCGTATCCGAGGCCGACAATGCCGGGGACGTTCAGGGTGCCGGAGCGGAACCCGCGCTCCTGGCCACCACCAACAATCAGGGGCGAGACGGGGGTCTTGCGTTTCACGTACAGCGCCCCGCATCCCTTCGGGCCGTACATCTTGTGAGCCGTCAGCGACAACAGGTCCACACCCATCGCGGTCACGTCGACCGGAACTTTTCCGACCGCCTGCGCGGCATCGGTGTGCACCAGCGCGCCTTTGGCGTGGGCAATGGCGGCAATGTCGGCCATTGGCTGCAACACGCCAATCTCATTGTTCGCCACCATGATGCTGACGAGCGCCGTCTCGTCCGTCACGGCGGCGGCCAGCGCCTGCATGTCGACACGCCCGTCTCGCAGGACCGGCACGACCGTGAGGGACCACCCGGACTGTTCCAGCGCCTTGCTGACTTCGAGCACACACTTGTGCTCAATCGACGAACAGACCAGATGGCGCTTGCCGGCCGGCGCCGCGGCTGCCACGCCCTTGATCGCCCAGTTGTTGGACTCGGTGGCTCCGCTGGTGAAGATGACCTCTCGCGCCGACGCCCCGATGAGCGCCGCCACCCGCCGGCGCGCCTCTTCGACCGCCTCCTGCGCCTTCCACCCCCACGCATGGCTCGACGAGGCCGGGTTTCCGAAGGTCTCGGAAAAGTACGGGAGCATCACCTCCAGCACCCTCGGATCAACCGGGGTGGTGGCGTGGTAGTCAAGGTACACAGGCGGTCGCGACATGAGTTCCAATTCTATGGGATTAAGGGAAACATCACACTTCCGGTCCATAATCCCGCATGACACTCAGAACCCTGGCGGCGACGACTCTGGGATTACTGGCGACCGCGTGCGCGAGCGGGGCGCCCGCGCCGCCGGCGGCCCAGTTCCTGTCGGCGATTGCCGCAATGTGCGGCAACGCCTATGGCGGACGCATCGTCGCCAACGACCCCGTACAACCCAATGATGCGTTCGAGGGGCAGACCCTGGTGATGCACGTGCGCACCTGTGAACCCGGGCGTGTCCTGGTGCCCTTCCACGTGGGCGAGGACCGGTCACGCACCTGGGTGCTGACGCTGCAGGGTGGTCGCATCCGCCTCAAGCATGACCATCGCCACCAGGACGGCACAGAGGACGAACTCACGCAGTACGGGGGCGACAGCACGGCGGACGGCACGGCAACCCGTCAGGAGTTCCCGGTCGATCAGTTCTCAATCGATTTGTTCACCCGCACCAACCGCACGGTGTCCAACACCAACACCTGGGCGATGGAAGTGCATCCGGGCCGCATGTTCGCCTATGAACTCTCCCGCCCCGGCCGGATGTTCCGCGTGGAGTTCGACCTGACAAAGACCGTGCCGTCACCGCCGGCACCCTGGGGATACTGACTACTCAGTCTTCGCCGGCTCGGCAGTGTTTGTCAGCGCCGCCTTGAGCGTGTGCCAGGAGAGCGAGGCGCACTTCACGCGCGCCGGAAACTCACGCACGCCACCGAGCACGGCCAGCTTGCCGACCGCGTCTTCGTCGATTGGCTGATCGATGGGGGTCGTGACCATCTGGTGGAACAGATCGAACAGACGGATCGCGTCATCGATCGTCTGACCCTTGACGGCGTCGGTCATGAGCGACGCGGACGCTTTTGAGATGGCACATCCCGAACCTTCGAACGCCACCTTCTCGATGCGGCCGTCGCTGATCTTCAACGACAGGGTCAGTTTGTCGCCGCAGAGCGGGTTATGCCCTTTCGCCGATTGCGTGGCGTCGGGCAGGGGGCCGAAATTCCGCGGCCGCTTGTTGTGATCGAGAATGACCTCCTGATAGAGGTCGTGGAGATCCTGCATCAGAAGAATCCCAGCGTGAGTTTCGCCGCTTCGGACATGCGTTCCTTGCCCCAGGCCGGCTCCCACACAATCTCGACCTTCGCATCGGCCACCTCCGGCAGGGCCTTCACCTTGTTGCGCACTTCCACCGGAAGCTGCTGCGCCGAGGGACACGCCGGACTCGTCAGGGTCATGTTGATCAGCACGTTCCGGCTGGCGTCCACGATGACGTCGTAGATCAGGCCAAGCTCGTAGATGTCGACCGGAATCTCCGGGTCATACACCGTCTTGATCGCCTCGATGATTTTGCCCTGCAGCGCGGCGGTCAGGTCCGTGTCGGGCGGACCGACCACCAGAGCGTCGTGGGCAGTCTCCGGCCTTGGCGCCGCCATCGGTTCGGCGTTCCAGGCCTTGGGGGGCGAGAAGGGAGACTCCGGCGCAGGTGGCGTGGAGGGTGTGGATGGCGTGGGTGTGGTCACAGCCTCTTCCTTCTTGCCGGTGAGATCTGACAGAAACGAAAACATGCGGTCCCCTATCCCATCAACTGGCGCACCCGGACGAGCGCCAGCACCAATGCATCAATGTCGTCTGTTGTGTTGTACATCGCCAGCGACGCCCGAGCCGTCGCCGGAATGCCGAAGCGGTCCATGACCGGCTGCGCACAGTGGTGGCCCGTGCGAATCGCCACGCCCTCCCGGTCCACGATCGTGCCGATGTCGTGCGGGTGGATGTCGGCCATGACAAACGACAACACACTGGCCTTCCGCCTGGCGGTACCGATGAGGGTCACGCCCGGAACTTCCTGCAGCCGGCGCGTGCCGTAGTCGAGCAGCGTCGTCTCGTGCGCGCCAATGGCCGCGAAGCCGATGGAGCACACGAATTCGATCGCGGTCGCGAGCGCAATTGCGTCGGCAATGTTCGGCGTGCCGGCCTCGAATTTGTACGGCAGTTCGTTCCACTCGCTCTTCTCGAACGTCACGGAACTGATCATGTCGCCGCCACCCATAAAGGGCGGCATCGCGCTCAGGACGGACTCGCGTCCGTACAACACACCAATCCCTGTCGGGCCATAGACCTTGTGCCCGGTGAACACGTAGAAGTCGGGGTCGAGTGCCTGGACATCCACCGCCATGTGGTACGCCGCCTGCGATCCGTCAATGAGCACGGCTGCACCGGCTTCGCGCGCAAGGGCGACCATCTCCTCCACAGGGTTGATCGTGCCGAGCGCATTCGACAGGTGACTCACCGCCACCATCTTCGTGCGTGACGACACCAGACGCGCGAACTCGTCCATCACCACGTCACCGGCGTCATCAATCGGCGCCACTTTCAGCACGGCCCCCGTGCGCGCGCAGGCCTGCTGCCACGGCACGATGTTTGAGTGATGCTCGAGCGCTGTGATGAGCACCTCGTCGCCGGCCTTCAGCGCCCAATCACCCCAGGCCCTCGCCACAAGGTTGATGCTTTCCGTGGCATTCCTGGTAAAGATGACCTCCCGCTCGGACCGGGCATTGAGAAATCGCTGCACTGATTTCCGGGCGCCCTCAAACGCCGCGGTGGCCCGCTCGCTCAGCGCATGAACCCCTCGATGGACGTTCGCGTTGTCGCGCTCGTAATAGTGCCGAAGCGCATCAATGACAACCTGTGGCTTCTGCGTCGTCGCGGCGTTGTCGAGATACACGAGCGGCTTTCCGTGCACCTGCTGGTGCAGGGCCGGAAACTGCGCACGAACGGCCGCGACGTCGAACATCGCCGGCACAACCGTGGTGTCGGAGGCCATGGGTGTCATTCGGGCAAGTGGAGCTTCCGGACCAGCGCCACCTCAAGCTCTTCACGAATGGCGTCAAGCCTGATGCCGTTCAGCACATCGCTGGCGAACGCGTGAATCAGGATGTTGCGCGCATCAGCCAGCGCAATACCACGGGCCCGCAGATAGAACATCTGGTCGTCGTCGAGCTGCCCCACCGTTGCGCCGTGGGTGCACTTCACGTCATCGGCAAAGATCTCGAGCTGCGGCTTGGTGTTGATGGTGGCGTCGCCTGAGAGCAACAGCGCCTTGTTCGTCTGTTTGGCATCGGTCTTCTGTGCGTCCGGACGCACGATGATCTTGCCGTTGAACACACCTTTGGCGTTGCCGGCCAGGATGCCCTTGTAGACCTCGTGGCTGGGACAATGCGGCTGGGCGTGGTCAATGGTCGTGTGCGTGTCTACCAGCGTGTCGCCGTCGGCGACATACAGCCCGTTCAGGGTGCACTCCGCGCCCTCCCCGGCCAGAGTCGCCGAGATGTCGTTCCGGGCAATCCGGCCCCCGAACGTAATCGCGTGTGACGTAAACGTGCTCGCGCGATGCAGGTGCACAAACGTGCTGGCGAGATGGAACGTCGACGACGCTTCCTGCTGCACCTTGACGTGGTCCACCACCGCGCCCGGCCCGACAAGGAATTCAGTGACGGCGGTCGTCAGCACCGGCTGGCCTTCACGTCCCTCGTACCGCTCCACGATTGACACCTGTGCCTGCTCCCCCACGACCACGAAGATCCTCGGGGCGACCATCGCCGGCGTCGCACCGGGCTCCGCGACACACACGATATGAATGGGTTCGGTGACGATGGCCTTCGGAGCGATGTGAATGAAGAGGCCGTCTTCAAAAAAAGCGGTGTTCAGCAATACGAAGGGGTGATCACTCTTCAGGCTCGGCCCCTCGTGCGGCGGCTGCGACGCCCAGGCCTCCTGCAGGGTCGAGATGGTGACGCCCTCCGGCAGGCTCTGGTTGAGGAGGGTCACCCGTGCGGGGGTTGCCCGCCACTCGGTCTGCGCGATCGGCGCGACGTTCGTGAACTTCCACTCTTCGTCCTTCGTTGTCGGAAATCCCTGCTCGAGGAAGCGGCCGAACGCCGCCGCCCGGGCCGTGCGCAGCCACTCGGGCCCGAAGGCCGGCGCGGCGCGGAACGCCTCGAACGCGTCAACGAACGTACCGTGTCGTTCTGCCACCTGGGACATGACTACGCCTGCGCTCCGACAACGTCATCGATCCAGCCGTAGCCCTTGGCCTCAAGCTCAAGGGCAAGCTCCTTGCCGCCGGACCGGACGATCTTCCCGCCGCTCAGCACATGCACGAAGTCGGGCACGATGTAGTCGAGCAGCCGCTGGTAGTGCGTCACCACGATGATGGCGCGGTCGGGGCTGCGCAGCGCATTGACGCCGTTGGCCACGATACGAAGCGCGTCGATGTCGAGCCCGGAGTCCGTTTCATCAAGGATGGCCAGCTTCGGCTCGAGCACCGCCATCTGGAAGATTTCGTTGCGCTTCTTTTCACCGCCCGAGAACCCTTCATTCACAGCACGATTCAGCATCGATTGATCCATCTCGAGGAGCTTGGCCTTCTCCTTGATCAGCTGGATGAACTCGATCGCGTCGAGCTGTTCCTGGCCCTTGTACTTCCGTACGGCATTGACGGCCGCCTTCAGGAAGTACTGGTTGTTCACACCGGGAATCTCCACCGGATACTGGAACGCCATGAAGACGCCTTCACACGCGCGTTCCTCGGGATCCATGTCGAGCAGGTCCTTGCCGTCGTAGGTCACCGACCCACCGGTCGCCTCGTAGCCGGGGTGGCCCGAGAGAATGCGGGCGAGTGTGCTCTTGCCGGAGCCGTTGGGCCCCATGATGGCGTGCACTTCGCCGGGGTTTACCGAGAGATTGAGGCCCTTGAGAATGTCTTTGTCCTCGGCCCTGACGCGGAGATCGGTGATTTCTAGCAACATGACTAACCCACACTACCTTCGAGACTGATTGAGAGAAGTTTCTGGGCTTCCACGGCGAACTCCATCGGGAGTTCGCGGAACACTTCCTTGCAGAAGCCGCTCACGATCATGTTCACGGCATCCTCCGTGGAGATACCGCGCTGCCGGCAATAGAAGATCTGGTCTTCACCGATCTTCGAGGTCGAGGCTTCGTGCTCGACCATGGCCGTCGTGTTCTTGATTTCGAGATACGGGAACGTATGCGCGCCGCACTTGTCGCCGATCAGCAACGAGTCGCACTGCGAGTAGTTGCGCGCGCCGTGCGCGTTCTTGCCGATCTTCACCGCGCCCCGGTACGTGTTCTGCCCGAGCCCGGCGGAAATGCCCTTCGACACAATCGTGCTCCGGGTGTTTTTCCCCAGATGGATCATCTTCGTGCCCGTGTCGGCCTGCTGACGGTTGTTCGTGGTCGCGACCGAATAGAACTCGCCCACGGAGTTGTCGCCCTGCAGGATGCAGCTCGGATACTTCCACGTAATCGCCGAACCGGTCTCAACCTGGGTCCACGTAATCTTCGCATCGCGCATGGCCTTGCCGCGTTTGGTCACGAAGTTGTAGATGCCGCCCTTGCCGTCCTTGTCGCCGGGATACCAGTTCTGAATCGTCGAATACTTGATGACCGCCCGATCGAGGGCGACCAACTCGACGACGGCCGCGTGGAGCTGGTGCTCATCACGCATCGGCGCGGTGCACCCTTCGAGATAACTCACGTGTGAGCCCTCGTCGGCGACGATGAGCGTCCGTTCAAACTGTCCGGTGTTCTTGGCATTGATTCGGAAGTAGGTGGACAGCTCCATCGGGCACTTCACGCCCTTCGGGATGTACACAAATGACCCGTCGCTGAACACGGCCGAGTTCAGGGTGGCGTAGAAATTATCCGTGTACGGCACCACCGACCCGAGGTACTGCTTCACCAGTTCCGGATAGTCCTTCACCGCTTCGGAAAACGAGCAGAAGATGACGCCCATCTCGGCGAGCTTCTTCCTGAAGGTGGTGCCCACCGACACGCTGTCGAACACCGCGTCCACGGCGACGTTGGCCAGCAGCTTCTGCTCTTCGAGTGGAATGCCCAGCTTCTCAAACGTCCGGCGGACTTCCGGATCCACCTCGTCCATGCTCGCAAGTTGCGGCCTGGCCTTGGGCGCGGAGTAGTAGCTCAGGGCCTGATAGTCGATGGGTTCAATCGACAGGTTGTGCCACGTCGGCTCGACCATCTGCTGCCACGCGCGGAAGGACTTCAGGCGGAACTCAAGCAACCACTCGGGTTCCTCCTTCTTCGCCGACAACGCGCGCACGACGTCTTCGTTCAGCCCTGGCGGGAAGGTGTCGGTCTCGAGGATCGTCTCGAAGCCGTATTTGTACTCGCGCGTCGCGAGTTGTTCGATGGTTTCTTCGGAAGTGCTCATACTGAAAAACTCGTTCCGCAGCCACAGGTCTGCTTGGCATGCGGGTTCTGGAAAATGAAACCCCGGCTCACAAGACTGGTGTCGTAGTCGAGCGTCGTGCCGTCGAGCAGACGATGGCTGCGGGGATCCACCCACACCTTCACGCCATCAGGGCCTTCGAACACGAGGTCCTGTTCCTTCGGCGCGGCTTCCCACTCGAACACGTACTCGAATCCGGAACAGCCGCCGGCTTTAATGCCGACGCGCAGCCCACTCGCGTCGTCGCGTTTCGCCAGCAGCTTCTGGATCTGGCTCGCCGCAGTCGGCGTGACGGCAATCATGATCGCTTCACCATCTGCAGGGGCATCGTCCCCGGTTCGAGCGGCGGCATCGGTGTCGGCATCTCGGCCGCAAGCTCCGCCACCGACGTCGCGGCCAGGGTGGCGACGATGCGGTCCTTGATGCGCCAGAGGGGATCGCGAATGTTGCACTTGGCGTACTGGTCGCAGCTGTGGTCCGTATCTGAACACGCGGTGACCATCAGCGGTCCGTCCACGGCCTGGATCACGTCGGCCACCGACATGGCGGCGGCGGGCTTGGCCAGCGCATAACCTCCGCGAATGCCCTGCTGGGACTCCAACAGCTTGCCCCGTACCAGTTTTTGCAGCACCTTGGCGAGCAGTTCGGCCGGAATATCGTAGGTTTCGGCAAGTTCACGCGAAGACACGGCACCGCGATCGGCGTTCGCGGCCAGGTGGCGCATGGCCAGCAGGGCGTAGTCGGTCTTTTTGGAAAGGCGCAACATCACAAGCCTCACGGTGTCGGCGGACGGGCTGAGCGGGAGGGGCTCAGGACGGGACACACGATGTCCGACCGAACGAGTCCATCTTACCGGTACCCGTCCGATGTAGCAACCGGAGCGGTGGGGCTAAGTGGTTGATGAGAACGGTCTTACTAAATAACACTCGGTGTCGAGCCTGGTGCTCGAAACCCCGGGCTAACGCTTCAGTGCTCCGCGCAGTTTGTCCGCAAGCGACCCGCCAAAGGACCCCGACTGCGCCACCTCCGCTCGCTCCTTGTACTCGCGCACTTCGGCCGCTTCCGCCGCGGCTTCAATCGCCTTGTGACTCACACGGATGCGGCGCCCCTGCGGGTCGGCCTCAAGGACGATGACGTCAACGTCGCTGCCGACGGGGAACACCTTCTTGATGTCGGCCCCCTTCTCAACGCCGGTCTCACTCAGCGGCATCAAACCTGTGCGACCCGGCGCGAGGAACACGAACACGCCGAACGTCTCGTGACGATCGACCTTGCCTGTCACCCGGGCGCCGGGCACGATCCCTGTCCGGGTCTGCGTGGCGCCCCCGGACGCGGACGCGACCTCGCTGCCCTTCGCGGATCCCGCCTCGACCAGCGCAACACCAATGCGCTTCTTGTCGGGATCGATACTGAGCACTTCGAAGGCCCCAGCCATGCCGACCGTGATCGACTTGGACCAGCCGCCCGCGCGGCCGGTCGGCGCAAACGTGGACATGTGCGCGAGGGCCTCCACCCCCGGCTCCAACTCGACGAACGCGCCGAAGTCAGCCACACGCGTCACGCGCCCTTCACACACCTGGCCGATGGCATAGGTGTCCAGAATGGCCGCCCACGGATCCGCACTCAACTGCTTCAACCCCAACGCAATCTGCTGCGTCACGTCATCGACACGCAGCACCTTGACGGTGACTTCGTCGCCGGGCTTCACGACGTCTTCCGCCTTGGACACGCGCGCCCACGCCATTTCTGAGACGTGCAACAACCCCTGCACACCCGCGCCGAGATCCACGAACGCGCCAAAGTCACGCACCGACACCACACGCCCCGTGATGACCGCGCCTACGACGATGGATTTGCGCACTTCGACGGATTTTGTCTTCTGTTCTTCCTCGAGCAGTGCGCGGCGCGACACCACGAACTTTTCGCCGCCATCCCTGTACTCGATGATGCGGAAGGCATACACGCGGCCCTCGTGCACGGTCGCGTCCTCGGTGCGGATGGTATCGATTTGCGACATCGGGCAGAACGCGCGCTGACGCGCGATACGCACTTCGAGGCCGCCCTTGGTGGCCTTCTCGACCTTGCCTTCAACGGGCAAACCGGCCCGGAACGCATCCTCCAGCTGTCCGGCGTTGGCCGCCCCGAGCGCGAGTCGCCGCGAGAGGACGAGCCCGCCACTTGTGGACACAACCACCGCCTGAATGCGGTCGCCCACGTGCACCTCGACGTCGCCGTCTTCATCCTGCAGTTCGACAAGATCGATGGTGGCTTCGCCCTTGCCGCCGACGTTCACGAACGCCACCTCGGGCCCGATGGCCACGATGGTGCCCTCGATGGTCTGGCCGCGTTCAAACCGCCTGGACTGGATGGAGGCTTCAAAGAGTGCCGCGAAATCGTCGTCGTTGGAAGTCACACCCTAGGATACTGCTAGACTTTGCGGCATCGTGAGTATCCGGCGGGTCCTGATCGGCAGTGGGACCGTGGGCCGCGGCGGCTGCGGCGTTCGGGTTGTGGCCCGCCGATGCGCCGGCTGTGGACTTTGAGGACCCTCTCACCGGGCCCACCAGCGCCCAGTTTGATATCCCGTTCGCCAAGTACATGCCGACGCCCGAGGGGCTGCGGCGCGCGCACTCCGGCTCCGGCCGCGCCAATGGCAACGACCGCCCGGTGGTGCGCACCAGGTCCGACCAGACGCCGCGCTAGTACCCGGCGCGCTTCCAGGCCTGAATCCCGCCGACGAGATTGACAGCGTCATAGCCCTTGGCGCGCAGCGCGGCCGTCACGCGCGCACTCCGTCCACCGGACTGACACTGCACCACCACGGTTCGATCGGTCGGCAGTGCCGCGAGCTGCGCCATGACCTCCCCCATCGGGATGAGCGTCGCACCCGGAATATTCGCCGACGCATGCTCAAACGGTTCGCGCACGTCAATCAACATATGAGGGTGGCCGGTCGTGCGCCACTGCTGCAACTCGTCAACTGTCATTTCATCTTTCATGGGAGTCTCCGTCTCGCACACCTGATCGTAAGCGACCAGCGTGGTGATTGTTGGCGCATCGCCACACACGGGGCAGTCGGGATCGCGAGCCAGTGTGATGTCGCGGAATTTCATCCGTAGTGCGTCATACAGCAGCAGGCGGCCGACCAGTGGTTCGCCCATGCCTGTGATGAGTTTGATGGCTTCAGTCGCCTGAATGGTGCCGATGATGCCCGGCAGCACGCCCAACACGCCGGCCTCCGCGCAATTGGGAATCAATCCGGCGGGCGGCGGTTCGGGATGCAGGCAGCGATAACAGGGTCCCGCGCCGGCGGCAAACACCGACGCCTGCCCCTCGAAGCGGAAGATGCTGCCGTACACATTCGGCGTGCCGGTCAGTACACACGCATCGTTTACCAGGTACCGCGTCGGAAAATTGTCGCTACCGTCAATCACGATGTCGTACGCGTCGACCAGCCGGCGCGCGGTCGAGGCGTCAAACGCCGCGTCGTGCAGCTCAAGATGAACGAGCGGATTGACGGCGGCGAGACGATCGGCAGCCGATGCGAGTTTCGGCCGCCCGACATCCGGTGTGCCGTGGATGATCTGCCGGTGAAGATTGGTTTCGTCGACAACGTCGTAGTCGACGAGTCCCAACGTGCCGACACCCGCCGCCGCCAGGTACAACGCAGCCGGGGATCCGAGACCACCGACACCCACGAGCAGAATTCGCGCCTCCGCGAGCCTGCGCTGCCCCTCAGCACCAAACTCCGGCAGCAGGACCTGCCGGGCATACCGGAGGGCAGACGTGGACATGGGAATAGTCTAATGCGCCCAACCGCCCGCCTGCCGGGCCGCTCAGCTGCGGACGCCGGCTTTCTTGAGGAACGCAATCATCGGGCACCAGTTCGTAAATGCGGACTGGAACAGGTTCGCGCCGACGAACAACGTGACCCAGAGGAACCGGACATCGACGTACATTCCGGCCAGCACACTGGCCATCACAAACCCACCCGCAATCATTCGCAACATCGCTTCAAGTTTCATAAGACACCTCACCCAGCCTCACAAGGGCTGAATCCCTTGTGCCCGGAAGATTGGCCGCCTCAAACCCAGGCGGCCCTGCGTACCCGGACGCCTACGCACGTTCTGGCACAAACAACACGGGGCCGCGGCCCAGGCGGATCAGCGGCTCCCCGACTGTGGTCCGCCATGCACGGTCGTGGACCCACGGTTCCGCCACGACGACCATCGAGGCATCGCGGAACATCTCGTCCGGCACCGCCGCCGCGGTACGGCGGTCATGCACCTCGGCCTTCACGGCCTGCCCGATCCGCATCGCCAGCGCAAGCGCGTTCTGTCCGGTCAGTCCGGGCGCCGCGTACACGGCCAGACTCGTCAACGGCGGGTGTGTGGCATCCTGCGCATGCGCAATCAGCACCGGCGTCGTCAGATCACGGAGCACTCGTTCGGCGACAGACCCCAGCCACCACAATTTCGGACCTGAACGGCCGTGGGTGCCCATCACCACAAGGTCCGCGTCGCCGGCGGCCTCCCGAATCGCGTCGATCGGCGAGCGCATCGCGATTTCCGCCAGGAAGGGTGCCTCGGTGTACTTGTGTCCATACGTGGCAAGGTACTTCCGCGCCTGCTCCTGACGCTGCCTCCGCTCGGCTGCAAGCGCGTCGACCTGATCGCGGGTGAAATACACCGGGGCCTCGACGGCCTCCGCGTGCAGCAGCGTCAGCGACGCGCCGCATCCATCGGCCAGCGTGCCGGCCAGTGCAATCGCCGCGGCCGAGGCCTCGCCAAAATCCACGGGAACAAGAATTCGTTGAATCGTCATGACACCACCCAACCTCACCCAACCCCACCCAACCTCACAAGGGCTGAAGCCCTTGTGCTCCGAAGATTGGCCGCCTTAAACCCAGGCGGCCCTACGTGCGGGCAGACATGTAATACACAACCGGCACCGTCATCCGGGAGAGGAACAGTGACGCGACTTCGCCGGCCATCAGTGAGATGGCGAGTCCCTGAAAAATCGGATCGGCCAGAATGACGGCCGCGCCGACAACCACCGCCGCAGCGGTCAGCGCCATCGGCCGGAAGCGCACGGCCCCCGCATCAATGACCGCTTCTGCGAGGGACATGCCGTCCTTGAGTCGCAACTCAATGAAGTCCACCAGAATGATTGAATTGCGCACGACAATGCCCGCGCCCGCGATGAACCCGATCATTGAGGTCGCCGTGAAGAACGCGCCACCAAGGGCGTGTGCCGGGAGAATGCCGACGAGCGAAAACGGGATGGCCATCATGATCGTCAGCGGCGTCTTGAATGACTGAAACCAGCCGACGACCAGAATGTAGATGAGGACGAGGACGGCGGCGAATGCAATGCCGAGATCCCGGAACACCTCAATGGTGATGTGCCACTCCCCATCCCACTTCATCGCATACTGCGCGCTGTTCTCCGGCTGCACGGCATTGAAGATCTCGACGGGCGCTCCGTTCGGCACCTTCACATTCGCCAGCGATTCGTTCATCTGCAGGATCGCGTAGACCGGGCTTTCAACCACGCCTGCGACATCGGCGGTCACGTAGGTCACGGGCAGCAGGTTCTTGTGGTAGATGCTCTGTGCCTCGAGGCCGGCGGTGGCCTGCGTCAGTTCACCGACCGACACCGGCAGGCGGCCCTGCAGACGGATTGATGACAGAGTGTCGAGTGAGCCGCGTTGCGCCTGGGGCAGCCGCATCATGACGGGCACGGCCTCCCGCGCGCGGGGATCGTGCAACAGTCCGGCGGGCGCCCCCGCGCCGGCCATGCGCACCACCGACGCCACTTCAGTCGCGGACAGCCCGCTCGCGGCGGCCTTGTCGGCATCCACCGTCAGCTGCACCTTTGGACGATCGGACTCGACGTACCAGTCCACATCAACCACACCCGGTGTCTGCTCGAACACGGTGCGCACGTCCCGGGCGAGGGTCTGGCGGAGCGCGGCGTCGGGTCCGTAAACTTCCGCCACGATGGTCTGGAGCACCGGCGGTCCCGGCGGCACCTCCACCACCTGAATTTCGGCACCGACTGACCGCGCCAGCGGCACCAACTGATCGCGCAGGCGCGTGGCAATCGCGTGGCTCTGTTCGTCCCGGTCTTCCTTCGGCAGGAGCTGCAGCTGGACATCGGCCAGATTCGGCGCTTGCCGCAGGAAGTAGTGCCGCACCAGGCCGTTGAACGTGTACGGCGAGGCCGTGCCGACATAACTCTGGGCGCCAACCACCGCCGGGTCCCGGAGACTGGCTTCCGCCAGCGATTCCGCCGCCCGCGCCGTGGCTTCGAGCGGGGTGGCGTCAGGCATCCGAATGACGACCTGCAACTCGCTCTTGTTGTCGAACGGCAGCATCTTGACCTTCACCCACCCCAGTGGGATGAATGCCACCGACACAAGCAACAACGCGGCGACACTGGCCAGGAACGCCCAGCGGACCTTGGCGCTTTCGATCATCCGGCGCATCACGACCCGATACAGCAGCGTGAGACGGTCTTCTTGTTCGTCATGATGGCCTCCGCTGCCGCCCAGCAGACGCACGGCGGCCCAGGGCGTCACGATGAACGCCACGACCAGCGAAAACAACATCGCGGCCGTCGCCCCGATCGGGATGGGCCGCATGTAGGGACCCATCAGGCCACCGACAAACGCCATCGGCAGAATCGCGCCCACCACCGTCAGCGTGGCCAGAATGGTCGGGTTGCCGACTTCATCCACGGCGCGAATCACGACGTGATCGAGGGCGTCCTTGACGCGCGCCAGACGCAGATGACGCACGATGTTTTCGACGACGACAATCGCGTCGTCCACAAGGATGCCGATTGAAAAGATGAGCGCGAACAGCGTGATGCGATTCAGCGTGTACCCATAGAGATAAAACACGAAGAGGGTCAACGCCAGCGTGACGGGAATCGCGGTGAGCACCACGAGCGACTCCCTGCGTCCAAGTGCGAACCACATCAACAGCGAGACCGAGATGACGGCCAGCACCATGTGAAACAGGAGCTCGTTGGACTTGTGCGCGGCCGTGTCGCCGTAGTCGCGTGTGACCGTGACGTTGAGATCCGCCGGCAAAAGGTAGCCGCGCAACGAATCCACCTTCTGCTGCAGACGCGTGGTCAGGTCGATGGCGTTTGTCCCCTTCCGCTTGGCGATGGCCAGCGTCACCGCCGGGTGCGACGCGGTGGCGCTGGCATGGAACGCGACGAAGTCCGAGGGCTCGGCGCCGCCGTCGATCACCGCCGCCACATCGCCCAGCCGCACGGGCACGCCCGAGGCGTCACCGACCACCAGATCGCGCAGCGCCTCCACCGTGCCCGGCCAGTTGCCGGCCTCGACGATTGTGGCTTCGTTGCCGGCGACGACGGTCGCACCTGACGTGCGGACGTTGGAGCGCGCGAGTGCCGCCTGCACGCGGAGCGGGTCCAGTCCCCGTGCCTCGAGCGCCGGCGGATCGAGCTCAATCGTCACCTGGCGTGGCTGTCCGCCAATTACGGTGATCTCCGACGTGTCGGGTACTTCTTTCAGTGTGTCGCGCAACTGCGCGCCGATGAGCCGCAACTGGGCGGCGTCATACCCGGGACCCCACAACGTAAAGGCCATGACCGGCACGTCATCAATCGACCGCGCCTGCACGAGGGGCTTCGAGGCGCCGGCGGGCAGGATGCCGGCCGCCGCGTCGAGTTTTTGATTCAGCCGCACGAGCGCGCGCTCTTCGTCTTCCCCGACCAGGAACCGGGCAATCAACATGGAGCGGCCCGGGCTCGATGTGGAATACAGG
Organism: Vicinamibacterales bacterium; assembly: GCA_030827135.1. Lineage (GTDB taxonomy): Bacteria > Acidobacteriota > Vicinamibacteria > Vicinamibacterales > SCN-69-37 > SYFT01. Next base: position 1,311,262 of record JAURFE010000001.1, read on the forward strand.
TATTCGAGGCCCGGCACCTCCCACAACCGCTGTTCCAGCGGGCGCGTAATCCGCTGCTCGATTTCCGAGGGCGACGCGCCAGGCAGATCAACAAAGACATCAATCATCGGGACGATGATCTGCGGCTCTTCTTCACGCGGCAGCGCGATCACGGCCCACGCCCCCAGCAGAATCGACGAAATGATCAGCAGGGGCGTCAGCTTCGACCGGATGAAGGCCGCAGCCAGGTGCCCGGCCATGCCCGTGGGATGGCTCATGGCCGCACCTTCTGGCCGTCAGCCAGTGTCGCCGGGGGATCGACCACCACGCGATCACCCGCCGACAGCCCGGACAACACTTCGACGCGACCGTCACGTGTCGCACCCGCAGAGATGATCCGCAGGCGCGCGTGCGTGTCTGCGCTCACGACATACACAAACGACAGCTGGCCACGCGACACAATGGCCGTCTGGGGTACGGTCAGACGTTCGCGGGCCGCACCGGCAAATCGCGCGCGGCCAAAGTAGCCGGAACCGCCGGTCGTCATCGGTGACACGGGTTCCAGCGTGACAACAAAGCTGTGTGATGCGGGATCGACGCGGGCGATCTTGGTGATACGGGCAGGTGTCCAGTCAGAGATGGCGCCGGTCTCCACCCGAATCTCGGCCGGTTGGCCGAGCGAGAGTCCTGCCGCTCGCGTGGCATCCATACGCACGTCCATCTGCAGGCCGGACTGTGCGCCGGTCGCTTCAATGGTGACGAGGGGCTGGCCCGGGCCCACCGTGGTGCCGGGGTCCACATGGCGCGCCACGACGCGGCCGTCGAACGGCGCCGTCAGCGTCGCCCAACCGCGGGTGATGGTCGCCACCTCAGCGCCGGCTGTGGCTGCATCGACCGACCGCTTGCCCGCTTCCACCTGTGCGGTCACCGCGGCCAGCCGCGCCTCGGCCTGTCGCAGCCCGGAGAGGGCCTCATCCAGTTCCTGCGCTGTCGCCGACCGGTCCTGATGCAACCTGGCGATGCGTGTGTGGGTGGCGCGTGCGAGGGCAAGGCCAGCCTCAGCGGCGGCCTGTTCCGACTCGGCAGCGCGTGCCGAGGCCCGGGCGGCTTCGAGCGACGACGTGGCGCCGGCCGCACTCGCGATCATGTTCGCGGCATCAAGCTCCACGAGCACCTGACCGCGGCGCACCAGAACACCGGGCTGCACAGCGACCCGCAGCACAGGCGCCAGCACGCGGCTGGAGATGATCGCCGTCTGCCGAGCCACCATCGTGCCCCCGGCCTCAAACGAGTCTGCGAACGGTGTCAGCGCGGCCGTGTCGATTGTCACGACCATCGGCGTCCCACCATCAGCCTCGGGCGTGCGGACGGTATCACCACCACACGCGGCCGCGCTCACGGCCACCAGCAGACCGAGAACCATCACCTTCGTCGTCGTCATCGTTATCCTCACCGAAGCCTTACCAAGTGGAGGCCGGACCTTCAGGTCCGGCAAACAGCGACCGCCCGAGGGAGCGTCGCAATTCCGCGTGTGCGTTCAAGACATCAACCCGGGCCGCCGTGTGCCGCGCCTCGGCATCCAGCAACGCACTCGACGCCGCGAGTACGTCGGTCATTGACGCAAGGCCCGCGTCATACCGATTGCGCACCACACGTGCGCGTTCCGTGGCCTGGGCGACGGACTCGGCGCCAACAGCCACACGCGCACCGGCGGCCTCAAGCTGGCGCACCGCCGTGAGTATTTCCACCTGGACGGCTGCTCGCAGGTCCTGACGCATCAGCTCGGCACCAGACCGCGCATGGGATGCCGCCTGCACGCGGGCACGGTCAGCGCCGGAGAGCGAGACCGACCACCGCACCTCCCCACCGACGATCCACGACCGTGCGCGGTCGCCGGCGGTGATCCCGTTCCATTCGATGCCGGCCTGCGCAGCCACCTGAGGCCACCACACGGACGACGCCTGGCGTGCCGCAGCCGTGGCCATGCGGATTTCCGCATCGGCCCGCCGCAGGTCCGGCCGCGTGGCCTCGGCTTCCGCGAACAGCGTTGATAGGTCGCTGAAGGAAGGCAGCGTGACTTCGGCAACGGCGACGACTCCTATCGGCGACTCGACCGGTTCGCCCATCAGACGGTTGAGCGTGGCGCGCGTCGCTGCAATGCCGGCGCCCAGCTGGATTCGGCGCTGGCGGAGATCTGAGAGGTGCACCGCAATCGCGAGCACGTCCGCGTCGGTCACCGTTCCGGCATCCCGGCGACGTTCGGCGCGCGTCAGGTCCTCGGTGGCCGCGCCGACGGCAGCATCCAGTGCCCGCGCCGACGATTGCAGTGTCACAAGCTGCCCGAACGTCCGCGTGACGGCCAGGGCGACACCTGCGGCGGCTTCATCGGATGATGCGGTCGCAACGTCGCGGCGGGCGCGAGTCTCGGCCACCGCGGCCGAGGTCCTTCCGCCATCAAAGACCACCTGCTGGACGCCGATGCGTGTCGTGAAGAGGTTGGTCGCACCGGGGCCGTTCAGTCGGCCCACGGCAAAATCCTGGGCGGTGAACTGTCGGGCGGACAGCAGCGCCCCAAAGGCAAAGACCGGCTGGTCGCTGCGGGTGGCGCTCTCGCTGAGCGTCACGCGCGGAAACCACTGCCCGCGCGCGGCGGTCACGCCAACCGAGGCACCGTCAGCCTGCGCCCGTGCCGCCGCCAGCGCGGGGTTGTTCGCGTGCGCCTTCGCCAGCGCTTCGTCCAACGTCAGTGGCGTCTGGGCGTGGGCCGCCGACGCGATCACCATGAGGAGGGGGGCCAATCGGCCGATCTGTCGAGCCATCACCCCCCAGAGATGCGGGGTTCGGAAAAAGGTGACAATTTGGGCGTGACTGTCACCAAACCGGTGAATCCGCATCTTTCAGACGGCAACGACGTGTCAGCGCCGGACCCGTACGCCCCGCTTGTTCGGGCTGCTGCGGCCGGTGACGAGGCGGCAATGGAGCAGTTGTTGATGCGGGCACAGCAGGTGGCGTTCCGCTTTTCGCTTCTGGTCTGCGGACATGCCGAAGATGCCGAGGATGTGATGCAGGACGCCTTGATCAAGACGTACAAACACGTCGACAGCATCAAGGACCCGTCGGCGTTCCGAACCTGGCTGTTCCGGACCGTGCGGAATGCGTGTTTGATGAAGCGCCGGAAACGGGTGGATGAGCCGGCGCGCATGGAATCGCTGGACCGGCCTCAGGTGGACCACATCGATGGGCACACGCTGGAGGCCCGGGATGTGGCCACGCACTCGAAGGGGCCCGATGACCTCGCGCTGAACGCCTGGCTTGGCCGCGAACTGCGGACGGCCCTCGCAAAACTGCCGCCGGCGTATCGAATGATCGTGCTCCTGCGGGAAATGGAAGGCCTGTCCACGAAGGAAGTAGCGGAGGTCACAAAAATGACCGAAGACAACGTCAAGACCCGGTTGCACCGTGCGCGCGTCATGCTGCGCGAGTCCCTGGAGGCGACACGATGACGGCGCCACCGGTGACGTGTGAGGGACTGCTCGCGCAGATCTCCGCCTACCTTGATGGCGACCTGAGCGCCGCGACGTGCGAGATCATCGAACAACATGCCCGGACCTGTCCGTCGTGCGAGCGGGTCATCGCCGACTTCCGCGCGACCACGGGGATCTGCCGCAAAGCGGCTGACGCCCCGCTGCCGGATGCCGTCCGCGCAAAGGCGCAGGCACGGGTGCGGGAGTTGCTGTCGGGGCGAAAATGACTGGCTCCAACCTAAAACATCCGCCAAAGGGACGTCTGCGGTTTTGACGACTTGAAGCGGGAGTATCAGGCGCACGCGGGATCCAAGGCGCCGACCACGGCCGCCCAGACGGCCTACATGACCGGGAATGATGCGCCTGTTGGGAACAGCCAACCGAGTGCGCCCTCGGTCGGTGCATGCGGATCGCCACCGGACACCCGAATCAGCACGAAGGCGGCAAGAAGCGCCGGACCCGCGCGATGAAATAGCTCGCGTGGTCGATAGCCATCAGGACGATAATCAGTCCTCGAAGGCGATCGTAGGCCGCAACACGGGGAGTGACCTCGTGTGTCAGGGCGGGGGCTTACAACCACTGACGATGGAGAATGTGCTGTTTCTGGTGTTCGGGGTCGCGCTGGGTGCGGCGGCGGCCGGGGTCTGGTTCCTCAGTCAGCGGCAGCGCATGGTCGCAGACCTGGCCCGCGTGTCAGCGGAACTCGCCGCCGAACGACGCACGGCCGCGGAACAGCGGCAGTCGTTGGAAGAGAGCCATACGCGGCTGCGCGAGTCGTTCGCCGCACTCTCGCAGGATGCCCTCCGTGAGAATCGATCGGACTTTGTCCAGCGCGCTGAAGCGTTGCTCAAGCCGATGCGCGAGACACTCGACAAAGTGCAGACGCAGGTGGCCTCGGCCGACCGCGATCGGGAAGGCTCGTTCCGGGCGGTCACGTCGCAGTTGAGCGGCCTCGCCCAGACGCAGGAACAACTCCGCAAAACCACCGAAGGCCTGTCGCAGGCGCTCCGGTCCCCCAACGCGCGGGGACGCTGGGGCGAAGTCCAGCTCCGCCGCATCGTCGAGATGGCGGGCATGCTGGAACACTGTGACTTCGAGGAACAGGCGCAGGCGACGACCGATGACGGCACGAGGCAGACACCGGACATGATTGTCCGGCTGCCCGGAGGCGCGACGATCGTCATCGATTCGAAGGTGCCGATCGATGCCTACCTGCGCGCGGCGAATGCGCGCGACGAGGCCGATCGCGATGTGCACCTGACCGGCCACGCGCGACAGGTCAAAGATCACGTCAAGACGCTTGGCGGGAAGGCCTACTGGACGCAGTTCCAGCCGTCTCCGGAATTCGTCGTGATGTTCCTGCCGCTCGAGCCGCTGCTGGCGGCGGCGTTTGAACGGGATGACACGCTGCTCGAGCTTGCGTCCTCCATGCGCGTGGTGCCGGCGACGCCGATGACGCTGATGGCGATTCTGCGCGCGGTGGCGTACGGATGGAAGCAGCAGCAGTTGGCCGTCAACGCGGAGGAAATCCAGCAACTGGGTCGCGACCTCTACGACCGGCTGGCGACGATGGTCGATCATCTGAGCGCCGTCGGCGCCAACCTGAAGCAGGCCGCCAACAGCTACGACAAGCTGGTCGGCTCACTGGAACAGAAGGTGCTGCCCGGTGCGCGCCGGTTCAAGGACCTCGGCGTCAGCTCAAACAAGGAGCTCGAGGTGGCTGAACCGCTGCACCTCACCGTGCGGCGCGTCCAGAAGGACGAGCTGACGTTGTTCGATCGCGACGACGAGCGTCCGGTGAAGCCGAGCTAGCGCCTATCGAATCTCGACCGTCAGCATGACGCCGGCGCGGATCTCAATCTCCGACGGCGAGATCGGCGTGGCGACAGACTCATTCATGGCACGAGGCGCCATCGCCATCATGGGTTCCATCTTGTCGAACTGCTGGGACCGACCGGTCTGATCGATCCGGCTGATTCGTCCGACGGTCGCACCCGCACCGGCAGCCATCGCCTTGACGTTCTCCATGGCATCGACCACGGCCAGACGCAGGGCATCCCGTTCGAGCGACGCGCGGTCCTTGAGATCGAAGCGCAGGTTGGCGATCGTCATGTTGGACGAGGCGGCCAGGCTGAGGGCGCCGACCGCGTCCAGTACGTCGGCGACCTTCGTGATGTCGTCGATTCTGACCTGCAGCTGGTTCGACACCAGGAAGCCTTTCATCCGTTGCCGGCCGTTCACGTATTCGTAGTCCGGATTCAGCGAATAGCCGACCGTCTTGATGGCGTCAGCAGGAAGGCCGGCGGTCTTGAGGGCGGCCATCACGGCCGTCATGGCCACGGCCGAGAGCTGTCGGGCTTGCGGCGCCCTGGCGTCGCGTGTTTCGACCGCGACGAGGGCCCAGGCTTGATCCGGCGCGACCTTCAACGTGCTTTCACCCTGGGCGACGATCACGGGTGGCCCGGCAGCGGGTTGTGCGGCGGAGACGGCGGGCAGCAATGCGGCCAACGAGAGCACGATCGGAAACATCTTCATACGAACCTCTACTACACTCTACGCCGGACCTTGCGAATGCGCGTTGCGTTACTGCTCCTGGGATTCGGTCATGTCGGACGCCGGTTTGTGCACCTGCTGGAGGAGCAACGCGCGGTACTGGACGCTGCCGGCGTGACGCCAGTGGTGGTCGGTATTGCCACCGGGCGGCACGGCAGCGTGTGTCTGGACGCGGGCCTCGACGCCGCACGACTCGCGCGCGAGGTGGCGGGCGGAGGCGCGGTTGGGCCGACGCCGTCCGCACACACAGCCGATCAACTCATTGCACGACTCGCCGCCCTGGACGCCGAGGTCCGCGTAGTCGTTGAGACGACGCCGCTGGTGATCGAGTCTGGGGAGCCGGCCATTTCGCATGTGCGTCAGGCGTTGCGTGCGGGCGCGCATGTGGTGAGCGCGAACAAGGGACCGGTCGCGCACGCGTATGACGACCTGGCCGCCGAGGCGCAGCGGGCAGGTCGTGAGTTTCTGTTTGAGGGCGCCGTGATGGACGGCATCCCCGTGTTCAATCTGGTGCGCGAGACGATGCCCGGCGTCACCGTGCTCGGCTTTCGTGGCGTGGTGAACAGCACGACCAATCACATCCTGACGGCGATGGAGCAGGGCGAGCCGTTTGCATCCGCGCTGGCGCGGATGCAGGCGGCGGGTGTCGCTGAGGCGGACCCGTCGCTGGACGTGGACGGGTGGGACGCGGCGGCGAAGGTGGCCGCGATGGCGAACGTGTGGATGGGGGCGGGGATCACGCCGCAGGCGGTCGCGCGCACCGGCATCGGCCCTGCCGATGCCGGGTGGGCGCGTGAGGCGGTGGCCCGCGGCCACCACCTCAAGCTTGTGGCGTACGGACAAAGACGTCGGGAGGCTTTTTCGACGAAAAAGCCTCCCGACGTCTTTGTCACGGTCGGCCTCGAGGAACTCGAGGCCGACGATCCGTTGGCCCAGCTCGACGGCCAGGCCAACGCCCTGGAACTGCACACGGACCTGCTGGGACGGGTCGTCATCACGCAGCGCGATGGCGGTCTTGAAAAGACCGCCTACGCGCTGTTCAGCGACCTTATGCGGATTGTTGGACAAGAAAGAAAAGACGTCGGGAGGCTTTTTCGATGAAAAAGCCTCCCGACGTCTTTTCCGGGGGCACGTCCGGGCCGCTCGCGGGTCTCACGATCCTCGACCTCACCCGCGTGCTCTCGGGGCCGTACTGCACGATGCTCGCGGCGGACATGGGCGCGCGCGTCATCAAGATCGAACACCCCACGCGCGGGGATGACACGCGCGCGTGGGGACCACCGTTCCTGCAGGGCGAGAGCGCGTATTACCTCAGCATCAACCGCAACAAGGAAAGCGTGGCGCTCGACTACACCACACCCGACGGACGCGCGGTGCTTGACGCTCTCATCGCCAAAGCCGACGTCATCGTTGAAAACTTCCGGCCGGGCACGCTTGAGGCGCGCGGACTCGGGTACGCCACGCTCGCAGAGGAATATCCGCGCCTGATCTATGTCTCCATTTCCGGCTTCGGCCACACCGGCCCCCGGAAGAGCGAAGCCGGGTACGACGCGATGATGCAGGCCGAGGGCGGTCTGATGAGCATCACCGGCACTCCGGACGGGTCCCCGGTGCGCCTCGGTGTCGCTGTCGCGGACATCACGGCGGGCATGTTCGCGTTCCAGGGGCTGCTGCTCGCGTTGATTGCGCGCGGTACCACTGGACGCGGCCAACACGTGGATATCGCCTTGCTCGACGCGGTGACGTCCTTGCTCACCTACCAGGCCGGTCGCTATTTTGCGACAGGGGAATCACCCGTCCGTCTCGGCAACCGGCACGCGACCATCGTGCCCTACAACACGTTCGACACGGCCGACGGCGTACTCGTGCTGGCGGTGGGCAACGACGATCAGTTCCAGCGCTTCTGCCGCGTCGCAGAACTCACAGAGGTCGCGATCGACGCACGTTTCCTCACCAACGCGGGTCGAGTGCAACACCACGACGCACTCCAGCCGCTCGTCGCCGCCGCCCTCCGCACACGCTCCGCAGCCGACTGGGTCTCAAGGCTCAACGACTCCGGCGTCCCGTGTGGCGCCGTCCGATCAATCGGCGAGGCCCTGACCGATCCCCAGACGATCGCCCGGGCCATGGTGGAAACCGTGGCGCACCCGACCATCGGCCCACTCCCGGTGCTGGGCATGCCGGTCAAACTCTCCGAGACCCCGGGCGCCGTCCGATTGGCCCCGCCGCGTCTGGGCGAACACACCCGGCATGTCCTGCAGGAAGACCTGGGACTGGATGACGCCCGAATCGAGGCGATCGCGGCGACCGGGGCCATCCGGGTCCTGCGGCCGTAGTACGATCGTCCCCATGGAAGTCGCAGAACTCCGTCGCCAGCTCATTCGCGAGATTGAAACAGCCCGCGCTGAGGCCGTGGAGCGACGTCAGGGATCGGACGCCGCACACGCCGCGTACGCCCACTTCATCGTTGACACCGCCGGCCCGCTCGTCCGCCAGACCGTGAGCGTGCTGCGCGCAGAGGGCCTGCCCTTCCAGGCGCAGACCCCTGCGGGGTCCGCCCGCATTGCCTCCGAAAAATCCGCAGACGATTTCGTCGAGTTTGTCCTCGACACGTCCGTGCGACCGCCGCGCGTTCTGGGCCGTGTGAGCGTCGCCATCAACCGCCAGAACGTGCACGTCGAAGAGCGCCCGATCGCGGAGGGCACCGCAATCGGCAAACTGAACGAGACGGACTTGCTCCCGTTCCTGGTGCCCGCCGTCGCGCGTCTGGCCGCTCGCTGAGGATCCGCGCGACATGCTGCCGTCGCAGACCGTCGAAAACTATCTCAAGACGATCCACCTGACCGAGGCGGCCAACCGCGCCCACGCGCAGGTACAGCCCGGTGAGCGCGCGCTGGTGCCCATGGGCCAGCTCGCATCCGCGCTCGGCGTGGTGCCCGGCACGGCGACGACGATGGTGAAGACGCTGGCGGAGTCGGGCCTCGTGCACTACGAGCCGTACATGGGTGTGCGGCTGACGGAGGCCGGCGAGAAGCTCGCCTCGCTCGTGCTGCGGCGCCATCGTCTGATCGAACTGTTTCTCGTAAAGGTGCTCGGCATGAGCTGGGCCGAAGTGCACGACGAGGCCGAGCGGCTGGAACACGCGGTGTCCGAACGACTCATCGATTTGATCGACGAGATGCTCGGCCGGCCCGAGTCCGACCCCCATGGCGATCCCATCCCCACCGCGGAAGGCACCATCTCTCATCCGCAGTACGTGGACTTGATGTCTGCTCCGACCAACACCCCACTGACGGTCGTCCGCGTGATTGACCAGGGCTCGGATTTCCTCAGGTTTATCGAGGAACGCCACCTCAAACCCGGCAGCATTGTCACCATCGAGTCACGGGATGACATGGCCGATTCCGTCCTCCTGAGGGTGGATACGGGCGGCGGCGTGACGATCGGCACCCGGGCGGCCTCGAAGGTCCTCGTTCAGGCCTGAACCGGAGCGCGCCTGAATCGATTCTTCATCGACGGCCGCGCGAAGCTGACCACGGACCTGTCGTTCATCGCCGAGGAACGCCGTGGCGGCGACGACTTCGACCGCGGCCCACTCGCGAGCCAACTCGGCGTGGAATTTCTGCCCCGGTCATTCCTGTTCGATGCGGATGGTCAGCTGGTTGGCACCGACCTGCGCGGCGACGCGCTGGTGCGCGCCGTGAAACACGCGGCTACGGCGCGTACGTCGCGGCCGACGTCGGCGTCTCCCAGAAGCGCACCGCCACGACGTTGAAGCCGAGCGAGCGCGCCTGGTCGTAGATCAGCTGCGCGAGCCGCTCTGCCGTCGGGTTGCTGTCGAGCAGGAACAACGGTTCACCCTGTGCCTGCAAGACAGCCACCATGGGATCCTCGCGATGCAGGATCATCTTGTGGTCCAGTTCGCGGTCGACCCAGGCCTTGACCAGCCGCTTCACATCCGAGAAATCCACCACCATGTTCCTGGCGTCGAGCACATCCGCCTGAATGTCAATCTCCACCATGGCGTTGTGCCCATGCAGATGGCGGCACACGCCGTCGTAGTCCACCAGCCGGTGGCCGTAGCAAAAATCGAGACGTTTGGTCACAAGGAACGACATGAGCTATTGATCATGCACTCATGCGGCGTGAGGTCCAAGTGCGATCCGCGGTTCTCGCCTCCGGAGGCGTTGACAGCACCGTCCTGCTGGCGGAGGAACTCCACGCAGGGCATGTCGTCACGCCGATCCACGTGCGGTCCGGCCTCGCATGGGAGGACGCCGAGCACCGCGCCCTTCGTCGGCTCCTGACCGCGCCGCCATTTCTCGGGACCGCTCGCCCGCTGGTGACGGTCTCGTCCCCGGTTCAGGACATCTACCCGGCCGACCATTGGGCCATCACCGGCACGCCGCCGGGCCTTCACACGCCGGACGCGGCGGTGTACCTCGAGGGCCGGAATCTGATGCTGATTGCCAAGGCGGCGATCTGGTGCGGCCGGCACGGCGTGTCCCGTCTGGTCATCGCCTCGCTGGCCGGCAACCCTTTCCCCGACGCGACCGCTGAATTCTTTGCGGCTGCCTCCACGGCCGTGAGCATCGGGCTGGCGCATCCGATTGACGTCACTGCGCCATTTCTCCCGCTGTCCAAGGCCGGCGTCGTCGCACGCGGGCGGGCACTCGGTGTCCCGATGGAACTCACTCTGTCGTGTATGAATCCCGGTCCTGGCGACGCCCACTGCCGAGCGTGCAGCAAGTGCCGCGAACGGCACGATGCCCTCAGTAGTTGGTGAGGCGGATCGACCCGTCGCCCGTGCGCAGCGTCAGCAACTTTCCGCCGGCGCCGAGACGACCTCGCAGTGTTCTTTGCTCGCGGGTGCCCCCGACCTGATCAAGCAATTCGAGATCAGATCGCGCCCGATCGCCTGACCCTGGCTCGGCTTCGATCAGGGCGTTAAACTCATCGGGCAGTTCCGCAACGATCGATCCGTCGCGGGTGGTGACCATCCAGTCGTCGGTCATGATCGCGCCACGGCGCACCCGCAACACCACGGACCCGTCCCCCGACCGCACGCGCAGCGAGGACGGCACCCCCGTCACCCGCACCGTGCCATCGTCGGTCCTCGCCTCAACGACACCGGCGACATCTTCGATTCGAATGGAACCGTCACCGGATTCCACGAGCAACGTTCCCGACGTCTCAGTCGCACGCACGGACCCGTCCATGGTCTTGATCTCGATACGGCCGTCGAGGCGATCCACCACCACGCTGCCGTCGCCGGTCCGAGCCGTGACATTCACTCTGCGCGGTGCGCTCACAATCAGGCGCGCGGTCGGCGACGTGAACACCCCGACGCCGATATATCGCGAGGACCCTGAGTACCGGACATCCACAGTGATGACGTCGCCCTTCTGCTCCGCCGTGACCTGAATTCTGTCGACGATGTCCTTGTCCTGGGCACGCTTCTCGATCCCAACCTCGACCTCGTTGCGATCCCAGCCGCGCACTTCAATCACGCCATCAAACGTGGAAAGGTCGAGGGTGGCGACGCCATCGACCACAAACTTCCTGTCGTCCCGCTCAATGTGCCCCTGATTATCGACATTGACTGAACAGGCAGTCGACAGCACCAGCGCGCCCGCGAGGAAAAGTCTGGACATTACCTACCTCTACGAGGGTTCATGGTTCATCGGTTCCTGCTTCATGGTTCGCACCCCAGCGACCCAGGTTTGGGCGACCTGGAGGCTGGCGGTCAGCACGGTCAGGTCGGCCATGTGGCCGGTCACGATGGCGCCCTGGGTGGTGAGACCCAGTTCGCGGGCGGGGGTCGTGGCACAAAGGGTGGCGGCGTCCACCAGGGACTGGCCGGCGCGCGCGACGAGCACGCCGAACACCTTGTCCATGGTGGCGACACTCCCCGCAAACGTCCCATCGTCGAGCGTGGCGGTATCACCCACGGTGATCCGGCGCCCGCCGAGGGTGGCACAGGCGCCTCTGGGCAGGCCCGAGCCGGCGGTGCCGTCGGTGATGGCCATGACGCGCGATCGCCCCTTGGCGGCGATGGCCACGCGGGCCACGGCCGGATGCACGTGAAATCCGTCGCCGATGATCTCGGCCGCCACATCCTCGCGCTCAAGCACCGCCCCGACCAGGCCCGGGTCCCGATGGGTCATGGGTGACATGCGGTTGAAGAGATGGGTGGCATGCCGCGCCCCCGCCTCGATGGCCTCGATCGCCTGCTCATAGGTCGCGCCTGAGTGGCCGAGCGAGACCCGCACACCAGCCGCCCGCGCGGCCCGGAGCAGGTCCATGCCGCCTGGGATCTCCGGCGCCATGGTGAAAATGCCGATGTCGGGCGACAAAAAGCCTCCCGACGTCTTTTTCTCGCCCGTCAGCAGCCACTCGAGCGGCTGCGCACCGCGGTAATCCGGGTTGATGTACGCAGACTCGAGGTGAGCGGGCAGAACGCGCGCGGACTTCGGGTCGCGCTGCATGCGTGCGTCGGCGACGGCGGCGAGGAATGACGCGAGCGTCTCGGGCGAACAGGCCACCGATGTCGGGCAGAACGCCGTGACGCCGAACCGGGGCAGTTGCTTCGCCACGGCGCGCACAGACGACGCATTGTCCATCACGTCCACGCCGAGCACCCCGTGGACATGCACGTCGATGAACCCCGGCACGATGATGTGGCCCGACAAGTCGTGACGCACCTCGCCTGGTCCCGCATCACGCGGGCCGGCGACCAGATCCACGATGCGATCGCCTTCGATGACGACGGTGAGATTCGAGGCGACGCGGTCGGGCAGCACCACGTCGGCGCCGCAGAGCAACACACGCGGCGCCATGGTGTTCTTACACGCCCATGGCGTGGAAGCCGCCGTCCACGAGCAGGACTTCGGCCGTCACGGCGCGGCCGGCGGGCCCCAGCAGAAAGACCGCCGCATCGGCGACTTCGCTGGTTTCCACGGTGCGGCGCAGCGGTGCGCGATCGCGATAGGTCTGCAGAATGCCCGAAAACCCCGAGATGCCCGATGCGGCGAGCGTTTTGATCGGTCCGGCGGAGATCGCGTTCACGCGAATGCCCTGCGGGCCGAGGTCGCTCGCGAGGTACCGCACACTCGACTCAAGCGCCGCCTTGGCGACGCCCATGACGTTGTAGTTGGTGAATACGCGATCAGCGCCGAGGTAGCTGAGCGTCAGGATGCTGCCACCGCCGCGCGCGGCCATCATGGGCGCGGCTCTGCGTGACAACGCGACCAGTGAATACGCACTCACTTCAAGCGCAATCCGGAATCCTTCACGCGACGTCTGCACAAACGGTGCGGCGAGGTCCTCGCGCAACGCGTACGCGGCACCGTGCACCATGAAGTCCAGGCCGCCATGCTGCGCTTCGATGGCGGCAAACAGGGCATCCATCTGCGCATCATCGGTGACATCACACGGCAACACCGTGACATTGGGCAACGTGGCCGCCAGGTCGCGGACGTTTTCTTCGAGACGTTCGCCGGCGTACGTGAGCACCAGCGACGCGCCTTCGGCAGACGCGGCCTGTGCAATCGCCCAGGAAATGGATCGCTTGTTGGCCACGCCGACGATGAGGCCAACCTTGTTGGTGAATTGAGCCATGCAGTGGTATCTGAACGTCAGGTGGTGGGACGAGGCTTCTTGTTGCGGCGACGCCGGCGGCCGCTGCCGCCGGGACGGCCTCCGTTGGGAGCGCCCGGCTGCGCATCGCCTCGGAAATTGTTGCGGTGCGGCGCGTCACCGTTGCCGTGACCATTCCCGTTGCCGCTCATGCCGTAGCCGTTCGGCTGCCGGAACATGTGCGACCCACGAACGTTCCGCTGATGCATCGTAAATTCGGGAATGGGTCGCGGGGTCGGGACGGTCTCAGGCGTGCGCGGCAACGTGGCCCGAATCAGGGTGCGATGCAGCGTCCACCGCTCCTCCACGACCACTGCGGGTTCGGCATCGGACGCCGGTGGCGTGGGTGGTGCGGGTGGCGCAGGGAGTGCAGGTGCCGCCATCTGGACCGGCTCGCTCGCGGGCCCTGAGGCCGCCGCGGTCGCCGGGGTGACGTTGGCGAGCACCTGGTCGTAGAGCACGGCGGTCGTGTCTTTTTTCTTCCTGATGGGGGCCTTGCCACCCTTGTAGACGTGGTCCGCCTCACAGGTGGTGCAGCGTGTCTGCCGGATTTCCTCTCCGACAATGGCAACTATGGCGTGGTTGGTTAGGCGTCGTTCACGAGGACAATAATCGTCCACGAGATCGCCCAAGCGCAGTGGGCGCTGTTCCATTCGTTCTGTGACTCCCGCAAGAGCGACCGCCTGCAACCAAGGTCAGACATGACCTCAAAGCGAAGAACATCAGGCAATCGTGTAGGTCGGTGGAGGATAACAACAAATCCGGAGACTTGGCAAATTCAGGGGGTCAGGACCCGGTCGAGCCACCGCAAGGCGGCGTCCATATCCGGGTCCCGACCGGCCAGCAGGTCGGCGGGGGTCAGGGCCACCGTTTCCTCGGGAATCACGCCGCTTCCCTCGAGACGCTGTCCTGTGCCGGTCACGAAATTGCCCACCACATACATGAGCAAATCGCCGTTGGGCAGGCGTCTGGTGGACGCCGGCAGGGCCTGACCGGCGGAGGTCCGGCCAAAGACGCGCACACGCCCCAGGCTCTGCAACCCGCCCGCGAAACACTCGGAGGCCGACGCGGTAAGTTCGTCGACGAGGACCGCGACGGGTCCTGAAAACGGAGTCACCCGCCGGCCATCCGGCATCACGATCCGGGGATTGGCTTCGAATTTGAGGTCGGAGTCTCGCGTCTTCATCCGGCCCAGCAGCTGCCGGTCATTCATCAGATGCCCCGCCACACCACTGATCATGGCGGCCATGCCTCCGGGATTGCCCCGCAGATCAATCACGAGGCCGCGCGACGCCCGGTGCCGATCGATCGCCGCTTCGATGGCCGGGCCGGCAGATGCCATCCAGATGTTGAACCCGACAACGCCCACGGCCTGGCCGGAAGCCGTGCGCGCCGCACGATCGGCGACGTGCACGTAGGACACCGGCAGGTCGCCAAACACGACGCGCTCCCCCTCCGGCACCACACGACGAACGAGCACCACCTTCTCGCGATCCCCCTCGCGCACGCGCAACCGCGCGTCGGTCACGCCGTGCAGCGCACGCTGCACACGGCGCCACGTATCCCACGCCGTCACACGCGGGTCCACACCTGTCTGCGGCCGAATCCAGTCGGACGGCACCTCTCCATCGATGTCGAGGACCACTTGTCCGGGTCTGAGCCCGGCCCGCGCGGCATCAGACGCCTCGCGGACCTTCCAGATCACGACATCACCGTTGATCAGGCGCACATCGATGGGCACGACGGCGGGCCCGGACGGCGCAGGGTTCTCCGCGGTCGACACCGGCGACAGCAGCGCGAAGTGCGACTGTTTCAGCGTCGAGAGCATGTCGCGGAGCACCGCCCGCGCCGTCTCGGCATCCGGCGCCGCCTGGACTTTCGGACGCAGGGACGCACGCACCGCATCCCAGTCCAACCCACCAAAGGTGGGGTCGTAGTACGAATCCCGAATCGTGGCCCACGCCTCGTCGAACGACGCGACCGCCGCGTCCTTCCAGGTGTCCGTCTTCATGATCGCGCGAATCACCGCAGGCGGCTCCAGCGCTTCCGGCTTGACCGCGTTCAGTTCGATGGCGTCGACGATGAAGTGCTGGTCGAGTCCCATGGACGACTGAATCATGCGACTCGGCTGCCGAATGGCACCGTACGTCCTGTAATCGCGCAGCACAATCTTCGTGGGCAGTTTCCCCATCGGCGTGGCGCTGATGCCTTCACTGCCCAGGAGCAGGCCCGACTCGACATCAAAATATTCGTCGCGGGTCTGACCGGTCACGTAGGTCACCGTGGCCTTGAACGCAGGGCGCCCGTCAAATTCGGTCCGGCTCGTCGTCACAACGGACGCAATCAGGTCAGGAGGATGCAGCACCGCGTCAAAGTGCGCGTCGTTTTTCATCTCCACGAGCGGTTCCCCGGTGACCAGTGACGGCCCGACCAGAGGATCGAGGATCCACCCGACATCTCCATTAAATCCCTGTTCGACCTGGCCGATGCCGCCGACGTCCATCCGCACGACGGTGCGCGTCGGCCGAGCCGACAACATCTCGAACGTGCCGCGAAGATTCTGGGCGGGCAACTCGGTGGTGCCGGTCGCCCGCACCGACGCAATGGCGCGCCAGGCATCAGCGCCGCCAATCGCGGTGACATGCCGCGCGACCAGATCCGCGCCTGACGGCAGCGGATCCTGCCCATGCGTGGTCGCCATCGTCACGCAGGCCAGGGTCGCAGCGATAGCCGCCTGGCGCGCCCAACCACGCCCGGTTCGTGTCAACATGAGGTCTCCAATCGGCATGATAGCGGACCCGAGGAACCCCTCAGATGTTAAAAGGAACCCGAACGGCAGTGGTGCACCGCATCCAACCCCTCTCGATCCATGGACAGGTGTCGTTGGATGTGTTCTGGACTGACCCGGAGGATCCGGAGGGTGAAATCCGTCACGCCCGCGTCGGCAACGAGGCCGCGCCCCGCCACATGCAACCGGGCGACATCGTCACCCTGCACTACCTCATGGGGATGGTGACGGAGATTACCAAAACCTGATCGTTCAGGGTTCATCGGTTCATGGGGCCGAAGCCGCCACCACCAGGCGTTTCAACGCGGAGGCGGTCACCGGCGCGCAGGGTGACCTGCACTTTGCCTGGCAGCGGCTGTTCCTGCCCGTCACGAATCAACGTGTTCCGGCCCTTGCCCCCGGGCTTCCCGCCCTGAGCGCCGTACGGGGCGCCCACACGGCGATCGGTGAGCAACGTCACCGACGTCTCCGTCAACATCTCGTATTCGCGCACAAGGCCGTCGCCGCCGGGCGCCGCACCCTCGCCGCCGCTGCCCCGGCGCAGACCATATCGACGCACGCGCACCGGCAGGTAGTGCTCAATCGCTTCGACCGGCGTGTTGCGCGTGTTGCTCATGTGGGTGTGCACGCCGCTCAGGCCCGCCATGCCGTTCCGGCCGCCCATGCCGCCACCCATCGTCTCGTAGTACGCAAACTGACGGCCGGTGCGAGGGTCCTGCCCGCCCAGCGTCACGTTGTTCATCGTGCCCTGACTGGCCGCCGGCCAGAACGCCGGTTGCGCCTTGCCCAGCGCTCCGAATACCACGTCGGTGATGCGCTGTGACGTTTCCACGTTCCCGCCAGCGACTGCGGCGGGACGCCGCGCATTCACGATCGACCCTTCCGGCGCGATCACACGGACGGGACGCCCCACACCGGCGTTATACAGCACGTCGTCCTGCACAAGACACCGGAACGCATACAGACAGGCCGACCACGTGATCGCATAGTTTGCATTGACGCTGCCCGTGACCTGCGGCGCCGATCCCGTGAAGTCGACGGTGGCCTGGTCCTTCTTGACGGTAATCGCCACACGGATGGCCACCGGCCCGCTGCCAAACCCGTCATCATCCAGCGCATCTTCGAACGTATACACGCCGTCGGGCACGCCCGTGATGGCATGTCGCACGACACGCTCGGTGTAATCCTGCAGAGCGGCGGCATAGCGCATCGTTGTGGCGCGACCATAACGACCCACGACATCGCGCAGGCGTTGCTCCGCAACCCGATTCGCGGCGATCTGGGCGGCGATGTCGCCCTCCCGCTCGTCCGGCGTCCGCACATTTGCCAGCAACAACGCGAGCACGTCGTCGACCATCCGGCCCCGGCGGACGAGACGCACGGGCGGAATGATCAGCCCCTCCTGATAGATCTCACGCGCGACCGGCATTGAGCCCGGGCTCATACCGCCCACGTCCGAGTGGTGCGCCCGATTGGCCACATAAAACGACGGCTTCTTGTCCTTCGGCAGGAACACCGGCGATACCAGCGTGATATCGGGCAGGTGGGTGCCGCCCTGAAACGGGTCATTGAGCATCACGATGTCGCCGGCGTCCATCGCGACGGAATCGATGGCGGCGCGCACCGAGAGCGGCATTGCGCCCAGATGCACAGGCATGTGGTCGCCCTGGGCGATCGTGTCGCCGTTGGCGTCGTAGACGGCACAGGAATAATCGAGCCGTTCCTTGATGTTGGGTGAGAACCCGGTGCGGCACAGGGTGACGCCCATCTCTTCCGCAATGGACAGGAAGAGGTTCTTGAAGACCTCGAACTCGATCGGATTGGATGCGCGCGCCATGGTGCCTCAGAACAACGTGTAGATGAACGGCGCTGCACCCGTGCCGGCCAGGAGAATCAACACACCGAGCAGAGCGAGCATGATGAGGATCGGCGTCAGCCACCACTTCTTCGTGTGTGCCAGGAAGTCCCACAGCTCCCGGACAAGACCGGTGGTTTTCTTTTCAGAGAGGCGGCGAAGGTCGTCAGTCATCACACGGTCCTTTGTCTAAAACTGCCGGAAAGCCCGTTCGGCATCCGTGCGGTCCGGCACCGGCACCCACAGGGACGCGGCTTTGCGCTTGCGCAGGCTCAGCGCATCGCGCCCGGCCAGGCGCAGCACGAGTCCAATCGGCGTCACGACCAGATAGTAGATGACCGCAAGCACGATGGTCGAGGTCACAAACGCCAGCGGGAATGTGATCACCTGCAGGCCCAGAAACACCGTACGCGCCACCGTGTGACTCACCGCGGAGGCGATCGCGAGGGCGACACCGGCACCGGTCACGACCAGCACCGGCGTGGTCCATCCACTGCCACGGTACAGCAGGGCCGTCACGAAAAGCACAAACAAAGGCCACCAGATCCTGGCGAAGGACTTGAGTTGTGCGTCGGCCGGCGACCAGTTGATGGGCAACATGTGCGGGTTCCGTCAGTCGAGGTGGAAGCCGGCAAGCGCCTCAGCCGGGTCAATGAGTCGCGCTCTGGGCTGACGCGTCTTGAGGAGCACCGTGCGCTCCAGCACAAGCACGTCCATGTTCGTGGCCATGAAACACCGGAAGGCATCCGCCGGCGACGCCACGATCGGTTCGCCGCGCACGTTGAAGCTGGTGTTGATCAGCACCGCACTGCCTGTTTTTGCATGGAAGGCCGACAGGAGTTGATGAAAGCGCCCGTGGCGTGCGGCATCCACGGTCTGCACACGCGCCGAATAGTCCACGTGCGTGACGGCGGGCACATCCGATCGGACGGCATTCAACTGGTCGAGCCCCTTCCGTGTCGTATCGGACGACGTGACCCGGCGGGATTCGACGACGGGCGCCACAAGCAGCATGTACGGGCTGTCCTGGTCGTCTGCGAGCGCAAAGTATTCCGACGCATGCTCCTTGAGCACCGCAGGCGCAAACGGCCGGAACGACTCCCGGAACTTGATCTTCACGTTCATGGTGGCCTGCAGGTTCGGGCTGCGGGCGTCCCCAAGGATGCTGCGGGCCCCGAGCGCGCGCGGACCAAACTCCATGCGCCCCTGCACCCAGCCAACCACCTGTTCCTGCGCGATCAGGTCGGCCACCGCCGCACACAACGACTCGTCGTCCGCATACGTCGTGTACACCGCTTCGTTGGCGTCGAGGAACGTCTGGACGTCCCGATCGGTGTACGACGGCCCGAGCCACGAGCCCTGCATGGCGTCCTCGGGCACGGGTGTACGTGGCGACTTCAACAGGTCGAACCACGTGTGCAGCGCCGCACCCAGGGCTCCACCAGCGTCACCGGCTGCAGGCTGAATCCAGATGCGCTCGAACGGCCCTTCACGGAGGATACGGCCATTGCCGACGCAGTTGAGCGCGACGCCGCCCGCGAGGCAGAGGTTCGTGGCACCGGTCATCGCCTTTACGTGCCGGGCGGCCTTCAACATCACGTCTTCCGTGATCACCTGGATGCTGGCGGCCAGATCCATCTCGCGCTGCGTGATCGGCGCTTCCGGCTTGCGCGCCGGACCACCAAACAGGGCGTCACACTTCGCCGAGGTCATCGTCAACCCGGTCGTGTAATTGAAAAACGACTGGTCCAGCCACATCGATCCATCGTCTTTCACATCCACCATCGTGCCGAGAATCTCAGTCACGAACCGGGGCACACCATAGGGCGCGAGGCCCATGAGTTTGTATTCGCCGGAGTTCACGCGGAAGCCGCAGAAGTACGTGAACGCGGAATACAACAGACCAAGCGAGTGCGGGAATCGCTGCTCACCCATCAGGGTGATGTGATTGCCGCGGCCGATTCCATAACTCGCTGTGGCCCACTCCCCGACGCCGTCGAGCGTCAGAATCGCCGCTTCATCGAAAGGCGACGGAAAAAACGCGCTGGCGGCGTGTGACTGGTGGTGCTGGCCATAGATGATCCGGCGATCAAATCCCTTCAGGTGTGTTTTCAGATCGCGCGACTGGACGAGCCTCTCGCGAATCTGCACCGGCATCGCCGTGCGGAAGGCCTGAAACCCGCGCGGTGCCACGGCGAGAAAGGTCTCAAGCAGACGGTCGAATTTCAGCAGCGGCTTCTCGTAGAACGCCACGTAGTCGAGT
>JAURFE010000001.1:1331945-1474592 GCA_030827135.1 Vicinamibacterales bacterium
CGTTCTTCCTGCGCAGCCGCGACGATGCGGCCGTCGACGAGGAGCGCGGCCGCCGAGTCGTGGTAATAGGCCGAGATGCCGAGCACGGTCGTCACGGCGCGACGCCCCCGGTCGAGGCGGACGCGACCAACGGACGCAGGGCGGCGGCGACTTTGGCGTGGCCCTGCGGCGTCCAGTGTCCGTCCCCCTGGATGTAATCCGTGCGCACAGTCAGATGGGGTGCGAGGTCATGACAACTCAGCCGGTCCTGGGCACAGCGCCGGAGCACAGCGTCAGTCAGCCCACGCGCGTACACCACACCCGTGGCATCAGCCGCGGCCGGCAGTTCCTGTGGAATGAGCCCGACGTGGAGGGCTCCACCGTACGACTCGACATGCGCCTTGATCCGGGCCAGCGCGACAAACGTACGCTGACTCAGGTCCGTCAGTCCGCCTTCGGCCAGGGCTGTTGGATTCGGGGTATTCACAAGCACCGTCTGCGGCGCCGTAAACCGCTCCCGCAGGTCAGGCGATTGATTGATGGACGCTCCAAGGATCTTCCCGATGTTCGTGTATTCGACCAGCACGCCGAGGGGCCACGGCCGATAGTCGGCGCTCCCGCGCATCGCGCCGAAGTACAACCCTCGATGCGGCAAACGCAGATCGGTAATGTGTCCATCAGCCGCCCGGTCGATCTCGGTCTCTCGCACATCACTGTCAAGATCGTTTCCGAGACACACCAGCACGATGACCGCCCGAGGGCGGAGCTCAGGGTGCCGTGCGAGGAAGTACTCGTAGTGTTCCGGCTGGAACCCGTTGTTGTACGACAACGAGATCACCCGATCGTCCGGCCTCGACGCCGCGATCACGTTTGAGAAGCGATCCTCGACGTTGACGCCCCAGCCGAATGCGAAGCTGTCGCCCATGAACGCGACGTCCACGTCCGCATCGGCGAAGTCCACATCCTCGCGGAATCCTCGCGCGTTGGTCCGCACGTCGACCTTGAATCCGGGGCTTGAGTCCCACACCTGGCGGACGCCGGCCCGGGGAGTCAGAACGTTTCGGCCGTCGCACAGAATGCAGTCGAAGATCGACAGCAGCGTGGCCACACGTCGTCGCACCACGATGCCCGCGGCCACGTCCAGCACCCCGACGATGATGACCGTGACGGCTGTGAGGTACATCGTCCAGAACCTCCACGAGCGGCGCTGGGGCACAGTCGGCATCCTACCGCCCGGGTAGCGACGCGAGGATGTTGCTGAAGCCGTCCACGGCGAAGGTCCAGCGCGGAGGAATCACGACGGTCGCCTCTCCACCGGCAACCACTGCGGGGCCGCTCGCCCGTGCTCCGGGACGCAGATCGTCCCATCGATGGAAGGCCACCTTGAACGCGCGACCGCCGAACCGGCCGGGGCGGAATACTGATGGTGCTGGGCGATAGGCCGCTCGTGCCCGCGTGTGCGGCAGTGTCGGCTTCGCGGTCACGCCCGTGGCCGTGACACGCACGTTGACCACTTCGGTGGGTCGGTCGGGGTTCGAATATCCGTACGTGCGACCGTGCTCGCGATCGAAGGCGTCGCGATACTTCCCGGAGAGCGGCAGCGTGATTTCGAACGACTGCCCGATGTAGCGCACGTCCACGCTGACCGCAATCACCTGGCGCGAGGGACCGAACCCTTCGGCCTGAAGGGCGGCCCGTGCAGCCGCGACCAATGGCGCGCTCATCCGCTCGAGTTCTTTGACCGTCAGGTCCGCACTCGCGCGGAGCACGCTTGCTGAGTAGTCCTTAGTGACGTCGGCCACCAGCATGCCCAGCGCCGACAACACACCGGCATGGCGCGGAGCCATGACCGTCACCATCTGCAACTGCTCGGCGATCTCGCACGCGTGCATGCCGCCGGCTCCCCCAAACGCAACCAGCGCAAACTGCCGGGGGTCGTGACCGCGTTCGACGGAGACGACCCGGATGGCGCGCTCCATGTTCGCGTTGGCCACGCGCACGATCCCTTCGGCGAGATCGGCGACAGAAAGACCTGCGCGCTTCGCCAGATCAGCCGCCACACGTTCGGTGCGCGTGCGATCGATCGCCATGCGACCGCCGAGGAAGTAGTCGGGATCGAGCCTGCCCAGCAACAGGTTGGCGTCGGTCACGGTCAATTCTTCACCGATGCCGTAACAGACCGGGCCCGGCGCCGCGCCGGCGCTGCGCGGCCCCACCCGCAACGCGCCGCCGGTGTCGAGGTACGCGATGGACCCGCCACCGGCGCCGACGGTGTGAATATCGATCACCGGCAGACGCACGGGAAAGTCACCCACACGCGAATCCGTCGTGCGCCCGATCACCCCATCGATCAGGCTGACGTCGGTGGACGTCCCGCCCATATCGAACCCGATGACGCGCCGCAGCTTCGCAGCCTCGGCCACGGCCTTCGCCCCGACCACACCCGCGGCAGGCCCGGATAACACCGTCCGCACCGCCTGCGCGCGCGCCGCGGCAGCGGAAATGCATCCGCCGTTCGACTGCATGATGGACAAGCGGTCCGCAGTCCGCAGTCCCTCCTCAAGGCGCAGGAGGTAGCGGCTCATGATGGGAGTGACGTACGCATTCACGACCGTGGTGCTCCAGCGCTCGTATTCGCGATATTCAGGAAGCACCTCGTGGGATGCGCACACCGTCAGCCCGGACTGCCGCAGCCAATGCGCCACCTGCTGCTCGTGCACCGGATTGGCGTAGGCGTGCAGGAGACAGACCGCCACGATGTCCACGTGCTGGTCGTGAAGCACCCGCGCCAACTGATCCACGTCTTCTTCAACCACCGGTTCGAGCACAGCCCCTGAAGCATCCAGACGTTCGGCAATCCCGAACGTCAGGTGCGGCTCCACCAGGGGCGGCCTCGGTGCGACGAAGATGTTGTACAGCTCAGGCCGCGTCTGACGGCCGATCTTCAGGACATCTTCGAATCCTCTTGTCGCCACGAGCGCGACCCTGGCGCCCTTCCGTTCCAGCACGGCGTTCGTAGCCACCGTCGAACCGTGCACGATCTCGAAGTCCAGAGGTCCCGAGGTCCAGGAGTCCAGGAGTCCGTTCTGGGTTCCGGGGTTCAGGGTTCGCAGACCTTCCAGGATCGACCGCGAAGGATCGTCCGGGGTCGAGCGCTGTTTGTGGACCACCAGCCCTTTGGGGGTCAGTTGGACGAAGTCGGTGAAAGTGCCGCCAGTGTCGATGCCGATGCGGGGACGCACACGGCAAT
The DNA here is from genome assembly GCA_030827135.1 of Vicinamibacterales bacterium. Lineage (GTDB taxonomy): Bacteria > Acidobacteriota > Vicinamibacteria > Vicinamibacterales > SCN-69-37 > SYFT01. The sequence goes on from JAURFE010000001.1 coordinate 1,335,175, forward strand.
TCTAGTCGGGGTCACGGGGTCCAAGAGTCCAAAGGTCCAGGAGACCAGAAGTCCACCTCCACGGCCTAAGACGCCAGCGCTCGCGGTGAGGGCCGGACTCGAGCGCCCCGTTACCGGCGTTGCCACAACAAATCTGTAAGGCGCGGAATAGTTGCGAAAAACCCGGTGCACGTCCGACGACTAGAGCCGGCGTTTCACTGGGGCAAAACCGCGCGACACAAACCGGGCACGGCCCTTGCGATACAGCAGATTGAGTCGCCTGAATTTGCGGCATGCGCCGTGAAGAGCTGGGGAGCCGGGTGATTCGTCTAAAGGCCCGCGAAAGCGGGCCTTTTTTTGTCTAAGAGCCGGAGTTATTGAGGATTGAGGAGGGAGGATTGAGGATTGGCAATTGCTGGATTGAGGATTGTGGGATTGATTGAGGGATTGAGGGATTGAGGGATTGGGGGATTGAGGGATTCAATCCCACAATCCCTCAATCCACCAATTGCCAATCCTCAATCCTCCATTCTCAATCCTCAATAACTCGATCTCTATTACCCAATCGCTCCTTCTGGGTACTGCAGCGCGAGGCGTAGTTCCTTGGCGAGCTGATCCACCGTCGAGCCCGAGCGCTTCCAGGCGCCGTCGGTTTCGAATCGCAGGTCGCCGATGCGGCGGCCCCACGGCGCGATGATGCGGCCGATGGCGCGGAAGTCGGCACGGTCAGCGCGCTGCTGGTCGAGGTGCTTGACGATGTCTGGTGCCACGCGGATAAAGGCGCGCAGCGCCGGTGCCGTGCGGATGGAGTACTTGCGGCCATTCCAGGCGGCATTAAACACAACCGCGACCTGCTTGAAGTAATTCACAAAAAAGCGGGTGGCTTCCTCGTGGAAGTCCTCCGCCTTGCGACCGGTGCCGAAGGCGTCGGCCGAGAACAACTTCTTCAATTCCTGCGCGAGCGGGGCCTGGGCCACACGGCCGTGGCCGACACCGAGGAGTTTGATGTCGCCAAACAGGGGCGAATCTTCACGCTCGCTGAGCGCGCGCACCACGTCGTGTGCCACCGCCAGGTTCTCGTCGCGATAGAGCTGTCGGCCGGAGAGCGAGACCAGGTGGGACGCATTCAGGCGCGTGTGCTTCGCGTTGATTGTGACGAACATCTGCACGACGTGATCTTCGGGCAGACGGTCGAAAATGACGGCCGGAACCGAGAATGGCTCTCCACCGAACTGGTCGATCCCTGCGTGGAGGGCGAGAAGGCGGTGCTGGCCGTCGATGGCGCGCAGAATGCCTTCACGTTCCGGCACCTTGAGAATGCCCAGCGTGGGTTCGCCCGGAATCGGGTCAAACTTCAGCGGTTCGTCGCACGAAATGATGACGGCGCCGGCAATGGACGGCAGGTCCCGCGCCTGACGGCACTGTTCGTAATACCCGACCAGTTCGTCGATTTTCTTGCGGATAATCTGTCGCTGGTAAGCCTTGTCGGTCGCCGCGATGCGGCGTTCGAGCAGGTCCCAACGCACTTTGCTCTGCCGGGCGGCCCCGCGGACGCCGGTCTTCTGCTGCCCCCGGTCCCCGTAGTCGAGGACCTCAAAGCGCACGAGCTTGTCGATGTCTTTGGCGGTCAGGGAGGCCTGGTAGAACGTCACGCCAAACTGCTGCATTCGAAGAGCGGCGACGCTGATCATATGGAATCGGGATTGTACGGCACCGTGGTAGGCTTTCGACGGATTTTCTGATCGGAGCCCGCTATGACAGCCGCCGGAGTACCCCGAAAGTCGCGCACCATTCTTGGGGCCTGCGCCCTTGGTGTCGCCGTCTTTGCCCTGACCGTCGCCAGCCTGCCGGCCCAGCAGTGGGTCAACGAGACCCGCGACCCGAAACAGGCCCAGGACGAAGAATTCGCGAAACTCTACAAGGAATGGACCGGGGACCCCATGTACGGCAGTCCCCTGGTGGACCACCTCCCCATCGTTCCGGGAATTCCGACGCCAAAAGACGTGCTCGGGTACCACATCGGAGCCCCGGAAAAGCTGACCTACTACGCCGATATCCTCAAGTATTACAAGGCGTTAGCGGCGGCGACCCCCCGTGTGCGCGTCGAGACCATCGGCAAGTCGGATGAGGGCCGCGAACTCGTGGTGGTGTGGGTGTCTTCCGATGCCAACATGAAGGGCCTGCAGCAAAACCGCGACAACCTGAAGCGCCTGGCCGACCCCCGCGGGTTGTCAGACGCCCAGGTCCGCCAGCTGATCGGCAGCACCAAACCGCATTACCACCTGATGGGTGGCCTGCACTCGGGCGAACTGGGCCCGCCCGAGATGCTGATGGAACTCGTGTACCGCCTGGCGGTCGAGACGTCCCCCCTCATCAACCAGATCCGCGACAACGTGATCGTGTCGGTCACACCAGTCGCCGACGCAGACGGCCGTGACCGGAACCTCGACTGGAACTTCCAGACCCGCGACATGCAGGCGGCTGCGGGACCGGCGGGCGGCGGTGCCGGAGCGGGCGCTGGACGCGGCGGCGGAGCGGCGATTCCCTATTGGGGCAAGTACGTCTACCACGACAACAACCGCGACATTAACCTCTCGCAGGTGCAGATGCGGGCGCTCGGTGACTGGTACTTCACCGCGTTCCCGCCGATCATGCACGACCTGCACGAATCGCTCACGCTGCTCTACACCTACAGCGGCGGACCACCCCAGAACCCGAACCTCGATCCGCTGCTGTTTGCGGACCTCCGCCTCTGGGCGGACTTCGAACTCTCGCAGATGACCAAGTACGGCATGCCGGGTGTGTATACACACGCGTTCATGGACGGCTGGTCGCCGGGGTACCTCGGCTCCATCGCCTACAACCACAACGGCATGATGAAGATGTACGAAACCCAGTCCGGCAACGACTCGCGGGCGACGCCAGCGGCGGGTGGTGCGGGCGGTGAAGGTGCCGCGGCTGCCGGCGCTGCTGGCGCTGCGGGGGCCGGTGCAGCGGGCGCCGGAGCCGGCCGCGGTGGACGTGGTGCTGGCGCGGGTGCCGGCGGAGGACGCGCGGGCGGTCGTGGTGAAGGCGCGGCAGCGGCGCCGCAGGCGGGCCGTGGAGGTCCACCGGCCGGAGCGCCGGCTGTCGGTCGGCAGGGCGGTGGCGGCATCCCGACTGGTCGCGGTGGCGGTCAGCCCCGCGAGTGGTATCGCGGACTGCCGGTGCCGCCCGATGCGGTCGCGAACTTCTCGCGCCGCAACAACACGAACTACATGCAGACGGGTGTGCTCTCCGCCCTGCAGTTCACGTCGATGGTGCCGAACCTCGTCATCGAAAACTTCTATGTGAAGACGCGCAACTCCATCCAGCGCGGTCTCAACGAAGCGCCGCACGCCTACGTGATTCCCGTGCAGCGTGACATGACGCGCGTCGCCGAGATGCTCCGCATCTTCGCGATTCAGGGCATCGAAGTCAGCCAGGCCACGAGTGCATTCAAACTCGGTGAAGAGACCTTCCCCGCCGGGTCCTACCTCGTCAAAGCCGGCCAGCCCTACTGGAGCCTCGCCAAGAACCTGCTCGAAAAGCAGGACTACCCCGACGAACGCCTCAGCACCTACGACGACAGCGGGTGGACGATGGGCCCGGCGATGGGCGTGGATGTGCGCGAGATCGCCGACAAGGATGTGCTCGAAGTGCCGACGACCATCGTGAAGGTGTCCACGCACAAAGCGAGCATTGGCGGCACCGGCAACACCGCGCTCGCCATTGCGCACTTCGGATCGAACAACATGATTTCGTTCCGCTTTGCGATGGGCCGTGCGCCGGTCAAGGTTGCGCGCGCGAGTTTCACCGCCGGCGGCATCGAATTCCCGGCCGGGTCGTTCATTGTGACCGGCAACGACATTCCTGCGGCACGAGCCGCTGTCGAGAAGTTCGGCCTTACGGCGGCGGCGCTGGCAACTGTCCCGACCGTCGCCACACACGACGCAGACCTTCCGCGCGTCGCGATCTACTCGCAGTGGAGCCAGACGCAGGAACTCGGCTGGTACCGTCACGCGTTTGATCAGTTCGGGATCCCGTTCGACCTCATCTACAAGGAGCGGGTCGTCAAGGGCAATCTCAAGGCCGACTACGACGTCATTGTGATGGCGTACCAGCAGATCAACCGCCAGACGGTGATGCAGACTCCGGCGGCGCGCCCGGTGCCGTACCTCAAGACGCCGAAATTCCAGTTCCTCGGGATGTACGGTGAGTCGCCGGACGTGACGGGTGGTTTCGGACAGCCGGGTGTAGACGCGTTCGCCGCGTTCCTCGAAGCCGGCGGCACCCTCATCGCCGCGCACAACGCGGTGCGCTTCCCGATCGAGTTCGGCTTCACGCGCACGGTGGATACCGATCAGGTCTCCGGCATCACGGCACAGCGACCACTCGTGAAGGCGGAGATTTCGAAAACGGATCATCCCGTGTTCTACGGCTACTCGAAGACCGACTTCGCCGTGAAATATGTCGGCGGTCCGTTCCTGCGCATGGGCATGGCGGAACAGGGCAACGTGCTCGCACGCTACAGCGGCGGCGGCGATTCGGTCATCTCAGGTCTGATGACCGGCGCCGACGTTCTGGCCCAGCGCCCGATCGCGATTGACGTCCCAAACGCCTACAGCGGCAAGGGCCGCGTGATTCTGTTCTCCAACAACCCCATCTACCGGTGGCAGAACCACAGCGAGTTCAACATGATCTTCAACTCGATCGTCAACTGGAACGACCGGTAAGCTGTCCGTAGGGCCCGCTGAACGTCAGCGGACCAATTCCACCCGGCCGGGCGCTCGCACCGCGAGCGTCCGGCCATCCCGCAACGTAATCGTGTAATCGCCCTGCGGCAGCAGCATCGTATGGGCGGTCATGGTGCCGGCCCGCGAGAGGGTCACTGGAAAGTGCTCGTAGGGAATCGCACAATCCGCCCCAGGCAGCCCGGACACCGTCGCACCCATAAGGAACGCTGACGGCACAAGTCCGCGGCGCTGCGGCAGGTGCGACGTCGGCATCGTCGGCGTCACAATCACCAATTCATCGGTCGCGTCCGACACGACAACGGTCTGCCGGGTGCTGGCGGTGACGCGATGACAGGTCATTCCCCACTGAATCGTACGCACCGTCAGTGCGGTTCCCACCGCCAACGTCGCCAGCGAAATCATTCCCCCCTCATCGGCTGTGCTGTTTACGGCTGAGGGACGTGAGTAGTAGTGCGCGCCTCCGACCGGAAGGCCGGCGGCATTGCGGACATGAATGGCTCCCGATCGCCGCACCAGATCTACGCGAGCATCCGATACCGCTCCCGCCGTGACCGTCACCTCGTGCACCTCCGACGACACGAGTGCCGAAGTCATGGTCTGCGCGACGATGGTGAGGCGGTGGGTGCCGACCGGCATCGCCTCCATCAGAAGCGGCTCCCTGAACGTCGTGACGCGGCGCTCGCGATGCCCGCCGCCAGGCAGTTCGAAATACACCGTGCCGACGACCGCGGTCATGTCGAACCGTCCGTGCTCGGTGAACATGAGCCGCACCGTGCCAGTGGTCGGCTGCGCGTGGACAGAGCCGAACATGGCCGCCACCATCATCGCGCCGACGGACAACACCCACTGCATCGATGACTCCTGCGTTCACACCGGACCCCTGGACCTTACCGGACGATCACTGACTCCCCCGGTGCCTGCAGTGTAAACGTCTGCGTGCCGTATTCAAGCGTCGCTGCGGAACCGCTCGGAAGGTTGGTGATTTCGAACCCGCCGACCACCCTGCGCCACTCGAACTCCTCGAGCGGTACGGTGCAGGTGTCAGCCTCGTTGAGACGGACGCGGCCCGGCGGCACGCGCAGACCGGTCGTTGGAAACAGGACCGTCTGGGAGGCGACATCCGACCGCATCCGCACGAGGTTTTCGCTGTCAGGTGCGAGGACCAGGCATGCCGGCACCCGCCCGGGCGCACGCACAATAATGGGCGTCCCCGGTGAGATCCGACGCACATCGAACTGGTCGCCGGTGCCTGACGGTCGCAGGATCTGTGCGCCGGCACGCGCGCGCACGTTCGGCACCATCCCGCCGCCGGCCTCCTGCACGCGCAAGGTGGCCCGTTGGTCCCGGAGGTCCAGCGTGACGGTGCGCATGCCGGGCGTGCTGTCGATCACCATCGGTACGGCGTCGGACACAAACTGCGGGTCCATGCTCGCGCGGACGATGTACGACCCAAATGGCACGGCCAGCAGGTCGATCGGTCGTTGAAAATCGGCGACGGTTTCACTGAATCGCTGGGCGCCTTCGATCACGAACGTGATGGGATTCACCGGCGTGGCGCCATTGACCAGGAACACCAGGCGCACGTTCGCGCCGGTGAGGTCGAGGTCGAGGACCGTTTCGCCGAGCATCACCTGGTGCTGCGCCTCCAGATGCCCGAAGTCGTGTGTGGCGATGACACGTACCCGATACACGCCGGCCGCCGGTACCACGATCGAGTAGCGGCCGCGATCATCGGTGGTCACCGTCATCGTGTCGTCGCTTGTGGTGTGTGTGACCTCAAGCGGTTGACGCGGCAGGGGGTCACCATTCAGTGTCACAAGACCGCTGAGACGGAATTCGGTCATCGTCACCGGCAGGCGCGGCATCACTTCGGTCGTCGCGCCGGCACGAATGGCGAGATCGAGAGGCCGGCCTTCCGGCATGTCGGGTGTCCCGAATCGCAGGGTGTAGGCGCCGGCCGCGAGTCCGGAGAGCGACAGGAACGGTGCGCCATTGATGCCGATGAGTCGAGTCTCGGGGCCGCGCAGCGTGAGGGTCTGCGACTGGCGCTCGCGTTCGTCAAATGCCAGGAACAACTCGCCGCCAGGCTCGGCTGCAGGAATCGTTACAAAAGACACCGGTGTCTCCGACGGCAGCCGGACCACCACTGGTCGCCATTGCTCCTGGCCCTGTGCGGCCAGCGTGAGCGGCATCGACGCGATGAGAAGGAGCGCCACCGCAGGCGCCGCCAGATGCGCCGGAATCCAGGGGCCCTTCCAGTTCTTCCACGCATTCGCCGCCCAGAGGAGCAGCGCGATGAAGATGGCGTAGGCCAGCAACGCCTCGGGTACGGTCAACCCGCGCTTGATCGCGCGCGTGAACTGGCCGTACGCGAGCTCGACATGCACCCAGTAGACGAACAGCGACGTCTGTCCGAACACGACAATTGGACTCCACCGGGCGGCACCCGGTCGTTGCAGCCACAGCCATGCCGCGGCAAGGGCGACGATCATCCCGCCGGTGCGGGTCACAACGGCGGACCACGGTGCCCCCAGCAGCGATCCCGCGGCGACCATCAGCAGACCGATACCCGCCAGGTACCCATGGAACCGCCGGTCGGATTCATGGGTGCGCTGCGTCACGACCCAGAGACCGAGCGCGGCACCGAGAAACACGTACGTCGTCCATGGGAACAACGCGAACTGGCCGAACCCGCCGTTGGGACGGAGGTACGCTTCAAATCGTGGATGCAGCAGCGTCGGCCACCACCACCCCTTCACGATCGTCGTCAACGCCAGTGCGAGCATCGCGGGCGTCAGCAACCAGACAAACCGGCCTCCGATCGTGTTCGCGCGTCCCCAGCAGAACGCGGCCGCGACCATGCCAAGCCCGAGGATGTTGAGGATGTCGGGCTTGAGGATTCCGTGCCAGGAAGCGTACGGATTGAGCAGGTATGACTGCAGCTTGAAGAGATGCGCCAGGAGCAGGATTTGCCAGCCGCGTTTTTGCAGGGCCCACGCCGCCTCGCGCACAGACATGCCTTTTCGGATGTTGGACTCGGCCGCGAGCGGCATTGCGAGACCGGCGAGAAACAAAAACAGTGGCGCCGCCCAACCGCCGAGGTACGCAAGCACCTTGAACGCGGTGCCGGACCGCTCGCTGTTGAGCGTCCACGCGTCCACCGCGTGCCACTCGACCATGCACAACACGGCGAGGCCGCGGAGCCAGTCGATGTAGGTGCGGCGCGAGGTGGACATGACGTCGGGGGTCTTTTTCGTCGGGGTCATGTCGAAAAAGACACCCGACGTCTTTTCACCGGATGGTGTAACTCGTGGTGAAGTCGATGTCCTGGCGAAGTGAATTGGACACGGAACAGTACGTCTCGTGCGACAACTTGATCGCGCGAGCCACGGCCTCTTCCGGTACCGCACCGGTCACGTCAAACCGCACATGGAGACGCGTGTACCGCTTCGGCTGCGTCTCAGCGCGGTCGCCCTCAAAATGAACGGAGAGTGCTTTCAGATCGTGACGGCCCTTCTGGAGGATCATGGCGACGTCGATCGCCATACACCCCATCAGACCGTAGGCGAGCGCCTGCATCGGGGACGGCACATTCGGGTCGCCACTGTCGAGCTGAATCGATGGAAAACCGGCGGGGCTTGAGAACTTGAAGTCGCCATGCCATTCGAGCGAGAGAGGGGGGACGGACATATCGGTATTCTACTCTCCGGGTTCATGGTTCATCGGTTCATGGTTCAGCGGTTCTGGCCGCCCAGCCGCCCACCCGCCCATCATTTGAATGCGCCGAGCGGCAGATCGCCGTCCATGATGCGGGCGGCGACGAGCGCGCGCATGCCGAGTGCGGTGGGTTCGTAGAGGCGGCGGGGTGGACCTTCACCGGGGCGCTCATCGAGCATTGAGGCGACAAATCCCTTTTGCTCCATGCGCCCGAGCGTCACATACACACTCCCGCGTTTCAGGCGGCCGCCGGACGCATGGACGAGGTCCAGGCCGTAGGTGGGGGCTTTGGCGACAAGCAGGTCGAGGACAAGGGCTTCCAGGTCGGACATCATGGCAGTCTTACACTACGTCTGGCTCACTCAACGGAGCAAGGCTGACGTGGTGCACGGTGCACAGCGCTGAGTGATCGGTATCGGTCGCCGGGATATGACCCGGCCATATTCCGGGACCCGTATAATCCCAGAATGCGATTCCTGCTGCTCCTCTGTGCTCTTGTTGGTGTGGCGACGGTCGCCGCCCAGCAGACCGATCCCATGGTTGAACGCGCCCGACGCCTGCTCCGCGACACTCCGGTGTTCGACGGCCACAACGACTACCCGTGGCAGGTGCGGGAACTCGCCAAAGGCGATCTCGCTCAGTTCCCGCTCACCGCCGATCAGCCGAAATTGCACACCGACTTCGCCCGCCTCGCCCGAGGAGGCGTCGGTGCGCAGTTCTGGTCCGTGTACGTGCCGTCAACAATGCAGGGACAGACCGCCGTGACGGCCACCCTCGAACAGATCGATGTGGTGCATCGCATGATCGCCGCATGGCCGACGCGGCTCGAACTCGCGTTGTCTGCCGCCGACGTCGAGCGGATTCAGAAGGCCGGCAGGATCGCGTCGCTCATCGGTATGGAGGGCGGCCACTCGATTGATTCGTCGCTCGGCACACTCCGGATGATGTACCGCCTCGGGGCGCGTTACATGACGCTGACGCACAACCACAACACGCCCTGGGCCGACTCGGCCGCGGAACCCCCTGCGCATGGCGGCCTGACCGCGTTCGGCGAGGAGGTCATCCGCGAGATGAACCGCCTCGGCATGCTCGTTGACCTCAGCCACGTCTCGCCGGACACCATGGCCGACGTCTTGCGAGTCTCAACGGCGCCGGTGATTTTCTCCCATTCGAACGCCAGAGCCGTCACCAACGTGCCTCGCAACGTACCCGACGACATCCTGACGCAGCTCAAGGCCAACGGCGGCGTGATCATGGTCACGTTTGTTCCCGGATTCCTGTCACAGGAGGTGGCCGCGTTTAATGCCATCCCTGCCGACCAGCGCAGCGGCAAGGAAGCGCCGCGCGCCACCTTGATCGACGTGGCCGATCACATCGACCACATCCGCAAGGTGGCCGGCATCGACCACATCGGTCTTGGCGGCGACTTTGATGGCATCACACAGGTCGTACTCGGCCTCGAGGATGTCTCGACCTATCCGGAACTGATCGTCGAATTGCTCAGGCGCGGGTACTCGGATGACGACATCCGCAAGATCACAGGGAGGAATATCCTCCGCGCCCTGAAGAGCGCGGAGGCTGTCGCTCGAAAGTAGGTCTCAGAAGAACTTCACGGAATACGTGATCTTCACGCCACGCCCCATCTCGGCCGCCAGGTCCTTGATGAAGGATGTGTGCAGGCGGTAGGTCTCGTTCGTGAGGTTGTAGGCCTTGACGGCCACGACGTGTGTGGCGTGGCCGCGGGCGAGGAGGTACGACGCCCCAAGGTTGACCACGGTCGATCCGGGTGTTGACGTCTCGGCCCCGTAGACGTTGTTCTGTCGCGCGGTGAAGACAAACTCCGGCCCGAACTTGACGCCACCAATCGGGATATCCACCTCAAGCCGTGCCGTGAATGCCGGAATGCGCGGCAGGAACTGGCTCGTCTCGGTCAGTTGAGCCCGCACGTAACTCGCGCCGCCGTGCAGGTGCAGCCGCGGATGCAGATCGAGGCTGCCCGACGCGTCGAACCCCATAAAGCGCGCATCGGCCTGCACGAACTCGGCCTCGCGCAAACCGTCAATTTCCTCATCGTGCAGTTCGAGGAAGACGAAGTTGCTGATGTTGTACGCAAACAGGTTCAACTCGCCCTGGGCCTTCTGGTGCCGGCTGCGGAAGCTGACATCCACCCCGAGCGTGCGTTCCGTCTTGAGATCAGGGTTGCCGATCTCGAATGCCAGATTGCCGACGTGTGGACCGAAGTTGTAAAGCTCTTCGAGCGCAGGTGCCCGTGACGCGCCGCTCAGGTTCACGACAAATGCGCTGGTGCTGCTCAGGTCATGATGTACGCCGACAGACCCTGACAGCGAGGTGAACGCGCGATCGCGGACCGGCGGCGCCTCATCATGGCCGTGGTCATCGTGGTCGTCACTCTCGGGACGCGCACTCACGTCGTAGGACGTTCGCTCGACGCGGCCACCAAACTGCAGGCGGAAGCGGTCGAAGTCCAGTTCCTCGTAGACGAATCCCGCGAGCACGTTCTGGACCGTTGCCGGCGCCAGCGCCTCGCCACCCGTCGCCTCAAAGTCCCGGCGGAACCACTCGGCTCCCATCCGGCCCGTCAGACGTCCGCGACGTTTTTGCTCAACTTCCGCCCGCAGGGTGGCGGTGTTGTTCGAAAACTCGGTGCCCGGCGACTCGATGCCGTCTTCAAGCTCCAGTTCGTCGTGGCCGTAACTCGTGTACGCAAACGTCAGCTTGGCGGTATCAAACAGGCTGCTCGACAAGTTTCTTGCGCCGACATCAAACCGGATGTCACGCCGCAGCGACGCAATGTCAACCTCCGCCTCGTGCGCCTCCTCCTCGGCGCCGGACGCGTCGTTGTCATCGTGGCGGCCGTGAAACAACCCTGCGAAAGGAATACCGAATCGGCTGTCTTCGACCGTCGCGCCCGCGCTGAAGAAGGCCTTTGTCCCGACGTACCCAAATCCCACACGCCCACTCTGCAATCGGCTTGCCGAATTCTCAATCGTCTCGTCCGGCGTCTTGTAGTCGCCGCCGCGGCGCGAGCCACCGCCTGCCCAGATCGTCCACCCGCCCTTGCCGTATTGAATGCTGCCGTTCGCACCAAACGCGGCGTCCGCGCTGCTTGCATCAAACGTGAGACCGCCGAGCGAGCCGACAAACGGCGAAACACGAAACGCATCCTGCGGACTGACGGCATTGACCACACCACCGATCGCGTTTGAGCCAAACAGCAGCGTCGCCGGTCCCTTGACGACTTCAAGCCGATCCAGGCCGGCGGCGTCGATCGAAATGCCGTGATCGCCCGACTGGCTCGACAGATCACCGGTGCGAATACCGTCCTGCATGATGAGTACCCGGTCGCCATCAAACCCGCGAATGATCGGCCGCCCGCTCCCTGGACCAAACGACCGCTTCGACACACCGGGCGCCGTCGCCAGCGCATCAGACAGCGACGACCCGATGTTCTTCGCCAGTTCCACACTGTCGAGACTGGTGATGGCATTAAACGATTCAAACGTCGTGGATGTGCCGGACGCACTGGCCGTGACGGTCACGTTTTCGTGCACGGTCTCAATCGACAGGGAGAACTCAAGCGACACGGTCTGCCCCGCTGCAACGGTCACGCTCTTGCGCGCCGCAGAAAAGTGCTCGCGCTGGGCGATCACTTCGAACGTGCCGACCGGCACATTGGGAATTTCAAACGTCCCCGCATCCGAGGTCGTTGTCGTCCGACGCGCTCCGATGATGATGACGGTGGCGCCATGGACGGGCTGGCCCGACGCCTCAAACACCACTTTGCCCGTGACCGTGCCACCAGCGACCTGGGCAAACGCGGTCGAGGCCCCCGCCAGGACCAACAACGCGGCGAACGCCGCAACTCGAATACGCGTACGCATGAAACATCTCCTCAAGAACAGTAACCGGGGGCACGAGGGCCCCATGGAGGCCGGGTCTTCAGACCGGGCTGGAGCGCCGGCCCCGAAGGTACGGCCTCCGTGAAAAATGGTCGGGTCTTACAGGCGAGCGGGAGGCGCGCGGGCGGAGAGCACACGCAGGCTGGCTGCGCGGGCGCCTGGAGTAAACGCCGCCGGCGGCACCACACACCGGACATCGCGGAACAATGTGACCTGCGCCGGCCGGGCGGCCGTACGCATCGTGCGCAACCAGTGACAGACCTCACAGTGCGCGTCATCGCCGGGCTGACCGGTGCCAAGCACCGGGTCACCACCATGGTCGGCACCATACGCGACGGCCCAATGCGGGTCGTCGTTGAACTGGTGGGTTGCTCCGATCCACGGCAAGCCCAGCACGCCCAGAAGGGCGGTCAGCACGATAGTCGCGATCGCGCGTTGGGCTTGCATACCCGCCATTCTAGCTGGGCGCATGGGCGGATGGGTAGCTGGGCCGACCGCCAGCGCGCTACCTCAACCGGCGATTGACCTCGGCCCAGTCGACGACATTCCAGAAGGCGGATACGTAGTCCCCGCGACGGTTCTGGTACTTCAGGTAATAGGCGTGTTCCCATACGTCGAGGCCGAAGATGGGCCTGCGGCCTTCGGCAAACGGCGTGTCCTGGTTGGCGGTGCTGTGAACGATGAGTTTTCCATTGTCGTCGCTGAGCCAGGCCCAGCCGCTGCCGAAGCGGCTGGCCGCGGCCTGATTGAACAATTCCTTGAACTTGTCAAAGCTGCCGAACCCGCCAGTGATGGCGGCGGCGATGGCGCCAGTTGGCGCCCCACCGGCGTTAGGCGCCATCAGCGTCCAGAACTGCACGTGATTGTAGTGGCCGCCACCGTGATTGCGGATGGCGGTGCGGATATCCTCCGGCACGGCGTTGAGGTCGCGCAGCATTTCTTCCAGCGGTCGCTTCGCAACGTCCGGGTGTTTGGCCAGCGCGGTATTAGCACCCGTCACGTACGCCTGATGATGCCGCTGATGATGAATCGTCATCGTCTGCGCATCGATATGCGGCTCAAGGGCGGCGACCGGGTACGGCAGCGCGGGCAGGCTGAAGGGACCTGACGCTGTCTGCGGCGTGGCGGCGCTGATCCGGGGGTTGAGGGCCACGGCCAGCGCGGTGCCGCCGGCCAGCGTGAAGAGTTCCCGTCGTGTGAGCATGGGACTACTGTAGTGCTCCGTGCACAGGTGCACAAGGGCGCGAACATCACCGTGGAGACTTGAGTGTGGAGATCTGACAGGACGTGAGCTTGGAGGGCGTTATTGAGGATTGAGGAGGGAGGATTGGCAATTGTTGGATTGTGGATTGTGGATTGATTGACGAATTGCGGCAATCCCCCCAATCAATCCCACAATCCGGCAATCGAGCAATTGCCAATCCTCCCTCCTCAATCCTCAATCCTCAATAACTCGCTTCTCTCTCATACCCCTTCCTCGCCCGGATACTAAACGTCCCTGGCCTGGTCACCGATACCTTGACGTCATGCCACCCTGGCGTGTCCACGCCCTTCGGGATATCGCGGAGCACGTAGGCTGAGCGTGCAGCGCGGTGATGCTGGCGGCCTCCCGGTATTAGACACCGAGACCTGCATGGCGGCCTCAACCCCAGGCCGCCCTACATGTCCCCAGCCGCCCATCCATGTGCCCAACCACCCAGCCGCCCATCCGCCCAGCCGCCCAGCCGCCCAGCCGCCCATCCGCTAGACTGGGCGCATGGCCGAAACCCATTTCCGGAAAGTGTTCCTCCTGCTCATGGTGGGAGCGCTGACGATTGGCTTGATGTATGTCCTGCGCGGCTTCCTGCTGACCATTCTTGTGTCGGCGCTGATGGCCGGGCTGCTGTATCCAGTTCACACGAATTTGACCCAACGGCTGGGCAATCGGCCCCATCTGGCCGCAGGCATCACGCTGCTGCTCATGTTCGTGCTCATCGTCGGTCCTCTGCTCGGCATCGTCAGTCTGGTCGTGAGTCAGGCGGCGTCCATCACCGACAACATCCGGCCGGTGGTTGAACGCACGATTAATGAACCCACGTACCTCGACCGCGTCCTGCGGGATCTTCCCGGCTATGAATACGTCGCACCCTACCGGCAACAGATTCTGACGACGGCCGGCAATGTGGTGAACTCGATTGGCAGCTTCCTGATGACGTCGCTGTCGAACACCACGCGCAGCACGGTGTCGTTCCTGTTTCACTTTGTCATCACGCTCTACACAATGTTCTTTCTGCTGCTGGATGGCCCACACATGCTGCGCGCCGTGCTTGACCATCTGCCTTTGCACACAAACGAGAAGGATCTCCTGACGGATCGCTTTGTGTCCGTCACGCGCGCCACGCTCAAGGGCACGATCATCATCGGCATCCTCCAGGGAGCCATGGCGGGGACCGGATTCTGGATCGTCGGCATTCCCAACGCCGCCTTCTGGACCGTGGTCATGACCGTGTTATCGATCCTTCCGCTGATCGGATCCGCGCTCATCTGGGTGCCGGCGTCCATCATCCTGTTTGCGTCCGGCGCGGTCACCAAGGCGATCCTGCTCGCCGGCTTCTGTGCACTCATCGTCGGGTCGGTCGACAACGTGCTCAGGCCCCGGTTGGTCGGACATGACACCAAGATGCACGACATCGTGATTCTCTTCTCCACTCTCGGAGGCCTCGCGGTCATCGGTCCCCTCGGCTTCATCCTTGGACCTGTGCTCGCCGGACTCTTCGTCACCGGTTGGCAGATCTTCGGCATGGCGTTTCGAGACGAACTCGTCGACGGGATGCCGCACATCCTCACGGCAGAGGGCAAGGACGCGGACTAAAGGGGTCCAGGGGTCCACAGGCATTTGATGCGTACGTGGGCGGTGCGCGGTACGCAAGTTTTTCAACACGTCCGCAGGAGTCGAAGGAATTCGGCTGCTATTCGTGGCATGGCGGTTGAATGTGCCACTGCATGGGTGTGAAGCGACTCGAGGACCTTGCAGCATTCCAGTTGGCAGTCTCATTCAAGCTCGATGTGTATCGGCTTGTGCGGGAGCATCCGAAGGCTGAACACAACTGGGCGTTCCGTGATCAGCTCTTTGGCTCTGCATCGAGCGTGGAATCAGCGATTACTGAAGGCTGGAAACGGTACAACGCTGCGGAGATGGCGACGTTTCTCCGCTATGCGCGTGCATCGCTGGCTGAGGCTGAACGCTGGTTGCACGACGGCGTCGCGAGGGGCTACTACCCTTCCGCTGAATTGGAGTCGGCCCTTGAGCACGCCGGCCGGTGCGGCGCCGCGGTCACGAACTTGTGGAAAAGCCTTCAGCCCTTCATCAACGAAAAGAAAAAACGGGGTCGAAGGCGACAGCCTCCGACCCCGTAGGACTCCTGGACCACTGGACCCCTGGACTCCTGTCCTCCTGGACCCTGGACTCCTGGACCCGAGAGTTACTTGGTGATGGTCAGTCCCGTGACGACGACGTCCATGTTGTGACCGATGCGAAGCCCGACGATGCCGTCGGTTGAGGGAAGTTTGCCGGCGCCGACCACGTCGGTAACCGGGTAGGTGGCGACATCGGTGCCATTGATGTTGCAGGTGATGTTGCCGCCACGCACGCTGAGGGATATGTCCTGCGTGACGGTGCCGTCAGGACCGGCCTTGCGGATCGCTTCGTTGGCGGTGCCGCGGTTGCCGCCGAGACGGAAGATGCCGTTGGTCGCGTCAGGCGCGAAGCCGCGCATGATGAACGTCCCGTTGCCGTACGCCGAGCAATAGAGCAATGTCGCCTTCGGCGTATCGAGGTCCTTGCCGCCGATGAACAGCCCGTACGGATGCGGATGGTTGCTGTGCTTCAGGTGATTGGATTCGGCGAACGTGGCCTTCGCGGTGAAGTCGCCGTTGCCGACATGTGCGGTGTTCCAGTAGATGTTGTTCGGTCCGGCATTGATCGTGATGGTCGAGCCACTGGCAACGAACTTGGAGTCGTTGATCGACCGGCCCTGCTTAAGCGAACCGGCGTCGATGACATTGCCCTTCCATCCGGCACCGGTGATACCCCCACCCGGCACGACGCGGTCGGGATCCCCCTGACGCGCGTCGACACTGGACGCGAGCACTCCCACGGCGAGTGCAATTGTTGCGACGGACACAAAGCGTTTGACCTGACCCATGGGCTCTACTCCTCCTGATACCTTCGCACTATTTGATTGCGATCTGATAGACCTTCGGCCACTTCTTCCCGGTGACAAAAATCCGCTTGCCGGCCGCGTCGTACGCGATCCCGTTGAGCACGTCGGCGTCCGGCGTGCGCTGATAAAGCGGCCACACATTCGACAAATCGAGCCAGCCGGTAACAACGCCGGTGGAGGGGTTGATGCGGGCGATGCGATCGGTGGTCCAGACGTTGGCCCAGATTTCGCCTTCCACCCATTCCAACTCGTTCAACTGCGACACGGGACGTCCCGCGTCGGTCACGGTCAGGCCGCGCAGCACCTTCTGTGTCTTCGGATCCAGCCAGAACAGTTTCTCGCTGCCGTCACTCATCACAAGGCCGCCCTTCACGTCGTAGGCGATCCCCCAGCCTTCGGTGGCGTACGTAAACGTCCGTTTCGGGGCGAAGGTCTTGCGGTCGTAGACGAAGCCGATGTTGTGCTGCCAGGTCAGCTGCAGCAGTTCGTCACCCACAAGCGCCAGGCCTTCGGCGAAGTACTTCGCCTCCACGGCCCGGCGCTGCAGCACCTTGCCTGTGGCAATCTCGACGCGGCGTAGAGAAGACTGCCCCTCCAGTCCTGTGCTCTCGTAGAACTCGCCATCGACGTAGACCAGCCCCTGCGTGAACGCACTCGGGTCGTGGGGGAACGTCTGCACCACCGTCACCCCGCGAACCGGCGCCGCTTGCCGCTGGGCCTGCACCGTCGGCATCACACACAGCCCCGCCACCAGGCCATACATCAGCACTCGCATTCTCATGAGATGTTCAGCCTACCGGAACTTGGGCCGCCGTGCACGGGCAGGGCCGCTTGTATCAACCGTTCACTTTCGCGCCACAAATGTGCGGCCGCCTCGGGGTCCCGGGCCGCCGGTGCGGCCTCACTCTGGTCCAATCGATCGAAGTACTGCCCCGTGAGGCCGGCCAGATCGGACCGCGTCGCCAGTGCCACGATCGGCGCCGCTCCTTCGGGGACCGTGATGAACGTCCGGCTCAGCCAGTACCTGATGATGGGCTTCGCCCATCCCGGCGCTCCGGACCAGATGTTGGTCGCCACACGTCCGGGGTGAACACTGTTCGACGTCACTAGGGTGTCCGGAAGCCGGCGCGCCTGCTCGGACGCAAACAGCACGTTCGCCAGCTTCGATCGCGCATATGCACGCAGGATCTGATAACCCCGTTCGAACCCCAGATCGGTGAAGTCCATCGTGCCCTTGCAATGCCGGGCGGACGCGACCGTGATGATGCGCGCCGGCGCACTCGCGCGCAGAAGCGGCAGCAGCCGTTGCGTGAGCAGGAACGGCGCGAGGTGGTTGACCGCAAACGTGGCTTCATAACCATCTGCCGTGAGTGTGCGTCTCGCAAACACGCTGCCCGCGTTGTTGACCAGCACATGCAACGCAGGAACATCCCGAAGGATGGCGTCCGCAAGCTGGTCCACCGCACGCAGAGACGAGAAGTCGCACACGTAGGAAACCGGACGATGGCGCTCGCCATACGGCAGCCCACCCGCCCGGGCTTCGATCACGCCCAGGGCCATCGACACCTTGCCGGCATTCCGGCCGACGATGATGACCCGGGCGCCCTGGGATGCAAGGACGGCGGCAGCCTCAAGCCCGATGCCGGACGTGCCCCCCGTGATGAGGACGGTTTTTTCGTGAGTCAACCACATGGGAACCCTGGGATTATGAGTCATAATCCGCCGCATGCGTCGAACCCTGACTGCTCTCACCGTGCTTCTGGCGTGTTTACTGCCGGCCACGGCATCCGCCACCTGGTCAATCATTGCCGTGGACCTCTCCACCCGGCGCGTCGTCATCGCCTCGGCCACCTGTGTGAATCAGCACGACATGTTCCTGATGGGGGTGCAGGCGGTGGTGGTGCCGGGCATCGGCGTAGCCGCATGCCAGGCCAGTGTGGATGGCACCAAACAGAATCAGATGCTGGTGTTCCGTGAGTTGCAGAAGGGCACGGACCCGAAACAGATCATCGAACTGCTGAGCGCTGACCCCGCGTTTCAGTCACGGCAGTTCGGCATTCTTGATTTGAAGGGGCGGTCGGCGGGTCATACGGGCCTGACCAACGGCTACGTCGGGCAGGACATTCAGGGCCGCGTGCCTGGCACCGACATCTACTACTCGATTCAAGGCAACATCCTGCGTCCGGGCCAGGTTGTGCCCAACGCGGAAGTCGCCTTCCTCAAGACCTCCGGCGCCATCACCGATCGGGTGATGGCGGCGATGGAAGCCGCCGACAACTCGGGTGGTGACGGCCGGTGCTCGTGTCCACCGCCACCTGCGGACGGATCGAAGCCGGCGATTGCGTGTGACGGCAAGACCTCCCATGTGGCCTACATCCTGATGGCCGAGGCCACGGACACCAACGGCGAATCGCACAATGACGGCAAGTACGCGATGTATCTCACCGTCTCTCAGCCCGGCGACAACCGCGGCCCGGGCGCGATCCGCGAGGGCGAAAATCTGAATCCCGTGAAGACGCTGCGCATGCGCTACGACGTCTGGCGCAAGACGCAGCCGGCCACATTTCGATAGGGACGGGTGCCACGCATGTTCACACGACGATTCGCCATAGCCGCCGCCCTCGTCTTCACCGCGGTCGCGCTGATCCCCGCGCAGGCGCCTCCTCCTTCTGGTGCGCAAACCACCACACAACCGGCCGGCCAGCGCGGCGGTGCCGGCGGCCGCGGGAGGGGCGCGATGCAGATCATGACGCTCACCGCGCCGTGGGCGCCTGGTGCGGAGATTCCGCTCAAACACACTCAAGTGGGCGATGAGATTTCACCAGCGTTGAGCTGGACCAACGTGCCGGAGGCCGCCGGCAGCTTCGTCTTACTGGTGCACGACGTGTCGGCCCCGGTGACCCCCGGCACAGACGACCTCCTCCATTGGCTTGTGTGGAACATCCCTGGGACCTCGCGGTCGTTGCCGGAGGGCATGCCGCAGGGTCCCGAGTTGCCTGACGGCACGCGTCAGATCAGCGTGACGGGGCCGAACTATCGCGGCCCCGGCGCGGCGGCGGCAGGCCCGCCGCACGTCTACGTGTTCGAACTGTACGCGCTCGACGGCATGCTCGACATTCCGGCGCTCGGCCCCGAGGGAGCCACTGTCGCCCAGACACGCGCCGCGGTGATGGCCGCGATGGCCGGCCGTGTGCGCGGCAAAGCCGTGACTGCGGGCACGTTCAAACGGAAGGGTACGTAGGGCCCGCTGAACTGCAGCGGGCCACCCATGGCGCGCTCAAGTTCAGCGCGCCCTACGTACCCAGCGCACCCTACGCAGACCCGTCTCTACGTCTCTCTCTGGATTACTGATAACCCCACGGTGCCGGGGGGGGATCGATCGGGCGCGAGAGGTCAAACGCCAATCGCACCGAGTGGCCCATCGTCGGCCAATGCACGCCGTAGTGGAAGGTCTTGTCGTCCACGAAGTGCATGAACCAGAAATTGTCTGACCGGAGCGGGAGGATCGACGCGGTGTGCGCGTCAGCCTTGAAGATCTGTCGATTCGGCAGGCCGGGCAGCGGCGCGTCACCGCCGTACTGCGAAATCCTGTCTTCGGTGCCGTCCTCGTGACGATGGTCGTGCTTCAGGCGTAGCGTGTTGTCAGTCCAGGTGAGGATCCAGTTGCGCGAACGGTCGTCATTTTCGTGCAGGGCGATGTGGATCCTGTCGTCTGAACACTCCCGGAAGTGCGCCACCAGCACCCGGCCCTCAAGCCCGGCGCGATAGTACTCCGTCGTGTCGTCCACACTGCCGGGGAATGCCTTGCCGCAGTGTGACTGCAGCGTGGCCCAGAACGCCTTCTGCTCGACAGAGGGGCCCACGATTGGGGGTGGTCCATCCGGAGCCTCGCTGCACGCAGCACCCACGATGAGCGCGGCACCCACAAACACGATGGACATCAAGTGCGAGCGGCCGTATGCGGATGCGCTGAACATGCTCCAAGTGTACACGCCGGCATGTTCCACGCCGCGCGCGGCGAGGCGTGCACCCTCAGCGGCCCAAGTCCACGTTGAGTCCGAGCATTACGAGTCGCGGCGCGCCGGGACGAACGCCTGCGGGATGCCGCGACACCACGGACACTCGGTTCGTCAGGTTCTGCACGCTGGCAAACAGCCGGGCGTTCGGTGTGAGGGTGTACTCGGCCGAGGCCCCGACGGCGAACGTCGCATCCGTTGAACGCAGGTCCACGAACGGGCCGGCCCCCGCCACGGTGCGCATCCGGCTGATGGCAGTCGCGTCGACGCGGGCGCGCCAGAGCCGGCCTTCGACGTCCACGGCCGCATACAGTTGATGGGTCGGCGCGTACGGCAGCTTGTCGCCGCTTGCCACACGGCCCCAGGGGCCGTACTGGCTCTGGAAGCTGTTGCGGAACTCCGCGTCGGTAAAGGTATAGGCCACGCGGAACGGACGCCACCGTGCCGACGCTTCAACGCCGAGGACGCGCGCGGCCCCCCCGTTGTAGATTTCACCGGTGCCCGTGCCTCCCGTCGACTGCATGTCGCGGCCGAGCAGATTGGCGTAGTCGCTGAAGAACGTGACGATCTCCGCCTGCAGCGCGCTCCGCTGGAGGCGCACACCGGCTTCATAGTTCACACTCTCCTCAGCTTTGGTCTCGCCGGCGGCGCCGGGACCCGGCGGGGCAAACCCCGTGTAGACCCCGCTGAACAGCGTCACCGACGGGCGCAGACGATAGGCAACCCCCACGCCTGGAATCAGGACATTCACCGACGTCTCGATCACGCCCGTGGGCGACGTGCGGGCAGGATCCGTTCGGGAGAAATCGGTCCGCCGCAGATCAATCAACTCGGCGCGCAGTCCGGGCGTGAACGTCCAGCGTCCGACGGCCAGTGTGTGCATCACGAATCCCGCGATCGCCTTCGCGCCCACCACCTGATTCGTCTGGCTTCCCGGGGCCCCGGCGCGGGTCCGCAGCATCCGACCGGCCACCATCTGATACGCGTCATCCTGCTGGAAGCGATCTTCTTCGTCTTCGTGGTAGCGCAGACCCATCTCGACGGAGTGGCGCGCACGACCCGTCTCGAACCGAGCGCCGACCGTCGACTGCACGCCGGTGCCGAAGTAGGCGCGGTTGTTGTTGCGGACCACGAGCGCGTTCGGCGCACTCCCCACACCGGTCAGGGCATCCATCTGCTGGGGGAATGCCTCCGGGGTCGCCAGCACACGGGACAGGCTTGTGCCCATCACGTTCTCGAGCTTGTACCAGGCCCGCGAGAAATTGTTTCGGTACGCCACCGTCGTCACGTCCCAGGTGGGGCGCGCCAGGAAATGTCGAACCTGGTACTGCGCATGCGTGGATGTGAACTCGTCAACCTGCGACCCGGCATACCGTCGCCATGGTGACGCGGCGAAGTCCGCATCCGTGAGACCGAGGTAGGTCTCCTGCCCCGTCTGTGTGGTCCGGCCGAGCTTGACCTCCAGTTCCTGAAACAGCGTCGCCGAGGGTGTCGTGTTGACTTTGAATTTCGCCAGATAGTCAGCCACATCAACGCCGGTGGAGCCGCCGCCATCGAGGCGCTTGAAGCCATCCGTTCTGAACTGGAAGGTCTCCACCAGCCACCCGGCGTTGCCGTACGTGTCGCCGAGACTTGCGACGATCTTCCGTGTGTTGTCCGCCCCCCCTGCCACATTCGCGCGCAACCGGAAGTCGGTCGGGATCGATGTTGAAACGTAGTTGAGCACGCCGCCGGTGGTGATCGGACCGGACTTGATCTGGCTTGATCCCTTGCGCACCTCGATCGCTTCCATACGTCCTGGCGTTGGGGCGTAGTACGCCGCCGGCGCCGAATACGGCGCGGGCGCAATAAGGATGCCGTCCTCCATCATCGTGATCTTTGCGCTCCGATCGGTACCGGTTCCGCGCATGCCGATGTTCGGACGCAGACCGTAGCCGTCCTCCTCCTGAATATTGAGGCCCGGCACCTGGCGCAGGATGCGATGAATATCCTCCGTCGTCGTCTGCAACCGCTGCAATTCCGCACGGTCGATCAGGTGCGTCGACCCAGGCGCGCGCGTCAACGCGGCGACATCGCCGACGACGTTCACGCGTTCGCGCACAATCTCCGCCATCACAATGCCGAGCGGTTCGGCCGCCCCGGTGGGCGGCACGGTCACATCCAGTAGGGCCGGTGACAATCCAAGGGCGGTCACGGTCACCGCATGGCGCCCCGGCGGCACACCGGCAAGGAAGAACCGTCCGTCCTCATCAGTCCGCGCTGTCGCCGACACCACTCCGGCCAGGCGAATCGTGACGACGGCGCCCGCCACCGGTCTGTCGGCCGCATCGCGAACAGTGCCGGCAAGACCGTCAGCGGACGTCTGTGCGGGGCTCGGTGACGGAACCACCAGGCTCAGGCCGCACATCACGACAACGGAAGAGGCGAAACGGACGATCGACACAGGCACGGGACCCCCGACGGCAGCTCATGCGACGACACGCCGCAGATGAGACAAGTCTCAAGAAGTCTAATCCGGACCTATTTAGTCGGTCAAATGATGGACAACCAGTGCCAGTCCAACAGCCTGGTTACCAGCGAAACAGGCGTGTGACCTTCACGACCAGCGCCCGTGTGTCGAGCGTCCGCGGAACCCGCGACGTGGTGTCGCCGGATCGGCCATCCGAATAGACCACAAAGATCTCGGAGCCGGGTTGATACTCCCACCGGAATCGTGCGTTGGTGGTCATCGACCGGCTCGAGGTGCGGTACTGGACGAGTGACGAGATGAACATGCGCGGTGACAGCGTGAACGTCATGCGAGACCCGAGCACGTGGGAGTCCTCGTCGCCAAATGGCGTACGCACACGATTAAACGACAGGGACGGCTCGGCATAGAGTCTCGAAGAAAACGCGACCCGCCCGCGCCACGACGCCTCGGTGATCGTGCCCCCAAAAAAACCGCCGTGTGTCACTGAGAGGAACCCCGAAAGGCGCCGCGATGGCGAGAGCTCGTAATTCAGCTGCGTCTGCCGAAAGCGGTACCGGCCTGCCGGAATGTCGGCACCAAGGTTCGTCGTCTCGACCAGATGCTCAGTGGCCTCGCTGACCTCGACCGACAGCCGTTCGGTGTTGTTGAACTCAAGACGGAAGGTCCCGGTGATCGCTCGCGACTCGAGGCTGCCCGTGGTGGTGGCGTACTGGTCGAACTCGCTCTCAAAAAACACCTTGCGGACACCCGGAAGGCTGGCCGGCCGCGGGCTGAACCGGCCTTCGGCGTTGGTCCGTTTGTACGCGCGTCGACGAAGAAATCCGACGGCCGGGTCGAAGTCGTCGCCCACGTACAGGTAGTCGCCTTCCAGCGCGTAGCGATCCGAGCTGTACCCGGCGCGAGCCTGGTAGCTGGACGCGTCACGCGGCGTGACACTGCGCTCCTGGGTTCGGGCCCAGTATCCGCTGGCGCTGAACTCGGTCGTGAGGTTCAGGGCGAGGTCCGCCCCGTAGGCATAACTGGTCACGTCTTCGCCCAGTGCGGGCACGCCGCGCCTGGTGGCGATCACGCCGATGCGACTCCGGCTGAGCAGGTCGCGGCTGACGCGCAGGACAGAGTAATCCGTTGGATGCGTCTCGACGACATCGGACGTCCCGGTGCGGACATGCAGGGCCCCGACCTGGAATCCCGCACTGCGTCCCTGGAACCGGCTGCCGACCACAATCGGGACCTGTTGCCCCTCGGCAATCCCGATTCGACGACTGTAGAACAGCACCGGCGCGTTTCCGCCGAACCCACCACCACCGCCCCCACCACCGCCGCCAAAGCCGCCACCGCCGCCGGAGTTGCCGAAACTGAAGTAGTCCTGCCCCTCGAGAAAGAACTCGCGCTTCTCGGGAAAAAACACGCTGAAGCGGGTCAGGTTCACCTGCGCCTCGTCATCTTCGACTTGTGCAAAGTCGGTATTCATCGTCAGATCGACGACCACGTTCGGCGACAGCCCCCACTTGATATCGCCGCCAATGTCCCCAACCCCTCTGCCGGCAATCGGTGGATCAGCCAGCCGGTTCGTCAGGCGCGACGCCGTCGCGTAGGGTTTGACGTCCAGATTACGGAGACCCCGTGGCGGTGTCAGGCCGACGAGGGTGCCGGCCCGCGATACGCTGGTGAGGCCGCGGCGACCCAGCGACTGCGGAATCGGGGTGAGGAACGAGAACTCGTTCTTCCAGCGCACGACCCGTCTGAAGTTGATGCCCCACGTCGTGCCGTCTTCGTCGAACCGCATTGAGCGGAACGGAAAGCGGAACTCCGCAATCCAGCCACCCTCGAAGTCGGCCGTGCGTGCCTCCCAAATGCCATTCCAGTTGTTGTTGGGGGACTCGTTGCCGAGTTGCCCGTCACTCAGGCCACCCTGCGCATTGGTGTAAAAGTAGTAGCCGTTGCGCCGGTCAAAAAAGGTGTCGAACAACACCGCGAAGTGGTCGTTGTTGTAGAGATTGCGCGAGTCGCGCTGCATGTCGGTCATCACGCGACGCCCGGGCTCCGACTCCCAGTTGCGGGCCGTGATGTAGACGTGCTGATCGTCAAAAAAGACCCAGACGTCGGTGCGTTCGCTGGCTGGACGGCCTTCGAGCGGTTCCTGCTGAATGAAGTCCGAAATGTGTCGGGTGGTGTTGTAGACCTCCTCGTCGAGCCTGCCATCCAGCACGATCGGGGTGGTCAGTCGCGTCGCGCGAATCGCGGCGTCCCCGGACGCGTTGCGAGTGACCACCTCAGGCGCAGCCGGCGGCGGGGGGGGCTCAGGGCGTGACACGTCCTGCGCAGCAACCGACCCGGAGGCCAGCACGAAACCAATCAGAGCCAGGAACACTCGCATGATGACCGCCGAATTGTATCGCGGCCGGGGTGAGCGACACACCAATGTGGGTGTGCTTCGGCGTACGCGGCCTGTCACCTACCGCACGATCGGACTCAGCGTCAGCTTCCACTCCACGGGGATCGTCTCGGGCAGGTAGCAGACGGGGTCGTCGCAGGCCTGATACTCGATCGTCCCGCTGCCCGACCTGTGCGGCGGCACTTAAGTCACCTGAGGAGGGACCCGTGGGAATCGGACTGACGAGGCGCGCGGCGGGCCTGCGCGGGCTGACCCCGGAGACGCTGGCGGCCGCCGGCACCATCTTCACGCCACGACCCGCGTTCCAACTGACGCGGTTCGATCGCGGCCCAACCCTCCCGTCGCACCGGGGACCTCTGAAGCGCGACTGACCATCGACGACATCACCACTCGCGTCCCCGTGGTGATTCGTCCGGATCCAGGCCACCAGCGCTAGAGGGGCCGTGTGGCGCGACGCAGGCGATCGTGGATAGCGGTCCAGGCCGGTTCGTCAGGAGGCAGCGTCACAAGCAAGACCTCGCACCGACTGGCGTCGGCCTCGTGCAACACCGCGTACAACGCGCGCGCGTACGCGTCGGGCTCCGAGGGCATCGGCCAGAACTGTGTCACCGGCCAACCGGGCAGGCGCGGCGCCAGCAACCCCGTACGCAGGCCCGGAAACGGCGACTCCACCAGGCCGGCCCCGATTCTGTAACACGGCGTGCGCGGCGCGTAGTGTGAGGCCAGCGCACCAGGCACCCGTGGCGCCGGGCTCGTCACTGCGTCCGTGCACGACACGTGCTCCGCAATCATCTCGAGGGTAATGGCGCCCGGCCGCAGGATGCGCGCATGGTGGGTCGTGAGATCGACGATGGTTGACTCGATGCCGACCACGCAGGGCCCATCGTCGACCACCGCCGCGATTCGTCCGGCCAGATGGGTCTGCACGTGCGCGGCAGTGGTCGCGCTGATCTGACCGAATGGATTGGCTGACGGCGCTGCGAGGCCCCGGCCGAACTCCCGGAGCACACGCTGCATCACCGGGTGCCCCGGCACACGCAGCGCCACGGTGGTCTGGCCGCCGGTCACCAGCGGCGACACCGTACTGGCCGCAGGCAGCACGAGCGTGAGCGGTCCTGGCCAGAAGGCAGATGCCAGTCGCCAGGCCGTGTCCGGCACACGGGTCACCCACTCCGGCAGGTGCTCGGCACCACCGAGATGCACGATCAGCGGATGATCGGAGGGGCGACCTTTGGCGCGAAAGATGGCGCGGAGGGCATCCGGGTTTGTCGCATCACCGGCCAACCCGTATACGGTCTCTGTCGGGAGCGCCACCAACTCACCTGCCTGCAACAGGCGCACAGCCGTCGCCACATCGCCTGGACTCGAAGTGAGGTGCAACATAATCATCCCTGCGGCACGAAGACGGCGTCACGGGCGGCATCCAGGACAGCGCGCACTTCGGGGTGCTGGATCAGCGACGCCGTACCTCGCGCAGACTTCCTGCGCGATGATCGCGGGCGACGGGAAATAGCCCTCGCTCGCCTCGCCGAAGACTTTCATCAGGGCGCTGTCATCACATTCTCCCACGATACGCGGGGACAGGCGGGTCTCCCCGAGCCATCGGATCGATTTCGACGCGCACGGCGGTGTTCGGCCCTGGCAGGAGCAGCGGTGCGCCGTTCAGACAGGCCAGCGCAAAAGATCTCGTCCGCGTACGACAGCGCCACCCGCCCGGCATCGGTGAGATCGAGCCCGCGGCTGCCGTGCCCGCGGCGATGCGCATCTCGGTCCCGCAGGCAAATCCGACGCTGTCGCTGGCGGCCTCCCTGGGGGTCACGTTTCCGTTTAACGTCCTCGTGGGTATTCCGCTATATCACGCCATGGCGACCAGCCTGTTTGGTAGGATCGGAGGGTAGTCTCATGCAGAGCGCGATTCGGAAACTGCTCACGGTCATCACCGAGGCTGCGCTCGAGAATGTGCTGGTCAAGGACCTTCAGCGTCTGGGCGTGCAGGGGTACACCATCACTGACGCGCGCGGACGAGGCAGCCGCGGTGCGCGCACGGCCGCCTGGAGCGAAAGCAGCAACATCCGCGTCGAGATCGTGTGTGATGCCGCCACTGCCGAGGCCGTCGCCGCACATCTGCGGACGCGGTATTACGAGGACTACGCGATGATCCTGTTCGTGGCCGATGTGGCCGTCTTGCGATCGGAGAAATTCTGATGGACACACCGTCGCCGCTGGTCGGCATCATCATGGGATCGGCATCGGACTGGGACACCATGCGCCATGCGGTGGAGATCCTCGAGGCGCTGCAGGTGCCGCACGAGGTTGAGGTCGTGTCGGCCCACCGTACGCCGGACAAACTGTTCCGGTATGCCGAGCAGGCCGAGGCGCGGGGCCTGGAAGTGATCATCGCCGGCGCCGGGGGAGCGGCCCATCTGCCCGGCATGACCGCGGCCAAGACGGCCCTGCCTGTGCTCGGAGTGCCGGTGCGATCGGCGGCGCTCAACGGGATGGATTCCCTGCTGTCGATCGCGCAGATGCCGGCGGGGATCCCGGTGGGCACCCTGGCGATTGGCCAGGCCGGGGCGGCCAACGCCGCCCTGCTCGCCGCGAGTATTCTCGCCAACAAATATCCGCAGATTAAGGCCGCGTTGCGCGCATACCGCCAGCAGCAGACCGAGCGCGTGCTGGCCGTCGGCGACCCGCGGGATAGGCGCTCGTGAAGGTCGGGATACTTGGAGGGGGGCAACTCGCGCGCATGCTGGCGCAGGCGGGTGGGCCGATGGGGGTGTCCTGCATGTTCCTGAGCCCCGATCCACAGGCCTGCGCTAAGCCGTTCGGCGAACACCTGTGCGTCGCCTACGACGACCCCGACGGCCAGCACCGGCTGGCGGAGTGGGCGGACGTCATCACGTACGAATTCGAGAACGTCCCGGAAGCGGCGGTGGCTGTGCTGGAACGGCGACGCCCTGTGTATCCATCATCGCTCGCGCTGGCGGCGTCACGGGACCGCCTGGTCGAGAAGGACCGCTTCCGGGCGCTGGGTCTGGCGACGGCCGAGTTCCGCGCGGTGGACAGTCTTGCCGACCTGATCGACGGCGCCGCGGAGATTGGCCTCCCGGCGATCCTCAAGACCCGGGTCCAGGGATATGACGGCAAAGGCCAGAGAGTGCTGCGTCACTCGACAGACCTGCAGGCGGCATGGGAGCGGCTCGGCCACGTGCCCTGCATTCTGGAGTCCATGGTGCCGTTCGATCGCGAACTTTCGATCATCGCGGCGCGCTCGCGGACGGGCGACACGGTCCACTATCCGGTGAGTGAAAACTACCATCGGGAAGGCGTGCTCCGCCTGTCGCTGAGCCGGGCGGGCGATGCGATGCAGCCGGAGGCCGAGGCCCTGATCAGCCGCCTGCTGCGCGACCTCGACTACGTGGGCGTCCTGGCGCTGGAGTTGTTTCAGGTCGGTGACCGATTGCTGGCCAATGAGATGGCCCCACGCGTGCATAACAGTGGCCATTGGACGATTGAGGCCGCCCCCACGTCACAATTCGAAAACCACCTGCGCGCCATCTGCGGTCTCTCGCTCGGTCCGACAACACCGATTCAGCAGGCCGCGACCGTCAATTTCATCGGCCGTCTGCCGGCCGAAGCCGCGATCACGGCTGTGGCCGGGGCCATCCCCCACGTCTACGGCAAGGCCGAACGGCCGGGCCGCAAAGTGGGTCACGTCACGCTGCTCGACACCCCGGGCGCACCGGAGCCGTTCGAACGGCGTCTGACCCGCCTGCTCGACGTGACCGGCGTCCCCGACCTGCACTACAGCGTGACGGCAATCCCGTGAAACGTCTGCCCCTTGACGCGCAGCTCGACCACTCGAGCGGCGAGTGATGTCTGCCCTTGAAGGGCCGGGTGGGTCAGTTCGAACTGGGACGTGTCGCCGACGGTCTCACCGGTCAGCACGTTGGCCTTGCCGCCCATCGCCAACGTTTGCCCGGCAAGCGCGGTCGGAGTCTCGAACACCACACTCACCGTCGGCTGCACAATTCGCACGGCCTGCTCTGCGCCGCCATCAAGCACGTACGCCGTCAGCGTTCCCGCCTTGGCGTCGAGCACCATCTCCAGGAAACCAAGGTGGTCCCCCAGTTCGATCAGCACGCCTCCGTGCGGCGCAACATGGCCGTGGGTGTCGGCGACGGCGGGCGAGGGCGACGACGACGCAGGTGGTGCGGGTGGCGTCGGTGGCGTCGGTTCGCTGCTGCAGGCCGCGAGGACAAGCACCGCGATGAGAAGGACAGTTGCGAGCGTGTTGCTGAACTTCGGCACTTCGGAACCTCCTTGGCGCGCTCAAGTTCAGCGCGCCCTGCGTCTCGCTGGCGCGCTACAACCCAGCGCGCCCTACGTACTTCTGGACTCCTGGACCCTGGACCCTGGACCCTGGACCCTTCAGGACAGCGGCGTGAGATTCGACGCAACGTCGGTGCGGTACGCCTTGAACGCAGGTACGAGGCCAGCGAGCGCACCGAGAATGATCATGCCGACAGGCGTCATCCACAGCGACGGGTCAAACCTGAACGCATCGAGCACGACACCGGTCTGCGCGCGCACAATCACCATCGCGGCGGACAGGATGCCGCCATAGACGAGATACCCCAGCAGAACACCCAATGCGGTAATGGTCGTGGACTCGAGCACGATCGCCGAGAACACCGTGCCGCGCCGGGCACCGAGCGCGCGCAGGATGGCGAACTCGCGGCGGCGTTCGTTCATCGTGTTGTAGATGCTCGCGAGAATCGATCCGGCCGCGACCACCACGATGAGATACGCGACCATCGTCAGAATCCGGCTGACCCAGCCGATACGCTCAAACAACTCCGCCATCACGCGGCCGATCGGCCACGCCAACGTCGCCACCTTGCCCTGATTGTTGATGGTGTTGCCGAGCAGAAAGCCGGCCTGCGGATTGCGCAACTTCAACATTACTGCGCTGACTTCGCGGTGTTCTTCCGGCACCGGGGTATCGTCGGTCGGCCGATACACGGCGCCCGTGCCGCGCAGGATGTGGCCGGACATGCGGTAGATGCCTTCGATGGGAATCCACAACACCCGATCCGACGGACCATTGGTCGGTTCCATTACGGCGACCACCGTGTACTCGTCACGATGCCGCTGCTTCTCGTCGAACTGGAGGCCGTGATACGGCATGAACGTCGAGCCCACGCTCAGGCCAAGCTTTTCGGCCACGTAGTACCCGACAATCGCTTCCTTCTTCGTCTCGTCGAAGATCCGTCCACCCGGCTTCAGCACAAACCCTTCACCTTCGCGGTAGGTGAAGTCGGTGAACATCTGGGTCGTCGTGCCGACAATCCGGTAGCCCTGATAGTTGTCGCCGACCGCGTACGGGATCGCGAGCGTCACGCGGGAGTCTTCCGCGACTTCCCTGTACAGCGTCCAAGGAATGTTTCCCGGAGAGGTCTCGAGGTGAAACACCGTGTTCAGGACGAGCTGCAGCTGGCTGCCGCGTGCGCCGAGCACCGCGTCGAACCCGACCTTGCCACCCGTGAACGCGTCGTAGGTCTGCGCGTTGATGGCAAACACGGACATCGTGAGACCGGCGGCCAGGCCGACGGAGACGATGGTCACAAACGACGAAAGCGCGTGCTGCCGCAGACTGCGACGCACGAGGGACATCAGATTCATCGCGGGCCTCCCGCCACGGGCGCCGCGTGCGCGGCCGCCGCGCGGTTCAGGTCGCCGAGATCTTCGCTGCGATCAAACGCCGAAAGAATCGCCGGATCGTGACTCACCAGCAACAGGGCCGCGCCGTTCTCCCTGCAGACCTCTCGAATCAGCGCGAGGGCCTCGCCGGCGTGTCGCTGGTCGAGGTTGCCGGTCGGCTCATCGGCCAACACGAGTTTGGGACGATTCGCCAGCGCGCGGGCCACGGCCACGCGCTGCTGCTGCCCAATGGAGAGCTGGCCGGGCCGATAGTCCATGCGATGGGACAAACCCACGCGCTCGAGCAACGCGCGCGCGTGTGTGGCGTCCACGCCGGTGCCGAACAACATGCCGAGCATGACGTTCTCGAGCGCGGTATACCCCTGAAGCAAATTGAAATTCTGGAACACGTAGCCCAGGGTCTTCGAGCGCACCCGATCGCGGCCGCTCTCGGACATCGTGGTCATGGTGTTGCCGTCGAGCACGATCGTCCCGCTGTCAGCCTGCAGAATGCCGGCAATGAGATTCAGGAACGTCGTCTTGCCGGATCCGCTGGCGCCGCGCACCGCGACCTGCTCTCCCGCCTCAAGCGAGAAGCCCGGGACGTCCACAATGAGCGTACGCTCGCCATCGGGCGCCGCGAAGCTTTTTTTGAGGTCGGTTACGTCGAGCAGCATGGCCCGGTCACTGCACACTGTCGGCGACGATCGAGTAGAGACCGACGATGCGGCCCTTTTCGACTTCTTCCGCAACGCTGAACGTGCCGCGCACCAGGATCTCGTAGCCGGCCCCGTACGTCCGCGCCTTCTGCCCCGGCTTCATCGTCACGTAAATCCACTCGTTGATGCGGGGCACGCCGCCGAAGCCGCACGCGTCCACACTGGCGTTCAGGATGAACGATGAGGTGCCGGAACTGTCGTAGTCGAGAGGCAGGATGTTGCCGTAGATCTCGACCTTCTTGCCCTCCAGCGCGAGGATGTTGGCGGGTATGGTGCCCTTCACCTGCTTCGGCGATGGATCAAATGGATCGTTCGGGTTGTAGTCGTAACCCGCGAGGAACCAGAAGTCCAGGAACATGTAGCCGGACTTACTGACCGTCGGCTTGGCGCCCGGTTGCGGCGCCTGCGCCAGCAGCGGAGCGGCCAGCACAGCGAGGGCAAGGACGGACGTCACTGCCAGGAGTCTCAGTCGCACCATGATTGGCGCTATCTTACCATCCCCTCCCGGGGCCTCACACGGCTACGATACTCCCCGTAGTTGGCGCGCGTGCGACGGCCGCACATCCCCCGACCCGTCCGCAGCCGTCAGAAGCGAGATGCCGAATGAACCGATACGCTTGCTCATGCGGTGAACCCCTGGACCCTGGACCATAGGACCGCGATCTCCGCCGGAGCGTGCGCAACGAGCTCGTCCCCCCGCAATTCGAGATCCCCGCGCGCCGCCCCAAATCCATAACCCGCCACACAGACAGCGACGCCCGCGTTGCGAGCCACGTCAACATCCACCATCGAATCCCCCACCATCAGGGTGGCGTCAGGCGGCGCACCGGCCCAGGCCATCAGATCGCGCAGTCCCGCGGGGTCAGGCTTGCGTGGGAACGGACCGTCACCGCCGATGATTCGTCCGAAGATCCCGGTCCATCCGAAGTGGTCGATGAGCCGTAACGTTGGTGTGAGGGGCTTGTTGGTCAGTACCGCGAGCTGCGCATCCGTGCGAAATGAGGCCAGCACGTTGTCTATCCCCTGATACGGGCGAGTCGTCTCCATCAATCGCACGGCGTAGCGGCGGTGGAACTCGGCCAGCGCCTGATCCAGGTCCGCGTCACAGCCGGCGGCAACAAGGGCGCGCTGCACTAATGTCCGTGCGCCGTCGCCCACCATCCGGCACACCTGGTCGATCGCCAGTGGGTGCGCGCCGAGGCCCACCAGCACGTCGTTGGTGCTCGCGGCCAGGTCCTCCCGGGAGTCCACCAACGTGCCATCAAGATCGAACACCACCAGCGCTGACATTCCGGCAATCTTACGTCCCGTGTCTGCGTATGGGCGGCCCCTTTTTTGCTTACGATAGCCCCATGCCCCCTGTGCGTCCGCTCCTTGCGGCAACCGTGCTCGCCGGACTTGCCTTCTCCACCCCCGGCGCGGCGCAACAGGCCACGTTCCGCTCGGCCACCAGGACGGTGCCGATCTACGCCACGGTGACCGACGCGAGCGGGCGTCTGGTCCCTGACCTGGAACGGGGCGACTTTGAGGTCTACGATAATGGCAGGAAGCAGGACCTCACGCTCTTCGAGAACTCCACCCAGCCGATTTCCGTGGTGGTCATGCTCGACACGTCCGGGAGCATGACGATGAACCTCGACCTGTTGAAACAGGCGGCCACACAGTTCGTCATCCGGCTGTTGCCGGAAGACCGCGCGCGCGTCGGCAGCTTCAGCGACAGGAACAAGATCCGGATTGCGCCCGAGGCGTTCACCGGCGACCGCGACCAACTGATGCGTGCGGTCCGCGAGGACCTGCAGGTCGGCAACCCGACGGCGCTGTGGGATGCGATTGACCGGAGCATGGACGCACTCGCTCCCCTCGGCGGGCGCCGCGTGGTGCTCGCCTTCACGGATGGGGCTGACAACCACAGCGACCGCAGCCAGAAGGACGTGTTGAAGCGGGCTCAGGCGGACGAGTTCATGATTTACGCGATTGGACTCCGGTCGCGGATGCGGGGCCAGGGCGTGACGCAACCGGACCGCGGATTGCGCCGCGTGGCTGACGAAACCGGCGGCGGCTACTTCGAACTTCAGCGGACGGATGAGCTGAACACCACATTCACCCGTGTTGCGCAGGAGCTGCACAGCCAGTACGTGCTGGGCTTTTCCCCGCAGACGATCGACGGCAAAGTGCATACACTTGAGGTGCGCGCCGCTCGCTCCGGACTGACCACGCGCGCCAGAAAGAGTTACGTGGCCAAATGACACGACTGACCACCACGGCGTTCCTGCTCGCAGCGGCGGTGACGGCCACCGCACTTGCGCAGCAACAGCCCATGTTCCGGTCGGGCACCCGGACGGTGCCTGTCTACGCCACCGTCACCGACCGTGACGGTCGACTGGTGCCCGAACTTCGCGAGGACGATTTCGAGATCTACGACAACGGCAAGAAGCAGGCGGTCACCATCTTCAACGATGAGATCGTGCCTTTCTCGGCAGTGCTCGCCCTTGACACCAGCGCGAGCATGACGATGAACATCGAGTTCGTGCAGGATGCGGCGGCGCAATTCGTGATCCGGATGCTGCCCGCCGACTCCGCTGCCGTCGGATTCTTCAATTCGAAGGTGCGGTTCAGCCCCGGCCTCTCGTCCGATCGGGACGGTCTCGTCCGCTACATCCGCACCGAAATGCAGTACGGCAACGAAACGCGGCTCTGGGATGCCGTGGATGCCGCCCTGGACCATCTCACTGAAGCCACCGGCCGCCGTGTGGTGGTGGCCCTGACGGACGGCGAGGACTGGGGCTCCTCCAAGGGCAACGGCGAAGTCCTCGATCGCGCCCAGCGCGAAGACGTGATGGTCTACGCCATCGGCATCGAATCCACCTTTCACAACGGCGAGCGGTGGACGACAACGCGCCCCGGCGGATCGTTCCGCAAGATTGCGACAGAGACCGGCGGCGGCTTTTTTGAACTGAAGAAGACTGCAGACCTCAACACCACCTTCTCGCGCGTCGTGCAGGAGCTGCACAGCCAGTACCTGCTCGGCTTCGCACCGGCGACACTCGACGGCAAGGAACACAAACTCGAGGTCAGGATGACCAAGCCCGGTCTCAAGGTTCGAGCACGGAAGACATATGTTGCGAAGTAGCGGCACGTTCACCCGAGGCCTGGGCCTCGCGGCCATCTGCATCCTCGGCACACTCGCCTGCGGGAAGACCGAGGACCCGAACGCGCTGATGCCCCCGGACGTCCTGCAGGTCCTGGTACCGGCGATGGACGGCTGGACGCGCGGAGCCGTCAGCGCCCAGACGATCGATGTGCCTGACGTGGCGAGTGTGGTGACCGTCACGTACACCCACGCCGACGGCGGCCAGCTCGACCTTGAAATCAGCGATACCGCCGGCACGTCGTCGATGATTGAATCGCTCGCGGCCGAAGCCGAGTCACAGTTCAACCGGGTGATGGGGAACGGTTACCTGAAGGGGACCATGGTCGCAGGCTCTCCGGCCGTCGAGGCGTGGAACACCGAGAACCGCATCGGCGAACTCACGGTGCTCGTGAAAAAGCGCTACATCATCCACGTGGGCGGCACCCGCCTCTCGGACGCTGCGCCCATGCGCGCACTCGTGGAGCGCATCGACTTGGCGAAGCTCAGGTAGGACGCGCCGGGGTTGAGCGCGCCGGGGAACCTTGAACCAATGTTCATGGTTCATCGGTTCATGGTTCATGGTGCCGTTCTGGGTTCACGGTTCTGGGTGATGGGTTCGGGGTGCGCGGTGCATTGCCCGCGGTTGGCACAAGGTGTGCTATTGCTGGCGCCGTTGGAGCGAGACGGTACGAGGAACTTGATGCCTGGCAACTGAGTCGTCAGCTGGCTGACGAAGTCGCGAAAGTGCTCGCTACTCGGAGACCAGCGGAGGACTTCGATCTTTTCAATCAGCTCAGGTCCGCATCGAGGTCGAGTTGCCGGAACATCGCTGAAGGGTTTGGGCGCTTCTACCCGAGAGAATTCCGCCAGTTCTTGCTCATTGCTCGAGGCTCTCTCCTCGAGACTGGGGAACATTTGCGAGATGCCAGAGCCGCCGGCTGGATCGACGCGTCGCGCGAGGCAGAGTTGGTGCGCCTGCGTGACCGCGTACCGCGCACCCAGAACCCGGCACCCAGAACCCGGCACGCAGAACCACGCACCACGAACCCAGAACAGCACCATGAACCATGAACCGATGAACCATGAACCTAGAGCCTGAACCCCTCCGCGAGCGGATCGTCCGGGCTCACGATGAACGTATGCTCCCCGGTGATGGACGCAGACCCCGTCAGCTCGGGAACGATCGCCTGATGGTCCCCGACCGCCGTGCGTGCTAACACGCGCGCGCGGAAGGAAGTGCCGATGATGCTCTCGTGCACAAACGGCACGGCGTCGTCGACCAACCCCATCGCATCGAGCACCGCCAGCACGGCGCAGGTGCCGGTGCCGCATGGCGAGCGGTCGACCTCGTGGTCCGCGAAGACTGTTACATTGCGCAGGTGTGCGTCCGGTGCGGACGGCGGTCCCGTGAAGATCGTGCCGTAAATTCCGGTCAGCCCAGCCTCAAGGGGATGCACCACCGGAATGAGCCGTTCAACCTCGCGCGCGATCAACATGCCCACGCGCTTCAGGTCGCCAAGGCGTTCCGGCACCACCGCCAGACCGGCCGACTCGGCATCCACCACCGCATAAAACGCGCCGCCAAACGCCACATCCACAAGCAGATCGCGACCGGCGACAGAGACCGGCAGCGCCGCGGCGTACACAAACGACGGCACATTCCGGAACGACACCTCCTGCACACGCCCGTCGCTCATCGTCGCGCGCGCATGGATCTGGCCCGCCGGCGCGTCGAACACGAGGGTCCTCCGGCCGTCGGCGTGCGTCACCAGGCCGCGTTCGAACGCGATGGTCGTCACCGCGATGATGCCGTGGCCACACATCGTGCTGTAACCCTCGTTGTGCATGAACAGGACGCCCACATCCGAGTCCAGCCGTTCCGGCACCGTCAGAAGGGCGCCGTACATGTCCGCGTGGCCCCGGGGTTCGAACATGAGAATCCGGCGCAGATGGTCCTGCGCCTCTCGCGCAAACGCCCTGCGCTCCAGCATCGTCGCCCCCTCAGGGGCTGGCCAGCCGTCCACGATGAGCCGGAGCGGTTCTCCTGCCGTATGGGCGTCAATCGTGCGTAAGATGTGGGGCGTCATGCCCCTATTGTTAACGGAAGCCGACATCCGGCGCGTGCTCCCGATGTCGGACCTTATTCTGGCGATGGTGGACGCGCTCGGCGACTTCTCGGCCGGGCGGGTCGTCCAGCCCGTCCGCACCGTGCTTGAGGTCGGACCCACGCGTGCCTATTTCGGCGTCATGCCGGCCGCGACGGTGGACGAAGCAGGGCGCGGCACGATGGGCGCCAAACTCGTCACGGTCTACTCGGGGAACCACGCCCGGGGCCTGACGTCCCATCTCGCGACGATCATCCTGATGGACGCCGAAACCGGCGCGCTGACGGCCCTGCTCGATGGCCGGTACATCACGGAAGCCAGGACGGCTGCGGTCTCGGCTGTCTCGGTGGACCGGATGGCGCGCACCGACGCGCGTGTGCTGGCCATTCTCGGCAGCGGCGTGCAGGCGCGCAGCCATCTGGAGGCCATCCGTCACGTGCGACCCATCGACGCCGTCCGCGTGTGGAGCCCGAACGCCGATCACCGCGCCAGATTCGCAAAGGAGATGACCGCCGAATGCGGCATCCCGGTGTGGAGCGCAGACGATGCCGCCTCCGCAGTGAGGGATGCGGACATTGTGGTGCTGGCGACGGCGTCGCCAACACCTGTGGTCGCCCGCGAGGACATTGCCAACGGCACGCACATCTGCGCCGTTGGTGCCTGCCGTCCGACGCAGCGCGAGATGCCCGGCGAACTCGTGGCGGCGGCCCGACTGGTCGTGGACTCGCGCGCGGCAGCCGTGGTCGAAGCCGGCGACATCGTGCTGCCCCTGGCGGACGGCCTCATCACCGAACGGCACATTCTCGGTGAACTTGGCGAGGTGTTGCTGGGCCGATGCCATGCCCGGCTGCATGCGGATGACATCACGATCTTCAAGTCGCTGGGACTGGCGGTTGAGGATGTGGTCGCGGCGCGGCTCGCGGTGGAACGCGCGGAGGCGGCGGGCCTGGGCCAGCGCATTACACTGCAGGCATGACGCCTCGCCGCGCCGGGTTCGCGGTCGTCGTCGTGGCCGCAGCCCTGGTGGCCTTCCCCTCGGTCCGTGCGCACGAACAGGCACAGATCCGGGCGGACGTGCGCACCGGTGCGGACGCGGCGTTCACCGCCGCCTACAACCTCAACTACGACCAGGCGATGGCCCTCGCGCGCCGGCTTGTCGCGGCATATCCGGACGAGTCAGCTGCGCATCGCGCCCTCGCCACGATCGTCTGGATGCATCTGCTGTTCGATCGGGGTGCGCTCACGCTGGACCACTATCTCGGCAGCGTCAGCCAGTCGAACATCCAGATGCCGCCGGCGCCCAGCGACCGCGCGACGGTGTTCACGACGCACGTGGAGCGGGCGATCGCGTTGGCCGAGGCGCATGTGCGGCGTGCACCGAGGGATATCGATGCGCGGTACGACCTCGGCGTGGCGCACGGTCTGCGCGCTTCGTGGATGGCGACTGTCGAAGGGAAGGTCACCTCGGCCTTCACGTCGGCCAAGAGGGCCTTTGATTCCCATGAGTGGGTGTTGTCCCGAGCGCCGGCGCGTCATGAAGCGGGCCTGATCGTCGGCACGTATCGCTACGCGATTGCGGCGTTGTCCCTTCCCAAACGGTGGCTGGCCTACATCGCGGGATTTGGCGGCGGCAAGGCGCACGGTCTCGCCTTGCTTGAGCAGGCGGCCACAGCCCCGCTGACGGCCACCGACGCCAGGTTTGCGCTTGCGCTCGTCCACAGTCGTGAGGGGCGGCAGGACGAGGCGTTCGACATCATGACCGGATTGATGCGGGACTATCCGGAGAACCGGTTGCTGCAACTGGAGGCGGCGTCGGCGGCGTGGCGCGCCGGACATGCGGCGCGTGCGGACGCCATGCTCACGAGCGGACTCGCGTGGCATGACCGCGATACGAGGCCCAAGGGGCCGGGCGAACGCGCGCTCTGGATCTACAAACGCGGCCTGGCGCGCGTCTCGATGAACCGGTTGCCCGACGCCGAATCAGACCTGCGGTTGGCCCTGACGCAGAACCCGGTTGGGTGGGTCCGCGGGCGCGTGCACCTGGAGCTGGGAAAGGTCGCGGATTTGCGGGGCCAGCGTGGGCCGGCCCTGGAGGAGTACACCCGCGCGCGCACCCTGTGCACCACGCATCGAGACCCGTGGTGTCAGGAGGCGGCGCAAGCGCTCCAGCGGCGCCCCTTCGCCTTCGAGAAACGGCAGTAGACTGAAGGCGCGATGGCCGTTCCCACGTGGCTGAAGATCACTCTGGTCGTGGTTGGGCTTGGCATGCTGGGCATGTGCGCGATTGCCGGAGCCGGGGTGTACTTCGTCGCCCAGCACGTGAACACCTCGACGGTCTCGGCACCGGATGCGCTGCGGCAGTTTGAAGACGCGCGGGCACGACTGAAAGACCAGCGGCCGCTCATCGACATCGACAGCAACGAGAAGGTGACGCAACTGCGCGCGGTGGCCGACATGCCGACCGCGCCGACGCCGGCCACCACACTGGTGGTGATGGCGTGGGATCCCACAGACGAGCGCATCGTGAACTTCCGCATCCCGCTGTGGGTGCTGGCGATGGGCGAACGCAAGGTGGACCTCGGCGTCGGCGCCGAGAGTTTCGACATGCGGCGGCTGAATCTGGACGTGAAGGACCTGCAGCGGATCGGCCCGGCGCTGGTGCTGGATTTGAAGTCGCCGTCAGGCGATCGGGCACTGGTCTGGACGGAGTAGGACTCGGGCGACTGTTGGTAGCGGTACGGGGATTCGAACCCCGGTTCCATGGTTGAGAACCATGTGTCCTAACCCCTAGACGATACCGCCATGCCCGATCAGGAACTCTGAAAGTAGCATCGCGGCCGGAAGCCGGTCAAGTAAGCCATAATGAAGTGCTTGACGACACGCGCCCATTCCCCCTCGCGGGTCGCCGACTGGATCACCCTCGCCAAAGTCCGTGTCAACACCCTGGTCGTGGCCACCACGGCCGGCGGGTTCTACATGGGCTCCCCGGGGCCCGTGGATGTCACGGCGCTCGCCCTGACATGCCTGGGCACCGCCCTAGTCGCCGGCGGCGCGGCCGCGCTCAATCAGGTCGCAGAACGCGACACCGACGCCCTCATGGTGCGCACGCGGACGCGGCCCGTGGCGGCCGATCGGATGTCGGTGCTGGAAGGGCGGGCGGTCGGCGTCGTGCTGGCGGTCGCGGGGCTGATGGTGTTGTGGTGGACGATCAGCGGACTCGCCGCGCTGGTCTCGGTCGCCACGCTGGTCAGTTACGTGTTCTTCTACACGCCGCTGAAGCGGCGCACGTCGTTTGCCGCCGTCGTGGGGGCCATCCCGGGCGCGTTGCCGCCGATGATTGGCTGGGCGGCCAGTCGTGGAAACATCGGCGAACTCGGCGGCTGGTCGTTGTTCCTGATCATGTTTGTGTGGCAACTGCCGCACGTGCTCGCGATCTCCTGGATGTATCGCGACGAATACGCGCGGGCCGGCATTCCGGTCCTGCCCGTGGTGGATACGACGGGCGCGATGACCGGTCGTCAGGCTGTGGTGTGGGCTGTCACGCTGGTCCCCATCTCGGTGGTGCCGGCCGTCGCGGGTCTCGCCTCGCCTTCCTATGGGATCGGCGCACTGGTCCTCGGGCTGGCCCAGTTGGCCGTCACCGTTCGATTTGCGTTCCAGCGGACACATGAACACGCGCGGCTCGTGTTCTACGCGTCAATCATCTACCTGCCGCTGCTGTGGATTCTCATGACGGTGACCCGATGATCCTTGTACACGAACTGCCGACGCTCAACGCCGCGCTCAACAGCCTCTGCACGCTGCTGCTGCTCTTCGCCTACGCCCACATCCGCGCCGGCCGGATCGCGCACCACCGCCGCACGATGCTGGCGGCCTTCGGCACGAGCGTGCTGTTCCTGATCTCGTACGTGATTTACCACCTGCAGGTGGGTTCGGTGCCGTACACGGGCACCGGCCTTCTCCGGGTGATCTATTTTTCGATTCTGATCCCGCACATCGTCCTGGCGGCGGCGGTGGTCCCGTTGGCGATTCTCACGCTCCGTCGAGGATTGATCCGCGATGACGCCCGTCACAAGCGGATCGCGAAGATCACGTTCCCGATCTGGCTCTTCGTGTCGGTGACAGGGGTCGTGATCTACGCGATGCTCTACTTCTGAGGCATCGCGGGTTACCGCACCGACTGCCGGAAGTTCGCGACAGTGAGCGCGGTGTTGTTCAGCGCGAGGCTGTCGGCGGCGTCACACTCCGTGGAGTTGAGCTGGCCGGTCTGACAGTTGGACCGTGTGCCTGGCTGGACCCCCATTCTGACGCCCGGCAGGAACCACAGGGACTGGTTGCAGGTAAATCCGCTCCCAAGTTCACAAAACGGATTCACCGTCTGGTCCGGGTTCGCCCATGACAGCAGGCGTCGACACGAAAAACCCTGCACCGTACACCGGTCGTTGTAGGCCATGATCGTGCGCCAGCGGTGGCCGGTAGTGGGATTCACGTACCCGTGGGAGTAGGGGTACGGGAACTGGCTCGAGGACACATACCAATCGTGGTGCGCCCCCATGTTGTGTCCCAGTTCGTGGGCAAACGTGAAACCGGGACTCATGCACGCGGTGTCCGTGACGCTGTACCCGGATGGTGCGAACGCGTTCGACACGGTGTTCATGACGTACGCGATGCCGCACGCACTCGGGGACGTCGGGTGGATCAACATCATTACGAGATCCGCACCGAACTGATCGCGCAGCGCGGCCACACCTTCCAGTCCCTCGGCGCTGCCGGCACGCAGCGCGCTCAGGCTCGTCCCGAAATTGCTGACTTCGGCGTAGTCCACTCGCGCGGTGTGCACCAGGCGGATGCGCTGCCGGATGGCGCTGTTCGCGTACGACGTGTTGGTTTCACT
Organism: Vicinamibacterales bacterium; assembly: GCA_030827135.1. Taxonomy (GTDB): domain Bacteria; phylum Acidobacteriota; class Vicinamibacteria; order Vicinamibacterales; family SCN-69-37; genus SYFT01. The sequence goes on from JAURFE010000001.1 coordinate 1,377,200, forward strand.
GACGGCCGTGGCGATCAGCTGGGTGATCGCCGTCTGGCCACCCGCATGCGCCTGCGCCAGCGGCGTATACACCACCATCACGTCGATGATGTCTGCCGTATCCCGCATCACGACATCGGCCGCCGCCTCGAGCTCACCGGGCGAATAGACCACGGGAATCGGCTCGGCCTCGCGCGGCAACGCCGCCTGATCCACCTCCGCGATGACATGCGCCTCACCCGCCGTCGAAGGCAAGGAACGGCGAACCGATTCACTTGCGGGGCGGATGGTGAACGTGCCGGCCGCGGTGATCAGGCTGCCGGTCAGCAGACCACCGCCATACACCAGCGTCACGCTGCTGCGATCGTCACCCACCACGCGCCCCACCCAGGTGACGCCGTCCGGATTCGGATCAAAGCGCACAAACGTCGCCGCGATGAAGACGTCAGGAAACAGTTCCAGTGTGAGCACGGGCTGTCGCGGCGCCGACGATGGCCGCGCGGCAAACGCGTCGGACGGCGGCACCGGCAACGACGCCACGTTCACGCCCACCATCCTCGACCGGAGCACGCCGGACTCGGTGACGCGCCGGCCCCGAGGCACCTCCTGCACGCCTTCAAGATCGACCAACGGACTGACCGAGGCATAGACCGGAGCCTCGGGCCACAGTGCGTCGATTACAGGAAGCGCACAAACCACAAACAGGCTGACCCTGAGGGCGGCGGGAATTCGTGTCATAGTTTCGTCCGGCCACTATAACTCCGGGACTGCGAGAATCCACATGCTGACATGTCGTTTTGCCTCCGTGTGCCTGTCCGCCGTCGCCGTGCTGATTCCGGCCGCGGCCGTCGCCCAGTCTGCACCGCCGGCTCAATCACCCCGGGCGCCTGGGGCGCCACGGTGGACGGCGGAGTTCTACGGCGGCGGGGTCAGTGAATCGCGGGCTTCCGGCGGCAACCCCATCGCCCAGTTTGCCCCGGGCGAAACATTTCTGACGACGGCCGGCACCACAAGCCGCGCCCACGCCTCGTGGCGATTCGGCGACGGCGCCGTACTGCTGAACGAAGTCGCCGCGCGTTTCAGCCAGATCGCCGGCCGACCGTTTGCGAGGATCACGCCGCTGGACAGCGTGCTGCGCGGCAGCGCGTCGACGGGCGGCGTGCGGCCGACATTCGGCGTCCGCGTCGGCCGCGAAATTTCGCCAGGACTCTCGATCGAGATCGCCGTGGAGCAAAGCGACGGTGGCCTTGAGCCGTCGGAAGAGATGACGGCGGCCATTACGGCAGCCAGCGACAGCTTCAGCGCCGCGTTTCTCGAACTCCTCGGCACGGCACCAGCGACCGGACTGCAGGCCGAGTCGACTGTGACGTTGCCGTCGAGTGCCCATAGTCAAACCCGCATCATGGGCACGGTCAGCAAGGTGATCGGCCGTGGGGCCCGCTGGAGCGCCACCGGCGCTGTCGGCGCAGGCCTGCAACGGAGGGGCGGCACGGCCGCGGAAGTCAGCGTGAACGGCACCTACGCGTTCAGTCTGTTTGGCATCGCCACCTTCTTCGAACGCGACGAAATCGTGATTCGGTTCGAAGAGCCGCCCTCGGCCGCTCTCGGTCTGCTCGGCCTGAGTGCGACCTATGACCTGACGCCCGGCACCGGACTGCGCCTTGGCGTCCGCGCCCAGTTCGTTGCCAACAAGGCGACCACCACGGTCCAGACCAAGCCGTTCGTCACCACCACGGCGACGACGCCCGGTGTGCTGCCGACGGTCACCACACCAGGCCTGCAGTTCAGCAATCAAACCTCGCCGCAATCCTCGCTGCGGCCGTCACTTGCGTCCACCCTCACAACCTTCACCGGCAGCGGCATGAACCGGCAGGTGGTCGTCACGCTTGGGCTGGTTCGGCGGTTCTGAGCTCCGACACCGACGCTGGAACCTTGAACCAGAACCTTGAACCCTCGCATCCGGTTCATGGTTCATCGGTTCATGGTTCAGCGGTGCCGTTCTGGGTTCTGGGCTTCTCGGGTTCTTGGTTCAGAGTTCGGGGTTCGCCGCAGGTCGCTTTGGGCCCTGCGGCGGATCTGCCAACTCCGGGTGCCGCACCCAGAACCAGGAACCCTGAACGCCAGAACCCGGGCCCCAGGAACAGCACCGATGAACCATGAACCTCAATAGAGCAGGTATTTCGCGCGGAGCAGCCGCCACCGCGCCTCGCCGCCACTCCATGACGCCGCGATGGCGGCCGGGTCGTCACCAGCCTTGATGCGCGTGAGGCCGGCGACGGATCCGTAGAGCCGCTGGGCCAGATCGATCTCGAACGCGCCGGGGAACAACTGATGGAGCGCTGACGCGAGCTCCACGCCGACACGCATCGGGCGTACGGCGTTGCGGTCGGTGATCACCACAAACACCCCCTGGCACAACTCGTTCGCAAACTTCGATGATGTCGGCGTGAACTGCACGGGATAAAACCGCACGCCGGGGATGTTTCGCGCATTGAGCGCATCCGACAACCGCATGCCGTCAATCCAGGGCGCGCCAACGTGCTCAAAGGGCGTATCCGTACCGCGTCCCACCGACATGTTCGTGCTCTCAAATGACGCGAGCCCGGTGTACAGTGTCGCCGCGTAGAGATTCCGCATGTTCGGCGAGGGGCCAATCCACGTGAGCCCGGTTTCATCGAACCACGCATCACGCCGCCAACCACGCATCGCGACCACCGTCAGATCCGCCCCGATCTTCTTCTCGGCATTAAACAGACGCGCAATCTCGCCAAGCGTCATTCCGTGCCGCGTCGGCATCGCGGGCAGGTAGCCGACAAAACTCGCCAGCGCCTCATCCAGCACCGGCCCCTCAATGGACACGCCGCCAATCGGATTCGGGCGGTCGAGCACGAACACCTTGATCTTCCGAGCCGCCGCCTCCTCCATCACATACGCCATCGTCGTCATGTAGGTGTAGAAGCGGGCGCCGACGTCCTGCAGGTCAATGACGACCGCATCAAGCCCCGCCAGCATCGCCTCGGTGGGACGCCTGGTCTCGCCATAGAGGGAGTGAATCGGCAGGCCGGTTTTGTCGTCGCGCGTGGAGGGCACGTTGGCATCGAGCAAGCCGCGAATGCCGTGCTCCGGGCTGAACAACGCGGCGAGCGTCACGCCGGGCGCATTGGCCAGCACATCGATGGTCGCCGCACCGTCGCGCGTGCGGCCGGTGTGATTGGTCAATAATCCGACCTTCATGCCCTTGAGCGCGGCGAACCCATTCGCACGCATCACGTCGATGCCGTTCAGCACCGGCGTGTAGGGCGGCGGCGGCACAGCCGGGGTCTGCGCATCAAACGATCGCCGGGTGCCGGCCAGCCCGGCAGTGTCGAGCGCCGTGAACGCCGACGCGGCGATCGTGGCAACCCGCGCGCGCAGCGGGGTGACGTCCCCTCGTCCCTCTGGATGGAGACGATTGGAAAGGAAGATCACAAACGCCTTCGTCGCAGGATCGATCCACAGGGACGTTCCCGTGAACCCGGTGTGTCCGAATGAACCCACCGGCAACAGTTCGCCGCGATTGGCAGAGTAGGACGAATCCATGTCCCAGCCAAGACCGCGCACGTTCGCCTCGCCTTCAGGCGTCGCCGCTGTGGTCATCCGCGCCACGGTGAGCGGAGACATCACGCGCACGCCATCCAGCTCACCCCCGCGCAACAACATGCGGGCAAACCGGGCGAGATCGTTCGCCGTGCCGAACAAACCGGCATGACCCGCCACGCCGCCCATGCGCCGCGCCGTTGGGTCGTGCACGGTGCCGCGCAACATCGCCGCGCCAGGGCCGGCACACGGCCAGCCGTACGGCGTGCACACCTCCGTGGGCGCAATGCGGTCACGCAGGGACGCCGGCGGCAGGAACATCGTGTCCGTCATCCCGAGAGGCCTGAACAGGCGGTCGGCCACAAAGGTCTCGAACGGCTGGCCGCTTACCCGGGCCACGATGTCCGCGAGCAGGAAGAACCCGATGTCGCTGTAGATAAAACGCCGGCCGGGCGGCGCCATCAGCACTTCTTCATTGGCAAGCCGAATCGCTTCATCGTGGCCCACCCAGGGGTCCGCCAGGTCCACGTCAGGGCGCAGGCCCGACATGTGGATGAGCAGGTGCCTGATGGTCACGCGGTCCTTGCCGTATCGCGCGAAGTCGGGGATGTACTGCGCGACGGGGTCACTCAGGCGAATCCGGCCATCCTCCACCAGCATCATCACGGCCGAGGTTGTCGCCACGACCTTGGTGAGCGAGGCCAGGTCAAACACGGTGTCCATCGTCATCGGCTCGGCGGCCGGCATCAGCGCCCGGTGGCCGTAGACCTTCCGGAAGTGCACGGCGTCGCCCTGCCCCACCACAACCACGGCACCGGGGAGCTTCTTCTCGGCAATATCGATCGCAATGACTTCGTCGATGCGGGCAAACCGGGCCGGGTCCACACCAGCCGGGGCCTGGCCGTTCAGGCTTGCGGCCGCGACCATCACGCTCGCACCAGCTACCAGACGCATCCGCGCTCTCTGTCTCATGGCGCGATTATAGATTCCCGGTTCCCCGATTCCCCGTTTAGCTGGTAGTCTTCACGCCGGAGGTTTTCATGTTCCAGTCTCGTCTCAGCCGTGTTTTGCCGACGCTGGCAGTGCTCGCCGCCCTCGCCGTACTCGCCGCGCCGATGGTCGCCGCCCCTGCTCAGGACACAAAGACGTTTTATCTGACGGTCGTCGATGCGTCCGGCAAGCCGGTGACGGACCTGCGGCCCGAAGAAATCGCCGTCGGCGAGATCGCCGAAGGCGCGGCCGCGCCGGTCCAGCGGACGGTCGTCAGCTTCAGGAAGGCGCCGACGCCGGCCAGCATCGTCCTGCTGGCTGACACGTCGAAAGCAACCGGCGGGGGTTCGATCGGACAGCGTGGCCAGGTGCAGGGCTCGGGGCTCATCCAGGACGTCCGGAAGGCGTTCGGCACGTTTGTCAGGGCCATGTCCGCCGCCAATCCCGACACGGAAATGGAATTGATGGAGTTCGGTCAGGCCGCTATCCCCATGACGCGGATGACCTCGTCGGCGACGGATCTTGAGAAGGGCATCAACCGGCTCTTCCCGAAAGACAACCAGCCCGCCGTCCTGCTTGAGGCCATTACCGAAGCCGCCAAGACCCTCCAGAAGGCCAGGAATCCACGCAGGGCCATTGTGGCGTTCCAGGTACTGCCCACTGACGAACGCAGCGTGATGCAGCCGCAGCAGATGCTGACGCAGGTCATCAACGCCAAGGCGTCGTTCTGGATCGTCGCCTACAGCTCCGGCACGGTGACTGCCGACCCCCGCGGGGTGCTGACCAACGCGTTGGCGCGGCAGACCGGCGGCCGAAGTGAAACCATCGCCGCGGAGAGTGCACTGGAACTGCATCTGACCAACATGGCCATGGCCATCGCCAACCAGTACGAGATCCAGTACACCCGCCCGGCCGGGGAAACGCCAAAACAACTTGTGATGAGTGTCGGCCGACAGGGATTGACCCTGCTCCACTCGATCTATCCGCCGAAGTAGACTTCTCGAATGAAGCGTCTCGCCGTTGCCGCCGTCGCGGGCCTGCTGGCTGCGGCGGCGGTTGTCTGGTGGTTGCAGCGGGCAGGGCACACCATTGCCCCGACGCCAGACCAGAACGTGCTCCTTGTCACGATCGACACCCTGCGCGCCGACGCGCTGGGGTCGTACGGCGGAGCCGCAGCCACTCCCAATCTGGATGCCCTGGCCGCGCAGGGCGCGCGCTTCTCGTTCGCACACGCGCACGCGGTGGTCACGCTGCCCTCACACACGTCGATTCTGACCGGCCGCCTGCCATACGAACACGGCATTCGCGACAACAGCGGCTACCGGGTCGCGGATGGCACCGCCACATTGGCGACCAGACTCAAAGCCGCCGGGTTCTCGACCGGCGCGTTCATCGGCGGCTTTCCTCTGACACGCCGATTCGGCCTCGCGCCTGGCTTCGACGAGTACGATGACCAGATCTCCGAATTGCAGGGCGACCGCGCAATGAGTGTGCCGGAGCGCCCGGCTGATGCCGTGGTGTCGCGCGCCATGGGCTGGGTCGATCAGGCGCCCGGCAAGTTCTTCGCCTGGGTGCATGTCTTTGATCCGCACTCGCCGTACGCCGCCCCGGAGCCGTTTCAGGGGCAGTACGCCAGCGCCCCGTACAACGGCGAAGTCGCATTCGTGGACAAGGCCCTGGGGCCGCTGTTCGAACGGCTGCGCGCGCTGCCAAGGCCCACGCTGGTCATTGTGACGTCGGACCACGGGGAGAGCCTTGGGGAGCACAACGAACTGACGCACGGCATGTTCGCGTATGAAGCCACCCTGCGCGTACCGCTGATCGTCGCCACGATTACACCCGGCCAGGATGCGCCGCGGGGACGGGTGATCGATACACCGGCCCGGCACGTCGACATTGCGCCCACGGTTCTCGACGCGCTCGGATTGCCCGGAGACGAATCATGGCCCGGGGCGTCCCTGCGCCAGGTCATCGCCTCCGGCTCAGGCGCCGACCGCCCCACCTACTTCGAATCGATGACCTACAACCTCGTGCGCGGCTGGGCCCCCCTGCGGGGCGTCATCGTCGAGCGCGAAAAGTTCATCGATCAGCCCATCGTCGAGTTGTATGACTTGATCGCCGACTCCGGCGAGCTGAGAAACATCGCCCAGCCCAGGCAGGATCGGGCGCAGCTCCTCGCGGGTGTGCTGAAAACTTTCAACGTGGCCCCACCATCGAGGCCTGGGCGCGAAGCCGCCGACGTGGCAGCAACGTTGCGATCGTTGGGCTATGTGTCGGGAAGCGCCGCCCCGCGAACGGTCTACACCGAGGCGGATGACCTCAAGAACCTCGCCGGCGTCAATCGTGACATGCATCACGCCGACGAGGCGCTGCTGGCCGGTGACTACCAGAAAGCCATCGCCCTGCTCTCTGCCGTGCTGACGGTGCGGCCCGACACCGCAGACGCCGTCGACTCACTGGCGAGAGCCTACTGGGCGGCCGGTGATGCGCGGTCGGCCGTCGGTGTGCTCGACCGGGCCCTGACCCTGGGCATCGCGGCTGACGAGATCCGGCTTCGCCTTGGCCTCTACCTTGCGGAGAGCGGACTGGACGTGCCGCGCGCCCTCACCGTGCTGCGAACGCTGCCGGATGACGATGTGGAGGCGCTGAATGCGCTGGGCGTGGCCTATGGTGCCGGCGGCCGGTTTGCTGAGGCGATTGCGGCGTTCGAGCGTGTGTTACTCGTCGACTCCGGCAATGCCCTGGCACTGCAGAACATCGCCGCGATGCATCTCCGCCTGAACAACCTGGCGTCGGCCGAGGGGCTTGCGCGGCGGGCCATCGATCGGGATCCGGTGCTCGCGAAGGCGCACACCACGCTCGGCGTGGTCTTCGCCAGATCCGGGCGGCGCGATCAGGCGATCGATCAGTGGAAACGCGCCGTTGAACTCGATCGCACGGAGTTTGATGCGATGTACAACCTCGTCGTACTGTTGGCCGAGTCAGGCCGCATCGGCGAGGCGCGCACGTTCGCGAAGCAGTTTGTGGATACCGCGCCGCGCACAACCTACGGCCGCGAAGTCGAGCAATTGGCCGCGTTACTGCGCTGAAAAAGACGTCGGGAGGCTTTTCAGCGCATTTTCAGCGCACGAAGGTCGCGAGCGCGGACCCCACGACCGTGTCGCCGACGGTTACGCGCGCGCGAAGGGTGTAGCGGCCTTCCCCGAGCATGTCGGAAGAAAACTCCGTCGCGGCCCGCCATACCCCGTTGGTGTTGCGTGGTGTCACCAACCGTTCGTCGAGCGCCTCGGCATCCCCCGCCTTCGTCACGCTGATTTCCACCTGCACGTCGTCGATCCGCACACCATCGGCCGGTGGATACAGTTCAAGCTCCGCGCGCACGCCCGTCGCCGCGGCGGGAATCGGATCGAGCGCGATCAACCGGGGCTGCCCGTTGGCATCCACCCAGGCCACGAGGAGGTCGCTGCCCTGAAACGGCCCGAGTGTCGGCAGATTCGCGTCCAGGTCGGTCGCAATCGCGCCCAGCGCACCCTCGGCGTCGGCGACCGCCACTCGCAGGTGATACACCCCAGGCGCAACCGGAATCGCGAAGCTCGACTGGAACGCGCCAGAGGGTCCGGCGGCGGCGATGACTTGACGACCACTCGTCATGGCCGCTCCAGAGGCGGGTCGACCATCCCGCATCGGCACCACACCGAACATCACGGCGAGGGGCCCGCGCACGGGCGTGCCCGACGCGGGCACCTCGACCTGGAGGGTAACCTCCACATGCCCGGAGCCGCCGGGCGCACGTCGCAACAATGTGGCCGTGTGCAACGGCACCGCGCCATGTTCCTCGCCGGCGGACACCGCCGCCTTCAACATGTCATCGGTCGTGACGATCTTTGGCGGCACCGCAGGGGCCGGGGCCGGGACAAACGCGTGGCGATTGACGAAAACCGACACACCAGGCCGCTTGACCTGTGCGTCCACGGTCATCGACTGTCCGGCCGTCAACCCCGCAGGCAATTCGATTCCCAGTCGGTACACCGCCGCGCTTGCCGTGCGTACCCGTTCGAAAAATGGTGCCGGATCTCCGACCACGCGGTAGAACTGGCCGCCCACCACACCCGTCACCGCCTGCAGCCCTTCCCTCAACATGCGCTGGTCCTCGAGACGGCGGCTTGGCGCGCCGTTGTCGAGGCGCTGAATCGCCGGATCGGTGCCTGCGACGACGTTGGGTGATCGGCTCTCATCGCCCAGACTCATGTCGTGGTCCTCCATGAGCACACTCACCTGCACGCCCGCGCGAGCCGCGGCCTCGGCCACCGGATTCAGCGACTCGGTGGCACGCCCGACGGCGATGCCATCCGACAGAATGACCAGATGTCGAATCCCGTCGGCAGCACCCATCGCCGCAATGACACCGGCGATCGCACTGACCTGGTTGGTGCGGATTTGCTTGGTCTGCGCCGCCACAATGCGTGCATCCCGGGTCACACGACCGGCGCACTGATTCTGGGCGATCAAGACGTCGAGCACCTGGGCGTCGACCTCGCGCGTGTCGCCGGCAAAACACGCCTGGGCGATCGCATTTTTGAGCGCCTGTGCCACGCCATGGTCGATCTCCAGAGCCTGATGAATGCCAACAGGCCCCGCTGGGCCGTCGGCATCGGCCTGGCCCTGCACCTGCACCGAGGACAGGTCGACGGCGCTGCCACGAATCTCCGAGAGCGCCTTGATGATGACGTCACGATTCAGCGTCGGTCCTACGGGTCTGGACGGATCGCTGGTATGGACCACGGCGATCGGATCGCCCGGCGGCAGCCCTGACACAAATTTCTGCGCCGCCAGGAACAACCGATGGCCACGACTCGACGGGATTGAGAGATTGTCGATCAGGATCACAAACACGCGATCCTCTCCAACAGCCGCCCTGGGATCGACGATGCCTGCGTTGGTGACGGTTTGGCGTCCGGGGCGTCCATCCCAGGCGGGACGCGCCGGTGCCTTCGGAGCAGGTGTGGCGGTCGTCAGTTCCCCCCGGGCCTCGAGGTAGCTCACGACCTTGATCGGTTGGGGCCGCCCGTTCAGGCGGACCTCAAACGCACCGGCGTCCAGACCGGGAACCGCACGTCCGTCGCCGTCAAAGACGGCGACATCCACGGTGACCAACACGACACCAGATCGGAACGTCGGCGCCTGGGACTGTGCGGCAACGGTCACACCCGTTGTCAGGGCCAACAGGCACGCGACGAGCCGGACCGGTCTGAAGTTCATCATGGTGAAAACATGCCGATGTTACCCTGACCCGCGCCGACGCGGTACCCGGGCCGGGAGTAAGATAGCGGCCTCGGTCCTCAAGAGGAGCCCCTCACTATGCCCCTGTCGCGACTCGGGTTTTGCGTCGGCGTCGGCCTGCTGATCTGTCTGCCCTCCCGCGTGGCCAGTCAACAGTCGCCGCCCCAACAGCCTCCCAGCCAACCGATGTTCCGCAGCACGACGGCTCTCGTCGAGGTGGACCTGATCGTCCACGACCGCCGGGGAGAGTTTGTGCCCGGACTCAAGGCTGAGGATCTGCAGCTCTTCGAAGACGGGCGGTCGCAGAAGATCGAACAGTTCTACATGGTGACCCACGAGCGTGGGGGCCAGTTGTTTCCTCAGACAGGAGACTCTCTGGTCGCGCCGGAGGATCGTGCCAGGCGGATCTTTGTTGTGCTCTTTGATGAAGCGCACATGGACCACGAGGGGCTGCAGCGGGCCAAAGTCGGCGCGGAACAATTCGTTCGCGACAACATCGGCCCTGGCGACTTTGGCGGCGTCTTTCACAACAATCAGATGCACAACAGCCGGTTGACGACCAGCAGGGCGGAACTCATCGGCGCCATTCAGGCTGTGGAACATGGCTTCGAGAACAGGCAGGCCTTGCTGTCGACGTTCCGCGAGTTCCCTCGTGTTCCGGGCGAAATCGACGCGCTTCGCATCGCCGACGGGAGCCTGGAGGTCGTCAGTCGCATCACCGCCGAGGTCTGCAAGGACGATCCGTTCAATTGCCAGCTCAACGGCGGCGCGAATCAGGTGGAGAACCTGATTCAGCAGAAGGCCAAACTCTACGTGCGGCAGGCCCGCATTCTCACGTTCAACACGCTGCAGAATCTGCGGTACGTCGTGAATCGGCTGAGCCGCATTCCCGGTCGCAAGACCGTGGTGTTTCTCTCCGAAGGTTTTTTTGTCGAGGAATCACGGCAGGATCTGATCACCATCGCCGCGGAGGCCGCCCGGGCCGGTACCGTGATTTACAACATCGACTCACGCGGTCTCGTCGGGTCGCCCAGTGCCACTCCGGACGTCATCCGTCCCGAAGCGGGCCGCTCCACCGCGTGGGACACGGGCGAGGACGGTCCGCTTATCCTGGCTTCCGCGACCGGCGGCCTTCGCTTCCGCAACATCGACGACATGTCGCGCGCGTTTAATCTCGTCGTGCGCGATACCAGCACCTACTACGTGATTGGCTACCAGCCGGACAATCCGGCGATGGATGGCACGTTCCGCAAGATCGAAGTGAAGCCGGTGCCATCCGGCCTCCGCGTGCGGTCCCGACAGGGCTACCGCGCCGTGGCACTCCCGCCGATGGAACCCATCCGCGGCGGGGGCACGTAGGGCGCGCTGAACTTGAGCGCGCCAACAGACCGCCGCCGCGGGTTCATGGTTCATCGGTTCATGGTTCAAAAAGAAAACGGCCCGGGAGCGTGAGCTCCCGGGCCGTTCGTGTGTAGAGGTCCCGTCCGTTAGAACGAGAACGTCGCGCCGACGCGGAAGATGCGCGGCGGCAGGATCGAGTTGATGCGGTCGGCCGGAATGATTGGGTTGGTCGTCGACCCGAGCAGACTGATGTTGTTGCTCGAGTAACCCAGGATCAGGTCGCTGTTGAGGATGTTGAAGCCATCGAACATCACCTTGAGCCGGTTCTGGCCACCCCGGAACGTGAACGTCTTGTGCACGCCCATGTCCCAGATCGCCTGCCGCTCGAACTGCGTCGTGCCCTGCTTTTCGAAGTTCAGCGTGGAGTAGTTGATAGTCGATGCGGCTGTCGCACCCGTCACCACGTTGACCGCGGTGCCCAACGGCTGCACACCAGGACCGTTAATCGAGAGGTTCCGAATGGCGCCATCGTTGATGTTCAGGTTGGTCGACGCCATGATGCCCCACGGGAGGTCATAGCTGCCGTTGAACTTGATCAGGTAACGCGCGATGGAGTTGACGCCCTCGAAGTACTCGTTCCCCGTCGGGTTCCTGAGTGCGTGCATCGGTCCGCCAAAGTCATTGCGCGTCTGAATCGTCACCGCCAGATTCGCCTGCCACTTGTCGCTGTAGCGCTTGTTCAGCGTCAGGTCCACACCCTTGTAGTCCTCGTAGCTCAGCCGGGTCATCGTGATGCCGGTGGTGCCAGTCGGGCGCCGCGTGGTTGAGGGGATGACGTAATAGGTGGCGGTCTTCCCGGTCGTTGCGTCCGTGTGCGTCAACGGACCGCTGTAGAGCTGCAGCGAGAAGCCAGCCGAACCCGGCTGGTAGCCGATCTGGAAGCCCGCCGTGCCGTTATCGTAGCGGCGGTAGATGAAGTCCGCCCCGACCGCCAGGTTGCCCACCAACTCGCGCTGGAGGCCGAGGGTCATCTCACGCGTCCGGCCAATCTTCGAGCTCTTGTCGACCGCGTTCTGTCCTGGAGCCAGGACGCCGGTGGTCAGGTCGAAACGGCTCGTGCTGGAATTCGGCGTGCCAATCAGCTCGTTGACCTGCATGAAGCCGTCCCGGTTCGCATCAGTCCAGCAGGGCGCGTTGGCCGCGGTGCTGCAGGCCCCACTGTTCTGGTTGTTCCCCCACGTCAGCGTAACGCCCCCCAGGCTGCTGAACGCGTTGGCCAGGGTGATCTTGGTCGCGTAATAGTACGACCCACTCGCCTTGAGCACGGTCTTGCCGTTGCCCGACAGGTCATAGGTCAACGACACACGCGGTGAGAGGTTGCCAAACGGCTGGAGCGGTTCCACCTTGCCGGTGATGGCGCTCACGCCTTCCGTGATTTCGCCTTCACACTGCGCCGGCAGCATGGTCGGAATGACCGGGTTGGCCGGCACGCAGCCACCGAGCCACTTCGACTGCTGCCAGTCGTAGCGCAGCCCCGCGTTCACCCGCAGGCGACCGCGCGAGAACGAATCCTGCAGGTAGCCGCTCCACATCCACCAGTCGTTGTTGGTCAGGCTGTTTCGCGACAACGCCGCCGAATAGGGCACCAGGCCCGCTGCCGACCCCACGGGCACATACGTCTTGCCGTCGAGGCAGTTGTTCAGGGAGTTGCCGACACACTGCACCGTGGCGCGACCGCCGCCGCTGGTGTGGCTGTAGGTGGTGATCGGGTTGTTGCGGTAGCCCACGCCGAACTTCAGCGAGTGGTCGCCACCCAGGAAATTCGTCACGAAATACGTCCCATCCGTCTTGATTTCGAGCGACGGGCGAATTGTCTGGTACGATCCCCCGAGCGATCGGCTCTGATTCCCGGTCGTCCGGATCGTCTGCGGCTGGATGTTGAACATGCACTGCGCCTTGGACGCCTGCGGATACGACGACAGTTCCTTGCCACCGGTGTACTTGGTCAAACCGCAGACCTCAGGCGAAATGGAGTCCTGATAGTCCAGATAGAACCCGCCGGCCACATTGGTCAGCATGCTGTTGAACACGAGCCGGTCGCTCGCAATCCACGTGTGCGTGAGTTGATGCGTCGGCAGCGGGAAATACTTCAGCCAGATGTCCGACGTCTGCTTGGTGACGGCTTCCAGTTCCGTCACGTCCGACGCGCCGCGCGCGTTGCGGTACTTGTTGTCCGAGATGAACAGGTACTGCAACTTGTTCGACGCGTTCAACTGGAAGTTGATCTTGCCCTGCTTGTTCTTGATGACGGTCTTGTCGTTCTTCAGACAGTCCTTGATCTTCTGCAGGTCGCCGTAGGCAATCGTCCCCAGCAACTGGCCCGCGCGCTGGGCATCCGCATAGCCGTTGCACTGCGCGCTGGCGGCACGGTCGAAGAAGTTGACGACACCGGCGTTGATGTCCTGCTTGTCGAGCGCCACCCACCACCACAGACGGTTCTTGACCAGCGGGCCACCGTATTCGCCGGAGATGTTGTAGATCTTGAACACGGGCGCGCCCGACAGGAACCCCGTCGTGCCCCGCTTGAAATACTCCTCCGACACGTTGTTGGCCTGGAACTTGTCGTTCTGGAATGTGCCAACCAGTGACCCCTTGAACACATTCGACCCGCTCTTCGTGACCAGGTTGATCGACAGCCCCGACGACTGGACGGAAACGTCGCCGCCGCCGTTGGTCACCGAAATCTGCTCGAACGAGTCGAAGTTGTAATACATCGCCGACGAGTTCGACGACAGGTCCGTCATCGAGCCGCCTTCGAGGTTCCACTGCACCGACGCGCTCGTGCCGCGCGAGGCCAGACCGACCTGCTGACCGGACGAGGAGCCGCCGACGTTCAGGCCGGCCTGCACACCCGGCGTCATGTTGATGATCTGCCACGGGTCACGCGCCGTCGGAATCTTCTCAAGGATGTCCGCCGTGAACGTCGCACCCGTCGTGGTCTTCTTGGTGTCGACGACCGGGGCCGCCGCCGAGACAGTGACCTCTTCGGTCATCGCGCCGACGTCCATCGTCGCGTTGATTTCGGCGTTGAAGCCCGATGTGACGCGAACGTCCTGCCGGGCCACGCGTTTGAAGCCACTCAGCTCGAACGTCACGGTGTACGCACCGATCGGCACGACCGGGAACTGGTAGGCACCTGAGCTCGCGGTCACCTGGGACAACGGCTGCTGCAGCGTTGGCCCCGTCACCGTCACCGTCACGCCCGGCAGCACGCCGCCGGACGAGTCTGTGGCCTTTCCGAAAATCTGACCAATCGCCTGCGCGTTGGCCGATCCCGCCGTCACTGCCAGTAGTCCGGCAACGAGCAGCACTCCTCCTAGGACTCTCTTCATTCCAACTCCTCCTCCAAACTCGCGTCTGCATAAAGTTCCCCTCAGATGCGCTACGCGCACCATTCGGACAACTTCGTCGCAAAGCCACGAGGGTGGTGAATCCTACGTCCGCCAATCGTTGTCGGTCAAGAAATCTTCACAAAATAGTCACAAATACTCATACTGGAGTATCTGGATAATTGACGAAGGCAGGTAACCGCGTGAAGGATGACATCGCCATGGCGCACACCGCGAAACGCCCGCTGCTTGTGATCATTGCGGTCGCGCTCGCAATCAAGGTGATCGTCGTCGCACAGCTCGCCGATCACCCGATGTTGAGTGAAGACAGCGGACTCGACACCAGTGCGTACGCGGAACTGGCCCGACGGATTGTCGCCGGCGATCTGTGGCTTGGTCCCGGACTGTATTACCTGTCTCCGCTCTACATGTATGTGCTGGCTGCCGGTCTCGCCGTCACGGATTCGTTTACGGGCGTCCGCGTCATTCAGGTGCTCCTGGGAGCCATCAGCGTCGGCGGACTCTGGGTGATCACCAATGCCTGGGCCAACACCCGCGCCGCATGGTGGGCAGCCGGGTTGGCCATGGCCACCGGCGTCATCACGTTCTACGAGGTGTTGATTCTTCAGGCGTCCATTGACACCGCACTCACAACCGGTGCGTTGCTCGCATTGACGTGGGCCGTGCGATCCGATGGCGGCGATTCATCGCGGTGGTTCACACTGGCCGGCGCGGCATTCGGACTGGCGGCGCTGAACCGCCCGAACATGATGGCCGTGGCCGCCGGGTTGATCCTGGTGCTGCTGATCGCTCGCCGGGCACGCCAGGCGGGCGTCTTCCTCGCCGGTCTGCTCATCGCACTCGCCCCGGTCGCCATCCGCAACGGCATCGTCGCCGACGAATGGTTCACGGTGGCGTCACACGGCGGCCTCAACCTCTACATCGGCAACTCGCCGACCGCCACCGGGTTTTACCAGCCTGTCCCCGGCATCCGCCCCAGCATCGCCGGGCAGGCCCACGACGTGCGCGAAGTCGCCGGCCGGGCCCTGGGACGCGCGGTGACCGACGATGAGGCGTCTGCGTACTTCAGGAATCTGGCCCTGACGTGGATGCGCGAACATCCGGGGGATGCGATCGCGTTGTTCGCAAAGAAGTTCGCGTACGCGTTTCACGCGAAATACGTCGCGCTGCCGTACTCCTTCCCTTTTTATGTCCATGAGACCAAGTCGCTGCTGCGGTGGTTGCCGTCGGGCCCCTGGTTGTTGATGCCGCTGGGCCTGGTCGGGCTGGGCCTCCTGGCGAGGCGGTCGGATCGACGCGCGTTGATCTGGCTGTCGTTTGTCCCGCTGTATGCCGGAGCCGTGGCCCTGTTCTTCGTGGCCGACCGCTATCGGTTGCCACTGCTTGTGCCCATGTGCGTCGGAGCGGGCATTGCGCTGGACGCGTGCGCGTCGGCGATTCGTCAACGCGCCTGGACAGCCATGGTGGTGCCGTCACTCGCGGGCGCGGTGCTCTTTGCGCTGGTGAATGCGCCTTCGGCACTGAACGAGGGTCGCTGGGAGGAAGGACTCAAACTCGCGCAGCGTCTGGTGATCCTCGGCCGCGACGATGACGCGGCGCAGTGGGTGGCCCGCCTCGCACCAGATGCACCGACGCCCGGTGTCGCATACCACCTCGTTGGCCAGCAGTATCTGGTCGTGAACAAGCCGGCTGCCGCCGTGCCGTATCTGTCGTCCGCGGTGGCCGCCGGCTACCGCACCCCGCGAGTGCTGGGAGACCTGGCCAAGGCGCAGGATCGCGCCGGGGATCGGGAGGGTGCCACGCGCACACTCGGCATGATCACGCCGGATGCCAGCGAACCGTCCGGCTACTGGCTGGAGCTCGGCCGGCTCGGGGCCACCCTGAAGGCGTTGGATCTCGCGGAACGCATGTTCCGGCACGGTGTCTCCCTCGCGCCCGACGATGCGGATGCACGACTGCAGTTCGGCGTCAATCTCGTCGTGCAGTCGAAGCTGGAGGACGCGACGATCGAACTGCGGACCGCGGTTCGTCTGGACCCGCGTCAGCCGGACGCGCTGGCCTATCTGGCGTTCTGCGAATTGTCGGCGGGAAACCTGGAGGAAGCCGTGCGACTCGTGGAGACGGCCCTGGCGATCGCGCCCGGCCATCCCGTCGCGCGGTCGGTGCAGGCGGCGATCAGGTAGCAGGATCCCCGAGGCCATGAGAAAACGGCCCGGGAGCGTGAGCTCCCGGGCCGTCCGTGTTGTGGGGCAGCCCTTCGGGGCCGCCGCGAACAGCAGGGCTGACGCCCTGCCCTGCGTCAGAACGAGATCGTCGCGCCGACGCGGAAGATCCGCGGCGGCAGGATCGTGTTGATCCGGTCCGACGGCCGGACCGGATTGGACGTCGTACCCGCCGTGCTGATGTTGTTGCTCGAGTAGCCCAGCACGGGTGCGGCGTTCAGGATATTGAACCCGTCCAACATCACCTTGATGCGGTTCTGACCGCCCCGGAACGTGAACGTCTTGTGGACCCCCATGTCCCACAACACCGTCTTCTCAAAGCGCGTCGTGCCGCGCTCCTCGAAGTTCAGGGTGCTGTAGCTGATCGTGGTCGGGTTGCCCGACGCGTTCACCCCGCCGTACACCTGGCCAGGCCCGTTGATCGACATCGTGCGAATAGCGCCATCGTTGATGTTCAGGTTCGTCGACGCCATGATCCCCCACGGGAGATCATAACTTCCGTTGAACTTGATCAAATAGCGCGCGATGCCGTTCGTACCGTCCTGGAACTCGATGCCTGTTGGGTTGGTGAAGCTCCCTGCAGGCAGGAAGTCGCTGCGGGTCTGAAGCGTCACCGCCAGGTTGGCCTGCCATCGGTCGCTGTAACGCTTCGACAGGGTCAGGTCCACGCCCTTGTAGTCTTCGTAGCTAAGACGGGTCATCGTAATGGTCCCGATACCCGACGGGCGCATCGCGCCCTGCTGCACGACGTAGTACGGCGCCGACTTGCCGGACAACGGGTCAGTGTAGGTCAGTGGCGCGGCGTAGATCGACGACAGCGGGAAGCCGGCAGCGCCCGGCTGGTAGCCAATCGTGTAGCCGGCTGTGCCGTTGTCGTAGCGACGATAGATAAAGTCCGCGCCCACAGCCATGTTGGCGACAAGCTCGCGCTGGAGGCCAAGCGTCACTTCGCGCGTCCGGCCAATCTTCGCGCTCTTGTCGACGTTGCTGCCGGCGGGAACCCGGAGGCCCGTCGACAGGTTGAACAGCGAGGTGCTGACCGACGGCGTGCCAATCAGCTCGTTGCTCTGGATGAAGCCGTCCATATTCGCATCCGTCCAGCACGAGGCGCCCGGCGTGGTACTGCACCGGCCGCTCGTCGGGTTCGCCCCCCATGTCAGTGTCACGGCACCCAGACTGCTGAGGTTGTTCGCGAGTGTGATCTTGGTGGCGTAGTAGTACGACCCCGACGCCTTGAGCACCGTCTTGCCGTTTCCGCTCAGGTCGTAGGTCAGGGACAGACGCGGAGACAGGTTGCCGAACGGCTGAAGCTCTTCGACCTGACCCGTGACGGGGCTCACACCCGACGTGGCCTCGTCTTCACACTGCGACGGCAGCAGGTCGGGCAGAATCTGGTTGGCCGGCACACAGCCGCCCAGCCACTTCGACTGCTGCCAGTCGTACCGGATGCCCGCATTCACGCGCA
Organism: Vicinamibacterales bacterium; assembly: GCA_030827135.1. Lineage (GTDB taxonomy): Bacteria > Acidobacteriota > Vicinamibacteria > Vicinamibacterales > SCN-69-37 > SYFT01. The sequence continues at coordinate 1,395,463 of JAURFE010000001.1, forward strand.
GCCGGCCGCGCGAGTACGAGTCCTGGATGTAGCCAGACCACATCCACCAGTCGTTGTTGACGAGCTGGTCGCGCGTCACCTGAGCCAGGTAGGGCACCAGGCCCGGTGCGGTCGATCCCTCAACCGGCACGTAGGTCTTGCCGTCGCCGCAGTTGGCGAGCGTGTTGCCGCGGCACTGCACCTGCGCGCGTCCGCCGCCGCTGATGTGCTGGTAGGTCGTGATCGGATTATTGCGGTAGCCCGCGCCGAACTTCAGCGAGTGGTCGCCGCCCAGCACGCTGGTCAGGAAGTACGTGCCGTCGGTCTTGATTTCCAGCGACGGACGCTTCGTCTGGTAGCTGTTGCCCAGCGACCGGCTCAGATTGCCCGTCGTCCGGATGGTCTGCGGCTGGATGTTGAACATGCACTGGGGGTTCGCCGTCTGCGGATAACCCGCCAGCGTGGTCGCGCCCGTGTACTTGGACAGACCGCAGATCTCCGGGGCGATCGAATCCTGGTAGTCGAGATAGAACCCGCCGGCCACGCTGGTCAACATCGTGTTGAAGACGAGACGATCACTGGCGATCCAGGTGTGCGTCAGCTGATGCGTCGGCAGGGGGAAGTATTTCAGCCAGATGTCCGACGTCTGCTTCGTCACCGCCTCCAGCTCAGTGTTGGCCGAGGCACCTCGCGCGTTGCGGTACTTGTTGTCGGAGATGAACAGGTACTGGAACTTGTTCGAGGCGTTCAGCTGGAAGTTCAGCTTGCCCTGCTTGTTCTTGATCACCGTCTTGTCGTTTTTCAGACAACCCTGGACCTGCTCAAGGTCACTGAAGGCGATGGTGCCGAGCAGGCTGCCGGAGCGCTGCGCGTCTGCATACGCGCTGCACGTCGTGCCCTTGTCGCGGTCAAAGAAGTTGACGACGCCGACGTTGATGTCCTGCTTGTCGAGCGCCACCCACCACCACAACTTGTTGCGCAGCAGCGGACCGCCGTATTCGCCCGACATGTTGTAAATCTTCGACACCGGCGCACCGGACAGGAACCCGGAGGCGCCGCGTTTGAACTGGTCCTCCGACACGTTGTTGCCCTGCATCGAGTCGTTCTGGAACGTGCCGACGAGCGAGCCCTTGAACACGTTCGAACCCGACTTGGTGATCAGGTTGATCGACAGACCCGATGACTGCACCGAGACGTCGCCGCCGCCGTTGGTCACCGAGATCTGCTCGAAGGAGTCGAAGTTGTAGTACATCGCCGACGAGTTCGACGACAGGTCCGTCATCGAGCCGCCTTCGAGGTTCCACTGCACGGAGGCCCCGGTGCCGCGCGACTGCAGGCCGACCTGCTGACCCGACGACGAGCCGCCGACGTTCAGACCCGCCTGCACCCCCGGGGTCATGTTGATGATCTGCCACGGGTCGCGGGCCGACGGAATCTTCTCCAGGATCTCCGCGGTGAACGTGGCGCCGGTGGTGGTCTTCTTTGTATCCACGACCGGAGCCGCCGCCGAGACGGTGACCTCTTCGGTCATCGCGCCGACTTCCATCGTCGCGTTGATTTCGGCGTTAAAGCCGGAGGTGACATCCACGTTCTGCCGAGCGACACGCTTGAAGCCGCTCAACTCAAACGTCACCACGTACTTGCCAATCGGCACCACCGGGAACTGGTACGCGCCCGTGGACTGCGTCACCTGCGTCAGCGGTTGCTGCAACGTGGGCCCCGTGACGGTCACGGTCACGCCCGGCAGCACACCGCCGGACGAGTCGATCGCCTTGCCAAAGATCTGACCAATCGCCTGGGCGTTGGCCGACCCCGCCGACATCGCCAGCAATCCGGCGACGAGCAGCATTCCTCGTACGACTCTTGTCATCCTTCTCCTCCTCAATCCCCTGTCCAGACCGGGAAAACGCACACGGCACGGGCACACCGATGCCAGCGACCAAGCTACTCCAGTACCAGAGGGTGATGGATACTACCCCCATGTTTAGCATTATGTCAATTACCCTTTTAAATCATAGATTTACAGGAAGTTAAGATGGCAATTTGAAGCCATGAGAACCCGCTTTATTGGCCTGTCGAGCGGGCGCCCGGGCGCACAGATACACAAACCCACTGCGGAGTGAGAAAGTAACGGCATGATTCGATCGCGCGTGGGCCTCTGGACAACCGCGGCCCTCCTGGTGGCACTCGCTGCGGGCTGGTGGTTCTGGCCGGCACGGGCGTTTCACATGGCCCGCACGCCCGATCGCAATGTGCTCCTCATTTCCATCGACACCCTGCGGGCCGATGCCCTTGGGTCCTACGGCGGCCGGGCCGCCACGCCGGCGCTCGACGCCCTGGCAGCCGCAGGCGCACGGTTCACCTTTGCACACGCCCACGCGGTCGTGACCCTGCCCTCCCACGCCAGCCTGCTGACCGGCACCTACCCGTATGAACATGGGGTCCGCGACAACAACGGCTATCGCGTGCGCCCCGGTGAAGCCACACTGGCCACGCGACTGAAAGCGATGGGATTCGCGACGGGGGCGTTCGTCGGCGCATTCCCCCTCGATCAACGTTTTGGACTCAACCAGGGATTCGATGTGTACGACGACCGGCTTCCGGAAGCGGGGCCCACGATCGACTTTGCGCTGCCGGAACGCCGGGCCGACGACGTTGTCTCTGCCGCCCGCACCTGGATCGGAAGGCAGTCAGCGCCCTGGTTCAGTTTTGTGCACGTCTTCGATCCACACGCGCCCTATCGGCCGCCGGCGCCGTTCGACGCCCAGTACGCCACCGATGCCTATGCGGGTGAAGTGGCATGGACGGATGCCGCCCTCGCACCACTGCTCGACCTGCTGCGCACGCAGCCCCGGCCCACGCTCGTGATCGTGACCTCCGACCACGGCGAAAGCCTCGGCGAACACGGCGAACTCACGCACGGCATCTTTGCCTACGAAGCGACGCTTCGCGTGCCGCTCATCATCGCGGAGATCACCCCTGACGGCACCGCCTCGTCGCGCGGCGTGGCCATCGACACGCCGGCCAGGCACGTGGACATTGTGCCGACCGTGCTCGATGCGGTCGGCGCGCCGATCGAGACCGGCGTGGCCGGCGCGTCCCTGCTCGACGTGATGGCCGCCGGCCGCGGTGACGCGCGGCCGAGTTATTTCGAGGCCATGACGCCGTTTCTTGCCAGAGGCTGGGCACCGCTGCGAGGCGTGCTGGTCTATCGCGACAAGTACATCGATCTCCCGATTGCCGAACGCTACGCGCTGGCCGACGACCCGCGCGAACAACAGAACCTGGCGACCGCCGACGCGACGGCGACGCAGGTGCTGGTCAACACCTTGCGCACGTTCAACGTGGCGGCGCCCGGCCAGCCCGGTGAGGAATCCGGCGCCGTCCTCGAGCGGCTCCGTGCGCTGGGATACATCGGCGGAAGCCCGGCGCCTCGTCGCGAGCAATACACCGAGGCCGACGATCCCAAACGCCTGATCGATCTCGATCGGATGCTCCACACCGCGGGCGATCTCTATTCGCGTGGGCGCCGGGACGAGGCGATCGACGCGTACCGCGCCGTCATCGCGCGGCGGCCGGATACCGCCGACGCCTACCGCTACCTCGCCTTCGCGCTCTGGGAGTCCGGCCGCGCCGGTGACGCCATCGCCACTCTCGAAGCGGCACTCGCGCGCGGACTCACGCAGCGCGACATCCGCATGAAACTCGGTATCTATCTGGCCGAAGCCGGAGCCGCCGCGCGCGCCATCCCGCTCCTGGAAGCCATGGCCGACGAGGACAGTGACGTCCTCAACGCCCTCGGCATTGCCTACGGGCAAAACGGCCGCACGGCCGACGCGATGCGCACGTTCGAGCGCGCACTCCGCCTCGATGCCACCTCCGGCCTCTCGCACCAGAACATCGCCCTGCTCCACCTGCGCACCGGGAATCTGGTCGCGGCCGAAGCGGCCTTCCGGCAGGCGCTCGACATCGATCCCTCACTCGCCGGCGCCCACACCGGCCTCGGCGTGGTCCTCGCGCAACGCGATCGCCTTCCCGAAGCCCTGAACGCCTGGCGCAGGGCCGTGTCGCTCGACCCGGGCGAATTCAACGCGTTGTTCAACCTGACGATGGAACTGTTTGCTTCCGGGCAGACCGAGGAAGCCCGGCACTACGGGGAACGCTTTGTGGCCACCGCGCCACCGCAACTCTTCGGCCCCGACATTGCCCAGGTCCGCCGGCGGCTCGCCGGTGGTAGATTCTGATCATCATGTTCACCCTGCTGCTGTCCCTCCTCGTGCAGGCGCCGCAGACCCCCGTAGCGCCGGTCATCGTCTCTCCCGCGCCGCCGGTGGCGGACATCGACATGCGGCAGCTCAAGGGCGCTCTGGTGCGCCAGCTGGCGTGGTCGCCGGACCAGACCGAGCTTTACCTGCAGACGTATGACGCCAACCGGGACGCCAGCGTCAAGGTGACCTATCACTACGTGATTGCCGCGCTCGACGGCGCGCGACGGCAGGTCGAGGTCCCGCCGGGATGGGCCGTCGCGTATCACCAGTGGAAGTCCGCGCAGGCGTCGCCCGACGATGCCCTGTGGAAGATTGACGTATCGAGTGAGAGAAAGATCCAGTCGGCGACATCCATCCCAATGGGGGGCGACCTCGCGCGGGGCGGATCGGTCGACGCGTCAGGCGGCATTTCGGCCCACACGGTCACCGCCGCCATGGCGCAGTCCGACAACATCAACGTCTACACCATGCGCCTCGGCAACGAGGTCGTCGGAGAGTGGACCAACCATCCAATCGTGCCGGGCCTGACGTTCGGCTGGGCGCCCAGGGGTCACACGCTGATTGCCTTCGCCGACAAGGCCGGCCAGCTCGCGGTGATGGACCGCGCAGGACAGGCCGTGCGTGTGGCTGGCACGCAGAAGGTCACGCTGCCCGCGTGGTCACACGACGGTACGCACCTCGCCTTTCTGCAGCAGAAGGACCGTCACACGTACACGCTCATCGTCGCGAGCGTGTCGCGGCGATGAGTGTGTCGCGCGCGCGTCGCACCACAGCACGCTGGCTGGCCGTGATCGGCATCGCCGCGGCCGCGGCCGCGCTGGTCATCACAACGTGGGTGCAGCGAGACACCACGGCGGGGCCGGTCATTCTGATCTCCATCGACACGCTGCGCGCCGACCGCCTGCCCGTGTATGGTTATGCTGCGGGACAGACGCCGGCGATCGATCGGCTTGCGAATGATGGGCACGTCTTCGAACAGGCCTGGACGTCGTCGCCACAAACGCTGCCCGCGCACTCGACCATCTTCTCGGGGCTGCAGCCCTTTGCGCATGGCGTGCGTGACAACATCGGGTTCACCCTGGGGCCGGACACGCCGTGGGTGCCTGCCCTCCTGCAAGAGGCGGCGGTGCCCTCAGCCGCCTTCGTGTCTTCGTTTGTGTTGAGACGGCAGACGGGCTTCGCCCGGGGGTTCTCACACTTCGACGACCAGTTGCCGCCGTCGGGGCCCAATCGGACGCTTGGGGAGGTGCAGCGGGCGGGACAGGATACGCTCGCCGCAGCCCAGAAATGGCTGGCGTCGGCGCCGCCCCGGTACTTCCTGTTCTTCCATATCTATGAACCCCACAAGCCCTACACACCGCCCGTGGTGCCGGCGTCTGGTGATCGCTACGACGGCGAAGTCACGCATGCCGATGCGATCGTGGGGCAACTGATCGAGACCCTGCGGGCACGCGGAGACTATGACCGCGCCACCGTCATCCTGCTGTCCGACCACGGCGAAGGACTCGGCGACCACGGCGAGGAGGAGCACGGGTCCTTCCTGTATCGCTCGACCATCCAGGTGCCGTTGATCATCAAGCTTCCGGACAGTGAGGGCGCGGGTCGCCGGATCAGCACGCCGGTGCAGCACCTCGACATGGCGCCGACGATTCTCACCGCACTGGGGCTGCCTGTGCCCGGCACGCTGGGCGGACGCCCGCTGGGGCCGGTGCTGCGCGGAGAAACCGACCTGCCGGCCGCCACGATTTATGCGGAGGCCATGTCGCCCCGCTATCACTTCGGCTGGAGCGAGTTGTATGCGCTCACCGATGAGCGGTATCGCTACATTCGCGCGCCGCGCGATGAACTGTTCGACCTGCGTGAGGATCCGGGCGAATCGCGATCCGTCGTCGATGCCCGACCGCAGGTGCGTCAGGCGATGCGCTCGGCGCTGGATCGGCTTCTGGCCGGCGTCAGCGTCGCCGCGCCGGCCACGGTGTCGGCTGCCGATCGCGAACGGCTCGCGGCCCTCGGATACGTCGGCACACAGAGCAGCACGATCACACAGCCCGGCGACATGCTGCCGGATCCCAAGGACAAGATTGAAGTCCTTCGCTTGTATCAACGCGCGGCATCGCTGGCCGCCGAGGGAAAATGGCTGGAGGCCTCTGCGGCCTATCGCGCCCTGCTGGCCGACGATCCGTCGATGACCGACGTCTGGCTGCAGCTGGCGGGGACCCTCGACCGCGCGGGACAGGCCACTGCCGCGCTCGACGCCTACCGGCAGCTGATTGAGCGCAATCCGACCAACGCGCCCGCCCTGACGGGCGCCGCCGCAGTGCTCGTACAGCTCAGCCGGTTCGAGGAGGCGCGTGCCCACGCGGAACTCGCCATTCCGGTCGCGCCTGCCATCGCGCACGAACTGCTGGCCCGCCTCGCGGTGCAGCGCAAGGATGCTGCCGCAGCGCGCCACCACGCCGCGGAGGCGGCCACGGCGGATCCGACGCTGCCGATGCCGGCGTTCGTCGACGGCCTGCTCTTCTACAACCAGAACGCGTTCGCCGCAGCGATTCCACCGCTGCAGGCGGCGGTGCGCGCGCTGACCGACCGCACGGAGCAGGTCGCGGACGTCCGATACGTGCTCGCCGACTCGCTGGCGCGAGAGGGCCGCTTGAGCGAAGCCGCGCCACTGTTTGCGACTGAAATCGCGATCTATCCCAACCACCTGCTCGCGCGCGCCGGCCTCGCCATGACCGAATGGGAACTGGGTCGTCGCACCGAGGCGCGCAATGCGGTGGAGGATCTCGAGGCCGCGGCCGCCCGGTTTGGTCAGCCACAGGGATACCTGCTCGCCGCCCAGTTGTGGACACAATTCGGAGACACCGTCCGAGCCGAGCGGGCCCGCGCGTTCCACCAGACACGACAGGGCCCAGCGCGGTAACATTCGATCGTGGCGGTCCCACATTCCCTTCGACTCCCGCTGCTGTTGGGTGTTGCTGTCTGTCTGTCCGGCGGCCGCGCGGCGGGCCAGGCTCAGTTTCGCACGGGCGTGGATCTGGTCCGGCTCGATATCAGGGTCACTGATGCCGCCGGACGGCCGATCACTGACCTTCGTGCGGACGAAGTGGTGGTGACCGAGCGCGGCGCCGACCGACCCGTGCTGCTGTTTCAGCGCGTCACCGAGCCGGCTGAGACATTCGTAGACGAGGCCGCTCGTGCGCTCACCGCAGAGGTGGCGTCAAACCAGGCGTTCCCGCGAGGCCACCTCTACGTCCTCGTGTTTGATCAGGCCCACATCACAGCCGGGAACGAACAACGCGCCCGGATGGCGGCCGAGCAGTTTATTCGCACCAGAATCCGCCCGGCGGACCGTGTCGCCATCTATTCGGTCCCTGGGCCTGGAGCCCGACTGAGCTTCACGGCCGATCATCAACGTGCACTGGCCGCGCTCGAGCCGATCCGCGGATCCTACCAGCGCACCATGTCCACGCCATTCGGCACATTCCCGATCCACGAGGCACACCGCATCGTGCAGGGGGACGACCGCCTGATCACCACGACGATTGAACGGCTGGCCAGGGACGGTAGTGGTGACCTTCTGGGTCTGCCCACCGCCGGCGGAGGCCGAGGCGGCGGCTCACTGGCTGACGACCCCAGCATCGCGCGCCGCGTCATCGTCGAGAACGCGCGCATGGTCGTGAACCAGTCGGACGCTGAATCGCGGCAATTTCTGCAGCGGCTGGCCGAACTGATCCGCAACCTCGCAGATGTCGAGGGGCGGAAGTCCGTGGTGTTGTTCTCGGAAGGGTTCTTCCAGGACAATCTCTCGCGAGAGTTGGAGATTGTGGCTGCCGCCGCAGCGCAGACGTACAGCGTCTTCTACACTATTGATCTCAACCAGCGTGGCCCGGCGATCACCGAGGCGTACGCCTCGGAGACCGCGCAAGGTTCCGAGATTCAGGCACGTCTCGCGCCTCTCGGCACACTCGCGGTGGAAACCGACGGTGAGTTATTTGTGGATGGCGCCGCGCGCAGCGGCACAGTGCTGACCAGACTCGCAGCCCAGGCCCAGGACTATTATCTCGTCGGCTTCGAACCATCGGAGACGGCACGCAACAACCGCGGCCAGTACCAGAGGGTCTCCGTCAGTGTGACCCGCCCCGGCGCGAAGGTCAGCACCAGAACCGGCTACGCATTGCGTCCGGCCCTGACGCCCGCCGACCGCCAGCGCGCCGTCGCCACCGTCCTCAACGCACCATTTGTGCAGCAGGGCCTGAAGCTCGACTACACCACCTACCTCTTGAAGGCCGACGTGCCTGGCCAGCAGCGTGTGGTGCTGAGCCTGCGGGCTCAGCTCCCGGTGCGGTCGGATCCCGGCGACAAGGCCGACGTCGTTTTTGTCGCGCGCGACGTCCGCGACGGGCGGGTGGTCGCCAGCGGCGCGGACGTGATTCCGCTGCCGGAGGCCACCGCCCAGGGTTCCAGCATGGGCCTGGGCGCGTGGCGCGTTCAATTCACCGTGCCGGCCGGGCACTACCTGATGCGCGCGGTCGTGCGTGAGCCAGGCGGACTCGCCGGAAGTGCCGACCGTCGTGTGGAGGTGCGGCCATTCGATACGCCCGATGTGGCGGTGAGCGATCTGATTCTCGGGACAAGCCCGGCGTCGATTCCGGTCCGCGCGCTGGCCCACATTGATGACGGTCTGAGTGGACTGCTGGAAGCCTACGCCCGGGTGGCAGACCAGCTGCGGTCGCTCAGTTTGACGGTGACTGTTCGTACGACCGACGGCACTCAGGCGCTGGCGTCGTACACCGCGCCGCTGCCGGCGCCGGTATCGAACCTCGACGGCTTCATGATTCGTGCACCGTTCACGGTGCCCCTCGCCGGCGTCGCACCGGGGAGCTACGTCGTTCACGCCACGCTCCTGAGCGGGAACGGAGTCCTGGCGGATCGGACGCGATTTGTGGACCTGGTGAGTGGAACCGCCGGTCCCCCTCCGCCACGACCACTGCCGCCTCCCGCGCCCCTGGTGGCGCCGAGGGCAATCGTCGAGGGCCAGCTCGGTCAGGCCCTTGTGGCGGAACTGCTGCAGCGGTCCGCGGGTACGACGTTCGCGGCGGCCGCGGAAGACGCCGCTCGGGGTGCGTGGGAGCGTGCGGAAGCCGCAGTGCAAGGGTCCACCGGGGATTCGAGCTTTGTCGCGCAGTCGATCCGGGGCCTGTCCCGATTTGTCCGCGAGGATTTTCCAGGCGCCGTAGCCGCATGGACGCGCGCGCAGGCGGCGGAACCCGACCATGCCCTGACGTCGTTTTTCCTCGGATGGGCCCAGGAACGGGCCGGAGACACCCGCGCGGCCCTCACGGCATGGCGCGGCGCAGCGCACCTGGACCCGCTGATGGTGTCGGCGCATCTGGCCCTCGCGGAGGGGTATCTGAAACTCCAGCAACCGGATCTGGCGCGACAGGCCCTGCGCGCCGGTCTCGAATCACTGCCGGACTCAGCCGAACTGCTCGCGAAGCTGCGACAGATCGAAGGGAGAGAACCGTAGTGCGTCGTGCAAAGTGCTCGGTGCTGGGCGCGCTGCTCGGGGCATCGTGCTGGGTGCTGAGTGCGGCCGCGCAACAGGCGACACCGCCACCGCAACAACCGCCGACGTTCCAGGCCAGCGCCCAACTGGTGCAGGTCGATGTTCGCGTGTTCGATAGCAACGGCCGCTTCGTCGATGACCTGACGATGGACGACTTCGAAATCTACGAACGTGGCGCGTCGCAGCCACTCCGCGCGGTGTTTTATGTCGGTCCTCCCGCCGGTGCGCCTACGGGTGCACCACTGGTCAGCCTCCGGGGACCGGCGGGACTCTCGCCTGGCCAGGCAACCGGCTCTGCGGCTGCGGCGGCAGCGAAACAGACATGGATCTTTGTGTTTGACCTGAACCATCTCACCCCGGGCAGCGGCTTCGAACGGTCGCGCGATGCGGTGCGCACCTTCATCAAGGAGCAGTTCCGCGACGGGGATCTTGGCGGTATCGTCGCCGGGTCCCGCATGGTCAACAACAGGCTCACGAGTGTCCGCTCCGAGCTTGAGGACGCGGTCGGCGCGGTGAAACCACTCGCCGACCAGCGCTCGCGCATGATCGAGATGACACGCGAGTGGCCGAGGCTGCGCGACGAATCGGAGGTACTCGCGATCGCCCGCGAAGATAAGGACGCCATTCAGCGCGCAGCCGTCCGCGCCTGCACGGACGACCCGTCCGCGTGCCAGGCAACACCGGCCGACATGATGGTGCGCGACAAGGCGCGCCGTCTGGCGGGCGACATGCTGCGCGCCGGCAGGGACACCCTCTCGTCGATGACCGGGCTGGCCAGCGGCCTGGCCCGAATCCCTGGTCCAAAGACGATCGTGTTCCTCAGCAGCGGTTTCGTCGTACAGGAGGTTGAATCCAACCTGCGCGCAACCGTCGGACAGGCGGCCAGAGCCGGCGCGCGCATTTACGCGATCGACGCGCGTGGAATCAATCGGGGCGTCAGCGCCGACATCGGCGACCGGCCCGCCGCCGAGAGCCCGACTTCGGCCCCGGCGCGGTTTGACATCGGCCTCGATGGACCCAACAGCCTCGCCGTTGATACGGGCGGCATCTTCATCCGGAACGAGAACAACATCGGCCGCGCGTTGACGCAGATCGCCGACGATGCCAACAGGTACTACGTGCTGGGTTATCAGCCTGACGATCTGAAATTGGACGGGCAGTACCGCCCTGTTGAGGTGCGCGTGAAGCGGGCAGACGTCACCATCCGGGCCCGGCGCGGCTACCTCGCGCTTCCGGCATCACAGCTGCTGGTTCCGCAGTCGATCACACGCTAGCGATGTCGAGACGCCTGCGCGCACTACTGGTCCTGGGCACGATGTCCGCGATCGCCGTCGTCATGTGGATGACCGTCGGTCGCCGCCCGGCTGAGCCGCCGGTGCGCCATGTCATCCTCTTCACGCTCGACACCACTCGCGCGGATCGCATCGGCGCCTACGGAGCCTCGGCCGCACGGACACCAACCCTCGACGCGTTGGCCGCCCGTGGCGTCCGGTTTGATGATGCGCAAACATCCGCCCCGATTACAGGCCCCGCGCACGCGGCCATCTTCACCGGCGTGTATCCGGCGCGATACGGGGTCCGCGACAACGCGACCACGCCACTGCCGGAGCGGGCGACGACGATGGCCGAGCGGTTGTCGGAGGCCGGGTTTGCCACGGGCGGGTTCATCGGCGCGTTTGTTCTTGATCGCGCGTTTGGTTTCGCGCAGGGGTTTGCCGCGTTTTCAGGATTCGATACGGTGGATTCCGGCAGCGAGGCCAACGCCGAGCGGGTCGGCGCAGCCGTCGTGGCCGACGCGATCCGGTGGATTGACACCGTCCCGCGGGCGCAGCCACTGTTCCTCTGGGTCCACCTGTACGACCCGCACGCACCTTACAGCGCACCAGCCCCGTTCGGCGCGGAGTTCGCGGCGAACCCGTATGACGGTGAGGTGGCGTACGTCGATCAGCAGATTGGGCGGGTGCTCGACGCGCTGCGTCTGCGGGGGAGCCTTGAGGACAGCCTGGTCATCGTGGTGGCGGATCACGGCGAGTCGCTCGGCGAACACGGCGAAGACGAACACGGCGTGTTTCTCTACGAATCGGTGATTCGGGTGCCGCTGATCGTCGCGGGGCCGCAGGCGCGACGAGGCCATGTGGTCACCGAGCAGGTGCGCACCGTTGACCTGATGCCCACCGTGCTCGATCTGCTTGGCCTGGCGGCGACGGCCGAGTTCGACGGCGAAAGCCTGCGATCGGTACTGAATGGCGGGCGCCGCACGGTGGTTCCGCCTGCGTACGCAGAGTCGTATTACCCGAAACTCCACTACGGCTGGAGCGAGTTGCGCGCGTTGCGGGCTGATGGCTGGAAGGTCATCGATGCACCCACGCCAGAATTGTTTGCGATCGGCAAGGACCCAGGGGAAACGACGAACCTGTTCCAGGCACAGCGGGCGCTGGGCGACCGCATGGTCGCGGAAGTGGTGCGGCTCGAGCAGTCCTTCACCGGCGGCAGGGCGCCTGAAGCGGCCGCGCCAAGCCGTGAGACGCTGGAGCGGCTCCGTAGTCTCGGCTATGTCGGCACCTCCGCCCCCACCGTCACTGGTGGGGATCGCGGACCGGATCCGAAGGACCGCATCGAGGAACGCCGCACGTTCAAGCAGCTAATGACCGAAGCGATTGACGATCTGCGCGGCAACCGGTTGGACGATGCCGTGCGGAAGCTGCGCGACCTCGTACGGATCAACGACCGGGCCTATGACCTGCATCAACTGCTCGGTGAGGCCTATCAGCGCCAGGGGCGGATGCGCGACGCGCTCGGCGAATTCGAAATGGCGGCGCTGCTGAACCCCGCAGTCGCTGCGCCGCACCTGTCGGCCACTGAACTGCTTCTGGCGTCAGGAGACATCGATGCCGCCAGGAGCCGCCTTGAGACAGCCGCGACACTTGATCCTGGGTCGTTTGATGTGGCGCTGGTGACTGGTCTATTGCTGGAGGCCGAGCGACGGCCCGCGGAGGCGGCGGACGCATACGCGCGGGCCATCGCCGTAAACCCGGCGAACCCGCGCCCGCGTATGCGCCTGATCGGCGTGGCCTCTGAACTCAAGCGGTTTGACGTGGCCGAGCGTGAAGCCCGCACGCTCCTTGACCGCGACTACAGACCGTCCCGCATGCACCTCACGCTCGGCGGCCTGGCACAGCTTCAGGGCCGGACCGCCGAAGCCGCCCAGCACTATCGCGAGGCCCTCCGTCTCGAACCAGGGCTGGCCATGGCCGAGCAGGCCCTGCGGCAGTTGCGGTGACGCACGTCAGGAGCCGCCGGGCTTCAGCCCGGCGGTCCGATCACTTGATCGTGTCGAGAATCTTCCTGGCCGCATCGAGCTCAGGTGCGGTCGGTGGCGCAAGGCTGACGAACTTCAGCAGGTCGGCCTTGGCCTCTGCGCTGCGACCCAGGCCGAGGTGCGAAATCCCGCGATAGTAGTAGGCACTCGGATCATTCGGGAATGCCGCGATGGCCTTGTCGAACCATTGAATGGCGTCTGCCTGCTTCTTGTTGTTGATCAGGTCGATGCCGATATTCAGCAGCACTGTGGGATCGGTCACCTTGCTGGCATCAATCGAAGCCATGACCTGCTGCCCCTCGGCCATCTGTCCGGTCTCGATCAGCAGTGTGCCGAGCAGAACCTGAATTTCAATCGCTGCCGGGTCATCGGCCACGGCCGCCTTCAGCGTCGCGATGGCGTCGGGCGTCCGGCCGGCGCCATACTGCGCCCTGGCAATCAGCGGCTTGAACTGTTTGACCGTCGGGTACTGTGTCGCCAGCGCCTCGTAGATGGCCAGCGCGGGCACAAATTCCTTGCGCATCATCAGCCCGGCCGCCTCGGTGAGCCGCTCCTTGATGACGTCGTTCGGGTCGACCACGACAACCACCTTCTTCATCACAAGCGTCGTCGCCGGTAGTCGATTGAATTCACTGATCTGCACCGACTTGCTGACGGGCTCGTAGCCCTCGCGATCAAAATCAATTGCCCACATGCCGCCGGTGATGCCGCCGATCGACCAGTCACCCTTGGCGTTTGTTTTCACCGGCGCCGGTCCGCGATTCGAGGAGGACGGCAGCGTTGCCTTGACGATGACGCCCTCAATCGGCGCGCCGTTTTCGTCGGTCACCTTGCCCGCAATGCGCCCCTGCCCACGCCACTCCTGGGCGACGGCGGCGGCGGGAATGGTCAGGACGGCCAGCAGCGTGGCCACGCACAGCACTCGGCGGACGCGATCCGTTGTTAATGGTTCCATTCCCAGTCTCCTGCTCCCCATCTTCCATCCTCGACCCGCAATCCTCAATCAAAAAAAACGCCCCGGAGTCCGATCTCTCGGACTCCGGGGCGGTGGGAAGTGCAGTCGACCTTAGAACGCGAACCGGAACCCGACGCGCAGAATGCGCGGGTTCATGATTTCGCGGACCTGATTGGCCGACGTCAGACGCAGGTCGTACTGGCGCCCGAGCACCGTCGCCGAGTTCAGTACGTTGAACACGTCGAGGTCGATGTTTGCCGTCGACGACTTGATCGCGAACTCCTTGCCGAGACGCATGTCGAGCGACGTCACCATCGGGAGACGGAACTTCGTGACGTCGTCCACGAGCAGGAGGTTCTTGTTGTTGCCGAGCGGGTCGCCGGTCGCGACGTTGCTGCGCGAGTACGGCATGGCGTAGCCCTGGCGGGTCACCATGTTCATGCCAATATTCACTCCACCCGGCGCCTGATAGAGACCGTTGAGGATGAACTGGTACTGCGGAAGCACGATGTAGATCTGGCTCTTGCCGGATCCGCCGGTCGCCGACATCACGTGGCCGCCGTCGATGTTCGGGTTCTGCAGCGTCGACGTGGGATCGGTGCGCGAGTTGTTGCCGTCGAAGTACTCGCGGTGGTCGTTCCACGAGAAGCCGGCGCGCGCCATCCAGCGGTTGGACATGCGCTTGGTCGCGGAAATCTCGAGGCCCTGGAAGCGCTGCGAGTACCCGTCGCGGTCCTTGTATTCGGTGCGGGTGCGGTTGGCGGGTACCGTGGTGACGCCGTAGTACGGCACCGAGAACGAGCCGACCGGCTGCAGGCTGCCCGTGTAGGTGCCGCGCTGCGCGTAGCTCGCAGCACTGACGCCCTGGATCGGACGCCAGTTGAAGTTGGTGAAGTACCGGAACGTGTAGCTGGCCGACAGGGCCACGTTGGTCATCAGTTCGCGGTCCACACCCACCATGAACTCGTGCGTGATCGGGGTCTTGTAGTCGCCAACCACGTGGTTCGGGGTGCCGACGTTCGACGGGTTGCTGATGTCGAAGCCGGTGCAGAAGTACTGCGCCGTGTTGGAGCAGTTGACGTTGCGGCCCGCGATTTCCGCGGCGTCCACCGTGCCGTTCCCGTTGGTGTCTGTGATGTTGTAGATGTACACCGCGCGGAACGAACCGACCGTCGAGAAGAAGCCGCCCAGGCCGGCGTTCATCTGCGAGGCAAACGACGCGTAGCTCGCGCGCGCGATCGTCTTGCGGCTGTCGTCAACGGCGTAGGTTGCGCCGATACGCGGCGTGAGCGAGTTCCACACGATCACGTCATCGGCCGCGCGGCCGGTCAGGTTCGGCAGCAACGTCGGCAGCAGGGAGTTGCCCGCCTGCGAGTAGCCGTTGACCGACGACGACTGGCGATCCCAGCGGACGCCCGCGTTGATCGTCAGGCGGTCGAACGAGATCGTGTCTGAGATGAAGGCGTTGGTGTAGCGGCCGACCGTGCCGGTGACCTGGTTCCACGCCGTGACGCTCCCGAACATGTTCGGGTAGCCATCGTGGTAGGTGATGATCTTGTTGCCGGGCACCGTGTAGAACGAATCGACGTCGGCCTTGCGGTAACCGAAGCCGACCTTCAGTTCGTGGCGGCCCTGGAAGTAGTTCGCCTCGACGTTCGCCGTCTGCTGCGGACGCACGGTGCGGTACTCGTACCAGCTGTTGCGGCCGACGCCGGCGTCGTCGGCGTAGATCATGTTGACGTTGAGGCCGCCCTGGGGCGTGAGGAAGAAGCCACCGTCGACCTTGGCCGCGCGCGCCGTGACGAACGCGTTGTTGCCAACCGTCAGGTTGAGTTCGCCCTTGTACAGCTGCGTCGGACCGCCCTGATTCCAGGTCGTGGCCGGGGGACGGGTGGTGCCGGCGCTGCGGCCGTACTTGAGCTTTTCACCACGGTAGTAGGTGAAGCTGCCGCGCAGGTTCGACGTCGCCTGGGCGGTCCCCTTGAGCGAGTAGTTCTCGAGGATCGTCTGATCGGGCGTGTTCGACAGCGTCAGGACTGTGACGTCGGTGCTGCCGTACGCACCCCACGCCCACAGCTTGTCGCGCAGGATTGGGCCGCCGAGCTCGAAGCCGTTGTCGTTGTACCGGCGCATGCGGTTGCCCTTGCCGGACGCGCCACCCAGGGTGGCCTTGAGTTCGTCAGGCATGTTGTTCGCCTGAATCGGCTTGCCGAACAGGAACTTCCAGTCTTCGTCCGAGCCGTACCAGCGGGCCGAGCCACGCGTGGTGTTGGAACCGCTCTTGAGGACGAAGTTCAGCGCCACGCCGGGCGTCGCGTTCGCGACGTCAGCACCGCCGGTGGTCGCCTGCATTTCCTGGAACATGTCGAAGTCGTAGTAGGTGGGCGACGAGCCCAGCGCCGACATGTCCGTGATGGCGATACCGTCAATCGACCAGGTGTTTTCACCGCCGCCGGCACCCTTGCCGCGGAAAGCCGACTGCTGGCCGGATTCGGCGCCGCCGACGTTCACGCGGTCAACGACCACGCCGGGGATGGTCTGAAGGACAACCCAGGGGTCTCGCGAGGACGGCACCTGCTGCAGTTCCTCATACGTGACGTTCGTCGACTGTGCGGCGCGCTTCGGGTCAATCGTGGGCGTGCCGCCCACAACGTCCACCGTCGTCGCCACGCCGCCCACGGCCATCGTCGCCCGGAGGGCGATGTTCTGGCCCGCGCTGACCATCACGTTCTCGTTCTTCCAGTCACCGAAGCCCGACAGCTTGGCGGTCACCATGTACTTGCCGGGTGCCAGATTCAGGAAGCGGGCTTCGCCCCGGGCATCTGACACGGTGTTGGCGGTCTGCTGGCCGGCGAGTTCAACGGTCGCCCCCGGCAGCACCGCGCCCGTGCTATCGACCACGGTGACTTCAATACGGCCCTGGAAAACCTGAGCGGACGCATTGGCAGCCACCAGCGTCGAGCACAAGGCCAGAATGGCCATCTGCACTAATCGTCTTGTCATGTATCCTCCATCCCTTCAGTACAGGCTCCGTGCCTGCCATCGGGTGTGATTGGTATACATGGAGCAATTCTCCGTCCACTTCCTGAACAGGCCAAGACCCCGAAAACCTTAGGAAAAAGCGCAATTCTTGACGAAACGGAGGTGGAGTAATGCGGGCGGCCGGATCCGGGGGTCCAAACCGTTGAATTCAGGGCAGTGTTCAGGACGAGAAGCGGTCGAAGATATCGACCAGTTCTTTCAGGCGCGCGCTTCCTTCGTCCTGGCTGATATTGACGCCCTCGGGCACACAGTGCTCGACGTGGTACTTCAAAATGGCCAGACTGACCCGGTTCAGCGCCGCCTCGGCCGCGGCCAACTGCTGAAGAATTTCGACGCAGAGCCGGGGCTCCTGCACCATGCGTCTGATTCCGCGCACCTGACCCTCAATACGGTTCAGGCGGGTAACAACGAGCTGCTGCTGTGCGACGTCTAACATGGCCTAGAAGCAACTACGACCGCCTTTGGCTCCCGTTTCAGGCTTGACCTGGGAGTATCACATGAATGAACATTCATTCATACCATGCCCCAACCCCTGCGCGCCGCGCGACCCGGACCAGACATCGACAAGCGCCAACTGATCCTCGACGCCGCCACCCGGGTCTTCGCTGAACGCGGTTTTTTTGCCGCCCAGGTCGCCGACGTGGCCCGGCGAGCGGGCATCGCCGCCGGCACGGTCTACCTGTACTTCAAGAGCAAGGACGACCTGCTCATCTCCCTCTTCGATCGCACCATGCAGGACGCCATCCGCGAAGGCCGCGCAACCCTCGACGCGGTCAGCGACCCGGCCGACCGCCTCCGGCAGATCGCGCGGCTGCACCTCGAACGCCTCGGCCGCGATCGCGATCTCGCCGTGGTCTTTCAGGTCGAACTGCGGCAGTCGACAAAATTCATGGCGCGCCTGTCAGCGACGCGGCTCCGCACCTATCTCGGCGTCATCCGCGACACGATCGCCGAAGGACAGACCGCCGGCATCTTCCGCGCGAACGTGCCCCCCACGTTCGCCGCCAAGATGTTCTTCGGCGCACTGGACGAAATGGCCACCAACTGGATCCTCAGCGACCGCCGGTACGAATTGGGTGACGATGCGGAGGGTGTGGTGGATGTGTTTTTGTACGGCGTGACGCAGCGGGAGGACGCATGAGCGTGGCAATTCGTCGGGCGGCGGTGTTGGGTGCGGGCGTGATGGGCGCGCAGATTGCGGCGCACCTGGCCAACGCCGGTGTGCCGGTCTGGTTGCTGGACGTCACCGCCGACGCGGCTGCGGCAGGACTGAAACGCGCGACGACGCTCAAACCCGACCCGTTCTTCACGCCGGACGCGCGCACATTGATCCGTACCGGCAGCCTCGACGATCTCTCCGTCCTGGCCGACGCAGACTGGATCGTGGAAGCGATTATCGAGGACCTCGCGATCAAGCGCGCGCTGCTCGAGCGCGTGGACGCCATCCGGGCACCACATGCGATCGTGTCGTCGAACACTTCAGGCATTCCACTGGCGCTGATCGCCGAAGGCCGATCGGACAGTCTTCGCCGGCATTGGGTGGGCACACACTTCTTCAATCCGCCGAGATATCTGCGCCTTGTGGAAGTGATCCCCACGCCAGACACAGACCCGGCGATCCTTGCCGGACTCTCGGCCTGGATCGATCATCGCCTTGGCAAGGGAGTGGTCCTCGCCAAGGACACTCCGGCATTCATCGCAAATCACCTCGGGATGTTCGGCGTGATGCGTCTGCTCGACGTCGCCGGCACCGGCCGCTACACCATCGAAGAAATCGACGCGATCACCGGCCCTGCGACCGGACGCCCGAAGAGCGCGACCTTCCGCACGGTTGATCTCGCCGGACTCGACATCCTCTCGAAAGTCACTGCCGATCTCACGAAACGCCTGCCCAACGAAGACGACCGGCGCCACTTTGTCACGCCGGCCTACGTGCAGCAGATGCTCGAACGCGGCCTGATCGGCGACAAGGCCGGCCAGGGCTTCTACAAAAAGGTCCGCACGGCGTCCGGCTCCGACATCCAGACGCTCGATCTCTCGACATTCGAGTACCGCCCGAAGCACCCGGCACGCCTGCCGGAGCTGGAAGCCGCACGCGCCATCACCGACACAGGCGCTCGCGTTGCATCCCTGTTTCTCGGCCAGCACCGCACGGGCGAACTGCTGCGCGACACACTCGCGCCGACCCTGCTCTACGCCGCACACATCGCCAGTGACGTCGCACACTCAATCGACGATGTCGATCGCGCGATGCGGTGGGGCTTCGGGTGGGACGTCGGGCCATTCGAACTGTGGGATGCCATCGGTCCCGCACACGTGCTCGCCGCCTGCGGGGTCACGGCCGACCCGGCGGTCACCGCGCTCCTCGGCGGCCGCGACCGCTTCCGCGCGGGCTCACTGCCACCCGCCGCACCCGACCTCCTCATCCTGCAGGCGGCGCGCGATCGCGGACGCATTGTGCAGTCGAACGAGGGCGCCAGCCTCGTGGACCTCGGTGACGACGTGCTCTGTGTCGAATTCCACTCGAAAATGAACGCGATCGGCGGCGATACCATCGCGATGCTCCACGCCGGTGTCCGCGAAGCGGAGAAGAACTTCAGGGCGCTCGTCGTCGGCAACGACGGCATCCACTTTTCGGCCGGCGCCAACCTGATGCTGCTCCTGCTTGAAGCGCAGGAGGAGAACTGGGACGACGTGGATCTGATGGTGCGCGGCTTCCAGGGCGCCACGACGGCCCTCAAACAATCCGCCGTTCCCGTCGTCGTCGCCCCCGCGGGCCTCACGCTGGGTGGAGGGTGCGAGGTCAGCCTGCACGGCGCGCAGGTGCAGGCCGCGGCGGAAACCTACATGGGCCTTGTGGAAGTCGGCGTCGGCCTGATTCCCGCCGGCGGCGGCACGAAGGAGATGTTGCTGCGTGCGCCTGACGCCCAGACGGCATTTGAGACGATCGGATTCGGCAAGGTGTCGACGAGCGGCCCTGACGCGCGACGACTCGGATATCTGCGGGCACAGGACGGCATCACGATGAACCGCGAGCGGCTGATCGCCGACGCGAAGGCCGCAGCGCTGGCGCTCGCACGAGGCGGCTACCAGCCGCCGCAGCTGCGCGCGGCCATTCCGGTTGGTGGGCCGACCGCGTACGCGACGCTCTCACTCGGTGTGCATCTGGGATGGCGGGCCGGACGCCTGAGCGATCACGACGTCACAATCGGCCGCAAGCTCGCCTGGATCCTCACCGGCGGCAACGTGCCTCATGCGACGACACTCTCGGAGACGCAGCTGCTGGATCTCGAACGCGAAGCGTTCCTGAGTTTGTGTGGTGAGCCGAAGACGCAGGAACGTATTGCCTACACGCTCAAGCACGGAAAGACGCTCAGGAATTGACGATGACGACTGCCGGCCCATTGCCCGTCGTGCTTCTCCCCGGCATCCAGGGTCATTGGGAGTGGATGAAGCCTGCCCTTGCGGCGTTGCGGGAGACGCGCGACGTACGGACGTTTTCCCTGACTGTGGAAGACGGCCAGAGCGATCCGTTTGCGCAGTGGGTCGGCGAAATCGACAGAGCGATCGATCAACTCGGCACCGACCGCGTCGTCGTTGTCGGCGTCTCGTTTGGCGGGCTGGTCGCGATGCATTACGCCGCGACGCGCCCTGAGCGCACGGCGGCGTTGGTGCTGGTGTCGGCGCCATCACCACGTATGACGCTCGGGCAATCCGAGGCCTTGCTTGTGACGCGGCCCCTCACGCTGCTGCCGTTGTTCCCGCTGTTCGCGTGGCGGGCGCTCGCCCGCCTGTTGCCCGAAGTGTGGACCGCCATTGAGACATGGCCCGGGCGGTTGCGCTTCCTGGCATCACACGGGTGGCAGGTGGTGCGGCACCCCATGTATCCGTGGAAGTCCGCGCGCTGGGTGCGCGAATGGCAGGCCCGTGACCTGGCTGCGGACTGCGCGCGCATTCAGGCGCCCACGCACATCATCACTGGCGATGATCACCTGGATCAGGTGGTGCCCACATCGAGCACACGCGATTACCTCTCGTTGATTCCCGGCAGCACGGCCGCCGTGTTGACGCGCACAGGCCACATCGGCCTGGTCTCCAAACCCGCGGCGTTTGCCGCGCTCGTGAATGAGTTCATCCATGGTCTTGACGATTCCTGGTCCCGCCGGTCCGCTTGAGGCGAGGCTCGACCTGCCGAAGGACGCCCCGCGCGCAGCGGTGGTCCTTGCGCATCCGATGCCCACACTTGGAGGCACGATGCACACGCGTAGCGTGTTCCAATCCGCGAAAGCCCTGACACGTATCGGTTGCGTGGTCCTGCGCTTCAACTTCCGCGGCGTCGGCACGAGCGCCGGCGGATTCGACAACGGCCGCGGCGAGGTTGACGATTTCAGGGCTGCACTCAACGAGCTGCATGACAGGTATCCGGACCTTCCACTCTGGGCGGCAGGTGTTTCCTTCGGCGCCTGGGTGGCGATGGAGACCGGCGCCACCGACCCCCGGGTGTCGGCATTGATCGGCATCGCGCCACCAGTGGCCGGGCATGGCCTGCAGTTCATCGACACCGTGGACTCGACGAAGGCGAAGTTCGTTGTCCAGGGCGATCTCGACACGTTATGCCTGCTGAAGGATTTGCGCGCGTTTTACGCACGGCTGCAGGAACCGAAGGACCTCATTGTGATTGAGGGCGCCGACCACCTCTTTGAGGGCCGGTCCGAGGAACTCGGCGTCGCACTCGAAGATCTGTTGGGAGATTTTTCATGACTGACATTGTGATCGCCGCCGCCGCCCGGACCCCGATCGGCAAGGCCCCCAAAGGGATCCTGCGAACCACGCGCCCCGACGACATGGCCGCACACGTCATCGCCGCGCTCCTGGCACGGACACCGGGGCTCGATCCGGCCCTGATCGACGATGTGATCATGGGATGTGCGATGCCGGAAGCCGAACAGGGCATGAACGTCGCGCGCATCGCCAGTCTGCGGGCCGGCGTTCCCGTCACGGCCTCGGCGGTCACGGTGAACCGGTTCTGCGCGTCCGGGCTCGAATCCATCGCGCAGGCTGCGGGCCGCATCGCAACCGGCAGTGCAGAGGTCGTCATCGCCGGCGGCACCGAGTCGATGAGCCTGATTCCGATGGGTGGCCATACCATTGCGCCGAACCCCGGCCTCGTGCGCGATTATCCCGACGTCTATCTCTCGACCGGCCTCGTGGCCGAGAACCACGCACGCGAGAGCGGCATCTCGCGTGAAGCGCAGGATGCGTTCGCGCTGCAGAGCCATCAACGGGCGCTCGCCGCGATCGATGCCGGCCGCTTCGTGGATGAGATCGTCCCGATTGATGTCGCCACGCTGCAGGGGACCGTCCGCGTGGATACCGACGAAGGCCCGCGACGCGAGACGTCAGCCGAGGCGCTTGCCGGCCTGAAACCCGCATTCCACGTGAAGGGCACCGTCACCGCCGGCAACTCGTCACAGATGTCCGATGCCGCGTCGGCGGTGATCGTGATGTCCGCCGCGCGCGCCAAGGCGCTGGGCCTGACGCCGCTGGCGCGCTTGGTCGGATACGCCACCGCCGGCGTGAAACCTGAGCTCTTCGGCACCGGACCGGTCCCGGCCATCCGCAAGTTGCTCGAACGGCTGGGACTCTCGATCGAGGCCATCGATCTGGTCGAGCTCAACGAGGCCTTCGCCGCTCAAGTGCTCGCATGCACAAAGGAATTGCCGATCGACCCCGACAGACTCAACGTCAACGGCGGCGGCATTGCCCTCGGCCATCCGCTCGGCTGTACCGGCGCACGATTGACCACCTCTCTCATCCATGAACTGCGCAGGCGCCAGGCCCGGTACGGCATGGTGACCATGTGCGTCGGCGGCGGCATGGGCGCCGCCGCGATTTTCGAACGCCTTTCCTGAGGACTTTCCTATGACATCCGCCCAGTTGCCCACCAGCCCATCCGCCCAGTTGCCCACCAGCCCATCCAGAAGGGGCGCCGACTGGTTGTTTGACTCCACCGCCGCGGAATCGCTCCTCACGCCCGAAGGCCTGAGCGACGAGCACCGGCTGATGGCCCAGACGGCGCAGGAATTCCTGACAAAGGAAATCCTGCCCGTCCTCGATCAGCTGGAGACGAAGGACTGGGCGCTGGCGCGCGCGCTCGTGAAGCGGTGTGGTGACCTCGGCCTGCTCGGCACCGACGTCCCGGAAAGCTACGGTGGCATCGACCTCGACAAAGCCGCGGCCATCGTCGTCGGCGAAGCCATGGGCGGAAGCGCATCGTTTGCCACGACGTTCGGCGCGCAGACGGGTCTCGCGATCATTCCGATCCTCTGCTTCGGGACAGAGGCGCAGAAACAGAAGTACCTTCCGGGAATCGTGTCCGGCGAACTCGTCGGCGCCTATTGCCTGAGCGAATCGGGGTCGGGCTCGGACGCTCTTGGCGCCCGCGCGCGTGCGACCAGACAGCCCGACGGCTCGTGGGTGCTCAACGGCGAAAAGATGTGGATCACGAACGGCGGGTTTGCCGACATCTACATTGTGTTTGCCAAGGTTGACGGTGAGCAGTTCTCGGCGTTCATCGTGGAAAAGGGCTTCCCCGGTGTCTCCCACGGCAAGGAAGAACACAAGATGGGCCTGCATGGTTCATCAACGACGCCCGTCCTTCTTCAGGACGCCAGGGTGCCGGCCGGGAACCTGCTGGGCGAAGTCGGCAAGGGCCACAAGATTGCGTTCAACGTGCTGAACTACGGCCGGTTCAAGCTCGCCGGCATGTGCAGCGGCGGTGCGAAGATGGCCGTTGGCGAGGCCGCCAGATATGCGACGACGCGACGGCAGTTTGGACAGCCGATTGCCGGCTTCGGCGCCATCCGGCACAAGTTGGGCGACATGCTCGCGCGCGCATATGGGGTCGAGAGCGCGTTGTACCGGACAACGGGGCTGATTGATGCCGCGATTGCCGCCGGTGGCGGCACGGCGGACGCGGCACTGGCCGCGCTCGAGGAGTTTGCGATCGAGGCGTCCATTCTCAAGGTCGCGAGCAGCGAGATGCTCGACTTCGTGCTTGACGAAAATATCCAGATTCACGGCGGCAACGGGTTCGTGCGCGACTACCCTGCAGAGCGCCACTACCGTGACGCCCGCGTGAATCGCATCTTCGAGGGCACCAACGAAATCAATCGCCTGCTGGTGCCCGGCATGCTGATGAAGCGCGCGCTGAAGGGGCACCTGCCCCTGATCAGCGCGGCGAAGAAACTGCAGGACGAACTGCTCACCGCAGGTGGCGTCGGTGGTGCCGGTGGTGCCGGTGGCGTCGAGCCGCTCAAGAAGACCGGCGTCATGGTGCTGGGACTCGCCATGCAGACCTACGGCGTGGCCATCGAACAGGAGCAGGAGGTGTTGATGCTGGCGTCCGACATTCTCATGGATGCCTTCGTCGCAGAGAGCGCGCTGCTTCGCGCCGAACGGAGTGCGGCGCTGGCACTTCCAACGGCGGCACTCCAGCATGACGCGGCCACAATCCTCGTACACGATGCCGGCCTCCGCATCGACGCCGCAGCCCGTACCGCGATTCAGGCCATGTCCACCGGCGACACCCAGCGCACGATGCTGGCGGCGCTGCGGCGGATTCTGAAAGTCGCGCCCGTCAACACCATCGCAGCCCGGCGCCGGCTCTCCGACGCCGTGATCGCGAAGAAGGCGTATCTGTTCTGAGACACACGTCGGGCTCGCTGCACGAGAGCGCGCCAAGGATCGGCCCGCTGCAGTGCAGCGGGCCCTGCATGCGTCAGCGCACCCTGCGTGTCACCTGGTGCAGGTAGAATCATCACCATGCGTGTGTGTCTTGCGTTGGTGATGATCACCGTGCTTTCGGCCTGTACGTCGGGCCCCCAGCCGATGGAGGATACGTCCTACGACCGCGACCTGTTGGCGTCACGGGCGGCCAAGGACGCGATGTTCAAATCGAGTCCGGACTCGCCGCTGTTGCGCGAGGACCGTGGCGCGTTCACCGGCCTCCTCTACTTCCCGGTGAATGCCCTCTACCGGATGCCATCGCGGCTCGATGAAGAGCGCTCAAACACGAACATCATCGAGCTCTCGACGTCGGCCACCGAAAAGCGGCGGATGCAACGTGTGGGGTCGCTGCGGTTCACCTTCAACGGCCAACCGCTCTCGCTGACAGCCTTTGCGGATGAGGGTACACGCACGATTACGCGCCTGTTTGTGCCCTTCGGCGATCTGACGAGTGGCGAAACCACCTATGGCGGTGGTCGCTACCTCGACCTGGATCGGACGTCGACGGGGCTGTACGACCTGGACTTCAACCGTGCGTACCACCCGTACTGCGTCTACAACATCAACTACGTGTGCCCGGTCCCTCCCAGGGAGAATCGTCTCGAAATGGCCGTGCTCGCCGGCGAAAAATTGCCCGCCGGCTACGACGCGCGCTCCAAACAGCCATGACCGGCATCCACGCCGTCATTTTCGATTTTGACGGGGTTCTCGCCGACACCGAACGCCTGCATCTCGTCGCGCTGCGTGACACGCTGGCGACGCGCGGCTGGACGCTTTCGGACGAGGACTACTTCACGCACTATCTGGGCTACGACGACCGCGGATGCGTCACCGAATTTGCACGCCGTCAGGGCCTCAGCCTCGACGATGGCCTCGTGCACGCGTTGTTGCGCGACAAGGCCCGGCGGTACGCCGACTTGTTCAATCGCGGTGAGGTGCTCTACCCGACCGCGCGTCCCTGCATCGAACGCCTGGTGGCCGAGTTCCCGCTGGCGATTGCGTCGGGGTCGCTCCGCGGCGAGATCGAACGCATCCTCGACGCCAACGGCCTCCGCCACTGCTTCCCGCACATCGTCGGCGCGGACGACGTCGTGGATGGCAAACCGGCGCCCGAGAGTTATCTAAAGGCGGCGAGCGCGCTCGGCATCAACCCGGCGCAGGCGGTCGCGATTGAAGACTCGCCGTGGGGACTGCAGTCGGCGCGCGACGCCGGCTTGCGCACGATCGGCATCACCACCAGCTACCAGGCGCCGATGTTGATCGGCGCCCACCACGTTGTCACGTCGCTCGACGAGATCACGCCGCAGTTTCTTCGGCAGGCCTGAAGGCCTGCCCTACGAGAATCCCAGACGCCTGAGCCAGCGCGAGCCCTGGCCTGCGTCAGGGGCGACGGACATGCTCTCGTGAATGAGATCGATCGCGGCCGATTCGGAGTCACGCTGCACACGATCTTCGACGCGGCGATACGCGCTGGAGAGGTCCGCAAGTGTGCCGTCGAGGTCACAGGCCACGCGCAGCATGTGTCAGCGGCCCCCGGGCACGACGCGGCGGGTGTAGGTGCCGGTGGCATCCGGCTCGCTCTCGATCAGGGTCAACACACCGTTGGTGTAGGTGAATCGCCGGTCCGGCTTGCCGTCATTGCCGTCGTCGAACTCCACCGTGCGCATCACCCCGTTCTCCCAGGTTTCCCACTGGTCGAGCACGTCATCGCCGTCCTTGTCCTCTTCGACCCGAACCAATTTTTCAGACTCGTAAAATTCGCGGCGGGTGATGATCGACGCCCCGGCGTTGTCCACGTCGAGAAAATCGATGCGGTGGGTCCGGCCGTCCGCCAACGGATAGAGCCAGGTGTCGGGGATGGCACTCGTAGGGCCGCCTGGGGTTGAGGCGGCCGGATTCGTAGGGCCGCCTGGGGTTGAGGCGGCCGGGACAGGTCTGGCGCGAACCCAGCCGGCGCGCGCGAGCAACCCCTTCTCGTCGTATTCCTCCCAACGGTCGATGACTCCGTCTTCGTTGGTATCAAGCTCCGACGACACGGGGCGAGCACCCGCCATCTTGGTCCAGGTGTCGATCCGGCCGTTCTGGTCACGGTCGTAGGTGATCTGGATGAGTCGGCCGGTTTCCTTGTCGTAGGTAGCCAGCGATGTGCCCGACCCTTGTGGCTGTCCACAGGCTGCCGCGCCAAGGGCAAACCACGGGGCCAACAGGGCAACGGCGACCGCTCTGGAGTCGTAAGTCCAGTAGCGCCGAGCAGGGAACATGGGGGCATTCTATCCGCATGGCTCTCGCCCCAGGGGAATTGACCCACAGGGCATGGCGTTATAACGTCGCGGGTATCCCTCTCATGCACAGACATTTACTAGCGATCCTCGGTGTTGTGGTGGTGGTCCCGGTGTTGGCCGCCCAGCAGTGGCCTGAGTCACGCGGCCCCTTGCGCGACGGCACATCCAGCGAGCGGAATCTTCCCGCGAGCTGGTCCCCTTCGGGCGAGAACCTGGCCTGGACTCTGCCCTTCGGCGGCCGGTCCGCCCCCGTGGTGCACGGCAACCGCCTGTACCTGCAGACCACGACGTCCGGCGATGTCTCAACGACGCAGGAACGTCTGGTGGCGGTGGATGTCACCACGGGCCGTGTGGTGTGGGAACGCAAGGTCAGCCAGTACTTGAGCGACGTGCCGCAGCATCGCGCGGCCTGGGCATCGCCGGCGGTTGATCCCCAGACCGGCAACATCTTCATGTTCACCATCTCGGCGGAACTCCTCGCGTACAGCCCCGACGGAAAACTGCTCTGGAGCCGATCGCTGCCCGAAGAGTACGGCGCGATTACAACACACGGCGGCCGCACGACCTCACCCATCATCGAGGGTGACAAGGTCATCCTCAACACGCTGCTCCAGGGCTGGGGCGATCTCGGACGTCCAGGCAACCGCTACTTCGCGTTTGACAAGACGACGGGCCAGACGATCTGGGTGAGCAGCCCGCAGGTGCGTCACTACGACACGAACTACTCGAGCCCGATTCTCACGACGATCGACGGCATGCGCCAGATGATTGTGGGTGGCACCGACGGCGCGTTCTACGGCCTCAAGGTCAACACGGGCGAACGCGTCTGGCGGCTGGAAGTCAGCAAACGCGCGATTCTCAACAGTGCACTGGTGCGTGGCACGACGATGTTCATCACACACGGTGAAGAGAACATGGACACCACCGACATGGGCATGGTGGCAGCCATCGACCTCGCCGGCAGGACGGGCGAGATTCCGCTGACGGCATTGAGTTGGAAGGTGCACAAATTCATGCCCACGTTCGCCTCTCCCGTGCTCAACGGTAATCAGCTCATCTCGCTCGACAACGGCGCCATCGTCGCCGCCTTCGACACGACGAACGGATCGAAGGTGTGGGAACGGTCGCTGGGCACCCTGCAGAAGGGATCGCCGGTCCTCGCCGACGGCAAACTCTACGTCGGCACGGAGAACGGCAAGGTCTACATCCTGCGTCCGACCGCCACGGGTGTGGATGTGCTCGACGAGGACGTGCTGGGCAACCCGAATGATCCGGAAGTGATCTTTGCGTCGCCCGTGGTCGCCGGCGGCCGGGTCTATGTCGCCTCGATGGATCGCCTCTACGCCATCGGGCCGAAGGCCGCTGCGGCAGCGGCCCGGCCCGCAGCACCCGCCGCCGCGGCGCCGGCCTCCACTGAGGCGCCGGCAGTTGTGCAGGTGTTCCCGTACGAAGCCCTGCTCGATGGTGGTCAGTCGCAGGCGTTCTCGCTCAGGCTGTTTGATGCGAAGGGCAACTTCATCCGCACGGCGAAGGCCTCAGAAGCGCAGTGGGCGGTTGAACAGTTGGATGGCACGGTCAGCGCCGACGGCCGGTATGCGGCACCGGCCACCGGCACGGCGGGGCTGGTGAAGGCCACCATCGGCGGCATCACCGGTCAGGCGCGTGTGCGCGTCGTGCCGGCCTTGCCCTGGTCGGTCGACTTTGAGGGGATGAAGGCGACACCGTCGTGGTGGATGTCGAACCTGAAGGGCTCGCCGCGCGAACTCGACGGCACCACCGCGCTTGTGCGGCCGCGTGACGACACCGTGGGCCGCCGCACGAAGTTCCTGATGGGCAAGCCGGAGTGGTCGGACTACACCGTCGAAGTGGATGTGCGCGGCGCGGAATCGCGACGCCAGCGCGGCGACGTGGGTATCGTCAATCAGCGCTACGTGCTGATGCTGTTCGGCAACAATCAGAAAATTGAATTGCAGCCGTGGCAGGCCGCCAATGAGATGACGGCCAGCGTGGACAAGTTCGACTGGCCGGTGAACACCTGGTACCGCATGAAGCTGCGTGTGCAGAACCGCCCCGACGGCACCACGCTGGTGCAGGGCAAGGTGTGGCCGACCGGTCAGCCGGAACCGGCCGCGTGGACCATCGAAAAGGTGGACCGCATTCCGCACCGCGCCGGCGCACCGGGCCTGTACGGCGACGGCATCTCGGACGTGTTCTTCGATAATTTCAAGGTCTATCGGAATCAGTAGGACTCCCTCATGAAGACATTTGCGCGCTTCGTTTCCCCCGCTGCGGTCGCGACCGCGTGTGTCCTCGCCTTCACCGCCTCATCGTCGGGCGCCGGCAAGGGCGTGACCGACTGGCCGATGTGGGGCGGGTCCCCCGATCGCAACATGGTGTCGGATGCCACGGGCATGCCCACCACGTGGGACGTCAAGACCGGCGAAAACATCAAGTGGGTCGCCGCGCTGGGTTCGCAGAGTTACGGCAATCCTGTGGTGTCGGGCGGCGTGGTGCTGGTCGGCACCAACAACGAGGCCGTGCGCGACCCGAAACAGCCGGGTGACCGCGGCGTCCTGAAGGCCTTCCGTGAATCCACCGGCGAATTCATGTGGCAGGCCACCTACGAAAAGCTCACGTCCGGCCGCGCGAACGACTGGCCCTTCCAGGGCATCGCGTCGTCGCCGCTGGTGCTTGGTGAGACGGCGTTCTTCGTGTCGAACCGGGGCATCGTGCACGCCGTGGACGTCCAGGGATTCCACGACGGCGAAAACGATGGCGCGAAGAAGGACGAAACACGCAACGGCATCAACGACCCGGACATCCTCTGGGAATTCGACATGATGGAAGAGGTCGGCGCGTTCCCGCACAACCTCGCGAATTCGTCGCCGGTGTTTTTCGACAACCTGATCTACGTGTCCACCGGCAACGGCCAGGATGAGAGCCACGTCAACATTCCATCGCCGAAGGCCCCCGCCATCATCGCGCTCGACCGCGTGACGGGCGAACTCGTGTGGGAGGACGCGTCCCCAGGTGACAAGGTCCTGCACGGCCAGTGGTCCACACCAACAGTCGCCACGATCGGCGGCGTGGTGCAGGTGATTCATGGACAGGGTGACGGCTGGGTGCGCGGGTACGAAGCGAAAACCGGCAAAAAACTCTGGGAGTTCGACACCAACCCCAAGGACGCCGTCTGGCCGAAGACGCGCAACGAGATCATCGCCACGCCGGTGGCCGTGGGCGACGTCGTCTACATCGCGAATGGTCAGGATCCGGAACACGGCGAAGGCGTCGGCCACCTCTATGCGATTGACGCCACCAAACGCGGCGACATCACGACAACCGGCCGCCTCTGGCACTACAACAAGATCCGCCGGACGATTTCGACGGCCGCCGTCAAGGACGGCATCATTTATTACCCCGACTTCTCGGGGTTCTTCCACGCCCTCGACGCCAAGACAGGCGAAGTGCTCTGGGTGCACGACATGTTCGCCGCGATGTGGAGCTCGGCGTTTGTCGTGGACGGCAAGGTCTATCTGGGCGACGAAGACGGCGACATCACCATCTTCCAGCACGGCCGCGAGAAGAAAGTGCTCAACGAAGTGAACATGGGCAGCTCGGTCTACTCGACCGCCATCACCGCCAATGGCGCGATCTACTTCATGACGCGCAACAACCTCTACGCCATTCAGCAAGGCGCGAAACTGAAGTAGAGCCGCGTTGTTGAGGATTGAGGAATGAGGATTGGGATTTCGGCAATTGCCGGGCTGGTGGCGATGGCTGCCAGCCTGCCTCTGCTTGCCGCAATCCCTCAATCCTCAATCCTCAATTCTGCAACGTCGCCCAACACGCAGCCGGAGGCGGCGCAGAATTGGCCTCAGTTTCGAAACACCCCGACACTCTCGGGCGTGACAGCGGCCGCGGTGCCGGCGGCGCTGCGGTTGCAGTGGACGTTTGACGCCGGAGCGGCGGTGGACTCGTCGGCGGCCATCGTTGATGGCGTTGTGTACGTGGGGGTCGGCGACGGCAGACTGCTGGCCATCGACGCCGCCACCGGCAAGCAGAAGTGGGCGTACCGGGCCGTGTCCGACGACTACGGCATCGGCGAGTCGTCGCCGGCCGTTGCCAACGGCATCGTCTACATCGGCGACCTGAATGGCGTGTTTCACGCTGTGGATGCGGCGACCGGCAAGGCGCGCTGGACGTTCAAGACCGGCGCCGAGATCAAGTCGTCTCCGGTGGTCGCGTCAGGCAAAGTGCTGATCGGGTCCTACGACGGACACCTCTATGGCCTGGACGCCTCCACAGGGAAGCAGGCGTGGAAGGTGCAGACCGACAACTACGTGCACGCCACGCCGGCCATCTGGAACGGCGTGGCCTACTTCGGCGGGTGCGACGAGTTTTTCCATGGCGTGCGCATCAGCGACGGCGCGCACGTGGTCTCGATGAACACCGAGGCCTACACCGCCGCCTCCCCCGCGATCGCCAGCGGTATCGCCTACTACGGGACGTTTGCCAATGAAGTGGTGGCGGTGGACATCGCCGCGAAAAAGGTGCGCTGGCGCTTCATGGACCCCGACCGGCAGTTCCCGTTCTACTCATCCGCCGCGCTCGCCAACGGGATGATGGTGCTCGGGGGGCGCGACAAGAACGTCCGCGCCATTGACCTCGGCACAGGTAGAGAGCGCTGGGTCTTCCCGACACGCGCCCGCGTCGAATCCTCCCCCGCCATCGTCGGCACGCGCGTCTTCGTGGGATCAAGCGACGGCAAGTTCTACGTGCTGGACCTCAACTCGGGCAAGCGACTCTGGGACTTCGAAGCCGGCGCGCCCATCACCGCGTCGCCCGCCATCGCCGGCGGCCGTGTCGTCATCGGAGACGGCGACGGCCGCATCTACGCCTTCGGGCAATAGCGTTCTCGCGTTTCACAACGAGACTCGGAGGGCTGGGAGTTCTCAGGGGTACGTAGGGCGCGCTGGGGTTGAGCGCGCCAGCGCAGCGACGTCGTAGGCAAATCGCAACAGGCCGCGGACGCCGGCGGATGTGTTGACCTGGACGGCGACGGTGGTGCCGGTGCTGCGCACGTGTACCAGCTCAGTCAGGTAGCCTGGGAAAAAGCCGCTGTGGCCCACGACGGGACCGACCGGAGTGGTGGGCCGTACGATGACACCGAGTCCATACTGCACCTCTGGGCCGAGACGTGCCGGCACTGCGGAGTCGAGCATCAACGCTTTGCCCGGCGCAGACAAGGCGTCGCCGAGATACAGCGCATGTCCCCACCGTGCGAGGTCGCGAGGGCTGGTCGCAAATCCGCCGCCTCCCCACTCGAATTGCGGGTTGATGACGATCAGGCCGTCCTTGATCATTTCATCCGGAAAACCGAGTGGGTCCTTGGGACCAGCGTAGCCCTGCGCGAGCCCCGGGATTCTCCGGCTCGTCTGAGGCACCACACGCGTCAACTTCAGCGGACCCAGAAAGCGGGCTGCGATTTCGTCATAGGCCCTGGTGCCCATGACCTGTTCGAGCACCATGGCGAGCACGATGTAGTTGGTGTCCGAGTACTCCCAGCCCTCGCCCGCAGCAAACGCCGCTCTGGTGTCGAAGAGATACGCGAGCTGGTCTTCCGGTTTCCACACCCGATCGGGCTGGGCGCGGAGGTCGGCCGTGAATGCCGGATTCATTTCGTAGCGCACAAGGCCGCTCGTGTGCGTCATGAGATGGCGGATTGTGATGTCCCGCGCATTCGGCAGCCGGTCGAACCACGGACGGTCGCCAAGGTAGTTCGAGACTTTGGCATCAAGATCGAGACGCCTGTTGTCGATAAGTTGCACCGCGAGCGCGGCAAAAAACGTCTTGCCTGTGCTTCCGGCGAGGAGAAGGTCGTCAGTCGTGAGCGGAGTGCCCGTTGTCCGATCCGCGACCCCCGCCGTCGTCGCGTACACCGCGCCGTCCTTCGTCACGAGCCCGACCGACACGCCCGGGGCTCCAGAGGCCGGTTGCCACTTCGCGACAAGTTGCTGAAGCTGCTCCTGCAGCGAAGCCGCGGATTGTTGAGGTGCCTGCGCGGCCGAGAGGGTCGCAACGCCGACCACCACCGCACCGACCCATTGCGTCATTCCATTAACCCATTGCCCCATTGACCGATTCCATTGCCTCATTGTCCCGTTGCCCCATTGCCCCATTTTGAGAACGTCAGCGCCCAGAGCCCTGGCGCCCACGCAAGGGTCCACGCCACCAGATGCCACACGTAGTTGCGGCCACCTGCGGGAGCGTGCTCGGTCCAGATGCCGGAGACGAAGTAGAAGGCAGCGCCACTCGCCACCGCGGCGACGACGCCACGTGCGATCCACTCACCGACCCGACCCACACCCTGCCGCAGCCACGCGTTGATAGCCGCGAGCACGATCCACATGAACGCCCAGGCGGCGATGAGTCCGCCGAGGTATCCCAGCGTGCCGGCGACGGCATAAAACGCGAGTGCACCAGCAACGCCGGCCACGATGCCGCCGAGGGAGCCACGCGCCAGCGCACCAGCGGCGTGGCCAAGCACAACGCCGACGGCGAGCAACAACGCTGCACCATGCACAATGCCGGCCGTCGTCGTATGACGCACGCCGTATTCGAACCAGATGTAGTCGCCGATGGTCGCCACCAGTGCCACGACGAGCGGCCGGACGATGTGGGACATCGCCGCAGATTATGTCACCGGGCTCAGGATTGGCGAGCGGGCGGTGGGACGGGCGGACGTGGCCTCGGGGTGCGATGGGACGTCGGCGGTTCAGCGCCCGGCCAACTGCGTACAACAGCCGCCCGCACACCGAAGTACGCCAGCAATCCGATCGGGCCGGCCAGGAACGTCAGGCCCAGACACGGCACCACGTACCAGTGCGGCACCTCAAGGCGCTGCGCGTCCCGCACTTCCCACGCGCCGACAAACAAATCGAACGCCAGGTAGTGCACCCACCCCGCCAGCAGGAGCCATTCATTCCGAAACATCTCACCCACGTCGTGAATGGACGAGAAGCCACCCTTGAAACTTCCGACGTCACTGATCATGACGACGAAATAGAGGAGCGAGAGGAGCCCCGGAATCAGATACGCCGCGAAGATGCGCGTCCATTTCCAGAGCGGCAGCACCACCAGCAGTACCCAGCCGGGCAACACCAGCGCATTGCTGATAGTGAAGATGTCCGCGACAGTCAACTGGGACACAGCTCCATTTTACTCCCGGCTTACCGCAGGCGTGTCACCACGTCCGGCGGCAGTTCCACCGAGCGGACGCCCCGATCCGGCACGGTCTCTACGCACACGGAGGTCATCGCTCCGGTCGCGAGGATGTCGGTGCCGCGCCTCAGGGTGAATCCGTATCTGAGCGAGCGACGCCCTACGGCCTCGACTCGTACGTCCACCTCAAATTCGTCCTCGAAATGCAGCGGGCCCTTGAAGTCACACGAGGCAGACACCCGCGGGTATCCGAGGCGCCCCCCCGGAGGCGCGATCTGCAGGCCCAGTGAGCGCCACAATGCGTGCTCGGCTTCTTCCATGTAGCGGAAATACCAACTGAAGTGGACGATACCGGCCATATCGGTCTCGGCAAACTGCACGCGGCGTCGGTAACAGAACTCAGCAGGCATGGCCTTTCACTATACTGACGGCATGCGTTTTTTGATTCGATCTCTCGCCCTGGCGGCGATCCTCCTCCTGACCGTCACGCGAACGGTCTCGGCGCAGACGGGCGCCACGCTCTCTGGTGTCGTGCAGGACGGCTCGGGCGGAGTGCTGCCTGGCGCAGTCGTCGTGGCGCGCCAGGTCGCGACCGGTGCCACTCGTGAAACGGTGTCCGGGGCCGACGGCCGCTTCGCGATGGGCAGTCTCCAGGCCGGAGCCTACGAGGTGCGGGCAGAGTTGAACGGTTTTCGCCCCCTCCTCAGATCCGGCATCAATCTGACGGTCGGTGAAAATGCCTCGCTCACGCTGACGATGACGGTGGGCGCGGCAGAGGTCGTCACCGTGACCGGTGCGGCGTCGCAGGTCAACACGCGAACCTCCGAGCTCAGCTACCTGGTCGATCAGCGCACGATGGCGCAGATTCCGGTGAACGGCCGCAACTACACCGACCTCATGTCGTTGCTGCCGGCGGTGACCCCGTTCCCGCATCGCGACAACGGCTCGGTGGTCGCGCATGGCCTCGCGATGAGTGTGAACGGGCAGGACCCACGCGCGAACGTCTACCTGCTCGACGGCACGTTGCTCAACGACTTCACCAACAGCCCGGCAGGATCGGCAGCAGGCACCGCCCTCGGCATGGACACCGTGCAGGAGTTCCGGCTTGAGTCGAACACCTATCGCGCGGAGTTTGGCCGCAATATCGGCGGACAGATCAACGCGATCACCAAGTCAGGCACCAATCGCCTCGCCGGCAGCGCGTTTGAGTTCCATCGCAACGAGGCGCTCGATGCGAAGGGGTACTTCGACACCGGTGACAAGCCCGACTTCATGCGCAACCAGTTCGGCGGCACGCTGGGCGGTCCGGTCCGTCGCGATCGGCTGTTTTTCTTCGGCGGCTACGAAGCCCTGATCGAAAACCTCGGCCGCACGGTGGTGACGACCGTGCCCGACGCCAACGCACGGCTCGGTGTGGTGAATGGCGTGACCATCCCGATCAATGCGGCGGTGGTCCCGTTCCTCAACGAATTTCCGCGCGCCAACGGCGAGTCGATCGGCAGTGGTCTCGCACGGTACACCTTCCCCTTCGATCAGACACTCCGGCAGCACTTCCTGCAGGGGCGCGTTGATGCGGTGCTCGCCAACGGTGCGCAGCTCTTCACGCGCTACACGTTTGACGACGCCGAGCAGCGGCTGCCGACCGACTTTCCGCAGTTTCCCCGGTCGTTCATCTCGACCAACCAGTACCTGACCGCCGAGTACCGCCAGTCGTTGTCGAGTTCGTCGTTTCACACACTGCGGGCCGGCTACAGCCGCACGCGTGTTGGACAGGACATTGAAGCCAACACGGCAACACCGCTGCCCGTCTTTGCGCCTGGCCGCGAGTTCACGGGTGCCATTGATATCGGCGGCATGCCGCGCTTCGGCCCCCAGCTCTCGGCCCGCCTGCGCCTGCGGCAGGACGTGTTCAGCCTGAACTACGACATCACGCACACGCGCGGCAAACATCTCTTCAAGGCGGGTGTGGTCGGCGAGCACTACGTGTCGAGCGAGTTCAACCCGACGTTCAGCCTCGGTGTGTTCCGGTTTGCCAGCATCAGTACGTTCCTGCGTGCCACGCCAGCGTCGTTCATCGGGCTCACGCCGCAGGGCGACACCAACCGCAAGTGGCCGTTCACGGTATATGGCGCCTATCTGCAGGACGACTGGCAGGTGCGGCCCAACCTCACGCTGAACCTTGGCGTGCGCGTTGAGGGTTCCACCATGCCGGTGGACGAAGGCAACCGCGACATCAACATGCGTGACCTGCTCGGAGTGCCCGAGATTGGCCGGCTGTACAAGAACCCGGCGCCGACGATCTCTCCGCGTGTCGGTGCCGCGTGGAATGTGCGCGCGGACGGCCGCACGTCCATCCGCGGTGGCTACGGGCTGTACTACAACACCAATAACCATCAGAACCTGATCGTCACGGTCACCAACCCGCCTGCGACTCCGCGCGTGGTCATTGCCGCGCCGTCGTTTCCCGTCCCGCAGTTCGAGCGCCTCTCCGGCATCTCGATTCGCCCGATGCAGTACGACATCCAGTTGCCACGCGTCCACATGTGGAACCTCAACGTGCAGCAGGAGCTCTTCGCCGACTGGGTCGTGATGGTGGGTTACGCCGGGTCGCGCGGCAAGCACCTGTGGCGCAACTCCGATGTCAACGTGCCGACGCCGACGACGCTGTCGGACGGGACGCTGTTTTACGCAGCTGGCCTTACTCGTCCCAACACGCGTTACTCCGCGATCGAGCTCAAGTCGAGTGACGGCAACTCCTGGTACAAGGCGTTCATCGTCGAAATGAAAAAGCGATGGAGCAATGGGCTGCAGGTGCAGTCGTCCTACACATGGTCGGAGTCGGAGGACACCACGCAGAACTCGACGTTCTTCTCGGACTCAACGACCGCCACGACGTCGGCGATGCCGGAGTTCATCAAGGACTACAACAAGGGGTATTCGGACTTTCATGCGAAGCACAACTGGGTGACCAACTTTGTGTGGGAGCCGTTCAGCGGATGGCGCCTGTCGGGCATCTACCGCATGCGGAGCGGCAGCCCGCTCACGCCGTTTGTGCAGACCAACCGATCGCGTTCGCTCTGGTCGCCATCGCTCGGGCCGGGCACCGGTCCCGATCGTCCCAGCTACGCGCCGGGATACGGCCCGAACAACGCTGTCACGGGCGACCCGACGCGCTGGTTCAACCCGGCGGCATTCCGGCTTCAGCCCATCGGCACGTTCGGCACTGTGGGCCGCAACGAACTGATCGGACCCGACCTGCAGACGATGGACCTGGCGCTGAGCAGGACGATCGGCCTGCGCCGCCT
The DNA here is from genome assembly GCA_030827135.1 of Vicinamibacterales bacterium. Classification (GTDB taxonomy): domain Bacteria; phylum Acidobacteriota; class Vicinamibacteria; order Vicinamibacterales; family SCN-69-37; genus SYFT01. Next base: position 1,433,188 of record JAURFE010000001.1, read on the forward strand.
GTCGATGGGCCGTGGGACGATCGAACTGCGCGCGGAAGTGTTCAACCTCTTCAACCGCGCCAACTTCGGCCCCCCGTCGCTGGTCGCCTTCTCCGGCACCGCCAACGACGAACCCGTCTTGTCGTCGTTCGGCCAGATCCGCTCGACGATCACATCGGGACGCCAGGCACAGCTGGGTGTCAGAATCTCGTTCTGACGCTCTCGGTCCAGGGTCCAGTAGTCCAAGGGCGCGATACCTGGTGCCGTACGTAGGTACCGTACGCAGGGCCGCCTGAACTTGAGGCGGCCATCGTGGCGCGCTCAAGTTCAGCGCGCCCTACGACGAGGCGCGATCACCCCCAGCGCGCCCTACGACGAGGCGCGATCACCCCCAGCGCGCCCTACAAGGAGACGCGCTCACCCCCAGCGCACCCTGCGACGGCCCCTGGACCTTGGACCCTGGCCCCTGGACCGCTAGTATGTAGTCCATGCATTGGGTGGTCTTCGCGTTAGGAGCGGCGTTGTCGTGGGGGCTGTATGGCCCTGCGCTTCACCAGGGACAGGTCAAACTCGGCAGCCCGTTCAAGGCGCTGCTCTGTGTCGGGGTCGCCTACTTCATTGTCGGCGTCATGGTGCCGATGGTGGTACTGGCGTCTCAGGGACAGCTCACCAAGGGCTGGACAATGGATGGCGCGATGGGTGCGACAGCCGCAGGGATGCTCGGTGCCATCGGCGCCGTGTTCATCATCTATGCGTTCCGCGCAGGAGGGCTGCCGACCTACGTGATGCCGTTGGTCTTCGGCGGCGCACCTGTCGTCAATGTGTTGTTCACCATGTACCTCCACCCGCCCAAGGAATCACCGAACCCGCTGCTGTATCTCGGGTTCATCCTCGTCGCGGCGGGGGCGTCGCTGGTGTTGTACTTCAAGCCGCAGGCGTAACGACGCCGGGTGTCTTTTTTCGCTCTCAGCGTCAGCAAAAAAGACACCCGACGTCTTGACCATCGGCGCGCTTCAAGTTCAGCGCGCCCTACTTCACTCGGCAGGTATCGAGCCCGAGCAGATAATCCAGTCCGAAGTCCCCGATCGGCGCACCGGGTGGCGGCGCCGGAATCGCGGCCGGACGAAGTTCCGTGTACGGGCGGTCGAGGAAGCGCTTGATGTCGTCGGCCAGGAGCTGACGATGGGCGCGCTCGGCAGCGTTGGCCGCCGCCGACGGCAGCAGCGACGCCCGCGTCGGCAACGCCTTCAACGTCTGCGTCGCAATGGCGCGCACCTGCGTCATCGGCGCCGACTCCGCCATCGTCATCAACCGCGACACGAGCGCGCGTTCCATCGCGCGATTGATCTCCGCCTCGTAGCCGTTGGCGGGACGCGCGTCAAACACCGTCGTATTCAAACGCGCGAGGACATCCTCAAGACCGGGCAACGACGCATCCACGGCCTTCTGCGAGACGAGTCGCGCGGCGCGGGTGTTCGAGAAGATCCCGCCCAACACGACCTCGGTCGCCGTCACAGCCGGAGAGACCGGATCAAACGCGCCGCCGGTCATGCGCGGGAACATTTCGCGGTTCGCGCCGAATCCGGGCGGACGAGGCGGGATGTTCTGCACGACGGCTGACGGCAACACCAGATCCGACAACCGCAAGGCGCTCATCAATGCATCCAGCGCCTTCGTCTGGCGCGCAGCGGACGCCCAACGCACGGGCGTCCGGCCGTCGCCACGCATCGCATAGATGTATTCCTGCCCTCCGAGCGCGGTCACCGCAGAATCCACGGCGTACCGGTGGTGGAGATACACAGGTACGAGCGCTTCCTCAATGAGGGCCATCGGTTGGCCAACCTTGATGGCGCGCTCGCCGAACCCTTCCATCGCCGCGCGACGCAGCTGGAGGATCCGCGTCAACTCGGCCGCTTCGTCCGTGCCGTTGTTCCACTGGTCCACCTGTGGATTCAGGTCCATGTCCTGGTTGGACATGTAGCGGATATCCTGCTCCCACGCGTCATCGAGAATCTTCTTCAGCGCTGCGGCTTCATCCGTGCCCGCCGGAAACTGCGAATACCCGTACTGGATCGCGACCTTGTCCCACTCGCCGATGCCCACATCGTAGGCATCCGAGAGATCCATGGTGCCGTCTGGACGCAGCGTGATCAGCGGATGCGGGTAGTCGAGCGTCGAGATGCGGCCCTTGGTGCTGTTGTAATAGTTGTGGCCAAGGCCGATCGTGTGGCCAATCTCGTGCGCGGAGAGCTGGCGGATGCGCGCAAGCGCCGTCTGCTCAAGAATCGCAGGCGTCTCGGCACCCGTCGCATACGGCGACAACAGCCCCTCGAAAATCAGATAGTCCTGACGCCACCGGAGGGACCCCAGGCTCACGTGGCCCTTCAGGATCTCGCCGGTGCGAGGATCCGTGATGGACGACCCGTAGCTCCAGCCACGCGTGGACCGATGCACCCAGGTGATCGTGTTGTAGCGCACGTCCATCGGGTCGGCACCCTCGGGCATGACCTCGACACGGAAGGCGTTGCGAAAGCCCGCCGCTTCGTACGCTTCATTCCACCAGCGGCCGCCTTCAATCAGCGCCGTGCGGATGGGCTCGGGTGCGCCGCGATCGACGTAGTAGATGATCGGTTCAACTGGATCACTCATCGCCGCGTTGGGATCCGCCTTCTCCAGGCGATGGCGGTTGATGTACCGCACCTGCAGGTCGGCGCCCAGGGGCTGCGCATAGTCGGCGTAGTTCACGCCACCGTAGCCCGATCGAGGATCCATCAGGCGCGGCTTGTAGTTGCTGTCGGGCAATTCGATGATCGAGTGGTGCTGCCGGACGGTGACGGCCGCAGGATTCGGAGCCACATCACCCAGCCGGCCACCAATCTGGCCGACGCCGCCGCCACCGCCGCCACCGCCGCGGCCACCGGCTGCGGCGCCCTCACTGACAAACGTCGAGATGACATCGATTTCGCTGTTCTTCGGGAACCCCTTGGTGCCCTCAATGTTGACGGCACTGCGTGTGCGATCAAACCGGTGTCCACCCAGCCGCGGTCCCACGTTGTGCGTGTCCCGCATGATGAAGTCGCTGAAGTCGACGAGCACACGACCACCGGACTCGGCGGCGACCTGGAAGCCCCACAGAATGGACTTCGCGAACGCGTCCTCCATCGCCTTGCGCTCAGCGGGATTCTGGCTGTTGGCACGCCATTCGTAGTTCGGCTGCACCATCAGCACGCGCGGGCCGACCCGCTGGAAGCTGACGACGGCTGTCCCGCCCAACTGGGCGCGGTCGAGGCCAATGTCATTCGACCCGACGCCTGCCGACAGGCCGCTCACGTAGAGCACTTCCTGTCCGAGTCTCGGAATCTCGAGAAACAGCGCGCCCGTAGCTTCATCCCAGTAGAGCGGGAAGAATCCGTCAATCTTCTGCATGGACGCCGTGCGATCGGCGATCTCCGGAATCCGGGCGGCCTGTCCACCGGCCCGGCCCTGAGGCGCACCGCCTGCGCCCTGGCCCGAAAGGCCCGCCGGCGCCGCCAGCGCGAGCGTCAACACACAAGTTGCCGCGGTCAAAACACGTGTCGCTGTCGGTCTCACATCCACCTCCGGTTCGGCACCCTGCAAACCAGGGTGCCCTCCATGTGCGGCACCCTACAACCCAGGGTGCCCTACATGTCTTGCACCCTACACCCCAGGGTGCCCTCCATGTGGGCAGATTGTAGCCCCAGACGTCGAACTTCGCCCCCACGTCGCTGCCGCATTCCTGGCACTGGTGGGGGCCGCCGCTGTGACCAACCTCGTGCCGGCACGACGGGCGCTTCGCGTGTCGCCTACGGTGGCGCTCAAAGGCTGACGTGGGACCGCCGGGTTGAAACCCGGCGGCTCCGAAGTCCCCTGATCGGATAATGGGGTCGTGACAATCGAAGACGAGATTTGGCAGCGGCTGCAATCGCCGCTGCCCGGCGCTGATACCCATCTGAAATTTGCGCCGACCCCCAGGATCAAGAGCTGGGACCCTGGTGCGTATCCGGCTCACGCCCGGCGGGCAGCCACACTGCTGTTGATTTACCCGGGGCCCGATGGCCCCTCGATCGCGTTGACGCGGCGGCGCGCTGACCTGCCGGACCATGCGGGCCAGATCAGCCTGCCCGGCGGAGGCATCGACGCGGGTGAATCTCCCGAACAGGCGGCGGTTCGCGAGGCCCACGAAGAAATCGGCGTTCCGTCGTCCGCCATCAGGCTGGTCGGCTCCCTCTCCACCCTCTGGGTCATCGTCAGCGGCTTTGTCGTGCATCCGATTGTCGCGGTCGCCGACGCACGGCCACTGTTTGTTCCCTCACCGCGAGAAGTGGACACGATTATTGAGGCGCCGGTGGCGGCCCTGCGGGACCCGTCGGGCGTGAAGTGGGGCCGCCGCGTCCGGGACGGCATCGTCATCGCCTGCCCCTACTTCGCGGTCGGTGACCACCACGTCTGGGGTGCCACCGCGATGATGCTCGGCGAATTCTGCACGGCGCTGGATCCCACATTCCTCCCACCACCAGTGCCGACACCGCAGGAACTGCAGTCACTGCCTGCGATCTAGGTCCACCAATCCGCCAATCGCCCAATCCGCCAATCGCAAATCCTCAATCCTCAATCCTCAATCCTCAATCCTCAATCCTCAATTGCGTTAGCATTGCCCCCATGACCCGATCGATCCGTCCCATGCTGTTGGTTGCCGCTCTGGTCTTGTTGCCGGCGGTGATGTTCACTCCGATTGCCGCGCGGCAGGCCGCGCAGGCGGCCGCTGCGACCGGAAACCCGGAATGGGCCGGACTGCGCTGGCGGAACATCGGGCCGTTTGTCGGAGGGCGCGTCACGGCGGTGGCCGGCCACCGCTCGCAGCTCAACACCTACTACATGGGCGGAACTGGCGGCGGCGTGTTCAAGACCACAGACGCCGGTGTGACCTGGCGCCCGATCTCTGATGGTTTCTTCGAAACCGGCTCGATCGGAGCGATCGAAGTCGCAGAGTCCGACCCAAACATCATTTATGTCGGCACCGGCAGCGTGGCTATTCGAAGCAACGTGATCGAAGGCCGGGGGGTGTACAAGTCCACCGACGCCGGCCAGACCTGGACGCACATCGGTCTGCGCGACGCCGGACAGATCGGTTCCATACGTGTGCATCCGACAAATCCGAATCTCGTCTACGCCGCCGTCCTTGGCAGCGCGTTTGGGCCTAGCGAGACGCGCGGCGTCTACCGTTCGCGTGACGGCGGCCAGACGTGGCAGCGGGTCAAGTTCGTGAGCAACCGGACCGGCTTCGTCAATCTGGCGATGAATCCGTCGAATCCGAACGAGATCTATGCGGCGTCGTGGCGGGGCGAGCGCAAGCCCTGGACCATCATCAGCGGCGGTCCGGCCGAAGACGGCGGCCTCTACAAGACGACCGATGGCGGCGAGACCTGGACGCGTCTCGGCGGCGGTCTGCCTCCGGGAATCATCGGCAAGATCGACGTCGACATCGCGCGGTCGAAGACCACGACGGTGTATGCGCTGGTGGAGGCGCCCGGCGCCGAGGGCGGTTTGTATCGCTCGGACGACAGCGGCGCCACGTGGCGGCAGACGTCGAACGCGCCGAACCTGCTCGCGCGACCGTTCTACTACACGTATGTGGATGTCGATCCGAAGGACCCCGAAACCGTGTGGGTGAACAACCTCTCGCTGTTGAAGTCGACCGACGGCGGTCGGACGTGGCGCTCGGTGCCGACACCGCACGGGGACAACCACGGCATGTGGATTAACCCCGACAATCCGAACTACATCGTGCAAAGCAACGACGGTGGCGCCAATGTGTCCATCGATGGTGGTGCGACATGGTCGACGCAGCTCAATCAGTCCACGGCTGAGCTTTATGGCGTCGAAGTGGACGACCAGTATCCCTACCGCGTGTACGGCGCGCAGCAGGACAACAACACGTGGATCGTCATGAGCCGTCTGGCGGGTTCCGGCAGCGGATCACAGACCAACACGTACATGGCAGGACCGGGATGCGAGACGGGTCCGATCAAGCCAACACCCGGCAACCCCAACATTGTGTACGGGGTGTGCAAGGGCGAGTTCTATCGCGAGAACCTGACCACGGGTCAGACGCAGAGCAACTGGAACTACCCGCAGAACCGGTACGGCCACGCGTCGCGGGACATCGCCTACCGCTTCCAGCGCACGTCGCCGTTCATGATCTCCAAACACGATCCGCGCATGATTCTGCACGGCTCGCACGTCGTGCATAAGACGATGGATGGCGGGAAAACGTGGGAGATCATCAGCGGTGACCTCACGTTGAATGAACCGGGCCCGCAGCAGGACATTGCCGGCGAGCCCATCACGCGCGACATCACGGGTGAAGAAGTCTACTCGACGATCTTTGCCATCGAGGAGTCGCCGGTCGAGGCGGGCGTCATCTGGACCGGGGCCAACGACGGCCCGGTGCATGTGACCCGCGACAACGGAAAGACGTGGATCAAAGTGACGCCGCCGATGATGCCGCCCGGAGGCCGGGTCACCAACATCGATCCGTCGCCGCACCGTCGGGGCTCGGCATACGTCGTGATGCACCGACGGCTTCTGAATGATCCGAAGCCGTATGTCTACCTCACGAACGACTACGGAAAGTCGTGGACGTTCCTGACGCCGGGCACCAACGGCATACCTGCCGATCACGTCATGCGTGTCGTGCGCGAGGATCCGGACCGGGAGGGCCTGCTCTACGCCGGCACACAGTTCGGGTTCTTCGTGTCCTTCAATAACGGCACCACGTGGCAGCGCTTCCAGCAGAACCTGCCGGTCACGCCCGTGACCGACATCCGCGTGCACCAGCAGGACCTCGTGGTGTCGACGCTGGGCCGCGGATTCTGGATTCTGGACGGCATCACGTCGCTGCATCAGACGCCGCCAGCGGGGTCCGCCGGATTCCTCTATGCGCCGAAGGTGGCGATCCGATCGCGCCATGCCGCGATGCCCGCGTCGTTGACGACACCGGAGTTGCCGGGTCCTGGTGCCATCATCGACTACACGTTGCGTGAGGCCTCGGCCACGCCAATCACGCTCGACATTCTGAGTGCCTCGGGTGAAGTCATGCGGACGATCCGCTCGGTCGCCGGGGGCGCGAACACCGGCGGTGGATTGCCTGTCGCCGCGGCGTCGGGCATGAGCGAGCCGCCACTGCCCGGGCAGGGCCGGGGCGGGCGCGGTGGACGCGGCGGTGGTGCGAGCGCTGCGCCCCTGACGGCGCGCGCAGGCATGCAGCGCTACGTGTGGGACATGGCCGCCGATAACGGGTTGACCGTCCCGCCTGGCCGCTACACCGTGCGTCTGACAGCCGGGGCCTTCACGCAGACGCAGCCTCTGGAAGTACGCCTTGACCCACGGCTCACCGCCGATGGCGTCACCACCGAAGACCTCGAATTGCAGTATCGCTTCAACGTCCGCCTGCGCGCGGCGATTGCCGACGCTCAGCAGTTCACGTCGTCCGTCCAGAAGGCGCTGGCCTCGGCCACGCCTGAGTCGAAGGCCGCACTGACGCGCATTCAGAAGGCGCTGGTGAACGAGACAGACATCGCGTATCCGCAGCCGATGTTGAACGCGCAGCTTCAGGCGATCACACGCGTATCGAACGTCGCGGACGTCCGCCCGAACAACGATGCGATCCGCCGCCTCGATGATCTGGAGAAGGAACTCGCCGCGTTGAAGGCGGAAGCGGCGAAGGTGGGGCTCAAGTAGGGCCCGCTGAACTTTCAGCGGGCCAGTGGCACGCTGCAACCCAGCGTGCCCTACGTACTGACGCGCTGGCAACCCAGCGCGTCCTACGTACGGCGTTCGACGTACGAGGGCGCGCTACAGCAGTTCCCGCCCGTGAGTCTTGAGCCACGCTTCCGCCTCGCGCCACTCGGGGCAGACGATGGCCACTTCGCGCCAGAAGGCGCGTGAGTGGTTGGGGTGCCGCAGGTGCATCAACTCGTGCAGGATGATGTAGTCCGACACAAACGCCGGCATCAGCACCAGACGCCAGTTCAGCGCGATGGTGCCACGCGAGGAACACGACCCCCAACGTGATCGCTGGTTCCTGATGGAGACGCGAGTGACCGTGTGTCCAGTCTGCGCCGCCAGTGCCAGACATCGCGGCGGCAGTTCGGCTGCCGCGGCCGCGCGCACCTCGGCCACCGGCAGGGGCGTACCACGAAAATTGATCACGGCTCCCGACACACGGGTGTGTGTCTGGGCCTGACGCCGCAGATGTTCGCGGGCGATCCAGGCGCCCTGCGTGCGCACAAACCGCAAACCGGCGTCCACCGAGGCGCGTCGTGGCACCGTCAGACGCAACCCGAGGGCATCCGTCATGCGCAGAACATATCGACGGGCCTTGTGGTGACGCACCACGGTCAGCGGCCAGGCACGCCCCCCCACTTCAATCGTGGCCGGGGCTGTTGACCGACGCACGGCGGTCGCATCGTCCCACGGGAGCCGAAACTGGAAGCCAAATGCCACGCGGGACAGCGTACACCTGCGCGCGCGATCTGAAAAGAACATCAACTTTGTGAAAATCGAGAACAATCTAGGTGATTTGCACGTAAATAAAGGCTTTTGGTGGTTAGTTTGAACAACCAAACAGCAAGCAAGTAACCACTTGCTTACAACACAACATCCACGATAGGGTACGGTCCATGGTCGCCACAGACGTTCGTGAGTCCCTTCTGAAAGCCGCCTTGAAGCTCTTCGCTGAGCACGGCAGCCGCGGCGCCACCACCAGACGCATCGCACAGGAGGCCGGGGTCAACGAAGTGACCCTGTTTCGACACTTTCCCAACAAGCAGGCGCTGCTCCACGCTGCGCTCCGCGCGTTCGCCGAGCAGACGCCATATCTGCGCCTGCCGGACACACCCAGGGATTTGGCCGCAGAGCTCGAAGTATGGGCCCGCGACCATCACAAACACCTGTACAAACTGCGCGCGCTGATTCGGACGTCCATGGGCGAGTTCGAAGAGAACCCCGAACAATGCAAGCAGGCGATGTGTGTGTCGATCAGCATCGCCAACAAACTCACGGATTACCTGACGACTGCGCAACGCGCCGGACTGGTGAGCCCGGACTTCACTCCTTCGGCGGCGACGGCCATGCTGATGGGCACATTGTTTGGCGACGCCATGGGCCGGGATCTGATGCCGGAGCGTTATCCCTACGCGATGCGCGACGCCATCACCCACTACGTGCAATTGTTTCTGCGCGCCATCGGCGCGCGCGAGGTGAAGTAATGCGACCGCGTCTCTCCGGTGCCCTTGTCGCCCTCGGCCTTCTGCTTTCGCCTGCGCTGGCCTCTGCGCAGACAGTCACCGTGCTGACACTCGAAGAAGCCCTGCGCCGCGCCGAGGCACAGAGTGAATCCCTCGTCATCGCCGGGGCAGGCTCGGCACGCGCGCAGGCCGACCTGAAGCGCACAAACAGCCAGCGGTATCCGCAGATCAGCTTCAGTGGCAGCTACGACCGCACACTCGCGTCGGAATTCAGCGGCGTCTTTGGCGGCGGCGACCAGGGGGGCAGCGACATCGACTTCAGCGATCTGCCCTTCGGGCAGGCCAACGCCTACCGGTTCACGCTGTCGGGCTCCCAGTTGCTGTACACCGCTGGCCGCGTGAACAAACAGCGCCAGCAAGCCGACGTCGGCATCAGGAACGCGGAATTGACCGTCGCTGCGACCCGCGCCGTCGTCCAGTTTGAGGTCACCGAAGCCTTCTACAACGTGGCGCTCAGCGAACGCCTTCTGGGCATCGCGCAATCGGGGTACGACCAGGCCGATGCGGCCTATCGGCAGACCCGCCAGTCCTACGACGCCGGTCGTCTGCCGGAGTTTGAAGTGTTGCGCGCGCAGGTGCAGCGCGACAACCAGCGGCCGGTGGTCATCCGCGCGCGCGCCAACCGGGACCGCGCGATGTTGCGCCTCCGTCAGCTGCTCGAATTGCCAGCGGACCAGCCCATTGAACTGGCGGTCGATCTCGACGCGGCCGACCTCGCAGCGCCTGCTCCTTTCGCCGAAGCGCTTGCTGCGGTGCAGCAGAACCTTGACCTGGCGTCCCGCACATCACTGGCGCAGGCGGAACTGGGTGTGCGGCTCCGCCAGCTCGGCATCGAGGTCGTCCGTTCCGCGAAGCGGCCCACGGTCAGTTTTGTTTCGCAGTACAGCGCGACGAACTATCCGTCATCGGTCCTCCCGGACTTCGGCCGGATTCGAAACAACTGGACGTTGGGCGCGCTTGTCACCATGCCCGTGTTCGCCGGATTCAGAATTCCCGCAGAGGAAGCGGCCGCCAAAGCTGACCTGACCGAGGCGGAGGCGCGGCTCAAACAGGCTCGCGAGTTTGCGGCCCTGCAGCGCTCAACGGCGCTTCAGGACATGGAAGCCGCACGCGCAGCGTGGGAGGCCACCGCGGGCACCATCACGCAGGCCAGCCGCGCGTACGAGATCGCCGAACTCCGGTTCCGCGAGGGATTGTCGACACAACTTGAACTGTCAGATTCACGGCTTGCGCTGCAATCGGCGCAGGCCAACCGTGCGCAGGCCGCGCGCGACCTGCAACTCGCCCGCGTGCGCGTGGCGCTCTTGCCGGACTTGCCGATTCAGTAGCGCCGGGTGCGCAGTGTTTGAGGAGAAGATGATGCGTAGAAGGACGAACATTACAGTCGCGGCCCTCCTGGGTGTGACGATCGGCACCGTGGCGTGCGGCGGCAACAGCGCGCCTCCGCCGGTTGCGGCGGATACCGCACCCGCGGTGGTGCAACTGGCGCCGGAGAATGTTGCGACAGCGGCGCTCGCCGACCTGACGTCCGGACCGTTTGTGTCGGGACAGCTCACGCCGGCCCGCGAGGCCACCGTCCGCGCGCAGACGGGCGGCGCGCTGGTCAGCCTGACGGTCGATCGCGGCCGGACCGTGCGGGCCGGCCAGGTCATCGGCCGCATCGCCGCGCGTGACCTTGACGATGCGTTGGCGTCGGCACAGGCGGGCGTCAAATCCTCGGAAAACGCGCTGGCGGTGGCTCGCAGTGAGGCCGCGCGAACCGAGGCGCTGGTCAAGGGTGGTGCCCTGGCGACGCGCGACCTCGAACAGGCGCGAAACATGGTGGCCGGAGCCGAAGCCCAGGTCGCCGCCGCCAACGCCCGCGAGAAGTCAGTGCTGCAGCAACTCGACGACACGAACGTGCGTGCCCCCATCACCGGCGTCGTCTCCGACCGGCCGGCGAGCGCGGGCGACATCGTCTCGCCCGGCACGCCGCTCGTCACGATCATCGACCCGACGAGCATGCGTCTTGAAGCGGCCGTGGCGTCCGATCAGATTTCGCTGGTTCGTCCCGGCGCCAGGGTGAAGTTCCGTGTCCGCGGACTGTCGACGGACGTCTTCACAGGCACGATCGACCGCCTGAGCCCTTCCGCCGATCCCGTCACACGCCAGGTCACGATTTTTGTCACGCTGCCCAACCTCGGCGGCGAGTTGATCGCGGGCCTTTTCGCGGAAGGGCGCGTGGACGCCGAAACCCGCCGAGGCGTCATTGTTCCGCTTGGTGCCGTTGACGAATCCGGACCCACACCGCTCATCACGCGTATTCGCGACGGAAAGGCCGAGCGCGTGCCGGTCGTGCTCGGGCTGCGCCAGTCCGAAGCCGAACTGGTCGAGGTGACCAGCGGCATCGCTGAGGGCGACGTGGTCATTCTGGGCGCCGCACGCACCCTGTCGTCCGGCACACCCGTGCATGTGGTGGGCACGATCACGCAGACGGTCGCGATGCCGTCGGGGCTGTAACCCATGCTGATATCAGATTTCGCCATCAAGCGGCCGGTCATCACGGTCGTGTCGATGGTCGCGCTCGTGGTCTTTGGTCTTGTGGCACTGACCCAACTCGACACCGACGAGTTCCCGGAGGTCACACCCCCGATCGTCGTGCTGGCGGTGCCGTATCCGGGCGCGTCGCCAGACAACGTCGAACGCGAAATTGTCGAGCCTATCGAAGAGTCGCTGGCCGGCATCAGCGGTGTCCGCAAGATCGAATCGTCCTCGCTCGACAGCTTCGCCACGATCACGATTCAGTTCACATACGAGAAGGATCTCCAGGAAGCCGTTCAGGAAATCCGCGACGAAATCAACGCCATCCGCAACGACCTGCCGGCCGAGATGGAAGAGCCCGTGCTCACCAAGATCAGCCTTGACGACTTCCCGGTTGTCTCGCTCGCGCTCGCGTCGAATACGCTGTCGATTCCCGAACTGACCCTGCTGGCCGACCCGGGCATCACGCGACAGATTCGCGCGCTCGGCGGCGTCGGGTCCGTCGACATCTCCGGCGCGAACACGCGCGAGATGTCGGTCGAACTGCGTCCGAACGCGCTGCAGACCTCCGGGGTCAGTGTCGCCGAAGTGGTGGGAGCCCTGCAGCGGCAAAATCTCGCAGCGCCTGTCGGACGCCTGCAGGGCGTCAACGACGAACGCACCATCCGCCTTCGCGGCCGCGTGGAGACCGCCGACGACTTCAGTCGCGTGGTGGTCGCCGATCGCGGCGGACGCGTCGTTCGCCTCGGGGACGTGGCGAATGTGCGCGTGGGCATCGAGGAACCGCGCACCACGGCGGTCTTCTCCGGCCAGGACGCCGTCGGCATCGACATCAAGAAGTCGCGCGGCTTCAGCACCACGGCAGTGGCCGACGCGATCCGCGCGGAGGTGGAGGCCATCCGCCCCACGCTCCCCGAAGGCGTGGTCCTCCATATTGTCCGCGACGCGGGCACGCGCGTGGAGAACTCGGTCGCCAACGTGCAGTCGGCACTGATTGAAGGCGCGGTGCTGACCGTACTCGTCGTGTTCGTCTTTCTCAACTCCTGGCGGTCCACGGTCATCACCGGTCTGGCGCTGCCCGTCTCGGTGATCGCATCGTTCATCGCCGTGATGGCGTTCGGCTTCACGCTGAATACGATGTCGCTGCTCGGACTCTCGCTCGCCATCGGCATCCTGATTGACGATGCGATCGTGGTGCGCGAGAACATCGTGCGCCACGTCGAAATGGGCAAGAGCCACTTCGACGCGGCCCGGGAAGGCACGTCGGAAATTGGTCTGGCCGTCACCGCCACGACCCTCTCCATCGTCGTCGTCTTTGTGCCAATCGCGTTCATGGGTGGCGAAGCCGAACAGTGGTTCGCCCCGTTTGCGCTGACGATTGCGTTCTCGGTGCTGGTCTCCCTGTTCGTGTCGTTCTCGCTGGACCCGATGCTGTCGGCCTACTGGCCAGACCCGCACACGCCGATCGCGGAGCGGTGGTTCATCTCGCGTGTGCTCGACCGGTTCAACCGCTGGTTTGATCGGCAGGCCGACCGGTACAAGCGCGTGATCGGCTGGGCGCTGCAGCATCGCCTGGCCATGGTGGCGCTGGCAGTGGGGTCGTTTGTCTTTGCGCTGGCGATGCCGGCGCTGGGGCACCTCGGCGGCGGGTTCTTCCCGGCACAGGACGTCTCGGAGTTCATCGTGCAGATCGAGACGCCCCCGGGGTCGAGCCTCGAATACACCAAACGCAAGGCTGAGGAAGCGGCCGAGTTGGCACGGGCCAAGACGGGCGAAGTGGCATACACGTACACGACGATTGGTTCTGTGACCGGCGCGGTCGATGACGGCGCGGTGTACGTCCGGTTGACACCAAAAGCCGAACGCGCGCGACATCAGGACACGATTGCAGCGGAACTGCGCGAGGACTTCAAGGCGCTGGGCGGCGTGACTGCAGCCATTTCGAGTGGCCGGCTCGACAACCAAAAGCAGATTCAGGTGCAGGTGCGCGGGATGGACACGCGCGAACTGACACGGATCGCCGACGAGGTCATTACGCAGGTCCGCCAGGTGCCCGGTGCCGTCGACGTCGGCTTCTCTACGCGTGGACAAAAGCCGGAACTTGATGTCCGGGTGGATCGCGCGCTTGCCGGATCACTGGGCATCACGGTCGCGGACGTCGCGCAGACCCTGCGACCCGCGTTTGCCGGCATCGACGCCGGGGACTGGGTCGATCCAACGGGCAAGACCCGCGACGTCACGGTCCGCCTGTCGGCGGACGCCCGTCAGCGCGCCAGCGACCTTTCAAGCCTGCCGATCGCCATCCAGGATCCGCAGGGTCGTCCGGCCTCACTGCCCCTCGGCCAGGTCGCGACCATTACGCAATCGCTCGGACCGGCGCGCATCGATCACCTCGATCGCGATCGCGTCATCTCGGTACAGGCCAACACGCAGGGCCGCCCGTTGACGGAGGTCATCGCCGATATTCAGCGCCGGATTGATGCGATTCCACTGCCGGCCGGCTACGCCATCACCCAGGGCGGCGAAACCGAGGACCAGCAGGAAGTGTTCTCGCGCATCTTTATCGCGCTCGGCGTCGCGGTCCTCCTGATGTATCTCGTGCTGGTCGTGCAGTTCGGCTCGTTCCTGGATCCGCTCGCGATCATGTTGTCGCTGCCGCTGTCACTCATCGGCGTGGTGCTGATCCTGATGGCAACAGGCGACACGCTCAACATCATGAGCTTGATCGGCGTGATCCTGTTGATGGGGATCGTGGCCAAGAACGCCATCCTGCTGATCGACTTCGCGAAAATGGCTGAGGCGCAGGGCATGCCGCGCCAGCAGGCAATCATCGAGGCCGGCCGGCAGCGCCTGCGGCCGATTCTGATGACGACGTTTGCGCTGACGGCAGGCATGGTGCCCGTAGCCCTGGGCATCGGCGAAGGCGCCGACTTCCGGGCCCCGCTCGGCCGCGCCGTGATCGGCGGCGTCCTGGCGTCCACGCTCCTGACGCTCCTGGTCATCCCGACGTTCTACGACATCCTGTCCGGCGGGCGTGCCCGCCTCGGCCGCATGTTCCGCCGCGCCTGAAAAAGACGTCGGGAGACTTTTTCGATAGAGTGCTCGCATGCGCGGATGGGTGACACTCGGGGGACTTCTGACGACGGTGCTGGTCCTGGCACCAATGCCGGCGGACGCTCAGACAGCGCCCCGGCGCTGGCAGGTGGACGTGTTCGGCGGCATTTCGCTCTTCGAATTGCCGACCTCCGGCGAGGCCGCCCTTCCCCCGGCCGGGCCGACGCTGCCGACCTCCGGCCCGACCAATCCGAGCCGGCGAGTCCCCACGTGGTTTCTTGGAGACGGCGCGTCTCTGCTCAACGGCACCAATGCCGAGTTCGGCGTCGCGAGCCGCCTGGTGCCGCTGGATGCGGCGCTGGGTGCCATCGGGCTCTCCGGCTCTGATGCGCCGGTGTTTGGGGCCCGAGCACGGCGGGTGCTCACCCGGCGATGGTCCTTCGAAGTCGGCGCGGAAATTCATACCGGTGCGGTCGAGTTGGACTCACACCTTCTCGACACAATCGAACAGGCACGCGCCAGTTTTGGTCCAGCGTTTACCGGCCTCTTCACGAGTGGACCGTTCACCGGAATCGCCGTCAATGCGACGGCCGAGATCACGGGCGCGTCAAGCCGCGAACTCGCGCTCACAGCCGCGATTCGATTCGCGTTGGCCCAGGGACACTTTGCGCCGTATGTGACGCTCGGTGGTGGGCTCATTCACCGGCTCGGAGAGTTGCCGCAAGCGACGCTGGCCGGCACCTACCAGTTCCGCGTCTCAACAGCCCAGGGTCAGGCCCTGTTCTCCGAATCCGACACGTTGACTGTCCGTTACAACCAGAGCGCAAATCTTGTCGGCATTGCCGGCGCCGGATTCCAGCAGCGCCTTACCGACCGACTGTCCCTCGCGATTGACGGCCGCGCGTACGTGGGCCGACAAACACTGACGCTGCGACTTGACTCGGCCCCCGTGGTCACCACGCAGACACCAGGGGCATTCATCGAGTCCTTCACCACGCCCGCCGTCCAGTTCAGCAACAACACGGCCACAGGCCGCGCATCCACATTGAGCGGCCTGCCGCTGAACGGCTTCAAGGCCTTCTCCACCAACGGCCTGCAGATCCGGTATCAGGTGACCGCAGGCGTCTCCCTGCGCTTCTAATTGATCTTCAGGGAGAAGATTCCCAGACCGTGTGTCGCCGCCACGAGCACGCCTCGCTCGGGCACAATCTTCAAGTCGACCATCACGACTTCAGGACATCCCGCACCTGCAATCGCCAGGTGTGATCGCATTCAGCGTCTCGAGACGCACAAGGGAAATCGGCATTCGCATGGCCCTGGGCTCCTCGAGGGGTGCGGTCGCACACGGTGTGCTGCGCGAAGCCCTGATGCTCGTCGCGATCGGCACGATCGTCGGCGTGGGAATCGCGGGCCTGACACCCAGGCGTTGTCCAGTGTGCTGCTAGGGGTGACGGCCCTTGATCCGATCGGTTATCTCGCCGCCGGGCAGCGTCTGTCGATCCGTTGATCGCACTGCGGACGCTGCAGGTATCAGCCGATCCGCACGGCCATCATCGTGGCGTCGTCGCCGGGTTCGCGGGTACCTCGGAAGGACGTGACTGCTTCTTCGACCTGCTGCAGGACGCGATCGGGCGTCGAGGGGCCGCACGATCCGATCGACACGAGCAGCGCCTCGAGGCGATCGGTCCCGAACATCTCGTCCGCTTCATTCTCAGACTCGACACAGCCGTCGGTGTAGAAGAAGAGCAGGTCGCCACTTGACAGGGCGACGTCGCGGTGGGAATAACCGCGCCCGGCGAGGAGACCAATCGGAATACCGGTCGCGTGCATCTTCTCGAGCGCCTGGCCTGGACGCAGCACAAATTGAGGGTTGTGCCCCGCGTTAACGTACTGCAGGCGCCGCGTCGTCGGATCGAAGATGCCCAGGAACAACGTCACGTAGAGCCGCGTCCCAGCAGCGGACGCCATGTCGCGATCGAGCGCCTCGGCGATCGCAGAGAGGTTCTGCCCCATCGCCAGCCGCGTGCGCAGCGACGCCTGAATGTTTGCCATCAGGAGCGCGGCACCGACACCCTTGCCGGACACGTCGCCGACCAGCAGGGCGACATGGCCACTGTCCAGCGCGAAGTAGTTGAAAAAATCGCCGCCGACCTCACGCGCAGGGATCGAGACACCCTGCACTTCCGTCAGGCCGAACGACATCGGCGCTCTCGGCAACATGTCGCTCTGTATCTGGCGGCCCAGTTCGAGCTCGCGACGCAATCGTTCCTGTTCGCCGACCGCATGCTGATGGCGCTCAACGTCCTCGGCCATCTTGTTGAACGCTGACGCCAGCTCGCCGACTTCGTCGCGGCTGCGCACCGGCACGCGCGCGCGATAGTCGCCGTGCGCAATTCGATCGACACCTTCCGTCAGGTCGGTCAAATCTTTTGTGAGCTGGCCCGACAATGGCACGACGCCGACGATCAGAATCCCGATCAGCAGCAGGCCGAGACCCGCGTTCCGGCCCGCGGTGCGGCGCAAGTCACCGAGGGAATCGCCAACCGGACGCGCGATCCCGAAACGGAGCCCGGATCCCGAGGGGTCGGCCGTCATGAAGACCACCCAGTCAGGCAACACGGTCTTGCCGAGTGGTCCGTCCGGGCGCGCAATCGGCCCCAGGTCCTCAACCGTCTTGTGGTCCGCGTCGTTCGCGGTATACACCTTGCCGTCAGGACCAACCGCAAAGGGCACTTCGCCCTGCTCCCGGCGCGTCGGCGAGAACACAGTGGCCAGCACGTTCTCCAGGTCGATCGTCGCATTGACCTCGCCAACGACCTTGCCGTC
The DNA here is from genome assembly GCA_030827135.1 of Vicinamibacterales bacterium. GTDB lineage: Bacteria > Acidobacteriota > Vicinamibacteria > Vicinamibacterales > SCN-69-37 > SYFT01. Next base: position 1,450,896 of record JAURFE010000001.1, read on the forward strand.
CTGCATCAGTTTGACGTCAAGTTTGTTCCCCACCAGCGTGGAGGCGCGGGTCACCGGCCGTGTGGGTGCCGCTGGCGGCGCCGGCGACGTGCGTGGTTCGGACGCTGGTGCCGGCGCATCGGCCGCGGGCGTCGATGTCGATGCCGTGGTGGTCACCGCAGCCACCGGCGGCACGACGGGATTCCCCGGAGGTGGCGCGACCGCCGACGGCTCATGCCGCACCGCATCCGACTTCTTCTGCAACTGTTCCGCACCGATGCGGATGCCTTCGGCAATGCCCATCATCCGCAGGTTCACTTCGCGCGCCATCTGCTGTCGCTGCTCGGGCGTCATCTTGTCAGCGCCACCATCGGGCACGTACTTGCTGAACATCTCTCTGGCGATCGCGCCCATGTCGATGACGACACGGTCGGGTGCTGCCGGCGCGGCCGGCGGCGGCACGGCGGGCGGCGCGGGGACACCCTCGGCGGGCTTCACCGGATCAGGAGGAACAGTGGGCGGCGTCTGTGGCGGGCGGGTTCCCCGGCCGCGGCCCGGCGGGCGGAGACCACCTCCGCGCATGCCCTGGAATTCGACCGTCTGCAGCAACATCGCCGCGGCCCCGAGCGCCTCGGCCACCCGCGCCCGTTCCGTCGACGTCGCAGGCTGGGACGCGACGGCGGTCGCCGCCACCTGTGCCGCCTCGGCCACCACACCCAGCTCCGTCGTCGGGGCGGCCGGGCGGGTTGGTTCAGAATCTGCGGCGGCGGACTGTGGCTCCGGCCGTTGGGCGACGCGCACCACGGGGGGCTCGTTCATATCCGCCAGTTGCTCAACACGCGCACTCAACTCCGCCGTCACCAACTGCATCCGCTGCGTCATGTCCGACGACAGCGCATCCGCCTCGCGCGTGGCCAGATCCTGCAACGCCCGCACCTGACTCGTGTACGAAAAATACGTGACGGCGGTCAGCGGCACGACCGAAAGGACCAGGAAGGCGACGATGAGGCGGGTCCGGAGTTTCATGATGTGTCTGAGATCAGGGCGCGAACGTGGCCACAACGGGCGCGTGGTCGCTCGTGCCGAACTCCCGGCGCGACACGCATGTTACGGCAGTTGCACCCACCGCAGTCGTCGCCAGCACGTAGTCGATGCGCCAGCCGATATTGCGCTGGCGGAGGCTGCGCCACGGGGCCCACCACGTGAACAACTCGCTGTTGTCGGGATCCAGCGCGCGTCCGACGTCGGTCATGCCCGTGTTCAGCACCTGGGCAAAGAGGTCACGTTCCTCAGGGCGTGTGCCGATCTGGTTGACCTTGCGTTCCTTTGGATGCACGTCCCGCTCCTCACGCGCCACGTTGATATCCCCACAGAGCACCAGCGCCGGGCCGGTCCGGGTCGTTTCAGCGAGCCACTGCTGGAGGTCCCCGAAAAAGCGCATCTTCGCCTCGTAGTCCTTGCCTCCGTTGGGCACATAGACCGAGACGAAACGAAGCGGTCCCTGGTTTACTCCGCCGGCCACAGGCACATCGGCCACGACGATGCGGTTCTCGAAGTCGAAGTCGGGGTGCCAGAACCGTGGCGCGTCGGCGGCAAACGTCCGTCGAATCAACAACGCGACGCCCGAATACCCTCCCGCTCCGTGCCAGACCGACCAGTACTCTCCCGGATTCACCAGTAATTCCGGCACCTGGGCCGGAGTTGCCTTGATCTCCTGGAGACACAACACATCGGGCTGCTCCGTCTCGAGCAGCTCCTGCACCTGGGCCTGGCGCGCCCGGATGCCGTTCACGTTCCACGTAATGACCTTCACGCCAGTGCCTTTAGTCCCGCCACCAGGCGGCCCACACCCTCAGCGGCGGTGTCCTTGTCCAACGCCCCATAGGACACGCGCAGCGAACAGCCGTCCGTCGCGCCAAACGCCGACCCGGGGATGACCGCCACGCGATGATCCCGGATGAGTCGTTCGGTGAACGACAGCGCGTCCCGGGTGGTGTGCACCGTGATGAAGTAATAAAACGCGCCAAGGGCCGAAGGCACATCACACGGAACCGACGGATCCTCCAACGCACCCGCCATCATCATTCGCATCTCATTGAGTCGCGTGAGGTGGCCGTCGCAGTACGCGCGGCCGACCCGCATGGCCGCCAGCGCCACGCGCTGCGACACGACCGGCGGACAGACGAGCAGCGTGTCCTGAATCTTGTTGACCGCTTCCCACAACGCCTCAGGAATCACCATGTATCCCATGCGCCAGCTGGCCAGTCCGTACGCCTTCGACAGCGAATACATCGAAATGGTATGGCCTGATGCGCCTGCAATACTGCCGGGCGAAAAGTGCGACGCGCCCGCATACAGAAAGTATTCGTACACCTCGTCGTGCACGTGAAAGATGCCTCGATCGCGGCACAACGCGTTGACGGCCCGGAGTGCGGACTCCGGATACACAACACCCGACGGATTGTTGGGCGAGACGGTGACGATGGCGCGGGTGCGGGGGGTGATGGCACCCGCAATTGCATCGAGGTCAAGTTGCCGCTGGGCGTCGGTGGGCACGGGCACGACGCGCGCACCGGCCATCTCGATGGCCATTTCGTGATTGAAGTAATACGGCACGGGCAGAATGACCTCGTCGCCGGGGTCGGTCACCGCGAGCATCGCGTTCATGAACGCCAGATTGCCGCCGGCCGTCACCACCACACGGCTGCCGTTCGTCACCTCGATCTGATTCTCAATACGCAGTTTGTCCGCGATCGCCGCCACCAGTGAAACTTCGCCTTCGACGGCGCCGTACCGGTGGTCAAGCGGTGACTCCGGGAACGTCGCCAGCGCCGCGACGGCCTCAGGCGGCGGGCCGTACGATACGACCCCCTGGCCGAGCGACACCGTGCCGGGTGTCTCAGCGATCCACCGGCTGACGATCGGAATGATCGGTGTTTGCACCGCCGCCAGGCGGCGGGACTGCGCGTGATGACTCATCGAGCGTCGGCCTGCGACACGATGGCGATCCAGCGGCCATCCGGGCTCACCGTCAGGCGCGTGATGTTCTCCACACCCTGCTTCGTGAGGTCGGCAATCTCTGTCCACGCCGCCTGGTCTGGGCTTGTCGAAGGCCGCCACATGAACAACTTGCCTTTCTGTCCCATGACGATGGCGCCGTCGGGAGTCCAGGCAAGGTCCTCGCTTCGTTCGAGCGTGGGCGTCAGCGTCGTGATCTGCCGTGTCCTGGGATCCAGCTCACGAATCACCCAGGGGCCGTCGGCCGGCTTGTGCACGAAGCTCACCGTGCCGCGCCCGGGGCGCAGCAACAACGACCGGCCGATGCTCTTTTCGATGACGTCACTGCCGCCGGTGCGCAGGTTGAGCAGCTGCAGCGTGTTGGGTTCGCGCTGGGCGCCAAGCACGAACGTGGCCATCTCCGATTCGGAGATCCACACGTGGTACCCGATCAGCCCCATATGGGTCCAGGCGAGGCCCGCGTCGGTGCCGTCCATCATGAACCGCCACAACTTCTGCTCGGCGCCACGCACGGTCGAAAACGTCCGCCCGTCCGGCGTGAGCGTCGGCGAGTACTCGTTCTCCGCGGTGCGCGTGACCTGCACAGTCCGCTTCTCGGTGATGTCGTAACGGTAGATGTCGGTCTGGACGCCATCCCGCTGGGACGAAAACAACACGCCGCTGGAGTCCGCGAGAAACTGCGGCTGGTTGTCATACCCGCGGTTGTTCGTGATGTTGAGCGGACGCCCCACGGTCACTTTCGCACCGGCGGTCGTCAGCGGCGAGAGAAAAATCTCGGTGGCCGGCGGCGTCTGCGCCCCCAGCACCACGCCCCCGGCACCCAGGACCACACAAAGCACCCAGCACCTGGCACCCAGCACCAATTTCATAACATCCTCCGTGAGAGAGCATAAACCGCGACGGCAGTCGCCACGGCGACATTGAGCGAGTCGACGTCGCTTGCCATGGGAATTCGTGCTTCGACATCAGCCAGGCGCCGTGCCTCGGCCGACAGACCTTCGCCTTCGGAGCCGACGAGAAGCACCCATCCGCGGTCCGGCGAATGGAGCCCAGAGGCTTCAATATCCGGCGCTGTCGGGTCCGGCGTCGTGGCCACGAGCCGGTGTCCCGAGGCCTTGAGCTGCTGCAACACGTCCGGCCACGGTGTCGCCGAGACAACCGCGGAGGTCAACACCGCCCCCATCGAGGTGCGGATGGCCTTGCGATAAAACGGGTCGGCACATTCGGGCCCCATCAGCAGCGCCCGCGCGCCCATCGCTGATGCACTGCGCGCGATACTGCCGACGTTGTCAGGATCGCGCACGCGCTCCAGCAACACCGACAAGCCGCCGGTGGTGTGTTCAGGTGTCCATGCAGGCAGAGGTTCCCGCTCGGCAAAAGCGACGCAGCCTTGATGCAGCCGGAACTTCGTGAGCGCGTCCAGATCAGCCTGGGACTGCACCACCACGCGCGGCCGGCGCAAGGGCGGCAGCGCGTGAATCACGTCTGCGAGTGCGGCTTCAGCCGTCGGCGTGACCAATAACCCGACCACCGTAAATCGCGGCGTCGCAAGCAACCTGCGCGTGACGTGCCGGCCTTCGGCGACAAATACGCCCCGCGCCACCAGCCACGCCGGATCAGCGGTGTGCGTTGCAATCTCGAATAGATCGTCCGTCGTCACGCACGCGTCACCTGACGACGACTGCGATGGGCGTCCAGCACACTCAGGCCGAGAGGTTTGCTCAAATAGACTTTCGCGTCCATCACGTCCGGAGACACTTCAAGTTTGATCACGTTGAACTGCAGCGTGTCGAGCGCGCCGCGCATGTCGTAATAGCGGTTCTTGGTCTTGACGACCACCTCGTCAAATTCGCGGGAGACCGCCCACACTTCCTGCTCTTCGGTGAGCGCGCGGAAGTGGCCCTGTCCGCGCCAGTCCCGGCGCGTCGCGCCCAGCCAGTTGTAAAGAATGCGCCGACCGCTGAACACAACAGATCCCGTCAACCGCCGCACCAGGTCGGCCAGCGCAGGATCGGTCTCGTCGGCGCGAAGCTCGTGCGACACCTTGTAGGACACCGGCACCACCGTGCCGTCTTCCAGCGGAGCCTCAGCCATCAGGATCTGGCATTCGCGATCCTGCAGGCGTGTGATGATGTCGTTGGCCGTCTTCCGCTGTGGGAATTCATTGAAGAACTCCTCGATGTAGGCAATCTCCAGGGCGCCCTGTTGGAGGGGATATTCGCGAAGGTGATAATCCGGCACAGCCCGGCAATTCTATCGCGGGTCTCTGTCGGCGCTGCCTGTCAGTCGCTTCGGAGCGATGCGAGGAGCGGCAGACGCCGCACCGCCCTGGTGGCAATCAGCGCCGCCACCACACCGGCGAGCGCCACGGCAAGCAGCCACACCATCGACAGAGCCGGAGGACGACCACCGCGGGCGATCAGAACCGGGGCGATCGACACGAGCGCGGCCACCACGCCGACGCCAAGGCCAATCGCAACCAGACCGAGGTTCTCGGCAACCACCATCACGGAGAGGTCGCGCAACCGGTAGCCGGACGCCGACAACAGTGCGAGCTCACGCCGGCGTTCAAGCACATTACGCGCAGTCACGGCCGCCAGCCCGATCGTGCCGAGCACGAGGCCAAGGCCACCAAGTGTCTGGAACGTCGACAAATACGTGTTTTCGACGCGATGATACGCCTCGAGTCTCGCCAGGGCCGACTGGACGTCGGCCCCGTACGGTTCAAGCCGCTCCTCAATTGCCGTCGAGACGTCGTCCGCACGCCCGGCGGCGGCCACCTGGATCAACATGACGCGATAACCGGTCGACTCGGGAAACACCTGCGCGAATGCCGACTCGGCAATCATGATCTCGCCCTGAAGCACACTGTCGGACAACGAACCGACAATGCGCAGGCGCACGGGTCGCGCGGTCTCAGCATCGATCGTCACGATGTCGCCGACCGCTGCGTGCAGCACGTACTGCAGTGATGTCGCGTCGACAATCGCGGGCACCACGCCGTCAGTCAATTCGCCGCGCAGCAGGCGCCAGGGGTTTTCTCGCTCGGCGTCGGTCGCGGCCACGGATTTCGCAAACGTGAACCGCCCTGCCTCGATCAGCGCCTCGGACACCCCCAGCACCCGCGGCTGTTTCGGCTGATAGAGATTCAGGCAGCTCGCATCGTCTCCCGGACGCAACCGTGCGCCGAACACGGAGACGCCGACAAACACGGGATCGTTGGCCTGAAACTGCATCCCGAGTTCTTCGCGCCCGGCGCTCGTTGATGGGTCATGCACAAACGGGAGCACGGATTCCGCGATGAGCGCGAACCCGCCGGTGCCGCCGCGCGGATCAGCCGCGGCATGTGTGTCCTTGCGGAAGGAATCCACCGACACGAGCAGAAACGCCGCAACCGCGACCAGTCCTGCAGATGTCATGCTGCGACCCGGCCGCCACGACGCATTGCGCCACCCGAAACCCGCCAACGCGGCCAACCCCGAACCCCCGAGCACACCGGACTTCGGCGTCCGCAGGTGCGCTCCAAGCGCCATCAGCCCGCCAATCAGGATCAACGCTCCGGCGCCGAAGAAACCGGCCGCCGCCGGCACGGCCCCAGTCGTGGTCACCGCTGCCAGTGCGACGGCGCCGGCGAGGATCACGATCGGCGCCAGACGACGAATCGCCGATGGCGTTCGCGTGACGGTCGCCGCCGCGCTCGTGCTGCCGCTCAGCAGTTCCCGCGGAGAGTACTTTCGGACGGCGCGCACCGTCAGCCAGATACACACAAGCGCCGCAACCACGCCGCTCATTGCGCCGCCGGCCAAAGTCAGCTGATCGACGTGCAGTTCGAGCGCGGTTGTGCCCACGGCCCCCACCCACCAGGTGCGGAGGCCGTACATCATCAGCGCCGCCCACCCGATGGCCAGCACGACACCCACCACCGCGCCGGCCACCGCGACGACCACCCCCTCGATCAGGAACAGTCGCTGAATCCCCGCAACACTGAAGCCGGCAGCCCGCAGGACCCCGATTTCGCGCAGCCGTTGCTCGATCCCAAGCCGGAAGAACAGCGCGGTCAGCAGGAGCGCCGACACCACGAGAAAGAAGCTGAAGTACGAGAAGTAGGCGCCGAAGTCTGTCGCGCCAACCGACGCGGAGACGTTCTGCGTACGGACGTCCACAACGGTGAAGCCGGCGCGGAGAGAACCGATCGCGCGGGGTATCGAGGATTCGAAGTTCCGGAGTTCCGAGGTTCCGGGGTTCCGAAGGCGCATCGAGGAGATGGCGCCGTACCTCGTGCGCCAGAGTTCCTGCGCGATCTCGAGGGGCACAAACGCCTTGGCCGTGGTGCGGTACCTGTCCCAGTAGTCCTCGTCCACCTGACGCACGAGTGCCAGATTGATCGGAAACGGCGGGTCCCATTCGCCCACGTTCTGAGCGTCAGTGATGCCCGGGTACGCAGGAGCCAGCCGCCGGTCGGCAGCCAGGCCCTCGATCGGCACGACTCCGGCCACCCGAAAGATCGTCTGCTCAGTGACCAACCGGCCTTCATCAGCCCAGCGGTAATACTCAAGCTGCAGGTCGCTGCCCACCTGGGCGCCGAGATCCCTGGCCGCCCAGTCGTTCAACACAATCGGTGGCGCACCGTCACCCGTGTCGCGCAGCAACTCCGCCAGCCGCGTGTCGCCGCCCGCTGCGGGTCCGAGTCCCGCGACCAGCGAATACGGCACGGTCCGTTCGCCGACGGTCAGTGTGTTCGCCAGCCAGGTCAACACTTCGGTGCGCTCAAGCCCCTGACGCGTGGCGATTGCCGCCATCGTGGTCGCAAGCGGCTCGCTGATGAGGCCGCTCGCGGTCTCCACAAGCAGTGAGCCCTGCACCGGCTCGGTCCTCAGGCCCAGGTCATCCGCGCTGATCGACGCGTCCAGCGCCTTCACGACGTCGTCTGCGGCGAGTGGCCCGGAACCTCGACTCACCAGCAGGGCGTTCACGCGCCCGGCCTGATCGAGGTCACGCTGGAGGCGCGGCAGCGGCATGAACAAGGCACGGACGGGCCCCTGACTGGGCGAGAGCGAGAACTCGCCAATCTGCGCGCGCGATAACGTGCCGCGCACCGTCAGACGAATCGCGCGCCCGGTGTCGTCCTTGCGCCCATGAAGCGAATCGAGCGGGATGTCGGTCGGTCGCGCCACCCGAAGGACCACCGCGTCGTCACCCACGGCCCCGAGTTCGGCCGCGAGATCGGGACTCAGCCAGATCCCGCTTCCCGCCGGGGCCTCGGCCTCGACACCGTGAAACGAAAAAAAACGTGCATCCACGCCGTACACGCTCACGTTGCCCGCGCGGCGACCACTGGATTGATGCGTGGCAATCCCTTCGAGCGTGAACACGGGTGCCACCGTCGCACGGCCCTGCAGCTCCGGTTGTTCGACCAGGCGGGCAGCCAGTGCTTCAGTAAATGGACTCTCGGAGGCGATCACGAGGTCGGCCTGGCCGAGACGCGCCGTCACCAACGCGGAAAGACTCGCACGCACTGACGAGCCGACCAGCAGCGATCCCGCAAGCACCGCCACCGCGCTGGCCACACCCAGCACGACGGCCAGATGCGTCCGTCTGTAGTGGCTCAGACCGGCCCACGCAAGACTGGCGAACGTCATGCGCCCACAAACTTCCGGTCGTTGAGCTCGTACTTTCGCGGAAACCGGGACGCCAGAGCGGCACTGTGCGTAACGACCACCAGCATCATGTTGTGAGACGTCTGCAGGTCTGCGAGCAGATCCGCCACAGCATCAGCCGACGCGCGGTCCAGATTGCCGGTGGGCTCGTCACAGAGCAGCAGCGCGGGCTGCCGAATCAACGCGCGTGCGATTGCGACGCGCTGCCGCTCACCACCAGACAGCTCTCCCGGTCTGTGTTCGAGCCGATCTGAGAGTCCCACCTGTGTCAGCAGCATCGTCGCCCGTTGTCGCACCGACGCGGCCGGCTCCGGCCTTGACGCCACCAGCGTTGGCGCGATCACATTGTCGAGTGCCGAGAGCTGCGGCAGCAGCAGGTGATCCTGAAACACAAAACCCACATGCATGTTCCTGAACGCGGCCTGCGCCGGCTCGCCGAGCTCGAATGGATTCTTTCCATCGAGGGTCACGGTGCCCAAGGACGGCTTCTCGAGGGCACCTAGGATGTAGAGCAGGGTGCTCTTGCCACATCCGGATGGCCCCATAATCGCCACCGCGTCTCCTCGTCCGACCTCCAGCGACACATCGTCAAGCACGGGCACCCCGCCGCGTGCCGTGTCGTAATGTTTGGCGATGTGTGAGGCAATCAACATCAGCGAATCACTCCCTGGTAGATCTGTTCAGCCGTTGCCGCCGCTTGCGCCACCGTATAGTGCTCACGAACGCCGGCCGCGGCGGCCTGACCGAGCTGCGCGGCACGCGCCCGATCGGTGATCAGGGCGTAGAGCGCCTGCGCGAGCGCGGCGGGGTCCTCAGGCGTGACCAGCAGTCCTCCGCCGGTACGATTGACAATCTCCGGGAAGGCGCCGTGGCGTGGCTCCACAACAGGCAAGCCGTTCGCCATGGCTTCAATCAGGAACAAGCCCTTCGGATCGGCGTACGTCGTCGGCACCGAGAACACGTCGAACGACTGGAGCAGCGCGATCTTCCCGGCCCGATCCGGCGCGCCTGCGTATGTGAAGTGATCGGCCAGCTCCCAGTCTTTCATTCGGGTCTGACACGACGTCAGGTATTCGCGGTGTTCATCGAGCAGATAGCCGCCGGCGACCAGACGCGTCGGCGGCACATCGTCGCGCTTTCTGAGCAGGTGGTAGGCGTCGCACAACACGTGCAACCCCTTTTCAGGCGCGATGCGCGCGAAGTAGCCGATGGTGTAGGGCGGCTGTGAGCGCAGCGGCGTGGCCTCATGACCGGTGAGATCGATCCCGAGCGGCACGACGGACATCTTCCCGGCGGGAATGCCGAAGTGCCTGACCATGAACCGTGCGTAGTAATCGCTGACCGCGACAAAATGATCCACGTGCGGCACGGCGGCCCGAATCAGCGCCATCGACTCGGACTTCCACGGCTCGCGCAGCTGATCCAGGAACAGGTCTTCGCCCTGCAGCGTGCAGACGACCGGACACCCCAGCGCGTCCTTGATGGGCTTCGCGAGGCTGATGAGCAGCGCAAACGGCAGGCTCACCAGATCGAACCGCGATTCGTGTTTCAACCATTCAACGAGCTTGCGGACTTCCTTCTTCTGATACCCTTCCGTGCCCTTGAGCATTGACACGGTCATCGCGCCAAGGAATGTGGGATCAACCTTGATCTGTTTCTTCGACGCGAGCTTCAGGACCCACTCAGCATCCCACAGCCTGTCGATGAACGCGGGCGTATGCCGGAACAACGGCACGTTCTGCTCGAGAAACACGCTGATGCCGCCGAAGAACACCTTTGTACTGCTGACGTTTTTTTCGTCCGTCGTCGTCGGCGTATAGATCGGCATCAGCACGACGTCGTGCCCGCGTGCCATGAGCGCCGTCGCCAGCGCGTTGTCGCGCAGACAACTGCCGCAGTACATTTCTGCGGCGCCCGCAGTCAGATACAGCAGCTTCATTGGCCGGCTTATCCCACTTTCTGGAACGCCCTTCGGGCGTACAGATGATCGAACAAGTTGCCTTCGTGGGGCTGGTCCCAGGCGATTCGGTTTGTCTGGAGCGGGCCAAGGTTCAGGCGCCCGATCAGGTCGGAGTCGATGAGCCGCTGCGTCAGCGCAGCGTCGTTGGTCAGCGCCGTGACCGCCAGCGTCGATCCGAGGCACTCGGGCATCGCCGCCATCTCGTCATCAGTCACGTCAACCACCGACACAAACGGGAACAGGAATTCGCGATTGGCCAGCGGATGGTGGGAGGAGGCACAGTGGATCACCGTCGGCAGCAGGAACGTGCCGCCGTGGGCCTTGACCAGGCGCGGCGTTTTCCGGACCTTCATCGTCACGTCCTCGGCGCCGGATTCCAACAGCGCGATATCAATTTGCTGCGAGATGTGTTCGGCAACACGAGGATCGACAAACGGAGAGATCTCGGCTTCGGGATCATCTTCCGCGCGTGGCTGGATCGTCACCAGGCGCTCCGCGAGCGCTTCCGCGAGTTCACGCCCGTGGGAGGGGGTCCACACGCCGGAGGCGTTGACACACGACCGGCCACCGTTTTCGGCGACGGACAACGCGATGACGTCCAGGTATTCACGCCAGTTCGGCGCGAGGTCGGCACCGAACACGAGTTTGCTGTAGCCGGGGCCGTGCAACTCGACCCGTGGATCGCCCGCCACGGAACCTACGGCAGTCACGTCGCCAAAGAACATGCTGCGTCCGGTGCGACGCACAATCTCGCCGGCTCCGGCGTGGTCACTCGGGAAGAAGTTGAACGCGTCACCAGGAATGCCGGCTTTCATCAGCGCCTGAATGATGCGATACGGCGACCACGGCTCGGTGCCGCCGGGACGAAGCACCAGCGGCATCTTCATCGAAATGGCCGGAATCCAGAGCCCGTGCACGCCCGGTGAGTTGCTCGGCAATACGACACCGAGGGCCTTTGCCTTCGGAAAGAAACTTAGGGCCTGACCGTTCACCTCGCCGAAGCCCTTGTCCAGGATCTCGAGGTCCAATCCACGTGTGAGTCCACGCAGAATCTCCGGCACGTTTTCCATGACGGACACGATGCGCTGCATGTTGCGGCGCACCATCACGTGCGGCATGCCTGTGGTCGACGACAACTGGCGCACGTAGTCGTCGGGTGTCTGCTCGGTGTCGCCGAGCGGCAGCGTGTCGTGCACAAAATGATGTGCGGCCGCCCTGGTCATCTCCATCAGGCGCGCGACGGGAATTGCCAGCAGCGACGCCCGCATCGCGTCCTGCGCCATGAGGTCGCGGCGAATCAGGCCGGCGTTGGCCTGGCTGATTTCCGCAAACGGTTCACGGGTGGCGTGGTGGGCGATCGTCACAACGTCAACGCTGCGGTAGTTCTTGCCGCGGCGAATCAGGGGGAGGTGGAGCATCACCACATTCTACCGGGCTGCTGGACCGGTGGGCAGATGGGCAGCCGCCCATTTTGATAGTCTTCTGTCCTGATGCAGCCCCAGACCAAAGACGCCCTCGACGCCCATGTACGGGAGATCGTGCAGTGGCACTTCAACCCCGAGACCGGCACGCCCTTCTGGCTGGATTTCGCCACAAAACTCAACTGGGATCCGCGCAAGGACGTGCGGACGTACGAGGACCTCGACCGCTTCGGCTTTTTCGAAGACGAGTGGCTCCGTGGCGGCCCGGTGCGGCGCTGGGTCCCGAAGGCGTACGCGAACAAGCCGATTTACACGTTCGAGACAGGCGGGTCGACGGGCGTCCCGAAGTCACGCATCAACATCGACGACTTCCGCATCGACTACGAGATGTTCAGTGACACCCTGCCTGACGAACACTTTCCGAAGGGCTCGGACTGGCTGATGGTCGGGCCCTCCGGCCCCCGGCGTCTCCGACTGGCGGTCGAACATCTCGCGCAGCACCGCGGTGGCATCAGTTTCTGCGTGGACCTCGACCCACGCTGGGTCATCAAGCTGGTCAAGAGCCGGCAGATGGAACAGGTCGAAGCCTACAAGCGGCACGTCATCGATCAGGCGCTGACGCTGCTCAAAGCGCACGACAACATCAAGTGCATGTTCATCACGCCGAAGCTGCTGGAAGCGCTCGCGGAGCGAATCTCACTCAAGAAGGCCGGCATCACAGGCATCTTCTGTGGCGGGACCGAAATGACGCCGCAGTTCCATCGCTGGGTGCGTGAGGAAGTGCTCGACGGCGTCTTCTTCGCACCGACCTACGGCAACACGCTCATGGGTCTCGCGGTCGGCAAGCCGTTCGACCCGGCCGACAATCACGCGATCATCTACTACCCGCCGATCCCGCGCGCGGTGCTCGAGGTCGTGGATCCGGAACACCCGACCAGAGTCGTGCCTTACGGCAAAACCGGCCGCGTGCGCCTCACCACGCTCACCAAGGAATTCTTCATCCCGCGCTTCCTCGAACGCGACGAAGCCGAGCGTGAGCCCCCGTGCGACACCTATCCCTGGGACGGCGTGCGGAACGTGAGACCGTTCAAGAAACTCGGCACGTCGGTCACAGAAGGCGTTTACTAACGGGGTCCAGGAGTTCAGGAGTCCAGGAGTCCGGAATTCGGGGACCTTTGGACCTTTGGACCCCTGGACCACTGAACCCCTGGACTACACCGCAGCCGCAAGCCTCTCGATGTCCGCGTCGTCGTTGTAGACCTGGGCGGAGACGCGGACCCACACCCGGCCGGCGCGAGCGTGGACCTGCACCTCGATGTTGTGTTCAAAAAGCAGGCGGTCGCGCAAGGCGACGGCCTCGGGTTTGGTCGTGCCGCACCGTGCCGGTGTCATCACGCTGACCATGCAGCCGACGACAGATTCGTCGATGGCGAGCGGCGTGGACCAGCGGTCCGTCAGATACCGCGCGGCGCGCCACGCGAGATCGTGGTTGTAGCGAAGCACAGCCTCGAATCCCAACGCCTGCAGGAACCGGATGCCATCTGGCGCGGTCAGCCACGGCGTGGGGTCGCGTGTGCCGACCCAGTCAAATTCCCGCGTAAAGCCGGTGCCGTAGCCCCACGAGATGACCGGTGGATGCATCATCGGCTGATGTTCGGGCTTCGCAACCAGAAAGGCACTGCTGCGCGGCGCCATCGCCCACTTGTGCAGATTCGCCACGTAGAAGTCCGCATCGATCGCCGACACATCCAGCGCGAGGGACCCCGGCACATGCGCCCCGTCCACGAGAACCAGCACACCGCGCGCATGACACAACCGGACAATCTCCTGCACCGGAAACAGCAGCGCGCTTTCAGCGGCAATGTGGTCGACGATCACCAGTCGAGTGCGGGATGTAATCGCCGCAGCCAGGCGATCGAGGCACTCGGCCGCATGAAACGCCGGATACGGCATCTCGACCGTCACGACGTTCGCACCGGCGCGTCCGGCCGCATGCCTGATTGCCGTGACAATGCCCCCGTAGGCGTGGTCGGTGACGATGATGTCGTCGCCGGCCTGAAACGGCACCGACTGCAGGACCGCGCTGACACCCGTGGACGTGTTGTCCACGAACACGAGATCCTCCGGCCGTGCACCAACAAACGTCGCGACGTCACTGGCCGCTTGCCGCATCAACGACAGCGTCCCGTCAGCCGACCCGGTGAAATTCCAGAGCTCACGCAACATGAACCGGCTCGGATGGCGCTCCATTCGGTCGCGCCACCGCTGTTGCGCCTCAAGCACCTGTACAGGTGCGACACCCACAGTGCCGTGATTCAGATACGTCGCCGCCGGATCGAGCGGCCAGAGCGGGAGCACGGATCGGCCGAAGAGCATGGGACAGTTTAGCTGGGCGGGTGGGCAACTGGGCGGGTGGACTGGCGCTGGTCGATGCGGCCTTTCCAGTACGTGAACAGCCCGGAATCGAGGCGCCAGGAGACTTCGCAGTAGGTCGGCACCAGCGTCCCGTGGCGCAGCGCCCAGTCGCGGCAGGACACTTCCCACGGAGTCGGCACGAACGTTCCGTTGACTTCTCGCGCCCGGGCCGGGGTCCATACGCGAGTCACCGTGTGGTCCGCGGCGAATTCGAATACAAGCGACACCACGGTGCCCCGGTCACTCAGTGTGGCGCGCGCCGAATGGTCGTCGATCGCCTCCCAGGTGACCTCGCGTCGCTGCAGGGCGTGCGGGGACCACAGCGCCTCCGCCAGGTAGCGCTGGAGGTCGCCGGCGTTTCGTCCGGAGCGTTGGCAGACAGTACGTGTGCGAAGTAGCCGGCAACCGGGAGGGGAATCGGGCTGGTGAACTTCGGAACCTCGAAACATCGCTGACGGAGCCGGACGTGCCCACCGGTGTATGCGCCAAGGCCACTAGCCGCCCGCTTGCGGCCTCGGTCGCGTGGCGCCAGCGCAGTGCGCCGGCACCTATCGTCGGATGCAGTCCCAGGACGAGACACATCACGACGTTCAGGGCGAGACCGATGCGTGCGTGTGGCAGTTCGATGAAGCAGAGCAACCCGGATATCAGGACTACCGGAAGTGCGGCCGTTGCCGCCCACGGTGCCTGTCTCGCCAGCCCGACCGCGGTCGCCATCACGGCGAACCCCGTCAGCAGCCACCCGATTCCGATCGCTCGGATCCCCGCCTCACCCACTTCCACCCAGCCCCACAGCAGCGTCGTCTTAAACGGCAGTTCGGGTGATGTCAGCCATCGCCAAGGCACCAGGAATCCGGGCAGGTGCGCTATGCCGTACGCCGCCAGCAGGGCCGGGATCGCATACCGCACGTCCCGACCTCCGTCAGCGACATCCAATTCTGCATATCCGGTGCCGTCAGGAACCCTCGAATTCCTGTGGCGTCCACGGGCCGCGGCAGGAGTTTTTCGTGAATTTTCTCGGGTGGTGGGGTTTTTTCGGCGCTCGGCGACACCTCAGAGGATCAACCGCGTCGCACCGAAGACAGAAACAGGGCGCGCTCCTTCGTGACGGCCAACGACGGCCACTCGTCGACCGGCCAGGGCAGCCGCCACGTCCAGTTGTGATCACCAACCGTCGCCGGCGTGTTGATGCGGTCGGGCCAGCCAAACACGTCCTGCATCGGAAGGAAGACCTGATCTGATGCGGCCATCATCACGGTGCGCAGCAGGGTGTCGCGCAGCGCATCCGACCAGGGGCTCGCGGGGTCCCAGTGGCCGTGCCCCGTTCGCGCGAGCAGATCGGCCACGGCGACGCGTTCTTCAATGTCGGCCTGCGCCCACCAGAGACTGATCGGCTCAGTGTCGTGGGTGCCCGTCGTGGCCACCGATCGCCGTGGATAGTGTGATGGCAACACAAACGGCCGGCCTGGTTCATGCCAGATGCGCTCCCAGCGCATCACCTTGTAGCCACCCACGCCCAGCCGTGCGATTGACGCGCGCACGAAGTCAGGCACGGTGCCGAGGTCTTCGGCCACCAGGGCGGCGCCGGCGCCGAGAAACGCGCGCATCACCTGCTCGCCCTGCCACAGCTGCGCGGCTTCGTTGTCGGGCAGGAAGAACTTCTCGCCATTCGGCGTGCGCCCATAGGTGCGATAGAACCCGACGAGATGGTCCACGCGGAAGCCGTCGTACAACGCGGCCATCCGTCGCGCGCGCTGGTGAATCCAGGCAAAACCCGAGGGCGCGATGACGTCCCACCGATACATGGGCAGGCCCCAATCCTGGCCGTCATCGCTGAACGCGTCAGGCGGCACACCTACCGACACGTCCGTCAGGAACTCATGCTGCCTGGCCCACACGTCTGCGCTGTGCGTATCGACGACAAACGGCAGGTCGCCGTACAACGCAAGACCTCGGGCTTGCAGCGCCCGCCGCGCCGCCCGCCACTGTTCGTCGGCAATCCACTGGACGTACTGTGTATATCGAATCTCCCGACTCAACTGGCGCCGCAGGTCGGCCAGGGTGCGCTCGTCTCTGTGCGCAACGGCCTCAGGCCACTCCCGCCACGACTTGCCCGGCCACAATGTCTCGCAGGACCGGAACAGGGCGTAGTCATCGAGCCACCACTTCTCGCGAGACGTGAACCCGGCAAACGCGGCGGCCCGAATCGAACGGTCCGCCCAATCTTCGCGAAGGAACCGATCGAAGGCCATCCCGATCGCCGCCTCCTTCACCCGTCGGACATCGGCAAATCGCACCCGCGGGCTCCTGCGAATCTCGGCGATCACACGACGGTTGTCCTCACCCAGACCCGCAACACCACCGTTCAGGCGGAAATCGTCAATCGCCTCAACCGACACATAAATCGGATCAATCGCCATCGCCGAACACGCCGAGTACGGCGACGTCTGCCCCGTCGGCATGGTCCCGATCGGGAGCAGCATGAGCCGGTCGCACCCGGCCTGCACGAGCCAATCCGCAAGACGCTCCAGATCGCCGATCTCGCCGATCCCCCACGACGCCGAGGACGGCATGGCCGACAGTGGCAGACTGATGCCAAGGTGACGCGTCACGCCGACACCTCCATCACGCGGGTAATTGCGGCCTGAAACACCGCTGGCTCCGGGAGCAGAGAGACGATGAGGTGGGATCCGTGAGACATGTCAAAAAAGTATCCGGGATGGACGATGATCTGCGCCTCCTGCAGCAACTGCAGCACCAGCGCGTCCTCACCGATGGTGGCAGGAACCTGAAGCACGGCGGACCACCCACCTTCGGGCGGCAGCACACGAATGGCGGGATGCCGTTGGGCCGCGGCCAGCAACGATCGGTAGTTCTCCATCAACCGTGCCTGAATCGACGCACGAATTGACGCCCCTGCGGCGATCAGCGCGGGCCCGGCCACCTGTACCGGCGTCGAGACGGACAGGTAGGTGTCACAAATCACCTCGAGCCGCTGCAACGCGGATGCCACCTGCCCGGCCGGGCCGGATACGACAATCCACCCGAGTTTGAGCTGCGGAAGCCCCGCAGACTTGGAGAGCCCCCCGAGCGTGAACGTAAGCACCCGCTCCTCACCGAGCAAGGTCGATGCATCCGGACGGGGCTGAATCGGATAGTCGGCAAACACCTCATCCGAGATCAGCGCCAGTCCGCGCTCCTCGGCACACGTCACAAGCCACTCCCGATCGTCGGCTCGCAACATCGACCCGGTCGGGTTGTTGGGCGACACCACCAACAGGGCGCGGGTACGCGGGGTGCAGGCCGCGCGCACGCTCTCGCGGTCGATGGACCAGACGCCGTGATGTTCCAGCCGATACGGAGTGGCCTCAACGCCATCCAGGCGGGTCAACAACTCGAACAACGGATACGACGGCTCCGGTGTCAGCACCCCGTCGCCGGGATCACACAACAGCTTGAACAGCAGCGAGTACGCCTCGCTCGTGCTGGCGGTGAGCACCACGTGGTCAGGGTTCCGCCAGATCACCTCGCGAGTGGCCCTGCGCCCAAGCGGTGTTGGTGTGTAGACCAGACCCGACGGATGTGCCAGTTCCTGCAGAAGGCCCGCGGGATAGGCGAGCCCCACCGATGTGGGGTTGGTGACTGTGAGATCGACCAGGGGCACGCCCTGGGTCCGCAGGTCGGCGATGGCCGCACTGAAGGCGTTGGCGGAGAGTTGACGAGGAAGCCGGGAGGAGAACACGCCGCTGACAACGATACCCCGAGGCCGTACACTGGAGCCATGACGAAGGCACGTATCCTGGCAGGCTTCAGCCTCCCGATGGCGCTGTTGTTTGCCCTGACCCCGGTCTCGGCCCAGCAGCCCACGCCGAAAATCTCAGCCCCATACGAGATGTTCACGCTTCCAAACGGACTCACAGTGATCCTGCACGAGGATCACACGGTGCCAATGGTGTCGGTGAACGTCTGGTATCACGTCGGTTCCGCCCGTGAAAAATTCGGACGGACCGGCTTCGCCCACCTCTTCGAGCACATCCTGTTCGAAGGGTCCAGGAATGTGAAAGAAGGCGACTTCGACAACCTGCTCGAAGCCGCCGGCGGGTTCAACAATGGTTCGACCACCACAGACCGGACGAACTACTACGAGTCGCTGCCCGCCAACGCGCTCGACCTCGCGTTGTTCCTCGAGTCGGACCGCATGGGCTTCCTGCTCGATGTCGTCACGCCGCAACTGGTGGACGGCCAGCGCGACGTCGTCAAGAACGAACGCCGGCAGAGCTACGAAAACGCACCCTACGGCGCGGCGAACGTCCGGATCACCGAGTTGATGTATCCGAAGGAGCATCCCTACCACTGGCCCGTCATCGGCTACATGGACGATCTCTCGGCGGCGACACAGGACGACGTGAAGGAGTTCTTCACGCGGTATTACGCCCCGGGCAACGCGAGTCTCGTGATCGCCGGCGCCATCAACCCTGCCGAGGCGCGCAAGAAGGTCGAACACTGGTTCTCCGACGTCAAGGCCGGGCCCAGACCGGCGCCGGTCGTGGCACCGCCGGTGGAGCTCACATCCGTCGTGACCGAGACGCTCACGGACAATGTGCAGTTGCCGCGGCTGTACCTGGCGTGGCACTCACCCGCGCAGTTTCAGCCTGGCGACGCCGAGATGGACGTGCTCGCCGGCCTGCTGACCAGCGGCAAGAACTCGCGCCTCTACAAGCGGCTCGTGTACGACCTGCAGCTGGTGCAGAACATCAGCGCGTTTCAGGGCAGCGCGGCACTGGGATCGCGGTTCCAGATTGTGGCGACGGCGCGACCGTCCACCAATCCGCCGGCGGAGGTCCTGGCGAAGATCAAGGCCATCATCGACGAGGAAATCGAGAAGTTGAAGCAATCGCCACCCGACGCCCGCGAACTGCAGCGCGTGCTCAACGGCGTGGAATCGAACTTCCTGAACTCGATGCAGCAGAGCCTGGCCAAAGCCGACCAGATGAACGCGTACTACTTCGCCACGGGTAATCCCGACTACTTCCAGGAGGACCTGGCACGCTACATGGCCCTCCAGCCAAATGACATTCAGGCTGCGGCCAGACGGTGGCTGTCAACTGACAGGCGACTTGAGCTGTCAGTGCACCCCCGGAAGAAATGAGGCAATGAGGCAATGAGGCACTGGGGCAATGGAGTTCAGCGAATGAGGCAGTGGGTGAATGGAATGATCGGAATGGGCGCGGTGGCCATGTTGCTGGCGTTGCCGCTGGCGGCGCAGCAGGCGCCCGACCGTTCAAAGGCGCCGGCACCCGGACCGGCTGCGGCCTTGGACCTGCCGGCCATCCAGAAGCGCACGTTGGCCAACGGGCTGCCGGTCTGGATTGTCCAGATGTCGAAGGTGCCGGTCGTGCAGGTGAACCTGATCGTGCGCGCGGGCGCGTCTGCGGACCCGGCGGGCAAATACGGGTTGTCGAGCTTCACGTCCGCCATGCTCGACGAAGGCGCCGGCACGCGCGATGCGCTCGCGCTCGCTGACGCAATTGAATACCTCGGCATCAGTATTTCCACGGGCAGCTCGTGGGATTCCTCCACGGTCGGCCTGTTCACACCGGTCTCGAAACTCGACGACGCGCTGCCGCTGATGGCGGACGTGGCGCTGCGTCCGATGTTCTCGGAGACTGAAGTGGAACGACTGCGTCAGGAGCGCCTGACCTCATTGCTGCAGCAGCGGGACAACGCCGCGCAACTGGCCACCCAGGGGTTTGCTCGCCTCGTCTATGGCCCCCGCCACCGCTACGGCACGGGCGCCACCGGCAACACGGCCTCCAACGGCGAGATGACCACGTCGGAGATTCGGTCCTTCCACGCGCAGTATTACCAGCCGCAGCACGCGCACCTGCTCGTCGTGGGTGACGTGACCGCGGACGCCATCCTGCCGAAACTCGAAAAGACCTTCGGTGGCTGGAAAAACGCCGGGGCTGCCGCCGCACCGCCGGCGCTCGGGACCGCGACACAACACGGCGCGAAGCAGATCTATCTGATCGATCGCCCGGGCGCGCCGCAGTCGCAGATCCGCATCGGCTGGATCGGCGTGCCGCGCAACACGCCGGACTACCACGTGCTCGAGGTCATGAACACCGTGCTCGGCGGGTCCTTTACGTCACGCCTCAACCAGAACCTGCGCGAGCGGAACGGGTACTCCTACGGCGCCAGTTCGTCGTTTGACATGCGCATGACAGCCGGCCCGTTCGTCGCATCGTCCGGCGTCCAGACGGACAAGACCGCGGAGGCCCTGCGCGAGTTCTTCAACGAATTCGACGCGATCCGACGGCCAGTGACGGCCGATGAACTCGCCCGGGCAAAAAACTACCTGGCACTTGGGTTCCCGGCGGGCTTTGAGACGACGGGATCGATGGCGTCGCAGATCGGCGAACTCATCGTGCACGGACTGCCGGAAGCCACGTTCAAGGAATATGTGGGCAAGGTGCTGGCCGTCACCGCAGCCGATGTGGAGCGGGCGGCGAAACAGTACGTGCAACCGGATAGGTTCGCGGTCATCGTCGTGGGCGACCTCGCCACGATTGAGCAGCCGATCCGCGCGGCCAATCTCGGTCCCGTACGCGTGGTGACCGTCGACGAGATCCTCAAGTAGGTGATCGTCGTCATCGGAGCGGGCGCCGCGGGACTGGTCGCATCGATTTTTGCGCGGGCGGCCGGTCGCCCGGTGCGACTGCTCGAGCGGACGAGCGACGGTGGACGCAAGATCCTGATCAGCGGGGGCGGCAGGTGCAACATCCTGCCGTCCTCCCTGCAACCCGAGCGGTTTGTCACCGACTCCCCCGCCCACCTCATGCGAGGGTTGCTGCGATCCTGGCCGCTGACCGAACAGCGTCGATTTTTCGAAGAGGACGTCGGGCTGCCGCTCGCGCTTGAAGCGGAGACTGGAAAGCTGTTCCCCCGATCCAATCGAGCTCGCGACGTGCGCGAGGGACTCGTAGGGCTCGCCACGACACGCGGTGTGGAGATTCAGTACGACACCACAGTGACCGGGCTGACGCCGGGTGCGCCATGGCTGGTGGAGACGTCGCGGGGCCCACTCGACGCGACGGCAGTGATCCTGGCGACGGGCGGGCTATCGGTGCCGCAGACCGGCAGTGACGGCACGGGCCTGCGCATCGCGAAGACACTCGGGCACGAGATGCATTCGCTGTACCCCGCGTTGACGCCTTTGACGGGCGGAATGCCGGGTGGTGCGGACCTCGCGGGCATCTCATTGTCTGTACGCATCAGGGCAAGGGCCGACGGCAGGACGCGGGAGACGGCCGGTGGGTTTTTGTTCACCCATCGCGGATACAGCGGTCCGTCTGTACTCGATATTTCTGACACGGTGACCCGATCGTCGGCGCCGGCACCGACCAGCCTGCGCGTCAACTGGACTGACCGGACCGAGGCCCAATGGCGCGACGAGATCGCGGCCACGACCGGACGCGTGGCGAGTGTGGTTGCGCGATACCTGCCCGAGCGACTGGCCGAAGCACTCTGTATGGATGCGGGGCTTCCTGCGGATCGTCGCGGGCCGGAACTGCGCCGGGAGGAACGACTGGCGCTCCTCGAGCGGCTGACGGCCTACGCGTTGCCATGGACCGGCAACGAGGGTTACAAGAAGGCCGAAGTGACCGGTGGCGGCGTCGCACTGACAGACGTCAATCCGCGCACGCTCGAAAGTGTCCGTCACCCTGGCCTGTTCATGTGCGGAGAAATGCTCGATGCCTTCGGCCCCATCGGCGGTTACAACTTCGCCTGGGCCTGGGCGACTGGCCGGCTCGCTGGATTGGCGGCTGGGCAGATGGCTGGATGAGCGGCGAGCTACCCGCCGCACACCCGTGCCGGCGGCGTCGCTGACGCCGGCTGCACCGACAGGTGCTGCACCTTCGGCGGCATCGTCGGGGCGAGCGTGATCGCCACACGCAACGAGCCCCGTTCACACGCGAGCGTCCACTGGCCGCGAAGGGCGTTCTCCACGTCGAAGGGCGCATCCATCCTGCACACGCCGACCTGCTCGCGCAGGCGGGTGATGTGCGCGCGACGCCTGTCCTTCGACTCATCCAGGAACAGGTTCATCGCGGCCACCCGATCCGCAAGCGCATCGTCCCACGTGTTGATCAGGCGAGTGACGTCGGCCTTCGCCGCGAGCAAGGCCGGACTGGGTTCGGGCTGGCGACGAGTCAGCGCGCCTGTCGCGGCGAGCGCGGCGGTCGCCTGATCAAAGACGCCATCCCACCCGGTGTACGTCAGGTTCCCCACGGCAATAAGGGCGATGCCCTCCTCAGGCAGCCATCGCATCTGCGACCCGAATCCAGGCAGTCCCCCGCTGTGCGACACGATGTGCCGATAGTCGCAGGTCTGCCGGATTCGGAGTCCGTAGCCGTAGCCCTGCGCTGAGAGCTGAACGCCGCCGCCGCCCGTCGAGGCCGTCGCGGGGCGCGTCCGCGACACCTGCTGCATCTCACGAAGCGACGCGCGCGACACGGGGCCCGTATCCGCGCCGTCACGCGCAGGCCACGCCCGCATCTGGAATCCCACGAACTTCGCCAGATCCTCAATCGACGTCAACATGCCGCCCATGGCGCCGAACGCCCCATCGGGCAACTGCGGCTCTTCTTTCCATGAGTTGTCTTCCCAGCGGTATCCCAGCGCCAGTCGATCACGCGGCACTGCGCGGGGCTCCAGCGTCGTCGCCGACATCCCCAACGGCTGGAGAATCGTGGCGCGCACGTAGTCCGCGTAGGGCACGCCGGACACGCGGGAGACGATGCGCCCGAGGATCGCGAAGCCATAGTTCGAATATTCATAGGCGACGCCGGGTGCGTTCGAGAACGGAATACCGCTCCTGAGCAGCGCGGTGAATTCGTCCTCGGTGACGGCGAGCTGCTGATCACCCCATGGATTGTCTTCCGGGAATCCTTCCGCATGTGACAGCAGGTGGCGAATCGTGATCCTGGGTGAGTCGGTCGTCGGGTACTTCAGCGCGGCCAGTTCAGGCACGTAACGCTCCGCAGGATCATCAAGACTGAGGCGGCCCGCATCGCGAAGCGCCAGTATCGCGAGGGCCGTGAAGCTCTTGGTCATCGACGCAATTCGGAACACCGTGCCCGGCAGCACCGGAGCACTGGTCCCGCGATCGCGTGTGCCGACGGTGCCTGTATGCACCAACTCACCATCAATCAACACGCCGTAGGCGATGCCCGGCACACGCGTC
>JAURFE010000020.1 GCA_030827135.1 Vicinamibacterales bacterium
CTGAGAATGTCGTTCAGAATGTCGTCAATACTCACTTGAACAGCTTCAGAAGTTCGACAATCCCCATGACCGCCGACGCCCCTATGGTGCCCCCCATAACCCCGGCGCGATTCGGACTGCGGTCTTCAAGGACCGCAATCCGTACCTCGCACTTACCGATTCTACCATTCGCCTCACGCTGTAGCCTGACGAGTTCCGCGATGTCACGTCTCAACGGCTCGATATGCGCCAAGAACTCATCACGCGACAGTTCCGCCATCGTCCACCACCTCAGCCGCCACAGGAAGGCTCACATCCACACCCGTCGCCGCCGTCAACGTCGGCAGCATCTGTTCCACATACGCCGTCACTGACGCCACGATGGCCGGGTCATCGACCTCGACGGTCCGTGACGACAGTCGCCCGAGCGTGTCGTCGATAAGTTCGATGGTTGCGGACATCCGCGCACCGCTACCGTTGACCGGGAAGCGCACTTCACCACGAATAAATTCTGCTCTAATCATTACCTGCTCCTATTGAATCTGCGCCTTGCACCGCCACCACGATCCGGAGCTTGGCCGCTTCACCCAAGACCGGGGCCTGCGCCGCCGGCTGGGGTGGTGTGGCCTCCTGCGCGACCACACCGCCGGTGGTTAAGGCCAACAACAACACCACACCGATCAGATTCATTCGCCTCATCGCACTCCCCCGCAAACCACTGGCTTTCCGCCCGCGGCGACATTCTTCATGTTGCGTTCCTGGCATCGCGCCAACTGCTGCTCTCGCTGCCGAGACTCGTCGGCGGCGACCTCTGCGAGTCGCGCCTTTGTGGCGCTCTTGATTGCGCGCCCATCACCCTTTAACGGCTGCATCACGCGCTGGAGCACTGGCAGCTGTGCCGCCGCACGCAGCGCATCGACCTCCGCCGTTAATTCCTGCACCGCATTGACTAGCGCCAGAATCACCGGGCGATCGTTGACCGTGTACAGACCATTCAGCCCGACGCCGACCGCCTCCGGGATGAACTGCAGCACGTTCTGTGCAGACCATGACGCATAGATGTTTTCGGTGTCGTACCCGGTTTCCGCTTTCCACCGATGCAAGATCGGCCGCAGCCCCATGATCGCGCCCAGGCCCGGCGTGAATTGCCCCGTGATGTCCTTGAGGCGCTCGTCCGACGATGCGGTCACGTTGCCGCTGCCATCGGTGACAAGTGTGCCCGCCCCGTAGGCCTGCCAGCGCCACGCCCCAGCGGTCGTTAGATGCGCCCGTGTCGTCCACGTGCGCTCCGCGCCGACCGATGTCGCCGGAGACGTCTGGAATACATGCGGCGCCGAAGCATCGTTGATGTATCGACCCGCTTCCACAGCTGCGCTCGTCGAGAGGTTCCCAGCGTCCGTGATCGTTGAAAGGTAGGCGCCAACCGCGTTGCTCCCGTTGAGTGTCACGCGAAACTGCGTGCTGCTCTGTCCCACCGTCGATTGCACCGACGACACCAGTCCTGCGAACCCGTGCGTGCCAGTGCCAGAAAATGTATTGTTCGCATTCAACACCGCCACGTTGCTGCTACTGGAAATCGCCGAGCCGCCACCCCAGGCGAGGGTGCCACCAAACACCGCCGCCGTGGACCCGGCAAACGTTCCCGACGACACCCCAGACGCCGGAATGCCGGTAAAGTTCGTTCCGGTCAAGGTCGGCGTGTTCGACCACGCCGGGGCCGAGCCGTTCGATGTCAACACGTAGCCGCTCGTGCCGATTGCCACGCGCCCCAACTGCGTCGAAGATGACGCATAGATCACATCACCCGCCGCCTGGGACGTAATCGCCAATGACCCGCCACGAAGCGCGGTCAGGTTGTCCACGATGTCTGTGTTCCAGATCGTGGCCGTGATCAGTGTACCTGTTGATTGTGTCGTCGGATTTGTCCATGCCATATCACATCACCTCACGAAGCGAACGCGAGCCGTGTATCCACGCCTAACGTCGAAAGTCCAAGCTCAAAGTATCCAGTCGTGTCAGCGGGAGCTAAACCCCACGTTACAGACACGATTCCCGGCGCCGCACATTGCAGCGACACGGATTGGATGTAGTACGAATCATCAATGCCCGTCACGGTTTCCTTGATGCGAACGCGGTCGCCCACGTCACGCGCCACAATCTGCGTCTGCAATGCCGCCGTCTTCGGCATCACGCGCACGGAGGCCACGCTGCTCCGGTTGAAATAGGACAACTGCGTCGTCACGCCAAGCTCAGAATCGCCCACCGTGCCAAGCGACCACGGCGTCACCTCCTGCGGCTCATAAATCTGCAACAGGTACTGTGCGGCATCGGCCCCCACGCCTGGGTCACTCTGATACGGCATATCCAGCAGGGTATTCGCCTCGCCAAACTCAGCCGCCAGTGTTGCGTTCTCGGCCTCCGAGACCGTCGTCTCAAAGTCGTATAGCCCCTTGCCTCTGGCCTGGAGCTTCGTGATGTACGCCACCTGTCCCGCGTTATTGGTGATCGTCGCCCTGATGCCGTTGCCGCCGATGGCAAACACCCACGACAGCGATGCCGTCAAATCTACGCCGAGACCGTCCGCCTGACTGTTCGCCAGATAATCCGTCGATGCGACCGGCGTCACCATGTCGATGCCACCGACACGGGAGGCCCGATTGTCAGGATCCGTGTATGGCCCGAGCAGGGTGATGTCGGCACCAATAGGCACCTCAACCACCGACTGCAACCGATACAAAACAACCGACGTCGTATCGACCGTGCGCGGATGCGTTACGACCTGGACTCG
>JAURFE010000021.1 GCA_030827135.1 Vicinamibacterales bacterium
TGAGCGAGTTCCGCACGTTCCCGCTGTTCTTCTACGGGCAGAACTACATGCTCGGCGTGCAGTCATGGCTCGCGGTGCCCTTCTTGTGGGTCGGCGACGTGACGGTGGCGTGGCTGCGCGCACCGATCGTGGTGCTGAATTTGTCGGTGGCACTGGGGTTTACGTGGTTTTTCGTGCGGCAGGGATTACGCCCGGTACTCGCCCTGTGTGCGGCGATGCCGGTGATTGCGTTCACACCGGCGAAGGCGCTTGAGTTTGGAGCGATCTACGGCGCGGGCGTCGAGCCCTTCGGATACGCACTGCTGTTGTGGTGGTTGCGCCATCGCCCGCTGGCATTCGGCGCCGTGCTGGGTGTGGGCACGCTGCATCGCGAGTTCACATTTCTCGCGCTGCCCGCGCTGGCTATCGCCACGTGGGATGACCGGCAGTATCACTCGTGGCGGTCGCTGGCCGGACGCGCGGCCGGCTTTGCGGGCGTGTGGCTGGTCGTCGACGTCCTCAAGCGCAACATCAACACGCTTGGACCGGCTGGAGGCACGTTTGAGTCGGGCTCTGTCGCACTGGGCGCCAAGACGTTCCTGAGTTGGCTGTCGTTTGACTGGGCCGCGTACGCCGGTCGCACGTGGGAAATGGTCACGAAAGGCTTCCCGGTCCTGTTCGGGGGGCACTCGTACTCGCTCAGCACGTACAGCTCGCCGGTCGAGATGGAGGCCGGCTCGGTGGTGGGCGCCGTCGCCCTGAGTCTCGCTCTTGTCGTCGCCATCGGTCGCACTGTGTGGGTGCGCGCCCGCGGCACGGCGCCGATCGAACCGTCGCGGCGGCAACTGGCGCGTTACTTCATCGCACTCGCGGTGCTGAACCTGCTGATCTACGGGCTCAATAGCGGTATCGCACTGGGAGACACGCCGATCCTGCGTTATGTGTTGTTTACGCCACTCGCGGTAATCGCGGTGCTGGCGACATTCTTCACGCTGGATCACGCGGCCCGCTGGCGCACAACAGTGGCCCTCGCGCTGGCGGTCTGGACGGGCACGATGGTCGTGGACAACGCGCGGCTCGTGCGCGAAGTCGTGCGGAACCCGCCGACAAGTCAGCACCGGGAACTGGCGGACTACCTGGTCGCCCATGACATCCGATACGCCTGGGCGATCTACTGGGACGCCTACGTCATCACGTTTTTTACGAAGGAGCGCGTGACGGTCGCCTCGACCACGAGCGTGCGCATCTCGGCGTACCAGGAGGCCGTCGAGCAGCATCCGTCGGAGACGTATACGCTACGACGATGGCCGTGTGAGGGCGGCACGAAGGTGGCGGGCTGGTGCGTTATTCCGCCCGATGGGCAGTAGTGGAGGCCGACCATTCAGGGCCGGCTACGCTGCTGCTCCAAGCGCCCGCTGCACCCGTGCGGCAATATCCGCGGGCGTGATCCGCTTCAGGCATTGATTATCGGTACAGGGCGATGACCGATGATTCGCCGCTGAATAACAGGGGCTGCACGGCAGATTGGTGAACGCCACGTCGACGTGTTCGCCAATCGGCGCGTACAGCGCCGGGGTTTCCGGTCCGAACAGCACGATGCGGGCAATCGGCGTGAGTCCCGAAAAGTGCGCAGGACCGCTGTCGATCGTGACCAGGACCTGTCCGCGGCTCAGCAGCTCGATCAGTTCAGACAGATTGCGCGTCCGACCGGCAAGATTCAACCCGCGCCCCGAGGGCAGACCGGTCAGGATCTCGTCGCCGAGCGCGCGCGTCCGCTCGACGCCGGTGACCGCCACCACCACTGCAGGGTCAGCGTCCACGAGCAGGCGCGCCAGTGCGGCGAAGTGTGCCGTCGGCCAGGCACGAAGGGGCAACAACCCGGCGTCTGGATTCAGAAACACGAGCCGCGTGCCCGACGGCAACCCGCTGACAAGGTGATCGACGCTGGCCACCACGTCCGCGCTGGCGCGAAATTCCGGCAACGACGGGGGAACGTCGCCGATGGGTTCCTTCGACAGCGGTTCCCCTGCCGGCGCATCCGCAAACGTCGCACGCACGAGCGTGAGATACGTCCGCGTCATGTGGTGATGCGGCGAATACAACACGGGGTGTGTGAAGAGGGAGCCGCGGTACAGGCCCTCGTTGTCGCCTGCTGACAGGCCGGCCCGACGCCGCGCGCCACTCAGCCACGTGAGCAGCGCCGTGCACCGTGAAAAAATCTCGAGATCCACGGCGGCGTCGAGGCGCTCTCGCCGGCAGCGCCTCAGCGCTGCAGACAGCGTGGTGAGAAACGAGGGAAATGACCGGTCGGACACCGTGATGATGTGGTCACGCGGCAGGATTCCGAGCACCTCGACGCCTTCACGGTTCCGCTCGAAAATCATGAACCAGACGTTGTCGGCGCCGAGTCGATCGACAG
>JAURFE010000022.1 GCA_030827135.1 Vicinamibacterales bacterium
CCATTTGCGAAGCGCCAGCGTTAGCCGAAATCATGATCTTGCCGGAATCGAGCGCCGATTTGCGCGAAGCCAGAAGCACGTTCGACCAGATGTACCCGGCGACGAAATCCACCTTGTCCTGCTTGGTCAGCTTGTCGGTCTTCTGCTTGCCGATTTCCGGCTTGAAGCCGTCGTCTTCATAAATGGCCTCGACATCCAGCCCGCCCATCTTGCCGCCGATATCCTCCAGCGCCAGGTTGAACGCGTCCTGCATGTCCTTGCCGATCACGCCGGCGGGGGTGGTCAAGGTCGTCACGAAGCCGATCTTCACCGATGCCGCCTGCACCGGCAGCGCCGCCAGCGCCAGCGCCGCCGCCAGCCCTGTGGCCAGTTTCCCGAATGTCATCCCGTGCTCCTCCCTGTGCATTGTTATATGTCATGCCCGGCCAAGGTTACGCCCGTTTTGCGAAGCGGTGTCAAGACTTGCGTAGCGGTGCGGTAGCGGGCTGAAGAACTGGTCCGTAAACTCTCCTTAACCGGGATTCCCCATATGGGTTCGTCTGACGAGGTTTAGCGTGCCTCGGAATCGTCCGACATGCAATCCGGTATCGTTCGGCAACGACGGCCATGCAGGTAACATCCGATTGCGTGCCGATTGGTTGCCGTCGCATCCGATTTTGCGGTTCGTGCCGTGTTCCAGACACACTCGTCCTGTCGCCGGCGAGCATCGGCGAGAGTCCGTCGATCATGCCGGGGCTGGCTCAGGTCTGAGCCGGTCGATGCGGCGCAGGATGTCGGCGAACAGGTCGCGGGGAATGGCGACCTCGGCCATCTGGAACGTGACGTAGCGTCCGTGGCGCACAATCTTCGCGCCGATCTTGATGAGCTTCTCTCGCAGGCTGGTCAGTGACCACTGATCCACGGCATCGGGCAGCGCCAGGGTGCGCATGAAGTTGCCAAGGTTGTAGGCCAGGGCATGAAGCTGGAGCCGGACCTCGTTGTTGCGGAACTTCTGGCACGACAGGCGCGTCCACCGAATCGCGTTCTTGCCCTCCTTGATGTAGTGCTCGGCGGTGCCGCGCTGATTGTAGAATGCGACGACCCGTTCAGCGGGACGGCTCAGGTTGGTGACAATGAAGCCGACGCGCGGATACAGTTCGCCCGGATGCCATTCGACCTTGGCGACGACGCGACGGGGCTTTGTCCAACTTGCGGCCCGATAGCTGAAGCTGGCGTGATACCGGCGGACGTCCCTGGGGGGCCTGCCGACGGGGCGTTTGAGCAGATGGGCGACGTATTCCTGCAGCACCTTGTTGGCCGGAAGCCGGATGGCGTAGCTGAAGCCCTCGGCTTCGAGGAACTCGTATATCCCGGGCAAGGCAAACGCCGCATCGCCCCGGAAGTACCGCCGCAGCTTCCGATCCCGGTATCGCGCGACAACCGGCTCCAGCACGTTGCGCCATTCGTGGGCGCTGTGCACGTTGCCGGGTCGCAGGCTGCAACGCTCCAGGTCGCCGAACTGATTGAACACGAACAGCGGGTGATAGCAGGTGCAGCCGAAGTGGCCGTTGTAGGCTGTGCCTTCCTGATCGCCGTGGGTCGGGCTCACGGAACTGTCCATGTCGAGCACGATCAGCTTCGGCGGGTTGCGGTCATGAACCCGGTCGATCCAGACGCCCGAAAGGTCGGCCAGGGCAGCGAGGTTGTCATTGGTGGCGAGCAACTCTGTCTCGAACCGACCCATCTGGCTGGTCGATGCGCCGCCGCGCTCGACAGCCTTGCCGCCGACGATCCAGCGCATCGCGGGGTCGCGCCCGAGCCGGTCGGCGTCGTTCACGTCTTCGTACCCGGCGAGGCGACCATATATCGACTGACGCAGGAGACCGACGATGCCGTGCCAGCCGTTCCTGCCGGTCCGGCTGTCGGCGAGAAATTCACCCGCCAATGCCGTCAGCCCGAGGGCGTCATCGAGTTCGCGATAGGCAAGCAGCCCGGCGTCGGAGGTCACCCGCGATCCGTGGAACTCCAGCTTAAGGCGGCGGTCGAAACAGGGCCGAAGTGGGTGGCTATCCGATTCACCCTCTGGGTTCCGCATCCGAGCCGCCCTCTGTCTGATATAAGCATATGATTCATATAGCTGAATCAGACACAAACCGCATCAAATGGTTCGGTCACTTGGGAAATGCGGGTTAAGATTGGTTAGGTGCCCTGTCCGTCGTCAAAATCTTTGGGCCAGTTGTGTCTGACGTCAGCGTCCCTGGGACAGATTGAGGTCTTTGCATAAGGGAGGATTTTTGGCTCATCGTAGAGACCCGTAGGGGAACGAAGATGAGACAAAAATCGATGACGACGAAAGACACCGCCGAGCAGGCGGTTCGGGATATCCGCCGTAAGACGCGCAAGCAGTATTCGGCCGA
>JAURFE010000023.1 GCA_030827135.1 Vicinamibacterales bacterium
GTGAAGACGCGCCCCTGGTCCACGGGGCTCAGGACGACCGGGGCCTGAATCGTGACCTGGGCCCGCACCGCGAACGACCGGATGTCCGAAAAGGCGCCGGCGGCGCCGTCGACGGTGGCACGTGATCGCCAGAAATACGTGCGACCACCAGGCAGTGCCGGCACAGTCACCGCCGTGGTGGCGCCGGCGGCCTCAGCCACGCCGGTCACCGACGCGGCGAGCGTCGCGAAGGTGTCTAATCCCGAGACCTGCACTTCATAGGTGACCGAGGCCCGGCCGGACCGCGCCACGTTGACAATCGTGAGCGTAATCGGTTGCTGCGCGAACGCGTACGAAGTGCCGGTCGACGGGCCCTGCGCCACCGGCGCCGTGAAGCTCATGGACGGGCCGGATGGGGCAGCCGTGCACGCCGCGAGCGTGGCTGTCGCCACGATCAGAAGAAGACGCGGAGCACACAGTGCAGCCACGGAGATCACTTTCTGTGATGGGACGATCAGGGGCGAGCGAGAAGCCGCAACGGGTTGATCGTCTGTCCGTTGAGCAGAATCTCGTAATGGAGATGCGCGCTGGTGGCGCGCCCGGTGGAGCCGACGTAGCCGAGCAGGTCGCCTCGTTTGATGGTCATGCCCGTCCGGGCCGCGACGCGCGACATGTGCGCATAACGCGTGGAGAGTCCAAACCCATGACGCACAACAACAGCGTTGCCGTAGTTGCCCGCATACCCTGAGGACTCCACGACGCCGTCAGCCGTGGCGCGAATGGGCGAGCCCTGGGGCGCGGCGATATCGAGTCCCGGGTGGAAGTCCGGCTGGCCGGTGAACGGATCCTTGCGGGTGCCGAACATCGACGACAGGTAGCCGACGACCGGCCACATCGACGGCGTGGCAGAGGCCAGCGCCTGTTGTTTCTCGACGCCGGTGCGCACCGTCTGCAGCCGTTCCTCCAGCGAACCCAGCAGATCGCGCAACACGCCGAATGTGCTGTCGGGCGACGCCATGCTGGCCAGTTCCGGCGGGGCGGTGTTGACGGTGCCGCCACCCATGGCGCGGTTCCGCACCATCTGCGGCAAATTGTCGATGGCGCGCTTCATGGCGGGATCAAGCTGCGCCTGTTCGCCCAACTCCGTCATCGCCGACTGCAGTGCGGTGATCTGCGACGCGAGTTCGCCGGTGGCCGCGCGATAACTTTCGTTCTCAAGCCGGAGGGCTTCGCTATGCTGCGCGAGCTGCTGGACCCGGGTTTCCCCGGACCATCGCGCCCCGAGGCCGATCAGCACGGGCACGGAGAAAATGACCAACGCCGCCACCACCGCCGGCCGACGCGCCATCGTGAACCGGCGCACGGCTCCGGTCTGGCGATTGGCGACGAGGACGGTGTATCTGGGCGAAGCCATGCAAAAGCCCTGGAAGTATAGCACGGCAAACCGGGGAAGACCAATAACCACAATGGCTTATGGCACAATGGAGCCCATGCCGCACTCACTGTCGCGACGTGCCCTGCTGACCGGTCTCGTGGGAACCGTCACCGGCCTCCTGGCCACCTCCTCCAGAGCCTTTGCCCAGATGAAGCCGGTCGCATCCGGCACCAAGCCGCACCTGACCGTGTACAAGGATCCCAACTGCGGGTGCTGTCAGGAGTGGATTAATTACATGACCGCAAAGGGGTACCGGTCGACGACCCTCCATGTGGACCTGGGCCCCATCAAAAAGCAGTACCACGTGGCGCCCAATCTGCAGAGTTGCCACACGACTCTCGTGGACGGGTTTGTGGTCGAAGGCCACATCCCCGAATCGGACATCGTCCGCCTCCTTAAGGAGCGTCCCAAAGACGTCGTGGGCCTGACCGTGCCCGGGATGCCGGCGTCGGCTCCGGGTATGGATGGAAAGCCTTTCCAGTCCTACACGGTGCTGACCTTCAACAAGGCAGGGCAGACGACCGTCTGGGCTCGGCACACCAAGCCCGGCGCCTAGAAACCGCTACCAGACCACGCGCACAGTGCCGCTGTCGCAAATGGCGGCGTCGCGCGTGATGAGGGGCAGGTTCAAGTCGCG
>JAURFE010000024.1 GCA_030827135.1 Vicinamibacterales bacterium
GTGAACGTGCCCTGTGACGACGAGACCGTTTCCGTCGTGACACCAGTGCCGCTGTTCTTGATCACCACGGTCGCGCCCGGAATGGCGCCACCGGACGTGTCTAACACGGTGCCAGTCAGTGTCGACGTGACACTACCCTGAGCGTAGGCGAGCGTTGCAACCATCAGACACATGGTCACGAACGCGCCGAGTCGGACGAATCCTTGCCTCATTTACGTTCTCCCCCCAGTTACCAAGCCGTTAAGTCCAAAGCGACCAGAATCGGTCAATGTCATCCCGTTGTTACGACCTTCGGCACTCTACGGGGGGGCATCCATCCCAGTCAAGACTTTGGAAAACTCTTTTCCAAAGTCCTGAACCCAGGCGGAAAGTGCTCGAAATTGCTACTGCAGGCGGTCGTAGACCCGCTTGATCTCCACATTCGGCAGGCGGGCCATCGTCGAACTGATTTTCACGGTGACGATGAGTTGTCTGCCGTCCGAGCCGGGTGTGTAGTCCTCGACGACCTTCAGTGACTCCTTCGTCGTAATCTCACGGCGCAGCGTGGTCTTATCCCACTTGACCTTGATCTCAAGCGGGCCTGCCGGCGTGTCCTGGACGGACTTCTTGTTGTCGGTCGTGTATTTGGCGGCCATGTTTTTGGCGGGATCGGGATCAAAGACCATCAGCACTTCTTTGGCTGTGGCCTTGATGCCGAGTTGATCGGGTGCCGGACGCAACATACGGAGGTGGACGGTCATCCGCTGAGCTTCTTCAGCGCCGAGGTCGCCTCCCGGCGGCGGGCCGCTTCCCACGGACGTGCGGTTTGGGCCACGCTCAGGGCCTGTCTGCAGGCCTCGGCCGCGGACACCGGTTTCGACGCCGTCTGGATTCAGGCTCGCGGCCTCGTTCAGTTTCCAGCCACCCGACAGGGCCGCAGCCGGATCCGGCGTTTGTGCGACCAGTGAGGTGAGGGACAACAGGCCGGCCACGAGGGCCACCATGGGAATGAGAGCAACACGACTGCGCGCCATCTGACGATCCTCCGCGCGCATCTTACGCCCGATCTCAACGGTGGCCCGAACCCCAGGCCGCGACGTGTTATTTCCTGGGCCACACGGCGTCCGCGATGGTGCGGGCGGCGTGCACAACGCGCGGGCCGGGGATCACGAGCGAGGAGTCGTTGAGGATGTGAATGCGCCCGGACCTTGACGCCGGGATGCGCGCCTCAGTCCACACGGAGCGTTCGCGTGTGCGGCGCTCGTCGGTCCAGCCGTCGGCTCGGAGTTCGATCACGACATCAGGCGCGCGGACGAGGAGTTGTTCGTGTGAGAGCTGGAGGCCTTCGCGCGGGACGTCGGCCATCACGTTCTCGCCGCCGGCAAGTTCGAGCAGATCGTGCAGGAACCCAACGCCTCCACTGACGAAGAGACCGCGCAGGGAGCCGTCTTCGCGGCCGAAGACGAGCAATGTGCGGGGCCGTGGCCGCCCGGAGGCACGCTGTCTCACGTCGGCGAGACCCGCTTCGATGGTCCGCGCGAGTGCGTCGGCTTCCACGGTATGCCCCGTGCGCTGGCCCAGCGTGCGGAGGGTTGCGGTGATGTCGGCCAGCCCACCGTGCCTGTACGCGAAGGACGGAATATTGGTGCCCTTCAACCGCTCGACGAGCTCAACCTGCGACCCGTAGGT
>JAURFE010000025.1 GCA_030827135.1 Vicinamibacterales bacterium
ACTGCCCTGAACCTGCCGGGACTTCGATCGTGGCCTGTCGAAGGATTTCCCTACCTCGTGTTCTACATGGAAACCGCGAGCCATCTGGATGTCTGGCGTGTGCTGCACGCTGAACGCGACATTCCGACATCGATCCTCGGCGGCTAGTCACGCCGGAATTGGCGCAGTTCAGGTATGCCGACTAATGCGTCGAGCCTGACCGTAGCTGGCATCACCACGTCGAACCGTCACGGCGAGACGCCCACCGGACGTCGCCGAGGGCGGGAATCGCGGTGACCAGGGTCGCGCAAGAACCGTGCTCGGTCCGGACCGAGCACGATTCTTGCGCAACGGGCACACTCTCAATTTATTACATTTTATGTAATAATGTCTTCATGACTGGAACGCTGGTACGGGAGGCGCGGCAGGGCCAGGGACTGACCCAGCAGGCGGCCGCGCGGGCGTGGGGGGTGTCGCAGACATATCTGTCGCTCATGGAAGCGGGCAAACGGCCTGTGCCGGAGCCGTTGGTCCGCCGATTGGCTCGCGTCTCCCCTGCCGCCCTGAGCGCCTTGCCCAAGGCCGACGTGCGACCTGATCGTGTGGAGCGGGCTCTGGGGCGGCTCGGCTTTCCAGGCTTTGTCCATCTGACCGCCCGGGAGCCGCTGACCAATCCTGCCGCGGTGGTGCTTCGGGCCGTGACCCTGGACTCGGTGCCTGCCAGGGTCGTGGAAGCCCTCCCGTGGGTGCTTGTGCGATTCGCGGACATGGACTGGAGCTGGCTGGTCGATCACGTGAAGCTGGCCAACTGCCAGAATCGGCTCGGCTACCTGGTGCACCTGTCACGAGAACTCGCCAGCCGCTCCGCGAACGTCGATGCGGTGTCTCACCTCGAAGCGGTCGAGCACCAACTCAGCGACGCGCGGTTGCTCAAGGTCGACGCCTTCCGGCGTGATCTGACCGACGCGGAACGGAAGTACCTCGCCGCGAATCGTCCGGAAGAGGCTGCCCACTGGAACCTCCTCACGCGGCTGCGAGTCGAG
>JAURFE010000026.1 GCA_030827135.1 Vicinamibacterales bacterium
TGGGCCAAATCTCGCGGCCTGCCGCCCCAGTGGGCGGAACAGTATGTCCACGCCTATGGCACAGAGTTTCAACCGACCGAAACGTTTCTGACGCGTATTGCCGAACCCCCGCGATTTTCGACACGAGAACACAATCCGTTTCAAGGACACCTGCTCATTCAGACCATCGCCGCCGGCATTGCGGTGACGTGGGACTATTTGGCCGGGTGGGCCCAACCGACGACGAAGCAAGGCGACAATGATGGGCAAAAGGGGTGCCGGAACTGTGGCTATCAACCATCCAAGTGGACGAATCAATGTGTGGTCGCACAATCTCGCTCGCATTTAGAGAATTACACGCAGGAAATTGCACCGTATCTGATCAGGGGAGAGTCGCCGCTCCATGTGCAGGGCCCAACGACATGGACCTCCTCACGCCCCGCTCCGGCACCCCCGGCACCCAAGCCGCCCCAGATCTCGCCGATTCGTGTTCTCAGGGAAGGCACACTGCCGAAGCGGTAGACTCGCCCGCGCAGGGTTACTTTGGCGGATACACAAGCACGGCACAGTTCGCGTGCCCGTCCCCGCGCAGCTGCTGCTCGAGTGCCTGACGTAAATTATACACCGAAGAAAATTGCAAAGACGAAGCGCAACGCTATTCTTGGTGCGTAATCCCCACCCGCTCCACCACCCACAGGGGGGCGTGCCGACCACGGTGCGCCCCCTTTTTTCTGCGTCCTCTCTGTACGGATAAATAGTCATATATGAGTACCCGACCCACTGATGCCCAAATCATTCACGCCGTCACGACCGCCAAACAGTATTGGATCGCGCGCGGTATCGAGTTTAAGACCGTCGCCGAAGCCCAGCGGGATAATTACGCGCACTTTACCGACGACGACAAAGTCAAAGCGTTGTTGGTGACCAGTCGCGCCGCGGTCATGCTGGATGCCCAATTCCCTGACGCCCAGATTGGGTTGGAAGCCTATGC
>JAURFE010000027.1 GCA_030827135.1 Vicinamibacterales bacterium
CTCCCGACTTGGCCGCACGCAACTTCGCTCGTGTCTCTTCACTCGGCACCCATCCTCTCATGCCCTCTCCACCTTCCGTCATATTATAGCCATGTTCCAATGTCTTCAGTTCCGATATCCAATAGATTTCGCGGACATTCACATCCTCGACGGTCGTGTGTTCCAATATCTCGCGGGTAAAGGCATCGGGTCCGTATTTACGGATGGCACGACACAGGTATTGGGGGTTCCCACGTCGAGCATACCGGCAATGCCGTCTCCACCGCTCATCCAGCCCGACACTGGTTTGACCGACGTATTGTTTTCCGTTGATGGTGTTGGTGAGGAGATAAATAATAGCAGACATAACGGCCTCCTTACAAGGTTGTTAGCGTTTAGGGCAAGTATGGGCTGGTACCCGTGCTTGCCCGTTCTACTATTATTTAGTATTTTACGTCTCGCAAAAAACCTGATATACTATTGTCAATTTGGGATGTGGTGTAACGGTAGCACAGAAGCCTTTGAAGCTTTTTGTTGGGGTTCGAATCCCTGCGTCCCAGCCAATTTTGCCCGCGTGGTGGAATGGCATACACGGTGGACTCAAAATCCACTGACGGCAACGTCATACTGGTTCAAGTCCAGTCGCGGGCACCACTAAATATTGAATATGAAACTGAGTATGAAGCACAATAATGTAATTGCAGAGGAACAGCCGGCGTGGTGCTGTGATCCGTGTGGAAAACAGTATGGTCGGTGGTGGATTGATGAGCGGTATCAGGGGCCCGAACCCCATACCGCGACGTATCATATCGGTGTGTGTGACGTTTGCTTGAGACCCGACACCGCAGTTACGGAACCGAGGGACTTCGGATATTTACGGCGAGCATGGAATAAAAAAATTCGATATGCACTTGGACGTGTCTAACTACTAGGAGT
>JAURFE010000028.1 GCA_030827135.1 Vicinamibacterales bacterium
CTCGACGCCGAACTCGGCCCCTACATCGATTCGCTTCGCGCCCGCTGAGGCGCGTTCATGCAGCGGCGACCATGACGCCGGCGAGCACGGCGCGGGCCGACCATCCGACCGTTCGCACCCAGTTCCCCGCCACCAACGACGACACCACCTCGCGGAGCGCTTCGGTCGAGTTCTCCTCCACGAGCCGCGCGTGACGCGGCACCTGCACCAGCACCGTGCTGAGCAACACCACCGCCAGCAACACCCCGGAGATGAACGGCAACCAACGGCTCACATCCGCCGGCGGATCGACGAAGAGCCAAATCGCCGTGACACCCTCTACGAGCATCGCGGGACCCACCACCCGCGCCGTTCGAGGCTGGTTCTCGCGCGCGTAACCAGCCGACGCCTCAGCGGGAACGGCGGCGAACAGCGGGTAGTGCACGACCTGCACGAACCAGATGACTCCGGTCATGTAGGCGGCGGCGACGAGATGGACGATCGCGACCGTCACGTCGACTCCGACCGCCAAGCATCCCGGAGGCCACGCATGCCGATCACCTCGAACTCCGCCGACTCCAACCACGACGTCCACTGCGGATCGGAGAAAACTCGATACTCGTCGGTGCGCACATGGTGCTGATCTGGCTCGATCTCCTCGATCTCCCCCGGACCGGGCCGACAGGGATGGAAGGCGCAATAGACGAGCTCGTCATCGGCCGACGCGAGCATCGCCGGATAGTCGGGCTCCGTCCCCCGAGACCGCGAGAAGTCGGTCTCCAACACCCGATCAAACACCGGCATGCCGGCCGACGTCGCCTGAGCGACGAACTCGGCGAACACCTCCTCGCTGACCCCAGCGAGATGCTTATTCGGACCGTAAGCCGAGAGCGTGGCCGTCAACAGGACAGGCAGGCGGTACTCC
>JAURFE010000029.1 GCA_030827135.1 Vicinamibacterales bacterium
TGCGATCATCACGGCCATCACGACGTGGACCCCTGCGATCATCACGGCCCTCACCACGCGGCTTCCACTCCCGACGCGGCGCGCCGCCGCGTCCCCTACTCCGAGCAGCACCCTTACGACGGTCGTCTCCGTCGTCGTCGTGTCGTTTTTCGTCGGGTGACATGGCTGTCCAACGCTACGGCAAGATTCGATCGAACATGCGTCACCGCCGCCACCATCAAGCTGCTTCCCCGCAACAAGTCATCTCGCGACCAACTGAGCGATGCATGTTCATGAACTCACCACCCGAAGTGAAAGTGGCGACGACGAGAGCAACGTGCTGTAGCCGGAAACGAAAAAGCCCCCGCTTTCGCGGGGGCTTCGTATTCGAGAAATCTGGCGGCAACCTACTCTCCCAGGGGGTCTACCCCCAAGTACCATTGGCGCGTTCGGGCTTAACTTCCGTGTTCGGAATGGGAACGGGTGTGACCCCGACGCTATGGCCACCAGAAACTTTGTGTCCCTCCGATCCATCGATCGGTTGAAGACTTCAGAGTAAGCACGAGCACAATCCAAGCCCTCGGCCGATTAGTACCGGTCAGCTCCGCGCGTCGCCGCGCTTCCACTTCCGGCCTATCAACGTGGTGGTCTAGCCACGGGCCTTACTGCGTTAACCGCATGGGAACTCTCATCTTGGAACGGGTTTCACACTTAGATGCTTTCAGCGTTTATCCCTTCCGTAGGTGGCTAACCAGCCATGCACCTGGCGGTACAACTGGCACACCAGAGCTACGTCCGTCTCGGTCCTCTCGTACTAAAGACAGCATTCCTCAAAGTTCCTTCGGATGTAGAAGATAGG
>JAURFE010000002.1 GCA_030827135.1 Vicinamibacterales bacterium
CCCTTTTCGATGTGGCCCGCCGCCCAGACGCGCAGCGCCTGTCCGAGGGCGGCAATGGCGGCGCCGGCGGCGAGCGTGGTCGGAGTCGGCGCGGCGAGTGTTGCGGCCGCGGCGAAGGTCGCAAAACCCAGGGGCACACGCCAGCGGGCGACCCTGGTCCACATCGTCTTGGCCGGTGCGGTCACTGTGCCCCGCCGGCGTGCGCGAGGCGCCGCTCGATGGCGGCAGTCACTTCGGCGACGGAAATGGTGCCGAGGCACCACGTGTTGGTTGGGGTTGGGTGCGCGTTGTGCTGCGGGTCGCGGCGGCAGACGCGCTGGTAGTGGCAGTCGCACTGGTGGTAACGCGAGATGGACACGTCCCGATCATCCCATGGACCGTTGCGTTGTTCGGTCGTGGGACCGAACAACGCGACGACGGGCGTGCCCATTGCACACGCAAGGTGCAATGGGCCGGTGTCGCCCGAGACGAAGATCTTCGCGGCGCCGGCGAGGGCGAGCAGGTCGTTGAAGGTGGTCTGCGGGGCGCGGACGGCCACGCCGCCCGCGCCCGCAACGATGGCGTCGGCGATGGCCTCTTCCCCTGGACCCCAGAGGACGACGGGGGTCCAGCCGTAGGTGGCGTGGATCCACTGGGCGACCGCGGCGAATGCCGCGGGCGGCCAGCGCTTATTAACCCAGGCAGCGCCTGGGTTAATCAGCGCGAAGTCCGGCGCGGCGCCCTTGGCGGCGCTCGCCGCGCGGAGCGCGGCGAGGGCCGGCGCGGGCTGCAGCGCCACCGGAAAAAGACGTCGGGTGTCTTTTTCGTCGAAAAAGACACCCGACGTCTTTTTCGCGACAACCCAGGTTGTCAGTGCGAGGTTCTTGTCGATGACGTGACGCCCCTCGCCCACCTCCACCTGGTCGGTGTACCACCACCGGGCGGCGGGTTCGCGCAGGGCCTTGGTGTCGAAGCCGATGACCTCGCGCGCGCCGGACAATCGGGCCAGCGCCGCGGACTTGATCAGTCCCTGCAAATCCAGCGCGAGGTCGTACTTATTCGCGCGCAATTCGCGCGTCGTCGCCAGCCACCCGCTCGCCGACTTCCCTTTCAACACGATCACGTTCGAGATCACCGGCACCAGGCGGAGCAGATCCGCATGCGCGGGCTCGACGAGCCAGTCGATCCGCGCGTTCGGGAACGCCTCGCGGAGCCGGGCCACCGCCGGGAGGGCATGGACGAGATCCCCCAGCGAGCCAAGACGCACCACGAGAACCCGCGGTGCATGGTTCGTGGTTACTGGTTCATGGTGTCGTTCGGGGTTCATGGTTCAGGATGCTGGGTTCAATTTATCGACGAGGCTGGTCGTGGAGTGATCTTTAGGATCCCCCACGATGGCAATGCGGCCGCCGTAGGCGCGGACGGTGTCGCGCTCGGGGACGGTGTCCAAGGTGTAGTCGGTGCCCTTGCAGTGCACATCCGGTCTCAGCGTCGTGAGCAACCGATCCACCGTGCGGTCGCTGAAGATGACTACGTAGTCCACACACCGCAGGGCAGCGACAATTTCAGCGCGGGCAGTCTCGGTGAGAATGGGCCGGCCCTCGCCCTTGGAGGCACGGACGGACGCATCGCTGTTGACGGCCACCACCAGCCGATCGGCCTCGGCCTTCGCGGCTTCCAGATACCGGACGTGGCCCACGTGCAGCAGGTCGAACGCGCCATTGGCAAAGGCCACCGTGCGCCCTGCGGCGCGGTCGGCTTTCACCCGTTCGGCGATTTCGTTGTCCAACAAAATGTGGGCCATGTGTCCGTTTTTGCGAAATGACGTCGGGTGTCTTTTTCGACGAAAAAGACACCCGACGTCATTTCCTCAGGGGAGCGAAGCGAGCAGTTCCCGCGAGGTGATGGTAGCGGTGCCGCGCTTCATGACGACCAGACCGCCGGCGTGGTTGGCGAGCCGCGCGGCCTCACCAAACGTCGCGCCGCAGGCGAGCGCCAGCGAAAACGTGGCGATGACGGTGTCGCCGGCGCCGGTGACATCCGCAATCTGATCCGACCCGACGATGGGAATGTGATCGGTCGGGCACCCAGGCTCGAACAGCGCCATCCCCTTGCTGCCGCGCGTGATCAACACAGCGCGTGCCTGCAACTTGCGCAGCAGCGAGCGGCCCGCCTTCTCCAGCACATCCAGGTCATCGCCGATCGTGACGCCGAGCATCGCCTCGACCTCGGACTCATTCGGGGTGCACGCCGTCACGCCCTTGAAGCCGGCCAGCCCGTACCGCGAGTCGACGAGAATCATCGGCACGCGACCGACATACGTGGGTTCGATCCGGGATCGCAGATCCCGCTTCTTGCGCGACTTCCCCGCCGCCCGCGCCTCAGCGCGTTCGACCATCTCCGGCGAATACAGCCCACTGCCGTAGTCGGACACGATCACGGCATCCGCGTCGGCAATGGCCGAGGCCAGCGACATTTCGATCTTCTTCGACAACGCCTGCGTCTGGCGCACAGACAGACGCGGGCCCACCCGATCGATCCGCACCACCTGCTGCTTCGCCGAGTGGACGCCCCCCGCCAGCACCCGGGTCTTGACCGGCGTCACGTATCCAGCCGCGCGCACCACACCACGCGTCTCCGCACGACGCGGCATGGCGGCCAGCAACCGGCGACCGGAGTCATCACGTCCGACGATGCCGACCACTTTCACCTTCGCGCCAAGCGACGCGACGTTACTCGCGGCATTGCCCGCGCCACCCGGCAACATCTCGGTCGTGTCGTACTTCAGGATGAGTACCGGGGCTTCGCGCGACACGCGCTCGACCTGTCCATAGATAAACTCGTCCGCGATCAAATCGCCGGCGACGACGATGTGGGCGGATGAGAAGCGGCTGACAATCTCCGCGTAACGTGCAGTCATCGAATCAGTACCTCTGCCACGGCTTCCGACAGATCCGCCGCGACCAGCGTGCCCTCCGGAAGCGTCCGGCCCATCTTCGCGTAATCGCGCTCCCCGTGCCCCGTCTTCACGAGGATGCCGCGCGCGCCGACGGCCTGCGCCATCTGTATGTCCACATCGCGGTCACCAATCACCCACGACTGCGCGAGATCGATGTTCCGGCCGCGACAGGCGGCGTCGATCATCGCACGACCCGGCTTCCGACAGGCACAGGGCGTGCGCAGCGACTCGATCACGGCGTTGGGATAGTGCGGACAGAAGAACCAGCCGTCGATCGCGCCGCCACTTTCGACAATCTCGGCCTCCATCGACGCGTGAACGGCGTCCACAAACGCCGCATCAAAATATCCCAGGCCAATGCCGCCCTGGTTGGTCACGACAAACACCAGATAGCCAGCGCGTTTGAGCAGGCGGATGGCGTCTTTGGTGCCGGGATACCACTTCACGTCTTCGAGACGGCTCAGATATCCCGTCTCGTGGATCATCGTGCCGTCGCGGTCCAGGAAGACCGCGCGATTCATTGGTCCAGGGGTCCAGGGGTCCAAGGGTCCGGGGGTCCGCAAGTCGCTTGTCACAAAGACGCTCCCGAGATGCCGAATGCCAGATGCCTTGAGACGGCGGCGAAGACCTGGTCCACGGTAATCCTTTTCATGCAGCGGTGGTCGATGGGACAGTCGCGCAGGTGGCACGGGCGGCAGAAGACGTCGGCGGTGAGCACATCGCCCCGGCCGAGGGGACGCGTGACGCGTTCGTCGGTGGATCCGAAGATGGCGACGACGGGGCGGCCGGTGGCGGCGGCGACGTGCATGACGCCGGAGTCGTTCGAGACACAGACGCGGCTGAGTGTAGTCAACGCGACGAGTGTCGCAAGGTCCGTGCGGCCGATCACATTGACGACGCCGTCGAGGGCCGCCGGCGCATTGGCGCGCAGCCAGGTTTCGATCGCGCGGCCGGCCTCCTTGTCGTGTCCGGCCCCGACGAGCACACACCGCGCGCCGCGATCATGCACGAGTTTCGCGACGAGCTCCGCCACACGCGTGGGCGGCCATTGCTTGGCCTGGCCGTACGCGGCACCGGGAGCCAGGGTAATCACGCGGGCGTCTTTCGGTGCGTGGCCGCCGGGCGCGTCGGCCCATCCAAGCATTGCCAGCGCGGTGCTGCGGCCCACAGCTGACGCCACGATGCGCGGGGCGTCATCGTTCACGGGGATGCCGAAACCGCGCACGAGCTGGCGGTAATACTCGGAATGATGCTGGAGCTTGCCCGCCGAAGCCTCGGCGAAGGCGGGGGCGGCCGACCTGCGCGTCAAGAGCCAGCCGCGGGCCGATTTTGCATACCCCCAGCGTTGCGGGATGCCGGCGCGGCGGAGTTGCCAGGCCGATCGGAATGAATTCGGGAAGAGGATACCGAGATCGAAGTGGCCGTCACGCAGTGTTTTGATCACGTCGCGATGCGCAGTCGGCATCACCACCACCGCATCCGGATTGATACCGGTGTCTTCTCGGAAAAGCGACGCGACGGCGCCGGGTGCGGCGACCGTGAGATGCGCGCTCGCAAAGTGACGACGGAGTGCGGCCATGGCGGGAAGCGCGAGCACCGCATCCCCGAGCCAGTTGGGCGGGCGGATGACCAGCCGCGAAACCACGGTGTGATCAGGCGGAATCATTTCGCGTCCATCCCTTCCAGCCCGGAGCTCTCATCCGAACTAGTCGGGTACA
Source organism: Vicinamibacterales bacterium (assembly GCA_030827135.1). Lineage (GTDB taxonomy): Bacteria > Acidobacteriota > Vicinamibacteria > Vicinamibacterales > SCN-69-37 > SYFT01. Next base: position 4,657 of record JAURFE010000002.1, read on the forward strand.
TGCCGCCCACCGCATCTGCGCCGGTGACGTCCTCGCGCCAGCGCCGGTGCATCCACAGCCACCATTCAGGATTGCGGCGTACGTACATTTCGAGCACGTCGGTGCACCGCTGCGTGAACTCCGTGACGGGATCGGGCGCGTCGGGCAGCGGCGGCTCCACGGGATGTTCGTAGACGAGGCGATACCGGCCATCCGGCATGGGCAGGCAGAAGAGCGGAATCACGGGCGCGCCGGTGCGAAGCGCGAGCGCGGCGGCGGCCGATGTGGTGGAGGCCGGTCGCCCAAAAAACGTCACGGTCACGGCATCAACGGGCTGGATGTGCTGATCGATGAGAATCGCCACCAATTCATTGTCCTGCAGCGCGCGCAGCACTTTGCGCACGGCTCCGCGCCGATAAATCACACGATTGCCGGTCGAGGTACGGACACGTTCGAGCAGGTCGTGCAGATACGGATTGTCGAGCCGGCGCGCTAGCACGGACATCGGCGGCAGCACCAGGGGATGCCCCATGCCCTGCACCTCCCAGAACCCGAAGTGGCCGGTGACCAGCAGCACACCTTTGCCTCCGGCAAGCGCCTGACGCACCCGATCGTCGCCATCGACGATGATGCGCGCGCGGATCTGATCGGGCGAGAGCGTGCTGAACTTCAGCAGGATCGTGAGCGACCGGCCGAAGTGCGCGAAGGTGCGACGCGCGATGCGCCTGCACTCCGCGTCCGGCCTGCCCGGGAACGCGGCGCGCAACTGCGTATACGCAAGCCGCCGATGCCCCCCGTCAACGGCCCAGAACACCCACCCGATCGCGGTGCCAATCGCGCGGACGAGACTGTCGGGGCAGAGCCCGAGCATCGCGCGCAGGGTGGCGACGATCGCGTATTCCGCGCGGTGCTGGAGCGCGCGCACACTCACGTCGTGAGCCTCGCGCGGGTCGGGGTTCGCTCACGCGCGTCTGCGACGCGCTGAGCCAGCCACGTCTCAAACTCCGGGCCGTCATCGTCGGGCTCGATCGTCACGGAGTGGCCGAGGACGTGGAGGTCGAACGGCAGCGGCCGGAACGGCCGCAGCCGTTCGGCGTCTTTGGCGGTCGTCAGGACGGCGATGGCCGGGGCGCCGGCCGCATCGGCCGCATCGGTGAGCGCGCGGACGTCGCGCGCGAGGCGCGCGACGTCCGCGCGCGTGTAGCGATGGTGGTCGCCGGGGGCCCACTGGCCGGCGACGACGTAGCCGGCGTCTTCGGCCGCGCGCGCGACACGCGCGGGGCCGGCGATGCCGGCGAGGACGAATACCTGCGCGCCGGCCGCCAAGCCGGCGGGGGCGTGGGTGTGGCGATGGAGCCGAAAAAGACGTCGGGTGTCTTTTTCATCGAAAAAGACACCCGACGTCTTTTTCGGGGCGTCACCGTCCACCACCACCGCGTCCGCCCGCGCGAGTGCCGACGGCGACTCGCGCAGGCGGCCCAGTGGCACCCGGCGACCGGTCAGGTCGCCGGGTGCCACCAGCACCAGATCCACATCACGGTGCATCTCCCGATGCTGAAACCCATCGTCCAGCACGACCGCCGTGGCGCCCAGGACGTGCTGCGCCAGCGCGGCCGCAACGGCGCGCTGATCACAAACAAGCACGGAAATTCCGGGCAATTCGCGGGCGAGCATGAGGGGTTCGTCGCCGGCATGGTCGAGGTCAGCGAGGATCTCCGACCCGTCGCTGACCACCGTGACCCCATCGGCGACCACACGCCGGCCAAACCCCCGGGAGAGGATGGCCACACGCTCGCCCATCGCCTGCAGGGTGCGGGAGACACAGGCAACAGTCGGGGTCTTCCCGCGCCCGCCAAAGGCGATGTTTCCGACACTGACAGAAAAGACGTCGGGTGTCTTTTTCGACGAAAAAGACACCCGACGTCTTTTTTCGGGCAGGGTCATCGCGCGATCACCAGCCGCGGGCCGGCGGGCGGCAGCAGCGACGCCACCGCGGCGAGCGTCTTCGGACGCGCGCCCCGGTTCGCCTCCACCAGCGTCCGGGCCGAGGCGCCCAGCCGGGCGCACTCGGCCGGGTCGCTGACCAGGCGCACCCAGGCAGTCGCCAGCTCCGCCGGCGACCCGACCTGGACGGCGGCACCGGCATCGAGGAACGTCTTCGCAATCTCCGCGAAGTTCGACATGTACGGCCCGAACACGATCGGCTTGCCGTGCACGGCGGGCTCGAGAATGTTGTGCCCGCCGTGATCGATCAGACTGCCCCCGACAAACACGGCGGTCGCCACCTGAAACAGATGCGCGAGTTCGCCGATGGTGTCGAGAATCACAACGTCGGCCTGCGGCTCACTATCGACCACGAGCGACGACCGCCGCACCACGCGATACCCTTCCGCGCGCGCGAGCGCCTCCGCCTCGTCAAAGCGTTCGGGCTTCCGCGGTGCCACAATCAGCATCGTCGTCGGATGCGTCCGGCGCACGGCCGCGAAGGCCGCCAGCACGGGGGGCTCCTCGCCTTTTAATGTGCTCGCGGCCAGCAAGACAGGCCGGCCTTCCGGCATACGGAAGAACCGCAACACACGACCCGCCCCACGCCCGGCCGCCGCAGACGGCGATTCCAGTGATTCGAACTTCAGGCTGCCCGTCACGGTGACCCGCGCGGGATCCGCGCCGATGTCGATGATGCGGCGCGCCGACCCCTCACTCTGCATGCAGAACTGATCGACGTTGGTGAGCACCCGGCGGAAGAATCCGCGCACCAGGCGATACCGCGGGTACGACCGCGACGAAATCCGCCCGTTGACCATCAGCGTCCGCACGCCATCCCGCTTGCAGGCGCGCAGCAGGTTCGGCCAGATCTCGGTTTCCATCATGATGAACAGCCGCGGCCGCACCAGCCGCAACGTCCGGTTCACGAAAATCGGCAGGTCGAACGGGAAATAAAACACCGCGTCCACCTCGGTCAGCCGTTCCCGCGCAATCTGCTGGCCGGTGATCGTGGTGGTGGACAGAAAAATCTTCAGATCGGGATATTGCCGCCGCAGGTCCGGCAGGAGCGCACGGACGGTCAGCGCCTCCCCGACCGACACCGCATGGATCCAGATGGACTCGTCGCCGTCCAGGTTGAACGACACCGGCAGCACACCCATCCGCTGGCCGACGCTGCTGACGTACTTGCCATACCGCAGCGCCTGATAGAGGAACCAGGGGAACAGGGCCACCGCCAGGACAAAGATGGCGAGTGAGTAGAGAGAGTACACAGACCAGAGACTATAGGACCTCTGAGGTCGTTTCAAAAGACCTCAGAGGTCTTATAATCGCCGTCTATGGCGATCAAGGTCGGCATCAACGGGTTTGGACGAATCGGCCGCAACATCATGCGCGCGGCCATGGCATACGACGACATCGACATCGTCGCGGTCAACGACTTGACGGACGCGGCCACGCTGGCCCACCTGCTCAAGTACGACTCCCTGCTGGGCAACCTGAAGGCGGACATCACCGCCTCGGGCGACACCATCACGGTGGACGGCGATGCCTTCACAGTGCTCGCGCAGAAAGACCCCGGGCAGCTCCCCTGGAAGGCGCTCGGGGTGGACGTCGTGTTTGAAGGCACCGGCCGGTTCACCAACCGTGACGACGCCGCGAAACATCTCGCGGCAGGCGCCAAACGCGTGATTGTGACCGCCCCGGCCAAGAAGCCGGACGTGACGGTCGTCATGGGCGTCAACCACGAGTCGTACGACCCGTCCAAACACCAGATCATCTCCAACGCCTCCTGCACCACCAACTGTCTCGCGCCGGTGGTGAAGGTGCTGCACGAGTCCTTCGGCCTCAAGAGCGGCTGGATGACCACGGTGCATGCGTATACGAACGACCAGAACCTGCTCGACCTGCCGCACAAGGACATCCGGCGCGCACGCGCCGCGGCGTTGTCGATCATTCCGACGACGACCGGCGCGGCCAGTGCGGTCGCTGAAGTGCTTCCCGCGCTGAAGGGCCGGCTCGACGGCATCGCGATGCGCGTCCCGACGCCGAACGTGTCGGTGGTGGACCTCAACGCGATTCTGGAAAAGGACGCGACGGCTGAGGAGATCAATGCGGCGTTCAAGGTGGCGGCCGACGGCCCCCTCAGGGGCATCCTCGAATACGTGACGGCGCCGCTGGTGTCGATCGACTTCCGCGGCAACCCGCACTCGGCGATGCTCGACGTGGCCTACACCAGGGTCATGCACGGCAACTTCGCCAAGGTCATGGCGTGGTACGACAACGAGTGGGGCTACTCGAACCGCTGCGTGGATCTGCTCCGCTACATGGCGTCCAAGGGACTCTAAGCCCCATGCACACCCTGCGGGATCTCACTCTGGCAGGACGACGCGTGTTTATGCGCGTGGACTTCAACGTACCGATCAAAAACGGCGAGATCGGCGACGACACGCGCATCAGGTCCGCAGTGCCGACGATCAGGCTCGCGCTCGAAAAGGGCGCAACCGTGATTCTCGCGTCGCATCTGGGCCGGCCCAAGGGCAAGCCGAATCCCGAGTTCACGCTGCGGCCGGTCGCGGCCCATCTGGCGGCGCTGCTCGGACGTCCCGTGGCGTTTGCCCCGGACTGCATCGGTGAGGCCGCCGCGTCGGTCATCGCAGCCAACCCGGGCGGCGTGATTCTTCTGGAGAACCTGCGCTTCTACAAGGAAGAGGAAGCCAACGACGCCGGGTTCGCGCGTGCACTGGCCGCGTTGGCCGACGTCTACGTGAACGATGCGTTCGGCGCCGCGCATCGCGCGCATGCCTCGACGGAAGGCATCACGCATCACGTCAAGGAAAAGGCCGCGGGACTGTTGATGGACGCCGAGGTCACGTATCTCGGCAAGGCCCTCAACAATCCGGATCGCCCCTTTGTGGCGATTCTCGGCGGCGCGAAGGTCTCCGACAAACTCGAGGTCATCGAAAACCTGCTCGGCAAGGTGGACGCGCTGCTCATCGGCGGCGCGATGGCGTACACGTTCCTCAAGGCGCGCGGCGTCGCGACGGGCACGTCGCTTGTCGAAGCCGACCTGCTCGACACGGCCACACGTCTGGACGCGCTGGCGCAGAAACGCGGTGTCCGGCTTGAACTGCCCATCGACCACGTGGTTGCGCCGGCGTTTGCCGCGGACGCCCCCACGCGCACGATTGACATCGACTCGCCGTCGCTGCCGACCAATGGCAGCATCGGCAACGACATGGGGCTCGACATCGGTCCCAAGACCGTGGCGCACTACCGCGAAATCATCGCCGCGGCGAAGACCGTCGTGTGGAACGGTCCGATGGGCGTGTTCGAGATGCCGGCGTTTGCGGCGGGCACGATGGGAGTGGCCCAGGCGGTGGCCAACGTCCACGGCACGACCATTATTGGGGGTGGCGACTCGGTGGCGGCGGTCGCGCAGGCCGGGGTCGCCGATCGCATGACACACATCTCGACCGGCGGCGGCGCGTCGCTGGAATTCCTCGGCGGCCAGGTGCTGCCGGGCGTCGCGGCACTCGCATAACCCTGAGGATCCCCATGCCACGAATCCCCGTCTTCGCGGCGAACTGGAAGATGCACAAGACGGTGCTTGAGACCGTCGCGTGGATTCGCGAGTTCGCGGCGCTGTCGAAGGCACTCAGCGCCGACGCCGCCGAGATCATTGTGGCGCCGCCGTTCACGGCCATTGCCGCGGCCGCCGAGACCGCGCGCACGGCCACGGTCTGTGTCGCCGGGCAGAACCTCCATTTCGAACGTGAGGGCGCGTTTACGGGAGAAGTCAGCGGCGCGATGCTGAAGGACGCCGGGGCGGACTTCGTGATCATCGGACACTCCGAACGGCGCCGGCTGTTCGGCGACACCGACGCGTGGGTGAATCGCAAACTCATCGCGGCGCGACTCGCAGAACTCACACCGATCGTGTGCATCGGTGAAACGCTTGAGGAGCGCGAGCGCGGCGAGACACTGGCCGTGCTCGACCGCCAGCTCAAGTCGGGGCTCGACGGATCGTCCGGCGACCAGATCGCGTCGCTCATCCTGGCCTACGAACCTGTCTGGGCCATCGGGACCGGCAAAAACGCCACGGCGGCCGAGGCCGGCGAAGCCCACACCCATATCCGGAAGCGCCTGCGGGAGTGGTTCGGGGGCGCCCACGGCGACCGCTGCCGCATCCTCTACGGGGGGTCGGTCAAGCCCGAAAATATCCGCGAACTCATTGGCCTGGAAGACGTTGACGGCGCCCTTGTCGGCGGCGCGTCGCTGGAAGCCCGCTCATTTGCGGCAATCGTCCAAAACGCCCAGTAAGCCATCGGCCCAGGGCCCATCCGCCTAGTTGCCCAGCTACCCACCCGCCCAGTAAGATAGGCGTCTTATGCTCTTCACGCTTTTCCTGACCGTTTACATCATCGTCTGCCTCCTCCTGCTGGTTGTTGTGTTGCTGCAGCAGGGCAAGGGTGGCGACATTGCGGCGGCGTTCGGCGGCTCCAGCAGCCAGGCGGCCTTCGGGGCCCGGGCCGGTGCCACGGTGCTCACGCGCGCGACCACGATTCTGGGCGCGCTGTTCATGCTCGGCTCGTTGGCGCTCGCCATCATGGGTTCGTCGGGCGGCTTCGGCAGTTCGGTCGTGAGCGGCGTTGACGCTCCTCCGGCCGCATCCACCCCCGCCACGGCACCGACAACTGACCCGTCGGCTCTGCCGCTGGCTCCCGCAACGACACCGGCTCCGGCGACACCGCCCGCGACGCCGCCGGCTGGTGGACGGGGCGGCGGACTCTAAAAGGTCCAGGGTTCAAAGTCCGGGGTCCAGGGGCCTGAAGTTCGAGGGGCGCGCTGTTATGGCGCGCCCCTTCTTTTTTTGTACGGCGGGCCAAAACAACAGCCGTTATACAGCCGGTCGCGCGCTGGTTCCCGGGTCGTAGCTGAGGACACCCACACACGCCACAACGGCAAACGCCGCTCCGGCAAGGAAGGTCGCGGACGGCCCGACTCGACTCCACAAGACGCCCGCGATCACGCTCGCCAGAAGGAGTGCGCCTCCGGTGGCCAGATGGAAGACGCCGAAGGCGGTACCACGGAGCCGGGCGGTGGCCGCGTCGGCGACAAGTTTCGAGAAGAGCCCCTGGGTCAGCGCCATGTGCAGGCCCCAGCAGGCAGCGCCGACCACCACCAACGTCGGCGTCGTCGCGATGGCCAGCACCAGGTCGGCCACGACCAACACGGCCAGACCGCACACCAGGAGCGCGCGGCCGCCAAGGCGGTCGGCAGCCAGACCTGCAGGATACGCGCCCACCGCGTAGGCCAGACTCATCACCGCCATCACGATTGGCACCTGCCCGATGGGCAGCCCGACATCTTGCGCGCGGAGGACAAGGAACGCTTCGCTGAATCGCGCGAGTGTGAAGACGACACCAACAAGAACCACCAGCCAGTAACGAGCCGGCAGCGTTCCGACATCGCGCAGTGAGACCGGGAGATGGGCCGAGGCCGACCGGGCGGCAGACTCGGGCTCGCGAACCCCGACGACAAGCACAGCGACGGCCAGGGCGGCCGGGATAACGGCGAACCACAACACCGCACGAATGTCGTTGGCCAGCCACCACATGAGCAGCACGGCGAGGCCCGGACCCACAACGGCACCGATTGAATCGAGGGCCTGGCGAAGACCGAACGCGGCGCCGCGCATCGACGCCGGAGTGATATCCGCAATCAACGCGTCGCGTGGAGCACCTCGAATACCTTTTCCAATCCGATCGAGGAACCGGGCGGCGAACACCCAACCCACGGCCGATGCCAGCGGGAATGCGGGCTTCGAGAGGGCGCCAAGCCCATATCCGAGCACCACAAGCGGCTTGCGGCGTCGCCATCGATCACTGAGGGTGCCGGAAAATACCTTGGCGACTGACGCCGTGGCTTCGGCGAGGCCTTCCAGCAGGCCCAGGGTCACCATGCTGGCGCCAAGCACCGACACCATCAGGACGGGCAGCAGGCTGTGGGCCAGTTCCGACGACGCATCCATGAGCAGGGACACGAAGCCGAGCGCCCAGATACCGGACGGAATCCGGACTCGCATGGGTCCAACTTTGCCATATACTTAGTGGCTCAGCCAGCCGCGGGCAACGCGCCCGTGAGCACACCCACGCGGAAGTGGCGGAATTGGCAGACGCACCAGCTTGAGGGGCTGGCGCCCGCAAGGGCGTGGGGGTTCGAGTCCCCCCTTCCGCACCAACCTTCGCCAGACGCTCGCTACGCTCGCAGCTTCGGCTGGGCGAGCCCTCGAGCGCACGCGAAGGTTGCCCCGCCGAAGCCGCTCGCGAAGCGAGCGCCTGGCGAAGGCGGGCAGCAGGCCTCCTGGACCTCTGGACATCTGGACATCTGGACCCCTTTGAATGCCCCTGCTGATTGCCGACCACCTGTCCCACGCCTTTGGCCACCTCCCCCTTCTGGTAGACGGGTCGCTGCAAATCGACGCCGGCGAACGCATCGCCATCGTCGGGCGCAACGGCACGGGGAAATCCACGCTGCTGAAGATCCTGGCAGGGAACATTTCGCCGGATGCGGGCACCGTGTGGACGGGCCCCGGCGTGAAGGTGGCGCGACTGACGCAGGACGTCATCGATGCGGGCGAGACCGCCACCACGGTGCGCGGCGTCGTCGCCGAAGGCCTGCACGAACTGGCCGTGGCGCATCACCTCGAGGACTGGGAACAGGAACAACTCGTGGACCAGGTGATGAAACGCCTGAACCTCGACCCGGACCGGCTCATCAGCACGCTGTCGGGCGGATGGCGGCGACGCGTAACACTCGCGCGCGCGCTGGTCGTCCAGCCTGATCTGCTGCTGCTTGACGAACCGACGAACCATCTCGACATCGACACGATCACGTGGCTGGAATCGCTGCTGATCGGATTCGCCGGAGCCGTCGTGTTCGTCACACACGACCGTGCGTTTCTACAGAAGGTCGCCACGCGACTGGTGGAACTCGATCGCGGTGTATTGACGTCGTACGGTCGCGGCGTATCCGTCAAAGGCGCGCCGGCCCTGCCGGTGTACGAAGAGTATCTGCGCCGCAAGGAGGAAGACCTCGCGATCGCGGAAACGGCACACGCAAAGTTCGACAAGAAGCTTGCGCAGGAAGAGGCGTGGCTGCGCCGCGGGATCAAGGCCCGCCGCACCCGCGACGAAGGCCGCGTCAAGGCCCTGCTGGCCATGCGCCAGGAACGTGCGGCGCGACGCGACGTGCCGGGACAGGTCAAACTGTCGATCGAGTCATCGGGGCGCACGGGACAGGCGGTGTTTGAGGCAAAAACCATTTCAAAGACATTTGTGGTCGAGGGTCCAGGGTCCAGGGGCCAGGGTCCGCTCATTGCAAACTTCTCCACGCGCATTATGCGGAAGGACCGGATCGGGTTCCTCGGGCCGAATGGGGCGGGGAAGACGACGCTGCTGAAGATGCTGATCGGGGAGTTGGCCCCTGACAGCGGCACGGTGGAGCGCGGGACGAACGTGCAGATCGCGTATTACGACCAGCAGCGCGAACAACTGGACCCGGATCGCACGGTCGTGGACACGATTGCCGATGGCAACGACTGGGTCACCGTCAACGAACAGAAGCGCCATGTGTTCAGCTACCTCGAAGACTTCCTGTTCCCGCCCGAACGCGCGCGGTCGCCGGTGAAGTCGTTGTCAGGTGGTGAACGCAATCGCCTGCTGCTCGCGCGGTTGTTCACGCAGCCGTCGAACGTGCTGGTGCTCGACGAACCCACAAACGACCTCGATCTCGAAACCCTCGAGCTGCTCGAAGCCCAGCTTGTGGACTTCCCCGGCACGGTGCTCCTTGTCAGCCACGATCGCGAATTCCTCAATCGCGTCGTGACATCCACGATCGCCTTCGAAGGCGACGGTGTCGTGCGCGAATACGTGGGGGGCTATGACGATTACCTGAGGCAGACACAAGTGGTCCGAGGGTCCAGGGTCCAAGGTCCCACCCAACCTCACCCAACCTCACCCAACCTGACCCAACCTGTCCGCCGGAGGCTGTCCTTCAAGGAACAAAAAGAACTCGACGGGATGGCGGCGAAGGTCGAGGCGACTGAGGCTCGGCAGCGCGAGTTGGAAGCGGCCATCGCGGCACCGGAGTTTTATCGCGGCGGCGCCAAGGCGATCCAGGACACGCTCGCGGATCTCGAGAAGGTCAAAATCGAGCTCGACACGCTGCTTCATCGGTGGACGGAACTCGAAGAAAGACGCTGACGGTCCAGGAGTCCAGGAGTCCAGGAGTCCAGGAGTCCAGGGGTCCAGGGGTCCAGGGGTCCAGGGGTCCAAGACCAACCGCCCACCCGCCCACCTACCCACCCGCCCAGCCACCGCCCGCCCGACAGAACGTCACCCCGACAGGCAATGTGACGTTCCACAACTCCTCGTCCGTCAGCACACTGAGCGCTGTGGCCCAGGCATCGGCCGTCGCGCCGTCGGGGGCGCGCACGTGGACGGTGCGGTGACTGGTCAGGCCCAGTCCCGTGCTCGGGTCCACCACGTGTGAATACCGCACGCCATCGATGACGACAAATTGTGCGGTCGCGCCGGAGGTGGCCAGGGCGGCGTTGGCGAGGGAGACGGTCGTGGCGTTATTGGCGCGCTCAAGTTCAGCGCGCCCTCGTTTGGCCCGCTCAAGTTCAGCGGGCCCTCGTTTGGCCCGCTCAAGTTCAGCGGGCCCTACATGTTCAGCGAGCCCTACATCACATCCCACTTGCGCCACCCATCCGCGCGAGCTGCGGGGAGGGGTGCCGGCGACGATGTCGCCGCCGGCGTCGATGAGCGCGGCGGTGATGCCGTGGTCGCGCAGAGTGTCCATCGCACGCTGGAGGATGTAGCCCTTGGCGATGCCGCCGAGGTCGAGGCGCATGCCGGCAACGGGCAGCCGCACGAAAAAACCTCCCGACGTTTTTTCCAGATGCAGGCGCGACCAGTCGACGAGCGCACGGGCGTCGGCGAGGCGATCGGGCGCCGGGAGGCGGCCGGACCGGCGCGCCTCGCGCCACAAGACGACGACGGGAGCGATGGTGGGATCAAACGCGCCGTGGGTCGCGCGCGCCACGTCCACGGCCTGCGACAAGACAGCGAACACGTCGGGATGGACCTGCAGCGCATGTGGCGCGGCGCGCTCGATGGCGCGCAGGTCGCTGTCGGGCCGGTAGTCGCTGAGCCGCGCGTCGAGCGCGGCGATGGCCGCAAACGCGGCCTCCCCCGCCCTCCGCGCGGCCGCCTCATCGGGCGCCTCCATCGCGATCCGCACTTCCATCCCCATATGGACCTGCCGATAGACGTAAGATTCCCGAAATGAAGTCGGAAGAGTGGCGCACGACAAGGACAGGACCGCCACGCACAAGAAAACGGTCCAGGGGTCCAGAGGTCCAGGGGTCCAGGAGTCCAGGAGTCCAGAGGTCCTTCCTCGTGGCGGTCGCGATGATCGTGGCCGCGACCAGTGTGCTTGCACAGTCACAACCCTCAACGTATCGCGAAACGATTGCCGGCACGCTGGTGAGCTTTGAAATGGTCCTGGTGCCGGGGAGCGCGACGCAGCCGTCCTTTTACATGGGCCGCACGGAAGTGACGTGGGACCTGTACGACGTGTACGCGCTGGGACTTGATGCAGACGCCCCGAAGCCGGCAGGCCTCGATGCGATCGGTCGTCCGTCGAATCCGTACGGCGCGCCTGACTACGGCTGGGGACACGCGGGGTACGCCGCGATCAGCGTGACCCGGCACGCCGCCGAATCGTTCACGAAATGGCTTTCCCTCAAGACGGGACGGGAGTATCGTCTCCCCACCGACGCGGAGTGGCAGCACGCGGCGACGCTCGCCTGGCAGGGCAAGACCGCCGACGAAGTCGCCTGGCACGCCGGCAACGCGGGTATGGTGACGCATCCGGTGTCCAGGAAGGCACCCGACGCGTTGGGATTGTTCGACCTGTTTGGCAACGCCGGGGAATGGGTGATGACCCCGGGCGACACACGCGTAATTCGCGGCGGCACGTATCGAAGCGGCCCGGATACCATCGGCCCGACCGCGCGCGCCGAACAGGACGAGACGTGGAACGAACGCGACCCGCAGCTGCCCAAGAGTCAGTGGTGGTTGTCGGACGGACCCTTTGTTGGATTTCGTGTGGTCCAGGGGTCCAGGGTCCAGGGTTCGGGTCCAGGGGTCCGAGGGAGAAAAGCGATGACTGAAATCAACCGACGCACGTTTATTCAGACAACGGCTGCGGCAGCGGCGGCGATGGCGTTCCCTGGGAGCATTCCGCTGGTGGGATTGCGGAAGGGGTCTGACACCATCCGCGTGGGCCTGATCGGCTGCGGAGGCCGTGGCACGGGGGCGGCGCTCGATTGCCTGCGGGGATCGGACGGCGTGGAACTGGTCGCGATGGGTGACCTCGCGCCGGATCGCCTCACCGGCAGCCGCGCCGAGTTGACCAAGGCCACGGCGACCAATCCGGCGCTGGCCGCGAAATACAAGGTCACCGACGACATGACCTTCACGGGCTTCGACGCCTACAAGAAGGTGCTGGCGACCGACGTGCAGCTCGTCATCCTTGCCACACCACCCCACTTCCGTCCGCTCCATCTCGCCGCGGCGGCTGAAGCGGGCAAACACATCTTCGCCGAGAAGCCGGTCGCCGTGGATCCGGCCGGCGTGCGCTCGGTGCTCGCCACCTACGAACTCGCGCTGAAGAAGGGGCTCGGCATCGGCGTCGGCACCCAGCGCCGCCATCAGGCGGATTACCAGACGACGATTGCGCGGATCAAGGACGGCGCGATCGGCGAGGTCCTCTCCGGTCAGGTCTTCTGGAATCAGGGCGGCCTGTGGAACCGCGACCGTCAGCCGACCTGGACCGACGCCGAGTGGCAGCTCCGCAACTGGCTGTACTTCACCTGGCTCTCGGGCGATCACATCGTCGAGCAACACGTCCACAACATTGACGTCGCAAACTGGGTGCTGGGCGCGACGCCGATCAAGGCGACCGGTGTGGGGGGACGGCAGTTCCGCACGGACCCGAAGTACGGCCACATCTACGACCACTTCGCGGTGGACTTCGAATACGCGAACGGCGCGCGCATCCTGAGCATGTGCCGGCAGATCCCCGGGTCGGCCAATCGCGTCGGCGAGAACTTCATCGGCACCAAGGGGCAGTCCAACGCGTCTTCCCGGATCACCGGCGCGAACGCGTGGACGTTTACGCGGCCGGAAGGCGCGCCGCGCATCAACGGCTTCCAGCAGGAACACACGGACCTGGTCGCGAGCATCCGCTCGGGCAAGCCGTACAACGAGTTGAAGGGCATTGCCGACAGCACCCTCTCGGCCATCATGGGTCGCGAAGCGGCGTACACCGGCCAGGAGATCACCTGGGACCAGGCGCTCGCCGCCAAACAGGACCTCACGCCGCCGGTCGGTCACGCGGCCTACGGCGCGATGGACGTGCCCCCGGTTCCCATGCCCGGGCGCACCAAGCTCGACCGCGCGTGGAATGAGTGAGGTTGGCTACGTAGGGCGCGCTGAACTGTAGCGCGCTGTGTTGGTTGAGTGGGGTTGGGTGACATGAGACGACGAGAATTCCTCCGAACGGCCGGCATCGCGGCGGCGGGACTGGCCGTATCGGGTCGCGAGGCGTGGGCGTGGCGGCAGCAGCCGGCGCGCACGTTCAAGCTGAAGTATGCGCCGCACTTCGGGATGTTCCGGGAGCACTCGGGGCCGGATCTGGTCGCGCAGCTCGAGTTCATGGCTGCCGAAGGGTTCGCCGCGCTCGAAGACAACGGGATGCGCGGACGCACGGTCGCCGACCAGGAACGGATCGGGGCCGCGCTGCAGCGGCTCAAGATGACGATGGGCGTGTTTGTGGCGCATACGATCAACTGGAACGAGCCGACACTGACGTCCATGAACGACGCGCCGCGTGACGTGTTCCTGAAGGAGATCCAGGAGTCGGTCGAGATCGCGAAGCGGGTCGGCGCAAAGTGGATGACGGTGGTGCCGGGGCACGTCGACCGGCGGCCACACATCGACTACCAGACCGCGCGTGTGGTCGAGACGCTGAAGCGGGCCGCGGCCATCCTTGAGCCCCATGGGCTGGTGATGGTGCTCGAGCCACTGAACACGCTGAGGAACCATCCCGGCATGTTCCTGACGTCCACGCCGCAGGCCTATCTGGTGTGCAAGGCGGTCGCGAGCCCGGCCTGCAAGATCCTGTACGACATCTACCATCAGCAGATTACCGAGGGGAACCTGCTGCCGAACATCGACCGGGCCTGGGACGAGATTGCCTACCTCCAGGTCGGCGACAACCCCGGCCGGAATGAGCCCGGCACCGGCGAAATCAACTACCGGAACGTCTTCCGCCACATCCACGGCAAGGGGTTTACCGGGGTGGTCGGGATGGAACATGGCAACGCCACCCGGGGCCGCGAGGGTGAGCGGGCGGTCATAGACGCGTACATCCGGGCGGACGAGTTTTGAGGCCCCCGTACGCAGGGCCCGCGGAACTGCAGCGGGCCGCGCTGGCGCGCTGAAGTTCAGTGCGCCCTCCGGGTGCGGGGTCTTGACACCGCCGTTACGAAGGCATCTACTCTTTCCGATACTTAGTTAACTGACTTTAGGAAGTCAGATCGAGGAGGAAGAGTGATGCAATTTCGGCGTCTCTGTGCGCTGGCGCTGGTCGCGTTTGGTGCCCTGACGGGCTCGGCGTTCGCCCAGTCCCAGGCTATCAACGGCACTATTGAAGGTACGGTCAAGGATGCGTCCGGTGCGGTGCTGCCGGGCGTCACGGTGACCGTGACCAACACCGACACGGGCACGCAGCGCGTGGTCGTGACCAACGAGACTGGAGTGTTCCGCGCGCCGCTGCTCCAGCTCGGCCAGCATACCGTCACCGCGGAGTTGTCGGGCTTCACCAAGTTTGAACAGCGCGGCATCGGCCTGGTGGCCGGCCAGACGGTCGTGCTCAACATCGCGTTGCGCGTGGGCGGCATGACCGAGTCGGTCACCGTGAGTGCAGACGCGCCGGTCGTGGACCTCGGCAAGACGGACGTCGGGCGCAACATCAACGCGCGCGAAATCGCGAACCTGCCGAACGTGTCGCGCAACCCCTATAACTTTGCGCTGCTCCAGCCGGGCGTCACCGGCACGGAGAACAGCGAATTCGGCGTGCCGCGTTTCAGCGTCAACGGTCAGGCGCTGCGCGTGAACTACCAGGTGGACGGCAACACCAACACGCAGCAGGACCGCGCCGGTCTGCGCATGATGCCGATGTCGGAAGTCATGGTGCGTGAAGTGCAGGTCGTCACCTCGGGCTTCGCGCCCGAGTTCGGCAACACGACGGGCCTGGTCTACAACGCCGTCACCCCGTCGGGCACCAACACGTTCCGTGGCGATGTGGGCTACCGCTTCCGTCAGAAGTCGTGGTCGGCGTTCCCGTTCTTCTTCACTGGTCCCAAGACCGAAGCGACCCGTCCCGACAACTCGCTGGACATCTTCACGGCCACCGTTGGTGGTCCGATCGTCAAGAACTCGGTCCACTTCTACACGGGGTACGAGCGGACCTACCGCGAGATGCCGCGCATCATGAACATTGATGCGGGGATCGCCGCGCAGGTCGGCGTCACGCCGCAGCCGGCGGCCGTGGATGCGTACCAGAAAGTGCAGTTCCTGATCGCCAAGGTGGACTGGCAGGCGACGCCGTCGCAGCGTCTGACGGCCCGCACCAACCTGTTCGAGAACAGCAACCCGCTCAACCAGGGGGGCGGCGGCAACACCGCGCTCGAACGCTCGGTGGACTTCGCCGACAAGATGTATTCCCACGCGGTACAGCTGGTCTCGACGCTCGGCTCCGCCAACCTGAACGAACTGCGTCTGCAGGTGGCCCAGCGCCATCAGCAGCGGTTCGCGTCGGCCGGCGCGGGCACGGGCGTGTCCGTCAACATCAACGGCGGCACCGTCGGCGGGGTGAACAACAACATCCAGTTCGGCAAGCCCACCGGTGACGGCGAAGACTTCATCCAGCGCATCTACCAGGTCGTCAACAACTTCACCTGGCTGCGCGGCAACCACAACTTCAAGGCGGGCTTTGACTACCGCTTCATCGATGACTACCGCGCGGTGCCGCTGCCGGCGACCTACACGTTCGCGAACGTGGCCGCCTATCTTGCGGCCAAGAGTGGCGCCAACCCCAAGGGGTACACGTCGTTTGCGCAGACGGTGGCCATCGAGCCGACGTTCGACATGACCAATGGCGGTTTCTCGGCCTTCGTCCAGGACGACTGGAAGGTCACGCCGAACTTCAAGCTGCTCTACGGCCTCCGGTATGACCTGAACCTCTACAACGAGGGGATTCCCGGCTCGCCGTACTCGCAGACGTTCAACAAGGACGGCAACAACATCGCGCCGCGCGCCGGGTTCGCGTGGACGCTCGACGAGCAGGGCAGGTCGGTGCTGCGCGGCAGTTCGGTCGTCATGTACGACCAGGCGTTGCTCGCGATCATCGAGCAGGCGTACACCAACAGCGGCAACCCGCGCCGCGTGTCGGTGACGTTGTCGCCGACGGCCGCCAACGCGCCGAGTTTCCCGAGCGTGCTGACAACGGCGTCGGGCACCCAGAGCACGATCTTCGCCATGGCCCCGGACTTCGTGTCCGGTCGCACCTGGCAGAGCAACCTGACCTACGAACGGGCGGTCGGCTCCAACTACTCCGTCTCGATCGGCGGCATCTACGCCCGGGGCTGGGACATGCCCGTCATCAACGACGTGAACCACATCAACCCCATCCGGACGCTTGAGGACGGCCGCGGCGTCTACAGCACGTCGGTCAACGCGTCGACGCGTCTTGACCCCCGGTTCAACAAAGTGCGCATGGTCCAGTCGGTCGGCGAGTCCTGGTACAAGGCGATGACCGTGCAGTTCGGCAAGCGGTGGAACGGCAGCCTGCAGTTCGACCTCAACTACACGCTCGCCAAGGGCGTGGATACGGCGCCGCTCGGCGGCAACATCCTGTCGGTGCAGGGTGATGCGGTCCGCTCGGATCCCGCGAACCTCGCGCGCGACAAGGGCCCGAACTCGCTCGACGTGCGGCACACGCTCAACGGCAGCGTCGTCGCGCTCTCGAACTTCAACATCGCGAACCGGACCCTGCACCACATCCTGAACAACAACCAGGTGTCGCTGTTCCTCCAGCTGAACTCGGGGCTGCCCGTGCAGATTCAGGGCAACGTGGACCTGAACGGCGACGGCAATGGCGCGAACGACCGGCCGTTGAACGTCACGCGCAACTCGCTGTACCTCCCGGCGCGGTACAACGTGGACGCGCGATTCTCGCGGTTCTTCAACCTCGGCTACCGGAACACGCGTCTTGAAGTGCAGGCCGAGTTCAAGAACCTCCTGAACACAGAGCAGATCAGCGGCGTGCAGACCACTTATGCGGTCAACGCCACGACCGGCGCGGCGACCGTTCCCCTCCCGACGAACGGGAACGCGTTGGTCCCGACCAACGGCTACGAACAGCGCAAGTTCCAGCTCGGCTTCAAGCTGTTCTTCTAGTCAGACCCGGGCCAGGGCGAAGGCGCTCTGGCCCGGCAATTCACCTGTCGTTCGTTATTGAGGATTGAGGATTGAGGATCGGGATTGCTGGAATGTGGATTGCGCGATTGATTGACGGATTGCCTCAATCACACAATCCTCAATCCAAATCCTCAATCCTCAATCCTCAATCCTCAATAACACTCGCGCTCACCCTCCTCCTCCTTCTCGTCGCGCTCCCATCCGCCGCGCCGCAGCCTTCCACCGCCTCATCCATCCCCATCACCATTGCGCGCCACCAGCCGGGCGCCCCGATTACCCTCGGTGTCCCCTTTCCCAAGGGCGCCCTGGCCTCCCCTGACCATGTGCGAGTCCTTGACGCCGCCGGTCGGGAAGTCCCCGCACAAGTCACCGAAGTCACGACCTGGGAGCCTGTCGATCCCAGCGTGAAATGGGTCTGGGTCTTTTTTTTCGCCGGTGACGCCAATCGGTATCTGCTGGAATTCGGCGCCTCCGTGAGACGGACGCGGATCGCGGCGCCCATCGAAGCGCTCAACAACCCCCGCGCCGCCGGACTCGCGGAAATCACCACCGGCCCTCTGCGCGTCGTCGTCCGCCAGGGCGACACCGGGTTTCTGACCTCCGTGCAGCTCGACATCGACGGCAATGGCTTCACCGATGCCGATGAAATCGCGAGCGGTCCCGCCGCGCGTGGGTCCTTCGCGGACGTGCTGGACGATGCGGGGGTGGACAGTTCGAAGGCGACCGTACTGCGTACGACGCTGGAGCGCGGCACCGGGCCGCTGCACACCGTGCTGCGTGTGGACGGCGAATACCGCTACGGGCGCGGCGACAACGACACGTCGCCGTTTGTGACCCGGATTCATGCGTATGCCGGGCGGACGTACATCCGGGTGCTGCATACGTGGATCTACACCGGCACGCCCGATCACCATCGACCACAGGAGGGCGACTATCCTCACGTGGCCACGCAGGGTGAGCGGCTGATCGTCACCGACCCCACGGATACCGGATGGACGCGGCCGAACGACCGGCTGCAGGGTCTCGGGCAGTCGCTGACGCTCCGGCTCAACCGGAACGGCTTGTCCCCGGTGTCGCGGACGCAGCTGGACGCCACACCAGGTGCGCCAGGATGGGTGCATGTCTCCGACGGGCAGCGTGGTGTCGCCGTCGGGCTTCGCCACTTCGTCGAGGAGTACCCGAAGGAGCTGGCGTTCGACCCCGCCACCGGCGCGATGACGGCGTACTTCTGGTCGCCCCGCGGCGGCCCCATGAGTTTTGCCCGGTCGTCGAATGCCCCCGCCAATGAAGGGGCGGTCGAAAACTGGGCGACCGGTCTCGCCAAGACGAGTGAAGCCGTGTGGTTCTTCCATGGCCCCGGCACCACGACCGACGACGTGCGTCGCACGATGCAACTGGCGATCGCGCCGCCGGTCGCACATGTCGATCCGGCGTGGTACGGCGCGTCCGGGGTGTACGGCGACTTTGCGCCGCGGTCCGCGCGTGAGCCGGAGCTGCAACGCGCCCTCGACTACAAGTACGACTGGATGCGGTTCAATCAGGTGCGCGAGCCGTGGTTCGGCGCATTCAACCACGGCGACATGATGAACACCTTCGACGGCACGCGGTGGAGCGTGTACGGCCATGGCGAACCGGCCCAGGATTTCATGTGGTGGCTGCAGTTCATGCGCACCGGCGATCCGGATGTCTTCGACACCGCGCAGGCCTTCAGTCGTCATCTGATGGATGTCGACAACACCCACTGGCCCGCCGGTCCGGTGTTCCTCGGCGATACGAACTACCCGATGGATTGGTGGAACACGCTGACGGCGCCGAAGGCCACGAAATATCTCGGCGTCGGCCGCCGGCATGCCGAGCAGCACTGGATGCACATCCTCAGCGCGCATGTGTGGGTGCAGGGCTGGATGGCGTCCTACTATCTCGCCGCCGACCACCGCGCGCTCGACGTGGCCCGGCTCACCGCCGACATGCACCTGCGCCGCCTGTGGGGCGAGCACGAGCTCACCGGCCGCCGCCTCTATCTGTCGATCTGGAATCTGGCCGAGGTCTGGGACGCGACCAAGGACGCGCGCTACGCACAGGAACTCGAGGTCCGTGTGTTGAAGATGCTGCAGTTGCAGCGCGACCAGGCCGACCAGCTAGCGCTCGAACGCTACGGCTACGCCAACGTCTATGCGACGCATGGCCTGTGGAAGTACTACACCATGACGGAGAGTGCGCCGGTGCGCGCGGCCCTGGTGCGGAACGCGCGCGCCGTGCGCGACATTCCTCCGCTCAACCACATGATGGAGTCGTACCTCGCGACCATTCACGGGCTGAGCCTCGGCTACCGGCTGACCGGTGATCAATCGTTTGTGGAGGAGATGCAGCGACGCCTTGAACCACTTCGCGTGGACGCGCTGCCCCGTCCGATCGGCGACTCGTGGACACGCGCCGATCTGTTCACCGCGCTTGAACGGGCCAGCCGGCTGCCGGCCGACCCCAATCGCCTGCGGCCCAACGCCGCCAACGAATACACGGCCGCACCGGCCCCGCGGCGCGCGATCTGGTCGTTCACCAACGGCCTGCGCGTGTTCGGATGGACGACGGCGTACGGCGTCCCCTGGGCGCTCTCCGTGCTGGATGAGGTCCAGGGGTCCAGGAGTCCAGAAGTCCGGAAATGAGGAGAAGACGATGACTCGACGGTTGATTCGATCTGCGCTCACGGCGGGCGTACTTGCCGCCACGATGTTCTGGTTCACGCCCACGGTGGCCACCCAGGTGACGCCGCCGCCGCACGACAGCGGCCCGGTCGGTCTTGGGCTCGCGCTGCGGCAGCTCCCCAACGACGGGTCGGTCCTCTACGTCACGGCGCATCCCGACGACGAGAACAACGGGGTGCTGGTGGCGCTCAACCGCGGGCGGGGCCTGAAGACCTCGCTGCTGACGGTGACGCGTGGCGACGGCGGGCAGAACGAGATCGGCCCCGAACTGTTTCAGGCGATCGGCATTCTGCGCACCGAGGAACTGGCGGCCGTGCATCGGTATGACGGCGCGGATCAGTACTTCACGCGCGCGTACGAGTTCGGGTATTCGTTCAGCGTTGAAGAGACGTTCGAAAAGTGGGGCAAGGAAGAGATTCTCCGGGACGTCGTGAAGGTGATCCGTCTGACGCGGCCCGACGTGATCCTCACGATGAATCGTGATGGGCAGGCCGGCGGCCAGCATCACATGGGGTCCGCGCGTCTTGCGCAGGAAGCGTTCCGAGTGGCGGCCGATCCGACGCGGTTCCCCGAGCAGCTGCAGGCGGGGCTGCGCCCATGGCAGGCGCGCAAGGTGTATCAGGCCGGCGGCGGCAACCCGGGCGGCGGCGCCGCGCAGTCGTCGGCCGGGGGCGCGGCGCCGCCGCAAACCCCCGTGCGTGTGGCGACCGGCGACTTTGATCCGCTGCTCGGCATGTCGTGGGCGCAGTTCGGACAGCGCGCCCGGGCCAATCACCTCTGTCAGGGCATGGGCCAGATGGAAACGCGTCCGGGCGAGACAGGCGGATCGTTCTCGCTGTATGACGCGGCCCCGGCCGTGACCGGCACGGAGGGCGACATTCTCGACGGCATCGACACCACGGTGCGGCGCATGGCGCGATTTGCCGCGGGTCAGGAGTCCGCCGTCCCGACGCTGGGCCGCGACCTCGACGCGATCTACGGCGCGTCGCGGGACGCCCTCGACGCGTTCGACCTCCGCGCGCCGCACCGCACACTGCCCCACCTGGCACGCGGCCTCGGCCTGGTCCGCGCACTCCGCACGACCGTGACCGGCAGCACGCTGTCGCCCGACGCCCGCGAGGAACTGCGCTGGCGCCTCGACCGCAAGGAGCGGGACTTCCTCAAGGCGCTGCAACTCGCGCAGGGGCTGGTCGTGCACGTGACCGTGCCGGACGGCAATGTGGTGCGGGGCCAGACGTTCGAAGTGACCGCCCAGATCTTCAACACCGGCCCCGAGCCGATGACCGTGGATGAGGTTGCGCTGCAGGTGCCGCAGGGGTGGACGGCGACACTCGCGCAGGGGCAGCCCGGGCCGCTCGCGTACAACGAGGCCGCCACGCTGATTTACCGCGTGACCGTCGGTCCGAACGCGCGCTACTCGCAGCCGTACTGGAAACGATCCGGCGCGAAGGGGCCGGGCAGCGATCGCTACGACATCGAGATTCCCGAGCATCATCTGCTGCCGTGGAGTCCCTCCGACGTGACGGCCACCGTGCGGTACACCGCCGGCGGCGCGAAGGCGTCCCTCTCGTCCCCCGCGTACTACCGGTACGACGGCCCGTGGGTCGGCGGCGAAAAGCAGAAGGTCCTCAACGTGGTCCCGAACGTCTCGGTGCAACTGAGTCCGTCGATCGCCGTGGTGCCGCTGGCGGCGGGCGGCCAGAAGAAGGAATTCCGCGTGTCGGTGCTCAACAACGCCACCTCCGGATCGGCGGTGCGTGTCTCGCTTGAGACGCCGGCCGGGTGGACGGTGGAGCCCGCATCCACCACGTTGAACTTCTCCGTCGAGGAAGAAGAGATGTCGGCGCAGTTTTTTGTCACGCCGCCCGCGCGTGTCACGCCCGGCGAGGCCCAGATTCGCGCCGTCGCGGTGCGGGGCGACGAGACGTTCCGCGAGGGCTATCAGGTCATCGCCTACAACCACATCCAGACGCGGCACCTGTTTCATCCGGCGGTGTCGCAGGTGAAGATGATCGACGTCACCGTGCCGCGCAATCTGCAGGTCGGTTACGTGATGGGCTCTGGCGATGAAGTGGCGGACGCCATTCGCCAGCTCGGCGCCACGGTCACCATGCTGTCGCCGGAGGATGTGGCGTTTGGCGACCTGTCAAAGTACTCGACGATCGTGCTCGGCATCCGCGTGTATGAAAAGCGTCCGGACGTACGCGCGTACAACCAGCGTCTCTTCGACTTCGCGCGTCGGGGCGGGCACCTCGTGGTGCAGTACAACAAGACCGCGATGAACCAGCTCGGCGGCGGCCAGGCGGGGCCGCCTCCCGGACAGTTCACGGGTGGCGGGGCACGCGGAGGCCGCGGATCGGCGCCTCCCGCGAGCCCGTACGTCCCGTACCCGGGCGGCATCACCAGCAATCGCGTCACCGTGGAAGAAGCGCCGGTCCGGGTGCTCGAAGACGGCACGACCGAAATGTCGCGGCCCAATCGCATCACTGCCGCCGACTTCGAGGGCTGGGTGCAGGAGCGCGGCCTCTATTTCTTCGGCGCCAACGATCCGCGCTACACCGACATCCTCGCCGCGTCCGACCCCTGGGCGTTCAACCCCGGTGAAAAGACCGGCATGTTGACGGTCGCCCAACTCGGACAAGGCACGTGGACTTACGTGGGTCTCGGCCTGTGGCGTCAGCTGCCGGCCGGCGTGCCGGGGGCATATCGGATTCTGGCGAATCTGATTCGGTAGCATTGGCCCGCTCCAACCCAGCGGGCCCTGCGTGTTCCTCGGAGGGCGCGCGTGCTCCTCGGAGGGCGCGCTGCACTTGAGCGCGCCGGACATGGCCCGCTCCAACCCAGCGGGCCCTGCGTGACGGAGAGCCGGGTAGACTTAACGGGATGTCTGTCTCGTCGCGGCGCGGCCTGGAACAACCGGGCGCACCGCCCCGCGCTCTGCGCTGGATCCTGCTGATTGTGTTTCTCGACATGGCCGGGCTGGGCCTTCTCAGTCCGGTCATTCCGACAATCATCGGAGAATTCCGGACCGACGCGCTGACGATCGGGCTCCTGCAGACGATGTATTCGTCGGCGCAGTTTTTTTCCAGCCCCCTGCTGGGCGCGTGGTCGGACCGGTTTGGCCGGCGCCCGATTCTGCTGACCGCGTTTCTCGGTTCCGCGATCACCTATCTCCTGTTCGGCTGGGCACCGGCGTTATGGGTGTTGTTCGCCGGCCGCCTCGTGGATGGCCTGACGGGCGCCAACATCGGCACGTCGCAGGCGTATGTCGCCGATATCACGGCGCCAGCGCAGCGATCGCGCGCGATGGGCCTGGCCGGGGCGGCGCTGGGTGTCGGCTTTGTCGTCGGTCCACTCATCGGGTACGTGCTGGCGCGGCTCGGCTTCGCGCCGTCCACACAGGTCTTCCTGGCAGCGGGCCTGGCCTTGTTCAGCATGGCGCTCGCGTGGTGGCGCCTGCCGGAGTCACTGACGCCGGATCGACGGGTCACGACGCCGGTGCGCGCCGCAGACCTCAACCCGTTTGCGCCGCTCCGGCTGGCGCTGGCCCGCGGACCGCTGCGGGCGCTGCTGCTCGCGACGTTTCTCGCCAATCTCGCGATGGCCGGCCTGCGGTCGCATTTCGCGTATTTTGCGGGGGTGCAGCTCGGCTTTGAACTGAGCCGCATCTACGGGGTGATGGGATTTCTCGGCGTCATGATGGTGGTCGCGCAGGGTGGCCTCGTCCGTCGCGCGGTCGACCGCTGGGGCGACTTCGGCACCCTCATGCTCGGACTTGGGCTCTCTGCGGCAGGATTCTTCGGCCTGTCCCTCGCTGCCGGTGTCGGCCAGGTGTACGGCATGGTGGCCGTGCTGGCACTGGGCGTCGGCCTCAGCCTGCCGACCATGGCGTCGCTGGTGTCCCAGCGGGCGGCCGCCTGCGAACAGGGCGCGATGCTCGGCGCGGCGCAGGCCGCCGCCGCGCTCGGCCAGGTCATCGGTCCGCTGTGGGCGGGTCTCATGTTCGACCACGTCAGCCCGGGTGCTCCGTTCAGCAGTGCGGCCGCGTTCGTCGCCGCAGCGTGCCTCGTCGTGCTGATGAGCCGCCGTCGCGGGGCGTGACGCGTTATCCTTGCCATCATGTCACCCTGGCCGTTCGACGTCGTCCTGCTGGCGTTGACGGCTGTCTTCTGCCTGTGGCTCAGCATCGTCGCGTATTGGCGCCGGCGGGTGCCGGGCGCGGCCGCGTTTGTGTGGCTCATGCTGGCGCTCGTGGTGTGGACCGGCCTGAGCGCGATCCATCGACTGCCCCTGTCGCTGGAGGTGCGTGTCCTTGTGGCGCAACTGCAGGTGATCGGCATCGTCGCGGTCGCGCCGCTGTGGTTTCTGTTCAGTCGCATCTATTCACGCCACCGCACGTTCACGCCGAGCGTGGAAGTCGGCCTGTGGCTGCTGCCCGTGCTGGTGACGGCCGAAGTCCTCGTCAACGGCACCAACGGGTGGTACTGGACCGGCGTCAGACAGCACACCGACCACCCCGCAGACGGGGTCACGTATTTCTACGGCCCGCTGTTCTGGGCCTCCGTTGTCTATTCGTACAGCCTGGTTGTCACAGGGACGTGGCATCTGCTGCGGTCGCTGCAGGAGAGCCCGCCGCAGTATCGCGGCCAGGTGTTTGCGCTGGCGATTGCGTCCACCGTGCCGCTGATCGCGAATGCGCTGTACCTCGCACGCCTCACACCGGACTACACGCCGATGGGCTTCGCGCTGTCCGGCGGCATCTTCGGATGGAGTCTGTTCCGGCGGTATCTGCTCAATCTGATGCCGGTGGCCCGCGGCCTCCTGTTCGATCGGTTTGTGGATGCGGTGTTTGTGCTTGACGCCGACTATCGCGTGATCGACCTCAACACGGCCGCGCGCACACTCGTGGGCGAGGTGCCACCGGGCCAGCCGGCGGCGACGGTGCTGCCCTGGTGGCCGCGACTGCTGGGCGGTCAGACGCGGCAGGCCGACGGCCCCTCCGTGATCCGCGAAGGCGACCGCACGTTCGATGCCGCCGTGACCCCCATCACCAACGAGGATGGACAGCTGGCAGGCTGGCTCGTCGTCATCCGCGACATCACCGAGCAGTTGCGCATCGAAGAGGCACGGCTCGGCCTCGATCGCCGGCTCCAGGAACAGCAGCACGTCGAGAGCCTGACGTTGCTGGCCGGCGGTCTCGCCCACGATTTCAACAACCTGCTGGTCGGAATCATGGGCAACGCCGACATGCTGGCGATGAAGCTGCCTCCCGACGCGCGGGACCTGCGCGAAATGACCCAGGCGATCACTGTCGGCGCGGAGCGCGCTGCGGATCTGGTCGCGAAGATGCTGGCCTACGCCGGTGAAGGTGCCGGTCCCGCCGAACCGGTGCACCTGAACGAACTTGCCGCCGAGATGTCGGATCTGCTTCGCACCTCGGTCGCGCGTCACTGCCATCTGGTCTACGAACCCGGCAGTGATGGCGACGGTCCGCTTCCGCCGGTGCTGGGTGACGCCACACAGTTGCGGCAGATCATCCTGAACCTGGTCGTCAACGCCACCGAGGCGGTGGCCCCGGCATCGGACGGACGTGTCGCGCTGCGCACGGGGCTCGAACACCTGCCGCGGCCGGCGGGCCGGCGGCCCACTCCGGTCACGCCGCTGCCGTCGGGACGGTATGTGTTTGTCGAAGTGAGCGACACCGGATCGGGCATGTCGCCGGAGACGGCACTGCGCATGTTTGATCCCTTCTTCACGACCAAGACGACGGGCCGTGGGCTGGGCCTGGCGTCCGTGCAAGGCATCGTCCGTCACCATCGCGGTGCGTTGGGGGTGGACAGCGCCGAGGGCCGCGGCACCACGATTCGCGTCTGGTTGCCGGTGGCGTGATCATGGCGCGGGAGACTCTGCCAGGATTCACGCTGCGCGGACTGGCCGACCAGACGTTCAGCCGGACGGCCGGCGCACCGCTGATTGCCGGCAACGCCGTCCGGGTGCTGCGGGACGCGCGCGAAAACTATCCGGTCTGGGAAGCCGCGATCCGCGACGCGCGCACATCCATCCATCTGGAGATGTACATCATCCACGACGACCGGGTGGGCCGGCGGTTCATGGATCTGCTGGCGGCGAAGGCGCGCGAGGGCGTCGCCGTTCGCGTGATCTACGACTGGTTTGGCGCCGGGGTCAGCCGGATGCGCGGCTTGTTTCGTCCCCTTGAACTGGCCGGCGGCGAGGCGCGCGTGTTCAATCCGCCGTCGATCAAAGCCACGTTCGGGTTCATTCGCCGGAACCACCGGAAGCTGCTCGTGGTTGACGGCGCCGTCGCCTACATCGGCGGCCTGTGCATCGGCGAAGCCTGGGAAGGGATCCCGGCCAGGGGCCGCGAACCGTGGCGCGACACTGCCGTGGAGATCCGCGGGCCCGCCGTCGCGCATGCCGAGGACGCGTTCATCGCGAGCTGGCTGTGGTGTGGCGGCGATCAGAGCAGGCTCGGCGCGCCGTCGCGGGTCACACCGGCCGCCGCCGGCACCGTCAGTCTCCGGATTGTGGCGACCGAACCGTTCTCCGCGGATATGCTGCGGATCGATCTGCTGATCGCGTCCGTTGCCCGCGAGCGCCTGTGGATCACCGATGCGTATTTCATGGGCCACGGTCCGTATGCCAGCGCGTTGACCCGCGCGGCGCAGGACGGCGTGGATGTGCGGCTCCTGCTCCCCCACGGCAGCGATGTCGGGTGGACGGTCCCGGTGTCGCGCTCGCTCTACCGTTCGCTGATGGATGCCGGCGTGCGCATCTACGAGTGGACCGGGTCGATGATGCACGCGAAGTCGGCCGTCGCCGACGACCGCTGGGTGCGCGTCGGGTCCACCAATCTCAACATCAACAGCTGGCTCGGCAACTGGGAGCTCGATGTCCTGATCGAAGACGCCGGAATTGCGGCGACCCTGGAGGCCCATTTCCTCGAGGATCTCGCGTCCACCACGGCGATTTCGGTGGGGCCCAGCGGCCGCCTCATGGTGTCGCCTCCGCCACGCCGTGGCCGGGCGCGCCACTCCGCCCGCCGGGTGGTGCGCGAAGTCACCGGCGTTGCGCGCAGCCTCAGCGCCGCCGTGACCGGCAGTCGGCCCCTCGAGGATTTTGAGGCCGGACCGCTGCTGCTGCTCGGCACCACGTTTCTCGTGCTCGCCGGCATCGGACTCTGGGAACCGCGCGTGGTGGCCTGGCCGATCGGAGGGATCTTTGTGTGGGTCGCAGTCACCATGTTGATCGACGGCTGGAAAGCCCGGGTGCGGAGGCGCGCGCCATGACGCGCCCGGTCGTGATCCGCACGCTCGTCCGGTTCACCCGGAGTCACGGTCCGGGCCAGCCCGATCAGGATCTGGTCGCGGTCGAATCCCCCCTGACCTTGCGCGTCCAGCCGCCCGACGGCGCCTCCATGTCCCTCGGCGTCCTCATGCGCACGCCGGGCGACGACGAGGATCTGGTGCTGGGGGCACTGTTCACGGAGGGGGTCATTCACTCCATGGCTGATGTGCGCCGGGTGCACGTGACGATAGCCCCCGCCGCCACGCCGCTCGGCGACGAAGTGGTGGTGGACGTGGCGGCCTCGGCCCACGTCGCGGCCGCGGCCGGTCGCGGCAGTGCCTCCACCAGCGCGTGCGGTCTGTGCGGCCGGCTTGAAGTGCTCGCGACCGACACCTCACCGGCGCTGTCGGCCACGCGGGACACCCCGCTGGTCACCGCGGAGATGCTGTCGGCCATGCCGGACCTGTTGCGCGCCACCCAGGCCGCGTTTGACGACACGGGCGGCCTGCATGCGGCGGGCATCTTCGACGCAGACGGCACGCTGCAGGTCGTCCGTGAAGATGTCGGCCGGCACAACGCCGTGGACAAGGCCGCCGGGGCGCTGCTGCGGCGCCATGCGGTGCCGGCCACCTCGAGCGTCCTGGTGGTCAGCGGCCGGGTAGCGTACGAAATCGTCCAGAAGGCGGCGCGGTGCGGGATCCCCGTGATTCTGGCGGTGGGCGCCCCCACCGACCTGGCGGTGGACGCCGCGCGGTCCGCGGGCGTCACACTGGTCGGCTTCGCGCGTGATGGCCGGTTCAACGTATACACGTGGCCTGACCGGGTGGTGCGGAATAGTCCGCAGCCGTAGGGGCTTGGCCGGCTGGGCGGATAGGCCGCTTTTTGGCCCGATTTGCGCTCAGTTCGGCGGCCTGCGACGGCATTGATCCTGCAGTGGCGACGGGTGCGACCGATCCATGGCTCTTCGCTCGCTCCTCATCGCTGTCGTGTTGGCCTGGTGTACCAGCCTCGGACTGGTCCCGGCGCTGGCGTCCCGTGGCGCAACTCCTCCAAGTCCCCCGCCCGGACCGCCGCTCGTCGTCACGGCCACCAGCGATGACTGTCTGGCGTGCCACAGCGAATCCGTGGATGGGTCGCGTTTTGCTGAATCAATTCACGGCGCGCTCGGGATGGGCTGCACCACGTGCCACACCGACCTGGAGGGCAAGGAACTGCCCCACGAGACGCCGCTGGCCACGGTCAACTGCGCCACGTGCCATGAGGACTCGGTGCGTGCCTTCGACAAGAGCATCCATGCCGCCGCCAGGCGCAAGGACAGTGACAGTCCGGCGGCGACCTGCGTGGACTGCCACTCGGCGCACGACATCCGGCCGTCAAGCGACACCAGTTCCCCCACCTACGCGCTGAATCTGCCGCAGACCTGCAGCACGTGTCACGGCAACGCGGCGACCATTGAGAAGGGGCACATCCAGGCCGGCAACATCGGGTCGATGTTCCAGGACAGCATTCACGGAAAGGCGATCTCGCGGAGCGGGCTGCTCGTCGCCGCCAACTGCTCCTCGTGTCACGGCTCCCATGACATTGTGGCCAAGGAAGATCCGGCGAGCCTGGTGTTCCGCGCCAACATTCCCGCCACGTGTGGTTCGTGCCATGAGGGCATCCAGGCGCAGTTTGCGCGCGGGTCGCATGGCACCGCGCTGAACGCCGGCAGCACGGCCGGGCCGGTGTGCACGGATTGCCATTCGGCCCACCAGATCCAGCGCGCGGATGTGGGGTCGTGGAAGCTCGACACGATCAACGAATGCGGCACGTGCCACATCGACAAGATCCGAACCTATCGCGATACGTTCCATGGCCAGGTCACGTCGCTCGGCTTCCAGCGAGTCGCGAAGTGCGCCGACTGTCACGGGGCCCACGAAGTGCATCCGAAGAGTGATGCGCGATCGATGGTGTCGAAGGAGCAGCTGCTGACGACGTGCCGGTCGTGTCACACCGATGCCGGACCGGGATTTGCCGAGTATGACCCACACGCGGACAAGGACAACCGCGAGCGCAACCCCGAGTTGTACTACTCGTCACGGTTCATGCATTGGCTGCTCATCGGCGTGTTCGGATTCTTCGGCGTCCACGCGCTGGTCTGGTTCCCCCGCAGCGCGCTCGAACGGCGCCGGCGGCGCAAGGACAGTACGCATGAGTGACATTTTCGTCCGCCGGTTCGACGCGACTGACCGCGTGCTGCACGGCTTCTTGATGCTGAGTTTTCTCGGGCTGGCCGCCACGGGTCTGCCGCTGGTCTTCAGTGACGAGACCTGGGCCCGGACGCTGGTGCGTCTGTTTGGCACGTTTGAAGTGGCCGGCTGGCTGCATCACGTGTGCGCGACGATCCTCATCGTGGTCTTCATCGTCCACCTCTACCGGCTGGGACGACGGGTGTTCGTCGGCAAGGAATACGGCGTGTTGTGGGGGCCGACGTCGATGGTCCCGCGTCCGCGTGACCTGACCGATTTGATCGGCCACATGAAGTGGTTTGTGGGCCGCGGCCCGCGCCCGGAGTTTGATCGGTACACCTACTGGGAGAAGTTCGACTACTGGGCGGTGTTCTGGGGCATGGGCGTCATCGGCGCGTCGGGGTTGCTGCTCTGGTTTCCGATGGTGTTCTCGCAGTTCATGCCGGGCTGGGTCTTCAACGTGGCGCTGCTGATCCATGGCGAGGAGGCCCTGCTGGCTGTCGGCTTCATCTTCACGATGCACTTTTTCAACGGCCACCTGCGGCCCGAGAAATTCCCGATGGACACGGTCATCTTCACCGGCCGCGTCTCCGAAGAGGAGCTCCGCCATGAACGCCCGGCGGAATACGCCCGCCTGAGGGCGCAGGGGGCGCTGGGCGCGCTCCGGACTGCGGCGGCGCCTGGGTGGCTGCTGCGCCTGGGCCGCGTCATTGGCACCACGGCCGTGACAATCGGTCTCCTGCTCGTTGCCCTGATTCTGTATGCTGTACTGACCTGACGATGTCTCGATTCCCTTATCTCCGTCATCCTATTTCCTTCTCAGGCGCCGTGATTGCCGTGCTCAGCGCGGCGCTGTTCATCGTCTTCTTCGTCGCCGAGTCGATGGGCATGCACACCAATCCCTATATGGGCATGGTGTTCTTCATCCTGCTGCCGACGATGTTCATCGCGGGGCTGCTGCTCATCCCCCTCGGGGTGTGGCGCCAGCGGCGACGGGCGGCCGCCGGCAAGGGCGAGCTGCTGTGGCCAACGATCAACCTCAACACGTCGCGGCACCGGCAGGTGGTGGGCACCGTGATGGTGTTGACCGTGATGAACGTCATCATCGTGTCGCTGGCGGCGTACTCCGGCCTGCACTACATGGACTCCACGGCGTTTTGCGGCACGGTCTGTCACGAGGTCATGGAACCGCAGCACACGGCGTTTCAGGCAAGCGCCCACGCGCGTGTCGGCTGCGTGCAGTGCCACATCGGCCCCGGCGCCTCGTGGTTCGTGCAGTCGAAGTTGTCGGGCACGCGGCAGATCTTTGCCGTCAACCTGAACACCTTCCCGCGACCGATTCCGTCGCCGGTGCACAACCTGCGCCCCGCGCGAGAGACGTGTGAACAGTGTCACTGGCCGGAAAAATTCCATGGCGACAAGGTCGTCACGCGCCGCGAGTACGGGGATGACGAGGCGAACACCCCGACCGAAACGGTGTTACAGCTGCATGTGGGCGGCGGGGCGGATGAACTGCGCCGGGCGACCGGCATCCACTGGCACACCAGTGCGGCGCACACGATCGAGTACATCGCCACGGATGCCAAACGCGAACACATTCCCTGGGTGCGCGTGACCGAGAAGGACGGCACCGTGCGCGAATACGTCGCGGAGGGGACGCCGGAGGAAGAACTGGCCAAAGGTGAGCGCCGGCAGATGGATTGTGTGGACTGCCACAACCGGACGGGCCATCCCTTTGCCACGACGCCCCAGCGCGCGGTGGATCGCGCACTGGCCGCCGGCGAGTTGCCGGGCGACCTGCCGTTTGCCCGCGCCCAGAGTGTCGCTGCGCTCGCCGGGACCTACGATTCGAAGGCGGCCGCGCTCGACGCGATCGCCGCGAGCCTGCGCAGCTACTACCGCACGGAACAGTCAGCCGCGTACATGGGTCGGCGCCCCGACGTGGAACGGGTGGTTGCGGCGACGCAGGAACTCTACCGCCGCAACGTCTTTACGACCATGAAGGTGGGTTTCGGCACCTACACCGACAACCTCGGGCACATGGACTTCCCTGGGTGTTTCCGGTGCCACGACGACAATCACAAGACCAAGGACGGCAGGGTCATCAGCCAGTCCTGTGACCTCTGCCACACGATTCGCTAATTAGGCAATGGGGCAGTGAGGCAATGGAATTGCCTCATTGCCTCATTTTTTAATCGACGCGAGATAGGCGACCAGCGAATCCAGATCCGCGTCGGCCAGCTTGTAGGCCTTCATCTTGATCTTCGGCTTGGTGGCCAGCTTGGCTTCCATCTTCGCCGGCTCCAGAATCCACATCTTGATGTCAGCTGCGGACAGCTTGGCGCCCACGCCGTCGAGCGTTGACAGCTTGGCCCCCTTGCCGGCGATCATGTGGCAGGCGCTGCACTTCTGAGCGTCATACACCTTCTTGCCGGCCTCGATCTTGGCTGCATCCTGCGGGACGGGCGTCGGAACCGCCGAACGATCCGCCGCTGCGACTACCAGTCCGGACACTAAGAAAAGACCTGCTACCGTAGCGATTCTTGCGTTCATGAACACACACCTCTCTGCTTCTGAATGTAGCAGAAGCCGTGCCAGCGGCGCGGCCTCCGGCCGGGCCGGGTTCATGGTTCATGGTTCATCGGTTCAGGGTTCTGCCTGGGGCAATCGGGTAAACTTTTGGGACAGATTGGGCAGTATTCCCCACTATGAGTCCCATGATGACTTCTTCGTCGGTTCTCGGCCCCCTCGAATGGCGTGTGCTTGATGCGCTGTGGCGACGGGAGGCGCCAGGCACCGTACGCGACCTGCAGCCGGATTTTCCGGAGATCGCGTACACCACCCTCATGACCACCCTCGACCGGCTGTACCGGAAGGACATTCTGGCCCGCACCAAGGCCGGCCGGGCGTTTGTCTACGCGCCGCGGCAGAGCCGCGCCGCTTTTGACTCCCATCGCGCCACGCGGGCCCTGCTGACGGCCGTCGAGCGGGGCGGCGGCGCCCGTCCGGTGCTCTCATGTTTTGTCGACGCCATCGGCAACCACGACGAGGCGCTGTTGACGGAGCTCGAATCGCTGGTACGCGCACGCCGCGCCGAACGCGAGACAAAACCCCAGTCCTGATGAACGTGCTCCTCCGGTGCGTCGTGCTGGCCCTGGCCGCCTTCGGCATCACGTTTGTGGTGGCGTCGATGGTCACGGCTGCACGCTGGGCGTTCCGGCGTCCCACCGGACCTGCGGCCTGGCGGGCTGACAGCCTCCTGCGCCTCCGGCTTCAGCCGGCCCTCTGGGCGCTGGGGATACTGGTCTTTTCCGCCGTCGGGCTCTATCGGTTTGAATCACGGGACGGCGACGAACTGCTCGGGGGGATTTTCTGGCTCCTGGGAGCGTCCGGCGCGGCCCTGCTCCTCGTCGGTGTCGGCCGCGTGGCGCTCATGCAGTGGCGCACGGCGCGCCTGACCCGGGCGTGGATGGCCGACGCCACGCCCCTCGCCCTCTCCGGCCTTTCCATCCCGGCCTACGCCATCACCACCGGCTATCCGGTGGTCGCCGTCACCGGCGTTCTGCGCCCGAGGCTGGTCATTGACCGTCTTGTGTTGCGTGTGTGCACGGCGCCGGAACTGGACGCGATTCTGGCGCACGAACGGGGCCACGTCCGGCGCCGCGACAACCTGCGCCGCCTCGCGTTTGCCACCGTGCCCGGGTCGTGGGGCGCGCCAGGACTCGCGCGCGCCTGGCGGGACGCCACCGAAGAGGCCGCGGACGACCTCGCGGCGACCGGCGCGGACGATGCGCGTTTCCATCTGGCGACCGCGCTGCTCCGCGTCTCTCGCCTCGCGCCGCCACAGGATGGACGCGCCTGGCAGGCGCAGTTGCCTGCGAGCGCCCTCTATCGGGGTGACTCCATCGAACATCGGGTCCGTCGCCTCGTGGACGGCCCTGAGGCCGGGCATCACCGCGGCCGATCCTGGGCGGGCGCCCTCGGTCTGATGCTCCTGACCGCCGCATTCGTCCTGCAGCACGAGATTCACGACGCCATGGAAGTGGTTGTCGCCGTCCTCCCATAGCCGCCAGATGCGCGCCGTATTCACCCTGCTGCTGATCGCCCTCTGTGCGGCAACCCCCGCGTGGGCGTCCGCCGACTTCCGTGGACGACTCATCCACAAACAGGACGGACGGCCCATCGCCGGCGCCGAGGTCCTCATCGTCGGTCTCACCGGCTCCGTGAAGACCGATGCCGACGGCCGGTTCTCGTGGAATCCGCCCCCGGCCACGCCCTTCGAAGTGCTCGTGGTGCTGCCGGGCGGACGCGTCACCCGGCCGACGAGAGTGGCCACACACGACTGGTCGGCGGTACTGACCATCGAAATCGAATCGGTCCTCAATGAGGAAGTCACCGTCACCGCCGGTGTGGCGCCGAGCATCGACGCGGCCGCTGGCGCGGGAATGACGATGCTGACCGCTCGGGACATTGCGTTGCGCCTGCCCAGCAATCTGAATCAGGCGCTGGAGAACGTGCCCGGTGTCAGTCAGGTGTCGGAAGGTCAGGCGGCGGTGCCGGCCGTGCGCGGCCTGGCGCGGGGACGCACCCTGATTCTGATCGACGGCGCGCGTGTGACGTCGGAGCGACGTGTGGGTCCGAGCGCGACGTTCCTCGATCCCTTCTCGGTGGACCACATCGACATTGCCCGGGGGCCGGGGTCGGTGGCGTACGGGTCGGACGCGTTTGGCGGGGTGATCTCGGTGCGGACGAGGCGGCCGGCCATGAACTCCGGATGGACCGGCCGCGCCACCGCATCCTTTGGCGCCGGCATGCCGGAGCGTCGTGGCGGCGTGGAACTGGGGAAGGGGTACGGCACCGGCGCCGTGCTACTGCAGGCGCACGCGCGGACGGCCGACGACTACACGGGCCCCGACGCGGTGGTCGGGAACTCAGGGTGGTCCGATCGCGGCCTCCTGGCGCGTGTGGACCAGCAAGTCGGCGGCGGCGTGTTGTCGGCCTCGTGGCAGAGCGACTTTGGCCGCGACATCGAGCGGCCCCGCAACAACTCCGGCGCCACGCGGTTTTATTACCCCTTCGAGGACTCCCATCGCGCGACCGTGACGTTCGAACGCGGCCGCTGGGGCGCGTTTGATCAGGTCCGGCTGCAGGGATTTGTGGGACGTTTTGCGCAGCGTACTGATCAGGATCGAGTGCCGACTGCCACGGTCACGCGCCGCATCGACCGCAGCGAGGTGGCGGCCAACGACTTCTCGATGCGCGCCAGCGCCGAGAAATCGACGGCGCGGATGCGTCTGGAATTCGGCTCCGAGGTGAGCGGCCGGTTCGGCCTTGAGGCCGAAGACAGCACGATCACGTTCACGCCGACCGGCGTGCAGTCGTCGGTGACGACGACCATCTCCACGGCATCGGCCCGACGCGTCGATACCGGGCTGTTTGTGCAGGCGGAAACCCCCCTGGCCCCGCACGTCCTCGCCGCCGCCGGTGCGCGGCTTGATGCAGTGCGGACGACGAACCGTGCAGGCTACTTCGGGGATCGATCAATCGCGCAGCAGGCGATCGCGGGATTCGGATCTCTGGTGGTCGGACCGTTCCGCGGACTGACGGTGACGGGGATGGTGTCGCGCGGTTTCCGTGATCCGACCATTTCCGATCGGTTCTATCGGGGGCCCACGGGCCGCGGCTACATCACCGGCAACCCGGACCTGCGCCCTGAAACCAGTCTGCAACTTGACCTGGGGGCCCGCTACGCCACCGGACGCGTGCGTCTCGCCGTCTACGGCTACCACTACCGCCTCACCGACCTCATCGAGCGCTACGCGGCGTCCACGGACCTGTTCTTCTTCCGCAATCGCGGGCGCGCGGACATCACCGGCGTGGAACTGGAAGCCCAGGCGGAGATCGGGGGCGGGGTCTCACTCGACGTGTCCAGCCAGGTGGCGAGAGGCAAGGCGGTGCCGGAAGACACGTGGCTCGACGACCTGTCCCCCGACGTGGTGATGGCCACCCTGCGCAAGCGGATCCGTGACGATGCCTCCGCCCACATCAGGGTCGCTGCGTATCGCGCCGATTCGCGTCCGGGTCCCAGTGAAATCGCGTCCCCTGGCTACCGTCTGGTGGACGCGGGTGCGAACTGGTGGCTCACGCCGCACCTTGAGCTTCGCGTCATCGGACGGAACCTGCTCAACGAAGCCTACTTCGCCAGCCCCGATCCGCGCTGGGTCTTCGCGCCCGGCCGTCGCGGCAGCATCACCGCTGTCGTTCAATTCTGATTGGGCCTGTTCTGCCTCAAAGCGCTGGCGGCCTCGGCGCCCCTGCCCGTCCTGAACACCCAACATCGCGTCATCGGCACCGACACCTGCCACTATCTGACGCCGGCCAGCCGCGCCGATCATGAACCAGTCGAGTCATAATGACCGACGGCATGCCCGTCGTTCTCGGCTCCGACATCCTCGCTGACCGCGCCCTGCTCAGGGGCCGCACGATCGGCATTGTCTGCAACCCCGCTTCCATCGACGCACAGTTTCGGCACGTGATCGACCGGTTGACCGACGCCGGCGTACACGTCGGCGCGATCTTCGGTCCGCAGCATGGATTCCGATCCGATCTGCAGGAAAACATGATCGAGTCGCCGCACGGCGAGGATGCGCTGCGCGGCGTGCGCGTGTATTCCCTCTACAGCGAAACGCGGACCCCCACGCCGGAGATGCTGCGTGGGCTCGACGCGCTGGTTATCGACCTGCAGGACGTCGGCACACGCATCTACACCTACATCTACACGATGGCGAACTGCCTGACGGCTGCTGCGGCGCAGCACCTGCCGGTGGTCGTCTGCGACCGGCCAAATCCAATCGGCGGGCATCTGGTTGAAGGGCCGATGTTGTTCGAGGGCTTTACGTCGTTTGTCGGCCAGTACCCCATCCCGATGCGTCATGGGATGACGATTGGCGAACTTGCGCGGATGTTCAACGAACACTTCGGCATCGGCGCGAAGCTGGAAGTGGTCGCGATGCAGGGGTGGACGCGCGCGCAGTGGTGGGACGAGACGGGCATCCCGTGGGTGCTGCCGTCGCCAAACATTCCGACGTTCGAGAGCGCCATCGTGTATCCGGGCGCGGTGTTGTTCGAGGGGACCAATGTCTCGGAGGGCCGCGGCACCACGAAGCCGTTTGAGCTGTGTGGCGCACCGTGGGTGACGTCACCCGAGCGCTTCGCCGCCGACCTCAACGCGCGCCAGCTGCCGGGTGTGGTGTTCCGGCCGCACGCGTTCGAGCCGGTCTTCCACAAACACGCGGGTACGCTGTGCGGTGGCTGCCAAATCCACGTCACCAATCGCGAAACCTTTCGCGCGGTCGAAACCGGTGTCGCACTCATCGAAGCATTCCGTGCAACCGCACCTGGTCAGTTCGCCTGGCGCGAACCGCCGTACGAATACGAATACACGATTCCGCCGATCGACATCCTCTACGGATCAGCCGCGCTGCGCGAAGGGCTCGAGGGGGGTGCACACACGGACACCCTCGCACGCACGTGGCCCGGGGACTGTGCGGGCTTCCTGGCTTCGCGCGAGGGGTTTTTGCTGTACTGAACCCGCTGGCTCTCGCAGGGCGCGCTACAGCCCAGCGCGCCCTACGTACCCGCGGCGCGCTGCAGCCCAGCGCGCCCTACTGCGGCAACGGACGCACAGAGAACGACTGCGCGGGGCCGACGGCCGTGAAGGTGCCGTTCACGATCTTGCCGATGGATGCCGTGTAGCGTCCCGGCGCGACCGCCGCGCCACCACCGCCACCGCCACGACCACCGCCGCGGCCACCACGGCCTGCAGCCGGAGCGTCCGCGCCGGCCGCAGGCGCCGGCGGCGCAGCGGTCAGGTTCCACACGACGCGCTGCACACCGGCGCGGTTGTTCAGTTCGAGCCGGCGCACCACATTGCCGCTGCCGTCGGCAATCTGAATCGCCCACTGGGTGCCTGCCGCCGCGGCATCACGCAGGTGGTAGGTCATGATCGCGCCCGAGGGCGGATTGGGCGCCGTCCAGTCGCTTTCGACCGCGCGAATCTGGTTCTTCATCGGGAACTGATACGCGTGACGGAGCGGGAAAATGCGGGCTTCCTCATTCATGGCCTGCGCGGTCACGCCGCGCAGCGCGCTGTAGTCGTCGAGCACGTAGAAGCTGCGGCCAAACGTGCCGAGCGCCAGATCGGATTCACGCCTCTGGATGTCCATGTCGCGAATCTGCGCGGTCGGAAGGCCGCCACGCAGCTGCGTCCAGTGCCGGCCGCCATCCACGGTGAAGTACAACGCGAACTCGGTGCCGGCAAAAATCAGATCCCCGTTGATGTGATCCTGGTTCACCGCCCACACCCCGCCACGCGCCGGCAGGTTGCCGGTGATGCTCGTGAACGTGCGACCACGGTCGGTGCTGCGCAGCAGGTACGGTTTGAAGTCGCCGCGCTGCCAGTTGTAGAGCGCCACAAACACCACGTTCGCGTCGCGCGGCGAGGCCGCCACGTCGCTCACATACGTGCCGGCCGGCACACCGGGAAACTGCTCGACCTTGCGCCAGTTCCGGCCGCCATCCTCGCTCACCTGCAGCAACCCGTCGTCGGTGCCTGCGTAGAGGAGGCCCTCAAGCAGCGGGGACTCGTCCATCGACACGATGTTGCTCAGCGCGGTCGTCGCGCGGTTCCAGGAGACGGTCGTGGCGGGATTCCACAGCTTGCCCATGATCGGAATTTCCGACGGGTCCAGATTGCGCGTCAGGTCGCCGCTCACACGCGTCCACGAATCGCCCCGATCGTCGGTGCGATACATGTAGTTGGTTGCCCAATAGAGGCGCGTCGGATTGTGCGGGCTCACGAAATACGGCGTGTCCCAGTTCGCGCGCTCGTTCGGGAAACCGCCGCCGCCACGGCCACCCGTCGCTGCGGGAATTTCGCTGCCGTCCATGGCCCGCGTATTGGTCGGGTTCGGGCGGATGTTCACGGACTGCCCAGTGCGCAGATCAAGGCGCTGGACGTTGCCGTTCTGCGAGGTCGCATAGGTGAAGTACGGATCGTCCGGGTCGCTCCGTGTGGTGAAGCCGTCGCCGCCACCTGTGCGGTACGCGTCACTCGTGCGGATGCCCGCCTGATTCTGCGTCCGGTGCGGAATGCACATGGACCCGTTGTCCTGCGTGCCGCCGCAGACGTTGTAGAACGGCGTCATGCTGTCCACCGAGACGCGGTAGAACTGCGAGATCGGCAGGTTGGTGAAGTGCCGCCACACCTTGCCCTCGTCGTACGTCTCGTAGAGGCCGCCGTCGTTGCCCAACACGATGTGGTTGCGGTCGTTCGGGTTGAACCAGATCGCGTGATGGTCCACGTGCACGTCCGGGGTCGGGAACGTGCGCCACGTGCGGCCCCCATCGGTGCTCCACTCCAGGTTCGTGCTCATCGCCCACACGGTGTCGGGGCGAATGGGATCCACAAAGAACTCGTTGTAATAGCCGGGGTCCGCGTTCATGTACCAGGTGCCGGTCTGAGCCGGGCCTTCCTGCGCCGCGTCCTCCGGCGCAGAGGCCACCTCATCGTCGCCCTCGCCACCGCCGCGGCCGCCGGCTTCCACCGCACGACGACCCACACGCGCCCACGTCGTGCCCGCATCGTCCGACCGGTAGAACCCGCGGTAGTCGGCGAGCGCCTCGATCATCGCGTACACGCGCGTGGGTTTGACCTTGGCGTCCACCTGGATGTTGATACGACCCATATCGCCGGGCGGCAGACCGGTCGTCAACTTGGTGAACGTGCGGCCCGCGTTCGTCGACTTGTAAATCCCGCTCTCAGGACCGCCGCCGACAAACTGGCCCGTGGCACGACGACGCTGCCACATGGCGACGTAGATGGTGTCGGGACTGGACGGGTCGATGATGACCTGATTGGCGCCGGTGTCCGGGCCGATGGTGAAGATCGCGTTCCACGTCTTGCCGCCGTCGGTCGTCTTGTAGAGGCCGCGGTCGCCGCCTGAGGACCACAGCGGCCCCTGCGACGCGACGTACACGACGTTCGAATCACGCGGGTCGATCTGGATGTTGCCGAGGTGTTCGGAGTTTTCAAGCCCCATGCGGGTCCACGTCATGCCGGCATCGGTCGACTTGTAGATCCCGTCGCCGTACATCGAACTGCGCGGGTTCGAGTCTTCGCCCGTGCCCAGCCAGACGACGTTGGAATTGCGCGGGTCCACTTTGATGCAACACAGGTTGAAGGACCCTCCCCGGTCAAACGTGGGCGTCCAGGTAATGCCGCGGTTCACGCTCTTCCATACGCCGCCGGCGGCCGTGGCCACGTAGTAGACGTTCGGGTTCTTCGGGTCGACGTCGAAGTCCGCCACGCGACCGGTGGTCAGCGACGGGCCGATGCCTCGCAGTTCGAGTCCCTCGAACACGGCGGCGTTCAGCCGGTCATTGGACGGCGCCTGTTCGGCGAACAGTCCGACAGCGACACAAAAGGCGACCGTCGACGCAACGACGGTAATGCGGGACTTCATGGCGATACCTCCTCAGGCAGCTGGATTGTGGCATATTTCTCCCGTCATGAAACTCCCCTCTCGCCTGGTCATCCCCGCGTTCCTGTTGGTGGTCTCGCTCATCCCGTCTGCCGTGCTCGCACAGGGTGGCCGCGGCGGCGGCAACGGCGGCGGCAGCGGCGCGCCCCCGATGCGTCAGAACACGCCGTTCGAGGATTTTGTGGAGTCGCTGCGGCTCGACCTCGACGCCCAGGTGCCGAAGGTGGAGGCGCTGATGGTGGCTGGTGCCAAGGAGACGGCACCGCTTGTCAACGAGCTGTTCCAGGTGCGGCAGCAGATTCTGAACGCGGACCTGACCAACAACACGGCCGAAAAGACGCCCGCGCTGCAGGCCTATGTGGCGGGCGCGACGCGCATGGCCGCGGCCGAGGCGGCCACCTTCGCCCAGGTCTACGCGCTCCTGAAGCAGAATCAGCAGTCCCGGGCGCCCGGTGCCTTCAACCAGATGGCCGGCTTCTTCTTCCCGCCGGCCAATCCCGGCGCGGCCGGGCGCGGTGCCAGCGGCGGGGCGCTCGGACGCCTCGACATCCTCACCAATCTCTTCACGCTGACGGGTGATCAGAAAAAGGAAATCCGCGGCTGGCTCGACGACACCCACAAGGCCGCCGCCCCGGCGCGCAAAGGCCTTGTCGACACCCGCGCCGCCCTGGCCAAGGTGATCCAATCCGGCGGCGATCAGGCCGCGATCGACGCTGCGGCCGCGGCCTACGCCGTCCATGTGGCGACGATGACGGATGCGGAGATGACGGTGCTGTCGGCCATCATCAAACGCCTGACGCCGGAACAGCGCGGCAATCAGCGCGCCCTCTCGACGGCCTTCGCCCTGATGCGCGGCTTCTTCGTCAACGACCGCCGCTGGGACAGCGTGCCGGACGGACGCGCCTACTGATCGCCGGTGCACGCAGGGCGCGCTGGGATTGAGCGCGCCCTGGGCCCACGACGCGGTTCATGGTTCGCGGCGGGAGTGGCCCGCTCAAGCTCAGCGGGCCCTACATGCCCATGGCGCGCTACAACCCGGCGCGCGCCCTACTTCCCGCCGGTGAGCGCCTTCCAGGACGCTTCGTACGCGTCCACGTTCGCCATCGTGACGACGTCGACGCCGGAGTTGACGATCGTGGTTGCCGGGGGCGTGCCGTTCTTGATGCCGTGGAGGATCCTGATCGGCTCTTCGCCCCAGCCAAAGTACTTCTGGCCGAGCAGGACCTGCACCTTGCCTTCGCGCAGCAGCGAGATGGCGGATGCGACGGTGTCGAAGGACACGAACTTTGTCGTCGGGGGCACGGGTGCGAGAGCGTTGGCGCTGAAGACCGGCCAGCCGCCGACGGAAATCCAGGCGCCGAGATCCGGGTAGCGGTTGGAGCCGGTGGCGATGATCTCGCCTGTGCGGACACTGTCTTCCTTGATGTCGTACGTCTCAATGACCGTGATGCCGGGGTACTTCGCGAGCACTTCGCGGGCGCCATCGAGGCGACGCTGCAGGTTGTTGGCGCCGACGCTGGTGATAAATGCCACGGTGCCTTTGCCGCCGAGGAGTTTGGCGGTCTCCTCACCCATGATCTGGCCCGACTCGAAGTCGTCCACGCCGTAAAAAGCGGCACGCTTGGAATCGGGCGCATCCGAGTCCCACGTCACGACGGGGATGCCGGCTTCGACGGCGCGGTCGATCGTCGGGGTGAGGAACGTGGCGCTCAACACCGAGATCGCGATGCCGTCCACCTTCTGCGTGATGAACGACTCCAGGATTTCCTTCTGCCGCAATTCGTCGGGGCGGTCGGGTCCGCGGTAGATGACCTCAACGCCGAGTGCCGCAGCCGCGCGCTCACCACCAATGCGCGCGTAGTCAAACACGGGGATGTCGAGCGACTTCGGAATCAGCGCAAAGCGCAACTTCTTCGGCGCATCATCGGTCCCACCGCCACACGCCACGACACCCAGCATCAGCAACACGCCCGCAAGCACGACTCTTTTCATCTCACTCTCCCAAACATCCGCCCAACTGCCCATCCGCCCATCCGCCCAACTTACTTCGCCCGCCTGACCATCACCTGATCCATGACCACAATCACGATAACCGCGAGGCCGACGATCACACGGTCGTAAAACGTGGCGCCGGGGATCTGCGGCAGCGCGTTACGAAGGACGCCGAAAATCAGCGCGCCGAGGACGGCCCCGGCCACCGAGCCCCGTCCGCCCGACAGGCTCGCACCGCCCACAACTGCTGACGCGATGATATCGAGTTCGTAGCCATTGGCGAGATCGGCCTTCCCCTGCCCCTGGACGATGGCCAGCACGACACCCGAGATCGCCGCCAGCAACCCGGCGCACACGTACGCGGTCGTCTTGACGAGGCCGACGCGGACGCCCGAAAACAACGCGGCTGTTTCGTTGCCCCCGACGGCAAACACCGACCGGCCCCACTGAAACTGCTTCATGACGACCTGAAACGCGACGACGAGCACAACCATCACGATCGGCGGCACCCAGTCGATCGCCATGCCGCCGACCGTCCAGTTACGCGGCAACTTCGCCGACAGATCGTAGAACCGGGCTTCGGTGATGATGTACCCCACGCCACGCCAGATGCCCATCACCCCGAGCGTCGCGATGAACGGCGGCAACTTCATGCCGACAATCAGCCACGATGACACGAGCCCGGCCGAGAGGCCGACGAGCAGCCCCATCATCGCGCTGGGAAACAGGCCCCACCCGGCTTCGACGAAGAAGTAGCCCGTGACCACGCTCGTCAGGCCGATCACCGCCCCCGACGCGAGATCGATGCCGCCGGTGATGATCACAATGGCCGCGCCGATGGCGGCGATGCCGTAGATCGACGAGTACTTCAGGATCAACATCGCGTTCCCGACGTTCAGGAACGGATGACCACCGGACTCCGGCCAGAGATACCACGTGAAGAAGAACACCTCCAGCACGAGGATCACCAGCGTGCTGAATTCGCGCGCGCGCCAGATCGCCGTCATGACGCGGCGACCTCGTGTGTGGCCAGTTGCATGACGGATTCCTCGGTCGCATCGCCGCCGGACACTTCCCCGCGCACCCGCCCCTCGCGCATCACCAGAATCCGGTCCGACAGTGCCAGCACTTCGGGCAGATCACTCGACACCATCACACACGCCATGCCGCGATCGGCCTCCCGCCGGATCAGATTGTGAATCTCAAACTTGGCGCCGACGTCCACGCCTTTGGTGGGTTCATCGAGCAGCAGCACAGACGGTCCGGTCGCGAGCCACTTGCCGATCACCACCTTCTGCTGATTGCCGCCGGACAGGGCATCAGGCGTGACCTCGAGATCCGGCGTACGAATCGCCAAGGCCTCTGCCTGCGCCTGTGCCGCGATCTGTTCCGTCCTTCGGCGAATGACCTGCGTCCCCGACGTCGCCGCCAAGGGCAGCACCAGATTGTCGCGAAGCGGCAGGTTGAAGCACAACCCCTGCCGCTGCCGCTCTTCCGGTACGAGCGCGAGACCTGCTCTGGCGGCGTCAGCCGCGGACCGGGCCGTCATCGCCACGCCATTCGCGGACACGGTGCCGGACGACGCTGACTCGAGACCAAAAAGCGATTCGAGCAGTTCCGTGCGTCCGGACCCGACGAGTCCGAAGATGCCCAGGATCTCGCCCTTTGCGACCTCGAACGAGACATCGGTGAACGCGTCGGTCCGCGACAGTCCCCGCACCGCCAGCGCCGGCGTGCCGGCGGCCGGGGGCACCGCGCGTGCCGCCCGAGCCGGGGGCTCGCGGCCGACCATGGCGCGCACGATGTCGTCGGCTGAGGTCGCCGCCCGCTCAAAGGTGTCGACGTACCTGCCATCCCGCAACACCGTGATCCGGTCACACAGGCGGTACACCTCGGGCAACCGGTGCGAGACAAACAACACGGTGACACCAGTGCGCCGGAGTGCGGTGACGACGGCGAACAGGTGGTCCACCTCCGCGTCGGTGAGTGACGTCGTGGGTTCATCGAGCACCAGCACGCGGCACTCGAACGCCAGGGCCCGAGCCACCTGAATCAACTGCGCATGGGCCGTGGACAGGCGTTCCATCGGCGTGTC
This sequence comes from Vicinamibacterales bacterium, assembly GCA_030827135.1. Lineage (GTDB taxonomy): Bacteria > Acidobacteriota > Vicinamibacteria > Vicinamibacterales > SCN-69-37 > SYFT01. The sequence goes on from JAURFE010000002.1 coordinate 49,099, forward strand.
AGGCGTCGCGGGCACGTGCAACCGGTCGAGCAACTCGCGTGTGCGGGTGCGCATCGCGGGTTCGTCGAGCCGGCCGAACGCCCGCGTCACCTCCCGGCCGGCAAAGATGTTGCCGCTGACGGTCAGGTTCGGAAACGCGAGCATCTCCTGATAGACCATGCCGATGCCGTGTTCCAGCGCTTCGCGGGGCGATGCGCTGTCGAGCGCCGCGCCATCCAGCCGAATCGCGCCCTGGTCGGGGCGGACAATGCCTGCGAGGATTTTCAGCAGGGTGGACTTCCCCGCGCCGTTTTCGCCCACGACGGCGTGGGCGTCGCCCGACGCCACGGAAAAACTGACGCCCGACAGGGCGCGCACCGCGCCGAAGGACCTCGAGACGTCCTGAAATTCGAGCCCGATCCCGGTCATTGTCAGGCGGCATCGTATACGATTCCGACATGCGACACCTCCTCTCAACGCTCGTCACCGCGACCGCCGTACTTGCCATCGGCTGTGCAGGCGGGGAATCATCCGACCCTATGACCCTGACCCCTCCGCGCGTCACCAAGGACAATTTCGGCACGACGGCTGACGGCAAATTCGTCGAGGCCTATACCCTGCGCAACAACAAGGGGATGGAGGCGGTGGTCCTGACCTATGGCGGGATCATCCAGTCGCTCAAGGCGCCCGACCGCACCGGCGCGTTTGATGACATCGTGATGGGGTTCGACACCGTCGCCGAATACGAAGCGGGCTCGCCGTATTTCGGCTCGCTCATCGGTCGTGTCGGCAACCGGATTGCCAACGGCACCTTCACCCTTGACGGCAAGGCGTACACGCTCGCAAAGAACAACGGCCCCAACCACCTCCACGGTGGCGTAAAGGGCTGGGACAAACTCATCTGGGCCGCTGATCCGTTTCAGGACGAAACCGGCGCCGGCGTGTTGCTGACGCTCACGAGCCCGGATGGCGACGAAGGGTACCCTGGGAAAGTCACCGCCCACGTGAAGTACACACTCACACCCGACAACCGGCTCATCGTCGACTACCACGCCACCACCGATGCGCCGACGGTCATCAACCTGACCCAGCACAGCTACTTCAACCTGGGCGGCGCACAGACGACCGACATCCTTGGCCACGAACTGATGATCAACGCCGACCGCTTCACGCCGGTGGACGCGACGCTGATTCCCACCGGCGACCTCGCGTCGGTCGAGGGAACGCCGTTCGACTTCCGCACATCCACAGCCATCGGGGCGCGTATTGATGCGGATCATGTGCAGATCAAGCACGGCCCCGGGTACGACCACAACTGGGTGCTGAACCGCTCAGGCGAGGGCCTGCAGCTCGCCGCCACCGTGCATGAACCCGTGACGGGCCGCACCCTCGAGATTCGGACCACCGAGCCCGGCCTGCAGTTCTACGCCGGCAACTTCCTCGACGGTACCCTCAAGGGCAAGGGCGGCCGCGTGTATCCGCGTCGCTCCGGCTTCTGCCTCGAGACCCAGCACTTCCCCGACTCGCCCAACCAGCCGTCGTTTCCGTCGATCGAACTCCGGCCAGGGGGAGAGTACAAGTCGCAGACCGTGTTTGCGTTTGGAGCACGGTAGGGGGAGCTGTTGTTATTGAGGATTGAGGAATGAGGATTGAGGATTGGCAATTGATCAATTGTCGATTGGGGGATTGAATTCCCTCAATCCCTCAATCCCTCAATCAATCCCGCAATCCTCAATTGATCAATTGCCAATCCTCAATCCTCATTCCTCAATCCTCAATAACAACGCTCTTCAACGCCTTCCTTCCCGCCCGTGGTACACGTCCGCGGGAATGTGGTGGCCGGCATAGACGCGGCTGAGCAGGTCAAAGAGCGCCGGGTCGTAGGCGCGCAGGGAGTCGGGCGTCCACAGGCGTTCTCCGGTGGGCGCGTTCCATGCGTAGTTGGACCAGAACCACCACTGTGAACCTTCGGCCCAATACTCGGCGACCGTGTTTTCTGCGTAGTGGCCTTTGAAACGACCAGCGGCCTTCGCGGCCTCGTACGCCTTCTGGATGTCGGCGTGGAGCGCGGGATCGGCGGTGCGGAGCGCGCTCATGACGCCGTGTGAAAACTCGTGCACGAGGATGTGTTCGCCGTAGTAGCGCGTGCCGGGGATGCCGAGGATGTTCTCCTCACCGGCCGTGGTGTACCGCCCGCCGAGTCCGCGCGCCCGCCGGTTCCAGTACTCCGCGTCGGTCATCGACGCAATGCCGCCCGGCAGGTTGTACCGTTCACGCTCCGAGGGCGTGAGGCGCCGGTCGTCGATCGCCGGCTTCCTGTAGTCGCGATACTCGGGCAGGTCCGCCTGCCCCTGGAAGCGGCCGATGATCCCCACGCGATACCCCTGGCGCACCATCTCCGTGCGGACGTCCGGCCGCTTCAGCAGCATGTAGTTCACGATGTCTCGGGCCATGAGAAGCGCGGTGTCATCCACCACGCCGGACGCGACAATCGGAATGCCGAACGCGTCCGCGTGTTTTTCGTAGAACGGGTCCAACGTCAGGGTTGCCGGCGGCGGGCCGACCGTCCATGCGGCAAACGATGCCGCGAGAGGTTCCGTCACGCCGGGCTCCCCACACGGCGGAATGCGGAACGCCCCGATGCGTGACGCATAGTTGGCCGCGCCCCTGGGATAGTAGTCGCCGACATACCAGATCGTGCAGTCGTCGAGCGGATCGATCGCGGTCTGCGTGTAATCCTCCCATCGCAGGCCATACGTCTGCGCGGCTTCACCTTCCGCCAGCACGGCTTCGCGCAACCCCAGCACGCCCGGAGGATCGGACGCACGCCGCGCGGCGAACCGCTGCCCGGCAAAGTGCGGCGTTCCGCCGAACGAATACCCGACGCCGATGTTGCCGAAACGGTCCATCGCAGGACTCGCCATCCAGCGATAGAACCCGTCGGGCGCGTACGTCCCCTGCTGATGCAACCGCGCCGACCGATCCTGATTGAGGCGGAACTCGTACCACCGCACGCCGCCGGCGGCGGCTTCGGTATTCACGGAGTGCACCGCCACAAGTGATTCGTGTGTGGCGCCGCCGCTCGACACATGCCGATACACCACGCGCGCCATCAACTTGTCGCCCTGCGCGTCGAGCCGCCGATCCGTACCCGGCTGCGGTACACACGTCGTCAACTGCCCACCGCAGAGGTACTGATAGGGCGCGACTGGAATCTTTGTGACGGGCGTCAGCCGTGTCTTCGACGGATCCGACCAGTCGACATGAAAGTTCCACAGATACACACCATCGTCATCCGTATCCCCATTGAGCTGCGATCCGCCGGTGGCGAGCATGGGATTCGGCGCACCGGCCGGCGGCAACCGCGTGCCGTCAAGGTCCGCGTTGTTGAGGAAGTTGACGTCGGCGATGACGAGGCACTGTTCGGTCGCCGGCTCTCCACGCAACATCCGCTGCCGATCGACGACACACGCATGTTTCTCGATCACGTCATCACCCGTGCTCGTCGGTACGTAGTACCCATCAGGCCACACGGCCGGGCGCGGGTAATCCGGAAACAGTGGCCGCAGGAATTCGTACCGGTAGTACTCGCCGAGCGGGTCGTCGGTCACGCTGATGGCGTAACACATCGAGTACGGGCCAGTTGCCGTGGCAGGTTGGGTCGGGTTGGGGGCAGGTTGGGTCGGGTTGGGGGCAGGTTGGGTGGGGGTTGGTGGGGTTGGTGGCATCCGGGCGGCGGAGCCGGGCTGACCGGCGACGCCGGGAATGCTCACAACGGCGCGGTCAGAGGCGGAGGGCACCGGGGGCTGATCGGGACGGGCAGCGCTGCGTCGAAAGATCGGCATCACGATCAGCCAGCGATTGGCCAGCTGGTCGTAACGCACGACGGTGTCGCCGTTGTTGCGCGCGTCACACGTGCCCGTGAATCCTGCAAACACGGTGTTGTTCGGCGCCGATCCCCAGAGGACCTTGCCTTGTTTGTCCCACACCGCCATCCGGGTGTTCACTGAGGCCATCACGTGGCGAGGCCCGACGGCCAGACTGTTGTCGGACGGATTACGAAGGGCTCCCGGTCCCTGTTCTCCTTCAAAGCTGACACCGAGGCCTTCGAACTGCCGCACCAGGGCAGGCGCCGGCCCGGTGCCCATGCCGGTCTGCTCCACTGCGGCGCCTGACGCGCTCCGTGGTGCTTCGGCAGGTCGGCCTGTCGGCGTCGCAGGTGCCTGAGACTCATCGGTGCCGGTCGCCCGCAGACCAACCGTCGCGTCGCTCGCGATCGCAAGGGCATCAAGGCGCGGCGACCGGTCGTGTGCCAGCGCGGGTCGCACCGTGGCGCCCAGGACTTCAGGTGGCAGGTCAGCGGTCAGCGTGCGGACCGAAGGCGCGGTGCCGACCAGAATCAGAGCGATGCCCGACAGCAACTTCCAGGAACATTTCATGCGGGGGAGTGTCGCACAATCCGGCCGATCCATCACAGCCGCGCCCGCCGGCACCTGTCGGCGCGCTCAAGTTCAGCGCGCCCTACGTACATCGGCGCGCTCAAGTTCAGCGCGCCCTACGTACATCGGCGCGCTCAAGTTCAGCGCGCCCTACGTACGTCGGCGCGGTCGAGTTCAGCGCGCCTGACGCACGACCTGCTCGAACGCCGCGTACTGTGCTCGCAGGTCGCGGTACACCGAGACCGCGTCAGGTCGCGGCGCAAAGACCTGCCCTGTCGGCTGCGCGAGGTCGCACGTCACGTCGTGCCACGAGAGCGGGTGGCTGGACGATGCGGCGTCGGCGTGCCAGGCACGGAGCGCACCGCCAAGGCAGGCCGAGTTGCCGACGTGGAAGCGCCTGACAGTGGCGTTGAACACATCGGCCATGATCTGCAGGATGTCGTTGTTCACTGCGGCGCCGCCGGTCGCGTGGATATCGCGCACGTCCACGCCCATCCACGCGGAGTGATTGGCCATCGCCATCATCTGCGCCTCGAGCACGGCACGCACATTCGCCGCGGCGTCAGCAGGGTCCAGGTCGCGCCGATGGACGCCGGGCGTGGGCATGTCCGGAGTAATTTCGGGCTCGAACCACGGCAGCATCAGCCGGCCGTGATTGCCGGGCGGCGTCGCCCGCAACGCGGCGGACACACCCGGCCAGTCGAGGCCATACGTATCCCGGACGGTCTCGCGCGCCAGGGATCCGTTCTTGAAGACCGTAATCCCCATGTAGTCGCCCGTGGGAGCGCCAAAGACATGTCCCGTGCCGCCGGCGTCAACCCGCGGCTCGCGCATCAGGCCGAAAATGGTGTCGCTGGTGCCCAGTGACACCCCTACGCGCCCTTCCTCGATGAGGCCCGTGCCAATCAGGCTCGACGGATTGTCACCGGTCCAGACGACGACGCGCGCGGCGGGCAGGCGGAAGCGCGCCTGCCATCGCGGCGCGAGTGTGCCGATGATCGTCCCGGCCGGCACAATCATCGGCAACCGCGTCGCCAGGCCAGGCGCCGTCGCCTCGACCGCGTCCGGCCACCAACTGCCGGTCGACAGGTCCATGAGGTTCATGCCGCTGGCGTCACCGGGATCGAGAGGAGCCTCGGCATCGATCAGCTCCGACGCCAGGAACGAACTGACCAGATGCACCCGCGCGGTCTCCGCGTAGCCGTGCGGATCTGTCTCGAAGAACTTCCGGATCTGCGGCCCCGTGAACCGCTCGAAGGCGCGCGACCCCGTGCGCGCGGCCAGGGCGGCCGCCCCGCCGAGTGCCTGAGTGATTTCCAGACACTCGTCGCGCGTACTCGTGTCCATCCAGATCGGCGCGACGGACCGCGAGAAGCTGCCGTCAGCGGCGAGATACACGCTGCCGTGCTGCTGCGCCGCCCCAGAGATGGCGCGCAGGGTCGACAGGTCGTGCCCGCTCGACGCCAGCGCCGCGAACATGAGCTCGAGCGCCTCCGCCCACATCGCCGGAGGAGACACGGCCACCGACGGGTCCTCCGTCGGCAACACGCCGTGGCGCGTCCCGTACTGCGGCAGCGAGTCATCAAACGGCATCGCGTGCTCCCAGACGACCGACGCACGCCCATCGGTCACACGAATCAGGACGGCAGATACGCTCTGTGTTGAGCTATCGAGGCCCAAATAGGTCACACGGGTTCCCACTGGCCTGAGGCCGCGGATCGAACCACTGCGTCGATGATCGCCATGTTGCGAACGGACATCTCGAGCGGGTAGGGCGGTGGCGTCTTCGTCAGGATGGCTTTGGACAAGGCGTCGCCCTGGATCCGGTACTGATCGCAGGTGTCAAACGACAACGTCTCCATGTGGCCACCCGACAAATCCCCGCCATCGTCCATCCACACACGGCAGGGGCGATCGTTCGGGGCGTTGAACGGAATCTCGACCTCGAGACGTTTGGCGGTGCCGAGGATCTGTACGCGCTGGTAGGGCACGACGCGCGTACTGCACAGGCCAACGGCCTGCCCCTGCGGGTAGTCGAGGATTATCGACGTGAGGATATCGACGCCTGACACCGGGTCCTGCTCCATCGTTCCCATGACACGCCGCGGCTCGTCACCAAATGCCATGCGCGACGTGATGATGAGATAACATCCGATGTCCATCAGTCCGCCACCGCCCCACTCGGCCACATTTCTGATGTTCGACGCATCGTTGTTGTAATAGCTGAACACGCCGGAGTAGCCGCGCACCTCGCCGATCATGCCGGACCGGCAGAGGTCCACCACGCCTCGCCATTGCGGATGCGTCCAGACCATGAAGGCTTCCTGGATCGTGACACCGGTGCGATCACGAATCGCGATCAATTCGCGGGCCTCGGCGGCGTTCAGGCCAATCGGCTTTTCGCACAGCACATGTTTGCCGGCCTCTGCGGCGGCTTTGGTCCATGGCAGGTGCAGATGATTCGGCAGCGGGTTGTAGATCGCATCCACATCCGGATCGGCAATGAGCGCTTCATACGAGCCATGGGCCTTCGGGATGCCGAGGCGCGTCGCGGTCTCGCGGGCCTTCTGCCCGTCGCGCGACGCAATCGCGACCACCTCGGTATGGGCCCCGCCCTGCATCGCCGGAATCACCTTCTCGACCGCGATCTTCGCGGCCCCCAGACACCCCCACCGTAATTTTGAATCTGCCATCGGCGCCTATCTTGCCCCATTTTTGGCAGCCGGACGGAGTCTGTTAGGCTTCGCGCGGAGGAGTGCACCGTGCGACGACTGGTCATGACAACCGGAGTGCTGCTGATGGCAATGAGTGGGAGCGGAATGGCGCAGGGGCAGTGGCCCACCAAACGGGTGCTGACGCTGGAAGCGGCTAACAGGGCGGCGGATGCGGCCGAAGCCGAGGCGCGCAGGAACAACTGGGCGGTGTCCATTGCCGTCCTCGATGACAGCGGACACCTGATCGTGTTCCGGCGCATGGACGGCGCGAAGCTGGTCGCGACCGACATCGCGATTCGCAAAGCCAGGACGGCGGCCTACTTCCAGGGCGAGACCAAGGCCCTGGAGGCGGAAGTCGCCGGCGGCCGGACGGCGTTGCTGCCCATCGACGGGTTCATGCCGCTCGAAGGCGGCGTGCCCATCACGTCAGGTGGTCAACTCGTCGGCGCGATCGGCGTCAGCGGCGTCACCGGTGCCCAGGACGCGCAGTGCGCGATCGCCGGAGCAGCGGCCATTAAGTGAATGGGGCAATTGGGCAATGAGGCAATGGGGCAATGGAATTGCCGCAATTGGAAAATGGGTTAATGCAATGGCCGTAATTCTGGGAATTCCATTGACGCATTGTGGAATTGCGGGAATTCCATTGCCTCATTGCCCCATTGCCTCATTGCCCCATTAAATCGGCGCGAACCCTGCGAGCGCCAGCAAGGTCGCGAGCGCGATCTCGATGCCGCGCAGGCTCGGCACCTTGTCCACCGAGATCCATTCGTCGAGCGCGTGGGCACGGCCACCGCGGCCACCTGAATCCACCGTGATCGCCGGGATGCCGAGGCTGATCGGAATGTTCGAGTCGGTGCTGCTCCAGCTGTAGGTCGGCCGGCCGCCGGCCGCGCGAATGGAGGCCGCCGCGACTTCCACAATCGCCGAGTTGATCGGGGTCTGCCCGGACGGACGGTCGCCGATGAGCGTGATGTCGGCGGTGATGGCCCCCTGCGCGGTGGACCGGGCCTTGTTCTCCTCCTGGACGGCCTCATTGATGAGCGACATCAGGCTCTCGTCGAGCTTTTTCAGTTCAGCCGGCGACTCGGACCGCATGTCGAGTTCCATCCAGGTCTCAAACGGGATCGAGTTCACCGACGTGCCGCCGCCCACCACGCCGACGCTATAGGTCGTCTTGGGCTTGTCGGGCACGGTCAGCTTGCCGAACTTCTGCATCGCCCCCGACATCGCAAACGCCGGGCTCACAAGTCCAAACGCACCGTAGCTGTGCCCACCCGGCCCCTTGAACGTGATCCGATACCGCCGGCTGCCCACCCCTCCATGCGTGATGTCGGCGCCGCCCCCCGCGCCATCGACGGAAATGAACATGGCGATGCGGTCCTTGTACTTGCCTTTCCCGAACAGGTATTTCACGCCACGCAGGTCGCCCTGCCCCTCTTCCCCGACATTGCCGATGAAGAGGATGTCGCTCTGCGTGCGCACGTTCGCCTCGTTCATCGCCCGAATCATCGCGAGGAGCACCGCCAGCGACCGTGTGTCATCGCCGATGCCGGGCGCAGACAGGCGCATGTCCTCGCGCTTTACCTTCACGTCGGTGCCCTCGGGAAACACGGTGTCGAGGTGCGCCGCCACCGCGATGAGCGGTCCGCCTCCCGTGCCCCGCCGCAGGCCCATCACGTTGCCCTCGTCGTCCTGCTCCACGTCGGTCAGGCCCGAGGCACGCAACATCTCCAGGTACTGCTTCGCGCGCTGATCTTCCTTGAACGGCGGTGCCGGAATTTCGGTGAGCGTGATGATTTCCTCGATCAGCCGATCGTGGTCGCGGTCCAGAATGGCGAGCGCCTTCTGAAACCCCTCACTGGCCCGCACCTTTGCAATCGTGGCGTCATACGTGTTCGTCGCCTGCGCACCCAACGCCGCGCCCAGCCCCAGAGCCACAGCCAACGCCGCCACAGTGGAAATCAATCGAGTTTGCATGCTTGGGATGATAGCCAGAAAAGCGGCCGGAGACTCGGTGTCCTTCATGAGGCTTCATGGAGCCTCATGGTGAACATCCTGTGTGCCTCCCTGTAAGACGCTCTTACGCCAGAATTTCGCGGATGACCCGGCCGTGCACGTCGGTCAGCCTCATGTCGCGGCCGTTGAAGCGATAGGTGGATTTTTCGAAGTCGATGCCCATCAGATGCTGGATGGTCGCGTGCAGTTCGTAGATCGACTTCGGGTTCTCCGCCGCCGCGTACCCGTAGTGGTCGGTGGCGCCGACGACGGTGCCGCCCTTGACGCCGCCGCCGGCGAGCCACACGCTGAAGCCCTTGTTGTTGTGATCCCGGCCGTCCATGCGCTCAGAAATCGGCAACCGGCCGAACTCGCCGTGCCACACGATCAACGTTTCGTCGAACATGCCGCGGCTCTTCAGGTCCTTGATGAGGCCCGCCAGCGGCTTGTCCGTCTCGGCGCAGTGCAGCCCGTGGTTGCCCTTCAGATCCCAGTGCGCATCCCAGCTCGGTTCGAAGTTGCCGCCGCCCGAGAAGATCTGCACGTAGCGCACACCCCGCTCCACGAGTCGGCGCGCCATGAGGGCCTGGCGGCCGAAGTAATCCGTCGGCTCCACGCCCACGCCATACAGACGCTTCGTCGCGTCGGATTCGCTGCTGATGTCGATGGCCTCGGGCGCATGCGTCTGCATCCGGAACGCCAGTTCGTAGGAGTAAACACGCGCGGACAACTCCGTGTCGAGCGGATGATTGTCGCCGTATTTTTCGTTCATCTCATGGAGCATGCGGAGCCAGCGCCGCTGCTCGTCCTCCGTGCGATCCGCGGGCGGCTTGAGATCGACGATGGGGGATCCCGTGTCGCGGATCTGGGTGCCCTGATACGCCGCCGGCAGGTACCCGTTCGACCAGTTGGGCGGCCCGTTGATCGGACCGCCGCGATGATCGGTGAACACGATGAATCCCGGAAGATTCTGATTCTCGCTGCCGAGCCCGTACGTGACCCAGCTCCCCACACTCGGGCTGCCCGCAAGAATGGTCCCGGTGTTCATCTGGAACAAGGCGGGGCCGTGCGCGGGACTCACGCCGTACATCGATCGAATCAGCGCGATGTCGTCCACATGTTGGGCCATGTGTGGAAACAGCTCCGACACTTCCATGCCTGACTGACCGTGTTTGCTGAATTTCCAGGGCGACGGCATCAACCCGCCGGGGTTGCCCATGACCGTGCGCACCTCGCCCACCCCCTGCATCGTCTCCCCCTGCCACTTGACGAGGTCGGGCTTGGGGTCCCATGTGTCGATGTGGCTGACCCCTCCGTAGCAGAAGATCGAGATGACCGCTTTGGCCTTCGCGGGAAGCGCCGCCGCTTTCGGCGCCAGCGGATTGCGGGGCTGTTGCCCCAGCAGGTCCGCAAAGGCCAGACCGGCGACACCGCCACCCAGCCGGCCCAGCAGCTCACGCCGGGACCAGAGCATCTTCTCGTTGTGGCCGCAGCCGTGATGGTGACTCATGGTCGGTACAGGAACTCGTTGAGGTTGAAGAGGATGTGGCAGAACTCTTTCAGTCCTTCAGGGCTGCCGGCAATGAACTCGGCGCCCTTCTGGAGTTCGAGCGTATCGGCCGGACGACCGAGCGCCAGGTACACCGCGAGGCGTACCTGCTGCGCCGGATCGGCACCGGCTTCCGCCCGCACGCGCTCGGCGAACTTGCCGGCCTGGAACAACACCATCTGGTTGTTCATCAGGATCAGGGCCTGCGGCGCAATCGTCGTCCGATTCCGACGGTCAATCGAATTGATCAGGTTCGGCTGATCAAATGTCTCGAACATCGGATACCGGATGCTCCGCTTCGAGAACACGTACAGACTCCGGCGCCAGGTGGCCGGATCGGAATCCGCGAGGCCGTTCCAGTTGCGGTTCGAACTCTTCTCAAACAGGTCGGGATCGATATACGGGAAGATCGCGGGGCCGCCGACCGTCAGATCGAGGGCGCCTGACGTCGCCATGATGTGGTCGCGAATGACCTCGGCCTCCAGGCGCACGCGCGGCATCCGCCAGAACAGCCGGTTCTCCGGATCGATCGCGTAATTCGCCGACGTGTCCGTGCTGGCCATCTGATACGCCTGCGACGTCAGCATCAGCCGGTGCATCGCTTTCATGCTCCAGCCGCGATCAACAAACTCCACGGCCAGCCAGTCGAGCAGTTCAGGATGCGACGGCGCCTCCCCCATCTTCCCGAAACTGCTGGGCGTGCGGACAATGCCCTCGCCGAAGTGGTGCTGCCAGAGCCGGTTGACCATCACGCGCGCGGTCAGCGGGTTGTCCTTTGTCACCAGCCACTCGGCGAACCCGCGCCGGCGCCAGCTCGAGGCGGCGTCGGCCGGCGGCGTCGGGAACGTCCACTCGCCCCGATGCGCCACCGACAACACGCCGGGCGTCACCGCGGATCCCGGCGCATCCGGACTGCCGCGATGGAGGAAGTGCACGGGGCGCGGCTCCGGGCCGCGCTCACCAATGGCGCGCGCGGTGGGAAGGCGGCGCGGTTTCCGTTTGTCGAGCGCGGCGATCTGCGCCTTCACGGCGTCGTGCTCCGCCCTGACGTCGGCAGGCATCAAGTCGACCAGATGTTCTTCACGCACCAGTTTCCGCAGCGACGACAGGCCGAGCGTGTCCTCGATCTGGATGACATTCAGCTTCTGTCCCTCGGTCCGCTGGTCGGCCGGGGTCTTCCACGCGATCTGCAGATAGTCGGGCAACTTCGCGATCTCGCGGTCGACGATGACCTGGTGGTAGGGTTTTTCGATCTCGCTCTTTTTCTGGCGGAGGGGTTTCTGCTGCTCCTCGATCTGCCGGGTGGTCTCGCGATGCGCGGCGACCTCATGAGCGGGCACGAGCGGGTGCTCCACCGCCGTGGTCGGGTAGAACACCGCCTGCATGCGGTAGTAGTCCATCTGGGGGATGGGATCGAACTTGTGATTGTGGCAGCGTGCGCATCCGACCGTCATCCCCATGAAGGTCAGGGTCGTGGTCGTCACCAGATCGTCGACGGCGTCGAGGCGGTTACCCCCGCCCTCCGGCCCGAGCCGCAGGAATCCGGTCGCGATCATCGCCTCGTCGGACTCGGGCGCGATCTCGTCGCCGGCCAGCTGCTCCATCACAAAGCGGTCGTACGGCTTGTCGGCGTTGAACGCGTTGATGAGGTAATCGCGATAGCGATACATCTCGGGCCGGTCGACGTCGAACTCGTAGCCGCCCGAGTCCGCGTAGCGGACAAGATCCATCCAGTGCCGCGCCCAGCGTTCCCCGTAGTGCGGTGACGCCAGCAGCCGGTCGACCAGTTTTGGCCAGGCGTCGACGGACCGATCCGCGACAAACGCCTCGACCTGCGCCGGCGTCGGCGGCAGTCCCAGCACATCGAGATAGGCGCGACGAATCAGTGTCCGCCGGTCGGCAGGCCCCACCGGTGTGAGGCCCTTCTTCGTCATCGCATCAAGCAGGAATCCGTCGATGGGATTGGCGGACCATCCCGCGCGCGACACCGCCGGCACCTGGTGCCGGACCGGCGCCCTGTACGCCCAGTAATTCCGCTCTTCCTCCGTGATGGGCCGCAGTTCGCGCTTCCTGAGTTCTTCAAGGTCGACCGCACCGGAGCCCATCGCCTCGGGCACTGTGGCCAGCGACGCGCCGGCCTCGATCCACAGCCGGATGGTGCGCAGACTCGCCTCGGGCAACTTGTCGGCATCTTCCGGCATCCACAAGTCGCCGTCGTGCATGACCGCCTTGTAAATCAGGCTCTCCATCGGTTTGTGGGCGACCACCGCTTTCCCGTTGCGGCCGCCCTGCTGGAGCCCTTCTTCGGTGCGCAGGTCAAGGCCGCCCTCTTTCGCGGGGCCGTGACACTCGAGGCAGCTCTTCTTGAAGATGTCGTAGACGTCTCTGGCGAGCTGGTCGGCGCTTCGGGGATCCTGCCCGAGGGCCAGGTCCTGGGGCGCGCCCGCCCGCACGGCGATCGCTGCGCTCCACACCAGCGCCACTGCGACACCGCTGACGACACTCCTCCGGCCGAACATCCGTGGACCCATCAAACTCCTCTGTACGAATTGCGGGGATTTTACCCGGTCCAAGGGGCCAGGGTCCAGGGTCTCGAGTGCGATATCTTCTTGGGCATGCGAATGACTGCACACCTCCTGGTATTCGGCAGCGCGTTGGTCTGCGCGGCCACCCTCACCACCCGCGCCACCGGCGCCACCGACGCGCCCATGCGCCAGACGGCGCCGCGCTGGACGATTCCCGCGACGGCGGCGGAGGAAAAGAACCCGCTGCCCGTGAATGCCGCGACCCTCGCCGGGGGCAAACGGTTGTATGACCAGAAGTGCCAGAACTGTCACGGCGCGGCCGGCAAGGGCGACGGCCCGGACGCCGACACCAAATACGCCGACACGATGGACCTGACGCAGGCCGCGCGCGCGGCCCGCAACTCGGACGGCCAGGTCTTCTACAAGATCTGGAACGGCCGGCTGAATCCGAAGATGCCGGCCCAGTCGGCCGACATGACACGCGATCAGGTGTGGGCGGTCGTGGCCTACGTCCAGAGTCTCCGACAAAAATAGTGGCGACGCCACCACACGATCCCGCAGGGCGGTTCGAGCAAAGCCTGTTCATCAACGCCAGACCGGCGGCGGTGTTTGCGTGTTTCTTCGATCACGCCGCGCTGAAGGTGTGGTGGCAGGCGCTGCACGCGGTGGTCACGCCAGTGCCGTTCGGCGTGTTCGCCGTGCAGTGGACGCAGACACCGTATCGCGACGAACTGCTCGGCCCGCTGGGCGGTGTGTTTCACGGCACCGTCGTCGACGTGCGGCCCGGGCAGCAGCTTCTGGTCGCCGATTGCTGGTGGATTCCGCCTGAAGGTGATGCGCTCGGCCCGATGGCGCTGCACGTCAGTTGCCAGCCGGAAGGTGAGGGCTGCCGGTTGACCGTCCGGCAGGACGGGTATGAGCCGTCACCGCGCTGGCGCCGCTACTACGCGGTCGTCTCGCGCGGCTGGCAGCTCTCACTCACAGCACTGCGTCGCCACTGTGAGTCCGGCGAGGCATCACCCCCAGCAGCCGCGCCGCCAGGATCGCCAGCGGTGCCGCCAGGAAGCTGAGCAGCGCGCCCATCTTCGCCTCCTCAAGGTGGATGTTGCCCACCGGGAAGGCCGCCGTTGTGAAGAACAACGCGACGGTGAAGCCGATGCCCGCAGCGAGTCCCACCACCAGCATCACCGACAGCGTGAGTTCCTTCGCGCGCGTAAATCCGATCAGTCCGGCGAGCACGGCAAAGCCCACGATGCCGACAGGCTTGCCGATGACGAGGCTGCCCAGCACGAGCCACGTCACCTCACCCAGCGACGACAACATCACGCCGGCGTTGACGAGACCAAAGGCGAACAGGACGACCTGCACCGGAAACTTCCACCAGTGCTCGAACTCGTTCATGGTGTCGTGACGTTTGGATTCGTCATCCGCGAACACGCCGAGATCATCCTTGGCGTGCGGCATGAACGGGACCACCGCGACAAGCGCCAGCGCCGGATGCAGGCCGCCGACGTACAGGCCAATCCACGACATGACGCCGGGCCCGAGCAGGTAGAACCAGAAGTTGGACACGCGCTGTTTCCGCATGAACCACCCCAGCGCGATCGCGCCGGCCATCCACATCGCCAGCTCGCCAAATGCGAGCGGTCCGCTCGGATAGAACACCGCCAGAATCACCAGTCCCATGGCGTCGTCGGCAATCGCCAGCAGCAGCAGGAAGGGGATCGCGGGATGTCCCGCGGGAAAGATCACCCGTGCGACCATGTAGGAGAACGCGATGTCGGTCGCGCAGGGAATGGCCCAGCCGCGGATGACGGACAGATCGCCGACGACGTAGGCGGAAAGCACGTAGATGCCCGCAGGGACGGCCATCCCGCCCACGGCGGCCAGCACGGGTACGGCCGCCTGCCGCGGAGAGGACAACGGTCCCCCCGGCAACGTGGCTTCGACCACTTCCTTCGCCGCCAACGCGAAGAAGAACACCATGCCGATGTCGTTGACGACAAAGTGCACGGAGTGCGCGAAGTGTTCGTACGCGGCGTGGTTCAGGTTGGCCCAGACCAGCGCGATGATGGTGCCGGCGATCAACAGCAGGGAATTGTCGAGAATGAACCGCAGCACTCCGGGCGCCTTCGTCGTGTGTGCCATGTCCTACATCTGCTCCACGGTGAGATAGTTGCTGGCGTCGCGCCCAAGCGACGTGTGCATTGCGACAAACACGACGGTACTGCCGGCGGGCACCAGGGCGCGCGCCGCAAGGGTCTCGCGTACGGCGGCGAGCGTCGCCGCCTCGGTCACAATCGCGGTGACACCCCAGACCAGTCCCAGTCTGGCGGCGGTCTGTGGACTGGCCGTCGCGGCAATGATGCGCGCCGACGGTCGCAGGGCTGACAAGACCCGCGGCGTCATGCCGGCTTTCGTGACGGCGATGATCGCGGACGCGCCGGCGCGCGCGGCCAGCGCGACCGCCGCTTCACACAGCGCCAGGCCGTGCCGCGTCGCGCGCACGTCGTCGGCCGGCAGGCGGGGGGGCTGGCCGTCGCGTGCGAGCGCGCGTTCGGCCTCTTGGATGATGGCGGCGAGTGTGGCCACCGTCCGTACGGGGTGCTGCCCCACCGCCGTTTCGCCCGACAACATGATCGCGTCCGCGCCTTCGTCGACTGCATGCGCGGCGTCCGTCACTTCCGCGCGCGTCGGCCGCAGCGCGGTACGCATGGACTCCAGGACTTCGGTGGCGACAATCACAGGAACGCCGCGCCGCCGGGCTTCGCGAATGACCAGTTTCTGGACGGCGGGCACGGTCTCCAGGGGCAGTTCGATGCCGAGGTCGCCGCGCGCGACCATGATGCCGTCGCTGACCTCCACGATCTCCCGGATGCGCTCCACCGCGAGCGGGCGTTCAATCTTCGCGATGATCGGCAGTCCGGGAGCGCCGGCCACCCGCGCGGCCTCGCGCGCCGCGAGCACATCCTCCGGCGTCTGCACGAAACTCAGGGCCACCGTGTCGACGCCCATCGCGATCCCCGCGCGCAGGTCGTCGTAATCCTTGGCGGTCATCGCCGGGGTATGCACCGCGCCGCCGGGGACGTGGATGCCCTTGCGGCTGTCGAGCACGCCGCCGGCAATCACGCGGGTGGTCAGGACGCCCGGCGTCACATCGGTCACGGCGACTTCCAGGCGCCCGTCATCGATGAGCAGCCGCTGGCCCGGCGCCACCGAGGTGAACAGCGGCGCAAAGGTGCATCCCACCACGCCCGGCTCATCCGGCGTCTCCCCGAACACGAGTCGCAGGGTGTCGTTGGTGTGCAGCACGAGGGGCTGCGGGAGTCGTCCGGTCCGGATCTTCGGACCCCCGAGGTCCTGAAGCACGGTGATGACGCGTCCGAGTCGGGCGGCTTCCGCTCTGGCCATGGCACAGGAGGCGGCGTGAACGTCGGCGGCACCATGTGAGAAGTTCAGGCGCACCACATCGGCGCCCGCGAGGATGACCTCACCGATGGTCGCGGGATCGGAGGTGGCCGGACCCAGCGTCGCCAGAATTCTCGTTCGTCTCGTCGTCACGGATGCTGCATCAGCGTACAATCTCCATTCGATCACGGGCAAGAAAAACCCGTCCCCTCTCAGGAGTGCATCGCGTGATACGACGTCTGTTCGGACTCACTCTCGCCGGTCTCGTGGTGATGGCGGCGCCGGCGTGCGCCCAATCGTCGGAGGTGGAAGCGCTGCGACGCGAGATCGCCGATTTGCGGGAAGACCTCGCCAGCCTGCGCGCGAGTCTCGGCCGGGCGCGGCCGGTGATCGATCTCGCCGTCGGCCACCAGAAGGGCAACGCCGAGGCGCGCGTCGCCCTCATCGAATACTCCGACTACGAATGCCCCTTCTGCATCCGGCATTCCCGCGAGACGATGCCGCTGATCGAGAAGAACTACATTGCCACGGGGAAGATCCTCTACGGCTTCCGCGACTTCCCCATCGATCAGCTCCACCCGCAGGCAATTCGCGCGCATGAAGCGGCCCAGTGCGCGGGCGATCAGGACAAGTACTGGGAGATGCACGCGCGGTCGTTTGGCCAGCCGTCGCAGCACACGCCGGAAGCCCTCGAACGCACCGCCACCGAGGTCGGGCTCGACATGGGCGCGTTCCGTGCCTGTCTGGCCAGCGGCAAACCCACGTCCGCGATTCGCGCCTCGGTCGACCAGGCCAACAGCTTCGGTGCCAACGGCACGCCGGCCTTCTTCATCGGCATCATCGATCCCGAGACCCGGAGCGTCCGCATCACGCGTGCCATCACCGGCGCCGTGCCGTTCGCCCAGTTCGCACAGGCGCTGGAAGCCGCGCTCGCGCAGGCGAACAAATAGCCGTCCGCCGTCCGGAATCGTAGGGCGCGCCGGGGTTGAGCGCGCCAGCACGGCCCGCTGCAACCCAGCGGGCCCTGCGTACGGGTTACCCCCAGGGATCAACAAGCGCCTTCGGGATCACGAGTGATTCGGCGATCCGAAGCGCGTCGTTGATCTGACCGAGGCCGAAGGTCTGGGCACCGATGAGGTGCCACGGCACGTCGTGCTGGTAGCGCTCCAGCACTTGCAACGCGCGCAGGAAGTGGCCCACCTCGCTTCCCCAGCATCCGCGAATGTCCAGATGTTTGCGATTGATGTGCTCGTGCGCGTTGATCCGGCTGTCGCCGGCGTTGGTGTAGTGCCCTGCGATCACGTACGCCCCGCCGTTCCTGGCAAGACGCACGCCTTCCTCAAACGCGAGCGCGGATCCCGCCGCTTCGATGACGACGTCCGCTCCGAGCCCTCCTGTGAGGGCGAGCACCTGCGCCAGTCGGTCGTCGGGTGTCGTCGCCGCGAGGTCAATCACGACGTCGGCCCCCATCCGTGCGGAGAGATCGAGCCGCGACGCGGGCCCCCCAATCACGATCACCTGGCCCGCACCCGCCTTGCGCGCCAGCGCCGCCGCACTCATGCCGACCGCCCCGGCGCCCTGCACCACCACGGTGTCGCCCAGTGCAATACGGGACCGCTCGATGATGTGCACCGCCGTGAGCAGGCCGCACCCGCCCCCGATGTACGCGTCAAACGACACGGCGTCGGGCAACCTGGCGACGATGACCCCGGGTTCGAGGTAGACCTTCTGCGCCCAGCCGCCGAACAGGCCCTCGGTCGCGGAGTCCGTGATGCCGTACACGCGGCGCGAGGGGCACCGGGTGGGCGTGCGATGGGCGGTGCACGCCAGGCATTTGCCGCACGTCCGGTGGACGTCAAAAAATGCCAGGCGGTCGCCTTCCCGCAGTGGCCGGCCCTCGACGTCGGTCAGCGGCCCGCGCGCCTTGTCCAGGATGCCGGTCGTGACGTGTCCGGGAATGATGGGATACGGGACGCCCGACAGCCGGCCGTGCCACAGGTGCACATCCGTGCCGCACACCTCGGATCGCGCCGTGCGGAGCAGCGCCGCGCCGACCGGGAGGTCCGGCTCGGGAAATTCGCGGATTTCCACCGGTACGTTGGGCGCCGGCATGACGGCAGCAAGCACGGGTTCTGGCATCCGGTAGACTTTATCGCGATGTCGTCACCCACGACCCTTGTTGATGCCGCCGCGGCGCTCCGATCCGGCCGTCTGACCGCCGTGGAACTGCTGGAGCGGACACTCAAGGCGATCCGTCAGCACGACGCGCCTTCACACGCGTTCATCCGCGTTGATGCCGACACCGCCAGGCTCGCGGCGCGTACGGCGGACGAGGAGCTGGCGGACGGTCACGACCGCGGCCCGCTCCACGGCCTGCCGGTGTCGCTGAAGGATTTGATCGACGTCGCCGGCCAGCCCACCACCGCCGCCTCACGTGTGCTCGCCGACAACGTCGCCGGGCGGAACGCCGCTGTCACGGACCGGCTCCAGGCGGCCGGTGCCGTGCTGATCGGCAAGACCAACCTGCATGAGTTCGCGCTCGGCACCACGTCGGAAGACACGGCCTACGGCAAAGTGCTCAATCCCCGCGACCTCACCCGGTCAGCCGGCGGCTCGTCGGGCGGCTCCGCCGTGGCCGTCGCCACCGGGATGGGACTGGCGTCGGTCGGCACCGACACGGGAGGATCCGTCCGTATTCCCGCCGCCGCCTGCGGGGTCGTCGGCCTGAAACCGTCGTACGACGAAGTCCCGGCGGCCGGCGTCATTCCACTGAGTCTCACCCTCGACCACGTCGGCCCGCTGACCCGCACCGTCCAGGACGCCGCCTGGATGTGGTCCACGCTGGCGAATCGCCCCACCCACACGGTGGCCCCGGTGGCGCTCGGCGGGCTGCGCCTGGCGATCCTCGGCGGCTACTTCGCCGCGCCGCTCGACGAGGACGTGCGTCACGCGTTCACACGCGCCACGGACGCGCTCGCGCGCGCCGGTGTGCGGCTGGAGGCGCGCGAATTCGCCGACGCCGCCCTCATCGCCGAAACCTACGTCAACATCGTGCTCCCGGAAGGCGCGTCCTGCCACGCGCAGTGGCTCGACAGCCGCGCAGACCTCTACAGCCCGGCCGTGCGCGATCGGTTCCGCGCGGGGCGCGACATCACGGCCGTCGCCTACATCGCGGCCCGGCAGCAGCGCATTCACATGCGCCAGGCCGTGGAGGCCCTGCTCGACTCGGTGGACGCCCTCATCCTCCCGACATTGCCCATCGTCGCTCCGTCCACCGGCGTAGCCGACATCACGATCGACGACGTGACGATGCCGGTGCGCGCGGCGATGCTCAAACACACCCAACTGTTCAATATCACCGGCCACCCTGCCATCTCGTTGCCGATCGCCACGCCTGGACTGCCCGTGGGATTGCAGCTGGTTGGTGCGCGTGGCCAGACACCGCGGCTGCTCGACGTGGCCGCCGCCATCGAATCGCTGGTATGCCGATAATCGCTTTGTCCGTCACAGACGCCCACGCCGCGTGTACTAACGGCGCCACACTTGTGGACGTCCGGTCCACACCCGAGTTTGATCCCGGCCACCCGGCCGGCGCGCTCAACGTGCCGCTGCTGGAGCCGGACGAAGACACCGGCGTGATGCTGCCAAACCCGGACTTTGTCCGCGTGATGCAGGCCAACTTCCCTCCCGACACGCCGCTCGTCATCAGCTGCCAGACCGGCGGCCGCTCCGCACGCGCGTCACAGATGCTCGAAGCCTTCGGCTATACCAACGTCTCAAACGTGACGGGAGGATTTGCGGCGTGGCACCAGGCGGGCCTCCCTACAGCGCAAGGCGACGGCTACAGCGATTTGCGCGATCGCTGTTCATGACGCGGCCTGCCGCGACGGCACCTCCGCCGTGGGCACGCACAGCCGATGTTCTGGCCCTGTTGGCTTTGATCGTGGCGGCGTGCGTCGCCGAGTGGGGTGGCTTCCAGGAAACCGTCGCCGGCTTGCACATCAGCCTGACGTCAACCTTCCGGCCGTTGATTGTGGCCCTGCTGATCGTCAGCGTAAGACACAGCCTGGCACCACACCCGCCAATGTACATCGACCTGCCGCGCCGGTGCCTGCACGCGTGGTGCACCGCCACGATGTGGGCCGCCTTCAGGGTCGCCTTCACCACACGAGTCACGATCCTGGTCGTCGGGTTCCTGGCAGTCGCGATGTTCGGCTACAACACCGGCGATGCGCCAGGCCGCCTGGCGGATAACGAAGTGGCCAACCTGCAGGCGCGGTGGGACGCGGGCTGGTACTTCCGCATTGCCGCCAACGGCTACGAGACGTGGACGCCCGACCCCTCTGTGCAACAGGACATCGTGTTCTTCCCGGCGTTCCCGCTGCTGCTCGGTTTCATCATGCGGTTGTTCGGAGGGACGACGACGGCACTGTTGGCGGGGTCGACTGCGGTCGTGCTGGTGGCGTTCTTCTGGGCCCTGACGTACGTGTTCCGGCTGGCCCGCGACCTGCTGGGCAACGCGGACGCTGCCACGCACACACTGTGGTTCCTTGCGGCGTACCCGTTCGCGTTCTTCTTCGGCGCGGCCTACACCGAGTCGATTTACCTTCTGGGTGTCACCGGAGCGTTTTTCCACTTTCGGCGCCGTGAACTCGTCGCGGCCGCCGCCTGGGGTCTCCTCGTCGGTCTGACACGGCCCAATGGCTGCTTCCTCTCCATCCCCCTGGCCATCATGGCCGTCTCGCCGTGGCTACCGCTGTGGCTCAATGGCGGGGCGGCCGGTGCGCCCGAACGCGGCAGCGATCGCCGGTCACTGCGCGCACTCGCCCCCGCGATATTCGCGGCCGCCATGCCCGGCGTTGGTGTGCTGTTGTTCTCGGCTTTTGTGTGGAGCCACACGGGGCATCCCCTGACGTGGGCGGCGGGCCACGCGGCGTGGGGACGCGAGTACAGCGGCCTGGTCGAGTTCGTGTCGTTTCGAGTCACGCTGTTGATGGACGAAGGACTCTACTCGTACGTCTGGACCCATGGAAACGACCTGCTGAACCTGCTGGGTGCCGCCTTTGTGCTGATGACAGCCGTGCCGGTCGCCAGGAGGTTCGGCCTGGCGTACGGGCTCTTCATCCTCGTCAACATCCTGCCACCACTCGCGGCTGGAGGAACGACGTCGGCGGGCCGACTGTCATCCGTACTCTTCCCGGCGTTTATCTGGCTGGCAGCCGTGGTCCCTGCCCACCAGCGTGCCGCCTGGCTCGCCGTCTTCATGGGCATCCAGGGCTTCGCCGCCGCCCTGTTCTACACCTGGCGACCGTTGTACTGAGGCACGTTACGCAGGGCAGGCCTGTGAAACGCGCTCTTAGAGGTACTTGAACAGCCCCCGCAACGCGTCGACGATGACGGACCCGAGGGCCTGCATCGCGGGCGCGACGTCACCCTGCGACAGTTGTGACACGGAATCGGCCACGGTCACCGGGTCGGTCAACAGCAGCCACACGGTGGCCGCCGCCATCGTGGCGGCCACCAACCCGATGATTCCCATCAGGCTGACGCTCCACCGAGCAAGGCTCATGACGTCGATCAGTCTAGCAGGTCAACACAAGCTTCCCGAATTGGTGTCCGGCGTCGAGACGCCGGTGCGCGCTGGCCGCCTCCGCCAGGGGGAATGTCATGTCCACAACCGGCGCGTACCATCCACGGAAGAAGCCGTCCGCGGCCTGCAACAACTCCGATTTTGACCCCATGTAGGACCCGACAAATGTCAGCTGCCGGGCGAACAGGTGCCGCAGATCCAGCGTGGCGTCGAACCCGGTGGTGGCACCGCACGTCACGAGCCGGCCGCCGGTTGCCAGGCTCCGCACACTCGACGCCCAGGTGGCGACACCAACATGTTCGATGACGATGTCCACTCCGCGGCCATCGGTCAGGGCCTTGACCCGCTTCGGCACGTCTTCCGACGACGAATCGATCACCGCGTCGGCCCCGAGCGCGAGCGCCTTCCCGCACTTCTCCGTACCGCGCGCCGTCGCAATCACGCGTGCGCGCGCCGTGCGCGCGAGCTGCACCGCCGCCTGCCCAACGCCGCTGCCGGCTGCCACGACCAGCACGGTGTCTGCAGGCGACAACCGGCCGCCGGCGTACAACATGTGCCAGGCGGTCATGAACGTCAGCGGAAACGCCGCCGCCGCAATGACATCGATGTGATCCGGCAACGGGATGACGTTTGCCGCCGGCACCGCGACCAGCTCGGCGTAGCCCCCGTTTGACTGGTAGCCGAGCACGTCGTAGGCCGGGCAGAGAAAGTCGCGGCCGGACAGACACGCGGCGCACCGGCCGCAACTGAGTCCCGGCTGCAGCATCACCCGCTGTCCGACAGCCAGACCGGTGACGTCCGCACCCAGCTCTGCGATCGTGCCCGCCACCTCGGCACCGGAAATGTGGGGCATCGGCAAACGCACGCGATCAAGCCCGCGGCGCTGCCAGAGGTCGAGATGATTGAGCGCACACGCCTGCACACGGACGACCACCTGGCCGGGCCGCGCTTCCGGATCCGGCGCGTCTTCGTACCGGAGCACCTCAGGCCCGCCGTGCGCATGAAATCGTATGCTCTTCATTCGCCCGTCCCTCCCGCCGGATCAACATCGTCAATGTCTTCGACCGGGCGTCCGAACTCTTCCAGCGCCCCGCGCCAGGCGGAGCCGTCGCCGACGAGCACGATGGTGGCATCCGCCGGCCGGATGTGGCGCACGGCGGCCGCGGAGACATCAGCCGCCGTCACGGCTTCGACGCCGGGCACGTAGCGCGCAAAGGTGTCGTCGGGCAACCCGAACGTGGCGAGCCGCGCGGCCGCGTGTGCGAGGTGCGCGGGTGTTTCGAAATGCCGGACGTACCCGCGGGTGAGCGATGACTTGGCGCGGGCCAGTTCATCCCCTTCGGCGGGACGCGCGCCACCCACCGCCGCAAACTCGGCAAGAATCTCGCGCACGACGAGCGGCGTGGCATCCGCCTGCACCGCCGTGTCGCACGAAAACGCGCCGCCGGCGACGCGGAAGTCGAAGCCGGTGTGCGCGCCGTAGGTCAGGCCGCGCGCCTCGCGCAGATTGAGATTGATGCGGCTGGTGAACTGGCCGCCAAGCACGGCGTTCAACGTGACGAGCGCGTGGTATTCGTCCACATGCCGCGACGGGCCGAGATGTCCGACGCGCACTTCCGTCTGCGGCGACCCGGGCCGATGCACCAGCAGGACCTTCGGGGGCTGGGCCACGGGCGCCGTCGGCGCAGGGAGCGCGCTGTGGCCGGCCACGGCCGACCAGCGCCGCGCATGACGGGCCACCACCGTCTGCACGATGCCCGCATCGACATCGCCGGCCACGATGCAGGTGGACCCGACCGGCGTCACCACCCGCCCATGACACGCGCGCACATCGTCGAGCGTGAACCCCTCAAGCGCGGCGGTCGTGCCCAACGTGCTGTGGCCGTACGGATGCGCGCCGAACACGCCGCGCAGCAACGCACGGTCGGCGATCGCCGACGCGGAGCTGCGCAGTTGCCGGAGCCGGTTCACGCGCATCTCGACCACGCGCAGGAAATCGCTCTCCTCGAATCGCGGACACGCCACGATGTCGAACAGCAAGTCCACCGCCGGTTCGAAACACCGCGAGAGCATCGTCAGGGACAACGTCGTGACGTCGGGCCCGATGTCCACGGACAACTCGGTTCCGAGCGACGCAAACGCGGCGGCGAGACCAATCGCGTCGCGCGCCCCGGCGCCTTCATCGAACATGTCGGCCACCACACCGGCCAGGCCCGGCTGATCGGCCGGATCGTGCCTGGAACCAAACGGCACCATCAACGCAATGGTCGCGATGGGCAGGGCCGTGTGCGGAATGGTCCAGAGCTGCAGACCGCTGTCGAGCGCCGTCTTCTGCATGCGGGGAAACCGGACGGCTGAGGGCGCGCCAGGATCGGGCGGTGTAAATCGATCGCTCATACCGTCACCGTCGCCACTACTGACTCGGGCAGGGCCAGTCCAAGCTGTCCCGTCGGCACCACCGACAGCATCGTCGCCAGCGACGGGTCGAGCCACCGCGCGACCGCGTCGCGGACATCGGCGGAGGTCAGCCGCAGGTACCGCTCGAGGTCGTCACGGAAATACGCAGGCGATCCCATGTAGACGTTGTAGGCGTTCAGCTGATCGGCTTTCCCCCCGAATCCGCCCAGCGTCTGCAACCGCGACATGAAGGCACTCTCGGCCTGCACACGCGACCGTTCCAATTCTTCGACGGTCGGTCCGTCGTTCGCCAGTCGCGCGATCTCCGCGGTGACCGCCTGCCGCAGTTCGTCGAGCGACACGTCAGGCGCGGCCGTCGCCACCACCTGGAACAGGCTGCCAAGTTCCCGCGACCCCTGGGCGGCACCCAGTTCCGCCGCACGGCGACGGTCGTGAATCAGCGTCCGATACAGCCGCGACGTCCGGCCGTTGGCCATGATGTCCGCCGCCACATCCAACGCGGCATCGTCGGCGCTGAACAACGGCGGGGAGGGCCACAGCAGATACAGCCGCGGCAACTCGACGCGATCCTCGAGCATCAGGCGACGCGCGACGGAGGCGGTGGGAGCGGCGGTCACCGGTGCCACCGCGGGGCCCGCGGGAATCTCACCAAACAACCGCTCGGCCAGACCCAAGGCGACGTCCACATCGATGTCGCCTGCAATGGCGAGCGAGGCGTTGGCGGGATGGTAGTACGCCGAGAAAAACGCGCGCGCGTCATCGACGGTCGTCGCGCGCAGATCCGTGGGATACCCAATCGTCGGCCAGTGATACGGATGATCGACTGGATAGATCGCCTCCGACAATGCGAAGTAGGCCAGCCCGTACGGACGATTCTCGTAACTCTGACGCCGTTCGTTCAGCACGACCTCGCGCTCGGTCTCGAATCGCTCACTGGTGAGCGCGGGCAGGAGCCAGCCCATCCGATCCGCTTCCATCCACAACGCGAGTTCGGCGGCACCAGTCGGCACCACCGCCCAGTAGTTGGTGCGGTCGGCGCTGGTCGATCCATTCAGCGAGCCACCGGCCTCCTGTACCGGTTCGAAAAACCCGCGGGGCTGGTGTTCGGCACCCTTGAACATCAGATGTTCGAACAGATGCGCCAATCCGGTCCGGCCCCGCCGTTCGTTTTTTGATCCAACGTGGTACCACAGGTTCACCGCCACCAGCGGCTGATGGCGGTCCTGATGGACGATGACGTCCAGACCGTTCGCGAGCGTGTGCTTCGTGAACGGAATCAATTGACCTGCGTCAGGGGAATCGCCTTGCGGGCATACGACGCAATGGACACCTGCTGTGCGACGCGCTCGGCGGCCGAGGTTAACGCGAGTGCCGCCGGCGAGTCCGGCAGCGAAACGACGACGGGCATGCCGGCGTCACCGCCGACCCGCACGGGCTCGGAGAGCGGAATGCGGCCGAGGAACGGAATGCCCAGTTCGGTCGCCAGGCCTTCCCCCCCACCCTTGCCGAAGATGTCCGCTTCGCGGCCGCATCCGGCACACACAAAATGGCTCATGTTTTCGATGAGGCCGATGACCGGGATGTTGAGCTTCTGGTACATCTTCACGGCGCGGCGCGTATCGGCGACCGACACGGTCTGCGGCGTGGTGACCACCACCGCCCCCGCGACCGGAACGGTCTGGCTGAGACTGAGCGCGACGTCACCCGTGCCGGGCGGCATGTCGACGACCAGGTAGTCGACGTTGTCCCACTTCACATCGCGGAAGAATTGCTGGATCGCACCGTGCAGCATCGGACCGCGCCAGATCACCGGCGCGTCATCCTGCGTCAGAAAGCCCATCGAAACGGCCTGAACGCCGTGTGCCACGGCCGGCTGAATCTTCGCGCCGTCCTGTTCGAGCCGGCGGCCCTTCTCGAAGCCGAGCATGATCGGAATGTTCGGGCCGTACATGTCGCCGTCGAGCAGCGCCACGCGGCTCCCGGCGCGCGCCAGCGCCACCGCGAGGTTCACGGCCACGGTGGTCTTGCCGACTCCGCCCTTGCCGGCGCCCACGGCGATGATGTTCTTCACACCCTCCACCGCCGCGCGTCCCGCCTCGGGTCGTCCGACCGCGCGCACCTGCGATGTCATCTGGATGTCGACCTGGGTCACGCCAGGCAACGCACTCACGGCCGCGCGGGCCTGATCACGCAGCAGGTCCTTCACCGGACACGCCGGCGTGGTGAGTTCCACATCAAAGGCGACGCGCCCGCCATCAATCCGGACGTTCTTGACGAACCCGAGCGTGACGATATCGCGGTGAAGATCGGGGTCCTGCACGATGCGCAGGGCTTCCAGGACGGACGACTCGGACACAGGCATGCATTGATTCTACTTGCTCGTCATGGAGTGTGCGAGATCTCCGACGTACGGCAGGCGGTACGCCTCCCCGGACACGGCTTTCACAATCAGCAGCACCCACAGGCAGAACACCGCCATCGTGAAGAGACTGCGGACGGCCCCGATGTGCCCGATGATCGGGATGGTCGGCAGCAGGATGTAACTGAGCGCAATCGCGGCGAACGTCAGCACCGATTGCATCGCGTGGAAGCGCACGTACTGGTCGTCGTGTTTCTCCCGCGCGACCAGGAGCACGGCGATGCCGCTGATCAGCCCGAGCGTGTAGGCAAGCGCGGCCCAGAGTTTCGGATCCCGTTTCATTGTGGCGCCATCCGTGGCGCGTGGCCGAAGACCTCGCGCGCATCATTGTTGAGCAGGACCCAGAAGGTGTAGACCGCCAGTGCCGACCCGAACGGTACCAGCAGAAGATTGGGGACGGCCAGGCTCAGGGCCGCCAGCCGCGCCCGCCCGCGCAGACGGCGAATCCCCCAGCCGACAAGCACAGAGAAGGCGCCCCCCAGAAACAGGACGGCCCCGACGGTGACGAGTACACCAACGGCGACCGGCACCTGCCGGGCGGCGAACGCCAGAATAAAAAGTGAGGTCCCGGTCAGCAGCCCGAACGCGCCCCAAGCCAGGTGAAGCCAGCCCAGAGCGTCAATATGCAACCGCATGGACCACGGACGTCATCGGGCGCCGAGAGTCACCATCAGCTCGCGGCGCTCCGCGTCGTCCAGGCCTTCGAGGTCGAGGGTGTTTTCGCACTCGTCGCACAGCAATTCGAACAGTGCCGGCCGGCCCTCTTCGAGCGGCGGCTGGACCTGACCGTCAGCGACGCGCACCAGATGCATCTGGAGGGTCTTGGCCAGGAAGGTTTCAGTATTCCCGCAATTCGGACACGTGAGTGACATCCCGATGAGTGTATCTCAGTCCCCGGGCGGCAAATACACGACTTCTCCACGAATTGGTACAGCCGAATAGTGCGCGCGCAGGGCCGCCAGGTAGGTCTCGACCTGCATCTGATGCTCCGGACGAGGGGTGCCGGTCTTGATTTCAACAACCGTCATCCCACCCGCGGCGTCCACCACGAGGCAGTCGATCGTGCCGCGGACGACCTCGGCCGACCCCGGCGGCCGCCACGAGAAGGGCGTCTCGTACCAGCAGGTCCCGCCGGCCAGCAGGTCGGCCAGCCGCGTCCGGTTGCGCAACGCTTCGGCTGCCGTCACCACGTTGGCTCTGAGCGCGTCCACATCGTGAACGTCCACCAGGACCTCCGGACGCGCCAGCCGGTCGTAGGCGGCGAACCACTCCTGCGTCGAGGGCTGCCGGGGGCCGGCCCACTGCAGCAACCGGTGGACCAACGTGCCGGCGATGCGTTCCCCGGTGCGGGACAAGGCGGGTGGCGCAGTTGGTGTGGGTGCTGCAGGGCGCGCTGGGGTTGAGCGCGCCCCGGTCGACGGGTCAGGTTGAGTGGCTGACACAACACTCCCGAGGGCCTTGAGGGGTTCGCGGTCCAGCGCGGGGAACGGTCCGGCGACCGTCGCATCGACGGCGGCGCCCGCAGACACGGCTGGGCGACACACGCGGAACGCGAACTGACGCCCGGCGACGTCCCAGAACACCTCGGGCGTGTCGGCCCCGGCGGACGCGGCTTTCGGGAACACCTCGCGCAACGACGGCGGGAACAAACCCGCCAGGCTCCGCGCGGCGTGTTTCAGGTAGCCGTCTTCATCGACCTGTGCCGACAGATAGAGGCGATCACGGGCGCGCGTCACCGCCACGTACAGCAGGCGGCGCAGTTCTTCCGCCTCGCGCCGATCCTCCAGCTTCGTGCCGTCCGTCGACCGGAAGGCCACCTCGGGCTCGCCATCCACGCTGCGGTCGATCACGCTGATGCCCTGATGACGACCGCGCCCCGGGTTCTGCAGGTTGACGACAAACACGATTGGGAACTCGAGCCCCTTGGCCGCATGGATCGTCATCAACTGCACGCACCCGCGCGCCTCGACCACCGCGTTGGACTCGTCGCCGGCGCGCAGCGTCTCGAAGTACTCCGCCAGTCGGCCCAGCGTCGCATACCCGCGGTTCTCGACCCGGCGAATGAGGCTTCGCACCTTCTTGATGTTCTCGCGGGCCTGATCGCGGCGCCGGCCCTGCAGTTCGGACGCATACGCCGACTCGCGCATCACCACATCGATCAGCGCCCCGGCCGGAATCCGGTCGGCCATGGCGATCCACCGCTGGACATCACCAACCGCGCGGTCCAACAACCGGCGATCGTGGGCCTCAAGCCCATCGGGCACCGGTTGCGCCCCCGTCAACACCGCGGCGATGCGTGGCGCCAGACGCGCAAGCGCGGGATCCGACACGCGCACAAACCGTGACCGCAGGAACTCTGCGGCGCGAAGGTCGGAATCCGGCTGTGAGAGAAACCGCAGCACCGCCTGCAGGTCCTGCACTTCGGGTGCGTCGAAGAATCCCAGCCCCTTGTAGACGTAGGTGCGGATGCCGAGGCGCTCCAGCGCATCCTCAAACACCTGATGTCCCGCCCGCGCCCTGAACAGGATCGCAACATCATCGGCCGTCGCCGGACGCGGCGGCCCCTCCTTGTCGCGCACGATCGTGTGCGCCAGAATTTCCGCAATTTCGCCGGCAACCGCCTCGGCCGACGCCTGAATCGACGGCTGCGCGACGACGCCGAGCACCGGATGCCCGTCGCGGCGCGCCCCCTCCTCGACCGCATCCACCGGGAACCTGTCGGTGTCGCGATAGGCAAACCGTTCGTCGAGATCGGGGTCCCCTTCCATCGAGGACGCCAGGGCGTTCACAAACGCGAGGAGCCCTGACACCGCGCGGAAGTTTGTCGAAATCGCCTGACGCACCCGACGGCCGGGCCGCAACGCGGCAATGCGCCGCGCCGCTTCGTCGAGCAACACGACCTCCGCGTGGCGGAACCGGTAGATCGATTGTTTGCGGTCGCCCACGATGAAGACCGAGGTCGGGCCGTCGACGACCCCCTCGCCTTCACCCCACGCATCGACCAGCAGGTCGATCAGCCGCCACTGCTGGCGGCTGGTGTCCTGAAACTCGTCGACCAGCAGATGGTGATACCGCGACTGCAGCTTCAGACGGCTGCGCGCGAACTCTTCCTGTCGAGACAACAGGGCGACCGCGCGGTCGAGCATCCCCGCAAAGTCGAGCACCGAGTGTTCATCAAGCAGCCGCTGGTATTCCCTGACGACAATGGCGAGGAGGGTTTGCAGGCCGAGCGCAAGCAACCCATCCACTTCGCGCTCAAGGTCGGCAATCGCTGCCGCGATGCCCGGCGTGACCGATCCAAACGCCGCATCGTGCCGCTTTTTCGCGGCCGTGTTCGCAAAGTGTTCGGCTTTGGCGAACGACGGCAGGCGCTTGCGCGGTTCCCCCTTCTGCGTGAGGAAGTACCGCTCAAAGCGGCGCTGCAACTGCGGCACCTCCGCGACCGGGAACGCTTCGCCATCGGCGAGGCGCGCCAGATCGGCGGCGACCCAGCGGAACTCCGGCGCGCCAAGCGGGCCGTCGGTGACCAGTGACGCCTGTCCGGCGCAGGCGGCGCGAAGCCGATCCACAAACGCGTGCGCCACATCATCAGCGGACCGACGCGCGACTTTGCGGTGTACAAAAGACGCGATCGCCGGGACGGCAATGTGCCGGCTGTCGAGCAGACGCGAGAGGGCGATGCGCAGTGTGCGCGGTTTCACGCGCGTAAACAGCAGACGCAGGGGTTCCTGGCGCGTCACCAGGCCCCGGGCAATTCTGAACGTGACGTCAAGCGCTTCGGCCGCAAACCGGGCCATCTCGGTCTCGTCGGCGATCTCGAAGCCGGGATCCACGTCGGCTTCGAGAGGGAACTCACGCAGCAGGCCAAAACAGAACGCGTCAATCGTCGCAATCTGAATCTCGGCGAGCGTGGCCGCGGGTTCCGTGTCCCGCAGCTGCATGAGAATGCGCTCACGCATCTCGGCCGCGGCCTTGCGCGTGAACGTAATCGCCAGAATGTTGCGCGGCGATGCGCCGCCGCGAATCAGGCGGACGTACCGATCCACGAGCACACGCGTCTTGCCGGTACCGGCTGAGGCCTCAAGCACCACGTGTTCGCCCGGATCGACGGCAAAGTCACGCGCGGCCTGGTCGGGCGGATCCGCCCGCACCGAGGTCGGACGGTCCGGCGGCGGATCAAACAGGCTCGGCTGCATCGTCCTCCCACGTGTATTCCTTGCGGCAGACACCGGAGTACCGGCACCATTCGCATTCGCCGGTGTCCTTGGGCCGCGGCGGGAACTGCCCCGCTTCGATGCGCCCCACGACGTCGGCGAACGTCGCAGCGCGCGCCTGCACCGCGGCAGCGACCGACTCGTGTTTCGCGCCGATGGGACCTTCGAGCTTGTATTCGTCGCCGAACGCCAGATACGACGCGGCGGCGATCGGGTGGGACTGCCCGTCGGCCGCCTCGAGCTGTTGCTGCACGGCATGGGCGTACGCCGCGATCTGGATGGACGTCGCCAGATCCGGCATCCGGCCAAGTTTGTAGTCGATGACGCGCAGACCGCCGTCGGCACACACGTCGATGCGGTCTGCCTTGCCGTTGATGGCCACGGTCACCTCCTCCAGTCCGCCGAGCCGCGGGAACCGGAATGGCCCGACGATCTTCTCTTCGAGCAGGCGCCGCACCACGGGGAGGTCCGACTCCGCCTCGAGTTCAAACACCCGCTCCGCAACCCCCCGGGCGACCAGGGACCCGAGGAGCCGTGTTTCTTCGAGCACACGATCGGCCTCGGGCAACCGCGCGAGCGTCTCCGACGCGAGCGCGGTGAACCTGGCCACGGCTTCTGGCAACAGCGCGGGCGTGATGCTGCCGTGCCCGGCGTCCTGCCAGTCGCGGTAAAAACGCTCGAAGAGATCGTGCAACAACGTGCCGCGTTCGAGGGGCGTGAGGCCGGCCGTGTCCTCACGCTCCTCCGGCAATTGCAGGACGGATTCCGCGAAGTACTTGAACGGGCAGGTCACGTAGCGATCCACGCGGCTGACCTTGTACTGCTGCGCGGGCTGGGGGGCCGACTGTCCGCGATACATCGGCGCCGTCAGTGGCGGTCGCTCCCGTCGCGCCCGCAGCCACGCCAGCGGCACCGGCTCGAGCGTGTCCTCGGCGGCCTGATGCCCGCTGAGCACTTCGTCGTCGAAGATCGCCGCCGGCGGAGGCACATCACCGCCGACCGACGGCAGCCCGCGGACCACATCCACCATGGGCGACAAGCCGACCACCGCGTCGGCATCGAGCTGAAAGGCGTGGACGTGGAGGGTGTGCGCGGGCAGGCCCGTCAGATCGCGGAAGGCCGCCAGCTGTGCCGCCGCATGGTCCGCGTCCTGTGGCCAGCCGAGCGACTTGAGCAGGCCGGAGGTGTAGAAGATGTTCCGTCGCTGACGCTCCGGCCAGTCGGTGTCGACCAGGCCGAGGATGTGCACGTGATCGAACTCGCCGAAGCGCGCCGCCACGGCGTCCACCAGATGGACGCCGGCGTGGTCACGCGACGGCGCAAACGTCTGGCCTTCGATGCGGTGACGAATCAGCGCCACCAGCGCCTCCGGCGCCCTCGGCCGATCGTCGTGACGCCGGCAGGCGTCCGTCACACCGTCGAGCGCGCCGAGCACCGCACCACGGGCGCGCAACGACGACTCACGCCATGCCGCACCGGGCGCCGGGCCTCGTTCGTGCTGCCGAAGGAAGGTGGACACCGCCAGCAGTTGTTGTGAGGCCGAGGCCGCGGACCTGAACACATCGAGCGCCTCGGCCACGGCGACCGCGCCGCGCGCCGCGCGCCGCGCGGCAGGGGCGTCCACGCCATCACGCCGGTGTTTCCCGTCGAAATACCGATCAACTTCTTCCATGTACGTGAGCGCCATCCCAGTCGCGCGCCGCGCGAGCAACACCGCGTCCAGGGCAGTCACATCGGACAACGACACCGGCGTTTCGTCCACATCGATCCGGAGCCATGGTGATCGCAGCAACGCCACCACCGACTCGCGGGTACCGCCCGTGCGGGCGACCACCAGCACCAGATCCAGCAGCGCGGCGTACGGTTCACTGGCCAGTGGCAACGCATCCAGCGCCTGACACGGGATCCGCGCGTCGCTCAGAATCTGCCGCGTCAGATACAGGTAGGGCAGCGGCCGCTGCACCACCAGCGCCGTCGGGGCGAGCGTCGCGGCCGGGCGCGCCGTACGGTGCCGGATGTGGCGGGCCACGTCGCGCACTTCTTCTTCGCGGTCGCGACTGATCCAGCACCACGCCTCGCCATCGCGGACCACCACCGGCGCCCAGGGCTGCCCCGCCTCCCGCACCTCTTCAATGCCCGGGAGTTCGCGCTCCAGCCGATCCCGGAATCCGGCGTCGTGCAGTTCATCCGTCACGACAACATCGATCTTTAGCCCGGGACATCGCCCCAGCAGGTCGAAGTCGGCCGGCCACAAGCCGCGCGGGTCCGATGGATGATCGGCAACGGCCACCACCACGTGATCGTGCGGGGGCACAAAGCCGGGACGCAGGAACTGCTGCAGACATCCATGTTCGTCCACGGCTCCGGACGCGACCACCAGGCGTTCGTACTTGAGGAACGTCAACCCCAGAAACGCCGTCTGGTGAATCAGGCTGTCCGTCCCCCGGTCAAAGCCGCGCTCGCCCCTGAGCTCCCGAAACAGCTCCCGACGCAGCCGCCCGACGGAGCGCTGACGGCGCCGCAGTTCGTCGTAGAAGTCCAGCATCGCGCCCACGAGTCCCGGGCGCAGATGAAAGGGCGCGTGATGCATCCGCGGCCGCGCCGCTGTGGCTTCAGCGGCGACCGTCATGATCACTTCGCGTTCGACACGGCTCAGCACACGCGACGCATCGGGCCACGCCAGCATCCAGCGCAACATCCACTCGTCACGCGTCACGAGGTCAGGCAGGATGGCCGTCGCCACGTCCGCGGCGTCCAGATGACGTTCAATTGTCTGCCGCAGCAGTTCCACCGACGCACGCGTTGGGACGATCACGAGACGACGCCGGCGGTCGGCCAGCGTGCCATCGGTGGCCAGCCGCACGCAGGCCCGACGGAATCCGGCGACGTCGGTGGTTCTCACCAGGCGGCGCGTCATCGCACCTTCCGGGGAAACAGTGCCGGCACAAGGTCCGTTCTGGCCTGCGCGAGCAGCAGCTCCGCACCGGCGACCGCGGCGGCCGCGTTGCCCGCGATCTCCGAATTCGGTGCCACCGTCAGCCGCTCACCGAGTGAGAGACCGAGGCGGGCCATCTGCACGGCGCTGCGCAACACCGCGTGCACATCCGCAAGCTCGCGAACCGGCCGCATCGTGATGAGCGCCGCATCGATGCTCGCAAACCGGCGTGCGGCCCGATCGAGGGACGGTCGCCTGGGCACCGCACCTTCACGGAGGCCGTCGAGCACGGGGCGCTGACTCACCCACCCGTCCAACAGCGGCCGCAGCGCCAGTTCGTACGCCAGCAGCTGCGCCTTGACCTGTTGCCACCGCACAAAGGCTTGCCGCTGCGCGGTCGCCAGCGCCAGTTCAGCCTCAAGACGGCGCGTAAACGCGGCCATCTCGCGTGGACGCCGAGACCCGAGTCTCCCGTCCTGCGCCGCGACATCCCGGATGAGGCGCTCAATTGCGGCTGGACGGCCCTGTCGCACCGCGGCGTCCGCCCGCGTGACCGCGTCATTGAGCAACGCGCGGTATGCACGTTCACTCGCCTCCTCTGCGCGCCAGGCTGCCTCCACACGGGCTTTGATCGCCGCCGCGACCGGAGCCGCAGTAGCGACTCGCTGGGCTGACCGCAGGATCGCCAGCCGCTCTGCCGCCGCCTGCGTCACCGTGGCCGACACCAGTGCCATCTCCAGAGACTCGGTCACGTCAGGCAGCGGGAGGATCGGTATCGTCTCGACTGGCGCCAGATTCGCGACCAGATCGAGGGAAAACTTCGTCTGGCCGGCCGCGATGCGCAGCTCGGCGATGACTTCGTCGAGCAACGACACCAGCTGCCGCGTCTCCTCGGCCTTGTAGCCAAAATGTTCCGCCGACCATCCCGCCAGACGCGCGCGCGCCACCTGGGCGATGCCAAGCCGCCGATCGCGATCCGCACTGGCCTCCAGTTCCCCGAGCACACGCGCCAGCTCGTTTGTCAGCTCGGTGTATTCCTGCTCCCCGCGCGTCGCACCATAGTGCGCGGCCCGCAGCGCCTGGGCATACGCGGTCGTCCGTTCTTCATTCACCAGCGCGCGTGGCACGGTGAGCAGATCAAACGACTCCGCGACGTCGCCGCCGCCAAGTTTCACCATGCAGACCAACTCGTCGGGCAGCATGGCGCAGTCCCCATGGGTGTTCAGGACGCGACCGTCCAGAAGGAAGATGCGCGACTGGGCGGTCTGGCCGGGCGGATGGGCGTGTCCCGGCGCGATGCCGGCCAGCATCTGAATCGACACGAACACCACTGCCCCAATGAACATCCCACCGTCACTCTACCCGGGCAGCCGCCCATCTGCCCATCCGCCCATGCGCCCATCCGAACGTGGGTGTGGAAAACCTGTGGATGACGTGTGCATTGGCTGTGGACGCACTGTGCGTGTGAATAAAGTCGATCGGAGGGCCAGAGGGAGAACGGACGACCTGCCACTTTCGTGTGCAGCTTCGTACGCCGCTTCGCTTGCGCAGCTCGTGAAGGACCGCGACAATCGTCGTTCGGCTGTGACACCAGTAACCACCACCCCCACCCTCGTGCGTTTTGAAGACACCATCAACGGGCGGCCCGTCCTGATCGAGGTGTCGTCGCTGGGCCGTGACCGCTGGCGGGCACAAATCGCTCGTGTACCCGGGGGACGGACGGCGCTGATGCCGTTCTACGGGGCCACGCCTGTTGAGGCTGCAGAACATCTGAGTGGATGGCTGACGAGAGCGTCGCGGCGGCTATAGTAAACGCATGGTGAAGTCGATTCGAGGCGCGGCCGCCCTGACGGGTCTTCTGGTTCTGAGCTGGCCGCTGGTGGGTGCGGCACAGACACCCGCTCCCCCATCTGCACAGCAACCCGCCGCCACCGCTGACACAGCACCCCTTCCAAAGGTGGTCCTGTTTGCCACCGGCGGCACCATTTCCAACCGGGCGGGGGGCCGGCTGACGGTCGAGGAACTCATCGCGTCGGTTCCAAACCTGACGCGATACGTTCAGCCGGAGGCCGTGCAGTTCGCCAATACCGCCTCCAGTTCGATGACGCTGGACCAGTGGCTCGACCTCTCCAGGCAGATCAACGCGCGCTTCACAGCCGACCAGGACCTGGCAGGCGTGGTGGTCACCAGCGGCACGGATACGCTGGAGGAACTCGCCTACTTCCTCCACCTGACCGTGCGGGATGAACGCCCGGTGGTGGTGGTCGGCTCCATGCGTAATCCCAGCACGCTCGGGTACGAAGGCGCAGCCAACCTGGAAGATGCCTTCCGCGCCGCCGGCGATCCGATGTCGCGCGGCATGGGTACGGTGGTTGTGCTGAACGACGAGATCAACTCCGCGCGGGAGGTGACCAAGACCGACGCCCTGAGTCTCGATACCTTCCAGTCGGGCCGGTATGGCGTGTTGGGCGTGGTGGACTCGGCAGGCGTGGCGTACTACCGGCGTACCGTCCGGCGTCATTCCGCGAAGAGCGAATTCGACGTGGACGCGATCAAGGCGCTGCCGCGTGTGGACGTGGTCTACACCTACCAGGGCGCGACTGGCGACGTGATTCAGGCGGTCGTCGACGCTGGTGCGAAGGGCGTGGTGATCGCCACGGCCGGAGCCGGTGCCACCAGCGGCACCCAGGGGCAAGGCACGGCCTACGCGATCGGCAAACAGGTGTTTGTCGTGACCACAACCCGCGCTGGCCAGGGGCGCATCGCCGCCGGCGGCGGGGGCCGAGGCGGCAACACCCCCACGTACCGCATCGCGGGCGATGACCTGACGCCGATCAAGGCCCGCATCCTTCTGATGCTCGCCATTGCGACCACCACCGACGGCTCCCAGATTCAGCGGATGTTCAGAGAGTACTGAGGAATGGGCGAATCCCCCAATCCCATTCAGTGACATTGCGGCCATTCAATTGACCCACTCACCCATTCCGGCCATTCCACTGCCTCATTGCCCCATTGCCTCATTGCCCCATATAATCAGGAACTCTGAATGTGGGCCTGTGGCGCAGCTGGGAGCGCGCCTGAATGGCATTCAGGAGGTCACCGGTTCGATCCCGGTCAGGTCCACCAAATTCCCCCCTTCTTGACTTGCCCCCGGTGCCGTGCCTAGACTGGCCGCCGGATCTCATTGAATCAATTGGCCCTCGCGGGCCTCGGAGGACACAATCATGCCCAATGGCACGATTGCACGGCTGTTGATCGACAAGGGTTTTGGGTTCATTCGTGACGAAAGTGGCGTGGAACACTTCTTCCACCGGTCGGCCATCCGTGGCGCCGTCTTCGAACTGCTCCGGGAAGGGCAGCGCGTGGATTTCATCGTGGAGGACTCCCCCAAGGGCCCTCGCGCCGGTGAAGTACGCCTGCTTGACGAGTAGCCGCCCCCACACCCCCCCTGATTAATCGATCGCGTAAATGGCGCCTCGTGTTGGGCTCCGGGCTGCTGCTCGGGGCCGCCACGATGGCCGGCGCCGGACGGCTCCTGGTCCGTGTGGACCCGTTCGATGCGGCCGCACCGGCGGATGTCGTGTACGTGCTTGGCGGTTCCCGCGTGGACCGCTGGCTGGAGGCGGTGGAGATCTATAAAGCGGGCGGCGCACGCCGGATCCTCATCAGCCGCGGCGGTACCGAACGCGCGGAGGCAGTGCTCGCCTCGCAGGGCATCATCGTGCCCACCACCGCCGACATGGCGCGCACCCTGATGGTCGACCACCTGGGAGTGCCCGCAGACGCGGTGGAGGTGCTGCGCGACCCCATGGACAACACGGCGCATGAGGCCGTCATGATCGAAGCCCGCGCCCGCCGCGACGGCTGGACCAGAATCGTTGTCATCACCACACGCGCGGCCACCCGCCGCGCCGGCTATGCGTTCAGGCGCGTCCTTGGTGACGACATACAGATCGTGATGCGGGACACGCGGTACGACGACTACGACGCCGTTTGGTGGTGGCGCACCCGCGGGGACTTCAGACAGACGTTTATCGAATTTCCCAAACTGATGGCCTACTGGCTGGGCCTGGGCGCCTGATAGGCTGGTGTCTGGAAGCCCCCGGGGCCCGGTGGCCCTCCCGGTCTTCAAAACCGGTCGCACCCCACCTTTGGTGGGATGGGAGGGTTCGACTCCCTCGGGTTTCCGCCACCCTCAAAACCAGTCGGGCGGCACCGCGGTCAACGTAGGCACGGTCAGGTCAGCGCCCGTGGCACGCAACACGTCCTCGGAGTACATCCCGGTCGCCACGGCGATCGCCCGCGCGCCATGCGCCTGCGCGCAATCCACATCCAGGGGCGTGTCCCCGATGACCACAATGCGGTCGGGAGTGAAGGAGGCGTGCCCACGCTGCGCGGCCTCCGCAACCGCGACCGGCACCAGCGCACGGCGCTCGGTATGGTCGTCGCCGAAGGCCCCGAAGGGAAACCGTTCCCACAGATCGAAGTGGCCCAGTTTGAGGGCGGCACCCGCGGCAAAGTTGCCGGTCAGCAAGCCAATCACCACATCCGTGCGCGCTTCCAGGGCCGTCAGCAGATCCTGCACTCCTGGCAACACCCCCATGGGACGCGAGGCCGGATCGGCGAGCGCCTCGGGCAGCCGGCGGCAATATTCGTCGCGGACACGGCTGATCGTGCCGGGCTCGGCAGGCTGTCCGATCCTTCGCAGCGCCTCGGACACGATCGCGCGATCCGTGCGACCAGCGACCGGCACACCATCGAGGGCATCCGGAGCCCCGAACAAATCCGCAAACGCGCGATTCATCCCTCGCACGCCGGCACGGCCGGTCTGCACCAGCGTGCCGTCAATATCGAACAGCACCAACGTCACCATATTTTCCATCCGGACCGGGCGGGTTTCAGTGCGCCAGTCCCCGCATCAAGCTTCAGCACCGTCCCGCCCAGCGCCTCGACAAACGCGTCGTCTTCGCTGAGGGCGATCCAGGCCAGTTTGCGAGCATCGGCGATCGTCACAAGGCTCTGTCCGAGTTGCGCGGCATCGGCCGGCGTCAGTGGCGCCGTGACGTGTTCCAGCACCAGCAGCTGCGGCGAGACGGCCAGGGCACGCGCCAGGTGCAGACGCACACGGTCAGCCGGCGACAGCGACTGCACGGACGCCGACAGCCGTTCGCGGCCAAGTCCGACCTCGTCGGCGAGGTCCGCGACGGCCCGGCGAATGTCTTCCGGCACGGGATCGATCGAGAGCGTGAACGGCAACGCGAGGTTCGCCTCGAGGGTCATCGTATCGAGCAACACCGCCCGTCCGGTGACCATGCCGAACAGGTCCAGCGACTCGAGCCACTCGGTGTCGGTGGCGATGTCGCGGGTGTCGCGGCCGGCAACCGTGACCACGCCCTCGTCGGGAAGCGCCGCGCCAGTCAGAAGCAGCGAGAACATCTCGGCCGCCTGCGCATCGAAGCCCCGCAGCGTGACGCGTTCGCCCGGCGGCAGTTGCCAGGCGTTGACGCGCAGCGGTCGCAGCGCCCCGTACTGTTTGCGGATCCCCGAGACCTCAATGAGCATGGATCGTGAGCCACCCCGCACGCGCGGCCAGCCGTGCATAGTCGGCCGCGGGCAGGTGGATATGGCCAAACGCTTTTTCGCGTGTGCTGCCCACGCCATGAAAGTCCGATCCACCGGTGACCAGCAGCCCGAGCGAGACGGCGATCTGCCGGTAGCGCGCGGTGTCGATCGGATCGTGATCGGGGTGATACACCTCAATGGCCTGCAACCCGGCATCGGCCAGTCCGGCGATCAGGTGATCGCGCTGTGACTTGCCGGGATGCGCCAGCGACGCGACGCCGCCCGCGCGGGTGATGAGTGCCACCACATCGGCGGGTGACGGACCGATGCGCTCGACGAACGCGGGCTTGCCCTCGCCGAGATACCGGTCAAACGCCTCGCGGATGTCGGCGACGTGTCCGGCCTTCACCAGCGCGGCGGCGGCCATCGGCCGGCCCATGGCGCGACCGGCCAGCCGTCCCGCGTCGGCCATCGCCGCCGTCAGGTTCACGGGCACGCCGAGGTGGGCGAGCCGTGTGCCGATTTCCTCAAGCCGGCGTAGCCGATCCGCGCGCTGCCGCGCGAGGAACCCCTGCAGTTCGGCCTGCCCGGGATCAAACCCGTACCCGAGCATGTGCACGTCGCGTCCGCCATCCACGGACGTGATTTCGATGCCCACATGACAAATCAGACCGGCGTCACGGGCAGCCGCGCGGCAGGCGTCCACACCGGCCGTGGTGTCGTGATCGGTCACGGCCATGATGCGGAGGCCCTTCGCGGCGGCCTGGGCGACCAGTTCTTCCGGCGTGGACCGCCCATCAGAAGCGGTCGTATGCATGTGGAGATCGATCATGTGGCGATCAATCGACGACCCTTGCGGCCCTTCAGGCTGGCTGTCTGACGTTCCACCAGGCTGCGATACTCGCGAATCAGCAGGTCGAGGTGTTCACGCTCCTCGGCGGCAAATTCCAGGAAGATCTGCTTGCCTTCGGATTCCTCGAACCGTTCGCCATACCGCTTGAAGAACTTGTGCGAGCCCCGCTCGCAGCGGATCCCGATCAGCAGCGCCTGCCGATCATCCACACCCTTGACGAGTTCCTCGGTGCCGGCGGCAAAGATCCCGTTGGCCGCGCCCTTGAAGAACAGGAACGTCGGGTGCGCCTCCAACTCCGGATCCGCCTTGACCAACTCGCGATACCGCCGCTCCAGGGTCCCGAGATGCTCTTTCTCTTCTTCGGCGAGACGCCGGAAGACCTTCTTGCCTCGCGCGTCCCTGGTGATGGCCGCGGCCCGTGTGTAGAACTCAAGTCCGCTGCGCTCGGTCGCAATCGCAATCCGCAACGCGTCGCGCGCAAACAGCGCGTCAGTTGGCGCCGCGATCCGCTCAGGCTGGCGCCCGGCCTGGCAATCCTCACAGGTGCCGTAGATCTGCAGCACACTCTGCCGCGCCGAAAACCGGCGCGCGTCGGCAATCTCCTCGATCAACGCCTCGATGTCGGAACTCAGAAACTCAAACGACTGGTTGCAGGCCTTGCAGATGAGGTGAAAGTGCCGCGGATGCCGGTACGAATGTTCGTAGCGGAACCGGCCTTCGCCGAAGTCCACCTTCTGGGCGATCCCGGCGTCCACCATCCACTGGAGCGTGCGATAGATCGTCGCCCGGCTGATCCGCGCGTCTTCCGCTCGGATCAGTTCCACCAGTTCGTCAGCGGCCAGATGGCCCTCCTGACGCAGGAAGATTTGGACGATGACATCACGTTTGCCGGAGCGGCGGCCCCCAGCCGGGCGCAGTTGCTCGACAAACTCCTTGGCGGACTGCATGAACGGTCGTCCGGCTTACGCGCTGAACGACGAACCGCAGCCGCAGGTGGACTTGGCGTTCGGGTTCTTGATGGTGAACCCGCCGCCCATGTTGTTGTCCACGAAGTCCACTTCCGCGCCGCTCAGATACCGCAGGCTGATGGGATCCACCAGCAGTTTGACGCCGTTGACCTCAAACACCTGATCGGACTCGGCATCCCCTTCGCCTTCATCGATCATCAGGCCGTACTGGAATCCCGAGCACCCGCCGCCCTGCACGAACACCCGCAGGCCCGCGCCCAGACGTCCCTCCTCCACGAGCAGTTCGGAAATGCGCGATGCCGCAGTTTCAGTCACATTAATCATGTCTTCGATTATACGGGGCGGGACTCCAAGTAGGATCCTGGGATGACCTGGCCTGTGTTGCTTGCCGGACAGTGGACCCCCCTGCCGACCTCCCTTGAGGTGCGCAGCCCCTTTGACGACCGTCTCGTCGGCCTGACGTCGGTGGGCACGGAGACCGACGTGGAGGCGGCGATCGCTGCGGCCGTCACAGCGGCCCCCACGATGCGTGCCTGGCCCTCCCATGCCCGCGTCCGGACCCTCCGGGCCGTGGCTCAGGCCCTGCGCGCGGACCGGGACGCGTTTGCGCTGCCACTCTCCGACGAGGCCGGAAAACCCCTGCGCGACGCCCGTATCGAGGTGGAGCGGGCGGCGTTCACCTTTGACACCGCCGCCGACGAGGTCCCCCACATCGGCGGAGACGTGCTGCCGGCCGACATGATGCCGCACGGTGACGGTCGGCTGGCGATCACGCGCCGGGTTCCCCTCGGCCCCATCGCCGCGATCACGCCCTTCAACTTCCCCCTGCTGCTCACCGCGCACAAACTTGCGCCCGCGCTCGCCGCCGGCAATCCGGTGGTGCTCAAGCCGGCCACCAAGACGCCGCTGTCGGCGCTGGGCGTTGCGCGCCTTCTCCACGACCACGGCGTGCCCCACGGCGGCCTGAGCGTGCTGCCGCTGACGCGCGGCGCGGCCGACCGGCTGGTCACGGACGACCGCTTCCGCCTGCTCACGTTCACGGGCTCCGGCGCCGTGGGCTGGGACATGAAGGCCCGCGCAGGTCACAAGCGGGTCGTCCTCGAACTGGGCGGAAACGCGGGCGTCATCATCGACGCCTCCGCGGACCTCGACCTCGCCGTGCAGCGCGTCGTCGCCGGCGGATTCGGGTACGCCGGGCAGAGCTGCATTTCCGTCCAACGGGTCTACATGCACGAGTCGATCGCCGACCTGTTCTCGGCACGGCTCACAGCCGCCGTGGCGGCGCTGAAAGTGGGCGACCCGCGCGACCCGTCCAACGACCTCGGCCCGATGATCACCACCGGGGACGTGGACCGCATCGACGCCTGGGTCCGTGACGCCGTGGCGGACGGCGCCCGGGTGCTGACCGGCGGACACAAACTCACCGCCTCGATCTACGCACCCACGGTGGTCGAGAATATTCCTGCGTACGCGTCACTCTGCCGCGACGAAGTCTTTGCCCCCATTGTCGGCCTGTACCGGTTTTCGAACGTGGAGGACGCCATCACCGAGGTCAACAATTCGCGGTATGGACTGCAGGCGGGCATCTTCACCGAGCATCTCGGCGCCGCGTTGACCGCGTTTGATCGACTCGAGGTGGGCGGCGTGCTGGTCAACGATGTGCCGACCTACCGGAT
This sequence comes from Vicinamibacterales bacterium, assembly GCA_030827135.1. Lineage (GTDB taxonomy): Bacteria > Acidobacteriota > Vicinamibacteria > Vicinamibacterales > SCN-69-37 > SYFT01. Next base: position 92,343 of record JAURFE010000002.1, read on the forward strand.
GGATTCGCTGCCGTACGGGGGCGTCAAGGATTCCGGGACCGGCCGCGAAGGCCCACGATGGGCGATTGAAGAGATGACCGAGCTGAAGATGCTGGTGATCAACCAGCGACTGGAGCGCGCGCAGTGAACGGCCGGATGGTGGCCAGACTGTGGAACAGGGACGCGTCGGTGTTCGCCGCGGCCTCCGACCCGGCGGTGCGCGCGGCCATCGAACACCGTTTGGGATGGCTTGATGCCCCCGCCGCCATGCGCGCGCACCTCGACGAGATTACGAGCGTCACCCGGCAGGTGCAGGCCAACGGCTTCACCGCACTCTGCCTGCTCGGCATGGGCGGCAGTTCGCTCTGCGCGGAGGTCCTGCGCCAGACGCTGGCCCCCGCCGCCATGCGCACCCACGTCCATGTGCTCGACACCACGGATGAACGCGCCATCGGCCGGGTTTCGGCGTCCCTCACCCCCGCCACCACCCTCTTCGTCGTCGCCAGCAAGAGCGGCTCGACGATTGAGGTCACCGCGCTCGAGGCGCACTTTCGTCAGTGGGTGGCTGACGCCGGCATTGCAATCCCCGGCCGGCACTTCATTGCCATCACCGATCCGGACACGTCGCTGGGGGCACATGCCACGGCGCACGGGTATCGGCACACGTTCATCAATCCGGCTGATATCGGCGGACGGTTCTCCGCGCTCTCGCTGTTTGGGCTGGTCCCGGCCGCCCTCATGGGCATTGATCCGGCATCGCTGCTCGAGTCAGCCGAGACGATGGTGGGCGCGTGCCGTCTCGAGGGCGACGACGCGGATGAGAATGCCGGCGTGGTGCTCGGCGAGTTCATGGCGACGCAGGCAAAAGCCGGCCGAGACAAACTGACCGTGCTGCTGCCGGACTCGATGGCTGCACTCGGACTCTGGATCGAACAGCTGGTCGCGGAGAGCACCGGAAAACTTGGCACGGGCGTGTTGCCGATCGTGGACGAACCGGCGGCCGCCGACTTCGCTGAATACGGCAAGGACCGCGCCTTTGTGCTGGTCGCCGATCCTGCGGCCCCCACCGCCGTGTCGCGCCGGCAGGCGTTGGCCGCTGCCGGCCACCCCGTCCTGCACCTGCAGAGCACGCCGGCCCATCTGGGCGCGGAGTTCTTCCGGTGGGAGTTCGCCACCGCGATAGCGGGCATCCTGCTCAACGTCAACCCGTTTGATGAACCCAACGTGCGTGACGCGAAGTCCCGCACGCAGGCCCTGCTCTCGCGCGGTGAACCGCTGCCGGTGGATCCGCCGCTCGTCGAGCGGCACGGCGTGCTCGGCCGCTCACATCGCCCTGACGGCGTCAATCGCGCCGGGGGTTTTGTGGCGATTCTTGATTACATGCCGCAGGACTCCGGGCGTCATGCGGCGGTCGCTCGCGTGCGTGCCGCCATTCGCCGCCGCACAAAGGCCGCGACGACATACGGGGTCGGACCGCGGTATCTCCACTCCACGGGCCAGTTCCACAAGGGCGGCACCAACGCCGGCCTCTTCCTGTTGCTGACCGCAGACGACGCGGCACAGACGGCGGTGCCCGGCGCGGACTACACCTTCAGCCGGCTCAAACATGCGCAGGCGCTGGGCGACTACGAGGCGTTGTGTGCGAACGGCCGGCATGTGGTCCACATGCACGTGGCCGATGCGCACGCGGACTTCTCCGCGGCGCTGGAACGCCTGATCACGCAGGCGATGGAGCGCTGACGGCTAGCCCTTCAACACCGTCAACCGCTTGCCGGATTCCTCCTCGATCACCTTGTGGAGGCTGTTGCCGTGGGCGTCCATGGTCACGATGGCCGGAAACTCCTTCACACGCAGATGCCACATGGCTTCGGGCGTGCCGAATTCCAGCAACGAGACGTCGTCCACGCCCTCGATGCACCGCGCGTAGAACTGCGCGGCACCGCCGATGGCATTGAGGTACACCGCGCCATGCTCCTTCAGGCCGGCTGACGTCTTCGCGCCCATCCCGCCCTTGCCCATGACAACGCGGATACCGAACTTGCCGATGATGTCGGCCTGATAGGGCTCCTCGCGCATGCTGGTGGTCGGCCCGGCGGCCGTCACGGTCCATGTGGTCCCGTCCTTCTTCACAACGGGACCACAGTGATACAACACGCCGCCCTTCAGATCGACAGGCGCGTCGTGATGCATGAGGTGGTGATGCACGGCATCGCGACCGGTGTACATCTTCCCGGAAACCAGCACGACGTCGCCGACCCTGAGGCTGCGGATGGTGGCCTCGTCAATCGGCGCCTGGAGGACGACTTCGCGCCCCGTGCGCGGGAAGCCGCCGGCTTCACCAGCCTTGAGCATCGGGGCCGACGGCGTTGCGGGATCGCGATACAGCCACCTGGTGATGGCGCCCGTCGTGGCGTTCACGTGGACACCGAGGCGACGGAACGCCCAGCAGTCGTACGCGACGGACACAAAAAAGCTCGCCGGCAGCCGGTTGAGCGCGCCGATCTTGCAGCCGATGAGCGACGTCTCGCCGCCAAATCCCATCGTGCCGATCTGCAGGCTGTTCACGGTCGCCATGATCTGCGCTTCGAGTTCCGCGAGTCGCGGGTCCGCATTCACGTCGTCGAGCGTCCGGAAGAGCTGTTCCTTGGCGTGCTGATAGCCGGCGGTGCGATCACCGCCCACGCACACGCCGACGGCACCGGGGCTGCAGCCTTTGCCCTGCGCCTTCCACACCGCATGCAGGATGCACTTGCGCACGCCCTCGAGCGAGCGGTCCGCCCGGCCGAGATGGTCAAGCTCGACGGGCAGGGCGTACTGGGCGTTGACGTTTTCGCAGCCACCGCCCTTGAGGAGCAGCTTCACCTCGATGTCGTCGCGATCCCACTGGTCGAAGTGAATCACCGGCGTGCCGGGGCCCAGGTTGTTCCCGCTGTTCTCACCCGTGATCGAATCCACCGAGTTGGGACGGAGCTTGCCGCGCTTTGTCGCTTCCGCGACCGCGTTCCGAATCTGCTCGCGCACCCAGATCTGACTGACGCCCACCGGCGTGTGCACCTCGAATGTGGGCCAGCCCGTGTCCTGACACAGCGGCCCCTCGCAGGCCGCGGCCTGATCGATGTTCTCCGCGATGACGGCCAGCGCCTGCGCACCGCGGGTGCCCGGTGTTTCCTGCCCCATCGCCTGCCGCATCGCCGACCGGACGTCCGGGGGCAGATCGGTGGCAGTGCGGGTGATGAGTTCAACCATGCTGTCGAAGAATGCAGAGGCCATGGGGTGAGTGTATACAAGGAGCACGCGGGCTTCAGCCCGCGTGTTGTCCCAGGGACGGACGCCCCTGGGCTCCGTTCACGCTCCGTTGGTCTACGATATGGGCGTGCGGATGATGGTGCTGAGCGCGATTCTGGCCGGGGTGTGCGTGGCGGTGTCCGCCGCGCCGCAACAGCCGCGTGCGGCACACGGCCGGTTGTTCCCGCCCGAAAAACTGGGTGAGCTCGAAGGCCCGGATCGCGACGAATGGCAGCAGCCCGAACGCATCATGGACGCACTGGCCATTGCCGACGGATCGCGGGTGGGCGACATCGGCGCCGGCGGCGGCTGGTTTACGGTGCGCCTGGCCCGGCGTGTCGGCCCGAATGGCCGCGTCTTTGCCGAAGACATTCAGCGTCAGATGATTGAATCCATTCAGCGCCGCGTCGCGCGCGAAGGCCTGCGCAACGTGGACCCGATCCTCGGCACGCCGCGGGATCCGAGACTGCCCGCCGACCTCGACGCGGTCCTGATGGTCGACACCTACCCGCAGCTGGACGATCCGGTCGGCCTGATGACCCATGTCCGCCGCGCGCTCACGCCCGGCGGACGGCTCGGCATCGTGGACTTCAAGAAAGACATCCTCGGCCCCGGTCCCGATCTCGACGAACGGCTCGAACCGGAAGTCATCATTCGCGATGCCGAACGCGCCGGCCTGAAGCTGCACGCTCACGAGACGTTTCTGCGTTACCAATACCTCCTGGTGTTCACCCCGCGCTGATGTCGTCACTTCCCGGGTTCTTCCAGACGTACCAGCCCCCCATCGCGCGCGCGCTCGAGGCCTTCGTGCCGGCCGGGCCCGGCGGCCCCGTCGTCGAGGCGATGCGGTACACGCTGCTGGCGCCGTCCAAACGCGTCCGAGCCGTACTCGTCCTCCTGTCGGCCGAGTTGTGCGGGTCAGCCTCGCGCGCGATGCCGGCCGCCTGTGCGGTTGAAGCGATTCACGCGGCATCGCTCATCCTGGACGATTTGCCGAGCATGGATGATGCGCCGTTGCGCAGGGGGCGGGCGTCCGCGCACATCGAGTTCGGCGAGGCGGTCGCCATTCTCGCGGCGTTCGGCCTCCTCAACGATGCCTACGGACATCTGGCGCGCAGCTATGAACCCGCGCTCGCCGCCCGCATGTCGGTGCTGTATGCCGATGCGGTCGGCCTCGATGGCCTTGTCGCCGGTCAGGCGGAAGACGTGCTCGCCACCGACCAGGCGCTGACCTTTGACACCCTGGAGCGCATTCACCGGCGGAAGACCGGCGTGTTGTTCAGCGCGGCTGCGACCGCGGGTGCGTTGTCGGCCGGCGGATCGGTGGACGACATCGCGGCATTGACCGCGTATGCGAAGAACCTCGGGCTGGCGTTTCAGATCGTTGATGACCTGCTCGACGTCACGGGCACTCCAGAGGAAACCGGCAAAGCCGTCAGAAGTGACGTGCGCAAGACCACGTTTGTGTCGTTCAGCGGCGTGGAGGGTGCGCGTGAACTCGCACTGGAACTGTGCCGCACCGCCACCAGCGCCCTGGCGCCCTTCGGCCGGCGCGCGACCCCCCTGGCCGAACTGGCCGAATTCGTCGCGCAACGGAGGCTGTGACGATGACCGCCGGCCCGCCGACAAATGACGTGGAGGCCCTGCGCGAGCGACTGCGCGCACTCGGGTACCTCGACGCGCGGGTGGACCGCTTCGTCCTCGGTGGCGGCGCCACCCGCGGACGCGCCATCTCGCTGGCCCTCGCCGCATCGGCCAGAATCGGCCTGCTCGCCGGCGTGCTTCTGGGGCCCGCAGCGGTCATCGGCATCGCCACGCGCGCGCCGGGCCTTGTCACGAGCGTGACCGACGCGCTGGTGCTCGCGGCGTATCTCACCGTGCCGTTCGGACTCGCGTCCGCGCTCCTCGCGTGCGTCGCGATTCTGACGGCCGGCTGGCTCGCACGACAGGGCGCATCCGATCCCGCCTTTGCCGCACGCGCACGCCGTGCCGCCATCACTGCCGGTCTCATCGTCGCCGCCGCGTGCCTCGTGTACCTGACGTTGTGGTGGCGCGCCGCCGTGCCTCCCGGCGCGTGGGTGGCCCAGCTCCTGGCACTCGCGGTTGCCGCGTCGATCGCGATTCTCATCGGGCATGTGGTCACGATCAGTGTGCTCGCGTATCTCGTCCGGCTCGGCCTGTCGGGGTTACCCACAGGCTCCCCGCTGTCATCACTCCGGGTCGTCGTGCCCCTCGGGGTCATTGCCCTCGGCGGCGCGATGGTGCTGCTGCGCGCGCTCGCGCCCTCGTCAGACACGACCGTCCAGACCACCCCCCTGACCGTGGTGCCAACCGGCGTGCGCGTGCTCGTCGTCGCGGTGGATGGTGTCGATGTGCCGACGCTCACCCGCCTGCGTGCGGGGGGAGGTCTTCCCACTTTTGATCGACTCCTGAGCGGCGCGACGGCGCCACTCGCCGTGAGTCTCGACCGCGACCCCGCGCAGGTGTGGACCACCCTGGCCACGGGACAGCCTGTGGGCCGACACGGCATTCGCGCGCTCGAAGGGCGCCAACTGGCCGGTGTGGAAGGCCGCGTCGGCGCGGGCTCACTGCTGACCACGGCCACCGACCTGCTCCGGCTGACGCGACCGACGCTTGCGTCCGGGGATGACCGGCGCGTGCCGACATTCTGGGAAGTGGCCGCCACCGCCGGCCTGCGCACCGCCGTCGTCCACTGGTGGGCCACCTGGCCCGCAGCGGAGGACTCGCTGGCGACGGTCCTCTCCGACCGCGCGATCCTCCGCCTCGAACAGGGCGGCGTGCTGTCGGGCGAGATTGCGCCGACGGCGGTCTACGAGCCGCTGCGACAGTCCGCGGCGGCCCGCACAGCGCGAGTCGACACACTGGTGACGGGGGTCTCGACGAGCCTGACGGCGGACATCGCGGCCATCGTCGATCGATCGGCGCGTCTCGACGCCACGGTGCTCGACCTGGCGGCCGACCCGGCCCTCGGCGAGCAGGATTTGTTGACGATGTATCTGCCGGGACTCGATATCGCGCAGCACGCGCTGTTTCCAGTGGCGCCTGCGGAGACGCTGGCCCCGGCCGCGGCAGCCGAACGCGTCCGCGCGCTCGAGGCGTATTACGCGTTTCTGGATCGCGCGATCGGCGCCACCGTGCTGCGACCGCAGCACCCGTCGCGCGTGACGGTGCTGATCACACAGCCGGGTCGCGTCGCGGTCGACTCGGTCACGGCGAATGGGTCGGTGCTCGCGCTGGCCGGCGCCATGGCCGCCACAGGCACCACCCCGGCGCCGCCGCTGCCCGCAGAAGCGCTTGCGCCAACGGTGTTGCGTCTGCTCGGCGTGCCCGTGGCATCGGACCTGGCCGCCACGGCCGCAGACGTGTTCCTGACGCCGGAGTTCAGACAGGCGTTCCCGCTGCGGACGATCGCCACCTACGGTGAACGACGCGCGCGCACGGCGCCGGCCACCGGGCAGCCGCTCGACCGGGAAATGATCGAACGCATGAGAAGCCTGGGTTATGTCCGATAAGCGCGAACTCTGGATCTGCCTGGCCGTGGCGACGGCGATCGTGGCGCTGCAATCGTTTGTGCTGCTGCGCTACGAACAGTTCTTTGACTCGGACCAGGCGGTGTACGGCCTGATGGCGAAACACCTGAGCGAGTTCCGCACGTTCCCGCTGTTCTTCTACGGGCAGAACTACATGCTCGGCGTGCAGTCATGGCTCGCGGTGAGCAGCGCCGTGCCCCGTGAAAAAATCTCGAGATTCACGGCGGCGTCGAGGCGCTCTCGCCGGCAGCGCCTCAGCGCTGCAGACAGCGTGGTGAGAAACGAGAGAAATGACCGCCAGGACCGCGCTGCCCATCTCACTCAGTTCAATCAGCAGCATTCGGCGCGGAGGGGCCGACACCGCGGGCATCACCCGCGCGCGCACGCGTTCAACGATGGACAGGACGGCACACAGGGGGATCCCCACCCAATAGTCCACGACGTGCATGAACTGCAGATTCATCGTGACTGGACGGGCACTGCGCGCGCCGCCTCGACGCGGATGGCGCTACTTGCCGAAGAAACGAGCGGCACGCGGCAGGAGCATTGCGGCGATGGCCACTTTCGCGAGGTCAGCCACGATGAAGGGAGCGATGCCCTGCGCGAAGGCCGCGCCAAACGTCGGGACAAAGCGTGACAGCCATGCAAAGCCGCCCATGTAGATGACCGCGAGACCCGCCAGCAGTGCCACCGCGGCACGCAGGATCGAACGATCCCATCCGCGCTCGGCCAGATACCCTGCGACGAACGCAGCCATCGGGTACGCCAGCAGATAGCCGCCGGTGGGGCCGAGCAACCGGCCTGCGCCGGGCGGCAGCGCCAGGGACGGCGCAAATACCTGCAGCCCCGCCACGCCGGCCGCCAGATACGCCACCTGCGACGCCGCGCCGAGGCGCGACCCGAGCACCGCTCCAGCCAGAATCACCACCAGCGGCGTCAGCGTGAACGGCACCGCCGTGAAGGGCAGCACCACGGTGAACTGCGCGGCGGTGGCTGTCGCGGCGGCCGCCAGAGCCACTGCGGCAACCCGCACGGCCGGCGCGAGGCCGGCGGTCGACGAAGCGCCCAGGGAAGATTCAAGCATTGAGCTGCGAGCAGTGGAAGCTGACATGAGGGAGAATTCTAAGCGAATGGTCGTTGCACTGACAATCGCCGGCAGTGATTCCAGCGGCGGCGCGGGAATCCAGGCCGATCTGAAGACCTTTGCGGCGCTCGGCGTCTACGGGACCTCGGCCATCACCGCCATCACCGCCCAGAACACCCGGGGCGTCACCGCGGTCCAAGCCCTGGACCCGGCCCTTGTCGCCGCTCAAATTGACGCCGTGGCCTCGGATCTCTTCCCAGCAGCCACAAAAATCGGGATGTTGGCCAACGTGGGCATCATCCAGGCCGTCGCCGACGCGCTCACGCGCCTCCATCTGCCGAACGTGGTGCTCGACCCGGTCATGGTCGCCAAAGGGGGCGACCACCTGCTCGATCCCGCCGCGGTGTCGGCCCTGCGCGACGTTCTTGTCCCTCTGGCCACTGTCGTCACCCCGAATGTGCCCGAAGCCGAGGTCTTGACAGGCCTGACGATCCACACCACGGCCGACCTTCACGCGGCCTGCCGCCGACTCGTGAGTCTGGGTGCCCGGTCCGTGCTCGTCAAGGGCGGACACCTCGCCGGAGCCGCCACGGATGTCTGGTCGGACGGCTCGCGATTCGTCGAACTTACCGCCGAGCGCATCAATACGCCGCACACCCATGGCACCGGATGTACGCTGTCGTCGGCCATCGCGGCACGACTCGCACGCGGACTGGATGCTGAATCGGCCATCCGCGCCGCGAAAGACTATGTGACGGAAGCGATTCGACACGCACCGGGACTGGGCGGCGGACACGGGCCGCTGGGACACATGTGGAATCTGAAATCGGGAATCTGAAATCGGGAATCTGAAATCGGGAATCTGACATCGGGAATCTGACATCGAGGCACAACATGTTTGGAGCAGAAACGTACCAGCAGCGGCGGGCACGACTGAAGAAGGACATCGGGTCCGGCTTGATCCTGTTCCTTGGCAACGACGAAGTCGGGCGCACCTACGCGGCGTCCGTCTATCCGTTCCGCCAGGACAGCACCTTCCTGTATTTCTGGGCGGTGGACCAGCCGGGGCTGGCCGCGCTCATCGACATCGACGCCAACACCGACAGCCTCGTGGGAGACGAAGCGACGATGGCGGATGTGATGTGGTCGGGACCGATGCCCACGCTCGCGTCACGGGCCGCAGCGGCCGGCGTCACGCAGACGATCACGCCCGCCGTGCTCCAGCAGCGCCTGGCGGCCGCCCTCGCCCAGGGCCGCACCGTTCACTACCTCGCGCCGTATCGCGCGGATCACACCGTGAAGCTGGCGGCGTGGCTGAGCCTCGCGCCCGGCGCGGTAAAGCCGGGCCGCTCGGAAGCATTCCACCGCGCGGTCGTCGCCCAGCGGAGTTACAAGAGCACGGAAGAACTGGCCGAGATGGAGCGCGCGGTCGGCGTGTCGCAGGCGATGTACGCCGCGGCCATGCAGGCCGCCGCGCCGGGCCGGTACGAATACGAAGTGGTCGCCGAAATCGAGCGGGTGGCGGTGGCCTCCGGCGGCACGTTTTCGTTTCTGCCGATCTGCTCGGTGCACGGTGAGACGCTGCACAATCCCTACTATCGCAACCAGATGCGCGCCGGGGACGTGCTGGTTCTGGACTCCGGGTACGAAACGCCGCACGGCTACGCGTCGGACATCACCCGAACGCTGCCGATTGGCGGACCGTTCACCGCGCAGCAGCGCCTCATCTACGACATCGTCCTGCGCTCGCAGATGGGGGCGATCGCCGCGATCAAACCGGGCGTGGCCTATCGGGACGTCCACCTCGGCGTGGCGCGTTCGATGGTGGTGGACCTCACGGCCGCGGGCCTGATGAAGGGCGACCCCGATGCCGCCGTTGCGGCCGGCGCGCACGCGCTGTTCTTCCCGCACGGCCTCGGCCACATGATCGGCCTCGACGTGCACGACATGGAGAATCTCGGCGAGGAATTTGTCGGCTACGGCCCTGGCTTCACACGGAGCACGCAGTTCGGCCTCGGCTACCTGCGCCTGGCGCGTACGCTCGAACCCGGCTTCGCCCTGACGGTGGAACCCGGCCTGTACTTCGTCCCGGCGCTGATCGATCAGTGGAAGGCCGACGGGACCAACGCCGCGTTCCTCAACTTCGCCGAGATCGAGAAGTTCCGCGACGCGCGCGGATATCGCGTCGAAGACGACGTCGTGGTGACGGCGACCGGATGCCGCGTGCTGGGGCCCGCAATCCCGAAGACCGCGGCAGATGTTGAGGCGGCGTGTGCGCGTTGACTCCGCCATCAGGCCGTGCCTGATGGCCTCGGTATACTGATGCGATGCTCGCGGTGACCCGGGACCCGCTGTCGATAGACGCGCTGACGACAGCGGTCGAGGCCGCGGTCCGTTCGCGTGGCGAGGGGTGCGGGGCGCTGGCGTCCTTCCTCGGTGTCGTTCGGGCCACCCATCAGGGCCGGACCGTGCGGTATCTGGAGTACGAGGCCTTCGACGCGCTGGCCGTGAAGACTTTCGCGCAGATCCGGAACGAGGCCCTGGCCCGATGGCCCGAGGCCGAACTGGCCCTGGTGCACCGGGTTGGACGCCTCGAGATCGGCGAGGCCAGCATCGCCGTCGTCGCCGCCACGGCACATCGCGCCGACGCGTTTTCGGTCTGCCGCTACGCGATTGAACGGGTGAAGCAGATCGCGCCCGTGTGGAAACACGAGTTCTTCGTCGACGGCGACGCCTGGGTCGAAGGCGCTGTCGCGGATCCGGAAGACCCCGACGCCCGCCAGAAAGCGATGGCCATCGCATGCGCATAACCGTGCGACTCTTTGCCCGTCTCCGCGAACTCGCGGGTCTCGAGGTGTGGCACACCGAGGTCCCGGCCGGCGCCACCGTCGCCGACCTGTGGGCGGCCGTCGCGCAGGCGCATCCGGCGCTCGCGCCGTTCGGCCGTGCCATCTCGTGCGCGGTGAACGCGAATTTTTCGCGCATGTCCCACCCTCTGCAGGAGGGCGACGACGTCGCATTTTTGCCGCCGGTGTCCGGCGGCTGATGGAAGCTGAACGCGCATGACTCCGCAAGTCCTCGACAAACTTCGTTCGCTCGAAACCCGCTACGAGTCGCTGATGCAGCAGGTCTCGGACCCGGCGGTGCAGGCCGACGCGACCGCGTATCGCACGCAGTCGAAGGCGCTGTCGGAAATCCAGCCGACCGTGGAAGCGTTCCGTGAATGGCTGCGACTGGACCAGCAGGCGGCCGAAAATCGTGACCTGATGGCCGGCGATGACCCGGAGATGGCGGCGCTTGCGAAGGAGGAACTGCCGGGCCTTGAGCAGCAGATGGAGACGCTCGAGGGGCAACTCCGGTTGATGCTCGTCCCGCGTGACGCGAATGACGACCGCAACGTCGTGCTCGAAATTCGCGGCGGCACCGGTGGCGACGAAGCTGCGCTGTTTGCGGCCGACCTGTACCGCATGTATACCCGGTACGCCGAGCGGCAGGGCTGGAAGATCGACGTCCACACGATGAGCGAAAACGGCATCGGCGGGCTGAAGGAAGTGGTCGCGTCCATGGAAGGCAAGGGCGTGTACGGCCAGCTTAAACATGAGAGCGGCGTCCATCGTGTGCAGCGGGTGCCGGCCACGGAAGCAGCCGGGCGCATCCACACCTCCACCGCCACCGTCGCGGTGCTCCCGGAAGCGGAGGAAGTCGATATTCACATCGATGCGAAAGACCTGCGCATCGACACGTTCTGCTCGAGTGGGCCCGGCGGCCAGAGCGTCAACACGACGTACTCGGCCGTGCGCATCACCCACCTGCCGACCAATACGGTCGTGTCGCAGCAGGACGAAAAATCGCAAATCAAGAATCGCCAGAAGGCGATGAAGGTCCTGCGCTCGCGTCTCTATGAGATGGAGATGCGCAAGCAGCAGGAGGCGATCGCGAAGGAACGGCGCGGCCAGGTCGGCACCGGCGAACGGTCCGAAAAGATTCGGACGTACAACTTCAAGGAAAACCGGATCACGGACCACCGCATCAACTTCACGATGCACCAGCTCACCGACGCACTCGACGGCGACCTGACGGAACTCATCAACGAGATTAAGCAGCACGTGCAGGCCGAGAAACTCAGGCAGGCCACCGAGGGGGATTCGGCCTAGTGTCGTCGGTCGCCGCAACGGTCGCGGCGGCGGCGGCTCGACTGCGCGCGGCCGGGTTCGCATCCGACGACGCCGACCGCGACGCCGCCGTGATGGCCCGCGGCGTGCTCGGCTGGTCCCTGGCGGACTGGCTGTCGCACCGGCACAAAGACGCACACGCCGAGTTCGTCGCCAGGCTCGACGCTCTGGTCTCGCGGCGCACGACCGGCGAACCGGTCGCGTACCTGCTCGGCACGCGCGAATTCTACGGCCGCGACTTCATCGTCCAACCGGGCGTCCTGATTCCCCGCCCCGAAACCGAACTCCTGATTGATGCCGCGCTCGCGTGGGTTCGCGCTGTCGGTGCCCGCACGGTGGTGGACGTCGGCGCCGGCACCGGCTGTGTGGGGATCACGCTCGCGCTTGAGCACCCTGGTTTGTCGGTCATGGCCACTGATTGCTCGCCCGATGCCCTCGCAGTCGCCCGTCGCAATGCTGCGATACTCGCCGCATCGTCTGTCGAGTGGCGTCTGGCCGACCTGCTCGACGACATCCAGGAGCCGGTGGACCTCGTCGTGTCGAACCCGCCGTACGTCCCCGAGAGCGATCGCCCTTCATTGCCGCCGGACGTGCGCAACTTCGAGCCCGCCCTCGCCCTCTTCGGCGGACCCGACGGCCTCGACGTCGTGCGCCGCCTGATTCCCGCCGCCCACGCGCGCCTCGCCCCCGGCGGCGCCCTGATGATGGAGGTCGGCATCCACCAATCCCCCGTGGTCACCCGGCTTCTCCAGGACGCCGGCTTCTCCGAGATCACCTGGCAGCCCGACCTCCAACAAATTCCCCGCGTCGTGACTGCGAAAAAGAGCCTGATTCCGAGACAACGTCGCGAAAAAACCTCCCGACGTCATTAATTGGGAATAATTTGACTCATGGACTCTTGTTTGTTCTGTCGCATCGTCGCGGGGGAGATTCCGGCGACGACGGTGTATGAAGACGACGACCTGCTGGTGTTCCGGGACATTAATCCGCAGGCGCCGATGCATGTGCTGGTGATTCCGAAGGTGCACATCGCGACGGTGAACGACCTGACGCCGGCCCATGAGGCGTTGGTCGGCGCGATGGTGCGGTGCGCGGCGCAGGTCGCGAAGGATCATGGGTTCGACGGGTCGGGATATCGCACCGTGTTCAACTGCAACGCGGCTGCAGGCCAGACGGTGTTCCATATCCACCTGCACGTGCTCGGAGGACGGACGCTGACATGGCCGCCTGGCTGAACGGGGTTCCGAAGTCCTAGAGCAAGGAGGCCAGTTCCGAGAGTGACTGAATTACCGGAATCGAGGCATCGAGGCCCTTCGCGCGGCCGTCGCGATCGAGCAACACGCCACGCATCCCGACCTGGCGGGCACCGAGCACGTCGTGTGCAAGGCTGTCTCCCACCATCACGGCCTGATCCGGCGCGACCCGTATCCGGCTGAGTGCCTCGTGAAAGATGCGGGGGTCGGGTTTCATCACTCCGAACTCCGCGGATGACACGGTCACCGACATCACCCCTGCCAGGTCGAAATACTCGCCGAACGTCTCCAGCGGCCGATGGGAATTGGAGATCAGGCCCATCTGCACCCCTTGCCGCTGCAGGGTCCTGAGGGCCTCTGGCACCTCCTCGTACATCTCGAAGTGGTGGTGGTGGGCCCAGTCGTCGTAGATCTCGCGCGCAGCCACGGCCACTCCCGGCCCGGTGCCCCCCATGAGCTCAATGATTCGGCTCGTGTATCGGACGAAGATCTCGTCGTGATAGCGCTGGTCCATCGTGTCCAGCACACCGGCCGCCGAGGCCACCGCCGCCTCAAACGCGGTCTCGTCCACGGGCACCCCGTGCCGGACACACGTCTCGGCATACCCGGGGCCGAGAAACCGGCGGCCGGGGCGAATCAGGGTGAAGTCGACGTCAAAGAAGACGGCCAGTGTGTTCACAGCAGGTCTCACGGTGCGCGCGAATATAGAATAGGGGTTTACATCAGCCATGCGCGACTGGAAAGACACGCTCAATCTCCCCCGGACCGACTTCCCGATGAAGGCGAACCTGCCGACGGCCGAGCCGGCAGCGATCGCCCGTTGGCAGGAGACGAAGCTGTACGCCGCCATCCGGGCGCACCGTCGCGGCGCGCCGCGATTTGTCCTGCACGACGGCCCTCCGTACGCCAACGGCGAGATCCACATCGGCCATGCGCTCAACAAGATCCTCAAGGACTTTGTCGTCAAATCACGGTCGATGGCTGGATTTGATGCACCCTACGTGCCCGGCTGGGACTGCCACGGGCTACCGATCGAACTGAACGTCGAACGTGAACTCGGCCCCGCTGCGAAGGATCGGTCCATCGGCGACTTCCGTCGCGCGTGCCGCACGTACGCCGAACAATTCGTCGCCTCGCAGCGCGCAGACTTCGAACGCCTCGGCGTGTTGGGCGACTGGGACGCCCCGTACCTCACCATGCAGTTCGGCTACCAGGCGGCCATCGTGCGCGCCCTCGGGAAGTTCGTCGAACGCGGCCTCGTTTACAAGGGCAAGAAGCCGGTGCACTGGTGCCTCCGCGACCGCACGGCGCTGGCTGAAGCCGAGGTGGAGTACGACACCCACACGTCACCCTCGATCTTCGTCGAGTTCCCATTGGCGGCCGACGACACGGTGCTCGCCTCGCACGTCCCCGCCGTGACGGGACGCGACGTCACGGCCCTGATCTGGACGACGACCCCGTGGACGATCCCGGCGAACCTCGCCATCGCCTTCCACCCGGAGCTGGAGTACGGCGCATTCGATTTCGACGGTCGGCTGGTGATCCTCGCGACGGAGCTGGCCGATGGCGTCTCGACACGCACCGGCCGCGCGCTGGGTGCACCGGTCGCGACCTTCACCGGCGCCCAGTTGGAAGGCGTGCGCTTCCAGCACCCGCTGTTCGATCGCGACTCCGTCGGTGTGCTCGCGGAATACGTCACGCTTGAGCAGGGGACCGGTGCCGTGCACACGGCGCCCGGTCACGGCACGGACGACTTCAACACCGGCGTGCGCTACGGGCTGCCGATCACGACCCCCATCGGTACCCACGGCCGGTTCACCGAAGACACGCCCATCGTCGGCGGACTCAAGGTCTTCGAAGCCAACCCCGTCGTCGAAGCCGCGCTCGCCGAGCGTGGGCGCCTGTGGCACCGCTCGGACTTCGAGCATTCGTATCCGCACTGCTGGCGCTGTCACCAGCCGGTGATCTTCCTGGCGACACCTCAGTGGTTCATCTCGATGGACGGCTTGCGGGACGACGCGACAGCGGCGTCCGATGCCACCGCGTGGCATCCGTCGTGGGGCCGTGAACGCATGACCGGCATGTTTGCGACGCGTCCGGACTGGTGCATTTCGCGTCAACGCGCCTGGGGCGTGCCGATTCCGGCGATCACGTGCACCGGGTGTGGCCACTCGCATCTCACACCCGCCCTGGTCGACCGCGCGGCAGCGGTCTTCGAACGGGACAACGCGGATGCGTGGTACGACGCGCCCCTGGAGACGTTTGTGCCCGCTGATTTCCGCTGCGCCAGCTGCGGCGGATCGTCGTTTGAACGGGAACGCGACATTCTCGATGTGTGGTTCGACTCCGGGTCGAGCCATGAGGCGGTGCTCGCCCAGCGACCGGATCTCCGGTGGCCGGCGGATCTCTATCTGGAAGGCACGGACCAGTACCGCGGCTGGTTCCAGTCATCCCTGCTGGTGGGGGTCGGTACGCGCGGACGCGCCCCCTACGACGGCGTGCTCACACATGGCTTCGTTGTGGACACCCACGGGCGCAAGATGTCGAAGTCGATCGGCAATGTGATCGCGCCGCAACAGATCATCAAGGAGAGCGGCGCGGATGTGCTGCGCCTCTGGGTCGCGATGGTGGATTACCGCGACGAGATCCGGCTCGGCAAGGAGGTGCTCGCGCGCACGGTCGAGGCGTACCGGAAAATCCGCAACACGTTCCGGTATCTGCTGTCGAATCTCTACGACTTCGATCCGGCCGTGCACCAGGTCCCCCACGCGCAGATGCACAGCGCGGATCGGCACATCCTGTCGCGCTACACGCGCCTCGAGCGAACGGTGCGGGCGGAATACGACGCGTACGACTTTCAGGCCCTCGCACACGCGGTCAACGAATTTGTGACGGTCGAACTCAGCGCGCTGTATCTCGACGTCTCCAAGGACCGCCTCTACACGTTCCGCGCGGACTCCCCGGAGCGCCGCTCCGCACAAACCGCGCTGTATGTGCTGGCCGACGGCCTTGTGCGGCTGATCGCGCCGATCCTCTCGATGACGGCCGACGAAATCTGGCCGCGCCTCCCGGGACCGCGCGAGGCGTCCGTGCACCTGGCCGACTTCCCCAGCAGCCCGCAGGCGTGGATCGACGACACGCTTGATGCGCACTGGGAGGCGCTGTCGAACGTTCGCCGGACCGTCAATGAAGCCCTCGAACGCGCCCGCGCCGCAAAGACGATCGGTGCACCGCTCACGGCGCACGTCACGCTCACGGCCGGCGGCGACCTCTACCACCGGCTCAAGAGTGCGGAAGCGGACCTGCCCATGTTGTGCATCGTGTCCGCGGTGACGCTGCGCGAATCGACCGACAGCCCGCTGATCGTCGAGGTCACCCACGCGGCCGGTGACAAGTGTCCCCGATGCTGGCGCTTCGTCCCGGCGCTGACCGGTAACGGCGACGATGCGGTGTGCGAACGCTGCGCGGATGCCCTGGAACCCGTCGCATGATGGCGCGTCTCCCGGGTCTCGTGTGGGTCGTGCTCACGTTGGTGGTGCTCGACCAGCTCACCAAGGTGTGGGTGCATGCCACGCTGGGCCTCTACGACAGCATCACCGTCATTCCGGGCCTCCTCAATCTGGTCCACGTCCGCAATGAGGGGGTGGCGTTCGGGCTGCTGAATGACCTGGATCTGCCCTACAAGCCGCTGCTGACGATCGGCCTTGCGTGCCTCGCGCTCGTGGGGATGGTGTTCTACTACAGGCAGCTGCAGCCGCATGAACGCCTCGCGCGACTGGGCGTGGCGTTCATCGCGGGCGGCGCCATCGGCAATCTGATCGACCGCGTGCAACAGGGATACGTGCTCGACTTTGTCGACATCTACTGGGGCACGTGGCACTTCTGGGCTTTTAATGTCGCCGATGCGGCGATCAACGTCGGCGCAATTCTCGTCTTTGCAGACCTTCTGCTGGTGAAACGTCATGTACCCGATTCTGTTTAATGTTGGCGACTGGCCCGTCTACTCCTATGGCGTGCTGCTGGCCGCCGCCTATCTCATCGGCCTGCAGCTTGCGGTCGTCCGGGCGCGCAAGGCGGGTGTGGACCCGGCACGGGTCATGGACCTCGGCATCTACCTCATCATCGCGGCGCTCGTTGGCGCGAAGCTGATGCTCATCGCGGTGGACTGGAACTACTTCCGCCAGCAGCCGCGCGAACTGCTCTCACTCGTCCGGGCGGGCGGCGTCTTTTACGGAGGCCTCATCGGCGCCGTGCTGGTCGGACTGGTGCTGGTCCGCCGCTACAAACTCAACGTCTGGGCGACCGGCGACCTCATGGCGCCCGGTATCGCCCTCGGTCACGTCGTGGGCCGCTTCGGGTGTCTGCTGGCGGGCTGCTGTTACGGCCGTCCGACGGATGCGGCTTGGGGCATCACGTTCACCAATCCCATTGCCAACGCGAATGTCGGGACACCGCTCAACCTGCCGCTCCACCCCACGCAGCTCTATGACGCCGGTGCGGAACTCCTGATCCTCGGCGTGCTGCTGCTGACCGAGCGCAAGGGCAAGCCGTTTGCCGGCCGAACGTTCTGGCTGTACATCGGCCTGTATGCCATCTCCCGCTTCATCATCGAGTATTTCCGAGGCGACATTCAGCGGGGGGCGATCGGCGACATGTCCACCTCACAGTTTGTGTCGCTGTTGCTGGTGCCTGCCGCGCTCCTGATGTTGTGGTATCTGAAGCGGCAACCGCAGCCGTCGGCGGCCTGACCCGATGTCCGGACTGACGAGACTTGTCGCCGAGGCGGCCGACGCCGGGCTGCGGCTCGATCAGTTCATCACGTCGCGCCTGCCTGACGTCTCACGCTCGCAGGTCCAGCGCCTGCTGCGCGACGGACGTGTCACCTCCGAGCCCCACTCCGCGAAGCCCGGGCTCGTCGTCACCGAAGGCCTGCGGGTTGACGTGGACGTGCCCCCGCCGATGCCGGCCACGCCCGCGGCTGAAGACCTCCCCATTACCGTGCTGTACGACGATGCGGATCTGGTGGTGATCAACAAGCCCGCGGGGATGGTCGTGCATCCCGCCGCCGGCCACGCCCACGGCACGCTGGTCAATGCCCTGCTCCACCATGTGAAGGGCCTCTCCGGAATTGGCGGCACCGAGCGGCCAGGCATCGTGCACCGGCTGGACCGCGGCACGTCAGGCATCATGGTCGTCGCCAAACACGACGCCGCACATCGCACGTTGTCCGCGCAATTTCACGACCGCGTCGTCCGCAAGGAATACCAGGCGGTGGTGTGGGGCGCCCCGGAGAAAGGAACGCGGTATGACAATCCCATCGGCCGCGATCCCAACAATCGCAAGCGGATGTCGAGTCGCGCCAGGGGCGGACGGTCGGCGCTGACCGAGGTGGTCGGCGTGGAGGTGTTGCGGGGCGTCTCGTTCATCACGTTGCTCATCGGCACCGGGCGCACACACCAGATTCGCGTGCATTTGTCCGAAGCGAACCACCCACTGGTCGGCGACGAGCTGTACGGCGGTGTGCGGAAACGCCTCCCCACGCACCTTGCCTCACTGGCGAAACTCGAGCGGCCGTTCCTCCATGCGGCACGCCTGTCGTTCGCCCATCCGCGTGACGGCCGTCCGATGGACTTCAGGGCAGACCTGCCGCTGGACCTGGCCCGGGTGCTGAAGGCGCTGCGGCAGTCCAGCGCGAGGAAGTGAGATGGCAGCGGAGGTGATGTTCACGGGGCGGGTCATCCGCGTCGAACGCGAGGACGTCGTCCTGGCGAACGGACGGACGATCACAATCGAAGCCGTGCGGCACCGAGGCTCCGTCGTGATCCTCGCGCAGCCGTCCCCCGACACGGTGATTCTGATCCGCCAGTACCGCCCGGTGATCGGCCGCTGGATCTGGGAACTCCCGGCCGGCAGCCTCGACCCGGGTGAAGCGCCGGACGCCGCCGTGGTCCGCGAGTGCGAAGAAGAGACGGGGCAGTCTCCGCAGCGGGTCACGTTGCTGGCGTCGTGGTACCCCACGCCGGGGTTCTGCGACGAGATCATGCACTTCTACCGGTGCGAATCACTCGTGCCGCCCACGGGCCCGGTCCACCAGGACGAGGACGAACAGATCGAGCCCGCGGTGGTCACACTGGACACGCTCGCCGAGATGATTCGCGACGGACGTGTCGCCGACATCAAAACCGTTGTCGGCCTGCAGTTGCTCAGACCGGTGTCAGCGACGGGTGCGCCGGCACCGGTGTAAGGGCCAGCGCGAGCACCTCGGCAACCTCAGTCACAAAATGTACGGTGAGACCTCGGCGGATTTCGTCGCTGAGATCCTCGCGTACGTTCGTTTCGTTCTGCTTCGGCAGAATGACCTGATGAATTCCGTGGCGCCGGGCGGCCAGCACTTTCTCCTTGATGCCTCCCACCGGCAACACGCGACCGGACAGCGTCACCTCGCCGGTCATCGCGAGATCGCCGCGCACCGGGCGGCCCGACAGCGCGGAGGCCAGCGCCACGACCATCGTGACGCCCGCCGAGGGGCCGTCCTTGGGGATGGCGCCTGACGGCACATGCAGGTGGATCTCGGAATCCGTGTAGAACCGGGGATCGACGCCGTACTGCGCCGCGTGCGCGCGGAACCACGACAACGCGATCCGCGCCGACTCCTTCATCACATCGCCCAGCGACCCGGTGAGCGTCAACTGACTGCCGCCGGCCATCCGCGAAGCCTCGATCAGGAGGACGTCGCCGCCCACAGGCGTCCAGGCCAGACCGATCGCCACACCGGGATCCTGGGTCCGATGCGCGAGCGCCTCATCGAGATGCCGGGGGGCTCCGAGGAACTCCTCAACCAGCGCGTCGGTCACGGTCACTGGACGCTCGTCGCCTTCCGCCCGGCGCCGCGCCACCTTCCGGCAGACGGACCCGATCTCGCGCTCCAGGTTGCGAACGCCGGCCTCGCGCGTGTAGCCGCGAACGATCGCCGACAGCGACTCATCGGTGAAAACGATCTGGTCGGCCGTCAGCCCGTGATTGGTGACCTGTCGGGCGACCAGATGATCCCTGGCAATCGCCAGCTTCTCGCGCTCGGTGTACCCCCCAAGCTCGATCACTTCCATGCGGTCGCGCAACGGCGACGGAATGGGATCCAGTACATTCGCCGTCGTGATGAACATCACCTCTGACAGGTCAAACGGCACGTCGAGATAGTGGTCACGAAACGCGTGGTTCTGCTCCGGGTCGAGCACCTCGAGCAGCGCCGAGGCGGGGTCGCCGCGGAAGTCGTGCCCCAGTTTGTCGATTTCGTCGAGAATGAAGACCGGATTTCTGACGCCGGCGCGCCGCAGGCCCTGGATGATCTGGCCCGGCAGCGCACCGATGTAGGTGCGGCGATGGCCGCGGATCTCCGCTTCGTCGCGCATGCCGCCCAACGACACGCGCACGAACTTCCGTCCGATGGAGTTGGCGATGGACCGGGCCAGCGAGGTCTTGCCGACGCCTGGAGGACCGGCGAAACAGAGGATCGGCCCCTTCACGTCCGGCTTCAGCTTGCGCACGGCCAGATATTCGAGAATGCGATCCTTCACGCGTTCCAGGCCGGAGTGATCCGTATCCAGGGTCGCCTTGGTATGCGCCAGATCGATCGATTCCTCACTCCGCGCCGTCCATGGCACGGTGACGAGCCAGTCGATGTACGTGCGAGCGACGGTATATTCCGCAGCAGCGGGCGGCATCTTCGACAGGCGATCCAGTTCGCGTCTGGCCTCCTTCTTCACGTCGTCCGGCATGCCCACAGCGTCGATCTTCTCGGCCAGTTCGTCGATTTCCTTGGCCTGGTCGTCACCTTCGCCCAGTTCGCGCTGGATCGCCTTCATCTGCTCGCGCAGGAAATATTCGCGCTGGTTCTTCCCGACCTCGGACTCGACCTGCGACTGAATCTTTGAGCCGACCTCAAGGACTTCCAGTTCCTTCGTGAGCACACGGTTCAACCGGTCCATGCGTTCGCGCACGTCGGCGGTTTCCAGCAGTTCCTGCTTGCCGGCCGTGGGGACCGTGCTGAGGCTCGACGCAATAAAGTCCGCAAGGCGTCCGGGCTCCACGATGTTGGCGACCAGGGTGGACAGGTCCTCCGACAGCACCGGCGACAACTCGACGATGTGCTGGAAATTGGTGCGGATGTTCCGCACGAGCGCGTCGGTCTCGACGTTCCCGGCCTCCGCGACGATGTCAGGCAGTTCGCTGATGCGGCCACGGAGATAGGGCGTACGCGCCGTCACCTCGTCGAGCCGGATCCGGGCCAGCCCCTGGACAATCAGGCGCAGGCTGCCGTCCGGCAGCTTGAACATCTTGTGGATGTGCGCAAACGTCCCGACCGGGAACAACGCGTCCTGCCCAGGTTCCTCATCGCCGGCGTTGCGCTGCGTGAAGACGGCAATCTGTTTGTCGCCGGCGATCGCGTCGTCAATCAGCGCCACGGAACTTTCGCGCGCCACGGCGAGCGGCATGAACGCATTCGGGAACAGCACCGTGTCGCGAAGCGGCAGGATCGGCAGTTCCGTTGGGACCGTGTCAGCCATGACATCCACCTTCACGTCTCGCCCTCTCGTGGGCACAAAAAACACAGGCCCCGCCTTGCGGCGGAGCCTGTGAAGAAACACGCCGGAGTCGGAAGCTTAATTCATATCCAGCATCAAACCCGACGACCGGCGATGTGAGAGCCGCTCGCGGCGTTCCGCCACCTCGCGGGCCTCTTCGCAATCCTTGCAGCGAACGGCGAACGGCAGCGCCCGGAGGCGACGCTCGGAGATCTCATCGCCGCACTCGAAGCAATCGCCGAACTGGCCGCTTTCGAGTCGCGCGAGCGCTTCCTCAATCCGATGAAGCGTTTCAGACTTCATCTGGATCAGGGCAAATTCGATGTCGTCCTGGATGTCGGCTTCTGAGGTCTCAGCAGCATCCAGCACGCCCTTCCCATCGGCCGCTCCGCCGTCGGCACGAACGTCGCGCATCTTCTCCTGCACCTGCGCAAGAATTTCACGCCGACGCTCTTCGAGAATCCGCTTGAGTTCGACATACCGCTGCCGGGTCGAATCCGTCTTTGTGGCCTTTCCGGCCGCCTTCCGTGGGGTTGTGTGCGCCTTCATGATTGCTCCCTTCTCCTCCGCTACCGCTCAGTGCAGACCTGTAATATGCAAACAAAATGCCAATACTAACCCAATCCGCTGGTCCGGGTAAAGTCCACGGACTGTTCTAGCCTTCCCTAGGGCATCAGGCGTCAACTTGGATGCCGTGCCCATCATGAGGTTTCAATGTAACTACTAGGACAAAAGAGGGTTACATCTTGCACCTCAGTAGGGGACTTATTAGGTCCGCCTTAGGTTGTCGCTTTAGACGACGACAGGAGGGTGCCGGTTCTCCTAAAAAGTGGACACAATTTGTCACCGGGTCATGGGCCGGTCGGGCAACTCCTGCTATACTTCGGAGTTTGGAGAACGTGTTGTATGGCCAAGCAATGTGAAGTGTGTGGCAAGAAGCCGGTCATGGGGCGTCAGGCGAGCCACGCGAACAACGTGACCGCGCGCCGATTTGAACCGAACCTGCAGAAAATTCGCGCAGTGGTCGACGGGGCGACCCGCCGTGTGCGTGTGTGCACCCGGTGCATCCGCTCGAATAAGGTCGTCAAGGCGGCGTAACGCCAGCCATGGCCACCCCGCTCGTCCAGATTTCGACCTCCGAAGCTCCCGCCGCGATCGGCCCATACAGCCAGGCCATCAGGGCTGGTGACTTTCTGTACGCCTCTGGGCAGATTCCACTCGACCCGACGACGGGCACGATCACCGAGGGTGGGATCACGGCGCAGACTCATCAGGTCCTGCAGAACCTTGGTGCGGTGTTGCGCGCCGCCGGCGTGTCGTATGACCGGGTGGTGAAGACCACGGTCTATCTCGCCGACATGGGGGATTTTTCGGAGGTGAATGAGGTCTATGCGGGCTACTTTTCCGCACCGGCACCGGCCCGCGCCACCATCCAGGCTGCAGCCCTCCCGAAAAACGTCCGCGTCGAAATCGACGTCGTCGCCTACCTCAAATAACGAAGTTCCGGGGTTCCGGAGTTCCGGAGTTCAGCGGCTGGACCGCTCCACGGCCAGCACCCCGTCAATGGCTCTTAGTGCCTTGACCACCCGGTCGAGGTGTTTCAGGTCGGTGATTTCCACGGTCATGTGGATCGAGCCGCCGCCGTCGGCGTCCGACGTCGCTTCGACGTCGCGAATGTTCGTGTTGATGTCGGCGATACGTGTGCTGACGTCCGCCAGAATGCCGCGGCGATCGGCCACGTGGATCTTGAGGCGCACCACGTACGGCGCGGCGTCGCCTCCCTTGTCCCATTCGACGTCGATGCGCCGCTCCGGGTCGTACAGCAGATTCACGACGTTTGAACACGTGGCTGCGTGGACGGACACCCCTTTGCCGCGTGTCACGTAGCCGACGATGCGCTCACCGCGAATCGGGTTGCAGCAGCGCGCACGGAACACCATCAGGTCGTCGATACCTTTGACCGTAATTTTCGCGTCGCCGGTGCCCAGCACGCGCTTGACGACACTCGCGATCGCGCCGTCGGGAGGACGTTCGCGCAGCGCATCCTGACCGACGAGCCTCGTCAGCACGGCGCGCACGGTGAGTTTGCCGTAGCCGATGGCCGCGTAGAGATCGTCGAGCCGCTGGGCCCCGAAGTCGAGGCCGGCCTTCGCGAGGGCCTCGGGGGCCACCAGTGCCTTGTCGACATTGAAGCGCCGCACGTCCTTGTCTAACAGGCGTTTGCCCAGTTCGATGCTGCGCGCCTTCTCCTGGGTCTGCACAAAGTGCTTGATCTTGGTGCGGGCGCGTGACGTCTGGACAAACGTGAGCCAGTCGCGGCTCGGCGTGTGCCCCGCCTGCGTCAGGATTTCCACGATGTCGCCGTTGGAGAGCCGCGTGCGCAACGGCACCATCCTGCCGTTGATGCGCGCCCCGACACACTGGTGGCCGACGTCGGTGTGGACCGAATAAGCGAAGTCCACGGGCGTCGCCCCCTGCGGCAGCGACTTGACCTCTCCTTTCGGCGTAAAGATGTATACCTCGTCCGGATACAACTCCACGCGCAGGTTCTGCAGGAACTCGGCCGGGTCGCGCACGTCCTGCTGGGACTCCAGCAACTGCCGCAACCACGTGAAGTACTGTTCATCACGCTCGGCGCCGACGCGGCCCTCCTTGTATTTCCAATGGGCCGCGATGCCCTCCTCCGCCACGTGGTGCATTTCCTCGGTGCGGATCTGGACTTCGAACGGCGTGCCCTTCGCGCTGACCACCGACGTGTGCAGCGACTGGTAGCCGTTGGGCCGCGGCATCGCGATGAAGTCCTTGAAGCGGCCCGTCACCGGCGACCACGTCTGGTGAATGATGCCGAGAATGCTGTAACAGTCCTTGACCGCGTGCGTGACAATCCGCAGCGCGATGAAGTCGTACACCTGCTCAAGACCCGCGTTCCGGCGCTTCAGCTTCTGGTGAATCGACCAGAGACGCTTGATGCGGCCGTCAATCGACACCACGGGAATCTGCGCGTCGGCCAGCTTGGCCGCCAGCATCACCCGCAGTTCCTCCATCAGCACCTCGGACGCCTTGCGGCGCGCCTCCACGTCGGCGCGAAGCTTCTGGTAGGCCTGGGGCTCGAGGTGCCGGAAGGCCAGTTCCTCGAGCTCGTTCTTCACCTTGCTCATGCCCAGCCGGTTGGCGATGGGCGCGTAGATGTCGCGGGTTTCCTGGGCGATCCGCACCCGGCGATCTTCGGGCAAATGGTGCAGTGTCCGCATGTTGTGGAGCCGATCGGCCAGCTTTACCATGATCACGCGGACGTCGTCGACCATGGCCAGGAGCATTTTGCGGAAGCTTTCAGCCTGGCGTTCCTCGCTGGAGGCGAACTGGAGGCCGGACAGCTTGGTGACCCCCTCGACCACGTGGGCGACCTCGTGGCCAAAGAGCTCGCGGATCTTCTCGATGGAGTTGGGGGTGTCCTCGACGATGTCATGGAGCAGGCCGGCGGCGACGGCCACCACGTCAAGCCGCTGATCGGCCAGCAAATCGGCCACTTCCAGCGGGTGCACCAGGTACGGCTCCCCCGAGCGGCGGACCTGTCCCTTGTGCTCGTAGGCGGAAAACACGTACGCCCGGCGGAGCAGTTCGGTGTCGGCGTCCGGATTGGCCGTCCGCACCTTGTCGATGAGGTCTTCGAACCGAATCATTTTCGCGGTGTCTAACAGAATCAAGGATACCCTTACGAGCCTTGACGGTCGTTTTGGGGGTTCACTATACTGGCCCGGTTTCGGCCAAAGTTTCGCCCTGATTTGAGGAGCCACATGCAGTCTCGATTCACCTCGCTTCGCGTTTTTGTCCTGGTGCTCCTGGTGGCCGTGTCCGCCTCGGCCTGCGGCAAGTATTCGATCGGCAACCTCCGTATGCTGATGGCCTTCAAGGAAGGCAACATGCACTACGGCAAGGCCGACTTCACGAACGCCGCCCAATCCTACGAAGAGGCCGTGCAGCACAATCCCGACTTCGGGATCGTGTATTTCTTCCTGGCCAACTCCTACGACAACCTGTCGACCAAGGCCGGAGACAACCGGACGGAGTTGCTCAACAAGGCGGTCGACAACTACAACAAGGCCATCACGGTCATCAAGGACGAGGAGCCGTCTGGCGCCCAGATCAGAAAGTTGTCCTATGAATACCTGATCGCCGCCTATGGGCCCGACAAGCTCAACGACTTCAGCCAGGCCGAGCCAATCGCCAAGAAACTGATCGACTTGGAACCCAACGAGCCGAGCAACTACCGCACGATGGGCGACCTCTACGAAAAGCAGGGCATGTACGACGAGGCCGAGGCCTACTTCCTCAAGAGCGTCGACGTGCGCAAGGACGACGCCCTCGGATACAGCGTGCTTGCCGGTTACTACAACCGCCAGGGCAACTTCGAAAAGACCATGGAGGCCTGGGAAAATCGGGCGAAGGCAGAACCGAACAACCCCGAAGCCCATCACACCATCGCCCACTGGCTTTGGGAGAAGGCGTTCAAGGACTACACCCTGAACAACACCCAGAAGCGCGCCTACATTGAGCGGGCGCTCGCTGCGGAGGAGTCCGCTCTGGCCCTGCACGGCGACTACATCGAGGCCCTGACGTACAAGAACATCCTGCTCCGCATGAAGGCCAACATGGAACGTGACCGCAAGGTCATCGATGCGCTGATCGCCGAAGCCGATCGGCTCAGGAACCGCGCCATGGAGCTCCAGAAGGCGCAGGGCGGTGGCGGCGGCAACTAGCCTCCCCCGAGACAATCAACGCTCTCAAAACGCGCCCAGGGGCTCCCTGGGCGCGTTTTTTTAGGGCTGGGTTCTCCAGGGCTGCCTAGGGTTGAGGCGGCCACAGCAGCAAGTTCTGGGGTCCAAGGGGCCACGTAGGGCCGCCTGGGGTTGAGGCGGCCACAGCAGCGAGTCCTGGACTCCTGCGGGCCACGTAGGGCCGCCTGGGGTTGAGGCGGCCACTCGGGTCCGGACTGCGGACTGAGAGCTGCGGACTGATGGCCGCCTCAACCCCAGGCGGCCCTACGAAGGGTACGCGCACAAAAAAAGCGCGCTCAGGATGAACCTGAGCGCGCTCGAAGAGCCGACCTGAAGGGGTGGGCTGTATGCCTAGTTGCCGCCGGCCGCGGACTGCCGCATGCCGTCTGTCACGATACCGACCTTCGTCACTCCTGCGCCGGACGCAGCGTCGATGATGCTGACGATCTCGCCGTAGCGCACGGACCCGTCACCGATAATGAACACGGTCTTTTCCTTGCGGGTCTCGAAGAGCACCCGGAGGTGCTCCTGCAGTGCGGACAGACCGACTTCGGTCTTGTTCACCGTGAGACGACGGTCGGCCGTGTAGTCGATGACAATCTGCCCGAGCACGTCGGCGGCCGCCGCGGACTTGTTGACCTCGAGCGGCAGGTTGATGTCCTGCCCCTTCTGCGTCAACGGAAGCGCCGCGATGAAGATGACCAGGAGCACGAGCAGGACGTCGATGAGCGGCGTCACATTCATGTCCGACGAAGCTTCGGACTTCGAGACCTGGACGTTCTTCTCGGCGCCGTGGTGCATGTGGTGATGAGCCATTACTGACCGCCCCCTTCCACGTTGCCGCCACGCTTCTCCGTGATGAGCCCGACCGTTTCGATGCCGGCGCCGCGCAGGGCGTCCATCATCTTCATGACCGAGGAATACGGCGCGTCCTTGTCGCCCTTCAGATAGACAATTTTGTCCGTCTTGGTTTCGAGGGTCGCTGTCAGGCGCGAAATCGCCTCACCTTCGCTGACCTCAATCGCATTGACGTACAACTTGCTGTCCGGTCCGATGTGCACCACGGTCTGATCGGCGGTGTCGGGTTTGTCCCCCGAGTTGTCCGCCTCAGGCAGCGCCACATCGACGCCCTTCTGCATCATCGGCGCGATCAACATCACGATGATGAGCAGCACGAGCATGACGTCGACCAGCGGGGTGACGTTGATGTCTGATTTGGGTCCGCCTTTGGCGCCCCCAACGTCCATCGACATGGAAAACTCCCTTTACGAACCGGGTTACGCGGTCTTCTTGATGAAGTAGTCCACGAGTTCCGACGACGAGTTATCCATCTCGACGTTGAAGTACTCGAGGGCGCCGCTGAAGTAATTGTAGAGCCACACGGCGGGGATGGCCACGACCAGCCCGAGTGCGGTTTCGATGAGCGCTTCCGAGATACCGGCGGACACGGCGCCGAGGCCCGCGGATCCGGTGCTGCCGATGCCGGCGAAGGCGTTGATGACGCCGACGACCGTGCCGAGCAGACCGACGAACGGCGCCGTGGCGCCGATGGTCGCAAGCGCCGGGATGCCCTTCTTGAGGTCATTGGCGGTGAGGGCCGTCGCACGCTGAATCGCTCGGCGGACCGTGTCTACCAGGTCGTCGCGGGTCAGATTCGCACCCGAGTCCACCTGGAACTGGTATTCCTGGAGACCGGCGAGCACGACCTTGGCGAGATGGCTGTACTGGTAGGTCTTCGACTGTGACACGGCGAGCGCGTCCTTCAGGCGGCCTTCCTTGAGGTGCTTCGCCACCTGCGGCGCATACAGCTTCGACTGCTTCTTCGCCTGCATGAACGTGTAGTACCGCTCAATTGCCACGCCGAACGACCACATCGACATGAACACCAGAATGAAAGCGACGGCCTTCGCGATGAAGCCCATCTGCTCCCACATGTGCATCAGATCCATCTCACCACCCATTGACACCCTCCGACGAAAACTCAGACAACCAAGAAACGAACTGTGAATGACACCTGAAAACTAACGAGAGACGGCCACCAGTTATTGCAGGGTGAAGTTGACGGTCACCGTCATGATGACGGGGACCTTCTGGCCGTTGAGTTCGGTCGGCGTGAACCGCCACTGGCGCACCGCTTCGAGCGCGGCCTGATCCAGGAGAGCCACCGGCCGAATCACGCGCGCATCCGTCACGGAGCCATCAACGCCAATCGTGGCTTCGATGATGACGATACCCTGCACACGCGCCGACTGCGCAATGGGCGGATAAATCGGACGCACGTCTTTAATCTTCTTCGGTTCCTTAATCTGACCACCGACGCGCACCGGCTGCGCGGGCGGCGGAGGAGGCGGGGGCGGCGCAGGAATGCCACCCACAACGCCACCCACGGCACCGCCGGGGATGCCGCCGGCGACACCACCGACCACACCGATTGAGCCGGCAGCTGGACGAGGCGGCGGCTCAGGCTTCACTTCAGCCGGGGCCTCAATCGGCGCGGCGACGGGATTCACATCAGGCGTAGGCGTCGGGGGCGTCGGGGCCGCAGGCGGCGGCGGCGGAGGCGGCGGCGGAGGCGGCGGAGGCGGCAACGCCACAAACGCCATCACCGACTGCGGCGTCGGCAACACGTCGGATGCCAGCAGCGGAATGACAACCATCAACCCAAGCGCGACCGTATGCACCAGAATCGACAGCGGCACGGTGTACCACTGCTTGGTGCCCAGCCGGACGGTGGGGTTGCTCACTTCGCCGAACATCTGTCCTGCCACGGTTACCTCCTGCGCCTTGCACTTTCTTCGACAGCCTAACGAAGGCCGGGATTATAGTCAGCCGCGAAAAACCGTGTCAACAAACGACACTGCATTTGGCGCTTGTTTGGTTTAGACACCGGTTCCAGAAAAATGGCTCGGCGGTGCCTGGCTGGCCTGCACCCGCCCCAGCAGCCCCATTCCGCCGGTCAAAAACACCCGAATTCCCTGTTCCACCGTCAGGTCCGGATAGTGCACGCGCTCCACCGGGCACACCACAACGTCGCCCAAATAGAGGTGATTGGTGGGAACGTAGACCGCCATAAACGCCTCAGGTCCCGCCCCCCGATCGAAAAGGAATTCCCGCGTCAGAAACCCCAGCAGGAATCCCCGTGACGGATCCTCAATCATCACCACACGCTTGAACCCGGATTCATTGTCCGGGGAAAACGCAAAGATGAGCTGCTTGACGGGAGCGTAAATCGTGCGAAACACCGGCACTTGCATGAGGATTTGCTCGCCCCGACCGAGAATCCGCCGGCCGATCACGTTGGTGGCAAATGTCCCAATCAGCAACACAAGCGCCAGCGTGGTGACCAGCCCCAGCCCCGGCACGTGGGTGCCCGTCCACTGCTCCCAGAACCCTTCCGTGAGGCCATCCACCACACGAAACATCCACAGCAGGGCCGCCACGCTGACGACCAGCGGCACCGTCACAAAAAATCCGGTAATGAACGAACGGCGGAGCCAGGACATCGGGGACCCGAGCACTTTACAACGAGTAGAACAACAGCGCAGCAATCACCAGGCGATACCAGGCAAAAACATCGAGGCGATGGCTGACCAGATACTTCAGCAGGAAATTCACCGTCAGATACCCGACGATGGCCGACGACAGAAACCCGACGGCAAACACCTGCAGGTCGGTCGCCGTCAGCGCCACATGCCGCAATTCCAGCATCTCGGCCGCACCGGCACCCGCAATGGCCGGCACCCCAATCAGAAACCCGAACCGCGCGGCGGCCGGACGACTCATGCCGAGCAACATCCCGGCCGTGATGGTCGCCCCTGATCGAGACACGCCCGGCACAAGCGCGCAGGACTGCGCCACGCCGATCGCCACGGCGCCAGCCAGGGTCAGCGTGGCTTCACTCCCGGTGCGCGGCCCCAGGCGCTCCACAAGAAACAACAGGCCCGCGCCCAGGATGAGTGTGTAGGCCACCACACGCGGATCCCGCACGGCATCAATCGAATCTTTCAGCGTGAGTCCGACGATGACCACCGGAATGGTCGCGGCGACAAGCAGCCAGATCCGGCGGGCGTCAGGTGTCAGCGGCGCGGCAAACGCGGCCGGCACCGCGCGTACCATCGCCCCCAGATCCGCCCGGAAGAACCAGACAACGGCGGCCAGGGTCCCGAGGTGGCACGCCACGTCAAAGGGCAACCCCAGCGCGCCGGCGTCCCATCCCAGCGCCCATCGCGCCAGAATCAGGTGCCCCGAACTCGAGACGGGCAGGAACTCCGTGAGCCCCTGCACCACCCCGAGAACGGCCGCTTCAAACAGTGACACCGACTAGGACTTGGCCTTCACCCGGCTGCGCGCGGCACTGCCGGCAGTCGGCGCGGGTTTGGTCAGCAACAGGGCGATTGCCGCCGCGATGAATACCGTGGAATACGTGCCGCTGATGATGCCGACCAGCAACGTAAACGCAAAGCCCTCAAGGGCCTCGCCGCCATAGAGGTAGAGGCCGGCCACCGCGAGGAACGTCGTGCCGGCCGTGATGACCGTGCGCGACAGCGTCTGGTTGACCGACGTGTTCACCAGCGGCTCCAGCGCGTCCTTCCGCATCGACCGCGCATTCTCGCGCACGCGGTCAAAGACGACGATCGTGTCGTTCACCGAGTACCCCGTCATCGTCAGAAGCGCGGCAATGATGTTCAGGGTCAATTCGTACCCGAACCAGTTCAGGAACACGAGGCAGATGATCACGTCGTGCAGCGTCGCCACGATCGCGCCCGCAGCGAACGTGAACCGGAACCGCAGGCCGATGTAGATCATGATGCCGGCCAGGGCAGTCAACGTGGCATAGATGCCCTTCTGCCGCAGGTCTTCCCCGATGGTCGGACCGACGATGTCGGTGCGCTCAGGCGTGAACGTGCCGATGTTCGCCGCGCGAATCAGATTGAGCACCGAGTCCGCCGCATCGTCGAGCGTCTGGCCCGCTTCCACCTCAAGCGCCTGCGGCAGACGAATCAGAACCATGTTGGCGCCGACGTCCCCATACCGCTGCACCGACTTGTCGCCGGGCAGCGAGGCGAGCGCGCCCCGCACCGCGTCTTCGGTGACCGGTTGTGCGAACCGCAGCACGAGTTCGGTGCCCCCGGTGAAGTCGATCCCCAGTTTCGGACCGCCCTGGGACACGATTTGCCCGAGGCCCGCAATGATGACCACGGTCGAGAGCGCGATGGCATGCCACCGCCATTTGATGAAGTTGATATTGGTCTTGCCAAGAATCTGCATTTGGGTTCCGGGGTTAGATGCTCAGCCGCGCCGTGCCCGGCTTCCGCGACAGCGAAAGCTCGAACAGGGTCCGCGACGCGAACACGGCGGTGAACACGTTGGAAATGAGACCGAAAAACAGCGTGGTGGCAAAGCCGCGCACGGGGCCGGTGCCGAACTGGAAGAGGAACGCAGCCGCGATCAGCGACGCGATGTGCGTGTCAAGAATCGTCACGAACACGCGATCAAAACCGGCCGCGACGGCCTGCCGCGCACCTTTGCCGTTGGCGAGTTCCTCACGAATGCGCTCAAAGATGAGGACGTTCGAGTCCACACCCATGCCGATGGTGAGGATGAAGCCGGCGATGCCGGGCAGCGTCAATACGGCACCGACATAGGCCATGAAGCCGAGCAGAATCATCAGGTTGAGCGAAATGGTGATGACGGCATTGATGCCGGCGAGTTTGTAATACGCGAGCATGAACAACGCCACCAGCACCAGGCCGGCCAGGGAGGCCTGCACGCCGGCGTCGATCGAATCCTGTCCCAGGCTCGGACCGACGGACTGTTCATACTGCGGCGTGAGCGACGCGGGCAACGCGCCCGACCGCAACACCATCGAGAGGTCCGTGACTTCGCGCTGCGTGAAGGTGCCCGTGATCTGGCCTTCGTTGGAGATGCGGCCTTCGATGACCGGCGCGGACTCGACGCGATTGTCGAGAATGATCGCCAGCTGGCGGCCGATGTTGCTGCCCGTGATATCCCCAAACCGGCCCGCGGCCTGACTGTTGAGCGTAAAGCTCACCGCCGGCTGATTGAAGCCATCCACGGTGGCACGTGCGGTGCGCAGATCGTTGCCGGTCACCGCGGCGAGGCGGCGCACCAGATAGAAGGACGGCACACCGGGCTGACCGGCCGCTGACGCCGACAGGCCGGGCACGACCTCCATGTCCGGTGGAATCTGTCCACCGGTCGCCTGCAGCAACGTCGCCTGATCGGGGGCCGGCCCCTGTTCGACCAGCTTCAGCTCGAGCAACGCGGTCCGGCCAATCATCTCCTTCGCCCGAGGAATATCGCTCACGCCCGGCAACACGACGACGACCTGGTTGCCCGCATCCCCGTAGGGCGCGACGATGGGTTCGGATACGCCGAGTTCGTTGACGCGGCGGTCGATCGTCTGGATGGCCTGCGCGACGGCTTCGCGTCGCCGATCCACCGCGACGTTCGGCTTCATCCGGAAGGTGTACGACCCACCCACCCCGGCTTCCCGGTCGAAGGTCAGCCCGATCTGGTCCTGCGCCAGCTGGCGAAACTGGGCGTCCCGATCCGGCGCGACACCTTCCACGACAAAAGTCGTCAGGTCCTGCGGACGCACGCTCGTCGTCGTGACACCGGCGGCGGCGAGCGACTCCTGCAACTGGGCGGCCGTGGTTTCGGTTTCGTACGTCAACGCCTCCTCGGTGTTGACGCGCAGCACCATGTGGATGCCGCCCTGAAGGTCCAACCCCAGCTTCAGACGGTCCTCGGGAGGATAAAACGCAGCGACGGCCAGCGCGGCCGTGGCAATGATGGCGACAACTTTCCAACGAAGGTTCTTATACATGGTTAAAGACCGCCGGATTCCTTGACGACCGGCTCCTGCCCCTGATAGCCGCCGACCGCGGCGCGCGCCACTTCGATGCGCACCTTGTCGGCAATCTGAATCTGCACCGACGCATCGGTCAGCTTCGTAATCTGTCCGTAGATCCCGCTGGTGGTGATGACCTTGTCGTTCACCTGCAGGCCGTTCTGAAACTCCTGAATCTTCTTCTGTCGGCGCCGCATTGGCAACAGGACCAGCAAATAGAAGATGCCGAGCATCAGAGCGAAGGGGAACAGCTGGACCCAGATGCTGGGCTGGCCCGCCTGCGGCTGGGAGGCGAAGGCTAGAACGAGTGGAAGCGTCTGTAAATCAATCATTTAGGGGCACACTGTGGCGGGCAAACGTCTGGTGGAACGCCTGTCTCAACTCGTTGAACGTTCCGAACTCAATAGCCTTCCGAATCGACCGCATGGTGTCAAGGTAAAAGTGGAGATTATGCACGGTATTGAGGGCTGCTGCCGTCATCTCCCCCACCATATATAGATGTCGCAGATAGGCTCGGGTATGCCGTCGGCATGTGGAACAGGTGCAGTCGGGGTCCGGGGGCCTGAAGTCCTCGGCGTAGCGGGCGTTCTTGATGGCAATCACGCCCCGGCGGGTTAACAACTGCCCGTTCCTGGCATTCCGGGTTGGCAGGACACAGTCGAACAGGTCGATGCCCCGGGCGACGCACTCGATCAGGTCGTCAGGCATCCCGGTGCCCATGAGGTAGCGCGGCAGGTGGGCCGGGAGCTGGGCCGCCGTGTGATCCACCACGTCATACATCACGTCCACCGGCTCGCCCACCGACAGGCCACCAATCGCGTACGCGTCGAACCCGATGTCCAGGGTGCCCGCCACGCTGCGGTCGCGCAGGTCCAGATGGGTGCCGCCCTGAATGATGCCGAATTGCGCCTGGCCCGGCGTGGCGCGCCGCACGTCGGGCGCCTGGCCTTGCTGCAGCGCCTGAAAGCGATCCCGCCCGCGCCGCGCCCAGCGCAACGTGCGTTCCATCGCGGCTTCCACCACGCCGCGGTCGGCCGGCCACGGTGCGCACTCATCGAAAATCATGGCGATGTCGGATCCGAGACGCGCCTGAATGTCCACGACCGACTCCGGCGTGAGCAGATGTGCCGCGCCGTCGATGTGGGATCGAAACGCCGCCCCCTCTTCCGAGATCGTACGGCGCGACGCGAGACTGAACACCTGATACCCGCCTGAATCAGTCAGGACAGGTTTGTGCCAGCCCATGAACTGATGCAGCCCGCCTGCGCGCGCAATGAGTGGATCCCCCGGACGCAGATGCAGGTGATAGGTGTTCGCCAGGATGATGTCCGGGGCCAGCGTGTCAACCTGATCAAAGGTCAGCCCCTTGATCGCGGCGCGCGTGCCGACGGGCATGAACGCGGGCGTGTCAATCACGCCGTGCGGCAAGGTGAGCCGACCGCGCCGCGCGCGCCCCTCGGTCGCCGTTACGGTAAAAGAAAGATCCGCGTGCACGTCCGTTAAGCCTATACGGAAGCCAGCTTATAATGCCCCCGCGTGAAACGTTTGCGGATCGGCATCGTCTACGGCGGACGCTCGGGCGAACATGAAGTGTCGATCGCCTCGGCGGCGTCGGTCTTTGCGAATCTCGATCGGACAAAATACGAACCCATCGCCATCCGGATCGAAAAAGACGGCCGCTGGATGTTGTCTGACCGGCCACCGTCCGCCCCGTCGGCCGCCGACGTGATCGATCAGATGCGCGACGCGTCGCGTCTGCGCGGCGGCCGCGAAGTGCTGCTGCCCCCCCGGCCCGGCGACGACACCCTCGTGCTGATTGATCGGCGTCCCGCACGCGGTGACGGAGACGACGGGGCGGCCGTCCTCACCGGACTGGGCCTCGACGTGATCTTTCCGGTGTTACACGGTCCCTACGGGGAAGACGGCACGATTCAGGGCCTGCTCGATCTCGCCGGCATCGCGTACGTCGGGTGTGGTGTTCTCGCGTCTGCCGTGGGCATGGACAAAGCAACGACCAAGGTGCTGTTCAAGGCCGCCGGACTCCAGGTGGCGCCGTGGGTGGTCGTGCGCGATACGGCGTGGCAGGCCGGCCGCGACGCCGTCGTCCGTCACATCGGCGATGCGTTGACCTATCCCCTGTTCGTCAAACCCGCCAACCTCGGATCGAGCGTGGGCATCTCCAAGGTCAAGACCGTCGACGACCTGCCGGCGGCGATTGACCTCGCGCTGGCGTTTGATCCGAAGGTGGTGGTCGAAGCGGGCGTCAAGGACGCGCGCGAGATTGAATGCGCCGTCCTCGGCAACGATACGCCGGTCGCATCAGTGCCTGGCGAAATCATTCCGGACGGCGAGTTCTACGACTACGACGCGAAGTATCTGCGCAGCGGATCGCGCACGGAGGTGCCCGCCACGCTCACACCGAAGATCGCGGCTGAAGTGCAGCGCCAGTCGATCCTCGCGTTCCAGGCGGTCGAAGGTTCGGGACTCGCGCGTGTGGATTTTTTTCTGTCGGGCACGAGCACGCTGGTGATCAACGAGATCAACACGATGCCGGGCTTCACGACGATCAGCATGTATCCGAAGCTGTGGGGCGCGAGCGGCGTCGACTACAGCACCCTGATCGATCGGCTGATCACACTGGCACGCGATCGACACGCGCGCCAGCAGCAGCGCCGAACCTCCGCGTTCTGAACACGCGTGCGGCCACCAGAGGCGGCGTACCGCCCATATCATTTTTGACAGCGTCCTGCATTTTGTGCTTGACACCCTCGTATCTCATCCCTAATCTACATCTTGCGTGACGAAGAACCACTCAGCCCATCTATTGGGTACGGTTCGTTGAAGCGCACCAGGCCGATAAGGACTGGTTGCGGGTGCGGCAGTGAGCCGTCACCCGTTTTTTGTAGAGATGCCAGACACGTGTTGTTGCCGTGTCTGCCACGAGGCGAGAGCGCCACACAGCGGGTCAGGCGTGCCGAAAGGCAGCGACGGCTGCGGTGAGGAAGGGCTCACGCGATCCCAACTGAAGGGGGGGACAATCACATGGCCAAGAAAGCAGCCAAGAAGGCAGCGAAGAAGGGCGGCAAGAAGCGCTAAGCGCTTCTCCACCTTTTAAGAGAAAAGGGGGCGACTGTCGCCCCCTTTTTTTTTGTACGGTGACGGTGACGCTCAGCGCAGCGTCACACCATCCCAGATGCGTATGCGTTCGATGACGTCGTCCGGCCCCAGCCGGTCCACGACCTCCATCCCCTTCACCACGCGGCCGAAGACGGTGTACCGCCCATCAAGGTGGGGTTGCGGCGAATGGGTGATGAAGAACTGGCTGCCGCCGGTATCCGCCCACGACAAGGCCATCCCCACGGTGCCGCGCGTAAACGGCAGCGGGCTCAACTCATCGACAATGGAGAACCCGGGCCCTCCGATGCCGTCGCCGCGCGGATCGCCGGTCTGCGCGACAAAATTCGCCACGACCCGATGCCACCGGAGGCCGTTGAAGAAACCGGAGCGGGTCAATTCCATGAAGGTGGTCGTGGTCAGCGGCGCTTCCACCACATTGAGCTCGATCTCGATCACGCCGTGCCGTGTCTCAAGCAGCGCGATTGGCGAAAACTTCGGGTGCAGCAACGCGGCCGACTCAAAAAATTCCGGCGCCTGGCGCAGCGACGCCGGACGGGTCGCAGCCTCGCGGCGTCCGACCAGCATGGCTGCCCGCACACGGACAGCCCACTCCCGGTCCTCAAGCGCTCGCGCCACCAGCGCATCCGCCTCCACTCCGCCGATCGCATGCGCGGCCACCACTGCGGCAGCGCGCGCGTCAAAGGCGGCATCGCTCAACCCGCGTTCGTAGGCCGCGGTCAGGGCCGTCAGCGCGCCTGCAGGTCTGACCTCGCCCACCAGACGCGCTGCCGTCGCGCGCAGGGCAAAGTCCGGCGCGCCCAGCGCATCAAACAAGTGCGCGGCCAGGTCGGGCGTCCCCACGCGGGTGAGCGCCTCGAGTGCCGGACCACGGACGCGCTGGTCCTGATCCTCGACAAGATCGAGAATCGCCGACCGCACCCTGTCTGCCTCCAGTCCGCCGAGGGCGCGGGCGAGCGAGGCGCGCACACTCCACTCGCGGTCGGCCGGCAGGCTTGAAATGACAAAGACAAACGCCTCGGCATCAAGGCGGGCCGCCGCGGCCAGCGCCGCCGCCCGCACCTGCGGCCGACGATCGGTCAATCGATCGACCATCACGTCGAACGCGCGCACATCGGCGGTTGCCGCCAACGCCGACAGCACCTCAAGCGTGAACACGGTGGAGAGACCGCGCGTGTTCAGCACGCCAAGCAAGGTCTCGAACGCCTGCGGCACGTTCGGGCGACCCAGCGCCCGAATCGCCGTGACGCGCAGCCGCGGGTCGGCCGCCGCGTCCGCCGCAAACCGTTGCGCCATGGCGGCACCTGCCGGCTGCGTCGCCAGCGCGCGCAACGCGAACGCGGCCGTATACACACCGGAGCTGTGCAGCAGCCACTCCAGGGGCGCAGCCGCGCGAGGGTCGCCGATGCGCTGGAGGGCAAACGCTACAGGCCACCACTGCGACACGGGGCGGCCATCCGGCCCGACCGCCACGCGGGCGAGTGAGTCGTAATGCCGAAGCCGAACCAGCGCCAGTAATGCGAGCCTGCACGCCTCGGCCTCTGCAGACTGCGGAGCTTCGTCGTCCGGCGCAATCGGGGCGATCACCGCACCGCATCCGGCAAAGGCCTCGCCCACCGCGGTCGCCGCCGGCGCCCAGGTCTCGCGCGGACCACCCGCCTGCGCCGCGATCAGCCCCAGCGCGTCCGCCACGCGCCCCCGCACCCGCGCATCGGTGTCGGCTAACGCGGCGCGCAACGCCGCGGCGGCGCCGGCGTCCCCCGTCAGGCCAAGCGCAAACGCGGCCGACGCGCGGACATCCACGTCCGGGTCGTTCAGCAACGGTGCCAGCAGCGCGATGCCGTCCGGCAGTCCGATACGGCCCACAGCCAGTGCCGCGCGCCTCCGCACCACCGGCATGTCATCAGCCACCAGTCGCCGGAGGTCCGCCGCCGGCACCGCCGGGTCCGCCAGCCACCGCTGCGCTTCCAGTCGCAGAATCCACGCCACACGCTGGTCGAGTGAATAGA
Organism: Vicinamibacterales bacterium; assembly: GCA_030827135.1. GTDB lineage: Bacteria > Acidobacteriota > Vicinamibacteria > Vicinamibacterales > SCN-69-37 > SYFT01. Next base: position 131,042 of record JAURFE010000002.1, read on the forward strand.
CCGGAGCGGGGGGAGCCTTCGGCTCCACAACAGGCGGGGCCGATGCACACGCAGAGGCCAGCACTGCGCCAACGACTACGATGACCACCGGAACACGGAGCGGACCCACGTCCCTATCGTAGTCCGACTGTTATACTCGCGCCGCCGTGGACTTTCGGTATCTCGCCATTGAGGGGCCTCTCGGGCTCGGCAAATCCGCACTCGCCGAGCGGCTGGGGGCACGCCTGGATGCCACCGTCGTACTCGACGAGCACGACAATCCGTTTCTCGCCGACCTCTATGGCGGACGGGCCGGAGCGGCCTTCCAGGCGCAGCTGTTTTTTGCGCTGGCCAGACACCGGCAGCAACTCACCCTCCGGCAGGGGGATCTCTTCAGCCAGGTCACGGTCTGTGATTACCTTTTTGAACGCGACCGCATCTATGCGCACCTGACGCTGGACGACAACGAACTCTTCCTCTACCAGCGCCTGTTCGACCTGCTGTCGCGCGACCTGCCGTCGCCCGACCTGGTGATTTACCTCCAGTCACCCACCGACGTGCTCCGGCGCCGAGTCCGGAACCGGGCGCGCGAGGACGACGACCCCACGCCTCTGCCGAGCGACGACTACCTGTCAGAGGTCAACGAGGCCTACAACCACTTCTTCTTCCACTACACGGCCACGCCGCTGCTGGTCGTCGAAACGTCGCAGTTTGATCTGTCGTGGGGCGACGAGGCCCTCGACGATCTGCTGCGCCAGGTGCGCTCCATGGGCCGCGGCACCCGCTATTACGTGCCCCGGGCCTGATACAGTTGCCCCATGGCGTGGTTCAAGAAAACCCGCAAGCCCATCGAGCCGCAGACCGACAAGTCCAGTCGCGTCCCGGAGGGCCTGTGGGTCAAGTGTCCGTCGTGCGGACAGGTCATCTACAACAAGGAACTGACGATCAACCTGCAGGTGTGCCCGAAGTGCGCCCACCACTTCCGCATGAACGCCGCCGACCGGCTCGCGATGCTCTTCGACAACGGGCAGTGGACGGAACACGACGCAGATCTGCGGTCAACCGACCCGTTGTCCTTCACCGACACCAAGCCCTATCGCGACCGCCTGCGCGCGAGTATCGCGGCGACCGGACGCAACGACGCCGTCGTGTCGGCCACGGGGCTCATTGACGGCCTGCCGGCCGTGGTGGCCGCCATGGAATACGGCTTCATCGGCGGCAGCATGGGGGTGGTCGTCGGCGAAAAAATCACGCGCGCCATCGAAACGGGGATAACGCAGCGTGCCCCGGTCATCGTGGTCTGCTGTTCCGGCGGCGCCCGCATGATGGAAGGAACGCTGTCGTTGATGCAGATGGCCAAGGTCAGCGCCGCGCTCGGCCGGTTGGACCGTGCCGGCCTGCCGTATCTGTCCATCATGACGGACCCGACCACCGGCGGCGTGACCGCCAGCTTCGCCATGCTCGGCGACCTGCACATTGCCGAGCCGAAAGCCCTGATTGGCTTCGCCGGTCCGCGCGTCATCGAGCAGACCATTCGCCAGAAACTGCCTGACGGCTTCCAGCGCGCGGAGTTCCTCCTCGAAAAAGGCATGATCGACTTCATCGTCGATCGCCGGGAGATGAAGGCGGCGGTCGCCCGAAGCCTTCGGATCATGATGGGACTGCCGCCCTCCGCGCCTCCCGTCCCGTCGACGCACGCCACGGACGCGTAGAGGCCACCGGACCGTGCACGTCCGAGAATGGCTGTTCTCGCTCGAAGTGATCGGCATCAAGCTGGGGCTGTCCCAGATCCGGCGGTTGCTGGACGCGCTGGGCCATCCGGAACGGGCCTTTCCCTCGATCACCATCGCCGGGACCAACGGCAAAGGCTCTGTGACGGCCATGGTCGAACGTGGCCTGCGGGCCTCCGGCCGTCGAACGGGTCGGTACACCTCGCCGCACCTGACCCACATCGAAGAACGAATTGCCATCGACGGACAGGCGATCGCGCCGGACGTGTTTGACCGCCTGGCCGCCGAGGTGCAGGCGGCCGCGGACACGCTCGACGCGCCCCCGAGTTTCTTCGAGGCGACAACCGCGCTGGCGCTGCTCGCGTTTCGCGACGCGGGAGTGGACATTGCCGTCCTGGAGGTCGGACTCGGCGGTCGTCTCGACGCCACCAACGCCGTGGACGCGTCGCTCGTGGCCATCACCGCGATCGCGCTCGACCATCAGGAGTATCTGGGACACACCCTGACCGCCATTGCCGGGGAAAAGGCGGGAATCATCAAACCCGGGGCCACCGTCGTGGTGGCGCCGAATCCGCCGGAGGTGGAGGCGGTCATCCACGCACAGGCCCGCGCGAACGCCGCGACAGTGGTGGCGGCGCTCGATGGCGTGTCGTGCGGCGCCACGGTCGCCGCGCGCGGATCGCTGATCAGGCTGACGACGCCAACGCGCGACTACGGCGAGTGCCGCCTCCGGTTGTCCGGCCGGCATCAGATCCCCAACGCCATCGTGGCGGTTCGCACGCTTGAAGCCGTGCCGGATGTGCAGGCCCCGGCGATCACGACAGCGCTCGCCGACGTCGATTGGCCGTCCCGGCTCGAGTGGCTGCGGGTCGGATCATCCGAGGTGTTGCTGGACGGGGCGCACAACCCGGCGGGGGCCGCGGCCCTGTCGGCCTTTGTGGCGGAGATGATCGGTCACCCCGTGCCGGTGGTGATCGGGGTGATGCACGACAAAGCCGTCGCGGAGATCGTCTCGGCGCTTGCGCCGGTGGCATCCCACATCGTCGCCACTGCGGCGCCGTCACCGCGCGCGCTGGCCCCAGACGCGCTGGCCGCGATCTGCCGGCGGCTCGCGCCGCGTGTGCCGGTCGACGCGGAACCGGACGTCGAGCGCGCGCTCGCGGCGGCCGCCGCCCGCGGCACGCCGGTCGTGGTCGCCGGGTCGCTGTATCTCGCGGGCCATGTGCGACACGCAGTGATGCGACGAGCGTGATACGTTTTGAGACCATGCGTCTGCTGTTTCTTCTGGTCGTGGCCCTCGGATGGTCAGCGACGGCGTCGGCCCAGCAGATCACGGTCGGCGGGTGCACGTTTGTCTTCGACAGCATCGCCTCCGTGCCTGATCCGAAGGACGAGAAGAAGGTACTCCGCGTGGAATACCGGGGCTTTGACGGGCAACCCGTCGAGGCAAAATGCCAGGATGCGCAGGTCTTCGCGCAGGAGATGGACTACTCGGAAGCCGAGAACCGGCTCGATCTGCGCGGCCAGGTTGTCTTTCAGCAGGCGGGTGCCCGCATTACCGCGGCGACAGGCAGCTTCGATCTCAAGACGCGCAATGCGGTATTCGTGCAGGCCTCGGGGACGCTGCTGCTCACCGATCGGCAGCTGGACCGGACGCTGTTCGGCTCCATGGAGCCCGAGGCGTTTTTTACGGCGGACCGGATTGAAAAAACCGGACCGCGGACCTACAAGCTCGTCAAACCCACATTCACGACCTGCGTGCAGCCGAGCCGGCGCTGGCAGATCAAGGCCGGCAGCATGACGCTGACCCTCGACCGCTACGCCGTCATGCGCAATGCGGTGCTGCAGGTCAAGGACGTCTCGGTGGCGTATCTGCCGCTGTTTTATTACCCGATTCAGGAAGACGACCGTGCCACGGGCTTCCTCATGCCCGGGTACGGCGCATCGACCTATCGCGGCTTCACGCTCAGTAACGCGTTCTTCTGGGCGATCAACCGTAGCGCCGACCTCACCGTCTATCACGATTGGTTCACGAAGAGCGGGCATGGCGTCGGCGCCGACTTTCGGTACGTCGGGTCGGATGGGTCCGCCGGCACGGCGCGCGCCTACGTCATCGACGAACAGCAACTCCTGAGCGACGATGGCAGCCGGGTGATTTCGCCGGGCAAGCGGTCGTACGAGTTCCGTGGCAACCTGAACCAGGCTCTGCCCGCAGGCATCCGGCTGCAGGGACGCGCGAACTTCTTCACCGACGTGACGACCCAGCAGTTCTACCAGACGGACCCGTCGGCCTTTACGCAGCGGTCGCGATCGTTTGGCCTGGACGCGACCGGCACGTGGGGCCGTCTGCGCGCCTCCGCGCAGGCCGAACGTAACGACGTGTTTTACGGTGCCGTCGCCGCAAGCACGCGAACCCAGCCGCGGCTCAACCTGAGCATCACGGACGCGCCGATCGGCCGCACCAAGATCTACGTCGGCGGCAGCTTCGACACGCTGAGCGTCGTCCGGTTCACCGATGTGGCGAAGCCCAACACGCGTGACAGCATCCTGCGCACCGACGGTCAGATCACGGCGCGGGCTCCGTTTGCCCTGGGCACCGCGTTCACGGTGACGGGATCGTTGACGGCGCGTCGCACCGACTGGAACGCGCGTCAGGACCCCGTGACCCGGGTGCGAATCGACACACCCATTTCCAGACATCTGCTGGAAGTCCAGGTCCGCGCGGTGGGACCTGTGTTCGGCCGCATCTACAACACCGAAGGTAATGCGTGGGTCGAACGCGTCAAACATGTCATCGAACCGTCGGTCACGGTCCTGCGGCGGTCCGCCTTCACGGCGTTTGACGAAGTCGTGCCGTTTGATCCCGCCGTGGACCTGATTGTCGGCGGCGTTACCCAGTTCACGTACGGCGTGACTAATCGGGTGCTCGCCCGCGTGAGGCAAACCGACGGCGCACCGGCCATCGTGCGCGATATGTTGAGCCTCGACATTCAGCAGTCGTACTACACCGACCAGCGCGCGGCCTCGTACGATCAGCAGCACCTGGGCGGCCTGGGAGACCAGTCCTCACAGGTGCCCCCGCCCTCCAATTTCACGCCGGTCCGGCTGTCGCTCAACGTGACGCCGTCTCCCACCATCAGCGGTCAGTTCGGCCTGGAGTACGACACCCGATTCAGGGCGGTTCGCAGCTACCGCGCGTCCGCCAACGTTACGCAACCGCGCGTGGACTTCTCGGGATCGTGGACCAAACAACAGGTCATCCCGGGGCTCGCGGGATATTCGGCGGCCTACGCCCCCCATTCGATTTCGTTCTCAAGCCGCGTGCGCCCGGACGGCGGCCGGTCCTCCATCTCGTACGCGACGATTCTGGATATCTTCAACGAGCGCATGCTGCAACATCACTTCGGGGCCGTCTACAACGCCCAGTGCTGCGGCATCAGTCTGGACTACCTCTGGCGGAATCTCAGCCACTATGGCCTCCGCAACGACAAACGGTTTAGCGTGTCGATCAGTCTCGCGGGGATTGGGTCTTTCGTGAATCCCCTTGGGGTCTTCGGCAATAATGGTCGCCAATGATTAACGTTCTGGTCACTGGCGGTGCCGGGTTCATTGGATCCAACTTCGTGCGCTGGGCGCACGAGGCGCATCAGGACTGGCACATCACGACGCTCGACAAACTGACGTACGCGGGGCGGCTCGAGAACCTGGCGTCGGTGAAGCACAGCCCGCGCCATACCTTCGTCAAGGGCGACATCGCCGACGCGGCCGTCGCCGCGCCGCTCGTGCGCGACGCCGAGGTCGTGGTGCACTTTGCCGCCGAAACCCACGTCGATCGATCGATACAGTCCGCCGCCGATTTCCTGACGACCGACGTCATCGGAACCTTTGTGCTGCTTGAAGCGGCGCGGCAGGCGCCACGCCTCCGCCGGTTCGTGCAGATTTCCACCGACGAGGTGTACGGCAGCGTGCCCACCGGGCACAGTGTCGAAACCGACGAACTGCGCCCCCGCAACCCGTACTCGGCGAGCAAAGCCGGCGCGGATCGGTTGGCATACAGCTATTGGGCGACCTACAACGTCCCGGTCGTCATCACGCGGGCGTCGAACAACTACGGCCCGAATCAGTTTCCTGAAAAAGTCATCCCGCTCTTCATCACCAACGCCATCGACGGCATCCCCCTGCCGCTGTATGGCGACGGACTCAACGTCCGCGACTGGCTGCATGTGGATGACCACTGCCGCGGGATTGACGTGGTCATCGACCACGGCATCAACGGTGAGGTCTACAACATCGGGGGCGGCAACGAGGTCAGAAATGTGGACCTCACACACCGGATTCTCGAGTTGATGGGCCGTCCGCACACCCTCATCCGGCCCGTCGCGGATCGCCCGGGACACGACCGGCGGTATGCGCTTGATACACGAAAGCTGCAGGGGCTTGGCTGGACGCCGACCGTGCCGTTTGATGCCGGGCTCGCCGCAACGGTGCGGTGGTACGTGGACAACGAATCGTGGTGGCGCCCCATCAAGGATCAGGACGCCGCCTTCAAGGCGTATTACGCTGCGCAGTACGGCGACCGCGCCAAGGCGTGACCGTGAGCGCGACGGGCCCGACGGTCGTCACCGGGGCGAACGGCTTCGTCGGACGCCATCTCCTTGCAGCGTTGCACGCGCACGGTGCAGCCCCGCTCGTTGGCTGGCATCGTCGGCCGCCGGCACCGGACAGCCTTTCCACTGCCGCCGTTCGCCACGTCGACATCCTTGATCGTGAAGCCGTCCGACGGGCGATCGGCGAGGACCACCCCGCACGCGTTGTCCATCTGGCGGGTGCCCCGCACGTCGGGGATGCGTGGCGCAATGCGCTGCCGACCCTCCAGGTGAACGTCCTGGGCACCCATCACCTGCTCGAGGCGGTTCGCCTCGAACATCCGGCGTGCCGTGTGCTGGTGGTGACCTCCGGAATGATCTACCGCGCCGGCGACGCGGCTCTGACCGAAGACGCGCCACTGGTCCCCTCCAGTCCGTACGGACTGTCGAAGCTGGCCCAGGACCAACTGGCACGACTGGCGGCCGAACAGGACGGACTCGAGGTGGTGGTGGCGCGCCCGTTTAATCACATCGGTCCAGGCCAGGACCCCAGTTTCGCGGTGTCGAGTTTTGCCCGACAGATCGCGCTGATTGAAGCCGGCCTCGCGCCACCGCAGATCCAGGTCGGCAATCTCGACGCCCGGCGTGACCTGACGGACGTGCGCGATGTGGTGGCGGCCTACATCCGGATCCTCGACGCGGCCCCGCGGGGCTCGGCGTTCAACGTGTGCTCCGGACGCGCCCATCGCATCGGGGACCTGCTCGACGGGTTGCTCCGCCTCTCGCGCGTTGCGATCTCGACGACTCCGGATCCGGAGCGGATGCGCCCGGGTGATATCCCGCTCCTCCTGGGGAGTCACGACCTGCTGACACGCGCGCTCGGGTGGGCACCGGCGACGCCACTCACGGTCACCCTGGCCGATACGCTGGCCTGGTGGAGGTCACACGTTGGCGCGACGGTCTGAGATCCGTCGCCAGACGCTCCACGTCGCGGTCGGCGCGATCGCGCTGTCGCTGGCCTGGCTCACCTGGTGGCAGGCCGCGCTGCTGGCGATCACCGCGGCCGGATTCAATCGGATCGTCCTGCCGCACATCAGCCCCGGCGTCTTTCGGGACGGGGACCTCGACCGGCCCTGGACATCGGGGATTGTGGTGTACCCGCTCGCGGTGCTCGGACTCATTCTGGTGTTCCGTCATCGCCTTGAGTTCGCCGCTGCCGCGTGGGGCGTGCTCGCCGCGGGGGACGGCATGGCGACGCTCGTCGGCACGACGGTCAGGTCCGCGCGGCTGCCGTGGAATCGCGACAAGTCGGCTGCCGGCCTTGTGGCCTTCATCGTCGCGGCGTCGGGAGCCGCGATCGGCCTGCTTGCGTGGACATCGGACGCGCCCGTGTCGGACGGGATGATCCTGGCGGGCGTCCTCGCAGCGCTGGTGGCGGGATTTGTCGAGACCATCCCGATACGCCTGGACGACAACATCTCCGTACCCGTGGCGGCGGCCCTTGTGCTCTGGTCGACCACGCTGGTGGATCCTGCGCTGATGGTCGAGCGCTGGCCTGACGTGCGGGAGATCGCCGCGTACGGTCTGGCGGTGAACGCCGCCGTGGCGCTGATCGGATGGCTTGCGCGGACGGTCACGATTCCCGGCGCGGTGACCGGCGCGTGTATCGGCACGGTGGTCGTGGCCGGCGCCGGGTGGGCAGGCTGGGCGTTGCTGATGCTGACGTTTGTCATCGCGTCGGCGTGCACGCGCATCGGCCACGCGCGAAAGGCCGCAGGAGGCATCGCGGAAGATCGCGGCGGGCGTCGCGGCCCTGGGAATGCCCTCGCCAACACAGGCATGGCCGCGTGGGCCTCGGCGATGGCGATTGGGCTGCCGGATCCCACGCCCGCGTGGCTGGTGGCGACCGCCGCGCTGGCCACGGCGGGCAGCGACACGGTCGCCAGCGAAATCGGCAAGGCGTATGGCCGGACAACGTGGCTCGTGACGCGATTCGTGCGCGTACCGCCGGGCACCACCGGCGCGGTGTCTCTCGAAGGGACCGCCGCAGGTCTGCTCGCCGCGACACTGCTGGCGGCGGCGGGTGCGGGGCTGGGGCTCGTGCCCGGCTGGACGATCGGCATCATCGCGGTCGCCGCAACCGTCGCCTCACTGGCCGAGGGAGTGCTTGGCGCCACACTCGAGGACCGGGGTATTCTCAACAACGACACGCTGAACTTCGTGAATGCGGCGATCGGCGCCGGGCTCACGGTCGGCCTCTGGCGGTGGTGGCCCTGACATGACTTCGCTCCGACTCTATGCAGAACTGGCGCGACCGTTCACGCTGCTCGCGCCGGCGCTCGGATTTTTCTCCGGCGCGGTCACCGCCATCGGCGCGGACCCGGCGTCTCCCTGGTCGTGGTCCGTCGTCCTTCCAGGCCTGATTGGGGCGATCATGGCCGCCGTATTCAACGCGGGCAGCAACGCGCTGAATCAGATCTACGACCTCGAGATCGACCGCATCAACAAACCGAAGCGGCCGCTCACGTCCGGGCGCATGACCATTCCGCAGGCCTGGGTCTTCACCGCGGTCGCGTATGCGCTCACCCTTGTACTCGCCTGGTTCGTGGCGCCGGATGGCCGCCGCGAGTGTTTCTGGATTGTGGCCATCGCCGTGGTCGCGACGATCATCTATTCGGTGCCACCCCTGCGCACCAAACAACACGGGATGTGGGCCAACATCACGATCGCGATTCCGCGCGGCGTGTTGCTCAAGGTTGCCGGCTGGTCCGCCGTGAAGACCGTGGTCGGCGTCGAGCCGTGGTTCATCGGGGGAATCTTTGGTCTGTTCCTGCTCGGCGCCTCAACGACCAAGGACTTCGCCGACATGGAGGGTGATGCGAGGGGCGGATGCCGCACGCTCCCGATCATTCACGGTGTCCGCACAGCGGCGTGGATGATCTCGCCGTCGTTCATCCTGCCGTTCCTGCTCATCAACGTGGGTGTCTGGCTCGGCATCCTCACCGGACACACCCTGCTGCTTCACGCCCTGGGTCTGGGCATGACCGCGTACGGCGCGTACGTGTGTTACCTGATGTTGCGACGCCCGGAAGAGCTCGCCACCGACGAAAACCACGTCTCGTGGGCGCACATGTACCGGATGATGTTCGTCCTGCAGATTGGATTCGCGCTGGCGTACGTCTTGTAGGCTGCGAAATCCTCAATCCTCAATTCAGGCCGCGCCCATCCGAAGGCGCATGAGCGCTTCGACGCGGGCCTTGGTCGGCGGATGCGTAGAGAACAGCGACGCCATGCCGCCACCCGACAGCGGCGACATGATGAACATGTGCGCGGTCGCCTGATTGGCGTCCATCGGCATCTGCTTCACGCCGACTTCAATGCGCTGCAACGCCTGCGCGAGTCCCATCGGCGTACCGGCGATCTCCGCGCCGACGCGATCAGCCACAAATTCGCGGGACCGCGACACCGCCATCTGAATCATCGCGGCCGCCATGGGCGCCAGAAACATCGTCGCGATCAGCACGATCGGATTGGCCTGGTGTTCCCGGTCGCGTCCGCCGCCGAACAACATCCCGAACTGGACGAGCATCGTGATGGCCGCGCCGATGGTGGCGGCCACCGAGCTGATGAGAATGTCGCGATTTTTAATGTGCGCCAGTTCGTGCGCCATCACGCCTTCCAGTTCACTCGGCGAGAGGAGGCGCATGATGCCCTCGGTCGCCGCGACGGCGGCATGGTTCGGATTCCGCCCGGTCGCAAACGCGTTCGGCGACATGTCGGGAATCACGTAGACCTTGGGCATCGGCAGCTGCGCGCGCTGTGCAAGCCGCGCGGTCATGTCGTAGAGCATGTGCCCCGGTCCGACCGGCTGCGCCTTGTACATCCGAAGCACGATCTTGTCGGAGAACCAATAACTCGAAATGTTCATCACCACGGCGACGCCAAAGGCGAGCACCATGCCTGCTTCCCCGCCAAACATGCCGCCGACGGCAATGAACAAGGCACTCAGGGTCGCAAGCAGTACCGCAGTCTTTAATCCACTCATGGGGTCAGAAATCTCCTGTCGTCCTATAATACGGGACAGGATGCGAATTCGATTGGTGGTCGTAGCTGGAGCAACCGCACTGGCCGGTGTGCTGTGCGGCACACACGCGTTCGCGCAGGCCACACCGCCGCGTCCGGTGCCGTTTCCCACGGCGGGCACGACGCCGGCCACGCCGGCTGTGACTGCGCCGCAAGGCCCGGACGACGCGGCACTCGGCGCGCCGATTTATCCCGCCGCAGTGTTTCTGGAAACGGTCGATGCCGGCCGAGGGGGTCAGCAGTATCACCTGTACGGCACCGACGCGCCGTTTGCCGACATCGTCGGCTATTACAAGACCACGCTCAAGAACGGCGGCCGGGTGATCTTCCAGGCCCCTGCGATGCACCAGTTTGATCTGGGCCGGTTCCAGGAACAGACCATGGCGTATCCACCGAGCGTTGTGGTGAAGGACTACCTGTGGAACGGATCTGCGGGCTACCTGCACGTCGACGGCACGACCTCCCGCCGCTTTCCGACGATCATTCAGATCGTGCCCGCCACGGGCAAATAGCCTTTACAGGCGCGTCTTCCGGAACTCGTCGGCCTTTTCCGCCAGTCCGACCGCCTGGGCCTGATCAACCGCGAGTTGCTGCTCGGCGGCATAATCGCGAATCTGCTGCGTGATCTCCATGCTGCAGAACTTCGGCCCACACATCGAACAGAAGTGCGCAACCTTGGCGCCTTCGGCCGGCAGCGTCTCGTCGTGGTACGCGCGGGCGGTCACCGGGTCGAGCGACAGGTTGAACTGATCCTGCCAGCGGAATTCAAACCGGGCCTTCGACAACGCGTCGTCCCACGTCTGCGCCCGCGGATGTCCCTTGGCCAGGTCGGCCGCGTGAGCGGCGATCTTGTAGGCAATGACGCCCGCCTTGACGTCGTCGCGATTGGGCAACCCGAGGTGTTCCTTCGGCGTGACGTAGCAGAGCATCGCGGTGCCGTACCAGCCAATCATCGCGGCGCCGATGGCTGACGTGATGTGGTCGTATCCCGGCGCGATGTCGGTGGTCAGGGGTCCGAGCGTGTAGAACGGCGCCTCCTGGCACCACTCCAGCTGCTTCTCCATGTTTTCGCGGATGAGGTGCATCGGGACGTGCCCGGGGCCCTCATTCATGACCTGCACGTCGTATTCCCACGCAATCTTCGTCAGCTCACCCTGAGTCTTGAGCTCGGCGAACTGGGCTTCATCGTTGGCGTCGGCAATCGACCCGGGCCGCAGGCCGTCGCCCAGCGAAAACGCCACATCGTAGGCGCGCATGATCTCGCAGATCTCGCGGAAGTGGGTGTAGAGGAAATTTTCCTGGTGATGCGCCAGGCACCACTTCGCGATGATCGATCCACCACGCGACACGATGCCCGTACGGCGACGCGCCGTCATCGGGATGTACCGGAGCAACACGCCGGCGTGCACGGTGAAGTAGTCCACGCCCTGCTCTGCCTGCTCGATCAGGGTGTCTCGATAGATCTCCCACGTCAGCGCTTCCGGTCGGCCATCGACCTTTTCAAGCGCCTGGTAGAGCGGCACGGTTCCAATCGGCACGGGACTGTTGCGGAGGATCCACTCGCGGGTGTCGTGGATGTTGGCACCGGTCGAGAGGTCCATGACCGTGTCGGCGCCCCAGAGCGTGGACCAGCGCAGTTTGTCCACTTCCTCCACGATGGAGGACGACACCGCGGAGTTGCCGATGTTCGCGTTGATCTTGACCAGGAAGTTCCGGCCGATGATCATCGGTTCCAGTTCCGGATGGTTGATGTTGGAGGGAATGATCGCGCGCCCGCGCGCGACTTCGTCCCGGACAAATTCGGCGTCGAAGCCCTCGCGGACAGCGATGAACTCCATCTCCGGAGTGATCATTCCCTTGCGCGCGTAGTGCAGCTGGGTGACCGCGCCGCCCGCTTTGGCGCGCAGCATCGGCACGCGCACGCCGCGGCCGGTGTCCTCGACATCCCCGCGGGAGAGAATCCAGTCGCGGCGCAACGCGGGCAGGCCCACGTGGGGGTCGTACCCGCGAGGACCGCTGGTGTCATACACGCGCACGGGCGGTTCGTCCCCGGTGAGCGCAATCTCGCGCATCGGCACCTGGACGCCCGCCCCGCCCTCCACGTAGACCTTGCGGGACGAGGGGTATGCGAGGTCGAAATCGGCTTCAGTCAGCGGGGTATAGGTCGGGCGGGCCATGTCGGCGACTATAACACCTTGAGTATTCAGAGCCGGCGAAGCACCAGACACTTCAGATACGAGGTCTCAGGCACCCCCAGAAGTACCGGGTGATCACGGGCCTGCAGGCGTTTTTCCACGAGGACGACGGGCGCCAGCGCGTCCGCGGCCGACCGTTCCAGCACCTCCAGAAACAGCGGCTCGGAGACATGGTACGAACACGTGCAGGTGATGAGGATCCCTCCAGGGCGCAGGAGCTTCAGCGCACGGAGGTTGATCTCCTTGTAGCCACCAAGTGCCTTGGAGAGGGACGCCTTGGTCTTCGCGAACGCCGGCGGGTCGAGCACGATCGTGTCGAACCGGGCCTTACTGATCTCCAGTTCCCGCAGCTCATCAAAGACGTTCGCGACGCGCGCCTCGACGTTGGCGAGTCCGTTGCGCGCGGCATTGTCGGCGAGTGCGGCAATGGCGGGCTCGGAGCCGTCCAGCGCGAGCACCGAGTCGCAGTGACGCGCCATCTGGAGCGCAAAACCACCGTGATACGAAAACGCGTCCAGCCCCCGTCCGGAGGCATAGGTCCCGGCCACCAGATGATTCTCGCGCTGATCCAGAAACAGTCCGGTCTTTTGTCCGTGCCGGACGTCGACCCGGTATGCGATGTCCCCCTCCATGACGTCAACCAGATCAGGCACGGTACCCGCCCGCACCTCAACGACCTGCTCGAGGCCCTCGAGCACACGCACCTTGGGGTCGTTGCGGACGAGGATGCCTGCAGGCTTCACCCGGGCCTGCAACAACTCGATAAACAGGTCGAGGTGCCGGTCGGTGCCCTGAGACAACGTCTGGATCACCAGGACATCGCCGTACCGGTCCACGATCAGGGACGGAATCCTGTCCGCCTCCCCGTTCACCAGGCGACAGGCCTGGGCGCCGGCCGCCACACGTGTGCGGTAGGCCAGTGCGGCCTCGAGTCGTTCGGCAAAAAATGCGCGCACATCGCGGGGGCCCTCGCCCAGCATGCGCAACGTAATCTGCGACGTGCTGCTGAAGAACGCACGACCGAGCGGGCGGCCCCGTTCCGAGCGTACGTCCACCAGGTCCCCCGGCTCAGCGTCGACACTCAACACGTCCGACCGGTAGATCCAGGGGTGACCCGCGCGCCAGCGTTCGGCACCACGGGCAGCAATAACGGCAGTGGAAGGCACACGCGATTGTACAACCCGCTATACTCAAGCGCATGCGCATCGCTCTTGGCGCCGACCATGCCGGCGTGGACCTGAAAGACGCCCTCAAGTCGCTGCTCGACGAACAGGGTCACGCGTACACGGACTTCGGCACACACGGCCCCGGCTCGGTTGATTACCCAGACCATGCAGGACTTGTGGGACGCGCGGTGGCGTCTGGTGACTACGACCGCGGCCTGCTGGTCTGCGGCTCAGGTATCGGCATGGCCATCGCCGCTAACAAGGTCGCCGGCGTGCGCGCCGCCGCAGTGACCGATCCCGAATCCGCGCGCCTCAGCCGTAGTCACAACAACGCCAACGTCCTTGCGCTCGGCGCGCGCCTGACGCCGGAACCCCTGGCCCGTGAACTGGTCGCCATTTTCCTCGATACCCCGTACGAAGGTGGACGCCACCAGCTCCGCCTCGACAAGATCACCGCGATGGAGACGCCTGCGTGACGCACCTGACCCAGTTCGACCCCGAGATCGCCGCCACCATCCGTCAGGAAGTTCAGCGCCAGGACCACGGACTGGAACTCATCGCCTCCGAGAACTTCGTCAGTCGCGCCGTGCTCGACGCCGTCGGCTCGGTCATGACGAACAAGTACGCGGAAGGGTATCCGGGCAAGCGGTATTACGGAGGCTGTGAATTCGTCGATATCGCCGAGACCCTCGCCATCGATCGCGCGAAGCAGCTCTTTGGCGCTGATCACGCAAACGTGCAGCCCCACTCCGGCGCGCAGGCCAACATGGCCGTGTATCTCGCCATCTTGCAGCCGGGCGACAAGATTCTCGGCATGAACCTCGCCCATGGCGGCCACCTGACCCATGGGCATCCCCTCAATTTTTCAGGCAAATACTTCACGATCCTTCCCTACGGCGTGCGCAAGGACACCGAACAACTCGACTACGACGAACTCGCGGCACAGGCGCGTGCGCATCGCCCCAAATTGATCGTCGTGGGCGCCAGCGCCTATCCGCGCATCATTGACTACCCTCGTATTCGCGCAGTGGCCGACGAGGTCGGTGCGCTCGTGATGACGGACATGGCCCACATCGCAGGTCTGGTGGCAGCCGGCCTGCATCCGAGTCCCGTGCCGCACTCGGACTTTGTCACCACCACCACCCACAAGACCCTCCGCGGTCCGCGCGGCGGCCTGATTCTCTGCCGGGCCCAGTTCGCGAAGGACATCGACCGGGCCGTGTTTCCTGGCGTCCAGGGCGGCCCCCTGATGCATGTGATTGCCGGCAAGGCCGTCTGCTTCAAGGAGGCGCTGGCTCCCGAATTCGCGCAGTATCAGCAGCGGGTGGTGCGCAACGCCGCGCGGCTCGCCGACCGGCTCGCGCACGCGGGCTTCCGTATCGTCAGCGGCGGCACCGACAACCACCTCGTGCTGGTGGATGTGTTTTCACGCGGCATCACCGGCAAGGTGGCGGAGGCCGCCCTCGGGCGCGCGGCCATCACGGTGAACAAGAACACGATTCCCTTCGACCAGAATCCACCCATGGTGGCCAGCGGCATTCGTGTGGGCACCCCCGCTGTCACGACCCGCGGACTCGGCGAATCTGACATGGACACGATCGCCACGCTCATCAGTCGTGTGCTTGCGGCGCCCGACGATGAGGCGGTCGCATACGCGGTACGCACCGACGTTGAAGCGCTGTGCCGGACACACCCGCTGTATCCCGACCTGGCGCGCTGACCACACGCGTCGCGGCGGTGTTTGCCGACGAGGGCCCGCTCGCGCGTGCCTTCGAGACATTCGAGGTTCGCTCCGGGCAGCGGGCGATGGCGCACGCCGTCGCCCGCACGTTTGAAACCGGCGGCGTCCTCCTCGCGGAAGCGGGCACCGGCACGGGCAAGACCCTGGCCTACCTCGTACCCGCCGCGATGGCCGGCCGCCGTGTGCTGATCTCCACCGGCACCAGGACATTGCAGGACCAGGTGTTCTACAAGGACATCCCCGCCCTCGCGTCCGCCCTCGGCACAGAAATCAAGGCCGCCTACATGAAGGGCCGCACGAATTTTCTGTGCCGGCATCGCTTCACCCGCCTCAGCGAGATCGCCGACACCTTGCCCGGCGACGAACAACACTGGGTCGAGACTCTCCGGGAGTGGCTGCCGGACACCACGACGGGGGACCGCGCCGAAATCGCGGACATGCCCGATGTACTGCCGTTCTGGGCGGAAGTCACCGCGACCAGTGAACAGTGCCTCGGGCGCGAGTGTCCCGACTTCGCAGACTGTTTCATCACCCGCATGCGCGAACGCGCCGATCGCGCCGACATCGTCGTGGTGAATCATCACTTGATGTGCGCCGACGCGTCCGTGCGTCAGGGCGACTTCGGCGAAGTGATTCCCGCGTGCGACTTCGCCATCATCGATGAGGCCCATCAGCTCGAGGACGTTGTCACCCAGTATTTCGGCATCGCGCTGAGCACCCATCGCCTTGACGAGTTCTCGAGGGACGCGGCACTCTCGGTGGGCGCAGTGCCCGCCACGGAGGGGCGTTTCGCGGTGGCGTGGCAACACGCCATTGGCGACGTGGACCGCGCGGCGCGCCGATTGTTCGACACAGCCCGGCTGGAGGTGCGGCAGTCGCGCAGCGGCGACCGGCTCATGCTCACGCCGGACATGGCGGACCGCTTGAGTCCGGACGCCACGGCGCTGCGGGAGGAGCTGGACCGCCTGCTCGCGGTCGCGCGCGACCTGACTCCGTTGCCCGAGGATCTGGCGGCCATTGTCGCGCGCGCCTCGGGCTTGCGCGACGACGTGCGGGTCCTGCTGGCCGCTGCGGACCCGTCGTTTGTCCACTTTGTCGAAGTACGCGGGCGGGGTGTCACCTTCCGCGCCGCGCCGATTGATGTCTCCGCGCTTGTGCGCGAGAAGGTCATTGGAGAGCGTCTCGCCACCGTCCTCACCTCCGCCACGCTCACCGTCGGCGGCTCGTTCGCCTACATGCAGGCCAGGCTTGGGCTCGAACACGCCGACACACTGCGACTGCCGTCAGAGTTCGACTTCTCGACTCAGGCGCTGCTGTATCTGCCACCTGACATGCCTGACCCGCGATCGCCGGAGTTCAACGCGGCCGCCGCGGGCGTCATCGCCGAGTTGCTGGAGCGATCGGCAGGGCGCGCGTTCGTCCTGTTCACGTCCTATGCGGCGATGCAGGATGTGTACGATCGCGTGGTCCCGCACCTCAGCTGGCCGACATTCCTCCAGGGTGATGCCCCGCGGTCGGCGCTGCTGCGTGACTTTCGTGCCACACCCCACGCCGTGTTGTTCGCCACCGCGAGCTTCTGGCAGGGCGTCGATGTCGCGGGTGACGCGTTGAGTTGCGTCATCATCGACCGACTGCCGTTTGCCTCGCCAGGCGACCCTCTGGTGGCCGCCCGCATCAGTGCCATTCAGGCCGCCGGGGGCCATCCGTTCCACGATTATCAGATTCCGCTCGCAACCCTGACCCTGCTGCAGGGCCTGGGGCGCCTGATCCGCACGCGCGGCGACCGCGGCGTCATGGCGGTGCTCGACCCGCGCCTGACGAAGATGCCGTACGGCCGCCGGTTCCTCGCGTCCTTTCCGCCCGCCCCGGTGTCGCGGAACCTGCACGATGTCGCCACGCTGTTCAGGACCGAATGCTAAAATGCCCGCGGAGGCTTTCTGTATGACCCGTCACTCGTATCTTCGCGGATTCGTTGCGCTGGCCCTGACGCTGACCTCGACCCTCGCCTTTGCCCAGGCCATGGGACAGGTCCGCGGACGGATCGTCGACGACAAGGGCCAGGGCGTGCCCGAGGCCGAAGTCGTCATGGAGTACGTCGGAGACGTCCAGTTGGCTGTGACGTTCAAGACCAATGTGCGCGGCGAGTTTGTGCGCTCGGGTCTGCGGACCGGCACATGGCGGTTGCAGGCGACCAAGGGTGACCTGGTGGGCCGCAACAACTCCGTGCAGATCACCATCAGCAACATGACGCAGCTCGAACCGATCGTGCTCAAGGTTCCGGTCGCCACCACCACAGGCACCGTCGATACCGCCGGCATGACAGCGGAGGAGATCGAGGCGCGCAACAAGCTCATGGAATCGCTCAAGGCCGACTTCGCGGCCGGCGACGCGATCATCACGTCGGACCCAGACGGCGCAATCGCCAAATTCATGGCCGTCGCGGAGAAGGTGCCGGGCTGCGGCGTCTGTTACAGCCGCGCCGGAGACGCGCAACTGGTCAAGAAGGACGATGCCGCTGCGGAAGCCGCGTTTCTGAAGGCCATCGAACTGGACCCCAAGACGGTGGAGGCCTACTCGGCCCTGTCGGGAATCTACAACCGCCAGAAGAAGTTCAAGGAAGCCGCGGCGATGAGCGCGAAGGCCAATGAACTGCAGGGCGCAGCCGGTGGCGGCGGCAGTGCGGCCGACGTGCTGAATCTCGGCATCATCGCCTGGAACGCCGGGCAGTTCCCGGAAGCCAAGGGGCACTTCGAAAGAGCGACGCAGCTCGACCCGAAGCTGGCGGACGCGTTCTTCCGCCTCGGCATGGCGAACATCAATCTGGGCCAGCTGCCCGCCGCGGTCACGGCGTTTGAGGAATACCTGAAGCTCGCCCCCACGGGTGAACACGCCGAAATGACCAAGGGCATTCTGAAGAGCATCAAGGGCGACCGCCCCCGCGCGTGATCAGTCAGCACGTGCACGCGGTGCGCCGCCGCCTTGAAGCGGCGGCGCACCGCGCGCAGTCTCCGACCGTCCCCACCCTCATCGCCGTTTCCAAGACCTTTCCGGCCGGCGACGTACGCGAGGCGGCTGCGGCGGGCCAACGCGACTTCGGCGAAAACCGTGTGCAGGAGGGCCTCGACAAGGCCGCAGCCACGGCTGATCTCGGATTGACGTGGCATCTGATTGGCCATCTGCAGACCAACAAGGCGCGCAAGGCAGCCGCAGCATTTCAGTGGATTCACTCGATCGACAGCCTGGACCTGCTGCGGAAAGTGGACGCCGGCGCCGCTGAGGCCGGGACGTCACCGAATCTGCTGTTGCAGGTAGACCTCGCGGGAGAAGAGACCAAGTTCGGCGCTCCCCCCGAGGCGCTGCGTGCGCTGGCCGCGGCCGCACTGGAGTTGAAGGCGGCGCGCCTGCGCGGCCTGATGATTATCCCGCCGGCGGTCGACGACCCGAACGACGCGCGACCCTGGTTCCGCCGGCTGCGCGACGTCCGGGACCAGCTGGTGTCGGACGGGATTCCGGCTGAGGCGCTGCGCGAACTGTCAATGGGCATGAGTCACGATTTCGAAGTCGCGATCGAAGAAGGCGCCACAATGGTCCGCGTGGGCACCGCCATCTTCGGCGGCCGGCCACCGGTGACACCGTGATGACCACGCTGCTGATTGAACACCTGGACCAGTTGTTCACCGTCGCCGGTCCCGGACCACGCGCCGGTGCCCGGCAGGGCGACCTCACGGCCATCACCGATGGAGCCGTCGCGATCAACGGTGCCACCATCGTCGCCGTCGGCACGTCCGCAGACGTGCGGGCCGCTGTCACCATCACGCCGGCCACCACCGTCGTTGACGGCCGGGGCCGATCACTGGTGCCTGGGTTTGTGGATCCCCACACACATGTGGTGTTTGCCGGGGACCGACGGGATGAACTGCGCCGCCGGTTGTCCGGAGCCGGCTACGCGGAGATCGCGGCCGCTGGTGGCGGCATCCTCTCGACCGTCCGGGCCACACGGGCCGCAACCGAAGAGGAACTCGCCGCGCAGACGCTCGGACGGCTGAAGGAGATGCTCAGGGCGGGCACCACCACTGCGGAATCCAAGAGTGGATACGGCCTGGACACCGGGACCGAGGTGCGCATGTTGCGCGTATCGCACACGTTGTCCGGGATGCAGCCGATCGAACTGGCCACCACGTTCATCGGCGCGCATGAGGTGCCGCCCGAATATCGCGGCAGGCAATCCGAGTACGTCCGGCACGTCATCGCGGACATGCTGCCGGCGGCGGCGCCCCATGCCGAGTGGTGTGACGTGTTCTGCGACAAGGGCTTCTTCACGCCGGACGAATCACGGGCGATTCTTGAGGCCGGCACGGCGTTGGGGCTGAAGCCCCGCATCCACGCCGACGAACTGGCCGCCAGCGGCGGCGCGGAGGTGGCCGCGGCCGTTGGCGCGCGATCGGCAGACCATCTCATCCACGCCACCCCGCATGGCATCGCCGCGATGGCGGCCGCCGGCGTGATCGCGACACTACTGCCGTGTGCCGCCTTCTATCTGAAACTCGGACAATTCGCCCCGGCGCGCGCATTCATCAACGCCGGAGTGCCTGTGGCCCTCGCGACTGACGTGAATCCTGGTGGCGGGTTTTCCCCGTCGATGCCGTTCGCGATGACGCTGGCGTGTTTCGCGATGGGCATGACGTTTGAGGAAGCCCTCGTGGCCTCCACCATCAATGCCGCCGCGTCGCTGGATCGGCAGGATCGGATCGGCAGCCTCGAACCCGGCAAACAGTTTGATGCCGTGTTGATCAGTGGCCCCGCGATCAACCTGCTGCGCGCCAACGCGTCG
Organism: Vicinamibacterales bacterium; assembly: GCA_030827135.1. Lineage (GTDB taxonomy): Bacteria > Acidobacteriota > Vicinamibacteria > Vicinamibacterales > SCN-69-37 > SYFT01. The sequence goes on from JAURFE010000002.1 coordinate 151,353, forward strand.
CCCATTCTCACGGTGTACAAGAAAGGTATCCCATGCTGATCGACCGCACGTTACCGTCATTCCTTGATGCGATCTCCAGCGCCGAGCCCACGCCCGGGGGCGGATCCGCCGCGGCGCTTGCCGGCGCCACGGGTGCGGCCCTGCTCGCGATGGTGGCCGGCATGCCGAAGACCCGTACCAATGCGATCGTCGAACGCGAAGCGCTCGATCAGGCTCACACGGAACTCCTCGCGCTCCAGGAGACACTCGTGCAGCTCATCGATCGCGATGCGTCCGCGTACGATCTGGTCGTGGCCGCCTTCCGCAAGCCCAAGGCGACCGACGAGGACAAGGTCGAGCGCAAGGCGGCGATCCAGGACGCCACACGCGTCGCCACAGAGGTGCCTGTCGACACCATGCGGGCGTGTGTGGCCGCGATGCGGGCAGGACTCGCGTCAGTGGCGCACGGCAACCCATCGGCCGCGTCCGACGGCAAGGTGGGGTTCAGGCTGCTGATGGCCGCAGCCCTCAGCGCCAAGGACAATGTCGATATCAACCTTGGCGGCCTGACCGACCTGGCGCTGCAGGCGCGTCTGAAGGAAGAGTCGGAACAGCTGGCCGCGCAGGCGGTGGCGCTCCACGCCGACGTCCTGGGCTAGCGGACGGTGTTCAGCAGGCGCTCCCACCGGAGTCCCGCGTCGAACGAAAAATAGATGAAGAGGGCCCGGCCCTTGACGTACGTGGCTGGCAGGAAGCCCCAGTACCGGCTGTCCTCGGAGTTGTCCCGGTTGTCGCCCATCATGAAGAACTGCCCGTCGGGTACGGTGATGGGACCGTAAAACTCGCGCAGATCGCCGCTGGCCCCGAACGACTCCGTCGACGCGGGGCTCGCGTAATGCGCCCACGACTCCTCAAGCGGCTGGCCGTTGATGTACAGCACCTTGCGGCGCAGCTCGAGCCGGTCTCCTGGCAGGCCGATCACGCGCTTGATGAAGTCCCGCTCCGGCGCCTCCGGATACTTGAAGACCACAATGTCGCCGCGGCGCACGTCGCGTCTGGGGAGCATCAGACGCTCGGCGCCAGTCGCCGACGGCGAGAAGATCATCTTGTTGACGATCAGGTGATCGCCGATAAGCAGGTTCGGCTCCATTGAGCCGGTGGGAATCTTGAAGGCCTGAAACACGAAGGTGCGGACAAACAGCGCAAGCACCACTGCGATAATCAGTGATTCGGCGTATTCACGCACCACCGACTTCTTCACGACTCGGTGCCCACCTTCAGGACGGCCAGGAACGCTTCCTGTGGAATCTCCACGCGACCGACGCGTTTCATCCGCTTCTTGCCTTCCTTCTGCTTCTCAAGCAGCTTGCGCTTGCGCGAGATGTCGCCGCCGTAACACTTGGCAAGCACGTTCTTGCGCATCGCCCGCACGGTTTCACGCGCGACGATCCGGCTGCCGATGGAGGCCTGGATGGCGATCTCGAACATCTGCCGCGGAATCAGTTCACGCATCTTGGCCGCCAGCGCACGGCCGCGCGCATAGGAGTTGTCCTTGTGCACGACGTTGGCCAGGGCGTCGACCGGTTCGCCGTTGACCATGATGTCCAGCTTGACCAGGTCGGCTTCCTGATACCCGGTCACGTGGTAGTCGAGCGACGCATACCCCCGCGAGATCGTCTTGAGCCGGTCGTAGAAGTCGAGCACGACCTCGTTGAACGGCATCTCGTAGGTGATCAGGACGCGGTCCGACTTGAGGTACTCCATGCCCTTCTGCACACCGCGCTTCTCCTGGCACAGCTCGAGAATGCCGCCGACATGGGCCGAGGGTGTGAGGATGACCGCCTTGATGACCGGCTCCTCAAACTTCGAGATGCGGCCCGGGTCCGGCAGCTTTGACGGACTGTCGATTTCCTGGACTACGCCATCGGTGGTGGTCACGCGGTACAACACGCCCGGGGCCGTCGTCACCAGGTCCATGTTGTATTCGCGTTCGAGGCGCTCCTGGACGATTTCCATGTGGAGCAGACCGAGGAATCCGCACCGGAAGCCGAAACCCAGTGCCGCGGAGGTCTCGGGCTCGAAGAAAAACGCCGCATCATTCAGACGCAGCTTCTCCATCGCCTCCCGCAGTTCCTGATACTGCGAGTTCTCGACCGGGTACAGGCCGGCGAACACCATGGGTTTGAGTTCCTTGAACCCGGGGAACGGCTCCAGCGTGGGACGCGTCGCGTCGGTAATGGTGTCGCCGACGCGCGCCTGCGCGACGTCCTTGATGTTGGCGACCATGAAGCCGGCTTCGCCGACGCCCAGGGCATCGACCGACGTGGGTTTGGGCCCGAAGACACCCAGTTGATCGATCTGCAGATCAATCCCACCCTGCATCAGGCGGATCTTCTGTCCCGGCTTCATCGAACCGTCGATGACACGGGTAAGGATGATCACGCCGCGATAGGCGTCGTACCACGAATCGAAGATCAACGCCTTCAGCGGCGCGTCCGGATCCCCCTTCGGCGCGGGTAGGCGGTGCACGATGGCCTCAAGGATCTCGTGGACGCCGATGCCGGCCTTCGCACTGGCCAGAATCGCATGGTCGGCATCGAGTCCGATGATCTCCTCGATCTGCCGCTTGGCCTCCTCCGGCTGTGCGCCCGGCAAATCGATCTTGTTGATGACCGGGATGATCTCGAGGTTGTTTTCGACCGCGAGGTACGCGTTGGCCAGTGTCTGCGCTTCCACGCCCTGCGAGGCATCCACCAGCAGCAGCGCACCTTCACACGCCGCGAGAGACCGCGTGACTTCGTAGCCGAAGTCCACATGTCCGGGCGTGTCGATCAGGTTCAGCACATACGTCTCGCCATCGTCGGCCTTGTAGTTCAGGCGGACGGCGTGGGCCTTGATCGTGATGCCGCGCTCGCGCTCCAGGTCCATCGAGTCGAGGACCTGCGCCTCCATCTCACGCGCCTGGAGGGCACCGGTGGCCTCCAGCAGACGGTCCGCGAGTGTCGACTTGCCGTGGTCGATGTGGGCGATGATCGAGAAATTGCGAATCAGGCGCTGGTCCATGTCACTCCAGGACGATCAGCGCTGATCAATCGGCAACACCTGTTGCGGGTACGCGGGGCCGATGTACTCCGTCCGCGGACGGATCAGGCGGTTGTTCTGATACTGCTCAAGCACGTGGGCGGTCCATCCCGAGATGCGGCTGACTGCGAAGATGGGCGTATAGAGGTCGATGGGAATGCCGAGCGAATAAAACATCGACGCCGAATAGAAGTCGACGTTCGGGTTGAGCTTCTTCTCGGCCTTGACGACGTGCTCAATCCGATCGGACATCGCATACCACTGCGGCTGCCCGGCCTTGTCGCCGATGGATTTGGAGAACCGGCGCAGGTGTGTCGCGCGCGGATCCTCCGTGCGATACACGCGATGGCCGAAGCCGGAGATCTTCTCCTTGCGCGCCAGCTTGGCACGAATGAACTCTTCAGCGCGCTCGACACCGGCATCCTGGCCAATCTCGAGGAGCATCTTCATCACTTCCGCGTTTGCGCCGCCGTGCAGCGGGCCCTTGAGCGCGCCGATGGCGCCGACGATGGCCGAGTGCAGGTCGGTCAGGGTCGCAGCTGACACACGCGCGGCAAACGTCGAGGCGTTGAGTTCGTGGTCGGCGTGCAGTACGAGCGACACGTCAAACGCGCGCGCGGCCAGCGCGGACGGCCGCGTGCCGGTCAGCATGTAGAGAAAGTTGGCCGCGTGACCGAGCGCCGGATCGGGGTCGATGTGGCCGCCGCCAGCCTGTATCCGGCCCCACGTCGCAACCAGCGAGGACAGCTGCCCGGCCAACCGGATCGCCTTGCGGTAATTGGCCTCGGGCGTGGAGAGGGCGGTCTCGGGATCGAAGTGGCCCAGCATCGACGTCAGCGTGCGAAGGGCGTCCATGCCGTCCACATGCGGCATCGACTTCATGGCCCGCAGAATCGGCTCCGGCAGGATACGCGCGGCCGCGAGCTGCGTCTGCAAATCCCCGAGTTCGGCGCGTGACGGCAGCCGTCGATGCCACAGGAGGAAGCAACACTCCTCAAACGACACGCCGTGGTCCATGTCCGCAAGGTCGTGGATGTCGTATCCGCAGTAGGACAACACCCCGCGATCACCGTCGATGTAACAAATTGCGGATTCGCCGGCGACGACGTCCTCGAGTCCGGCCTTGGGTTTCACGGGTGTTGCGGTCGACATGGGTCCGGCAGTCCTTACGTGTAACTAGTCCGCAATCTGCGGCGCCTTCAACAGCGCATCGTCACCAAACTGCTGCAGCAGCGACATGACGCCTGTGTAGAGGAAACCAAACTGGAACAGCACCAGAAACGGCAGCGTCCCGTAGATGCCGTGAGTCAGGGCGTAGATCACGGTGTAGGTGAAGTACAAGCCCAATGCGACTTCGATCATCGGCTGCACCGCCATGGTCTGGTGGTACTTCTTGCCCTGCCAGCCGTCCTTGTTGTTGGCGATGCCGTACTTCGCCGTGCGGGCGAACTCGCCGGGGCCGCCAAACAGGGCTTCGAACACCGCCTTGGTGTTGTTGACCGCGAGTCCGATGCCGATGGACATGACAATCGGCAGGAACTTCACGCGCGACTTCCAGTCGGTATAGAGCTCACGCTGCGACACGAGGTAGAAATTGGCGACCGACGCCGTGGCCGCCATGAACAGCGGCACGTCGATCAGCAACATCTCGGTCCAGCCCATGTTGTAGCGCACCACCATCGCCGGGAACATGAGCACCGACAGCACACACATCAACACATAGTTGAAGTTGGCCGTGAGATGAAAAAATGCTTCGATCTTGACCTTGCGCGGCAGGTCCGAGGCGAGGATGGCAGGCAGCACCTTTTTGCACGTCTGAATGCTGCCCTTCGCCCACCGATGCTGCTGCGACTTGAACGCGTTCATTTCCACCGGCACTTCCGCCGGCGTCACCAGGTCGGGCAGGAACAAAAACTGCCAGCCGCGCAACTGGGCGCGATAGCTGAGGTCGAGATCTTCGGTCAGCGTGTCGTGCTGCCAGCCGCCCGCGTCGCCAATCGCGGCACGCCGCCACACGCCGCCCGTGCCGTTGAAGTTGAAGAAACACCCGGCGCGGTTGCGTCCGCCATGTTCGAGCACGAAGTGTCCGTCGAGCAGAATCGACTGAATCTTCGTCAGGAGCGAATAGGACCCGTTGATGTGCCCCCACCGCGCCTGCACCACGGCGACTTTCGGATTCTGGAAATGGCCGATGGTCTTCATCAGGAAGTCCGACGGCGGCACAAAGTCCGCGTCGAAGATCGCCATGAATTCACCGCGCGCGACTTTCATCGCTTCATCCAGCGCGCCGGCCTTGTACCCGGTGCGATCAGTGCGATGGAGATAGTGGATGTCAAACCCGAGGGCGGCGTAGCGCTGAACGGCGGCGGCCGCAATCTCCCTCGTTTCGTCGGTGGAGTCGTCGAGCACCTGGATCTCCATCCGATCCTTCGGGTAGTCGATCTCACACACGGCGTCGACCAGGCGATCGACGACGTACATCTCGTTGAAGATGGGCAGCTGAATCGTCACCACCGGCAGGTCGGCCATCGGCGGAGGCGGCCCGGGCACCCGGTGTTTGTTCTTCATGTACTCGTACACGAGGTAGTACCGATGCCACCCGTAAATACCCAGGATGCTCAGTACGAAGAAGTAGGCGACAAGAATTCCGGTTTCGAGTTCTGACATAGGCTGGGGTCCAGACCCAAACTGCGACCCACTATTCTAACCGGCTTCTCGAGGTTCCGAAGTCCCGAGGTGCCAAAGTCCCGAGGTGCCGAAGTCCCGAGGTGCCGAAGTCCCGAAGTCGCGAGGCTCCGAGGTGCTCGGGGCTTGACAGGTTCAAGGCTAGTCGTGCAGACTATATTCGTTTTAACGACTTGCCTCTAACCAATGGAGCCCCCAATGACCACCCTTACCGCGCCTGCCACCACAACCTGGGCCATCGACGCCTCCCACAGCGAAGTGGGCTTTGCCGTCAAACATCTCATGATTTCGACCGTCCGCGGGCGCTTCGCCGGCGTGACAGGCACCGTCACGTTCGCGGACGGCGACTTCAGCCAGGCCACCGCCGAGGTCACCGTCGACGCCGCCAGCATCGACACCCGCGAAGAGAAGCGCGACGCCCACCTGCGTTCCGCCGATTTCTTCGACGTCGAGAAATTCCCGGCACTCACCTTCAAGAGCCGCCGCGTTCAGGCCATCTCCGGCGACACCTTTCAATTGGTTGGCGACCTGACCATCAAGAACATCTCAAAAGAAGTGGTGCTCGACGTCGAGTTTGCCGGCGCTCAGAAGGATCCGTGGGGCAACCAGAAGAGCGGGTTCACGGCAACCACCAGAATCAGCCGGACCGCATTCGACCTGACGTGGAACGCGGCGCTTGAAACGGGCGGCGTCCTCGTCGGCGACGACATCAAGATTTCGCTCGACGTCCAGCTGCTGAAGACGACGTAGACCCGAGAGTGCCGGCGCGGGGTGGCCACTCCGCGTCGGCCTGACGCGCGAACGGATTTCGCGCACACGCCGGCCCCCGGATCAAAACACTCGAGATACGACACGTCGCGTGCCTCATCGGCACCGTGATCAAAAAAGTCGGTCGACAGCAGCTACGTGCCGAGAACGGTGTCATCAAGGCGTCTGAACGATTCGCTGACACCTCCACCCCACTGATGCGGGCGCACCCATTGCAGCGGTCCGGCGACCATTGACGCGATCGAGAGTCTCGACTCATGGCGAGGAATACGCTGGATGTACGACTGGGCAAACGTCCGAAACGTCGTGCGGTCCACCCGCAGAAAACCGACACGGCGCTCGAGAATCGCGACGATAAGGTCGGCCGCATCGCGGCGCCACCAGGCCCAGGTGCCCAGCATCGCGAGCCCGCCTGTGGCCAATCCCCACCGCACGAACGCACGCCGCGACCACGTCATGCCGCCCCCCTGAAACAGCCGCTCGGCTGATCGCACGGCCAGCGCCGACAGTGTCAACGTGGGATTGCCGGCAGGACAGGTCGGGAACACGCCGGCGCCGAGCACCACGAGATTGCGAGTGCCATGGTGCCGCAGGTCGGCATCCACCACACTGTCCTCCGGGTCCGTGCCCATCCGCGTCGTGCCCTGGATGTGCCAGCGGCCCCAAGGTCGGCCGGGGGCAGCACCCGGAAGGACTCGACCGGCAGTCCGTCGATCAACTCCTCCGTCAGGCGGGTCACCGCGTTCAGTCCCGCCTGCATGTAGGCACTGTGCGCCGCGTAACTGATCGCGGGGTGGGAGGGATCCTCCGCGGCGATCTCCACCGCGTTCTGCGACTCGGGAAGATCCTCAAACACGAACGTGATGTGCGCCCGCTGCCGCCATCGGCCGCGTTCCGCACGCAGGACCGGCACGTTCCAGCTTTCGATCAGACACCCGGGTCCAAGCGCGGCATGCTTCCGCCAAACCCAATCATCTGGGTCCACGTCTTCTGCGGCGTTCGATTGACGAACAAGGGATCCGGGACGGCCGCCCCGGCTTCCGGCGGCGCGGAGCCCCGCTGCCCCCACTCCAGTACCAGAACGCGGTCATTTGGCGCGGCGTGCCTGAGATACTCCTGCAGAAAAAAGCTCGAAGCAAATCCGGTGCCGACGACAACTGTCGCGTAATTTTCGTTCACCGTCACCCTGCCCCCAGCATCATGCCGGAAGTAGTATCCCACGCACTCCGTGCGATAATTACAGGCTCCCTGGCTGACCGGGACACCTGCCCATGCAACCCGCTCTCCTCCGCGCGCTCGAGTTCGATCGCATCCGGGAAGCGTTGGCGTTCCAGACGCTGACGCCCCTGGGACGTTCGGCTGCGCTCGCGCTCGAACCGTCATCAGACGCCGCCGACGTCCGGGCGCGGCTCGATACGACCTCGGAGGCCGTTCGCCTGCTCGCCGACGGCGGCTCGCTCTCCATCCAGGCGCCCGAGGCGTTGCTCGACATTCTGGACGCGCTCGCGGTTGCGGGACAGCCTCTGGATCCCGTGTCGCTGGTGGGCCTCGCAACGTTTGTGGACTCGGTGGACGATGCCTGCCAGACGATTCGTCGCCTCGGCACAGCGGCCCCGTTGCTGGGCGATCTGGTGTCGGCCGCCGCGTCATTTGCCGATGAAGCCGCGCGCACGCGGCGCGCGATTACACCATCGGGCGACGTCACTGACGACGCGAGTACGGCGCTGCGCGACATCCGCGACGCATTACGCCGTCATCGCGCGAGGTTGCGTACCACGCTCGAGGGACTCACCCGCGGCCGCGACACGGCGAAATATCTGCAGGACCAGATCGTCGCCGACCGCGGTGGCCGGTACGTGGTGATGGTGCGCGCCGAACATCACCATGCGATCCCAGGCATCGTGCACGGCAGTTCCGCGAGCGGCGCGTCGTTGTACCTCGAGCCGATGGCGACCGTGCAGACCAACAACGAGATCGTGGCGCTGGTTGACCGCGAAAAAGCGGAAGTGTTCCGCATCCTCCTCGCGTTGACGGATGCGTACCGAGTTCGGGCCGCCGACCTTGAGAACACGCTGCAGGTCGCGGCCGAACTGGACCTGATTCAGGCCAAGGCGCGGCTCGCACAGCGGTATCAGGCCATCCCGCCGGCGCTCACCACCGACGGGCGGCTGGAATTCCGAGGGGCGCGCCATCCGCTCCTGACGGAAAAGACGTCGGGAGGTGTTTTCGCGTCCGTTTCGGCGAATCAGGCCGAAACCGTGACTGACGGCGCAAAAACACCTCCCGACGTCTTTTCCGTCGTCGCCAACGACATCGTGCTCGTGCCGCCGATGCGGGCGCTGGTGATCTCGGGCCCCAACACCGGCGGCAAGACCGTCGCGCTCAAAGCGGCGGGCCTCCTCGCGCTGATGGCACAGGCGGGCCTGCATATTCCCGTCGAGGCCGGGAGCGCGTTTACGCCGTTCACGTCGATCTTTGCGGACATCGGCGACGACCAGTCGATCGCGGCGAGTCTCTCCACCTTCTCCGCCCGCATCGCGCACCTTGTGGAAATGGAACGCGCGCTGGAGTTGCCGGCCCTCGTGCTGCTCGACGAAGTCGGCGGCGGCACCGATCCGATCGAAGGCGGCGCCCTCGGCACAGCCGTGATCGATCACTTCCGACGCCGCGGCGCGCTGGTCATTGCGACGACACATGACGACGGGTTGAAGACGTTTGCGGCGACGACCGAGGGCATTCAGGCGGCCGCCATGGGGTTTGTCTCCGGCACGTACGCCCCCACCTACCGGCTCCTGTACGGCGCGCCCGGCCGAAGTCTCGCGCTGGAGATTGCCGAACGCCTGGGGATGCCCCCGGATGTGATTGCCGCCGCAAGGGCGCGGCGATCGTCGCGCGAGACACAACTGGCCGAGCACCTCGCCCGGGTGGACCAGGAGCTCGCAGTCATCGATCGCGAGCGGCAGCACCTCGCCGAGGAACGGAAGCGCGTCGCGGAGGAGCGCACGAAGATCCTCGCGCGTGAGTCACACGTCACCGAGCGTGAAGCCGTCCTGCGCAAGCGCCTCGACGATCGCCTGAACGAGAAGCTGCGAGAAGCGAGAGCCGAAGTGGATCGCGTGGTCGCCCAGGTCAAGACCAGGGCCGAGGCGCTCGTGCACAAAGCCGAGCAGCGGCCGCTCTCCACCGGAGAGATTGGCCACCTGCGTGTGCAGGGCCGCGCGGCGCTTGAGTCCGTCGCGCAGCCGATGGTGCCGGCTGCAGCCGACGCGCATGTCGCACTTGACCGCGCGCCGGATCCCGGCGACGAGGTCTTCGTGCCGGCGTTTGGGTCAAGGGGTACCGTGACGTCCGCCTCAGGGAAACATGCCGAGATCGATGTGCGGGGCAAACGGATGAAAGTCGCGTGGCGCGATCTTCAGCGCCCCGCTCGGGCTGACGCGCGCACACCCAGCGCGTCCTACGGACCACGCGCGGGCGGACGGGAGACGCCGTCGCGAGCGGGTGGCGGCGTCACCATGCCGGCCAGCGTGGGCATGGCTTCCGCCGTGCGCGAGCTGATGGTCATCGGCAAGACGGTGGATCAGGCCACCGACGAGGCCGAGAAGTTTCTGGATGCCGCCTTACTCTCCGACAGCCGGCGCCTGCGCATCGTCCACGGCCACGGCACCGGCAAATTGCGCGAGGCGATGACGAAGTTCTTTCGCGAACATCCACTCGTCGCCGCGGTGAGTCCGGCGCCCGACAATGAAGGCGGCAACGGCGCCACCATCGTGGAGCTGAAGGACTGATGGCGCTGTTCCCCCAGGGCTTCCTCGACGACCTCAAAGCCCACACCGACATCGTCACCATCATTGGAGAAGTGACGCCGCTGAAAAAGGCCGGCGCCAACTGGAAGGGACTGTGTCCGTTTCACACGGAGAAGACCCCGTCCTTCAACGTGCTCAAGGACAAGGGCATCTTTAAGTGTTTCGGCTGTGGTGTCGGCGGCGATGTCCTCAAGTTCATCGAACTGCACCAGAAGATCACCTTTCCGGAAGCCGTGCGGCTCCTCGCCCAGCGCGCGAGCCTGACGATCCCGGAAGGTGTGGACGGCGCGGAGGATCGCGTGGCCTCGGCCGAGCGCGAAGCCCTGGTCAAACTGCACGAGGACGCGCTGGCGTTTTATCGTGAGCAGTTGGAGACGCCGGGCGGAGCACGCGCGAAGCGGGAACTCGAGAAACGCGGCCTGACGGCCGCCACGGTCGAGATCTTCGGCTACGGATTCGCGCCGGCCGCAGGGCGCGACACGTTGACCAGCCTGTTTGCGGACCGGAAGGTGCCGCTGGCCCTCCAGACCAAGTCCGGGTTGGTGATGCAGCGCGACGACGGCCGGGTGGTCGACCGGTTCCGGAACCGTCTGATGATCCCGATTCGGCGGGATACTGGGTCCCTGGTGGCCTTCGGGGGCCGGGCCATGGACGAGGGGCAGGTCCCCAAATACCTGAATTCGCCGGAAACCCCCATTTATTCGAAGGGCCGGACCCTGTACGGGTTGGACGTGACGAAAGGGGCCATTCGGAAGCACAATTACTGTGTGCTGGTTGAGGGCTACTTCGACCTGGCGCAGGTGTGGCAGGCGGGGGTGCAGCCAGTGGTGGCGTCCAGCGGAACAGCGCTGACGGTGACGCAGGCGCGACTGTTGAAACGGTTTGCCCCGAAGATCGTTCTAAGTTTTGACCCGGACGCGGCCGGACAGGGGGCGGCGGCGCGGACGTCCGAGTTGTTGGTCGCGGAAGGATTCCAGGTCAATGTGGCCCTGCTGCCCACGGGCAGCGACCCCGATACGTTCATCAGGAACGAAGGCGGGCGTGCGTATGTCGAGCGCCTGAAGGGGTCTCGCTCCTATCTGGAATTCCTGCTCGACCGCGCGGCGGAACGGGTGGACCTGAACCGGCCTGATGGCCGGCGGACGTTTATCGGCCAGATGCTGACGGTGGCGGCGACGATTCCCGACCCGGCAGCGCGCGATCAGTTCGCGGATCGACTGGCGCACAAGGCGCGGATCACCGAGAGCGTGGTGCGCGACGAGATTCGGAAAGCGGCGGCCCAGAAGAAGACGGAGCCACCGGCAGTCGCACTCCCCTCGCGGATGCGGGTGCTCGACGCGGAGCAGGGGTTGTTGTGGGCGCTGGTCCATCGGCCCGTGGAAGGACTCGGCGCGCTCGCGCAGCTTGAGCCGGATGACCTGACTGGCCTGGTGTCGGCGCCCGTGTTCGCGCTGGCCCGCAGTCTGGCGGACGTGCCGGCCGATGGACTGCCTGAGTTGCTGAAAGAGCGGCTCAGTGAGGGAGAACAGGCGCTGGTGGCCAGGGCCGCCGGCGCAGAAGCGGCGGCCCCTCCGTCGGATTGCGTGAACGCCCTCAAGCGCCGTCGCCTCGAACGCGAGCGCACCGAGGTGCAGGACGAGATTGACCGGCTGCAGGCCGGGACACGGGCGGGCGACGACACCGATCGCCGGCTCGGCGCATTGTGGGCGAAGAAGTTGGAGCTGCTGCAGCGGCTCGAAGCGTTGAAGGAGTAGGGACCTTGTCGATTGAGGAAAAGTTTGACGAAATCCGGGCACTGATGGCGATGGGCAAGGAGAAGGGGTATCTCCTGTACGAGGAGATCAACGAACTCCTGCCCGCCGATGTGACGTCCGCCGAAGAACTCGATGACCTGTTCAGCGCGTTGAACAGTGCCGGCATCGAGGTCGTGGACTCCGAAAAAAGCTACCGCGACGACAAGGGCGGCAGCGATGAACCCGAGGGCGGCGGCGGGGGCGACCTCGACCTGACCCCGGGCGTCCTTGACAAGACGAACGATCCCGTCCGGATGTACTTGCGCGAAATGGGTACGGTGCCGCTGCTCACCCGCGAGGGAGAAGTCGCCATCGCGAAGCGCATCGAGCGCGGCAAACTCACCGTCATGAAGCTGATTTCCCGGACGTCGAAGGTGACCCAGGAGGTCATCGAGATGGGGGAGCAGCTCAAGCGCGGCGAGCGCACCATCCGTGAACTGGTGGTCTTCAACGAGGAAGAGATCACGGACGAGAAGCTCGAACGCCGTCGTAAGCAGCTTGAGAAGCAGATCGACGCCGTGCGCATCGCACAGGAAAACGCCGTCAAGGTCGCCGAGAAGTTCGCCGACGTGGCGAAGACCGACAAGAAGAAGTACGTCAAGGCCAGCTGGAAGATCCGCCGGGCCAAAGTGGCGGTGACCATCGCCATCCGGAAGATCGAATTCACCGAGATGGTGAAGCGACGGCTGATCGACGGCCTCAAGTCGGCGGTGGAAGACATCCAGTGGAAGCAGCGCGAAGTGCGCCAGATCGACCAGAAGCTTGATCCGAAGAGCAAGAAGAAGCTGCGCGAGGAAGAGAAGAAGATCCTCCTCAAGCACAAGGAAGAGCTGAAGAAGGAGGTCAAGGCGATGGCGCTCAAGCTCGAGCAGCCGGCCGACGACCTCACGCTGATGCTGCGGACGATCCTCGAAGGCGAGGCGCAGGCCGAACAGGCGAAGAAGGAACTGGTCGAAGCCAACCTGCGCCTGGTCGTCTCCATCGCCAAGAAGTACACGAACCGCGGCCTGCAGTTCCTCGACCTGATTCAGGAAGGCAACATCGGCCTGATGAAGGCGGTCGACAAGTTCGAGTACCGCCGCGGCTACAAGTTCTCGACCTACGCCACGTGGTGGATCCGCCAGGCGATCACGCGCGCCATCGCCGACCAGGCGCGCACGATCCGCATCCCGGTCCACATGATCGAGACGATCAACAAACTCATCCGCACGTCGCGCGCCCTCGTCCAGGAACTCGGCCGCGAGCCGTCGTCGGAAGAAATCGCGCAGCGCATGGACATTCCCGTGTCGAAGGTCCGCAAGGTCCTGAAGATCGCGCAGGAACCCATCTCGCTCGAAACGCCGATTGGCGAAGAGGAAGATTCACACCTTGGGGACTTCATCCCTGATACGAACGTCCTCTCCCCCGCCGAGTCGGTGATCAACCTGAACCTCAAGGAGCAGACCGACTCCGTGCTGCGCACGCTGACGCCGCGTGAAGAACGTGTAATCAAGATGCGGTTTGGGGTGGGTGAAGGTTCGGAGCACACGCTCGAAGAAGTCGGCCAGAGCTTTGCGGTCACCCGTGAGCGCATCCGGCAGATCGAGGCCAAGGCGCTCCGCAAGCTGCGTCATCCGTCGCGGTCACGCCGGCTCAAGCCCTTCCTGGAAGGCCGCTGAGGGCGCGCCGGCGCTGTTATTGAGGATTGAGGATTGGCAATTGTTCAATTGCGGATTGAGGGATTCAATTCCACAATCAGGCAATCAATCCTCAATCCCCCAATTGAACAATGGCCAATCCTCCCTCCTCAATCCTCAATCCTCAATGCAGCGCCGCAGGCGCTGCTTCGGGCCCTTAGCTCAATGGTTAGAGCGGCCGGCTCATAACCGGTTGGTTCCAGGTTCGAGTCCTGGAGGGCCCACCAGTACTGCTGGCCTTCGGCCAGACCGTTATTGAGGGATTGAGGATTGGGGATTGAGGATTGGGGCCTGCCTGGGCATCAGGCACTGTAGACTACTGGCTGATGCTCGAAGCTCTGACTTCTCTGATCGCGCTGCAGGCGCTTGACACTGCGGCGGATGTGGCGCGGAAGCGCGTAGCCGAGATGCCGGCCCTCGAAAAGAGCATCGACAGGACCATTGCCGCCGCCCAGGCGGCTGTCGACGCGGTGAAGGCGCGACAGGCCGAGAACGCCTCAGCCGTTCGCGCACTCGAAAAAGAGACCGCCATCATCGACGGGCGGATGGCCAAGTTCGAGGATCACAAGGCCGCCGTCAAGACCAACCAGGAATTCCACGCACTCAACCACGAGATCGAAGTCGCGCAGGCCTCCAAGGCCGCGCTCGACGATCAAATCCTGGCGTTGATGGAAGCGGCCGAGGTGCTGGCCGCCGAAAAGACCGCTGCAGACGCCGCCCTGAAAGACACGACCGCGGCCGCCGAGAAAGACCGCGCTGCCCTGCGGGCCGAGCAGACCGCCCTTGAAGCCGAGTTGACCCGCCTGGCCGGTGAACGCGCGGCCGCGATTCCTGCGATTCCGAAACCGGTGCTGGCCAAATACGACCAGATCGCCAAAAACCGTAAGGGCATCTCGGTGTCAGCAATGGTGAACGGCATCTGCACCGGCTGTCACGTCCGGCTGCGACCCAACGTGGAACAGCAGGTCCGCAAAGGCGATGCGATCACGCAGTGTGACTCCTGTCAGCGGATTCTGTACTACGTAGCGCCTGAAAAGAATGAGGCACTTGGCCAATGAGGCCACGGGCCGGTGAACGCGCCTTACGGCCCGCGCGAACGAATCGTGAACTCCGTCCCGCGCTGGAACTGCGTCTGATTTGAATCGCCGCCGATGAGCACCGTGGCAGCCGCGCAGCCGCTACCGACCACCGCGCCATGAACGTACACCTCGTTGACGGTACGTACGAGTTGTTCAGGCACTACTACGGCGCACCACGCTCGCAATCCGTGGACGGCATGGAGGTCGGCGCCATTCGCGGCGTGCTGGGTTCGATGCTGGGGATGCTCGGCGATGGCACCACGCATATCGCTGTGGCCACCGACCACGTCATCGAGTCGTTCCGCAACAGCCTGTGGCGTGGCTACAAGACCGGGGAGGGAATCGAGCCCGAACTCTGGGCGCAGTTTCACCCGCTTGAGGACGCGCTCGAGGCCATGGGCATCACCGTCATGCGGATGATCGACTTCGAGGCCGACGATGCCCTGGCGGCGGGGGCGGCGAAGGCGGCCGCCGACCCGCGCGTGAGCCGCGTGTTCATCTGCACCCCGGATAAGGATCTCGCGCAGTCCGTGGTGGACTCGCGGGTGGTGCAGTTCGACCGGCGCGCACGAGTCATGCGCGATGCGGACGGGGTGCGCACGAAGTTTGGCGTGCCGCCGGCGTCCATTCCCGATTACCTGGCCCTGACAGGTGACTCCGCCGACGGATACCCCGGCCTGCCGGGGTGGGGTGCGAAATCAGCGGCTGCCGTGCTGGCGCACTACGGCACCATCGAGCAGATTCCTGATGACCATCGTCAGTGGGCGGTGCAGGTCCGCAGTGCGGCGCACCTTGCCGCCACACTCGCTGAATATCGCGCGCAGGCGAACCTGTTCAAGGAACTCGCCACGTTGCGGCTTGATGCGCCGGTGTTCACCTCCGTCGATGCGATTCGCTGGACGGGCCCTCAGGCGAACTTCCCCAATGTGTGCGAACGCCTCGGCGCGAAGAACCTGGCCCTGCGCGCAGCGGCGATTCGCGGCGCCGCCTAGGTCCATCGGGTCACCTGGTGCCGGAGGCGGTCGGATGGCGAATCATCATCACGACCAGTGTGATTACCGTCAGCGGCACCACAAACCCCAACATGACGCCCGAAAAGGCGGGCAACGCGTCGTGCTGCTGCGTGGCCAGGAGCAGATACCCGACGTACGCCACGAAGTAGCCGAGAAACACGCCACCCTCCCACCGTGCGATCTCGCGGCCGGTTATGAACACGGGGAGGCACGCCAGCGCCACCGCCAGCATCACCCAGATGTCGAAGGCGAGCACTGACGGGGCCACCACCAAACCGAGGTGGCCCGACACAAGACCAGACAGGCCCAGACAGCCCAAAATGTTGAACGTGCTGCTGCCGACCACGTTGCCCACCGCGATGTCGCGTTCACCCTTGATCGCCGCGGCGAGACTGGTCGCCACCTCGGGCATGCTGGTGCCCGCAGCGACGATCGTCAGGCCGATGACCACGTCGCTGACGCCCAGAGCCTTTGCGAAGTTCACCGAGGCCTGCACGAGATAGTCCGACCCCAGAACAAGGGCCGTCAGGCCGACGACGATCAGTCCCACTTGTGACGCCCAATGACTATCCCAGGCGCCGGGTTCGGCGGGCTGGATCTCGTCGGCGAACTCCTCTTTGGCAGCCTCGGTCTCGCGGCGCGACTGAATCACCAGAAATACGGTGTAGGACACGAGCGACCCGAACAGCCAGATGCCGTCCATGAACGACACATTGCCGTCGAAGGTAAACACCAGCAGCAGCAGACTGGCGCCCAGCATGATCGGCACCTCCTGGCGGATCAACTGGATGTTCACGACCAGGGGCGCGATCAGCGCGCTGATGCCAAGAATAAACAGCACGTTGAAGATGTTGCTGCCCACCACATTGCCGATGGCGATGTCGGTCGTCCCGTCGAGCACCGCACTCACGCTGACGGCCACCTCCGGCGCACTGGTCCCGAAAGCGACGATGGTCAGCCCGACCACCAGGGGGCTGATGCCGAACGACAACGCCAGCTTCGACGCGCCACGCACCAGCGCGCTGGCACCACCCACCAGCAGGATCAGGCCTGCAAGAAATAAGAGAAGATCCATGACTGCTCGCCTCTATGGAATCACCGCGCCTCACGCCCTCAGCTTAATCGCAGCCACCATCCGGCCCGTGCCTTCACCCTCGGCCCGGTGAGAAAAACATCGGTCCAGGTTGTCGGCCGTGCAGATGCGTGACACGTGGATGGACGACGTGGGCACGCCGGCCGCGATCAGTTGGTCCGTGTTGGCTTTCCACAGGTCGAGCTTCCAGCGCTCGATGCCGTCCTCAGTCATCCAGTCTGCGGCCTCAGGGGTCATCGCGAGGAACGCATTCCGCACGCGACCATCCACCTGATAACAACACGGGCCGATGCTCGGACCAATCGCAGCGACCAGTTCAGTGGCCCGAACCCCGAGTTCCTCTATCGCGGCAACCGTCGCCAGGGCAATCGCTGCGCACGTGCCCTTCCATCCGGCGTGTACCGCAGCCACAACGCGACGGTGGCGGTCGGCAATCAGCACCGGCACACAGTCGGCGATGCGGACGGAGGCCACCCGCGCGGGATCGGTTGAAATGACTGCGTCGGCTTCCAGGTCCGATGCCACGGGCGCGCCCGGACGCACATGGACGATGACGCGACCGTGCACCTGCTTGACGCGCACGACATCGGTCTCACGCACATCAAAGAGCGCCGCGAGTTTCGCGTAGTCGCCCACCGGCTCGCGCCGGAATTCCAGCGATCGGCTCGAAAAGGCGTGCCGCGCCACGGCCGCAAGATTCGCCTGCTGCAACACGTCACCTACGGTTGTCGGATTCCAGGCCCAGTCGGGCGATGGGTCAACCACGGTAGGCATTCCTGTGGCCGGCTGGACGCCGCGCGGCTGGTACAACAGACATAAGCGCCACTCTATCCGAGGTTTCTGATGACACAGCGATCCGCGGCCGACCTGGCTTTACGTTTGCCTTGAACGGGGTGTCCGGACATTCCGGCGGAGACACACAGCATGACCATCAAATTCATTCCGAACGACAAAGGCAATCCCCCAGGCAAACTCGCCGACGCTGAGCTGCACTTTTCAGGCGGCCCACTCGATGGACTGAAGCTCATCGGCTTCGGTATCTGGGAACGCAAGACCGGCGGCCGCAACGTCACGTTCCCTGCGCGCCAGTATTCGATGAACGGTGAACGCCGGAGCTACTCGATCCTGCGCCCGATCGCGGATGCCTCGTCGCAGAACGCGCTTCGAGACATCATCCTCGAGGCGTACAAGGAGCACGAAACGGAACTCGCAGAGGCGGTGTAAGGCAACCTGGTTTTGAGGCTGCCGCTATGCCCTTCGCGGTTGCATCGTGACTTCGGCCCGCAGGCTCTTATCGAGTTCGGTGCGGAAGAAGGACTCCTTCATGCCGCCGTCGATGATCTGCCAGGGCAGGAAGGGGTCGGCTTCCTTGTTGCGGTAGAGGTACGCGTCAGCGTCAAGGCCCGACTCGGCCACTGCGGCGCGCCAGTTGCCGCCATTGGCTTCGGCACGTTCGATGACATCGGAGACGCGGCGGTCACCCAGGGAGAGCAGCCCCTGATAATACGAATGCCGCTCGGACTTGATGTTGAAGTAGACGTTGTCGATGCCGGCCACGAGTTGCCGCAACCGCTTCGACTTCTGGTCAATGGTCGCCGTGTCGGTCATCGGCATCCACTGATAGGTCGTGCCCGGCTTCGGCACCAGCGGGTTGACGGAGGCCACGATACGCCCGACAGCGCCGCGCGCCCTGGCGTACACCATCATGCGGTCGCGCATGGCGACCGTGAGATCACGGATTTCGACGAGGTCGTCATCGGTCTCGGTCGGAATCCCGATCATGTAGTAGAGCTTCAGGTTCTCAAACCCGGCGGCGAACACCATGTCCGTGCGTTTGAGGATTTCCTCGTTGGTCACGGTCTTGTTGATGACCCGGCGCAGGCGATCGGATCCGGTTTCTGGTGCGATGGTGATCGACCGTTCACCGCTCTCACGCAGCAGGCGCAACACGGGTTCGGTCAGGTCGTCCATGCGCAGTGAGGCGGGACTGATGCCGTAGCCCATGCGAACCAGGCCCTCGAGAATCGGCACGATGTCGGGGTGATCACAGAGGGCGATCGACACCAGACCGGTGCGAGTCGCAAAGGGCCTGGCGGCCTCGGCAAGTTCGAGGATGCGCGCAGTGTCGAACGGACGCACGGGCAGATAGTTGTAGCCGGCCCAGCAGAAGCGGCACATGTTGGCGCAGCCGCGCACCACTTCGATGAGGAACCGCGCGCCGAACTCCGTGTCGGGCGTGAAGATTCGTGTGCAGGGAGGATCCACATGGTCCGTCGCCCGGATGGCGGCCTTCCGGACCGTCGCCGGCGCCCGCGTGCCCGCCTTCGGCGTAATCGCTGCGACGCGCCCAGGACCGTCGTAGGTGACGTCGTACAAACTCGGGATGTAGAACCCGCGTTCCTGGGTGAGCCGGTCGAGCAGGTCGTCCCTGTCCGAGGCGCTGTGCCACGCCTCGACGAGGGCCGGCACCAGCATCTCCCCTTCCCCTGCCGCGATGACATCGGCAAAGGGCGCGAGCGGTTCGGGATTCACGAATGTCACGGCGCCACCGACGATGATCAGCGGGTCACGATGGTGCCGGTCGGACGCCCGCGCTTTGAGCCCTGCCATGCGCAGCATGGTGAGGACGTTGGTGTAGTCCCACTCGAAGGAGACCGAGAACGCGAAGACATCGAAGTCCGAGACCGGCGTCTGCGATTCGATGGTGACGAGGGGCTGCCGGCGGACACGGTCGTCCGCGAGGTCCTGTCGCCCGGGCAGGAACACCCGCTCACACACCACCCGGTCGTCCGCGTTCAGCAGCTGATAGACCGTCTGCAACCCGAGGTTCGACATCCCGACGAAGTACGTATTCGGAAACGCGAGCGCCACCCGCATCCGGCCCCCATGGGGTTTCCGGATGACGCCGACTTCCTTGGCGAGCGTCTCGAGCGCCTCGGCGCGCCGATCCCCGGCAGCACCGGCGGACGCTTTGCCGCCGTATCGACGTGGGGGGGGACGTTTGGGCATGGTGGGGACCCGGTCGTCCTCGCGCCGCGGCTCAGACGGAAGCGCAGCGAGAGGCGGTGGGTGTTTCGATTGTACCTGCGTTATTGAGGATTGAGGATCGAGGATTGAGGATTGGCAATTGCGCAGTCAATTCTGCAATTGAGGATTGCGAGATTGATTGAGGGATTGACCGATTGGGGGATTGGGGGATTGGGGGATTGAGGGATTGACGATGACGCTGCCGAACAACACAACTTCGCCGGAAGTTCTGAAGGACCGCCTGGAGAAGTTCGCCTTGGGCGTACTGCAGCTGACCGCACCGATGTTGCGCGAACTCGAAACTCGGGATATTGCGCTTCAACTCAGACGATCTTCGTCAAGCGCCTACTCAAATTACGGTTCCGCATGCGTCGCCAGGTCGCACGCGGATTTCACATCCAAAGTCGGTATTGCCTACGAAGAAGCCGACGAAAGCCGTCGGTGGTTGCGCTTTCTCAAAAACGCGAACTTGGCGAATGACGACGACACCGCCCCTCTGCTCGCGGAATCTCTGGAACTGCGTGCGATACTCTCGGCGTCACACCTTACGGCGAAGCGGAACCGTCACACCAGACGAGCCCGCTAGTCCGCTGGTCCCACAATCCCACAATCCCACAATCCCGCAATCCCGCAATCCATCAATCCGTCAATCCGTCAATCCGTCAATCAATCCCACAATCAGCAATTGCAGGATTGGCAGCCCAATTGCCAATCCTCAATCCTCCATCCTCAATCCTCAATGCCGGCGGCAGCACCGTCGCCGCCGGCCTATCCTTCCTGCCGCCGGAGAAACGCCGGCACATCCAGCGCCGACGCGTCCTCGTCGAGCGCGTCGAGTGAGAGGTCACCGAGGCTGGCGGCGGTGGCGTCAACGGGCGGCGCGGCGGGCGCCGGCGCCGGAGCAAACGCCGGCAGATCGAGGCCGGGACGCCTCGAGACGGCCAGGGCCGGTCGGAGCGCGCTGAGCGGCGATCCGTTCACGACCTTGCGTTCCTCCTCGAGGATGCGGTGCGCACTGTACGCCGTCAGGTCGATCGGCGTGGGGATCGACGACTGCGCCATTGGCGCGACGGCGTTGCGCGCCTTGTCAAATCCGGTCGCGATGACCGTGATTTTGATCTGGCCTTCCATCTTCGGATCCACGACGGCCCCGAAGATGATGTTCGCGTCTTCGTGCGCCGCGTTGTAGATGATTTCCGACGCCGCGCTGACCTCGGCCAGCGTCAGGTCCGGTCCGCCCGTGATGTTGATGATCACGCCGCGGGCGCCGTCCACCTTGGCGTCCTCGAGCAGCGGGCTGGACACCGCCGCCGTGGCCGCAGCCGTCGCGCGCCCCTCACCCGACGCGATGCCGGTGCCCATGATGGCGATGCCCATGCGCGACATGATGGTCTTCACGTCGGCAAAGTCGAGGTTGATGATGCCGGGCACCAGAATCAGATCCGAAATGCCCTGAATCGCCTGCCGCAGCACGTCGTCGGCCGTGAGAAACGCGTCGGACATGCTTGTGTCCCGGCCGACGGTCGTCAGCAGACGCTCGTTGGGGATCGTGATCATCGTGTCGACGGCGTCCTGCAGTTCCTTCAGCCCACGCTCGGCCTGGGTGGCGCGGCGACGCCCCTCGAACTTGAAGGGCTTGGTCACGACGGCAATCGTCAGCGCGCCAATCTGATTGGCGAGGCTGGCAATCACCGGCGCGGCGCCAGTGCCCGTGCCGCCGCCGAGGCCTGTGGTCACGAACACCAAGTCGGCGCCCTGCAGCGTCTCGACAATCTTGTCCGTATCCTCAAGGGCGGCGTCCCGGCCGACGTTGGGATCGGCGCCGGCGCCGAGTCCCTTCGTCAACAGACGGCCCAGCTGGATCTTCACCGGGGCCGGGCTGTTCGCCAGCGCCTGCTGGTCGGTGTTGGCGACGATGAACTCGACGCCGCTCAGACCGGCCTGGACCATGCGGTTCACGGCATTGCTGCCGCCGCCGCCCACGCCAATCACCTTGATACGGGCGCCGGCACGCGCCTCGTCGTCGAGAAGGATTCTCAATTTGTCATCTCCCTGTTCCAGCAACGTCAGTGGATTCATCAACCGATCTCCTCCGAATCAGAAAAACTCTTTGAACAACGTGCGAAGCCGGCCCGTCAGCCGGCCAATGGCCCCGGCGCCCACGCGCTCCGGTTCCTGTTGCAGATTGCGATGGGCGTACATCACGAGCCCCACCGACGTCGCAAACGCCGGACTGTTCACGTGGTCGGCGAGACCGCCAACTTCCTCGGGCGCTCCGCGGCGCACGGGCAGGTCGAAAATCTGCTCGGCGATTTCGACCATGCCTTCCAGCATCGAACCGCCGCCGGTGAGCACGATGCCCGAGTTGAGCGACTTCTCGAATCCGGCCTTGCGGATCTCGTCCCAGAGGAGGTGACAGATCTCCTCCGCCCGCGGCTGGAGGATCTCGGAGAGCACACGCCGCGGCATCATCCTGGAGCGCCGGCCGGCAATACTCGCCACTTCCATCGTCTCGTCTTCGGGCACCAGGGACGTCAGCGCGCATCCGGAACGGCGCTTGAGTTTCTCCGCCTCTGGAATCGGCATCCGCAGGCCGACCGCGATGTCGTTCGTGAAGTGGTCGCCGCCGACGGCCAGCACGCCTGCATGCCAGAGACTGCCCCGCTCGAAGACGGCAAAATCCGTCGTGCCGCCACCGATGTCGACGACGCAGACACCGAGTTCTTTCTCGTCAGGCGTCAGCACCGCTTCGCTGGCCGCCAACTGCTCCAGCACGGTGTCGCCAACTTCCACACCCGCGCGGTTCACGCAGGCAACCATGTTCTGCATCGACGACGAACTGCCGGTGACGACATGGACGTTCACCTCGAGTCTCGAACCCGTCATGCCGACGGGTACGGCGATGCCGTCCTGATCGTCCACCACGAAGTCCTGCGGCAGCACGTGGAGGATGTCGCGGCCGGCGGGCAGGGCCACGGCCCGTGCCGCATCAATCGCGCGCTTCACATCCTCGCGGGCGATCTCCCGGTTGCGCCCGGCGACGGCGACGACGCCGCGGCTGTTGAACGCCTTGACGTGTGCGCCGGACAATGCGAGATGAACCGTGTCGATTTCGACGCCGGCGGTCAATTCGGCCTCATCGAGGGCCTTCTTGATCGCCTCCGCGGCGGAGTCGACGTTGTTCACCACACCCCGCCGGATGCCCTTCGAGTCGGCGAGCCCGATGCCGATGATGTCGACCGTCCCGTCGTCCATCATCTCGCCCACAATTGCCGAGATCTTGGACGTCCCCACATCGAGTCCGACCAAGTACCGCTCTCTTCGTGCCATGCGCTCTCCCGTACGTGTCTGTTACTTCCGGTCTTTCAGGAACACCCGGTTGCCAAACCGGAGGTCCACGTAATCCACAATCCGCCCGCGTTCCTCGATCGTGGGCGTCAAATCCAGATAGGTCTGCAGGCGATCCACAAACTGCCGATCGCCCAGATGCAGCGCCGTCGTGTCATCGGCCAGCATGACCACGACGTTGCCGTCGATGGCCACGTTGACCTGCGACACCACACGCCTGAGTTCGGGGCGGACCTCGAGTTCCCTGAAGAAGCGGGCCACCAGTTGCGCGCGGCCGGGGTCAATCGGGGGACCGTCCTCGGATCTCGGTGCCGCCATGCCGTCGACAATCGATAAATCAAAATCCCGGTACTGCGGTCCGTATTCGTCCATGATGACGCCCGCATCGTCGACGAGATACAGCTGCTGTCCAAGCCGCGCGATCGCAATGGGTTCGCGCTCCACGATGTGCACGTCCACCGTGGAGGGCAGGACGCGCCGCAATGACACGTCCGCCACCCAGGGCGAATCGAGCAGCGCTGCACGGAAGCGATCGAGATCCACCAGCAGCAGGCTCTCGCCCCGCATGTGGCCGATCAGCGCCTCGACCTCCCCGACCGTCAGGCGGCGATGTCCACTGACCGTCAGATCGTGGACCGCCAGGATGCGGGCGCCCACCGCGCGGGTCGAAACAAAGACGCCGGCGGCGGCAAGTACCGCCACAAGCACCACCACACGTCCCACCTGCCAGGCGCTCAGCCACGTGCCGCGCCGGCCGGGCCGGACATCTGCGCGCCGGAAGCGCTTGTCGGCCACCGCGGCCGGGCCGGCCGGCAAGCCTCGTCGCGGCGTCGGCGACGCACTCACGAGACCACCTCCCCGGCGCCGGCCGACGTCGCCATCTGCTGGAGCAGCGACACCACCCGATCCGCCACGTGACCAATCGACCCGGCCCCAAGGGTGACAATCAGGTCACCCGGTTGCGCCATCAGCGCCAGATGCCCCGCCAGGTCGCCCACGGCGGGCACCAGCACGAGATCCTTCACGTGCGGGCGCACGGCGGCCGCCAGGCGATCAAGGGAGATGCCGGGAATCGGCGCCTCGCTGGCGGCATAGATGTCGGTCAGCACGACGACATCGGCCAGGCCAAGCGCCGGTCCGAATTCAGCGAGCAGATCCCGTGTGCGCGAATAGCGATGCGGCTGAAACGCCACCACCAGCCGCCCTGGCGCCCCCTCGCGCGCGGTGCGCAACACGGCGGCGATCTCCGTCGGATGGTGTCCGTAGTCATCCACCACGGTGACGCCCTCGACGGAGCCGCGCAGCTGGTAGCGGCGCTCGGCTCCGTGGAAGCTGCGTAACGCCTCGGCGATACGCTCGAACGGCACGCCGAGCTCCCGGCCCATCGCGGCGGCGGCCAGCGCGTTGAGCAGGTTATGGCGTCCAGGGACGCCGATGACCAGCTCGCCGCGATCAGGCGCCGACCGGTCGGGTCCGGTAAATGTTCTGACCTGACAACGGGCGAGCCGGCCGTCGCTGGTCGCCCCTTCGCCACGCACGTCGGCGGCATCTGAGAAGCCATACGTGATGACTCGTCGCGTCAGCCGCGGCAGGAGCCCAGCCACAACCGGGTCATCGATACACGCAATCACGGCGCCGTAAAACGGCACCTTGTTGCCAAACTCCACGAAAGCGTCAATCAGATTCTCGAACGTGCCGTAACTCTCCATGTGCTCGTGATCGATATTGGTGATTACGGCAAACGTCGGCGAGAGCAGCAGAAACGATCGGTCACTTTCGTCCGCTTCGGCCACCATGTACTGGCTGCTGCCGAGCCGGGCATTGCTGCCGAATGCCGACAACCGCCCGCCGATGACGGCGGTGGGGTCGAGTCCGGCCTTCTCAAGCATGAGCGCGACCATCGACGTCGTGGTCGTCTTGCCGTGCGCGCCCGCGATCGCAATCCCGGTGCGCAGGCGCATGAATTCCGCCAGCATTTCGGCGCGCGGAATCACCGGCACGTGGGCCGTCCGCGCGGCCACGACTTCGGGATTGTCTTTCGCGACAGCCGACGACGTCACGACGACATCGGCGCTGCCGAGGTTCGCCGCCGCGTGTCCCACGGCCACGCGGACGCCGAGTTCCACGAGCCGTTCGGTGATCTCCGATCGCTTCGTATCGGACCCGGACACCTCAAAGCCGAGGTTGGCCAGCAACTCGGCAATGCCGCTCATGCCGATGCCGCCAATCCCCACGAAGTGAATGCGCCGTGTGCGCCCCAGCATCGTCGTCATGCGGCCAACTCCAGGAGTCGCGTCACGATGATTTCTGCCGCTTCGGGCTTCGCCATGGTGCGCATCGCCGCGCGCATGGTCGCCCGCTTGGAAGCATCGGAGGTCAGGGACACGAGCACGTCCACAAGCGCCGTCCGGCCCGGCTCGGTTGCCAGTGTCCGTTCATCCACCAGCACGGCGGCGCCCTGCCGCACGAGCGCCAGCGCGTTGTGCCGCTGATGATCATCGGCGGCGTCGGGGAACGGCACGAGCACGGCCGGCACGCCGAGGGCGGCCAACTCTGCCAACGTGGTGGCGCCGGCGCGCGACACCACCACGTCGGCGCGGCTCATCTCGTCGGCGACGGTGTCGAGGAAGGGTTCAGCCCGCGCCGACAGACCGGCGTCGCGGTAGACCCGACGGACCATTTCCAGGTCCCGGGCGCCGGTTTGATGGAGGATTTCGATCCGAGGGCACCGTCGTACCAGCTCCGGTGCCGTCGCCACCATGGCCATGTTGAGTGCGTGCGCGCCCTGGGAGCCGCCAAGGATCAGCACCCTGGGCGGACGGTCCGCCCCGTGACGTTCCGTCCGAGCGTGAAGGAATTCCGGACGCACTGGGTTTCCCGCAACAAAGCCCCTCCCGCGAAAGTAGGTCAGCGTGCTGTCATAGGTCACGGCCGCCGCCCGTACGAACGGCGCCAGCCATCGGTTGGTCAGTCCAGGTATCGCATTCTGTTCAAGCACCATCGTCGGCACGCCGCGCAGTGCGGCCATCAGCACGAGCGGGCCGGAGCTGTAGCCCCCGACGCCAACGACCACGTGGGGGTGACGGCCGGTGACGACGCGCCAGGCGTCGACGGCGCTGACGGGCAGCATGGACGCCCCACGCAGACGCGCGATCAACGACTTGCCCTTGATGCCGGCACTCCGAATCAGGTCGAGCTCGAATCCTTCGGCGGGCACGACGCGCGCTTCGAGACCGCGGGCGGTGCCGGCAAAGGACACGCGCGCGTCGGGCCGGCGCGCCAGCAACGCACGCGCCACAGCGAGACCCGGGTAGAGGTGTCCTCCCGTGCCGCCGCCGGCGATCACCACGGTCAACGGCCGCGGCGTCATGCACGCACCCCCAGTGGATCTTCGGTGGTCACGGCACTCGCCACGCTTTGCACACGACCGTCCGCGTCCACGGCCGATGCGTGCTGGGTGATATTGAGCAGAATGCCCATCGCGAACAGGCTCACCAGCATCGACGACCCGCCGTTGCTCACAAACGGCAGCGGAATCCCCTTGGTCGGGAGCAGGCCAATCACGACGCTGAGATTCACGAATGCCTGCGCGGCGAGCATCGCGGTCAGCCCGAGGGCCAGCAGCGACCCGAAGCGGTCCGGCGCGCGCATCGATGCCCGCACGCCTCGCAGCGCGATGACGACAAAACACGCCAGAATGACGGTGGCGCCGATCAGGCCGAGTTCTTCGGAGATCACGGCATAGATGAAGTCGCTGTGCGGCTCGGGAATGTAAAAGAGTTTCTGGACCCCGTCCATGAACCCCCGGCCGAACGGGCCGCCGGACCCGACGGCGATCAGGGACTGCCGAAGCTGGAAGCCGGCGCCGAACGGGTCCCTTTCGGGATCGAGAAAAATCGTGAAGCGGGTCCAGCGGTAGGGCGCGAGATAGATCATCACCCCGGCCAGCGGCAGCAGCACGGCGCCGGTGACCGCGAGATACCGGAACGACAATCCGGCGGCAAACACCATGGCGAGGACGACGCCGGTCAGGGCGGTAGAGGTGCCGAAGTCCGGCTGCAGCAGAATCAATCCCGAGAGGACCCCGACCAGGACCCCGATCGGCAGCAACGCGTACCGGAGGTCATTGATGCGATGCATCCGTCGCTCAAGAATGGCGGCCGTGAAGCACACCGCCGCCAGCTTGGCGATCTCGGACGGCTGCAGTGTGAATCCCGGAACCGAGATCCACCGACGGGTGCCGTTGATGGGCGCGAACGCGAATACGGCCAGCAGCAACACGACCGTCGTGCCGACCAGCGTCCAGATGACCGCCGGCTTCCTGAAGAGGTGGTAGTCGACACGCATGCCGATGAGCAGCAACAGCAGCCCGCCGCCGACAAACGCCGCCTGCTTGATCAGGAGGTGATACTGCGAGTCAAAGCGTTCGTCGGACCACCGAGCGGAGGCGGAGAACACCATCACCAGGCTGAAGCCCAGCAGAATCAGTGTGGCCCACAACAGCCACTTGTCAGATTTCAGCGTTCTCGCCATCGCTTCCCATCACTTCCCACTTCTGCACTCACCCTGCAGCACGTCCGCCTCCGCCCTACAGGACGGGGCCCCCGACGCCGACAATAGCGGCGGCGCCTGAGCGATCGACAGTCATCAGCCGGGCCTCGGATAGAGACACCAACCTCACAGGCCGGGGCGGCCTGTGTTCCCAGCGGCTGGCTCTTTACCGCGGTGCCAGTACTGATGACTGCCCATCACTCAGTCGCCGAACCTCCTCCACAAACGCCTCGCCGCGCGCGGCGTAGTCCCTGAACATGTCGAAGCTGGCGCACGCCGGCGCCAGCAACACCGTGCCGCCGACCGGCGCGAGGCCCCAGGCCTGCCGTACGGCGTCTGCCATCGACGTGGCCTGCCGCACGGGTACGACGTCCGACAGCGCGGCGTTCACCAGCGGCGTGGCCTCGCCCAGGGCCACCACGGCGACACACCGCGCCTTCACGACGTCGCGCAAATCCTCAAACCGGCCGCCTTTGTGTTTGCCGCCGAGAATCACCACCACGTCGCGCTCAAAGCTTTCGATCGCCCGGGTCGCCGAGACGATGTTCGTGGCCTTCGAATCGTCCACGAATGTCACGCCCTGCACCGTACCCACGCGCGCGAGCGCATGCGCCAGCCCCTGGAAGCCCTCGACCGCGCGCACCATCGCGTCGGCCGGCACACCGGCCAGGCACCCGACAGCCGTCGCGGCCAGTACGTCACTCAGCAGGTGCCGACCAGGCACCTGAATTGCGGACAGCGGCACAAGCGGCGCGCTGGTGCCTCGGTCGCGCCGCACAATCGCCTGCCCTTCCACGGTGACGCCGTCGACCACTGATGCCTGCAGGCCGAAGTCGAACCGCCGTGCGCGAGCACCAGCCGCGAGGGCCAGGGCCGCCGGATCGTCGGCATTCACCACGGCCCAGTCATCGGCCGTCTGGTTTTCGAAGATGCGCGCCTTCGCAGCGGCATACGCCTCGAACGTGTGGTGGCGATCCAGATGATCCGCTGACAGATTCACCAACACCGCGATCCACGGGTGGAACGTATCGATGGTCTCGAGCTGAAAGCTGCTCGACTCGACCACATGAACTGTCGCATCGGTGGACGCGTCCACCTGCGCCGACAACGCCGCGCCGATGTTGCCACCGGCCGGCGCATCCAATCCGCCCTCCGACAGCATCCGCGACGCCAATGTGGTTGTCGTGGATTTGCCTTTGGTTCCGGTGATGGCCACGAGGCGTCCCTTGAGCCACCGCGACGCCAGCTCCAACTCGCCGATCACCGGCACGCCCGCCTGCCGTGCGCGCGCCATCGCCTCCTGATCCGGAGGCACGCCCGGGCTCAGCACGATCAGATCCGCGCGGAGGAACTGGTCCGGACGATGAGGCCCGAGGTCGACGGCAACGCCGCGCACCCGCAGGGCCTCTGCGCCGTCGAACATCGGGGCCGCGTCAGCCAGGGTCACGCGGGCCCCGCGCGCCTGCAGCAGGTCGATCGCCGCAAGCCCGCTGCGCGCCGCACCGACCACGATCACGTGTTGCCCCTGGACGCTGAAGGGAGTCGCCATCACCGCACCTTCAGGGTGGCCAGGCTCAGGAGCGCAAAGATGATCGCGAGAATCAGAAATCGCGTGACCACCTTCGACTCGGCCCAGCCGATGAGTTCGAAGTGATGATGGAGCGGGGCCATCTTGAAGATGCGTTTCCCCCGCAGCTTGAACGAACCGACCTGCAGAATGACCGAGAGGCCTTCAAGCACGAACACCCCGCCGACGATCGGCAGCAGCAGTTCCTGCTTGATCAGAATCGCGACCGTGCCGAGCGCCCCGCCCAGCGCGAGGGATCCCACGTCCCCCATGAAAATCTCCGCCGGGTGGCAGTTCCACCAGAGGAACCCCAGGCTCGCGCCGACCAGCGCACCACAAAAAATCGTCAGCTCCCCAACCGGGAACCGCACGAAGAGCAGGTACTCGGACAACTCACGGTGGCCCATGAGGTAGGCCAGCGCCGTGAACGCGACGGCCGAGACGGCGAAGACGCTGATGGCGAGCCCGTCGAGCCCATCGGTGAGGTTGACCGTGTTTGAGGCGCTCACCAGGACGAACGCGGCAAACGGCACGTACCACCACCCCAGATCAGGAATCCACTGTTTGAAGAAGGGGAAGACCAGCCGCGTGTTGTAGGCCGCCGGCTCCTGGCTGGCGAGGTAGATCAACGACACCCCGACCAGGATGCCGACCACCACCTGTCCGAGCAGTTTGTAGCGTGCAAACAGTCCGTGGTGGGAGCGGCGGGTGACCTTCAGGTAGTCGTCCAGGAACCCGATCAGCCCGAACGCCGCCGTGGACAGCACGGCGATCCAGATGTAGGGATCCGTCAGGTTCGCGAGCAGCAAGGTCGGCACAAAGACCGACGACAGAATCAGCAGCCCGCCCATGGTCGGCGTCCCGGACTTGGCCTTGTGGCTCGCGGGGCCGTCCTGACGCACGATCTGCCCGATCTGGAACTCGCGCAGGCGCCGAATCATCCACGGCCCCAGCACGAGCCCGATCACGAGCGCGCACAAACTCGCGAGCGCCGCCCGGAACGTGATCGACCCGGCGAGCCGAACATCAAACACCTGATAGACGAGGTGGTACAGCATCAGGCCACCTCTCGCAGTCGCGCCGCAATGATGTCCGTGCGCGTGCCGCGTGACCCCTTGACCAGGACCAGATCGCCCGCCCGGACCATCGCGGCAACCGCATCGGCCGCGAGGGGACTGGTCGAGAACCGGTGCAGCTGATCCGCCGACAAGCCGCCCGTGCGCGCGCCGTCGATCAATCCGTCAGCGGCAGCACCACCAACGGCGACGAGCACATCGACCCCGGCGTCGGCAGCCGCGCGTCCAGTCGCCTCGTGCCACGCCCGCGCGTCGTCGCCCAGCTCGAGCATCTCGCCCAGCACCACGATCCGGCGTCCCTCGCACGGCGTCGCCATGAGGGCCTGCACAGCCGCGGTCACGGCAGCCGGGCTCGCGTTGTAGGAATCGTCGAGCAGCCGCGCGCCGCCGGCGAGCCTCTGCGACGCACCCCGCCGATCGACGGGCTGCAGTCGAGCCGCTTCCCGCTCGATCTCCGCGATCGACACGCCGCAATCGAGCGCCACGGTGGCAGCCGCAAGCACGTTCAGCAGGTTGGCCCGGCCCGGCAACGGGACCCGCAGGGTCATCGGACCCCAGGGGGTCGTCACCTCCGCCACGGTGCCGTCAAATCCGCGGTCCTCAATCCGGCGCGCCTCCACATCCGCGCGCGCGGCGATCGGGTTGATGCCGAACGTCAGCGTGCGTCCACGGAAACGGCGCACATGACGCATCACCAGTGCGTCATCCGCGTTTGCGACAACCCGTGTCGCCGGGGTGGCGGTTTCAAGAATCTCGGCTTTCGCGTCAGCGATGGCGTCCGCAGTGCCGAAATGGCCGATGTGGGCGTTCCCCACGTTGGTCCAGACCCGCACGTCAGGCGCAGCGAGCTGCACGAGTGTGCGAATTTCACCCGCGTGGTTCATGCCCAGTTCAACGACCGCGATCTCCGGTCCGTGGCGAAGTTCGAGGAGTGACAACGGGAGGCCGATGTGATTGTTGAGATTGCCCTCGTTCTTAAAGACGCGGTATTTCGTCGCGAGGAACGTCCCGGTGGCTTCCTTGGTCGTGGTCTTGCCTGCGCTGCCCGTGATCGCCACCACCTGCGCCCCCGAACGCACGCGCACGCTGTGGCCGAGGCGCTGCAGCGCCTCAAGGGTGTCATCCACAAGGATGACGGCCGCCTCAC
Source organism: Vicinamibacterales bacterium (assembly GCA_030827135.1). Lineage (GTDB taxonomy): Bacteria > Acidobacteriota > Vicinamibacteria > Vicinamibacterales > SCN-69-37 > SYFT01. The sequence continues at coordinate 183,042 of JAURFE010000002.1, forward strand.
CGCTCACGGCCGGCAGCGTGGACACCAGCACTCCGGCGGCGCCGTTGGCGATCACCTGCGTGACGAAGTCATGGCCATCAAAGGTCGGCCCCTGAAGGGCGATGAACAGCGGGCCTGGCGCGCGAGGCGATGTCAGCGCGGGGGGCATCGTCCGACTGTCCGTCGTCACACGGTCGAAGACACGGGCGGCGTCGCCAGTCAGTAACCGGCCTCCGGTGGCGTCGGCCACCAATCCGGCGGTGAGCAGGAAGGCACTCACCGTCACACCCGTGGCGCCGTCCGACGCTGCGTCAACGCGGCGCGCGCCACGTCAACATCGTCAAACGGCGTGACGTTCACGCCGATGGTTTGTGTCTTTTCGTGGCCCTTGCCGGCAATCAGCACGACGTCACCGGCGCGCGAGGCGCGGATCGCCTGTTCGATCGCGACACGGCGATCGAGGTGGACGAGCAGGGGGGTGCCCGTCCGCTTCGGCGCCGACGGATCGGCGGGCATCACGATGCCACGTTTGATGTCGTCAATGATCCGCGCCGGATCCTCCGACCGCGGATTGTCGGACGTCAGCACGACCAGATCGCTCAGGCGCGCGGCCACGGCACCCATGAGGGGGCGCTTGGTCTTGTCGCGATCCCCGCCACAGCCGAACACCGTGATGAGGCGCCCGTGCGTCAGGGGACGCGCCGTTTCCAGCAGATTTTTCAGCGCATCATCGGTGTGCGCGTAATCCACGACGACCCGCACGTCATCGGTTGATCCCGAGACCACCTGGAACCGTCCGGGTACGCCTTCAAGATTCGAGAGACCAGCCTCAATCGCTTCGCGCGGCACACCAAGCGCCGTCGCCGTCGCGATCACTCCGAGGATGTTGTAGACATTCGGCCAGCCGACCAGCGATGAGCGTACGGCCAGCGTGCCCGACGGGGTGGTGACGTCGCAGGCAATCCCGTCGAGTGAGAGTTGCACGGCTTCGGGGCGCACATCGGCGGTCTTGCTGATCCCGAAGGTCACCGGATGCGCGACGCGGCCGGCCAGTTCAACGCCTCGTGGATCGTCGATGTTGATGATGGCGGGTGCGCCCGGCGGCAGCAGATCGAACAACCGCCGCTTGGCTTCGAAGTACGCGTGCATGTCGCCGTGGAAGTCGAGGTGATCACGCGTCAGATTCGTGAAGATTCCGGCGGCAAACCGGGTGAAGGCCACGCGATGCAGCACCAGCGCGTGTGACGACACTTCCATGGCGCAGGCCCGACAGCCGCGCGTGACCATCTCCCGGAGCAGCCGCTGCACCTCGCTCGATTCCGGCGTCGTGTGTGACGCGTCAACTTCGTCGGAGGGCCGGGGCCCGGTACGCACCGTGACGGTGCCCAGGCGGCCACACGGCCAGCCGGCCGCATCGAACACCGAGGCCAGCAGATACGTGGTGGTCGTCTTGCCGTTGGTCCCGGTCACCCCGACGACCGTGAGCGCTTCACTCGGATGGCCGTGCAGAATGGCGGAAAGGTCGGCGAGCGCGAGGCGGGCGTCCGACGTGAGCAGCCACGGTACGCGCACGCCGGTCGGCGCCTTGCGCTCCGAGATGATCGCGACGGCCCCGGCTGCCTGGGCGGCGTCCACAAACGCGGCGCCGTCGGACTTCAGTCCACGAATCGCGACGAACACGGCCCCCGGGGTGACCGCGCGCGAATCGTGGGTGACGGCCGACACGGAGCGTGACGCGGCGTCAGCCTCGGCTACCCGGTGGCACGCGTCCGGTGCAAGCGCACGTGCCGCGGCCACAAGAGCGCCAAGCGTCACTGGCGTCCTCCCGCCGGCCCGGGGCGCACGCGATCAAGCTGAAGATGAGTTACGCCGCCGGCGTCTACCGGCTCGCCGGCCGCGGGACTCTGCGTCGTCACGATGCCGTCGCCCTGCACGCGCACGGCGAGGCCAGACTGCGTCAACACGCGCATGGCTTCGCGAGCGCCCAGGCCGATCACGTCGGGCATCCGCAGTTGCCCGTTCACCGGCCTGACCTGACGCACGGTGTCCGCGCCCTGCATGGCATAGCGGGTCGGCACAACGGGCGTGGCCTGCAACACGACCGGCGTCGTTGGACCGATGGTGGGCGGCACCCCGAGGTGGCGCAATGCCGCCTCGGAGAACTTCTGGAAGATGGGCGCCGCGACCGCGCCCCCGTAGTACCCGCCGGCGCGCGGCGAGTCCACGACCACCAGCACCGCCAGCGCGGGCCGGCGCGACGGGAGGAAGCCCGTGAACGATCCAACGTGGACCGAAGATGAATAGAGTCCGTTGATCAGCTTCTGCGAGGTGCCTGTCTTGCCCGCCACCTGGTAGCCGGGCACCTTCGCGGCCTTGCCTGTGCCGCGCTCGACAACGCCCTCCATGATGGTGGTCAGCGTGGCGGCCGTCGTGGCATTGATCGCCTGCCGAATCGGGCGTGGCGCAATGACTTCGCGCACGCCGTCCTTGATGATGGCGCGCAGCAGCCGCGGTTCGTACAACGTCCCGCCGTTGGCAACGGCAGCGGTGGCGGCCACCATCTGCAAGGGCGTGACCGACACCTGATAGCCCATCGACACCGACGCCAGGGCCGATGCATTGAGATTCTCCGGCCGCCACACAATCCCGCCGCTGACGCCACGGAAGTCGGGCGCGTGAATTTCACCGAACCCGAACCGGCGCACGAACCGGCTCAACCGTTCCGCGCCAATCTGCCATCCGGCCTTGATCGCGCCGACGTTGCTCGACTTGATGATGACGTCTTCAAACGACAACACGCCGTAGTGATGTTCATCGTCGATCGGCTTGCGGCCCGGAATCTTGATGTAGCCGGGATTGGTGTCGATCAAATCGGACGGCGCAATGATGCCTTCTTCGATCGCGGCGGCGGCCGTCACGATCTTGAACGTCGAGCCGGGCTCGTAGATCTCCTGCACGGCGCGGTTGCGCCGCAAATCGGGATCAAAGGCCCCAGGCGTGTTCGGGTTGAACGTCGGGTAATTGGCCTGCGCGAGAATCTCCCCCGTGTTGGGGTCCATCGCTACCAGCGTGATCGCATCGGGGCGATGCCGTTCCGCGCCAGCGAGCACTTCGCGCTCTGCAATGTGCTGGAGATACTGATCGATTGTGAGTTCCAGCGTAGCGCCGGCGGTCGGTTCGGATTCCACCCGGCTCTGCACGGCCTGATGCCGCGCATCGGTCAGCATCAGCACGCGGCCCTTCTTGCCGCGAATCAGCGAGTCGTAGGCCTGTTCAACGCCGCCCTGCCCGTTGTTGTCGCGCCCGACGTACCCGAGCAGATGGGCCCCCAATTCCTTGTTCGGGTAGTACCGGCGGGATTCGGCGCGCACCTCGACGCCGTGCAGTTTCAGCGCGGCCACCCGCGCCCCGACGGCGGGAGACACGCCGCGTCGGACAAAGGCAAACGCGCTCTTGTTGGCGGCAGCGGTGGAAATGGACGCGATCAGGTCGGCGCGTTCGGTGCGGCTGCAGTCGCCAAACACCGCGCACAGTGCCGTGATCGTCTTCGCGACATCCTTCAGCGCGCGGGGGTTGACCGTCACATTGTCGGCGTCCACCGAAATGGCGAGCACTTCCCCGTTGCGATCGAGCAGGTCGCCCCGTTTCGCCGCAGGTTCATACACGCGCATCTGCTGGTCGTTCGCGACGTCGAGGTAGTGCGGATGCCGCACGACCTGCAGGTACACCAGACGGGCCTGGATGCCGGCCGTCCACACCACAAAAGCCACGGCGACAAGCAACAGACGCCGCCGGAACGCGCGGCGCCACGAGGTCTCGAACGCGGCATCGGGCCGGTCGTCGGTGTGCAACGGATCAAGTTCCCGCGTCGCCATGATCCCTTCCTGCTACCGCACCTGCGCCACGGCCGCCTTCGGCGCCGTGGCGGCTCGCACGCGCTCGACCAGCAGCGCCTCGGCTGACGTCGGATACACCATCTGCAGTTCGCGCATGGCCCGGCGCTCGATCACGGCCGGCGCGCGGAGCGCTTCCACTTCCAGTCGCAGGCGGCGGTTGAGCGCCTCTTCCGCGACGTATTCCTTCGCCATGCGCTCGACCTGGTACCCGGAGTCGATGATTTCGTCGTGCTGCCACGCGGAGAACAGCAGGATGCTGACCAGGACGAACCCGCCGCCCAGCGTACGCACCAGGGCACGGCGCTGCTTCTCGTCCACGCCACGGACCACCGGATTGTTCCGGACGTCCTGCTTGATTGCGTATTCGACGTCGATGCTCATGCCACCCTCTCCACCACTCGCAACCGCGCACTGCGGGCCCGGGGATTGCGGTCCGCCTCGGCCTCGCCCGGCACCACGGGCCGCTTCGTCACGACCCGCACGATCGCGTCGTCGGCCTGTGCCATCCGTCGCCAGGTGTGCTTCACGATCCGGTCTTCCAGGGAGTGGAACGCAATCACGGCCATCCGGCCACCCGGCGCCAGGCACCCTGCCGCCTCGTCCAGAAACGCCTCAAGCCCGTCCAGCTCACGGTTGATGAAAATCCGCAGCGCCTGGAACGTTCGCGTCGCTGGATCCACCCGCTGCCATCCACCGCCCACCGCCCGCCGCACCACCGTCGCCAGTTCACCCGTCCGCACAATCGGCGCCACGGCCCGCGCATCGACAATCGCGCGCGCGACCCGTCGCGACTTTCGCTCCTCGCCGAACTGATAAATCACGTTCGCGAGTGTCTCCTCGTCCACCGTCGCCAGCCACGACGACAGCGGCTCTCCGGACGACCGGTCCATCCGCATGTCGAGCGGACCGTCCTGCCGGAAACTGAATCCCCGCTCCGCGTCGTCCAACTGCATCGACGACACGCCCAAATCCACCAGCACCCCGTCGACTGTCGTCCGCCCGACGCCCGCGATCACCTGGCGCAGCGAGCGATAGTCCGCATGGACGAACGTGACGCGTTCCCCAAACCCCGCCAGACGCTCCCGCGCAATCGCCAACGCGGCCTCGTCCCGATCGATCCCCACGACGTGCCCGGCACCCGCTTCCAGCAACGCGGCGGTGTGCCCGCCAAGCCCCAACGTGCCGTCCACATACCACCCGTCGGCCTTCGGCGCGAGCAAGGCGACGACGTCGTCGAGCAGTACCGGCGCGTGGGTGGGCGTCAGATGCCGAACTCCGCCAGCGCTCTGGCGTCGTCGTCGGTAAACGGCTCGCGGTCGAACTTCGCGAGCAACCGCTCGTGGTTCCACACGTCGAGGTAATCCACCTGGCCCAGCACATCGACGTCGCCGGCCATGCCGGCGGTGGCGCGCAGTCGCGCGGGCAGCGAGACCCGCCCCTGACTGTCGAACTCGCCCAACTGGCCGAAATAGTTCACACGGTCGAGAAACCTCAGACGGGCCGGATGCGTACTCGGCATGCGACGGAGCCGTTCTTCGACGCCCATCCACACGGGCATCGGGTAAATGCGGACCGATTCGCCGGTAACGCTGGTGACGAACAGAGCGGTGCCGTGTTGCTCCTCCACGAGCGCCCTGAAGGCGTTCGGGATCTTGAGCCGCCCCTTGTCGTCGATCCTGGCGGAATAATTTCCCCGAAGCATTATTTACTCCACTTTGCTCCAGATAGGTCCACACGGATAGTAGGAGCGTACAGGGTGCCTGTCAACTGCAAACTGTGGCAGGAATTAGGCTTACGCCTTATATTCGCCATCCACAGACTCGCTATGTTAGGGCATACACCTGCAGTGACGCGGCTTGCGGTACGATTCGGGTGATGGCCACCCCCGAGCAGGTCTCGGTCGTTCTTCCCGCGTTCAACGAGGCTGAGGCCATCGGTGACGTGGTGCGCGACCTTGCGGCGTCGGCCCCATGGCACGAAATTCTGGTGATCGATGACGGATCAACCGACGACACGGCGGCCGCCGCCACCGCTGCGGGTGCGCGCGTCATTCGGCAGCCGTACAACAAGGGGAACGGCGCAGCCGTGAAGGCCGGTATCCGCGCCGCGACCGGCGAATATCTGCTGATCGTTGATGGGGACGGACAACATCAACCCGCCGATGCCGTGAGGCTTACGGCCTTCCTCGGCGAGTACGATCTGGTGGTCGGCGCGCGAACGTCGGAGACCCACGCGAGTCTCACGCGACGCCTGGGCAACGCGGCCTTGAACGGACTCGCCGGTTATCTCACCGGCCAGCCGATTCCGGATTTGACGTCGGGCTTTCGCGCCGCACGACTCGACTATCTGCGCGAGATCCTGTTTCTGCTGCCAAACGGCTTTTCGACCCCCACGACCACCACACTCGCCTTCATCAAGGCCGGGCACAGTGTGCGTTTTGAACCGGTCGAGGCGCGGCAGCGCACCGGCCTCTCCAAGATTCGGCTGTCGAGTGACGGCGTGAAGTTCCTCGTGATTATGCTGCGCGTCATCACCATCTACAGTCCGATGCGTGTCTTCATGCCCGTCGCGGCGACGGCCTTTGTCCTGGGGACCGGCTATGCCGCATGGACGATCGCGACGCAGGTGCACGTGACCAACTCGTCGGTCCTGCTGATCATGTTTGCGGTCGTGGTCTTCCTCGTCGGCCTGGTCTCTGAGCAGATTTCGACGCAACGTTTCGATGGCCGTCGCTAGTCCAGCCTCAGGCGCCCCGCCGCCAGCCATGCTGGTGGTGATGCCGACGTACAACGAACGCGCGAATCTCGAACCGGTCGTTGCCGGCATCCTCGTGCATCCGTTCACCCGTGTGCTGATCGTCGACGACGGGTCGCCCGACGGCACAGGCGCGCTGGCCGACGAACTGGCCGTGCTGCATCCCGGACGTGTCGAGGTCATGCATCGCACGGGACCGCGCGGTCTCGGCCTGTCGTACATCGACGGGCTGCGGCACGCGATCGCCGGCGGCGCCGAGACCATCTGCCAGATGGACGCTGACCTGTCGCACGATCCGGCGGCCCTGCCGCAGTTGTCGGCCGCGCTGCAGCATCACGACCTCGTCATCGGATCGCGCTATCTCAATGGCGCGATCAGTGTCGTGAACTGGCCACTGCACCGCATCATGTTGTCGGCGTTCGCCAACCGCTATATCCGCGCGGTCACTGGCCTGGCGCCGCGGGACTGCACCAGCGCCTACCGCGCCTGGCGCCGGTCTCTGCTCGCCCGGTTGCCGCTGCAGCACGCCCGCACGAGCGGCTACGCATTTCTGCCGGAAATGCTCGTGGAAGCGGCCCGCCTGGGCGGCCGTATCGGAGAGGTGCCGATTCTTTTTGTGGAGCGACGGGCCGGTGTGTCGAAACTGTCGCTGCCTGTCCTGCTCGAATCGTTGCTGGTGCCGTGGCAGCTCGTGCTGCGCGGCGGCCGCGTCCGGCGCCCTGGCCGACCTCATCGCGGATAGAATGTCATCCGTCCGCCATGGCTCACGGTCTCAGCATCTTCTTTCCCGCCTACAACGACTGCGGCACGATCGCCAGTCTGGTGATCACCGCGCGTGCCTCCGCGCAGAAATTGACGGACGACTTCGAGATTCTCATCATCAACGACGGCAGCGCCGACTACACGGCTGCAATCGCGGACGAGCTCGCGTATACCTATCCGGAAGTCCGGGTGATCCACCATCCCGTCAATCGCGGGTACGGCGGCGCATTGCGCAGCGGCTTTTCGCAGGCGCGCAAGGACTTCGTGTTCTACACCGACGGCGACGCGCAGTACGACCCCGCCGAGATGGAGTTGCTCTGGCCGAAGATGGTGGACGGCGTGGACGTGGTCAACGGCTACAAGATCAGCCGGTCCGACCCATTGCACCGCATCATCATCGGGCGGGTCTACCATCACACGGTCAAGATTCTGTTCGGCTTGTCGGTGCGCGACGTGGACTGCGACTTCCGGCTGATCCGGCGCTCGGTGTTCGATCGCATCTCGCTGGAACACAACAGCGGCGTCATCTGCCTGGAGCTGATGAAGAAACTCACCGACGCCGGATGCCGGATCGCCGAGGTCCCCGTCCACCACTACCACCGCGCCTTCGGCAAGTCGCAGTTCTTCAACGTCCCCCGGCTCGTCCACACGCTGCAGGACGTCTTCAGGCTGTGGGTCAAGCTGGTGGTCGTCGGGGCGCACAGAAAGCGGACCGCCGCATGAGCGACTACCGTGCGTTCTACCGGCACCGCCGGGTGATGATCACCGGCGGACTCGGCTTCATCGGGTCCAACCTCGCGCGGCACCTGGTGGATCTGGGCGCCGACGTCCTGCTCGTGGATTCGCTCATCCCCGACTACGGCGGCAACCTCTTCAATATCGACGGGCTGGAATCGCGCGTGCGCGTAAACGTGGCGGACGTTCGCCAGGCCACGACCATGAACTATCTGGTGCGCGACCGCGAGGTCATCTTCAACCTCGCCGGCCAGGTCAGCCACATCGACAGCATGCGGGACCCCGGCACCGATCTCGACATCAACTGCCGCAGCCAGCTGACGCTGCTCGAGGCCTGCCGGCGCCACAATCCTGACGCCAAGGTCGTCTACGCCAGCACGCGGCAGATCTATGGGCGGCCCGAGCGACTCCCCGTCGATGAGACCCACCTCGTGCGCCCGACCGACATCAACGGCATCAACAAAGCCGCCGGCGAACAGTACCACCTCGTCTACAACAACGTATTCGGAGTGCGCGCCTGCTCGCTCCGTCTCACCAACATCTACGGACCACGCCAGCTCATTCGCCACAACCGCCAGGGGTTTATCGGCTGGTTCATCCGCCTCGCGCTTGAAGGCGGCGAGATCGAAATCTTCGGCGACGGCTCCCAACTCCGGGATTTTGTGTATGTGGATGATGCCGCGGATGCGTTCCTGCGGGCCGGGGCCACCGACACCGTCAACGGCGAGGCGCTCAACGTGGGCGGAAACGAGCCCATCGCGCACAAGGACCTGGTCGCGATGCTGCTGGACGTCGCCGGCGGCGGGTCCATGCACCTGGCGCCCTGGCCGCCGGAGAAGAAGAAGATCGACATCGGCTCCTTCTACTCGGACTCCACCCGGTTCGCGACCGCGACCGGCTGGCAGCCGACGGTGTCGCTGCGTGACGGCTTCGGCCGGACACTCGCATTTTATCGCGCGCACCGCGCACACTATGTCGGTGGCGAGGAAGGCAGCCCTGCGGCATGAGCCCGCCCATCCCCTTCATGTCGCTGGCGCCTGGAGAAGATGCGGCCGAGATCCGCGCCGGCATCGATCGCGTCATCGCGCGCGGGTGGTACATCCTCGGCCCGGAACTTGAGGCGTTCGAGGCCGAATTCGCGGCCGCCGCCGGCGCCACGTATGCGGTCGGGGTGGGCACCGGCACCGATGCCATTGCGCTGACCCTGCGCGCCCTCGGCATCGGCCCCGGCGACGAAGTCATCACCAGTCCGCTCTCCGCGGCGTACTCCGCGCTCGCGATCATGATGGCCGGCGCGACGCCGGTGTTTGCAGATCTCGACCCGGATCGGCTCACGCTGGATCCGGGGCGCGTCGACGCGGCCATCACGCCGCGCACCGCGGCCCTGCTGCCCGTCCACCTCTACGGCCAGCCGGCGGACATGACGGCCCTGTCGGCGATCGCGACGCGAAGAAATCTGGTCATCGTCGAAGACGCGTGCCAGGCCCATCTCGCGACTGCTGCCGGACGCCCTGTCGGGACAATCGGGGCCGCCGGGGCGTTCAGCTTCTATCCGACAAAGAACCTCGGCGCGCTGGGTGACGCCGGCGCGGTGATCACCAGCGACACGCAGCTCGCGGATCGACTGAAGCGCCTCCGCAATGGCGGCCAGACGACGCGCTATCTCCACGCAGAATTCGGCGTCAACACCCGGCTCGATGAAATCCAGGCGGCGATCCTCCGCGCCAGGCTGCCTCGACTCGCGGGCTGGACGACGCGCCGCAGAGCGCTCGCGGCCCGGTATCGGCGGGCCCTGCACGGCGCGCCCGTCATCGTGCCGCCCGAGCAGGATCCTGGACACGTCTACCACCTGTTCCCGATCAGGACCAGCCGTCGGCAGGCGTTGCAGGACCACCTGCGGCATCGGGGGATCGAGACACTCATCCACTATCCGATTCCCATTCCGCTGCAGCCGGCCCTGGCCGGAATCCCGGGTTCCCGGTGCCCGATTGCGGAGCAGGTCTGCGGGGAAGTGTGCTCCCTGCCGCTGCATCCGGCGCTCACTGACGCCGACGTCGACCAGGTTGCAGCGGCCGTCCACGCATTTCGCTGACCGGCCACCCGCCCCGACGCCTCGTCCAAACAGGCGTACAATGGAACGGACGGGAGTCAACCATGACCATTCAGCGATTCGGCGTTGTGCTTGCGGCCGGTGTGTTCGCGTGGGGTCTTGCTGCGGTTGGCCCGGTGTCTGTGGCCGCGCAGGCGCAGGGCCCGCGAAAACTCGACGTCTCGTTTGACAAGGGGTTGGTCACGATCGAGGCCCAGAACGTCACGGTCCGCGAGATCCTTCTGGAGTGGGGCCGCAAAGGCGGCAGTCGCATCGTCAACGCCGAAAAACTCGCGGGGCCGGTGCTCCCGTTCGTGGAGTTCCGGGCGGAACCCGAAGTCGTGGTGCTGCGCAGCCTGTTGCGCGACGTCCCCGGTTATGGCGCCGCCCCGCGGCTGACCGACGTGGCCGGTGCCTCGACGATTGAGGCGGTCTTCATACTGGCGACGCGATCGGTGCCAGTGTCCAGTGCCTCGCCGGTCGGCGCGCCGACGCAGAACAACTCTCCGGCGCAGCAGTTGATGCCGCAGCAGCCCCAGCCGGCGCCGCGCCCGGTGGAAGGTTCTGTCGATTCCGAGATTCCGCCCGTCCGGCCGATGCAGGGCGAACTGCCCCCGACGACGCCTGGCGCAGCCGCCGCGAATCCGAATTTGCGCACCGGTCCGGGCGGCACCGTGACGTCGACGATTCCGGGTGTGGTGATTCCCGGCCCGGCGGGCCCGCCGGCCGGCGGCACAACGCCCCCTCCCACCGGCGGTCGAGGCCGCGGGGGTGGCGGCGGCGTCCCTTCCGTATAATTCACGGAGAGGGCGCGGCGTCACCATCGTCGGCCTGTCACAGTTATGGCCGACGTCGATTGTTACCGCCCTGAAGACCGCCGCCACGTCGACGCACTCTATCGTCGCGTCTTCGGCCGTGATGCGGCCGACGCCAATCGTTTGCGTTGGGACTGGCAGTACAAACGCAATCCCCATATGCCCGCTGACCGGCCCCTGATTTGGTTGGCCCGCGAAGGCCAGACGGTCGTCGGCCACTGCGCGAGCATGCCGGTACGGCTGCAGGTGCAGGGCCGCGAAATCGACGCGGCGTGGGGTACCGACGTGATGGTCGCGCCCGAACGCCAGCGACAGGGGCTGGGCGAATTGCTGTTCCGGACCTGGGATCGGGAGGTGGGCGCCGCACTCGGCCTCGGCCTCTCCGCGTCGTCGTCGCAACTGTTCGCCAAACTTCGATGGCACAACGTCGGACCCGTGCCCTGCATGGTGAAGCCGCTCACCCGCCGCGCGCTCCGGCGTCCGGGGTGGTCGGTCGGCGCCAATCGACTGCTCTCGGCGCTGACGCTGCCGTGGGTGCGACTGGTCGCCCGATCGCGCCCGCTTCAGGGCGAGGTGCGGATCGTCCGGCAGTTTGATGGGCGCTTCGATGCGTTCTGGTCGCGGGTGTCGCCGGCATTCGGCCTCGTCGTCAAACGCGATGCGGCGTACCTCAACTGGAAATTCGCGCAGGCCCCGCACGTGCGATACACGGCAGCCGTGCTGGAACGCGACGGCGAGTTGTCCGGGTACATCGTGTACCGCCATCTCCAGGAGCCGCGGGGCAAGGTCACGCTGGTGGTGGACTGGCTCACGGCCCCTGACGACCAGGCCGCGTTCCTGACGTTGCTGCGATGGGTCGACCGCGAGTCGCGCGCCGCCGACTCGGACAAAATCCGTGTCTACGCGACCCATGCCGGCTACCGCAGGGCCTTGCGGCAGTCGGGCTACTTCGCGGTGAAGTCGGCGATGGAGTTTGTGGCGAAGATCTCCGCGATTGATGTGCCCTCCGCCTTCTATGCGAACACCGACACCTGGCACGTCACGCTCGGTGACTCCGATCAGGATCGATGATCGCGGTATGCTTGGCGCCATGACTCTCGCAGAACGGATCACTCACGACATCACGGACGCCATGCGGCAGCGCGATCAGGTCGCGTTGGGGCCGCTGCGCATGTTCAAGGCCGCCCTGATGAATCGCGAGGTGGAGAAGGGCCGGGCCCTGGACGAGAGCGAATCGATTCAGGTCCTCAATCAGCTCGTGAAACAACGTCGCGACTCCATCGAGCAGTTCACCGCCGGGGGCCGGACCGACCTGGCCGACAAGGAACAGGCCGAAGTGACGTTCCTTGAAAAGTATCTTCCGCCCTCAGCCGACCCGGCAGCCATTGCCGCCGCAATCGAGGCTGCGGTGGTCGAGACCGGAGCCGCGTCCGCCAAGGACATGGGCAAGGTGATGAAAGCCGTGACTGCGGCCCTGGCGGGCCAGACGGTGGACGGCAAGGCGCTGGCCGACGCGGTCAAGCGCCGGCTCGCCGGATCCAACTGAATGCCTGTGGCCCCCAACACCCGCCAAACTATTTCTCAGGGGCCCGAGTCTAAACCGGGTGAAGGGCACGCAAGTGCCTCTCATCCATCCTCCGGGCAGGGGCATCAATCGCAGGGGTTGATGCCCCTTCTTTTTGCCACGCATGTCTGATCGACTGGCGAAGTCGGCCGGCCTGAACAGCCTCGCCACCTTGTCGAGCCGGCTGCTCGGGGTGGTCCGCGACATGGTGATGGCCGCCCTGTTCGGCACGACCATGGCCGCCGACGCGTTCAACATCGCGTCGCGCATCCCCAATCTCGTCCGGGACCTCTTCGCGGAGGGCGCGATGAGCGCGGCGTTTGTCCCGACGTTCACGCGCCATCTCAAGACGCACGGCCGCGAGGCCGCCTGGCGGCTCGGCAATCTGGTCATCAATGCGCTCATTGTGGTGACGGGGGGCCTGGTGGTGCTGGGCCTCCTCTTCACCGAGCCGATGCTCCTGCTGCTGGGCGATGACTTTGCCGCCGCCGACGGCGGTGAAAAGCTGGAACTTACGGTGCTGCTGGCGCGCGTGGTGATGCCGTTCCTGACGCTGGTCGCGGTAGCAGTCGCGCTGGCGGGCATGCTGAATTCCCTGCGGCGGTTTTTTATTCCCGCGCTGTCGCCGGCCCTCTACAACGTCGCGGTCATCGTCAGTGCGATCACGTTTGTCCCGATCGCCCAGTGGCTGGGGTGGCATCCCATTCTCGGAATCGCGATTGGCTCGCTGGTCGGCGGGGTCCTGCAGATCGCGGTGCAACTGCCCTCGCTGTATCGGGAGGGATTCCGGTACCGTCCGATTTTCGATTTCCGTGATCCCGGCCTGCGGGAGATCCTGTTGCTGATGGGACCGGGCACCATCGGCGTCGCTGCGGCCCAGGTGAATCTGCTGGTCAACACGGCGCTGGCCGCGGGCATCGAGGGGGCCGTCACGTCGCTGCAGTACGCCTTCCGCCTGATGTACCTGCCGATCGGCCTGTTCGGCGTGGCCATCGCCACGGTCTCGCTGCCCGAGGTGGCGCGCCAGGCCACCGCCGGCGCCTTTGGCGACATGCAGCGCACGATCTCGCGGAGCCTGCGGATGATGCTCATGTTGAGTGTGCCCGCCACCGTGGGCCTGATGGTGCTCGCCACCCCGATCGTCGCGCTCGTGTTCGAACGAGGCGCGTTTGATGCCACCAGCACGCAGGCGACGGCAGCCGCGTTGTTGTTTTATGCGCCGGGCATCCTGGGGTACTCCGTCGTGAAGATTGCGTCGCCCTGCTTCTACGCCATGCGTGATGCGCGCACGCCGGTGATGGTCAGTCTCGCCACGATTGCGATCAACCTGGTGCTGAACGTGACGCTGGTGCGTGTGATGGGATTCACGGGGCTTGCTCTCGGCACGGCGATCGCCTCGATGTTTAATGCGACTTTGCTGCTGATGCTGTTGTCGCGGCGACTTGACGGGCTTGAGAACGCCCGCGTTGCGCTGGCGTTTGTGAAGATTCTCCTGGCGTCTGCAGTCATGGGGGGCGCATCGTACGGCGTCTCGCAGTGGCTGCCTGGCGTGCTGCCTGTCAGCTGGCCTCAGGCTGTGGTTGAGGCTCTGCGCGTCTTCGCCGCGATCACCGCGGGACTGCTCGTGCTCGCCCTTGCGGCCTGGGCGCTCCGGCTTCGGGAATTCATGGACGCGTGGAGCCGTGTCCTCGGCCGGCTGCGCCGCTAAAGACGTCGGGTGTCTATTTTCGGTTTCAGCGATGCAAAAAAGACACCCGACGTCTTTTCATCGGATAGCATCCACCCGTGAGCCGCTTTCCCTCACCACCCATGTCGTACTCGATCGGCCCAGGTCCGCTGACGCCGGCCGTCCGGGCGATTATCTACATCAACGTCGGTGTATACGCGGTGCTGCTGATCCTGAGCGGCTTCGTCACGTGGCTCGGGTTGATTCCGGAACTGGTCGTGACACGCGGCTTCGTGTGGCAGGTCGTCACGTATCAGTTTGTGCACACCGAGGTCTTCCACATCCTCTTCAACATGTTGTGGGTCTGGATGTTCGGCGTGGATCTCGAGCGGCGATGGGGCACGGTGCCCTTTGCGAAGTATTACCTCATCGTGGGCACCACGGCCGGCGTGGCGACGGTGGTGGTCTCGCTGCTGCCCTTTGCCTGGGCCCAGTCGTCGTACTGGGCGGTCACCATTGGCGCCTCCGGTGCCGGCTACGGACTGATGCTCGCCTGGGCCATCGTGTTCCCACACCGGTCGATCTACTTTTTCGGGATCGTGCCGATACCGGCCCGCGTCTTCGCGCTGATTACCGGCGCCATTTCGCTGTCGATGGCCATTTCGTCCGGAGGCAACAGCAATATCGCCCATGTGGCGCACCTCGCGGGCCTGGGGGCCGGGTGGCTGTATCTGAAGACACCGCGCCCGACATTCCCCTCTGCGCCGCCGCGCCCGCCGCGGCCCGATTACATCCGCCGCGTCCACTGATCGGCCCTCTCGGCCGGTATAGAATTGAAGCCCGAGATGCACACTGCCGCTTCCACAGACGCTGCCTACGAGGGCCTGACGCGCACGGACCTCCTCAAGGTGTACCGCACGATGCTGACGTCACGTCGCATCGACGACAAGGAAATCCAGCTCAAGAATCAGAGCCTCATCTTCTTCCAGATCAGCGGCGCCGGCCATGAGGCGGTCCTGACCGCCACGGGCATGCAGATGAAGCCCGGGCACGACTGGTTTTACCCGTATTATCGCGACCGCGCGTTGTGCCTCGCGATCGGCATGACCCCGCTCGAGATGTTCCTGAGCGGCGTGGGCGCGGCCGACGATCCCAACAGTGGCGGCCGACAGATGCCGTCGCACTGGGGACACAAAGCGCTCAACATCGTCTCGCAGGCGAGCCCCACCGGCACCCAGTGCCTGCAGGCGGTCGGCTGCGCTGAAGCGGGCCGCCTGTACGAGCAATTGACGGACATCCCAGGCCGCGAACCGAAGTTTCAGACGGACGAAGTCGTGTACGTCTCACTCGGTGACGGCACCGTCAGCGAAGGCGAGTTCTGGGAATCGCTCAACGCGGCATGCGTCGGCAAGCTCCCCGTCCTTTTCATGATCGAGGACAACGGCTACGCGATCTCGGTGCCGGTTGAAGTGCAGACGCCTGGCGGCGACATGTCCAGGCTCGTGGAGGGGTTCCCCGGGCTCAAGGTCCTGCGCTGTGACGGCACGGACTTCCTGGAGAGCTATCGCACGGCGGCCGAAGCCCTCGCGTACTGCCGCTCTCGCAAGGGCCCGGCCCTGATTCACGCCAAGGTCGTCCGCCCCTACTCGCACTCGTTGTCGGACGATGAGAAGTTGTACAAGACGCCGGCCGAACGGGCCGCCGAGGCGACGCGGGATCCGATCACGAGGTTTGCGGCGTGGCTGCAGGCAGAGGGGCTGGCCACCGAGGCGGACCTGAGCGCCATCGCCAGGGACGTGGACGCTGAAGTGCTCGCCGCGTCTGACGCCGCGGTGAAGGCGGCGAAACCCGGCAAAGAAACCGCCGGCTGGTACGTGTACTCACCCGACGTGGACCCGACCAGCGCGGCGTTCGACACGCCGCCTGTTCCGGAGGGAAAACCCGACACGATGGTGGCCGCGATCAATCGCACGATGAAGGACGAAATGGCGCGCAATCCGCGCATTGTTGTCTTCGGCGAGGACGTGGCGGACGCGACGCACGAAGAGAAGCTCAGCGAAGTGCAGGGCAAGGGCGGCGTGTTCAAGGTGACGCACGGTCTGCAGAAGGCCTATGGCGGCACACGCGTATTCAACGCGCCGCTGGCCGAGGCGAACATCATCGGTCGGGGCATCGGCATGGCGACGCGCGGGATCAAGCCCGTCGTGGAGATCCAGTTCTTCGACTACATCTGGCCGGCCATGATGCAGCTGCGCGACGAGATGTCGATGATGCGGTACCGCTCGAGCAACTTCTTTGCGTGCCCGATGGTGGTACGCACCGCGATCGGCGGGTACCTGCGCGGCGGCGCGCCGTATCACAGCCAGTCGGGCGAGAGCATCTTCGCACACTGTCCCGGGATCCGGATCGCGTACCCGTCGAACGCCCAGGATGCGGCCGGGTTGCTCCGCACGTCCATCCGGTGCGATGACCCGGTGTTGTTCCTCGAACACAAACACCTGTACCGCCAGACGTACAACAAAGGCGAGTACACCGGGCCCGACTACATGATTCCGTTCGGCAAAGCCGCGGTGAAGCGTGACGGCACGGATGTCACCGTGGTGACGTGGGGCGCACTCGTGCAGCGGACGTTGCTCGCCGCGCAACAGGCCGAGAAGGAAGGCATCAGCGTGAAGGTGCTCGACCTGCGCACCATCATGCCGTACGACTTCGACGCCATCGCGGATGCCGTGAAGGCGACCAACCGCCTGGTCATTGCCCACGAAGATCAGTTGACCTGCGGCTTCGGTGCGGAACTGGCCGCCCGCACGGCGAGCGATCTCTTTGAGTATCTCGACGCTCCGGTGAAGCGCGTCGCGGCGATGGACTGCCCGGTCGCGTACTGCCCCGACCTTGAAGAAGTGATCCTGCCGGGTTCTGCCGATGTCCTCGCCGCGATTCTGGAGACGGCGAAGTACTAGCGCGCACGCAGGGCCCGCCGTCCTCGTAGGGCGCGCTGAACTTGAGCGCGCCGTCCTCGTAGGGCGCGCTGAACTTGAGCGCGCCGTGACGCTGGCGTGGGTGGCGTTGGCTGCGACCGCCTTCGCCACAGCCGCGAGCGCCAGCCAATCCACAGAGATCCTTCGTCCGACTGGCGGTCTATCGCAGCGTGTCTGTGACTCCCTCTACGAACCCATCGCGCTGACGCAGGCGAGCGACGGCCGGTACCTCCTGCTCGACCGCCGTGCGCACACGGTGTACGCCGTGGATCGCACCGGCGCGAGACTCACCAAGGTGCTTGAGGCCGGCATGCAGAAGGGTGAAGTGCTGCAACCGGCGGCACTCAGTCTTGCCCCGGACAACGCGTATGCAATCTCCGACGCACCGTTCGGCCAGGAACGCATCCAGGTCTTCAACGGTGCGGGGTCGCAAATTCGCGCGTTTCTGCGACCGGGCCTGACAACGCCGCGATTGACGATGGGGCCGTTGATTCTGAACGGGGTGGGGTCGCTGCAGTTCACCGGGACCTCGTTCTTCATCAACGCCCCTGAGTCAGGCGCGTTGATTTCGGAACTCGATCTGAGCGGCGATCCGGTCCGGCAGTTTGGCACGCTCCGCGCCACCGGACATGAAGGCGATCGGAACGTCCATCTGGCCCTCAACATTGGTCTCGCGCTGCCCGGTCGCGACGGCAGCGTCACGTTTGTGTTCCAGACCGGCACCCCACAGTTCCGGAAGTACGACGCGACCGGCACACTCGTGTTTGAACGCCACATCGAAGGATCGCAGCTCGATCCGTACCTGCACCTGCTGCCCACTGTGTGGCCCACCAGGAAGATTGGCGACGGCACGTACCCGGTCGTACCGCCCACCGTCCGGACAGCCGCGCTCGATGTGAACGGGAACCTCTGGGTCAGCCTCGTCGCGCCCTATACCTATGTCTACGACACGCGCGGGGATCGGCTTCGCACCGTGCAGTTCGACGGCACCGGCGGGGCGGCACCCAGCAGTCTCTCCTTCAGCCGTGCCACGGGCCGCGCACTCGTATTGCCGGGGTGTTACGAGTACGACGTCAAGTAGGGCGCGCCCTACCTCGGCCTGAGCGTGAGCGTGTGGGCCCGTTCCTTCTCCACGCGTGGGCGCGAGTACACGAGGGGGAAGAACTCGTCGCGCGCCCACGGCCCGTGCAGGTTGCTGAAGAACGGGCTCTCGGGCTGGGCTGACTGGCCCGGGACGTTCGTGATGAGCGACCGGTCCCAGTCGGCGACGTCGAGGATCTCTCGGTAGCTGGCACCTGGCGCGGCGACAGTGCCGGTGCCGCCGGGGCGTTCGACGGTTGGCAAGCTGTACGCCGGCACGAGTGGAAACGGGAACGGTCGCGTGTGAATCCGCCCCCAACGCCACTGCACCCAGTCGGCGCCTTGTGACGACACGAGTTCGGCCACGGCCTTGGATAAGGTCGATTCGTGCTCGGCCTTCCGCGCATCTGCGGGGCGAGAGGCGTCGCGCTCGGTCGCCGTCGACAGGCCTCGCCACACGTCGTACACCGCGCCGGCCGCAGAGTCGGTCGTCAGCACCGCGTCCCACGCGGCCAGGAGGCGCCGCGCGCGCTCAACGTCGGCGTTGGCGGATGTCCACCCGCGAAACAACACGAGTTCCGCCTCGGCGCGCAGATGCTTCGCGTCCAGCTGCATGCGCTGGTGGTCTTCCAGGGTAAACGCCTTCGGCGTATCGAACAGCTGCAGGAGCCGCGTGATGCGGTCGTACGGAAGATTCGCCGACGACTTGAACATGAGGGGCGGCGTGTAGTCCTTTGGCTGCACGTTGTGGTTGGCCGTGACGATGAATCCGCGCTCCGGATTGAATTCCTGCGGCAAGTCACGACGAAAGCCATTCCACTCGTACGCGCCGGTCCCCGGGACAGGCAGCCGCCCCACCCAGGATCGGCCATCGGGTCCCACGGCGCGGCGATCAGGCGTCAGGGCGGCGGCCATCCAGGAAATGTTGCCGTCCACGTCGCCGCAGATCAGGTTTTCGCTTGGTGCCTTCCAGTACATCGCCTGCGTCTGAAATTCCTTGCAGTCCTTCGACTGCGCGAGACGCAAGCCGCCGAGGTACGGCGCCGTGCCCGGCTCCAGAAGCGAGGACCGCAGGACGTAGGCCTTGTGCCGCGCCGTATCCTCGTGGAACACGGGACCGTGGCGGGTGAACCTGAGTTCCACCGTCTCAGTGGCGCCTCCCTTCACGCGCACAGCCTCCCGCACGATGCGCACGGGTTCCCACCGCCCGCGGAACCGGACTTCATTCGGGTTGGCCGGGTTGACGTCCTCGACGTATACGTCTTCCATGTCGGTACCCACGATCGTGAGTCCCCACCCCAGGCGATCGTTGTGCCCGATGGCGACGCCGACAAACGGCACCTCGCCCGACCCGATCACATTCCAGCCCGGTGCGTTGAGGTGCACCACGTATCGAAGCGACGGATGCGTCACGGCTCGGTGCGGGTCGTTCACAACGACCGGCTTGCCGGTCACAGAGAGACGGCCGCTGACAACCCAGTTGTTCGACCCCGGCGGGTCGGGCGGCGTGGACGGGCCCGGCACCGGGAGATCCAATCCCCCCCGCCCACGCGCGGCGCCGACCAGGTCGAGATACTGCGGCAGGATCTCCGGCGTGTTGCCTCCACGCCCACCACGTCCCCCACCACCTGCTCCACCCACACCACCCGGCATGCCGGTTGTCGTCACGGTGTCATCGATGATCGACAGATCGAGCCCTTCGGGTACGGTGAGGTCGTCCCACGGATCGGGAGCGCGCTGCCTGTTGGCGGCCTCCCGCCCGAGGCGGACGACGGCTCTGGCCAGATTGAGTTCCGCGCTGGCGTCCCCGAACGTGGCCGTCCGCAGCACGACGGTCTCCGCGGTCCAGGGCTCAGGCGTGATGCCGGTGAGTTTGAACTCCAGCGGCAGGTTGGTCCGATGCGCGGAGATGAAGGCGTTCACGCCGGCGGCGTACGCCTCGAAGATGCGTTTACCATCCGGGTGGTAACTCGTCCATTCGCGATCGTCCATCGGGCCTCGGTACCGGAGCAGCCGCGCCTGCCGATCGCGGCCCACGGCCTGCGGACCAAGGATCTCGGCCATCCGGCCCTCCTTGTCGCGGCGCCACATCTCCATCTGCCACAGACGGTCCTGGGCCATGACATACCCCTGCGCGAAAAACAGGTCGTCCGTGTTCGTCGCATAGATGTGGGGAATCCCCCACCGGTCACGAATCACTTCGACGGATTCGCGCAGGCCCTGCAACCGGTGCTCGCCATCGAGCGTGGCCAGCGATGCGCGGGCCAGCTCGCGCAATCCGGGGTCGGGCGTTTGCCGCGCCTGCGGTGCGATCGTGATGACAAGGAGAACGGTGACCATCCCGGCCAGAGTGCCGACGAGCGAGGGTTTCAGTCGCGCCATGCGCGAAGCTTATCCGACCAGCGGACCTTCAGTGTTGATGACCAGCACCGTGTGGCCGGCCAGATGCGGCAGGCCCTGCCTGGCCAGCAGCGCCGCCACCCCGGCGGCACCCGAAGGTCCACTTCGCACCACGGGGTCGCCCGGCAGCGGCCGCGCGAGCCGATCGATGGCGGCGTCCACCTGCGCGTCAGTCACGGTCACGGCGGCGTCGACCGTGGCCTGCAGGACGGGCCAGGCCACCGTGCTGACTTCGGCGCAACGCAATCCGACCATCGACGTCGGTGCGGCCTCCGGCAGCGCGGTCCTGACGCCGGCGCGCAGGGATACGCCCACACACGCAGAGCCCTCCGCTTCGGCGACCACCAGTCGCGGCCGATGGGCGCCAAAGGTCACATTCAGCCAGCCCGCGACGGCGCCCGCGAGGGAACCGACACCGGCCTGCACGATGACCACCATCTTCCGAAGATCCCCCGCAAACCCACCGGCGGCCGCGACCTCATCGAGGACGTGCGTGTACCCCGCCATGATCCAGCGCGGCACATCCTCGTAGCCTGGCCACGCGGTGTCGGACACGATCGTCCAGCCGCGGGTCTGCGCATCGGCGGCCAGCATGCGAACCGTGTCGTCATATGCCACCGGCGTCACGGTCACGTCCGCGCCTTCGTGGCGCAGGGCATCGATACGAACAGGGTTCGTTCCTGCGGGTACAAAGATGTGCGAGGTCAACCCGTGGTCGCGCGCCGCACGCGCGACCGCCCGCCCGTGATTGCCGGCCGTCGCAGCGGCAAGGGCCGGCACCGGCGCTTGCGCCGACGCGAGCACCCGGGCGACCGCGTATCGAACGCCGACGATCTTGAACGCGGGCAGTCCGAACCGCGCCGACTCATCCTTGACGAGGATGCGGCCGGCGCCGACTTCACGCGCCAGTGCGGGAAGTTCCACCAATGGCGTGGCCGGGGCCTGGGTCTGGCTGTAGAACCGGCGAACCTCAGTCAAATCGTCAGGCGCAAACAAGGGGCGCATCGTTCTCAGCCGGCGAGCACGATCCCAATGAGTCCGACGATCGCCACCAGCAGGGCTCCGGGAAGCGCGAACCGCAACCACCGCCCGTAGGTGATCTTCGCGCTCAGAATCATCGCGAGCAGCGCCCCGTTGGTTGGCGTCAGCATGTCGCACAACCCCGCGCCTGTCTGAAACGCGATCACGGACGCGTCGCGCGAGAACCCGAGCAGGTCAGCCAGGGGCGCCACGACCGGCATCGTCAACACCGCCTGCCCGCTCATCGTGGGCACGGGGATGTGCAGGAGGGCCTGCATCGGTACCATCAGCACCGCAGCCGTGACGCCAGGCACCTGTGTCAGCGGTGTCGCCAGACCGTGGAGAATCGTGTCGAGCACCTGCCCGTCGGCAAGCGCCACGCTGATGCCGCGGGCCACGCCCACGAACAGCGCGGCGCCGAGCATGCCTTCCATCCCCTTGATGAAACTCGCGGCACTGTCCGAGGGCGTCTGCCCCGAGACGAGACCAATCGCAAACGCGGCGACCAGAAACAGCGCCGGCAATTCGTTGAAACCCCACTCGTGGCGAAGCACGCCTATGACATAGGGCACAAACGGCAGCAGCACCAGCGCAAGCAGCACGAAGTCACGGCGTTGCACAGGCTCTGCCGCTATGGCGGACTCCCCCGCGACCCGCTCGTCCTTCGCACTCATGACGAGCGTCCACCCGACCCACACCGACACGGCCGCGACGAGCAACGAGAACCGCAGGGCCGGCTGGCTCATGGGAGGCAACTCGGCAAACTGCAGCGCGATACCTGTCTGAAACGGATTGGTGGGACCAAACGCCGCCGCGACCACCGCCGCGCCGAGACTCATGGCGAGCGCCGTGAGGGGGCCGAAGCCAAGGCCGCGACTCAACACGAGCAGGACCGGCACCAGCGCGATGATCTCCTCGTGCATGTTCTCGAGGGCGCCAAGTGTCGCAAAGACCACGCTGACCAGCACCACGACAAGCCATGGATGTGGGCTGTGTCCGACGAGTGCACCGACGAGCCTCGCCAGGGCTCCCGTCCGCTCGAGCATCGCGAAGGCGCCGCCCACAAACAGGATGATCAGAATCACGTCCGCGCCTTCGACGATGCCGCGGGGCACGGCGAGGAGGCCGGGCATCAGCCCGACCGGAGTCGGGTCCACACGGGCGTACGTGTCCGGAATGACGACCGAACGACCGGTCGCATCATCGACGCGCCGTTCGAACTGCCCGGCCGGCAGGACCCAGGTCAGCAGGACCGCGACGGCCACGCCGCCCAGCAGCAGCACAAGCGGATGCGGAAGTTTCAGACGCACAAGTGACCCGCTGCCGTCTGTTCATCGATGATGCGCAGGACCGTCGGCCACAGCGCCGGCAGCCCTTCGCGTATCGGGTCCATGCGCCGCAGAACGGCATCACGGGAGATGTTGTGTGCGCGCCATGTGCCGCCATCGTTGACGGCGGTGTTCTGCAGCAGCGCCGCAAATCGATCCAGGGCGTTGGCCATGCGCGCATCCGGCGTGTCGCCGGCCTCGAACTCATCCCAGAGACGCCGGAAGTCAGGGCCGGGCCCGGCGGCGATCAGGCCGAACAACCGGTCAGCCGCCGCGCGTTCACGGTCGGCCTTGTCGTGGTTCGCGGCCGTATCGAAGGCAAACGTATCTCCGGCATCAATCTCCACAAGATCGTGAACCAGCAGCATGCGGATCACGCGATCGACGTCAACACCCGCCGGCGCGTGGCCGGCCAACGTCAGCGCCATCAGGGCAATGTGCCACGAGTGCTCCGCACTGTTTTCGCGCCTGGAGCGATCGCCAACGGTCGTCATCCGCAGGACGGACTTGAGGCGGTCCACCTCCCGCAGGAAGGCCACTTTGTGCATCAACACGTCGGACATGACGTGCAACCGTATACGAAGTCGTCTCCCCGGGGAACTACCGGCCCTGCAGCCAGCGAGCCAGTGCGGTCATCTGCTCAGGCGTGAGTTTGTCGCCGAACGCAGGCATATCGCCGTCCGGCTTGAGTTCTCTCGGCACGGTCATCTGTCGCACAATCATGGCGACATCCTGCTCCATGCCGATGCCGGTGAGGCCGGGACCTTCAGTGCCGCCAACGGGTCCAAGCACGTGGCAACGCAGACAGTGACGATTAAACAACACCGCCAGGTCCCCATCGTCATTCGCAGCGGGCAGGGGACTGCCTGATCGGCCGCGCGCGAGCGCGGCAAGGATCGCCGACACATCATGTGGGTCGGTCGGAGGTACCGGGCGCAGACCTGGAGCAATCATCTCCGGGTCGGCCAGATGCGAGGCCACCCAGTCGCGCGGCCGTGTCACTCGCACCGGCTCAATGGGACCGGCGACACCCGCAGCGGTGTGGCACGTGGCGCAGGTGCCTGTCTGGATCAACACGGCACCGGCCTGTTCCCGAACGTTCCACTCCGCGCCCGATGACGGAGGTTTGTCCATGGCGCCGAGGACGGTCAGGGTGGTGATCGACACGAGACCGGTGGCGAACACGCCCAGCAACACGCGGCGTTCACGCAGTCCGCGCGTCCGGGCCCGGTCGAGCCACGGCAACAGCGCGAGCAGCGTCATCACCACGCCGGGGATGATGATGGCGCCGACGATTTCAAGTCTGCCCGGGAAGTACTTCAGCAGTTCAAACAGTCCGAGGAAATACCACTCCGGCCGCGGAATGTAATCGCTGGACGTGGGGTCGGCCGGCGGCTCGAGCGGCGGCGCGCCCTGCCACGCGAACACGGCCAGCGCGATGCCCGCAACGAGGGCGACCGTCAGATCCCGCGCGGCCTGATAGGGAAAAAACGTCTGCGCGTCGCCGGCCTTCGGTGTAATCGGACCCGAAATGCCATGGCGGCGCATGAGGTAGAGATGCAACCCTGTCAGCCCGAACAACACGGGCGGCAGCACGAGCACATGCACGGCGTACCAGCGCGTCAGCGTCAACGCGCCGATGTCCGGTCCTCCCCGCAGCAGGCCCGCGAGCCACTCGCCGACGACGGGGGTCAGTTTGGAGATGTTGATGGTGACAACGGTGGCCCAGTAGGCACGCTGATCCCACGGCAGCAGGTAGCCGGTCAACCCGAACGCGAGGATCACATGGAGCAGCACCAGTCCGACGATCCAGTTGAGCTCACGTGGCGCCCGGTAGCTGCCGAAGAAGACCACGCGGATGAGATGCAGGACCGCGGTGACGACCACGAGGCTCGCGCCCCAGTGGTGCAGGCCCCGCAGCAGTTGCCCGCCGCGCACCTCGGTCGTGATGTACCGCACGCTGTCCCACGCGTGGTCGGGTGTTGGCGCGTAGAACATGGCGAGCAGTGTGCCGGTCACCACCTGCAATGTCAGGCCGAACAGCAGCAGACTGCCGAAGGTGAACCACCACCCGGTGCCCGCTGGCAATTTCTCGTCGAGCAGATGGTGGCGGATGGTACGGAAGCCGGCGCGATGGTCGAGCCAGTCGAACACTGCGCGCATCAGATCTCAACCTCGAGGTCTGCGGTCTCCGGATTG
Organism: Vicinamibacterales bacterium; assembly: GCA_030827135.1. Taxonomy (GTDB): domain Bacteria; phylum Acidobacteriota; class Vicinamibacteria; order Vicinamibacterales; family SCN-69-37; genus SYFT01. Next base: position 208,307 of record JAURFE010000002.1, read on the forward strand.
AGCCGGACGGGAATCCTGTGGAGGCCGCTCGGGGGCGGCCCGGAAACGACATCACCGGCGCGGTTAAAAATTCCGCCGTGGCACGGACACTTGTACTGGTCGCCCGCGGCGTCCCAGGCGACGCGACACCCGAGGTGGGTGCAGGTGGCTGAGAGGGCCTGGTAGTCCTCGCCCACCTTGTCGATGAACACAACGGTCTGTTTCCGCGTGGCGTGCCAGCCGTCCGCGTGTCGTTCCGTCAGGGTGGCGACGAACGGCCCTTTGGGCGGCAGGTCAAACATGGACGCGGCAGGACGCCAGCGTTTGGCGGCGTCCCTGGCGCGCGGTGTGATGACTGCGCCGGCCAGGCCGGCCACTCCGGCGCCGATCAGGGCGGCCCCGGCGAGCACGAGGCGGGTGAGAAACGAACGACGGGCGTCAGGATGGGGGCTGCTCATGATGGTGGTGGTCGGGGTGAAGCCCGTCGAAACACGACGGGCAGATGCTGTGCGTGAACTCGGCCGATGAGTGCGCAGAGACGTACGCCTCGACCTGCGTCCAGTAGCCGTTGTCGTCACGAATTTTCTTGCAGGACGCGCAGATGGGCCACAGGCGCTTGAGTGGCTGGGTCTGCGCCTCCACGAGGCCGATGCTGTTGAGCGGCACGGCGATGGCGTGCATGTCGTCAGCCCTCTCGCGAATCGCGAGGCCCCGCTGAAACGCGGCCAGCGCATTCGCAAAATCATTCATCACGAAATACACCAGGCCCAGCGTGTTCAGGCCCTGGGCCTCCCCATAATCGTCCCCGGCCTGGGCGAACAGCCGACTGGACTCGGTGGCGTGTTTCCTGGCCAGCTCCAGCTGACTCTGGTTGCGATAGGCGTAGGCAATCAAGTTGAGGGCCTCGGCCTCTCCCCGGAGGTCTTTCGCTGCTCGTGCGGCCGCCTGGGCCTGCTGGGCGAGACTCAGCAAGCGCGCAGGATCGGTTTCGCTGAGGGCTTTGGCCTCCGCATTGAGCTGGGCCACCGGTCCTGTCGCGCCACGCTGGGCTGCCGCGCCCACCGGCGCCAGGCAGACAAGGCAAAAGAGGCCACCAGTGAGCAGGACGCGCATCGCGCAAGAATGTATCATCGTGGGATGCCTTCTTCGCAGCAGACGACACAAACGATTGCCAACCCTCTCCGGCGGAATATCGCCATCATCGCGCACGTGGACCACGGCAAGACCACGCTGGTGGACGCGCTGCTCCGGCAGAGCGGCATTTTCCGTTCCAATGAACGGGTGGCGGAGCGGGTCATGGACTCGAACGACCTTGAGCGCGAGCGTGGCATCACCATTCTGGCGAAGAACACGGCGGTCCACTATCAGGACCACCTGATTAACATCGTCGACACCCCGGGACACGCCGACTTCGGCGGCGAAGTCGAGCGCGTGCTGTCGATGGTGGACGGCGTGATGTTGCTGGTGGACGCCTCGGAAGGCCCGCTGCCGCAGACGCGCTTCGTTCTGCGCAAGGCGCTGGAGCGCCGACAGCCCCCCATCGTCGTCATCAACAAGATCGACAGGCCGGATGCCCGGGCGCAGGAAGTGCTCAACGAGGTGTACGACCTGTTCATCGACCTTGATGCGACCGAAGAGCAGCTCGACTTCCCCGTGCTCTATACGGTGGCGCGTGACGGCACGGCGACCACGGACATCACCAAACCCGGCGAGGATCTGCGGCCGCTGTTTGACGCCATCCTCGCGCACACGCCGGCGCCCCGCGGCAACATCGACGGTCCGCTCCAGGCGCTCGTCGCCAACCTCGACTCGAGCGAATACCTCGGGCGCATCGCCATCGCCCGCGTGTTCCATGGCCGGGTCAAGGTGGGCGATCCGATCGCGGTCTGCAAACTCGACGGATCGATTCAACGCACGACCGTCACGAAGTTGTTCACGTTTGAAGGTCTCAAACACGTGGATGCGACGGACGCCGCGGCCGGCGACATCATGGGGCTGGCCGGCATCGAGGACATCATGATCGGCGAGACGATTGCCGACGCCGAGAACCCGGTCGCCATCACCACCATCGCCATCGACGAACCGACGGTCTCGATGATTTTCGGCATCAACACCTCCCCGCTCGCCGGCCGGGACGGCCAGTACGTCACGTCCCGCCAGCTGAAGGACCGGCTCGACCGCGAACTCATCGGCAACGTGTCCATCCGCGTCGAACCCACCGACTCGCCGGAAATGATGAAGGTGTTCGGCCGGGGTGAACTGCAGCTGTCGATTCTCATCGAGATGATGCGGCGGGAAGGCTTCGAACTGCAGGTCTCCAGACCGGAAATCGTGACGCGCGAGGTGAACGGCGTCCGGATGGAGCCGATCGAGGACCTTGTCATCGACGTCGCCGAGGAGTTCCAGGGCGTGGTGATCGCACAGTGTGGTCAGCGTCGCGGCACGATGACCAAGATGGTCAATCACGGCTCCGGTCGCGTGCGGCTCGAGTTCAGCATCCCGGCCCGCGGCCTGATCGGATTCCGGTCGCAGTTCCTCACCGAAACACGCGGCACGGGCATGATGAATCACATCTTCGCGGACTGGGCCCCCTGGTCCGGTCCGATTGCGGCGCGTCCCACCGGTGCGCTGGTCTCGGACCGCGCGGGCGTGGTCACGGCCTACGCCATCGCCAACATGCAGGACCGCGGCGAAATGTTCGTGTCGCCGGGCACGCAGGTGTACGAAGGCATGATCGTCGGCGAAAACTCGCGCAACAACGACCTCGACGTCAACATCGTGCGCGAGAAGAAGATGTCCAACATGCGGGCATCCGGCGCCGACGAGGCTATCCGCCTCATTCCGCCCCGGCTCATGAGCCTCGAACAGGCGATCGAGTTCATCAATGACGATGAACTGGTAGAAGTCACGCCGCACAACCTCCGGATGCGCAAGCGGGTGCTGGCCGCGAACATGCGTCCGCGACGCGCCGACTAGGAACACGATGCGGCTGATCGCCGGCCTTCGTCCGATCCTCCTGCCGCTGGTCCTCATCGGGCTCGCGCTCTCCCTGTTCAACCTCAGGGTCGGTGATGCGATGGGTGAATTCGAGGTGGCGCGCGCGGCAGGGCGCCGGGCGCTGGCCGGGCTGCCGCTGTATCAGGACGCGGCGCCCCTGCCCGCATTCACGCAGTTGCCGGCCGTGGCTGTGGCGATGGCGCCACTCGCGGTCGCGGGCCGCGACGCCGCCCGCGTCGCCTGGTTCGCGCTGTCGTGCGCCTGCCTCGTCCTGCTGCTGCGCTGGTCGGCCGTCGGGCTTCCGGCACGCCAGTGGTCGGCGCGCACGCTGATCTTTGTGGCGACCGTGTTGCTGGCCAGGTTCTACATCATCGATCTCACGCTCGGTCAGACCGATGTGCTCCTCGCGCTGCTGCTTCTGGCCAGCCTCGGCGCCGTGCAACTTGAAGCGGCGACGCTCGCCGGCGTGGTGCTGGGCCTGGCGGTCCTCTTCCATCCCCCGGCGCTCATCCTCCTGCCGTGGCTCACGGCCACCGCCGGCACGCGGGCCGGGGCCGCGGGCCTGGCTGTGCTGTCCGCGGGACTCCTGCTGCCCGCCGCCGTGTACGGATGGGCCGGCAACCTCGCCCAGTTGACGGCCTGGTGGCGGCAGCCCGTGGTGATGCCGGTCGAGGTCGGCAACGTCTCACTCGCCGCTCTGTGGGTTGGGTGGGTCGGCGCCGGATCGGTCGCGGCGATCCTCGCGGCCCTGACGGCCATGCTGCTCGTCGCCGTGACGTTGACGGTCTGGACGCAGCGCGCGCGCGTGCAGGATCCCGAGTACCTCGAGTTCTCGCTGCTGCTGGTGCTGCTCCCGCTGCTCGTCAGCGCCAGTCCCACCCACATGTTGCTGCTTGCCACACCCGCCGTGATGCTGGTCGCCGACCGCTGGCGCGAACTCCTGCTCCCGTGGCGCCTGGCCACCGGCGGAGCCGTCCTGCTTTTGTGGCTCGTTCCCACCCTCGCCGCCATCGTCATCATCGCAACCCTCGCGCAGCTCCGCCTCCGAGCGCACGGCTAGAATCATGGGCACAAACGTACCCACCTGCGCAGGCCTGTTGGGTACTTCAGTTCCCAGCCCCGCCCCGCGGAACTTCGGTACTTCGGGACATCGGCACTCCTGAACGCCGGAACTCCGCGCACTCCGGCACATCGGAACCTCGCGTCAGAGTGGCACACCAGTTGCTTTGCTCCCGCCCGGAGGCGGACATGCATCAACATCGGCAAATTCATGTGTGGATTTCAGAAAGCGACTATCTGCTGCTGCGCGAGCAGTCGGTCGTAGCGCGCGACTCGGTGTCGGCCGTGATACGGCGGCTGATCAAGAGCGAGCGTCAGCGGTTGAAGGACGAGGGACCGATGCGCATGGCCGGTGCCGGCTGTCGGCGCGCCTACACAAGCGACCAGTCGGAGTGCGGCCGCTTGTTGAGCACCAGCCACCCGTAGATCAGCCCGCGATACGTCTGCCAGCGCATGCCCTTGCGCGCGTAGAAGGGCGCAAGCGCGCGCTGTAACGCCGGCAGATGGTAGAACGGGACCCCCGGGAAGTAGTGATGCTCGAGGTGCAGGTTCGACGTCAGGAACGCAAAATTCCAGAACCAGTGTGAGCGCATCAGTGTGCCCCACTTCGCGGGGTCGCCCGGATCAATGTCGTAATGCTGGCCAAGGCGATTGAGCGTAAACGCGATCGGAAAAATGAAAAACACCGGGAACGCATGCGCGCGAAACGCCGCGGCGCCGCCCCAGGCCCACCAGATCCCGCCCAGCACACTCAGGTGAAACAGGATCGAAATTTTCCGCTCCCAGGCGATCGTCCGCTGCAGGTCGGCCGGATACGTGGACGTTTCCTTGAATGCGGCCCTGAAGTAGATCGGAAACAACGCGGGCGTGGCGTACAGCAACTTGTACCAGCGCGCATTCCGCTTCGGCGACAGGTGATGTCGTTTCGGATCCGCCGTATCGGATCCAAGTTCCGCGTGGTGGTCGAGATGCCACCGCGTGAACTGACTCGGGGCGATCCCGCTGGGAATCGCGTAGAGGAAACCCAGCAGGCGTTCGATCCGTTTGTGCGGCTTCTGAAACACCAGGTGATGCAGCACTTCGTGCAGCAGCACGGTGAAGTTGAACACCGTGAATCCCTGTACCACTGCGAGCGGCAGCCACAGATACCAGGCATCAAAGCGGATCAGCCCCCACGTCGCCAGACCCAGCATCAGAAACTGCCGGCCCGCAACGACAAAGTGCCGCCACGGCGTCTTCGTGTGCAGGACGCGCATCTGCTCACGCGAGATGGCCCGCCCGAGTTCGGCCCGCAACGCGGTCGCGTGTTGGCTGTAGTAGTGCGACATCTATCTTGATTGTAACAACAGCCGCCGGCCGATCCGGGTCAGCAGGACGCCTGACAGAACGGCGGCAGCGCCGAGGATTTTCGTCCAGGTCAAAGGCTCGCCCAGCCACACCCACGCGACCAGCATCGCCACGACCGGCACACCGTTCGAGTAGATTGACGTCCTGGCCGCGCCAAGCCGTTGCACGCCCGTGTACCAGATGACGTAGGCCAGATTCAGGGCCAGTAACGCTGATAACACCAGCGCACCCATTGACCACGCGCTCACCGCCAGCCAGTCCACTCGCAGGATCTGCGGCAACGCCATGGCGACATACGGCAGCCCCCCCCACACCATCGTCATCCCCGTGACGTACAGCGGCGAGTGTCGGGCAATCAGCGAGGCGGACCCGAGGGTGAAGGTGGTCCAGCAGGCCACCGCGCCCATGACCATGAGGTCACCGCGCCACGTGGCACCGCCAAACGACACGCTGGGCCCGACGACGAATCCAATGCCGATCACGGCCAGTAGCGCGCCCGCCCAGTGGAAGCCGCTGATGCGTTCCCGCCCCAGCAGCGCCGACACGACGGCCAGCACGGCAGGCGTGGTGCCGACGATGAGCGCGGAGTTGGAGGCGGTGGACAACGCCACGCCGCCCACGAAAAAGTACTGGTAGCCGAAGTGGCCGACGACGCCGAGCCAGACCAGATCGAAACGGTCCCGGCGTGTGAGTTGGTTGGAGGTGTGAAGAATCGACGAGACGACCTCACCGGCGCGTGCGCGCCGGCGGGCCCACTGGATGGCGGCGAGGAAGACGAGCGACGAGAGCACCAGCCGCAGCGCGTTAAACGGCTGCGGTGGCACTTCCTCAAACGCGAGCTTGATGACGCTGAAATTGGCCCCCCAGATGAGGACCATCAGCACCAGCAAGCCGTCGATGCGGGTCATATCGACGTTCCGAAGTCCCTGAGACTCCGAGAACCCCGGGACTTCGGAACGTCGGGACCTCGGAACCTTGGCACTTCGGTACTCCGGAACGTCGCTATTGCACCCGCTTGAACTGCCCGATGGCGTCCTGGATCAGCGCGTCGTTATCCGCCGCGGAGATGTTCTTCCGGAGCAGCTTCGACGCGATGGCCACCGAGAGGTCGACCGCTTCGGTGCGCAGCTGCGCAACGGCACGCGCCGTCTCGAGCTGGATTTCCTTCTCGGCGTTTTTGACGATCACCTGCGCGTCCTCGGCCGCCTTCTTCCGCATCTCCTCGCGGAAGCGGTCGGCATCGGCCCGGCTGCGCGTCACGATGCCTGCGGCTTCGGACCGGGCCTCGCTCAGCAGGCGCGCGGATTCCTCCTGCACGCGCTGCAGTTCCGCGGTCGCCTTCTTGGCGTCCTCGACCGATTTCTCGATCGTGGCCCGCCGCTCTTCAAGCGCCTTGAGGAGCGGGGTCCAGGCAAACGCCTTCAGCGCCCACACGAGGGCCAGGAAGGTGAACGTCGTCCAGAAATACAGGCCTGGATCGACCCGGACGAGAGTGTCCACTGGCTCCCCCTTCCTACTTCAGGAAGACGATGAGCAGGCCGAAGACCAGCGCAAGAATCGTGGCGCCTTCGAGCAGGAACAGGGGCAGGTTGGCCGCCGCCGTGATCTGCGACGCCGCGCTGGGCTGACGTGCGACACCCTCGGCTGCTGCCGCCGCGAGCTTGCCGATGCCAAGGCCGGCGCCGAGCACCGTGAGACCGAAGCCAATCGCGGCTCCCATGTAGTGCCACACCGGCGCGTAAGTTGCTGTTTCCATGATCCCTATCCTTCTCCTGAGTAACGAACGTTGATTAGTGGTGCGCGTGAATGGCCATGCCGATAAACACGGCCGACAACAAAGTGAACACGTACGCCTGCACGAGGACGACGATGATCTCAAGACCGGAGATCGCGACGGCCAGCGGCAGGGAGAACCCGAACCCGATCCCGGCGCCCACCAGAGTGCTCGCCGTCAGTTCCGTGAAGATGAAGACAAACGACAGAATCGCGAGAATCGCGATGTGGCCGCCCGCCATGTTCGCCGCAAGACGCATGGTGAGCGCGAACGGGCGCACCAGCATGCCGATGATTTCAAGCGGCACCAGCAGGAAATAGAGCGGCAACGCAAGTCCGTGCGGGACCAGGTTCTTCCAGTGCTGGATGAATCCGTTGGCCACCGAGCCGGCGATGATGACCGCAAAAAACGTCACGGTGGCGAGCGCCGCCGTCACATTGAAGTTGGCCGTCGCCGTCGACCCGCCGTGCAGCAGGCTCTTCAGGAACGAATGATCACTGGTGTGCAGGACGTATTTGTCCAGCAGCGCGAGCATGTCAAACACCGGAATCAGGCCGACCGCGTTGGCGACCAGAATGAAGAGGAAAAACGTCAGCATCAGCGGCGTCCACGTCATGACCCACTTCTGGCCGACGTTGGGGAGCACGATGCTGTCGCGCACAAACTCGACGCCCGCTTCCAGGGCGTTCATGCCGCCGGACGGCACCAGGCGCCCGGCCGCGAGGTACCGGCGCACCATCAGGGTGACCGTCACAAACACGAGCGCCGCGACCACCCACACCATGAAGACGTGCTTGGTGACGGAGATGTCGATGCCGAACACGGGCGGGAGATGCAGAATGGGGTGATCCAGACCCGTGTTGGCCACGTGGCCAATGATCGTGTCGGCGGCGTTGAACTTGCCATCCGCGGCCGCAGCCGCACCCGGTTCGAGAGCACTCATATCAGTCATCGCCACTCGTTACGTCCACTACGTCTGCATCAACCGTTTCAGGCACCACGCCTCGATGAGGTGCAACACCAGAAACGACCCCGTCAGGCTCGCCACAAACGGCAACGGCCTGACGTCCAGCCCCTTCAGCACGATGGTGACCCATGCGACGAAGAAGACGCTCTTCACCGCGAAGCCACGGACCAACACCGCCAACGAGGTCTCCGGCGCGGCGGCCCAGGCCCGCCTCACCGACACCCAGGACGCCGCCGTCGTGACGACCGGCGCCGCCACTCCGAGCAGAACCTCAAGCCCGCGGCCCAGCGCGGCCCACGCGACTCCGGTCATCGCCGCCACCCCGATCGCCGTCCACAGGACGCGACCCATCACTTCGGGCGCACCGTGGACTTGACGATCGCGTAAAACCCGGCCGCGATCCCCACACTCAAACCAATCAACAACCACCACGGAGACGTGCCCCACGTGTTGTCCGCGACGTAGCCCAGTCCTCCGAGCAGCAGAATCCCGCCGATCAGGGTGTAACTCGCGGTGGCTGCGGGCCCCGCACGCTGGACATTGTCCTGGAACGCCCGCATGGCGTCCTGCAGTCCCTTCCGTGACGGTTTCCCCGTAGCCAAGCGATCAATTCTAGCCCGGGGAGCCCCCGTCTGCCCGCGTGACGGGCACACGAACCTCGGAAATATATCACGGTCACCCGGACGGTATACTGCGGGGCATGGCCACTTTCCCATGGAAACAGTCTGTCGCAGTCGGGGTTCTGGCAGCGGCCTGGGCGGCGGCCACGCCGGGCCTCATGGCCCAGCGGGAGCTCCGGAATCAGACCGTCCACATCGGGGTCTATGACAACAAAGGGCAGCCTCCGGCGGTCTTGAACGCCTCGCACCTGGCGATCCGGGAGGATGGCGTCGTGCGCGAGATCCTGTCCGTGGGTCCGGCGACCACCCCGATGCAGATTGCCGTGTTGGTGGACACCAGCCAGGCCTCCCAGGGGGCCATCCCCGATCTGCGGGATGCCCTCCGCGCCTTTGCCACGGCCGTCTGGGCGAAGAGCCCCGAGTCGCAGATTGCGCTGTACGCGTTCGGCGAGCGGCCGTCACTCGAAGCGGACTACACGACTAGCGCCGTGGCCTGGGGCCGTGGCGTGGATCGGCTGTTCGCCGCGTCCGGCTCGGGCGCCTATTTCATTGAGGCGGTCGTCGAAGCCGCGAACGCCCTGGCCAGACGAAAGCCGGCGCGCGGCGTGGTCGTCGCCTACGTGGACGAAAACGGCCCCGAATTCAGCAACCGGCGGCATGCGCAGGCGTTTGACGCCCTCGCCTCGGCGCGCGCGTCCCTGTGGACGATCACCCGCCAGGGCTTCAGCGGCGACATGTCCACGGAGACCCGCGAACGATCCATGGTGGTGGGAGACGTGACCATACGCACCGGCGGCCGGAGTTTCACGATCTTTGCGCCGTCCGCGCTCAAGACGCGCTTTACGGAGGTGTCCGATCAGGTCCTGGCCCAGTTCGCCGTGACGTACGGCCGGCCGGATTCGCTGATTCCGCCTGAAAAACTCGACGTGCGCCTGATGCTCGACGGCTACAAACTCTCCGCACCGCGCTGGACGAACAAATGAACCAGTGGATGCCACGCGCGGCGGCCGCGGCGGCCCTCCTCGCGCTGACCCTTCCCATCAACGCCCTGAGTGCGCAGATCTTCCGCGCCGGCATCGACGTCGTCTCGTTGAACGTCACGGTGACCGAGGGTGACGCGCTGATTCCAGGGCTCGACCAGCCCCTCTTTGCGGTGTACGAAGACGGCGTCAAACAGGAGATCAGTTATTTTTCCCGTGCGGCGCAGCCCATCGCCCTCTCCCTGCTCATCGACACCAGCACGAGCATGGAACTGAAGCTGCCGGTCGCCCAGCAGGCGGCCATCGGATTTGCCAGGCGACTCACGGGCTCGGACGCCGCGCAGATCATCGACTTCGACAGTCGCGTCGAGATTCTGCAGACATTCACCGCGGACCCCACCCTGCTGGACGCGGCGATTCGCAGGACGCAGGTGGGCGGCTCGACCTCCTTGTATAACGCGCTCTACGTCGCGCTGAGTGAACTTAAACGCGTGCGCGCAGCGTCGAAGGAGGAAATCCGGCGCCAGGCGATCGTGATTCTGTCGGACGGCGAGGACACGTCGTCGCTCATCAATTACGAGGACGTCCTTGATTCGGCCAAACGCTCGGAAGTGGCGGTGTATGCCATCGGCCTCCGCTCCAGGACCGATCGGCCGACCCGGGGATTCAACGAAGCCGAATTTGTGCTGAGGACGCTCTCGCAGGAGACCGGCGGCCGGGTGTTTTTCGTCGAGGACGTGGGCCAGTTGCCGGCGATCTATCAGCGGATCGCGGACGAGCTCGCCAACCAGTACACGATTGCCTATAGTTCCAAGAATCTGAAACGTGACGGCGCCTGGCGCGCCATTGTGGTGCGTGTGGAGCGGCCGAACACGGTGGCTCGTACCAAACGTGGATACTTCGCGCCGTCCCTTCCCAAGAGTCCGGTATCTCGTCCATGACTGCCACGACCCCCTCGTCCGATGCCCCGCTCCGAACCCCGGCCCGAGGTCGCGTCGTGTTGATCGGCGCCGGTCCCGGCGACCCCGGCCTGTTGACTCAACGCGGCCACCGCGTGCTGGCCGACGCCGATGTTGTCGTGTACGACCGCGACGTCGCGCGCCTGTTGACGCTGGCGCGGGCTGACGCCGAACGCATTGAAGTCGGGGCTCCGGCGGAAGGCGCCACCGCGCAGGATGCGATTGCGATGCTGGTCGCGGAGAAGGCGCGCGACGGTCAACTGGTCGCCCGCCTGAAGTGGGGCGACCCGTTCCTGTTTGGCAGCGGCGCAAAGGAAGCCCTGTTCCTCCATGAACAGCGTGTGCCGTTTGAGGTCGTACCCGGCGTGCCGCTCGCGATGGGCGCCGCGTACGCAGGCATTCCAATCACGTACCCCGGAGGCCAGGACGCGCTGATCTTCCTGCGCGGTCACGAATCGGCCGGAGACGCCCCGCCCGACGTTGACTGGCATGCGCTGGCGTCCCTCGACGGGACCATTGCCTCCTACACCAACGGCCGACAGGCGGCGGCCATGCTGACGCTGCTCATGAAACACGGGCGCCGGGCCACCCAGGCCGGCGCCCTGATCTACGCGGGCACCCTGCCGCAGCAGGAGACGATCACCGGCACACTCGCCGAACTGGTGGCGGCCGCTGAAGCGCGCGAAGGCGCAGCCCTGCTCATCGTCGGCGACGTCGCACAACTGCGGGACCACCTCGGCTGGTTCGATCGCCGTCCGCTTTTCGGCAAGCGGATCGTCGTGACGCGCTCCCGCGACCAGGCCCGCGACCTCGTCGAAATGCTGGAGAGCCTCGGCGCACAGGCCATCGAGGCGCCCACGTTCCGCCTGATTCCCGCTGACGATCCGGAAACCATCGATCGCGTGGCGGCGTCTGTGGACCAGTACGCCTGGGTCGTGTTCGAATCGGCAAATGCCGTCAGTCGATTTTTCAAGTCGCTGCTGAACGGGACACGCGACCTGCGCGCCCTCGGCGGGGTCCGCGTCGCCGCGATCGGCCCGTCCACGGCGGATCGGTTGCTGGGCGTCGGCCTGCATCCGGATGTCGTGGTGCCGGAATCCGGCACGGAAGCGACGATGCGTGCGCTTGAGGCGGAAGGGGCGCTGTCCGGAGCGCGCATCCTTGTGGTACGCCCGCACCACGATCGATCCGACCACGGTCGATCCGACGCGGTGCGCGAAACGCTCGCCGCCGAACTGGGCCGGCGCGGCGCTCACGTCACGGACGTGATCGCCTATCGCACCACGGCGGGCGCCCCGGAATCCGCGGCCGCGCAGGTTCTGTACCGGCAGCTGCTGGATGGCCGGGTGCACGCAGTGACGTTCACGACCCCGACGGCCGTGCAGCGCTTTGTGGATCTGATCGGCCGCGATCAGGCCGCCGACCTCCTGAATCAGACGGTCGTTGTGGCGATTGGCCCCGTCACCGCCGCGGCCGCCGCAGCGCTGGGGATCGCCGCCCCGCGCGTGGCCGAGCCGTTCACGGTCGACGGCATGATCGCGACGCTCGTCACAGCGCTCCGCTAGAACCCGATACGCACGCCCGCGTTGATCGTGCGCCCTTCAAGCGGCGCCCAGGCGCTGACGGCCCGTTTGCCGAGCACCGTGGGTGCCGGCAGCCGCAGCGGGTCGTAGTTCGACTGGCGCACGTCGGTGAGGTTCTCCAGATTCACAAACGCGCGCACACGGCCAAACCGCCGTTCCGCGAGCAATCCCATGATCACGTATGGCGGACTCTCGTCCGTGTACGGGTTGTCCTCCAACCGCTGACGGCCCGTGTAATACAACTCAAAGCCGACACGCGCCTTGCCATGCTGCTCCCACGCGGCGATGAGCCCGAAGGTCTGACGCGGTGTCAGCGGCAGCGGGGTCGCCTGCTTCGCTGAGAGCCAGGTGTGCGTCGCCGTCGCGACAAGGTCGCCGTGCCGCGCGCGCAGGAACGTCTCAATGCCGCGGATCCGGATCGCGGAATCCGGCCCGGACACGTTCACCACTTCGAGGCGGGCGCCGCGATCGGTTCTCAGCACCGCTTCGACCGGGTTGTGCACTGCGGCCGCAAAACCGGTCACCGACATGGAAACCGGACCAAATTCACGGGACACATCGACCGACATCGACTCTGCCGTCTCGGCGTCGGTGATCCGCACCGCGCCGACGTGATGGACGCCGACATCCTCCACCTCATCCACAAACAGTGTCGGCGCAAACGCGCCACGTCCGGCAGAGACGCGCACGTCCCACGGCTCACGCCTCCAGCGTACGGACGCGCGCGGGCTCCACAACACGCCGTACTCCGGGTGTTTGTCGACACGGGCGCTGATCGACAGCGCCGCCTGATCCGACAGCGTGACGTCGTCCTGCACAAACACCGACGGGGTCGTCCACGAATAGTCGCGCCCGCTCATCGTGCCCCGGTAGCGCTGTGAGTCGACGCCGCCGCCAACGACGAACGTGTGGGCGCGCCAGGACCAGAGATACGACCCTTCGCCCATCACAAACCGATGCTGGTCCTCGTACTCGACCAGACCGTACTGATGAGTGTGGGCCAGACGCATGAACGCCCCGCGAAACACGGCGACACCGGCACCAGCTGTCGTGCGCGCCGTGGTGCCGACGTCGAACCGTGTCGTATCCACCGCCTGCCGGCCGTCCGGGATATTCAACAGGCCGCCGCGCCGGCGCTCAATTGTCGTGCCGCCGGTGAGGTCCACCGTCCCCCGCGACGACATGAATGACAACTTCGGCCGTGCGACAAAACGGCGGTATCTCGGCAGGTCGGCCCAGCCATCGGTATCCACGTCTTCGGCTGACTGCGCGTGCGCCCCCGACAGCCACGTGTAGCCCACCATGGGCGACACGGGGCCCGATGCCCAGAGCACCGCATCCGCTCCGGCACGTGTCGTCGCATTCAGCAGCAGTTCGCCCTCGTGTTCAGGCGTGGGGCGCCGCGTCACCAGGTTGATCACGCCTCCAAGCGCGGATGGACCGTACATCGCGGAGGCGGCGCCCTTGATGACTTCCACCTGCTGAAGATCCATCGGTGGAATCTGGAGCAACCCGAGCGACGCCACCTGGGTGCCGTTGATCGGCAGGCCGTCGGTCAACACCGCGGTAAATCGTCCGGGCAACCCCTGGACGCGGACGGCGGCCGCGCCCAGCGCCGGCGACGTGGGCTGGAGCCGGATGCCACTGGTCTCGTTGAGCAACATCGCGATGTCACCCGGCGTCATCAGCAGCTTTTCTTCGATTTCTTCACGCCCGACCACTTCGACTCGCACCACCTGATCAGTCGACAGGCGCCCGGTACGCGTGGCGGTGACAAACACTTCTTCTTCGATCTCGGGCGGCGTGGGGGGCTGTGTCGCCGTTGTTGGTGGCGTGGGTGGTGTGGGTAACTGGAAGGTCATCCACAGGAAGACGAGGAGTTCCATGGGTTGAGATAGGATGCCACGAACATGCTCGGTGCGTTTTTAGAAGGCGTGCGCCGTGTCTCGCGGGCGCCCGTCCTGCTCCTGTCGGTGTGCACGGCCGTGTGCCTCGTGGTGCTGCCGCACCGCCTGTCGCTGTTTGGTCCGCTGCCGGACACGTGGTACCTGCGCACGGTGCTCGATCGCGCGATGTGGGAGTGGCACGGCGGGTGGGCCCTGGCCAGTTATTACGGCCCGCTGCCGGCCGCGCCAGGCCTGGCGAGTGCGGCACTGGCCGCAACCCTGCTGTGGCTGTTTCTGTCGGGCGGCATCCTGGATCGGTTCGCGCGCGCCCGCCCCATTCGCACGTCGGCCTTTTTTGCCACCAGTGGTGAGTTTTTTGTCCGCTTCGTGCGTTTGAGTCTGATCACGGCCCCGGTCTACTGGTGGCTGTTCGGGTGGCTTTCCCCGCGACTCACCGCCACGACGTGGGGCCAGGCGGGATTTGTCGCCGCGCTCGGCGTCGTGAATCTGGTAACCGACTACGCGCGTGTGCGCGCCGTGGTGGAAGACCGCCGGAGCATGATCGGCGCCCTCGGAGCGAGCCTGCGCTTCATCCGGCGACGCCCCTTGCGGGTCGCGGGGCTGTATCTGCTCAGCATGCTGCCGGCCGCCTTCGCGATCCGCCTCTGGTTCGGCATGTCCACCTGGCCGGACGCCACCCCAGGCAGCCTCGCGGCCGCCCTTCTGGTGTACGGGATTCTGCGTACCTGGGCGCGGCTCGTGTGGATGGCCGGAGAAGTTGTGTTCTTCCAGGGCGAACTCGCGCACGCCACCTACACGGCGAGGCCCCTGCCCGAGTGGCCCGAGTCGCCGGCGGCGGAAGCGATCGCCAACCTTGGCACGAACCGCTGACCCCGGACTGCTAACATCTGTGCCATGGGCTCGGAACGTGTTGACGACGTCGTGCAGTGGTTACGGGATCGGGTGAAGGACGCGGGGGCGCACGGATTTGTCGTCGGCCTGAGCGGCGGCATCGACTCGGCGGTGGTCGCACGGCTGTGCCAGATGGCGACACCGAATCGTGTGCTCGGGGTGATGCTCCCCTGTTACAGCCATCCACAGGACGAAGCGGACGCGCGGTTGCTGGCAAAGACGTTCGGCATCCCCACGGCACGCGTGGATCTCGCCTCCACGTTCGACGCCCTGACCGGCGACCTGTATACGGCGGTCAAGGGCCTGCCGCAGTCGGCGCATGTCACCGACATCAAACAGCAGATGCCCGAGGCGAACATCAAGCCGCGCCTGCGGATGACGTCGCTGTATTTCATCGCCAATTCGCTGAACTACCTGGTCGCCGGCACGGGCAACCGGAGTGAACTGACACTCGGCTACTTCACGAAACACGGCGACGGTGGCAGTGACGTGCTGCCGATCGGCCACCTGCTCAAGAGCGAGGTGCGTGCCATGGCGCGCGATCTCGACGTGCCCGCACCGATCATTGACAAGGCGCCGTCGGCCGGCCTTTGGATTGGCCAGACCGACGAAGCCGAGATGGGTTTCTCCTACGACATGCTCGAGGCGTACCTCACCAAAGGCGCATCTGCCGTGCCACCGGAAGTGGCGAAGCGGATTGAGTCGTTGCACAAGTCGTCCGAGCACAAACGCAAAACGCCGCCGATTCCGGCGTGACGGCGGTACCGGCAGCCTGCAGTTCAGGCCGCCCTACGTAACCATCCGCCCATCCGCCCATCCGCCCAGCTAACGGGCGCCGTGCGACCGGCGCGGTTCGGCCCCGCCTTCGACGGTGCCCTTCGCGGCATTGATCAGGGCGACGGCGGCGTAGCCTTGCGCGACTTCGCCCTTGCGGCCAACCCTGGCAAAGGTGTGGCCCATCGATTCGAGTCGCTCCAGCAGCACACGCGGGAAACGATCTTCGATCTGCACACGCGACCCGGTTGGCGCATTGCCAATCAACATGCGCGGCGCCTCGATCGCGCGCTGCGCGCCGAGGCCACCGTCCACGACGTTCAGGATGATGGTGTAGACCGACGCGGGGATCCAGGCATTGCCGGCCGCACCAACCGCAAGACGCGGCGTGAATCCCGGGATGCCATACCGGCCTGGATCCACATCACTGGGTGCAAAGAGCAGCGTCGGTACGCTGGTGGACGAGTGGCGCTGCAGCGGCAACATCGATCCATACCCGGTGCCGCGTCCGCCTCTGAAGTGATCGTTGTAGAGAAACCCGAGTCCCTTCGACACGTAGAAGTTCCCGCCCCAGGTGGACAACGTCTGCGTGATGGCCACCATGTTGCCCTCGGTGTCGGCGCCGGCGAATGACGTGGTGCCGGTTGCGATCGTGGTGGTCCAGGGTCCAGGGTCCAGAGTCCCGGGGTCCGGGTCCGGGGTCCCGGGGTCCGCGCCAACTGGCGCACCGCCGCGGCCGCGTCCGCCCTGCGGGGCGACGTACGCCTTCGCGGGGTTGATCAGCCTGAAGCGATCGAGGGCGTGGCCCGGTTCGAGGTGATTGCCGAGATTGATCGGCCAGCGCTCGGGATCGGCAATCTGGGCGCCGCCATCCCGCACCCGCCACGCTTCGATCGCGTAGTGCGCGTAGTCGGGGTCATTGGACACCGTCGCACCCGGCTTCGGGGTGTAGGCGTCAAGAATCTGCAGCGTCTCAATCAGGGCAAGACCGTTGGAGACCGGTGGCCCGACCGAGTACACAAGATGTCCGCGGAATCGGCCCACGAGCGGCTTCCGCTCCATCGCGCGGTACTGCGCCAGATCCTCAAGGGAGATGATGCCGCCGTTCGCCGCCATGTCCTCGGCGATGGCACTCGCAATTGAACCGCGATAAAACGACTGGCCACCTTCCCTGGCCAACACCCGCAACGTCTGCGCATAGTCCTTGTTGATGAACCGATCGCCGGGTTTCGGCACGTGGCCGCCGGGCAGATAAATCTTCGCGGCCTCCGGGTACTTCGCCAGCCGTTCACGCCCTGTGGCAATCGTCGTGGGCAACGCTTCGTCGAGGATGTATCCCTGTTCGGCAAGCTCGATCGCGGGCGCGAGCACCTGTTCCCACGTCACCTTCTTGCTGCCGTACTTCTGGAACAACAAATCGAGGCCGGCCACCACACCGGGAATGTTGGCGACGGTCGGACCGTCAGTCGCCGTGCGCTGACCGTTGGCCGTGAAAATCTTCGGGTTGTCGAACGTCGCCCTCGCCGGCGTCATGTCCTTGTATTCGATGACGACCGGTTCGGTCATGCCCTTGAGAAACAGGATCGCCTGCCCGTCGCCGCCGATCCCCGACGCGTCCGGCTCAACCACACCCAGCGCGAACGACGTCGCGACAATCGCGTCCACGATGTTGCCGCCCTGTTCGAGAATGCGGGCACCGGCCGCTGATGCCAGGGGATGACCGGACGAAATCACACCGGTGGTCTTCTCCACTCCGCTCTTGATGAGCGGTTGTTCGGCGACCATTCGATCGACCACATCCTCCACGTCATTCGCCGAACGCGCGGCCAGCGCCTGCGGCCGGTATGTCGCGCGCAGCGTGTTCCACTCGACGGCCACGTCCCCCTCGGAGTAGTACAACGACGCCAGCGTCTGCCACGCGCGATCGAACTGCGCGACCCACTGCATCGGCGTCGGCGCCGGGGCCGCTACCGGACGTGCGCCGCCATCCACGGGCCGCGGCGCATCCACGCGCCATACGCGCAGGGTCTCCGGGTCCATGAACGCCGCCGGCGCATCGTCGGTGTTCCGAATCGGATCGCCGTTGTAGGCGCCCCCGGGCGCGGGCTCGGTCGCAATCAGCATCGTCTGTCCATCCGGCGACCACGCGCTGGCTCCGGCGTGGCGCGACGCAAGCTGCGTCAATGGTTGCTCCGCGCCCTGACCGCCGCCGCGCCCCGCGGGGCCGCCTTCGCGACCGCCGCCTGCCGGTGCGGCCACGGGCGGTGTCGTGTCAGCGACCCACACTCCGACACCCATCCCCGTACGCGCGGCCGCAAACGAGACGCGTGCGCTGTCGGAGGCCCATGACGGCCATCGCTCAAGGCCGCCACCGCGGGTGACGCGCATCGCGCTGCCATCAACGGCATCAAGCGCTCGCACAAATACATCCACCGTGTCGCCGGGTTCACGATCGCGATCGGAAAGAAACACCACACGACGGCCGTCAGGTGAGACGCGTCCCAGCCACTCGCTCGCCTCACCCGTGGTCCACACGGCCGGCGCGGCACTACCCTCGGCCGGAATGAACTGCAGTGTCCATCGGCCGTTCTTCGATTTGTGTGAAAACAACAGGCGGCCATCACGCGTCCACGACGGCCACCGCTCGTCACCCGCCAGCGACGTCACCTTCCGCGCAGCACCGCCACCCGCCGGCACCACGTACACGTCGAACGCACCATCGATATCCGCCGCAAACGCGATCTGCCGGCCGTCGGGCGACCACGCCGGATCCCGTTCACTGATCCACCGGTTTTCTCCGGTGACGACACGTTTCGGATCCCGCCCATCGGGCGCCATCGTCCACACCTGTTCCAGCCAGGACACGGCGATGCGCCTTCCATCTGGGGAAAATACGGGATCGCGCATGCCGGTCAGTGTGGCGGGAGTCTGCGCTGAGTACGCCGTGACGACAAACGTGGCCAGGGCCGCAGCGACGAAAACCTGTCTTCGCATGCGGGCGATTCTAGCCGATGCGTCGTACCCGGTGCTGTGTCTCAGCGCTCGGTGCTGGTGCCGAGTGCCTGGTGCTTAGTGCTTGATGCGGGCTTTGATCGCCCTGGCAATCGCGGTCGAGGAGATGCCGTAGTGATCGAGCAGTTCCTCAGGGCCGCCGCTCCGGGGAATCTCGCGGACGGCGAGGCGCTGTACGGTGAAGCCCTGATCCCAGACCGCTTCGGACACCGCGTCGCCGAGGCCGCCCTGCGCGTAGTGATCTTCCACGGTCAGGATCCACCCACCCGACGCCTTGCCGGCCGCGATGAGGCCGGCGCGATCGATGGGCTGAATCGAGTAGGCGTCCACCACGCGGATGGCGATGCCCTCTTTGGCGAGCAGGTCATACGCCTTGAGCGCTTCAAACAACGTCACGCCAGCGCCCACCACGGTTACGACGTCCGTGTCGCTCTGCCGCAGCACCTTCGATCCGCCGGCCGGGAACTGTTCAGTCGTCGAATAGAGGATCGGCGTCTTGGGACGCGAGCTGCGGATGTACACGGGACCCGGCGTGGCAGCCGCCAGTGCCACCATGCGCTCGGCACACACGGCGTCGGACGGATACAACACCGTGCAGTTGGGCACCGCACGCGCCATCGCCAGATCTTCGAGCGCCATCTGCGACGGACCGTCTTCGCCGATCGAGATGCCGGCATGGGATCCACACAGCTTGATGTTCAGCATCGAAATGCCCGCCATGCGGATGAAGTCCGCGCCGCGTTCCAGGAAACACGCGAAGCTCGACGGAAACGCGATCGCACCGCGGCTCGCCAGCCCCATCGCCGCGCCGATCATCGCCTGCTCGGCGATAAACGTCTGATAGAACCGCTCCGGGAACACCTTTTCGAACCGATCACTGAACGTCGAGTTCTTCACGTCGGCGTCAAGCGCCACGATGCGCTGATCGAGGGCGCCAAGCGCCGCCAGGGCCGTGCCGTACGCTTCGCGCGTGGCCACCAGGTCGCCGGACTTGTAGGCCGGCGCGGGCATGCCTGCGACAAAGTCCGGCAGGGCGCCTTCCGACCGGCGCGTGGCCGGCTTCGCAATGACGGGCGCGGGGTCGGACGTGGGCAGGATCTGCGCCTCGAGTTCGGCGATGGCGGCATCGGCTTCTGCGCCCTTCTTCAGCGGCTTGCCGTGCCAGTTGTCCTTGTCTTCGAAGATCGAGCAGCCTTTGCCCTTGAGTGTCTTCGCGACGATCATCGTCGGCCGCCCGCGCATGCCGCGCGCCTCGGCCAGGGCCGTGCGAATCTCGGAGAGGTCGTGGCCATCGATCACAATGGCGTGCCAGCCGAACGCACGGTACCGAGTCGCAAACGCCTCGACGTCGTGGGCAAACTGGGTGGCGCGGCTCTGGCCGAACGCGTTGACGTCCGTGATCGCGCAAAGGTTGTCGAGATTGTGATTGGCCGCGACCTGCGCTGCTTCCCACACCGACCCTTCCGCGCTTTCGCCGTCACCGAGCATGACGTAGGTGCGGTAATCGGATCCGATGCGTCGCGCGTTGAGCGCGATGCCGACGCCGGCCGCCAGTCCCTGGCCCAGCGACCCGGTCGCCACGTCCACAAACGGCAGTCGCGGAGTCGGATGACCTTCGAGGTCCGATGTGATCTTGCGCAGGTCCATCACGGCCTCGCGCGGGAACGCGCCGGCCGCCGCCCACGCGGCATACAGAATCGGCGCCGCGTGTCCCTTCGACAACACGAAGCGGTCCGCTTCCGGGTGCTGCGGATCCATCGGATCAAAACGCAGTTCGTCAAAAAACAGGACCGCGAGCAGATCAGCCGCCGACAGGCAGGTCGTCGGATGTCCGGACCCGGCTTCCGTGGTGGAGCGCACCGAGTCGATGCGGAGTTGCGTCGCGAGATTGTGGAGAACGGTGTTGGATGGAGGTGTCATGCGCGGCGAGCAGAAGTTTACTGTACGCGTGACATAATCGCCGTACGAATGCCGGTCCTCCGTGTGATCTCCCTCGCCCTCATCGCCCTGTGGATCGGGGGGTTGACCGTGCTGGGTGTCGTGGCGGCGCCCGCAATTTTTGCCGTGCTTGAGGTGCAGGATCCCGTGGCGGGGCGCACGCTGGCGGGCATGGTCTTCGGTGACATTTTTGCAAGATTCCAGCACCTGGCCTGGGGCCTGGGGGCCGGCCTCCTCGCGTTGCTCGGTCTCCGGACCGCGCTCGGCCCCCGTCCGCGCCGCCTCGCTGTTCAGATCTGGCTGGTGGTCGGCATGCTGGCAGCCAGCGCATACACGGGTCTGATTGTGTCTCCGCGCATCGAGGTGCTGCGGGTCGAGGCCGCATCCACCCTGGTGGCGTTGCCAGACACCGACCCGCGCAAAGCGGAATTTGGCCGTCTGCACGGCGTGTCCAACGGCCTGATGGCCCTGACACTGGCCGCCGGACTCGTCATTTTCTGGATCGAACTCCGAGAGTAACCATGACCACTGCCGCTGATCCCGCGCTGCTCACCGACATCCGCGCCGCCATCGCCGCTGCGCCTGACGCCACGACGGCCATGGCCGAGGCCGTGGCGCTCCTCAAGGGCCGGCTGCCCTACTACTCGTGGGCCGGCATCTATCTCCTCGAGGGCGACACGCTCGTGCTCGGGCCGTACCTCGGCAAACCTTCACCCCACACCCGCATCCCGCTCGGCCGCGGGATCTGCGGCGCGGCCGCCACCGAAAAAGCGACGATCATTGTGGACGACGTGCACGCGGACGCCCGGTATCTGGCGTGTTCGATCGAGACCAGATCGGAGATCGTGGTGCCGATCCTCGACGGGGCGCGCGTGCTGGGCGAGATCGACATCGACTCCGATCAGCACGCGGCGTTCGGGCCCGACGACAGGACGTTGCTCGAACAGGTCGCGGCCACGCTGGCCGAGCGGCTCAGGTAGTCCACCGGGACACGCGGCTCGCTGTTACCGCTTCTTGCGCGTGGCCACGCGCTTCTCGGTGCCCTTCCGCAACTGGCGCTTCAGCGCGGTGAACGCCTGTTGAATCGCCACCGAGGGCTGGGACGCCGAAGAGGCCTTGCGGGTGACGACGAGGTCGCCGGGCAGGGCGAGGGCGATGCGGATTTCGATCGCATTGCCCGTCTGGTGCGAGTGATGCGGCACTTCGACCGACACATGACAGCCGAGAATGCGGCCATGCAGCGACTGCAGGTCCTGGACCCGCTCGGCGATGTCGTGTTCGAGTGACGCCATGCGGCGCACGTGGAGGAACTTGATCTGGAGGGGAACAGTCGCCATATCTCTGGTTATACACCACCAACGGCGGTGCCGCTTTCCGCTATCATGTCGGGAGCATGTCTCACGCGCTCACCCTGATACCTGGTGACGGGATCGGGCCGGAAGTCACGACCGCCGTGATTCGCGTCCTGGATGCCGCCGGCGTCGCGATCGAGTGGGATCGACAGGACGCGGGCGTCATCGCCTTCAAGAAGTCCGGCCAGACGCTCCCCGGCGAACTCCTCGACTCCATCCGGCGAACGCGTGTGGCGCTCAAAGGCCCCTGTGCGACGCCGATTGGCGAGGGGTTCACGAGCGTCAATGTCGGGCTGCGGAAAGCGCTCGACCTCTACGCGAACCTCCGTCCCGTCAGCAATCTGCCGGGGGTGCCCAGCCGCTTCACGCAGGTGGACCTGGTGATCGTGCGCGAGAACACCGAAGATCTGTATGCCGGCCTGGAGCACGTGATCGTGCCTGGGGTCGTGGAAAGTCTGAAGATCATCACGGAGGCCGCGTCGACGCGCATCGCGGAGTTCGCGTTTCAGCACGCGACGCGCGAACACCGCCGCAGCGTGACCGCCATTCACAAGGCCAACATCATGAAGCTCGGTGATGGCCTGTTCCTGGATTCCGTGCGCGCGGTCTCGCGGAAATATCCGGAGATTCCGTACGACGAGAAGATTGTCGACGCCGCCTGCATGCATCTGGTCATGCGCCCCGAACAATTCGATGTGCTGGTGCTCCCGAATCTGTACGGCGACATCGTGTCGGACCTGTGCGCGGGGCTGGTGGGGGGGCTGGGCGTAGTGCCCGGCGCGAACCTCGGCACGGATGTCGCGGTGTTTGAAGCCGTGCACGGCAGCGCGCCGGACATTGCCGATCAGAATGTCGCGAATCCCACGGCCCTCCTGTTGTCGGCCGTCATGATGTTGCGGCACCTCGGGGAGCTCGACGCGGCCGTGCGCGTCAAGGCCGCCCTCGACCGGGTGCTGTCCGCCGGCGAGGTGCGCACCCGTGACCTGGGCGGGTCCGCCTCGACCACGGAGTTCACGCTCGCGCTCTGTCGCGCCCTGGACTGATGGCCGCCTCCGCCGCCCTCGACGATCTGACGCAGGCGGTGCTCGCCCACGAGGATGTCGCGCGGTACATGCGCGACGCCGAGGCCAGGACACGCCTGGAGGGCTACCTCGACGAGTTGCGCACCACACAGCGGTACGCGCTCTACCGCGCGCTGCAGCATCCGCTGTATCCGATCTACCGGAAGATCACGCACATCACGGAACATGTCGACCGGCCCAGGACCGCCCTCGCCCAGGGGCACGTCGTCTACGTCTCGAACCACAAGAGCCATCTCGATTACCTGATTGAATTGCTGGTGCTGGAGCTGAGCGGCATCCGGCCACCGTTGATTGCGGCGGGGATCAACCTGTTCGGCGGCGCCCTTGGACTGCTGCATCGGCACATCACGGGTGCGATTCCGATTCGCCGCGGCAGCAAGGATCCGGTCTACCTGGCGACGCTGAAGGCCTATGTCGTGGAGGTGCTCAAGCACCACGACCTCCTGTACTACGCGGAAGGCGGCCGCAGCTACAGCGGGGAGCTGAAGGCCCCCAAGACGGGGCTGCTGCAGGCCGCCCTGCAGGCGGATCGCACCCACCTGTTCGTCGTGCCGATGGCCATCGCCTACGACCTGGTGCTTGAGGACAAGATGCTGGCGCGCGAAGCGTCGCGCGCGCGAAAGCGCCCGTTTGCGCAGGAGGTGGCGGAGATGATCCGGCACGCGGTCGGCTACGAGAGCCGGGCGTTTGTCACGTTCGGCCTCCCCATCCCGCTGGTCGAGTACGACCCGCATGCGCGGCGTGACCTTGTCGCCCTGGCGCATCGGATCCAGCACGAGGTCGGCCTGCTGCACAAGGTGGTGCCCACGGCGCTCGTCGCCTCGGCGCTGCGCGCGTCGATGACCCGGAGTGAGCTGGCGGCTCGGATCGATGATCTGCTGGCATTGCTGTCGGCCCAGCAAGCCAATCTCGCCGTCACGTCCGGACGACAGGCCGTGGAGGAGGGGGTACCTCTCCTCGTGAATCGTGGCATTCTCATCACCGACCGTCAACGCGTCCGCGTACGGGATCGTATTTCCCTGCGGTACTACGCCCGCACCCTGCAGCACCTCATACCCCATCGGAGACCCACGCACTGATGTTTGCCGCGCTCCCGAAAGCCGCTTTCTCCATCCTGGCTGGCAGCTCTGCCCTGAAATCCCTCGCGTCACGCTACGGCATGAGGCATTCCGGCAGCTTCGCCCGGCGATTCATCGCCGGCGAGACGGTGCATGAAGCCATCGCGGCCGCCCGGGAGGTCGAACACCAGGGCCTGTTGGTCACACTCGACCTGCTTGGCGAAAGTGTGTCCTCCGCCGACGAGGCCCTTGAGGCCACTCGGGGGTACGTGGGCGTCATCGAGGCCATTCAGGCGTCCGGCGTGGGCCGCAATATCTCCCTGAAGCTGACGCAACTCGGCCTCGACATCGATCGGGCCACCTGCATCGACAATCTCCGCCGGATTCTGGACGTCGCCGCCGCGGGGGAGTTCTTCGTGCGGATCGACATGGAGAATTCGCCCTACACCGATCGCACTCTGGACACATTCGAAACGCTCTGGAACATCGGGTACCGGAACGTCGGCGTCGTGATCCAGTCGTACCTGAAGCGGTCGATGGCCGACATCTCGCGCGTGAATGCGCTCGGGGCTCGCGTGCGACTCGTCAAGGGCGCCTATCGTGAACCGGCGGCGGTCGCGTATCAGCAGAAGGCGGATGTGGACCGTGCGTTTGTGGACCAGATGCAGGTCCTGCTGACCGACGGCACGTACCCGGCGATCGCCACACACGACCCCGCAATGGTCGACGCGACGCGGGCATTTGCCGCCGCGCAGCGGATTGCGAAGGATCGCTACGAGTTCCAGATGTTGTACGGCATCCGCCGCGACCTGCAGGGGTCCCTCTCTGCCGACGGGCACCCGTTCCGCGTCTACATCCCGTTTGGCACCGAGTGGTTCCCGTATTTCATGCGCCGCCTGGGCGAACGACCCGCAAACGTGGGCTTCGTGCTCGGCAGCCTGCTGAAGGAGAAATAGCTGGCGCGCTCACGCCCGGCGCGCCCTACATGTGCAAGGCGACGTCCATGAGGACGTCGCGGCACACCTCGACATCAGCGATATTCACGTATTCCTCAATGCTGTGAAGACCGGCACCGCCGGGCCCAAACAGCACTGAAGGAATGCCGGCCGCCGCGAGAATCGCGGCATCGGTCCAGAACGACATCCCGGTCGGCGAGGCGTCGAGTCCGCGTCCGCCAAGTGCTGACGCCAGCGCCCGCACCACCGGCACGTCATCGCTGACCCGATACGGGGGCCGCGATGTGACGAGACGCGCGGTGCCGGAGAACTCCGGATCAGCCCTGTGCAGTTGCTCCAGAATCGCGGCGATCTCGCCCGACACGATCGCGTCACTTTCGCCCGTCACGGTCCGGCGCTCGTACTGCAAGTCGCAGTGGTCCGGATACACACTCAACTCACGGCCTCCGGCAATGATCGACGCGTGCAACGACGCCGTCCCCTGCATTGGCACGGGCGGCCGCGACTGCAGGTCCCGGTCGAGCGCTTCGAGCGCCTGCAGCACACGCCCCATCCGGAAGATGGCGTCGCGCCCTTCGGCCGGGCGACTGCCGTGGGCCGCGCGCCCTTCGGCCATCACCTCCAGCCACGCGAACCCCTTGTGCCCCACGGCCATGCGCAGGTCCGTCGGCTCCGTCACAATCGCGGCATCCGCCGACCACCGCGTCACCAGCGCATCCGCCCCAATCGACTCGAATTCTTCGTCCGCCACACACGCCACGATGAGGCGGCCACGCGACCACGTCGGCGCGAGCGCGACCGCAGCTGCGATCATCGCGGCCACCCCGCCTTTCATGTCCTGGGATCCGCGTCCATACAGCCGACCGTTGGACACACGCGGCTCAAACGGGTTGGTCATGCCCGCGACGCCCACGGTATCAATATGCCCGCAGAACATCAGCGACGGCCCGGCGGTGCGCCCTTCCAACACGCCAACCACATTCGGCCGGCCATTAACCACGGGCTCAATCACCACATCCAGCCCGCCTTGCCGCATGGCGTGCGCCGCCACCTCGGCCACGGCCGCTTCACCCGGTGCACCAGGGACCAGCGACGGATTCACGGAATTGGTGGCGACCAGATCAGACAGCAGACGCACGACATCCATAGGCAAACAATACATGGGCGGATGGGCAGATGGGCAGATGGGCAGATGGGCAGATGGGCGGATGGGCGGATGGGCGGATGGGCGGATGGGGAGATGAGAAGATGAGGGCATGAAAGTAGTCGCGATTACGGGCGCGTCGGCCGGGATTGGGCTGGCGTGTGCGAAGGTGGTCGCGGCGCGGGGCGATGCGGTCGTGCTCTCGGCGCGCCGGGGTGACCGGCTCGACGCCGAAGTTGCAGCCATTCGGGCGGCCGGCGGTCAGGCGCTGGCAGTGACCGGTGACGTCACCGTTGAGGCGGACATGACGACGCTGGTCGCGCGCGCGGTGGAGGCGTATGGCCGGCTTGACGTGATGATTGCCAACGCCGGCATTGGGTACCACGACACGTTTGTGGCCACGCCGCCTGACGTGATGCGGCGGCTGATCGACGTCAATCTGATGGGCACGCTCTACGCGGCCCGAGCGGCCGCCCTCCAGTTTACGAAGCAGCAATCAGGCCATCTCATTGTGATCTCCTCGATCGTGGGCCGGCGCGGGATTGCGGGCTCCAGTGTGTATTCCGCCACCAAAGCCGCGCAGGCCGGACTCGTCGAATCGCTGCGCGCCGAGTGGCACGGCACGCCCCTGCGGGCATCGGCGGTCTACCCGATCTCCACCGCCACCGAATTTCGCGACGCCATTCGTCGCGACTACGGCTTCACGGTCCAGGGCCGCGGGCCGAAACAAACGGCCGGCTCCGTCGCGCAGGCGGTGCTCCGCTGCATGGACGTGCCGCGCCCGGAGGTGTATCCGTACCGCCGCGCCCGTCTCCTCGCCCTCGTCAACAGCCTCGCGCCGGGTCTCGCCGACCGGCTCGTCACGCGCTTCGGACGCCAACGGACGCCGTGAACACGCCGTCACTCGCCCTCGATGTGGCCCGTGCGGTGCGTGCGGTCGGAGGCCGCGCGCTCATCGCCGGCGGCTGGGTGCGGGACCGCGCGCTGGGACTCGACCCGAAGGACGTGGACCTTGAAGTCTTCGGCGTCCCCGCACCGCAGCTTCGCACCCTGCTCGAACATTTCGGACGGGTGGACGCGGTGGGCGAAAGCTTCACGGTGTACAAGGTCGGCGGACTCGATGTGTCCCTGCCCCGCCGTGAGTCAAAGACCGGTCGTGGCCACAAGGGTTTCACCGTCGAGGGAGATCCGGCACTGTCGTTGGCGGACGCCGCGCGCCGGCGGGATTTCACCATCAACGCGATGTCATGGGATCCCCTGTCCGGGGAGACAATCGACCCCTTCAACGGCGCAGCGGATCTGCAGTCGCGCACCCTGCGGGCGGTGGATGCCGGGACGTTCGCGGACGACAGCCTGCGGGTGCTCCGCGCGCTGCAGTTTGCTGCGCGATTCAAGCTCACGCTCGAGGCGGACACCGCCGCGCTCTGTCGGTCGCTGCCGCTCGACGATCTGCCGGCCGAGCGCATCTGGGGTGAAGTCGAGAAACTGCTGCTGCGGGCCACGCGCCCCTCGCTGGGGCTCGCCCTGGCGCTCGATCTCGGCGTGGTCGATCGGCTCTGGCCGGAACTCAAGGCGCTGGTGGGCTGCGAGCAGGAGCCCGAGTGGCATCCCGAAGGCGACGTCTGGGTCCACACGCTGATGGTCACCGACGAGGCCCGCAGCCGGCTCGACGGCCTCGATCATCCCCGGGCCATTGTCATGATGCTGAGCGCCCTCTGTCACGACATGGGAAAACCGGCGACGACCAGGTTTGAGGATGGGCGGATCCGATCGAAGGGGCACGAGGAGGCCGGCGTGGCCCCGGCGACATCGTTCCTCGATCGCCTCAACATCCACACCATTGGCGGGTATGACGTGCGGCACGCCGTCCTCGGGATCGTGGCCCATCACCTGAAGCCGACCATGTTTTTCAAAGCCCCGACACCCGTCGGGGACGGCGCGTTCCGCCGGCTGGCGCAGAAGGTGAACCTCGACCTGCTCGCGCGGTTTGCGAAAGCGGATTGTCACGGACGCACCGGCACCTTTGCGTGTGACGCGATGGACTGGTTTCTGGAACGCGCCCGCCTGCTGGGCGTCGAACAGCTGCCGCCGGTGCCGTTTCTGCTCGGCCGGCACGTGCTGGCGCTGGGCGTACCGCCCGGCCCGCGTGTCGGCGCGCTCCTCGCGCAGCTGTACGACCTGCAGCTGGATGGTAAGATCACCACCCCTGAAGCCGCGCTCGAGGCGCTGGCGAAAGCGATCACAGATGGCGATACCGGTAATACGCGGACGGATGCCTGAGCCGTGGGAGAAGGAATTTCAGGAACAGGCTCATTATGCGTCCGGCGGCGCCGTGATCGATGTCGGCGCCGGCACCTGCATCCTGAGCGCCCAGCTGTCCCGGCTGCCCGAGGTGTCACAGGTCTTCGTACTGGATCTGTCAGAAGAATTTCTGACCACCACGGGACTGCGCATGCTGCGCCAGGCCAGTGCCGATGAGTCGAAGCTGACGTTTGTGGCATCGGCGGCGATCCGGGGGCGGCGCCGCAGGGCACTGGCGCTCAGCGAAGAGACGACCGAGATTGCGTACACGCTGGACGAACCGCGGTATGTGATCGACTACGCCAACATCGGCGCGTGCGACGTGCACATCTGGGACGTGTTGTCGCGCCCGGGGCCGCGACGATGGATACGCGCGATCGCGCGATGGGCCGGCCTCGAACACGTTCTGCTGGCGCCCCCCAACTACCTGTTTGTGAACACCCGGCACTGACCCATGCCTGCCCGTACCCGTGTCGCCCTCATCTCCACGTACTACGCGCCCGTCATCGGCGGCGCTGAGGCCGGCGCCTCACGCCTCGCCACGTACCTGCATCGACGCGGACATGACGTGCGCGTGATCACCAAACGCACGAACCTCCAGCATCCGGAACGCGAGACCATGGATGGGGTGGCGGTCTGGCGGCGGCCTCCTGTCGGCCCACGCACGGCCATCGGCAAGTGGCTCTGGCTGCCGTGGGCCGTCGGCGCGCTGTCAGCGACGCGTTCGGAGTACGACGTCATTGCGGTCGTGGATCAGCGCGCGTCCGGGCTGGCGGCGCTTGTGGCGCGATGGCGCTTCGGCGTGCCGGTCGTGTTTCAACCACAGGTGCAGGGCACACTCGACGGACGCCACCCACAGAAGCACGGGTTGACCTCGACCGTGCATCGCTGGGCCTCGTGGCCGTTGCGCTGGTTGTATGGGCAGGCTGATGCGGTTGCGTGTATCGCCCAGTCGATCGTGCGTGAGGGCCGCACCCTCGGCGTCCCGGACTCGCGGTTGCATTACGTGCCGAATCCGGTGGATACGCAGGTGTTCCGGCCGCTCGACGAGTCGGCGCGGGCCGAAGCCCGCGCGTCGTTCGGCCTGCGCGCCGACGAGATTGTGTTCACGTACGTGGGGCGTCTCAGTCGGGAAAAGGGGATTCGCAACCTGTTGCTCGCATGGCGGAAGGCGGGGCTGACCGGATGCCGGTTGATGGTGGTCGGCCCCGACATGAAGGACCATCCCTGGGATGAGGGCCCGTGGGCACGGGGCTACGTGGAGGCCGAGGGGATGACCGGCAGCGTGACGTTCCTGGGCCCGTTGCCGCACACGACGATCGCCCGGTTGCAGGCGGCCGCCGATGTCGCCGTGCTGCCGTCGCACTTTGAGGCGCATCCGGTCGCCGCGGTGGAGGCGATGGCTGCAGGCCGTCCGATCATTGCGTCGAACGTGGGCGGCGTGCCGGATTTCGTGGTGCATGAACACAACGGCTTGTTGGTACCCGCGCACGATGAGGCGGCGCTTGTGGCGGCGTTAAGGCGCATGGCGACCGACACACACGCGCGCACACACTGGAGCAGCGCCGCGCGACAGACCGGCGAACAGTTCGGCGAGCAGATTGTGCTGGAGCGCTTTGCCGAACTGATCGACAGTCTGGCCTTGAAACGTAGGGCGCGCTGCACTTGAGCGCGCCAGCGACGGCGCACTCCAACCCAGTGCGCCCTACGTACCCGGTGCGCACTACGCGTTCGAGAGCCCCACGATCGTCTCCGGCGCAACATTACCGCCACTGACGATCGCCACCACGCGGCCCTTCGGCGCCGCCAGCGGTCCGCCAGGCACAGGCCACAACACGGCCGCCGTCGTGGCCGCGCCGCTGGGCTCCACTACCTGCTTCGCTTCAAAGAACAACCACAACGCGGCACGGGCGATGCGTTCGTCCTCGATGGTGATGACGTGGTCCACAAACGCCTGCGCATGGGCAAACGTGATTTCACCAGGGCGCACCGGCATCAGGCCGTCCGCGATGCTCGACACCGCGTCGAGAGTCACCGGATGACCGGCCGCCAGCGAGCGCGACATTTTGGGGGCCCCGGCCGGTTCCACGCCGATCACCACCACGTCGGGCCGTGACTGTTTGATCGCCGCCGCCACGCCGGCGAGAAGTCCACCGCCGCCGACGGGCACCACGACCGTGCCGACGTCGGGCACCTGTTCGAGAATCTCGAGCCCGGTGGTGCCCTGCCCGATGATCACGGCTTCGTGATCGAACGGCGGCACCATCGTCAGTCCACGCGTGGCCGCTTCGTGTTGCGCGCGCTTCAGCCGCTCGACGGAGGTGGTGCCCTCAAGGATCACTTCACCGCCCCACCGTTTCACGCCACGAATCTTGATCGCCGGGGCGGTCGTCGGCATCACGATCACGGCGGGCACGCCACGGCGATGCGCCGCCAGTGCGACGGCCTGGCCGTGATTGCCCGAGGAATACGTCACGACCCCACGCGCCAGCGCCTCCGGCGACACCGTCGCGAGCATGTGCGATGCGCCGCGGATCTTGAAGGCGCCGCCGGGCTGATGGTGCTCACATTTGAGCAACAACGACCGCTCCGCCAGGTCGGACACATCGAGGATTGGCGTGCGGCGGACGTCGCCCAGAATCCGGGTTGCCGCCGCGCGAATGTCATTCAGGGTCACCAGAGCCATCGAGCCGGAGTATAACGGCACATGCGACTGAGCCTGCTTGATTACCCCCGGGGCCGACTCGCCGTCTTCACCGTTTTGTACGCGAGTGAAGGCGCGCCAATCGGATTCATCTGGTGGGCGTTGCCGACCCTCCTGCGGTCGGCGGATGTCCCGGTGGCGCAGATCACGTCGCTGACGGCCCTGCTCCTGCTGCCGTGGGTGCTCAAGTTTCTGTGGGCGCCGGTGCTCGACGTCCTGCGCGGTCCGCGCTGGGGGTACCGGGCATGGATTGTCCTCGCGCAGACGTCGATGGCGGTGACGTTGGTGCCGCTGGTGTGGCTCGACCCCGTCCAGCACTTCGATACGTGGCGACTCCTGCTGTTGCTGCATGGAATTTCCGCCGCGACGCAGGACGTGGCCATCGATGCACTCGTGATCGGCGCGACACCGCCGCATGAACGCGGCCGGCTGAATGGCGCCATGCAGGCCGGCATGCTCGTCGGACGCAGCGTGTTTGGTGGCGCGGTGCTCCTGGTGGCGACCACGTGGGGCACGGCCGGCATTCTGTCGGCGCTCATCACGTGGATCTGTCTGCCACTGCTGCTGGTGGCGGCCATGAAAGAGCCCGCTCCACAAGCCACAGCAGCCATCGCGGGCACGCCGCTGCGCGAAGCGTTGGTGGCGGCACTGCGGATGCGCTCGACATGGATTGGCCTCGCGTTTGCGCTGACGGGGGCCGCCGCGTTTGAAAGTGCAGGCCAGCTCGCGGGGCCGTTCCTGGTGGATCGCGGCGTGGCCAGCGACACCATCGGCGTCTTCTTCAGTCTCTACGTGGTGACGGCCACCCTTATCGGCGGACTGGTCGGAGGCTGGCTCTCCGATCGCTGGGGGCGTGTGCCCGCCCTCACGGTCTTTCTCCTTGGCAGTGTTGCCACGGTGGCGGCCCTCGGGGTCGTGGACCTTCGAGGCGGCGCGTCGACAACCGTGCTGATCGCGAGTCTCGTCGCGATGTACTTCTGCGTCGGCCTGTTCACGGTCACGAGCTACGCGTTTTTTATGGACCTGACGCACCCGCGCCTCGCAGCCACACAATTCACGACATTCATGGCGGCGACAAACGCCTGCGAATCGTGGTCAGCGTGGGCGGGAGGCGCGCTGGTGGCGGCCGTCGGCTACGGAACAGCGTTCCTCGTCATGGGCGGGGTCTCACTGACAGGACTGCTCTTCCTTCGTATGGTCCAGGGTCCAGGGTCCAGGGTTCGCGGTCCCAGGGTCCTGGGTCCTAGGGGTCCTATTGGGTGATTGCGGCGATGGACGACAGTGGAAGGGGTCCCACGCTGGTGTTTGATCCGGTGGCGATGCGGCGGAGGTAGCCGACCTGGCCGAGGTGGAATGCGAGGTGGGCGCCGAGGTGCACAAGAAACTGGGCGGTGTTCACGGGGTGCCCGCCCACCTGTTCCGGATAGGCCGCATCAAGGTGACCGGCCGGCAGGCGCGTGAGCACATCTGCCACGACCGCTGCCGTCCTGCGAAGTTCGGCGATGAGCGCACTGCGCGACGCTGCGCGCTCGGAGAACTCGCGCTCACGGTCGCGCAGGTAGGACGACCCGCCGAGCACCCGCCCGACAAAGTGCTGCAGATTTCCGCACACGTGCTGCGCGAGCGTACCCGCCGAATTCGTCACGCCCGGCACCACCGCCCAGACCGAGGCGTCATCAGGGAACGCCTCAATCTCCCGCACAAACCCCTCAAGCTCACGAACGATCTGCACACGCACCAGCGAAGAGACATCAGGCATGGATAGATTCTAGCGGTCCAGGGTCCAGTGTCCAGGGTCCGGGGTATTCTCACACTGCGGCACCATGAACCGGGGAACCAGTAACCACGCCATGCAGGACAACGACATCGATCGCTTGTACCAAGGACGCGGCCAATGCGCGGGTGCAGGCAGCTCAGGAACTGGAACGTTTGCCGGACTGACCGGACACCGGTGTGTCGTCGGCGTGTTCGGGATCCGTCAGCGCAGCGAGCGCGCCCCAGACAACGACCCGAACGATCGCTGCGTCTCCCATAGCCCCTAATCATCTCCCCATTTGAGCGGCGACGGCGTCCTGCAACCCAGGACGCCCTACGTACGCACCCGCCCATCCGCATCCGCCCATCCGCCCATCCGCCCACCCACCCAGCCGCCCACCCACCCAGCTGCCCAGCTGCCCACTTCCGCGTCAGCGGTATCTCACCGTTGCGGTACTCTGGGGACGCATGAGATACGCAGCTCTGATGGTTGCCCTGCTCCTGCTGCCGGCCGGCGCTGCGGCTCAGGGCCCTGTGGCACCGGTGGCGGTCGAGAAGATGCCGTGGGTCGCCGTGGATATCCGCGCCGGATTTCCCGCCATCGGCGACGACGCCTTGACGTTGGCAGGGCTGAGGCTGACATCGCCGGTGGACATGCCGACGCGGGCCCTCACCGGGGTCGTTGGCATCCACGTCTATCCCCTGAGGAGCATGCGGTGGAAGCTCGGCCTCGGCGCCGAACTGCTCCGGGGTCGGGGTCACCTCCAGAAGAAGGACGTCAAAGGGAAGCCAGTCGGGGATCCCATCAACCGTACGCTCGACGCGCTGTCCGGACAGGTGTCCCTGAACTTTGGTCGCGGGCAGGGCTGGAGCTATCTCACCGTCGGCGCAGGGCCGTTCGGCTTCGACTCCTTCCGTGGGGAAGGCCCCGGGGACGGCGTGGGCACCTCGACCATCAACGCCGGCGGCGGCGCCCGCTGGTTCAAGTGGCGCCATGTGGCCATCACCGCCGACATGCGGTTCTACCTCACCAAGGCCGCCGAGGGCACCGCCCTGACGGCGCCCCGGGGCGCCAAACGGATCCTGGTGCTCTCGGCAGGTCTTTCTTTCAAGTAATCCTGTTGGTCCAGGGTCCGGGGTCCAGGGTCCAAGGTGCGGCTATACTAGGAAGCTTGAAAGGATTGCGAATTTGAGCAAGGACGATCTGATTGATGTCCAAGGCACCGTGGTGGCCGTCCATAGTGGAGGTCTTTACCGTGTGCAGGTGGATTCGGGCCATGAAGTGCTGGCCCAGTTGAGCGGCCGGATGCGCCGCTTTCGAATCAAGGTGGTTCCGGGCGACCGGGTCACCGTGGGCGTGTCGCCATACGACCCCGTCCGCGGCATCATCACCTTCCGAGCTCGATAAACCCTCGCACCACCAGCTTTGACTACACCTACTGACACTCCCAAACCCAGGCGCCGGCGGCGCAGCGGAGGGGGAGGCGGTCCCCGTCCATCCGGCGCTCCGGGCGGCTCATCCGGATCACGCGGCCCCAAACGTGGCGGTCAGGCGGCCCCTCAGGCGGCCTCAACCACGCGCGAATCGGTGCCGTTTGATCCGGCGCCGGTCCCGTTCGTGGACTTGATCACCGAACCCCACGTGCTCGACGCGCTCTCGCAGCGCGGCTTCACCCAGACCACACCGATCCAGAGCGCC
The DNA here is from genome assembly GCA_030827135.1 of Vicinamibacterales bacterium. Lineage (GTDB taxonomy): Bacteria > Acidobacteriota > Vicinamibacteria > Vicinamibacterales > SCN-69-37 > SYFT01. The sequence continues at coordinate 243,145 of JAURFE010000002.1, forward strand.
GTGTTGCCCTACGCGCTCAAGGGTCACGACGTCATCGGCTGCGCCCAGACGGGCACCGGCAAGACAGCGGCGTACTTGCTGCCGATTCTTGCAAAGCTCATGGCGGCCGGCCACACCAACTCACACCAGCACACACGCGCGCTGATTCTTGCGCCGACGCGTGAACTCGCCACGCAGATCGACGACGAGATTCAGGGGTTTGCGTATCACGCACCCGTCGCCAGCGTGCCGGTCTACGGCGGTGTGCCGATGGGACCGCAGGAACGCGCCCTCAAGGCCGGCGTCGACATCGTGGTCGCCACACCGGGCCGGCTGCTTGATCACATGCGCAGCGGCATCGGCGATTTCTCGCGCATCGAAGTGCTCGTGCTCGACGAAGCGGACCGGATGATGGACATGGGGTTCTGGCCCGACGTCCGCAAGATCGCCGAGATGATGCCGCCGACGGAAAAGCGGCAGACGATGCTGTTTTCGGCGACGATGCCGGAAGAAGTGATGCGGTTTGCCGATGAACTGGCGCCGAAGTCGGTGTTCATCCAGGTGGGCTCGGTGCGTGGTCCTGCGCAGACGATCACGCATGAAGCACGGCTCGTGCACGCCAAGGACAAGGCGGAAGTGCTCGCCAAGACCTTGCGCCGCGAACGCGGCACGGCGATTGTGTTCGTCAACACCAAGATCGGCTGCGACCGCCTTGCGCGTACGTTGCAGCGGTCGGGCCTTCGCGCCGCGCCGGTGCATGCCGACCGCCCGCAGAACGAACGGACGGACACGATCGAAGCCTTCCGCGCGGGACGCCTTCAGGTGCTTGTCGCGACTGACGTGGCCGCCCGCGGTCTCGACATTGACGATGTGGCGCTTGTGGTGAATTACGAAGTGCCGCGATCACTCGACACCTACGTCCATCGTGTCGGCCGCACGGGCCGTCGCGATCTCAAGGGTCACGCGCTGACCCTGTCGGACGACTTCGAACGCTCGTATCTGGACTCGATCGACAAGGCGTTCGGACTGAAGCTGTTCGAGTAGTGCCTGACAAGCAGGACGCGCTGCAACATGTAGGGCGCGCTGGGTTTGAGCGCACCAGCGATGGCCCGCTCCAGTTCAGCGGGCTCTACGTACTCAGTCCGAAAATTCTTTCGCCAGCTCCGTGAACTCGCCGTCGGGATCGAGTTCGCGGTACTGCTGCCAGTGCGGCCTGGCTTCGGCGGAGCGCCCGAGTTTTTCGAGCGTGACCGCGAGGTAGAAGTGCGCTTCGGGGTACGCGGGGTTGATCGCGAGCGCTTCGCGATAGTTCACGACCGCGTCGGGATATCGCGCGAGATCGTGGTGGATATTGCCGAGGTTGAAGTACGCCTCGAAACATTCAGGGTCGTACCGGATCGCTTTTTCGTAGATTGCGTCGGCTTCGACCAGCTCGTCGCGTTCGTAGTGGATGTTGGCGAGGTTCACCAGCGCCGGCACGAGCTGCGGATCAAACAACAACGCGCGCCGGTAGGCCGCGGACGCCAAATCCAGATTCCGCTCATCCCCATCGTCGAGTTCCGCGCCTTCGAGGAAGTACTTCGCGGCGAGGGTATAGTTCGCGGACTGAATCTGCGCCGCTCTGTCGGTGGCGCCTCGCGCGGCCTGCTTGACTGCCGGCAGCGAGACCACCCGGGCGCGCGGGGAGTCCATACGCGGCGGCTGGAAGTCGAACGCCAGCTGTCCCGTCCGTTCAGCCAGCAGACCGCGCAGAATCCCGTTCAGGGACACCCCGCGGCCGAGGTCGGCCGCAGCCGCCTTGATGACGTGCAGGTCGTTGAAGGAATACCGCCCGGCGACCGGGCGGATGAGCCCCCACTTGCCGAGGTACCGCAGGTGATCCTCACGCAGGCCCGGGTACATGCCGAGCAGGTCGCGGGTCGAATAAAAGCGCGACCGCAGCGTCTCCACATCCGGCAGCCCCCCCGCCCGGCACAACGTGTCTTCGGTCAGCACGTCGCGCACGTGGGCCGGCCACGTCTGCACGACCGCGTCGCCCGTCAGGATGACGACGGTGGTGTGGTCGGAGAGGGCGAACGCACACGTCCCGCCCATGCGCTCGACGAGCGCACGAATGTCTCGGCGTGAGAGCACCCCGCCTTTGCCGAGCACGGCCACATGCTGGCCGGCCAGCGGGCGCTCGGCCGGGAGGGTTGCAGACGCGGGAACCGGCACGAACGCGATGGTAACAGAGGAAGGCAGTATCATTTGCCGATGCTTCTGGCGGGCGATATTGGCGGCACCAAAACCCTGCTCGGTCTGTTCGAACCCACGGGTGATCGTCCGCGGTCGATGGTCGTGCGTGAATACGCGACGCTCGATTTCGACTCGCTCGACGAACTGATACAGGTCTTCCTCGACGACACGCGCGCCGAACCGCACCTGCGTGGGTTCTGTCTCGGCGTGGCAGGGCCGGTCACCGGGCTGGTTGCGCGGCTTACCAATGTCCCGTGGCTGGCTGACGCGTCAGGGTTTGCGGATCGATGGCCGGACTGTTCGGTGCGCCTGCTCAACGACCTCGAAGCCATGGCGCACGCCGTCCCCGTGCTGGAACCGGAGGAACTCGCAGTGCTGCAGGCCGGCGTGCCGGTGCCGTCAGGGAATGCGGCCCTGATCGCGGCGGGAACGGGCCTGGGAGAGGCGCTCCTTCACAACGTGAGCGGCACGTTTGTACCGTCGGCGTCGGAGGGGGGCCACGCCGACTTCGCCGCGCGCACACCGCGGGAACTGGCGTTTGTGGAACACCTCAGCGGCATCTTCGGACGCGTCGATCTGGATCGCGTGATTTCGGGGCCCGGGCTCGCCCACCTGTTCCGCTTTACCCATGGCTTTGGAGCGACCGGCGGGTTGTGCCCCGCAATTGGGCCCGGGATCGACAACGGTGAACTCCCGGCCGCCATCAGCGCGAGCGCGCTCGCCGGGCGCTGCGAACAGTGCGCGGAGGCGGTGGAGATGTTCGTCGAAGCCTATGGTGCGGCTGCGGGCAACCTTGCTCTGCGGTCCATGGCCACGGCCGGCCTGTACATCGGGGGAGGCATTGCCCCGAAACTGCTTCCAGCCCTCGAAAAAGGCCAGTTTTTGGACGCTTTCCGGGCCAAAGACCCCTTGGTGGACCTCATGCGGACCATCCCGGTCTCGGTCATCCTCAATTCCGCCGCCGGGTTGCTGGGGGCGGCGGTGGTAGCCGCTGAAGAATGAGGCAATGGGGCAATGAGGCAATGAGGCAATGGAATGGGGCAATGGGGCAATGGGGCAATCAGGCAATGAAATTGGGGAATTTCGGTATTGCCCCATTCCATTGCCTCATTGCCTCATTGCCCCATTTACAGCCCGTCCCCGTCCAGATAGCATCCTTTGCAGTTTGTTTACGTTCCTTGGAGGACCGATGCGTTCTAAGTTTGTACTTCTCGCGGTGATGGCGGTGCTGCTGGCACCGGCGGCCGCTCTGGCCCAGCAGACCGGCGCGATTGCCGGTCGTGTGGTCGACAGCAGCGGTCTCGCCCTTCCGGGCGTGACTGTTGAAGCCACGTCGCCGTCGCTGCCCACGCCGCGCGTGGCGGTGACCGGCGCAAATGGTGACTACCGGATGGCTGCGCTGCAGCCGGGCACCTACACGATCTCGTTCACGTTGTCCGGCATGCAGGCCGTCACGCGCACGGCGCAGGTCCAGTTGCAGCAGGACACCACAGTCAACGTCGCGTTGTCGGTGGGCGGCGTCTCGGAGACCGTCACGGTGACCGCGACGACCACCTACGTGGACACGTCAACCGCCACGATCAAGAGCGGCGTGTCGGCCGCGCAGATTGCGGCCCTGCCGGTCGGGCAGGAATACCGCGACCTGATTCGCCTGATTCCCGGCGTGCAGTTCACGGCGGACCAGGTGCGCGGCCCGAGTGCGGGTGGCAGCGGCCAGGACAACGTGTACCAGTTTGACGGCGTCAACGTGACCCTGCCGCTGTTCGGCACGCTCTCGGCGGAACCCTCCTCGCACGACATCGCGCAGGTGACCACGGTCAAGGGCGGCGCGCGCGCGATCGACTTCGACCGGTCCGGTGGCTTCACCATCGACTCGGTCAGTAAGTCGGGCACCAGCCGTTTCTCGGGCGAACTGAGCTACAAGTTCCAGACTCCCAAGATGGCTGCCGACCTGAACAACCAGACGCTGTCCCAGTACGAGCAGGATCAGAAGTGGCTGACCGGCAACATCGGCGGTCCGCTCCTTCCCGGCAAGGCGTTTTTCTACGGGTCGTATTACCGCCCCGAGTTCTCGCGTGAAAACCGCGCGAACGTCTATGGGGCGCTGCCGAAGTTCGAACGTGTGCGCGACGAGTACTTCGGCAAGATTACGTTGAATCCGACGAGCGACCTGCTCTTCAACGTCAGCTACCGCGACTCCCGTCGTCAGGACACCAGCAATCTGTTTGGCGCCACCTCGACGTCGACGACCGGCACGGGCGAAGAAGCCGAGCAGCGCATCACCACGGCGGAAGGCTCCTGGATCCTGGGGCGCGGCCTCGCGACGTTCAAGTACACGCGTTTTGCGAACGAGACCCTGAGCCGGCCGGACAACATCTCGGCGGTGTCACCGAGCGAGGCGATTGGCACGATGCTGAACATCGCGGCCATCGAGACGATGGGGCAGGTATCGCTGCCGACGCCGATTGCCACAAACCCGGCATTCAACACGTTCCTGCAGCCCTTCATCACGAAATACGGCTACGTCAGCCCGACGACGGGCCAGCTCGTCGGCGGCGCGACGTTCGGCTACGCCTCACAGTTCAACGACCAGGACTTCTATCGCGACAACATCCAGGTGGCCTACAACGTCACGCTCGGCTCGACCGTGACGCACGAACTGCATGTCGGCTACCAGCGGTACAAGGACTCGGAGGAACTGCTCCGCAGCTCGAACGGCTGGGGCAACATCACGCTCCAGGGCGGTCGCGTGTCGCAGGGCGGCGTGCCCGTGTTCTACACGGCGCGGTATCAGCGTCAGACGGCAGGCCTGCCGGCCATCGTGTCGGACTACGAGTCACAGAGCATCGAGTTCAACGACATGATTCGCTGGGGCAACTGGACGTTCAACCTCGGCGTGATTGCCAGCAACGACACGTTGTTCGGACAGGGCCTGCGCGAGGATTCGTCCACGCTCTCCGGTTACGTGAGCGCGCCGGGTAACCGCTACAACATGTATGAGCTGCCCTTCAGCAAGATGATCCAGCCGCGCCTGAGCGTGGTGCGCAGCTTCAACGGCACCGACACGATCTACGCCAGCTTCGCGCGCTACAACCCGGCAGCCAGCTCGCTGCCGCGCGCCGCGTCGTGGGATCGCAACCTGGTCGGCCAGTTCATCGATGCGCACTTCGACGCCACGGGCCGGCTGTTCGCGGCGGTCCCGGTCGGGTCCTCGTCGGGCAAACTGTTCGTCGAAGACATGACGCCGCGCCGGACCGATGAGTACCTGATCGGCACCAGCATGGCCGTGAGCAACAACTGGTCGGCGCGCATCTACGGCCGCTACCGCCACAGCACCAACTTCTGGGAAGATACGAACAACACCGCGCGCGTGGCGTTTAATCCCCCGGCCGGCGTGCCGCGTGAACTCTACATTCCGGACCTGACGGCCAGGCTCGCGCAGATCGGCAGCGGCTCGTCGTACGTGATCGCGGAACTCGATGGCGCCTACACGAAGTACTACGAAGCGACCGTCGAATCCGACTACCGCACGGGCAACTTCTTCCTGCGCGGGTCCTACACCTGGAGCCACTACTTCGGCAACACGGACCAGGACAACACGACGGTCGGCAACGACGCCGCGATCTTCATCGGCTCGTCGAACCTGGCTGACGGCGCGGGCCGCCAGATCTGGGACAACAAGGACGGCGATCTGCGAGGCGACCGCCGCCACATGCTGAAGGCCTACGGCTACTACTCGCTGCCGTGGGAGGCGACGTTCGGTGGTTACTTCATCGCGCAGTCGGGCCACCCGTGGGAAGCCTGGGACTACCGTCCGTATGCGGCGCTCATCGGCACCAACACGAGCGACCTCATCCGCTACGCGGAACCGGCCGGCTCGCGCGTGACCAAGGCGCACTACCAGGTGGACCTCAACTACACGCAGAACTTCCGCCTGCCGGGCCGCGCCAACTTCCAGATCACGGCCGACCTGTTCAACGTGACCAACAACCAGACAGGCTACAACCCGCAGCCGAGCGTCAACACCTCGACCTTCGGCGTGGCGCGCAACCTGTTCCCGCCGCGGCGTCTCACAATCGCGGCGAAGTTCCAGTTCTAGACGTCAGTCGCAGATACACGAACGCGCGGGGGCTTCGGCTCCCGCGCGTTTTTTATTGGCGGAACAATCTCTCGTTGGCGATCAACGCCCGCGTGGTCGCATCAGCCCCGCGCCGCGCGGCGTCGATGCGGGCGGCGCGGTCGGGCTCATTCAACAACACACTCACCTGCGCGCGTTTGAAGAGCACCATCGGATAGTCGGGGTGCGACGATGGAATGCGATCAAGCGCCTGTCGCGCCTCGTCAACCCGCCGCACTGACTGGTAGAGCACTCCCAGCTCGAGGTCGTGCGCAAAGGAGGCGCCCTGGGCCTGGCGGGCGCGCTCAAATCCCCAAATGGCCTGATCGGTCTGCTGCTGCGACATCGCAAGCTGCCCGAACCTGACGGCCTCTGCCGGCGTCGGCGGGCGCAGGTCGAACACGCGGCGCAGCAACACCAGGCTGTCGGCCGCGCGGCCTTCACGTTCGCGCAGCCGCGCGAGCGTTTCGAGCGCCGGTAAGCGCTCGGGCTGCGTTGCGAGCACGCCCTCAAGCAGCGGCACGGCCTGGGCCCAGCGCGCGCCCTTCGCGTAGTGCAGCGCCAGATACAGCTTCACGTCGGGTGAATCGGGTGCGAGCGACGAAGCGCGCCGGAAGGCGTCGAGCGCCTGCGCCTCCTGGCCCAGCGCCGAATGCGCCGTCGCCAGCCGCATCGTCGCATCCAGATGATTCGGATCGGCCGCGAGGATCCGGCGCAGCACGGGGATCACCTGCGCGTACCGTTCCTGCACAAACAGTCCGGACGCCTGTTCGAGCAGCGGGAGGATGTGCACCATGTCCACCGGCCTCGGCGCGTCGCGTCGCACGGCGGGCGCGGAGGTCGCACTCACGTAGCCGAGGCTCGCGAGTTTTTCGCGCGCCTCGGCATCCATCGGCGCCTGTGACGCCGCAGCTGCCAGGGAGGGTACGGGGTATTCATCGAGCGCCTTGCGCATCGACGGCGCCAGCGTTGCGCCGGTACGCAAATCCGTCTTCTCCGCCGGGTCAGCGGCCAGGTCGTAGACCTCGACCGGACCGGCCACGATCGCCTTCTGCGTCCCTTCCACCGCCATGATTTGCGGCTGCCAGCCGTATTGCAGGAACGGCTTCATCGCTTCGCCCAGGACAACTTCAGCGGTGGGTTGGGCCGCACGCAGACTGTCGGGCGACGGGCGACCCGCCCAGTCGAGCACGGTATGAAACAGGCGGCGAATACTGACCGGCGTCGTGACTTCCCCGGCCGTCACGCCCGGGCCCGACAGCGCGAGCGGCACGTGCATCGTGGACTGGTAGACGAGGTGCCCGTGCTGGGCTTCGCCGTGTTCGCCCAGTCCTTCGCCGTGGTCCGCGGTGATCACGATGGCGGCGTCGCGTCCGGCCGCCGCAGCTTTGGCCCCGAACGCGTCGATCACGCGGCCCATCTGGGCGTCCGCGTAGGCGACCTCGCCCAGGTACGGCTGACCGGCGAACGCGGCGTTGTGCGGGGCCGGCGGGGTGTACGGCGCGTGCGCGTCGAAGTAGTGCGCCCAGAGGAACACGGGCTTGTCGGTGGCCAGTGCCTGGACCGTGGCCAGCGCGCGCGCGGTCGTCGCGCCGGCATCGCGTTCCGTCGCCGCCGCCCCGAGTTCGTCGTCATAGGTATCAAACCCGCGAGCGAGGCCGAACCGTTTCGCGAGGACGTAGGCCGAGACCACGGCCGCGGTCCGGTATCCCGCCTTCTGCAGTTCCTCGGCGAGCACCGGATGAGTCGCCGCGAGGAACCTGCCGTTTTCGTGGACGCCGTGGCCTCCCGGGTACAGGCCCGTCATCATCGAGGCGTGGGACGGGAGTGTCTCCGGCACCGTCGCATGCGCCGCCGTGAATTGTCGTCCGGCGGCAGCCACAGCCGCGAACGCGGGCGCCACGTCCGGCCGCATGGCATCCGCACGGGTGGTATCGAGGGTGACGAGGAGTATCCAGGGCGCTCGAGAGGGCGTCACCTCGTCGCGCCCGCAGGCCGCCGCCGTGAGGAGGAGCAGAATCATCACCGCGGCAACAGGTCTTGGCATGCTGGGGCGATTATAATCAGCCCCCATGCGACGACTTCTTAGCGCGGTTCTGATCGTCCTCACAATTCCCGTCATCGGTGGCCGGGCGCAACAGGCGCCCGCCCTCGACAAGTTGCTGACGACCGCGGAAGCCACCAACTTCGCGTCGACCTCCACCTACGACGAGGTGGTCAGGTTCATGAACGCAGTGGATGCGGCGTCACCGCTGATTCACATGTCCAGCTACGGGACCACGTTTGAGGGCCGGATGATGCCGATGGCCGTGGTCGGCAAGGGCCTGAAGGACGCCTCGGCGGCCTCGGTGCTGGCAACCGGACGCCTGCGCGTGCACATTCAGGGCAACATCCACGCCGGCGAAGTGGAGGGCAAGGAGTCGGCACAGATTCTGTTGCGCGAGTTCGCCCAGGGCCGCCACGCCGAGTGGCTCGACACGATGGTGTTCCTGATCACGCCGATCTTCAACGCCGACGGCAACGAGCGATTCGGCCTCCGCAACCGCGGCCGCCAGCACGGTCCGATCAACGGCATGGGCACCCGCGCCAACGCGCAGAACATCAACATCAACCGCGACTTCATGAAACTCGAGACGCCGGAGGGTCGCGCATTCGTGAAGTTGTGGAATGACTACGATCCCCACGTCGGGATGGACCTGCACACGTCGGACGGGTCGTTTCACGCGTACCACCTCACCTACTCGCCGCCGCTCAACCCCAACACGAGCGACGCCATCATGAGCATGATGAAAAACGAGTGGTTCCCGTTTGTCACCGACCAGATCCGCAAGAAGCACGGATGGGAGACGTTCTACTACGGCAACGCGAGCAACCCCGGCGGCGGCCGTGGCGGCGGTCGGGGCGCGGGTGCGCCCGGCGCGCCAGGCCGCGGAGCGGCCACGCCCCCCACGCCCCCCACGCCCCCCACACCACCTGCGCCCGCCGGCCCTCGCGCCTGGGGCACCTTCGAACACGTGCCGCGCTTCCACAACAACTACGTGGGCATGCGCAACCGGTTCGCGCTGCTGAGCGAGGCGTATGCCTATGCGACGTTTGAGGACCGCATCAAGGCGACGAACTACTTCATTGAAGAGGCGATGAACTTCGCGCACCGCAACGCGGACCGGATCAAGAAGGCCGTGGACGCGGCCGACCGTGAAGCGCTGGCGGGCAGGACGCTGGCGACGCGCGCGCGCATCGCCAACGGCGGCATGATCGACATTCTCATGGGCGAAGTCGAGGACGACAAGAACCCGGTGGACGGCGCCATCATGAGCAAACGCAAGAACGTCGTCATCAAGGAACAGATGATCGATCGTCTGTGGTTTGAGCCGACGGCCACCGAAACGGCGCCGACGGCGTACTACATTCCGGCCACGGCGACGAAGGCCCTGGACCTGCTGCGCCACCACGGCGTCACGATGCAGGAAGTGACGGCCCCGGTGACAGGTCTGCACGCGTACGCGATCAAGGAGAACACGCAGGCCGCACCACGCGCCGGCATCGACATCAACGGCCATGCCCTGCGTACGGTCACCGGCACGTGGACGGCCACGCAGGCGGCTGCACCTGCGGGATCGTGGATGGTGCCGATGAATCAGCCGCTGGCGCGCCTCGCGTTCTACCTGCTTGAGCCGAACAGCGATGACGGCGTCACGGCGTGGAACTTCCTCGACGACCTGCTCGGCGAGGGTGTGACGACCTATCCGATTTTACGGAAGCAGTAAGGCGCGCTGATGCAACGGGCGATCGTCGCTGGCCTCTTTGCGGCGTTGACGATTCTGATGACATGGCCGGTCGGGATTTTCCCGGCGGGCATTCGTATGGGTGGCGGGGCCGACCCCAGCCTGTATGTCTGGACGATCGGCTGGGGCACGCACGCGCTCACGCACGCGCCGTGGGCGATCTTCAACGCCAATATCTTTTATCCCTACCAGTACACCCTCGCGTATTCCGAGAACCTGATCGGCAGCGCCCTGCTGGCGATTCCCATCATGTGGGTCACGGGGGATGCGCTGATCGCGACGAATCTTGTCTCGGTGTTATCGGTGTTCCTGTGTGCCGTTGGCGGCTACTACCTCGGGCGCACGGTGGGTCTGTCGCTAGTGGCGGCGTTCCTGTGCGGCTTGATCTTCGCGTTTGTGCCGCCGCTGTTTGCGCGACTCGGACAGCTGCATCTCATCGCCGTCCAGTGGGTGCCGTTCGGCCTTGCGCGGCTGTACCGCTATCTGCGTGACGGACAGGCGCGGGACCTGCGGTGGACGATCGCGCTGCTCTCCCTGCAGGCGCTGGCCAGCGGGCACGGCGCCGCGCTGATGATTCTGGGCGGCGCGATCCTGGTGGGCTTTGATCTGGCGCGCACGCGGACGCTCGACCTGGCCAGGCGTGTGCGCGATGTCGGCATTCCCGGCGTGCTCGCCATTCTGCCGGCGGCACTCGCGTTCATTCCCTACTGGCTCGCCAGGCGCGACGTCCCGCTCGAGCGCGTGCATGACGACGTGGGGGTGACGTGGAACAGTTACATCAGCTCCCCTACACACCTGCACACGGCGATCCTCGAGCGGCTCCCTGACTGGGAATGGCTCCGCGTATATCCAGACGCGCATCTGTTCCCGGGCTTCGCGGTGATCGTGCTCGCGGCGCTGGCGTTTCGTTCGGCGCACGCGGGCTTTAGCCCGCGTGATCACCCAAGGGCAGTCTTTCTCACGATGGTCATCGTGACGTGGTGGATGACGATTGGTCCTCCGTGGTCGGTCTGGGGATATGTCTATTGGCTGCCTGGGCTGAACTTCATCCGGGTGCCGTCGCGGTTCACGATGCTTGGTGTGCTGGCGCTGGCGGTGTTGGCCGGGTACGGGTTTGATCGGATGGCGCACGCGTGGTCACAACGTGGCCGGCTTGTGGCGGCTGCGGCCCTGTCTGCGGTACTGCTCGTGGAGTTCGCGGTGATGCCGGTGGATGTGCGGCCGTTCGACAGCCAGATTGCGCCGATCGATCACTGGCTCGACAGTCAACCCAAACCCTTCGCGATTGCCGAAGTCCCCGTGTCGGCCTCACGAGACAACTCACGCCGGGCGGAGGTGGCGACGATGTATATGCTGCATTCGCTGGCGCATCATCAGCCGACGGTGTTCGGGTACAGCGGGGCGGAACCGGCGACCTATCGCCCCCTCTACGACACGCTGATTGGATTCCCGTCGGACGACAGTATCCGCGCGCTCACCGAGACGGGCGTCACGTATGTGGTGGCCCATCTTGAGTACTTCACCGAGGAGGATCGGGGGGAGTTTCTCGAGCGTGCAGCCACGTTCGGAGACCGGCTGCAGGTCGTGCACCGGGACGGACTCGGGATTGTCTACCGAATCGGGGAATCCGTAATCGGAAAGCGGTAATCGCTGATCGGGAATCGGGGAAGCTGGAATTGGCAATCTGAATCTATGGATCGATGGATCGATGAATCGATGAATCGATGAATCGATGAATTACCAGATTCAGATTTCCGGTTGCAGTTCACCCGATTATCGACAGTCGATTACCGCTTCCCGCTTCCCGATTCCAGCTTACCCAGGCGCTTTTCGACATCGGCGATAGCCGCCTTGAGCTGCTTCTGGCGCACCGGGTGGTCTGTGGCGTCGAACTGGCGGCGCAATTCGGAGAGACCCAGCTTCAGCGACGTCATCTCCGCGTGTTTGAGCGGGTCGATCTGTGGTCTGGGGGCCCGACGTTCGCGGCGGGCGGCCTCGCGCTCGTCGGCCAGTTCCTGAATTCTCGCGTCTGCGTCAATGAGGCCTTCGCCGGCATCACCCATAGTCTGTGAACATTCCCGAGCTTGGTATCCAGCCTGCGGTAGGATGGCGCCATGCGTCGCATCATTCCTGTCCTATCCGCAGTCGTTTTTCTGGTGACGGTCACCGCGGTTGTGCGCTCTGAAACACAACCAGTTGGCATTACGTCGCTGCTGGGAAAGCCGCTTACCGCACCGGCCATCGCGCCGGAGGCCAGGGCCAGGATGGAATCGCAGTTGGTGACGGCCCGGCTGGCGTGGGAGAAGAACCCCGCCGACCCGGACGCGCTGATCTGGATGGGCCGGCGAGCGGCGTATCTCGGCCGGTACAGGGAGGCCATCGCCATTTTCACGGACGGCATCACCCGGCACCCCGGGGATGCCCGGATGTACCGTCACCGGGGACACCGGCACTTGACGGTCCGGGAAATTGACCGAGGCATTGCGGATTTGGAGAAGGCGGCGGCCCTGATTGCCGGCCGGTCCGACCAGGTTGAACCGGACGGCCAGCCGAACGCACGGAACATCCCCACCAGCACGCTTCACTCCAACACCTACTACCACCTGGCGTTGGGGTATTACCTCAAGGGCGACTTTGACCGGGCGGCTGAGACGTGGATCAAGGCCCGCGATGTCGTCCGGAACGCTGACAACCTGGTCGCCGCAAGCCACTGGCTGTATCTCTCATTACGCCGGGCCGGCCGGACGGCCGATGCCGCGGCCGTTCTCACGCCCATCCTTCCAGTCCTTGAGGTCATCGAGAACGGCAGCTATCACCAGTTGCTGCTCATGTACAAGGGGGAGAAAACGCCGGAGGACGTGCTGAAGGCAGCTCCGGAAGGATCGGGGGGCTCGGCGATGCGTTATGGCGTGAGCGCGTGGCACCTGATCAATGGAAGACGCCGCGACGCCGAATCCCTGTGGGCGTCGATCCTCTCAGGCGAAGACTGGCCGTCGTTTGGCTACCTCGCCGCGGAAGCGGAGGTCGCCGCGCGGCGATAGTGGCGCAACGTCCCGCAATCAATCCTCAATCCCACACTTGATCAATTGCCAATCCTCAATCCTAAATCCTCAATCCTCAATTGACACCCGACGTCGCCCTCAGCGAAGCAGACGGGCGACGTCGTTATAAATGACCGTCACCATCAGCAGCAGGATCATGGCGAAGCCTGCAAACAGGATTCGCTCCTTCACCTTGACGCTGAAGTCGCGTCGGGCGAGGCCTTCCATGGCAAGAATCGCGATGTGGCCGCCGTCGAGCACGGGAATCGGCATCAGGTTCAGCAGGCCGAGGTTGAGGCTGATATAAGCCATGAGACTGAACAGCGCCACCCACCCGAGCTGGGCGGTCGCGCCTGAAATTTCAGCGATGGCGACCGGGCCCATCAGCTGATTCACCGGCGTCTCACGAGTGAAGAGTCCGGCCAGCGTGGTGCCGATGGTCTTGCTCGATTCCCATGTCTCGTCCACCGACATCCGCGCGGCTCCAAACAATCCCGGTTCGAGCCGGCGGGTCTCTCCCGCGCTGATCTGCATGCCGACCATCCCGATCTCGCCGACACGTTCCGAGGTGACGGCGATGTCCAGGGTGGCACCGGCGCGTTCAACCGTGAAGATCATTTCGGCGTCGGCGCTTTTCTGAATGCGGCTGATGATGCCTTCGCGGCCGACGCCGCGCTCCCCGTTCACCGCAAGAATCACATCGCGCACCTGGAAGCCCGCGCGTTCTGCCGGTGTGTTCGGGTTGATGAGTTGGATCTGCGGGCGCAGGACGGGGGCCACACCGATCGTCCCGATGTCGAAGCGGCCTTCCGCAGCCGGGGTCAGGATGATGTTGACCGGGACGCCGGCCCGGTCGATCGCGAGGTCGATTTCGCGATTGGCGCGTGGCATCACGGCCAGGTCGAACTGGTCCCAGGTTTCGACCGTGGTGTCGTTCACGCGAACGACACGGTCGCCGACCTGCACCCCCGCTTTTGCGGCCACGCCATCGGCGGCCAGCGCCCCGATCACCGGTGGCGCGGAGCGATACAGCGGGACGTCCGCCCCCTGCGTCAGCACCACCGTGGTGAGGATCAGGGCCAGCGCGATGTTCATCACGGGGCCGGCCAGGTACACCTGAAACCGCACCCACTTGCTCTTGGAGAGGAACTCGGCGGGGTCGCCGGACGGCTTGTCTTCAGCCGTCTCACCCGCCAGCTTGACGTAGCCGCCGAGCGGGATCGCACTGATGCAGTACTCGGTGTCCCCGCGGGTGACCTTGACCAGCTTGGGGCCGAAGCCCAGGGAAAACGCGAGCACCCTGACGCCATACCAGCGCGCCACCAGGAAGTGGCCGAGCTCGTGGACGAAAATCAGGACGCCCAGGACAAAGAGGAACGGGACGATGGTCTGTACAAATCCGAGAATACTGCTCATAGGGACATCCCGATGGTAGCGTACGGCGGGCGCTGGGCCCACGTAGGGCGCGCTGGGGTGTAGCGCGCCAGTGGCGTACGTAGGGCGCGCTGGGGTGTAGCGCGCCAACACAGCCCGCTGCAGTTGCGCGGGCCCTACGTCCTGCCTCCACTCGCCTAGCCGCCCACCCGCTCTGTGGCGAAACGTCGCGCCCAGATGTCCACTTCGCGGACGTCGGCCAGACTGCGCGGCACCGGGGTGGCGCGGCCGGCTTCCTCAAGGGCGCGTTCGATAATGACGGGGATGTCCACGAAACGCAGGCGCTCGTCGAGGAACGCTTCGACCGCGATCTCGTTCGCGGCGTTGAGCACCACAGGCCAGGCGCCGCCGTGTTCGAGGGCCGCGTAGGCGAGACGCAGACACGGAAAGCGCTCGGGGTTGGGCGGCAGAAACTCGAGCGTGCCCATGCGCGCGAGGTCGAGGGGCGGCACAGGGGCGTCCCAGCGCTCGGGATACGAAAACGCGTACTGAATGGGAAGGCGCATGTCCGTGACGCCGAGCTGCGCAATCACCGACCCGTCCGTAAGTTCCACCATCGAATGCACGATCGACTGCGGATGCACGACCACGTCGATCCGCGGCGCCGGCACGTCAAACAACCACCGTGCCTCGATCACTTCGAGTCCCTTGTTCATCAGGGTCGCGGAATCGATCGTGATTTTGCGGCCCATCTGCCACGTGGGATGCCGAAGCGCATCCGCCGGTGAGACCTTCGCAAGTTGTGGGTCGTCCCAGGTGCGGAACGGTCCACCAGAAGCCGTGAGCACCAGACGCCGCACCTCGGATGCCCGCCGTCCATGCAGACACTGATGGATGGCGTTGTGCTCGGAATCCACCGGCAACAGCGCCACGTCATGCCGCCGCGCCGCATCCACCATCAACGCGCCCGCCATCACGAGTACTTCCTTGTTCGCGAGCGCCACGGTCTTCCGGTGATCAATCGCCGCAAGCGCGGCTTCAAGACCGGCCGCGCCGGACGATGCGCAGAGGACGAGATCGACGTCAGGATGTGTCGCCGCGGCGAGCAGTCCCTCAGGGCCCGCGAGCAGATCGCGCGGGTGCTCCCCGGGCGCCAGTCGGGCCTTCAGCGTCGCCAGCGCATCTGACGTGCCGGCACTGGCAAGCGCCGGCCGGTACTTCGCGACCTGCGCCGCCAGCCGTTCGGTGTTCTGGCCGGCTGCGAGTGCAACGACCTGCACCCGATCGGGGTGGGTATCCACGACGGACAACGCACCCTGCCCGATGGAACCTGTCGAACCCAGGATGGCGATTCGGATCGGCATCAGGCCACGTACCTGAGGAACAACACAAACACGGGCCCGGCAAACAGATGGGCGTCCACACGGTCGAGCACACCACCGTGCCCGGGAATGAGCTGGGAACTGTCCTTCACCCCGGCGCTGCGCTTGAGCATGGACTCAAACAGATCACCGGCAATCCCCGCACCGCACAACACGACGCCGAGCAGCAGCCCTTGGTACCAGGTCACGTCGAGCACCCACATCGGGGCCAGCACGGCTCCGGCGACTGCCGCCACGACCACTCCCCCGATCGCACCTTCGATGGTTTTCGCCGGGCTGATCGCCGGGGCAAGTTTCCGGTGTCCGAACGCGCGTCCGCAGAAGTACTGTGCAGAGTCACTGAGCGCGATAACGGCCAGAAGAAACACCAGCGTCCAGGGGCCGTAGGTGACCGCCACCCATGCCAACGCGCCCATCGGCACGCCGACATAGATCGGCGCCATGACGAGCATCCCGGCCCGCGTCATCATCGACGGCGCCGGCACCCCGCTGCCCAAGGTGACAAGCCCCGCGCCCACGACCAACGCGAGCAGCACCGGCGCCAACGGGCCACCGGAGATCAGATCACCGGTAAACGCGGTGGCCGCACAGACAACGGCAGCAGCCGTCATGGTCACCGGTCGCGACACGGGCGCCCCGACCGCAGCCGCGAGGCCCGCCATCTCATGGGCGCCCAGCGCGGCAATCGCCATGGTGACCAGCACCGTGGCCCACCATGGCGCAAAAAACAGCACGCCGACGTTGAACGCAATCAGGACGACCGCGCTGAGGACGCGAGCCACGGATTACTTCAGCGCCCCGACAGGATCCGACGAGACGGCGCCATACCGCCGGTCGCGCTTCTGATACTCCGTGATGCCCTTGAGCAGGTGCTTCGCGCGGAAGTCGGGCCACAGCGTCTCGGTCACCCAAATCTCCGCATACGCGATCTGCCAAAGCAGGAAATTGCTGACGCGCATCTCGCCGCTCGTGCGAATCAACAGATCGGGATCGGGCTGTCCGGCCGTATACAGCAGTGACCCGAACGTGTCTTCGTCAATCTGCGCGGGCGTCAGTCCACGACGCACCGCTTCGCGCGCGGCATCCACAATCTCGGCGCGGCCGCCATACGACAGCGCGATGTTGAAGTGCATGCCCGTGTTGCCGGCGGTGCGCGTCACGGCGGCTTCCAGTTCCTCGCGCACCTCGGGCGCCAGCCGATCAAGCTGGCCGATCACGTGGAAGCGGATGTTGTTCTTGAGCAGCGTCTTGAGTTCCGCGCGCAGGTAATGGCGCAGCAGACTCATCAAGGCCGAGACTTCGGTCTCCGGGCGCTTCCAATTCTCGACGGAGAACGCATACAGGGTGAGGACCTGCAGGCCGAGGCGCGCGGAGGTCTCGACCGTGTCGCGCACGGATTCAATCCCTGCCCGATGCCCTTCCACCCGCGGCAAATGCCGTGCGGCGGCCCACCGGCCGTTGCCGTCCATGATGACGGCGACGTGCCGCGGGAGGCGGTCGAAGTCGATTCTTCTGGCCAGCCCCTCGTCGGCCGATCCCGGTGGCACTGCGGCCAGCACATCAACGAGTGCCATGCGGCAAGTCTACCCCGGCTGGATAGTCGACCGACACCAGGGTCAGCCCCGCCGCCGGTGCCGTATCCCCCGCCTGCTGCCGGTCCCCCGAACGCAGGAGCCGGGGGATCGCGGCCGGATCCCGGCGGCCCGCCCCCACATCCACCAACGTGCCCACCATCGTGCGCACCATGTGGCGCAGAAACCCGTCGCCATGGACCTCGACGATGAGGCCGTCGCCGGTGAGGTGGAGGTCCACGCGGGTCACCGTACGCACCGTCTCGGTCACCGAAGAATGGGCGGCCTGAAACGCCGCGAAGTCCTGCGTGCCGCAACAGTGGGCTGCGGCCTTCCGCATCGCCTCCATGCGGAGGGGCCCGGGCAGATGCCACACGAACCACCGCTCAAACGGCGACACGACTTCAGCCGTGACGATGCGGTAGCGGTAGGTCTTGCCGATAGCCGCAAAGCGCGCATGAAACTCCGGCGCGACGTCGACAACCGACAGCACGCGGATGTCCGGAGGCAGCCGGACGTTGAGCGCGCGGCGGATGGCGCTCACGGCGTGCACGCAATCGACCCGCACGGACGCGACCTGCCCCAGGGCGTGCACGCCGGTATCGGTCCGGCCGGCTCCGGTCACGGTCGGCGCGGCCCCCAGCAGCGGCACAAAGGCCTCTTCGATCGCCGCCTGGATCGTCGGACCGTTTGTCTGGCGCTGCCAGCCCGAGTAGGCCGTGCCGTCGTAGGCGATGGCCAACTTGAGCGTGCGCCGCGGTCCCGCCGAAGCTGATGCTTCGGCCTCGGTGGTCATGGTTACTTCCGCGAGCCCGGCTTGGTCACCGGCTGCCCCGCCTTGCAGAGCGGGCAGGCGTCCGGTTCCCACGTCGGCAAGGCCAGTGGAACGAGGGCACGGAACGGCACATCCAGTGAGGCCGCGCCGCCGCTGCGGTCGATGATCGACCCCGCGCCCACGACCGTGGCGCCGGTCGCTCGCGCGACAACCATGGTCTCCCTGGTGGACCCGCCGGTCGTCACCACATCCTCGATGATGACCACCCGATCGGCGGCTGAGAGCGAGAACCCGCGCCGCAGCGTGAGGATGTTGTCCTGCCGCTCGGCGAAGATGGCGCGCACGCCCAGCGCGCGGCCGACTTCATGCCCGATGATCAGCCCCCCCAGCGCGGGCGACAACACGACCGTCGCATTCAGGTCGCGCAGCAGGTCGCCCAGCGCCTGACCCAGCGCGGCAGCCTGCTGCGGGTGCTGCAGGACGAGCGCACACTGGAGGTAGCCCCCGCTGTGCAGCCCGGACGACAGGCGGAAATGCCCCTCGTGCAGGGCGCCCGAATCACGAAACATCTGCAGGACGTCCATCAGCGTACTCCCCGCAGTTCTTCCTCGAACAACCTGAGGATCCGTCTGTACTCATCCGCCCAGCTGGTCTCTTCCGTGAATCCGTGATTCTCGACCGGGTAGCCGACAAGATCCCAGTTCTCCTTCCGCAGTTCGATCAGTCGCTGCGCCAGACGCACCGAGTCCTGGTAGAACACGTTCGTGTCCACCATGCCGTGCAACATCACCAGCCGGCCCTTGAGTCCCTCTGCAAAGTAGATCGGGGAACTCCGGCGGTACGCCTCCGGGTCGGTCGCCGGCGTGTTGAGGATGTTCGACGTGTAGCCGTGGTTGTAGTGCGCCCAGTCGGTGACGGGCCGCAGCGCCGCACCGGCCGCAAACACATCGGGCGTCGTGAACATCGCCATCAAGGTGATGAAGCCGCCGTAGCTGCCGCCATACACCCCGATGCGCTTCGGATCGACCTTCTCGGTTTTCACGAGGAAGTTCGCGCCGTCCACGACATCCTCAAGATCCTTGCCGCCCATGTGGCGGTAGATGCCGGTGCGCCAGTCGCGGCCGTAGCCCGAGCTCGCGCGGAAGTCGGGGTCAAGCACCACGTACCCCTTCGACGCGAGGATGTTGTGAAACATCATCTCGCGGTAATAGGTAGACCAGTACTTGTGCGCGTTCTGCAGATATCCGGCGCCGTGCACAAAGACCACCGCCGGCTTCCGCGGGTCACGCTTCGCGCCCATCATCTCTGGCGTATACAACCTCGCATACACATCCTTGCCATCGCGGGCTTGGTACGTGATCACCTTCGGGTCGATCCACTTGTGCGCGCGCCACTCGTCGCTCGGCGTCGTTGTCACCTGCTGCGCCGCCGCACCCACGGCCATTGGCATCACATGCAGTTCATTCGGCTTCGTGCTGTACGAGTGCACCAGCGCGATGTGCATTTCGTCGGGCGACAACGTCACCGCGTTATCCCCCGCCATGGTGGTCACCTTCGTCCGCGCGCCGCCCTCGACGGACATCGTGTAGAAGTGGCGCTCACCGGGATGCACTTCATTGGTGGTCAGGAAGAACTTCGACTTGTCTTTCGACAGCTGCACGCCGGTCACTTCCCAGTTCCCGCTGGTCAGCGCCACCGCCTGGGGCTGCGCGGCGCTCATGTCGAGCGAGTAGAGATGCATGTACCCGGACCTCTCCGAGAGAAACACGTAGCGCCTGTTGTCGGCCAGCCACACGCCGCCGGCTCCGCCGACCCCGCCCCCAATCCCCATCGAGCGCACCCATGCATCGTCACGCAGATTGTCGAGCACGGTCGCGGCGCCGGTCGCCGGATCCACCTTCACATACCAGCGGTTTTTGTTGTCTTCCGCCGTCAGGGAGATCAGCGTGTGGGCCCCGTCCGGTGAGGTGTCGATGCCGCCCCAGTTCACGGTGCGTGGCGTCGGCGTGGCGTTCGGGATCGCCGTGTAGTTGGTGCCGGCAAAACTCGCGGCGTCGGCCCAGACGTGTTTGTTCTGCTGCGTGTCGAGCACCGCGAGCTTGCGCACGGCGAGGTTGTCCCCGACATTCGGCCGGCCAGCAATCATCTCGGGGTACGACGACGTGGTGATGTAGTTGGGCGTGTCCTGGCCACGTGCCGGTACTTCAGGCTGTTCGTTGACCGTGATCCACACATAACGTCCGTCGCCGGAGAGTTGCATCCCGGCGACCGACTGCCGTTCGGCGAGCTGGAATCGCGCGATTGGGGTCTGCGTGGCGGCACCACCGCCGGCCCCACCCCGTCCCCCTCGCCCCTCTCCGCCCTGACGTCCGGCCGCGGCCTGCTGCTGCCGAGTGCGGAGAAACTCAATCAGCTTCAGTTCTTCTTCGCGCAGCAGCCGCTGTGCCTCCGTCTCACTGCCGCGACCCGCACCGGCGCCGCCGCCCCGCGCACTCTGGGCGGCGCCGCGGCCTCCGGAGCCGCCGCCGCCCGTGGGCGCTGCGCCGGCGGCGACGATGTCGGTCAGCTGCACAAACTGCGGATCGGCCGCGGCGTCCAGGGCCATCAGGTACAGGTTGCCGTCGCGCTGGAACGTCACGGCAGTGTCGTTTTTGGCCCATCGCGGATCGGACTCATTCGCCGACGTCCGGGTGAGCTGGCGGCGTGTGCCGGTGGATGTCTCGTAAATGACGAGGTCGCCGCTCTCGGCAACGAGCAGCCGGCGGCCGGCCTGATCGGGACGTCCCGCCTGGGGGGTGTCGAGGTTCGCGGCCTCCTCGGTCGTCAATTCCCGCAGGCCGGTGCCGTCACGGTTGACGACAAAGGTGCCCGTCCGTTCGGCGCCCGCCTTCTGCCAGGAGAAGTAGATCTTCGAGGAATCCTTCGACCAGCGGATGTTGCCCGGGGACGTCCCGACGAGCGCGGGGCCCCGCATGATGGAATCCACGGTCAGGGCCATGACCGCCGGCGTGGCCGTCGGCGCGGTGGCCCGCTGGTCGGCAATCAGTGCCGACGCAGAAATCGTCAGGCCAAGAACGAGGAGGAGCGGAAGTCGGCGCATGGTTTGCATTCTCTTCAGGAAACGGCGGAAATCCTGGGTGTTTGGCTCGGGACCTTCCCCGAACCGGGACAGTCGCGTCCCGGAACCGCGAACGACGATTGTCGGGGCGTAGTATAGAACGTTTGCGAACCGCAGCTGCGCCGCACCCGTCCTACTACGGGACAGCTTTCTGGAGATAGTAACGATGATGACCCGCACCGTGGCAGCCATGACCGTCCTTGCACACTTCAGTCTGGTGGGAGTGGCCGGCGTCGGCGCCCAGCAGCCACCGGCATCCGGCGGACCGGTTGTCCAGCTCACGATGGCGCAGGCCGAGGCGATGGCGCTCGAAGCCAACCTTCAGCTCAAGATCGACCGACTGGATCCCGTGGTCGCCACCGAGAATCTGGCCTCGGCGCAGTCGGTGTTTGCTCCCACTCTTGGATCGAGCTTCAATCGGGGATCGTCGCAGTCCCCGTCGGGCAGCGTGTTCGAAGGCGGTGGCACGGTCAACAGCACCAGCCTGTCGATGGACACCAACGTGCGGCAGCAGCTGCCGTGGTACGGCGGCAGTTATCAGTTGGCGTGGAACGCGAGCCGCTCCGAGACGTCGCAGCTGGGTGCCAGCTTCAATCCGCGCCTGAGCGCCGGTCTGCGGTTCAACTTCACGCAGCCGCTTCTTGCCGGATTCAAAGTGGACGGCCAGCGCCTGCAGGTCGACACGGCGCGCCGGAACCAGAGCATCGCCGACATCCAGCTCGACGAGCGCATCGTCACCACCCGCGTGCAGGCGCAGCTGGCGTATCTGGCCCTGGTCTCGGCCATCCGGCAGCGCGACGTGGCGCAGCAGAACCTCGACCTCGCCCGCCAGCAGCTGAGGGACAATCAGGCGCGTGTGGAAGTCGGCACGATGGCGCCGATTGACATCATTGAGGCCGAAGCCGAAGTCGCCAGTCGGGAAGAAGGCGTCATCCGCGCGGACTCGGCGATTGCCACGGCAGAAGACAGCCTGCGCGCGCTGATCCTGGACCCGGGCCGCGCCGACTACTGGCAGGTGCGGTTCGAACCGACGGAGACGATTTCTCTGCAGGAGCGGGAGATCAACATCCCCGCGGCGATTGAGACGGCGCTGCGCGAGCGCACGGATCTGATCGTGGCCCGCAGCCAGATGGAGATCACGGACCTCACCATGAAGGTCACGAAGAACAGCACGTTGCCGACGGCCAACCTGAACTTCCAGTACAGCGCGAGCGGCACCGGCGGCACGCAGAACTTCTACGACAACTCGACGTTCCCTCCGGTGCTCGACCGCACACTCGCTCGTGGCTTTGGCGCGGTGGTCGGCGACTCGTTGAAGAACAACCTGCCGACGTGGAGCGTGGGGCTCAACGTGTCCTACCCCATCGGCAAGAGCGGCACCGAGGCCAACCTGGCGCGCCAGCAGATCCAGCGCCAGCAGCAGGAGACCAGCCTCCGGGCGCTTGAGCTGCGTGTCATCACCTCGGTGCGCACGGTCGGCCGCGAACTGGAGACCAACTACAAGCGTGTGCAGGTCACCCAGCTCGCGCGCGAACGTGCCCAGCGCCAGCTCGAAGCCGAAGAAAAGCGCTTTGCGGTCGGGCTCTCAAGCACCTTCACGCTGCAGTCACGTCAGCGCGACCTCGCGACCGCACGCATCAACGAACTCAATGCGACCATCGACTACAACCGGTCGCTCATTCAGTTCGACGCCGTCCAGAAGGCACCGGTCCGGTAGCTGGGCGGATGGGCGGGTGGGCGGATGGCATCCGCCCAACAACCCAGTTGCCCACCAGCCCAGCTAAGATGTCCCCGTGCGCGTCACCGCCACGGTCATCACGCTGAACGAAGCGGCCCACATTGAGGCGTGCCTCGCGGCCCTCTCCTGGGCCGACGAGGTCCTCGTTGTCGACAGCGGCAGCACGGACGGCACAGCGGAGCTGGCGCGCAGGGCCGGCGCGCGGGTCATCGAACGCGATTGGCCTGGATATTCCGCGCAAAAGGACTTCGCCGCCGCGCAGGCCTCTCACGATTGGATCCTGTCGGTGGATGCGGATGAGCGGGTCACGCCGGAATTGGCCGCGGAGGTTCGGCAGACTCTGACGAACCCCGGCGACAAGGCCGGTTTTCGCGTTCCGCGCATCACGTTCCACCTCGGGCGGTGGATTCGGACGACGGATTGGTATCCGGATTTCCAGTTGCGCCTGTATGACCGGCGCCAGGCGAGCTGGGCGCAACGCCGGGTGCATGAGTCGGTCACCGCGCGAGGACCGATTGGCTACCTCACAAAGGACCTCCAGCACTACGCGTACCGGGACCTGGCGCATCACCACGACACGATGCAGCGGTACACGACGCTTGCCGCGCAGCAGATGTTCGACGAAGGGCGCCGGGCCAGCCTGTCCGGCCTGCTGTTCCACCCGCCGGCAGCGTTCCTGCGCAACTACGTGCTCAAACGAGGATTCCTCGACGGCGCGCCAGGCCTGATCATCTCGGCGATGAACGCGCATTACGTGTTCCTGAAGTTCGCGAAGTTGTGGGCGATGCGGTGACCTCCGTCCATCTCGACACGGCCCGGACGTGGCGGGGCGGGCAACATCAGGTCCTGCTGACGGTCACCGGCCTCTGCGAGATGGGGCACCCTGCAGTGCTCGTCGCACAAGGGTCTGGTGAACTGACCAAACGAACCACCGAGGGGCTGCGCACCGTCGCACTCAATCCCAGTGGCGAGTTCGACCTGCAAGCGGGCTGGCAGTTGTACCGAATCCTCCGATCGATTGAACCTGAAGTCGTCCACGTGCACGACCCGATGGGGGTGGCGCTGATGGCCATGGCGCTGAAGTTCCAGCCGCGGCTCGCCCCACGGCCCCTGATCGTGGCGTCGCGCCGCGTGGATTTCCATCTCAAGAAAAACGCGTTCTCGCGGTGGAAGTACCGGCACATCGATGTGTTCATTGCCGTGTCCAGCGTCATCGCACGCATGCTCGCCGAGGATGGGATCCCAGCCGATCGCATCGAGGTTGTGCACGACGGGGTCCCCATCGGTACGATCGACAAGACTCCGGCTGCGGACGTGCACAAGGAGTTGTGGCTGCCCCATGGCGCGCCGATCATCGGCAACGTCGCCGCGCTTGTGCCCCACAAAGGCCAGAAGGATCTGATCGCGGCAGCCGCCAGAGTCGTGCGCGCCGTTCCCGATGCGCGCTTCGTCATTCTTGGTGAAGGCGAACTGCGGCCCGTGCTCGAACAGCAGGTCAGGTCGCTGGGGCTCGAGCGCCATGTGTTCCTGCCCGGCTTCAGACCGGACGCGCTGTCGCTGCAGAAGTCGTTCGACATCTTCGTCATGAGCTCGATCACCGAAGGCCTCGGGTCGGCGATGCTCGACGCCCTCGCCTGCGGCACGCCCGTCGTCGGCACCTACGCCGGCGGAATCCCCGAAGCGATCGAACACGGCCGCACCGGCCTGCTCGTCAAGCCGCACCATCCCAACGACCTCGCGGCCGCCATTGTGCGCCTCCTTAAAGATCCTGCGCTTCGCGCGCGCCTCGGGGCGGCCGGGCGGGCGCATGTGGAGACCGCCTTCAGCGTGGAACGCATGGTCGAAGGGACGCTGGCGGTATACGAGAGCCGTCTCGCGGCGCGTACTTCACAAGGCGCGGAGTGTTCGTAGGTCGGGCTGTGCAGGGTTGAGCAACGTCGAAACCCAGCCCGGATCATTTCGGGGGTCCGGGCCGCCACGCCGAGAGACCGTCTTAGGTGGGTCACTCCCGAACATCTGGAACCTGCGGTTCAACCTGATCCATCACCCGCTCAGCGGCCCCGGACATCGATACGGACGGTCGGTGGGGCCGGCTCCACTGGCCGCGCGCGCAGCCCTTCCAGCGTACGCCACCAGCGGGTCCCGTCACCGACACGCACATCGTAGGCACCCGGTGCCGGCACCGACGGACGGTGCCGCGTTCCCGCAATCCTCAGGGTGTACACGGCCGTGCGTGATTGGGCATCGACCACCTGGATCACCGCATCCACAAGACCGACGACTTCGAGCTCAGGAAGCGCCAGACCTGAGGCGAGCGGATAGTTGTCGCGCTGCTCAATGGTGACCGGCCACCCGGCATACTGCCGGGGCGTCGTCGCTCGGCCGAGCGCGCGCGGCCAACATTCCATGCGGATCGTCCGGGCGGCCTTGTTGAACACCATCACGCCGTACCCGGTGGCGCGATCGTGAATGATGGCGGGGCGTTCCCCGGACCGTCGCGGGTTGGCCACCGCATGCATCGTCAGAGGATTGCCGAATGCGTCCTCAAAATCACCGGTGTACGCCGGCGACCCGGGAAGCGGCTGATGCCCGACCGCAGGCGTCGGCCACCACCGCCGCGGCCAGAGGTTGTTGAGCGCGGGCACGGTGAACACGAACCCCGCATCCCGATGACGCTCCACACCGTAGTGCGCCACCGAGGCGAGATGCTGGTCGCCGGCCACATGGACGGCGAACCCCTTGCGGATGGCCCGGACCGCAAGGTCGCGCTTCGCCTTCGGCCAGCCATTCGTGTCCATATCCCCTGCCGGCGCATCACCGGCGACGTACTCGCCAGGCGCGGGAAGCGGCAGCGTCGGAATGATGTCACCGCTGGTGGCACCGGCCGGAAGCGAATGAGCCGCGCAAAACGCGGTCTGTGAGACAACCACCTTGAACGCCGTGCCGGGCTGCCAGTCGGCACTCCAGGCCTCGAGAAACGCCTCCTGACGGTCGCCGAGCAGCTGCACGGTCGGTGGAAGCGGTGCCCGCAGGTCGGCCGGGGCGGTCGCAAATCCGTTGACGACCTTGGCCGACGCAGGCATCACCCGTGTGGGGGCGGATTTGAACTTGCGATCCTCGAGCAGAGCCAAGCTCAGACCGCCGTAGTCCCAAGCGGTGTAGTACACGCCGATGTCCTGACCGACCGGCGTGGGATCGTAGGGGTCCGGCAGGTGACTCGTCTGCGTGCGCTGCACCATGTTCACCCAGGCCGGCGGCATCTTGTACCCACCCTGATCCTGCGAAGCCGCCCCCCAGCCCCGCTCGATCGGTGCCGCCGCTCCCGCCTCGCCCCAGATGTTGCCGTGATAGACGTCGTGGTCATCGGGAATGAACGCGGCCGGGATGTGGCGGAAGACGTCGCGGTACGACAATCCGAACATGTACCACTTGCGCAGATAGTCGAGACTTGCCATCTCCATGGGTGAGGACTGGATGCCGAAACCGCCGTGACTCTCGTAGAACTGATCGCCGACAAACAGCGCCAGGTGCGGACGATGCGCGAGGACCGTGGGCGCGACATCCTCGTCGGGAAACCCGTGATCGCAGTTGCAGCTGAAGCACACCGCCGTTACCGGCGCATCCCCCACCGGCTCCGCCGCGATCGTGCCCGCATAGTCGAAGATGCGGAGGCCGCCGCGCGCCGGCAGGGCGACCCGCACGCGGTACGGCGTGGCGGCGGTCCGGCGCCACGGCACCCGGAATGTCACGGTGCGAGCCAACGGGTCGATGTTTCCGGACTGCGCCGTTGTCCACTCACCGCCGTCGCGCACCTCGAGGGTCACGCGGCTTCCGCTGATGGCCTCGACCGGTGTCAGCTGCGCCGTGAGCTTCAACGTGCCGCGATGAAGGGTGTAGGCGGCAAACGCCACTGGTCCAAACGCCGCGTCCCGGTCGATGATCAGCCCTTCCCCCTCGATGGTCCATGAGGCAAATCGTGCCGCCGGCTCGGGTCGATCGACCGAGTCGTGATGCGACAGCAGGCCCAGAGGCCCGGCCACATCGCTTGCCGGTCGCTCAGCGACCAGCGCAACCTGCCGCCCCGCCTCCGAGGTCGCGGTGAGCCGCACTGCGGCCACGGCATTCGTCACGGTCACGTCGACGGCCAGCCGGAGTGGCCCCGCGAGATTGATGACGTCCAGCCCCGCGAGATCCCCGATCCGCAGACGGCCGTCTGCGCCGACTCCAACATCGAGCCCCGTGCCGTACACTACCGCCGACAGGTAATGGTCGCGGCGGCCCTTGGCGCCCAGCCGGAACCCGGCCACGCTTGCCACGGGCTGGGCCGCCGACAGACCTGCGGCATCGACCCGCACGGCGGTTGAGAAGCGCCGGGTCCCGGGTCCCACGCGGTGGGTCAGGCAGTACGCGGCACGGTGCCGCCCCGACACGCCGCACTCCGCCCACCCATCACGCACCCGCCAGTCCTGCAAGCGATTGGCCCAGACGTCGGGTCCCAGCCACCGCATGTCCGGCCAGTCCTGCCACGCGCTCGCCCACCCGGAGGGGACCGCCTGCGGGGGCGGATCCTGCCGCGGCCGCGCCGACACTCCGGGCGCCAGAAGAAGGGCGGTCAGTGCCTGGAGCAGATCGCGGCGTCGCATGAGCGCGATTATATGGATCCCGCTGCGGCTCGCCACCTGACGCGCCGAGACGATTGGACGCCGCCGACCGCCCGTGGCTAGACTCAGCCGCGTGCCCGGCGACACCTTCCCGCTGATCCTCCGCGACCCGGCGGCTCCTCCGATCGGCGTCGTTGTCGATTCGCCGCACAGCGGCATGGCGTGGCCCGACGACTTCCGGCCCGCCGCGCCCAGAGACGCCATCCTCACCACCTGGGATGCCTTCGTGGACGAGTTGTGGAGCGGTGCGACCGAGGCCGGCGCGACATTGCTCGCCGCAACGTTTCCGCGTGCCTATATCGACGTCAACCGCGCCGCCGACGACATTGACGCCGACCTGCTGGACGCTCCGTGGCCCGTCCCCCTTGCTCCGACCGCGTACACCCGGCGGGGCATGGGTCTCATCAGACGCCACGCGCTGCCCGGCGTGCCGATGTACGACCGCCGCCTGAGCGTGGCC
This sequence comes from Vicinamibacterales bacterium, assembly GCA_030827135.1. GTDB lineage: Bacteria > Acidobacteriota > Vicinamibacteria > Vicinamibacterales > SCN-69-37 > SYFT01. The sequence continues at coordinate 271,381 of JAURFE010000002.1, forward strand.
GCGGTGGCCGCCCGGCTCGAGCGGTGCTACCACCCCTATCGCTCCGCACTGGCGGACGCGCTCGACCGCACTCGGCGGGCCCACGATGTCATCGTGCACATCAACGCCCACTCGATGAAGTCACGTGCCAACGCCATGAACGTGGACGAGGGTGCGCCTCGGCCCGACATCGTCATCAGCGACCGGATGGGGCTGACCGCAGACGCGGACCTCACGGCGTGGTGTGCCGCGTGGTTCCGGGATCAGGGCCTCAGCGTGCAAATCAACACGCCGTATCAGGGCGGCGATCTGGTCGCCTCGTTTGGCGCCCCACGCCGCGGCCGTCACAGCATCCAGATCGAAGTCAACCGCGCGCGGTACCTCGATGAAGCCACCGTCACGCGGACCGCCGGATTCATCGGCCTGCAGCAGACCTTCACGCGTTTTGTCGTCGCTGTCGGCGAGCGACTGGCAGCGGGAGGCTGTCCGTGACCCCGACCGCCGGGACGTCGCGCCTGCAGCGCGCCCTTGATGTCATCGAGCGCGTCGGGAACACGCTGCCTCACCCCGCCTCGCTGTTTGTCGGCCTCTCGGCACTGGTGGTCGGACTGTCGTGGGCACTGTCGACGCTTGGTGTCAGCGCCACGCATCCGATGACCGGCGCAACGGTTGCACCGGCGAACCTGCTCTCGTCGGCGGGATTGCAGCGCCTGATTCTGGACTTCGTCACGAACTTCGTGAACTTCGCGCCGTTTGGTCCGGTGATCGTCAGCCTGCTTGGACTCTCGGTGGCCGAACGCACGGGTCTGCTCGGCGCGCTGGTACGCATCATCGTCGGCCGGCTGCCGGGAAGGTGGCTGACGGTCACGGTGGTCTTTGCCGGGGCCATGTCTCATACGGTCGGCGACGTCGGATACGTGCTGCTCCTTCCGCTCAGCGCGGCGTTGTTTCACACGGCCGGCCGGCATCCGGTCGCGGGCCTGGCCGCGTCGTTCATGGGCGTCTCGGGAGGATTTGCCGCCAACCTGCTGCTCTCACCGACCGACGTCATTCTCGCGGGCCTGACACAGGAGGCCGCCCGGCTGGTGGATCCCGCGTACACCGTCTCGCCGATGGCGAGTTATTACTTCCTGGCGGCCTCGGTGTTGCTGGTCACGACCACCGGCACACTCGTCACGCGGCTCGTCGTGGAACCGCGGCTGGGCACCTACGGCGGCGACGTGATACCGGAAGCGGCCACGCCGCTGACCGATGCCGAGTGGCGGGGCCTGAAGGTCGCGGGCGTCGTCACGGCGATGCTCGCCGCCTTGGTCATCTGGGGCCTGCAGCCGGGCGGCGTGCTGACCGACCCCGAGCGCCCCGGGTTCGTCGGGTCGTACGTGCTGCGCGGCCTCGTGTTCTTCATCTTCGTCTTTGGCGTCGTCCCCGGCATCGCCTACGGCCTCGCCACCGGCACCATCCGCCGCGACGCCGACGTGTACAAGGGCATGACGGCCAACATGGAACTGGTGGCCGGCTACGTCGTGCTGGTCTTTTTCATCGCGCAGTTCATTGCGATCTTCAGCTGGTCAAACCTGGCGGTCATCGCCGCGGTGCAAGGCGCGGCGGGACTCAAGGCGGCCGGCCTTGGATCGATTCCGCTGCTGCTGGCCGTCGTCGGCCTGACGGCGAGCATCGACCTGTTCCTCGGGTCGGCCTCGGCGAAGTGGGCGCTGCTCGGGCCGGTGCTGATTCCGATGTTCATGCTGCTGGGCTACGCCCCGGAACTCACCCAGACCGCCTACCGCGTCGGCGACAGCCTCACGAACATCATCACGCCCCTGTCGTCGAACTTCCCGCTGGTGTTGATGTTCCTGCAGCGGTACGAACCCAGGGCCGGCATCGGCACACTCACGGCCACGATGCTGCCCTACACCTTGACCAACGCGCTGGTGTGGCCGGTGATGCTGATCGTCTGGGTGCTACTGGGCCTGTCGACCGGCCCGGGCGCGCCACTCTTCCTGGGCCGGTGACCAGGCGATCAGCGCACGACGATCGGCGCCCCTGTCAGTTCACGCCGATGTCGACCGCCGTAGGTCGCGACAGCCGGCCCACGCTCAATCCATCTCAGAGGCGCGCACTCCGGCCCTGTCGTGTCAGGATCATCCGGCCGGCAGCTGCCGGATGGGGACTGAGGCGATCGCCGCGGCGTAGCAGCCCTGGTGAAACGCGCCGCCTGCCTGGGGAGTAAAGCCGTTGTGACGTCCGTTCGATATCTCGGGACTGGCGCCCTCCTGGTCGTGTCGGCCGCTCTGGCCGTTGAGACCCGGGGCAAGAGCTTCATCGTCGAAGAAACCACGATTGAACTCGTCCATGCCGCGTTCCGGGACGGGACGCTGACGTGCCGGAACCTTGTGACGGCCTACCTCTCCCGCATTGATCGGTTTGATGATCGCGGACCGAAGCTGCACGCCATTGCGAGTGTCAATCCGCGCGCACTGGAGGAGGCGGACCAGCGGGACCGCGCGTTCGCGGATCGCGGGCTCGCCGGTCCGCTCCATTGCGTCCCGGTGATTCTGAAGGACAACATCCTGACGGCCGGCTGGGAAACAACCGCGGGCACATTGGCACTCAAGGGATTTATTCCTGACCGCGATGCCACAGCGGTCACGCGCCTGCAGGGAGCCGGTGCGATCCTGCTGGCCAAGAGCAGCATGCCGGACCTCGCGCTCAACGTGCTGGAGACGGTGAATCTGTTTCGCGGCGCGACACTCAACCCGTACGCGCTCAACCGTGTGTCGGCCGGCTCCAGTGGAGGCACGGCGGTCGCCATTGCGGCCAACTTCGGCCTGGTCGGACTCGGCACCGACACCGGCGGGTCCATTCGAGGCCCGGCGGCGCACGCCTCGGTTGTCGGGGTGCGACCGACCTTCGGGTTGAACAGCCGGGCCGGCGTGGTGCCGCTCGACGTCTCGTCGGACATGGTCGGACCGATTGCCCGTACAGTGGAAGATGCCGCAAGAGTCCTTGATGTGTTGACCGGCTGGGATCCCATGGACCCGGCCACTGAGGCGGTTCGCCGCCTGGGGACGGTCCCCGCCGCCGCGCCAAACCTGCAGGTCGAATTCACCGGCACCCGTGTTGGAATTCTCGCGCAGGCCTATCTTGGTGGACCGCGCAAGATTGATCCGCAGGTGGCCCGGTTGTTTGCGCAGGCGCTCACCGACCTGTCCAGCCTCGGCGTGGAAGTGATCGACACGGTCAAGCTCAATACCCTGCCGAACCTGCCCGAGATGGCCCGGTGCCGCGGACTCAAGTACAACCTCGACGAGTTTCTCAGGACCCTGGGCCCCGGTGTGCCGGTGCGGTCCTTCGACGAAATCGTCGAGTCCGGAAAGTATCACCCGAGTCTGAAGGACGAAATGCTGGCCATGAAAAACGGCCAATTCGACGGGCCCGACAGTCAGGCGTGTCGCGACGCGGCAGCCTATCGTGAAGCCGTCGCCGCCAATATCACGGCGGCGATGGATCGACACAATCTCGACGCGCTTGTCTACCCGACGTGGAGCCAGCCGCCGCAACTGGCCTCGAACGTTACGCTGCAAACCTCCGGGCAGACACTGCGATTTGCCTCGGCCACCGGCTTTCCGGCGATCACCGTGCCGATGGGTTTCACCACCGAGGTCCTGCCGGCGGGATTGTCGCTGCTCGGACGGAAATGGGCTGATGCCGCGCTGCTACGCATGGCGTATGCCTTCGAACAGGCGACCAAACACCGGCGGCCACCTGTGCTCGCACCGCCGGTACGCGTTCAACAGCGCGTCCCCTGAACGCACCACCCGTCAGAGTGAGCGCCGGGTCGGTCAGACACCCGACGTCGTTTCAGCGGGGTTTGCAGACACCCTTCAGCGGACACTGGGTGTCGCGCTGCTTGGTCTTGTAGCCGCACGCGCCCATCATGCTGAGGTGGCAAAGGGAGAAGTCGTAACGGACGGGGTCCGCCGGATCGAGGGTCCGCAGCGCGGCGGTGATTTCGGCGGCCATCTTCCACCCAGGTGATGCGCGTCTGGTGAGGCGCAGACACTTCCCTGTTCGGATGGTGTGGGTGTCGAGCGGAATCACCAACTGGCCTGCGTGTGGTGTGGCCCATCCGCCGGGGTCGACACCATCGGTGCGGACCATCCAGCGCAGGAACAGATTGAGTCGCTTGCACGCGCCGCCGCTTGAAGGGCGGCTGAAGAAGAAGTACACGCCAGGGGCTTTCGGCACTTTGCCATACGCCGGCTTCAGATCGATCGCCCGCGCGCGTTCGGAGAATGACTCGAGAGCGTCCGACACATCGGCCGACTCCACGCGCCACCCCTTGGCGAAGTACGCCTGAAGCGAGCCCGCCTCGCTGATCATCGTCTTCAGGATCCACAACAGCGCCACAATGTCGCGGCCGCGAATCCAGCGATGCACGATAGGCAGGAGTCTGGCCGAGTGGGTGGCCGGATCAAAACGCCGAATGAGGTCCGCCGGGCGCGGGCCCAACACGGCACAGACGGTCTCGATTGAGTTGACCACCGATTGCACACGGCCGAACGCGAGGCCCGCGGCGATGAATGCGATCAGTTCGCGGTCGTCGACCCGTTCGTAACGACGGACGACCTGAATGGGATCGAACGCGGAGTCAGGGTGATCAAAAGAGGCGTAGAGTTCGTCGAGCCTGGACTTCTGGACTCCTGGACTCCTGGACCCCTGCACCACTAGAAACTCGTGATCGCTGTGCCGGCTTTGCAGAGCGGACACGCGTTCGCCGGGTGATTTTCCGGCGCCGGGTAGTCCACAAGTGCAACATTCGGCACACCAAGATCAACCATCGCGTTGAGACGGTCGCAGATTTCAGCCGTGGCCACGACCGTGCCACCCGCAGCCTCGATCAGCGCCTTCGCCTTCTCGAACGTCTTGCCCGTATTCCGCACATCGTCCACCAGCAGCACGCGACGGCCCCTGACAACCTCACAATAAAACGGGCGCAGCACCAGCGCGCCGTGGCTGTCGGTGGACACAGGGGCGAACTGCAGGGCCGGCTGACTGAGGGGCCGCCGACCATCAAGCAACCCCACCATCGTGTGGCCCAGCAACGCACCACCGAGCACCGGACCGGCGACCACGTCCGCCGACGCCACCACATCACCAGGCAGCGCATCGATCAGGTCCTGCGCAAATCGCCAGATGGTGGACGGATGCTGGAACAGGCGGTGCGGGTTCAGGTACATGCTGCCGTGATAGCCGTTGCCATAGTCGAAATGGCCGTTGACCATCAGGACGCCGTGGTCGGTCAGACGCTGCAAGTGGGTATTCATCGGGGAACCTGCTTCATCACGGGTTCATGGTTCGATCTCAACTCCTCAATCCTCCATCCTCAATAACTCCGTTCCAGGCACTATTGGATTGCTATACAAGACCCGTCCACCGACGATCGTCGCGGCGACGGCGCCCGTGAGGGACCAGCCGTCGAACGGCGAGTTCTTCGACTTCGAGACCAGATCGGCCGTATGGATGGTGACCTGAGTGTCTGGAGAGAGAATGGTGATGTCGGCGGGTTCACCTTCGCGCAGGGTGCCGCCCGGGAGCTTCAAGAGCGACGCCGGGTTGCACGTGAGCAGCGCCACGAGGCGAGGCAGCGACAACACCTCACCGTGCACGAGACGATCGAGACAAATCGGCACGCAGGTCTCGAGACCGACGATGCCGAACGGCGCATGGTCAAATTCCAGCGCTTTTTCGTCGGCGTGGTGCGGGGCATGGTCGGTTGAGATGACGTCGATCGATCCGTCGCGCAGGCCGTCAATCATTGCGAGTCGATCGGCCTCCTCGCGCAGCGGCGGATTCATCTTGTAATTGGTGTCGTAGCCCGCCCCCTTCCTGAGGGCCTCATCCGTCAGCGTGAAGTGATGCGGGGCGACTTCACAGGTGACCTTGATCCCGCGGGACTTGCCCTCGCGCACCGCCCGCAGCGTCTGCCGGGCGCTCATGTGCGCGATGTGCACGCGCCCGCCGGTCATCTCCGACAGGCTGATGTCCCGTTCCGCCATGATTGATTCCGCCACGCTGGGAATGCCGCGCAGGCCGAGCATCGCGGCCACGGCGCCTTCATGCGCGACGCCGTCACCCTTGAGCGACGGATCCTCGCAGTGCTCAATGATCGGCACGTCGAACATCGACGAATATTCCAGTGCGCGGCGCATCAACATTGCCGTCCGCACCGGATGCCCATCGTCGGTGAACGCGACGCAGCCGGCGGCACTCAGGTCGCCCATCTCCGTCATCTGGTCGCCCTTCTGCCCGACCGACACGGCGCCAATCGGGTACACGCGCGCGAAGTTGGCCTCCGCCGCACGCTTGAGGATGAACTGCGTGACCGAACTCGAGTCGTTCACGGGATCGGTGTTGGGCATGCACGCGACGGCCGTGAAGCCGCCGACGACCGCCGACCACGTGCCGGTGGCGATCGTCTCCTTGTGCTCCTGACCGGGTTCACGAAGGTGGACGTGAATGTCGATCAGTCCGGGTGTGACCACCCACGCCTTCGGGACCTCCACGACGCGTGCGTGGCCGGCCGGGATGTTCTTGCCGATCCTGGCGATCCTGCCGTCGGTGATCAGCACATCGAAGTGCCCGTCACGTCCCGCGCCCGGGTCCACAAGGCGTGCGTTCTTCAACAACAAGCTCTCAGTCGTCATGACAGGTCCTCACCGGCCAGCAGGTACAACACGGCCATCCGCACGGCCACGCCGTTGGCCACCTGATCCAGAATCACCGACCACGGACCATCGGCCACTGCAGAGTCAATTTCCACGCCGCGGTTCATCGGTCCCGGGTGCATCACGATGACATCCGGCGCGGCTCGTTCGAGCCGCGCCGGCGTCAATCCGAACAGCGTGAAATACTCGCGCACCGACGGCAAAAACATGCCGTGCATCCGTTCGTTCTGCACGCGCAGCATCATCACGACATCGGCGCCGGCCACGGCCTCATCAATCGAGGTCGTCACGTGCACACCCAACTGCGTGAGCCCGAGCGGAATCAACGTTGCCGGGCCGCACGCCCGCACTTCGGCGCCCATGCGTGTCAGCAACAGCACGTTTGAGCGCAACACGCGGCTGTGCAGCAGATCGCCGATGATGGCAACCTTCAAGCCCGCCAACCGTCCCTTGCGCTCGCGAATCGTCAACGCGTCAAGCAGCGCCTGTGTCGGATGTTCATGCGTGCCGTCACCTGCATTCACGATGCCGGCCTTGCAGATCCGCGACAACAGATGCGGCGCGCCGGACGAGGCATGGCGGATGACGATGATGTCGGGAGACATGGCTTCAAGGGTGCGCGCCGTGTCGGCGAGGGTTTCGCCCTTCGAGACACTGGAGCCGACCGCCGTCACGCCCATGGTGTCGGCACTCAACCGCTTCTCGGCCAGTTCAAACGAGAGTCGCGTGCGGGTACTCGCCTCGAAAAACAGATTCACGACCGTGCGGCCGCGCAGCGCCGGCACTTTCTTGATCGTGCGGGCGCCGATTTCCTTCATCGCCTCGGCGGTCGAGAGGATGAGTTCGATTTCTGATGGTTCGAGGTCGGCGATCCCGAGCAGGTGCCGGCTGCGGAGACGGGTGGCGGCCGTCATGATGCCGACTCCACGTCGTGCACTTCGACATCGTCATGCCCGTCAATTTCAGCCAGATGGACCTGCACCGTCTGTTGTCGGGACGTCGGCACGTTGCGCCCGACGTAGTCGGCCCGAATCGGCAGTTCCCGATGGCCGCGGTCCACCAGCGCGACCAGTTGAATCGCGCTTGGGCGACCGAAGTCGATAAGTGCGTCCAGCGCCGCGCGAATCGTGCGCCCGGTATAGAGCACGTCGTCGACCAGGATGATGGTCTTGCCGTCGAGCGAAAACGGAATATCCGTGCGGCGGAGGATGGGCTGCGGGCCGACCTGATGTTTCATCAGGTCGTCGCGGTAGAGCGTGATGTCGAGTGAGCCGGTGGGCACGGACGCGCCGCCGGCGGTTTCGAGGTTGGCGGCCAGGCGCGCGGCCAGCGGCACACCACGGGCCCGGATCCCGACAAGGGCCAGATGGTCGACGCCGCGATTCCGTTCGAGTATTTCGTGCGCGATGCGCATCAGGCTTCGCCCGATGCGATCGGCGTCCATGACGACAGGCATGTGTCCCCTCTTTGCGGCCTCGCAGGACCACGTTAAAGAAGCGAAAGCAAGTGTAACGCACTATCGCTCGTGCGTCGAGATGAACGTCACGGGGTACTCGCGCTGATAGGCGCGAACGAAGATATCAGTGCGGGCAAAGCCATCCATGTCCCGGCCGACGGGGAGGCCGAGGTAGTACAGCACTGTGGGCGCGAGGTCCACGATCGAGCCGCGTGCAAGCTCGGCGTGCGCAACATCGCGGCCGAACGCGAGCAGGAACCCGTCGGGGGCGCTTTCATGGCTTCCGGACAGCTCGGGCGCACCCAGGAGTCGCGCAAGCACACGCTTGGGCAGCGTGACCGGTTCCATGCCGAATCCGGACACGACCAGCAGCAGATCGCCGGGACGAAGACGCGCGAGCTCAAAGCCGACCTGACGGTCAAGGTCCTGGTAGGTCGCGTCAAACAGGGCGGCGTCACCCGAGCGACGGCCGGCGGGCCGAGCCGGATCGCCCGCGCTCCAGTCGGCGTGCGACACGGCGTCGACGCCGGTCAGCCGCAGGGCGGTGACATGCGGCGCAAACAACGGCTCGAGTTCCACGGCGACGTCGCGGTACACGCGATCCCACTGAGCCCGGGGGTCGCCGACGACGGCTTCGGCGGCAGCGACCACCTCGCGCGTGGCCTCGGGCAACGTGGTCGCATCAAAGACTTCACGGGCAATGTCCACCGCGCTGGTGGGCGCACCGGCCCGCGCATCCGACAGACGGAGTGGCGAACTCGTGCCGAGGTGGAACTGATCGCTGATCAGATAGCCGCGCGCCGACGTCACCGGAAAGGTCAGAGGCCATCGCACGATGCCTGAGGCGAGCCCGTAGTCGGCCATGATGTCCCAGAGCATGCGGGCACGGATGTCGTCACGCGTGCGACGTGCCGCCTGGATGTACTGCTGGTAGACCAGGCCATACGCAAAGCAGTAGTCGGGCAGCAGGTCGACGACCTCGGTGTCGGTTGGGGACACCCGGAAGACCGCGTTGGTGCGCACGCCATTTTTCACGGGGTACTTGCCGGTGGCGGCGGCGGTCCAGACCGGCTCGGCCTGTGTCGGCTTGAGCGTGGCCAGGTCCATGACCGCACCACGATCGAGAATGCGGCCAAGGTTGGGAAGCCGGCCGGCGCCAGCCTGATCGCGAATGACGCCGAGGCTCGCGCCGTCAATCAGCAGCAGCCGCACACGAGGCGCCACCGACGCCAGCATCGAACTCTGACCGGCCGCCACCAGCGCGGGCGTGACCGCACGACGCACCACGGGCACCGGCACCTGCCCCGGGCCTCGCACCCACAGCGGCACCGCGATCGACGCGAGCAACGCGACGGTCAGCAACACGCCGGTGGCGCGACTGCCCTTCTGGCCGAACGAGTACCGAAGCACGGCGATTCCCAGCAGGACCACAGCGGCCACGGTGCCCGCCACAGCGGCGGTCTGCATGTGGCCCGACGCCGACTCGCCCAGCACCGCGCGGAACCCCTGGAGGTTTGCCCACGTGATGGCGGCGGAGACGGCGGCAAACATCGCCCCCAGCCAGGCGAGCAGCCGCACGCTCAGCCACCCGGGGTGCAGCGGCCGCGAGGCCAGCACCTCGCGCCCCAGAATCACGATGTACACCGCCACCGTCAGGTGAAGGCCGTAAAACGACACCAGCGCGCCGAACCAGCGCACCGTGGTCGGCGACACCAACGGCACCTGCGGATTGAGGATGAGCACGAGTACCGCGATGTAGATCGCCCCGAGCACGCCGGCCGTGACGGCGTTGGTGAACATGCGCAGGTACCGCATGAGGGCTAATGTACACTCTGAGTGATGCCCGTCGATATCCCGGCCGAGGTGTTGTCGAACACCCGGTTGTCTCCCGATTACAACGTGCTTGCGCTGGAGGCGCCCGACGTGGCGCGCATCGCGGCGCCCGGCCAGTTCGTCATGATCAAGACGGCACCCGGGCTTGATCCGCTGCTCCGCCGGCCGTTCTCCATCTTCGAAATCCTGCGCGACGCCACCGGCGCCCCCCTGGGCCTGAGCCTGCTCAACAAACGCGTCGGCGTCGGCACGTCGCTCCTCTACGACGCACGACCCGGGGATCGCATCAGCTGCCTTGGCCCGCTCGGTCGCCCGTTTGTCCCGGTGGATGCGCCGGCGCAGGCGTGGATGGTGGCCGGCGGCGTCGGCCTCGCCCCGTTTGTCACACTGGCCGAGGCGCTGGCCGCGCGAGGCACGTCGATGACGCTGTTTTATGGCGGACGCAGCGCTGCGGATCTCTACCACGCGGAATTCTTCGAGACCCTGGGCGCGCGGCTTGTCCTGACGACCGAAGACGGCAGCCGGGGGGAACGGGGGCGCGTCACCGGGCCGCTGGCTCGTGAACTCGCCGCGCTCCAGCACGACACGCCGGTCACGCTCTACGCCTGTGGCCCCACGCCGATGATGCGCGCGGTCGCCGACCTGGGCGCCGTCCACGGCCGGCCGTCGTTTGTCTCGCTGGAACCCGTGATGGGCTGCGGCATGGGCGGCTGTTACAGCTGCGTCGTGCGCGTCACACGCCCCGGCGGCACGCACCTCGTCCGGTCGTGTATCGAGGGCCCGGTCTTTGATTCGTCCACATTGGTCTGGGACGCGCTGCAGGGAGGCCACTGATGGCAGACCTCTCCGTCCCTATCGGGTCCCTCACACTGAAGAACCCGGTCATCGCCGCCTCAGGCTGTTTCGGCTACGGCGTCGAATACTCGAAGGCCTTCGACATCTCGACGCTGGGTGGCGTCGCGGTCAAGGGGCTCTTCCTCAATGAACGCGAAGGCCACGCGCCCCCGCGCATCGTCGAGACGCCGGCAGGCATGCTGAACGCGATCGGGCTGCAGGGCATCGGCGTGCATCGGTTTGTCGCCGAGAAACTTCCGGAACTGCGCGCGCTCGGCGCCACGACGATCGTCAATGTCTGTGGCACCACGATCGACGAGTACTGCGAGGTCTCACGCATCTTGTCGGACCACGAAGGCGTCCATGCGATCGAGCTGAACATCTCGTGCCCGAACATCAAGGAGGGCGGCATCCAGTTTGGCTGCAGCCTCATCGGCACACACGACGTGGTGTCTGCTGTTCGCAAGGTCACGTCGCTGCCGCTCATTCCGAAGCTGACGCCGAATGTCACCGACCCGGCGTCGTTTGCACGCGCATCGGAAGAGGCCGGCGCGGATGCGATCTCGCTGGTGAACACCTTCCTGGCGATGGCCATCGATGTGGAGACCCGCCAGCCGAAGCTCACCAACGGCATGGGCGGCCTCAGCGGTCCGGCGATTCGCCCGATCGCGGTGCGGATGGTGTATGAGTGCCGGCAGGCCGTGAAGATTCCGATCATCGGGATGGGTGGCATCGCCACCGTCACCGACGCGCTCGAGTTCATCATCGCGGGCGCCAACGCGGTGCAGGTGGGCACCGCCAACTTCGTGGAGCCGCTGCTCTGGCAGGGGCTCATTGACGGGATCAACGCCTACCTCGACCGCCATCAACTGGCCGGGGTGGGCGACCTTGTCGGTCAGGTCAGGTCCGGAAAATGAATCCCATTCTTGTGGCACTCGATGTGGCGTCGGCCCGTGAAGCGCTCGCCATGGCCGATGCGCTGCGGGGCACGGTCGGCGGCTACAAAGTCGGCAGCCAGCTGTTCACGGCGGAAGGCCCGGACATCGTGCGGGCGCTCACCATGCGCGGCGACAAGGTGTTTCTGGATCTGAAATTCCACGACATCCCGAACACGGTGGCCGGCGCCATCGCCTCGGCCAGCCGCCTCGGGGCGTGGATGATGAACGTGCATGCCGCCGGAGGCCCCGCCATGATGGCCGCCGCAAAGGCGGCTGCCGATACGGCGGCGGCTGGGGGTCACGCGCGACCGGTCGTCATTGCCGTGACGGTGTTGACCAGCATGGACGAGGCCACACTGCGGGCGGTCGGCGTCGACACGTCCCCGCTGGAGCAGGTCGTCCACCTCGCACGGATGGCACAAGATGCCGGTCTCGACGGCGTGGTGGCTTCGCCGCTTGAAACGGCCGCCATCCGCGCGGCGTGTGGTCCGGATTTTCTGATTGTGACGCCGGGCATCCGCGGCGGCGCAGCCGGCGACGCCAAAAACGACCAGTCCCGCACGATGACCCCGGATGAGGCCATGCGTGCGGGCGCGAGCTACCTGGTCGTCGGGCGACCAATCACGGCCGCAGCGGAGCCCAGGGTGGCCGCGGGCGAGATTGCCGCGGCGGCGTCAATTGAGGACTGAGGATTAATTGGGGAACTGAGGGATTGCCAATCCTCAATCCTCCATCCTCAATTCTTCACGGCCTGGAACTACTTGGCCGTGAAGATGAAGTGTCCCCGCCGGTTCTGCGACCAGCAGGACTCGACGTCCTCGGTGCAGAACGGCTGCTCTTCACCCTTGCTCACAATGCTGATGCGCGTGACAGGGACGCCGAGGCTGACCAGATAATCACGCACCGACGAGGCGCGGCGCTCCGCCAGGGCGAGATTGTATTCGTTGGTCCCCCGCGAGTCAGCGTGCCCTTCGACCGTGATCGTTGTGGACACCCAGCGGCGCAGCCAGTCCGCGTTCTTCTGCAGGCTCGCGCGCGCGGCATCTGACAACTCGGCGCTGTCGTATTCAAAAAACACGTCCGCGAGGGGCCGCTGCGCGTTGAGTTGCTCCAGCGTCATGCTCGCGAACAGCTGATCCTCGGTCGGAGGAGCAGGCGGCGGGGGCGGTGGCGGCTGCGGCGCGGGCGGCGGCGGGGGTGGCGGGGGCGGCGGAGTCACGGCCACCGGCGGGGGTGGGGGCGGCGCGGGCGCCGGCGGCGGCTGCTTCTTGCCGCACGCCGCGGTCACGACCAGGGCACCGGCCAGGAACGTGAGGGAGAGGACACGAACTGAGAATCGAGGCATGTGCGGAGCTTATTAACCCCCGACGGCGGTGTCAACGAATACCGTGTCAATTTCAGGCGCTGCGGTTCGTCATGTCACTGAGTGAGAATGTCCTCACGCCGCACACTGGAACCTGCCATGTCCCGTTTCCTTGCCCTGCTACGAGATCACCCCTCCGGCTTTGCCAGCCTGAGCGCCGCAGAGATACAGGCCGTCATCGAGAAATACGTCGCGTGGGGGGAGCGGTTACGGGCCTCAGGTCACCTCGTCCACGAAGCCTTCCACCGCCTCGACCGGGCCTCCGAGGGGGCAGTCATGAGCCGATGTCACCTGGAGGCAGGCATCGCCTCGCTCCACGCCGCCGCAGCCTCGTGGCCACCACCCCCTGGGCGCGGATCGTGGCGCTCTATGACGACCTGGTGGCCCTCCAGCCCACCGGCATCGTCTATCTGAACCGCGCGATCGCCCTGGGCATGCGCGACGGCCCACGCGCGGGATTGGCCGCGCTCGGGAGACCGCGACGCCGCCCGGGCGGCCTACACGCGCGCCCTGGCCTGCCCCTGCTCGGCGCCCGAGCGGCGTTTCGTCGCGCAGCGCCTGTCACAACTCTGACCCAACCTCACCCACCCAACACGGCGCGCTACAGTTCAGCGCGCCCTACGTACCCAACCTCACCCAACCCACACGGCCCGCTACAGGGCAGCGCGCCCTACACCCTACAATTGGTCCCACATGGACGTCATGCTGGCCGCGACGGCCAACGCCGAAGACACACACTTCTGGTTCAGAGGCCTCCGGCGGACCACTCGCCGCCTGCTTGAAGCGGAGTTGCAGGGCGCACGCCCGACGCAGATCGTGGATTGCGGGTGCGGCACCGGCCGCAATCTTGACTGGCTGCGGGAGCTTGGTCCGGTCGTCGGCGTGGAACTCTCCCCCACCGGCCTGGCGGTGGCGCGCGCTCATCAGCGCCCGGTCGTGCAGGGCTCGGTTCTCGATCTGCCGCTGGCAGACGCCTCTGTGGATCTCGCCACCTCGTTCGATGTGATCTATTGCCTGCACGACGACCAGGAACAACGCGCGCTGAGCGAGATGCACCGGGTGCTTCGGCCCGGCGGCCTGGCGCTCTTTAATGTGGCCGCCCTCAATCTCTTGCGCGGATCCCACTCCCCCCTGAGCGGTGAAGTCCGGCGCTATACCAGGGCCGCGCTCAAAGCCCACATCGAAGCGGCAGGCTTCCGGATCACCCGCCTGACGTTCACCAACTGCGTCACCTTCCCGGTCATGCTCGGCGCGCGGCTGTCGGACCGCCTGCTCGGGAAAGCCAACATCGGATCGACGGCCGACCTCCAGGTGCCGATGGCGCCGATCAATACCGCGCTCGATCTCGCGCTGTGCCTCGAGTCGCGCGCAATCACGTATGTCAACATGCCGATCGGGTCGTCGCTGTTCTGCCTCGCGCGGAAGTGAGGTTGGGTAAGGTTGGGGGCGCAGGGCGCGCTGAACTGTAGCGCGCCGTACTGATTGCGTCAGGGCACTCTGGTAATGCGCAGATCAAACACGCGCAAGCTGAGTTGGCGGCGATCCGCGCTTTCACCTCGATCAGCGGGCACGTAGATGTCGGAGACTTCCAGCGTAATGTCGCCGCGGGCGGCCGCCAGTGCGGCGGCCGGCACCACCACAGACTCCGTGAAGTCGTCGCGGATGTGACGTCGTGCCACTTCGATGTCCCCGGCGCGCACGATCAGGTCCGTGCCCTTCGCGAAGTAGCGCGCCGGTGATTCCCCCGAGATCGTGAGCATGAGATCGCCTGGTGGAGCCGCGACTGTCAGATGCCCGACCCCACTCATCCAGCGCCACGACAGGCCGGTGCCCGGTTGCTGCTCGGGCTCATGCCACCCGCGCGCATACACCCACAACACGTCGTCGTATGTCGCTGCGTCGAAAAACTCGAGCCCCACCGGGCGGCTGCGCGGTGTATTTTCAACACCGACCGACAATGTGGCGTAGGGCCCCTCCCCTGCAGGCACGCCTGACGGCAGGTCGATCCAGTGCAGGAAGTGGCGTTCAGGGGGAGTCACGAGCCATCGCCCGACCTCCTGCCCGTCAAGCCGTGCGACCAGCGTCTTGCGCGCAAAGCCATCAGTCCCCAGCTGTCGCCCGCCGATGACGACGCGCAGGGGTGCTGGATCACGGCGAAGGTACGCATGGGCCGGTTCCCGATGCGGGCCGAGGCCGAGCGCGGAGGTCGCGCCACCGATTTCAGGCGTCACCGCCCACCCGCGACCAAGCATCCAGCGCGGCGGCCCCACGTTCCACGCGTCCACATCCGCCGGCCGCGCGAGCGCCACGAGCCGTCGCGTGTCGGGATGCCAGGCGTACCGCGCATGCAGCCTGCGCGCACGGGCATCAATAAGCGCCAGATCGCGGCGCACCGGATTGGCCAGAAACCAGACCGGGCCCACGCCGCCCTGCCGCCAGTAGTCCACGACGGCCGCCACCTCACCACCCCACTCGGTAGGCAGGAGCCGGAAGGGCCAGGCCTCTCCCGCCCACACCACCGCCTGCCGGGCCTCCGATGCGACGCGTCGATGCATCCCCAGCGCGGTGGGTGGTGTCGGCGCGCCGGACGGTACCCGGACGGTCGCCTCAAGATCGGCAAATGCGCGGAAGATGGGCGCACCCGCCGCGCCGTAGGCCGCCAGTGGCGGCTGGGCCACCCACAACGTCGCGGCGATCAGCGCGAGACCTGCGGCGATCGCCGCCGGACGTGCCAAGGCCGCAATCGCGACAATCGCTAGGGCCGCGGTCGGCACCACCATGGGCAGTGCATACCGCAGCGTCGCGGTCTCCTGGAACGTCAGGTGAAACACGCAGTACGGCCAGAACGCGAGCACCAGCAACGCCAGGACGCCGCGACTGCGCGCAAACAGGCGAAGGGTGCCCAGCGCCGCCAGACCCAGCACCACCCATGCGAGCGTCTCGTTCAGCCAGGGCGCGACAAACGTGCGCGACAACGCCTCGACAAACAGCGGCCACGACGGGCGCGTTGCCAGCATTTCAACGCCGATGAAGTCTTCAGCGCCCTGCGCCCCGAGCACGGCGAGATACGCGTCCCACCCGCCACTGACGATCAACATGGGCACACACCACGCCAGCCCGCCCGCGGCACCACTCGCGACCAGACCCGCCACATCGCGCCAACGGCCTCGTGCCGCGAGTTCACCCGCGCACCAGCACAACAACGGGCCGGTCAGCCACATCGTCTGCGTGCGCAGACCGATAATCAGGCCCGCACCGGCCGCGGCCCACCACCAGACGGTCGGCGCCCCACCGGTCCCTGACGCTCGAAACAGCCGGAGCCCACTGAAGAACCCGGCCTGCACCGCAAGCGCGGCCACCAACCCGGGTACGTCGGTCAGGGGGCGACTGGCGGTGAGCCAGAACAACGGTGATGCCAGGGCAAGTACGGTCGCCAACAGCGACTGCGTCGGCGACAGGCCCACTGCCGACCACAAGGCGTGGAGCACCCACACCGCCACCACGGACGCCGCAATGCTCCACACGGCAAGGCCTGCTGCAGCGCGCTGGTCGCGCGACCACTCCGGGGCGAGCGTAGACACCGCCGCATCAGACGCCTTGCCCGCCGCGATGTAGAGGGGATAGCCCGGTGGATGCGGGCGATGTTTCGACACGTCGAACGATTCGACGCCCAGGGCGAAGTTGACGGAGTCCAAATCCTCAAGTGTGGGCGGCAGCGCGGCGGCATGCGCCAGCGCCACGACCAACCCGATGACCGCGAGAAGACTTTTACTCGTCCCAGTCGTCGCCGTCGTCGTCGTCCTCATCGTCGCCGTCGAGTTCCTCGACGTCGTCGTCCTCGCTCTTTTCCTCGTCGTCCTCTTCGTCTTCGTCGTCGACGTCGAACTCCAGGGGGTCGAGGACCGCGATGCGGAGGGTGCTGGCGCAGCCGTCACAGACCCAGGGGTCGCCCACTTCCATTTCTTCGAGGTCGTCTTCGTCGATCTCGATTTCGATGTCACATTCCGGGCAGGTCGCCATACACTCTCCTCCGAGACCGCGATTATACCGACGCGATTCCAAGCGCTGCAATCATCAACATGAGCAAGCTCGTTTTATTGGCCCATCGGGACGGCACGGTGCGTGACCGATTCGCCGCGGCGCTCGCCGATGCGCGCCACCAATATGTCACGGCTGCTTCACACGACCACGCGGTGGCGGCCGCGGCGCGCCGGGACCCGGCGGTCAGCCTGGCCGTGATCGACGTGCGACTGCCTCCCGATCCGGTCGTGTGGATCCGGCAACTGCGTACCGCGGCGCATTCGGCCCTTCCCGTGCTGGTGTTTGCCGGCACCGTCGGCGATGCGTCCGCCAGCCGCGCGTTGCTGTCGGCGGCCATTGCCGGATACATCAATGACCATGCGGCCACGGCGCAGATCCTTCCCGCGCTGGCGCCCCATCTGTTTCCGTCGAGTTTTGACCGCCGGCTGTCGCCGCGCCAGGTGCTCAGCGTTCCGGTGTCCTATCGGTCAGGCAGCACGATTGCCGGCGCGGTCACTCTGAACGTGAGCCGCGGCGGACTCGCCATCCGCACGCTCAGCCCGTTGCCCTCGGGCGCTCCGATTGTGGTGAAGTTCCGCCTGCCGCCCTCTGCGACTGAAATCGAACGCGCCGGTCATGTGATCTGGTCCGACCAGCGCGTGGGCATGGGCATTCAGTTCGTTCAGGAACTGGACGACTAACGTCGCAACAACCGGAGGCTGTTCGCAACGACGAGCAGGGACGCACCGGTGTCGGCCAGCACGGCCATCCACAACGTGGCGCCGCCGAACAGGGTCAGCACCACGAACGCGCCCTTGAGTCCGAGCGCAATGCCGACGTTGACTTTGATCGTCTGCAACGTGTCACGACTGAGCCGGATGACAAACGGCAGGCGCGCAAGGTTGTCGCCGACGAGCGCGACATCCGCGGTCTCGAGGGCCACACCCGTGCCCGCCCCCATCGCAATCCCGACGTCCGACGATGCCAGCGCCGGCGCGTCGTTGACGCCGTCACCCACCATGGCCACGACGCCGTGTTCGCGCCGCAACATCTCGACCAGCGTGACTTTGTCTTCAGGCATCAGGTCGGCGTAGACCTCATCCACGCCTGAGGCGTCCCGCGTGGCGGCCGCCGATCGCCGCGTGTCCCCCGTCAGCAGCACGACGTGCTCGACGCCGGCGGCACGCAGGTCCCGCACGACACGGTCCGATCCTTCGCGCAGCGCATCCGCCAGGCCGATGACGCCAAGCGCGGCGCCATCACGTCCGACAAACACCGGCGTGGCGCCCGTGGCTTCCACCTCCGCCATCCGGGCATGCACGTCGTCGTTACAGAGTTCGCGCGATTCAAAGAATCGGTGGCTGCCAATGACAGCCGCCCCGGACGCAACGGTCGCTTCCGCACCGAGGCCCGGCAGCGCCCGGAAGCTGTGGCCTTCCGCAAACGCGACGCCCGCCGCGCGTGCGCGATCCACGATGGCGCGCCCGATGGGATGTTCGGAGCGCGCCTCGAGGGACGCCGCGACCGTCAGCACCTCGTCCGCCTGCGTGGCACCCACGCCGAACACATCGGTGACCGCGACGCGTCCTCCGGTCAGCGTGCCGGTCTTGTCGAAGGCCACACAGCGTACGGACGCGAGCCGCTCGAGATGGGCGCCACCCTTGATCAGGACGCCGGCGCGTGCCGCGCTGGTCAGCGCGGAGACGATCGCCACCGGCGTCGAAATCACGAGCGCACACGGACAGGAGACCACGAGCAATACGAGTGCGCGATACCACCACTCGCCCCACTGTCCCGCGGCCATCGACAGGGCTTCGATCGACGCCCCCGTGGGCGGGATAATCGCGATAGCCGCCGCGAGCATGACCACGGCGGGGGTGTAGCGGCGCGCAAACCGATCCACAAACGTCTGGATCGGCGCGCGTCGCGACTGCGCTTCTTCGACGAGGTGGATGATGCGCGCGATGGTGCTGTCGGCCGCGAGACGACCGACGCGCACGTCGAGCGCGCCCATGCCGTTGATGGACCCGGCGAACACCGGGTCTCCGGTGGTCTTGTCTGCGGGCCACGACTCGCCGGTGATGGGCGCCTGGTTCACGGCCGATTCGCCGTGGGTGACGGTGCCGTCCACCGGCACGCGATCGCCTGGGCGAACAAGCACGACGTCGCCGATACGCACGTCGCCGACGGGAATCCCGACGACCTGACCGTCGCGACGCACCAGCGCCTCCTGCGGTGCGACGGACATCATGTCGCGGATGGCGTGGCGCGCGCGGGCGAGGGTGCGTGCTTCGAGCCATTCGGAAATCCCGAAGAGCCAGACGACCATGGCCGCTTCAAACCACTCGCCGAGCGCGATCGCGCCGATGACCGCGATCACCATGAGGACGTTGATGTCGAGCACACGGCGCTGCACGGACCGCCACGCGTGCTGCGCGGGTTCCCGAATCGCCAGCACAGCGGCGACGCCGAAGGGCACGGGTGCCCAGGGGGACACCCAGATCCACTCGAGCGCCGCGCCCAGACCGATCAGCAGGCCCGCCCCGATCAGCGCGCGGTCAATCGCGGAGGCGCCGATCGCGGGTGTGGCCGTGGCGGCCGACGTCGTGCAGGTATCCGATCCGCAGCAGGCGTCACTCATCGTGTGCCCTGCCGCTTGTGCGCGGGTTCTTCGGCGTGTTTCCGGGCGTCACGCAACAACCCGATGACGTGGTGATCGTCCAGTGCGTAAAACGCCTGCCGGCCGTCACGACGCACGCGCACCAGTCGGGCCGTGCGCAACAACCGGAGTTGGTGGGACATCGCGGACTCGGAGATTTCCACCAGGGTCGCCAGGTCCCCGACACAGCGTTCCCCGTGGCTGAGGGCGTCAAGAATCCGGACGCGGGTGGGGTCGGCCAGCAACCCGAATATTTCGGCGACGGATTCCAGCGGCCCGCCGGTCAGGAGTTTCTCGCGGACGTCGTCCAGGGTGGCCGGCTGCATGACCTATTGATATATGAGCATGCGTGCAGATGTCAACCTGAGAATCCCCCGCGGGAACATTGAACGAAACGCCGTACGCGACTACGATCCAATGTCTGTCTACGCATGTGATGGCCCCGCCATCACCAACCACTTCGAAGGAGTCAGTTCTGTGATCGAGGTCCAACACCTCACGAAACGCTACGGGCCCTTTACCGCAGTTGACGATGTCAGCTTCCGGGTCGAGAAGGGCGAAATCCTCGGATTCCTGGGTCCCAACGGCGCCGGCAAAACCACCACGATGCGCGTACTCACGGGATACATGCCCGCGACGGACGGCACCGCGACGGTCGCCGGGTTCGACGTCTTCTCCCACCCGGTGGAAGCCAAGCGCCGCATCGGCTACCTGCCGGAAACGCCGCCGCTGTACCCCGACATGACGGTACGTGAGTACCTGACATTTGTCGCGAAGCTCAAGCTGCCGAAGACGGTGTCCAAGGCCGAGCGGACCGAGCGAATCGACAGCGCCATGCGCAAGACGCACGTGGACGACATGGCGAACCGTCACTGCTCGCGCCTCTCGAAGGGCTACAAGCAGCGCGTCGGCCTCGCCCAGGCGCTGCTGCACGACCCCGAGGTGTTGATCCTCGACGAACCGACGGCCGGGCTCGATCCGAAGCAGATCATCGAGACGCGTGACCTGATTCGCGGACTCGCCGGCAATCACACGATCGTCCTCAGCACCCACATCCTCCCCGAGGTCTCGCAGACCTGCAACCGGGTGGTCATCATCAACAAGGGCCGCGTGGTCGCGGTGGACACGCCTGACAACCTGACGCGCCAGCTCAAGGGTTCGGCGACGTTGTATGTGCAGGTGGATGCGTCGGGCGCGGATGCCGCGGCGGCGCTCACTGCGGTGCCGGGCGTGCGTGGGGTGTCGCCGTTTGACCGCGATGATCAGGATGGCCACGTCGGCTTCGAGATCACGGCGGAAATGGATCGCGACGTGCGTCGCGATGTCGCGCGCCTGGTCGTGGACAAGGGCTGGGGCCTGCTGGAGCTGCGGCCGCTGCGGATGAGCCTGGAAGACATCTTCCTGCAGCTCACCACGGACGAAAGTGCGAAGGCACCCGACACGCCGGACGTGCCCGAGGCGCCTGTGTCCGCCGATACCCAGAACGGTGAGGTGCCCAATGCGTAATGTGCTCACGATTGCCGGCAAGGAGCTGCGCAGCTACTTCACCTCCCCGGTCGGTTGGGTGGTCATGGGCTTCTTCGCCTTGCTGTTCGGCTACTTCTTCTTCGCGCACCTCGACTTCTTCGTGCGTCGCAGCATGCAGTCGGCGATGGGCGGCGGCCCGGTCAACGTCAATCAGGACATGATTCGCGGCGTCTTCAGCAACGCGACCATCATCATCCTGTTCCTGCTGCCGATGATCACGATGCGCACGTATGCGGAGGAAAAGCGCTCCGGCACGATCGAGCTCCTCCTGACCTCGCCGGTCACGGATATCGAGATCGTCCTGGGCAAGTTCCTCGGCGCGGTCGGCTTCTTCGGCGCCCTGC
Source organism: Vicinamibacterales bacterium (assembly GCA_030827135.1). Taxonomy (GTDB): domain Bacteria; phylum Acidobacteriota; class Vicinamibacteria; order Vicinamibacterales; family SCN-69-37; genus SYFT01. The sequence goes on from JAURFE010000002.1 coordinate 293,062, forward strand.
TGGGCGTGACGATGCTCGACATGTCGCTGGTGTTCATCTTCGGCAATCCCGAATGGAAGCCGGTGGCCACCGGATACCTCGGGCTGCTGTTGATGGGCTCGTGCTTCATCTCGATTGGTCTGTTCGTCTCGAGCACGACCAAGAACCAGGTCGTCGCCGGCGCCGCGACGTTTGTCGTCGCCCTGCTGCTCTGGGTGATCAGCTGGGTCGGGTCGAGCTTCGGGCCCAACACGGCGGCGGTGTTGTCGTATCTGTCGATCACCGAACACTTCGATGACTTCGGCAAGGGCGTGATTGATACCAAACACGTCCTCTATTACCTCAGTGTGATTGCCTTCGGGCTGTTCCTCACGGTGAAGTCCGTGGATACCGAACGGTGGAGGGGCTGACCGTGAAACGACTTCTTGCAGCACTTGGATGGGTGGGTGTGGCGCTCGTGGGCGCCGCCGTCGTCATCCGCTTTACGCAACCGGACCTTCTCGAGTGGTCGCAGCGGCTCGCCATCGCGGGCCTGGTGACCACCCTGCTCTACACACTGGGCCAGTGGCGCGAAATCGCCCGCTCGTTCCAGGGCAAAAACGTCAAGTACGGATCGATGACCGCCGGCAGCGTGCTGCTGGTGCTCGGCATCCTGGTCGCCATCAACTGGATCGGCAATCGGCAGAACAAACGCTGGGACTTCACCGAAACCCAGCAGTTTTCGCTGTCGGAGCAGTCGAAGAAGATTGTGCAGGGGCTGACCGCGCCCGTGAACGTGAAGGTGTTCCACGCCGCCGGCGACCGTCGGCGCTTCGAAGACCGGATGGCCGAATACCAGTACCTCTCGAGTCAGGTGAAGGTCGAGTACTTCGACATCGACGGATCGCCCATCGAGGCGCAGAAGTACGAAATCCAGCAGTACGGCACGATCATCTTCGAGCACGCCGGACGGACCGAGCGCACGCTGCAGAGCGGCGAACAGGACATCACCAATGCGCTGATCAAGGTCATCGAAGGCAAGGCGAAGAAGATCTACTTCGTGCAGGGGCACGGCGAACGGGACTCCGCCAACGGCGAAGCCCGCGGGATGAGCGCGATCGCCGGCGCACTCAAGGGCGACAACTTCGAAACGGCCACGCTGGCCCTCGCGCAGGAAGCCGCCGTCCCCGAGGACGCTTCGCTGGTGGTCATCGCCGGCCCGACGTCGGACTTCCTCGACGGGGAAATTGACGCGCTGACGCAGTACCTCGGACGCGCCGGCAAGGTGCTGTTGATGATTGACGCGCAGGACGCCAAGGGCTCGCCGAATGTGCCCAAACTCGTCGCGCTGGCGCGCGCGTGGGGCTTTGAAATCGGCAACGACATCGTGCTCGACGCCAGCGGCCTGGGCCGCGCAATCGGCGCCGGCCCCGAAGTGCCGCTGGCGATGGCGTACCCGGCGCATCCGATCACGAACGGCTTCAGCACCATGACCGCATTCCCGATGTCGCGGTCGGTCGCGCCTGTTGAGGGGGGCGTGGACGGAAAAATGCCGCAGGCCCTGGTGCAGACCAGCCCGCGGAGCTGGGCCGAGTCCGACATCGCGAGCCTGTTCGCGACGAATACGGCGGCACCGGACCCCGAGAAGGACAAAACCGGGCCAATCACCATCGCGGCGGCCGTCTCTGCGGCCGCCACCAACGCGCCGCCGGCGACGCCGGATGCCCCGGCACCCGAGGCCCGCATGATCGTCGTCGGAGACTCCGACTTCGCGACCAACGGCGCCCTTGGCATCCAGGGGAACAAGGACCTGTTCCTCAACATGGCGAACTGGCTCGCGCAGCAGGAAAACCTGATCGCGATCCGGCCGGTGGACCCCGCCGACCGCCGCGTCCAGCTCACCGAGGACCAGACGTCGCGCATCTTCTGGCTGGCGCTCGTGGTGTTCCCGCTCGCCTTCATCGGCATGGGCGTGCGTGTGTGGTGGAAGAGGCGCTGAGATGCGAAGCGGAAAGTCGTTTCTCGGACTGCTGCTCGTCGCAACCGCACTCGGCTCGTACATCTACTTTGTGGAGATGAAGCGGGATCCCGCCGCGGAGACCGAGACCACGAGGGAGAAGGTATTTACGCTGACGCCCGGCTCGATCGAGTCGGTGGAAATCACCAACGCGTCAGCTGAAACGACAAAGGTCGTCCGGCAGGACGCCGTGTGGGCCATCACCTCGCCCGAGGCCGCCGAGGCCGACACGGTGGAAGTCAGCACGGTGGTGTCGTCACTCGAGTCTCTGGAACAGACCCGCGTGGTGACCGAAACGCCGGATGCGCTGGCACCATTCGGTCTCGACCCCGTCCGCATCAGCGTCACGTTCACAGTGGCAGGCGAATCCACGCCGCGCCGGCTGAAGCTCGGCAACAAGACGCCGACCGGCGGCGACATGTACGCGCAGGTCGAGGGCTCGCCGGCGGTATTCCTCATTGGCGGCTACCTCGAAGACACGTTCAACAAGGGCCCGTTCACCCTGCGTGAAAAGAGCGTCCTCAAGTTCTCGCGCGACGGCGCGGACGCGCTCACGATTGCACAGGGGGCCTCGCGCCTCTCGCTGGCCAAGACCGGCAACACCTGGCGGCTCTCGGCGCCCGTCAACGCAGGCGCCGATTTCAACACGGTGGACGGGCTCATCGGCCGCATTTTCCAGGCGCGCATGGCCCGATTTGTCGCCGCTGACGGTACATCGTCGCTGCGCGAGTATGGCCTCGACCGGCCCACGATGGTCGTCACGGTCGGCAGCGGTTCCTCGCAGGCCGAACTCGCGATTGGCAGAGCGCAGGACGAGACCAACATCTACGCGCGCGACTTGTCGCGACCGATGATCTTCACCATCGAAAAGACACTGGTGGACGAACTGAAGAAACAGCCGGAAGACGTCCGTGCGAAGGATCTGTTCAGTTTCCGATCCTTCACGGCTACGTCCTACGAAATCACGACGGGCGGGACCAGATATACCTTCACCAAAAAGGCGGGTGAGGGGGAAAACGCCGCCGACGTCTGGACACTCACCGCGCCGACATCCAGGACGGCCGACGCGACCAAGATGACCGACCTTCTCACGACGTCCTCGAACCTGCGCGCGGAACGTTTCGCAGGCACGGCGTTCACGGCAGGTGACCCGGTCACCATCACGGCGACGTTTGACGATGCAGGGAATGCGAAGACGGAAACAGTCACGTTCCGGAAGTCCGGCGCGGTCGTGCACGGCATTCGCGCCGGTGAACCCGGCGCGGCGGTCGTGTCGACGACGGACTTCGATCGGGTGCTCAGCCTTCTGAAAGAGATCACAGGGTGAACGAAGGAGTCCAGGGGTCCAGGGGTCCAGGGGTCCAGAGGTCCAAGGGGCCGGCTGTGGCCCTTGGGCTCCTTTTTGCTGTCGCGCTCGCGCTCGTCGTTCCGACCCGCGCCTCTCAATCCCCCCTTGCCACCGAGTTGGACGCGTTGTTCAACGACCCCCGGTTTGCCCGGGCGTTGTGGGGCGTGCGCATCGAATCGCTGCGTGATGGGCGGGTGATCTACACGCGCAACAGCGACAAACTCGTCGTGCCGGCCTCCAACATGAAGTTGTTGACGATGGCGGCGACGGCGGAGCGGCTGGGCTGGGACTTTCAGTTTGAGACGCGGCTGGAAGCGCTCGGCACGGTCACCGACGGCACGTTGCACGGCGATTTGATCGTTGTTGGCGGTGGCGACCCGTCAATCGATTCGATCGCATTTGGTCCGGCACCGGTGTTTGAAGAGTGGGCGGATGCGCTCGCGAAGGCCGGCATTCACCGCGTGACCGGCCGTCTCATCGGCGATGACAATCTGTTTGACGACGCCGGCATCGGGCCCGGCTGGGCGTGGGATTACCTGAACGACGGGTATGCCGCGCCGTCGAGTGCGCTCAGTTACAACGAGAACATCGCGGTCATCCGCATCTGGCCTGGCGCGACGACCGGCGCTCCCGCGCGTGTCGAAGCCTCGCCTGCCGGGCACGGCCTGACCATCACCCACACAATCACGACCGGTGCGGAAGGTTCATCCGCGTCAATTGCGCAGACCCGCGGGTTGCTCGCCGATGAGGTTGAATTGCGCGGCAGCATTCCACTCGGTAGGGCGGAGCCGCTTGTGCGTACGACGGCGGTTCACAACCCGACAGCGTTTTTTGTGGGCGGCCTTCACGCTGCTCTTGCGGCGCGTGGCATTCCGGTGCGTGGTGGCGCGATCGATATCGACGAACTGCCGTTGGTCCCAGCCGCCGATGGTCGTCGCGTGATCGCGACACGAAAGTCACAGCCGCTGTCGGCGCTGGGCGCGTACTTCATGAAGGCGAGCCAGAATTTTTATGGCGAGACGTTCCTGAAGACGCTTGGTCAGCGTTTCGGACGCGGCGGCACCACCTCTGCAGGGCGTACGGTCGCCGAGGAAACACTGACGTCGTGGGGCATCCCGGACGGATCGTTTGTGATGTACGACGGCTCCGGGCTCTCGCGCTACAACTACGTCTCGGCCGACGCCATTGTCACCCTGCTCCGGCATGTGTGGAACACCGAGCGGCTTCGCGGTCCCTTCATGGCGGCGCTGCCGGTGGGCGGCCAGGACGGCACCCTCGGCAGCCGCATGCGCAACACGGCACTCGCCGGCAAGGTCCAGGCGAAGACGGGCACCATCTCAAACGTCCGCTCACTGTCAGGCTTTGTGGACGCGCCTTCCGGCGAGCGGTTCGTGTTCTCGATTATCGCGAATCACTTCACGGCCGGAAGCGCAGCGGTGGACGAGGTCGCGGAGAAGGCACTTCTCGCTGTCATTCGCTGACGATTCGAAGTTCCGAAGTGCCGAAGTGCCGAAGTCCCGAGGGTCCAGGGGTCCAGGGCGTTGACAGCGCCGGCCCGCGGGAGCAGTATTACTTTCAGGAGTAAGACTGTGAAGCTGACCACCAAGGGGCAGGTGACGATTCCTCTGACGATCCGGGAGCGGCTCGGACTGCTGCCGTGGACCGAAGTCGAGTTCGATGTGGTCGGCGACTCAGTCCGCATCCGCAAGAAAGCGACCGACGCAGGCCGCGGCCGACGGGTTGTCGAGGCCATGCGCCGAGCACCGAAGCCCAAACGCGGCATGACCACCGACCAGTTGATGGCTCTAACGCGCGGAGAATAACGTGCGCGGAACCCTCGTCGACTCGAACGTCCTCTTCGACATCCTCAGCGACGACGCTGAATGGGCGGACTGGTCGGCCGCCATGCTGACCGCAGCCGCGAATCGAGGCCCGATTCTGATCAATCCCATCATCTATGCGGAAGTTTCAGTTCGCTATGACCGCATCGAGGACGTAGAGGCCGCCATTCCCGACGACTATTTCGTTCGTGCAGCCCTGCCTAGGGAGGCGGGCTTTCTCGCCGCGAAGTGCTTCGTGAAGTACCGACGTCGCGGCGGTACACGAACATCCCCGTTGCCTGATTTCTATATCGGCGCCCACGCGGCCGTCGCGGATCTGACGCTGCTCACCAGAGACCCGAAACGATACGCGACCTACCTGCCGAAGTTGTCGCTTATCGCGCCGTGACGCGCTGAATGACGGTCACGCGGAATTCCGTGTCGATCACCGTGAACCGGGGATCGCGCGTGATGACCTGTTCGGTGAATTCCTGGCTGCCGGCGCCGGGCGTCTCCCGGCTGTCGTGGAACGCCATGATCCCGCCTGGTGCGACCTTGCCGCTCCAGGCCTCCCAGTCACCAGCGATGCCGTCCCAGGTGTGATCGCCATCCACAAAGATGAAGTCCACATCGCGATCTGCCACACGCGGCTCTCGCGCCGCCTCCCGGCCGATCGCGCCAATCCACTCGACACGCCCACGACGGGTGCGAGCGACCTCGCCATGCGCAATACGCTGATGGAGCGACACGCCGAGCCTGCCGGTGAAAAACGGATCCACCGCAAACAACACCCCGTCGGCCGCCATCACTTCACGGAGCACGCGGGTCGTGACCCCTTCAAAGACCCCGATCTCCACAAGGGCGCGTCGACCGGTGGCGTGCTTCGCGAGGCACGCCCGCTCCGCCGCGGTCGTCTGGGTCTCCGCTGCGTCGAGGCCGAGCGTCCAACGCAGATAGTGAAGAGGGACGGACATAAGCGTCCGCTTACCGGCCGCCCTTTTTGGCGAGTGAACGGTAGTACTCCTCGACAAGGTTCCGGAAGTTGGCCGGAATCTCTTCGTTGCCGTTGAGGAAGAGCGCGTTGCTCGACTGGTCGAGCTTCTTGCGGAGATCGAACTCGAACTTCTTGAGCTTCTCGAGCGCCGCGGTGGTGAGTTCCTGGACGCCGAGGGGATCACCGAAGGCGTTTTCGCTGTCGAGCTGGCGGAGGCGGCGCACAACCTCGTCGAGGTCCTGCGCGTTCACGCCGGCCTGCTGCAGTGCCTGACGCAACGCCTGCACATCGTTCGCCCGTTCGGCAAGCTCCCGGCGGAACTGACGCGCCTGCTCAGCCGTAAACCGCTGGCCGGTGTTCCGCGCATCGCCAGACGCGCCGCCCATGCGCGACGGCCCACGCTGCAGGCCCCCCGTGGGTTCGCCGCCGCGGCCATCAGTCATCTCCTGGCCCTGCCGATCACCACCCTGGCCTTGCCGGCCGCCCTGCTGGCCCTGCCCCTGCTGACCCTGCTGACCTTGTTGGCCCTGCTGGCCTTGCTGGCCCTGCTGGCCCTGTTGGCCTTGCTGACCCTGCTGCCCCTGTTGACCCTGCTGCCCTTGCTGCCCTTGCTGCCCTTGCTGGCCCTGCTGGCCCTGCTCGCCGGCTTGCTGCATGCGATCGGTCAACGACTCGAGGCCGCGCAGCGCGTTGCGTGCGCGATCAAGCGCCTCCGTCTGCGCGTTCTGACGCGTGGCGTTGGACATCGCGGACGCCGCCTGGTCAATCGTGTTCTGCAGGTTCTGCAGATCGCTGCCGATCGACTGCTCGTAGTCGCGCGCCAACTGGGGCGACGAGGCGGCGAGCTGCCCCTTGGTGAATTCGATCTTTTCCTTAACCTGGTTGTCCTTGATACCAGCCGCCGCCTCACGCAACTTGTTGCCGACCTCGCGCTGGTCGCCACGCATCTGGCCGGCCATCCGGTTGAGCTGTTGCTCGAGCTGCGACAGCTGCTTCGACATCGCATCCTTGCGTTCGCCGATCTGTCCGAGCTGCTGGTCGCGCCCCTGCGCGCCCTGCTGCGGCAGACTGCCGACCTGCGACTGCACGGCCTTCTGCTGATTGACCAGCTCCTGCGCCTGCCGCTGCATCTCCTGCACGGCCTGCTGCGGATTGCCCGACTGCATCGCACTCTGGAGGCGCTTCTGCGCTTCCTGCAACTGCTGCGCCGCCGACGCGGCCTGACTGCCTGCCGCCTGCTGGCCACTCGCGGCCGCGCGACGCATCTGATTAGCGGCCTCCTGCATCCGGCGCGCTTCGTTCGCCAGCTGCTGCCGCTGTTCCTGTTCGCGCTGCTGGTCGCGGCTCAGCCGCTCGAGCTGCCGCGCCAGCTCTTCCAGTTCTTCCGCGAGCGCCCGCTGCCCTGACGTGCTGCCACCCGCGCCCTGCTGCGCGGCGGCCTGGCGGCGCTGCCGTTCGGCTTCCTGCATCTGCCGTTCGGCGAGTTCCTTCAGCCGCTGCGCGACCTCATCCACCTCCTGGTCGCCGCCACCCGCCTGCTGTCCGCCCTGGCTCGCACTCTGCTGCAACTCATACTGGTTGGCGAGCCGGTCACGTTCCAGCTCAAACAGGTCCGCGAGTTCCTCGGCCATCGCACCGCCGCCGCCCCCGCCACCGCCGCCACCCTGCTGCTCGCCGCGCTCGCGCACTTCCACTTCGTACGCCGTCTCGGCATCCTGCAGATGCTTGAGCGCCTTGTTCTCAGGCGCGAGCGCCTCCTTCGGCTTCTCCGCGCGCAGCAGCTTCTCGGCGGCGTCCATCGCCTCCGCGGCCTGCTTGAGCGTCTGGAGGATGGCCTGGAAATCCGCATCACCACCCAGGCGCTGGGCCATCTGCTGCATCAACGCCGTCACTTCATCCCGCAGTTTTGACTGCGAGAGCGCCACGACGACCGCGTCTTCCTTGAACTGCTGCGTCGCGGTCTTCGCGCGATCACGATTAAGATTGAACGTGGCCGAGATGACCTGGCGCTGCTTCTCGGACAATGCGCCCGGCTCCTGCTGACCACCGCCCCCGCCGCCCCCACCGCCGCCCCCCGCCTGCGACTGCCCGGGCCGGAACGCCTGCTGGAACGGCCGAATCTTCACGAAGTAGATGTCGCTCATCGCCGTCTTCGCGCCGTCCACGCCATCGTTGTCGACCGCCTTCGCGTAGTAGGACACGGAGTCGCCGACCTTCACGTCGAGCTCTTCCAGATACACGGTGTGACCGGCCGATATCTCCGTGCGCGAGGTACCGCCGGCGCTGTACATCCGCACCGTCTGCTCGTCGCCGCCGTTCACCGAATACACGAGGTCGAGCGCCTGCACGCCGTAGTCGTCCTCTGCGCGGGCCTCAAGGAACACTTCTTCGACGCTGGTCGCCGACGTGTCTCGTCCCGGCTTCACAAACTTCACCGTCGGCGCAAGATCCTCGATCACGTCGATCGTGTACGACGGGGAGGCCGCAATGCCCTCCTTGTTCGGGCCCTCCAGTTCGATGCGGTAGAACCCCTTCTTCTCGACGGTGAACTGGCCTTTCAGCGTGCCGTCGGCCTCCACCTGCAGCGGCGCCGACGTGTCGTCACCAAACACGATCCGCCCGCCGGTCGTGGCCATCGTGGATTCGATGGTCAGCCGCACCTGCGTCCCCTTCAGCGAGGCAACGTCACCACCGCCTTCAATCACCTGCGGCGGAAGCTTCGTGTAGGACGGGAACCGGTACTCATGGTCCATCTCCTTCACCGCCGGCAGATCCACCATCGTCATCCTATACGTCTCAGACCGCACGCCGTCGGACTCGACGTAGTACTCGATGTTCTGCATCAGGTCGAAGAGGATGCCTTCGTGCATCCCTGGCTCGAGCCCGGGCACAAGCGGCACCCGCACGTAGTCACCGTCGGCCCCGGTCCGCATCATCAGCACCACCTCGTCAGAGCTGAAGTTGAGAAGCCTGGCCTTGACGTTCTGATCGGAGCCCCGGGGCACCGTGAGGTTGCCGGGCAACACTTCGATTGCGTACGGACTGGCCGCTTCCGCGCGCGTCATCACGAGCAGCGCAGACAGGCCGTGACGCAGGGATTCGGGACCAAACGACACCGCAGCCGCAATCGCCGCAAGGACAATCACGAGCGCGGCGGCAAACCGGCGGCGGGCGGACTGGTCGATGGTCTGGCTGGTGTTGAGTGCGCGGCACTGTTCGGTCGCCTGCTCAACAAGCTTTTCGAGCAACGCCGGGGACGCGGAGGCGTTCGCGGTTTCGACCGTCTCGACCGCGCTGAGAATCGAAGCCTCAAGCGATGGCTCGTGTTCTTCCACGTAGAGCGCGACCTGACTGTCGGTGACCCGGCGGCGCAGCGGACGAATCAGCCAGAACGCCACGAGCGCAATGACGGCCAGCAACGCGGCGACGCGGAAACCGACGATGGCGCCAGGAGAGAACCTGAGGGCGTCAATGCCCAAAGCAGAGCCGAGCATCACGATGCCCGTGCCGAGCACGACGACAGCGGCGCCACGCAGCGCCAGTTTCATGCGCCACTTGCGCCGGACCTCGCTGATGACGGCGGTCAACTGCGCGCGCGGACTGGACGAATGCGGATGAGCCATAGATCCTCTCGATTTCCTCGACCCTACCGTGTTCCGGGCATGGCGGCCACCGGCTTCTGCGACAGCCGGTTGGCCAGGACACTCTCAGTCACGAGCAACACAAATCCCACCAACAACAGGAACCACCACGTGGATTGACGACGTTCGGTGTCTTCCGGCTTGACGTCGGTTGGCGCCGCCGTGGCAACCAGCGACACGCGCCCCGTGGCGCCCGCCGTAAATTCCTGCGCGTCCATCGCAGACAGGTCGGACTCGCCGGCCTCGAGATTCACGGCCAGCGTGAAGGGCCGAGCGCTGGCAGCGCCGCCCTGCGGGCGAATCTCGTAGAAGCCCTGTTCGTTCACTTCGACCGAACTCGCGGCCCCGCCCTCGCCAACAGTGAGCCGCCGCCCTGAGGGCGACAACACGACTGCGGACGTCACTCGGGCATCCGCGCCGCCCGCCGTGAGCGCGGCCACACGCTGGGTCACGTCCACGACCTGCCCCGACGTCTGCCATTCCGGTTGTGCTTCGACCTGACCAAGATACCGAGTGAACTGGTGCAGCAGCGGCACAAAGACCGGTTTCAGGACGAGGTCATTCCAGTCGCCATCGAGGGTGGACCCAAAGGCAATCACGCGGCCGCCGCCGACTTTGCGTTCGGCAATGGCCACGGTGCCGTCGGCGAACCGGGCGAGCACGGCATCGGTGGGCGCCGGGGTGATCGGCCGGAAGCGGAAGAACCGCACGCCCGAAAAGTCACCGCTTTTCGGCATCTTGAAGAGTTCGAGCGCCTGGTGGCTGAAGTCAATGACGCCGAGCGTTTCGAAACGTCCGCCGGGCGCATCTTTCGGCGCGGCGAGCGTGCCGGGCAGCAACGCCCCCTCGCCATCAAGGGCGTTGCTGCGGCTGCCCAGCACCGACAGGATGCCACCTCCACGTTCGACAAAACGTTTCAGGTCGGCGCCCAGGGCGTCCGGCACGGTAACGTCCGCGAAGACAATCACCGACGCGCGCGACATCGCGGTGCTGCTCAGCTTGGAGACGGGCATCGCCTCGACCTGAAAGGCCGGAGGCGTACCGACGGCGAGCCCTGCCGTCAGATACAGGCTCTCGACCGGGGTCCCGCCGTCACGAGTGATGACGAGCACCGGCGCAGGCCGTGCCGGCGACAACACGAAATTGAACGCATTGTCGGATTCGAGAGGATCCGAACCGGCGCGCACGACGCCGCGGACAAAATTCTGCGTGAGCGTGAAGGCTGCAAACGCGACCGGTGTCGCGACGCCGGGCGGCAAGGTCGCGCGGGCCGTGCCTGACTGAATCCCGTCAATCTGCAACGTGACCGGCACATCCCGCAGTGTCTCCGGACCACGATTCGTGATCGCGGCGGTGACGCCCACCCGTTCCTCGGCTGCAAACCGGGCCCGGTTGAAGGCGACAGAGGTCACAGAGATGTTCGCCGGATCCACAGGTGCCACCGAGATGGGCGTAAACGTCGTCCCCTCCGGGAACTGAATCTCTTCGGGGCGTTCCCAGCCCGTGCGCTGCATGTCGCTGATCGCGACGACCTCCTTTCGTCCGAGCGTGGAGCGCGAGAGCAGGCTCTGCGCCAACCGTAACGCCGGCGCGTATCGGGTGGCCCCTGAGGACAACCCGGCGGCGTCCACAGCCGCTCGAAGCCGCGTGGCATCGCCGGTCGCGCGCACGTTTTCTTCGGCGTTTCTGTCGAACAAAACGAGGGTCGCCTGGTCGCCATTACCCAGTCCGTCGATCACGCGTTTGGCTTCCGCCTGCGCCTTCTGCCACGTGTCGCCGTAGCCCATGCTCGCAGATCGGTCCAGCAGGACGACGACGTCGCGCGCGCCGGAGGTCGCCAATGCCGCCTGCACGGGCGTCTGCCGGAAGAAGGGCCGCGAAAACGCGAGCACGATCAGCAGCACGGCCAGGCAACGCAGCAGGAACAGCGGCCAGTTGGTGATGCGGCGCCGCTGCACGGACTGATACGGAATGCGGCGCACGAACATGAGCGACGGAAACTCGATTGGCGTCTTGCGCTCGCGCTGGATGAGGTGCACGAGTACGGGAACCGCGAGCGCGGCCAGGCCAAGGAGAAACAACGGCGCCAGAAATGCCATGGCCTACCGCACCCTCATGGTGCGCTCACGATGCGCGAGATAGGCAAACAACGCTTCGTCCAGCGGGCGCGACGTATCCACCAGTGTGTAGTCCACCCGGATTTCCGAGCACTTCGCGCGCAGCGACTCGATGTGTCCCTGGATCAGCTCGCGATACTGCTGCAGCAGCGACTCGGGCACGACCGGAATTTCTTCACCGGTTTCGAGATCCTGGAACCGTGACGACTCCCGATACGGGAACTCTAACTCGGCACGATCGAGCACATGGAACACCATGATGTCGTTGCCGAGGTACCGGTATGGCTTGATTGCCTCGAGAATCTCATCGGGCTCTTCGTAGAGGTCTGAAATCAGAGCAACGACGCTCCGGCGCTTGAAATGCTCGGCGATGCGTTCGAGCGGCGCCCGTAGACGGCCGGCACGCACCGGTTGCGCGCGGTCCAGCGTGTGGAGCATCACGTCGAAATGCTTCGCAGACGGAGGGACGTAGGTCACAATCTCTTCGTCGAAGGTGACGATACCGACGCGGTCGCGCTGGCGGTGGGCCATGTAGCCCATGCACGCTGCGAGAAAACGGGCGTATTCGATCTTGGTGGCCCGCCCTTCGCTGCCGAAGGACATCGACTTCGAGATGTCGAGGAGGACGGCGAAGTTGGTGTTGGTATCGGCTTCGTACTGCTTCAGGTAGAACTTATCCGTGCGCGCAAACAGGCGCCAGTCGAGACGACGGATGTCATCGCCGGGCACGTAGCCCCGGTGTTCGGCGAAATCGATCGACGCGCCGAAGTGGGGCGCGCGGTGCAGGCCGTTGATGAAGCCGTCGACCACATGGCGCGCCACCAGATCCAGGTTGCCGATGCGCGCGAGGACCGTCGGGTCGACAAACCTCGACCCGGCCATCGGTCCCGAATGCTGGCGGTGTTCCACCCTACATCCCCGACCGTGGCAGCGGCACGGCCTTGAGCAGATCGTCGATCAACTGATCGCTCGTGATGCCCTCGGACTCGGCTCTGAAGTTGGTGAGCACGCGGTGCCGCAGCACGGGGTGCGCCAGGGCTTTGATGTCGTCGAAGCTCACGTGGTAGCGACCGCTGGTGAGGGCGCGCGCCTTCGCCCCAAGAATCAGGTACTGCGCCGCGCGAACGGACGCGCCGAACGCCGCGTACTTCTTCACCGATTCCGGGGCCTCCGCCGACTTCGGACGGCTTGTCCGGACGAGGCGGAGCGCGTAACGCATCACCGGCTCGGACACGGGCACCCGGCGCACCAGCTTCTGGAACGCGACCAGTTCATCGCCCGACACGGGCCGGTTGAACTTCGGATCCAGGATCGCAGTGGTCGTGCGGACCACGTCGTATTCCTCGTCTTCGGGTGGGTGCTCGATGATGATGTGGAACATGAAGCGGTCGAGCTGGGCTTCGGGCAGTGGATACGTGCCTTCCAGTTCGATGGGGTTCTGGGTCGCGAACACGAAGAACGGCTCCGCAAGGTCGTAGGTGCGGCCCTGAATCGTGACGCGGTGCTCCTGCATCGCTTCCAGCAGTGCGGCCTGGGTCTTGGGAGGCGTGCGGTTGATTTCGTCCGCAAGCACGATGTTCGCGAAGATCGGGCCTGGCGAAAATGTCATTTGCCGGCGCCCGGTCTGCGGGTCTTCCTGGATGATGTCCGTGCCGGTGATGTCGGACGGCATGAGATCGGGCGTGAACTGGATGCGGTTGAACTTCAGCTCCAGCACCTGTGCCAGCGTCCGGATGAGCAACGTCTTGGCGAGACCGGGCACACCGACGATCAGGCTGTTGCCGCCGACAAACAGCGACAGCAGGATCAGATTGACCGTGTCGTCCTGGCCAACGATCAGCTTTTTGAGCTCGGTGATGATCTGGCCGCGTGCGGCATTCATCTTGTCGGCCAGCGCGATGTCGTCCGGCGACTCCATGTTCACGATCGTCTGCATGTCTACACTCACGATGCTGTCTCCCTATTGGCGCCCTACAACCCAGGGCGCCCTACGTACGTTCGGCGCCCTACACCCCAGGGCGCCCTACGTGCCCCTACCCAGCCGCCCAGCCGCCCAGCCACTAATGCGTCAGCGCATAGACGATGTAGTTGACCCCGAGTTTGAAGGCTTCGTTGGTCTCGGTGATCGAGCGGACGCCGGTATCGGCAAACTCCCAGAACTCCGAAATGTCGGTGTCGAAATTGGCCATCGCAATCATGCGCTTCGCCGGATCGTTGTCCTCGAACAGCGCGCGGAACTTCGGCGTGCCGTAGTTCTGAAAATACTGCGGGATCACGTCGAGATCGTTGATGTCGTAGAACGAGTGAAAAATTGGGTGCTCGGCTGTGAGATCAATCCAGCGCCCTTCTGGATAGATGCGGGCCATCTGCAGCTCAAGGTTGGCCCACTCCCAGGGACTCCTGAAGTCGTCGAAGATCAGGAAGCCCCCCTTTTTCAAGTAGGCCGTGAGTCCGGCGAGTTCGGCCTCGGTCATCATCCAGTACCCAGGCTCGGCCATGTACGCGATCGGATACTTCATGAGCTCGGGGTTATCGAGCGAGAACACGTTACTCGTCTCCGTGTACGGATTCACGAGTGAGACCTGATTGACGATCTTCATGAAGTGGCGTTCACCGATCGGGTAGTCGTGTGACCACTCATTCCGTCGGCTCATGAAGTTCTGAAAGCTCACCCGCACAAACGTGAAGCGGCCATCGTAGGGCTGGTTGCCTTCGAGGCGGACGTTGCTGGAGAAGCGGTCTTCGCCGCCGCGCCGCTGATTGCCAAATCCACGTTGCGCCTCGAGCGTCAGGCCCAGGCTGATGAGCACCGCGGTCACGATGAACGCGATCGACCGCCGCTGCGTTGTCGAGAGCTTCATGCCAACCCCCTTGCACGCCGGTACACCCACTCGCCGCCGAAACAACCGACCAGCAACAGGAACAGCGCAGGCATGTCCCACAGGTCTTTCTCTTCTACGACGGTGACGCCGCGACCGCTCAGCGACAGCGCCTCGGCCAGTTTGGAGGTATCAGCGGCCTGGAAATACTGACCACCCGTGTCACCGGCCAGCCGGCGAAGCAGGCTGGTGCGCAGCACCGGGTCGAAGTACTCGCGGTCGCTCGGGGCCGTCTGCAGGTGTGTCACCGATGACCCGAGCGACTCGCCGTTCCTGGTGGCCGTTACGCGCACCTCATACGCGCCTTCTTCCTCGGGAGCAAACGTCGCCTGATACTCCCCATCGCGGCGCACCGTCCACGACATCGGCACCTCGCTGACCACCCCTGTGGGCGAGCGCACAATCGCCGTCA
Organism: Vicinamibacterales bacterium; assembly: GCA_030827135.1. GTDB lineage: Bacteria > Acidobacteriota > Vicinamibacteria > Vicinamibacterales > SCN-69-37 > SYFT01. Next base: position 308,248 of record JAURFE010000002.1, read on the forward strand.
CGCGCGCGTCGCTCACGTCCTGATACTTCTTGTCCGCGACCAGCGCGGTCATCGTCACGGGCTCGCGGGGTTCGACGCGGTCCGGCGCCGTCGCCACCTCGACGCGGCCGGGCACGCCGTCCACCACCCATCGCAGCAACCGCTGCCAGAAGTCGTGATGGGTCGTGTCAGTCACGGGCATCGACGCGTGCATCCGCCACAACCACGAGTCCTGGACCGGGAACGCCAGTGCCTTGCCCCGACCGTAGCGCTGCGCCGCCAACACCACGAGATCCATGCCACGCGTATCCTCCCCCGACAACAAGGTCGAGGCGCCGGGCTTCACGGACTGAATCAGGTTGACGCTCGTGACCGGCGGCAACTTCCGCCATGCCTCAAGTGATGCCGCTTCGGTGTCGGCCAGCTGCACGACCGGATGCGCCTGCCCCGCGCGCGCCGGCAACACGGCAATTTCCGAAAAGTAGTCTCCGGCCCCGGCGCTCGCCGAGGTCTCAAGCGTCACGGGCAGCGCTTCGGCAACCGGCGTGCCGCCCCAGCCACCTTCCGCAAACGAGCGGCGGCCGCCCAGCGTCAGCAGTCCGCCCCCGCGCCGGCCCACAAACTCCGCAATCATCCGAAGCTGTTCCGCGGTGAACGCGCTCGCTTCGACGCTGCCCAGAATCAGGCCGTTGTACGTGAACAGCTCGTCCTCGGTCAGCGGGAAGCCCTCAATCAGTTCGTCCGGCGTATCGATGCCAAGGCGCAGAAACTTCGGCGGGGCCGACGGCGTGGCGGCCGCCGTCCGCTGCAGCAGCACCACCTGGATGTTCGGGTCCTTCTCCAGTGCCTGCTTGATGAACTTCGCCTCAAACCGCGGCTCCCCTTCGAGGTACAGGATCTTCAGGCGGCGGTCGAGTACATCGATCAGGTGCTCGCGCGCATTGTTCGGCACGACCTGCTCGCCAGGCTGCTCGGGAATGCGGAATTTGAACCGGCGCGGACCGCCCTCATCCACTTTGAACCGCACCCGAATCGTGGCCGCTTCACCATCAGGCGGCATCGTGATGTCCTGCGTCTCCACCACGCGGCCCTCACTCTCCACCACGAGCGGAAACGTCTCACCGGCAAACCCGGTCTGCGTGACGACGACGTCGACGACGAGGGAGGTGCCCTTGAGGGCGGTGCGCGGCGTCTCGACGCGACTGACCTGAATATCGCGCACCAGTCGTTCTTCACCGACGCCTACGGGAAACACCGGAATGGCCTCCGCCTTCAGCGACGCCAGCGACACGTCAAACGCCGCTTCCGACGTGTCCGCACCGTCGGTCACGACGATCAGTCCGGAGAGCGGGAGACCGGCGAGTTCGTCGCGCGCGCGGCCCAGCGCATCACCGAGTCGCGTGCCCGTCCCGGTGAACGCCAGCCCCTGACCCGATTCCAGACGTTCCGCGACCGAAGAGAACTTGTAGGTGCGGACGACAAACTTCTCGGAGAGCTGCCTGAGCAACAACCCGTCCGCCGCCGCAAAATTGTCGCGCACGTAATTGCCGCGCGGCAGGCCTTCAAGATCGGATACCTGCATCGAACGTGAATCGTCGAGCAACACGCCGACGAAGTTCTGTTGCGGCACCGCAACCTTGAGCACGAGCATCGGCCTAAACAGGCAGATCGCCAGCACGGCCAACGCGGCGAGCCGCAGTCCGATCAGAACCGCACGATCGCGAGGTCCATGTCCACGAATGCCACGGTAGGTGAACAGTGCGTACGCGGCGATACCGGTTGCCACCAGTACGCTGGCGGACATCCACCGGGAACTGCCCCACACGAGGTCTCCCTGTTCGTATACCAGCGGCTGGTACTTGAACAGGAATTGAAAAATGGCGTCGAGCACTGAAAGGCGGATTGTATCCCGACTACCTGACCGATTCGCGCGCAAAGGCCAGGATCTGATCGGCATCAGCCGCTGCACCCTGGGCCAATTCCGGTCGACCGCCACCACGTCCCCCCAACGCGCTGGTGATCTGCTTCACGCAGGCACCGGCGTCGAAGGCGACATTCGTCGCGCGTGCAACCACGAGCGGGGCCGGAGTACCCGTGCCGGTGACAACCGCCACCACTCCGGGGTGCGCCGCCAATGCAGACGCGAGCGCCTTGAGCGCCACCGCGTCCCACCCTGGCTGCGAGACGATCACGCGACGGAACAGTCCGACATCCTCTGCCGACGCCGCAAGGCCCGTCGCGATCGAGGCCGCAAGTTCCTCCTGCAGCGCGCGAATCGTCTTGTTCGCCGTGCGATTGTCCGTCTGGAGCCGCTCGACTGCGCCGGCCAGCTCATGCGCCGCCACCGTCGTCTGCCGCACGAGGGCCGTCACGCAGTCGCGCAACCGCTGATGCGACGCAAGCGCCCGGCCACCACAGACAAATTCGATACGGCTGCCCCCCTTGAACCGTTCCCACCCCGCAATCGCAATGATGCCGACCATCCCGGTACTCGGCACATGTGTGCCTCCACACGCCGACAGGTCGAAGTCGGTCACGTCAATCAATCGGAGAATCCCGGTCCGCAGCGATTCCTTGCGCAGCGGCAGCCGCGCTGCCTCGGCGTCGTCGGCGAAACGCACGGAGACCGGGCGGTCCTCCCACACGACCGCATTAGCCATCTTCTCCGCCGCGGCAATCTCCGTAGCGCTGACCTCACGAGCGAGATCAATCGTGCAGCTCGTGGTCCCCAGGTGAAAACTTTCGGTGCGTACGCCGCACGTCCGGTCAAACGCCGCCGACAGGATGTGTTGCCCGGTGTGCTGTTGCATGTGGTCGAACCGGCGCGGCCACGCGATCTCACCGCGCACCGTCTCGCCGACCGTCAGTGCCCGGTCCACCACATGTACCACCCCACGCGCGGCGTCATCAACTACATCAACGACCGATGCCGGCCCCAATGTGCCGGTGTCGTGCGGCTGACCGCCGGAGGTCGGATAAAACGCCGTGGTGTCGAGCACCACATGCCACCGCGTACCTGCGGGTTCTGCATGGGTCACAGTCGCGGAGAAAGTGGTCTGAAGAGCGTCGGTGTAATAGAGGCGGGTCATATGTAGGGTTGGGTCAGGTTGGGTCAGGTTGGGTACGTAGGGCGCGCTGAACTGTAGCGCGCCATCATCGCTCCATCACGGCACGACGGGAACATCGAACCACAGGATCGCGCCGACGGCGGCGGCGCGACGGTAGCCGATGCGGCCGCCGTAGGATTCAATGATCCCGTAGCTGACCGAGAGCCCCAGCCCGGTTCCCTCCCCCACGGGCTTGGTGGTAAAAAACGGCTGAAAGAGCTTCGGTTCGTCTGCAGACAACACGCCAGGGCCTGTGTCTTCCACTTCGCAGTACGCCCGATCCTCAACATCACGCGTCCGGATCGTCAACAGCCGCGGCCCACGCTTCATCGACGCCATGGCCTGCTCGGCATTCACCACAAAGTTCAGCAGCACCTGTTGAAACTCCGGCAGGACGCCCAGCACAGTCGCTCTCGACGCGTCATCCACCACCAGATGAATCCCGAGTTCCTCAAGGTGCCGCTGTCGCAGTTCCACGACGGAGGCGACGACCGCACCGAGCCGCATGAGCTCTGGTGAGACGTTATCCTGGCGGCTGAAGCGCGAGAGATTGCGGATAATCACACTGGCGCGAGCACTCTCCCGTTGAATCAGGTCGAGGTCGGCCTTTGCGGCATCGGTGGCCGCGGCCTCACGCATCAGCAACTGCGCACGCCCGGCAATCGCCTGGAGCGGGTTGTTCAGTTCGTGTGCGATGCCCGACATCAGGGTGCCGATCGCGGCCAGGCGTTCCTGCCGGACCACCTGCCGCTCCAGGGACACCAGATTCTCTTCCATTGCCATCAGGGAGGCCTGGAGGCTCACCATCTCACTCGACGGCATCCTGGGCGGGGGGTCGGCGCGACGGTCACCCGCGCCGATGCGCAAGGCATGTTCCTCGAGCGCCCGCAATCCCCGCCGCCACCGGCGCGACAGGACGAACGCAATCACCGCGACACACAGCGTCACGGTGATGACGACGAGATAGTTGCGCTGGTAGATGGCCCAGGTGCGGTCCCATGCGATGCGTCCGGGCAGGTACACGGTGACCGCACCCAGACCAGCGGCTCGGGGGGCACTGCCCTGACAGAACACTTCGAGCGCAGCCGGGACCGCACCAGCGATCACGTGTCCCTCGTCATCTGTGACGGCCACCTGCGTCAGCGGCGGCAACGTCCGCAGTGCATCGAGCACCAGCCCTTCAGCATTCGCTGCGCCATCGTCCAACCGCTGTGCGAGAAGGACCGCGTGCAGGCGCGCGTCCTCCTTCAGGGCCTCCTGGTGCTCCACGTAGGTGGCGCGGGAGGCCTGTGACATCACCAGCACGACCGGCACAAAGAGGCCAAGGGCCGCCGCCAGAATCTGCGTCCTGATGGAGATTGACACGCCGCAGAGATTCTACAGTGCGGGGTCAGGAATGCCGGCGTCGAGAAAACCGCGTGCCCGCAGGAGGCAACTGTCGCAATGGCCACAAGGCCGGCCCGCCTCGGCGGGGTCGTAACAGCTGTGAGTCATCGAGAAGTCCACACCCAGCTCGGTGCCGAGTCGAACAATGCCGGCCTTGGTCAGGTGCTGCAGGGGGGTGTACAGCGTGAGCGGACGACCTTCGACGCCGGCCTTCGTGGCAAGGCTGGCCAGATATTCAAATGCCGCGATGAATTCTGGCCTGCAATCGGGATATCCGGAATAGTCGAGCGCGTTCACGCCGATCACGATGCGCTCGGCGCCGAGGACTTCGGCCCACGCCAGCGCGAGTGAGAGAAAGACGGTGTTGCGCGCGGGGACGTACGTGCTCGGGACGTCGGCGTCACCCAACTGGTCTTTGGGGATCGCGCCATCACCGACCAACGAGGACCCGCCGAAGGCCGACAGGTCCACCGCGAGCTCGACGTGACGGATGACACCAAGCGCGCTCGCGACACGTCGGGCGGCTTCGAGTTCAGCGGCGTGCACCTGTCCGTACCGAAGCGTGAGGGCGTAGAGCTCCCATCCTTCACGTCGCGCCATGGCGGCGGCGGTGGTGGAATCCAGTCCACCCGACAGCAGCACCACCGCCCGCGTCATACGCCTCTCGTCTCCGGGGGCCAGATGTACTTGTGGGTCTGGATCTGGAGGCGCGCCGGCACGTGGTCAGCGAGCATCCACCCCGTGAGTGTCGCCGCCGGCAGGACGCCATGGACCGGCGAGAGCAACACGGCGCCGGCCTTGGCGTCGAGGGCGTGCGTCGCGATGACCTCGCGCGCGTACTCGTAGTCGGTGCGGTCCTTGATCACGAACTTCACTTCGTGATCCCGCGACAGGGCGTCGATGTTCGGCCAGTGCATCTTGTCGGCTTCCCCGCTGCCGGGGCATTTGACGTCCATGATGGCGTGTACGCCATTTGGCAGGTTATGGATCGGCAGGTGTCCACCCGTCTCCACAAGGACCTCGAACCCGTCGTCGAGCATGCGCTGCATCAGAGGGATCGCGTCTTTCTGCAGGAGGGGCTCTCCACCGGTCAGCTCGACCAGCCGGCATCCCAGGGCCCGAACCTCGGTCATCACCTCATCGATCGACATCTTCCTGCCGCCCGTAAAGGCATAGGGCGTGTCGCACCACGAGCACCGCAGGTCGCACGCGGCCAGACGCACAAATACGCAAGGCCGGCCCACATGAGTGGATTCGCCCTGCACGGACAGGTAGATTTCGAACACGGTCAACACGCGGCACCAGTGTACTGAACCTTGAACTCCGTGGTTCATGGTTCATGGTTCATCGGTTCATGGTTCTGTTCCGGGTGCGTAGGGCGCGCTGGGGTTGAGCGCGCCAACGTAGGGCGCGCTGGGGTTGAGCGCGCCGGACAGCGGTTCATGGCTTTGCACCCTGAACCGATGAACCCCGACGCGCTACCATTCCGAGGGAATGGTTCGCGTCGGGACGAGCGGGTGGAGCTACCCGAGTGGCAAGGGGACGTGGAACGGGGTGTTTTATCCGAAGCCGCGGCCGCGGGGGTTTGATGAGCTCGCCTTCTATGCCCGGCACTTCGACATCGTCGAGGTGAACTCCACGTTTTACCGGATGCCTGAGGCTGGACCGGTGGCGAAGTGGGTGGAGCGAACGCCGCCTGAGTTTCAGTTTGCGGTGAAGCTCTACCAGAAGTTCACGCACCCGGACATGTATCTTGCGCGCGCGGGTGTCACGGACTGGAGTCCATCGCTGGCCGACGTCGACCTCTTTCGCGCAGGTGTCGAGCCTTTAGCGGCGGCGGAACGTCTGCACTCGGTGCTGCTGCAGTTTCCAGCGAGTGTGCATGGCGTGCCGGCGGCGCGTGATTACCTGTCGTGGCTCCTCGAGGTGCTTGGCGCATATCCGCTCGCGGTCGAGGTGCGGCACCCAAGCTGGTTCGCGACGGGCGCGGACACGGTCGCGCGCCTTGATCAGGGACGGGCCGCGCTGGTGATCGCCGATGACCCCGAAGCCAACGCGCGTACCAGGGTGCCGCTGATTGCGTCAGCGCCGCTCGTGTATTACCGGTTTCATGGCCGCAACGCGGCTGCCTGGTGGCACCACACGGCCGCAGAGGATCGCTACAACTACATGTACTCGCCGGCCGAGTTGCAGCCCTACGCCACGGAGATCGCCTTGCACGCCTCCGCCGGCCGCAAGGTCGCCGCGTTCATGAACAACCACTTCTCGGCCAAGGCGGTCGCGAATGCGTCGGCACTGCGCACCCTCGCGCTGAACCCTGAGCCTTGAGGCAGCTCGCACTACGCGGGTTCATGGTTCATCGGTTCATGGTTCATGGTGCCGTTCCTGGTTCGGGGTACGTAGGGCACGCTGGGGTTCAGCGTGCCTCAAGGTTCGTATGGCGCGCTGGGGTTGAGCGCGCCACTCGATTCAGGGTTCCGCACCGATGAACCATGAACCCGCGAAGCGCTAGCGAATCGTCGCCAGCTTCAACACGTCCTCGAACCTGATCGCATCCACAACGGCCATGCCGGAGATCACGCGCCCGATGATGGTGTACTTGCCGTCGAGCGCCGGGCTTGCGGTCTTCATGATGTAGAACTGACTGCTCGCGGACTCGGGTCGGCCGGCGTGGGCCAGGCCGACGGCGCCGCGGGTGTGCGACACACGTTTGGACGCTTCGAGCAGTCCGACCGTGGGCGTGGCACCTGTCTGGCCCCACATGTTGCGCCGCGTGACGTTCCGCGAATTCGGATCACCAATTTGCACCAGCGTGCGCTCGGACCGATGGAAGCGCTGTCCGCGATAGAAGTTCTTGTTCACCAGCGCGATGACGTATTCGACCGACTTTGGCGCGTCCTGACGGAAGAGCTCGATTTCAATCGTCCCACGCGCGGTCTCGAGCACCAGCACCGGGTTCTTCGTCGACGGTTTCGACTGGGCCGCCGTGGCTGCGACACACGCCACCACCACGAGTCCGCTGAGCAACTTCCCGATCATGTTCGCGACTCCTTCGTCACCCCTCGGCGCGCGCACAACGACGACACCACACACACCCGGCACCGGGGATACACAGGTTTACATACGTTCTGCCCCCACGTCACCAGATACAGGTTCACGTCGGGCCACCACCGCTTCGGCACCACGTTGTAGAGCGCGTGCTCGGTGTCGTCTGGCGTCCGCGTCCGAACCCAGCCCAGACGGTTCGAAATCCGGTGCACGTGGGTGTCCACGCAGATGTTGCTCTTGGACGCGTGCGAGAGGATGAGCACGAGGTTGGCTGTCTTGCGGCCGACGCCGGCCAGCGTGAGCAGCTCTTCCATCGTGCCCGGCACAACGCCACCGAAGTCGTCGAGAATCTGCCGGCACGCCTGCTTTACGTGCCGCGCCTTGTTCCGATAGAAGCTCACCGGATAGATCAGCTTCTCAATCCGGCTCACCGGCAACGCGGCCATCGTCTTCGGCGTGTGCGCCACTTTGAAGAGCCGCGCCGACGCCTCGGCCGTGACGGCATCCTTGGTCTGGGCCGACAGCAGCGTCGCGATCAGCACGCGGAACGGATCGTCGTGTGTCTCCTCGGCGATCTTCTCGACCGCCGGTTCTTCCATCGACCGAATCGCCCGACCGATCTTCTTCAGGACAGGAACCGGATCAATGACCATGCGACTTGCAGTATCCGCAGTGATCACACGGCACGGCGGGTTCAATCACACACACGTCGGACACGTTCACCAGACCGGCGTAGAGGACGTGGCTTGAGTGGGGCTGGGAGAGGTACGTAGGGCCGCCTGAACTGTAGACGGCCGAGTCGGTTGGGTGGGGTTGGGTGAGGTTGGGTACGTAGGGCGGCCTGGGGTTGAGGCCGCCGTGCAGGGTTCGGTCGGCCTGCGCTGGCAGAGGTTGCCCCATGTGGCGCGCAATCGCGTCACGAATCAGTGCACGAACAGCCTGCTCGTTCATCGGCAACCCAACTTTCACCTAACCGACTCGGCCGCCTGCAATTCAGGCGGCCCTACATGGACCACCGACGCGGCCGCCTGCAATTCAGGCGGCCCTACATGGCCCACCGACGCGGCCGCCTGCAGTTCAGGCGGCCCTACGCCACGTCGACGTTGTCCACGATACCAATGACCGCGGCGTCCACGGGGGCCCCTTTGCGGCGCAGGGCGTCCTGCGCGGCCTTGCCTTCGATCACCAGCAGCACCTTTTCGCCGACACCGGCGCCGACCGAGTCGATGGCCAGCACGGCGGTGCCTTTGGGTGTCTCATCCAGCGTCAACGGCTGCACGAGCAGCAACTTGGCCGCCTCGATCTTCCGATGCTTCTGCGTCGAGACGACGGTGCCTATCACGCGTCCTATTTGCACAGGTCCACCTGATCCACGATGCCGACGACGCACGCGTCGGCGGGCGGCTCGCCAGGAAAAAACGGAAACGTGGCTTCGCGGCCACGCACAAAAAACACGTGCTCGCCCACGCCCGCGCCGACGGCATCAAGCGCCACGACGGGCCGGCCAACCGGCGACTCATCGGCACCGACCGGCTGCACGAGCAGCAGTTTGTGGCCGTGCAGGTTCGCGTCCTTGATCGTGGCGACCACGTCCCCGATGACCTTCGCGAGTTGCATGGATCTACTTGCCGGGAATATCGATCTGATCGATGACGCCGATGATTGCGGCGTCGATGGGGGAATCCTTGTAGCCCTCGGCCATGCGTGCAGACGAGCCGGACACAATCAGCACCGTGTCTCCAAGACCGGCGTTCACCGTGTCCACGGCCACGAGATAGTTGCCGTCCGGTTGCCCAGACGAATCGAGCGGCCGCGCGACCAGCAACTTGCTGGCCACGAGCCGCTCGTCTTTCCGGGTCGCGACGACGGTGCCGACGACCTTCGCGAGAATCATCCGGCCTGACCCCGCGCCTTATTTCGCCGCTTTGCCGATCGGCAGAATGTCCTCGAGGTTGGCGTGCGGGCGCGGAATCACGTGCACCGACACCAGTTCGCCCACGCGCCGCGCGGCCGCCGCACCGGCATCGGTGGCAGCCTTCACCGCCGCCACGTCGCCGCGAACGATCGCCGTCACGTAGCCAGCGCCGATCTTCTCCCAGCCGACCAACGTCACCTTGGCAGCCTTGACCATGGCGTCGGCCGCCTCGATCATTGCGACCAAGCCCTTTGTCTCGACCATTCCCAGCGCCTCGCCCATGAATCCTCCAGATGTATCTGCCAATTCACCCGCGGCTGTGTGCCCGGGTGCCTGCCAGCTGCCGGACGGCCTCATCAATCAGGGTCGTCAGCTGGCCGTATGTTAACTGAATCTCGCCACGGTTACCTACCGGCACATCGTCGCCGGCGACCACGACCTGGCAATTCGACGCCCCGGCCGCCGGCGGGTCCACACAGACGGGTGCCGGCGAGGCAATGCCATACCGGTCCCGCAGCTGCTGCAACCGGTCCACTTCCTGGCGCGACAGCAGCTGTTCGCGGCCGAGCAGGCGCGCCGTCAGACTGATGCGCGCGAAGTGTTCGATGGTCTCCATCTTGTAATAGGCGGCAGACAGATCCGCTCCCAGCGCCAGCGCACCATGATTGGCCAGCAGCACGGCATCGTGCGTCTTGACGTGGGGTTCGATCGACGCCGGCAACTCGGGCGTGGACGGCGTCGCGTACTCCGCAATGGGAATCGCCCCCAGCGTCGTCACCACCTCCGCCAGGACGGCCCGGTCGAGCGGCACGCCCGCGACCGCAAATCCCGTGGAGAGCGGCGGATGGGCATGCACTACGGCGTGCACGTCCGGCCGATGGCGATAGGCCATCACGTGCATGAGAATTTCCGATGAGGCCTTGCGACCGGAGGCGGCCTCCACGACATGGCCGTCCATGTCGGTGACGACCATCATGTCCGGCGTCATGAAGCCTTTGGACACGCCAGCCGGCGTGACGAGCAGGCGATCACTGGAAATCCGTACGCTGATGTTGCCGTCGTTGGAGGCGACATACCCACGCGTCCACAACCGCTTGCCGACCTCGACGATGTCCTGTCTGAGCTGGACGGGATCCATGAGGGCTGTCAGCCGGCGCGGCGGGCCGCGGACCACTGGTCGCGGCAGGTGGTGGAACAGAAGTAGACGGCGGTGTCACCCGACCCGACGCGAATCGCATTTGCCTCGGGTACGTGCGTGCCGCACTGCGGGTCGCGGACGAGGCGTCCACCCACACGAGGGCCGGGCGCCTGACGCCCGCCTGGGGCGGAGGTCGACGACGCGGCGCCGCTCAGTCCCTGGAAGAGGCCTCCGAGAAATCTGAAGACGAGCCTGACAATCAGCAGGACGGCCAGGATGCGGACGATCCAGCCGAAAGCCGACATTTACGGCTCGAGTCCGCCGCCGCCCCCGGGCGGTGGTGGCGTGGTGGGATGGTTCGTGCGCAACGTCTGCAGGGCGGTACGGGCGCGATTGGCCTCTTCCGTCGTTGGCGCCACGGCGATAAGTTGCTCCCAGGCCTTGGTGGCACCTTCCAGATCTTCCTTCCCGAAGGCGCGCACGATCCCGACGTTGTAAAGCGTCTTGGCGTGCCCGGGTTCGAGCTTCAGCGAGTACTCAAACTGCGTCAAGGCGCGGTCGGCCTGATTGGTCATGTAGTAGCTCACACCAAGGTCGGTGGAGGCATTGACATTTTTGGGATCCAGCTTGAGGGCGGCTTCGTACCACGACCCCGCGATATCGAAGCGCTCTGCGTCGAAGTAGACATTGCCCAGTTCGACACGCACGTCGACGTTGTTCGGTTCGGTGTTCGCCTGGCGTTCGAGGGTCGACGCGCGCTGCACATCGAGCACGGGCGCCGCCGCCTGATTCGGCAGCTGCGCCGGAGGCTGCCCGGCCGCCGCCATCACTGCGGGCGTGGCAGGCCCTGTCTGCTGGGTGCCCAGGATCCAGCCCACCAAAAGGCCAAACATCACACCGGAGATTGCATACGCCAGAGATTCTCGGTTCACAGCAGGCCCTTTCCGTCTCGCAGTTTCATGTTAACACCGCGAGGTAGTCGCGCACGGAGCGCTCGAGGCCGACATAGAGCGCATGGCTGATCAGCGCGTGGCCGATCGACACCTCGTCGAGATACGGCACCTCGCGAAACACCACCAGATTCCTGAGGTCGAGATCGTGCCCCGCGTTCACCCCCATGCCCAGGACGTGGGCCAGTTCCGCAGCGGCGGCATACATCGCGACCGACGCGCGCGCCGCGTCCGGCCCCTTTGCGAACGCGCGCGCAAACGGCTCGGTATACAACTCCACCCGATCGGCCCCGAGACGTTTGGCCCAGCGGATGGGGGCTTCCGCCGCCTCCACAAACAGGCTGACCCGGATGCCTTCGGCCCGCAGGCGCGCAACTACGGCCGTCAATCGTTCCGGAGATGTCTCCGCGGACCAACCAGCCTGGCTGGTGATCTCGCCGGGCACCACCGGCACCAGCGTGCACTGGTGCGGCCGCGCGGCCACGACCAGCTCAACAAAGTCCGCGCGTGGATCCCCTTCGATGTTGAACTCCACCTGATCACGCACCGGCGCCAGGTGCGCGGCAATGGCGGAGACATCCGCCCGTGTGATGTGGCGTTCGTCCGCGCGCGGATGCACGGTGATGCCCCTTGCCCCGGCAGTCAGGCACGCGTCGATCGCCTCCAGCACGCTGGGTGTGTCACCGCCACGTGCATTGCGCAGCGTGGCAACCTTGTTGACGTTCACACTCAGCTGGATCATCCGATCGTCGTCCTCACCGCATCGGCCACTTCTTCGGCCCAGGCCTGCACCGTGGCCTGGTTCTCGCCTTCGATCATGATCCGAAGCAGGGGCTCGGTGCCCGAGTAGCGGACCAGCAGGCGCCCGCGTCCATCAAGCGCCTGTTCCACGCGGCGCATCGCGGCGGCGATTGCCGGCACCGTCGCGACGTCCACGCGTTCGCGCACCCGGACGTTCACCAGTGTCTGTGGATACGTGACCAAATCGGCGGCAAGGTCCGACAACTCACGCCCCGACTCGGCCATCACGCGCAGCACGGCAAGGGCCGTCGCCATGCCGTCACCCGTGTAGAGGTGCTCCGCGAGAATGACGTGGCCCGATTGTTCCCCGCCGACGACAAACCCGTCGCGCAACATGGCTTCGCTGACGTACTTGTCGCCCACCGGCGTCCGCACCAACGTGATGCCGCGGTCGCGCAGCGCGATCTCCAGGCCAATGTTGCTCATCACGGTCGCCACCACGGTGTTCCCCGGGAGCCGGCCCTGACGCTGATAGTGCAGCCCCAGCATCAACAACAACGCGTCGCCGTCCACGACATTTCCCCGGTCATCAACCAGGATCGCGCGATCCCCATCACCGTCGAAGGCCACACCGAGCCGGCATTTGTGCGCAACGACGGCAGCCGCGAGGCCGGCCGGGGCCGTCGAACCACAGCCTTCGTTGATGTTGCGACCATCCGGTCGGTCGCCCAGCGTCACGATCGCAAAGCCGAGCCCCTCAAACAACCGCCGGGCCGTGGTCGTCGTCGAGCCATTCGCCATGTCGATCGCGATGGTGGCCCCACGGAGCCCTCGCGGATCGGGCAGCAGCAGGCGCGCGTGGTCGAGGTACGGTTCGCTCAGGTCGTGCACCTGCACATGCGCCTCCGCCCCCGCGGGCACCGCCCACGAGGCATCCGCCACGATCGCTTCGATCGCACGCTCAGTGCCTTCGTCGAACTTCTCACCGCGGCCGGAGAACACCTTGATGCCGTTGTCGCGGAACGGGTTGTGGGACGCGGAAATCACGACGCCAAGATCGAACCCTCCCGTGCGCGCCAGATACGCCACCGCCGGCGTGGGGATCACGCCCGTGGATTCCGTGACGGCCCCCTGTGAGGCGGCCCCACGCGCCAGTTCCCGCTCAATCCACTCCCCCGATTCACGGGTGTCCCGGCCGACCAGCAGGCGCGCCGGACGATCGAGGTTGAGCACCCGCACCAACGCGGCCCCAAGCCGGGCGACCGTCGGCGGGTCGAGCGGACGCGTCCCCGCCACGCCCCGAATACCATCCGTGCCAAACAACCGTGCCGCCACTCAGCGCTTCTCCTGTCCGCCGTCTTTCACGATCACCACCGTGACACGTGCACTGCGCGGCTCCCGCAGCCGCACCAGAGCATCAGCAATGCCGATGTTGACCGTCCTCACCACGGAGGCCGTTGCGCCTTCGATCATGACCGTCTCGGTCATCGCGTGTTTCAACGCCGCGAGCGGCCGCTTGGGCCCGACCACTTCTACCTCGCCGGGCTCGACGAGGACCTCCTTGACGAAGAAGCCCTTGGCCGGTTCCCCTTCCACGGTGGCCTTCACCGGCACCAACCGCCGGTCCTTCTCCTCGAGCGTCAACGTGACGGCCGCCGGAAACACCTGCGTGACTTCCATCCCAAACGGCGTGGTCACCAGGTCTGTCCGCAGATGAAACACGTGTGAGCCGGACCGCGCATCGGCCAGGTCGATCGAGACGTTGACTTCCCCCTGTTCGCCCGTCAACTGGCTCGAACGACCGCGGAGGTGCACCTCGACCGAACCCGGTGCACCAGGCGCGATCGCCAGGTGCGCGGGCAGGTTGCGGAACATGAGCGGCACACGCACACTGCGCTCGACAAAGAAGTCGCTGCCGACCGACAGCCATAACAAGGTCGCCAGCCCGGTCGCGACCACCTTGAGTCCAAGATTCCTGAACGGATGCCAGGCCATCACGCGCCCCCCGTCCCATTCGCCGGCGTCGTCCGCCGGTACAACACCAGTTCCTGCAGCCGTGCGCGAAGACGCTCGGGCGTCAGACCACGTTCAATGCGGCCATCCACCGCCAGTGAGACTTCGCCGCGCTCTTCCGAGACAACCACGGCCACGGCATCCGATTCTTCCGTCACGCCAATGGCCGCGCGATGGCGTGTGCCCAACTCACGATCAAACGACGGACTGATCGTCAGCGGCAGGAAACACGCCGCCGCCGCCACACGATTCTCCTGGACGATCACCGCGCCATCGTGCATCGGCGCCCCGGGTTGGAAGATGGTTGTGAGCAGGTCGTAACTGACGGCGGCATCAAGGGAGATGCCGCTCTCGACGTAGTTGCGCAGACCGATCTCGCGCTCCAGCACGATCAGGGCCCCCGTCCTGGCCCTGGCCAGCAGGCCCGCCGCCGTCAGCACCTCTTCGATGGTCTCGTCCGATTCCTTCGCGCCTGCGAGGTACCGGAAGAACCGCGCACGGCCCAGATGGGACAGCGCGCGCCGGATGTCCGACTGAAACAGGACAATGGCCGCAAACCCCGCGTACACAAACACGTTCTGAATCACCCAGTTCACCGTCTGCAGCGGAAACCGCCGTGACGCGTAAAACAGCAGCAACACCACGGCCGATCCCAGGGCCATCTGTGCCGCGCGGGTGCCGCGAATGAGTTTGAGTCCTTCGTAAATCAGGATCGAGACGATCAGAATGTCGACGACATCCCACCAGTTCACCGGAGGCCGCTGGAGAAGGGCGGTGAGCTGGTCCATGGGCACCGGTAGAGTATCAAATCCTGGTTTGGCTGAGAGCGGTGCGGGAGACGATCGCGTCGGTCACCCGCGCGACATCCACCATCGCCTTCACGTCGTGGACGCGGACGATGTGGGCGCCCAGCCAGATGGACGCGGCCACGGCGGCGGCCGTGCCCCAGACCCGTTCGGCCGGCGGCCGGTCGCCAAGCGCCAGTTGCAGAAAGGACTTGCGTGACGGCCCGGAGAGAATGGGCACCCCAAGCGACGCCAACGCCGACAAACCCGCCAGCGTTTCCATCGACTGGGCAGCCCGTTTGGCGAATCCGAACCCCGGGTCAAGAATGAGCCGCTCGCGCGGCACGCCGGCCGCCTCCGCCTCCGACAGTCGCACCGCCAGTTCCTCGCGGACCTCGGCCACGACGTCGGCATACACCGCGCGGTCGTACATCGACGAGGACCGGCCCCGATGGTGCATCAGGATCGCGGCAGCCCCCCGGGAGGCCACCACGCCGGCCATCGCCGGATCGGCGGCAAAGGCCGTCACGTCATTCACGATGGTCGCGCCCAGGTCGAGAGCCCGGGCCGCAATGGTCGCCTTGTAGGTATCGATGGAGATGGGGACGCTGACGCGCCCCCGGAGACCTTCGAGCACCGGACCGACCCGCCGCCACTCCTCGTCGGCCGGCAGCGGCGCAGCGCCGGGCCTGGTGGATTCGCCGCCAAGGTCAAGCAGATCGGCGCCTTCGTCGACCATCCGCAGGGCATCCGCAACCGCGACGCCAGGGTCGAGACGTTCGCCCCCGTCCGAAAACGAATCCGGCGTGATGTTCACGATGGCCATGACGAGCGTACGCTCGCCGAGGGTCAGGACCTGCCCAGACGCCAGCGGAATCCGGAACGTCTGCCGACGATGCACTAGGCCTGCGTTGCGGGCTTGGGCAGCGGCGCCACGAGCGGCGGCGCGGGACGACCCGCGGTTTCCACCGGCGTCCCGCCCACGGGCGGCGTCGCCGGCAGATCTTCGAGCGGCTCGCCCTTGCAGATCTTGCGCACCTGATCCGCGTCGAGCACTTCGCGCAGCAGGAGTTCGTCGGCGATTTTGAGCAACACGGCCTTGTTTTCGGTCAACACCGTCCGTGCGCGATCGTAGTTGGTGAGCACGAACCGTTTCACCTCGGAGTCGATGCGAACGGCCGTCTCCTGGCTGTAGTCCTGCGACTTCGAGATCTCGCGACCCAGGAACACCTGTTCATCGCGTTTGCCGAAGGTGAGCGGCCCCATTTCGTCACTCATGCCCCACTCACACACCATGCGACGCGCCAGTTCGGTGACACGCTCGAGGTCGTTGCCGGCGCCGGTCGTCAGCGCGCCGTTGGTGATCTCTTCGGCGATACGGCCACCGAGCAGAATGGCCAGCTGGTCCATGAGGTAGTCGCGCGAGTAGTTGTGCTTCTCCTCGGTGGGCAACTGCATCGTCAGCCCCAGCGCCATGCCGCGCGGGATGATGGTGACCTTGTGGATCGGGTCGGCGTGCGGGAGCAGCACCGCGAGCAACGCGTGGCCGGCCTCGTGAATGGCCGTGACGCGTTTTTCGTCTTCGGTGATGACCATCGAGCGGCGCTCGGTCCCCATCAGGACTTTGTCCTTCGCGTGCTCGAAGTCGGCCATGCGCACGACCTTCTGGTTGTACCGCGCGGCGTTCAGGGCCGCTTCGTTCACCAGATTGGCCAGGTCGGCACCACAGAAACCGGACGTGCCGCGCGCAATCACGCTGATGTTGACGTCGTCGGCGAGCGGAATCTTCTTGGTGTGAACCAGCAGAATGCCTTCGCGCCCCTTGAGGTCGGGACGGTTCACCACGATGCGGCGGTCAAAACGACCGGGACGCAGCAACGCGGGGTCGAGCACGTCGGGCCGGTTGGTGGCCGCGATGAGGATGACGCCTTCGTTGGACTCGAAGCCGTCCATCTCGACGAGCAACTGGTTCAGCGTCTGCTCGCGTTCGTCGTGACCGCCGCCGAGACCGGCGCCACGATGGCGGCCGACGGCGTCGATTTCGTCGATAAACACGATGCAGGGCGCGTTCTTCTTGCCCTGCTCAAAGAGATCGCGCACACGGGACGCGCCGACGCCGACAAACATTTCGACGAAGTCGGAACCGCTGATCGAGAAAAACGGGACGTTCGCTTCGCCGGCGACGGCGCGCGCGAGCAGCGTCTTGCCCGTGCCGGGCGACCCCATGAGCAACACGCCCTTCGGGATGCGGCCGCCGAGCTTCTGGAACTTCTGCGGCTCGCGCAGGAACTCGATGATTTCCTGGAGCTCTTCCTTGGCTTCGTCCGCGCCGGCCACCTCCTTGAACGTGACCTTTTTCTGCGTCGAGGACGACAGCTTCGCGCGGGACTTGCCGAACGAGAGGGCCTTGTTGCCGCCGCTCTGCATCTGGCGGGTCATGAAGACCCAGAAACCGATCATCAGGAGGACGGGCGCCCAGAAGAACAGGAACTGCGTCCAGCCACCGGTGGTCTCTTCGTTGGCGACCAATTCGACGTTGCGCTCGGCCAGCTTCTCGTAGAAGCCGGGATACTCGACGGGCAGGTAGGACCGGACGGCCTTCCCTGCAGGATCATTCGGAAGCGCCAGACCGCGCAGCTGCCGACCGGTCAGTTCGACCTTCTCGATCTGGCCCTTGGCCACACGATCCATGAACTCGGTCAGACTGATCCTGGTCTCAGCCTGACTGAAATTGGCCGTTGCCTGCCAGATCAGGACCCCGAAGACCACCATCGCGGTCCAGAACAAAAATCCCTTGATCGTCGAATTCATCCTTTTTTCAGCTTCCTGACCTTCAAGGTTACCACGCTCACCCTGACTGGCTATGAGGTCGGACGCGCGTCCGGACCGTCTGGTTCCTGACCTTTACGACCGCGGCAGCAGCCGTACTTCGTTAGACACCCTTTCGACCAGAACGCCCGGCAAATCCAGTGTGCCGCCGCCCTGTGCGCGCCGCGCGAGGCGGAGCACGGCGTCGAGGTGCACGGTGGACCAGGGGCGATCGGGGGCGACCCGCCCCGCCGCCATTCGGACCACACGCCGAGCCAGGGGCGCCGGGGCGGTGACCAGGCCGCCTCGGGCAAGTGCGACGGCCCCGGGGGCCGAGGGCAGGACGAGGCGGGCCATCAATTCGACGGCCGCGCCCTCAAGAAACAGTTCGTCGTCGGCCGCATAGGTCGCGAAGCGGGCCAGCGCCTCGACCCCGCCTGAGGCGATGTCCGCGGAGACGCGCTCAAGGGCGGGCAGGAGTTCATGGCGGATGCGATTGCGAGGAATTGACACGTCCGTGTTGGATGCATCCTCTCGCCAGGGCCGACCCGCCGCGCGCAGCGCGGCTCGCAACTCTTCGCGCCGGCACTCAAGCAGCGGCCGCACCGTCCGCCCGTTGGTCACGCGAATACCCGAGAGTCCGCGCAAACCCGCGCCCCGCAGCAGACGCAGCAGCACGGTTTCTGCCTGATCGTCAGCAGTGTGGGCCGTGCACACGACCGTCGCGCCCAGGGCATCGGCCGCCCGCTCGAACGCGGCGTAGCGCAGATCCCGCGCGGCGGCTTCCGGCGAACGGCCCGAGGCCGGTACTGGTGCGGCGTGCACCTCGATTGGCAGGGCGAGCTCTGCGGCCAGGTCGCGGCAAAACTGCTCATCCGCAGCCGACTCGGCGCCGCGCAGGCCGTGGTTGACGTGGATGAGCCCGGCGAAGACCACGGCCGGTAGGGGCCGTGTCGCGAAGTCGTGCAGCCACCAGGCCATGGCGACCGAGTCAGCCCCGCCGGACACGGCGGCCGCGATGCGCTGCCCCATCAGGGCGTCACCGGGAACCGGGGGGAGGGGCATGGACCATTATCGCGGTTCATGGTTCATCGGTTCATCGGTTCATGGTTCAGGAACCCAAGGGCTTCAGCCCCTGGGTCGACACGAGGGCTGAAGCCCTCGTGCTCCGAAGAACGTGCTGGAAAAATGGTGCCGGTGCAGGGACTTGAACCCCGGACCCTGCGGATATGAGCCGCATGCTCTAACCAGCTGAGCTACACCGGCAAAGACTGTTGATGATACCTCAGGTCAGGTCGGGGCCGAAGCGCGCCAGGAGGTCATGGCCCCCCAATGGAGTGGGTGATCCACCGCATTGGCGCCATCACGGGCTCCGGGACCACCGCCGGCGTGACCAGAAATCCGGATTCATCCAGCTGCGCGAGCGAACGGCCGACCACTCCAGAGTCAAGAGCCGGATTGGAGTCCGCGGCCGCGGGAAACGGCCTGTCGGTGATCGTGAGGTGGGGATTCAGTCGCCGGCAGAAGTCGGGATCGCCATCCGGCCGCGCCATAGGCGGCGTCATCTTATCAACATGGCATCACCGTAACTGTAGAAGGTGAAGCCGCGCGCAATCGCATCCCGATACGCGGCCAGCACCAGGTCGCGTCCGGCAAACGCCGACACCAGCAGCAGCAGCGACGATTTCGGCAGGTGGAAATTTGTCAGCAACATGTCCACAGCCCGGAACGAGTGACCCGGCAGAATGCAGAGATCGGTCGCGTCCACACCTGCGGTGACCTGCCCTGTCGCGCGCGCGGCCGACTCAAGCGCCCGCGTCGTGGTGGTGCCGATCGCCACCACGCGCCCGCCACGCGCACGCGTGCCCGCCATCTCCGCTGCCGCCGCGGCCGACACCACGAACCGTTCGGCATCCACCCGATGATTCGCAATATCCTCCACCTTCACCGGTTTGAAGGTGCCGTACCCGACGTGCAACGTGACGGTCGCCTGCGCAATGCCCTTCGCCGCGAGCGCCGCCGTCAGCGCGGCATCAAAGTGCAGGCCGGCCGTCGGCGCCGCTATCGACCCGACCTCGCGGGCAAACATCGTCTGATACCGCTCGCGGTCCTCGGCAGCATCAGGCCGGCGGATGTAGGGCGGCAGCGGAATGTGTCCGAGGCGATCGATCGCGTCCGCCACCGACACCCCTGTGGATGCCAGACGCACACAGCGGCGGCCGTCCGCATCACGCGACTGGATGGTGCCCTGCAGCGTGACGCCCGGCGCGCGAACGGCCTCCGTGAAATCGATTGTCGCACCGATGGGCAGCCGCTGGCCCGGCTGCACCAGCGCCCACCAGTCATCTCCGGATTCCGGATGCAGCAACAGACACTCGGCGCGCCCACCGCCGGCGCGACGGCCCAGCAGTCGCGCGGGAAATACCCGTGAATCGTTCGCCACCACCAGATCGCCCGGCGACAGCCACTCCGCAAGATCCGCCACCCGGGACTCGGACCATGTGCCTGTCGCCCGATCAACGACCAGCATCCGGGACGCCCCTCGCGGACGCGGATGCTGCGCGATCAACGACTCGGGCAGATCGAAGTCAAACTCGGAAAGACGCATGCGGACATGTTACTGGGCGGATGGGCGGATGGGCGGATGAGAGATGCTAGTGGGCGCATGTACGGGGCGACGTGGGATGGGGTGGGCACCGGGTTCAGCGTGTGGTCGCGTGCGACGCGGGTGGAGTTGTGTCTGTTTGACGCGGCTGATGCGGTGCGGGAGCGGACGCGCATTCCGATGGAGAGCGACGCGCATCAGTGGCACGTGTACGTTCCCGGCGCAGGCCCGGGCACGATCTACGGCTTCCGCACGGACCTGACGCCCGGTGTGCTCTTTGACCCGTACGGCCGCGCGTTCGCGGAAACGTTTTCGTGGACGCACGGACGGACGCCGCGGGCGGTGGTCATCGACGACCGCTTTGACTGGGGCGCCGACCGTTCCCCACGCACCCCGTGGACAGAGACGGTCATCTACGAAATGCACGTCAAGGGATTCACGGCGAGACATCCCGACATTCCGCCTGGGCTTCGGGGCACATACGCCGGACTGGCCTCCGCCCCCGCCATCGCGCACCTGCGGTCACTGGGCGTCACGGCCGTGGAATTGCTGCCGGTGCACGCCCGGGTGGACGAACCGGCGCTCCAGGCGCGCGGCCTGACGAACTACTGGGGCTACAACACGCTCGGTTTCTTCGCCCCCGAGCCACGGCTCGCCGCCGCGCGCTCGCCACAGGGTGTGGTTGATGAATTCAAATCGATGGTCCGCGCCCTCCACACGGCCGGCATCGAGGTGCTGCTCGACGTGGTCTACAACCACACGGCCGAGGGCCACGAGACCGGCCCGACGCTCTCCATGCGCGGGCTCGACCCCGCCCGTTATTACCGCCACCGCGCCGACGACCCGACCCGGTACGACGATGTCACCGGCTGCGGCAACACGCTCGATACGCGCCAGCCGCTCGTGCGCCGCCTGATTCTCGACAGCCTCCGATACTGGGTGGAGGAAATGCACGTCGACGGATTCCGTTTTGACCTCGCGTCGGCGCTGGCCCGGGGCGACCATCACTTCGATCCCGCCGCGCCCGTGCTCCGCGAGATCCAGGACGACCCGGTGCTCTCTCCCGTCAAGCGCATCGCCGAACCGTGGGACGCGACCGCAGAGGGATATCAGGTCGGGCACTTCCCCGCCGGCTGGGCCGAGTGGAATGGCCGCTACCGCGATGACGTCCGGCGGTACTGGCGCCGGGACGCGGGCACACGCGCCGCACTGGCGACACGCCTGTCCGGCAGCAGCGACCTGTACGGCGCCCCGGGACGGGGTCCGACCGCCAGCATCAACTTCGTGACCTCACACGACGGATTCACGCTCGCGGATCTCGTGGCGTATGCCCACAAACACAACGCCGGCAACGGCGAAGACAATCGCGACGGGGACTCGCACAACCTGAGCCAGAACTTCGGGATCGAGGGGCCCACTCACGAACCGGCCGTGCGCGCCGCACGCGCTGCCGCACAACGCGACTTCTTCCGCACCCTCTTCGCGTCGCTTGGCGTTCCGATGATCAGCGGCGGCGACGAACTCGGCCGTACGCAGATGGGCAACAACAACGCCTACTGCCAGGACTCGGCGGTCAGTTGGACACCCTGGAGCGTGGACGACGGCGCCGACCTCGCGCTGCTCGACTACGTACGTGCGCTGGCCGCGTGGCGACGCGCCACGCCGGGCCTTGCGCGGTCGACCTTTTTCGCTCCGGGCAGCGGGGATGTTGAATGGCGGCGCCCCGACGGCTCGCCGATGACCGAGGCGGACTGGCACGACGCCCACGCGCGCGGGCTGATCATGCGCGTGGGGGACGTGGAGATCGTGTTTGACTGATGGCGCGCTACCACCCAGCGCGCCCTACAGCGACCAGCGCAGCAACACCGACCCGACGGTGAAGCCGGCGCCAACCGAAGTCAGCAGCACGAGATCGCCGCGCTTGAGTCGGCCGTCCGTGCGCGCGTCGGCCAGCGCCAGCGGAATCGTCCCGGCGGTCGTGTTGCCGAACCGTTCGAGATTAATAATGACCTTCTCGGGAGCGAGGCCGATGCGCTCCGCCGTCGCCTCGATGATGCGGCGATTCGCCTGATGGGACACGAACAGATCGAGATCGGCGCCCGTAAGCCCGTGCCGCTCAAGCAGGCGCTGCGCGATCTCGCCGCTCTTCTTCACGGCAAACTTGAACACGGCCGCCCCGTCCTGCTTCACGTAGTGCTGCCGCTGGTCGACGGTCTCATGGGACGCCGGGCGGCGGCTGCCCCCGGCCGGCATACAGAGCGACGGCCCGCCGTGGCCGTCAATTTCGTGCAGAAAGTCGATCAGGCACGGCTCATCCGGCGCGGCCACCGACAACACCACCGCGCCTGCCCCGTCACCAAACAACACACACGTGGAGCGATCGGTGTAGTCGATGATGCTCGACATCACGTCGGCCCCAATCACGAGGGCGTGGTCCACGGCGCCCGACGCCACCATCTTCCAGCCCACCGTGAGCGAATAGGTGAATCCTGAACACGCCGCACCCAGGTCAAACCCCCAGGCCTTCGTGGCGCCGATCTTCGCCTGCAGCACACACGCCGTGCTCGGGAAGACGGTATCCGGCGTGGTGGTGCCCACGACGATGAAACCGATGTCGGCGGGCGTCAGGCCCGCCTCGGCGATCGCCGCCCGCGCGGCCGGCTCCGCGATATCGGACGTGGCCATGCCGGGGTCGACAATGTGCCGTTCCTTGATGCCCGTGCGCTGGAGGATCCACTCGTTGGAGGTCTCGACCAGCTTCTCCAGGTCGTCATTGGTCAGCACATGCGGGGGGACAAACGTCGACAACCCCGCAACCTTCACCGGTCGTATCACCACAAACGATCCTTTCCTGGTGCCATCAGTCCGAAGTAGTCATACGCGCGCGCGGTGGCGACCCGGCCGCGCGACGTGCGTTCGAGGAATCCGATCTGAATCAGATACGGCTCGTAGATGTCCTCGATCGCGTCCCGTTCTTCCCCAATGGCGGCTGCAAGGCTGCTCAGCCCCACCGGCCCGCCGCCAAACTTGTCGATGATCGTCCGCAGCAACCGGCGGTCGGCTTCATCAAAGCCGTGCGCATCCACTTCGAGCAGCTTCAGCGCTTCGTGGCACACCTCGGCCGTGATGATGCCATCGGCCCGCACCTGCGCAAAATCCCGGATGCGCCGCAGCAGCCGGTTCGCGATGCGCGGCGTCCCGCGCGACCGCCGCGCGATTTCCTCCGCCGCTCCCGCCGACGTTTCCACCCCGAGAATGCGCGCGGACCGCGTCACGATCTCGGTCAGATCCACGTCCTGGTAGAAGTCCAACCGGTGGACGATCCCGAACCGCGCGCGCAGCGGCGACGTCAGCAACCCGGCTCGCGTCGTCGCACCGATGAGCGTGAACGGCTGCAGCGGCACCTTCACCGACCGGGCACTCGGGCCCTGACCGATGAGAATGTCGAGTTCAAAGTCCTCCATCGCCGGATAGAGGATTTCCTCGATCACCGGACTCATCCGATGGATTTCGTCGATAAAGAGGACCTCGCGCGCCTGCAGGTTCGTCAGCATCGCCGCCAGATCGCCCGGCTTTTCGAGCACGGGGCCCGACGTCGACCGCACCGCCACGCCAAGTTCGTTCGCGATCACGTACGCCAGCGTGGTCTTGCCCAGCCCCGGCGGGCCGTACACCAGCACGTGGTCCAGCGCTTCCCCGCGCTGCCGCGTCGCTTCGATCGACACATGCAGGTTCTCCCGCACCCGGTCCTGGCCGATGTATTCGTTCAGTGTGCGCGGACGCAATCCGGCGTCGTACTGCGCGTCATCGTCGACGGGACGTGCGTTGACCAGGGTCTCGTCTTTCACCGGGCAGCCCCCGTCATCGCGCGAGTTCCTTCAGGACGTCACGCAGGGTCTGTTCGAACGCCGCGGGCTCGCCCTCACGCCCCAACACACGGTCCGCGGCCTTCTCGGCTGTCGCGCGCTGATAGCCGAGGTTCGCCAGGGCCGAGAGCACGTCCTCCCGGATGCTGTCGCCCTGCGCCATCGGTGCCGTCGGACCACCACCGACGTCTTCCTGCGCGAGACGGTCCTTCAGGTCCACCACGAGGCGCTCTGCGGTCTTGCGTCCCACACCGGGAATCGCCGTCAACCGGCCGAGGTCATTGCTGCGGATGGCGCGTACGAGTTCCTGCGGCTCGAGGCCGGACAACACGGCGAGGGCGAGCTTCGGGCCCACGCCGCTCACGCCGATGAGGCGCTCGAACAGATTCTGTTCAAGGTCCGTGGCAAACCCGAACAACTGCAGCACGTCCTCACGCACGTGCGTATGGATCCGGAGCGTGACGCGCGCTCCCGGATCCCCCAGCGTGT
This sequence comes from Vicinamibacterales bacterium, assembly GCA_030827135.1. Classification (GTDB taxonomy): domain Bacteria; phylum Acidobacteriota; class Vicinamibacteria; order Vicinamibacterales; family SCN-69-37; genus SYFT01. The sequence continues at coordinate 333,078 of JAURFE010000002.1, forward strand.
AGATCGTATAGAGCGGAGCCCACACTTCGTAGCCGACGCCGCTCACGTCGATCACGATGCGCTGGGGACGACGCGCGTCCTTGACGGCGAGGACGCCGGTCAGGGAGGCGATCACGGCGCCTGCCGCCGCGTCGTCGCTGCGGGCTTGTAGTCGCGCCAGTTGCGAAGGTGTTTCGGCAGGGCGCGCGTGGCCCGCGCTTCGAGCGCCGAGGTGCCGGAGTGCACATGACACAGCGCCGCCGCGAGGGCGTCCGCCGCGTCGTGGGGCGTGGGAACCTCGGCGAGGCCCAGCAGCAGTTTCACCATCTGCTGCATCTGCACCTTGTCGGCACGGCCAAATCCCACCACCGCGAGTTTGATCTCCGCCGGGGTGTATTCCACGATCGGCAGGCCCAGTTGCTGGGCCGCGAGCAGCGCCACACCACGGGCGTGTCCGAGTTGCAGCGCCGACCGGACATTCTTGGCGTAGAACAGATTCTCGACCACCACGCACGCCGGCGCGGTGTCACGCAGCAGGCGCGCGAGTCCGTCGTGAATGACATGCAGTCGTTCGGGAAAACTCGATCCTGCAGGCGGCGCCAGCGCGCCGCACACCACGAGGCGATGCCGGGTCCCGTCGGTCTCGACGCACCCGTAACCGGTGCGCGTCGAGCCCGGGTCAATCCCGAAAATTCTCACGTCAGAGACGCCTCGATATCCTTTTCGTCGAAGTCGGCGTTGGTCCACACGTTGCGCGTGTCTTCGCTGTCGTCGAGCGCGTCCATCAGCTTCATCATCTGCTGGATGGCCTTGCCCTCAAGGGTGACGTAGTTCTTCGGCAACATGGCCACCTCGGACCGGGTGGGTTCCACGCCGGTCGCCTTGATGGCGTCGAGCACCGCCTGATGGGCGTCCGGACCGCACGTGACCTCCCACGCGTCGCCATCCTCGGTCATGTCGTCAGCCCCGGCCTCAAGGGCCACGTTCATCAGCACGTCTTCGGCCGCGGCCTTTTTGTCGACCACGACAAGGCCCTTCTTCTCGAACATCCAGCCCACGCTGTTCGCTTCGCCGAGGTTCCCGCCGTACTTGCCGAAGATGTGCCGGATTTCCGAGACCGTGCGATTGCGATTGTCCGTGATGGTATCCACCAGCACCGCCACGCCGCCCGGGCCGTAGCCCTCGTACATGATCTCGTCGTAGATCAGGCCTTCTTCTTCACCCGTGCCGCGACGAATCGCGCGCTTGATGTTGTCGGCAGGCATGTTCACCGATTTCGCTTCCGCGATGATCGTCCGAAGACGCGGGTTCATGTCGGGGTCGCCGCCGCCGTTCCTCGCGGCGATGGTCAACTCCTTGATGATCCGGGTGAAGATCTTGCCGCGCTTGGCGTCAGCGGCGCCCTTCTTGTGTTTGATCGTGTGCCACTTTGAATGGCCTGACATGCCGTACTCCCCGCAATGAAACAGCCCCCTTGCGGGTGGCCAAAATAACGCTAAATGTTAACACGTCAACGTTTACGGGCCAGAATCACCCAGGTGTCCGCCTCCGGATGCCAGACTTCCCCCCGATATCCGCCCAGCACGTTGTCCACCCGGAATCCAGCCCGCTCGAGCCGGGTGAGGACCTGTGCCATCGGCAACGTGCGGAACGTCAGTTGAAACTGGTGCCGCCGCACCGTGCGTCCCGTGCGGACCACGTACTGCTCGTCGAAGATGGTCAGCCCCTTGCGGCGATCCTGCCGCACCGATTCGACCAGCGTCAGCGTCGTGCCGGCCGAGAGGCGACCTTTCAACGGGATGCGACGCTCGTATTCCTCCCACGCGGACAGGTCAGGCACAAGGTCGATCGCCAGCAATCCTCCGCGCGACAGGCCGGCGGCTGCGGCGTCGAGGGTCGCGGTGACGTCCGCGTCACGGACCAGTGACTGCAGGAGGCCATAGGCCGCGATCACCGCCTTGAATCGCCGGGGGCGAAAGGGCCACGTGCGCACGTCTCCACGAACCAGCGCCGGTCGAAGGCCGGCGGGCATCCGGCGCAGGCGACGACGGGCGCGGTCGAGCATGGGCTCGGAGCGGTCGACCCCGATGGTGCGGCCGGTATCTTCGCGGACGCGCGCCATCGGCGCGAGCAGGCGGCCGGTGCCGCAGCCGAGCTCAAGCAGATCGCCGTCGATCGACGCAGCGATCTTCCGCCAGAACGCGACGTCGCGGCGCCCAAGGGTGCGCGCGTTTTCCCAATCGTAGAAGGGCGCGTAGGCGTCCCACCCCTGCCAACCTTCAGACATGTCCCAACGTTCCTTCCTCGCGCGCGTACCGGATGGCACGCGCCAACACCCACAGACCGAGCGGCACACCAACCAGCGCCCACCCGCCCAACATCATCAGCGACGGCCACACGGCGTCGACGCCCGCGCCGTCGAGCATCGTGGCACGCAGTCCATTCAACGCGTGGGTGGAGGGGAACCACGGTGACAGCCGCGCAAGCACCGGGGGCAGACTGCTGGTCGGGTACAACACACCGGCGAGCAACATGTTGGCCGAGGCAAAGGCCCAGATGATGGGATCCCCGCGTTTGAAGACCACCGCGAACGCGGCCGCGACAAATCCGAAGCCGGCCATCGCGAGCGCGGCGCCGCCAAAGACCAGCGCCGTGGCCATCAGGCTGCCGGGCGTCACGCCGGCCAGCGGCGCGCCGAGCAGGAACGCCACACCCATCCACACCACGAGATCCAGCGCCGCGCGAAGCATGGGGTAGAGGGACGATAGCACCACCGTCACGAGCGGTGAGGTGGGCGTCGCCATCACGGCCTTGATCACACCGACGGCCTGGACGCCGCGGACCACCTGCGAAAAACAGATGAGCGCGGTCATCAGCGCGCCGTTTGCCGCAACGCCCACCAGCAGAAACCCCAGCGGGGTGTAGCCATCGAGGGCGCGATCCTCAAACAGTCCCGCCAGAACGCCATACACAATCAGCATCAGCACACCATCGATCGCATCGAAGGCGAACACCAGCCGGTAGCTGAGATCGATCCGCACATCTTTCCGGAGACAAGCCCACGCTTTGGCAATCACGACGGGGCTCCGTCACTGGTGGCCGCGCCGTACGCCGCGGTCAACGCGCCGCGTTCGCCGCGCAGATCGGCCGTGGCGCAATTGAGCGACACGCGGCCGCGATGCAGCACGACCACCTGATCACACAGGGTCTGCGCTTCGTCGAGGTCGTGGGTGGAAATCAGCATCGTCGCCCCACGCTCGCGCGCCCAGCGCCGCAGCGCGGTCTGCGTCAACGCACGGGCCTGCGGATCAAGCCCCCGGGTCGGTTCATCGAGGAGCCAGAGCCGCGCGCGTGCCATCGCTGCGCGGGCGAGCCCGAGCCGCTGGCGCATGCCATCCGAATAGGTATCGACACGCCGGTCCAACGCATCCGCGATCGCCAATTCCTCCGCGGCCTCAGCACCACGTTCGCGCCACTGCGCCCGCGGGATGTCGTACAGCGCGGCAAAAAATTCGAGGTTCTGTCTGCCCGTCAGCCTGGGGAAAAATGCCGAGCCCCCCGCCGGTGCGTACGCCATCAGGCGGCGCACCGCCGACGGGCTGGACACGACGTCCTGACCGAACACCAACGCGTGGCCGCCCTGCGGGATCAGCAGCGTGGCCAGGATTTCAAGGAGGGTCGTTTTGCCGGCGCCGTTGTGGCCGAGCACGCCGCACAAAGTGCCGGCAGGCACGACAAACGAGACGGCATCCAGCGCGACAACAGGCGGGGGACCGGTAAACCGTCGAACGCGATAACGCCGCGTCACCGCGTCTAGCGTGAGGGCCGGACCTACAAGCACATGCCGGTTTGACGCCTGGTGGTGCCCTCAGCCGAGGTGCCGCTGGTACCCTGCGTGAGCTTGCCGATGTGGCCGTACTCCAACAGGCGCGGCGCCGTCCACGGCTGACGCGCGGGCCTGGGGGTCGTTCCGTCAACCTTGGTCGAAGGATGCTCTGCCATGCTTCGATACTATGCCCGGTTCGGCGGCTGGCCGCAACGCCGACCCGCGCAGCACCCGTTCGGCGACATCCAGCGCCCGCCGGTCGGCGCACGGCTGGTCGATGCGGGCCACCGACACGCCCGCCGCCAGATCCGCGACGAGATGAAATAACCGCACGGCGTCCGAGCGGTCACGTACGTCGAGCCTGAAGACCTGCGAAAACAGCTCGACCGCCGCCGGCCGCCGCGGCTGGGTGTCGGAGGCCAGCAGGAGGATGCGCGTCAGGGGACGGGCACCATCGGCGAACCGCCACCCGCCGGTGTGGGGCACCACGCGCCGCTTTTCGGAATAGTGCGCGACGACGGCGGCGTCGGCCGGGTCCCACCCGACATGATCCATGGCGGACTCCCACAAGCGAACGGCCGGATAACTGGGAATCGCGCGCCACCCGCCGGACTCCGGGTACACCACGAGGCTGTCGTCGGCCATCACCTCGGCGCCAAGCCGCGCGCAGGCCGCCACCAGGGTGGACTTGCCCGCTCCCGTGGGTCCGACAAATGCCACCACCGCGCCATCGGTCGCCACGGCGCCCGCGTGCAACACCAATGGGCGGAGACGGCTCAGCACCAGCGGCAGCACCTGATTCAGCAGGAGGTGCCGGGCGGTGACCATCGGCGCGCGGGGCCGCACCTGGGCGTCGATGCGGCGCCCGTCGCGGGCGATGACAAACGTCCCCGTCTCCGGGAACTCCACGACATATCCTTCGGCTGTCTCACCGAAGCGCGCCCACACGTCATCGTCGCCCCACTGGTGAAACCACTCGGCACCAACGGACGCCGCCCGCGGTGTCCAGTCGACTCGAACGATGTCCGCGCGTGCCTCGGCGGGGGCGCGCGCCGGCACCAGCTCCGGCAGGGGACGTGACGACAGGAGATGGAGGTCCGCGAAGGTGTACGCGTGTTCGCGGGAGTTACCGGTCGTCGGCACGGCCGTACCTGGTGACCACTTCGGCGACGAAAATCGCGGCGGCGTCAGGCGACACGAAGAGATCCGGGTGGCGCACCGCCGTTTCCTGTTCGATCTCCGCCAGGGTGTGCATGCCGTCGCACAACTGGAGAATCGTCGCGCGCGCATCCGCCCACGGCGACAGTCGCGGCCGTCGCTGGGGATTGGTCTGCTCAAGCATCTCAGGCAGGATGAGCATGCCGGCCAATGTAGACTGCCGCGAACGGCGCAGCACCTGGTCGCCACGGCGCACCGTCAGTTGCCACGCCACGATTGAATCGACCGGGCGCACCAGCACCGTGCAGGCAACCGTGTCCCCCGGCTCAACGGCCACCGGGTGGTCGAGCGGGAGGAAGGCCTGACGGCGCCCGATCTGGTCTGGGGCGCCTGGCGCGTTGGTCATCGTCACGCCCTCAGCCATGTCGGCGACGAACCAGCCGCCGAGGCCCGACAACAGGCCGGCGCGCGTCACCGTGAATGTCGCGGTGCCGCGACAGGACTCGCTGGCCGGGTCGCCGAAGCGCATCGACAACAGCGGCGTCCCCTCGGCCAGGCACTGCGAGGGATTCAGGTGCGCCGGGTACCCCGTATTGACCGCGCCCTGTCGGACGATTGAGACGTCAAACCCGGCAGGCTTCGTATTCCAGAACTCGACCCACGCCGTCATCTCCGGCGCCTCGATGGGTGCCATCCAGGTGGCGACGCTTCGAGGAAGAAGCCGGCCGCCCGGCTTGAGCATGCGGCGCGAGGCGTCGGCGAAGAACTCAACGACGCCCGCTTCAAACCCGAGCCGCCCCATCTGATCGGACACGATCACATCGGCGCGTTCGGGAAGGTCCGCCCGCGTCGAGTACGCGTGCACGTGCACAATGCGATCCGCCAGTCCATTGGCGGCGGCAATCTGGCGCGCGATGCCGATCATGCCGCCGTCGTCAATCGCATAGACGCGTGAGGCCCCGGCGCGGCACGCGAACAGCCCGAGAATCCCGGTGCCACACCCGAGGTCGACGACCACATCGCCCGGCGTCACCACACGCGCGATCGCCTGTTCAAACGCGGCGAGGCGATGAGGATCCGCGAGGTATTGTCGGTGTTCGTCAAACTGCAGGGACATCGCTGTGTCGAGATGATAGCGCACGCACCGAGGCCTCTGCGGCGAGGATCTGCCAGAGCATCTGCACCTCGGGATCGTGGCGGTCATCACCCGCGGCGATCCGCTGCCGGATGCGTTGCCATGCCGCGCGCGCATAGGCAAGATCGACCCAGCCGCGTGCCACCACCTCCATCGGGCGGCTGAGCGTGCCGTCCGGATCAGCCGCGCACAGGCCATCACGCGTAAGGCGCGCGAAGTCGGCTTTGTCCACACGCGTCGCGACGGCCGGCGGCAGGTGGGCGTCGAAGGCGCGACGCAGCAGATACCGCGGCTGGCGATGCCGGAAGCGGAGATCATCGGGCAACGTGATGAGAAATTCCACCAGACGCCGATCCAGGAACGGCTGGCGCATGTCGAGTCCGGCATTCCGGCCTGCGCGCAGCAACGCGTCGTGGAGATGCGAGGAGTCGCCGGACCAGAGATGCACCAGCGACGCCCGGACGACGGCGGACCGCCGCTTCGGCACGCGACAGAACCCTCCTTTCATGCGATCGGGCAGGCCCGTCCGCGTGATGAAGCCGGCCTGCAACCACGGCACCCGCAACGCGGGCCTGCTGGCGCGCACGGCGCGCGTCACCATCTCGGGCACAAACGGCGCGACCGCCGCGCGCAGCGCGCCGATCCGGCTGATGTCCCACATGGCGCGGTAGTCGCGGAGGTAGAACGCCGCAGACAGGACCCGGCCCTGGCGCAACAAATCGGCCGCCCGGAATACGCTCCCCGACAGGTAATCATCGCCGCCAACGCCGGTCAACATGACGCGATGCCCCTGCGTGTACGCGCGCCGCAGCAGCGGCGCAAACAGGACCTCGCCGGTGGCCAGTTCCGGCAGATCGCCGTGGTCGAGCGCCGGCTGAAACACGGCCGGACCTGTGGCTCCGGGCGCCTGATACCGGACCGGTGTCCCGCGACACCGATGGCGGGCCACCACGGCGTCAATGAACGGCGACTCGTCGGCCTCCGGGCGATCCGGAAACGTCAGCGAGTACGTGGCCGGCGGCAAGACGCCGAGGGCATGCGCCACACCGACGATCGACGACGAATCGAGGCCGCCACTGAGCTGGAAGGCCGCCGGGGAGTCGGCTGGCAGGCGTGCGGCCACCGCCGTCGTGAACAATGCCCGCAATTGATCGACGGCATCGCCTTCCGCAATCGGCCGCTCGTCGTCGGGGTCGAAGGTCCAGTAGGGCGTGACACGCGCCACACCACGGACCAGTTCCAGCTGGGACCCCTGCGGCACGCGGAAGGCACCGACGATCGGCGTTTCGGTGAGTGACACCGGCGCGTCCGCGAGGTACTCGGCAAAGTACCCCTCGTTCAGCGTGGCCGGCAGCCACCCTGTGGCACACAGTCCGGCGAGCGTCGAGGCCCAGCAGAACACGTCCGGTGTCGCGGCGTAGTAGAGGGGGCGCATCCCCATCGCGTCGCGCGCCAGGACCAATCGACGGTCGGACGGAAACCAGGCCGCGAAGGCAAAGTCTCCCAGACAGGCGCGAATACCATCCGCGCCCCGCGCGACGGCCGCCGCCAGGAGCGTGGCCCGCGCACTGCCGGCGCTCACCCCCATCTGTGCCGCAAGTTCGGTTGGATGATCGAGACGCCCCGACCACGTCAGCCGGACGGGTCCGGCATCCGCGCCAACAGCAAGATCATCCGGGACCAGGCCCAGGACGGCCGGTCCGGATTCGATGATGCGGGGGGGATGTCGCGGGACGTTGACCGACGGCTGCAGCGCCGCCACCATGCGACGAACGACCGCCGTGTCGTGGCGGCCGTCACCCGACTGCCGCACCAGCCCAGCGATCACAACTACGACGTCACAATCACGGCAAGGCCGGTGTCGATCAACTGCGTGAACAGCGCGGCAAGGTCCCGGTCAATCTGATCTCCAGGGGCGTCGTACTCCGTGACGAGACTGTCCCGCAGCGTCCCCAGGCTGGTGCCCTCCGCCGGCACGAGCGCCCAGACCCGGGATCCAACAGGGTCCAGGCTGTAATACAGTCCCGACGTCACGTTCAGCAGGACCACCTCGCCGTCAACGAGGCGCCAGACCACGTCCGGGTGGGGTGCTACGCGGGTCTCTGATTCCACGGGCATAGGTATTAGGGCGCTGTCGCAGATGCACGCACTGGCCGAGAAGTTGCAAAAGTATTGTAGGAGCCGGTCAGGGGAGCGTCAACTTTCGCGGGGGGAATGCACCTCAGAAGTCATTAATAAATAATGACTTATGTCCAGACAATCCCACGAAGTTTGGTCTCGAAATCGCGCGGCGCCGTGGCGCAGGTTATTCAAAATCCGGTGATTTCCCCTGTTGCCGTACGGATAGAGTGTAGATAAAACTGTAGGTAGTAAATATATGACTATAAGCGACACGAAGCTCAGGAAAGCCCTCATCGCCGCGATGTTGTGCGTGCTCCTGGTGCCGACCGCGCTCAGCGCACAAGCCCAGGCGCCCGCCACGACCGCTGGCCGGCAGGCTGTGCAGCAGCTTCGGGTCCTGCCGACCGGTCCGATGACCGCGACCAGCAAGGCAGCCGCGTCGATTCGGGCCGCACGCGCCGCGCAGTTGGATGCGGCGCGGGGCGCGGCCACTGGTGCCGCCGCATCGGCTCGCAGCACATCGGTCGTGGGATATCTGTGGACGGCCAACAACTCCGTCGTGACCGATGCCACCGTGCAGCTGCGCAACACGGTCACGGGCCAGATCGAAATGTTCACGCAGACGAACTCCCTTGGGGAGTTCACGTTCAACAACGTGGTCGGCGGCTCCTACGTCATCGAGTACGCCTCTGAGCAGGCCGGCAGCCTGCTGGCGCTGGGGCATCCGTTTACCGTGGCCCCGGGCCAGACGCTCGCCACCTTTGTGCGGATGTCGAATGCGCTGCCGATCATCATTCCGGACTTCGCCCGCAACGTGGCGGCCGCGGCCCTGCAGGCGGCAGCCAGCAGCGGCGTGACTACGGTCCTCACGCCGCTTTCGCCCGTCGTGGATCCGCCACCACCACCCGCGAGCCCCATCCGGTAACGCTTCAGGGCTGGACACAGACTCCAATGTTTGGTGATCGCAACAACGTCCTCATCGAGCCGCCGGCCCCGGCCGCGCCGATCTCAGGTTTGCCCGGCGCGCCTGGGCATCCCGAGGGCGAGACCCATCTGCTCGATCGCCTGAGCGTCATCTATCGCTACCGCAAAGTGGTGGTGACCGTCATCGTGGTGGTCCTCATCGCCGGCGTCGTCCAGACGATGACGACAACCCCGGAATATCGCGCGTCGGCGCGTGTACAAATCGACGACGAACGCAGTCTGCCGGGCCTGTCGCTGGGTAACGAGCAGATGTGGGTCGAGACCAGCACACTGATGTCGACGCAGGTGCAGGCACTGCGCAGCAAGGACCTGATCCGCACGATTGTGCCGCAGCTCAACCTGACCGCCGTGGCGGAGTTCAACGGGACGGGCACCGGTCCCACGGGCCTGAGCGGCGCGTTGTCCTCGCTGCGCGCGCGGATCACCAATCCGATCAGCAGCTTCCTCTCCGGCCAGGAGACGGGCGCGACAGCGTCCGCAGAGCCGACCATCCCCGCCGATCCGGAGCGCCTGCTTGAGGACCGCGTCGTTGACATTTTTCTCAGCCGGATGTCCACAACGCCGATCACCGACAGCCGGGCCATTCGCATTGACTTCGTCTCGCAGGACCCGGCCCTGGCCGCAGCGGCCGCCAATGCGCTGGCGAAGGCCTACATCGAGCAGAACCTGAAACGCCGCCGGGGCAACCTGGACGCGATCGTGGCCGACCTCGAAAAACAGGTCAAGGACGGCGACCAGCGCATCAAGAGCGCCGAAGCCAACATGGTCGCGTTTCGCGACAACAACAATGCGGCCGCGCTGGCGGACCCGTCGGTGCTCGCCACGCAGGAACTGGAACGGCAGGCCGAGCTGGCCCGGGCCGTGGAGTCGGCCCGGGTGGCCCGTGAGCACTACACGCGCCTGCAGGCCGTCCCGTACGACGACCAGAGAATCGATACATTTCCCCAGATGAATGCGGACCCCGATGTCCGCCGGTGGAAATCGGAACTCAGCGCGCGGCAAAGCGCGTTGTCGCGCCTGACGTTTGGTGAGGACCACCCGGTGCGCCTTGATGCCGTGCGAGGCATCGCGGAGGCCCGCGAAGGGCTGAAAGTCGCGCGTGACACCGTGGTCGACCGGCTGCGCCTCGCCGCCGAGAGTGCCGACAGCGATGTCACAGTGCGTCGCCAAAACCTTGCGACCATCCGAGCGACGCGCGAACAGCTCGGCACCAAGGGGATCGACTACGACAGCCTCCTTCGGTTGCGGGATTCCGAGCGGGCGCTGATCACCACCCTGCAGGACCGGCTGGCCAACTTCAACATCGAGGCCAACGCCATCCGCAACAACGTGTGGCTGCAGGACAGCGCGGTGGCGCCCGCACGGCCGTTCAAGCCGGACGTGTCGCGCAACCTGCTGCTCTCCCTGTTTGTCGGATTTGCACTCGCCGGGGCGCTGGCATTCGGTCTCGACTATCTCGATGACACGATCAAGACGCCCGAAGACATCACGCGCAAACTGCGGATTCCGTTCCTCGGCCTCGTGCCGTCTGTACGCGGCGACAGACCGCACGTACTCTCCGGCCCGGTCCCGCACGACTTCGGCGAAGCCTACCGCGCGCTGCGCACCTCGCTCGTATTCACCAGCGGCGGCGAATCCACGCGCATTATCACGTGTACGAGCGCACAACCGCTGGAGGGCAAGACGACGACCGCCTGCAACCTGGCGATGGTGCTCGCGTTCGGCGGGTCACGCGTCCTTCTGATCGACGCCGACATGCGGCGTCCAGGCGTCCACAAGACGCTCAAGATCAACAACACCGTGGGATTGTCCCATCTGCTCGTCGGTCAGGCCCGTGTGCGTGAGGCAATCCAGCGCACGAGTGATCCGAATTTCTGCGTGATGACGGCCGGGCGTACGCCGCCCAACCCGTCGGAACTGCTCTCCTCAGAGCGCATGAAACAGTTGATCGCGAACCTCAAGCAGGGCCCGTTTGACTGGGTCGTGATCGACACGCCGCCGGTGCTCGCCGTGACGGATGCCGTCATTCTGACGCCACTGGTGGACGGCGTGGCGTTTGTGCTCGGTGCGGAAATGACGAGGCGCCGCCTCGCAGAGCGCGCCGTGCAGATGTTGATGGTCAGCCGTCCCCGCGTCGTGGGCGCCGTGCTGAATCGCGTGAATTTTGACCGCAACAAGTACTACTATTCGCGGTATTACGGCTACCAATACAAGAGTTACTACGGCAGCGGCACCTCGGGCGCCACAGAGAAGGCCTGAGTCCAGCGGTACCATGCTGACCATGACGGCAGCGTTGAACCTGCTGCTGGCGTGGTCGGTGTTTGCCTTCGGCGCCGTCTACGACTGGGCGTTCGCGCCGGCCGCGCTGCTGGCGCTCACTGGCGCTGCCTGGTCCCTCCGATCCCCTCTGCGACAACGTGCCTGGCTCGACCTGTGGCTGTGCCTGCTGGCCGGGGTCGCGATCCTGCAGTTGATTCCGCTGCCCGAGGCCGTCCGCGCCATCCTCTCACCCGGTCAGGCCGGCTATGTCACGCGCGTCAGTCTGGCGCCCCCGGCGCCCGGCTCGTGGCTGCCGCTGTCCCTGCACCCAGGTGCATGGCTGTTCGGCGCCGGCGCCCTCATCGCTGGCATCGCCACATTCCTGTGGACCCGCGACACTCTGGAGTCGCGCGGCGTGCGGCGCGTCGCGCGGGCCATCGCGTGGATGGCCCTGATTGTGTCGGCGTTCGCGCTGGTCCAGCCCGTCGTCTTCCCCACCGGCGGAATTTACGGCTTCTGGGATCCCCTCGCCAGCGGCACCCGCCCCACCGGGCCCATTGTGAGCCGCCCCCACTTCGCGTCGTGGGTGATTCTGGCGTGGCCGCTGACGGTCGGCTATTTGTTTTCGCATGCACGCTCCCACTGGCGGAGCCGCCGCGTCTCGCGCGGTGCCGCCATTCTCGGGGACACACGGACGTGGTGGCTGCTCCTGTCGATTGCGCTGATGGCCGCTGCGGTGCTGGTCACGCAATCGCGGTCCGGCGTCATCGGGTTGGGGGTGGCGGGCCTCGTGCTGATGCTGGAGGCCTGGAAGCGCACCGGCCTGGCCGGACGCGCCGGCCTGGTGGGGTTCCTCGCCCTGGTGACGGTGGCAGCGTCCCTGTGGGCGACCCCTGACGCGGTCTTATACCGCTTCGAACACGCCTGGTCCGGCGTCGACGGCGGTCGCCCGCAGATCTGGGATCAGGTCTGGGTGCTCGTACGCGATTTCCCGATCGCGGGGATCGGACTCGGCGCCTTTGACGTCGTGATGCCGGCCTATCAGACAAGCGCCTTCGTGGCGCTGCTCAATCACGCGCACAACCAGTATCTGCATCTGCTCGCGGAGGGCGGTCTCCTGCTTGCCGTGCCGGCCGTCGGCGCCGTTGTGACGTTCCTCGGCACGGCGTGGCGGCGCAGCCGCGAGGATCGGACCCCGCTGGTGCACGTCCGGCACGGCGCGTTCGCCGGCCTGGCCGGTCTGGCCGTACAATCCCTCTTCGAAACGCCCATGCTCACACCGGCCGTGATGTTTCTCGCGGCGGTCAGTGCGGCTTTGGTGGTCCGCGGCGCCGACCCGGTGAGGGCGGACGTCAGCGGGGAGTCGGACGGCTGATGTCTCTGCGCGTCGGTGTGGATCTTGACGGTGTCGTCGCCAACTTTCGTTCCGCGTTTGAATCCGCGGCGTCAGAAGCCGGCGTGTCCCTGCCTGTCGCGGGTCTTGAGGCGTCGACCAACGACCCCCTGTCCTCCCGAGACATCCGAAAGATCTGGGACTACGTCAAACGGACGCCCAACTGGTGGGTGCGGCTCTCGCCGTATGAACCCGCACAGATCGTCCGGCTGTACGAAACCGCGAGGCGGCTCCGGTGGGAAGTGGTGTTTGTGACCCGGAGACCCGTCACGATCGGCGACCCGGTGCAGTTCCAGTCGCAGTGGTGGCTCGAACAGCAGGGGTTCTTCTACCCGGCCGTGCTCACCGTACCGGGCTCACGGGGAGAACTCGCCAACGCCCTGCGGCTCGACGTGCTCATCGATGACCAGATTCACAACTGTGTGGATGTCATCAGCGCATCCACGGCCAAGGCCGTGCTGCTGCTGCGCGACCGCACCGACTCGTCCGTGGAGGATCACGCCGTCAGTCGCGGCATCGGCGTCGTGGGCTCGCTCGAAGAGGCGCTGGACGTGCTCGACCATCTGCATTCGGTGCTGCGCGAGCGCCGCGGGCGCCTCCAGCGACTCGCCGACTGGTTTGTCGTCAAACCCAGGACGGACGACCGCCTGCCTATCCGTCCCGATCCACATCGCGTGACGCTGCGGAATGACTGACCGCGCCTGACCGGCGATCCCGCCACCACCGCCACAGCCACTGCGCACCTCCGCGCACCAGCCGATGTCCGTACAACGCCGGCAGCAGGACCCGCCGCCGCGTCCGGTACTGCGCGAACATGAACTCGCGCGGCGGCAACACATGTTCCCGCACCAGCCTGACCCGCGCACGCCACCCCGGCAGCGCGCGCAGATCATCAACGGCGTCCTGCAGTCGGCCCCGTTCAGGGCGCAACCAGCGCCGCGACCGATCGTTCGCGCCGTCGGCGGCGATGCCCGCAATACAGGTCGCCTCAAGGATCGGCGCGGTGATCGCCTCCAGGGCCGCGCACGCGCGGGCGTGCGTCAGCGCCTGCGCGATCAGGGCGGACACCCCGGCGTCGGCAACCCGGGCGCGGAAGGCCGCAGCGTCGGCGCTCGTCAGCCGCCGCGCCACCAGCGCCACATCCAGCGCCCACTTGAGGACCGGGTCCTTCGAGTGATGCGCGCGCGGATGCAGGCACGCGATTAGGAGGCCATCGTCGTCACTCACGCGCCACACCCCGGGTCCCGCAAACGGCGCGAGGACACTGCGGGTCATGACGTCGGACGTTGGAAGCATGGCTGACAGCCACACGCGATTGGAGATCCGCCAGTGCAGATCAATCGCCATCGTCGTGCCGGCGACACCGGTGCGTTCGAAGACCTCCTGTCCGTTCACCAGATCCCCGGGAATGCGACCCGCCGGGGTGTACCCGGCGGCGGCCAGCGCCGCAAAAGCACGCGCCCGATCGGCCACGTCGATGAGCACGTCCAGGTCGAGGCACGGACGACACCACGGCTCTGGGTAGTCGGTATACGCCCATGCTCCGCCTTTGAAGAGCACGGGGCGCACACCAGCAGCCACCAGTGCCGCGCAGGCGCGCACCATCTCCGCCTGTTGCACCGCCGTGGTCATGGCGGCGCGCCGACGGTCATCGGCCAGCGCCGCCACGTCGGGACGCAGCCAGGCCATGTAGGGCGCGAGCCCATCGTGGCGCAACGCGTCGATCACAGCGTCCGCGCCGTACCGGCTGAAGGCGGAATCCAGTTGTGGGGGATGGCGAAGTACCGCGGCCAGATCGGCCAGGGACACCACGGGTCAACTCCAGAGGGAGCTGATGACGGCGCGCCGGAAGGCGGGATGGCGCAGGAGCGCCAGCGCGGCGCGACGATGCCAGTTGAAGTCTGCGTGTTGCTTGAGCAGCGGCACGATGCCGTCCACTCTGGCTACTTCCACCAGTGTGCGAATGCCGCGATCACTGATACGGGTCGCGAGCGCGCGGAAGGCGAGTCCTGCGCGAATGTCGGGCCCGATGGACGCGCGCCACCGGTCTTCGTACACCCGAAGATCGCGCGCACCCAACGCGTTGCGGGAGAGCGCGTCGGCAAGCACGTCGGCGGCGAGGCGGCCGCTCAGCAGGCTGTAGTAGATGCCGCCACCAGTGGTCGGCTTCACCATGCCGGCGGCGTCGCCGACGGCGACAACGCGATCGCCGACGGTCCTGCGCACCGGCCCCAGCGGCAACATCTTCAACCGGGCGCCGGGAATGGCCGCCGGATCCACACCGGCCTCAGCGGCCACACCGGACGCAAACGCGCGGAACCGCCGTGGCGCTTCGGTATCGCAGAACAGGCCGAGCCGCACGTGCGGCACGTCACCGCGATCAAACGGGACCGCCCAGGCGAACCCCCCGGGCGCCACCGACCGGCCGAGCCGGACGTCGATCCGCGGCAAGCGCGCAAAGGGCATTTCGACCTGCGCGGTCTGGACGAACGCGCGCGGCACCCCGAGGCCCAGTTCGCGATTAAACCGGTAGTTTGCGCCACACGCCAACACGCACACCCGTGCGCGCACGGGGAGGTCATCGCCGCGTACCTGCACGTGCACCCCATCGGCGTCGACCGTCAGTCCGTTCACGCGGGCATCGGTCCGGATCTCCGCGCCGTGCGCCAGCGCCCGCTCGGCCAGGCGGCCGTCAAACGAGGCGCGGTCGACGACCGCCGCGATGATGCGGTCGGTGTCGACCACCACCGGTTCACCGTCCTCATGGCGGAACGCCGCCGCCGTGGACAGGGCAAGAATCGTATCTTTCGGAAGGTCGAGTTCGGCAAACGCATCAAAACCCAGGACCCCGGTGCAATGCACGGGCCGGCCCACCACGGCATGTTCTTCGAGCACCACGACACGGTGTCCGCGCACGGCGAGGTCGGCGGCTGCCATGAGCCCGCCGGGGCCGGCGCCAATGACGACGGCATCGTAATGCGATGAAGAAAATCCGGTCACAGGGTTCGCTGTTGTTGTCCGCGGTGCTCCCACCGGCCGGACACGGTGACCCACAACGATTGCAGAATCAGTCCGAGGTCCACCCGCAGGGATTGGCGCCGGATGTAGAGCCTATCGTACCGGAATTTCTGACGCCTCGGTAGATTCCTGGAGGCGTGGAGCTGAGCGACACCCGTCAGCCCCGGACGCACGAGCGACCGGACCTCGAATCCGGGCACGTCCTCGAGGCGGACATGCCGTCCATCTCCGACCGCATCAATTTCGCCGGGGCGGAGGGCCCGCGGCCCCACCACGCTCATGTCGCCTCTGAGAATATGCCAGAGTTGCGGCACCTCATCCATCGCGGTGGCACGCAGGACCCGGCCGACCCGGGTCACCCGGGCGTCTCCGGCCACCGCCTGGCGGGCCCCATCGCGCTCCGCATGCACCACCATCGATCGGAACTTGGTGACCTGGAACTCGCGTCCGCCCATGCCTGATCGCGCCTGGTGAAAGAATACGGGACCGCGGTCGTCGATCCAGATAAGCACAGGCACCAGCACCCAGAGCGGCGCGCTCACCACCAGTGACACCGTCGCAAAGCCTATGTCGACCGCGCGTTTTGCGATCGACGCGCGCACTCGCGCCGCGGCGTCAGTGATCGGCTCCAGGGTCACCTGCGCCATCCCGCCATCATCCACAACCACCCGGCGCGGCCCCAGATCACACTCCACACGATCGCGTCCTTCGGGAAGAAGGACCGGAAGTGCTTGCGGTAGTACCGCCACATGCTGCGGTGACGCGCGAGGATCATCGGCCGATTGACCTGCCGACTGCTGCCGCCAATCTCGTGCTCCATGATGATGCCTGGGTGAAAGTAGACCTTCCACGCTGCGTCCCACGCGCGTCTGCAGAAATCGACGTCCTCGACGTACATGAAGAACTGCTCATCCAGCCCGTTGAGCGCGTCGCTCACCGCGCGACGATGCAACAGACACGCGCCCGAGACCCAGTCGACGGGTTCTGCCACGGCATACGACGCCTCCGCGCGCAGATACCGGCGCGACCACGGATTGCGGGGGAACCACCGTGTCAACACCGAATACCGATGCCCCAACGCCGCGCCATACGACGGGAACGCGCGTGCAGATCGCTGGACGGTGCCGCCCGGATCGAGGATCTTTCCCCCCACAATCCCGACGTCCGGGTGTTCATCCATCCAGGCGACCACCGCGGGCAGGCTGCCGCCGGTGAGACGACCGTCGGGGTTCATCCAGAGCACGTAGCGACCGGTAGTGGCGCGGAGTCCGGCATTGATCCCGGCGCCAAACCCGACGTTCCGGTCCAACGCCACGACCGTGACATCGGGGTGACGACGCACCACCTCGACGGTGCGATCCCCGGACGCATTGTCCACAACCACGATATCCGCGCGCATGCCGGCCAGCGCCGTGCGGACAGACGTCAGGCACTCGTCGATATCACGCTCCGACCGATAGGTCACGATCACCACAGACAGGTCGGGTGCACTCACGACGGTGTCTCCATCCGTTCCAGCACATACACCGCCCACAGGCGCGACCAGTGCAGCCGTCCCGCGAGAAACGCCGCCACATCACCCGCATACCGGGGCTGCCGCAACCGGGTTGCGACATCCCGCCACGCCGTCGGTCGCGGCGAGGACAGCGCTATCCGCAGCCACACGTCAATCGGCAGCACAAATCCCTGCTTGGGCCGATGACGGGCCGCGGGCGTGGTCCACTCCGGCCACGCCTCACACAGGGCCGCCTTCCAACTCGACCGCGATCCGCGCGGCCACCGGCCGGCGGCAGCGACCGCCTCGACCACATGATGATCCACAAACGGTGTGCGGAGTTCCAGCGCGCGGCACATCGTGACCGCATCGGCATCGGGCAGCAACTGCCGTTGCAGGAAACGACGCCACTCAAGGTCCCGGATGATATCGAACGGATCAGCCGGGTTCCCTCCGGATGACGGGACCGGCGGCACCGCACGGCCCGTCAGACGGGCAACATCCATCCGCGACCAGAGGCCCCGGTACGCCCACCACGTCTCGTCCAGCGTGGACGGCGCCTCGACCGCGATCGTGCCGAGTTTAGTCATGCGCGACGACGGCCAGCGGGCCAGCACGGGACCGGCAAACCGCGCCGCGCTGCCCCAGCGCGTCAGGGATGCGAACAGCGTGGGCACCTCCGTGAAGGACGGATACCCACCGAGCAGTTCGTCGCCGCCCACCCCAGACAACGCCACCTGCACACCGGCCATCCGGGCCGCGCGAGCCACCAGGAAGGTATTGAAGCCATCGACCGTCGGCTCGGCGAGCGAGGCCACGAATTCGTCGAGCACCTGATCCAGGTCGAGATCCTCGAGGGCCACCTCGGTGTGCGTCGTGCCAAAGCGCTCGGCGGCCGCGCGCGCCGACGCGCTCTCATCAAGGCGCGACGCCGCCATCGTGACCGTCAGCGACTGCAACGGTCCGGACGTCTGCGCGCGTGCAGCGGCCGCGATGATCGAGGAATCAAGGCCGCCGCTGAGGAACACCGCGACGGGCACGTCACTGACGAGATGCGCGCCGACGCTCTCGGCAATCGCCGCGCGGATGCGTGGCGCCACCTCGGCGACGGGCCGCTCCGGACGGGGCTGGCGCCACACGTGATCGATCGACCAGTACGTCCGGGCCGCGTCACCACCACGCCGGGCAGTCACGCACGTGCCAGGCGCAACCACCGACACGCCCTCCCAGAAACTCTCGCCGCCCGGGACCGACCCGGTCGCCAGAAACGCCGCCCGCTGTCGCGGCGACGGTCGCAACGTCCAGAGACCCGACGCTTCAAGCGCCTGCGGTGTTGACGCAAACAGCAGCAGGTCCGGCTGCGGCCGCACAAAAACAAGCGGTTTGATCCCGAACCGGTCGCGCCCGAGCGTCAGCGCCCCTCGTCCGGTGTCAAACCACGCGAACGCGAACATGCCCCGCACCTGCGGAAGCGCCTCGACGCCGTCGTGCGCAAGCAGTTCGAGCAGCACCTCCGTGTCGGAGTGCGATCGCAGCACCACGCCACGATCGGCGATGCGCGGCTGCAGTTCGAGAAAATTGTAGATCTCGCCGTTGTAGGTGATCCAGTGACGACGATCCGCGGACACCATCGGCTGCCGACCGGCGGACGACCGATCAAGAATGGCCAGCCGGCGATGCGCCAGATACGCCACCGCCCCGTCCGTGCCGCACACGATCTCGCGCCCGGCACCGTCCGGGCCTCGACGGGCTATCGCCGCGTCCATACGCTCAAGCACGGCGGTCATCGTGTCGCGATCGCGCGCGCCCCAGTCGACGAGTCCGGCGATGCCGCACATCAGGCGCGCCCCCCGACCACATCGGCATACACGCGGTGGACGCCCGCGATATACGCCGTGCTCGAGTACTCCACCACCGCCCGGCGTCTGCCGGCCTCGCCCATGGCGCGGGCGCGGACGGGATCATCAATCAGCGACCGGATGGCTTCCGCCAGCGCGTCCACATGCTTCGGCGGTATCAGCACACCGGTCACCCCATCCACCACAATCTCGCACGGGCCGCCGTGCGCCGTCGCGATCACCGGCCGCGCACTCGCCATGCCCTCGACGACGACGAGTCCGAAGGGCTCGGGCTCGGTGGACGCGAGGACGAGCACATCGATCGCCCGATGCACAGCGGGCATGTCGGCCGGACCGAACTGCCAGTCCGTCCACGTCATCCGCGCGTCGAGTCCGAGGGCCGTGGCGCGGGCACGCAACGACGTTGCATAGTGTTCCAGTCCGATCACCGGGCCACCCACGACCACAAAACGCGCCTGGGGTCGATCCGCAACGACGCGGGCCGCCGCCTCAAGGAAAACATCCACGCCCTTCCACACGTCGAGCCGGCACACCATGCCGACAAGTGTCTCGGCGGCCGAGACACCCCACGCCTCGCGGAGATCGGCGGACGCTCCTGGACAAAACCGATCGGTTTCGATCCCGTTGGAGACCTTCACGAGGTGACTTGGCCGTGCCGGGGACGGCCCGAACATCGCCGCGACCGCATCGGACGTCACAATCACTCTGCTGGCAAGGTGACGCGCCATCCACAGTTCCAGTCGGCGCAGCCACCCGCGCTGCCACACGATCTCGCGGATGTGCCACACATGCCGGGTGCCGGTCAGCCACGCAACGGGCCCTCCGTACAGGTTGTGAATCGTATTGGTATGCACCAAGGCCACGCGCTCGCGGCGAATCACCGCGCGCAGCGCCCACAAGGCCCGCGGGAAGTTGCAGGCGTATCCCACCAGGTAGCCCCAGCCCCTGCGGGACGTCAGCTTCCGCAAGACCGGCATCACGGCAACGGTTGCGCCGGCCGCCCGCAATCTGGGCACCAAGGGACCGTCCGACGGCACGGCCACGATGGCGCGGTAGCGAGTGCGATCGAGGCCTTCCACTAACCGCACCAGCGACACGTCCGACCCGCCGACCTCGGAGGTCGTATGCAGGTACAGGATCGTGGCGGGATCACGCGCGGGCACGGGCGATCACCTGCGCATACACAGCTTCATACTGGGCGGCCACGACGGACCAGTCATACCGCGTCACATCCGCGAGCGCGGCGCGCTCGAGCCGCGCGCGCTCCTCCGGCGACTGCAGCACCCGAGTCAGCACCGCCGCCAGCGAGGCGTCGTCGGCGAGGACGCCCAGCGCGCCGTCACGGAGCACCTCGCGCGCACCGGCATTGGGTGAAGCCACAACCGTGGTGCCCGACGCCATCGCCTCGATGTACGGACGGCCAAATCCCTCATAGGCACTCGGGAGGCACAGCACCCAGGCCTCCCCCAGCAGACGGTGCAGGGTCGCATCATCCACGCGCCCCCAGCTTCGGCAGCCGTCCTCCGGCGCAATTTCGGGACCCACCAGCCACAACTGCGCGGTGGGCAGGGTGCGGCGCACGTCACGCATCGCCGCGATCAGGAGGCGGCCACGCTTGCGCGAATCCACTTCGCCGACAAACACCACGGTCGGCGTCCTCGACTTCGACGCCGGGTCCGGCCGCAGCACCGACAAGTCGATACCGTTGGGAATCACCACGCCCCGGCCCGGATACCACCGCAACGTATGGGCCGAAATCCCCACAAGCGCTTCAGCGCGCAACGCGGCCAGCCACTCGCTCACGAAGAACCAGAGATGCAGCAGGAATCGCTTGGGCGACAGGCCTAGTACGCCGTTGACCCACGCCTCCGCGAGCGCCGTGCCGTGCATCGTACGCACGACCGGAGGGAGTCCCAGGCGAGGCAGCCACTGATCGTCGCCCTGCGCGTGCACCACATCGAACCGGGAGAAATCGCACCGGCGCAGCGTCCATGGGAACCGGATCGGCGCCAGCCGGCCGGCGGTCACCGGAACGCGTACGACGGCATACGGAGCACCCGCCGGCGCGGGATCCTGGCTGAAGATGGTGACCATGTGGCCACGTCCGACCAGCGCGCGCGCCAGACCGTCGGTGAAGTACCCGACGCCGCCTCTGGACGCACTCGGCAGAAACCGCTGAATCAGCGCAATGTCAGCCACGCGACACGGACCGGTACAACTCGACCATGCGCCGCGTGGTCTGCGTCCACTCGAACCGCGCAGCCCGATCGAAACCGCGCTCGACCTGCCGCCGGCGCGTCTGGGGCTGGCTCAGGATCTCGGCCATGGCGTCGGCCATCGCATTGTCATCCTCGGCGTCCACCAGGATGCCGCCGTCTCCCACCACTTCGGGGATGGCGCCACGATTGGAGGCGACCACCGGTGTGCCACACGCCATCGCCTCGAGCGGGGGCAGCCCGAAGCCGGCGAGCAGCGGCACATACAACAACACATCGGCGGCATGGTAGTAGCCGGGCAGATCCGCAAACGGCACGCGGCCGACCATCCGAATGTGATCGTCCAGTTCCAGCTGGGAAATCAGGCGCATCTGATCGGGCGTAAACGGCAGGCCCACTTTCACGAGCGTCGCCTCACTGCCGTGTTGCGCACGCAGCTGTCCGAACGCGCGAATCAGCCGGTCGATGTTCATGTAGGGCTGCGTATGCCCGACAGCCAGCACGATGTCGCCGGATAGTCCGAGACGTCGGCGCGCCTGCTGGCGATCCGGGGACGGCCGGAACGCTTCGTCGATACCGAGCGGCACGACGTGGACGCGATCGTCCGGGAGATCCACATACGACTTCAGATCCTGCCGGGCCGACTCGCTGTCACAGACCACGGCGGCCGCCCGCCGGAGCGCGCGGACGCTGTACTCAAACGCGCGACGGGTGCGCCAGCTGACACCCGGGACCTTCATCACGACGGCGTCGTGAAACGATACAACCGTCCGATCTCCGGGCAGGCTCCGGATCAAATGGCTGAACCCGTGATCGACGATGTGATTGACGCTGCCTCCGTGGTGGCCCGCAAACCGCTGGTAGCGCACGTACTGGTCCCAATACCGCCACGGCCCCTCCAGACGTGGGCCCGGAAACTCCACCGACCGAACCGTCTCCCCTGCATTCAGCCACGCACCGACCCGCCGTTCCAGCGTGTCGGCATACATCGTCATGCTCGAACGATACGGATCACGAAACGGACGAAAGAGCACGACGTTCACGATCGGTGCCCCAGCACCCGTGCCGGATTGCCGACAACGATCGCGCGCGGCGCCACGTCACGCGTCACCACCGCCCCGGCGCCAACGACGGCGCCGGCCCCGATCGTGACGCCGTCAAGCACGATTACCTGATTGCCAATCCACACGTCGTCGCCCACGGTGATGCCCGATCGCGTCACGCCCTGGTCCTGAATCAGCGTCGAGGCATCGCGAAAATTGTGGTTCTCGGCGAGCAGATGCACGCCGGCACCGAAGGTCACGCGCGATCCGATGCGGATGCCGCCACCAGCCCCAAGCAGGCATCGCGGCCCGATATAGGTCCCGCTGCCGATCGACAGCCCCACACCCGGATCATCAAGCGTACTCGTGGCCTGAATCCACGCGCCCTCGCGAATGCGCACGTGATCGCCGAAAGACATGCCGGTGACCGCGAAGGCGCTGATGTAACTGTCCTGACCGATGGCGACGTTGGCGCCCACCGACAGTCGGCGCGGGAAGAGAATGCGTGTGCGCGCCCCCACAAACAACCGGCCGCCGCAGGCACCGAGACGGGGCGCGATCAGCATGCCCCGGACCCGCGCCCACCCACCGCGCGACCACAGGAAGCGGATCAACTCGACCCACGACACGTCGATGGGCGTCTTGAGAGTCACGGGACGCCCGATGGCCATCGTGTACAGACGCGACTTGAGGCTCATGCTCGGACCTGCGCGCGATCGTATGCCGATTCAATGCGTTCCACCATGGCCGCCACGCTGAACCGCTCGGCGGCGCGGCACCGGCCCGCGACGCCCCACGCACGAGCCCGCGCAGGATCCGCGAGCAACCGGACAATCGCATCAGCCATGCCGGACACGTCGCCGGGAGGCACGAGTGCGCCGGTCTCACCCGACACGATCTGTTCCTGCGGCCCGCCCTGCGCAAACGCCACCACCGGACGCCCCTGCGCCATGGCCTCCGCCACGACCAGCCCGAACGGCTCCGGAGCGACCGACGTGTGCGCCACAACATCGGCAGCGGCCAACCAGGGCCGCGCATCGTCGACCTGCCCCGTCCAGGTGATCGCCTCGGCCACGCCAAGCGCCTCGGCCGCGCGGCGCACGTCGGCGGCGTAGTCGGGCTCAAGACCAAACAGGGTTCCGCCCACCACCGCGAACCTCGCCGCCGGACACGCGCGCCGGACACGCGCGGCTACGTCGACGAACACGTGCGCTCCCTTCCAGCGCTGCAGCCGGCCGCACCAGACTACAAGCGGCCCCGGTACGTGCTCAACCGCGGCGACCGGGGTCAGGTCCACGCCGTTGTGCGCGATCCGCAGACGATCCGGCGGCAGGCGGGGGCGCCAGCTCAGGGCCACCGCTTCGGACACCGCGAGGATCTCGTCCGCCCGCACGGCGGCCGCCATTCGGTGGATGAGCCCGTCGGCATTCCAGCGGGTTTCAAAACAATCGTGCACATGCCACACCACGGGCCGCGCCGCGAGCGCTGCGGCACGTCCGCCATACAGGTGCCCGGCAATCCCGTGCGTGTGCACCACCGACGCGCCCGTTTCCGCGATGGCGACCTGCAGCGCGCGCACGAGCGACCGCGCACCACGCCACTCGCGAAAGCGCGGTAGGGCCGGCACCCCGATCACGGGTATCCCCATCGATCGCCATCGTCCCGACAACGCGGACCCCACCGGCACGGCCACCACGGGCCGATAGCGGGCCTCGGCCCTGGCCAACTCCGCCGTGGCAACCGTTTCGACGACGGCTTCCGCCCCACCGCGGGCAGTGGCCAGCGCCACGTGCAGGACCACCGGCGGTGCCGACCCCGTCACCGGGGCCCCGCGTCTCCGGGGGCCGGGCCCATCTGATTCCAGAGCAGCCGCGTGCGCTCGAGGTCCACCATCTTCACCGCCACGCCGACGAAGAACCAGAAATAGAGATTGCCGGGCATGGCATCGAGCCCGGTGCTGTTGGACGTCAGCAGGATCGTCATCAGCGACTGCAGGAAGATGGCCGTCCAGATGGACCGCCCAGGCGCATTCGTCATCCAGCGCCGGGACGAGACGAGAAACACGCCAATACTCATCACGACGGCCAGGAACGCCGTGAGGCCAAGCACCCCCATCTCTGTACCCAGCACGCCGAGGTAGCTCTCCACCAGCCGCACCGTCCCCGGAGGACTGAAGTGTCTGGCGCCAACGGTCGCCACCCCGAGTCCCAACCCCAGTGGCTCGGAAACGGTCTGCGTGAACCACAACTGCCCGAAAAACGTCTTGCGGAATCGATCGAGGTTCTCGGCGCTGGCCACTGAGGAGAGGCGGTCGGCGACGCCGCTACCGAGGAAGTCAAGACTGACGACGACCAGTATGTAAAATACGCCGGCCGCGATGCCGGCGCGCGACATCTGGCGGGACAACATCGTGATCAGTCCGGCTTGCACCAGGAAGAGCAGCAGCGGGGCGCGCGACCCTGTGACCAGCATCGCCGGCAGCAGGCACGCCAGCGCGATCGCAATCATGATGCGGTCGCGCTTTCCGAGATCCTTGACCAGCAGGAACCCGACGAGCAACGCAGCCACGGTGGACAGGTACGCACCGAACTGGCCGGGCGAGTTGAACGTGCCGGGCACGCGCCAGAACGACACACCGGACTCACCCATCGTCGAGAAGAAGACGTGCGAGTACTCGGCGCCCAGCATCCGGAGTGCCATCGGCCCGCCAAAGTACAGGTAGATGCCGAAGAGGCTGACCGGAATGGAGGACCACCCGATGACCCGCAGCAGTCGCGCCAGGTCCGCATCGCCACGAAGGTAGTGATAGCCCACAAAGAGCAGCGGCAGATAGAAAATCCGCTGCTTGATCGCCACGCTGATACCCAGCGGCGTCACCGGCGTCGGCATCGCGACAAACAGAAGGCAGACGACGGTAAACACCACGGCCGGGCCGGTAAACCGCGAGGCCGACCCGGACGCCGTCATCCCGCTTGAGAGCATGGTCAGGTACAGCACCCCAATCAGCGCATCCTTGGGCAGATACGCGATCGGATTCGGATACAGGATGTTGACGACCAGCCCTTCGATACACGTGTACAGGAAGGCGGCATACACGAGCCGCCGCTGTGTCTCTGTCATGCCCATTCAGCGCACCACCCGATAGTCACGTCGCTCCGGCACATCTTCACGTTCCACGTCATCCTGCACGCTCCGGCGATCGGTCACATACCGCCCGAGGAACTGGCTCACGCGTGCCGGCACGACCGTGATCTGGTTCACGGCCACCTCCCGGAAACTCACGGGTCCCCGGTTGGGAATGATATTGGTGCCCCACTGAAACGCGAAACCGGCGTTCCAGACGATCAACACCGCGAGGCCCGCGCCCGCCAGCCGCCACGCGCCGACGCCGCGCGTCCGGCACCAGTCCAGACACACCGCAACGCCGACCACGAGGAACACGGAAAGCGACACAAAGAACCGATTGCCGAAAGACGACTGCCCGTGCCAGTTCTGGTAGCTGGCGACCACCAGGTAGAACGCACCCGATGACAACATCCATGGGCGCAACGAGCCATGCGCCCCCCAGGCCCGCACGAGTCCCACGAGCGCGACGGCGACAACCGGGGTCCAGACGACCCACCCGTGATTGGCCGAAAACGCCGTGTGCCACAACCGGGGCTCCGACCATGCAAACGTGTCCTGATACCCGGTGGTCAGCGGCGTGCCGTACACGATCGCCTTGCCCAGCAACTGCGGCACCCCCACCAGCACCGCGGCCGCCGTAAACGCGACCCCATGCCGAAGCGCCATCACCACACCGTCGCGCCCAAGCGTCGCCGCCCACACCCACATGGCCGCCAGCGCAAATACGCCGTTGAGCTGATACACCTGCACCATGAGGCCGGCCAACGCCCCCCACACAGCCCAGTGCCCGAGGCGTGACGAGTCGTGCTGGGTAACACCCCACATCACAAATGCCGCAACGGCACAGGCCGCCAGCGCGTGAACATGAAACGGCAGGAACACCTGATACACCGGCAGCGACGACGCGAGACCGATCGCGATCGCGGCGAGGCCCGCGCTGCGCCCGTACCCCAGGTGCGTGGCGGTGCGCACCGACAGCCACAACGCGAGCATGCCGTACACCACCGTGCCCATCGCGACGGTCCAGAGATACGGCCAGCTGTACCCATCCGCCGGGAGGGTCGCGCCCAGCAGACGCGCCCCCGTCACGCCGAGGTGTGCCGCCAGAAACCACGGTGCCCACAACACGGCGGGCCCCACACTCCACTGATTCCCGACGCGCCCCACGGGCGTGATCGCCTCAGGGCGCACAATGCCGTCGTCGGCGAACACCAGCTGCTGAAACAGCGGATCGGCGCGACGGAACTGATTGGTAAAGTCGAGATCGCCATCCACGACCGGAGACACCAGCCAGGCGTAGTAGCCGTTGCCGTCACCACGGACGTAGGGGTTCACAAGCAGACACGCCAGCACGGTCGCGCCCCCCCACACGCGCCAAGCCTGGCGATTCGTCATGCATCCACCAGGAACGGCCCGAGCACCAGAGTGTCGAGGTGGCCCTGCACAAACGCCCGCGCGGCGTCATCGGGGGACGCCACAATCGGCTCTTCATGCATGTTGAAGCTGGTGTTGACCAGTGACGGCACGCCCGTGCGCGCGAAGCAGGCCTGCAACACCGCGTGATAAAAAGCGTCGGTGGTCGGCCGGATGATTTGCGGCCGCGCCGTGCCGTCCAGATGCACGACCGCTGGTGACTGCTCGCGCATCTGGGGCGTGCAGTCAAAGGTCACGGTCATGTAGTCCGCCGACGCGCGCGCCTTGTCGAGACCGACATAACACGCATCCGCATGCGCCTCCAGCGTCACCGGCGCAAACGGCATGAACTCCGTGCGCTGCAACCGCGCGTTCAGCCACTGATTCACCGCCGGGTCACTGGCCCGATACAGGATCGTGCGGTGCCCCAGCGCGCGTGGACCGAGTTCCATCCGGCCCCGGGCAATCGCCACGACCTTTCCGGCGACGATGCGATCGGCCACGGCCTCCGCCAGGGGGCCGTCAGCAAGCCGCTGCCCCGTCAGCCCGTACGTCGACAGCGCCTGCTGCATCTCGGACTCGGGGTACTCCGGTCCAAGGAACAACGTCGGGACGCGCGAGGGCCGGACGCCGAACCGCTGACCGGCAGCCCACAACGCGGCGCCGACCCCGAGCCCTTCGTCGCCCATCAGCGGGCACACAAACAGCGACTCCACCTCCGGCAATTCCGCGATGGCCTGATTCATGCGGACGTTTGCAAAGACGCCGCCGGCCACGGCCACCTTTCGCCGGCCCGTGTGGGCCACGGCGGCGCGGACCAGATCGACGACCACTTCGGTCAGGCGGCGTTGTGCTGTGGCTGCGATATCCTCCCTCGACACGCCGTGGAGCGCCTCGCGCATCGCCACGGGATCGAGCTGGGTGCGGATGGTGAGTCCCGACGCGCTGATGGTGTCCCGCATGACGGCGTAACACGGCGCATCCGCGCGGCCATGCGCCGCCAGACCGGTGATTTTCCCCCCGTGCTTCATGTGGTGGAACCCGCACAGCGTCGTCACCACTTCCCAGAATTCACCGGCCGAATGCGGATAAAAGGTGCGTGCGCGCACATCCAGCCCCGTGCCGGTGCCGACCGCCACGATCCCGCTCTTGAGGGCGCCGACACCATCCACCGTGATCACCAGCGCGTCTTCGACGCCGCTCATCCAGTACGCGGCGGCAGCGTGCGCGACATGGTGATCCACCTGTACGAGTGGCACGTTCCCAAGGCCCGAGGCTGCGAGAAACTCGCGCCAGTCACTCACGGACGGTCGATGGTCGCGCGCCCGCACGGCCGCCGACCGGCGCTTGAACTCGTCAAGGTAGCCATAGGCGCCGAGCGCCGACATGCCGGCCTGAAAACGGTCCTTCCCGCGACGGGTCGCCCATTGCGCGGTCAGCAGCGCCGGATCTGACGTGGCGGCGGCCAGCAGTCGCGCGCCTTCGCGGAGTTGATCGCCCGGGGCCAGGAACGGGACAGCCACCGCGTCGAGATCCCGCCATTCGATCCCGGTCATGGTCCGGACCATCTCAAGCGCGCGGAAGGGAAAGCCGCCGTCCATCTTGACGCGGCTCAACCGTTCCTCCGACAACGCCGCCACAATGCGGCCCTGCCGATCGATCAGCGCAACGCCGGTGTCATGGCCGACGCCGCGCGCCGGATGGTAAATACCAAGGATCATGCGGGTCGGTGCCCTTTGTGTGTCTGCATCAGCGAGGTGTACGCCCCGGCGATTCTGGCCCAACTCATGTGGGCGTCAAACAGGCGCTCGGCGTCGTCGCCAAGACGCCGACGCGCATCGAGTTCACGCCAGAGGGCGTCCACCGCGTTGACAAACGCCCCGGGGCGGCCATCAGGCACCAGGCGCAGACCGGGCGACCCCTGCAGCCAGCTGTCCGTCGCCACTCCGGTAATCCCGACCACCGGTACACCGTGCTGCAGCATCGCCGCCAGCGTCGAGCGCCGTGCGGACGCGCCATTGGCGTACGGCGCGAGTCCCAGGGTGGCCTTCGCCAGGACGGTGGAGACCGCTGCGTCGGGAATCCCCCCCAGCAGTGTCACGTGGTCAACATCGAGACCCGCAGCAGTACTCGCCTGCTGCAGTTCTTCCAGCGACCGCCCGATCCATGTGAGACGCCGACCTCCGGGATCCCCGGCCATCCATCGCGCCACAGCCGCCACCACGTCGAGCTGCATCGCTGCGGGCTGTCCGAACAGCACCAGCCCGCCATCGCGGACCGCCTCGGCTGCGCTGCGTGTGATGTTGCTGCCGACGGGCACAACCACGACAGGCGTAGCACCGGTGACTCCTGATGCGACGACCTCGCGCCGACCGATCTCCTGTGTGAGTACGAGGACCGAGGCCTCACGCGCAAGGTGCTGCACCCGGCGCCTCAGGCACCACCGCAGCCACGCTCGCCATGGAGACATCGTGGCCGGCGGCCAATACTCGTGCACCGTCACGATGAGCGGGTGTCCGTGCGAGCGCACCGTGCGCAACCACGCGTGCACCGCGTCGAACCGGGCCGAGGGTGAATACTGGAACAACACACCGCCGACGGTCGCCGCATCGGGCAGGGCATCGACGTCCTGCACCACGACGCAGACGTCGGCCACACCGGCGTCCCTCACCGCAGTGGCGAGGCGTGCGGCGTAATCGCCGATGCCGTCGTGGTGACCTGCGGGAGCAGGTGACACGACCACCCATGGCAGAGACGGGGCCTCAGCCCCCGGCTGCGTGTGCGCGCTCATACAGGGGAATCAGCCGGTCCAGATGCACGGCCGCGGAGAACTCGCGGCCCACGCGCGCATGCCCACGAGCCGCGATCCGCGCCGCCTCGTCGGGATTGTTCAGCAACGCGTCGATCTGCGAGGCCATTGACGCGGCATCGCCGGGAGGCACCAGGCGGCCGCCGTCCCCATCCCGCAACCACTCGGGAATGCCGCCGATGTCACACGCCACGACAGGCCGCGCCTGGGCCATGGCCTCAAGCCCCACAATTCCGAACGGTTCGGGCCAACGGGAGGGCACCACCACCACGGTCGCCTGCTGATACGCCTCGGTCAGCGCCCGGCCATCAAGCCACCCCCGCAGCGTCACGCGATCGGACCACCCGGCGTGTTCGACGCGCCGCCGGATCGCCGGCAGGGCCAGTCCATCGCCCACCACCGTCAATCGCCAGGGACCAGCCACGTGCGCCAGGGCGTCGAGGAGCAGATCGAGGCCTTTTTCCGGGGTCACGCGGCCGACAAACAGAATCGAACGGCCACTCGCCGCCGTCGTGGAGGCCGGCGCGGGCGTGAAGTACGGGATGACTGTGACGCGATCGGCACTCACGCCGCTGCGCACCAGCAGTTGCTTCACGAACGCCGACGCCACCACCACGTGTCCGTAGGTGCGAAGTCGCGACTCCATCGTGGTGGCATAACGATACCCACGCCACCACACCGGCGGGCGTTTGCTGAGGGTGCACCGCAGATAGGCCTGCCGCGGCACGCACAGCAGCCCGGTGTCGTGCCGGCATACCTTCCCCGTGGCGTAGTGAAACCTGGTCCCGGACGGGCACACGTCCAGCGTGTGGACGGTCTTGATGGTTGGCACCCGCGTGCGGACCGCGTCTTCCACAAGAAAGTTGGTGCATGCGTGGATGTGTGCAAGGTCCGCGCGGAACGCCGCCAGGGCCAGACACACCCGATCCACCGCAGCGCGATTGGCCGGCGCAGACTGGTCCCGCAGGGCACCAGGAATCGCCTGAACGGTCACGCCTGCCGGCAGCGGAGCCTCGCTGTCGCGAGGATCGCCGGCATGGACCACCAGAACATCGTGTCCTGCGGCGGCGAGGGCCGGCGCGACCAGTCGCACATGGCGGACCACGCCCCCGGTGGGACGCCAGTCATCCGTCAAAAGTGCGAGGCGCACCGGGAAATCAGCCGAACCACTTCCGCGAGATCACCAGCTCGTCGTCGGGCTGAATCGGCGTCTCGAGTTTCAGGCCCTTGATCTTCTCGTACTTGATCACCTTCCCGCTGTCGTCCTTGCGCGGCCGCATGATGTGTCCGAGCTTGCCCTTGGCCGTCATCCCGTTGGAGAGGCCGAGTGCGCGCCCAACCGTCATACCCGGCTGCCACGCTTTCTGCCCGCCGCTGTTGACCTCGCCATTGACGAAGAAGACCTGGCCCTGCTTGACCATGATTTCGTCGTCGGCAAGCAACTGCGGATCTTCGCCGCTCTCAAGCTGCGTTCGGGTGAGCTGGATGACCACGCGCTTGCCGTCGACCATCCGCTTGAGCTCGATCTCCTGACCGGCCAGCGACGTGAAGCCGCGCGCGGCGGTAATCGCGCGGTTGACGGTCATCTGGTTGCCGCGCAGTTTCAGCAGGCCGGGCGAATTCACCTGGCCCTGCACCGTGACTTCCTGTTCGCGCTGTTCCGAGACAACGGCGGTCACCTGGATCACCCCGGGCAGGTAGAACCTCGGCACCAGCGCCTTCAGGACCGCATCTTCGATCTCGCGCTCCGTCATGCCGTGCACACGCACGGCGCCGACGTACTTCAACACGATGTTGCCGTCGAGCGCGACGAGATAGACATCCTTCATGTCCATGTCGCGCGCCTCGAGATTGTAGAAATCAAGACGGATCGTGTCGCCCGCCGCGACCGTATAGGGCTTTGGCGCGAACTCGGGAGACAGCGGTATCCCCGAGCCCCGGCCCGTCGCCTGTCCGGCCTGGGCGGCGCCCGCGCCGATGGTCGTCGCGATGACCATCGCGATCCCGGCAAGTCCGAAAACGAATGTCCGCATCAGCGTCCCCTCTTGCACCAGCACAGCTCCGTCAGAACGACAACGAGAACTGCGAATAGAACCGGCTGCGCTTGTAGTTCTTCAACGCCACCGGCGATGTCCGTTCCGCGTACTCGTACCGAATCCCGACGCGGGAGCCCGACGTTCCCCCCAGGAAATATCCGAATTCGCCGCCGAGCACCAACGACCGGTCCTGCCGCGGATCCTCCGTGCCGGTCACTGTATTGCGATACGACAGCCAACGCAGTTGTGCGTCAAACCGGAGATCGAACTGGGGCATGAATCGAATGGTCGTTCGGGCGTCGCCACCCGCTTCGATGTAGTACGGATACCGTTCCAGATACGAGAGCCCAATCCTGCGGTCGGCGCCAAACCGGAGCTGCATGACGTCTGCGACCACGAACGTCGTGCTGCCACTGGCAACCACGCCGGAGAATCCCTGCACCGCCGGGTCCTTGTGGCGCTGCTCCATCCAGCCAATTTTCAGGTTCAGCCCCAGCCGGGACTCGGCCGTCGATTCCAGTCCCGCGAAGTAATAGACGTCGTCAGAGTTGCGGATGGCCGCCCTGTCGAACCGCATGCGGAAGTAGTCCACGCCACCGACGGCGCTTGTGAAGTCGGTCAACTGGAGTCGGCCGTGCCCGCGGAATTCCTCCCCTTCGTAATCCAGAACCTCTCGGAGTTCGACGTCTTCGAACCGTTCACCCTCGGCATACCGTTGCGAGCGCTTGCGGTAGGCGCCTGTCGCGCCGATCCGCCAGCCGAACTGAATGTCGGACCCAAACTCCCAGGCGGGCGCCTGACGGCCGGCGCGAGCGTCAATTTCGAACCCGCGTGCATGCGACTCGGAGCGCTCGATGGCCGCCCACGGCCGCAGCGCGCCGAGACGCAACTCACCCACGACTTTGAGTGAGCCATCAACCGACCGCTCCGAGGTGTAGGTGCGGAACCAGATATAGCTGTTGTTCTGCTGCGCGGTCACCAGCAGCCGCCGGACCTGCAACCCCGCCTGTGACGTCATCGACAGCGTCCCCGTGAGGTCGCGGCGCTCCGCTCCAGGGACATCGTTGAACACGTTCTGATCGACGCCGAGGTCCTTGATCTGGAACGTGGGATTAAAAAACAGCGGGCCGATCCGCAACCGGGCGTCGCGCCACGGTTCGGCCTTCGGATCCGGTCGTGACCAATCCTGCGCCGCTGCCGGCGCTGCCACCACTGTCAGCAGTGCGACAGCCGCGATCCTGAACAGTCTCTGTGTCATTTCGATCTCAAGTCGATCTCAACGAGTGGTTGCTGGGCTTTGGCTCGCGCCAGGAATATCTCCAGCGTATGACAGCTTTGACGTAGCTTCGCCCTTTCAGTCACAGCTGAAGTGACTATTTTGTCATATCAAGTCTCATTAAACTCCACGTCAGGAGGCCAAAGACCCAGGCACACAACAGTCGATCGAGTTCAACGACAAGACCGAGCGACTCCGGCCAACCCATCGGCTCGAAGACCCGCCGCCACCAGCCCGGAAACTGCCCAATCAGCAGCACGGCTGTCACCCCCCACGCCGGCCGCCTGGGTGTGGCGCCCCAGGCCACCAGCAGGGGCAGGAGAAGCAGGAAGTCGTACGACAAGTGACGGGTCGCCAGCAGAGACACGACCCCGCACAGGGCATACA
The DNA here is from genome assembly GCA_030827135.1 of Vicinamibacterales bacterium. Taxonomy (GTDB): domain Bacteria; phylum Acidobacteriota; class Vicinamibacteria; order Vicinamibacterales; family SCN-69-37; genus SYFT01. The sequence goes on from JAURFE010000002.1 coordinate 366,611, forward strand.
GCTCCAACTGACGCGGGGGCGCCCAGTGCGCCCAACGGCGCCAGCCGGCCACCACGGCCGGCGTGATCAACACCAGTCCAATCACCGCCGCGCCCGCCACCGTCGTCACGGCCGGAAACCACGGTGCGAGCCATCCTTCCAACTCGGTGTGGCCGGTGAACCGTTCGGCCCCCCCATGGACGGCTTCGAGCACACGGGCGAAGTCGATCAGAAGCTGGACCGGTCCGATCCCGCCTGCGGCGGCAGCCCCCAGCGTCAGCGCCGCAGGCACTGCAGCGGCGATCGCGACGCGACGCCAGTCCCCCATCAGCAGATGCGCCAGCCAGATGGCTCCGCCCACCTGGGGTTTCATCAGTCCCAGCCCGAGCAGCACGCCGCCGGTCAGCACGGACGGGTGGCGCGCGCCGACAATCGCACACGCAAACGACAGCAGACTGAATTGCCCGAGCACACGAAAGCACGAGGCGGCCAGGAGGACGCCGAGCAGCAGGCGCTGGGTGTCCCTGGGGGCATCGAGGGTCCGCACAAGCGTGCGCGCCACCACCACGGCCAGAAGCAGATTGAGGCCGATCCAGATCGACGACTGCAGCGATGCCGGCACCAACAGCAGCGGCGCGAGCGTCAGCAGCGCCCACGGGGGATAGTCGGTCTCCTGCGCGAGGGTGTAGGGGGACGCGCCGTCGGCCAGGATGCGCGTCCATTCGACGACCCGGTCAAAATCGACGAGGGCGTCAGGCTGTACGGATCGCCAGACGCCGAACGCGAGGCTCACACACGCGAGCCCCCACACCGCGCGTCGAATCAGTACTGCACGAGCCATCGGGCCGCGCGCTCCACGTCGGCTTCGGTAGGCAGGAACACGTCCTCGAGCGGCGGGGAGTACGGCACCGGCGTATCCAGCGCACCGATGATGCGCACGGGCGCGTCGAGCCACTCGAACGCGTCTTCCTGGATGATCGCCGCGAGGGACTCACCGATGCCGCCGGTCCTGGAGTCCTCCTGCAGGATCAGCACACGGCCGGTCTGGCGCGCGACCGCCAGTACGGCGTCACGATCAAGCGGTGCAATCGTGCGCAGGTCGAGCACCGAGGCCTGAATGCCGTCGGTACTCAGCCGGTCGGCAACGCGCAACCCGACGTGCACATAGGCGCCATACGAAATGATCGCAAGGTCCTGCCCCGCCCGCCGGAGCGCCGCTTTGCCGATAGGCAGCGGCGCGGGTGCGCCCTCATCGATCAACTGTTTGACGCGGGGGTCACGGTACAGCGCGATGTGCTCGTAATAGAGCACGGGATCGGGGTCTGCGACCGCGGCGGCAAGCAACGCCCGTGCATCGTGCGGCGTGGAGGGACACACGATCTTCAGGCCGGGCGTGCGATAAAACCACGGCTCGGTGTTCTGCGAGTGGTACGGCCCGGCATGGCGCAATCCACCCCACGGCATGCGCACCACCATCGGGACTTCCCCGCCCCAGCGATATCGGATCTTCGCAGCGTTGTTCACCAGCTGATTGAAGCCGGTCGCGACGAAGTCGTTGAATTGAATCTCGCCGATCGGCCGCAGTCCCGCCAGGGCGGCCCCGACACACGCGCCGAGCACCGCGCCTTCCGCGAGCGGCGCATTCAGAATGCGATCGCCGTAGTCCTTCAGCAGCGGGCGCAACAGCAGGAACGCATTGCCGTACTGGCCGCCGCAGTCTTCACCAAAGACAAACGTGCGCGAATCAGCGCGCAGCGCGTCCCCCACACCGAGCATCACGGCTTCGAGGAATGTGGTGCCCTTCTTGTCGAACGCGGGCGCGGCCTCCACCTGCAGCGGGGTCGTCGACGGCGCACGCTGGCGACGCACCGCCGGATCGAGCACCTCGACGCGCCGCCGATCGACCGGATCGTGCTTGAAGACACCGACCGTCACGGCGGCCGGGTCCGGCCACGGCGCCGCGATTACCGCCTGCGCTTCGGCCTCGACCAGCGCTTCGACCTCGGCCTTGATCGCCGCCACGCCGGACTCCGTCAGCACGCCGCGCGCCATGAGGCGCTGCGCGTAGCATTTGATGGGATCCCGTTCACTCCAGAACGCGTAGAGCTCCGGGTTGGCGTACCCCTGCGGCGCGAGCGGCGGGTAATCCCACCCGAGCTGCGGATCCTTGCCCAAATACAACATGTCGTCGTGGTGCGCGTGACCGCACATCCGCATCGCGACCACTTCGATCAGCGTCGGTCCGGCGCCGGCGCGCGCGCGATCGGCCGCCCACGTGAACGCCGCCATCACCGCCTCGGGATCCGTGCCGTCGATCGTCAGTCCCGGGATGCCATACCCGACCGCCTTGTCGGCAAACACGCGCACTGCGGACTGATCCCGCACCGGCGTGGACAACGCCGTCTGGTTGTTCTGCAGGCAGAAGATCACCGGCAGTCGCCGCGCCGCGCACAGGTTGATCGCCTCGTGCCACTCCCCCAGCGACGACCCGCCTTCGCCGATGAACGACACCGCGATGCGCTCGGCCTGTGTCTGCGCGAACGCAAACCCCATCCCCGCGGCCGTCAACGTGCTGATGGAGAGGGGCGCCGACGCGGGCAATACCCCCCAACTGAAGTCGCCGAGATGCAGATCGCGCCCATCCATGGGTGGGCCCGCCTTGCCCATCTGCGCGCTCAGCACGGCGCGCACCGCCTCGCCATCACCGCGCATGGCCAGGGCCACGCCAAGATCGCGAATCAGCGGCGCGACCACGTCCCCGCGCCACTCGCCATTCGCCGTGCGATACGCGGAGCCGCGCCGGAAGCGCAACGCCGCCGCGTACACTGCTTCCTGTCCGAGCGAGCGGAAGCCCTTGCCCTGAAACGACGCAGCCCCATACCGAACTTCCCCGCCAGAGAAGAACTGTTTCAGCCGGTTGTCCACGGCGCGTGTGAGCGCCATGCCGCGCAACATCTCCACTCGCTCGTCGTCCCGAAGGCTCTGCGCGATCGTCGTACGGCAGAAAAAGCCGTCCACCGCGTCGATGAGTTCGGTCGCCGCCTGCACGGCGCGGATGTCACTGGTCATGCCGGGAATCGTTTCCACCCCTGGAGACGCGTGACTGGTGAGATGCGTCCGGATTGCGTCCGGCAGAACCTTGCGGAGCTGCGTCCTGATGCGTGGGAGACCGGCGCCGTTCAGTGCGTCGAAGGCGCCGAGAACAGCGGGGAGTCCGAATGGATATCGCTCGGCGATGAAGGCGCGCAGGCTTTCCCGCAGGGCATTCTGATGCTTCCGGCTCATTACTTTCGCAACTTTACACGGAAAGTCGGGGGTGCCGACCAGGGATCCTCCGGCCACGGGTGCTTCGGATAGCGGCCACGCAGTTCCTTGCGCACCTCGGGGTATCCGCGCTCCCAGAAACTCTTCAGGTCGCGCGTCACCTGGACCGGCCGCTGATTCGGCGCCAGGAGCGTGAAGGTCACCGGCACCGCACGCGGGCCCAGCCGGGGCGTGTCGGCCAGCCCGAACACTTCCTGCAACTTCACCGCAACCTCCACGCCGCCATCAGCGCGATACGTGAGCGGATGCTCGCGGCCACTCGGGACCCGCAGCACGTCGGGTGCCAGCCGATCGAGATCAGCACGGACGTGGCCCGCCAGGTGGTCGGTGAGTCGCACATCGTCCAGACGGGTCGCCGACGAGACGGCAGCGGCGACCAGCGCTTCGCGGTTGATGGTGAGGCCGGCGAACTCAAGCCGGCGCAGGAGCCGCAGGTCGCGCTCGGATGGACCACGACGATGCCAGGCAGCGAGGAGCAGCCGGGCGGCGGCGTCGGGGTTGGGAGACACCGCCCGCTCGCGCAACACGAGCGCGTCGTACCACTCCACCCGCCGGGCGCGCACCATCGACGTCGCCTCGACAAACTCATGCACCACCTCGGTGCGCGTCGGCACCAGCCACTCCACATCAACAGCGCTGGCGAGACGAATCAGCGCTTCCGCCCCTGGTGCGATTCCCGCCGTCACCTCAACCGCCACGATGAAGTCTGCGTGCCGGACGCCGCTCTCGCGGGCGAGCGTACCGCCCGATCCGGACGCCAGCAGCAACGACTCCTTGCCGGAGCTGCGCCGGCGCGCCACGCGATCGGGATACGCCGAAAGGACGGCCCGCCGCAGATCCTCATCACTCACCGGTGAGGCCCGCGGATCCGTGAGCTGCTGCACGACCTGACGCAGGTGCGGCGGGAGGGCGGCGGCGTCCCCGAAGACGTCAAGGTCGGACTCGCGCGTATCCCCGGCAACGGCCGCGCGCAGGCGCACGCCTTCCGCCAGCGACGCGCAGACGCGGGCCGCGCGAACGTCGCCCCCGGCGGCCATCAACAGTCGCGCGAGTCGCGGATGCAGTGGCAGTCGTCGCATCTCTCGACCGTCACGGGTCAAACGGCCATTCGCGTCTATCGCGCCAAGGCGATGCAACAGCGCCATGGCGGCCTCGAGCGCATGGGCAGGCGGTGCGTCGAACCAGTCGAAGGTCCGGGGATCACCACCCCACGCCACCACATCAAGGACGGGCCCGGCGAGATCGATCCGCACAATGTCCGGGTCGCGATGCGGCCGTAACCGATCGCGCGAGTCCCACAGCCGGTAGACAACACCGGCCTGCGTCCGCCCCGCGCGACCGGCACGCTGGTCGGCGGAATCCCTCGAGATGCGCTCCGTCACCAGGGCATCGAGGGCGCGGCCGGCATCGTAGCGAGCAACTTTATGGAGCCCCGCATCGACGACGGCGGTCACGTCGGGCACGGTCACCGTCGTTTCGGCAAGGTTGGTGGCCAGCACGATCCGCGCGCCGCCCCCGACTGGAGGCGTCAAGGCCCGATCCTGTTCGTCGGCTTCAAGACCGCCATGAAGCGGCAGCACCGGCCACGGCACTGCGTGCAGCGCGCGGGCCACATCCTGAATCTCCCGGGCACCAGGAAGAAAGCACAGCACGGCGCCAACATTGGCTGTGGCACCCGCGAGCCGACGAGCGGCCTCCGCCACAGAGACGCCCGGGTGATACGTCACGTCGAGCGCGAACTGGCGCCCCGGCACCGTGATGACGGGGCACCCACCCAGATACGCGGCAATGCGCCCAGGATCGATCGTCGCGGACATGACGACGATGCGGAGGTCGTCGCGGGCGATCCAGGCCTGCTTCACGAGCGCGAGCCCAAGGTCGGCGTGGATGCTCCGCTCGTGAAACTCGTCGAGGACGACCGTGCGAATACCGGTCAGCAACGGGTCCTGATGCAGCATGGCCGTGAGAACACCTTCCGTGGCCACCGTGAGGCGCGTCTCCGCCGACACGCGCTTGTCGAACCGGACGTGCCAGCCCACCTCGCGACCGATCGTCCATCCACGTTCCTCAGCAATACGCCGGGCAATGGACCGCGCTGCGACCCGGCGGGGCTGCAGAACGAGCACGGGACCGTCACCAACAAGTGCCGGCGGCACCCTCGTCGTCTTTCCGGCGCCTGGCGATGCGACGATCACCCCCGCGCGATGAGTGGCCAGTGCGCCGGCAATGCGCGACAAATGGTCGTCAATTGGCAGCGGTTGGAGCATCACCTTCAGAGAATAATCAATACACGTATGTCCACAGGTACCTCGTTTTCGTCCCTCGTGTCCGGCGCCCTGATTGCGGCGCCGATGACCAAGGGGTCCAATCTGCCCTTCCGGTTGCTCTGCATGGAACTGGGCGCGCGCGTCCTGATCAGCGAAATGGTGGTGGCCCGCAGGCTCAAGCAGCGGAAGCGCAGCGAGTTCGCACTCATCCGTCGCGCACCGGGCGAACCGGTGTTTGGTGTGCAGCTGGCCGGGAACAAGCCGGAGGAGATGGCGTGGGCGGCGGCGCTGGTGGAGTCCCGCCAGGCGGACTTCATCGACATCAATCTCGGATGCCCGATCGATCACTTCACGCGGATGGGCCTCGGTGCCGCGCTGGGCCGCCAGCCCGGTCGTGTGCGACGCATCGTGGAAACAATGAAGGCCGCAGTCAAGGTGCCGGTCACGGTGAAGATTCGGCTTGGGTGGAAGGCCGACCAGTTGAACTACCTTGAGTTGGCGAAAGCCGCCGTCGATGGCGGTGCGGACGGCGTGTTTGTGCACGGCCGCACGCGCGAGGCCCGGTATCGGCACCCCGCGGACTGGGCGGCGATCGCGGAAATCGCCGCCGCGGTGCCGGTGCCTGTGGTGGGCAACGGTGACGTGCTGTTTCCGCACGACTTCCACGACCACATGACCCACTCCGGCTGCGCGGCTGTGATGACTGCCCGCGGCGCACTGATTAAGCCGTGGATCTTTCGCGAGATCACCGACGGGTACTGGGAGATCACTGCCGGCGAACGTGTGACGCTGTACAGGCGCTACGTGGAACTCGCCCTGTCGCATTGGGGCGGCGACGACTACGGCCGCGAACGGGTGCGCGACTTTCTGCGCTGGCATGTCGGCTTCTGGTGCCGCTACGTTCCCCGCCGCGCCGACGGCACGTGGCCGACGATGCAACAGCGGGAAGTGCTCGAGAACCCGCGATCGCCGCTGGAGGCACTGCTGGCGCGGACCGATGGGCCGGCGCTCGATTACGTGACCGATGAACTGCTGGCCGGTGGAGATCTGTCCGCGCCGCCTCCCATTCCCGAGGTGCGGCCGGATACACGACGTGACATGCGGGATGACCCGGTGGAGGCTGGATGATCCTCGTCGCGCTGGCCGTGTGGCTGAGCGCCGCGCTCGGCGCGGACGCGGTACGCATCACCGTGATCGATGCGCGCACACAGGCCCCGGTCCCGGGCGTGCGCGTACAGCTGCAATCGGCCGACAACGTCGCGCGCGACCTCCACACCGGCGACACCGATGCAACAGGGACGGTGGTCTTCGCGGCCGTGCCCGCCGGGCGGTATCTGGTCACGGTGTCGACCGTCGGGTACGCCTTCGTGCGGCGAGGTCTGACGACCGTGGCCGGCACCCCGGTCACCTTGACCATTCCCATGACGGAAGGCACCGGGACGTATCAGGAGGAAGTGACGGTCGCCGCGGCACAGGTCGGCAGCGCAGAAGTCGGCATCTCGTCGCAGGTCACGCTGGGATCGGCGGCGATTCAGGATCTGCGTGGCATCGCCACCGATGATCCGATGCGCGCCATCCAGGGACTCCCGGGCGTCGTCACGGGTGACGACTTCCAGGCGGAGTTCTCGGTGCGGGGCTCGGCGTTTCGCCACGTGGGGCTCGTGATTGACGACACGCCGTCGCCGTTGCTGCTGCATGCGGTGCGTGGACGCGACGACACCGGATCGCTGGCGATGGTGAACGCCGACGTGCTGGATCGCGCGGCCCTGTTCTCCGGGCCACATCCGCAACGCCACGGCGAGTGGATTGGCGCCACGTTGGACTTCGGGCTGCGGTCGGGATCACGGGACCGCACCCACGTGCGCGGCACCATCAGCGGCACGAGCGCGGCGATTGTGCTCGAGGGGCCGCTCGGAGCGACCGGCCGGGGCGCGTGGCTGTTCACGGCGCGCAAGAGTTATGTGGACTGGTTGATTCGCAAGCTGGAGCCGGAGATTGTGAGCACCATCGGTTTCACCGATGCGCAAAGCAAGTGGACGTGGGACCTCACACCGCGTCAACAGATCCAGTTTGTGCTCACAGGCGGTGAGGCAGTGTATCGCGAGCCGGAGACGTCAATCGCCAACGGTCTGCACAAGGCCGTATCCACTGGCGGCCTGGCGTCGCTGGCGTGGCGGTACGCCGGCAACCATCTGACGCTCGGCCAGCGCGTGTCGATCACGACCAGTCGCTTTACCAACACAGGCATGCGCAGTCAGGTGCAGGGTCGCGGCACGACCACCACGCGCATGTGGCGCGGCGATGTGTCGCGCGCGATGGGCACGCAGTGGCTGGTGGAGGCGGGTGCGCGTGCCGAACGGACGGACACGAACCAGATGCTCGCCCGCTTTCGTGTGGCCGGGGCGTCGGTGACGCACACCGCCAGTCGCACCATCGTCGACGACCGGCAGCTCCTGTCGTCATGGGCGCAGGTGACCTGGCGCGGTGCACGTTCGGGCCTGGTCGCCGGTGTGCGCGCGGTCGATGCTGACCGCCCCGACTCACGCTGGCTCGCCCCGTGGATACTGGCGGAACATCGGCTCGGCCGTGTCACCGTCCGTGCGAGTGCCGGTGCGGCACGCCAGTTGCCACCGCTTGAAGCCATGACCGCTGCCCCCGAACCGCTCGTCGCCGAACGCGCACGCGGCGTGGACGCCAGCATTGACGTTCGCCTCGGCAGCCGGGCGCGGTTCCAGGTGACCGGCTTCACCCGGAAGGAGCACAACATCCTGCGCCCACTGGGTGAAGAACGGATCGTCAACGGGGCCTTCCGTCCGGCACCGACATTTCCGATCGCAGGTTCGCGGCTCGACGGTTCCAGCCGCGGCGTGGATGTGGTGCTGCAGCGGTCTGCGTCGCCCGGCGCAGCGGGACTGACCGGCTGGATCGCCTACACGTGGGCCCACACGCGTTACAAAGACCGCGTGAGCCTCGAGACGTTTGATGGCGACTACGACCAGCGCCACACCATCAACGTGTTCCTGCAGCAGCGCCTGTCCTGGCGCTCCGCGGTGAACGCCAAACTCCGCCTCGGCAGCAACGTGCCCATCGTCGGATATTTCACCGGGGATACCACGCGCCTGTTTTCAGGCGAGACCCGCAACGCGGTGCGCCTGCCGTGGTACGTCCGCCTCGACCTGCGCGCAAGTCGATCGCTGGCGATCAAGGGACGGCGGCTGACGTTGTTTGCCGAGGTGGTGAATGCCCTGGGCCGCCGCAACCTCGGGCAAGCCGATGGGTTCATCCGCCTGCCGAGCCGCGAGGCCGTCGCCTACACCGAGAAGCTCATCCCACGAATTCCGTCGGTGGGATTCCTGATCGAGTTCTGAATCAGGGCTCGGTCACCCAAAACTTCTTCGGGGCTCTGAGCGCGCTGTCGGTTCGTACAAACGCCACGTCGGTCTGATACAACGCGTGATCGGTCTCGCGCCGGAACTGGCCGCAGAAGTCGGCGACTGAAAATCCAGCGATGCGCATAAACGCCACGACGTCTTCAAACGTGGGAGCCCCCTGGTTGTAGGGAAGAACACTCGTCTCAAGAATCACCACTTCGGCCATCCCCAGCGTCCGGGCTCCGCCGCGCAGCACCTCAAGTTCGAAGCCCTGCACATCGAGCTTCATCAACAGCGGCGCAGCCACCGCCGCCTGCGTCATCCCCTCCACCACCTGATCGAGTGTCGTCATCGAAAGATGCCGCACGTCGCGACTGAACGTCGTCAACTCTGGCAACACCCCGGAGCCGGTCCCGACGACGTGGAAGGGGACGTTGCTGCGCACATCAGGTCCGAGCAGCGCGGACACTGCGCCAACGTGTGATCCCAATGCGTCAACGGTCGCGCGCAGCGGCGCGGCCATCGCCGGATCGCCATCCACCATGATCAGCGGCACGCCTGGAAACACGGATCGCGCCATGCGGCTCCAGCTGCCGATGTTCGCGCCGATGTCGATAATCCCCCCTGGCCGGCACCCGTTGGCGCGCATCGTCCGTAGGAGGCCTTCCATCGTCGGATACCCGAGGCGGAATTTGTCGACCTCAGTGAGGCTGTCGAGCACGCAGGGCATCATGCGGAGCCTGGCACCGTACGGTATCAGGCGCCAGAGCCAGCGAAACGTGCGGCCGGGGAGCCCTCCGATCATCGGCAGGTCACGCCGGTGCCGCCGATGCCGCAGTAGCCGTTCGGGTTTTTGTCGAGGTACTGCTGATGGTATTCCTCGGCCAGATAGTAGGGCGGCGCATCCGCGACCTCTGTGGTGATCGGGCCGAATCGCGCCTCGGCCAGTCGCGCCTGATAGGCCGTGAGCGACGCTTCGGCGGCCGCACGCTGCGCCGGCGAGTACGTGAAGATCACAGACCGATACTGCGTACCCACGTCGTTGCCCTGCCGATTGCCCTGCGTCGGATCGTGGTTTTCCCAGAACACGCGCAGCAGGTCGTCGTAACTCACCACCGCCGGATTAAACACCACACGGACGACTTCGGCGTGCCCGGTGGCACCTGTGCACACCTGCTGATACGTGGGGTTCTCCCGCGTCCCACCGGCATACCCGCACGACGTCGTCATCACGCCCGGCAGCTGCCAGAACTTGCGCTCCACGCCCCAGAAGCAGCCCATGCCGAACACGGCCTCTTCCTGGCCCGGCCCCACAGGCTGGTCGATCGGCGTTCCCAAAATGGTATGTGTCATGACTCGTGTACCTTCATTCCTTCGGTTCAAACGACAACGCGGTGCCGTTCATGCAATAACGCTGGCCGGTGGGCCGTGGGCCATCCGGAAAGACGTGGCCAAGATGGCCCTCACACGTCGCGCAGACGACTTCGGTGCGCACCATACCGTGACTCTCGTCGGTGCGCATGGTGACTGCTCCAGGCAGGGCGTCGTAAAAACTGGGCCAGCCGGACCCGCTTTCAAACTTGGCATCAGACGGAAACAGTGCACTGCCACAGCCGGCGCACCTGAAGATTCCCGCCCTCTTCTCAAGATTCAACGGGCTCGACCACCGCGGTTCGGTTCCGCACTCCCTCAACACCCGGTACTGCTCCGGGCTCAGTCTGTTCGCCCATTCATCCATGCTCACAGGATGCCACACCCCATAGAATCTCGGGATGCGTCGTCTTCTTCCTCTCCTCGTCGCACTTGGGGCCCTCGCGGGAGTGATTTACGTGTCCATCAGCCCAACGCCGGCGTCCCTCATCGGCCCGGGTATCCCCGAAGCCATGGCCAACGACCGAGCCGAACGCGTGCGCGACCTCACGTATGAGGCGTCGTTCACCATTCCAGCCGTACGGTCGGAACCGGTGCGAGGCAGCCTGACGGCCACCTTCACGTTGACCTACGCGGACACCGACCTCGCGTTTGACTTTGCCCAGCCCGCCGAAAAGTTGCTCGCCGCCCGTGTCAACGGCGTCGTGACAACCGACGTCGTCGCGCGAGACGGGCACCTAGTCGTGCCTGCCGGCCTGCTGCAGGCCGATGCGGAAAACTCAGTCGCGTTTGATTTCGTCGCGGGTGATGAGGCGCTCAACCGGCAGGACGAGCTGCTCTATACGCTGTTTGTCCCGGCGCGCGCGTCGTTGACGTTGCCGGTGTTCGACCAGCCCAACCTCAAGGGTCGCTGGGCGGTGGCGCTCAACGTCCCGAGCGACTGGTCGGCCGTCGCCAACGGTACGGAAACCGGACGCATCACCTCTGCGGACCGCACGCAGATCATTTTCGCCAGGACCGAGCCGCTGCCAACCTACCTGGTGGCGTTCGCGGCCGGCAAATTCCAGATCGAGACGGCCGAGCGTGCGGGCAGGACGATGCGGCTGTTCCATCGGGAGACGGATTCCGCAAAGGTGCAGCGGAATCTGGGGGCGATTTTCGACCTGCACGCGAGCGCGTTGACGTGGCTCGAGGACTACACCACGATTCCCTATCCGTTCGGCAAGTTCGACTTCGTCCTCATTCCATCATTCCAATTTGGCGGGATGGAACATGCCGGTGCCGTGTTCTACAATGCCAGTTCGCTCTTTCTGGATGAATCCGCCACGCAGAACCAGCGCCTTGGCCGCGCGAGCCTGATCGCCCACGAAACCGCCCACATGTGGTTCGGCGATCTGGTGACGATGCGCTGGTTTAACGACGTGTGGATGAAGGAAGTCTTCGCCAACTTCATGGCGGCAAAGATGGTGAATCCGTCGTTCCCCGAGGTGAACCATCCGCTGCGCTTCCTCTTTTCGCACTACCCGGCCGCGTATGAGGTGGACCGGACTGCGGGTGCGAACCCGATTCGGCAACCGCTGGCGAACCTGAACGAGGCGGGGTCACTCTACGGCGCGATCATCTACCAGAAAGCGCCTATCGTGATGCGCCAGCTTGAGCTGCTCATGGGTGAGGAGGCCTTCCGCGAGGGACTGCGCGAGTACCTCTCGACGTATGCGATGGGCAACGCGACCTGGCCGGACCTAATCGCCATCTTTGACCGGCGCACGCCGGTGGACCTGGTTGCGTGGAGCCGCGCGTGGGTGGAGGAACGCGGCCGTCCTCGTGTGCACGTGGATGTGACCACTCCGGTACCAGGCACGACAAGTGTGCACGTGCGGAGCGAGGACCCGATGAGTCGTGGCCTCGTCTGGCCCCAGATGCTCTCGCTGGTCATCGGCAGCGGCGATCGGGCCACAAGTGTTGATGTGTCGCTTGAACAGTCGGGCACGGCCGCCGTGTCGCACACCTCGGCGATCACGCCCGATGGTGCGCGGTGGGTGTTGCCCACGGGTGGAGGCCTTGGCTACGGAGACTTCGTGCTGCCGGCCGACATGCTGGTCCGCCTGGCCGAGGACCTCCCTGTCATCGCGGACCCGTTGACCCGCGGTGCCGCACTGGTCACGTTGTGGGAGTCGATGCTCGAAGGACGCGTCCCCCCGGCGGTGCTTCGCGATGCGCTGGCGAAGGCGGTGGTGACCGAACGCGACGAACTCAACCTCTCGAGACAACTCGGATACCTGCAGTCGATCTTCTGGCGCTTCACGCCGGCCGCCGAACGGCTCGCCGTGGCCGCGACACTCGAACCCCTGTTCCGCGCGGGCCTCGCGCGGGCGACCGATGTCTCCCGCAAGAGTGTCTGGTTCAGCGCAGCAAAAAACACGGCGCTTACACCTGCCGCGGTCGAGTGGCTCACGCAGGTCTGGCGCAAGGAGGTCGTGATCGCTGGACTTCCATTCTCTGAAAACGACGAGGCGGACCTCGCGATGGAACTGGCCCTGCGTGGGGTGGACGTCCTCGACGAGCAGGAAGCGCGGCTGAAGAACCCCGACCGCAAGGCGCGGTTCGTGTTCGTGCGACCTGCGGTGGCGGCGGACCTGGCGACGCGTGAGGCGGTGTTCGAGCGCTTCACAGACGTGAACAATCGTCGCCGCGAGGCCTGGGTGCTTGAAGCGATGAACTATCTGCACCATCCCCTGCGTGCGGCCGAGATGCAGCACCTCGTGGTGCCCGCCTTGGCACTGGTCCTCGAGATTCGCAACACCGGCGACATTTTCTTCCCGAAGCGCTGGGCGGACGCCACGCTTGGCGGACATCAATCCGCAGACACCGCAACGGCCGTCCGCGCGTTCATTGACGGCCTGCCGCGGGATTATCCGCAACGACTGCGCTGGGTGCTCGAAGCATCGGCAGATCCTCTGTTCCGAGCGGCCCGCTGATGCAGCCGGTTGACCTTGAGCCAATCGCCGCACGGGACCAGACCAGTTCTCCGCTGGACCTCTTCCTGATTTTCGTCGGCGCCAACATCGTCGCCACCACGCTCCAGGTTGGCGCGAGCCTGCCGCCCACGTTCACTGCGCTCGCGGCGTTCGGCACCATCGCAGTCGGCGTGATCGGCGGCTCGCTGCTGACCGGCCTTCTGGCTCCAACCGGTTCACGGCTGCGCGTGCCCTCGATCGTCGCCACACGCGCCGCATTGGGCGTGAGCGGCGCACAGGCGCTGGCACTGCTGCTGTTCGTCACGAACTTCGCGTGGATTGCACTGAACAATGTCATCGCGGCGTCGATTACCGCTCACATGACCGGCATCGGGACCACGGCTATGTGGAGCGTTGGTCTGGGGCTGGCGGCGACCGTCATCGTGCTGGGAGGACCACGCGTCGCCGCGATTGTGGACCGCGTTGCCGTGCCCGTGCTCCTGGCCGCCGGCGCCGTGTTCACCATTGCCGTGCTGCGCGCACCGGAGTTGAACTGGCCCACCGGCCCGGTGCCTGCCACCGACATCGCACGCGGCCTCGACATCGTCATTGGCTATCAGGCGTCGTGGCTGTTGATGTTTGCCGACTATCCGCGCTTCGTGCGGTCGCCGCGCGCCGCCGGATGGTCCGTGTTTCTCGGACTCGCCCTTACGTCGCTGTGGTTCATGCCGCTCGGTCTGGTCGCATCGGTTGTCGCAGGGTCATCCGACCCTGGCGTGATGGTGTCCGCGCTCGGTCTGGGCGTGTGGGGCGCGCTCCTGGTGGCCACGGCCGCGCTCACCACCAACTTCGTCAACATCTACATGTCGGCGCTCGCGCTCAAGAGCCTGCGACCGACGCTCAGTGGCCCGGTCGGCGTCTGGCTCATCGGCGGCATCGGTGCAGTGCTCGGTCTGTTCTCGATGGGCTGGCTCGAACAGTTCGCGTCGTTCACGCTGATCCTGGCGTCGTGCCTCGTCCCCATCGGCGGTCTGCTGCTCGCGCACTTCCTCGTGCTCAGAGTGCCCACCCACGTGCCTGACCTCTATGCGACGCCGGCCGGCCGCCGCGCGTGGTCAACACCCGGCCTCGTGGCATGGGTCGCCGGCGTCATCGTGTTCCACGCATGCGCGTCCATCGGCGGCACGCTGCCAGGCCTGGTGACGACGATGACGATGTATGCGGTGCTGATGCGTCGGCGCGCTGGACGCCACGACGGTGCCCTGCAACCCAGTGCGCCCTACATGCCGGAGTCGTAGGGCGCGCTGGGTTGCAGCGCGCCAACACGGCGCACTACCGCACGTAGAACGTCATGCGTGGAAACGCGAACCGGCCGGAGACCTCGTCGATCACGTTGATTTGACACGTGTACAGACCGGGTTCGAAGGTGCCCGCGGGAATCTCGAACTGGAACAACGTCGCCTGACGATTCGCCACGTCCACCACGGACCGCGTGATCACCGGCGTCTCTTGCACCTTCACCTTGCCCCTGTAAAACGCCAGGGATGTGCGCACGTCAACGCCGCGGCCAGCCGTGGCGCCCGAGTCGTAGACCTCGTAATAAAAGAACATCCTCTGGTCTTTCGACACGACGTGCGTCAGATTCGGGATCATCTGCACCCCGTCGCGAACCAGCGGGTTGTCTGACTTCCCTGTGGCAGGCTGGACCTGCGTGCTGAGCACCACCGAACTGACCTTCAGTGGCTGCGCCTGCAGCTGCGGCACGTTGATGGGCGCTTCAAACGAGCCCATGAGGCCCGTTGCGTTCTCGCGGACGACCGCCTTGATGGCGAAGCGTCCCGGCGGCAACGTCATGCCCGACTGATACAGGATCTGCTTCCCGGCGAGCGTCTTCTCGGTTCCCGCCGGCAACTTCATCGTCTGCCGCAACCGGCCGACGGGCATGCCGCGCTCGTCGGTAATCACCGCGAGTACATCGAGGGTGATTTCCTTGAGGCCTTCAGTCACAGGCACGGCCGATCCCGGCACCGACACGGCCACCGGCACGAAGTACTTGTCAGCGGCCAGACGGAAGTAAGACGCCGACGCGATCACCGGCAAGTCGGTGATGGAGACGGCCGCCATCAACTGCTCCTGCAGCAACGTCTCGCGGTCACCCTTTGACGTGTGCGCAAAGTCGCGATCAGCGTAATAGCCGGCCCGCGCCTCGACGCGGTACTCGGAATTGAGCGCACGCACTTGAATGCGGCGGAAGCGACCGTCTTTCGTAGTGTTGGTGCTGCTGTAGCCCAACAGGTAATACGCCGACATGTCGCGGCGCACACGGGCAAAGGCCTCGCCGAAGTTGTTGGAATCGGTGAACGCGCGCCCACCGGTGTCAGCGGCCAGGGACACCAGTGTGTCTTGGGACGCCGACAGCCGCGCAAACTGCTGCGCCATGCCCCGGCCACTGAACATCCCCTGCCCGCGACCGCTCGCCTGCCGGGCATCACCTCCGGGCACGACGGCTTGCAGCCCGCGTGTATCGATCGGATAGATCGACACATTCGACCGCACAGCCGCGTTAATCGCAGACCGCAGCTCGACCTGGTTGTCCTGCCCGCTGCGCGCCATGCCGCCGCTGAAATAGAGAATCGCTTTCTTCTGTTCGATCGGTGCGAGCGATTCGGCCAGCGTGCGCAACGCGCGAAGCCGAAGGTCGTTGTTGAACATCTCAAGTTCGGCGGCCTCGACCTCGGCGACCGTCTCTTCCGTCGCCGCAGCAGCCGCATCGTCAGTCGCAGCCGTGCTCGCGCTGGGTGGCGGCTCGTCGGTACCTTCGGAGTAAGCCAGCTGATTCAGTGCCTCAGTCACCAGCGCTTTATCCGCGGTGAAGTCGCGAAGCACTGTCAGCAACGAACTGACGGTCGCCACAGCAACCAGGTCGGCGGTGGTCATGTCTTTCGAGACGAACTCCCGCGCGGAATCCACGGCCCGCTGCGTGTCTTCCGGCGCCATCGAACTGGTGTCGAACAGCAGGATGACGAGGCGACGGCCTGCGAGTTCTTCGGACCGCATCGGGGCCGGCGCCACGGACGTGGCCGGCGCGGCGGCCGCCTGAGTCGTGGACTGCAGCACCTTTTCCTCGACTCCAGCCAGAAGGTCGACCGATGTCGCTGCCAGCGCGGCCTCCGAGATTTCCTGAAAAATGAACGTCCGCACCTGCTGCGGACGGCCGTCTTCCCGAATCTCGAAGTCCTTCTCGGTCAGGCCACGGACGATGTTGCCGGCCCGGTCGCGGACAACCACATCGACAGAGACCATGGAGAGATTGGCGCGGAAGACGGGAGCCTGCTGCGCGTCGGGATGAGCCCCCGGCATGAGGAGCAGCGCGATGGTCGCCGCTGCGAGTAAGCGAATACCCTGTGATTTCATGACACCCGTTCACCGCGTCAGTAGCGGAAGCGAAGATTCAGAACCATCGATCGCATCGGCCGCACCGACGTGATCTGGCCAAAGGTCGGCGAATTCACCACCGTGTCCACGTTGGCGTAGTTGACGACATTCAGGATGTTGTTGGCGTTGAGCTGCACACTCAGCACACGTGTCCCGCCGAGCCTCAGGTCACGTGACAGCTGGCCGTCCAGCTGCCGGCTGCCAGGCCCCACCACCATGTTCCGGCTCGAATTGCCGAACGTGCCTGCGTCAGGAATCGTGAACGCGGCGGTGTTGAAGTAACGGTCAATCGTTGGATTGCTGAGCGAGATCTCGGCGCCGGTGTAGTTCGCCCGCAGGGTGCCGCTCACGCCTTGCGCCACGCTGCTGGCGGCGCCGACAATGCGCGCGGTGAGCGGGGTGCCGGACTGCCAGGTAAACGCGGTGGTGAAGCGCCAGCTCTCAAGGAGCCGGGCCAACACGCCACCTTCAGTCAGCCAGCGGCGCCCCGGCCCCCAGGGCAGTTCCACATTGAGGTTGGCCGACAGCTGATGCCGCCGGTCAAAACTCGATCGCCCCCACTCGGCCGCGAGGTTCCTGTCGTCCTGCGCGACCACGGTGCCGCCGCCGGTGGACGACGCGTTGTCGCGGGCGTAGCCCCAGGTGTAGGTCACGCCGCCGCCGACACCGCGGACGGGACGACGGGCGAGCCGGAACGAGGCGGCATGGGCCCGCGAGGAGCCCTCATCGCTCTGCCAGAGGAACGGCTGTACGCCGTCGATCAGGAGGCCGTTCGGGCCACGATTCGGCGCCCGCAGGATGTCGAGGTTCGATCCGCGGATGTAGGTGTAGTTCGCGCCGACGTTCCACACCTGCGTGAGGTCGCGCGAGATGTCCATGTTCCACGTCTGGATCAGACCGAGCTGATAATCACGTTCGACGCCGTAGTCATTGGTGATCTCATCCGGCGTGGCGGTCGCGAGGGGATTGAGCAACGAGAGCGGCGATCCCAGCGCTCCGATTGCCGTATTCGTGAGAGCAAAAGGAGGCTGGCCGACCATGTTGCGTGCGATGCCGGCGTACGACCCCGCGTTGAAGCTGATGCCGTACCCGCCGCGGATGATCGTGCCCTGCGCCGCTCGCCACGCAAAGCCGACACGCGGTGCGATGTTGTTGCTGTCGGCGAGGAGCAGGCCTTCCGGAAATACGCCCGAATACAGGCCTGTCCCGCCGGAGAGGACAGGGGCCACAGCCGTGAAGTCTGGCGCGGCATCGAGATTGACCATCTGCCCGTTGGTTTCAACAAACGGCAGAATGAGTTCGTACCGGATGCCGAGATTGAAGGTGAGGTTGGCCGACCTGCGCCAGTCGTCCTGCACATAGAGGCTGAACGACCGCCCACGCATCTTCACGTCGCCGGGACCGTACTGCACGGTTGCCTGCTGCGGCATGCCGAGCAGGAAGTCGGCGAAATCATATCCACCGCCGCGCACCGTCGTGGATCCGCTTGAGTAGAGACCGGAGAAGGTAAACGCGCCTCGGGCATTCGACTCCGTGCGGCTGTTCGACCAGTCCTGCCGGAAGTCGCCACCGATGCGAAGCGTGTGCACCCGGAACGGCTTCGTCCACCCGTAGCTGACAGCAAGCCGCGTATCCGAACGCCGGCTCGGCGTCACGTCCCGCACGCTGGACAAGGAGGAAAACGACAACGTCGGTACCCCCCAGGTGAAGGGATCCGTCGATACGCCGGCGATCCCCACCGCGCCGGCGACGTCGTCGACATACGCATATCGATTCGCGGTCGTCGATGTCGTGCGCGAGAGGTTCACGGTAATCGCGTGCTGCGCGCGGTTCTTCGAAATGTTGAGCGTGATGGGCACCGTGAAACTGCTGCCGGTCGATCGGCCACCCAGCGCCGGTAACACGTTGTTCTGTTCGTTGTTGTTGCGCCGGTACTGCAGCTGCGCGGTCATGTTGACCATGGTCTGCCCTGCGCCACGACCCGCACCACCCATCCGGCCGCCTCCTCCGGCTCCCCGTCCGCCCGCTCCCCCGCGTCCGGCCGCAGCCTGGGTGAAGGCATGGGTCACCCGAAGGGTGATTGAATCCGACGACGAATCGGTGGTCGTGACCGTGTGATAGTTGCGGCTGGTGCCGTCGAGATTCGGTAGCGGAATGAACTGCAGCAGTCCCAGCGCACCCGCGTTCATCAACGACTGCGGAATCTGATTGCCTGGGAACGGCCGGCCGGTGGCCGGATTGATGACCGGCGATGACAAGTGTGAGAAGTCACCCGCGCGTTGTGCGGCCGTCGGCACCGTGGCGTACTGGTCAAACAGATTTGCGCCGCGATTGCCGGCATAGGTCGCGGTGAAGTTGGTCCGACGTGTACCGTTGTAGACGCCGGGAATGATGACCGGCCCACCAACCGTGGCCCCGAAGTTCTGACGGTTGTACGGCTGGTTGGTCACCGGCGATCCCGGACGGAGCTGATACGGGTCGCTGTTCAGTGCCGAACCACTGAAGCTGTAGTTGGACGAGAACTGGAAGAGACTCTGGCCGCGGCCTCTGCCGCCGATCGCGAAGTCACCGGGCGCGCCGCCCCGCCCGCCTGGGCCGGCTCCTCGGCCACCAGGGCCACCACCCTGCCGTCCACCCTGGGGACCGAACCCGGCCGGACCCAGGCCTTCCTGCGTGGGATCAAGTCCGCCGGCGAACGTGCCCGTCGCGGGATCAAATTCGCCCCTGGTGATCGCGCCGAGCCGATCGTTCATCATGCCGCGATCGATGCTGGCCATGTTGCCGTTGATCGCCACGGCTTCGGTGATTTCGGTCGTGAATCCCGGGGGCAACATCGCGAGCGCGGCGAGTTCTGCCTGACGATCCGGCGGCGTCACTTCCAGAGCCGCAGCACCTGCGGCGTTGGCTTCAACGCCCAGCGTGGCAAACCGCGCGCCCTGAGGCCCGGCCACAGGAGCGCCGGAGCGACCCGGTGGTGTGGGTGGTGTAGATGGTGCAGGTGCCGCACCGGCGACCCGGGATGCGAGCACGAGCGCGAAGTCCGCAGCAACGGCACACGGTGCAGCCCCGGCGACGAACTCACGGTCGCCTCGTGCAAACGCCGTCATCTCCACGACCAGCTGGTACGTGGCTCCGACCGGCACCGTGAGTCGATAGGTGCCATCCACCGCAGTGGACGTCGCCGCTACAAGGCGCCCGCCGGAACGCACGGTCACAGACACACCGGGAATCGGGGTCGTGCCTCCAACGATCTTGCCGGTGACCATGCACCCGGGCGCCTGAGGCGTCGGCGCCTGCTGTGCGCGCACCGGAAGCCACATCATCAACGCCTGCAGCGCACACAGCACCATGAAACGTGAAATCCGGTGGCTCATCCTGCCAGTGCATACGGCTCGAGCTGGCTGTACGTTCACCACGGTTCCCACGAATCTGTCACACTCGATGAACGGCATGCGCGATCTCGACTCCCTTCTTCATACCCATTTCGGCCACGCGGCCTTCCGGCCCGCGCAGGCACCCGTCGTCGATGCCGCACTGGCCGGTGCCGACCTGCTTGCGGTCATGCCGACGGGCGCGGGCAAGTCGCTGTGTTTTCAGCTCCCCGCCGTCGTACTCCCCGGCGTGAGCCTGGTGGTCTCGCCGCTGATCTCCCTGATGAAGGACCAGGTGGACGAACTCGTGCGCCGCGGCATCGGTGCCGCCGCGCTGCACTCGATGCAGACGGCCGAGGAACGCCGCGACACGATCGCGGCCGTTCGCGCGGGCGCCGTCAAACTCCTGTACGTGGCACCCGAGCGACTGGCGTCGTCCCACTTCATCTCGATCCTTCGCGACCTGCCGGTGTCGCGCTTCGTGGTGGATGAAGCCCACTGCGTCTCCGAGTGGGGACACGACTTCCGGCCTGACTACCGCCGCCTCGCGCCCGCAGCCGACGCCTGCCGGCGCAGCGACGGCCAGCCGGGACGCCCCCCGGTCCTCGCGTTCACGGCCACCGCCACACCCGAAGTGCGCGACGACATCGTGCGCCTCCTGGGATTGCAGGCGCCGCAGGTGTTCGTTTCGGGATTCGATCGGCCGAACATCGAACTGCATGTGCGACCGGTCAGCGGCGACCGCGAAAAACGCGATCTGCTGCCGCAGCTTGTCGGTCGTCGACGCGCGCTTGTCTACGCATCCACACGCAAGAGCTCGGAGGACGCCGCCGAAACCCTGATCGCGGCGGGTCTGGCCGCCGCGGCATATCACGCGGGCCTGAGTGATGCGGAGCGCACCCGTGTGCAGGAAGCCTTCGCCGACGGCTCGCTCACCGTCGTCTGTGCGACTAACGCCTTCGGCATGGGCATCGATCGCCCTGATCTTGAAGTCGTCGTACACAAAGACATCCCGGGATCCCTGGAGGCGTACTACCAGGAAGTCGGCCGCGTGGGCCGCGACGGCCGGCAGGCGGTGGCGACGTTGCTGTGGAACTACGCCGATGTGAAGACGCGCGAGTTCCTGATCGAACGACGATCCGAAGAAGACGCGGACACCGTGGAGCCGCTCGATCCAGAGGAACTCCAGCACCGCACCGAACTCGAGCGAAAGAAACTGCGACGCATGGTGTCGTACGCCGATGCGTCGGGATGTCTGCGCAACACGATCCTCCGGTACTTCGGCGACCCAGCTGCCGGAGCGGACTGTCAGACGTGCGGCAACTGCCAGCGGCGGACGACGCTGCATCCGGACCAGTTGTTGCACGTGCGAAAGATCCTGTCGGGGATCGCGCGCGGAGGTGAACGCTGGGGACGCCGGAAAATTGCAGCGATGCTCACGGGGCAGCTCGACGATTTGCCGCCGGCGCTGACCGCGTTGTCGACGACCGGGTTGCTCCGTGAGCATGACCCGCGCATCGTGGAAAAATGGATCGACGCGCTCGAAGGCGCTGGCGCCGTCGCGAGTTCGCCCGACATGTACCGCACAGTGAGACTGACCACACTTGGTCGTGAGGTCATGGCCGGACGTGTGGAGACACTCGACCTGTTGGTGCCGTCCGTGACGGTGAAACGCGCAAAGAGCGGCCGAAAGGCACCGAAAGCGGCCAGGGACCGTGGCGACGTGGTGGCTGAGGCCGAGCCCGATGGAGGCCTTGTCGACGCGCTGAAGCACTGGCGCCGCGCGGAGGCCTCCCGCCGCAACATGCCGCCGTACGTCATCCTCCACGACAAGACGATCGCTGCCCTGGCCGCCGTCCGGCCACGGTCGGCCGAGGCCCTGCTCGACGTGCCGGGACTGGGCCCCGCGAAAGTGGCCCAGTACGGGGACGCAATCCTCCAGGTGCTCGGACAATCGGCTGCTCATGCCGGGGACTGAGACCCAGGCCAGCCCTCATTTCTTCCCGCCCTTGTGGAGATTAGTCCACCGCGATCTTGTAGACGACCTTGAGCACGTCGACAGGGCCGCTCAGCTGAATGCCCGGCATGTGCCCGTCCTCCGGCCACAGGAGGACAAAATCCCCAGGACGCAGCGTCAGAAAGTCGCCGGTACCTGACAGCCACAACAGGTCCCGGGATTCGTCGTAGGGTTCCGCGTCAAGTGTGCCGAGCGGTGCGACGCCGATCCGCTCCTCGCCTGCCACGACCATCTGGAGGTCGATGTGCCGCCGATGCGCCTCCCAGCGTCCCTCGGTCAGAGGTTTGGACCGATACCGCTGTACCAGCGCCCTGACGGCGGTGCCATCCACTGCGTACTCCCCGTCAGCCCACGATTCAAACTCTGTTGTGCGCGCGTGGGCCAACGCCCGCGTGATCCGTGGTCCCAACCCGTCATACCGGGCCCCCAATGCCAGCACGTCTTTCACCATGGGGAGAGATGGTAAGGCAGTTCAGTGTGAGAAACATGCAGGGCGCGCTGAACTTGAGCGCGCCACCTGGCCCGCTGCAGTTCAGCGGCCCCTGCGTACCAGACCCGTCGTGTAAGATCCCCGGAGGTGCCCCCTACAAATTTCCAGGTTCTTGCCGAACAGGTGGAGGACATTCTCGAAGGCCCCATGCGGCGCGCGGTTGCAGCGACGCTGTCGAATCGACCGTCAGCACACGAAGCACTTGGCGGGCTGCGTCACCTGATGCGCTCACACGTCTGGACCGCGCAGGGCCACAGTGTGCCGTTGACGACGGGCATCGCGGCGGCGGATGGGACCACCCGTCGCGAGGGCTTTCACGCCCTGAACGACTGGGACGGCATTGCCGATCACGTCAACAAGGAAATCATCCCTGTGGACGTGCTCGACTTCGTGCGCGCCGCCAGGCGCGACGCGCCGACGTCGCCCGTGGTGCTCGGCCTCCTCATTGACTACTACTTCTTTCACATCATTTCGCTGATGGCACTTCGCATCTGGGATGAAGAGGATCCCGCGGCCGCACTGGACACCATCGCGCGGCTGCTCGACCTGCTGCAGGGACCGGACGGCAGCGGCCAGCCGTTTGTCCATGATGCCGAGACCCTGATCCTGATCGCGACATCACACTACGAGCCGCGCGAACAGGGGTACACCCTGCTCCTCGAGCGCGTGCGCCTCCTGCCCGAACCGGTGCGTCTGGCGGTCGCGCTCGGGCATGCGGCCAGCATGGGAGCCCACCTGCGATTCGGGTTCCTCGCGACCTATGGCCGCCAGACCACGGAGATGCGCGATGACAACGTCGCGGACTACCCGTGGCTGCACTGGGCGATGTCCGAGGTGCTCAAGGCACTCACTGACATGACGTCGGCGGAACGCGCCTCTCCATGGGGCCGGCAGCTGACCGAGGCCCTACTGGGCGGCCTCACCGCTGACACGGCGGCCGTGCTCGCCCACGGCGACTTCGCCGACCGCCTGCGGCCGCTCCTGCCGGAGCTGCGGCCAACGTTCGAAGCGCTGGTCCCCACGACGGCCACCTATTCGCCGCTCGCGTGGTTCTTCAATTTTTCGCACAACGTGCTCAAGGGCACGATCATTGATGCGTGCTTCCGCGAGGAGGCCTGGACGGTGTCCTACAGCGACCTGCTCACGGGCGCCCACGGCGGAGACAGCCCGCTGCCGTCGCGGGAGGCTCTCGCCCGCACCCTGATGGAGTACGCCCGCCGCAGCCCCCAGCGCATCCGCGGCGAACTGCTGCCGGTCATCGTGTACGACGTGGAAGCCGGCCGCGCCTGCCACGCCGCGGCGCTGGCGGCGCTACCCCCAACCTGCCCCAACCCGACCTAGCCCTACCCAACCCTGCCCAACCTCCCCTATGATGGGCCCACCTCAGAGGAGAGTTCCCGTGCGTACACGTGTCCTGGTTTCGGCGTCCGTGGTGCTGTTGGTAGCAACGATGATGGTGCGGGCCCAGCAGGCTCCGCCCGCCAACCTCGTGCCGATGACGGCTGCGTCGTTGGCGGCCCAGCCTGATCGCTATCTCGGGCAAGTCGTCGCGGTGTACGCCACGGTAGAAAGCCTGGTGTCCAAGACGACGTTCTCGATGGATCAGAATCCGAAGGGTACCGGCCCGGTCGACATTCTTGTGATTGCCCCGAACCTGAACATCCACCCCAGGCCCGGCGAGTACATCACGGTCGTCGGCGAGGCAATGCGCTTCGACGCGGCCGCGATTGCGGCCAAGGCCAAGGGGTACACGCTCGACCTTCCGGCCGATGCACTCACACGGTACCAGGGACGTCCGATGGTGCTCGCCACGAGCGTGGTTGACGGCACGATGACCGAACTCGCGAAGTTTGTGCCTCCACCGGTCACGCCCGAAGAGGCGGCCTTTGACGCCGTGATGAAACAGGTCAACCCGACACTCGGTGAATTGCGAAAGGGCATCGAGGCCTCCGACGCCGCGATCGTGAAGGCGCAGGGCACAAAGCTCCGCGACCTCTTTGCCGAGACGCGCGCATTTTTCGCAAAACGGTCCGTCGCTCAGGCGCAAGGCTGGGCCGGAGAAGCCGTCGCTGCCGTGGAGGCAGTCACCAGAAGCGCGGCCGCCAACAACTGGACCGCCGCGAAAGAGGCAGCCTCAACAATTCAGCCCATGTGCGCACAGTGCCACAACACGTTCCGCGAACGCCTTGAGGACGGATCGTACCGGGTGAAACGCTAGCAACTCTGGCAGCGGTTGTTGTTCTTGGCGCCGAGACCTTCGAGCAGCTTGATGGTCTCGGGGAACGGTGAGATACGCGACACCGGGCCATTCGCCATATCCACCGTCGTCTGGCCACGACGACTGACCGCGAGCGGATCGCCACCCTTCGAGAGCAGGTAGTGAATCATCTCGTTGTCGCCACGCGCGGCGGCGTGGTGCATCGGCGTGAAGCCGTCGTTGTCGCGGGCGTTGACGTCAGCCCCGATTTCCTCCACCAGGTACTTCACCGCAGCCATCCAGCCTTCCGGCTTGTGACGATGGGCGTTGCCGGCGAAACCTTCGCCGTATTCAGCGCCGGCCGCAGCGTGCAGCGGATAGACGCCGGGGCCGCCGAACGGCACAGGGGGCAGACCTGACGGATCGAGCGGCGGTGCGGCCGGTGTGGCGCCGGCCGCAGCCGCGCCGCCGCCGCGTGCTGCGCCACCACCGCGACCGCCTGCGCGCTGCGCCATCGTCGGCACGGTCGGATCAGCACCGCGGGCGACGAGCAGGCGCATCGCGTCCACATCCAGCCCGTACGCCGCGCGCCAGAAGGCGGTGGCCCCGGAGGAATTGGACAGCCCGCAGTTGGCGTTGCCGCAGTCGGTGTAGACCATGTACCACGGATGCACCCGGATGCGGGCGTCGGGATCCGCGCCCTTGTCGAGCAGCGCCGTCATGACCGTCAGGTAGTCGGCCTGCTGCGCGTCCATCTCCTGAGGCTGCGGAAACCGCGTCCGCGGCTGCCATCGGGCGTTGATCGTCGCCCACAACGGCGTGACTCCATGACTGTCGGACGCGATGTTCACATCGGCGCCACGCTTGATGAGTTCCATCGCCACGTCAAACTGGCCGTTGATGAGCGCAACCAGGAGCGGGCTGTGGCCATCCCCGGTGTTGTCGTTCAGACTCGCGCCGGCGTCGAGCAGTGCCGCCGCGACGTCGACGTACCCCTGGCGTGCGGCATGATGCAGTGCCGAGAGGCCGCCCTTTGCGGCGATGTTGGGAGGCGGACCGTCTTCGTTGACATCGCGTGGAGCGGCCTGGGCTGCGGGAGCCGCCGGCGTGGCCGTCGCCCCGGGCGCGGCTGCAGCTCCGCCACGGCCACCCGGTGCCGCCGGTGCGGGTGGCGTGGGTAACTTGCCGGTTGCGTAATACTCACGCACCGCTTCGACTGACGCCTGCCACTGGCTGGGGCTCGGCTCCGCACCGGCCGGCACCGCGGCGCGCAGGATACTGCGCTGCAACGTCTGCGCCTGGCGAGCCTCCGTGGAGAAACGGCTGATATCGAGTGCGTTGGTCTTCAGCGCGACGTCCGCGCCACGGGCGATCAGCGCACGGACCACTTCGGGGCGGTTCGCCGCGGCCGCAAAAATCAGCGGCGTCTGTCCCCATTCGTTTTCTCGCGCGTTGATGCCCGCGCCCTTGTCGAGCAACGCCGTCACTGCCGCCACGCTCCCGGACCCAGCGGCCAGGTGAATCGGCTGCACCCCGCTGGTGGTTGTGGCGACGTCCGCCCGCGCTCCGGCCGCCAGCAGCGCAGCCACGGCCGCCCCGCTCCCGGTACGCGCCGCCAGATGCAGGGGCGTGTAGTCCCCGATTCTGGTTCGCACCGAGACATCAGCGCCCGCCGCCAGCAACACCGTCACCGCAGCATCGTCGCCGCGCTCCGACGCCCAGTGCAGGGCCGTCATCCCGTCGCCGAGAGAGGCGTTCACGTCGGCCCCCTGGCCGGCCAGCGTTCGAATCGCCGCCAGATCGCCACGGCGGGCGGCGTCGGCCACGGGGGCTCTCTGCGCCTGCGGCGACACGTCTGCCGTCGTCGCGACCGCCGCGGCGCTGCCAACGAGCGCCACCACCAGGAGCGCAGTGAATCGGCGAACTGCTGTCATAGTCGAATCCCCGATCACGCCAGCGAAAACGTTCCGGTGCTGTCGCCAAACGACGTCATGTCATCCATGCCGAGGTTCTGCAACAGCGTCAGCATGACATTCGCCATCGGCGTGCCGTCTTCGGCCTTGAGATGCACACCACCTTTGAGCATCCCGTTGCCGTGGCCAAACAACACCAGCGGACAGCGACGATGGTTGTGGACGTTGGGGTCGGCCATCGGCGAGCCCCACATAATCAGCGTCTTGTCGAGCAGATTGCTGTCACCCTCGACCGATTCCTTCATCCGTTCCAGGAAGTAGGCCATCTGGGCCGTGCGGTACTTGCAGATCTTGTTGAACTCCAGCACACGCGCCTCGCTGTTGCCGTGGTGTGACGCGGGGTGGAACGGCTGCGAAGATCCGCTTTCCGGGAACACGCGGCTCGACGCATCGCGACCGGTCTTGAACGCGATTACGCGCGTCATGTCGGACTCCAGCGCCAGCACCTGGAGGTCGAACATGAGCTTCATGTGTTCGGAGAACGAGTCGGGCACACCCGCCGGAGCGTCCGGCAGCTCGCGCGTCTCGCCGCTGGTGTTGTGCGCTTCCACCATCCGGATGCGGCGCTCGATTTCGCTGATGTGCTCAAGGTATCGGTCCAGGCGAAGCCGGTCGGAGTGGCCGAGTTGTGCACGCATCGTGCTCACCTCGCCGTGGACCCAGTCGAGAATCGACCGCCGCGTGAGGCGGCGCTCGGCGCGCACCTCGGCACTGCCGCCGGCGCCGAACAACATGTCGAACGCCACACGCGGATCACGAATCATCGGCAGCGGCTGGTTCGGGGTCGCCCACGAAATCGAGTCGGTGTAGGCGCACGAATAGTTGTACGTGCAGCCACCGGCCTGATCGAGGTTCTCGATGCAGAACTGCATCGACGGCATCGGCGTGGTCTGTCCGAATTTCTTCGCGTACTTCTGGTCGAGTGACGTGCCGGCCCAGATGTCCGAGCCCTGTGTCTGCTTCGGGTGCGACTGCGTCAGGAACACGGCGCTGGAACGGAAATGGTCGCCGCCGATTTCAGGCGCCGAGAACGCTTCCGCCATCCGCACATCCGTGTTGCTGATGATGGTCGTGTAATCACGGAACGCGTCGAGGGTGCTCAACGGGTTATCCGGAACCAGGGTGTAGTTGCGCCCCACCTGCTCAGGCGCAAACAGGAACTTGCTCGCGCCAATGCCGTTGCAGCCGGCCAGGCCGTGCACTTCCTCGATGCACACGAGACGCGTGTGTGTCGGCACGGTGGCGGCGCGCGCGGCCCGGCTCAGGCCGGCGGGCACCATGGCATCCAGGAACGGCAACGCCACAGTGGCCCCCATTCCGCGCAAGAACGTCCGGCGTGGCAGCGATTTACCAGTGAGAAATGACATCGTGAGCTCCTGATTGCGGCGCGGTCAGCGCCGTCCTCCAGTGGGGGAAGGGTTCGTGCTGGCATCGGGTGGCGCTTCGGCACGGCTGGACCGGAACGCGTCGCTTTTGATGACGCCGAGAATCAACGTCGTCATCGGATAGCCATCGGCCTCGGCGGATCGGGTGATCGCGCGAATCGCCGGCTGGTCGTAGTACTCCGTGCGGCGGCCCAGCGCGTAGGCCATGAGGTTTTCGGTCAACGTCCGCATCAGCGGAATCGGACGCTTCAGCAACACCCTGGAGAGTTCCCCAGGTGTCGACACCGGAGTGCCGTCGTAGAAATCGCCGCGTGTATCGAGGGACACACTGTTCTCGCGCACACGCCAGCGGGCGACCACATCGAAATTGTCGAGGGCGAGGCCAATCGGATCCATGAACAGGTGGCAGGACCGGCAGCCCGGATCTTCACGGTGCATTTCCATCCGCTTGCGTGTCGTCAGCGTCGCACCGTCGTCGGCGGATTCCTTCGTGTTTTCGAGCGGCGGCACATCCGCGGGAGCGGGCGGAGGCGGCGTGCCGAGCAGCACCTCCATCACCCACTTGCCGCGCAGCACCGGCGACGTGCGGTTCGCCATGGACGTCTGCACGAGCATGGCGCCCTGCCCGAGTACGCCCTGGCGTCGGTCATCCGGATACAGCACCTTGCGGAAGTGATTGCCCGCCACGCCGGGAATGCCGTAGTGCCGCGCGAGGCGCTCGTTGAGGAAGGAGTAGTCCGCGCGATAGATGTCGAGGGCGCTGGCATTGCGCTGCACGAGATCGTTGAAGAACGAAATCGTCTCGGTGCGCATGGCCTTCGACAACATCTCGTCGAAGTTCGGAAAGAAGTTGGGATCAGGACGGACCTTGTCGATATCCTGCAGGCGCAGCCACTGCGCGGCGAACCGTTCGCCGAGGGCGCCGGCCCGGGGATCCGCGAGCATGCGCCGCGCGTGCTTCTCAAGGCCGCCGGGCGCGGTCAATTCGCGCCTGGCCGCGGCGGTACGGAGCGTCTCATCCGGCGGCGCGCCCCAGAGGAAAAACGAAAGCCGTGACGCCAGCTCAAAATCGCCGATTTGATACACGGCGCCGGGGCGCACACGCTCGGGTTGCCGCTCGAGACGGAAGATGAAATGCGGACTCGCGAGGACCGCTTCCACGGCCTCGCGGATGCCGCCCTCGAACCCCGCGCGCTGCCGGCCCGACGAGTAGAACTGCAGCAGCGCGTCCACCTCGCGCGGCTCAAGCGGACGACGATAGGCCACCGCGCCAACGCGCGCGACGATCGACCGCGCGCAGGGCAGTTCCTCTGCCGCACTTGTCGGACGACATGTAAAAATCTGACGCCGGCTCACTGATTCCGAAAGCCCGGTCACACGCAGCGGACCGCGCACGACCAGGTCGCGCACATGGGTCAGCGTCGTCACACCGGCGCCGCCCGTGCCGGCACCGGCGAACGACCAGTCGTGCGGACGAATCAGGTCTTCATAGGGGCCGTCGGACTTGCGCACAAACGCCGCAGCCACCAGATGCTGCCCCGCGCGCACCGAAATCGGATCCGTCCTCATCGGAATCGCGCCACGACCGTCCTGCGACTCATTGGGCTGGGTCTCGTACTTGATCAGGGCCACGCGCTCGCCGTTGATCGAGACATCCACGTCTTCCAGTCGTGCGTTTGCGCCGCCGGTGAGATTGACCTGAATCACGTACTCGCCGTCTGCCGGGAATACGTGTTTGACCGCCATGCCGCCACGGGTGCCGAACGGCGTACCGTCCACGTGATCCCAGGGGTGCTGCGACGCGTACGTCGTGTTGGCGTACATGCGGTCAAGCGACACAGCCGCGCGGTCGCCCACGGCCATGCGGCTGATGTCGCTGGCGGCATTGAGATACGCCTCAAGCAACGTCGCCGACAGCATTTGCTCGTCCGCGATGTTGTCGAAGTTGGCATTCATCGTGTCGAGCGGCAGCCACTGACCGGCATCCACGTCCAGCGCCAGGACCTCACGCACGGACCGTGCGTACTCCGCACGATTCAGCCGCGGGAACACCCGGCGGCCGGGATTGGGATTGGCGGCCGCCTCCGCATCGAGTTTGGTTTCGAGCACGTCGATGAGCCCCTGCAGACTCGCCGCGTCCGGCGGCGTTGTCCCCGGAGGCGGCATCATGCCGGCCCGCAGCTTGCGGATCATCCGCTCGGCGGTCGCCGCATGCTTCACCGTGTCGGCAATCGTGAACTTCTCGAACGACTGACTGCCGGATCGCATCACGTCGTTGTGACAGTCGACGCAATAGTCCTGGATGATCGAATCGGGATCCATCAGGGCAGGCATCGACACCGGCAGATGCGACGCCACCGGCCGCGCCCATTCAGGCGTCAGCGGCCGCTCGGCGGCCACGAACACACCCTGACCGGCGACCGCGACCATCGTCGCGCCACACACCGCGCCAAACACTCCCACCCACCTCGCCACGGTCATCGGCTGATCTCCGGTGTCTTCAGGGCCCGTATTGCTGGAATCCGCGTGAATATACACCGGATTCGGCCCGAAAAATCCAGACGTCCGAACGACCACGGCATCCCCTACAATGGGCGCGGTTTCCGCCAATTTCAGCCCCTAGGAGGCTCCGTGCGTTCCTCGATTCTGCTCTCAGGCCTCGGTCTGGCCCTCGTGTTGGCGACGGGACAGCCCCTGTGGGGGGCCGCGCAACGCCCCCAGACCCTGCCCCCCACCGGCCCTGGCGGCACGCCCCCGGACTCGGTATTTCTTGAAGATCTGACCTGGGCGGAGGTTCGGGACCTCGTGCAGGCCGGCACCCGGACGGTGATCGTCGGCACCGCAGGCACCGAGCAAAAGGGCCCGCACATGGTGGATGGCGAACACAAGTTCGTCATGGAGTACGCGGCGGACAAAATCGCCCGCGCCGTCGGGCGCACGCTGGTGGCCCCCGTCATCACCTACGTGCCCGAAGGCAGCTGGGAGACGGCCGGCGGCCACATGGGCAAGCCCGGCACGATCACATTGCCCGAGGACCGCTTTGTTGATCTGCTCGTCAACACCGGCCGGAGCCTGAAGGCTGGCGGATTCACCACCGTCCTGTTTCTTGGCGAATCAGGCGGCAACCGCACCGGCATGCGGGCGGCTGCCGCGCAGCTGAACGACCTCTGGAAAGACACCGCCAGGGCGTACTGGATCGACGACTACTACACGAAGTCACACGCCGACCAGCGGACCTACATCACTGAGCGCCTCAAGATCCCGGCGGCGGAGATCGGCAACCACGCCAACATCCAGGACACCTCCGAGATGTTGTTCGTCAACCCGAAGCACGTCCGCCCGGCGAAGATCGCGCCCGGGGGCGGCTATGCAGACTCAGGCGTGTCAGGCGACCCGACCAAGGCCACGCCTGAACTCGGCGAAGTGTTCGTGCGGATCAAGATCGACAACGCCGTCGCACAGATCAAAGGGCTGATGGCCGGCACGCTGCAACCCGCTGAGCCCCCGGCCGCGCGTGCAGGCGGCGCAGGGCGAGGGGGGCGAGGACAAGGGGCCGGTGGCGCGGGCGGAGTGGCCGACGCGGGTCCGCGACCGCCAACCGCGAAGACGGCGCCAGCCGGCATCTCGCCGAACACGCCGCCCGATACCGTGTTCATCGAGGAGCTCACGTGGGAGGAAACACGCGACGCGATCAGCGGGGGCACGACGACCGTGATCATCCCCACCGGCGGCACCGAAAAGAACGGGTACCACATGATCCTCGGCAAACATAACTACATCGTCACCCACGCCGCCAACCTGATGGCGCGTCGGCTGACCAGGACGCTCGTCGCGCCGACGATTCAGTACGTGCCCGAGGGGAATCCCGATCGCGCGGGTCCAGGCACCATCTCGTTGCCCTCCCCCGCCTACGACCGCCTGCTCGACGCGGCAGCCCGCAGCCTGAAGGCCCATGGCTTTACGCACATCCTGTTCATCGGCGACAGCGGCGGCAATCAGGCCGGCATGACCGCCGTCGCCACCGCACTCACCGAAGAATGGAAGGCCGAAGGGATCACTGTCGTTTCGCTGACCGACTATTATGAGCGCGGACGGGAACACTACCGCGCCTGGATGCTCGCGCAGTTCGGGTATGACGATGGGGTCATCGGCAGCCATGCGGGCATCAGCGACACGTCGCAGATGCTGCACGTGCGTGAGGCCGGCATCCGGCGCGATCGCATGATTCCATGGGGCGGTCCAGCCGACTCCGGAGTGTCGGGTGACCCGTCGAAGGCGACAGCGGAGATTGGACGCATGGGGATCGAATTCAAAGTGAATGCCGCGATCGCGCAGTACCGCGGGGCCACGGCGCCACCACGGGCCGGACGCGACGGACGCGGAGGCGGCCGGCAGTGAAACAGCACCGGTTCGGGATGGTGGCGGCAACGGCCGTGGGACTCTGGCTGACGGCCGTCACCACGAGCGTTGACGGCATCGGCCAGGCGGCCGCAGCAAAAACGACCAAGGGCCGCGTGTACACGGCCGCGCAGGCCACCCGCGGAGAAGCGCTGTACATGAGTCTGTGTGTCTCGTGTCACCCGCCCGCGACCTACACGGGTGCCGTGTTTCTGGCCTGGCAGGGACGATCTCTTGGGGAACTCCTCGACTTCCTGCAGGAGAAGATGCCGAAGAACGACCCCGGCAGCCTGACGGCGAAGGAATATGCCGACGTCATGGCCTACCTGCTCAAACTCAACAAGATGCCGACGGGTCGCGTGGACCTGCCGGCCGACGGTAAGCTCTTGCGCGCGATCGCGATCGATATTCTTCCGTAGTCCGGATTGGGAGGCCCCATGAGAGAGCGGTTCTGGAAACGTCGCACGACGGGAGTCGTCGTGGCATGCACGCTGGTGGTGGTTGGTGTGGTGGCGACGACCAAGCGAGGCACAGCCTCCTCACAGCCGACCAATCTCGTCCGCGGCAATGTGCCCGGTGAGTGGCGCTTCTGGGGGGCCGACGCATGGAGCACCCGCTACTCACCGCTCGATCAAATCAACGCGTCCAATTTTGAGTCGCTCGAACAGGCCTGGCAGTGGAGCGCCAGCACGTTCGGCGCCGACGAGTACTACCGCACGACGCCGCTCTACGCGAACGGCCGGCTCTTCACCGTGGCCAGCACGCGGCGCGTCGCGACGGCGATCGATCCCGAGACCGGCGCGACCCTGTGGATGTGGCGCCTCGACGAAGGCATTCGCTGGCAGAAGGCGCCACGCCAGTTCGCAGGCCGCGGTCTCGCATACTGGACCGATGGCACCAACGAGCGCGTCATCATCATCACGCCGGGCTATCACATGGCGCTGCTCGACGCGAAGACCGGGCTGCCAGACCCGAAGTTCGGCAAAAACGGCGTCGTCGACCTGATGGACGGCCTCGGCTTCCCCCTGGTCCCGCTCGCAGTGGACGACCCCGGCCCGCTCGTGATCAGCGATACCGCGCCCTATCGTGAGGCGCGACCGGGCGAAACCTGGGACG
This sequence comes from Vicinamibacterales bacterium, assembly GCA_030827135.1. Classification (GTDB taxonomy): domain Bacteria; phylum Acidobacteriota; class Vicinamibacteria; order Vicinamibacterales; family SCN-69-37; genus SYFT01. Next base: position 400,262 of record JAURFE010000002.1, read on the forward strand.
CCGCGAAGGGCATCGGCGCCGACGGCACCATCGGCATCGATCCCAAACAGGGACAAATTGCCAACAGCTCGCCAGGCATCGTCGTCGGCGACGTCATCATCGTCGCGAACTCGTCGATTCACGGCTACTACCCGACGAAGATCCATAACCTGCCCGGCTACATCCGCGGCTACGACGTGCGCACCGGCAAGCAGCTGTGGAAGTTCAACCTGATTCCGCAGAAGGGTGAGTTCGGTGCGGAGACGTGGGAGAACGGGTCGGCGCCCGGCACACGTGGCGTCGGCAAAAACGATGCGTGGGCGACGCTGTCGGCGGACCCGGAGCTGGGGCTCGTCTACATCCCGGTCGGCATGCCGCTCAGCGACGAATACGGCGGCCATCGCCCCGGCGACAATCTGTTCGGCAACTCGATCGTGGCCCTCGACGCGAAGACGGGGCAGCGGCGCTGGCACTTCCAGATGGTGCATCACGACATCTGGGACTACGACACGCCGATGGCGCCGAACCTGATGGACATCACGGTGAACGGGCGTGTGCGCAAGGTCGTCGCTCAGACCACAAAGCAGGGCTGGGTGTACACGTTTGATCGCGCCACCGGCGAACCGATTTGGCCAATGGTGGAAACCCCGGTGCCGCAGAGCGAGGTCCCCGGCGAAAAGACCTCGCCGACGCAGCCGATTCCCGCAAAGCCGGAACCCTTTGCGCACATGGGCCTCGAAGAGGAAGACCTCATCGACTACACGCCCGAAATCAAGGCACGCGCATTGGGACTCGCGCGGCTGTGTCGGATGGGGCCGTATTACATCCCGGCATCCCCCATCGATGGCACGGCGAAGTCCGGCTACAGGTGTTCGTGGTACGCCCCCGGTGCGGCGGGTGGTGTAAACATCGACGGCGGCGCGGCCGTGGACCCGGAGACCGGATTCCTGTACGTCGCCTCACAGTCGGGACTGAGCACGATCGAAGTCGGCAAGGATCCCTGCTCGGAGCACGACTACACGCAGGCAAGCGGCACAGGGCCGCGTGACAGCTGCGGCCAGATCGGCGCTCCACCACCCCCTCCGGGCTACGTGGCACCGGCGCGGGGCGGCCGCGGCGCTGGCGCAGGCCGCGCGGGCGCTACTGGCGGACGCGGGGCGGCAGCAGCATCAGAGGGACCTCCGGCACCAGGCACATCGACGATTGCCGGCATCTCGATCCTGAAGCCGCGCGAACTCGGCGGCATCATGGCCTACAACATGAACACCGGAGACAAGGCCTGGTGGATCGCCAACGGCGGCACGTACATCCCCACCGTGCAGGCGAACTCGCCCGACGCGAAACTCTTCGAAGGCGTCAAACTGCTGCCGCAAGGCAGCCGCGGTCAGGCCCAGGTCATCACGACGAAGACCCTGATGATCTACGGCACGGGCCGCAGCGGTGGACCTCCCGGAGCGGACCCGGCCCTCTTCGCCGTCGACAAGGCGACGGGCAGACAGATCGGCGCGCTGCCGATTCCGACCAAGACCAGCGCGGTGCCCATGACGTTCATGCACAAGGGGCGTCAGTACATCGTCTATGCCACGGGCGGCGGCACGGCCGCCTCACTCGTGGCCTGGCGGCTGCCCAGGTAATGGATGGGCGGGTGGGCGTCTCCCTGTCTGCCCACCTGCTCATCTGCGCATTCTGATGAGCCACAGCGCGCCGCCAAGGATCCACGCGGCGATGACGGCCCGTATGCCCCACGTCCACACCTCGGCGGTGGGCGTGGGGATATCGTGCGCGAGGAAGTCGGTGCCTCGCTCTTCCATCCAGTGCCACGCTTCGTGCGCCACGACCGCTGAGATGAGAATGCTGCCGATCCGCTCGGCGACGGCGTAACGGAACAGCAACGCGAGCAACGGGACGAAGACCAGGAGCGCGGCGACCTGTCCCAGTTCCACCCCCACATTAAATGCGAGCAGGGACATCACGAGGTGGTCGCCTCCAAACTGCAGCGACTCCGCAAGCGCAAACGAAAACCCGAACCCGTGCGCCAGGCCAAACACCAGCGCCAGGATCCAGCGTCTCCGTACGCTCGGCGCACTGGCGATGTTCTCGAAGGCCATCCAGACGATCGACGCCGCGATCAGCGTTTCGATGAAGGGTGGAAACCAGAGGCCGCTGGGCACCCAGCCCAGGGCCGCGGACACCAGCGTGACGGAATGCCCCACCGTGAACGCCGTGACGATCAGGAGGAGCGGGCGGAACCGACGGAACGGCACCACCAGACACAGCAGGAACAGCAGGTGATCGATGCCCTCCAGAATGTGCTGGGTGCCCGAGACGACAAATCGCCGCGCGGCCTCGGTCCAGCGGGGATCGAGGTGCACCAGCCCGGGATTTCCCGTGTATCTGAAGAAGCGGACGCCGGCGTCGCGCGTTACGTAGTAGATGACGGTCTCCGTGCGCAGCCCGAGGCGCGCGAACTCCGTCTCGAAGGAAAAGCGTGAGCGGTCTGACCGGATTGGGTATTCAAGCAGGATGTCAACCAGCGCCTGCGTCCAGACAAGATCGGTGGTGGGAGGGAGCGGCGATGCGTGGACGTTGGCCAGCGCGGCTTCGTAGGAATCAAAACGCGGATCGGAGGGCAGTGTCACCCGAATGGCCGCGATCCTGGCAGGCGCAAGCGCGCCGCCATCTTCGAAGAACCGCGTCCCCTGCGCGATCCACAACTGGGCGCCGGCCTGCACCGCGCCGGAGGATGTCTCGAGGTCCAGATAGATCTCATTCCGTGTCGGGATGATCACATCGCGAAATGACTCAAGGGGGACGCGGACGATCATCCGCAACGTGTCGCCATCGGGCTTCACGTACGCCCGTACCGTCACGTCCACCGGAATCTCATGCGCAGAGACCCGTTGCAGCGACGCCACGATCGCAACGGCCGCCACGATCGATATCATCCAGCTCGCGGGTCGCACGGCCGGTAGTATACTGGCGCACCTTTCTTGACACCGGGCGAATGGAGTAGACGATGCGCCGACTGGTTCTTTCGTTGGTCCTGCTGGGCGCCGCCGGGTTCACCGGCAGCGCACAAGCGCCACCGCAGTGGAACGTGGATCCCCTTTGGCCACAACCAATGCCCAATCACTGGATCCTCGGATCGGTGACAGGCCTGGCTGTTGATGCGGGAGGACGCACATGGGTCGCGCACCGCGGCGCGGCGTCCATGGTCCTCCGCACTGAAAACGGCCTCGATGCCACACCAAAGGGCGCTGAGTATTGTTGTGCCGCCGCACCGCCCATACTGGCATTTACGCTTGACGGCGCTCTTGCCGCGAGCTGGGGCGGTCAGGGCGCGGGCTACGACTGGCCGCAAAACCTCGGTGGTATCGCGATTGATATGGGCGACCACGTATGGGTCACCGCTGCCGGTCTGCCGCCCGCTCCGGCCGGACGAGCCGGCGCCGCGCCCCCCCCCCCACCGGAAGACGCGCACGTGCTGAAGTTCACGAGTCAGGGCAAATTCGTGTTGCAGATTGGCAAGGCGGGCGCCCCTGGCGATCCCACCAGTCACACGCAACTGCGGCGTCCCTCCGCCGTTGACGTGGACTCTGCGGCGAACGAGGTGTACGTCGGCGACACGGGCAACCGTCGCGTGGTGGTCTTCGACGCCACGACGGGCGCCTACAAACGCCATTGGGGCGCGTACGGGAAGGCGCCCGATGCAACCGTCACGCTCCCCGCCTACGCGCCGGGCTCGGCGGCGGCGCAGCAGTTCCGGCACGTGTCCTGCGTGTCCATCGCACGTTCCGGCGACGTGTTTGTCTGCGACCGCGAGAGCAACCGCATCCAGGTTTTCCGCAAGGACGGCACCTTCGTGCGCGAGGTCATTGTCTCCCCCACCACCCTCGGCGCGGGCTCCACATGGGACATCGCGTTCTCCCACGACGCCGGGCAGCAGTTTGTCTTCGTCGCCAACGGCCAGGAGCAGACCGTGCACGTGCTGCGCCGGGATACCCTGGCCCCGGTCACGCAGATCGGCACAGGCGGACGGTGGCCGGGCCATTTCTTCGGGGTCGGCTCCGTGGAGGTCAACGCCAGGGGCTGGGTGGTGACGGGCGAACACCTTCAGGGCAAACGCGTCCAGAAATTCGTGATGAGGTAAGCGACGATGATCACCAGACCACGATTGATTGCCGGAGTGTTTGCGGCCGGGCTTGTGGCCCTTGTCTCGGCGGAGCGCCTGGCGCAACGCGCCGCAGCCGCAGACCAGGCGGCCGCCACGGTCGAGGCGCCGAAGTTCGAGGTCGATCCGGCCTTCCCCAAACCCATGCCCAATGGGTGGTTGATGGGCATGGCCATTGGCATCGCGGTGGATGCGCAGGACAACATCTGGGTCGTGCATCGCCCGGACACACTCTCAGCCGTGGAAGCCGCCGCCGACGAAAACCCACCGACGGCAAAGTGCTGCCGGCGCGCGCCCCCGGTGCTGCAGTTTGACAGGCAAGGCAACCTGCTCAAGGCGTGGGGCGGCCCCGGCCAGGGTTACGAGTGGCCCGAATCGGGTCACGGCATCTTCATCGACCACAAGGGAGTCGTCTGGATCGGCGGCAACGGCACCAACGACGCCCATGTGCTCAAGTTCACACAGGATGGAAAGTTCATCGCACAGTACGGCAACGCCGGCAAGACGGCGGGCAGCAACGACACCACGAACTTCGGACGGGTGGCCAAGATCTTTGTCGACCCGAAAGCGAATGAGGCGTATCTCGCCGACGGTTACCTCAACAAGCGTGTGGCCGTGATCGACGCCGATACGGGTGCCTTTAAGCGCTACTGGGGTGCCTACGGCAACAAGCCGGACGACACCAACCTCGGCGCGTACAACCCCGACCTCCCGCCGGTGCAACAGTTCCGAACGCCGGTGCATTGCTCGGACCTGTCGGCGGACGGGCTCCTCTACGTCTGCGATCGCCCGAACAACCGCATCCAGGTGTTCACGCGCGAAGGGAAATTCGTCAAGGAAGGGTTCATCGCCAGACGCACACTGGGTGATGGCGCGGTCTGGGATGTCGCGTTCTCAAAGGACCCGCAGCAGAAGTATCTGTACGTCGCGGACGGCAAGAACGAACGTGTCTACATCCTGCTGCGGGACACGCTCGAGATCGTGTCATCGTTCGGCGATGGCGGCCGTCAGCCCGGCCAGTTCTTCGCGGTGCACAGCATCGTGACCGACTCGGCCGGCAACATCTTCACAACCGAGACCTACGAAGGCCGCCGGTTGCAGAAGTTCTCGTTCAAGGGCATCACGCAAGTGCCCCGCGATCAGGGCGTCGTCTGGCCCATCAGGAGATGAGCTGATTGGCGGCTGGGCGGATGAGCAGACGACCCGAACATCAGCCCAGCCACCTGCCCATCCACCCAGCCATCAAGCGGCGACGATAGCGCCTGGTTTGCCGAGCACTTCGCCAAAGACCGCCACGGCCCTCTTCATCTCGTCCATCGTGCCAATGGAGATGCGGCACCACGCCTGTTCGAACGGCGGGAAGTCGCGGCCGACGCGTACGCCCTTTGCGGCGCAACCGTCCCTGAATTCGCGGGCCGGCACTCCGATATTCGTGAAGATGAAGTTCGCGTGTGACTCGGTGGAACGCATGCCGCGGTCGGCGAACCACTTGATCGTGAAATCGCGCGCGGCCGCATTCCTCGCCCGCTCCGTCTCGACAAACGCCGGTCCCTGACCGATCGCCGCAATCCCCGCGTGCAGGGCGAGCACATTCAGCGAACTGGTGCCTGACGCGTTGTCCCACGCGTTCATCTTCTGGATCGCATCCGGATGACCGACGGCGTATCCCAGCCGCAGACCCGCGATGCCGTACGCTTTCGAGAACGTTCTGGCAACAACAATGCGCGGGTCTTCGATGGCGAGGGGAATCATCGACTGATGATCCGGGTGGGTGACGTATTCGAAGTACGCCTCATCAACCAGAATCGTTGTTTCCGGCGACAACCGGTGCACACGGGCGATGAACTCCTTGGTCTCCCGCGCCCCGACGTAGGTCGCGACCGGGTTGTTCGGATTGCAGTAGAAGACCAATCCGGCCCCCCGTGAGGCATCCACAAGGCGGTCGAGGTCCGCCCTGAAGTTGCGGTCGAGCGACACCGCGCGCACCGGGTGGCCGAGCATGTCGGCATAACCCGCGCACTCTTCGTACGTGGGGATCGTGCCAACAAGCGCCCTGTCTCTGGCGGTGAACACATGAGTCGACGTCCGCAGAATCTGTGTGGACCCGCAGCCCAACGTGATGTTCGCCGGCGCCACACCGAGCGACTTCGCGAGGGCGTCCCGCAGATCACCGGTCGCGCTCGAGTAGCGACCGGGCGTGGCGCCTGACGGGCCAAACGCTCGGGTGATCGCGTCAAGTACGACCTGTCCGGGCCCCATGGGGTTCTCGTTGCTGGAGAGCGGAATGATCGAGCCAGGCGCCTGCGCCTGCAGGCCGGGTTCCGGCATCGCCCACACGCCGGCTTCGCGGCCACGCGCGCTGATCCACGAGGTGGACAGGGCACCGGCTGCGCCGACGCCAACGGTTCTGACAAAATCACGTCGGGTTACCATCGCGGGTTCTCCCCTCCGCCGGCATTGGCCGGCGCGAGCACATCGCGGAAGACCGCTACGGCCTTCTGCATTTCTTCCATGGTGCCGATCGAAATCCTGGCGTGACTGCCTTCAAAGGGCGGGAAGTCACGTCCGACCTGAATCCCCTGCGCGGCGCAGGCGGTGCGGAACGCCGCCGCGGAGCGGCCGACATTCGTAAACAGGAAGTTCGCGTGTGACACTGTGCTGCGGCACCCCAGCGCGTCGAGGGCCTTCTGCGTGAAGTCCCTCGCCTGAGTGTTGCGGTCGCGTTCGGCCGCCATGTGTTTCGGATCATTCAGTGCGGTGAGTGCCGCAATGGTCCCGAGCACACTGATGTTGAACGGCAGCGCCAGGCGCGCCAGCGGGCGCACCGTGTCTTTCATGCCGATCGCATACCCGATACGCATACCGGCCATGCCGTACGCCTTCGAGAACGTGCGCGCCACAAAGACGTTCGGTGTGCTCAACGCGAGGGGAATCGCCGTCTCATAGGCCGGGTCAGTCACGTACTCGTGATACGCCTCGTCGATCAGAATCACCGTGTCGGGCGAAATTCTGCGGACGCGTTCGACGAAGTCCTTGATCGCGGCGCCACTATGAACGGTGGCCGTCGGGTTGTTCGGATTGTTGACGAAGATGAGGCCGGCGCCACGCGCGTTGGCCAGCATCCCCTCGAGATCGAGACGAAACTGGCCGTCCACCTTGACCTCAACCACGGGGTGCCCCATTCGCCGAGCGGTGCCGGTGGCATTTTCAAAGGTCGGAGTCGCGGTCACCAGATGCCGTGCAGGGCTGGTATATCCCCACACCGCCACCTTCAGGATTTCCTGGGAGCCGGCCCCCAACGCGACGTTCTCGGGCTTCGCTTTGTGAAGCGCCGCAATGGTCTCAATGAGCTGGGCATCACCCGGCGTCACGTTGAACGGATACCGCATTGTCTGGCCAAACCGCCCCGTGATCGCATCCAACACAGCACGACCAGGACCCATCGGATTTTCGTTGGAGCTCAGCTTGATGGAAGGCGCAGCGGTCGCCTGACTGGCGACACCGGCGCCTCGACCTCGCCCACCGGTCTGGCCCGACCAGAAGGACAGGGCCGAGTCCTCCTCATGGCCACGCGCGGCAAGCGCAAGGCCATTCAGCGGTACCCCTTCAGCTACGCCGCCTGATCGGAGGCGTGAAAACAGTTCGCGTCGTGTGACAGACATCGCTGCACTCCTTGCCCTTCGGCTAGCGCGGAATCGAAATTTCAGGAAGCACGCGGATTCTACCGCCCGCTCCCCCTATCGTCAAAGGTGTTCCCGTTATTTCTTGATATAGCGTTTCAGCGCCCGCGGGCCGACTTCCGCGCCGTAGATGCGCCCGTCGCGGTCCACCGCGATGCCCTCCGCAGCACTCGTGCTCGGCGGATTGTCCACAGGATCGGGAATAAACGCCGTGATCTTTGCCGTCGGGCCCTCCCGAAGGCTGCCGATGCGGATCCCGCGCTTCCAGTCCTTGCGGGCCGGCGCCACCGATCCGGACTCGGAGTCCGTGCCGTAGAGGATGTCCTGCGAGTCGATCCAGATGCCACTCAACCGGCTGAACTGCTCGTAGCCGTGTTCGAGCAGATTGCCCTCCTGATCGAAGATCTGAAGGCGGTTGTTCGAGCGGTCGGCGACGACCAGCCGCCCCTTTGAATCAAACGCCAACGCATGGGGCTGGTCCATCTGTCCAGGGCCGGTTCCTCGGGAGCCCCAGGCCTTGAGGAATCTGCCGGTGCGGTCGAACTTCGCAATTCTCGCGTGCGTGGATCCATGGCCTTCGGCCACGAAGATGTCGCCGTTGGCATTGGTGATCACGTCGTTCGGTTGGTAGAACGAGGACGGGTCGGCAGGTTCATTCGGACGATTGCCGCCGGCCTTCCCGAGCGTCAGCAGCAGTTTGCCTTCGGGGCTGAACTTATAAACCTGGTGGCCGATGATCTGGCGTGGCATCGGCGGCAACGGAGCATCCGCGGCCGCGCCGCGCGCGCGTCGAGGATAATTGTCCTGCCCGTCGGTGACCCAGACGTTGCCCTGGGCATCCACATGAATTCCGTGCGGGAACACGAACATGCCCTGGCCAAAACTCCGAACCAGGTTTCCGCTGGCGTCGAACTTGAGCACGATATCGAGGGGGGAGGGGCGTCCGTTGGCGGCATCCCAGCAGGTATTGGCGGCACATCGTTCGGCGACCCACACCGACACGCCGTCGCGATCGATCTCGACGGCGCTTGTGGCGCCCCAGGTGCGGCCCTCAGGCAGTTTGGCCCAGCCCGTTTCCGTGGTGTAGGGATTCGGGGCGTCGTTGGTCGGTGACTGGGTTGACTGCGCAATCGCGGCAAGGCCGGCGGACAGCAGCATGGCGACGACGGGAATGGCGGTCTTGGTCATGCGATGGCTCCCTGGGAGAAGGGGAGCCTAACACGACCGGTTTGGTACATAAAAAAAGGGCTCGAAGCGTGAGCCTCGAGCCCTTGAGAATAATCCCGGCAGCGACCTACTCTCCCACACAGTTACCCATGCAGTACCATCGGCGGTAGTCGGCTTAACTTCCGTGTTCGGAATGGGAACGGGTGTGACCCAACTCCTATGACCACCGGGAAACTTGTCTTACCTAAAACCCCGAAAGCGGTTAAGCGCGCTTTCGGCTGAAATTAACGTGGCGACGGGACATACGCCCGTCGGCACTGCACGCCGGTCGCCCGAAGGCGCCCGTCATGCAAACCGATTTGACAACTAAATACCCTGCAAACGGCAGTTCCTTCATCACCACAGAGGGGTAAAAAAGAATCAATAGACAAGCCTCACGGCTGATTAGTATCGGTAAGCTTCATACATCACTGTACGTCCACACCCGACCTATCGACCTGGTAATCTTCCAGGAGCCTTCAGAGACTTGCGTCTAGGGAGATCTCATCTTGTGGAGGGTTTCACGCTTAGATGCTTTCAGCGTTTCTCCCTTCCGCACGTAGCTACCGAGCGCTACCCCTGGCGGGATAACTCGTACACTAGAGGTGCGTCCAACCCGGTCCTCTCGTACTAAGGTCAGCCCCACTCAAATCTCCTGCGCCCATGCCAGATAGAGACCGAACTGTCTCGCGACGTTCTAAACCCAGCTCACGTACCACTTTAACCGGCGAACA
>JAURFE010000030.1 GCA_030827135.1 Vicinamibacterales bacterium
TTGGCGACAATTAATCGGTAACGGGCTGGCAACACGGGCTAATGGCAGCGTGCCACCAAGTTCAAGCGCGCGAAAAATATCTGGAAGTTGGTTTACAGCGACTGGGCCGTGCTCCATGTCGATGGCAACCCACTGATAACCCGCACGTCCCATGATTTCAGCGATATTTGAGTCTGGAATTTGCATCCAACTGCCAATGGTCGGGGCTCCGCTTCGAAGCGCTGTGCGAACTGCTCGCACTTGTTCAAGTCTGTTCATTGATACCTCGATGAGCGAAAGTGATGATTAGCAACTTACAGAGAATTGGTGGCGGGGGTAGGATTTGAACCTACGACCTTTGGGTTATGAGCCCAACGAGCTACCGGACTGCTCCACCCCGCGTCGTGCCCCTCAGGCTACCAGCGACATGACATAATCGCTGAAGCGATGTCACTCTTCAAGCGAACACCCAAGGCGACACAGTCAGACCTCGAAGTTCTAAAGAACGAATTGGCAGAGCTTCGCAGCGAACTTACGAAACGAACAAATGCACTCTCATTGGTAACTGCCGCGACAAATGGTCTTGACCAAAAAATTACAATTATTGACGCACGACTCAAAACAATGACCACCGAGTTATCGCATCAACTTCACGAACTTGGTACCGAAATTGAGTCGCTTGCTAAAACAGCAGACGAATCGGCTTCACGCGAAGCGCTCGAGCAACTTCGCACTAATCAAATTCGTATTGCTAACGAGCAAGCACGATACGAAATTGCATTTCGACAAGATCTTGCCGAAATTATTGAACAGATCAGAAAAGCAAAATAGTTAAAATCAATTGCCGA
>JAURFE010000031.1 GCA_030827135.1 Vicinamibacterales bacterium
TGGCACGTGAACTGGGTTCAGAACGTCGCAAGACAGTTCGGTCCCTATCTGTGGTGGGCGCTAGTAAATTGAGTGGACATGACCTTAGTACGAGAGGACCGGGTTGTACGTACCGCTGGTGTATCTGTTATGCCGCCAGGTGTAATGCAGAGTAGCTATGTACGGCAAGGATAAACGCTGAAAGCATCTAAGCGTGAAACCTTCCACAAGATGAGTTTACTTTTAAGGGTCGTCGAAGACTACGACGTTGATAGGCTATAGGTGTAAAGCTAGTAATAGCAAAGCCAAGTAGTACTAATTGCCCGTAAGCTTTATTTTTTTTCTTGTTATTATTTTTCCTTTCCAATATGTAAATTATTGTTTTATCAGTCTAATTAGTTTTAGACACCGATAAAATTACCTTCTTATGGTGATTTTGCCGGGGGTGTTCACCTCTTCCCATTCCGAACAGAGCAGTTAAGCCGCTCAGCGCCGATGGTACTCCGGACTCACGTCCGCGGGAGAGTAGGTCGCTGCCGGGATTCATCACGCGAAGGGCCGCCATGAGGCGGCCCTTTTGCGTTGGCGATCGCCGCGCGGGACGGCATCGCTAGCATCGCCGCATGTCCGATCCGCATCGCGAAGTGCAGGTGGTCATCGTTGGCGGCGGGCTCGGAGGCCTGAGCACGGCCCTTCGCCTCTGCGAAGCCGGCACGCCGGCGCTGGTGCTGGAGGCCGAGCCGCACGTGGGTGGTCGTGCACGCACCCTCCAGGTGGGCGGGGAGCCCGTGGATCGCGGGTTCCAATCGCTGTTCACCGCCTATCCCGCCACCAAGCGCATGCTCC
>JAURFE010000032.1 GCA_030827135.1 Vicinamibacterales bacterium
AAAATAAAAAAAATGTGGCTGATCTTGCTTTAAATGTTTTTGGACCAGAAAAAATGTCCTCTAATCCAGATAATTACGACGCATTTAATAATCCTCCTCATAGCATCAATTATTATAATAGCTTGGAATGGAGAAAGTCAGAAATACCTTCGATGGGTGGTCATGGAAATTCAGATGCTATAGCATCAATATACGATTTCTTGGCTAACGATTACAAACAAGATAGTCAAAATATAATTAAACAAAACTTATTAAAAAAATATTTATCAGAAACTAATTCTCAAAAAGATTTGAGTTTAAATTTTCCAATAAGGTGGACTAACCTTGGATTTATACTTCGTGGTGGCTGGATGTTTGGCAAATATAAGGAGTCGTTTGGTCATAATGGCTGGGGAGGATCATTAGGCTTTGCGGACCCAATCAATGGACTTGGCATATCTTATGTTACAAAAGAACTTAATCCCACAATGGGTGTTGATCAAAGAGCTTTGTTGTTAATAAAAAAATTATACGAACTTATAGCTTAAATTATTTTATGGCGGAGAGAGAGGGATTCGAACCCTCGGTACCTTTGACAGTACACACACTTTCCAAGCGTGCTGATTAAACCGCTCTCACATCTCTCCTAAAGTTTTTGATAAAAACAAAGACTTGTATTTTTAATATGAAATATCTCATAATTATTTTTAATTTCATTTAAGTATCTGTAAACATCTTTATGCGATTTTTTTCCTAATGAATAATCATGCCATAATATGTATCCATTTTTTTTTATCATTTTCATTGATTTTTCAGTATCATTTTTAAT
>JAURFE010000033.1 GCA_030827135.1 Vicinamibacterales bacterium
CACCACGACGCCGCCCGCGGGCTCTGGTGGGCCCATAGCGAGTGGATGCTGCACGACATCCCGGCCCTCAAAGAGATTCACCGCTTCACCGGTGACATGCTCCAGGACCCGCTCTACCGCTGGCTCGATCGCTGGTTCCTGCTGCTCCAGATCCCCCTCGGAGCCGCCCTCTACTGGTACGGCAACGCCGCTCAAGTGCATGGCGGTGGCCTTGGCCTGGTGCTTTGGGCCATCCCCCTGCGCCTGGTCCTCGTCTATCACGTGACCTGGCTGGTGAACTCCGCCACCCACGCCTTCGGCTATCGCAACTTCGACTGCCCCGACCTGTCCCGCAACTGCTGGTGGGTGGCGATCCTGAGCTTCGGAGAAGGCTGGCACAACAACCACCACGCCCACCCCTCCAGCGCCCGCCATGGCCTGCGCTGGTTTGAGTTCGACATCACCTGGCAGCACATCAAGTTGCTGCGCAAGCTGGGCTGGGCCAAGCGCATCCGCGAGGCCCGCTATCCCGCCTGAAGCTGCTGCCGGATCGCCTCAGCAAGATCTTCAGCATCATGTCCCCGAAAGCCCGGTTGCTCCAGCAGCCGGGCTTTTTGGCGCAGAAGCTCCAGGAACTGATCCGCACTGAGCTGTTGCTCATCAGCGGCGCCCAACACCGCCAGCGTGCGCCTCAGATCCGCCAGCTCCCCATCGAGCTCCTCGGCGGTGTAATCCCTCTGCCCTGACATCACCTCCGCAAAGCGTTCTCGCCGCTGCCGCTTCTCAACGGGGTAAGCCGCCAAGAGCTGATCTCG
>JAURFE010000034.1:0-336 GCA_030827135.1 Vicinamibacterales bacterium
TGCGTCGCCGACGCCCGTGCCCGGAGCCGCGCGCTCGTGGACCTGACGGTCAGTAATCCCACCTCGGTCGGCCTGCCGTACCCTCCGGCACTGCTTGCACCGCTCGGCAGGGAAGCCGGCGTGACGTACGCGCCCGAACCCTTCGGGTTGCCGTCGGCCCGCCGGGCGGTCGCCGCGTTCGTCTCGCGCGACGGGGTGCGTGTCGACCCGGACCAGATCGTCCTGACCGCCAGCACGAGCGAGGCGTACTCGCTGCTGTTCAAGTTGTTGTGCGACGACGGCGACGACGTGCTGGTGCCCGAGCCCAGTTATCCGTTGTTCGATCTGCTGACCCGG
>JAURFE010000034.1:346-790 GCA_030827135.1 Vicinamibacterales bacterium
CCGGCTCGACGACGTGCGGCAGACGCCGTACCGGCTCGAGTATCACGGGTGCTGGTCGATCGATCGGGAAAGCCTGCTCGCAGCGTGCACCCGGCGTACGCGGGTCATCCTGATCGTCTCGCCCAACAACCCGACGGGATCCCGACTGCGACGCGCAGATCGCGACTGGCTGGTCGATGTCGCCCGTGACCGCGGCCTGACGCTCATCAGTGACGAGGTGTTCATCGACTATCCCGTGGCGCCCCGGCCCGACGCCGACTCCCTGCTGGGCGAATCGCGGGTGCTGACCGTGACGCTGGGTGGATTGTCGAAGTCGGCGGGCCTGCCGCAGGTCAAGCTGGGCTGGATGGTCGTCGGCGGTCCGGAGGCGCTGGTGGGCGAAGCGATGACCCGCCTCGAGGTCATCTGTGACACCTACCTGTCGGTGTCGACGCCGGTGCAACT
>JAURFE010000035.1:0-246 GCA_030827135.1 Vicinamibacterales bacterium
TGGATGAAACCAAGAGTCTCTGGCGCTTTGCCCCGACCCCAAGGGTTTCTAGCTACATCACTGCTTTGATTGCCGGTCCCTATACCGAGTGGCGCGATGAGCTGACCAGCTCAGATGGCCGCGTGATTCCACTGGGTGTCTTTTGCCGTGAGTCTCTCGCGCAATACATGGACGCAGACTACATATTCCAAAAGACCAAGGACGGCTTCGAGTTCTTCGAGAAACTTTTCGATTACCCATACCCCT
>JAURFE010000035.1:256-783 GCA_030827135.1 Vicinamibacterales bacterium
ACTTCAACGCGGGTGCCATGGAAAACGCCGGTGCCGTCACCTTCACTGAGAGCTACGTATTCCGCTCCGCGGTAACAGATGCAATCAGAGAGCGCAGGGTCGTCACCATCCTGCACGAACTGGCTCACATGTGGTTCGGCGATCTGGTGACGATGAAGTGGTGGAACGACCTCTGGCTAAACGAGAGTTTTGCCGAATACGTCTCCACCCTGGCAACTGCCGAGGCTAGCGAGTGGAAAGAAGCTTGGACCACCTTCGCAGCTTTGGAAAAGAACTGGGCTTATCGCCAGGATCAGCTCCCCTCCACCCACCCAATTGTTGCGACCATCAACGACCTCGAGGATGTCCAGGTGAACTTCGATGGCATCACCTATGCCAAGGGAGCCTCGGTTCTAAAGCAGCTGGTGGCATGGGTCGGCAGAGACGAATTCTTTAGAGGGGTTGCCTCCTACTTCAAGAAGCACCAGTGGCAAAACACAGAACTTCGAGACCTACTCGTCGAGCTTGAGAGAGAAAGCGGCCGCGAC
>JAURFE010000036.1 GCA_030827135.1 Vicinamibacterales bacterium
AAGAGGTTTCTTAAACTTTCTTTTCGTTCACATTTCTTATTGGGTTTTCAAGGAGCCGTGAGGTTTCTTGCCCTCACCCTTATATCTTATCTCGCCTTATCTCCCCCGTCAAGGGGTTTAGAAAACTTTTTTCGTTCTCTTTTTAAGTGGCGGAAGCAGCAGGATTTGAACCTGCGGTGCTTTTTAGGGCACGGCACTTTAGCAAAGTGCTACCTTAAGCCTCTCGGTCGTGCTTCCATAGTTTTATATCTTATCCGCTCTCGTTCATCTTGTCAAGAGGGTAAAAAACTTTTCTTAAGCATCTTGAATTCTTATTAGTTCATCTTTATCGTATGTCCAAACAAAATTAGTTTCCAAGAAATGCACTTTGTATTTATAGATTTCGGCGCGGTGGAGTATGTCTACCACAACGCCCATTTCTTTTAGTTTTCCGTAATATACTAAATCACCTATTTGGAACATTTATCACCATAAGTGGTGGAGGCGGCGGGAGTCGAACCCGCGTCCAAAGCAAATTCAAATTCAAGTCATTCACAGGTTTAGTCTATTTACTATCAGAAATAAACAAAGATAGACTGTGGTTCCACCAACGCTTACAGTCCTGTTGCGTTCCACCATCTAAAAGATGGATAACCATTTCCCTTTTGTTTTCGCAGGTTTGACCTGTTATCTTAAGTTTGGTTATAAGGTCTTAAGAAACCCCATCGATACTATGCTGCTAGAGCGAGAGAATCGAAGTGTGCTGTATTATTGGCACTTAACATTTTGATTACTTTAAAGTCA
>JAURFE010000037.1 GCA_030827135.1 Vicinamibacterales bacterium
GGCCGGCGCGCTGCCCCCGGCTCGCAACGCTTCACGTGCCAACCGAAGGGCGGGAAACCGTTCCATATCCGGCGGCTCGAATGTCAGCGTGTTCATGACACCAAGGTCGAGGCGCTGCGACGGCGTCGCCATGCGCGACGGCCACGCAAGCGCATAGGCGATCGGCGTGCGCATGTCGGGCGTGCCAAGCTGTGCCAGGACGGACCCGTCGACATAGGCGACCATGCTGTGGATCACCGATTGCGGATGGACCAGAACGTCGATCCGCTCCTCGGGTATCTGGAACAGATGATGCGCCTCGATCACTTCGAGTCCCTTGTTCATCATCGTCGCAGAATCCACAGAGATCTTGGCGCCCATATCCCAATTGGGATGGGCTACGGCCTGCGCGGGGCTTGCCTGCCCCATGGCGGCGCGATCCCATTGGCGGAACGGTCCGCCGGACGCCGTCAGAATCAGCCGCTCGACCGCTTCCGTCCGGTCGAAATCGAAGACCTGGAAGATCGCGTTATGCTCGGAATCGACCGGCAACAGGTGCGCGCCGCCGCGTACGATCTCGGCCATCATCAGATCGCCGGCGCAGACGAGGCATTCCTTGTTCGCGAACGCTACCACAGCGCCGCGTCGCACCGCCGCCATCGTCGATTCCAGGCCAGCCGCACCGACAATGGCCGCCATCACCCAATCGGACGGGCGTTCGGCCGCAGCCACCACCGCGTCCTTGCCCGTCGCGATCTCGATGCCGGTACCGTTCGACGCGGCCGTGCCGCCAGGCTCGAAGTC
>JAURFE010000038.1 GCA_030827135.1 Vicinamibacterales bacterium
CGTCGATGTGGTGCGCGCGTGTTGGCTTGATAGCTCCTCGCCGCTCTACGGGGCGCGCCCCGTCGCCTTTATTCATGATGAGATTTTGTGCGAGGTCGAGGAAGGGCGCGCGGCTGAGGCGGCTGATGAGCTCGCGCGGCTCATGGTCGCCGCTATGCGCCCCTTTACGCCTGATGTGAAAATGGGCGCGGATCCGTGGTGCGCGCGTGTCTGGCGCAAGGGGCTTGAGGGTGAGCGCGACGCTAACGGGCGCCTTGTTATCCTTGACTGATCGGCGCGCGGGCGTTAATGTCCGCGTGTCTAGGGGGCGTGTAGCTCAGCGGTTAGAGCGGCCGGCTCATAACCGGTTGGTCGGGGGTTCAAGCCCCTCCGCGCCCATACTCTGGCCGAGTGGCGAAATAGGCATACGCACTAGATTTAGGTTCTAGCGCCCTTTGGGTGTGCGGGTTCAAGTCCCGCCTCGGCTACTCCCTCCCTCGCTCGCTCTGCTCAGCCTAACGCGACAAGCTGAGCGGCGCGACGGGGTGGGGGTTATCTTTACATTCGCGCCCGTGCTTGTGCTCCTCGATCATCTCGGCGGCGCGGGCTAGGCGCTTCTCTATGCGCCTGGCGGTCTTTAGCGTGCGCTCTATCTGCGCCGCGCTGAGGTCATGCGCTGGCGTGGGCTGCGCCTCTAGCGGGGCGGCGGTGGGCGCTGGTGTGTGCTGAGCAGCGGCGAGGGCGATAGCGGCGCCCGTGGCTAAAATAATCGCGGTTG
>JAURFE010000039.1 GCA_030827135.1 Vicinamibacterales bacterium
GTCCAGCGGGTAGAAGGTGGCAACGGCGGTTTCGGCGCTGATGAAGTTGGACGGGTTAGCATAGGGGTAGTAGTAGCCCGGTTCGATGCTGAGTTCGCCGTCATCGAGCATGAGCGGCAGGACGACCGAGGAGACGCCGCCGGACTGGTCTACCCATTCGGTGTTGTAGTTCGTGCCGTCAATCTTGGCGAGGACTTGCCCAGCCGTGCCGCCCGTGGGGACTCCGACGCCAGGAGCGCCGGGGTCGCCTTGGTCGCCCTTATCGCCTTTCTGACCCGGGATGCCCTGCTCCCCTTGGTCACCCTTATCGCCCTTCTGTCCGGGCTGTCCAGGAACGCCCTGCTGGCCTTGCTGGCCCTGCTGGCCCTGCGGCCCTTGGGGTCCCTGCGGTCCGGGCACGCCGACGGAGCCGTCAATCGTCCCTTCGATGATGCCGGAGATAGTCCCCGTGATGGTGGACTGGTCAGCCGCGAAGACGCCGCTGATCGTGCCGAAGGTGGACTCGGTCGAGGTGATGGTCGCGTCAGGCATGGGAATTATTCCGTGACCGACTCGATGACGTTGACGCGGAAGATTTCAGTCCGCGAGATGCTGGACGAGGAGAAGGCGAACTTGATGTCCCAGCGGCCCGTTCCGATGGCCCAGTTGGACGTGTCGCCAGGATAGGAGACGGTGAAGGACAGGCCGTCGACCGCCTTGGTCACGGTCAGGGGGTACTGGTTGAACTGACGGTCCTCG
>JAURFE010000003.1 GCA_030827135.1 Vicinamibacterales bacterium
CTTGGTAAGCCATTACCTTACCAACTAGCTAATCGGACGCGGGCCCCTCTCCAAGCGCCAGGTCTTGCGATCCCCGGCTTTGATCTCCGTGTATCCAAACACGGGATGTCATGCGGTATTAGCCCTCCTTTCGGAAGGTTATCCCCCACTCTGAGGTAGGTCGCCCACGTGTTACTCACCCGTTTGCCACTCTACTCATGGATTGCTCCACTTTCGCGTTCGACTTGCATGTGTTAGGCACGCCGCCAGCGTTGATTCTGAGCCAGGATCAAACTCTCAAGTTAAATGGTTTCGCCCCTCACTCACCCCTTGCAGGGCTCGCTCCGGGCTAATCCGGTCTAACCCGATCGCCTTTATTTGGCTCCGGATTGTGTTACGTCGAAGTAAAGGTGGTTCACGGCGCTGATTCCTGCGAATCCCGCTTCGTGCCACCCGCTGATACTCGACGGGTTGTGTGCTTGCACGTTCTATCTAGTTTTCAAAGAACCGAGTCGCTTGTCTTCCGCTCCCCTGCGACATCGTTTGTCGTTAGGGGAACCTTCCAAGACTATCGCGAGCATCCGGTGCTGTCAACGAAAAAGTTGCTCTTCAGCAATTTTTCTTCGAAAGCCGTCGGCCGAATTTCGTCCGCCGACGCTCCGCCTGACCCGGGGTCTTCACCGCAAATTCAGTCCGTCAGGACCGAGGGGCTGCCACTTTCAGACGTTCGAAAGGGCTGAAGGTCGTGTCAGCGCCACCAACGGCGACGCTCGAGACTTCCCAGTCTAGGTACGTACACGCGGCTTGTCAACAGGCTGTTACAGATCGTACGACCTGATTGTGCCGGCGTGCCGCCTTCTCCCGTCAGGCGTGCGCATAACTCTCGTAATCGCAGCGGGTTACGAGCCCCCCGCCGGCACAGCGATCACCGTGCACGCGCGACGTCCCACCCGCAGCACGTGCGTCCCCTCCGTCGCAAACGCCGCGCGCGGGTCCGCGATCTTCACGTCCCCAAGACGCACCGCGCCCTCCGTCACCTTCCGGCTCGCTTCGGAGTTTGACGACGCATTCCCGGTCTGCACGAGAACCTGCGCCCATCGCGTACCCAGGGGAATCTCAAACGACGGCAGATAGTCCGCGTTGATCTCGTGGCGCGTGAATCGGGCTTCAAAGGCCTCGGCCGCGGCCCGAGCCGCCTCAATACCGTGAAAATCCGTGACGACGCGGCGCGCGAGCGTCACCTTCGCGGCTTTCGGATGTTCTGCGCCCGATGCGACACGCGCACGCCGCGCATCAATGTCGGCCTGCGTGTCGTCTGTGAGCAGCACGTAGTACCGCCACATCAGCTCATCACTCACCGACATCAGCTTCCCGAACATCTCCGCGGGCGCCTCGGTCACACCGACGTAGTTGCTCAGGCTCTTCGACATCTTCTCGACGCCGTCCAGCCCCTCAAGCAACGGCGTGGTCATCACCACCTGCGCCTCGAGGCCATACCCCGGCATCAGGTCGCGGCCCACGTTCAGATTGAACAACTGATCAGTGCCACCAAGTTCGACATCCGCCTTCAGAAAGACCGAGTCGTACGCCTGCGCGAGCGGATACAGGAATTCGTGAATCGCAATCGGCTTGCCGGCTTCAAACCGCTGCTTGAAGTCGCGACGTTCGAGCATCTGCGCGACGTTGTACCGCGCGGCCAGCCGCACAAGCCCCTCGCTGCCCAGTGCACCAAGCCATCGCTCGTTGAAGTCGACGACCGTCTTCTGCGGGTCGAGGATCTTGAAAACCTGCGCCTTGTACGTCTCGGCATTCGCCGCGATGTCCTCACGCGTCAGCGGCGGCCGCGTCTTCGATCGACCGGTCGGATCCCCAATAAGTCCGGTGAAGTCTCCGATCAGGAACACCACGCGGTGCCCGAGGTCCTGAAAGTGCTTCATCTTCCGCAGCAACACGGTGTGCCCGAGATGCAGATCCGGCGCCGTCGGATCGAAGCCGACCTTCACAGTCAGTGGGACGCCCGTCGTGGCGGCGCGCTCCAGCTTGGCCTTCAGTTCCCCGGCGCGCACCACATCAACACATCCTTTCGTGAGGTAGGCGAGCTGTTCATCAAGAGTCATTCGTAATCCTCAATCGGGAATCGGGAATCCTCAGTCCCAGAGGATTCTTCGTCCGTCCACCCGCCAGCCGCCGCGGATCACGCGTTGCAGGGCATCAGGCAGAAGTCGATGTTCCTCAGCAAGAATACGCGCACGGAGCGTGTCCACCGTATCGTCCCCGAGCACCGGCACCGTCGCCTGTGCCACCACCGGACCAGCATCGAGCTCCGGCGTCACAAAATGGACGGTCACCCCCGTCACCGTGACCCCGTACTCAAACGCCTGGCGCTGGGCGTCCACGCCGGGGAAGGACGGCAGCAGGGACGGGTGCACGTTCAGAATCGCGTAGGGAAATGCGGCGCAGAAGGTCGGTCCCAGCACCCGCATGAACCCGGCGAGCACCACCAACCGAATCCCCCGCGCTCGCAGGATCTCCACCAGCGCGTCGTCGTAGGCCGCGCGCGTCGGGTAGTTACGGTGCGGCACGACGAGCACCTCAATCCCCGCCTCACGCGCCCACACGAGCCCAGGCGCATCCGGCTGATTCGAGATCACGACCTGCACGACCGCGTCCACGCGACCGGCACGGCTGGCGGCCACCACGGCCTGCATGTTGGATCCGCGGCCGGAGATCAAAATGGCGATTGGTGTACCACCTGCGCTCATTCAGGCACCGCCCTTGCTGTTGCTGTGTGCACCATGCCCAGACGCCTCCCCTCGTACCCGCTCTCATGTTTCCATGTCGCCGGCCGGCCGGCGCACCCGACCGCGGTCCTGGCTCAGCCGGCCGACTATCGTGCGCTGCAGTATCGACTCCGCGCGGCGCTCCTCAGACACCCCGTCCGGCTCGTGGCGTACTGCCTGATGCCGACGCACTGGCACCTGATTGTGGGTCCGGTTGACCCATCCCGGCTCCAACGATTCCTGGATGGGGTCATTTCTGCCCCAGGAGAACCGTCCGACCACGTCACCATCAGGCCCGTACCGGCGATCCGCGACCTGGTCCGGACCGCTCGTAATGTCGAGCGACTGGCCCTCACGCACGGACTTTCGCGTCGCGCCCAGGACTGGCCCTGGGGAAGCCTGGCGGGCCGCCTGGACGGCGCGAACCCGCTCCCCCTGGTCCCAGCTCCATTCCTCGAGTCTCGCGCATGGAGCGACTACGTAAACCGCAGCTCGGCCTGGGACTCAATCGACGTGACCGAGCGTCCACGCCGGCTCACCCGTGGCACGCAATGCTCCGAGCACCGCATCGGCGTCTGAGGCGCTCACCACCAGCACGAGACCCACACCCATATTGAACGCCCGGAACATCTCATCGTCGGCAATTTCCCCTGCGCGCTGGAGCCACGCAAACAGCGGCGGCACGTCCCAGCTCGCGCGGTCCACCCTGGGCACACGTCCCTCGGGCATCGTCCGCGGCAGGTTCTCGGTGAGGCCGCCGCCGGTGATGTGCGCCATCCCCTTGATCCATCCGCGGTCGAGCAGGGGGCTGATCGCCGGCAAGTACGAACGATGGGGACGCAACAGCGCCTCCCCGACAGATTGGCCCAGGTCCGGGACCACACTATTGACCGTCAGGCCCAGATGGTCGAACACGATCCGGCGCGCCAGCGAGTATCCGTTGGTATGCAGACCGGACGACGGGAGGCCGATCAACACGTCACCGGCCACAATGGACCGGCCATCAATCACCTTTGCCCGCGGTACGATGCCGACGATGAATCCGGCGACGTCGTATTCGCCGTCGGCATAAAAGCCCGGCATCTCCGCTGTTTCGCCGCCGAGCAGGGCGCAGCGATTCGCGCGACACCCCTCCGCGACACCGCGCACGATCTGTTCGGCCACATCCGGCGAGAGTCGGCCGGTCGCCAGATAATCGAGAAAAAACAAGGGGCGTGCACCCTGCACCAGGATGTCGTTGACGCAGTGGTTGACCAGATCCACGCCAATGGAATCGTGGACCCCGGTCATGAAGGCTACCTTGAGTTTGGTCCCCACGCCGTCGGCCGAGGCCACCAGCACGGGGTCGGTGGCGGTGCCATCAAGCGCAAACAAACCGCCGAAGGACCCGATCCCCGACAGCACGCCGGAGGTATAGGTGGACTTCGCCAGTTGTTTGATGCGGCGCACCACTTCGTTGCCCGCGTCAATGTCGACGCCCGATTGCCGATAATCCACCACGTCAGAACTCCAGTTTGTCGATAAGGGCCTGCGCCACGGCCCGCCGCGTCGATCCGTCCGCCGCCGCCCAGTAGGCGCGGCGAATCTCCACGAAGAAACGTTCTTCCTCGAAGTCTTCCGACAGCATGTCGAACGCGTCCTGCAGGACGGCAATGGCCGCATCACGAGTGCCGCGCGACTCAAGCGCTTCGAGAATCACGCCGGGGTTCCGCAGTGCCACGTGGCCCACCGCAAGCGCCAGCGCGGCGCGGGCCGGATCGCGAGACGGTTCGGCGACGTCAAACAGCGCCGACAGCGCGGACACGGATCCGCGCGCCGCGAGGGTAGCCAGCGAGAAGGCCGCGCTGCGCAGGAGGCTTTGGTACTGCGGGTCGGCGGCCGCGAATGTCAGCGTCTGCCGCAGATAGTCCTCACGCGGGCCACACTGCTGCGTCAGGAGGCAGCTAGCGGCGGCAATCGCCGGCTGGGTATCCCGCGGAGCCGACTTCTGCAGCGCCGCCAGCACCGGCAGCACCGACTTGTCTCCGAGCTTTCCAAGCGCCGTGATCGCATCGTCCTGCAGAGGGCCGTCGAGTTGTGCGACGTCGGCAATCACCGGAACGGCCCAGGTCGCGGCATAGTCACCAAGCGCCTCAATCACGGTGCCGCGAAAGAAGTCTTCGCCCTTCATAATCAGCGGACGGACGGCTTGCCGCACGGCGGGGTCGGCGTGGGCCGCTGCCAGTGCCCGGGTCAGCGCGGGGCGCACGAACTCGGACGTTTCCTTGTCAAGCGCCGCAATCATCGCGGCATTCAGATCACTCGCGGGATGGCGCTCAAACCAGGCGAACACCACTGCGCGCACACGGTCGTTCGGATCGGACAGCAGGGCCCGCATGGTCCCGGTCGCAGTGGCTTCGCCGAATCCGGCGAGCAGGACGAGGGCGCGGTAGCGCACGTAGCCATCCTGATGGGAACGGGCCGCTGCCGCGAGAAGGGGGATGGCCTCTGCGGCCGGGCTGCGCCTCACCGTGCGAGCGGCAGCGGTTCGGGTCGCGTAGTCGAACGACACGAGCTGGTCGATTGCCGCAGAGAGCGTCTGCGGCGGGGATTGGGCCGACGTCGGCACCGACACGCTGATGCACACGGCGGCCGCCAGCGTCCATCGCAGGGGCGAGCTCATGGCACCAGCTTCAGCGCCAACTGCAGGTACGCCGCCTCGTTGCGGGGGAAGGCTACCGGGTAGTCGCCGGTATAGCAGGACGTGCAATACGATTTTCGTTCGCTGCCCACTTCCACCAACATGCCGTCGAGGGAGAGATACCCAAGGCTGTCAGCGCCGATGTATTTCCTAACCTCTTCCAGCGTGTGGGTGGCGGCGATCAACTCGGATCGCTGCGGGGTGTCCACGCCGTAGAAACAGGGCGAGACGGTGGGCGGACAGCTGATCCGCATGTGCACTTCGGTGGCGCCCGCGGCGCGCACCATCTTCACGATCTTCCGGCTTGTCGTGCCACGCACGATCGAGTCATCCACCAGCACCACTCGACGCCCGGCCAGAATGCTCTTCACCGGATTGAGTTTCACGCGCACGCCGAAGTGCCGAATCGACTGCTGCGGTTCGATGAAGGTGCGGCCCACATAGTGGTTCCGAATCAGCCCCATCTGCAGCGGGAGCCCTGCCGCCTCCGCGAAGCCCGTGGCGGCGCACACACCTGAATCCGGAATCGGGACCACGACATCCGCGTCGGCGGGCTGTTCCGCCGCCAGTCGACGGCCGAATGCGGTCCGGACCTCATTGACACTCTGGCCGAAGACGTAGGAATCCGGCCGCGCGAAGTACACATGTTCGAAGATGCAGTGCGCCTTCGCCGCCGGGGCAAACGGCTTCAGCGACTGCATGCCCGCCGCGCTGATGATCAGCACTTCACCGGGCTCCACGTCGCGCACCCACGTCGCATCGATCAAGTCCAGTGCACACGTCTCAGAACAGACGATGTAGGCGTCGCCGATGCGCCCGATCGTCAGGGGCCGAAACCCGTGCGGGTCGCGCGCAGCGATCAATTTGTCCTTCGTCAGCCACACAAGCGAAAACGCGCCCTGCGCCTGTGACACGGCCTCCACCAGTGCGGCATCCGGCGTGGTGGCTTTGGACCGCGCATAGAGGTGCAGCAGCACCTCGGTATCGCTCGTCGTCTGGAAGATCGATCCGGACTGCACGAGCGCCTGGCGCAATTCGTCGGCGTTGACGAGGTTGCCATTGTGGCCGATGGCGATCTCGCCATGGGTGCACTCGATCTGGATCGGTTGCGCGTTTTTCAGCCCGCTCTCGCCTGCGGTCGAATACCGGACGTGGCCAATGGCGCTCGTGCCGGCGAGCGATGCCAGCGTCGATTCGTCGAAGGCATCCGCGACGTACCCCATCGACTTGTGCAGCTTGAGACGGGTCCCGTCCGAGGTGCTGATGCCGACGCTCTCCTGGCCGCGGTGCTGCAACGCGTATAGTCCGAGGTAGGTGAGGTTTGCGGCCTCGGGGTGTCCGAAGATGCCGAAGACGCCACACTCTTCACGGAACTTGTCGTTCATCCCATCCCCCTGAGTGTTCCGCATCTACGCCGTGAAGACCCGCGCGAAGATTGCGTCCACGTTCCGCAACTGCGCGCCTAAATCGAAACACTCCTCAAGCACATTCGCCGGCAGCACCCGCATGATGTCCGCGTCGGCCAGGAGCAGCGGCTTGAAATCCACGCGCTCGGCAAACGATCGCATCGCGTTGCGCTGCACCCACGCGTAGGCGTCTTCGCGCGACACTCCACGCCGGGCTAATTCCAGCAGCACGCTGCCCGAGAACACCACGCCGCGCGACCGCTGCAGATTCTCCGCCATGCGGTCCGAATACACCACCATGCCCGCGACGACGCGGGTGAAGCGGCGCAGCATGTGATCGAGGGCGATGAAGCTGTCAGGAAGAATCACGCGCTCGACCGACGAGTGCGAGATGTCCCGTTCGTGCCACAACGCGACGTTTTCCATCGCCGCCATGGCATTGGACCGAATCAGGCGCGCCAGGCCGACAATCTGTTCGCAGGCAATCGGGTTGCGCTTGTGCGGCATCGCCGACGAGCCCTTCTGCCCCTTGGCAAACGGCTCTTCCACTTCGCCGATTTCAGTCTTCTGCAGGCCGCGCACTTCGAGCGCGAATTTTTCGAGCGACGCGGCCAGAATCGCGAGCGCGGAGAGCAACTCGGCATGACGATCGCGCTGAATCACCTGTGACGCCACGGGCGCGGGCGTCAGCCCGAGGCGCGCGCAGACGGCCGCTTCGATCGCGGGATCCAGATGGGCGAACACGCCCACAGCGCCCGACAACTTTCCGACCGACACGGTCTCGCGCGCCCGCACCACGCGTTCGCGGGCCCGGCCCACTTCCGCGTACCACAGCGCCAGCTTCACTCCAAATGTCATCAGTTCGGCATGCACGCCATGGGTGCGGCCGATCATCGGCGTGTGCTTGTGCTCCAGCGCCCGCGTCCTGATGGCGTCAGCCAACGCATCCACCCGCGTCAGCAGCAGGTCGCACGCGGCCCGCATCTGCAGTGCCAGCGCCGTATCCAGCACGTCGGACGAGGTCAGGCCAAAATGCAGCCACCGCGCGGACGGACCGACCTTCTCGGCGACCGCTGTCGTAAACGCAATCACATCGTGCTGCGTCGTCTGCTCGATTTCTTCGATGCGGGCGATGTCAAACGTGGCGCGTTCGCGAAGAATGCGCGCGTCTTCTTTCGGAACGACACCCGTGTCGGCCAGGGCGTCGGTGGCCGCCAGTTCGACCTCCAGCCAGGCGTCGTAGCGCCGTTGTTCACTCCAGATGCCGCCCATCTCTGGGTGGGTGTACCTCGGAATCATGCGTGCGTCCCCATCACCAATTGCGACGCCAGCAACGGGGGTGCCTCGTCAGGCCCCACAAAGCTTGCGGCGATCGCGCCATCCTGAAACACCTCACCCGCCACGCGCAACACATCATCGGCTCCAACCGCCTCAATGTTTGCGAGAATTTCGTCGAAGGTCACCTGCCGGCCGAAACACATTTCCTGACGGGCGAGGTGTGACATGCGACTGGACGTGTTTTCCAGGCCGAGCATCACGCTGCCCTTCAGGTGATCCTTGGCTCGGCGCAATTCATCGGCCGGCACCGCCTCCTGCCGCAAGGTGCGCAATTCGGCGAGGGTAAGCGCCACAACTTCCTCGACCTTGTCGGCGGCACAGCCGGCGTACACCGACAGCATGCCGGCGTCGCTGTACGTCGCGAGATTGGAGAACACCGAATACGCCAACCCGCGATCCTCGCGGATGTGCTGGAACAGCCGGGAACTGAGCGAGCCACCCAGAATCGTGTTGAGGACCAGGGCGGCGTGCCGGTCGTGGTGTGTCTGGCTGACGGCCGGGGATCCGAGACACACGTGGCTCTGTTCGATGTCCTTCTGACGCGACACTACGCCGGGCGTTGCCTGCGGCGGCACGTCACTCGTCACATCACCCGCCGACGACAACGTCTCGAACGCCTTGGCCACGTCATCGCGCAGTCGATCATGATCGAGACGGCCCGCCGCAGCCACCACCAGGTTCGAGGCGACATAGGTGCGCGAGAAAAACTCGCGCAGTCGCGCGGCGGAAAACGACTGCACGGTGTCGGCAGTACCGAGGATGGGGCGCCCCAGGGGATGCCGCGCCCAGAACTGCTGCGCGAAGATCTCGTGCACCAGGTCGTCGGGGGCGTCCTCCACCATCTTGATTTCTTCGAGCACGACACCCTGTTCGCGCGCGACTTCCTCCGGCGCCAGCGCCGGGCGCAGCAACATGTCGCTCAGAATGTCGAGGGCCAGCGGCAGGTGCTCGTCGAGGACCTTGATGTAGTAGCCGGCGTATTCCTTCGACGTGAAGGCGTCCACCTGACCGCCGATGGAATCAATCTGCTGCGCCAGGTCACGCGCCGACCGCGTGTGTGTGCCCTTGAACAGCATGTGCTCGACGAAATGGGCAATCCCACTGTCGGCATCGGACTCATGACGGGACCCGCGGGTCAACCAGACGCCGATGGCCGCCGAGCGCACATGCGGAATTGATTCGGTGACGAGCCGAAGGCCCGAGGGCAGCGTCTCCGCCCTCACCACGACCTGACGCCCACCAAATCGGTTAAGTTGTTCACAGACTTGAAGTTACAGGAGCAATTCAAGCTGTGGATGATACCATGACGCGTGTTGTGGAACAAGGCTCAGCTGCGACACCCGTGAAGGATTTTTCCGAGTGCGACCGCCCCGAACTTGAAGCGGCCATGGTCGCTATGGGTGAGCCCGCCTTCCGCGGCCGTCAGCTCTTTCAGTGGCTGCACCAGCGCGACGTTGTCACCTTTGACGCGATGACCGATCTCCCGGCTCCACTCCGGTCTCGCCTTCAGCACCAGGCGCGCATCTCTGAACCGGCGCTGGAAACCAAACAGGTCTCGTCCGACGGCACGACCAAATTCCTGCTCCGGCTCGCAGACGGCCGACGCGTCGAGGCGGTCTACATCCCGGACACGCCGAACCAGACCTTCTGCGTCTCGACCCAGGTCGGATGCGCGATGGCCTGCGGCTTCTGCCTCACCGGAAAGATGGGCCTGATTCGGAATCTGACCGCCGGAGAAATTGCCGGACAGGTGCGGGTTCTGGCCCGGGAAACCCACCTGCGCACTTCTCCGTTCAACATCGTGCTGATGGGCATGGGCGAACCGCTGCACAACTACGACGCGACGATGAAGGCGCTGGGAATCCTCGCAGACCCGCAGGGCCTGGCCGTGGCACCGCGCCGGGTGACGTTATCCACCGTGGGACTGGTGCCGGCGATCAAGAAACTCGCCGACGAACCGGTCATGCCGAATCTCGCCATCTCCCTGCACGGCACCACCGACGCGCAACGGGACGCGCTGGTGCCCATCAATCGGAAGTACGGACTCGAAGAATTGATGGACACCTGCCGGAACTTTCCGCTCCGGCGGCGCGGGCGGATCACTTTTGAATACGTGATGCTCGACGGCGTGAACGATACGCCCGATGATGCGCGGCGGCTGGCACGACTGCTCGACGGCATCCCGGGGAAAGTGAACCTGCTTCCCCTGAACGAGGCGGACGGGATTCCGTTCACCCGCCCGTCCGACGCGCGTGTGAACACCTTTGCGAAGATTCTCTCGGACGCCGGCGTGACCGTGTCCGTCCGAAAAAGTCGCGGTCGCGACATCCGCGCGGCATGCGGACAGCTGCTCGTCGAAGGCGAACGCCGCGCCTGAGGCGTGACCGTTTCGCGGCCAGTCGCGACGGGGACTCCCGGCGGCATCTGCACCGTCGACAACAGCGCGTCCATGCCACGGGGCGCGGCGTGTGCGCGTCATCGATCAATCGCAGCACGCGCGCCGGGGAGCGATGGGCCGACGCCCGCTCCCGCAGCCGACATCACATCCGCGTCGGAGTCAGACCCATGAGAATCAGCACATCCAGTGCCATAAGAGCCCTCAGCTTATCAACGCCTTCCGGCCGATGTCGCGGCGGTACTGCATGCCGTCGAACGCAATCCCCGACACGCCGGTGTACGCCTTTCGCATCGCGTCCGCATGGTCCACGCCCCGGCCCACCACGGTGAGCACGCGCCCACCCGCGGTCACGAGCTGACCGTCTCGCTTCGCGGTGCCCGCATGAAACACGGTGACATCCGAACCGAAGTCGACATCCGCACCCGTGATGACCTGGCCCGTGACGGGCTGGGACGGGTACCCCTGCGCCGCGAGTACCACGCCAACACAGGCGCCTGCCGCCATCGGGATGGTTCGCGATCCCAGGTCGCCAACGGCCGCTGCATGGAGGACCTCGGTCACGTTGCCGCCGAGCAGGGGCCACACGACCTGGGTCTCGGGATCGCCGAACCGCACATTGAACTCGATCACCTTTGGACCAGCCGGCGTCAGCATCAGACTCACGTACAGGAACCCTCGATAGCCGCCATCGTCGGGCAACCCATCGAGCACGGGCTGCACGATTGTCCGCAGCACCTCCGCCTCAAGGGCCGCGGTCATCAGCGGACTGGGCGCGAAGGCGCCCATCCCTCCCGTGTTGGGGCCGCGGTCGTCGTCGAACACCCGCTTGTGATCCTGGGCGCTGCCGATGGGAATCGCGCGGCGGCCATCCGCCAGCACAAAAAACGAGACTTCGGGCCCGGTCAGGCATTCTTCAATCACAAGGACCGACCCGGCATCCCCGAACTGCCGATCCACCATGGCGGCCCTGACGGCGGCTTCGGCTTCGGCACGGTCGCCGGCGATGACCACGCCTTTGCCGCCGGCGAGTCCGTCCGCCTTGACGACGACGGGGAAGCCGAACACGTCACCGGCGACGGCCGCCAGTGCCGACTCCAGCGTGTCGCACGCGAGGAATCGGGCGGTGGGAATCCCGGCGTCGGCCATGAACCGCTTTGAGAAGACCTTGGAAGTTTCCAGGGCGGCGGCTCGCCGGACCGGTCCCACCACCGGATGCCCATGGGCCCGCAGAAGGTCGGCCAACCCAGCGTCCAGGGCCGCTTCCGGGCCCACGACCGTCAAATGGACCTTTTCCCGCTCGACCAGGGCCAGAAGCGCCTCTGGATCGGTCACTTTTCCTGGAAAACACCGGGCAAACCGGGCGATTCCCGGGTTTCCGGGGACACACAGCACCTCGGCCACGCCAGGGTCCTGGGCCAGCCGCCACGCCATGGCATGTTCCCGGCCTCCACTTCCGACAATCAGCAGCCGCATGAGCTGTCGATTCTACGTGATACCCTAACGTGTTGCTTGCCCGACCCGGCCGAGTTCTGGTTGATTGGCGGGCGCGAAATCCAGTCGGGAAGGGGGTGTTCAGCTATGGCAGAAGTCAGAATTCAGGACGGTGAGTCCATCGAGAGTGCCTTGCGCCGCTTCAAGCGGAAGGTGCAGCAGGAAGACATCATCAAGGACATCAAAAAACACTCCTTTTACCTGAAGCCGGGTGACAAGCGTCGCGTCAAGCAGGCGCTCGCCCGCAAACGCTCCCGCAAGAAGCAGCGCCGGGACGTCGAATAGTGGTGGTGGGGGTTCTCGGCTTTTAGTAGACCGGGAGCCCCTGACCCACTACACTACGTTTGGAAATTTTCGCCAGATACCACGCCGACCGGCCGTCAGCAGGCCGGACACGGCCGGGCAGAGGAGTTGGCATGCAGATCGAGGAACGACAGGCAGGCGAGGTAATGATTCTCGACCTGAAGGGCAAAATCACTCTCGGTGAGGGTGACGAGGTCCTGAAGGACAAGATCAACTCGTTGATCCTCCAGAACAAGAAGCGCATTCTGCTGAATCTCGCAGATGTTCCCTACATTGACAGCGCAGGCCTTGGCGAGATCGTGCGAACGTACACGACGGTCAGCCGTCAGGGCGGCCAGCTCAAGCTGGTCAACCTCACCAAGCGGATCACGGACCTCTTGATGATCACGAAACTGCTCACGGTGTTCGAAACGTTCGACGTCGAGCAGGACGCAATCAAGAGTTACACCTAGCCGGAACCATCGAGTCGACGGCCGGGCGGGCCAGTGGGCCTGCCCGGTCCTTCGCATCGTGATGTCCGTTTCCACCCGGTCGCGGGGTGTTGCCCTGTTTGTTTCACTGCGTCCCGCGCAGTGGACCAAGAATTTCATCTTGTTCGCAGGCCTCATCTTCGGCGGCAAGTTGCTCGATCCGGCCTCGGTGCTCGTAGCGGGCCTCGCTTTTGTGGTCTTCTGCGCGCTGTCGGGCGTCGTGTATCTGGTCAACGACGTTCACGACGCCGACGCCGATCGGCTCCACCCCAGCAAGTCCCGCCGCCCCGTCGCCGCCGGCGACGTCTCACCGCGCACCGCCATTCTCACCGCCATCATCCTGACCGGGGTCGCTCTGGCAGTCGCCTTCTGGCTTGATCCCTTGTTCTTCGCCGTATCGTTCACGTACGTGGCGCTGCTGACGGGGTACTCCGTCTCGCTGAAACACCACGCCGTCATTGATGTGCTGACTATCGCGGCGGGGTTTGTGTTGCGCGCGGTCGCCGGCGCAGTGGTGATTCATGTCGCGATCAGCCACTGGCTGCTGGTGCTGACACTGCTGGGTGCGCTGTTCCTGGCGCTCAGCAAGCGCCGCGCCGAACTGGTGACCCTGGCCGACGGGGGTGCCGGCCATCGGCGCAGTCTCGCCGACTACAGCCCGCAGCTGCTCGATCAATTGATCAGCATCGTGGCCGCCTCCACGCTGCTGGCCTACGCCTTCTACACGATCAGTCCCGAAACGGTGGCCAAGTTCGGCACCGACCGACTGTTGTTCACGTTGCCGTTCCTGCTGTACGGCATCTTCCGGTATCTGTTTCTCATCCACCAGCGCGACGGCGGGGCGGACCCGTCCGAGACGCTGCTCCAGGATCGGCCGATTCTCGCGTGCGTCGCCCTGTGGGCGGTCGCGGTGGCCGTTCTGATTTACGGGCCGTGGCGTTGACGCGCGGCCAAGGATCCAAAGGTGTGCAGTTATGAGTGATTTCCAGGTCAAGGCCGACGCGGTTGACGTCGAGGCCATCATGCGTCAGATCCGGGCCCGTATCCGCGAGAAGCGCGGCGTGGACTACACCGAGGCGGAAGTGCAGGCCCTGGCCAGCGCCAAGCTCGAGCAGTTCCTCGATCCCAAGGGCGTGCGCTCCGATCTCGTCGACCAGTTCAAGCGCCGCCGAACAGTGAGCGCCGCGCCGCCCAATTATTCGTTCGAAGACAGCACCATCTACGACACGCACCGCGGGCTGCTGCGGACGATTCGCCGGTTGCTGAACCCGGTTCTGAAACTGTTCATGAACCCCCAGCCGATTGGCGAGGCGTTCCACATCCAGGCCAAGGTGAACGAGGAGTTCCACCGGCGCTTCCGCGTGCGCGAAGAGATGGACCCGCTCTACTACGAACTCGTGCACAACCTGGCCCTTGAAGTCACGCGGCTCGGGATCGAAGTGCACAACCTCAAGATGCGCGCGGAATCGTTGTCGAGCCGGATGGACTTCGACGAACGACGCGGCCGCGCGCTCGAAAGCGTCGTCCAGTATCGTCCGCCCCAGCGGCAACAGCCGCCTTCCCCGCGTCCTCCACAGGTTGCGGCGGTGGCAGCGGCGCCCGCAGCGGTCGCGGGTACGGCGTCGGCTGCGGCGACGTCTGCCGGCGACGCGCCTGTGCCGTCGGCTGACGGCGCTGCAGCGGGTGATGCCGAACGCCGCCGGCGTCGGCGGCGGCGGCGGCGCCGTCCGGGACAGAACATGGCGGATCAGGGAGGCGTGCCGGCCGGCGGGCCCGCAGAGGCGGACACGTCGGAGTGGGTGGCCGAAGGCGGCGCGGATTCCGCAGACGCAGGACCTGACGAACAGTGAAGATTGCAGTCGTGGTCCAGCGGTACGGCGCCGATATCAACGGCGGTGCCGAACTGCACGCCCGGTACATTGCCGAGCGCCTGTCCAGACACGCCACGGTTGAGGTGTTGACCACCTGCGCCAAGGACTACATCAGCTGGAAGAACGAGTGGCCGTCGGGCGACAGCACCATCAACGGCGTGACCGTGCGCCGATTCCCGGTGTCGCGGCCCCGCGACACGGAAGATTTCGGCCGCCGCTCCGCACTGGTGTTCGAGCGCACGCACTCGCTCAATGATGAACTCGCGTGGCTCGACAGCGAAGGGCCGCGCAGTCCCGCACTGCTCGCTCATCTCCGCAAGGTCACCGGGGAGTTCGATTTCTTTCTGTTCTTCAGCGCGCGCTACTACCACGCGTGGCACGGGGCCCGCACGGTGCCGCAGAAGGCGATCCTCGTGCCGACGGCGGAGCGTGATCCGGCCGTGGGACTCTCGATCTTCGGTCCGCTGTTCCGCGGTGTTCGCGGGATCATGTACAACTCGCTCGAAGAGCGGGCGCTGATTCAGGGCGTGTCAGGCAATCACGCCGTGCCCGGTGTGGTGGTCGGCGTCGGATCGGACATTCCGGAACGCACGCAGCCATGGCGCGTGCGGAAGAAATTCAACCTCAAACGTCCGTTTGCGATTTATATCGGACGCATCGACGAGAACAAGGGATGCAAGACCCTGTTCGAACACTTCGACCGCTACATGGTCGAGTTTCCGCGCGGGCTCGATCTCGTGCTCGTCGGGAATGCTGTGTTGCAGGTCCCGTCCCATCCACGGATCCGTCACCTCGGATTCCTGTCCGATGAAGACAAATTTGACGCTCTCGCGGCGGCCGACGTCCTGATTATGCCGTCGCCGTACGAAAGCCTGTCGATGGTCGCGCTGGAAGCGTGGGCCCTCGGCAAGCCCGTGCTGGCCAACGGCCGGTGCGATGTCCTGCGTGGTCAGGTGATTCGCAGCAACGGCGGCCTCTACTACGATTCCTACGAAGAATTTGCCGAATCACTGTTTGCGCTCGAGGCCCAGGGACCGATCGGCGCGGTGCTCGGCCGGCAGGGCCGTGAATTCTTCCGCCGTCATTACACCTGGCCTGTCATTGAACGGAAGTATCTGGACATGTTCGATCGACTGCGTCGGGATACGTCGATCCAGGCCGCCGAACCGTGGCCCGGCTGGTGGGCTCGCCGCCAGCGAAATCTGCCTCCCGCGCGCGAGGTCCTTGACGCAGTGCCGGCGGGGCCGGTGCTCCGGTAAGCCATGGCCCCGCGCGTCCATCAGATCCTCGCGACCCTGGGCTACGGCGATGCCATCGGGAACGAAGTGCTCGGCATCCAGCGGGCGCTGCGTGGCGCCGGCTACGAATCCAGCATCATTGTCGAGACAGCCGACCCGCGCCTTGAGGACCTGACGGTCGACTATCGCGACATCGTCGATCGGGTCTCGTCTGACGACCTGCTCATTCACCACTTCTCGTTGGGCTCGCGCGCATCACGCACCGCGTTCGCCCTGCCCTGCCGGATGGCGCTGATCTATCACAACATCACGCCGCCTGAATATTTTCTGGGCGTCCATCCGCAACTCGTGCGGCAGTGTTATCACGGGCGTCGGGAACTGACGGCGTATCGGACACGGTGCGATCTGGCGCTTGGCGACTCGGAGTTCAACCGGCAGGAACTGGACGCCCTCGGCTTCTCTCCAACCGACGTCCTGCACGTGGTGCCCGACTTCTCGCACCTGGACGCAGTCCCCGACAGCCGCGTCCTCGACGCGTACGACGATGAGTGGACGAATATTCTCTTTGTGGGTCGGCTGGTGCCGAACAAGCGGCCGGATGACCTCATCCGGTTCTTCCACGCGTACAAAACCTGGTACAACCCGCGCGCGCGGTTGATTCTCGCTGGTGCGTACGGCGGATTCGAGCAGTACTACACGCAGCTGCAGACGCTCATTGCAACGCTGGGCACCAGGGATGTCCACATCCTCGGGCAGATTACCAACGAAGCGCTGACGGCGTTGTACGACGTGGCGGACCTGTTCCTCTGTGCCAGCGAACACGAGGGCTTCTGTGTGCCCCTGGTGGAGGCCTTCCACAAACGCGTGCCGGTCCTCGCCTACGCGTCGACGGCGATTCCGGCGACGATGGATGGCGGCGGTGTGCTGTTTCACGAGAAGGATCCGCGACGCGTGGCCGCCCTGATGCACGGGCTGGTGGCGGATGCCACGCTTGCGGATCAGGTCCTGGTCGCACAGGACGCCGCGCTTGACCGACTGAAGGCGCGTGACTTCGACGGCACACTCCTGCGGTTTGTGCGACAGGTACTCGACAGCCCGGCACGTGAGCGACCGCCGGTGACGTTTGATTTCTGGCGTCAGTTTGCACTGGCCGAAGAGCTGGAGCAGCTGCGCGAGGTCCGTCCGGCGGCGTACCGCGCGCTGCCGCTGGAGGCAGACGCCGGTCCGGTGGCTGACTTGGGACACGGCCGGTGATCATCAACCAGTGGCTGGCGGCCGCGCATCGCCACGACGCGGTCGGTAACAACGCCCTCCTGATGCGCGAGATGTTCCGCGACTGGGGACACGACTCAGAGATCTTCGCCTTGACAGTGGAGGACGCTCTGGTCGGCGACGTGTTGCCGTTCACGGACGCTGCGGCCCGTGATGGCGACGTGACCATCCTCCACTTCGCCGTGCCGTCGCCCATGACACGGGCGTTCGCCACGTTGCCAGGCGCGCGCATCCTGCACTACCACAACGTGACGCCGGCGCATTTTTTTGCGCCGTACGATCCGGGTCTCTGTCAATTCGTCTCCAAGGGCCGTCGGGAGCTGGCGTCGCTGGCCGCGCACACCGACCTCGCGCTCGGCGTCTCGGAGTACAACCGGACCGAGCTCGAGGCCATGCACTTTCCGCGGACCGGTGTGCTGCCGATTGTCGTGGATGCCGATCGCCTGCGCTCCCAGCGCCCGGTGCCTGCGTTGGAAGCGATCCTTGGCGACGGGTTTGCGAACATTCTGTTTGTGGGCCGCATCGCGCCGAACAAGCGGATCGAAGACCATATCCGACTTGCCGAACATTACAAACGCTACATCGACCTGCGCTATCGGTTCATCTTTGTCGGCAATGATCAGGCGGTTCCGCTGTACTCGGCGACCATCCGCGCTCTGATCGCTGAATACAAGATGTTGCCCGAACGCTTCTGGTTCACCGGGCCGGTGCCCGATGAGGAACTGGCGACGTACTACCGATACGCACACGCCTACGTCTCCCTCAGCGAACACGAGGGGTTCTGTGTTCCACTGGTGGAGGCGATGGCGATGGATGTGCCGGTGCTGGCGTACGGCGCCGCCGCGGTGCCCGACACCCTCGGAGGCGCGGGGGTCTGCTTTACGCCGAAAGACCTTGAGTGGGCGGCCGAGTGGCTCGGCGCCCTGGTATATGACGAGCCGCTGCGCGAGCAGATTCTTGCGGGACAGCGGCGACGGGTGGCGGACTTCGGGCGTGATCGCTTCGAACCGCGCCTGCAATCCCTGTTGGCGGAGTTCACGTGAAAATTGCGTTTGTCGTACAGCGTTACGGGACGGAGATCCTCGGCGGATCCGAATACCACTGCCGTCTGGTCGCCGAGCGGCTGGCCGAACGGCACACGGTCGAAGTGCTTACCACCTGCGCCAAGGACTACATCACCTGGGAGAATGCCTACCCGGAAGGCACGGACCGGATCCGAGGCGTCACGGTTCGCCGGTTTGCAAACAGCCGCACGCGTGACCTGGCGTCCTTTAATGCCTACTCCGACTGGATCTTCCACAATACCCACACGCGTCAGGATGAGCTCGAGTGGCTGAAGCAGCAGGGGCCCTGGTCGCCGGCGCTGATCGAATACCTCGAACGACACCACCAGACGTACGACATCCTGATTTTTTTCACCTACTTGTACGCGCCGACCGTCATGGGCCTCAAGGTGGCCCCGTCGAAAAGTCTGCTGGTGCCTACCGCCCACGACGAAGCCGCCATCCGCCTGGGCATCTACGAAGACGTCTTTTCAAGCGCGGCCGGCATCGTCTGGAACACCGAGGCCGAGCGGCGCTTTGTGAGCGACCGGTTCCATCTGCGCGCTCTCGTCGAAGACGTGGTTGGGTGCGGGGTCGACGTGCCGGAATCCCGGTACTCCGGTGGCGATGACCTGCCGACACTCGCGCCGGTCCTGCCCACCGCGCAGGAACCTCTCCCGGCCCACCTTGACGGACCCGCAAATGCCTTTCGACGCCGACATCGCGTGCATGGCGCGTTCGCCTTGTACGGCGGCCGCATTGACCCCGGCAAGGGCTGCGAGGAACTCCTCGAGTATTTCCAGGCGTTTCTGCATGAGGGTGGTGATGCCTCACTCCTGCTGATGGGCGTCAAACTCATGCCCCTGCCCGACGATGCCCACGTGCGGTTCGCGGGCATCCTGCCGGACGAAGAACGCCTGCACGCCCTCGAGGCCGCCACGGTTGTCGTGGTGCCGTCCCCCCACGAGAGCCTCTCGCTCCTCGCGTTGGAGGCGTTTGCCGTCGGCACGCCGGTGTTGGCGAACGGCCGCTCTGAAGTGCTGGTCGATCATTGCCGGCGCAGCAACGCCGGGCTGTATTACGAAGACCGCTGGGAATTCATCGAGGCGCTGAAGCTTCTGACGCGCGATGCCGGTCTGCGCGCCGCGATGGGCCGCAACGGTCAGGCCTACGTCAACGCGAACTACCGGTGGGACATCATCCTGTACAAGTACGAGCGGATGATGGCGCGACTGAAGGCGCCCACACCAGTGCGTGGTCCCGAACCTGAACGCGAGCGGGACCGCGACCGGCGGCCACAGCGCCCGGCCCAGCGTGACCGCCGGCCGCAGGGCGGCCAGAGCCGCGACCGGCGCCCCCGGCGCTGACGGCGCCTACGCGCCGGACTCGTCGTCGGTCTCGCCCTTCTTGCGGCGAGGCCGGATGTCGTAGCGCTTGATCATCTCATTGAGCGTGGTCGGCTTGATGAACAGCAACTCGGCGGCTTTCTTCTGTACGCCGCCGGCCGCCTCAAGCGCCGACTCGATCCACCTGCGCTCCGCGTTCGAGAGCACTTCCCGCAGCGGAATTCCCTCGGGAGGCACGACAAAGTCCGTCTCGTGGAACTCGCGGTTGAACCGAACCTGTTCGGGGATCAATTCCAGTCCTATCGCGCGGCTCGGCGCCAGCACCACGGCACGCTCGATCACATTCTCGAGCTCACGGACGTTGCCCGGCCAGTCGTACGCCATCAGCAGGTCCATCGCCTCGGGCGTGACAAACCAGCCGGACTTGCGACTTTCTTCGCCGTACTTCTCCAGGAAGTGCTGCACAAGGATCGGAATATCGTCTTTGCGATCGCGCAACGCCGGCAGCTGCACCGGAATCACGTTCAGTCGATAAAACAGGTCTTCGCGAAACTTGCCGTCCGCCACACTCTTTCGGAGGTCCACGTTGGTGGCCGCGATGATCCGCACGTCCACCTTGATTGTCTCCACGCCGCCCAGGCGCATGAACTCGCGTTCCTGAATGACGCGCAGGAGCTTGGCCTGCGTCTCGAGGGGAACGTTGCCGATTTCATCGAAGAAGATGGTGCCGCGATCCGCGACCTCGAAGAGCCCCTTCTTCATCGCCACGGCTCCCGTGAAAGCGCCCTTGACGTGGCCGAACAAGTTCGACTCGAGCAGGTCGGGCGGCAGGTTGCCGGAGTTTACGGTGACAAACGCCTTGTCAGCCCTGGCGGAACGGCGATGACAGGCCTGCGCCACCAGCTCCTTCCCGGTGCCGCTCTCCCCCTGGATCAGCACGGTTGTACGGCTCGGAGCCGCGCGCCCAATCAGGTCATACACCGCCCGCATGCGCGCGCTGCCCCCGATAATCTGATCGAAGCGGTGACTGCCGGACTTCAGGCGGTTTCGCAGTTCGAGATTCTCGCGCTGCAGACGCCGGCGCTCGACGGCATTGCGGAGCACGACCAGCACTTCGTCGTTCTTGAACGGCTTCGTGAAGTAGTGGAACGCCCCCTGCTTGGTGGCGCGCACGGCCGTGTCGATCGTGCCGAACGCGGTAATCATCACGACCGGAAGATCGTCGTCGGTGCGGCGGATTTCCTCGAGAACGTCGAGACCGTTCCGGTCAGGCAACATCAAGTCGAGAAGGACCGTGTCGAAGTCCTCTTCGGCGAGCATCGCGAGGCCCTCGGTGCCGGTGGCGGCCGTCCTCACGACACAGCCGTCACGGGTCAGGAGGGCGTCGAGCGCCTCCCGAATGATTTCCTCGTCGTCGATGATCAGAATATGCGCGGGTGTTCCCGACATCAGTTGGCCTTCGCTTCCCCACCACCGGCGTTCGTCACCGGCAAAGCCAGGATGAATCGGGTGCCGTGTCCAACGGCGCTCTCACACATGAGGGTGCCGCCATGTTCCTGCACGATCCCGTACGTCACGGACAGCCCGAGCCCGGTGCCCGCGCCGTCAGCCTTCGTCGTGAAAAACGGATCGTAGATGCGGGCAATGTGCTCGGTCGGAATGCCCGAACCGGTGTCGCCGACCTCCACCGTGATTGTGTCACCGGTTGCCCTCGTTGACACCGACAACCAGCCACCTTTCGGCATCGCGTCTCTGGCGTTGAGAAACAGGTTCAGGAAGACCTGCTGCAGCTTGTACTCAAACCCCATGATCAGCCGGTCGGCGGCGAGGTCGCGCCGGACCTGAATCCGGCTGCCCCTGAACTGGTGTTCCAGCAGGGACAACACGTCGTTGATCACCACGTTGACGTCCACCGGCATGGATTCGCCGCCGGACGGGCGAGCCAGATTCAGCAGGCTGTTCACGATCTTGGCCGCGCGGAATGTCTGTCGCTCGATCTTCTCGAGCAGTTGCGTCTTCGGGTCGTCCGGATCGGCCTGCTCCAGCAGCATCTGGGTGAAACTC
This sequence comes from Vicinamibacterales bacterium, assembly GCA_030827135.1. GTDB lineage: Bacteria > Acidobacteriota > Vicinamibacteria > Vicinamibacterales > SCN-69-37 > SYFT01. The sequence goes on from JAURFE010000003.1 coordinate 21,680, forward strand.
GAAATTCCCGTCAGCGGCGTATTCACCTCGTGCGCGACACCGGCGGCCAGCAGACCGACGGCCGCCATCTTCTCCGACAGCTGCAACTGCTCTTCAAGGTTGGCCCGGTCGGTCACGTCCTCAATCACGACGATCCAGCCGGCTTTCACGCCATCCGCCGTCTGAAAGGGGGCGATCCCGGCATTCACCAGCAGAGGGCGCACCAGCTCACCGGGCCCGGACGCCAGTGGCACCCGCAGCAACGACGCCCCTGAGGGCTGGTCACGCCGCGCGGTCATCAACGTCTCGACAAACGAATCAGGGAACAGCGCCGACAGGCGACGGCCGATCGCCCGCGACCGATCGAAGTGGAACAGCTGCTCGAGCCGGCGATTCCACCGCAGCACCCGATCATCAAGGTCGATGACGAACAACCCGTCGCTCAACGACTCGACCACACTGTCGCCGAACTGACGGAGGCGTTCAATCTCCTCCGCCTTGAGTCGAAGCTGCCCGTAGAGGCGCGCGTTTTCAAGCGCGGTCGCCGCCTGCCCCGCCACGGCGCCAAGCAGCGCCATATCTTCGCTGCTCAGAGGCTCGTACCGGGCCCGGCGGCCGACCGCGAGTACTCCGATGGTGACTTCCTTGCTCACGCAGGGCACAAACGCGTGCCAGCCCGCCTCGCGCCAGATGGCGCCTTCGTCTCCGACAAGCCGGCGCAGCGGCACCGGGTCGTCGATGCTGACCGTCTGGCCGTCCAGCAGCCGAGTACCCAGACCCGACTCGCGCGAAATCCGCAGCACCGACGGATCGTCGACGCCCCCGCTGGCGACGGCCGTGAAATACCCGGACTCTTCATCCGGAGCGGCGAGCAACAACGCAATGCGATCAACCGCCAACGTGTCACGCACGCGTTCCACGAGCCGCGTGCTCAGGCGTTCGAGATCGAGGTCGCTGTTGAGTTCGCGCGCAAACGTCACAAGGGCGCGGCGATAATCGTACCGGTCCCGGTAGTACAGGCGATCCAGCCCCCCCTGGATGGCATTCCACAGGGTCGGCGCGACGAGCACCACGACCAACGTTGCAAACAGCGCCCAGAACTCGTTCTGTTCCTGGTGGCCTGACAACAAGCCGACCAGTTCCAGCGTGCCCTGGTAGATCAACACAAGCACAAGACCCACGGCTGAGACCACCAGCGCGCGCTTGAAGATGACCTCGATGTCCATCAGCCGATACCGCACGATCGCCGATGCGAATGCGAGCGGGATGAACCCGAGCAGCACGGCGGTGTATTGACCGCCCGGCACGGTCTTCCCCATGAGGAACGGGATGACGTACACCGCCACAAACGGCACGGCACCCAGTCCGGACCCCCAGACAATCCAGCGCAACTGGCGGCGCGCCGTCACCGATCGCAGGAGGCCAAGGGCACGAATCATCAACGCCAGTCCGCCAAGGAGACACGCCGCAAGGTAGACAAACTCGAGCGTCGCAATCTGCTGCAGCCGGCGCGACATCGCTTCAACCGGCATCCACGTCATCGCCGCCAACCGTCCCAACCCCAGTGCCAGCGCCGGGGCATACACCAGTGGCAGGATCGCGCGACCGGTAGGCGTCGCCACCCACGGGTTGGGCCGATCAGGAAACACGAGCGCAAAGTGCAGGAACAAGGGGGGCAGCAACACGGTCGCCACCACGTCCGCCCAGTAAAAGAAGTAGTCGGTCCGTGTGAACTCGCCGGTGTAGGTGAATGCAAACACGCTGAAAAAAGCCGTGGTCAGCCAGAAAAAGTGGAGCGTCGCAGGATCAGCCGGCCGTCGCAGCCGAACTGAGGCGCCGACCAGCAACCCGAAGATCCCGACGGCCGCCAGCAGGTAATACAGCCCGTACTCAGGCCCTGGTGCATGTGCCAGCTGCAGCTCAACCAGGGACTCCGCCGATTCGCGCGACACGGTGTAGGTCACCAGTTGCCCCGGAGCAATCTCCGACAACACCGCCGCGACGTCGCTGGGCGTCACCACCACGCGACCGTCAATCGCCTGCAGCCAGTCGCCACGCCGCAGACCGGCATCATCCGCCGCCGACCCGGTGCTCACTTCAAGCGCGCGGAGATCCGCCCCCCAGAACACGCCGTCATCCACCGCCGCCGTGCGCTGCCAATTCCTCACCACCACGAGATTGATGAGGGCCATGGCAATCAACCCCGTCGCCACCGCGACCGGAACGGCTACGCGAATGAGGGGGCTGATGTGGCGGGCTGACGTGGACATGGATCGGTCAGTCAGGGAGCAAGGCCCATGCCCGGAGCTCGGACAGAACGAAGCTCCGCAAGTCACTGAGGAAGCAGGGGGTTAGGTTAGCCGTGTGTGCTTCTGAATCCAACGAATTGGATCGTATCAGAAGCGGACCTGAACGCCGCCCAGTACCCGCCGGGGCGCACGCACCGTCAGCAGTTCATCGTAGGACGATGCACCAAACGCGCCGGCATTGGCTGGGTCTCTGAACATATTGCTCATCGCCACCAGCACTTCGATCGTGCCGCCCTGGATCGGCTGGAACGGCAACGCCTGCCGGACCTGCACATCAAAACGCCCATCGAACATCGGCGCGAACCCCAGCGCATCCGCGCGCGTGAAAGCGCTGTTCAGCCGATAGGTCACGATGACGTCGGTCTGCGATTCGGGAATACGTGCGCGCAGCGTGCTCGTAAGGTCGTGCAGCACCTCATGGGTGGGTCGCAATGCCGACGGGAGCACGGCCGCGATCGCGCGCGCCTGCGACCCGTAGTTCCAGGAGGCACGGCTCACGGAGTAGTCCACCGAGGCGTTCATCCTCGAAGTGAACCATCCGGAGGCACGGACGCCGAAGCCCTTCAGGGTCACGTCGCCGGCGGTCGCCACGTAGTAGTGCCCCACACCGCGGCTCGCATCCAGCCCGAACATCGTGGCCAGTTGGTCGCGGGTATGTTCATAGAACCAATGGACCCCAATGGCACGTGCGCGACCAATCGCGCCGAACTCCTGCTCGATGCCGACGTCGGCACGCTGGACCCGTTCCGGCGTGAACGCGGCGCCCGGCACGAGTGCCGCGAAGGTCCGGTCCGGGGGCAGCCAGGGACCCGACGAGGGGGGCGGGAGAAAGGCGTCAACGCCGGGCGCGATCACGGCACTGGAGCCGGAGGCCGCCAGGAAGACGCGCGACCCGAGACCCAGGCGCGCGCCCATGCGCGGGCTCAGGAAATTGCGCCCACCGCCGACGTAATCGTAGCGATCGGCCCGCAGACCGAAGTCGATTTCCACGCCGGGGGCAAGCCGCCATCGATCAACGGCGTAGAGACTCGCTGCGGTGCGCGTGGCGACGGGGGACGGCAACATCGCGGCGGTCACTCCATCAGTCCCATCGGCGAACCGCTGTGCGCCGTACGACATCCCCGCGCGGAACGCGTGTGCCTGCACATCACGTGCTTCATATTCGCCCATCGCCACCCACGACACCAGGCCACCGGTGGACAACGCGCCGAGGATGCGCCAGTCGCCGTGAGTCCCCACGGGGGCGCCGAGAGAAAGATAGGCCACGCCCCGCGGTAACTCCGCGTTCCATCCCGCAGCCTGGTTGAACGTGGAAGTGGTCAGCATGTTGAACTGTCCACTGAAATCGGTATCAACAAAAAACGACGTCGCTGCCCGGGCGGATTCCGTCACGGCCCAGTCGAAGACCGACGCGCGGGGACGGAACGTCTGAGGTGCCGGCTCGACGTCGAGGACGAGCCCCTGACCGTCGCGCAGTACGGTGCGTGGCAGATGCCGCAGATACCACGCCTGCAGGCTGTCTGAGCGGCTGGTGGCCTTGACGACAGACTCCACCGGGAGCGCATCGCCGGCCGCTGCACCCAGGCCTGTGCTCGCGAGCAGCACCTTGCGATCAGACAAACCAGGCTGTCGCGTGATGGTGATATTCCGTTCGATCTGCACCGACGCACGAATCCGGACCGATTCGCGGTAGGGCGAGACGTAGCCGTCGCGCGACGCCCGGAGAATGTAGTCCCCCGGCACCAGGGCCAGGCGGAACTGCCCGGCTGCGTCCGTCTTGGCCTGCGCCTGCGTCGTCCCAATCGCCGTGACGGCCACACCGGCGACGACCGCGCCCCTGTCGTCCGTGACCAGGCCCACGACCATCCCGGCCCGCATCGACGCCTCGATCTTCACCGGGATGGGGACGTGCGAGGCCACCGGCTGCGCCCACCCGTATGCCACGCCGAGTGTCAGCGACAACGCGGTGGACGAGGCGACGAGTCTCATGGCGGAACGTGGCATACAGCCTCCCAATTCTTGGGACTGCGGTGGCGGGCGAACTGACGGAAATATCAAACAGCATGGTAGGTCACGGGTACGGCCAAGTCAAACCATTCAACCCATTACCCCGAAGGGTTTTTGAGGTAATTTTCTCAGGTGCGCATCACCGCCATTCATGCCCGCCAAATCCTCGATTCCCGAGGCAATCCCACCGTCGAAGTTGACGTCGTCCTCGACTCCGGCGCCCGGGGCCGGGCCGCCGTGCCGTCCGGGGCCTCTACCGGCAGTCGGGAGGCGCTGGAACTCCGGGATGGCGACAAGGGGCGCTACAACGGCAAAGGGGTCCTGAAGGCCGTTGCCCACGTGAATGGGCCCATCGCGAGGGCGCTCGTGGGAGAGGCACCGGATCAGCGAGCCATTGACGGACAGTTGCTCGCACTCGACGGCAGCGTCAACAAGGCGGCGCTGGGCGCCAACGCGATGCTCGGCGTCTCCATGGCTGTGGCGCACGCGGCGGCCGCCGGACACGGTGTGCCGCTCTTCCGGCATCTGGTGACGCTGATCGATGCGCCGGCGGCCGGCGCCGGCACGCTGCTGCCCGTCCCCATGATGAACATCCTGAACGGCGGCGCACATGCCGACACCAACGTGGACTTCCAGGAGTTCATGGTCATGCCGATCGGCCTGCCCTCCTTCAGCGAAGGCCTGCGCGCCGGCACCGAGACATTCCACGCGCTGCGCAGCCTGCTGAAGTCACGGGGACTCGCCACCGGCGTCGGTGACGAAGGCGGATTCGCGCCGAGCCTGGCGTCCAACCGCGAAGCCGTCGAACTCGTGCTCGAAGCGATCCATCGTGCCGGCTATACGCCCGGCCGTGATCTTGTGCTCGCCCTCGATGTCGCCGCGTCGGAATTCTGGGACGACGGCACGCGGAGCTACAACCTGCGCAAGTCGGGGGAAGGCCATTACACGTCCGAGGCGATGATCGCCCTGTACGAGGACTGGTGTCGGCAGTACCCGATCGCATCCATCGAGGACGGCCTCGCCGAAGCGGACTGGCCGGGATGGGCCGCGCTCACGGCCACGCTCGGCAGCCGGATGCAACTGGTCGGCGACGACGTGTTTGTCACCAACCCCGCCATCCTGCGCCGCGGCATTGAAGAGAAGGTCGCCAACGCGTTGCTGGTCAAACTCAATCAGATCGGCACCGTCTCTGAAACCCTCGACGCCATGGCCATCGCCCGCACGGCCGGCTACGAAAGCGTCGTCTCGCATCGCTCCGGTGAAACCGAGGACGCCACGATCGCCGACCTCGCCGTCGCCACCGCAGCCGGCCAGATCAAGACGGGATCCGCCAGCCGCGCGGACCGCACGGCGAAGTACAACCAGTTGCTGCGCATCGAGGAAACCCTCGGCTCCGCCGCGCAGTTCGCGGGGCGCCAGGCGATCGCCCATCTGAGGAACGGCTGACCGCCATGCATCGCGTCGTCCTGCTCCGCCACGGGCAAAGCACCTGGAATCTCGAAAACCGGTTCACGGGGTGGACCGATGTGGACCTGACGCCGCAGGGCCATGCGGAGGCCCACGAAGCCGCGCGCCTGTTGCGCGAGGCGGGCGATACGTTCGACATTGCGTTCACATCGCTGCTCAAGCGGGCGATTCGCACCAATTGGATCGTGCAGGACGAACTGGACTTGTTGTGGATTCCCGTCGAGCGCAGCTGGCGGCTCAATGAACGCCACTACGGCGCGTTGCAGGGGTTGAACAAGGCGGAAACGACGACGGCACACGGCGAGGCACAGACACATTTGTGGCGCCGCAGCTACGACGTGCCGCCCCCGCCACTCTCGCGTGACGACCCGCGGCATCCCGCGAAGGACCCGAGATACGCCACACTGACGCCTGCGGAATGCCCGGCGACCGAATCGCTCAAGGACACCGTCGCGCGGTTTGTGCCCTACTGGACGGACACCATCGCGCCGGCGATCCGTGCGGGCCGCCGGGTGTTGATCACCGCCCACGGCAACAGCCTGCGGGCGCTGGTGAAGTATCTCGATGGGATCTCGGAAGCGGAAATCGCCGGACTCAACATCCCGACCGGGATTCCATTGATTTATGAACTCGACGCGTCGCTTGCGCCGATTCGCCGGTATTACCTGGGGGACGCCGACGCGGCAGCCCGTGCCGCGGAAGCGGTAGCAAACCAGTCGCGCGCGCGGTAGCGCTACTCGACCTCTTTTTCCGTCGCCTCGTCGGCGGAGATGCGCAGGGACTTCAGAAATCGCCGATCGTTGGCCGTCATTTCAATGTGCGGTCCAGGCGCCGGCACAGCCTTCACGCCGCTCACAGGCACGAGGGCCTGCCCCGCGGCGCCGGCGGCATTGAGCGGCACAAAGGTCACCGCCGCATCCAGGGCCACGCGCATGTCGAAACCCGCCGCGCGCGCCTTCTCCCGGCACGCTTCCACGCGGGCGTCGTCTGCCACCACCGTGGAAATGATCTCGGCCAGTTCCCGCGCCAGCTGATTCATCACAGAGTCCATGACACCTCCAGGGCCTCTCGGCGGCACGTCCTGCGCCGGGGCGGGAAATCGGTGGGGGGATTGTACCAGAGAGCCTACGGGTCCAGGGTCCAGGGTCCGGTAGAATGTGCAGCAATGGCTGTGGCTGAGTTTCCAGGCGTCTTTCCGTACACGCGCGGCATTCAGCCCACGATGTACCGCGGGCGGCTGTGGACGATGCGGCAATACGCCGGGTTCGGGACGGCATCCGAATCCAACGCGCGGTACCGGTATCTGCTGGCCCAGGGCGTAAGCGGTCTGAGTGTCGCGTTCGACCTCCCCACCCAGATGGGCTACGACTCGGACCACCCGATGGCGGCCGGCGAGGTCGGACGAGTCGGTGTCGCGGTCAATTCCATCGACGACATGGCGATGCTCTTCGACGGCATTCCCCTCGGGCAGGTCTCCACGTCGATGACGATCAACGCGACCGCGATCATCCTGCTCGCGCTGTACGTCGCGGTGGCTCGCCGCCAGGGGGTCCCGCTGGACCGGCTCTCGGGCACGATCCAGAACGATATCCTCAAGGAGTATGTGGCGCGCGGCACCTACATCTATCCGCCGCGCCACTCCATGCGCATCATCACGGACATCTTCGCGTGGTGCGAGCGGGAGCTGCCGAACTGGAACACGATCTCGATCAGTGGGTATCACATCCGCGAGGCAGGCTCGACCGCGGTGCAGGAAGTCGCATTCACCATTGCCAATGCCATCGCGTACGTCGACGCCGCGCAGCGTGCGGGGCTCGATCCCAACCAGCTTGGACAACGGCTTTCATTCTTCTTTGCGGCCCACAATGACTTCATCGAAGAGATCGCAAAGTTCCGCGCGGCGCGCCGCCTCTGGGCCCGCGTGATGCAGGAACGGTTTGGCGTCACGCATCCGCGGGCGCAGCAGCTGCGGTTCCATACTCAGACCGGCGGTTCAACGCTGACGGCCCAGCAACCCGACACCAACATCATCCGTGTGGCCATCCAGGCACTGGCGGCCGTCCTTGGCGGCACACAGTCGCTGCACTGCAACGGCCGTGACGAAGCCCTGGCACTGCCGACGGAAGATGCCGCGAGGCTCGCGCTGCGCACCCAGCAGGTGATCGCCGGCGAAACGGGCGTCGCCAACACGGTGGATCCGGTGGGCGGCTCTTGGGCGATCGAACAACGCACCGATGACATCGAGTCCGAAGCACGTGCGTTGATTGCGACGATCGACGCGGCAGGCGGAACACTCGCCGCGATCGAAGCCGGATACATCCAGCGACAGATCCAGGACGCCGCCTATACCGCGCAGCAGCGCATCGACAGCGGCGAGGCCGTGGTCGTCGGCCTCAATCGCTTCACTACCGACGACCAGACGGGCATCGAGGTGCTCACCCTCGACCCCGACAGTGAGCAGCGCCAGGCCGATGCCGTGCGGCGCGTGCGGCGGGAACGCGACGCCTCCGCCTGCGCCGCCGCGCTTGAGGCGCTGGAACGTGCCGCCCGCGGGATCGACAATCTCGTGCCACGCGTCCTGCAGGCGGTGGAAGCCAGAGCCACGCTGGGTGAAATTTCCGACCGCCTCCGCGCCGTCTATGGCGAACACCAGGACCGCCTTGCCTGACGCGCCACTTCTGGCAGTGCATCACCTGCGCACCGTGTTTCCGCTGCGCGGCGGGGGCGAGGCGGCAGCCGTCGCCGATGTGTCCTTCGCACTCGATCGCGGCGGAACCCTCGGTCTGGTCGGCGAATCAGGGTCGGGCAAGTCGGTGACCGCACTCTCCCTCATCCGGCTCGTCCAGCCACCAGGCCGGATTGCCGGGGGCCGCATCCTGTTCGACGGCCGCGACCTGATGACGCTGGACGAACCCGCCATGCGCGCCATTCGGGGACGGCGGATTGGGTTTGTGTTTCAGGAACCGATGGTCGCGCTCAATCCCGTCTTCACCATCGGGCAGCAGATCGCCGAGACGCTGACGGTGCACGGACTGGCGCGTGGCGCTGCGGCGAAGAAGCAGGCCATCGAGTGGCTGGCCGCCGTCCGCATGCCCGCCCCGGCACAACGCGCCGATGCCTATCCGCATCAACTGAGCGGCGGCCTGCGCCAGCGTGCGATGATCGCGCTCGCGCTCTGCGCCGAGCCGTCCCTGGTCATCGCCGACGAACCCACCACCGCGCTGGATGTCACGGTGCAGGCGGAAATCCTCGACCTCCTGCGCGACCTGCGACGCGAGTTCGGCCTCGCGCTGCTGCTTATCACCCACGACCTCGGCATCGTCGCGGAGATGGCTGACCACGTGGCCGTGATGTACGGCGGACGCATCGTTGAATACGGGCCGGTCCGGACGGTGTTTGCGAAGGCCGCCCATCCCTATACACAGGGGCTGCTGGCGTGCCTGCCGGGCTTGCACCCTACCGCGAGGCTGCAGGCGATTCCCGGCACCGTGCCCTCACTTGGGCAGTTCCCGGCAGGCTGTGGCTTCGCAACCCGCTGCCCGGAGCGTTTTTCGTTGTGCGACACCGTTCCGCCACCCGACGTCCCCTGCGGCGACGCTCACGTCGCCGCCTGTTACCTTCGTCAGCAGGAGCCCGCATCGTGAGTGCGCTCCTGGAAGTTCGCCATCTGGTGAAGGAATTCCGGCAGGGACGGGTGTTTGGCACGTCGGCGACCACGCGGGCGGTCGATGACATCAGCTTCGAGATCCGGCAGGGCGAGACCTTCGGGCTTGTTGGGGAGTCCGGCTGCGGCAAGACCACCACCGGGCGGTGCATTCTTCGGCTGATTGAACCAACGTCCGGCCAGGTGCTCTTCAAGGGCCGGGACCTGGCGCCCCTGTCGGCGAACGAAATGCGTCTCGCCCGCCGCGACCTGCAAATCGTGTTTCAGGATCCGTACTCGTCCCTGAATCCCCGCATGCGCGTCGGGGCCATCGTCGAGGAACCGCTCGTGATCTTCCGGGACGGCACGAAGGCCGAGCGCACACGCCGCGTCGCTGAACTGTTTGAACTCGTCGGCCTCGACCCGGCGCAGGCGACGAGGTACCCGCACGAGTTCAGCGGCGGCCAGCGCCAGCGAATCGGCCTGGCCCGGGCACTGGCGCTCAATCCCTCACTGGTCATTGCCGACGAACCCGTCTCCGCGCTGGACGTCTCGGTGCAGGCCCAGGTGGTGAATCTGCTGCTCGACCTGCAGACGCGCCTCGGCCTCACCTACCTGTTTATCGCGCACGATCTGCGTCTGGTGCGCCAGATCTGCACGCGGGTGGCGGTGATGTATCGGGGACGAATCGTCGAGATTGGGGATGCTGAGGCCGTGTTCACGACGCCTGCGCATCCCTACACCGTGGCGTTATTGTCGGCGGTACCAAAAATAAACCCGGGCGATCGCATCGCCCGGGTTGTGTTTGACGCCGACTCGTTTGTTCCGGAGCCGCTCCGTGAGGTGCGGCCCGGACACCTTGCTGCGGTCTAGGACCCCGAACAGGACGACGCGTTCAGGTACCTCTTGTCCGTGTTGCCATCGACGAAGTTGTTGTTGATGGCGTCCACCACGCTGTTCAGCGCGCTGATGGTGATGCCGCTCGGGAGGTTCCCGCCCCCGAGCGCGGTGTTCGCAAGCGCCAGAACCTGGCCGACCGTATAACCCGCCAGCGCACCCGACTTCACCGTCAGGGCCGACAGGCCCGTCGTCGTGAGCCCGGCGCTGTCAAAGACCGTCGCGAAGTTCGCGCGGAAGAACGCCGCAGAGTTCCCGCCGCTCGGGTTCGCGCCCCATCCACCCTGCGTTTGTGTGCGGAACGTGCACGCCGACAAAGGAGAATCCGTCGGAGGCGGCGTCGTGCCGGTGACGTCGATGGTCACGAGCGCTGTGGCGGTCCCCCCTTGCCATCAGTGATGGTGTAGGTAGAGGCTGTCCCCATCGGGATCCGAATCATTCGCCAGCACCGTGATCGAGACAGGCGTGGTCGTCACGGTCGTCGCCTCGTCGCTCAGTGCCACGGGTGGCTAATTCACCGGCGGCGGCGGAGGCGGGTAACCCGAACCACACGCGAGGCCCCCACGGTCAACCCCTTCGTGGTAGTTCATGATGATCGACTCGAGCAGGCTGCTCAGACCAGAGATTGACATCCCACTGGGCAGCACCGAGGTGTTGCCACCGAGCACCTGGTTGGCGATGGTGAGAATCTCATTCACCGACTTGCCCGCCATCGAGCCGGACTTCATCACCATGGCACCGAGGCCGCTCTGGAGCACGCCAGCTTCCGAGAAGTCCACCGCGAGCTGCAGCGCCAGGAGCTGGCCCGCAAAGACACCCGCCGTTGACTTCGTCGGGTCGACCGCAGAGGCCGTCAACGTCTTCGACGTGCCGCCGGCCGGCAGGAACGTTTCAATCGCCTTCGCGCTCGTGAAGGTCAACGTGTGAGTGCCGCCGATCATCACACCTTGCGGGTAGACCGTCGCAAAGTTCGCGGCCAGCAACGCGCCCGGGTTCCCACCGCTCGGCGTCGAGCCCCAGCCACCCTGCGTGTAGGTGATGTAGCCGGTCGGCGTGCAGGGCACGATGCGCGGACGAATTGTGAGCGTGCCCGGGATGATCGTCACCGTGTAGTTCGCCAGCACGTTCTGCGTATCCACCGGTGTCGGGTCGATCGGGTAGGTGCCCGCCGGGCTTGCACTGGTCCCGGTCGTGCTGTACGTCGCACCGACAAGTTCACCGGCCAGCAGACCCGTCCATGCACCATCGAGCGTCGGCACGGGATCACCTTCGACCATCGATTTGTCGTTTGCGCGGAGCGTCGCCGGGATCGGGTTGATGACCAGTGTGCCCGGCACGTAGGTGATCGTGTAGTTGGTGGACGTGTAGCCGGCCGGCACGATGCCGTCGGTATACGTCCCGGCATTCACTGCGGTGCCTGCGGCGCCGCTGAACGTCAGCGTGCCACCAAGGTCGCTGACGTCGTCACCACCCACGAAGCCGCTGTAGGTGACGGTGAACGGACCGCCGAACACGGTGCCGTCATACATCTTGCTCTTGTCGTCGGCCGTCACAACGAGCGGCACCGGCGTCACCGTCAGGGGGCCGTTGATGTAGGTAATCGTGTAGTTCTCGAGGCCCACGCCCACGGCCACGCTCGGCACGATCGGGTAGGTGCTGCCAGCAACCGTCGCCGTCGCCGGGGAACCGGTGGCGCTGACGAGAGTCGCCGACAGGACTTCGTCTTCGAAGATGAAGCCGTCGGTGGTGAATTCGGTGCCGGTGAAGGTGAAGACCGTGCCGTACGGCTTGGTCTGCGGATTCGCCGTGACGGTCGCCGGCTTCGGCACGACCTGATGCGGGTCGTCATCGCCGCTTCCCGGGCAGAGCGGCGCCACGGCTGCGGAACCGGAGTACTCCGCCGTCACGGTGTAGTTGCCCACCACCAGCGCAGCCGGAAGCGTCGTGGTCGCCACGCCGTTGACGACCGGCACGTTGGCGGCAATGACCTGGGCGCCAAGGCGGAACGTCACGGTGCCCACCGAGGGCGTCTGGCTCGCGCCGCACGTCACCGTCGCGCGCACCGTCGCCGGTGTGCCATAGACCGACGGGTCGGGATCGGTGGTGACGATGGTGGTGGATACCGGTTTCACTACGATGGTGACGAGCGCGTCGTTGACCGAGTCCGAAACGCCATCGTTGCCCCGGTAGAGGAAGGTGTCTGTGCCGACGAAATTGCTCGGCGGCGTGTAGGTGAACCGGCCGTCCGCGTAGACCACCACCGTGGCGCCACTGCCCGACGAATAGACGAACTGAATCGACGGGTTCACGCCAAGCGGCGTGATGCCCGACGGGCCCGCGCCGATGATCGTCAGGCCGTCGGAGCGGTCATTGGACAGCAGGGCAGGCGGCGTCGTCGAGGACGCGCTGACATCGAGCGACGTGCCCTGCTCGATTTCATACGTGTCGTTATCCACGAGCGGCCGCACCAGAATCGTTACCGTCGCGATGTTGCTGTAGTTCTGCCCCTCGAACGGGATCACAGCGTCGGTGGCCTGATACACGAAGGTGTCGAGTCCGTGGAACCCGGCCGGCGGCATGTAGGACATGGACCCGTCGGCGTTGAGCAGGACGGTCCCCCCCTGCGTGGTCGCGATCGATCCGCCGGGGACGGTCGCCGGTGTCCCAGACGTGCCCACCAGACCGACCGTCAGCACGTCGTGAAGCAGGACATTGTTACTGCTCGCGTTGTCAGGGTCCGAGTCGTTCCGAAGGACCTGGTTCGCCGCGCTCACCGCGATTCCAAACGGCACATCCTGCACTGTTTCAAAGAAGTCGTCTTCCGCAACCGGCGCTTCGTCGGGACCGCAGTCCGGGTCGTTGGCGTCGGCCAGGCCGTCGCCGTTGTCGTCGCCGGGGCTCGATACCGAACAGATCTCGATGGCCTTGCAGTTTTCGTCCACGAAGCCGTCGCCGTCGTCATCCAGGAAGTTGCCGCAAATTTCCTGCGCGGCGGTGTACTCCCACATGATGCACATGCTCTGCACAAAGCGGGCACCATTGGGATGCCCATACGGCTGGTAGTCGGTCGCCTCAAACCGGTGCAATTCCTTGCCGGTTGCGATGTCAAACACGTAAACCCACCCCGTGTCGGTCGGCGCAGCCCACAGGGTGCGGCCCCCCGGATCCACTTCGATCGAGTACCACCCGTTGACGGCGGCACCGCTGTAGCTGCCGCTGCTGGCCAACAGGTAGGCGTCGTCGGCGATGGCATAACTCTGCACCCACGAACCATCGCCGCGGAGCCGATGGATAGCGCCGGTCGAGGCCACGAGGAATCCACCCGTGCCATCACCGGGAGGCAGAATGCGCAGACCATTAAATCGGCGATCGGCCGACCCGGGCACCTCAATGCGTCCGTTGCCGAGGTCGGGCAACTGGCCGATCGGCTCAGCCGGCGCGTCCTGGCTCAGGCGCACGCGATAGCGGTGAATGAAGGAATCTTCCGACGTGTAGTAGAGGACGTCGCCCGTGGCATTGATGTCCATCCAGTCGGTGCCCTGGCGCCCCGTGAACGTCCAGAACACGTCACGGTCAGCCGCCACCGCGCCGGTGCCGATGTAGGAGCCGTCAGGCTGAATGTTGTAGCGATGCAGGCGTTTGCCCATCGACCAGCGCGCCGGCACCAGACCTTCGACAATCACGCCGTTCGCATCGAGCCGCTGATACGCGTTGCCATTCGACGGGCTTGCCAGATACCCCAGGGGCAGTTGTGCCGGCCAGTCGGGCATGCCTGGGAGGGCCGGCGGAGCCGGGCCGAATTTCAGCGTGGCGCCATCGTTCTCGTACTGCATCCGCGGGCTGATCAGGTCCACGACCCGCTCGACGTACGAGGCAAACGGCGCACCGGCCTCGGCGAGCTTCAGCTTCGCGCCGGTCTCATCAACGATGAAGCCCGAGCCGCCGCCTGACCATTCACGCGGCAGACCATCCACACCCATGGGATACCACATGGAGTCGTCGAACATGTCGAAGCCCATCCCGTTCCAGTACGTCTTATCGCCCACCACAGGGCGGTCGTCCTGGTTGCCGGATGAGTGGCCGACGTACATGTTCATGTTGGCGTCGAACACCACGGACTCCGGGTTCGAGTCGATGCCCCACCACGACCAGAAGTCCGGACGCTCAATGCGCGTCGATACACGACGACTCAGCGGCGAGTACAGCGTACGCGCGGGCCCGACCGCGCTGGGCTGCCGGGTCACCACGTTGACGGCGGGCATGCCGTCGCCAAAGTTGGTGGCGAACATCTCGCCGGTCTTCCAGTTCGTCGCGCAGCCGCTGGTCTCGTTGTACCACTCGAATGCAGCGTGATCAGGGTCGTCGAGATCGGCAGTCGCCACGAAGCGCTTGAAGTGGCCGGTGCGGTCGAGCACCTTGTACGTGTGGTTGTTCAGGCCGAGAAAGAGGTCACCCTTCGCCCACCGACTGATATCCCACGTAAAGGACACGGTGTCAGCCGTCGCGCCAAGCGTCACGGAATGCTTGCCAACACTGCCACCCGCGTCAAGCGCCGCCAGATCATCGTCGGTGGGATCAAGCGGACCCGCCCACGGCCCCACGTGGTTGACAGGAGGCGGCACACTGGTCGCCACCGTGCTGACGTTCAACTGAATGTAGACAGGCGTGCCTGACGCCGCCAGTTGCGGCTGCTCCACACCGTCCTTGTCGACAGGCACGGCACCGGGAGCGGTGATGCCGAGCGCGTTCAGATCGTTGATGACCGTGTACGCCAGACCGGCGGGCACCTGATCAAACGTGAGTTCGCCCGCGACGGGACGCAGTTCGATGATGGCGCCTTCGCCGTGACGAATCGTTCCGCCGGGATTATTCACAGCATCATTGAGATGTTCTTCGACAAAGTAGATCGACCACTGCTGTTGATAGTGATCCCACGTCGAAAGACGGATACCCGCAGCGGGTGCCCCGTAAGTGGCTGCTTCAGTCGGCGCAAAAAACACACCGTGCGCTGTGGCAGCAATCACTGCGACGGCAAGTACCGAGGCGAGTTGCTTGAACGCCTTGTTCGTAGCCATATAAAAAATCTCTCAGTCGAATCCCATTTCCAATTCGCAGTCATAGAATACACCATAATTGTCTCTTGTGTCATATCGAACCGAGCTTTGACACGGTTTTGTTATTCTGAAAATGACAATATATTTATTTATAGGAAAATTAGAATATACAAAAAAAGCCTCGGCAGATGACCCAGGCTTGTTTGCTCTTAAATGTCTATTTTTGAGTAAGTTACAGGCTTATCACGCCGCCCGGCGTACATCCTTTTCGACCTGCCCGTCCCGAATATGAATCGACCGGTGGGCATGAGCAGCGACTTCCGGCTCGTGTGTGACCAACACAATCGTATTTCCGGCCTGATGCAACCGCTCGAACAGGCTCATGATTTCGACACCCGTCTTGGAATCCAGATTCCCGGTGGGTTCGTCGGCCAGCAGAATCGACGGGTTGTTGACCAATGCCCGGGCAATAGCCACGCGCTGCCGCTGACCACCCGACAACTGATTGGGTCGATGGGTTTTCCGATCCCCAAGTTCAACCTTGTCGAGCGCCTGAGCCGCCCGCTCCCCCCGCACTTTCGCTGAGATCCCCGCATAAATGAGGGGCAATTCGACGTTGTGGAGGGCGGTCGCGCGGGGCAGCAAATTAAATGTCTGGAACACAAACCCGATTTCCTCATTCCGGATACGGGCCAGTTCGTCGTCATTCATCTCACTGACCTGCTTGCCGTTCAGCAGGTAGCTGCCCTTTGACGGGGTGTCCAGGCACCCGATCAGATTCATCAGGGTCGATTTGCCGGACCCGCTGGGGCCCATGATCGCGACGTATTCGCCACGCTCAATCTCAATCGACACGCCCTGGAGCGCATGAATGAGTTCCGTGCCCATCTGATAGGTCTTCCACAGGTCGTTGGTCTGGATCAGTGCCATGGCTTCACCTTAATACGCTTCCGGACAGGGGAACGTTCGCTTCATCGGGGAATCAGGGACTCGGAAAGTGGCAATCGATTCACGATTCCTCCGCCTCATACTCGTCCTTGAGTCGACGGACCACGTTCGGGTCGGCCAGTGTTGTCGTGTCGCCGAGCGCCTTCCCCTCCGCAATGTCGCGCAGCAGGCGTCGCATGATCTTGCCGGACCGCGTCTTCGGCAAATCAGCGGCAAACAGGATCTGGTCCGGACGCGCAATCGCCCCGATCTTCCGGACGACGTGCTCCCTCAGTTCGTCAACAAGACCGGCACCGGCCCGGATACCTTCCTTCACGGTCACAAACGCGGCGATGGACTGTCCCTTGATGTCGTGTGATCGGCCGACCACAGCGGCTTCCGCGACCGAGGGGTGATCCACCAGCGCGCTCTCGACCTCCATCGTGCCGATGCGATGTCCCGCCACGTTCAACACGTCGTCCACACGACCCAGCAACCAGTAGTCGCCCTGCGCATCGCGCCGCGCGCCATCACCCGTGAAGTACACGCCGTCGTCCCACCGGCTGAAGTAGGTCTTCACGAATCGTTCGGGGTCGCCGTAGATCCCGCGCAACATGCCGGGCCAGGGCTTGGTGAGCGCGAGCAATCCGCCGCCGTGTTCAACCGGGACGCCGGCACCGGTGCGAATCTCGGCCGTGATTCCAGGAAACGGTTTGGTGGCGGACCCGGGTTTGAGCGGGGTGATTCCGGGCAACGGCGCAATCAGGATGTGTCCCGTTTCCGTCTGCCACCAGGTGTCGACCACCGGGCACCGGGATTCTCCGATGTGTTCGTGGTACCACATCCATGCCTCAGGATTGATGGGCTCGCCGACCGAGCCGAGCAGCCGCAGGCTCGACAGGTCACGACGCGCCGGCCAGTCAGTACCCCACTTCATGAACGCACGAATCGCCGTGGGCGCGGTGTAGAACACCGTGACGCCGTATCGCTCGACAATCTCCCAGAACCGGTCCTTGTTCGGCCAGTCCGGCGCGCCTTCGTACATCACGACGGTCGCGCCGTTCTGCAGCGGGCCGTACACGACGTAGGAGTGGCCGGTGACCCAACCAATGTCCGCCGTGCACCAATAGACGTCGGTGTCCTGCAGGTCAAACACCCAGCGCGTCGTCGCATAGGTTCCGACGAGATACCCGCCGGTGGTGTGGACGATCCCCTTCGGTTTACCCGTCGTGCCCGAGGTGTAGAGGATGTACAGCATGTCTTCGCTGTCCATCGGCTCGGGCGCACACTCAAGCGGTGCGTCCTGCATGAGGCGGTGATACCAATGGTCGCGCCCTTCCTTGATGTGCACAGGGAAGGGTTCGCCGGCCTGGCGCTTCACGACGACGACGTTCTGAATCGACGGAGTCCCCTCGAGCGCTTCGTCCGATGTCTGTTTCAAGGGAACGAGCTGGCCGCGTCGGAACCCGCCGTCAGCGGTAATCAACAACGCGCACTGTGAGTCGTTGATGCGATCACGCAGCGCTTCCGCGCTGAAGCCGCCAAAGACGACCGAGTGCACCGCCCCGATGCGCGCGCACGCAAGCATCGCGATCGCGAGTTCCGGAATCAGCGGCAGATAGATCGCGACGCGGTCACCCTTGCGGATGCCGAGATGCTTGAGCACATTGGCAAACTGGCACACCTGCCGATACAGGTCGAAGTAGGTGAGCGTGCGACGATCGCCTGGCTCGCCTTCCCAGATGATCGCGGCGGTGTTGCGGCGCGCCGTGCGCACGTGGCGATCGAGGCAATTGACGCTGGCGTTGAGCCGGCCACCGACAAACCACTTCGCGTGCGGCGGCTGCCAGTCGAGCACCTGCGTCCAGGGACGGATCCACTCGAGTTCACGCGCCCAGTCTTCCCAGAAGCCTTCGGGATCCGCCGCGGCACGGTCGTACACGGCGGGGTCGGTCACCCGCGCGCGTGTCTTCCACTCGGTGGTTGGTTCAAAAACGCGAGCTTCGTTCAGCAACGCGTTGATTTCCGGGCGATTCCCCGGCTGGCTCACGCAGCCTCCGTCGGCCCCGGCTTCTTCCGGAAGAACGCGAGCCCCAGCAGGGCGCCCAGCAGACCGAACACGGCAAACAGCGGCACCGTGACGACAAAGCCGATGATCGCCGCCGCAGGACCGGTCGTGAATCGCTCGATCATCGCGACCATGTCAGGCGGCATATCGCCCATCTGGCCGAACACCTGATCCAGCGCCTCACGCTGGGCCTCCGAATTCACCAGGAGCATGCTGATGAGTGCCGTGATCAGTCCGCCGATCGCGCCGGCGATCAGCCCGGCCACCGACGCCGTGGAGGTCTCAAGCGGCCTGGGATCGTTCTGCTGCATCAGGTACGTCGTCAGCAGACCACCGCTCAACACCCACAGGCAGCAGCAGTTGGCCAGACTGAGCCCCGGCAACGACGACAGCACACCGATGAAGATTCCGCCGAGCAGTGCCGGTTGGTAACGTCCCATGATCAGTCGTAGTACTCGCGGCCGAGGTGCGTGATGAGCTCTTCGCCGCGCATGTAGCGCAACGTGTTCTTCAGTTTCATCAACTGGATGAACAGGTCGTGCTCCGGGTACACCTCGGGGGCGTGCATCGGGCTCTTGAAGTAGAACGAGAGCCACTCCTGAATGCCCGAGAAGCCGGCGCGCTTGGAGAGGTCGAGGAACAGCGCCACGTCGAGCACGATGGGCGCGGCCAGGATGCTGTCGCGGCAGAGGAAGTTGATCTTCAGCTGCATCGGATAGCCGAGCCACCCGAAGATGTCGATGTTGTCCCAGCCCTCTTTGTTGTCGCCGCGCGGCGGATAGTAGTTGATGCGCACGACGTGCGAGATGTCCTTGTAGAGATCCGGATACAGGTGCGGCTGAAAAATGTAGTCGAGCGCGCCCTTCTTGCTCTCTTCCTTGGACTTGAACGACTCGGGATCGTCGAGCACCTCACCGTCGCGGTTGCCGAGGATGTTGGTCGAGTACCAGCCGGCCACGCCAATGAGGCGCGCCTTCAGGCCGGGGGCGATGATCGTCTTGATCAGCGTCTGCCCGGTCTTCATGTCGTTGCCCGTAATCGGCGAACCCGTCTTCGCGGCGAGTTCACGCAGCGCCGGCACTTCGGCGCTCAGGTTGGGCGCCGCGTTGCCGTACGGCAAACCTTCACTGATGGCCGCATACGCGTAAATCTGGCTCGGCGAAATCGCCGGATCGTTGTCGACCAGGCCCTTCTCAAACGCCGCGATCGACTTGTGGCACGCCGACTCGGTCAGGAAGATCTCCGTGGACCCGGCCCAGATGAGGACCACACGCGAGCAGTTGTTGTCGGCCTTGAACTTGCGGATGTCCGCGATCAGCTGATCGGCGAGATCCTTCTTGTTCTTGCCCTTTTTGACGTTCGGACCATCGAGGCGCTTCACGTAGTGGCGGTCAAACACCGCCGCCATCGGCTTGATCGCGGCGAGTTCGTCCTTCACCTGATCAAGGAGCTTCTCGTCGAGCACGCCAGCATGTTTCGCGGCCTCGTAGCAGTTGTCCTCGAAAATGTCCCAGCCGCCGAACACGATGTCGTTGAGTTCGGCAAGGGGCACAAACTCACGAATGGTGGGCGTGCGGTTTTCGGTGCGCTTGCCGAGACGGACGGTGCCCATCTCGGTCAGCGAGCCGATCGGCTTCGCCAGACCTTTGCGGATGGCCAGCACGCCCGCAATCGTGGTGGTGCTGACCGCACCCAATCCAACCAGAAGAATGCCGAGTTTGCCTTCGGCCGGAGCAAGAGAAATGCCAGTAGTCACAAGTGGGAACTATATCATTCGGCCATGTTCACCATTCTCAAGATGCTGCGGCAGTCGAAGGGACGCCCCGAACAATCCGCGGTGGCCATGCTGGGAATCAAAGGGGGCGATACGGTGCTGGTTGCCGGCGCAGGCCACCCCGATCTGGCCGGAGCGATTGGGGCCGTCACCGGCCTGAACGGCCAGACCACCGTTGTGGACAATGCCGAAGGCGCAGCCGGCCGGGTGACCAAGGCCGCCGCAGACGCCGGAGCGCTCCTCGAGTTCGTGCAGGCTCCCCTGGCGATGCTCCCCATGGACGGACACACCTTCGACGTCGTGATCCTGCCAATCGGCCTGGCCGCGCTCGGTGCCCAGGCCCCGCTGGTCCTGGGTGAGGCCATTCGCGTGGTCCGTCCAGGAGGCCGGATCGCGGTCTGCGAGCCGCTCCCCCGCCCGGGCCTGTTCCGCCTCGCCCAGACCAAACCGCTGACCGATCCGAAGGACGTCGTTGCCCGCCTGACCGCCGCCGGCCTGCGCGCCGCGCGTTATCTGGGAAGTCTGGACGACATCGCCTATTTCGAAGCGGCCCGTGCCCGCTAACGCAGGCAGGTCAGGTGGCGGCCGCCGTCGATCGAAATCGTCTCCCCCGTAATCCACGACGCGCGGGGTGACGCCAGCCAGACGATGAGTTCGGCGATCTCTTCCGGGGTGCCGGGACGACCCAGCGGATGAGTGGCCCTGGAGTGCTCAAGAAACGCGGCATACCGCGCTTCGTCCATCCCGCCCCGGCGGTGCAGGTTGGTCACCACCACTCCGGGATTCACGGCGTTGACGCGGACACCATTCGCCGCGAGATCCAGTGCCGCACAGCGCGTGAGTTGATCGACCGCCGCCTTGCTGACGCAGTAGGACAACAGGCCGGGAAACGCGCGGGTGCCGGCCACACTCGACAGGTTGACGACGGACCCGCGAGTCTCTATGAGCGACGGCGTCGCGTCGCGCAGCAGACGAAACGACGCGCGCAGGTTGATGTCGAGCATCGCGTCAAAGGCCTCGTCGGTCGTCTCCTTCACCCCGGCCGAGGCAATCACTCCGGCGGCGTTCACCAGCACATCGATACGACCGTGCCGTCGGCGCGCCTCCGCGACGATCGCGGCGGGCCCTCCCGCTGACGTCACGTCCATCACAAACCCACCCGGCCCCAACGCCGCGCCGTCCCGGCCGACGCCCATCACGGTGAGGCCATCGGCGGCGAACCGTTCAGCCGCCGCCTTGCCAATTCCTGACGATGCCCCAGTGACCACCGCGACACACCCTGCACCCCACGCCTGTTCGCTCATGCGCGCAGTTTATCGCGACCCCCTGTTGCCGTCCGCCGCTCGCGCCGAAACGGCAAAAGTGACCGAGCTCTATTCGACCCGGGAGATCGCCGCCGCCGCGGATGTCCCGGTGGAGCCCGAATCCCGGCGGCTGGGAGGGATTGCCCCTCGCCGACGCGCCCGCCCGAGCGGTCACCGGTGGCGGCACCTGTCGTGCCTGATACAGGAGACGCCAAAGAAGTTGTCGGCGTCGTCGACGCCCCTCCGCAGTCGGCTCCGCCGAGTCCCAGTCCCGGCGGCGGCGACATCGGGTCCGGGCTGGGCTCCGGGATCGGCGAGGGTGACGGCCCCTTCCGCCCGGGCAGCGGTATTGATCCCCCCAGCTCCTGAGGGAAGTGCGCCCGACGTACACCGAGGACGCGCGCCGACGCGGGCGTGAAGGAGATGTCGTCCTCGAGATCGTGGTGCGCCGTGATGGCACCGTGGGCGGTGTGCGCGTTTTGCATGCGCTCGGCAGCGGTCTCGACCAACGCGCGATTGCGGCTGTGCGCCAGTGGCGCTTCTCGCCCGCGCGTCGTCTGGGATCGGCGGTCGATGTACTCGTTGAAGTCGCTGTCGGATTTTCGTTGAGGTAACTGCTGATGGAGTCCCTGCTCGTCGTCGTCATGGTGATCGCCCTTGTGCTGGCGGTGGCCATGTGCCTGTTTGCGTGGCGGCTGCTGCGACGCGATCGGTCACAGACTGACGCGCGCGTCGCACATCTGCGGGCACTCGCGACCGCGGCAGAGCCGGAACTCGACTGGCGACGCGACGAGCGGGAGGCGTCGGCGATCGAAATCACGTACAACGCGCCGGGCCTGTTCGATGCGGCGTCGCCCGAACCGGTCCGTACGAGCTGGGGCGCGCTGTTTGCCGTTGTGGCGATCTTCATGGCCATCGGTGCGGCGTCGGTCTACGCCCTGTATGGGTCGGCGCCTTCGAGGGCGTGGTCGACACTTGCGGCGCCACCGGCGGACGCTCCGCTTGAACTGGTCGCCTTGAGCCATCGCCGCGATCCTGCAGGTGAATTCATCGTCACCGGACTTGTGCAGAATCCCGCAGCCGGACGCGCCACACCAGCACTGAGTGCCGTCGTGTACTTGTTCGGAGCCGACGGGGAGTACTTTACGTCGGGCACGGCGTCGATTGACGTGCCGGTGCTGGCGCCAGGTGATCAATCTCCGTTCACCATTCGTCTCGCAGGCATCGGGAAGGTGAGCCGGTTCCGGCTGGGATTCCGTCGGCAGGACGGCGGAGTGTTCGCCCACGTGGACCGTCGGGGCGAACCGCTGGCCGGCACGACGGCCGCCACCGTGGAGGAACGACCGTGACCCTGGCGCGCGCCGCGGATTTACGGCGTCGTAGTGCGCCGGTGCACCGATGCACGGTGCTAGGCTAATGAGCCGTGTCTGAGACCGCGATCACCTGGCTGGCTGCGCTGGGCCTGTCCGTCGTTGGCAGCATCGGGGGCCTCCTGGTGGCCGGCCTGTTGCTGCTGTTCGACAAGCGTGTGCGCACGCATGTCGTGCCGTGGCTGGTGTCTTTTGCCGTCGGCACGTTGCTGGGCGCCGCCGCGCTGGTGTTGATGCCCGAGGCGCTTGAGACACTGCCGCCCGCGCGGGCGTTTGCCGTCATGCTCAGCGGCATCCTCACGTTTTTTGTCCTAGAGAAACTGGTCCTGCTTCGGCATTGTCATGACGATGAGGCGTGCGACGTGCATCAGAGCACGGCGACGCTGGTGATCGTCGGCGACGCGGTCCACACGTTCGTGGATGGCGTGGCGATTGCCGCATCCACACTGGTGTCAATCCCGGCGGGCATCATGACCGCGCTGGCCGCGATTGCGCATGAAATTCCACAGGAAGCAGGTGACTTCGGAATCCTGCTCGCGGCCGGCCACTCGCGCCGCAAGGCGCTGATGCTCAACGCGGCGTCGGCGATCGGGGGGCTGACCGGCGCGGCGCTCATGCTGCTGTTCGGCGCGAGTGTCCCCCTCGCACAGCCGTACGTGCTCGCGTTTGCCGCCGGCAACTTTCTCTACGTGGCCATGGCGGACCTGATCCCGCATCTGCACCGGGGAGAGTCGGACCCGAACAGCCTGCGCCAGATCGTGCTGATCGGCCTCGGTCTGGCCACGATCGGCCTCATGCACCAGTACTTCGGGCATTGAGTGCCGAGGTGGCGATGTGGCGTCCGGCCGTGTTGACGCCGGACGTGAGATGAGCGGCACCGTGCGTGGCGCCGGCCCCTTTGGCGACCCCACGGCGACCGTGCTGCTCTTCCCCGACTCGCCTGCCAGCGTGAGCACTCGCCGGATGCGCAGCGTGCGCGTCCGCACCAACGGGACGTTTTTCCTGCCAGACCTGCTGCCCGGCCGCTATCGAATCGTGGCCATCGACGAGGCCGACGCCGAGGGCTGGATGGCGCCGGACCGCCTCCGGGCCCTCCGGGCGCGGGGCATGCTGGTCGACCTGCGGGACGGTGACGCCAGAGTCGTCGAACTGCGCCGCCAGCGGGAATAACCCTCCAGGAGCGCCGGTCTAAACGGGTGTGACACCCCGGGCGTAACTCCGGTCAAAGGATCCTGATGACCATGATTTTGCACGCGCGCACCAATCTCCGAGTGGCGGTGGTACTTGCTGTGGCCGCCAGCATCCTCATCAGCCCCCTGCTTTCCGCTCAAGGCGGACAAGGCGGCACGGCCCAGCAGGGTGGACGTGGCGGGGTACGAGGCGCGGCTGCGGCACAGGCTCGTGATGCCGCACAGGTGCCTGTGGTCGGGACGGGCATGATCCTCGGGCAGGTCATCAGCGGCGACGCCGGCACGCCTGTCCGTCGTGCGCGGGTCACACTCAGCGGCGCCGAGTTGCGCGGCCAGCGATCCACCGTGACGGATGATGAGGGACGGTTTGTCTTCACGCAGCTGCCGGCAGGCCGCTACACGATGAACGCCTCAAAAGCCGGCTACGTGACCATCGCGTACGGCGCGAAAGCGCCGGGTCGTGCGGGCACGCCCATTCAACTGGCCGACGGACAGAAGCTTGAGGGCCGGCCCATCCCGATGCCCAAGGGTGGCGTCGTCACCGGCGTGGTCCTCGACGAGTACGGGGAGCCGTCGCCCGGTACGGCGGTGCGCGCGCTTCGTCAGGTGATTCGGACCGGCGAGAAACGTCTGGAGTCCGCCGGCACGAGCACGACTGACGACCGCGGGATGTACCGCATTTACGGACTCCAGCCGGGGCAATACGTCGTCACCGCCCAACCCCGGAACACGGGACTCGGCATCCTGCAGACGTCGGTCGCGGCCGAGATTGAATCGGCACTTTCGCAGATGCAGCAGCAGATGGGCGGACGCGGCGGCCTCGGCGTGCTGGCCGGCGTCGCCGGACAGGCGGGGCGCGGGGGCCAGCTCGGGGACCTCTTGCAGGGCATGGCGGGTGGTCGAGGCCAGCAGATGCTCGATCAACTGCAGCAGCAACTTGATCCGGATGGCCAGACCTCCGTGGGATACGCGCCGGTGTTTTTCCCGGGCACGACGTCGCCGTCGGGGGCCACCATGGTGGAGGTGGTTGTCGGACAGGAGCGGTTCGGCGTGGACTTCCAGCTGCAGCTGGTCTCGACCTCCCAGGTGAGCGGCACACTCTCCGGACATGACGGGGCCGTGCCGGCCGGAGCGCAGGTCACGCTCGCGCCACTCGACACGCTGCCTGGGCTGCCGGGGGCCACGCAAACGGTCCGCGCCAATCAGACGGGCGGCTTCAACTTCCGCAATGTGACGCCGGGTCAGTACCGCGTGACCGCCCGTGCCCAGATTCGCCTCCCGCAACCCGGCACAGAAACCGAGGTGCCGGCCGCGCAGATGGGCGGACGCGGCGGCGGACGTGGGGGGCGTGGCCAGAACGTCCCGACGGAGATCCTGTGGGCACAGTCGGAAGTCACTGTCGATGGTCGTGACGTGAACGATGTCGCGTTGCAGTTGCAGCAGGGCATGACCATCACAGGGCGTGTGGTGTTCGACGGCACGCGCCTGTTGCCGCCGGCCGACCTCACGCGTGTCCGCGTCACGCTCACATCGGTCGGCACGCAGGACGGAGAATTCGGCGGCGTCCCGCCGGCCACCGTTGATGCCTCAGGCCGCTTCACGATCACCGGCGTCCCGCCAGGCCGGTACTCCCTGCGTGGCAGTGCACCGGCCGGCACCGGAGGGCCCGGCGTGGGTCAGGGCGGCGCTCTTGCCGCAGGCGGCGCCGGTTCATGGCAACTGCAGTCCTCACTGGCGGGCGGTCGCGAAACACTCGACTTTCCGCTCGAGATTGGTCCGAACATGAATGTCGGCGATGCGGTGATCACCTTCGCCGACCGCACGACGGAGCTGAGCGGACTGCTGCAGGACGCGCAGGGCGTCGCGACATCCGACTACTCCATCGTCATCTTTCCCACAGACCCGCGGTACTGGGTGCCGCAGGCACGGCGCATTCAGTCAGTCCGCCCCGGCACCGACGGCCGGTATACCGTGCGAAATCTGCCTCCCGGGGACTACGGACTCGCGGCCGTCACCGACGTCGAACCCGGCGAATGGTTTGATCCCGCATTCCTGCGGGAACTGCTCGCGGCGTCCATGCGGATCACCCTCAACGACGGCGACCGCAAGACGCAGGACATTCGGTTGGCGGGAGGATTGCCGTAGGGCGGCCCGCTGCAGTTCAGCGGGCCCTACTTGCGCAGTTCCTTCAGGCGCACGCGCCCGCGCCGAATCACGAACCAGATGATCGTGAGCAGCAACGCCACGGCGGCTGCAAACGCACCAGCGAAGAGGAACAGCGTCTGGTAGAGGATCGACTCGGGTTTGGTAAAGACTTCCATCACAACCGGCGTGCCGGCGCGACGATCCGTGAGACGCTGCTCCCACGTCAGGATGTTGCCACGCTCCGTCGAGCCCGGCTCGTTGTCTTCCAACCGCCGCACGTTGTGGTGCAACACCTTGCTCGGCAGGTGCAGCTTGAAGCCGACCAATTCGGCCCCGGTCCACTTCACGTCCCCCGGGGAGGCGCCGGCCGGTGCGCCGACCGTCTGCCGGTAGACCAGCCGCTCCTGTCCCACCTCGTCCCGTGCCCGGTCAAAGCTGTACGTGGACCACGCCAACACGCCGCATGACGCGGCCTTGCGCACGTCGGGCACTGTCAGGCTGACCTGCACAAACCGGCGCCCGTCGCGACGCCAGGGACGGCCGACACGCTGCACCTGACAGCCGGCGGCCTCAAACACCCGGCGGACGTCCTCGGTGTTCAGGCGCGCGGACGGCGACACATCGAGGGCCACGCCGCGCAACGCCACAAGCGCCGGCACGGAGGCCGCAATCACCACCTGCGCCGACCCGTCGACGCTGAGATAGGTCTGTTCGTCGTATTCGTAGTGCTGGACCAGGGGATTCGAGCAGGCGCTCACCCCCACCAGCACCACCAGTGCCACCCACGCGCCACGAAGACTCACGACCGAATGATATACATTCTCTCGTGCCCCGCCTCTTCCTGATTGACGGCAATTCCCAGATGTACCGCGCGTACCACGCAATTCGCGGTCTGACGGGTCCCGACGGCAAGTCCACCAACGCGGTCTACGGATTTGTCTCCATGTTGCGGAAACTCATTGCCGACCACAAGCCGGACTACCTGGTGGCCTCGTTTGACCTCCCCGGCCGGACGTTTCGCGACGACCTGTTTGCGGATTACAAGGCCAATCGAGCCCCCATGCCCGGCGACCTCGCCGAACAGGTCCCCCTCGTCCACGACGCCTGCGAAGCCATGGGGGTCCCCATCGTGAACGCGGACGGCTTTGAAGCCGACGATGTCATCGGCACGCTGGCGGTGCAGGCCAGGGCTGCGGGATTCGAAGTCGCCATCGTGACTGGCGACAAGGACTTCTTCCAACTGGTTGGCGACGGCCTCCGAATCTACAACCCGAAAGACGATGGCACGTGGTACGACACATCGGGAGTGGTCGAGCGATTTGGGGTGAGACCGGATCAGGTCGTCGACGTCCTCGCGCTCATGGGCGACTCGGTGGACAACATCAAAGGCGTGCCCGGCATCGGCGAAAAGGGCGCGCGCGAGTTGATCACGACGCACGGCACGCTGGACGCGCTGCTCGCGGCGGCGCCGTCGCTCACGCAGAAACGCTATCGGGAAGCCCTGGTCGCGCATGCCGACGACGCCAGGGCGAGCCGGGTGCTGGCGACCATCCGCACCGACGTGCCCGTCACGTTTGATGCGGAGTCGCTGCAATACACCGGCGCGGACGCGACGCGCTGTTACGAACTGTTTTCGCGCCTCGGTTTCCGCACGATGACGGCCGAGTACGCGCCCACCGCCGCCACGTCGGCGCGCGACTACGCGATTGCGACGACGAACGAGGAACTGGCCGCGATCGTGGCTGAGGCGCGTGCGGCGGGTGAGGTGTCAATTGCCGCGCTGACGACAGACGGATCGGCGATGCGCGCGATGTTGACCGGCGTGGCGATGGCCACGACGGCAGGACGCGCCCGGTACATTCCCATCAGCCACTCAGGCCTGAGTGAAACGCCGAACGTCCCGATGGCCACGGTTGTGGCCACACTCGGCCCAGTGCTCGCCGACCCGGGTGTGCGGAAGGTCGGCCACGACCTGAAGACCACCGCGGTGGTCCTGGCGCGGCACGGCCTGCCCATCGACGGCCTGGACCTCGACACGATGATCGCGAGTTATCTGGTCAATGCCACCGGATCGGGCCATGCCCTCGAGGAGCTGGCCCTTGAGCGAGCGGGGTATCGCGCCCTGACCCGGGACGATGTCACCGGTCGTGGCACAAAGGCCGTCGGGGTGGACGCGGTCCCTGCGGATTCACTGCTGGCATTCGCCGCCGAACGCGCAGACCTGCCGCTCACAGTGGCCGCGGGCCTGCGCGAGGACCTGATCACGGGCGGGCTCGACGGCATGTACCGCGACCTCGAACAGCCCCTGATCCCGATTCTTGCGAACATCGAACGCGCCGGCGTGCGGATCGATGTCGCCGCACTTGCCCAACTGGGCAGGATGATGCAGCAGGAACTGGATGGGTTGTCTGCGCGCATCTTCGCGCACGCCGGCGGCGAGTTCAACATCAACTCGCCCAAACAGCTGAGCGAGGTATTGTTCGAGCGGTTGGCGCTGCCGGCAACGCGCAAGACCGGAAAGACCAGGGCCACGTCCACCGCGATGGACGTCCTTGAGGAGCTGGCCCTCGTGCACGAACTGCCGGGACTCGTGCTGCAGTGGCGGAGCATCCAGAAGCTCAAGGGCACGTACGTGGATGCGCTGCCGGCCCTGGTGCATCCGCAGACGGGTCGTGTGCACACGACCTTCAATCAGGCCGTGGCCGCCACGGGCCGTCTGAGCAGCAGCGACCCGAACCTGCAGAACATCCCCGTGCGCACGGCGACAGGCCGTGAAATCCGGGCAACCTTCATTGCGGAGCCGGGCTGCGCGCTGATCTCGGCCGACTATTCGCAGATCGAGCTCCGGGTGTTGGCGCATCTGTCTGGCGACGAGGCCCTGATCGAGGCTTTTCAGCGCGGCGAGGACATTCACGACCGCACAGCCGAACGCGTGTTTGGCGCGGACAGTGGGCTCGATCCGCATGAGTTGCGGCGACGCGCGAAGATCATCAACTACGCGTTGTTGTACGGCAAGACGGCGTTCACGCTTGCAAAGGACATCGGCGTGCCGCAGGCCGCCGCGCAGGCGTTCATCGATGCCTACTTCGCAGGCTTCCCCGGCGTGCGCCTTTACATCGACTCGACACTGGACGAAGCGCGCACCACCGGACTGGTAAAAACGATCACCGGTCGTCGTCGCATGATGCCGGAGCTGACCAGCACGAACGGTCAGGTGCGCGCGGCAGCTGAGCGCGAGACCGTCAACATGCCCATCCAGGGCACCGCAGCCGACATCCTGAAGCAGGCCATGATCGACGTCGCGGCCGCGCTCGCCACGCACAATCAGACGGCGACCGCCCCGACCCGCATGATTCTGACCGTGCACGACGAACTGCTGTTTGAAGCCCCGGAGGCCGACGTACCGGTGGTGTCTGCCCTGGTCCGGGACGTCATGCAAAATGCCTTCCCCCTGCGGGTTCCGCTCACTGTGGACGTCGGATCAGGCCCAAACTGGAAGCTTGCAAAATCATAACAAGTTCCATTAACTCTTTTCGATTCAACAGTTTAAATCCTCACTCCTCAATCCTCCATCCTCAATGTCTCTCATTGCGCCCCTATAATTCCTTTTCGTGGTTGAGCCCGTCATCGTTCCGCGCGCCGAGCACACGATCTCGCGCCGTGACATTGACCCGGACGCGCTCAAGGTCCTGTATCGACTGCAGCAAGCCCAGCACCACGCCTACCTCGTGGGAGGGGGCGTGCGCGACCTGCTGCTTGGGCGGCGGCCGAAGGACTTCGACATCGGCACGAGTGCCCATCCCTACGAGGTCAAGAAGCTTTTCCGCAACTGCTGGATCATCGGCCGGCGCTTCCGCCTGGCCCATGTGAAGTTCGGCCCGAAGACGATCGAAGTCGCGACATTCCGCAAGAACGTGCCCGACCCGCTGCCCGGTGATGCCGCTGACGCCTCGGACGAATCACAGGTCGTTGCGAGCGTCCCGGCGCCGCTCAGTACCGACGGCATCATTCGGCGCGACAACACGTTCGGGACGCCAGAAGAAGACGCATTCCGGCGCGACTTCACGGTGAACGCACTGTTCTACGACATCGCGACATACTCCATCATCGACTACGTCGGCGGCCTGCGCGATCTTGAGAAACGCGTGATTCGCAGCATCGGAGATCCGATGGTGCGATTCGTCGAGGATCCCGTCCGCATGCTGCGCGCGGCCGTCTTCGCCGCGCGTCTCGGATTCACCATCGACGATGTGGTGCTCGACGCGATTCGCGAACTGCGTCCGCTCATTGCGAAGGCCTCACCGGCGCGGCTCCTGGAGGAGTACTACAAGATTCTCCGCTCCGGGTACGCCGAAGCGAGTTTACGGATGTTGCACGATCTCGGACTGCTGCAGCTGATGACACCCGAGTTGAAGCACGTGTCGGACGGCGTGTGGGAGGCGCTCGCGCGCCTGGACGCCCACCGCCGCCGCTTCGATGCGCCGCCGCCGGAGCTGACGAACACGCTGCTGATGGGCGCCCTGCTCGCGCCCCTCGGGCTGGTTACGCGGCGGCACGGTTCCTCCGGCGACGCCCGCGTGCAGCTGGGTCTGTTGCCGATCGCGCGTCGCGACCTCGACCGCCTGGCGCAGGTGCTGACGATGGTGCCACGTTTGACGGATCCGGAGTTGCCATCGCGCATCGCGAAGGGCCTGCCGAACCGGCCGGCGTTTGGTGATGCCTTGGTGTGGCTGCAGGTGTTCGGCGATGCGCCCGATGTGGTGGACCAGTGGATGGCACTCCGAGAGTCGCTGCCACGACCGACGAGCGCTGAAGGTGAGGCGGCGGCCGCCGCTGATGGAACCGGTCGCCAAAAACGTCGCCGTCGTGGACGCCGTCGCGGCCGTGGCCGCGGCGCGTCACCGGCGAAGGTCGCCGATTAACAGCCTCACCCCGACGCGCGCCGCACGCCCTGGTGCGACGCTGACGAGCGGGGTTCGCCCGGTTTCCACGCGGCCATCAAACACATTCTCGACGACACCAAACACGGCCGCTCGGCCGAACGTCACCTGCGCGCGTGCATCCACCTGCGTGGCCGACGCCAGCCTGAACACATTCCGGTCATCGTCGAACTGGTGGCCCGTCGAGCGCGCGACCACACTCATCACACCGCGAGCCATCAAGAAGTCCGCGGCGACCGTGCCGCTCGCCTTTGGCACCTGCGGCAGGCGCTTCCCGTTCAGGATCGGCTCGGTGGCGTTGTCGAACATGGCGTCCACCCACTGCAGCGATCCACGCACACGCAGCCGTTCGGTCGGTCGCCACTCGCCGTCCACTTCGACACCCCGGGCCACGGCGTCTCCGGCGTTCTGACGCTGCCGCACGGTATTTGTCACCGTGACGTTCACAATGGCGTCCTGCACGACGGACGCAAATGCCGTTGCGCCGAGGGTCCACATGTTCCGCTGAAGCCGGACGCCGCCCTCCAGTGCGCGGGCCCGCTCCGGCCTCAGGTCAGGATTCGGATTGGTGAGCAGCGCGCCCACACGGAAGCCGCGGGCGAGTTCGTTGAGCGTCGGCCATCGATGACTGGTCGCGGCCGATCCCCGCACGGTCATCAGGGTGGTCGCCTGCCACTCGAGGGCCACACGACCCACGCCCGCCCGATCGCGTGCCGCATCGGCGTCGGGTGCCGCGCGCCATTCCCGGCGGAGGCCGGCGCTGATCGTGAGATTGGGCCGTCCGGTCCAGGCCGCCTGGGCTGACAGACTCTCCGCGTCATCACGCAGCGACACGTTGGTGGCGGTCGTCGGACGAACTTCGGCGAAGTCGGCCGCTGCCCTAGAGGCGGTGGCTCGCACCAGGGCGTACCCTTCGGCGGCTGACCGGCCCAGTTCCACCGCCGCGCGGGTCGTGGTGCCTCCAATCCGCTGGGTCGAGGTCAGCGACTCACTGACGCGACCCGAGGCCACGGCCGAGAACGTTTGATCAAATGTGTTCGGGCTGATCGATGCGTGCGCCGAAAACGTGGTCGCTGCGGCCGCAGCTACGTACGACGTCGCCAGCGTGGAGCCCGACATCCGGTTGCGTTGCAGTACCGTGCCGTTGCCGCGGTCATCGCGCCCGCTGAGTCCCGACATGGACCACCGCCCAAGGGGAAGCGACACGTCCACGCGCCCAAACACATTCCACCACTCCGCATCGGCGGGGCGATCCACGATGCCCGCCGCGCTCGCTTCCAGCGGGATGGCGCCGTCGGACCTGAATCCACCGCCGGCGCCGAACCAGGACACCCGGCCCTGACGACCTCCCCCGGACGCGTCAATCGTGTACGTCGAGGCCGAGCCACCTTCAATCGACAGGCTCCCCAGCGAACGATCCGGCACAGCCGACTGCAGGCGCAGGACTCCACCGAGTGCATCCGATCCGAACCGATCACCGGCCGCTCCGGAGATCACGTCGATCCGATCGAGCGCGCCCGCGGGCACACGCGTCCAGGTGACCCAGCCTCCAAACCCATCGTTGAGGGGAATGCCATCGAGGATGACGAGCCCACGGCTCGCGCCGGACGCCGACAGGCCGCGCATCGTCACGCCATGGGTTGTCGGGTTGGCATAACGGGATGACGACCGTCGGAACAGGGAGAACCCCGCCACGGTCCGCAGCCGCTCATCCAACGTCACGGCCGGTGCGATGGCGAGTGTCTCCCTGGACAGCGAGACGCCCCCTGGAGGGGCTCCGGAAGCCGCAACGACGACCGACGCGTCCGCGGCACGGGGCAGCAGGGTAACCGCCACAGGCGACGCTGTGACCCGCAGGCGGATGGTCGCAAATCCCGGTGCCGAGACGACGAGATCGAGTGGCAATTCCAGCGCGTCGAATGTGAACTCGCCATTCGCCCCGGTCGTGGCGGTCTCGACCTCGCGCACGATCGCGGTCACCGTCGCGCCCGCAATGGGCGACCCGTCAGGCGCTGCCACCGTACCCGTCAGCAGAAGTGCCAGCGCTGCAGACGTCACACCCATACAACCCTACCCAACCCTACCTGCAATGGCGCGCCACACCCCAGCGCGTCCTACGTCACCCGTTCTTGCGCTCGAACTCCCGCATGAAATCCACCAGCGCCGTGACGCCTTCTTCGGGGAACGCGTTGTAGATGGACGCGCGCATGCCGCCGACGCTGCGGTGGCCCTTGAGGCCGTCGAAGCCGGCCGCCGTCGCGGCTTTGGCGAACGTGTTTTCCAGTTCTTCGCTCGGCAGACGGAACGTGATGTTCATGCGCGAACGCGCATCCTTCCGCGCGTGTGGACGCCAGAACTCCGTGCGATCCAACTCCGCGTACAAGGTGTTCGCCTTGCGAATGTTGATCTGCTCGATGGCGGCCAGGCCGCCGACGCCCTTCAGCCACTTCAACACCAGGCCCAGGATGTAAATCCCGAACGCGGGCGGCGTGTTGTAACGCGAGCCGTTTTCCGCATGCACCTTGTAGTGCATCATCGTCGGCAACGAGTCCGCCGAACGGTCGAGTAGATCTTCCCGGATGATAACGACCGTGACACCAGAGGGGCCGAGGTTCTTCTGTGCACCGGCGTAGATGAGGCCGTGCCTGGCGATGTCAATCGGCCGGGAAAACATGTTGGAGGACGTGTCCGACACCAGCGGCACCTCCCCCACCGACGGCAGGTGATGCCATTCGGTGCCGTGGATGGTGTTGTTGGACGTCATGTGGACGTAGGCGGCGCCTGGCGTCAGCGTCAACGCGTCCTGCGCGGGAATGTGATCGAAGTTCGTGGGTTCGGTGGTCGCGGCCACTGATGTCTTGCCGACCTTCTTCGCTTCCTTGAGCGCCTTTTTGCCCCAGTCACCGGTGAGGATGTAGTCGGCGGTGGCGCCCGCCGTCAGCAG
The DNA here is from genome assembly GCA_030827135.1 of Vicinamibacterales bacterium. GTDB lineage: Bacteria > Acidobacteriota > Vicinamibacteria > Vicinamibacterales > SCN-69-37 > SYFT01. The sequence goes on from JAURFE010000003.1 coordinate 55,698, forward strand.
GTTCATGGGCACCATGGAGAACTGCGTGCTCGCGCCCCCCTGCAGAAACAGAATCCGGTAATCGTCGGGTATGCCGGCCAGCGAGCGCATGTCCGCCTCGGCGTTTTCCAGAATCGCGTCAAACGGCTTTGAACGGTGGCTGATTTCCATCACCGACATGCCGACGCCCGGCAGCGCGATCAGATCACGTTGCGCTTCTTCGAGCACGGGCAGCGGCAGAACGGCAGGACCGGCGGAAAAGTTGTAGATGCGATGTATGGACATGACGGGATGCCTCAGATGCGATGCACGAGCAGGCCATCGCGCAACTTGGGTTCAAACCAGGTGGACTTGGGCGGCATGATGTCGCCGGCGTCTGACACGGCGAGCAGGTCGTCCACCGACACAGGGAACATCGAGAACGCGACGGCCGCCCGGCCTTCGTTCACCGCGGCTTCGAGGGCGGCCGTCCCTCTCGCGCCGCCGACAAAGTCGATGCGCTTATCCGTGCGAACGTCGCCGATGCCCAGCAGGGGCGTCAGCACTTCGCGCTGCAACACCGCAACAGCGAGGCTGTCGGCACGTGATGTGCCGGCCGGTGAACCGGGCAGCGTCACAGTGTGCCAGCGACCGTCCACATAGACCGACACATCCTCAGGACGCTCGGGAACCGGGCCGCCGTCGCGCACCACAAGCCGCGACCGCAACGCCGAAAGGAACTCCGGCGCGGACTGCCCGTTGAGGTCCTTCACGACGCGGTGGTAGGGCAGGATCTTCAACTGGCGGTCGGGAAACGCCACAGCGATGAAGTGATCCGCCAGTTCCGTGGACTCGCCGCGCTCGCGCAGTGTGGCGCGCGCACGAGCCGCACTGGCCGCGCGGTGGTGTCCGTCGGCGATATACAGCGCGGGAATCGCGGCAAACGCCGCCACGAGCGCGTCCCTGTCCGCCGGCGGCACGATCCACACGGTGTGACGAATCCCGTCCGGTGCCGCGAAGTCGTACAGCGGCTGACCGGTGTATACACGCGCGGCAATGGCATCCACCGCCCCTACGGCCCGGTACGTAAGGAACACCACGCCCGTCTGCGCGCGGACGACGGTGATGTGACGCGTACGGTCGTCTTCCTTGTCGGGCCGCGTCTTTTCGTGTTTCCTGATCAGGTCGCGTTCGTACTCATCCACGCTGAAGCACCCGGCCAGTCCGGTCTGCACGTGGTCCCCCATCTGCTGACGGTAGAAATACAGGGAGGGCTCGGCGTCCTCCACCAGCGGGGCCCCCGCTTCGAGCGCGCGGAGATTGCCGGCGGCGCGGTCATACACGGCCGGGGCGTACGGGTCAGCCCCGTCAGGAAATTCGACCTCGGATCGGGTGACGCGGAGAAAACTCAGAGGATTGTCGGCCGCGAGCGCGCGGGCCTCGTCGGTGGAGACCACGTCGTAGGGCACCGACGCTACTCGCGCGGCCGCCGACGGCGCCGGACGCAGCGCCCGGAACGGTGAGAGGTGAGCCATGGCTGAAAGAAGTCTACTGGCCCGAGGCGCCGGACAGAACCGGCGCGGGCGCGGCAGACGACAACGTCTGGCGGAGTTGTCCGAACAGGCGATCCCGGGCCTCGAGGAATGCCCCCATCTTGTCGGCAGGAATCGGGACGCCGGGCGGCATATTCCGGTGTTCGGTCACCGGGTTCACGTGCGCGCCCCCCTTCTTCAGTTCGTAATGCAGGTGGGTCGCGGTGACCGTCCCCGAGTTGCCGACGCGGCCGATCGTCTGGCCCTGGTCCACCTTCGCACCAGGACGAATGCCCGGCGCGATCGCCGACAGGTGAAAATACGCGCTCTCGTAGCCGTTCACGTGGCGCACCACGACGCGCCGGCCGGCGCCGCCCGACCAGCCCGCCGCGACCACAGTACCCGCCGAGACCGAGACGACCGGGGTGCCGTAGGCGGCGCGGTAGTCCACACCGCGATGGGCGCGATACACACCGAGCACCGGATGCAGCCGCGACCTCGAGAAACTCGACGTCACGGTGGGTTCAAACCCCAGGGGCGACTTGAGAAACTGTCGTTTGAGGGACCGCCCGTCCGCGTCGTACCAGCCGAGGCGGCCGTCCGGGCCTTCGTGACGAATGGCGGTCAAGGTGCGGCCGTCGTTGTGAAGCACCGCCGCCTGCACGCCGTCGTAGCCAGAAAATTCACCGTCGCGCATCACGCGGCCGAACAACACCTCAAAGCGATCGCCATCCTGCAGGTCTGAATTGAAGTCCACGTCACCGGAGAACGCCTCCGACAGCAACAACGCGAGCTGGAGGTTCTCCCCCTTGTCCTGCAGGGCGGCAAAAAGGGACGGCCGGGCTTTGGTGATTTCCACCTCCACCGCATCCACGACCACTTCCTTCGGATACGGAACGACTTCGACGTCGAACTCGGGAGTCTCGACCGGACTGTCGTCCTTTAGCGCCACGCGCAGAAACCGATCCGCATCCAGTCGATAGCGGAACTCCTGGAACAACCCATCCAGCGTCGTCGTGACACGGTACGGCCGATCGGCCTGCAGGTGGCGTGGGTTGAAGACGGAGCGAACGGCGCCCACGATGGAATCGGCAAAGGGCGAGGATGCGGGATGGCTCTTGAGGACGCTTTCGAGCGTGGCGTTGCGAGGGACGGTGGCTTCCACAATGGCCACGTCAAGCGGGAGTCGCACGTCGTCGTGGACGGCACCCTGGGAAAAATCACGGTCCAGCGAGGTCAGCACGGCCGCCATCGTGACAGCGCCAACAATGGCGGCCGCCGCGAGCACCGGCACCAATCGGGACCTAGACATTCCTCACACGCTCCATGGCAGCAACCCCCAACCCCCCAATACCTTACCATCCGCCGGGCCGAGGCGTATGGCGAACCACCGCGACGGGCCCGGTGGGCGGCAGCGTTGTACGTAGGGCACGCTGGTTTTGAGCGTGCCAATGTACGTAGGGCACGCTGGTTTTGAGCGTGCCAATGCCAATGAGGCAATGAGCCAATGCGGCACTGGAATGCCTCATTGCTCCAATGGCTCGATGCAGTGGTCCAAGAGAAGGCATCGCCCTTTGTCGGCGCCCCCGAGCACTCGTCGTCTCGTTTAACGATGGAGTCGCCAGCCGACTTTGTGACTCGGCATCGCAAAAAACAACTTGGAGTGGCTGAGGCCGTTGGCGCGCTACAGCCCAGCGCGCCCTACAGGCCCATCCGCCCAGTTGCCCATCTAGAAGATCCCCACGCGTCCGCTGACATTCGCGATGAGCCGCGCTGAGTCGAAGCCCACGCCCTGCTTGAACACCGTCACAACCTTCCGCACGTCGCTGATGTTCGTCGTCGGATCCCCGTCGAAGACGATGATGTCTGCTTGTTTGCCTGCGACGAGCGAACCGGTGATCTGGTCCCGTCCGAGGTACCGCGCGCCGTTGAGTGTCACGACCTGGATGGCCTCCGGCAAGGTGAAGCCGGCCTCGACGAGAATCTCGATCGTCCGCTGATTCGAGAACCCGGGGATCACGCCGCCGCCGCCAGTGGGATCGGTGCCGGCGACCAGTTTGCCGCCAGCCCGGAAAAACGCTAGGTCGAGCGCGAGGCCTTTCGGAAACAAGGTCGCATACAGCGAGCTGGTGTTCTTCGCAGTGCGCGCGTAGTTCTGCTCGAACTGCTCCTTCAGCTGGGGTGTGAGCACTTCCAGCCCCGGCGGCATCGGGCGGCCGGGCGTAAACGTCTCAAACACCGCCGGGGTGGTTGTCAGCGTCACGCCCATGTCGATAAGCGTCTTCACGAGTGCGAGAAACTGCGGAGATTTCGGCTCCAGCGCCGCGACCGACTGCTGGCCGATGCTCTGACCTGGGCAGGCATTGGCCTTTTTGTCGGCGACAAAATCCGTCGCCGCCATGAACGAATGCTCGAGGTTGTCGATGCCCAACTCCGCGGCCTCGGCGTACGTCACCGAACACAGATGGCCCGTGACCTTCAGCCCGCGCTTGTGGGCCTCGCTGATGGCCGCCGCGAGATCGTCACGCGAGATGTTCATGTACGCCTTGAACGACGTCGCGCCTTCATCGGCCCAATAGTTCACCTGCTTCCGCGCATCATCCGGTCCGGACAACACGCGCATCTGCTGAAACGTGTTTGGACCGTTGAGATACGGTGCCGTCGCGTCCATCCAGGGGCCGGCCTTCGACCCGGCCTCGATGAGGCGTTTCATGTTGATGTCCATCGTGCCGTGGACGTTGCCGCCGGTGCGCATCGACGTGACGCCGCCGGCGAGGTACAGCTGCACAAAGCTCTCCCCGAGTTGTCCGTACACGCCGGGACCCGTGGGGTAGTAGAGATGCTCGTGCACCATGGCCATGCCCGGCATCACGGTCTTGCCGGTGAGATCCACGACGGTGGAGCCTTCAGGCACGGACGTCGAACCGCTCGGACCGATGGCGGCAATTCGTCCGTCCCTGATAATCAGCGTCTGGTCACTGCGTGCCGGCGCGCCCGTGCCATCAAGCACCTTCGCGTGCGTTAAGGCCACGACCGGGGCGTCCACGGTGACGAACCGACGGATGTTGTTGCCGATCGGGGGCCGCTGGGCCTGTGCGGATGCGAACGCCACGGCCACCAGCGCACCTGCGAGAATCCATGTCTGCCTCATGGGGCGGATTCTACACCCCGCTCTCGTATAATCGCCGGATGCTCCAAATCGCTTCTGTACGACAGTTGTCTCTGATCGTGTTGTGCGCAGCCGTGGCCGCACCGGCGCTGGCCCAGACGCAGCCACCCGTCATCACACTGCCCGAGGTGATGGTGACCGCCCAGAAGGAACCCGCCAAGGCGCAGGACCTTCCGGTCAGCGTAACCGCGATCACCGCCGGCATGCTCGAGCGGGCCGGCGTCTCGATCGTCAGCGACGCTGTGCTCACCGCGCCGAATTCCATCTTCACCGAGTTCACCGCACGCAAGCTCAGCAACGCACGATTCCGCGGACTGGGATCAAGCCCGGCCAACCCCGCCGTCACGACGTTTATCGACGGCGTGCCCGTGCTGAACGCCAACGCGTCGAGCATCGAACTCATCGCCGTGGATCAGGTGGAATTTGTGCGTGGACCGCAGAGCGCCCTGTTCGGCCGCAACACCCTGGGTGGCCTTGTCAATATCTCGTCGGCGCGCCCCAACCTCTCACGATGGACCGGCCGCCTCACGGCGCCGCTTGGCGACAACGGCACGCGCGAGATTCGCGGCGCGGTGTCGGGGCCGCTGTCAGACACGGTGGCTCTCGGCGTAGCGATTGGCCACGGCGAACGTGATGGGTTCACGACCAACAGCATCACGGGCAACGCGATCGACGGCCGCAAGGGGACGTTCGGCAAGGCCCAGCTGCTCTGGACGCCGACTGCACGCTTTGAAACGCGCCTGATCGTCAGCGGCGAACGGTCGCGTGACGGTGACTACGCGCTGAGCGATCTCGCGGGCCTTCGGCAGAATCCCTTCACGGTGGCGCGGGACTTCGAGGGCTCTCAGAACCGGGACGTCCGCTCGGCCACCGTGTTGGCCCGGTACGAAGGATCCCGCGTGAGCGTGACGTCCACCTCCGGGTACCTTCGCTGGGATACCCGCGACGAGACAGACCTCGACTACACGCCGTTAAGCCTGGTGACCCGCGACAACGCGGAAGAGGCCAGTCAGTTCAGCCAGGAAGTGCGTCTTGCGTCCGCCGGCGGCGCGCCCGTGCGCCTGTCGGACTCAGCCACCCTGACCTGGCAGGTCGGCGGCGTGATGTTCACGCAGAACTACGCACAGACCGCCATCAACCGGTTCTCCCCGTTCGTCCTGTCGCCGCTCCTCGGCTTCCCGGTGCGCCAGTATTCGCCGAAGGGCACGATTGACGACCTCGGCTTCGGCGGCTTTGCGCAAGCGACCTTCTCGTTCTCGAACCGCGTGGATCTCGCCCTGGGTGCCCGTGCCGACCGAGAAACCAAGGATGCTGCGCTCGACACCTACTTTGATCCCGTCATCGCGCCGCCTGCCGCAGTGGCCAGAAAGGTGACGTACTCCAACATTTCCCCGAACGCGTCGTTGACCGTACATGTGAGACCCGGGTCGATCGTGTATGCGACGGCAGGCCGCGGCTACAAGGCCGGCGGCTTCAATCCGACCGCGCCTCCCTCGGCGGAAGCCTACGGCGAGGAACTGACGTGGACGATGGAGGCGGGGAGCAAGACGTCGTTCGCCGACGGCCGCGTCATTGCGAACGCGGCGGTCTTCCTCGTCGACTGGACCGACCTGCAGTTGAACCGGCCAATCCCGTTGGCGCCCGGGCAGTTCTACATCTCAAACGTGGGTGGCGCGACCAGCCGCGGTGTTGAACTTGAACTCATGGCGCGCGCTGGACGCGGTGTTGACGTGTTCGGCGCCCTCGGTCTGACGCGCGCGCGCTTTGACGCAGGCAGCACCTCGGAGGGCGTCGACGTCGGCGACAACCGCATTCCCTTCACACCCGAATACACCGCCTCGGTCGGCGTGCAGTTCTCCCGCCAGGTACGCGACCGGGTCTCCACCTTCGGCCGCGTCGACTTGGTGCGCTACGGCACGTTTGATTATGACGATGCCAACACGGCCGGGCAGAAGGCGTACGCGCTCGCGAACCTGCGCGCCGGTGTGGATGTACGCGGCGTGACGATTGAAGGATGGGTGCGCAACGCGTTCGACACGCGGTACATCCCGACCGCATTTGCGTATCCGTTCTTCGCGCCGTCGGGCTTCGTCGGTGAAAGCGGCCGTCCTCGGACGATCGGAATCACGCTCGGGGTCGGGTTCTAAAAAGATGTCGGGTGTCTTTTTCTGCATCGCTTAGAGCGGGAAAAGACACCCGACGTCATTTATTCCAACGGCGCGCTACAGTTCAGCGCGCCCCGCATGCACGTACGTAGGGCGCGCTGGGTTACAGCGCGCCAGACTATTCCCCGCGTGGATACCGGCGCTCGATCAGGCGCCGGAGTTCCTTGATCGGCTCCGGGTTGTCATCCACCTGGAGACGCAGCACCACGTCGTTGTGGAGCCACACGCCGCCGTCCTTCTTCACAATCAGCATCGCGGCTGACTGCATGCCGCGCGTGTCGCCGCCGGCGGCCTGCCCCGCTTCGAGCGCGGCCTGCAGCCTGAATGCGAGCCGCCCCTTGGTGGTTTCAAACGCCGTGATCATGTCGGCGACCACCGCAGGGCCCGCGAGGATGTTGCCCTGCGCGGTGGCGTATTTGCCCTGCTTGTGCCCGGCCCACGTGCTGGCTTCGGGCCCCGTGAACACGGCGGTCTCACCCACCGGTGTGATCACCGCGAACTGGCGGCCGGCTTTCGGCCATCGTTGCCCGCGCAGCCCTGGGTCCGGATCACGTTCCCAGACTTGTTTGATCACATCCGTCGGCGCGACGCCTTTGCGCAACAAGTCGAGCGCCTGCGGACCGTAGCTCACGTCCACGATCGCCTGCGTGGCTACGGCACCCACCCCGGCTTCAGCCCACAAGACGCCGTTCCCGACCGAGAACACCCGCGACTGCACCGCGCCGCCGAGTTCACCGGACTCCGGGTCGTAGCCCAGAATCGAAAACGTCGCAACCGGATCATCCGGAAGCGACACCTGCTGCTGCGATGCCGCAAGCACACTGCCCGCCACGGCGACCAACGTCACAATCCATACTGCTCTGCCCATCACTGCCTCCGTATAGGAACCGGTCGTAGAATGAATCCCGCCACCGCATCCACAAACGCGTCGTGCGTATCTTCCAACTGTGCCGCGTGATCACCACCTGGCAGGATCGTCCATTGCCGATGGACGGCCGCCAGCCCCGCGACAAATTTTCCAGTCGTGCTGTCGTCCATGCCCGGATCGCGCGATCCCTGAATCACCAGCACCGGCATGGTCAATTTTTCAAGACGAAGGTCGTTGAACTCGTCCTCGCGAATCCAGTCCATGCGCACCGGATCAGCAGCGAGAGCCTGCGTCACAAACGCATCAACCACCGCCCGGGGCGTGACCAGGGGAGAAATGAAATCGATTTCGGCATCCGCGCGGACCGTCTTCTGCATGGCCGGGTGTTCCGGCGCGGGCATTGAGGCAAACCTGAGATCGGGATCGACGGCATACCCGAACAGCACAAGCGACGACAACACCGCATCAGGTTGTTGCGCCGCCAACTGCACGACCGCGCCCCCCAGCGACCAGCCAAGCAGCGACGGTGGCGGCAACCCTGGATGGCGGGCAGCCACCCACTTCAACACCGCGACAACATCAGCCGCCGCACGCATGGGTGTGAGGAACCCCGTCCGATCACGGGGTGAAGCCCCGTAGCCGCGCAGATCAAGCGCGTACACCGCGAAGCCACGCGCCGCCAGAGAGGTCATGACGGACCGTTGCTGGCCAGGGACCTGAAGATCGAAATCAGGGCGACTGCTCCACGTGCGGCCATGGACCAGAAGGATCGTCGCGCGTGGCGGTGCGGCGGTGCGTGTCCACACCGCCAGCGGATGTCCGCCCACCAGTACGGTAAACCGGGCGGGAGGCGCGGGTGCCTGAGCGGCCGGTGCCGCCACGGCAAGGGACGCGACCAGCAGGAGGCAGAGGCTAGCGGCCACCGGATAGTTTGAGTACGGCCAGGGCCTGCGTCAACATCGCCGCAGCGTCCTCGTTACGGCCCGCCAGCGCGTAGAGGTCCGCCAGTTCGAGATACGGCGCGAACGTTGTTGGCCGCGCAGCCACCAACGCCTTGAGCTCCGCTTCGACGCCACTCGCCAATGCGGCAACGGCTGCCACGCGCTGCTGTTCCTTGACCGCGTTCAGCTCGGTCTCGGCGCTCCGCCTGAGGGGATGGTCCGACCCGAAGTGCATACCGGCCAACTGCCCCTCAAGTGCATGCTGTCGCGCGGCGAGGATCCGAACGTCGGCCCGGGTTGCTTCGAGATTCTCGCGCCGGATCTGGGACACCACGGCGTTCAGCTTCCGGCGCACATCAAGCACCACGGGGTGAGACTCGCCGTACGTCAGTCCCGCCAGTTCCCGTTCGAGCTCGAGCCGCTGCCGGTGCAGTTCAGCCACCCGCACCACGCGTTCGACGATCGCGTTGAGTTCCTCGGCGGATTGCTGTGGCGGCGGGGCGCTGGTCAATCCTGCGAATGCGAAGGCGATTACGACAAGGGCCGTCATCGAAATTCCTCCAGTTCAGGGAAGCGTTCGCACAACCGGTTGGCGGCATCCGGATCGTCGCCCAGCATCGCGAAGTCGGCGAAATCGAACCCTGGCCCCACTGTACATCCGACGAGCGTGTATGCGCCGGCCGGTCTGGCCGCCTGCCAGTGACCTGCGGGAACGACGTGTGTGGGCCGCGCGGTGCCGTCCCAGGGTCCCAGCCGGATGTGCTCACGCCGCTCGAGGGCTGCGTCGCAGGACACTAATTCGAGGGGATCGCCTTCGTAAAAATGCCAGGCCTCGTCGGAGGACACCCGGTGGAGGCGCGAACACTGGCCGGCCACCAGCAGGAAGTAAATGGACGTCAGCGCCGAGCGCTCCCCGCGCCGGCCATCAGCCGTCACATGGCTCCGGGATCGAAACACCTCGGAATACCACCCACCTTCGGGGTGGGGTCTGAGGCTCAGTTGCCGAATAAGTGTCTCTGGTCGGGTCACACGTTGAATTTGAACAACAGCACGTCGCCGTCCTTGACGACGTACTCTTTGCCTTCCATGCGGTAGAGCCCTTTGTCCCGCGCAGCCGCGACGGAGCCGCACGCCACGAGGTCATCATAGGCCACGGTCTCGGCCTTGATGAATCCGCGCTCAAAATCAGAGTGAATGACGCCCGCGGCCTTCGGCGCCGTGTCCCCGGCGTGAATGGTCCAGGCGCGGACTTCCTTTTCGCCTGCGGTGAAATACGTCCGCAGGCCCAGCAGATGATAGGTGGCCCGGATCAGCGAGCCAAGGCCGCTCTCCGACACGCCCAGCTCCTGCAGGAACGCCTGCGCCTCGTCTGGCTCGAGATCCACCAGGTCGCTTTCGATCTGCGCGCTAATCACGACGGCCTCACAGGCCAGGTGCGCCTTCACGTACTCGCGCACCTTCATGACATGGGGATTCGAGTCGGCGGTCGCCAAATCGCCTTCCTTCACGTTGCACGCGAAGATCGTCGGCTTGTTGCTCAGCAAAAACAGCGGTTTCGCCAACTCGCGCTCATTGTCGGTCAGGTCGGCCAGCAGCGCCGGGGTGCCCTGATCGAGCACCGGTTCCAGCTTGGCCAGCACGGCGTCTTCGGCGGCGGCGTCCTTGTCTCCTCGCTTGACCTCCTTCGCCAACCGCTCACGACGTTTCTTCACCGAGTCCAAGTCCGCGAGAATCAACTCGGTGTTGATGACTTCGATGTCGCGCACCGGATCGACCGTGGACGAGACGTGGTGCACATCCTCATCCTCGAAGCATCGGACCACCTGGACAATCGCGTCCACCTCGCGAATGTGGGTCAGGAACTTGTTGCCAAGCCCTTCTCCGGTGCTCGCGCCTTTCACGAGGCCGGCGATGTCCACAAACTCGATCGCCGCCGGAATGACGACATTGGTCTTCGCGACGGCCTGCAGGGCCTGCAACCGGGCGTCGGGCACCGTGACGATGCCAACGTTGGGGTCGATGGTGCAGAAGGGATAGTTGGCGGCCTCGGCTTTCCGAGTGCGCGTGACCGCATTAAACAACGTGGACTTGCCTACATTGGGCAGCCCGACAATTCCGGCTCTTAACACCTGTCAAGGATACTGCAGGCGCGCTGCAAGTTCAGCGCGCCCTGCGAGGAGGCGCGCTCGAACCCAGCGCGCCCTGCATGCCCACGTGCCCATTCGTCCAGCCGTCCAGCTACCAGGGCGTGGGTTTGTAGTCCTTGAGGAACTGACCCCAGACGTGGGTGCCGGTGTTGATGCCGTCGATGATCGGGTCCACGATGCGGGCAGCCCCGTCGACGATGTCGAGGGGTGGGTGGAAGCGGTGGTCGACCACCTTCCGGGCGGCGATCTCGGCCGGATCCTCGTCGGTGACCCATCCGGTGTCCACGCTGTTCATGTGGATACCGTCGGCGTGGTAGTCGGCCGCCGACGTGCGCGTCATCATGTTGAGCGCGGCCTTCGCCATGTTGGTGTGCGGATGGCGGGTCGTCTTGAAGTTCCGGTAGAACTGCCCTTCCACCGCGGAAACGTTGACAACATGTTTGTCGGCGGTCGGCACCTTGAGCATGAGCGGCTTGAGGCGCGCGTTGAGTACAAACGGCGCGACGGCATTGACCAGCTGCACTTCCAGGAGTTCCACGGTCGGGACCTCCGCGAGGAGCAGCCGCCACGAATTGCGATCACGCAGGTCGATCTGCTGAAGGTCCTGATCGAGTTGCCCCTGCGGAAACAGCGCCTTCTGGGCCTGGAGTTCTTCGGGGAGCAAGGCCACCTGCGACAACTCGGCCGCGTGAGTCAGGCCGGCGACTTCTGACAGCCGCGACGCCAGCGCATCCGGAGTCGCGCCGGCGACCATCGCCGCTTCGGATTCCGGCAGCAGGTGGTATCCGCGAAGCCCCTCATACGAGCCCACGAGTTTGCGCACGTGTTCCGGCATCGAGTGAATCGATGCCGTCTCGCCTTCCATCATGTGCGCGTAGAAGTCCGGCGGACGCCGGACGGTCTGACACGCGTTGTTGATGATGAAGTCGAGGCGCTCACGGGTGGCGAGCATTTCGCGGCAGAACGCTTCCACGCTCGGTGTATGTCGGAGGTCCAGACCAAACACCTCGAGGCGATGGCCCCACTGCTCAAAGTCAGGCTCGGACGCGTAGCGTTGGGCCGAGTCGCGTGGGAACCGCGTGGTCACGATCAGGTGCGCACCTGCGCGCAGCAGCTTGAGGCCCGCCTGGTAACCAATCTTCACGCGACCACCGGTGAGCAAGGCCACGCGACCTGTCAGGTCAGCCGTCTCCGTGCGCTTCCTGAAGTTGAAGTCCGCGCAGGCAAGACACAACTGGTCGTAGAAGAAGTGCACCTTCTTGAAACGCACCTTGCAGATGTAGCAGTGGCGTTCGTCGAGTGACTCCGGAATCTCCGGTTCGGCTGCCGTGGCCTCGGCGTCGGGCAGGAAATAGTTGGGTGTCGTGAACACCGGGCGGCGACGCAGCTCCCGGATGCCGGTCTCGTGCAGCACCGACTCGTCCCGCTTCACCCGATCCGCAATGCGTTTACGCACAACGGCCTTGACCAGCTGTCGTCGCGCCGCCGGATCAGGGTTGTACACCTTGCCCGCCGCCTGGATCAGACGCATGCGGTCCTCCGCCGACAACTCCGCCAGTATTCGGCGGTTGTCGCCGATCTCCTCCAGCAGGCGAATCAACTCTTGCAGATGATCCACGTTCATTTCCTCACCAGATACGCCAGCTTCACGAAGAACCCATCGGACGTCCGCTCGAACTGGTCTGACCCGAGCCGCTGGGGGTCGCGTTCCTGGCTCATCCCGTATCCGAAGAACGCGACAGTACCTGGTGTTGGTTCGAAGGACAACAGCCAGTCCGTGCGCAGGCCCTTCGACGCCACGGCCGTCGGCGACGACCGTTCCGATCGGTACTCGCTGATCATCCGGAAGAACAACGACCGCTTCGGCTGAAATTCGATCTTGATCCGCGGGATGGTTGCGCGCGCATATGCGGAGCCGTCACTCGCGCGATTCAGATGTGACCGCACAAAACTGCCTTCGATGCGCGTGGACGTCGTGGGACGAACCGCCAGTGAGGTCGTCACGCGGGTTTCGCGCCCTTCGACGGCCTCTGCAAAAATGATCGCGCCGCCGGTGCGCACTTCGACGCGCCCGTTGACCTTCGCAAAGATCGGCGTGGTGACGGACGCGGAGCCGTTGATGACGCTGACGTACGTGCGCGACCGGCCGGTCACGGTGAGGTGCGCGAAGGACCTGGCGGGCCGGGCGCTGAGGGACCAGCCGCCACGAAGCGTCGCCGAGAGATTGAGCGACTCGCCGCCTTCAATGGCGTTCTCCGACAGGAATTCGTTCCAGTTCCAGATGCGGGTCGGCCCGAAGAACATCGTCACGCCCTCGACCAGAGCGCCGCGGGTGCCGTAATAACTCAACCGGTTGAAGGCGCTGAACTCGACGATGTTCGAACGGGGGACAAAGCCGGACTGTGCCTGGAACCCTTCACCGAAACCGGTGAGCCGGTAGTTAAATCCCCACCGCCGCGCCGTGCGGTCAAACTCCGCCTGAAACATCGGCGCCGACGTCGTCGCCCGACTGTCGTGTGTCCATGAGCCGCCGACCTGACCCAGCACGTAGTAGAGCTTCTTGAAGACCAGGCGGGCGTCCGCCGCCACCACCCGATTAGAACGATTGGTCTCGGTGCGATCCGTGTACGTGACACCCGCCAGCGAGTCGGTGCCGACATCCCGTCGGACACGCGCCAGCGTCACCCACGCATCCCGCGGGCCGGCCTCATCGCGCGCAGCCAGGAACGCCAGTCCCGTCCTGCCGACCTTGCCGGTGAGTTTCACGCCACCGAGGGGCTCGGCGATTCGGCGCGTGTACACGAGTTGCCCGGGCGTCGAGAACAACTCGATGCCTTCAAGAAAAAACGGGCGCTTCTCAGCAAAAAACAGCGCGAACCGCTCATTCACGGTGACCTGCGCGGCATCCGACTCGACCTGGCTGAAGTCGGGGTTGATGGTGGCGTCGATCGAGAGATTCGTGAAGCCGAGCCGCAGGTTGGCGCCGGGCTCGATGTCGATCCCCGCGCGGCGGAATGTGCCGTCGCCGCCGCGCACCCCGTTGGACGCGCCGGTCACAAACGGCTGAAACTCGGTGACCACGCCGCGTCGCATGTCGGCGAGTCCCTCCATGGTGCCGGCCTGCGCCAGAAAACTGGCCACACGCTGGGCATCGGTCCACGTATCTTCGCGACCCGTGCGCTGGGTCTTGCGCAGAATGTTCAGCCCCCACTTCGCGCCCGGTGTCGTGGGGTAGCGCAGACTCTTGAACGGAATGCGGATCTCGACCTGGTAGCCGGTCTCGGTGACCTGGCCGCGCGAATCAAACTGGTAGTCGGGACTCAGATCCACCGAGCCTCCCATCATCCGTCCCGCATTAAACGCGCCCTCGGTCTGCACGCCGTCTTCCTGCGCGCCGAGCGGATTGACGCCGAACACAAAGGCGCGACGACGGTCGTTGAACGTGTCGAGATAGATGCGGATCGAGTCCTCACGATCGAGGCTGTCGCGATCGGCGGATGTCGCCCGAATCGACCCGGGTTCTGAATCGTGTGCGATGACACCGAAGTGCAAGGCGTCGGCCGAATACCAGACCAGCACCTCGGTCCGCTCAGCTGCGCGCTGCCGATCGACGGGGCGGTACTCGGAAAAGCCTGTCAGCCGCGCGGCACGGTCCCACGCGGGTTCATCGAGGCGGCCGTCGACCACCACCGCTTCCGCAATGCGAGGAATGACGAAAGTCGGCGCGCCAGCCCCGTCGACGATAACGGGTGCCTGGGTGGGTGCGGGGGGCTGAACCGCGAGCAACAGGGAGAACAGGGCTGCGAACGACATGGACAATCCAACAGCATACCGCGGCCGTGCCATCCGGCAGGCCTGAAGGTCTGCCCTACGTGGCGGTCACGTGGCGGTGGTCAGGATCAGCGGGCGTTGACCCACCCGGACCATGATCGTGTGTTCATGATGGATCGCAAGGGAGCGGCGGCGCGTCCGCACGGTCCATCCATCCTTCTCATCCGCGACCGTGCTGTCCGACAGGGCGAACATGGGCTCCAGGGCGAACACCATGCCGTGACGCAGGACGGTGGTGGCCTCGGGATCGTCCCAGTTCGGCACATCGGGCGGCTCATGCAGTTTCCGGCCGATGCCATGGCCCGAGAGCTGACGCAGCACCTGGAGGCCGTTGGCGGCCGCGACGGCCCCCACGGCGGCCCCCACGTCCCTGACGGTCGCGCCCACCTGTGCCGCAGCGAACCCGGCGTCGAAGGCCGCGACTGCGGCGGCATGGAGCCGGCGAGCCTCGTCGCTCACCGGCGGCACGAGCACACTGCGGGCGCTGTCGGCCAGGAATCCATCCAACTCAAGGGTCACGTCCACTTTGACGATGTCGCCCGGCTGCACGACGCGTGGTCCCGGCACGCCATGCACGACCTGTTCATTCACGCTGATACAGGTGAAGCCGGGAAAGTTGTAGGTCAGCCGTGGCGCTGAGCGCGCGCCCTCAGCCGCTGCATACACCTCGGCGGCTCGATCCAGATCCGTCGTGGTGACTCCGGGTGTCACCATCCGCTCCATCACGTCCAGCGTGCGCGCCACCAGGCGGCCGACACGTTTCAGCGCGGCCAGTTCTTCGGTGGTTCGAACGATCACTCCTGCCCCTTAGTCCGGGTCCGGCTCAAGCCAGCGCGCGGACGATGTCCGAGCGCGTGATGACGAACGTGGCGTCGCTCTTGAAGTCGCGCACCAGCACGGCCGGATTGTCGGCCGTAATCATGGTCGCCAGCGCGTCGATGCCGGTGGAGATGTCGGCAAACGGGAACGCCGGCTGCATGATGGATTCCACGGTCTGTGTGCGGATGGCCGGATCGGACACCAGTGCGGCATAGAGGCGCGACTCGTTGATCGATCCGACGAGACGCCCTCCCTGCGTGACGGGAATCTGCGAGAAGTCGTGCTCGGTCATCACCTGCACGGCGCGGGCGACCGTATCGGTGTTCTCGATCGACAACATGGGCAGGGTCTCCTTCGCGCTGACCAGATCGCGCGCGGTGAGGCCCGACTTGTCGAGGTACCCCATCTTGCGCATCCAGTCGTTGTTGAACATCTTCGCGAGGTAGCGGGTGCCGTGGTCGTGAAAAATCACGACAACGACATCGCCGGCCTTGAAGCGCGTCTTCATCTGGATCAGGCCGGCCATCGCCGACCCGGCCGAGTTGCCGGCGAAGATGCCCTCTTCGCGCGCGATTCGGCGGGTCATGATGGCGGCGTCCTTGTCGGTGACCTTCTCAAAGTGATCGATCACCGAGAAATCCACGTTCTGGGGCAGGAAGTCCTCGCCGATACCCTCCGTCACGTACGGGTAGATCTCGTTTTTGTCGAAGATTCCCGTCTCCTTGTATTTCTTGAAGACCGACCCGTAGGTGTCAATGCCAAGGATCTGGATCTTGGGATTCTTTTCCTTGAGGAATTTTCCGGCGCCGCAGATGGTGCCGCCGGTGCCGACCCCCACCACGAGGTGGGTGATCCGGCCGTCGGTCTGATCCCAGATTTCCGGGCCGGTCTGCTCGTAGTGGGCCTGCGCATTCGACGGGTTGTCGTACTGGTTGGCCTTCCATGAATTCGGGGTCTCACGCTCCAGGCGTGAGGACACCGAGTAGTAGGAGCGCGGATCCTCGGGTTCCACGTTCGTGGGGCACACGATTACTTCCGCACCGACCGCCTGCAGGGCGTCGACCTTTTCCTTCGACTGCTTGTCGGTTGTCGTAAAGATGCACTTGTAGCCCTTGACGACGGCGGCGATGGCCAGGCCCATGCCGGTATTGCCCGAGGTGCCTTCGATGATCGTGCCGCCGGGGCGGAGGCGGCCATCGCGCTCGGCGTCCTCGATCATCTTGAGGGCCATCCGGTCCTTGATCGAGTTGCCGGGATTGAACGTCTCGACCTTCGCCAACACGGTGGCCGGGATCACGCCTTTGGTGATGGCGTTGAGGCGCACCATCGGGGTGTGTCCGATGGCCTCCAGAATGTTGTCGCAGATCTTTTTCGTCGCCACGGGGGTATCCCTTCCGCTGGTGATTCTATAATGCGCGGCATGCGTGTACTGATTGCCGGCATGATCCTGGCCCTGGTGGGCGCGGCCTCTGGCCACCCTGCGTCTGCCCAGGCCCCGTTCCCCACCAAGTTCTCCCCTGAGATTGCCGCCCGGGCCGATGTGAAGGCGGCGCTGGCGTATGTCGACCGGGAGTTTGAGGCGCAGGTGAACGAGTGGATTCATCTCACCGAGATTCCGGGCCTGTCGGGGCATGAGCAGAAGCGGGCCGAGTACATCGCGGGTGAATTGACGAAGCTGGGGCTGACCCCGCAGTCGGACACGATGGGCAACGTGTGGGCGGTGCGCAAGGGCACCGGCGGCGGACCGTCCGTCGTGTTTGCGGCCCACATGGACACCGTCCAGCCGCTCGACACGCCGCTCAAGGTCCGGCGTGAGGAGAACGGCACGATGCACGCGCCCGGCATCACCGACGACACGGCGGCGTTGCCGGCGCAGCTGCAGGCGCTGCGCGCCATGCGCGAAGCGAAGGTCGAAACCAAAGGTGATCTGGTGTTCCTGTTCACCGTCCAGGAAGAGGTGGGCCTCAAGGGCATGTACCACTGGATTGAGCAGCATCGCGGCATCACCGACATGCTCGTGGCGGTGGATGGCGGGCTCGGCCCGGTCAACTACGGCGCGCTCGGCATCTACTGGTCGCGGATGAAGTTCTCCGGCGATGGCGGGCACACGCTCAGTTCGCGGGACCGGCCCAATACCGTGCGCGCGGCCGCACGGTGCATCGAACGCATCTACAGCGTGCCGTTGCCGCCCGCCGATGATCCCGTGCCGGCCATTTACAACGTCGGTGGCATGATGACCAGCGGCCAGGTGGTCAACGCGATTCCGCAGGAAGTGACCTTCACCGTGGACCTGCGAACGGTCGACCCGGCGCTGCTGCAGACACTCGACAAGTCCATCATGGCCACATGTGAGGAGGCCGCGGCGTGGCAGAAGGTGAAGTTCACGCGCGAGTGGATTCAGCGGTCGGAAGCCGGCGGCCGGCCCGAGCAACTCGCGGCACGGCGCGCACACCCGGTGGTGCAGACCGCGATCGACATCCTGCGATTCCTCGACGTGTCGCTGCCTGCCAGCCGCGAAGCGGTCCCCTCGGGAGCCACGGACGGCAACGTCGGCGTGCTGCTCGGCATTCCGACGGTGTCGATCGGGGCCGCCAACGGCGGTGGCGGTCACACGTTGCAGGAATGGGCGCGGACCGACTCGGCCAAGACCGGCACGCAGCAAATCGTGTTGATGGCCGTGTCGCTCGCCGAGATCGCTGGCCGTTAGACCACAGGAAGGCGCGGAGTTTTTCTGAAGGGCCGTTCAGCGGGCGAAGGGGTTCACGAGCCTCACGCCGGTATTGGCGAAGTCGCGAGCGTTGCGGGTGACCAGCGCGAGGTTGTGCATGCGCGCGGTCGCCGCGCAGGCCACATCACTTCGTCCGCGCCGGCCGAATCTCGACCTTGCTCGGCAGACTGCGCCCCGGATGCCGAAGCAGGTCGACCACCGTCTGCGCAATATCCTCCGCAGTCAGTTTCCACGAATCGTCCTTCGTCGTGGCGCCCGGTCCCGAAAACTCAGTCGCCACCGAGCCGGGCATGACCACACTCACGCGGATGTCGTCATTGCGGACCTCAAGCATCACGGCTTCGCTGAAGGCCACCAGACCGGCCTTCGACGCACAGTACGCGGCCGCGCCGGCAAAGTAGTTCCGGCCCGCCAAACTTGCGATGTTGATGATCCAGGCGCCTTTGGCCGCGCGCAGGGCGGGAATGGCCGCGCGCGTGCAATAAAACACTCCGGTCAGGTTCGTGTCGATGACCCTCGCCCAGTCGTCATCACTGGTCTGCTCAACGTCTGCGAACACACCCACACCAGCGTTGTTGATCAAGGTGTTCACCGACCCGAACTCAGCCACGGCAGCCGCAACCATGGCATCCACCTCGGCCCGGTCTCGAACATCGACCGCCCGGCCAGCCACGCGTGACGAGTCGCCCGCCTTCCGATCGATCTGTCGTGCAAGACGATCGACGGCGGCGGCCACGCCCGCTTCGGTGCGCCCGGTGATCATGACCCTGCCGCCCGTGTCGAGGATGGCGGCGGCGACGGCGTACCCGATCCCTTTGGTACCTCCGGTGACGATGGCGGTGTGCATGGACTGATTATGAACGGATTCCGAGGTCCCGACATCCGGCCGTGAGCGCCTTTCTGTACACGTCGCTCCGCACGTAGTAGGCGTGCCTCAGAGAGTCCAGATACGCACGACCGCCGCGAAGGTCGGGGCGGCCCGTGGCGCGGGCGGCATCGAATCTGGCAGCAGCATCGGGGTTCGTGCGTTGTGCATCGAAATACGCGGCAACCAGTTCGCCCTGCAAGCCGAAGAGTTCGTACGCTGCACCGTCGGTTTCAAAGAGTCCCATGAACGCCAGCGTCCGCTGCGCGCGATGGAACAGCTCGAGGTAGAGATCAAGCTTCTGATCGCCACCTGCGTCTTCAAGGAACGGGAAGCGGCGCCGATACCCGGTGGCCCACACGATCAGGTCGATCGCTTCTTCGCGCCCGTCGACGAATCGCACGTGCGAGCCGCGCAGCTCGGCGACATCCGGCCGATACGCCAGGTCCCCGTGGCCCAGGTAGTGCAGCACCTGCGTGTTCATGATCGGATGTGACCGCAGGATCGCGTGGTCCGGCCTGGGCAGCCCATACCGCGACAGATCGCCAACCAGAATCCTGTTGATCAGGAATCCAAAGACTTTCTCTTCGAGCCACGTGGGCAACGGCGGCCCGGCATGCGCGAATACGTCGGCGGGCTGGCCGAAGATGTACTTCGGCACGAAGTGATACCCGCGTCGCAAACTGATGAATGCTTTCGATGCGTGGCGGGCCGCTTCGCACGCGATATCGGCGCCGGAGTTGCCGCCGCCGACGATGAGCACCCGTTTGCCGCGAAAAATCTCCGGTGACCGGAACGAAAACGCGTGTAGTTGCGCGCCGTCAAAGGTGCCGGGCACGCGCGGCAGGTTCGGATGCCACGTCGTGCCGGTCGCGACGATCACGCCGGACCACTCGCGCGATTCCCCGGACGCCAACGCCACCTGCCACCGGTCGCCAGCCGGCGAGGCGCGCGTCACGACTGTGCGGGTCTCGACGCGATCGGTCAGGCCGTGGTGGTCCGCATAGGCCCGAATGTATCGAAGGATCTGGTCGTGCCTGGGATAATCCGGATAGTCGTCAGGCATCGGAAATCCGGGAAACCCTGATTGGGAGCGCGAGGAGATAAAGTGCGCCGCCTCGTACATCGGCGTCTCGGGGCGATCGATGTCCCAAATTCCGCCGACCCCGTGACCGGCATCGACGATTTCAAACGGAATGCCTCGCGCCTTGAGGGCAATAGCGGCGCACAGCCCGGCGGGCCCGGCGCCGATAATGCCCACGGGGGGGCTGTCAGGACGCATCCGGGCAGCGTATCGTAGATTCCTGACACCCCAGAAGCGCCCCCGGCATCCAAACGTTCGAGGTCAATGATGTCCATTCGTGCCGTCTCCAAAGTCATCTCCGCTCAACCCACCCTGGAAGGTGCCGGCGTCAAGCTGCATCGGGGATTCGGGTTTGGCAACACCTCGGATTTCGATCCGTTCCTGCTCTTCGACGACTTCCGCGGTGAGAAGCCGCCGGACTACAAGGCGGGGTTCCCCTGGCACCCGCATCGCGGCATCGAGACCATCACGTACGTGCTGGCCGGCACCGTGCACCATGGCGACAGCCTCGGTAACGTCGGCGCGCTGAAGGCCGGCGACGTCCAGTGGATGACGGCCGGCAGCGGCATCATCCACCAGGAGATGCCCGAGGGCGACGATCAGGGCCGCATGCACGGATTCCAGCTCTGGGCCAACCTGCCGAAGTCACTGAAGATGACGGCACCGCGGTATCAGGAAGTCACCGCCAACGACATCCCGGACATCGTGGATGACGATGGGACCCGGGTGAAGGTGGTGGTGGGCAACTTCTGGGGCAAGAAGGGCCCCGTGGATGGAATTGCCGCCGATCCGGTGTATCTCGATGTGTCCGTGCCGCCGGGCAGGCGCAAGACGCTGCCGGTGGAAACGTCGCGTCACGCGTTCGCCTACGTCTTCGCGGGTTCCGGGTCGTTCCGTGATGCGTCCGCGCCGCAGGGCGTCCTCACTGACACCACGGGCACGGACATCGACGACAAGCCCGTGCTCGACCTGACAGGCAACCGATCGCTCATTCTGTTCGATCGGGGCGATGAGGTGACTGTGCAGGCGGGTCCTGAAGGGATCCGGTTCCTGCTCGTGTCGGGCAAACCCCTCGGTGAACCCATCGCGTGGCACGGCCCGATCGTCATGAACACCCAGGCCGAGATTCAGGACGCGCTGTACGACCTGCGGTCTGGGACGTTTATCAAGTAGGTCGATATCGCAGCAGATCCGTCGATGGCGGGACGCCGCCGACCAGGCGGATCTGCGACGCGACTTGGCCGCGATGATACGTCGCGTGATTCGCGACGTGCTGGAGGAGGAATCCCAGCGTGGCCTGATCGACCTCGCCATTGAGTCGCGTGAAGACGACTTCGCGATTCAGATCCGGATCGGACAGTCCGTCGAGAAACTCTTCGCGCTGCATGTGGATGCGGCGCCACTCCTCACGAATCTCCCCGACTGACCCGTGCGCCCACGTGGGCCACGCGCCCGGACTCTCGCCGGTCCACCGGCAGAGCCACACCCAGTCGGCTGACGCGAGATGGCCCCACGTATCGCGGATACACGCAAAGCTCCCGCCGACGGGCCGGAACATCTGCTCCGGCAGCAGCGCCTCAGTCGCGTCGAACATCAGTTCGTTCGCCCACTTGGTGTAATCAAACAGGAATCGGACATCCGGCAGCGTCATGGCCATTAGGGTAACGCGGAAGAGCTGTTCACCATGTGGATTGGCGTGCTCAAACCCAGCGCGCCCTACAGGATCCTCATGGTGTACCGCTCTTGCGTCGCGTCAGCCATACGACAAGAAACGCGACATAGATCAGGCCGGCGCCGATGAGCACCCAGACGGCACCGGGAAGAATGCGAAAGATCTGCTCGGCGAGGTAGGCCTGCGCAAAACACAGGGGCGCCATTCCGATGAACGTCCCGAGTGCCACGCGCGAAACGGGCACGCCGAGCGCGCCTGCGGTGTAGGACACCAGGTCCGACGACGTCAACGGGTTCAGGCGAAGCAGCAGCACCACCCAGAAACCGCTCGCGCGAATGGCTTCGACATGCCCGGCCAGACGGGTGCCGTCGAGCCGACGCGCGACGGCCTGCTCCCCCAGCGACCGGCCCACCGCGCACGCAATCGAGGCCCCGATCGTGTTGCCGATCAGCGAGAGTGCGCCGCCCTGCAGTCCACCGAACAAGGCACCGGCTGGGGCGTACAACAATGTGCCCGGAATCGGAGCAACAAGCACCTCCACGACGACGGCAGCCACGTAGACCGCCGGCGCGAAGGCGCCCCATCGGGACAATGCCTGGCGCAGGGCCTCCAGGGACGCCTCGTTGTCGCCCATGGCGCCAGCTTCGTCAACCAGCACCCGCACGAGCCCGCCCGTGGACCACGACCAGATCGCATAGGCGACGATCACCGCCAGCAGCAGGATGGGCCAGATCGACCGGAATCGATCGTTCATGGACAACCTTGGCCGGGGTCTTGTCGTCTCATCACGGCGTGCTCAACATTCGATTCGCGCTCCGCACCCTCTTCACAACGCCGTTTGTGACCACGGTCGCCGTGTCGTCCCTGGCGTTCGGCATCGGCGCCAACACCGCGATCTTCTCACTCTTTAACCAGATGCTGCTGAAACCGCTGCCGGTTTCAGCCCCGAACGAGTTGGTCAACCTGGAGGCGCCTGGCCCCAAACCCGGTTCCCAGTCCTGTAATCAGGCCGGTGACTGCGACGCCGCCTCGCCGCCGGAATCATCCCCGCCTACCGCGCGTCACGCGTGGAACCGATGAAGGCGCTCAGGTGGGAATAGGGGTCCGGGGGTCCTTACGCCAACGAGGCAAACCACGTCATGAATGATCGCCAACTCTCTGACGCGGCGACAGGCCCCATCAGTGCGTGCACGGCGATGAAGAACACAAGCGACAGTGGGTAGGCGAGCTGGCGCTGACCGGCGCGACCATGTAGCGCCTGTGCGCCGCCGGCCGGCGCACGTTCAACAACGCCAACGTCACCAGCACGACGAGACACGCCACCGACGGAATGTCGATGAAAGCGAGCAGGGGCGGCAGGAACGGCGGCATCAGCGGGTTGCTCTGCATCACCTGAGCCATGTAGAGCGCACTGACGATCATCACCGGCAGCAGCGCCAGCGCCGACCAGGCCACGCGACGATGCCACACGCGCAGGCCCCGCGCCATCAGCCATGACTACACAACGAGCGCCAGTACCCATCCAGTGGCTGTCACACCATGCAGGGTGTGCCACGCGCTGCCGCCCGTCAGCGGACGGAAGAACGACGGCCAGAAACCGGCCACGATCGCCGCAAACGCGGCGAGCAGGTCCCAGTGCGCAAACCGATACGACATCGGGAACTCCTTGGTGCCGGGGTGCCCGATTCTACACTTGGCCCTCTAGCGTCGTGAACCGATTTCCTCATAGAGGATCGCCGACGCCACAATGCCGTTGTGGAAGTTGTCGAGGTCGAGCTTCTCGTTCGGCGCGTGGGCGTTTTCGTCAGGGAGTCCTACGCCGAACAGCACTGACGGAATACCCAGTTCTTCCTGGAACGTGGCGACGACGGGAATCGAACCGCCTTCACGGCAGAACACCGGCGTCTTGCCGAAGCCCTGCTCGATCGCGCGGCCTGCGGCGCGGACGTAGGTGTTGTCGAAGTCCGCCATCCACGGCTTGCCGCCGTGCATACGGGTGACCTTCACCTCAACCGTCTTCGGCGCGAGCTCCTTCACGTAGGCCTCGAACAGTTCCGCGATCCTGTCCGGGTGCTGGTCGGGCACGAGGCGCATGCTGACCTTCGCCATCGCCACCGCCGGCAACACGGTCTTGGCGCCTTCGCCCGTGAATCCGGACAGCAGCCCGTTCACTTCGAGCGTGGGGCGTCCCCACCGGCGTTCGAGCGTCGTGAAGCCGGTCTCGCCAAACAACTTTGGCGCACCCAGTTCCTTCATGTAGCGTTTGTCGCTCCACGGCAGCTTCTTCCACTCGTCGCGCTCGGCCTGCGTCAGCTCGCGCACGTCATCGTAGAAGCCGGGCACCTTGATACGCCCGCTGTTGTCACGCATCTTCGCGAGCATCTGCGCGAGGACCATGGCCGGGTTGGCCACCGATCCGCCGAAAATCCCCGAATGCAGATCGCTGTTGGACCCACGGACATCGATCTGGAAATACGTGAGGCCGCGCAGGCCATAACAAATCGACGGCACGCCGCGGTCGAACATCGCCGAGTCTGAAATCACGACCACGTCGGCGCCCAGCGTGTCCTTGTTGGCCTTGATGAAGTTATCGAGGTTCTTCGACCCGACTTCCTCCTCGCCTTCGATGATCACGCGAAGGTTGACGGGCAGGCGGCCCAACTGTTTCATATGGGCTTCGATCGCCTTGAAGTGCATGAACACCTGGCCCTTGTCATCGGCCGATCCTCGCGCGTAGATCTCGCCGTCACGTACCGTGGCTTCAAACGGCGGACTCTCCCACAACTCAAGCGGATCCACCGGCTGCACGTCGTAGTGGCCGTAGAAGAGGATCGTCGGCGCACCCTCGGCATGGAGCCAGTCGCCGTACACCACGGGGTTGCCGGGCGTATCCACAAGTTTCACATTCTCAAGGCCCACGCGGGTCATCTCAGCGGCCGTCCACTCGGCGCAGCGGCGGACGTCACCCTGATGCTCCGGCAGGGCGCTGATGGACGGAATCGCGAGGTAGTCCTTGAGTTCGGTGACGTATCGGTCGCGGTTGGTGTGAATGAAATCGATGACCTTGATCATGGCGTCTTCAGCATATCGCAGGGCTAAGATACGGGGCACATGTCCGCCCCGTCCCTCCGTCGTGTTCTCCGGGCCATCGGCCTGCTGTTGCTGGTCTGCCTTTTCGCAGTCGCCGTCCTGGCAAGCTGGGCGTGGTGGCAGGTCGGGCGGAGCCGGCCGCAGTTGACCGGTGAGCTGACGATGGCCGGGCTCTCGGCCGACGTCACCGTCGATCGGGATGATCTGGGAGTGCCCGTCGTGAGGGCGGCCACCAGAGACGACCTTGCGCGTGCCCTCGGGTTTCTACATGCGCAGGATCGTTTCTTCCAGATGGATTTGGCGCGGCGGCGCGCGGCCGGAGAACTGTCTGAGTTGTTCGGCCGCACCGCTGTCGCCGCCGACAGGAGCGCGCGACTTCACCGATTCCGGGCGCGTGCCTCAGTCGCGCTCGCGCACAACTCCGCCGAAGACCAGGCCGCCATCATCGCCTACGCCGAGGGGGTGAACGCCGGCCTGTCGGCGCTTCGCACCGCGCCATTCGAATACCACCTGCTGCGCCAGACGCCGCGGCCCTGGGTGCCGGAAGACTCCGTCCTGGTCATCGCGTCGATGTTCTTCACCCTGCAGGATGCGGTCGGTGTCGGTGAGGCCCGCATGGGCGCACTCGCTGAGGTACTGCCACGGCCGCTCGTTGATTTCCTCAACTCGACATCCTCGGAGTGGGAGACACCGGAGTTGGGGAGCCCGTTGCCCGCACCCGTACCGCCGGGGCCCGAGGTCTTTGATCTGCGCACGGCGAGGCCGCTGGCTCTGAGCCCGGGGGCATCGGCCCCGGGGACAGACACAGGGGCTGACGCCTTTGTGCTCCATCAGGCGTCCCACCAGGAATCGGAATCAGACCTGCGTGGCAGCAACAACTGGGCTGTGGCCGGTTCGCGCACGGCCGACGGTCGCGCCATCCTCGCTGACGACATGCACCTCGGTCTGAGCGTGCCGAACATCTGGTATCGGGCGTCCCTGACCCGGCCACACGACGGACGGGATCTCACCGTGACCGGGGCCACACTGCCTGGCGTGCCCGCGATGATTGTTGGCTCCAACGGATCGATCGCCTGGGGATTCACCAACACCACAGCCGACTGGACCGATCGCGTGCTGCTCGAAGTGCAGGGCAGCGGTGATGCGATGCAGTACCGCACGCCTGATGGATGGCGACACTTCCAGGTCGAGCGCGAGACGATCGTGATTGACGACGAGGCGCCCGAGACGATCGATGTGCGACACACGATCTGGGGGCCCGTCGACGGACCAGACGCGTTGGGCCGGCTGCACGCCATCGTCTGGGTTGCGCATTTTGCCGAGGCCATGAGTCTTGGGCTCTCGGGCATGGACACCGTCACAACGCTTGAGGAGGCGATCGTGACGGCGAACCTGGCCGGCATTCCCGCGCAGAACGTCACAATGGCGGACAATCGTGGCGGTATTGCGTGGACGATTGGCGGCCGCATCCCCCGGCGGGAAGGATTCGACGGCCGCTATCCCTCCTCGTGGGCCGACGGCACCCGCCGGTGGAATGGCTGGTACGGACCCGACGACTATCCGCGAATCGTGAATCCCGAGAGCGGCGTGATCGTGACGGCGAACAATCGCATTGTCTCGGACGGCTATCTCGCGATGCTTGGTGACGACGGCTATGATCCGGGCGCGCGGGCGCGACAGATTCGTGACGGACTGCTGGCGCTGGACAGCGCCACCATCGCAGACATGCTCGCCGTGCAGCTCGACGACCGCGCGATTTTTCTGACGCGCTGGCGCGATCTCGCCCTGACCACCATGGGGAACGCGGAGACGACTCCGGCACGCACGGAGTTTGTTCGGCTGCTGCAGACCACGTGGACGGGCAGGGCGTCGGTGGATTCCGTGGCGTACCGGCTGGTGCGCCAGTTCAGGCTGAAGGCCACCGAACTGGCGTGGGCCCCGTTTGTGGCGAGGGCGCGCACGGTGGCCCCCACCTACCCCGCCACGCCTGGTCGCGTGATTGAGGGGCCGGTGTGGGCGTTGCTGTCCACGCAGCCCCTCCATCTCCTTGATCCCAAGTACCCCGACTGGCCCGCGTTGATGGTGGATGCCATTGACCAGACGATCGCGTCGCTGACAGAGGATGGCCGGCTGTTGACGGAGCGCACGTGGGGCGAAGCCAACACGCTGGCGGCAGCGCACCCGCTCAGCCGCGCAGTGCCGCAACTGCGCGGGTGGTTGGACCTGCCTGCCACGCCTCTGCCTGGGGACAGTCACATGCCGCGCGTCCAGAGCGCGACCAACGGCGCCTCAGAACGGTTCGCCGTGTCACCCGGCCATGAGGGCAACGGGTACTTCCACATGCCTGGGGGACAGTCTGGACATCCGCAGTCGCCCCACTATCGCGACGGGCACGAGGCCTGGGTGGCGGGCACGCCGACGCCGTTCCTGCCCGGGCCGTCGGTGGCGCGATTGGTGCTGAAGCGCGAGTGACGGATGTCTGGCGCGCTCGAGTTCAGCGCGCCCTATGGGCGGCGCGGGTGGTCGATCGGCAGGTCGTCGCGGTCGCCCCATTCCTTCCAGGAGCCTGTGTAGGCCCGAACGCGGGGGAATCCGAGGAGCCGGAGTGCGAGGTACGTATGCGCGGCCCGGTAGCCGCCCTGACAGTACGTCACCACCTCCCTGTCGGGCGTGACACCCAGCGCCGCATACATCGCGCGCAGGTCGTCGACGGACTTGTAGGTGCCGTCGGGTGACAGATTCTGTGTCCATTCAAGGTGCACAGCGCCAGGAATGGCACCACCCCGCTTTGCCCGAACCTGCTCGCCGTAAAACTCGGCTGCGGCGCGGGTATCCACGATCGCGACGTCCGACGAGTTGAGACGGTCGCGCACCTGGTCCCAGGTGGCCAGTCGCGCGGGTGCCGCCTCGCCGTGCCATGCGCTCGGCACAGGCGTGGTGATATCGGTCGCGGCGTCAAACCCCGCGCGGGTCCACGCCGGGAACCCGCCGTCGAGCACACGCACATTGGGATGACCGAGGTACTCAAGGAACCAGAAGACCCGCGCCGCCCGAATGCCGGACTGATCTTCGTACACCACGACCGGCCGATCCGGCGTGACCCCACGCAGCGAAAACAGGTGCCCGATCATCCACATGAATGCACGCAGCGGCGCGGGGTCTGTGTCGATGAGGCTGACGCCCCAGAGGTCGATATGCAGGGCGCCGGGGAGCCGTGAAACGGCAAACGCCTCCGCCGGCCTGACATCCAGTACCAGCGGAGGCGTCCCCGACGCCAGTTCGCGCGACAGCGCGTCGGGCGTGATCAACACGGCGTTACTCGATCACCACGTAGCGCCACAGGCGGGCGACTTCCTTCGGCCCGACGTACTTGCCGATTTCCTTCTCGAATTGCGCCTGGGTCTTCCACGGGCGGTATTCCTTGAACTCGCGCACCATGCGCGGACCGGCGCCGGGAATGGTGAGGATGTCTTCGTCGGTGCCGGTGTTCAGATTCACGCCGATGAACACGTACTGCTTCAGACGCGCGACCTCTTCGGGGCCGACGTATTTGCCGATTTCCTTGTCGAACTGCGCAAACGTCTTCCAGGGGCGGTATTCGCCGAACTCGCGCACCATGCGCGGGCCGGCGCCGGGAATCAGCAGGATCTCTTCCCGTGAGCCGGTGTTCAGATTCACGTGAATAAAGGCTTTGCCGTAAAACGCCGTCAACTGCTCAGCCGTCAATTTACCGGTGAGGAACTTGTTCAATTCAACCACCGACGCAAACGGACGCGCCGCGACCAGCGCCTTCGCGAGATCCGGCGTCATGCCCGGCAACGTCGCCAGCTGCGCCTCGGGCGCCACGTTGGGATCGACCAACCCCTTGCCGACCTGGCCACGCAGGTCGCCCTGCGACAACAGCCCGACCAGGGCCATACATGCGACAACTCCGACGACACGATTCATGCGAAACATCTGACGACTCCTCGTTGTGAACTCTGACGATTACGGCTCGACTGACGACCACTCCGACCGCCAGACGGCGACCAACCCGATCAACCCAACCAGCGCCATGTTGCCGGGCGCGAGCGATGGCGGCGCCTTCGCGTGAAGGATCTTCTCCACCAACGCGAAACCACCCAGTGACGGATCCATCTCCAGCTGAAATTCCATATTGGCGCGATAGTGCAGTCCGGCACCGACCGCACCGGCGATCATCAGCACCACCATCAGCCCACGGAACACCCGCACCGCTGACGCCGACCATGTCGCCATGACCCACAGCGCACCGACCACGGACACGGCCATGACGGCCAGCGGCGCCCACTGCCACGGATCTTCATGATGGCCCATCATCCACAGTTCCGTGGTGGTCGCGACGCAGGCCAGGCAGACCAGCAGGAGCAGGTACCGGCGAATGGACGCCAGTGTCGATGGGTAGAAATCGGCCATTACCCGAGATGATATCTGAATCGCACCTGCACGCTGCGGCCGGGCGCGTCGCCGTGGGCACTCGCGTAGTTGGCGATGGTCTGGGAGAGCCCCGGGTGCGTGTCATGCACACCCAGATCGATGACCACCAGCAACTGGTGGCATCGGTCGGATTCGTACCTGTTGATCAGGCTGCGAAAGACCGGATTCGCGGTCTCGAAGACCCCAGTCGTCACCACGACGGGGATGTCACACTTGAGGTGCAGACCGTCGTGCCGGTCCTACATGGGCTGCTTGCTATAGACCGCCGACGACGTCGCGGCCAAACTTGCCCAGCTTTTCAAGAAGCGCTTCCACCGTCAGCCGGGCGGCGGGCCAGAGGGCGGGGGGCGTGTCGGCGTACACCCGGGCGACGATGCCGTCGAGGTCGGTCACCCCGTCGTTGAGGCACGCCAGCACCTGGCGTTCGCGTTCCGCACGATGGGCCAGATATTCCGCTATGCGACCCACAGGGTCCGTAATGACCGGCCCATGGCCGGGCCACGCGACTGCAGGCCCGAGCGCGGCGAGCCGCTGAAGGGACGCCAAGTACTCGCGGAGACTGCCGCCCCGAGCCGCGGGCGGCACCATGATCGTCGTGGTCGCCGTCATCATGTCGCCACAAAAGAGCCCTCGCGACCGAGGCTCCCAGAAGCAGACATGATCGGCCGCGTGGCCGGGAGTATGCACGACCTCCAGGACCAGATCGCCCGCCGGCACCTGCTCACCATCGCGAAGGGGAACGCACGCCGATGCGTCAGGGGATGGCCACCTGTGCACATCCACCGCGGGCCAACGCTCGCGCAACGCGGGTACTCCCGACGAGTGGTCAGGATGACCGTGCGTCACCAACACCCTCGACAGCGCACGGCCAGCGAGATGCCGTGAGAGTTCCTCCAGATGTTCAGGATGCCCGACGCCGGCGTCGATCAGTGTCGGATGCGCGCCGTCCAGCAGCCACGTGTTGTTGCCGGGCCCGGTCAACGTCCCCGGGTTGCGCGCCGGGATGTTGGTCAGAAGAACCATCGCAACCGCAGAAACACGAAATCGCGTTCACGAAACCGCGACAGTGTGTCCGTGCCGTCGGCATCGCCGGTGAACACCCCCCCGGACGCCTCGAGCGCGACGTTGTCGCGCACGGTCCATGCGGCGACGCCGCGCACAAAGCCGGACCCATCGACCGGGTTGCTCACGCCAAACACGCGCACCATGTACCGATCGCGCGCAAACCGGCGCTCGACCGAGCCGATAAGACTGAGATCGTGATTCACCACCGACGGCCCGTCGGTGGTCCGGTCGCGATGCCAGACCACCGACGTGAACACGCGATAGTCACCCGCCGATCGATCAACACCTATCCCTGCATCAACGGCCGCTCGATCGGGAAAATACGCCGTCTCCGCCCGAATCGCCCACGGTCCCACAATCGCTTCGGCATCCGCCGCGACCATGGTGAAGCGCGCATACCGCTCGACGAGTGTACCCACGACGAGTGGAATCGGCTGCGCCGGCACCGTCGGGTCGATGAACACCGCGGGTTCGAGCGACACGGCCCCAAATGATTCAAACCCGCGATAGGCCGAGACGCTCGCGTCTACGCGGCCCAGCGTGGTGGACAGACGGCCTCCGCCCTGCAGGTTGCGCCACGCGGCCTTCGGCTCCCGCCGATCCAGATCGTCAATCAGGCCTGCCGGGAGCACCAGATCGCGCAGCAGATTGAAGGGCGATGACGCTTCGTCCAGTTCATCAAACCGCCCGCGTCTGCCGGGAAGGCTGACGACCGCCTCGAACGATGTCTCCTCCGTGAGAAACAGACGGCTGCGCACAAAGGCCACGGGCAACCGCGCTTCCGCACGGCCCTCGAGGAAATATCGCGACGATTCGACGGGGTTCAGCACGTCGGAGGGCATGATCTCGTCGAGCCGGCCCCAGACGAGCCGGCCGTAGCCCGCGCGGACATCCGCCTTCGAGCCCCGCACTTCCACCCACGCATCACGCGCGCGCACAATCACATCGTTGACGCGTCCGCTCCGGTCAGCCACAAGCCCATCCACCGAGCCGTCAAATTTCAGGCGGAGCCACGATGCGGGATCAGCGGTCACGTCCAGCCTCGCGCGGCTGCGAAGCTCATTCGTGCGTCCCCCCTCAGGCTGGTTCGGCATCGAGATGCCGATCACGCTGACTTCCCCGCCGGCGTCGACCTTTTGCGCGCGGGCGACGGCGGGGAGCAGAACCAGAAGGAGCGCGAGGGCTCTCATCAGGCCGCCTCCGCTGTGTGATCCGCGCGCCGCACGGCGTCGGCACCGAACAATCTCGGAAAGGTCTTGATCGTGGCGGGCAATGCAAAGACCTCCGCCAGGAATGCGACCACCATCGTGAGCGCCAGCAGCCCGCCAAACCAGGCGCTGGGCCGATACTCCGACAACATCAACACGCCAAACGCACTGCAGTTGACAATGGCCGTGGTGAGGGCCGCGCGTCCTTCATGAATCGTCGCGGCCTCGATGGCCTCGTCGGTGGTGGCCCCCCGATGGGTTTCCTTGCGATACCGGCTGATGAAGTGGATCGTATCGTCATCCACGACCCCCAGCGCCACACTGGCCACCATGACGGTGGCCACGTTCAGGGAGATGTCCAGCCAGCCCATGGCGCCGAAGACCGTGAGCACCGGGAACAGGTTCGGCGGAATACACAGCAGGCCGAACCTCCACGAGCGGAACACCATGAAGATGACGGCGAAGACCGTCAGGAAGGCCATGGCAAAACTCGACATCTGTGACCGGACGAGATAGTGATCGAGGGTGCTGAACAGGCGTCCCGAGCCGGTCACCGTCGGGGTGACACCCGAGCCGGCGAAGATCGCCTGCGCCAATCGATCCGCCTCGGTGACCTGCACAAACACCAGATCCGAACTCATCGAGGCCAGTTTGACGGTGATCTGGGCTCGTGAATAGTCGGACGCGACCACACGATCGAGCTCGGCCCGGCCTTCGTCGCCCAGCCCGAAGACCAGAAGCTCCTGTGCAACTTCCTGGGACGTCGCGGGTACCACATACGCCTCAGGCCGGCCGTCGTTCAGTTCCCGGTGCACCCGCTTGACGTAATCCGCCAGCGACGTGACCTTCTTCACGTAGGGCAAAGCCGTGAGCTCGGTTGAGAGCCGATCCATCCGGTCCAGCACGTCCGGGCGCTGCATGGCATCAGGCTCCCCCTCGAGGAAGATCTGAAAGGTGTAGATCCCCGAGAGCTTGGTATCGATCACCTGCGCGGATGTGTAGAGCTCGTGCCGCTCACTGAAAAAATTAATATGGTTGGTGTCGACCTTCAGCCGGCTCGCACCCGCCAGCGAGACGGCCACCACGACAGTGCCGACGGTCAGCACCAGCCGCGCGTGACGGGTGGAGAACATCGCCACGCGGCGCAGGGGGCCGATGAACCACGTTTCCTGGGGGATCTCTTCCGGCTCCGGCTTCACCCACGCCAGCATCGTCGGCACCAGGACGATCGAGATCGCAAAATCCACCATCACGCCTGTGGCGGCGCCGATGCCGAATTCGCGCACCGCCACGACCTGGCTGGTCGCCAGGGACAACATGCCGAGGGACGTCGTCAGGCTCGCGCCGAAGATCGGCGCCAGAAGGTGGCTGACCGTCGCGACAAACGAATCCTCGTGGGACTGCGTGCGACGGTAGTGGCCATAGTGCTGGAGGATGTGCACGTCGTCGGCGACCGCCAACACGACCACCAGCGGCACGATCATGCTGCTGAGGACGTTGAAGCTCATCCCAAACAGGTCGTACAGACCGAGCGTCCACAACAGGCTGACAAGAATGGCGCCGAACGTCAGCCACGTCTTGCGCCAGGACCGGAACATCAGAAACAGCGCGCCAAGCGTCAGGAGAAGAATGGGCGGCGTGAACTTCAGCTGATTGTCGAGGGTGACGCGGTTGTACCACTCGGTGATTTCAAGGCTGCCGTTGTAGTGCGCCCGAAAGTCGGCAGGCAGGGCCGCTGTGACCAGCGCGCGGATGTCGCCGAGCACCGCGGCGCGGACGTCATCGACACGCGACTCGTCGAAGAAGACGACGACGGCCGTGACGGTGCCGTCTTCGGATACCAGATCCCCCCGGAAGAGCTCGTCGGCAATGGCCCTGGCGCCGATGGCGTCAGGCGTTGATGTGTCGAGGTCGTCCAGGAGCCGCCGGACGCTGAGGCCACCGTCTTCATCCGGCGTCGACGGCAGTGCGTCCACGATTGTGGCGGTCGCGAGGCTGCTGACCCGCTGGACAGCCTCCACCCGTTCGATGTCTTCACTGAGCCTGGTCAGGAACGCGAACGACTCCGCGCTGAACAACCGGTCGCGCGACGGCGCCTCAAGGGCGATGATCAGGGTGCGGGTGCCCCCAAACTCCCGTTGGAACCGTTCGTAGTCCTGATAGACGGGATCTTCCCTGGAGAACCAGGCCGTCAAATCGTTGTCGATGGTCTGGATTTGCGCACGCGGCGACAGAAGGATCGCCCCGATCACCACAAACCCAGACAACCACCGCCGCCAGCGGTAGATAAATCGCGCGACGCGGAGGCTCACCGGCCGCCTTGCTCCAACGCCCGGCGGCTGAAGTCCGCTGCGGTCAGGCCGACGTTGTACTCGACCTTCTCGACCACGAGTTCCGTGCGGGTCTTCTGGAGCGTATCCACCATGACCATCTCGAGCACGGTCCAGATGCCGTTGATCCGCTCGAGTTTCTTCACGTCGAACACTTTCTGCAGTTCATCCCGGCGGTTGTGGATCTCGCCGTGCACCACTACGAAGTTGTCCTGACGCACAAGCGACACGACGCGGGGAAACTTCGCCTTGGGATCGCGATTCTTTGACTCGAGACGGAACGCCGGATGCCCCGTGCCATCGGGAGCCGTCCACCGGCTGGTGTCATCAAGCAGCCGATACGTGTAGTCATCGAACTCGCGCCCGCCAATATCCTCGTAGGTGAAGTCGCTGCCCATGAAGCTGTCCTGCGTTTCGCTGCCGGCGATGCGGCGGACGCGACCCAGCGACGGCAGATACAGGAACCGTTCATCGTCGGCCGCCGGATCTTCCCAGACGAGAAACCCGGTGCCGTTGATGTCGTTCGGATAGGTGAAGCGCGTGAGGGACCGGTCGCCCGGCACTGCGCGGCCCGCGCCGCCCTTCATCCCCAGTGTGGCCAGCGCACGCTCACGCATGCGCCCCTGCCGATCGAACAGGCGCATGCGCATGGTGGAGCGGTTGTCGCGACCCGTGTCGCGATCCTGCACCTGCCGGGCGATCTGGGTTCCGCGTTCCTCAGCGGAACGTGTCTGGGGGTGGGTGGTCGCCAGAAGAAAACGCTCGTTCCCGGCCCAGGTATTAAGGAAGAGCGTTATGAGGAAGAGAGATAAAAGGCGAGACATCGTTCTTACGTTGACAAACAGCTTCCGGGGAAAGGAAGCCGTGCGGGTCACTAACAAGTAGCGTGGGCCGGGAACGACTGGCCGTAATTGTGTGAAATGTTTCACAAAGAGTCAAGCCCATAATGGCGAGTGCACATCATTTTGCGGCGGATCCTGTTCTCCCTGCTGGCCGTCCTTGTCGTGACGGCGGCTGTGGTGGCCGGCCTGCTGCGCGACCGATCCGTTCTGGGCAGAGTCACCGACGCATTGTCGGCGGAATTGAAGGCCGAAGTCACGATTGATTCGCTGTCAGTTCGTCTACTTCCGACCATCCGGATCACGGGGGAGGGCCTGACCATCCGGCGACTGGTGGACGCACCGAACCACCCCCCGATCATCGTGGCGGAGCGGTTTGTCGTGGAGCCCGGGCTTCGACAGGTGCTGCGGGGCCGGGCCAGCAACGTCGAGATGGTTGGCCTTCGGGTCACCATCCCCAGACGCACATCCGCCGATACGACGCCGGAGACCACCGCGCGGCCTGCGGGCGAGCGAGTGCAGGGGGCGCCGCGCACGGTCGGCAGAGCCCTGATTGACCGTCTCGTCGCCCGGGACGCAGAGTTGATCTACATCTCCAGGAACCCCGAAGGGCCGTTGCGGGTCTTTCCCGTGCATGAAGTCGAGTTGCTCGACCTGTCGTTCGACGCGCCGATGGCGTTCTCGGCCCGCCTCACCAATCCGCTTCCGCACGGGGTGGTGCTGTCGCACGGACACTTCGGTCCGTTCGACGCGGATGAGCCGGGCCGAAGCCGGATCGAGGGGTCCTACAACTTCTCGGAAGCCGACTTTGGCACGCTCAAGGGGTTCAGCGGCCAGGTGCACTCGCAGGGTGTGTTCGCCGGCATCCTCGATGAAGTGCAGGTGGACGGCACCACCGACAGTGAGGACTTCCAGTTCGACGCCGGGGGCGCACCGACGCCGCTGCACACCGACTTCCTCGCCCTCCTGGACGCGACCACGGGGGACCTCACGATCGTCCATCTCGACGGTCTCCTCGCGAACAGCGCGTTTGTCGCCACGGGCCACATCACCCGCACCAACGGCCACCCGGGACGGCAAGTCGTGCTTGATGTCGAGTTTCCTGCGGGCCGGCTGGAAGATCTGCTGAACTTCATGGTGGAAGCCGCGCGACCGGTCATGATCGGGGACCTGACGCTCAAGGCGCACATCGTGATTCCGACCGGAGAGGGGCGCGCCCTCGATCGGATGGACCTGACCGGCACCATCGGCCTGAAGGACGCGCAGTTCAGCAGCCGCGCGTCGCAGGCCAGACTCCGGGAGATGAGCCGCCGCGCGCAGGGACGCGCGTCCGGGGATCCGCCCGATCGCGCCCTGGTCGGCCTCGCGGGCACGTTCCGTATTCAGCGCGCCCGGGCGCGGTTCCGGTCCCTCACGTTCCGCACCCAGGGTGCACGGGTGACGCTGACGGGGACCTACGGCGTACGCGACACATCCCTCAACTTCACCGGCACGATGCGCACCGACGGTCCAGTGTCGCGGGTGGTTGGCGGCGTAAAGGGGTTTCTGCTGCGCGCGGTGGATCCGTTGTTCCGCAAGGGCGGCGCGGGCGCGGTGTTGCCGATCAGGATCTCCGGCACACTGGCCGACATGGAAGCCGGACTGGAGATGCGCAGGATCTTCAAGTGAGCGGCGGGCGCTACGCCTCAACCGGCGTCAGCAGCTTCGCCCGTGTCTCATCGGACAGTTCGACCGGTGTCTGGGTGTCGTAATTGAAGCGGACCTGCACGGTCTTTGCGGACAACACCAGCCGGCCGGAGGTCACATCGATGATTTCGTATTCGTAGCGGAAACTCGTCCGGCCGAATCCCTCCAGACGCACCCGCACTTCAAGCTCGTCACCGTAGGTCGCCTGCGCGCGGTAGTCCACTTCTGCCCTGGCGAGAATCACCCCGGTGATGCCCTGGGCACGCCACAGCGCGAATCTGGCATTCTCCAGGTACGTCAGATAGACGGCATTGTTGACGTGCCCGTAGGGATCACAATCGCGAAACCTGACCGTCAGCGGCAGACGAATCAGCCACTCGGGAGCCTCGCTCACTGCGCGCTCCGCTTCTTCTCAAGCCGTCGCTCTTCCTGCAGCCGTTCAAGCTCCACGACCGAGTGATCGGCGTATTTCATCGCCGCCGCAATGGCATGGTGTCCGGCCCGGGTGTCGATCAGGGTGTGCATCTGCTGGCACACGCGGCGATACGCGGGATGTCCCTGGGGCGAGGTGCGAAGCTCGATCACATGCATGGCTTCGCGCGCGTTCATGTCCATGATGAAGCGCACGCGATACGCCATCGGCACCGCGTACTGGGCGACCTGCGGCAGGCCCGCCGCCGTCAGCGCCTCAGCCACGTCGGCGCACCGGTGCATCACACGCTGCCAGTCTGCGTGGCCGCCTGCCTCGACGATGGCCTCGGGCTGCGTGAAGCCGTGTGCGGTCGAGAGCGCCTGCCACTCAATCGTGCACATGCGATGCCGCTGCAGATCGCGGAATGCGCCGTAATCGGTCAACACATCAAAGCGGTACGACGTGCGCTCAAAGGCCCGGCCGGGTTTGTGCCGGCGGTTCGCTCTGTCCCCGATGTACGCCGCGAGGACGGCCGCGCGGTCCTCCGCGCTCATCCGCCGGGCGATGGTCAGCAACTGATCGTCCGGGAGGGACGAAGACGCGTACAAGGCGGCCGCGACGACTTTGACCTCGCCCTCAGGATCAAATTCCGCCAGATGCACTTCGCCGCGCGGCTCGGAGTCGAGCCCCGCCGTCAGACGCGCGGCCACCTCAGCGGTGCGCGCGCGGGTGTCCGCGAAGTACGCGCTCCACCGCCCGCCGCGATCC
The DNA here is from genome assembly GCA_030827135.1 of Vicinamibacterales bacterium. Lineage (GTDB taxonomy): Bacteria > Acidobacteriota > Vicinamibacteria > Vicinamibacterales > SCN-69-37 > SYFT01. The sequence goes on from JAURFE010000003.1 coordinate 93,330, forward strand.
GGCTGATCCACGCGCGTGAAAAACGCCGGCACGACCTTGCGAAGTTCGGTCAGCATCAGGTCGGCACACGTCCGCATTTCCTCCAATGGATGCGCACGCATCCGAAGCAACAGCGCCTCGTACGCCTGTCCGGTGCCGTAAATCCCGACGTTGGATCGCGTCGCGGCCGGCAGCAGGCCGCGCAGGGTGTCGAGCGCCTTGGCCCGAATCGCCGACCGGTACACGGCGTCGGAGTCTCCGGCCGCCTTCGGGTAACGCCGTTCAAACCACTCGCGCATGGGATCGATCCAGCGCGCGTAGGTCTCAAATGTCAGGTCGAGCGCCTCAATGTAGGACTGCCGCAGCGGATGGCCGTCGAGTTCCGCGGGCACCAGGTACCGCCAGTGGTCATCACGACGCTGCGTGTAGGGGATGTAGCGCGTGGACTGCTCGAGGTAGGCCGCAAGACGGCCGCGCTCCAGCACCTTCGTCAGCAGGTTCGACACGTCCTCACACGCCAGATGCACGCCACCCAACTGCGCGACGGAGTCATCACCGTAGTCGTTGAAGACCCGCTGATACAGCGCATCGGCCTTCGACGTCTGCACCGGCCCGGCCCCGCCGCCCTGCACGGGGCCCTGCAGCTGGTCCATGAACTCGTCGAGCAACAGGCGGCGCACACTCTTGGCTGAACGCGAGTACCGCGCGAACAGCGCCCCCTTGACGGTTTCCGGCAGATTGATCAGCGCAAACACCGGCTGATCGACGTTGGTGACATACGGCGCCAGCGCCGCCGCCTCATCCGCCGTGAATTCACTCGTCATCGTCGTCTTTGTCATCCTCGTGCCGCACCCAGTACCGTTCGTACTCCTCAAGAAACGAGAGGCTCTCGAAGGAGGTCATGCGGTCAAAGAACAACACGCCATCGAGGTGGTCATACTCGTGCTGGATGACGCGTGCGGAAAATCCCTTGGCGGTGAACGCGACCTGACGGCCGGCGCGGTCGAACGCCTTGACGTTGACCTCCGGTGCACGCGGGACGCGGCCCCGAATGTCGGGGATGCTCAGGCAGCCTTCCCAGCCAAGCACGGTGGGCTCACCCACCAGCGTCAGTTCGGGGTTGATCAGCGCCATCAGCGGCATCTCGCCTTCGTCGTGGACGACGGAGCCGAGCGGTCTGGCGGCGGTGCCGGCCACAAAGAGACGCAGCCCTTCGTGCACCTGGGGCGCTGCCAGCCCGATACCGGAGTACTCCCGCATCGTGTCGAACATGTCGTCGATCAGGCGCTGCACCTCCGGCGAGGTGATGCGCTTGGGGTCAATCGCGTGAGCCACGTTCCGAAGCACGGGATGGCCCAGCCGCGAGACTTTCAGAATCGCCATGGCGGCTTATCCGAGGTCGTCGGCGGTGGTGACGCCGTAGAACGAGAACCACGGCTTCGCGGACTTGAGTGACCCGTTGACGTTCTTGATGTTCTCAACGCCCTTGGTCTCAAGCCAGCGGCGGAACGCCTCCGGGCCTTCCTTGGCGAAGACGGGCATGCCGTCCTTCCAGGTCGCGCGTCCACACAACACGCCGGAGTACCGCACACCGGATTCGCCGGCCAGCGCCAGTGATTCGGTGAACTCGGCGTTGCTGACGCCGGCCGAGAGGTAGATGAACGGCTTGGTCGACGCCTCCGCGGCCTTCAGGAAGAGTTTCTTCGCTTCGTCCCGCGTGTACGCCACTTCACCCGTCGTGTTGGCGGCGGCGCCTTCGACGAACTTCATGTTGATGGGAATCTCGACCTTCATGACGTCCACGCCGTACCGGTCCTTCGTGAACTCCGCCATCGCGCCAGTCACGACGTCAGGCTTCCGCTTCGCGTACGCCAGCCCCTTTTCGTCAGCACCCTCTTCGTAGCCGACGAACTCCAGGAAAAACGGAATGTCGTTTGCGCGGCACTCGTCGCCGATACGCTCGACCCACGCGTGCTTCAGTTCGTTGACGGGTTTGGCGTCAAACGGCGTGTAATACAGCAGAATTTTGATGCAGTCGGCGCCGGCTTCCTTCAGGCGGCGCACGGACCAGACATCAAGCAGATCCGGCAGCCGTCCGGGTGTGGCCGCGTCGTAGCCGGTCTTTTCGTAGGCCATCAACAGGCCGGCGTTTTTGGCGCGCCGCTTGGACGGACCGATGCCCCATTCAGGGTCGAGCAGGATGGCGGAGGCGTGGGGCGTCAGCACTTCAGTGACGAGGCCTTTGAACTCCTCCATCATCGCGTCGGTCACCGGCTTGCCGCTGTCCTTGGCAAGAGCCTTCTGGAGCGAGCCGCGCTGGTCCATCGCCGCCGCAGCGATAACGCCGCGAGTGTCGGCGACGGCTTTCATCCCCGCCAGTTTGCCTGCTGAAATCTTCATGTCGCGGTCTCCCCTCGCGTCAAAAGCCGCCGCATCTTATCATTCCCGGTCACGGTGCCCGGGAACCGGGTTTCCTCTATCACGATACCGGACAACGCCTCTGTCATGAGCGTCTCGAGGTCGAGCCCCGCCTCGGCCCGCCGCACGGTGTCGAGGGCCGCGCGGGTGGCCGGACGCCGCGGCGTGAACAACGTGCAGCAATCCTGGTCCGGGATGATCGACGTCGGATAGGTGCCGATACTGATGGCGTCCCGCGTAATCACGTCCTTGTCGGTCCCCACGAGCGGCCGCAGAATCGGCAACGTGGCCGCCTCGTCAATGGCCCTGAGATTTTCAAGGGTCTGGGACGCGACCTGGCCCACCACTTCGCCGGTGACCAGCGCGTCCGCCTTCACCCGGAGCGCAATCCGTTCGGCGAGCCGCACCATCATGCGCCGGTAGATGACGACACGGAGTTCCGGAGGCACGGACACGACCACCTGCTGCTGAAACGCACCAAAGGGCACGAGATACAGCCGTGTCTTGAGCTGATACCGCGTCAGCACCGCCGCCAGCTCGCGCGCCTTCTGTTGCGACGTGTCGTTCAGGATCGGGTAGGAGTGAAAGTGCACGAGCTGGACACGCACGCCGCGCCTGATCAGGCGCCACGCAGCGACCGGCGAGTCAATCCCGCCGGACAACAGACAGACCGCCTTGCCGCCGGAACCGACGGGCAGTCCGCCCGTGCCCACGGCGCGATCGACAAAGACATAGGCGTCGGTCATCAGTACGTCGATGCGCACAACAAGCTCCGGATGTTTCAGATCCACGGGCCAGTCGAGTGCGTCGATCACACGCTGGCCAACCTGGCGTTCGATCGCCGGCGAGTCAAGCGGAAATCGTTTGTCCGCGCGGTGGACTTTGATCCGGAAGGGTACGGGTGTTCGTCCGCGCATGCCGTTAATGGCGGCGGCGGCCATCGCCTCGACGGTGGCCGGCACCATGACGGCTTTGGCAAAATGGCCGATGCCGGGGATTCGCAGCAACCGCGCGCGCACCTCATCCCAGTGGGTGTCGGAGGCCAGACGCACCTCAATGCGGCCCGACAACGCACACACGTCCTCCACATCCAGGTCGGCCAACACCGTCCGGATGTTGCGCACGAGCATATTGATGAACCAGATGCGATTCCGCCCCTTAAGCGTGATCTCCTGGTAGTGGACGATGACTGAGGTCGTCACGGAACGAGTGTATCGGAGCGCAGGCGTCAGCGGCCGCGCAGAACCGCGGCCGCCGCTGCGTGTCCGGATCGCACGGCGCCCTCGATGGTGCCGGGCAGACCGGTGTCGGTCCAGTCACCAGCCAGGAACAGGCCCGGCACCGGCGTAACCGTGCCCGGTCGCGCCGGGGCACCCGGCGCGACCGAAAACGTCGCGCGCGGCGCACGCACGACGAGGGCGTGCGTGCGCCGCGCACTGCGGGCGCCCGGGACGCACTGGCCGAGCTCACGCTCGGCCAGTGCGACCAGGGCGTCGTTGTCCTGTCGCAGCAGGTCGCGAGCGCCGCTCGCGACCATCGCAACCCGGAAATGACGTCGGGTGTCTTTTCCACCGGTCTCCTGGCGAAAAAGACACCCGACGTCATTTCCAAATGCCCAATGAAAGTGGGTCCCGACGAGCCCGACCTGCCGGTCCGTCAGGACCGGCCGGTCGAACCAGAGGTTCACCGATACGATTGGCTCTGACGCTAACTCATTGACCTGACTGATGATAGGGGCCATGCCCTCTGGAGGCCTGTCAGGCCACAGGGCCCCGAGCGCGTGCCAGGGCACAGCGCAGATGACGGCTGGAGCGGAAAAGACGTCGGGAGGTTTTTTCAGGGTAGTGGCTACCCAAAAACCTCCCGACGTCTTTTCCGCGGACAGGCGCGCGGGCGTGCGACGCAGCACCCGCCCGCCGCGCGCTTTGACGAAGCGCGCGGCGGGCTCGGCGTACAACGCGTCGAGCGGCACCGTCGGCACCCCAAGCGCCGAGGCATCCGCCTCGGCGCTGAACAACTCACCGAGCACCCGCGCGAACGCGCGGGCACCGGCGACCTCCGGCGACTGATTGAGCGCCGCCAGCGCCAACGGGTGCCACAACCACTCCCGCACCACGGGTCCCTGCCCCATCGACGACAACCACGCCGCCACAGTAAGGTGCTCCGGCACCTCAGCGGCAGCAGCCGCAGCGCCCCGTTTCCGCGCCTGGCGCAGAAACGGAGCCATCTTCGCCGTGGACCACCGGTCCGCGAGCGGCAACGCACTCCACGCGAGGACGCCCGCCATCAGGTGCATCGGCGCCGGCAACGGCGGACACGACAGGGCCGCCCTGCGGCCTGTCGTGTCCGCCATCACCAGTGACAGCTTCGGGTCGAGAGGGGCGAGCGCGTCCGTGCCAATCGCGCGAAGAAAGGCGTACGTCTCGCGATAACACCCAAACAGCGCATGCTGCCCGTTGTCGATGTGGTCGCCTGTGGTCTTGTCGGTAAATGACGTGGCCCGGCCACCCAGCCGCGGCGCTTCCTCAAGCACCACGACCTTGAGTCCCGCGCCGGCCAGCCGCACCGCCGCACTCAGCCCTGCGAACCCGGCGCCGATGACCACCACGTCGGCCGAGATGGCGTCCTCAAGTTCAGGACGCCCTACTTCTTGAGGACGCCCCACGTGTTCAGGGGGCCCTAACGGAGTCGCCACCATGTGCGTGCGGCAATCACCGCCTGCGTGGGTCTGGACACCCTCGCGAGGTCGGAGAACACGTCGTAGTCCCTATCTTCGATGCGGCGCAGCAAGTCGAAATACACGCCGTGCATGATTTCCGCCGCGATGAACCGGCGCGCATCCTGCGTCGGCAGCGCCGCACGAGCGCGGGCAAAATATTCGTGGGCACGGGCCGCATGATTCCGCAGCGCCGTCTTCACCGCCGCAGACTGCACACCGCCCCCTGACCGCTCCACTTCCCGGCGGACGTCGTCCTCGGTGCAGCCTGCCCGCGCCAGTTCCTCAAGCGGCAGGTACAACCGGCCCCGGCGATAGTCCACAGCGACATCTCTAAGGATGTTCGTGAGCTGCAACGCCACACCCAGGTCCGTCGCGTAGCGCTTAACCTGCGGATCCTGATAGCCGAAGATCTCTGCACACATCAGGCCGACCGACGACGCGACACGATGGCAGTACGGTTCCAGTTCGCCGAACGTCTGAAAGCGCATCGGGGTGGCATCCATGCCGACACCGTCAATCAACGCCTCAAACTGCACCTTCGGCAGGTTGAACCGGGCCACAAACGGCTGAAGCGCCCGCCCCTGCGGCGTTTCGGGCGCGACTCCGCCGAAAATGCGTGCCACTTCGGTCCGCCACCCATCAAGCGCGGCCTGTGCACGCGCCGGCTCCGTCTCCAGGTCCACCGCATCATCAATCGCACGGCACACGTCGAACACGGCGGTGATCGCCTGGCGTTCGGCCTTGGGCAGCACAAGAAACGAATAGTAGAAGGAGGTGTTCCGAGTCATGGCGTCAACTTCGAGCCCGCCACGTCACCGCATCCATGAGGATGCCGGGCGCATCACGTCTGGACAGGGTCGGTCGCCGGGAAAAGACATCGTAATCCGCTTCGACGAGCCGGTCGAGGATTCGGGAGCCGCCAAGCCAGGTCACACGCAACTCCAGCTTCAAACGGCCGGTAACGTGATCCGGCACCTTGCGACCAGCATCAAACAAGTGGCGGGTGCGCCCCCCCACGTCGCGCATCACCTCGCGCCACGCCGGCGACAACACACCGCGGTCAAGGTCAGCCACATCGGCCCCGTGCGCACGCATGATTTCCAGCGGCACGTAGAGACGCCCCCGTGACCAATCCACCGCGAGGTCCTGCCAGAAATTCGTCAACTGCAACGCCGTGCACACAGCGTCCGACTTGATGTTGGCGGCGGGACTCGGATGTCCCGTGACCATCAGCAGCAGCCTGCCGACCGGATTCGCCGACCGCCGGCAGTAGTCGAGCACGTCATCCCACGTCTCATAGCGGGTCGTCGTCACATCCTGACGAAAGGCGGAGAGCAGGTCCGCCAGCAGTGCATGAAGACCACCACGAACATGAAGACCCGGCAGCGTCGGTGCGCCGGCACCGATGGCGCCCAGCGTGGCCGCCAGCGCGACGAACACCGCGTCATACGGCACGTTCCCGGTCGGCGTCATCCTCCCCTCGGCAGCCTCATCAAGGCGCCGTTCCCAGGCGTCCAACAGATCCAGTCGTTCCTCCGGCGTACGTATCCCCTCGTCGGCGAAGTCGTCCGCGATGCGCGCAAACGCGTAGATGGCCGCGATGTGTGGACGCGCAGCCTTCGGCATGAGCCAGGAGGCCACCGGGAAGTTTTCGTAGTGAGACCTCGCCAGCTCAAGGCAGACGGGGTAGGCCTGGGACGTTACCACTCGGTTTCGGGAATACCGGCGCGGGCGTTGACGAGGCGCGCCATCACAAACAGCAGATCGGACAACCGGTTCACAAAAATCAGGACCACCGGATCGACCTCTCCGTCACCGAGCGCGACCATGCGACGTTCAGCGCGGCGACAGACCGTGCGCCCGACATGCAAGCCCGCCCCGGCTTTCGACCCGCCGGCGAGAATGAAGCGCGTCAGCGGCATCAGTTCCTTCTCGAACGTGTCGATCCAGCCTTCGAGGCGCTCGATATCGGCCTCGGTGATGAGGGCCTTTTCGACGCGCCTGGCAATCTTGTGGCGCGGGTCAGCCAGTGTGGACCCGACTGCAAACAAGTCCCGTTGCAGCTGCTCCAGACAGGCGCCGATCTCATCATCGACCCCGTTGGCGCGCACCATGCCGAGCCAGGCGTTGAGTTCATCCACCTCGCCATACGCATCAACACGAGGGTCGGCCTTGCTGACGCGAGTGCCGTCAAAAAGTCCCGTGTCGCCCAGGTCGCCGGTCTTCGTGTAGATCTTCATCGCGTCCGCCAATTATAGGCCCCCTACAATACGGGTGCGTGAAACGACCGCCGCCCCTCCCCACACCCCCTCGTCGTCAATGGTTCCGCCGCCGGTTGCTGACGTGGTATCGCGCGAACGGCCGGTCCTTGCCGTGGCGCGAGACCGACGACCCGTATCACATCCTCGTCTCCGAGGTGATGCTGCAGCAGACGCAGGTGGACCGAGTGCTGCCGAAGTATCACGAGTGGCTGGAACGATTTCCCAGCCTCGAAGCGCTCGCCGATGCCGCAGAAGACGATGTGGTGCAGACGTGGCGTCCACTGGGCTACAACATCCGTCCACGACGGCTGCAGGCGATCGCGCGCGAGGCCGTGGCAAAGTACGGTGGCGAACTGCCCGGCGACGAAGAGACCCTGTTGTCGTTCAAGGGCATCGGACGATATACGGCCGGGGCGGTGATGAGTTTTGCGTTTGGCAAACGCGCCGCCATTCTCGACACCAACGTCGCGCGGGTGCTGTATCGCGTGTTTGTCGCCAAGGGTGAGCCCAAAGGCCACGCGATGATCCGGCGTCTGTGGGAGGTGTCTGAGTGTGTCCTGCCCCACAAACACGTCTTCGACTTCAACCAGGCGCTGATGGATCTCGGCGCCACGGTCTGCCCGGCGCGCAAGCCGCTCTGCGGGCAGTGCCCGATGAAGCGGGGGTGCAAATCAGCGCCCGCCTTTCTGAAACTCAGAACTGGAAGTAGATGAAGTCCAGCGACTGACGGCTGCGGAGGATGAGAATGGCTGCGAACGCCAGTCCCGCCAGAACTACACGCACGGCAACCGGCCGGAAGATCCTGGACGTGCCCCACAGGCTGTCAATCCAGAGCGGCAGCGAATGGACCGCGGCAAGCACGAACAGGTAGCCACCGGCGTGCCAGTCGAGCGGGCTCTGCGCAACAGGCGAGAGCGTCAGTGCCCGCCACTCGGCGTCGCCGCAATGACAATAACAATGGCCAGGCCCGAGAGGGCCGGGTAGACTCGCGACATGTTCGGACTCATTCTCGTCGTCCTGCTTGCCGGACTGCAACCGAGCAGGGCGGGCAGGCAGTGACGACCGCGGTCATTGTCGTCACCGCCGCGGTGATTGAGCGCGACGGTCGATTCCTGATGACGCGCCGCCTGGAGGGCACACATCTTGCGGGCGCCTGGGAGTTCCCGGGCGGCAAGTGTGATCCGGACGAATCACTTACCGCGTGCCTCCAACGAGAGCTCGTCGAGGAACTTGGCACGCGATCGACCATTGGCCGCGAGGTGTTTACCGTCGAACACGCCTATCCCCAACGAACAGTGCGGCTTCACTTCTTCGAAACGACGATTAGCGATGAGCCGCGGGCACTGCTCGGACAGGAGATGCGCTGGGTGACCCGGGCAGAGTTGCAGACGTTGGACCTGCCGGAAGCGGACCGGGGGCTGGTCGAGCTGTTGACCAGATCCTAGCGATTCGCCAGATTGGTGCCGGCCCAGACGGGCGCGAACACCGACAACCCACTTTTTCGCACACCGACCATCGAGACCTCGCCGGCCATTGGCGGCTCGTACGTCAGGGCATACTGGGCGCCAATCACGGACACGATGTTCTCAAGCGCGGATGGCAGCGTGGGAATCGAGGACGCCTCCCGTCGTCCGCCGCTCGCCTTCGTGATCTCCGAGAAGACTCGCCCCTCAGGCGACCCGAGATCCCGGTCGAAGCCGCCGACCTCGACCACCCACAGTGACGCGTCGGCATCCCGCACGGCGCGACCAATCCGCAACGGCGTCAGACCGCCGTCACCGCCGGAGCCGAGGGACAACACCAGAATGACGCGTCGCCGGCCGGGGTCCGCACCGAGGGTCTGGGACGCAACAAGAATGCTGTCGAGCAGCGCGGTATTGGGACTTTCAAAGAAGCGTGACACCTCGCGGTCCAGCATGTCTGCCCGCTCCGAGACCGCGCGCATCGACGGCGGCGTGCCGCCATCGCCCACCATGAGACCAACGCGTGATTCAGGATTCACGTTGCGGACCGCGGCGATGACCGCCCGCAGAGCCGCGCGCGCGTCGGAAATCGAGGACTGGCGGAAACCCGAAGGGATGACAACCACCGACAGCGGCTCGGTCGCAGGCGCCACAGTGACGACCGTCGCGTCCTTGCCGGCAACGCGTACGACAAAGTCGGAGGCCGTCAACCCGGCGACAGGTGCGCCCTTCGAATCGGTCACCGACACAAACATCCGCCTGGCCTGCGCCGGCACAATGTTCGGAACGGACGCCGCCAGCACCGGGCCGATGCACGAGGCGACGACGACGGCGACCAGTCGGCTGGGATTCATGTCCCGATGTTACCTGCTGACGCCCGCGCCGGCGCCTGTCATGTAGTCAACCGCCAGATGGGCCAGCGCGCGCACGCCGGTGGGCAGGGCCTTCTCGTCCACCACGAACAGCGGCGAGTGATTCTGCGGTGCCTTGCCGACCTGGGCAGGGGGCGTGATGCCCAGAAACACGAACAGCCCAGGAGCCTGACGCTGGAAATACGTGAAGTCTTCGGCACCGGTGATGAGTTCCGACTGCTTCACCGCGCCCGGCGCCACCCGCTCAAGCGTGGGCAGCATGCGCGCCGTCAACGCCGGATGATTCACGGTGACCGGATACCCCTTGGTGATCGTCACCTGCGCCGTGGTGCCCGCGGCCTCCGCCACGTTTTCGGCAATGCGGGTCACCTTCGCATGAATGTCCGCCTGCATCCCATCATCAAACGTCCGGATGGTGCCGACCAGCCGCGCGCTGTCAGGAATGATGTTGTTCCGCACGCCGGCCTGAAACTGCCCCACGGTCACGATGGCGGGCAGTGCGGTGATATCCACCCCGCGACTCACGATCGTCTGGAGCGCCACGACGATCTGGGAGCCGACGACGATGGGATCGATGCCGCGCCAGGGGGTGGCGCCGTGCGTCTGGCGTCCGCGGACGGTGATGCTGAACTGATCGGAAGCGGCCATGAACGGCCCGCTTCGATAGGTGAGGGACCCGGTGGGAATGTTCGCAAAGACGTGAAGGCCGAACACGGCGTCCACGCCCTTCATGACGCCCGCGGTGACCATCGCCTCGGCACCGGCCGGCGTTTCTCCTGCGGGCGCACCTTCTTCGGCGGGCTGGAAGATGAACTTCACACTGCCGGGCAGACGGTCCTTCATCTCGGAGAGCACTTTTGCCGCCGTGAGCAGCATCGCGACGTGGGTGTCGTGTCCACAGGCGTGCATGACGCCGACGGTGTTCCCTTCGTATTCGCCTGTCGCCTTGCTGGCAAACGGCACGTCGGTCTCTTCGCGCACCGGCAGGCCGTCCATGTCGGCTCTGAGCGCGACCATCGGACCTGGCCGTCCGCCCGTCAGCACAGCGACCACGCCGTGGCGGGCCACGCCGGTCTGTGGCTCAAGTCCGAAGCTGCGAAGTTTCTCGGCCACGAACTTCGCCGTCTCGACCTCACGATTCGACAATTCGGGGTGCTGGTGCAGGTGGCGTCGCCATTCGAGCAGGAGCGGCTCGGAGGCCGCGATGCGTTTGTCGAGGTCGGCCAGCAGGGCCGGGGGTGCCTGCGCACCGGCGGCTGCCGTGACAGACGAGAGGATCAGTACGCCGAGCGCCACACCACGTCGAATGTTCATAAGTTCTCCGAATCAGAAGCCGATCTTGCGCATGACCACGCGAGGGAGATGCCGGATAATCAGCATCACCAGCCGCCAGATGCCGGGAGTGTAGATGAGAGGCTTTTTGGCGTCCATCGCCCGCACGATGTCGCGCGCGACCTGCAGTGGCTCACCCGCGAATGGGGGCGGCTTGAGACCGGCCGTCATGCCCGTCTTTACAAAGCCGGGCTTCACGCACAGCACCCAGAGATGCTGTTCCCGGAACTTGTGGTCGAGCGCTTCCAGGTAGGTTGAGAGTCCGGCTTTGCTCGATCCGTAGATCGCCACAGGCTTTCGACCGCGGTCGCCCGCCACCGATGACACGACCGTCAGCCAACCGCCACCACGCGCGAGCAACCGCTTGCGGGCGTGTTCGCAGAACGTGACTGTATTGGCGTAGTTCGCGGTCGTGAGAAGCCGCGTCAGCTCCACGTCCTTCTCGAGCGCGTCCTGGGTCGCGAACATCGCGGCTGTCACCACGACCGCCTCAAATCCCTCAAGCGCGCGGTCGGCCTCATCGAGGGCGGATGCAAACGTCTCCGGCTTCTCCAGGTCACAGATGGCGAACGACGCGGGCGTCTGGGAGGGGTGGCGCGCGATGAGGTCGGCCACACTCTTTGCGAGATCGGATTCCGTGCGCCCGAGCAGGCAGACGCGATCGCCGCGCGCCGCTAGTTGCTGGGCCACGGCGCGGCCGATGCCTGCTGTTCCGCCGAACACGACGACTTTCATGTTTTATCCCCGAAGAGTCTACGCGACTGTGCACTGCGCAGGCGTCGCTGTGGATCCCACTTCGCCCGGAGCGCTTCAAATGCCGGCAGCCTGGGTTCCATGGCCCTGAAGTGGTCCGGCCGGGTGAAGCGGTCCTTGGTGAGGTAGATGCGACCACCGGTGGAGACGAGGAACTCGTTCAGGCCATCCACGATGCGCTGGGTGTCCTGCGTGACGGCCATATCCACCGCGATTGAGGTGCCTTCGAGTGGAAACGACAACACGCCCTTCCCCTCCGGCCCGCAGTCCTTGATGACACACAACGGCGACGCTGCGCCGAGTTTCGTCAACCGGTCGAGAAACTCCCGCACGGCCGGTGCGCCGGCGGCTCTCGGGATGACGCACTGGTACTGCGTGAAGCCACGTGACCCGTAGCCCTTGTTCCAGTCGAGGATGGCATCGAGCGGAAAAAAAAACGTCTCGGGCGACACGGCCTTCGTGACCAGTCGCTGCAGGTGCATCCAGTAATACGCCGAGTTGAAGAGTCCCGCCGTGATCGGGTTGAGCGCCCAGTTGGGCAGCTCAATGGGCAGGGCCTTGTCGCCTTTCTCCTTTGGCGGCGTAGTCCCGGCCTCCTCGTGCGTCGCCCAGCGGCCGGCCATCAGCACGCCCCGGCCCATCGACGCCCCGCGGTTCACGCAGTCGATCCAACCCATGGTCATCGGCCACGTCTTCGCGGCGCGCTCAAGGCTGGTGAGGTACGCGTCGATGTCGGGCACCCGTTCGCGCTCCATCCATATCCACTGGGACGGCACCGCGTGAAGGACAAACTCCACCTCAAGAATGTGGCCGAGGAGGCCCATGCCGCCGATGCTGCCGTAGAACAGGTCCGCATGCATCGTCGCGTCGCACGACACGATGGAGTTGTCGGCCAGGCGGATGCGGAGGGACCGCACGTGCCGCCCGAAACAGCCTTCGACGTGATGGTTCTTTCCGTGGACGTCGCTGGCGACCATGCCGCCGAGCGTCACGTACTTGGTGCCCGGCACCACCGGCGGGAACCACCCCCGCGGCAGCATCAGGCGGATGAGATCGACGAGGCTGAGTCCGGCCTCCGCGCGCATGATGCCGGTGGCAGGGTCGAATGCGAGGATGCGGGTGGCGAGCTTCGATCCGGCGACCCGATCGCCGGGTGTGGCTGGAAGTGAGGAGTCGCCATAGGAGCGACCAAGACCGCGCGTCAGTGCGGCGCCTTCGGTCAGGCGTTCGAGATCTTCGTCGAGGACTTCGGTCCCCGGTTCCGGCAGCCGGCCCCACCCTGCCAGCGTGGACATGTCAGCCGGCGAATCCACTGCTGGCGATGAGCGCCGCCGCGTCCTTCGGGTGCCGTTTGCACTCAAGCAGCGCGCTGAGCATCAGCGGCGCCACGATCGTCGCGTCGGACTCAATGACGAACATCGGCGTGTCTTCCGTCAGTTTGTCCCACGTGATCTTTTCGTTCGGCGTCGCACCGGAGTACGAGCCGTACGACGTGGTGGAGTCCGAAATCTGACAGAAATACGCCCACGGCTTCGCCGCTGCCTCCATGTCGTACTTGAGCGACGGCACGACACAAATCGGAAAGTCACCTGCGATGCCGCCACCGATCTGGAAGAAGCCGACGCCCGGTCCCTCGGAGAGCTGCTGGTACTGGTCGTAGAACTCGCCCATGTACTCGATGCCCGACTTCGCGATACTGGCCGTGCAGTCGCCGACCTTCACGTGCGCGGCGAAGATGTTGCCGAACGTCGAGTCTTCATAGCCGGGCACCACGGTCGGCAGATTCGCCCTGGCGGCGGCGAGCAGCCACGACTCCTCCGGGTTCCCCTGATAGAGACTCTTGTCGATGGTGGTGATCAGCTCGTAGAAGTACTCGTGCCAGAAGCGCCGCTGTCCGGACGCGCTGGCGTTTTTCCACATGGGCACGATGTACTTCTCGACGGCGCGGAACGCCTCGTCTTCCGGAATCGAGGTGTCGGTCACACGGCGCATGCGGTCGTTCAGAATGCGGGTGTCGTCCTGCTTCGTAAAGTAGCGGTATTCGGGGAAGTCCTTGTAGCTGTCGTGCGCGACGAGCCGGAACAATGACTCTTCAAGGTTCGCGCCGGTCACCGACAGACCGTGAATCAGCCCTTCGCGGATCGCGGGGGCCATCGTGATCCCCAGCTGCGCCGACGACATCGCGCCGGCGACGGCCCAGAACATTCTGCCGCCCGCCTCGATGTGGCGGTGGTAGGCGAGAAACGCATCCCGCGTCGCCCGCGAGTTGAAATTCTTGTAGTTGCGGAGGATGAATTCAGTGATCGGCAGCATCGACAAACGAGGGTAACACGGGGGCTGAGTCAAGGGTCAGCCTGCGAAGGTGGTAAGCGTGGCTTCGGCGCCGTCGCCGAGGCGCACCGTCTGCCCCAGCGTGGCCACGTCACGGTGCACGTACCCGAGCGCAAGGACGCGCCCCGTGGACGGGCTGACCGCCGCGCTCGTGACGACCCCCACCGGCTTGCCCTCTGCGAAGAGCTCTGTGCCCGCGACGGGAACGACGGTCACGGCCGGATCAAAGGTCAGTTGCATCAGGTGCTTCACCACCTTGCCGCCGCCCCGGTGCAGGATTCGGACGATGACCTCCTGGCCGACGTAGCAGCCTTTGGTCTGGCTGATGGCCCGGTCGAGCAGGCCGGCTTCCAGAGGAATGGTGTCCGTGGTCATATCCACCCCGAAGAGCGGCCGCGCCGCTTCGATGCGCAGCGCGTCGACGGCAGAAAAGACGTCGGGAGGTTTTTCCGGAGTCGCGATTTCCTCAGGAAAACTGGCCCCGGAAAAACCTCCCGACGTCTTTTCTGCGGGCATCCACACCTCGAAGGTCGGCAGCGCGGTGTCGTCGGCCCGAATCACCCTGAAGTCCCCGACAGTCAGGTGGCCGAGCACAGGGAGGGCCTCCACGGCCGTCTCGTCGGCACCGGTCGCCGACGCCATGGCCGCGGCCGCGTCCGGTCCGGCCACAAGCACGGCGCGGGTGGACGCAGAGATGTCGGTCACACGCACGTCCTCCGAAAAGATCAGCTGATCGAAACGCGCCTGCAGGCCGGCGGCGAGGCCCGCCGGCACCTCGGCGAGAATGCCGGTCCCGGTCCGCAGCAATCGCAGGTCAGCGATCATCCGCCCCTGGGGCGTCAACCAGGCCGCGTACGCCCCCCGGCCAACCGCAAGGCCCGCGACGTCATTAGTCACGAGCGCGTGGAGGAACGACGCGGCGTCCGGCCCCTCGAATGCGAGGCGCCCGCGGGTGCTGACGTCGGTCCACATGGTGCGATACTGGAGCGTCATGAAACAGTGGCTGAGTCATTCTAGTCTGGCACTGCTCGTCGTCATCTCGGCGGGCCTCACGACATCGTCGATGCACGCACAGAACGCGGCGACCGGCGAAGCGGATTTTACGGTCTTCATCCGGGGACAACGCATTGGCGCCGAGCACTCCTCGGTGACCCTTGGACCGGACGGATGGACCATTACCGCCTCGGGTACCTCGGACGCACCACTCAACCTGTCGTTCGACACCTTCATCGCAAAATACGCGACCGACTGGCAGCCCCAGTCGCTCGAGATCAACGGCCAGATGCGCGGTCAGCCAATGTCGTTGAAGACCACATTTGCGGACAATGAGGCCACGTCCGCCATCGTGCAGACCGGCCAGCAGGGGACGTTGTCGCACAAGGTGTCAACGGCCACGGTCGCCTTGCCGAACAACTTCTACTCCGCCTACGAAGCGCTCGCGCTGCGATTGCAGAACACGGCGGTCGGCGGCACCATCCCGGTCTACGTCGCGCCGCAGGCGGAGCTGGCAGTCCGCGTCGAACGCATCACGCCGCGCCGCATAGAAACCCCCACCACCCGCCACGAATTGCGCCAGTTCGACCTCGTGTTTCCCAACCCTGGCGGGCCCCTGAATGTGGAGGTCTGGATTGATGCCCGCGGCCGCCTGGCGCGACTGACGATTCCGGTGGCCTCCCTCTCGGTCGTACGGGACGACTTGAGCACGGTCCTGGCACGGCTCGACAGCTACAGTCATCCCAGGGACGAGGAACTCTTCATTCCCGCCAACGGATTTAATCTGGCGGCCACGATCACCCCGCCGACCGGCCTCGTCGAGAAGGCCCCGGTCGTCATTCTCCTCTCCGGTTCCGGTCCGCAGGACCGCGACGAAACGGTGTTCGGCATTCCGATCCTCGGCCAGGTCGCGGGCCGCCTTTCGGACGCCGGCTTTTTCGTCGTGCGGTACGACAAACGCGGCGTCGGCCAGAGTGGCGGACGGATCGAAAGTACATCGCTCGACGCGTACGCCGAGGACGCCCGCGCGGTGCTCAACTGGGTGCGCCAGCGGCGCGGCATCGACAAAGACCGCGTGGCGCTTGTCGGCCACTCCGAGGGCGGCGCTGTTGCGATGCTTCTGGCGGGCCGGGCCCGCGGTGACATCCGCGCGATTGGCCTGCTGGCAGCGCCAGGCGACACCGGACGCGGCATCACACTCGCCCAGCAACAGCACGCTCTCAATCGCGCGAACGAATCTGAAGACTCGAAGCGCGAGAAGGTCGCCCTTCAGAACCGCCTGATGGACGCCGTGATGACCGGCAAAGGCTGGGAGACGGTACCGCCCGAGCTCCGGCGTCAGGCAGACACACTGTGGTTCAGGAGCTGGCTGTCGTACAACCCGGCCGACACCATGCGCCGCACCAACCAGCCGATCTTCATCATTCAGGGCACACTCGACACCCAGATTCCTCCAGCGCAGGCCGACGCGCTCGAAAAGATGGGCCAGGCGCGAAAGGGAGAAGCCTCCCGCACCGTTCGCAAGGTCCTCGTGCCAGGTGTGAATCACCTGCTGGTCCCGGCGGCTACAGGCGAGGTGGATGAATATGGATCGCTCCCGGACAAAAACGTCTCTCCGGCGATCACCGACCCGCTGATTGCGTGGCTTCAGGAAGTGCTGAAGAAGAAGTGAGCCCGGAGCCGCTCGAAAATCGCCTCCGAGCTCAGGTACACTCTCCTGCGACATGGCCGGATGGATTCTGCAGACACACGACGAAACGCCACGGATCGTACGCATTACGTCGGGCGTGATGAAAACGATTGGGCGTGGCGCGCAGGCGGACTTCGTCTTTGACGCGCCGCTGGTGTCACGCCTGCACTGCCGACTGACCGCCGACGTCACTGGTCAGCTCGTGATGGAAGACCTCGGCAGCACCAACGGCACCTCGGTCAACGGCACCCCCACCGCACGCGCCGTGCTCCGCGCCGGCGACATTCTCGGGGTCGGACGCGTGACGTTCACGGTCACCGAAGACTGAGTTGGGAGCCGCCGGGCTTCAGCCCGGCGGTCATCAGACGGACTAAGGTCCGTCTGCTCCGATTATCTGAGGAACGGGTTACTTCGGCGCTCCTCGCCGATAGTTGTGTCGGGGCCATGCCCTGAGTGCACGACGGTGTCGTCCGGATAGGCGAACAACCCGGTCCTGATCGACGCGATCAGCGTGTCGAAGTTGCCGCCGGGCAAGTCCGTGCGGCCGATTGACCCCGCAAACAGCGTATCCCCGACAAACAACTCCCGTTCCGGCTGACCCTGACGGCCAATCGCCAGACACACACCTCCCGGACAGTGCCCCGGGGTGTGGGTCACCTCGACCACGAGGTTCCCGAACGCCAGCTTCTGGCCGGGCGCGTAGAACCGATCCGGCGGCGGCGGCTGCACGGCCTGCAACCCGAACATGCGTGCCTGCTCGGCCGTGCGCTCATACAGAAACAGGTCGTCCCGGTGCAGCCACACATCCACACCAAGCGCATCTTTGGCAGGACCGACCCCGGTCACGTGGTCGAGGTGCGCATGGGTCAGCAGGATCATCTTCACCGCCACGCCCTCGCGCTTCACCACGCGCAGCTGTTCCGAGACGTCATCACCCGGATCGATCAGCACGGCTTCCCGCGTGTCTTCACAGGCCACGATGTATCCGTTTTTGTGGAAGGGCGGCGCGGCGGTCGTCCATATGTGCATAATGCGATTATGAACCGGCACGACGTCGAAGCCGCAGCCCGCAGGCTTCGTGTCTGCCGGACGCCCCTGCTCAGGTCCGCATGGCTCTCCGGCCGCTGTCAGGCCGAGGTCTGGATCAAGCTCGAATCGGTCCAACCCGGCGGATCGTTCAAGATCCGCGGCGCCTACAACGCCCTGATGCAGCTGCGCGCCAACCATCCTGGCGTCAATGAGGTGGTCACCGCCTCTGCCGGCAACCACGGCGTGGCCATGTCACTGGCCGCGCGCGACCTGGGTATCGCACTCCGCGTCCACGTCCCGAAGACTGCGCCTGAGGCCAAGCGCAAGACGCTGGTGGCCAACGGCGCACAACTCATCGAGCAAGCCGACTACGACGCCGCCGAACAAGGCGCGCGCGACGATGCGGAGGCGAGTGGCACGATGTACATCTCGCCATATAACCACCCCGATGTCATCGCCGGCGCGGGCACGGTCGCGCTGGAAATGCTCGAGGACAGGCCCGATCTCGATGCCATCGTGGTGCCGCTGGGCGGTGGCGGCCTGCTGGCCGGTGCGGCGCTTGTCGCCCAGGACCACGTGCGGCGCGTGCGCGTGATCGGCGCGGAAGCTGAAGCCTCACCGGTGTTCACGGCGGCGCTGGCGGCCGGTGAGATTACACCTGTCGAGGTCCATCCAACCCTGGCCGACGGCCTCGCGGGCAACCTGGAGCCCGGGAGCCGGACGTTTGATGTGGTGCGCGATCTCGTGGACGTCGTCGCGCTTGTGGCCGAGTCCTCAATCGAAACGGCCATGCGGTCGCTCGTCTGGCGTGAGCGGTTGATCGCCGAAGGCGCCGGAGCCACCGGTGTCGGCGCACTGCTGCAAGGCGGTCTCGGGCTCGAAGGCGCACGCGTGGGTGTGATGGTGACTGGCCGGAACGTGGACGAGGCCGTCCTGCGGCGGGTCCTTGCGTAGCCTCCTCGCGCTCATCCGCACGAACAGGAACTTCCGCTTCCTCTGGTTCGGCCAGATCGTCAGTCAACTCGGCGACTGGTTCAACACGGTCGCCATCTTCGCGCTGCTGTTTCAACTGACGGGGTCGGCGACGGCCGTCGCTCTGCTCATGGTCCTCCAGGTGCTTCCGGTCGCCATCGTCGGCCCCGCCGCAGGCGTGGTGGTCGACCGGCTCGACCGCCGGAAGATCATGATTGCGGCCGACATCGCGCGCGGTGTGGCCGTCCTCGGACTGCTGTTCGTTCGCACACCCGAGACGGTGTGGCTCGCCTACGTCGTCACGGCGGTGATGGTGTCGGCGAGTGGCTTCTTTGAACCCGCGCGATCAGCGACCGTGCCCACGATCGTCGAGCGAGATCGCCTGGTGGCCGCAAACGCCATTTCGACCGGGACGTGGTCCGCGATGCTCGCCATCGGCGCGTCTCTGGGCGGCCTCGTGGCGGCCACACTTGGACGCGATGCGGCGTTCCTCATCAACGCGTCGTCGTATTTCCTGTCGGCGGTCTTCCTCTGGCAGATGCGTGTGCCGGCCAGGCCAGCTGGACTACGTGCGTCGGCTGGTTTGAAGGGGGTTGCCGAAGGTCTGGCGTACATGCGCACACATCGGGACGTGGCGCGTATCGCCCTGGTGAAGGGAGGCTGGGCGCTGGTGGGCGGTGCGTTGCTGCTGCTGACGGTGTTTGGAGACCGGGTCTTCCGCATCGGCGATTCGAGTGACGCGGGCATCGGCGTGCTCTACGGGGCACGGGGTATTGGCGCGATGGCCGGGTCGCTCATCGTCTCCGTCCTGGCGGCCCGTCAACGGAATCTGGTCCGCATGATTGGCCCGGCGTATCTCGCCGCGGGCGCCTGCTACGCTTCGATTGGGATCTCGCCCACGATCTGGATCGCCGCGCTGGCTGTCATTGCTGCGCACGTCTTCGGATCCATCCTGTGGGTCTCGAGCAACGTGCTGCTGCAGCTGAATGTCCCAGATGAATTTCGCGGTCGTGTTTTTGCCGCCGAATTGTTTGCCCTGGCGGTGGTTCAGGCCACCGTGTCATACCTCACTGCCACCGCACTCGACGTCTTCCACTTCTCGCCACAGGTGCTCGTGGCGATCGTCGGGGGTTCGTTGTGGATTCCCGGGCTGTACTGGCTTGCGCGGCGCACGGGTTGATCTACCATTCCCTCATGGCCAAATACGTTGACGGATTTCTGATTCCAATCCCAACCAGGAACATTGCCGCGTACAAGAAGCTGGCGAAGAAGGCGAGCAAGGTGTGGCTCGATCACGGCGCGCTGGCGTACTTCGAGACGACGGGTGACGACCTGGCTGTGAAAGGTGTCGTATCGTTTGCGAAGGTCGCCAAGGCCAAGCGGAACGAAACCGTGATCCTCTCGTGGATTGTCTACAAGTCGAAGGCGCACCGGAACGCGGTGAACAAGAAGGTGATGGAAGACCCGCGCATCGCCAACTTCGATCCGGAGATCATGCCGTTTGATTCGAAGAAGATGACCTACGGCGGATTCAAAGTACTCGTCGAGGGGATATAAGAGCCCGGCTACTCCGGATTACGTCGCCCTGGCGAATGCGACCGGGTGTCACCACTCGTGCGTTGACCCCTCGAAGTCCGAGCGCGCGGCCTTCCGGCGAGTTCACCCACTTCAGCGCGTCGAGGCCGAACCGCGCCGAGAACTTCCCGCAGCCGGTATGGGGCTGATCGGTCACCTCAATCACGGCTTCGCCGATTGACAGCCGGGTGCCAGGCGGCAGGTTGTCCTGGCTGAGGTCAAGATCCACAAACAGCTGATCTCCGGCGAGGGGCCAGCGCGTCATCGGACCAGCGATCGCTGCAATCACCCGCGCGTTCATCAGGTTGAGCTGCATGTTGGGATGTGGGCCGCCATCGGCCGTGCGCGAACTCCCCCGCAACCGCCAACTGTCTCCGACCAGACCGTCCGTCAGCGACAACTCGCCTTCAGCGATCACCTCCCGGGCATCCACCTTCGGCCGCCGGACGATCAGCGCCAGCACACCGGTCTCGCGCGGAGATCGCCGGACATGGTCCAGGCACGCTCCGAGATCCTCGATCGAACGCGGGGTGGGACCGGACGGCGGAAGACAGACCATCAGAGATCGAAGAAGTCGACCCGGCCCGTTTCCAGTGAGTACTCGGCCCCCACGATCAGCAGCCCATCGTGCCGGACGAGGTGTTCAAGAACCTCGGACCCATGCCGCAGCTGGTTGACCGACATGCGGATGTTCGCGCGGCCCGCCTCATGAATGAGTTCATCAGGGCGCTCACGAAGATTGGTCGCGAGCAACGGCTCCACCGAGGGGCGCACCCTGTCGACAATCGATCGGAGGTTCCTCGACTGGTCGGGCAATGGCCGCTTCAGCTGCTCCACGGTCGCGACGATCGCCCCACACCGCGAGTGGCCCAGAACCACCACCAGCCGCGTGCCGAACTGCTCGGCGGCGAACTCCACGCTCCCGATTTGTGATGGCGCGACAATGTTGCCGGCCACCCGGATGACAAACAGGTCTCCAAGCCCCTGGTCAAAAATGATCTCGGCCGGCACCCGGGAGTCCGAGCAGCCCAGGATAATCGCAAACGGCTCCTGGCTTTCCGCCACCTCCCGCCGCCGGGCCCGATCCGTCACCGCCTCACTGGTTGTGCCATCGTCCCGGAACCGGTGGTTGCCTTCGCGCAGACGTTCGAGTGCTTCGTGGGCGGAAATCATTCGGGTGCCAGTATCGCATGGGCGATAGAATCTCTGCCGATGTCGATCGTTGCCATTCTCGGAGCTGGCCCCATCGGCGCCAGCGTGGCCCAGGCCCTCGCGAGCCGTGCGCGCGTGCGGGATGTCCGCCTCATCGATGACGCCGCAGCAGTTGCCGCCGGCAAGGCACTCGACATCCAGCAGTCGGGACCGATCGAGGGTTACGACACGCGAGTGTCGGGCATCGGCGACGTGTTGGCTGCCGTCGGCGCGGACGTGATTGTGATCGCAGACGCTCACATCGACGGCGAATGGACCGGCGACCGCGGACTCGCACTGGTCCGGCGACTGGTCTCCGCAGGTGCAGCTGGGCCGTTCGTCTTCGCAGGTCCCAATCAGACGTGGCTGATGGAAGCCGCCGCGCGTGAACTCCGGCTGACGCCCGAGCGCATCGTGGGCAGCGCAGCTGCGGCGATGACGGGCTCGGCCCGCGCGCTGGCGGGCCTTGAATGTGACGGATCAGGCGCTGATGTCGGCGTCACCGTCTGCGGGCGACCGCCGGCGCTCGTCGCCGCGTGGTCCGCTGCCACGGTCGGCGGGTCGCTGCTGACCGATCGCGTGCCTGCCCATCGCCTCCGCGCCCTGTCGCAGCAACTCGCGTCCCAGTGGCCACCTCGCCCATACGCGATCGGTGCAGCCACCGCGCCGATTGTGGAAGGGCTGTTGAGCGGCACCCGCTGCCACACGCCCGGCGTGACGATTCTCACTGGCGAGTTCGGACTGCGGGGTCTGGCGTGCCTGATGCCCCTGACCCTTGGTGGCGGGCGGATTCAGGCGCGCATCGTTCCGTCGCTCAGCGCGCAGGAACGTACAGACGTGTTGAACTCGTTGGGGTGACTGGCCGCCTCAAGTTCAGGCGGCCCTACGTACGTGTTCCAAACTCCGCAGTAAAGGCGCGCTCGACTGAGGCCTCGACCTCGGCCATCGGCACGCCGCGACCGAGTTCCTGTTCAATCGACGTCACGCCTCTGTCAGCAATCCCGCACGGAACGATCAGCCGGAAGTGACGCAGGTCCGTGGCAACGTTCAGTGCGAAGCCGTGACTCGTAATCCAGCGGCTGATACGCACGCCAATCGCCGCAATCTTGCGTTCCTTCCCGGCCTCGCCCACCCAGACGCCCGAAAGGCCCTGCACGCGCGTGCCGGTGACTCCGAAATCGCGCAATGCCTGGATCAGGACTTCTTCCAGGTCGCGCACGTATCGATGAACATCGCAGCGGTTGGGCCGCAAGTCGAGGATGGGATACCCCACGAGTTGTCCTGGGCCGTGGTAGGTGACATCCCCGCCACGCCCGGTTTCGTGCACGACCACACCCTCGCGCGCGAGTTCCGCCTCGGACGCGACGATGTGGTTGGGCCCCTGGCGTGTCTTCACGCCCAGGGTGATGACAGGCGGATGTTGCAGCAGCAGTAACGTGTCGCTGATCGTCCCGGCCCGGCGCTCCTCGACTAACGCCGCCTGCAACTCAAGCCCGGCAGCGTAATCAACAACTCCTGGACGCCTCGTCTCCAAGGACCCCGGCAAGCGTCAGACCCAGGACTCTTCGAAGTTCTGCAACCGTTCCTTGAGCGCCTGGAGGAACCGACCGGCATCGGCCCCATCGATCAGCCGATGGTCGTAGCCGAGCGTGAGATAGCAGATGGGACGAATGGCGATCATGTCGTCCACCACCACCACGCGCTTTTCCACGGTGCCGACACCGAGGATCGCAACCTGCGGTTGACTGATGACCGGCAACCCGAACGTGGCGCCGAAGATGCCGGGGTTCGTAATCGTGAACGTCCCGCCCTGCACTTCTTCAGGCTTCAGCTGCTTGCTGCGCGCGCGGCCCGACAGATCCTGAATCGCGCGGCACATGCCGATCATGTTGCGCTCATCGGCGTTCCTGATGACCGGCACGATCAATCCGGCATCCAGCGCGACGGCGATCCCCAGGTTGATGTCGCGTTTGTAGACGATGTTGTCACCGTCGATCGAGGCGTTGGTGAACGGGAAGTGCCGAATCACGTCCACCGTGGCTTTCGCGATAAACGCGGTGTACGTCAGCTTCAGCCCGGCCGCCTCGTATTCAGCCTTCTTCTTCGTGCGAATCTCGTCGATGCGGCCGAAGTCCACCTCGTACGCCGAGTACACGTGCGGCGACGTGCGCAGGCTCATCACCATGTGTTCGGCGATCTTCTTGCGCATCACGCCCATCGGCTCAATCCGCACGTTTTCGCCTGGCGCGAACGGCTTCGCGGTTGGGAGTACGTGGGGCGCGCTGGGCTGGAGCGCGCCGGCGGTCGATTGTGCAGGTTGGGTAGGGTTGGGTACGTAGGGCGCGCTGGGTTGTAGCGCGCCAGCCGTGCCGGCGCCGCTCGCCACAAAGGCTTCAATGTCCTTCTTCGTCACGCGACCCGAGATGCCGGACCCGTTCAGCTTGCTGATGTCGATGCCGTGTTCCCTGGCGATATTCCGCACCACAGGTGACGACTTGGTGCGCAGGCGGCCCTCGAGTGAATCCTCGGAGGGTGCGGGTGGTGTAGGTGGCGTAGGCGGTGCAGGTGCGGATGACGTGACCAACGCCGGCGTGGACGACGCGACGGCAGCCGCGGGAGCCGCGGCTGCTGCCGGGGCCGCCTGTGTCGCACCTGCGGGCTTCTCACCCGCCGCGCCGATCAAGGCGACTACGCTGTTGATGGGGACCGTCTCGCCTTCCTTCACGCTGATGTCGAGCAGCACGCCGGCTGCGGGCGACGGAATTTCCGCGTCCACCTTGTCGGTCGAGATCTCGAACAAGGGCTCATCCTTGTCCACCGAATCGCCGACCTTCTTGATCCAGCGGACGACCGTGCCTTCCGCAATTGACTCGCCCATCTGGGGCATCGTGACTTCGACTGCCATCTCGTTACGCTCCGGCTCAACTCGGGTTCATGGTTCATCGGTTCATCGGTTCATGGTGCTGGTTCGGGGTGCGTTGGAAACTCTGAATCAGCACCGATGAACCGTGAACCGATGAACCATGAACCATAAGGGCTCTACATATGAATTGCGGCGCCGTGCACGGCGTGCGCCGCCTCACCCACCGCCTCCGACATCGTCGGATGCGCGTGAATGGTGCGGATGAGTTCTTCGACCGTGGCTTCTAGGCGCAGCGCGACGCCGGCCTCCGCCACGAGTTCCGTCGCGCGGGGGCCGATCATGTGAACGCCGAGCAGTTCGTCGTACTTCTTCTCAGCCACGATCTTCACGAAGCCTTCGGTTTCATTCGCGATCTTCGCGCGACCGAGCACACCGAACGGAAAGATGCCGACGCGCACGTCGTACCCGCGGGCGATGGCTTCCTTCTCGGTGAGGCCGATGCTGCCGATCTCCGGATCGCAGTAGGTGCAGAACGGCACGTGGTCGTAGTTGATCGGCTTCACGTCGTGCCCGGCGATCCGTTCCGCCAGCAGGATGCCTTCGGCTGACGACAGGTGCGCCAGCTGCGGGTGCGGCCTGGTGCCCATGGTGATGACGTCGCCGACGGCCGAGATGCCGGGGACGTTGGTGCGGAACAGGTCGTCGACCTTGATGTAGCCGCGCTCCATTACGAGTCCCACGCCTTCCGCGCCGAGTCCGTCGGTCATGGGACCGCGGCCGGTCGCGACGAGCAGTTTGTCGACCGTGAGCGTTTCCGGTGCCGCATCACCCGTCTGCATGGTGATGGCGACCTGACCGTCCTTCACGGCAGCCGCGGTGACTTTTGTGCCGGTCTTGACCGAGATCTTGCGCTTCTTGAACGCCTTCTCGAGTTCGGCGGACACCGCCTCGTCTTCGTTCGGCACCAGCCGCGGCAACAACTCGATGATTGTGACGTCGCTGCCGAAACGGCGATAGATGGACGCGAACTCGACGCCGACGGCGCCGCTGCCCATGATGGCCAGCGACGGCGGAACGTCGGCCAGACCGATCGCTTCGTCCGACGTGATGATCGACGTGCGGTCAATCTCGATGCCCGGGACGCTGCGCGCGTAGGACCCGGTGGCCACGATGATTTCTTTCGCCTGGAGTGTGGTGGCTGTTGCGCCGGTGACGTCAACGCGGCCGTTGCCGGCCAGGCGCGCGGAGCCCTTCACCCACTCAATCCTGTTTTTCTTGAAGAGAAATTCGACGCCCTTGGTGAGGCCTGTGACGACTTTGGTGCGTCGCGTGTTGACCCGCGTCATGTCGATGCCCGGCTTCACGTCGCCGAGCGTGATGCCCCACTCCTTCGCGTCCTGCGCAATTTTGAGCGCATGGGCGTGTTCGAGCAGGGCCTTGGTCGGAATACAACCCCAGTTGAGGCAGGTGCCTCCCAGGGATGGCTGCCGTTCGACGACCGCGACCGTGAGTCCAAGTTGTGCGGCCCGAATGGCCGCGACGTACCCGCCGGTGCCGGCGCCGATGACGACGACGTCAAACTCCTGTGCCACGCGAGGTCCTTCCATGAGTGCTGGCCGGCTGAAACCCAGCCGGCCCTACATGCGCTGGTGGCCGGCTGCACCCCAGCCGGCCCTATGTACGGCAGCCCGCCCTGCGCACCAACACAGCACGTTAACAAAAAAAGACGCCCGTCGGCCAGCACCACGCTGACCAACGGGCGGAACATATTCCCGGCTGCCGCAGTCGGCTACTTGCGCGGGAGGACGGCGTCCTTGAGCTGTTTCGCGATACGCGCCTTGACCACGGTCTTGGCGGGAATCTTGATCGTCTCGCCAGTGGCCGGATTGCGGCCGTCACGAGCCTGGCGGTGCTGCACGACAAGTTTGCAGATGCCGGGGAGCGTGAACTCACCTGTCCGCTTCAGCTCCTTCTCAGACAACACCAACAACTCTTCGAAGAGGTCGCGCACAACGGTTCGCTTCATGTCGAACTTGTCAGCAAAATGCGCGAACAGCTCCATCTTGCCCATGCGGCGGGCGTCAGCCATGTGGTAACTCCTTGTTGTAAAAGCGGCGGGTATCGTAGCCCCGCCCCCGGCGGGTGTCAATCGGCCCCGCCCCATGCTGACTACAATACCAGCATGGCCGCTACGCTTGAGACGTTTCCGAATCCCCGCCCCAGCCGTGACTACGAAATCGACATCCGGTGTCCGGAGTTCACCTCCATGTGCCCGAAGACGGGGCTGCCGGATTTCGGCGAGATCCGAATCCAGTACACCCCGGGCGACACCTGCATCGAACTGAAGTCGCTGAAGTACTACATGCTCGACTATCGCAACCAGGGCATCTTCTACGAGGCTGCCACCAACAAGATCCTCGACGACCTGGTGGCCGCCTGCGCACCCCGCCGCATGACGGTCACCGGTTCCTTCACCGCTCGCGGGGGCATCTCTACTTCGGTCGTGGTCACCCATCCCCACACCCCGGCGAGTTCATAGTCGATTGGTTCACGGTTCAGCGGTGAACCGATGAACCAGGAACCAGGAACCCGGTTTGCAGTACCGGGAGGGTCGTGCCCCACGCCTGACGTGCAGGCGTGCAGGGGTGGCAAAAACTGCAATGGCCGAGGTATGGATTCGCAGGCGGCGGTGGACGATTGTTGACGAACGACGCGGCGAAGGACTGACGGCGCTGCGCGTTTCGGGCGGGCGCGACGAGGCCACCCGGAGCTTCCTGCTTCCCTGTGACACGGCGATCGCAAACCGCGTCAGACGCCCGCGACGGGTCGGAATGGCCCAGGCCCTCGCGCGACTCGCTGGACACGTCGTCCGGTCCTCCGCCGCATTTACACCAGCCTCGTTGTGCGAAGCGCGCCTCGACATCCTGCCTTTCCAGCTCGAGCCGACACTCGCCGTGTGCGCGGGACGCCGACGCGTGCTCATTGCGGATGGCGTCGGCATGGGCAAGACCGTGCAGGCCGGCCTCCTGCTGCACACCATCCTGTCGCGACACGCCGATGCCCGCTGCCTTGTGGTGGCGCCCGCAACCCTGCTGTCCCAGTGGGCGGATGAACTGCGCTCTCGATTCGACCTCATCGCCCGGATTGCGGACACCGTGTCGCTCGCAAGACTGCGCGCGTCAGCGCCGTATCTTTCGAATCCCTGGCTTCAACCCGGCATCTGGCTCACGTCGGCGGACTTCCTCAAACAACCGCACGTCCGCGATGCGCTGCCGACATCCCCCTGGTCGCTGGTTGTGTGCGACGAGGCCCATCAGTTGTCGGGCGACTCGCAGCGGCACCAGGCCCTGCATCATCTCGCCGCAGCCGCGGACGCCGCAGTCCTGCTGACCGCGACGCCTCATGACGGCGATGAAGGGCGCTACCGCCGGTTGCTCGCCCTGGGCGCGCGCGGCGACACCCTGACACGCTTCCAGCGGTCTCGCCCGACTGACGATGCACGACGACGGACGCGGTGGGTGCGGGTGCCCCTGTTCACCGAGGACCTGCGCGTGCTCCGGGCGATCGACGCGTTTGAACGCTCGGCGCGGCCGGTCGACGGGCATCCCGGGCTCGGTTTGATCTGCGCGCTGTTCAGGCGCCGCGCGTTGTCCTCGCCGGCGGCCCTGGCGCGATCCCTGGAGCGCAGACTCATGGTCCTTGAGGGCTGTGACGAGCCGCGCGACGTGTGGCGGCAGCCGGACCTGTTCGACGACGACATTCTCGCGGGCGACGAAGCCGAGATTCTCTCGAGCGCGAGTGGCGTACCCGTCGGACGCGAGCGCGCATGGGTGCGTCGCCTCCAGCATCTCGACATCAGCGGCCGTCATGGCAGTCGCACCCGCGGGCTCGCCGCGCTGCTGCGCCGATCACAAGACGCCGCAGTGATCTTCACGCACTATCGGGACTCGCTGCCGGCGATCCTCGCGGCCGTGCCGTCGTGGCGGCGGGCGGCGGTGATGCACGGGGGACTGACGGCTGCGGAACAACAGGACGCGGTGCGGGCGTTCCTTGATCACCGCGTGGACACGCTGGTGGCCACGGACGTCGCGAGTCAGGGTCTCAACCTCCAGTCAGCGGCGCGATGGGCGATCAGTTTTGATGTTCCGTGGACGCCGCTCCGGTTCGAACAGCGCATCGGGCGCGTGGACCGGATCGGCCAGACGCGGCGCGTCCACGCCACGGTGCTCACCACGCGGCATCAGTGCGACCTTGAGGCTCGCGAACGGTTGAACGCTCGAACGCAGGTGAGCGAGCGGGTGCCGGTTGCGTCGTGCCGCCGATGGATCCGCACGGCGGAGGGGTGTGCGCGCTGGAGTGATACCCAGCGCCGTCTGACTCGCCACTGGCGGCATCACGGAGAACCTCGTCCGTGTGAAGCCGTTGTCGCGTCGGCGTTCATCGCGCGGTGGCTGGGCCACGCGGCACCGGGCATCGCCTGTTACGAGGTGCCTCTTGTGCGCTCGACCGGCGAGGTGCTTGAGCGGCGCGTGGTCGCGGTGCCGCTGGAGACGCCGGTGACCGCCGTGGCCGCCCGGTGCGCCAGGCGGGCGGCGGCGCTGGCTCGACGCCTCCAGTTGCGCGCAGCGCGGCAGAGTCGCTGGCCGCATCAAGGTGAAACCGCCACCCAACCGAGTCTGTTTACGCGCAGCGCCCACGACGGCGCGCTCAAACCCAGCGCGCCCGGCGCGCCCTGCGTCGCTGTCGGCACGCCGCGGCTGGTGGTGCGGTTTGTGAGGCGGCCATGAGCGGATTGCCGGGTGTTGGCGGCCACCTGTTCCCCATGCAGTTTCTGGCCGACCGCGCGCGGCCGGCCGATCTGCGCGAGCAGGTGTCGCTGGATGCGTGGTGGACCGGCGTCGCGGGCGCCTGTGGCCCGGCCACAGGCGCCCGCAGCGTCTTCGACCTCGTCGCGATGCCGCTGTTTGCGCGGCTTGGGTACCGTGCGCGCGCCGTCACTGTCGTGCGCGACGGGCTGACCGCGCGGCTCGACACGCCGCGCGGTCAGCCCGTGGGCCTGCACGTCCTCGGTTGGCGCGGGTGGGCGGCCCGCCCACCCGCGGTGTGGCGCGACGCCGTAGCCACCGCGCGTGACCACGGTGCCGCGTGGTGCTGGCTGCTGGCGCCACCGTACCTCTCGCTCGTGCCGGCGGGCGGGCACGCGAGCCGGCGCGCGCTCGAGTTCACATTCCCCGACGCGCTCGCGCCGGGCGCGTCGGGGATTCTGCTGACACTGGGCCACGCGACGGCGTTTGAGACCGCCGGACGCGCGCCCGGCGGCCCGGCGCGCAGCACGATCAACGCGTGGCTCGAGAACGCCGCGCACGACCACGCCCGCCTGCACAACGATTTGCAGGCGGGTGTGGTCGAGGCGCTGCACGCGCTCACGCGCGTGCTGCGCCGGCCGACAGCGCAGACGCCATCGGCATT
The DNA here is from genome assembly GCA_030827135.1 of Vicinamibacterales bacterium. Lineage (GTDB taxonomy): Bacteria > Acidobacteriota > Vicinamibacteria > Vicinamibacterales > SCN-69-37 > SYFT01. The sequence continues at coordinate 123,240 of JAURFE010000003.1, forward strand.
CGACGAAGCACTCACGCTCGTCTACCGCATTCTCTTCCTGCTGTTCGCCGAATCACGCGCACTGGTGCCGATAGATCACCCGATCTATCGCGAGGCGTACACGCTCAGCGGATTGTGTGAGGACGCCCTGCGCGCAGGCACGCTCGGCTTCTGGGACGCTCTGGCCGCCATCACCACGCTGTCGCGGACGGGCGGCCACGTGAACTCCCTGCATGTGTTTCCATTTAACGGCCACCTCTTCTCAAAACGCGCCGCGCCAACACTGGAGTCGGAACGCCGGCCCACCGGCCCCACCCCGCGCAGCCTCGCCCGCGATCACGCGCTCCGCACAACACTGCTGGCGCTCGGCACGCGAGCCGACGCCACAGGCCGGCGGCCCCTGCACTACGGCGACTTCGGCGTCGAACAACTCGGCGCCGTCTACGAACGGGTTCTCGACCTCGACCCGTCGACCATGGGCGACGCCCCGCCCAGGCGCCGCACCACAAAAACGCACAGCGCAGCACGCAAAGACACCGGCACGTTCTACACGCCCCTCGCCATCGCGGACCTCACCGTTCGACACACGCTCGGTCCCCTCGTTGACGGTGCTACGTCCGACCACATCCTCAGCCTCCGGATCGTTGATCCATCGATGGGCAGTGGTGCCTTCCTGGTCGCAGCGTTGCGGTACCTCGCGACTGCATATGAGCACGCGGCTGTCGCGGAAGGCCGGTACGCACCGCTGGAGATCGACGACCACGTACGCGCAGGGTTCAGGCGCACAATCGCCCAGCGCTGTCTCTACGGGGTGGACGCCAACCCCGTCGCAGTGCAGGTGGCCCGTCTCTCGATGTGGCTGGCCACACTCGCCCACGGCAAGCCGCTCGGTTTCCTCGACCATCGTCTTCGCGTCGGCAACAGCCTGCTCGGCACGAGGCCAGACGACGTCAGGCGTCCATTGGGGGCGCGCGACCACGTGTTGCCGCTGTTTGACGATACCGGCAGTCGCCTGCGCCACGGCATGCAACAGCTGACCACTCCACTGCTGGCGATGACGAACCAGCCTGACGAATCCGTGGACGTGGTGCGCCGGAAGGAGCGTCAGTGGGCCCATCTCATGTCGAGCGGCGGCCCCGCGGCTCGCTGGCGGCTGGCCATGCACCTGTGGTGCACACGATGGCTCTGGCCTGACTCGTCGCCGGTGCCGTCAGCTTCGGAGCTGACATCCGCCATCGACTCGATCGTGCGGGAGCGCGACACCATCGGCGGCCCCCACCTGGCCCGATGGTGTGATGCTGCGTCGGCCGTCGCAACAGAACGCGCACTGTTCCACTGGCCTGTTGAGTTTGCTGACGCGTTCTACGACGCGTCGGGTCATCCACGCCCGGATGCGGGATTTGATGCGGTCATCGGCAATCCCCCATGGGAAATGGTGCGCCGCGACACGGGCTCCAGTCGCTCAGGCCAGGGCCGTGACCCCCTCGTGCGGTTCATCCGCGAGTCCGGACTGTTTCCCCTGTGCCGCACCGGTCACGTCAATCTCTACCAGCCGTTTGTCGACCGCGCGCTCCAGCTTCTGAGTCCGCGTGGACGCGTCGGGCTCGTCCTCCCCTGGGGATTTGCGGTCGATGACGGCGCCGCGGCGCTGCGGGAGGCCGTCATCAATACCGGCGCCCTCGACACGATCGTCGGCTTCGACAACGCGAAGGGCCTGTTTCCCATTCATCGGGGCCTGCGTTTTGTGGTGGCCGTGTGCCGGCCTCCACGCGACAACCCAACGCCGGCAATCACGCGCGCCAGATTTGGTGTCACGACCGCTGAGGAGGCGGACGCCATCCCAGAACGGGGCACGCCCGAGGCGAGCGCGGAGCTGCCACTGCAACTCGACCGCGACACACTGGTTCGACTTGGCGGTCCCACTCGGCGCCTGCTCGACCTGCGCCGGCCCGACGACCTCGATTGGATTGCGCGCATCCGGGTGCACCCGGCGCTCGGGTCCGGATGGGGTGTGTCCTTCGGCCGCGAACTGAACGCATCCGACGATCGGCATCTGTTCGCGCCGCGCATCAACAACCGGTCGGGTCTGCTCGTCGCCGAGGGCAAACACATCGGGCCGTTTACGTTCGACCGGTCCGGCCCGGCGATGGTGATTGACGTCAAGGCTGCCGCCCGGCGGCTCGCGGACTGCCGGTACCGGCGACCACGGTTGGCGTATCGGGATGTCTCTGGCGTCGGCAATACCCACGCGTTGGTCGCGACGATCATCCCCGAGGGTGTGGTCACCACCCATACCCTGTTCTGTCTGAGAACACCGTTGCCCCTGGACCTGCAGCATTTCCTGTGCGGCCTGTTCAACTCGGCGGTGTTCGACCGCCTCGTCCGCCTCGAAATGGGGAGCCACGTGACGACGACGCTGGTGGAGAATCTGCCGGTGCCGCCCTGGACCGGGTCTCCGGTACAACGCGAGATCGCGGCACTGGCTGCCGGACTCCTGGACCACTGGACCCCTGGACTCCTGGACCGACTGAACGAGATCGTCCTGACCATGTATCAACTTGATGGTCTGCCTGCGTTATAGTCCCTTCGCGTGCCGAACTACGGGTTTGTCATCGATCTGAAAAAGTGCATCGGGTGCCACGCCTGCTCGATTGCGTGCAAGGCGGAACACGACATCCCGGTCGGCGTGAACCGGTGCTGGGTCAAGACGGTCGAGAAGGGCCGCTTCCCTGACGCGGAACGCCTGTTCCTGCCGGTGTTGTGCAACCAGTGCACCGACGCGCCGTGCATGAACATCTGCCCGACCAGCGCCCTGTTCCGGCGCAAGGACGGCATCGTTGACCTGCATGGCGATGCGTGTATCGGATGCAAGGCGTGTATGGCCGCGTGTCCGTACGACCAATTGTTCATCGACCCGAACACGCGCACCGCGGAGAAGTGCAATTTCTGCGCGAACCGGATTGAGAATCAGCTGCAACCGGCGTGTGTCAGCGTGTGCCCCACCGAATGCCGCATCTTCGGCGACCTCGACGACCCGGCCACGAAGGTGGCACAGATCGTGGCCCAGCAGGACTTCACGGTGCGCAAGCCTGAGAAGGGCACCGGACCGAAGATTTTCTACCTGCAGGCCGACGACAGCATTATCAAACCCGAGATCGCCACCCGGCCCTTTATCTTCAAGGAAGGGAACGTGCATCTGCGTCCGCTGGGCGCGCTCGAACCGGATCCGCTCAACCCGGGCGCCCCGCGCGTGGACTATGACGCGCCCCACAAGAAGGCGTGGGGCATTGACCTCGTGCTCTACCTGATGGCCAAGGGCATCTCGACGGGTGCGCTATTCCTCGGCGCACTGTTCTGGCTTCTGGGCGACACGTCCGCGCTCACCGGAATTGCCGCACCAGCAGTGGCCACCGTGTTTGCGATCGTCACCGCGGCAGTCCTGGTGTGGGACCTCGAACGCCCGGAACGGTTCTACTACATCCTGACGCGGCCCAACTGGACGTCGTGGATGGCGCGTGGTGCGTTCATCCTCACCGCACACGGCGCGGTCGCCGGCCTGTGTATGTTCGCCTGGCTCCTCGACCTCCCCATCGTCATCACTGTGCTCGCCGTGCTTGCGCTGCCCATTGCGCTTGCGGCCACCGCCTACACGGGTCTGCTCTTTGCTCAGGGGCTCGCGCGCGATCTCTGGCAGGGATGGCATCACACGGTGGACCTGATCGCACAGGCCGCCGCCGAAGGCAGCGCGGCGTTGTTGCTCATCGCGCTGTTTGTCACCGTCGAGGCCAGCACGCTGCAGGCGTTGGGCTGGACGCTTGCCGGCGCCACGGCGGTGCACCTGCTGATTCTTGTCTCCGAACAGCTCATCCTGAAGAGCCACAGCCGGCACCATGCCCTGGCCGTGCGCGCGATTCGGTCCGGCGCGTACTCTCGACTCTTCTGGGCGGGCGCGCTCGGCCTCGGCGGCGTCGCGCCCCTGCTCCTCTTCTGGATCGCGTCGATCACCGGCTTCTCGATGTTCGCGCTCGTGCCCATGGCGCTGGTGACACTCGCCGGCTCGCTCGCGTGGGAATACATCTGGGTGGAGGCCGGGCAATGCGTGCCGCTCTCGTAATGAGGCAATGGGCCAATGACTGAATTCCGCTCACACCCGCCCGTCACCGACTGGGACAACTACGTCGACTTCGAGTCCACGAGTTGGCCGAAGAAGGATCGGCGCAACTACTGGATTATTCCCAGCATCTGCTTCAACTGCGAGTCGGCGTGCGGCGTGATCGCCTACGTGGACAAAGACACGCTGAACGTCCGCAAGATTGAAGGCAACCCGGTGCACCCGGGCAGCCGCGGCCGCACCTGCGCGAAGGGCGTCGTCACTCCGAACCAACTCGAGGATCCGGATCGGATCCTGTATCCACTCAAGCGTGTTGGGAAACGGGGCGCCGGCGAATGGACCCGTGTGACGTGGAACGAAGTGCTCGACGATATCGGCGCGCGGGTGCGCAAGGCGATCGTCGAAGACCGCAAGCGCGAGATCATGTATCACGTCGGCCGGCCGGGCGAGGATGGCTACGCGAATCGCGTGATTCAGTCGTGGGGCCTCGACAGTCACAACAGCCACACCAACGTCTGCTCATCGTCGGCCCGTCTGGGGCATTTCCTGTGGACGGGGGCCGATCGGCCGTCACCGGACTATGCGAACGCCAAGACCATTCTGCTGCTGTCGTCACACCTGGAGTCGGGACACTATTTCAACCCGCACGCGCAGCGCATCATCGAAGGCAAGGCCGCCGGCGCGAAATTGATCGTGATGGACCCGCGCATGTCGAACACGTCGGCGAAGTCCGACCTGTGGCTGCCGGCAAATCCCGGCACCGAGGCGGCGCTGATTCTGGCCATCGCCCGGTATCTGATCGATCACAAGAAGTACAACCGGGCCTTTGTCGAGAAGTGGGTGAACTGGGAGCAGTATCTCGACGCCATGCGGCCCGACCTGCCGAAGACGTTTGATGCGTTTGAAGACGCGCTGAAGCAGGAATACGAACTGTTCACGCCCGAGTACGCCGAGATCGAGACCGGCGTGCCCGCGCACAAGATCATCGAGGCGGCGGAAGCCGTGGCGTCGGCAGGCACGGCATTCGCCACACACAGCTGGCGCGCAGCGGCCGCCGGCCATCTGTGGGGCTGGCAGATCACGCGCAGCCTGTATCTGCTTGTCGCGTTGATGGGCGCGATTGGCGAAAAGGGCGGCGTGAATCTGCACAGTGCCAACAAGTTCGTGCCGAAACACCCGAATCCTCCGCCCGCGCCCAACTACTGGAACGAACTGCTGTTTCCCAAGGAATTCCCACTCTCGTTCCACGAGCTGAGCTTCCTGCTGCCCCACTTCCTCAAGGAAGGGCGCGGCAAACTCGACGTCTACTTCACGCGCGTCTACAACCCGCTCTGGACCAACCCCGACGGGTTCACGTGGATGGAAGTGCTGGAGGACGAATCGAAGATCGGCATGCACGTCGCGCTGACGCCGATCTGGAGCGAAACCGCGTGGTTCGCGGATTACATCCTGCCCATGGGCCTAGGCACCGAACGGCACGACACGATGAGTCAGGAAACCCATGCCGGCCGCTGGCTGGGATTCCGTCAACCGGTCACACGTGTCGCGCTCGAGAAGAAGGGCACGCCGGTTGGCACGACACACGAGGCCAACCCGGGCGAAGTGTGGGAGGAGTCCGAGTTCTGGGTCGCCCTCTCGTGGAAGGTGGATCCCGACGGCTCACTGGGCATTCGCAAGTTCTTCGAATCCCCGTATCGCCCTGGCGAGAAGATCACCATGGACGACTACTACGGCTGGATGTTCGAGAACTCCGTGCCCGGGCTGCCCGAGGCGGCGGCCAAGGAGAGCCTCTCGCCGCTCCAGTACATGCGGAAGTACGGTGTGTTCAAAGTGGACGACAACGTCTACAGCAAGGCGTACGAGACATCCGGCTTTACGACACCCTCAAAAAAACTCGAGTTCTATTCGTCCACACTCGCCGAGTGGGGCTGGCCGGAACATGCGATTCCCCGCTACGTGCCCGGCCACGTGTATTGGCGCGACCTGAATCGCTCCGAGAACGAATTTGACCTGCTGCCGAACTTCCGGTTGCCGACGCTGATTCACACACGCTCCCCCGTGAAGTGGCTGTATGAAATTTCTCACAGCAACCCGCTCTGGATGGCGACCGGCGACGCCGCGCGACTCGGGATTGCCACCGGCGACCTCGTGAAGGTGCAGACCGGCATCGGCTTTTTTGTCACGCGCGCATGGGTGACCGAAGGCATCACGCCAGGGGTGGTCGGCATGTCGCACCACCTCGGCCGGTGGCGGCTCGACGAGGACAAGGGTGGTGCGCGCAATGCGACGGCACTCGTGCGCATTGCACGGTCGGCCGACGGCAAGGTCGAGATGCGGCAGGTCCACGGCACCCAGCCCTTCTCAAGCAATGACCCCGACAGCAGCCGCGTCTGGTGGACCGAGGTGGGTGTCCACCAGAATCTGACCTTCCCCGTCCAGCCGGATCCGGTCAGCGGGATGCACTGTTGGCACCAGAAGGTCCGCCTCGAAAAAGCGGGGCCGGACGACCACTACGGGGACGTGATGGTGGATACCAACAGGTCCCACGAGCTCTACAAGGAGTGGATGGCCAGGACCCGGCCCGCGCCGGGCCCGGACGGCACACGGCGACCGGCATGGTTCGATCGCCCGTTGCGCCCGGTCGCAGACGCGTACAAACTCAACAACGAATGACCCAGGCCCGCACCCTCCAGATCACGGTGATCGCCACAGCGGCGCTCCAGGCCGTGGTCTGGGCGGGAGCCGGCCGCGGGTGGCTCACGCCGGAGCAGGCCACGGCGCTCCATTTGCTCGTCGCCTGGGCCGCCATACTCGCGCTCGCGGTCGTGGCCGCCCGGTCGACCGCCAGGCTCCAGTCCGAACTCCAGGCGCGCCAGGTGCAGCACGAAGCCACGCTCTCGGAAGTTGATCAACTCGGCACGCTGAACGAAATGCTGACGACCGCCGGCCAATCCAGGGACGTCGGGCTCACCTTCCAGTCTCTCGCCCGCCGCATCGGCACACTGATCCCGTGTGATCGCCTTGGTCTGGCGCTGGTCAAGGAGGACGGCCAGTCGCTGCAGGTCTACAGCTCACGCGTCAGCGAACCCGAGCGTCGTCGTCGCCCCCGGGCGGAGTTGCAGTTCAGCCTCGAGCGCAGCATTTTCGGGCAAGTCATCCGCACGTGTGATCCAGTGCTGATCGAAGACACAAAGGCCTTCGCGTCCGATTTCCACGACGCCGGTGTGCTGGCGTCCCAGGGCTTGCATTCCCTGCTGATCCTGCCGCTGATCTCGCGCAACCGCGCCATCGGCGCGCTCACGGTCATCTCCAAGCGGACTGCGGCCTTTGATACGTCTCACCGCGACGTTCTCCAGCCGCTCGCGGAGGTCCTCGCGTTTGCACACGTTGTGCAGCACCAGTACCTCGCGTTGGATCGATTCAAGACGATGGAGGCGACGGCGGAGATGACGCTGTCAATCGCGACGGACATCAACAGCGGCTTGCAGGTCATCGCCGGCCAGTGCGGCATCCTGCAGAAACTGCACCCAGACGCCGCCGTGGAAATCGAAGCGATCGCCCGCCAGACCGAACGCATTTCTTCGCTGCTCGATCGCATGCGCGGCGCGGCGGATGAGCGCCTGCGCGAAGCGGCCGCCCATGCCGGAGCGATTCCCTCGAGTCCCGAAGAGTTCCCCGACGACGAAATGCGGTAGTCGCAGGGCGCGCTGAACTTGAACGCGCCGGATCTCACCGCAATCGATAGATCGTCGTCGCGGCCAGCAGCAGAATGACTCCCACGGCGGCCCAGGCGAACGCGCGCCGGCCGGCGGCCCACTCGTCGACAAACACGGCAACCACGTTCAGGATGGGCACGGTCACCAGCAGCGCGAGGCCGGTCCAGACCATGGACGTCGCCACGTGCGCGACCGGCCCGGCCACCAGGAACGACATGACGAGGCCGAGGCCGAGGCACGCGGAGGTGGCCGCGAGCAGGAGGCGGAGTCCGGAACGGAGACGGGCGGCGGCGGTGGAGGTGGTGGTCATTTGAAGTAGAGGTACTCCACGGCAACGCCGGCGAGAATCACGGCCATCAGGATCTTCAGAGAGCGAACCTTGACGCGTGTGGTGATCCAGAACCCCGCCCGCGACCCGGCGAGCACGCCGAGCACCGCGCCGGCCGCGAGCAGCGGCATCGTCAGGTATCCGAGCGAGTAGTAGCCGACGACACCCGGCAGTGCGGTGATGCCGAGGATGACGGCGCTTGTCGCGGCGGCGACACGCATCGGGACACCGCACCACGAGTTGAGCGCCGGCACGACGAGGATGCCGCCACCGACGCCGGCGAGGGACGAGATGATGCCGGCGAAGAATGCCACGCCCAGACCAAATGGCAATCGCTTCACGCGGTACCCGACTTCCTGTCCGGTGTCAGGGTCCTCGATGCGCCCTCCCAGCGCACCGACGTCGCCGGTCTCCCCCTGCAACACGTTCCGATAATCCAGCCGAGCAATCATGACAGCGGCCACCAGCAGGGCCGTACCGCCGAAAATCTGCTCCCGCATTCTCGGTTCGATGAAAGCCAGAATCTCAAGGCCGACCAGTGCGCCGACGGCAGCGGGCACCTGCAGCACCATCGCCAGGCGCGCGTTGGCCCACTTGCGGCCGGCCGTGGACAACGACACAAAGTTCGAGGTCGCAATCACGGTGACCAGGCTGATCGCCATGGCGTTTTCAATCGGCAGGCCCAATGCGATGTTGAGCAGCGGCACCAGGAAGATGCCGCCGCCGAGACCAAGCATGGCCCCGAGGCTGCCGGCCCCAACGCCAGCACTCATGACGAGCACAACCGTCAGCACGACCTCATTGCCTCATTGCCCCATTGACCAGGGCCGGAGCACCGCATAGAGGCCTCGCATAATGGGCGTGTCCACACCGACCTCGCGGCCACGTCGCACGACGGAGCCTGGCAGGGACTCCACTTCGATGCGTTTCCCCGCCTGAAGGTCGATCAGCAGTGACGACCGCGTCGAGGCCGGGATCCCGCCGGTGTAGGTGGCGATGCGATCGTGGATGTCGGCCGCCACGTCGATGCCCGTGGCACGGGCAACGCGTTCGACCTCGCCGACCGCCTCCATGAATGTCGCGCGCGCCTCGGCATCACCCCAGATGGCACCGATGGGCTTGCGGGCGGCGCCCGTGAAGGCGGCGAATGGCGCGAGGTAGATGAACTTCTCCCACAGCGGAATGCGCGCATCAGCGACTGGCTCCGCGTGAATATCCGCCGCCGCCATCAGCGCAGCCAGATCACGCACGCGGGGCGAGACCGTCGGCAACGGACTGAACACTTCGCCGAACACGATGCGCCGATGACTGCCGGTCTGCCGAATGACGCCCGGCGCCTCAATGGCAGTCGCAACGTAGGTGGGCCCCGCGATCACGCGACTTTCACCGATGACACCCGCCAGATCGTTCGCGCTGTCCACACCGTTCTGCAGCGTCAACACACACGTGTCGGGACCGAGCAAAGCCGGGATCAGGGGAAATGCCGACGCATTGTCATAGGTCTTCACGGTGAGCATGACGACGTCGACGGGACCGATCGCGGCGGGATTGTCTTCAGCCGGAATATGCACGGTGAAGTCCCCCTGTACGCTGCCGACGATCTGCAGGCCGTTGGTCCGGATGGCATCACGATGGGCGCCTCTGGCAACAAAGCTCACGTCCGCACCGGCCCGGGACAGGAGGGCGCCGTAGTACCCACCAACGGCGCCAGCGCCGATGATCGCAATCCGCATCACTTCACTCCTAACATTACTTCAGCGGTCACCAGCCGTTCGACCCGATATCGTCCATCAGGCAGCGGTGTCAGCAGCATGAGATCGGCCGGCACGGTCGCGCCCGTGGTGATCACCAGATCGGCAGCCGCCACGGACACGAGGGCGCCCACTGCGGCGCCCTGAGTGCGGCGCGCCAACACCTGCCCGGACGCGTTGATGTCGAACGAGGTCGCGGCCGCAGTCAAATCGCCGGCGCCGACGACCGTCAGATTCAGCACGGCGGTCCGCTTTCCGGCATCCAGACGGACGCGGCGCACCCCCGCAAGGCCGACGTCCATCACCTGCGGCCGCTCCGCATCGGGGCGGGTCACCGTTGCACCGCGAATCACGGTGTGGAACCCGCCACCGGTATTCTCCGGTAACGAATCGTACCGGTCGGGATCGGCCTGATGTACCGATCCGTCCGCCAGCGCATGCAGCGACCGCACCAGCGCGATGTAGTTGAGCTTCACCAGCATCGGATCGGGATTGGCGTCGGGCCATGGGCCGGTCTCGATGAGCAGCACGGGCGTGCCGGCCAGGGTCAACTGGTCGCCAAACGCACGCGGCTCAAACGAATCGTCGTACCGCCCGATACGCCCGAGTGCATAGGGTTCCAGCGAGTCACGAATCACGGCGCCAAGCTTCTTGGTGAGAACACGACCATCGTTCATCGATCGCGCCTCGTCGTACGCCACCGAGAGCAACGAAACAGCCGCGCCCTTCATCGGGGGCCCCACCGACGTGCGCCAGTTCTGGTTGTGCAGGTTGTACCCGATCTGGGGATTGAGTGAATCCCGCAACGACTTGAGCAACCGCGCCTCCGGCGTCGCCAGGTCAAGCGCGTCACGATTAATGTCAACGCCCTGCGCGTTCCGTCGCTGAAACAGCTCCGCGCCATCTGGATTCAGCATCGGCACCGTGTGTACGGTCAACTGATCAAGCAGATGCGCCACCGCCGGCTGATGTTGATGCCTGCGGATGTACTCGTAGAGATCAAACAGGGCCGAGGTTGCGGTCGGCTCGTCGCCGTGCATCTGCGACCACATCAACACCACAAATGGACCGCGCCCGAACGACACGCTCCAGATCTCACGTCCCAGAAACGACCGGCCCTCTTCCTTCACCCGGAACAACGAGCCGCCGCCATCACGAATCGTCGTCACCCGCCGGCGGACCTCCGCATGGTCCACCAGTGGCGAGAGCGGCGAAGACACCTTCTGGCCGTCCCACATCCGCGCCAGCGTCGGCGCATTCGGAGCAATCGGCGGGTGCCGAATCGGAAACCGGGATGGGGTGGTCGCACACGCGGTCAGCGCGAGCAGCGCCGCACCAGCGGCGAACGATCTCACGGCTGAAACCGCACCCGCGTCAGTAATCCACCGGGTGCCAGGAAAAAGAGATTGTCGTATTCGCTCTCACCGATGGTGACGTCGGGCCCGCCAAGCGCCTTGATGATGGCCGGTACCGAATTCGAGTGCCCGACCACCAGCACCGTGCCCGTGGTGTGCGCCCTGATCTTCGCGACGAGCGACGCCTGGTCGCGTGACTCAATCGTCTCCGGTGTGAGTCTCAGGACGCCGGCGAGCGGCGCCGCCGTGTCAATGGTCCGCTTGTACTGGGTCGTGAAGATCTTCGTGACACCGGCATCCTTGAGCATTGCCGCCAACGTCAGGGATCGTGCCTTGCCGACCGCCGACAATTCGGGATCGGCCTGGGCCATCATCGCGGTGGCCGCTGGCCCACCGCCATCCGCGCGTTCGGCATGCCGCACGAGAATGACCATCTGCGCTGACGCCACTGACGGCACCACCAACACCGCCAACACCACCCACGCCACCGACAATAGACGCTTCATTTCGCTCCCCACCGCGCGACGGCAAACAACACCGCTCCGACGACAAGCCCCACCCCACCCACCTGCAACTGCAGGGTCGTCGCACCACCGAGAATGGCGAGCGAGACCAGCAGGGCCACAACCGGAATCACCGGACCGCCGGGAATCGTGAACACGGCGGGCCCCTGACGGCGCAGCACGAGCACCGACGCACACGTGCCCGCGTACACCATCAACCGGCTCACCGCGCTGCTCGCCGCCAATGTCACGAAGTTGCCGAACAAGGCGAGACCGAGCGCCACGAGCGAGGTCACCACGATCGCCACCGCAGGCGTGTGAAACCGTGGGTGCACCCGCCCGAAGATCGACGGCAGGTCACCCTGCTCCGCCAGTGCGTAGAGATTGCGAGAGCCGGACAAGGCTTGCCCCATGTTGTTGCCGCTCATGGAGACCGCACCGCCGGTGGTCATAAGCAGCGCGCCCCAGGCGCCAATGAAGAGCAACGACGCGTCGGCCAGTGGCCGCTGTGCCGACCCGATGTCGGGCAACGTGCCCATCGCCACCACCTGCGCCAGTGTCATCACGATGGCCACAATCACGATGGTCATGACCATGGCGAAGGGCACGGCGCGTGTGGGGTCCTTGGTTTCACCCGCCGGCACACCCACAACTTCGTACCCGCCATAGGCAAAGATCAGCAGGAGCGCGGCCGTCGAAATCTGCGTCCACGTCGGCGCCAGGTCCGGCACGAGGGCGCTGAAGGCCACGTGGGGCAATCCCAGCAGAATAAAGATCACCAGCGGCGTCAGCTTGCCGATGGTCAAGGCGTTCACGACCCACGCACTCTGACGGATGCCGAGTACGTTGATGGTCATGATCGAGAGGATGACGCCGGCGATGACGGCCTCGCGCGCCAGACCCGGCTGATCCGCGCCCAGCGTCGGCCAGTAGTACGCAAGGGCCGTCGTCAGGCCATTCACGACAGAGGCCCAGCTGGTGACGCGGGTGACCCACAGCATCCAGCCGACTTCGAAACTGAAGAACCGCCCGAAGGCTGCGCGTGTGTAGAGGTACGCGCCCCCGGTGCCCTCAAATCGGCTGCCGGCCTCGGCGAAGTTGAGCGCGATCATCAGGGAGAGGAGGCCAATCAGCGCAACCGCGATCGCACTCCAGGGTCCAATCTCCCTGGCCAGTGGCGCAGCCATCAAAAAAACCGCCCCGCCGATGACCTGATTGACGCCAATGGCCGTCAGATCCCATTTGCCCAGCTCGCGTTTGAGGCCTGACATGGTGTGGTGTGAGTATATTGGGGCTGCCCGGAGCCACCAAGCCTGATGTCCGCCAAACCCCGATCCCCACTCCCCCCGACGGCGTTCACCCTGCCGGCGAAGTACTACATCGATCCGGCCATGTTCGAGCGGGAACTGGACGTCTTCTTCCGTCGCATGTGGGTGTGCGTCGGCCGGTTCGAGGAGCTGGGCGAGTACGGGTCATACGTCGCCCGGCATCTGGCGGGCGACTCCTTGTTCCTTGTCCGCACCAGCCGTCCGGGAGAGCCCGACGCCGTCAGAGCCTTCCATAATCTCTGCCGGCACCGGGGCACCGCCCTGTGCGCTGAGGAGAGTGGACGCTTTGCGGGTTCGATCCAGTGTGAGTACCACGCGTGGACGTACGACTTTGACGGCCAGCTCATCGGCGCACCCCATATGGAGGGGGCGCCACACTTCCGTAAGGAGGACTTTCCCCTGCACCAGGCGCGCGCCGGTGTGTGGGACGGATTTCTCTACGTGTGTCTGTCAGACACCGGTCCCACACTCGAGCAGCAGCTCGCCGACATGCCCGCGAAGTTCAGACCGTGGCGGATGGACGAGCTGCGACGAGGGGACGGGATTACGTACGACATCCCGGCCAACTGGAAACTCATCATCCAGAACTTCAGCGAGTGCCTGCACTGCCCCAACCTGCACCCGGCCCTCAACAAGTTGTCGCACTACCTGAGCGGCGAAAATGAGCCGCTGCGCCCGACCTACATGGGCGGCCGCATGGATCTCAACGACGGCGTGGCCACCATGTCGATGGACGGCACCTGTCCGCGCGACGTCCTGCCCGGTCTGGCACCTGACGATCAGCGCCGCGTCTACTACTACGCGCTGTTCCCGAATCTGCTCATCAGCGCCCATCCGGACTACGTGATGGCCCACACCCTCTGGCCGATCGCCACTGATCGCACCCGCCTGGTGTGCGAGTGGTATTTCCATCCGGACGAGATGGCCAAGCCTGGATTCACGGCCGACGATGTGCGGACGTTCTGGGACATGACAAACCGTCAGGACTGGCACGTCTGCGATCTCGCGCAGCGCGGCATCAGCGCCCGCGCCTACCGCCCCGGCCCCTACTCCGCCCGTGAGGACCTGCTCTATGCGTTCGACAGGTTCATCGTCGCCGCGCACGAGTGATCGAGGTTCCGAAGTTCCGAGGTCACCATGGAAAGATGGCTTCGCGGGTATTGAGTCCGTCGTGGGCACCAAAGAGCACATAGGTCGCGCTCGCGGCCCAACACAACAGGATCAGGCGACGATAACGCGGCGACAGGGATGGCGTGGTCACGGTGGCGAGCGCAAGACACACAAACACTTCGTACGACGCGCGCTGCGCGTTGGCCACGCGCGCCCACACATTCGGAAACGTCAGGGATAACGCCATCAGGCCGTACGCCACGAGGGCGACGCCGGTGGGGCGAGTCACAAGGGGCCAGAGGCTCCACGCGACCGCACTGACCAGCACCAGCGGGAACCACACCGCAGCCGTAGCCAGTTCCGGCACGGCGGGGTGATAGATGCCGGCGAGTACGGCGCCCCAGACCCGCGCGATGCCCAGCAGGGGGACCGAGACATTGTTGGAGGCGTAATACAGGCCCTCCCAGCCCCAGTCCGCCCACAAACCGACGGCCACGTACACCCGCCAGGCCATCAACGGCAGCACGGCAGAGGCAATCCACACGCGATCGCGCACTGACGCCATCGGCCGAGGCAGGAACATCGCCAGCGCCACCACCCACACGACACCGGTTTCACGAATCAGCAGAGACACAGCCAGGGCGCCCATGGCCAGGACGAACCGTCGCTGCATCACGCACAAGTACCCCACCAGCAGCAGCGCGGCCGCCAGTGGCTCCGGCAGCACCACACGCACCGACTGAGAAAACCCGGGAATCGCGAGCACCACCAGGCCCCACCACGGGCTGAGACCTGAAGCCTGCGCGAGGTGGACGATCACTGCGGTCGAGACCGCAACGCCCAGCAGCACGAGCCCAATCATGACGGCCGGATACCAGGACCACCGATCGCCGGCCACAACCCGGACCATCCAGGACATGCCGATGCGCCCGAATCTGTACGGCGCGGCGTCCACGACGTTGCGATACTGACGTGGATCGCTGCGGAACTGCCGCAGCAGGGGATCAAACGTCGCGAAGTACATGAATTGCCCGTCGTAGCCCTCGTACGGATCGAGCGCGAGGCTGTTGCGAACGTCGAGCCGATCGCGCATCAGCGGAGAACGATCAAATCCCTCCCCGGAGATCCGAAGCAATCCCGAGTAGTTCCCGCCAAATTCGTTGACGCTGTACTGCACCACCATGGCGTACACACACGTCACGAGCACCGAGACACCCACCACGGCAACGACGGGCCGGAACAACCACACACCCCAGGGCAATGCGCGCAGGCGACTGACGACCACGCTGCCGAGACGCAGCAACGGCGGGGCCAGTATCACCGCCGACACCTCCACAAATGAACTTGTCGGCATCATCAGGAGGAACGGCGACACCCACGGCGATATGACCATCGCCACAAAAAACACGGCACCAGCCGCCGCGGCGACCCCATGGACGACAACCACAGGCCCGAACCAGAACTCAGCGGGCCGGACCAGGAAGAGCATCCACACCAGGACGCCGGTGAGGCCAACCGCCATCCAGCTCGGACGATGGATGTCGGTGTGGACGTCCGGCAATACGAAAAACGAAAGCAGGCGGGATGAGGACCCGTGATGGGTGGCCACCTCGAGGAAGTCCAGCGACCAGCCAGGTCCCGCACCAGTGATCACGATGCTGTGCGCCGGGCCCCAGATCCAGCCGGTCGACACGACACAGTCGAGGCGCTTCGACGAGTGCGGAGCAAGACGTGCGGCACAGACTGGCCGGTCATCGACCGCGATCGAAAACGCCTGCTCCACCGACAGCGAATTGTTGAGAACGGCGATGAGCGCGACTGGCGCGTTCAGAAGAGCTGCGCGCTCGTCGTGAGCGGTGTCAATCCGGACAATACCATCGGCCGCCGGCACTGGAAGCTTCACGAGCTTGACGCGAAGCGCGTCAAATTCCGTGAACACCCGCGCCGCCAGCACGACGCACAACGACGCCGCAATCGCCGCCGCTGCCAGCATCCGGACCGGCCGCATGTCGAACAGTCCGAACATCCCGCGATTATCACACTACACGCGCAGTGCCGACCATGGCGCGCTCACGACCAGCGCGCCCTACCTCACCCAACCTCTACCCAGCCTTCCGCGCAGGGTTGAAGAACGGCGTGGGCACCACCGTCGCCGGGACGCGGTGACGGACTACATCGACGGTGTGTTCGATCTCGAGCCTTACGCCCGTGGCGGCGTGCGCGGCGTCCACCGTGGCCAGTCCGACCATCTGCTTGAGAATCGGAGACCACGTGGACGAGGTCATGCGGCCAATCTGACGCCCACCGACCGACACGGGCACAGCCACACGCGACGCGGTCGCCTGAGCCATCGGGGGCAGCCCCACAGCTTCGTACAACTTCTCGACCGACGGCCAATCCACACCGACCCCGACGATCCGCCGACGCGGTGCACGAGCCTGTTCCGCCGCAAGCGCGGAACGCCCGATGAAGTGCTCCTTGTTGAAGTCCACCAGACGGCCGAGGCCCAACTCAAACGGCGAGTACAACTGCGACGCCGTCAACGCCTTTCGTGCGCTGAAAAAATCCACATCGATCAGCAGCAGTCCGGCCTCGATCCGCGCCACATCAAGCGCCAGCATCCCGGCTGGCCGAAGCCCGTGCGCCGGCCCGTGCGCCATCAGCGCATCCCACACCTTGATGGCGTCCTCACGCTGCATCCAGACTTCGTAGCCGAGGTCACCGGTGTACCCGGTGCGCGACACATCCACCTTCGCGCCGGCGATCGTGCCGGACGTCACGCGGAAGTACTTCAGCGCCGCAATATCCGCGTGCACGACGTTGCGCAACAACGTCGCCGACGTCGGCCCCTGCACGGCGAGCGCCGCGACCGATTCGGACACATCCTCAATCGATACCTGCAGACCCGCCGCATGCTGGTGGAACCAGCGAAGATTCGGCTCCGCCGCCGTGACGCGGAACGTCTCCTCCCCCAACCGGCTCACCGTCCCATCGTCAAGCACGCGCCCGTGTTCGTCGCACCACGGCGTGTAGATGACCCGGCCGACCGCGAGACCACTGGCGTCGCGCGTAATCACCCGGTCGACCAACCGCGACGCATCGGGCCCGGTGATCAGGTACTTGAAGAGCGGCGAGATGTCGAAGAGCGCCGCACCGTTCCGGATGGCGTTGTATTCGTGTTCGTGGTGCGCCTCGTAAGCGCTCACCGTGTAGTACCCGGCCCACTCACGGTAATTGAGACTGCCGCACAGGGGAAAGGTCCGTTCATGAAAAGGGGTCCCAACGGGCATACGAGATTCTACCGGTCCAGGGCCCACAATTCGCAGCCCGGGGGTGGGGAGATTCCGGCTGCTCCACTACGGACCTTGGACTCGGGACGCGGGACCACTAGAATGTCCCGTGATGCCCCAACAGTACGACGCCATCGTCATTGGCGCCGGCCACAATGGACTGACCGCTGCCGCCTACCTCGCCCGCGCGGGACGAAAGGTAGTGGTCCTGGAACGGCGACATCTGGTGGGTGGCGCGGCCGTTACCGAGGAAGTCTTTCCGGGGTTCAAGTACTCCGTCTGTTCGTACGTCGTGTCGCTGTTGCGGCCGGAGATCATCCGTGAGCTGGACCTCGCGAGCCACGGACTTGAGATTCTGCCGCTCGACGGCACCTTCACGCCGATGCCAGGCGGCGACTACCTGTGGCGCACCAACGACCACGCTCAGACCTTCCGCGACATTGCCAGGCATTCCCGCGTGGATGCCGAGGCGTACGACGAATACGGCCGCGCGATGGTCGAGATGGGCCGGTTCGCGAAACCGATTCTCGGCATGACGCCTCCCGATCCGTTCTCGATGAGGCTGCGTGAGCTGAAACCGCTGCTCGACATCCTCAACCGCTTCCGCGGGTTGCCCGACAACGATCGCTACAACCAGCTGCAGCTCTTGACGATGAGCGCGACGGACTTTCTCGACCAGTGGTTTGAGACGGATGTGCTGAAGGCGACGATGTCGGCGTCGGGCATCATCGGCACGTTCCTCGGCGTGAAGTCCCCAGGCACGGCGTACGTCCTGCTCCACCACTACATGGGTGAAATCGACGGCGCGTTCCGCTCGTGGGGCTTGTCGCGTGGCGGCACGGGCATGGTGTCGGAATCGATCGCCTCGGCCGCACGCGCGGCGGGCGCCGAGATTCGCACGGACTCACCCGTCACGAAGATCATGGTCGCGAACGGGCGCACAAGTGGGGTAGTCCTGGAAAACGGTGACTACGTCCTGGCCGACACGATCCTTTCGAGTGTCGACCCGCGGCTCACGTTCCAGAAGATGGTGGGCGAAGAACATCTGCCGACCGAATTCGTCGAGGACATCCGCCGCTACAAATTCCGCGGCTCCTCGGGCAAGGTCAATATCGCACTCGACGGTCTCCCCGACTTCACCGCGATGCCCGGGGCGGGCCCGCACCTGCGCGGCGCCATTTCGATCTCGCCGTCGATCGACTACATGGAGCGGGCGTATGACGACGCAAAGTATGGGCGGTATTCGAAACAGCCGTACATCGACATTGTGATTCCGAGTCTGACCGACCCCTCGGTGGCGCCTCCAGGCAAACACGTGATGTCGTGTTTTGTGCAGTACGCACCCTACGACCTCCGCAATGACGACGGGTCGCCGGCGAACTGGGATGAGCATCGCGAAGCATTCGGGGATGCGGTCATCAACGCCATCGCACAACACGCGCCCAACATCCGCGAACGAATCCTGCATCGACAGGTGCTGACGCCACTCGACATTGAGCGCACGTTCGGATTGTCGGAAGGCAACATCTTTCAGGGGGAACTGACGCTTGAGCAGTTGTTCTTCCTGCGGCCGGCACCAGGCTGGGCGGACTACCGAACACCGATCACGGGTCTGTACATGTGCGGGTCGGCGACGCACCCCGGCGGGGGCATCATGGGAGCCCCCGGCCGCAACGCCGCGATGAAGGCGATGAGGTCATGACCGACGTCATCATTATCGGCGGCGGTCTCAACGGTCTTGTGGCCGCGAATGTGCTCGCGAAGAAGAAGTTTTCCGTGCTGGTGCTCGAACGCGAGGACCAGATCGGCGGGGCGGCAGTCACGGGAAAATCCGCCATGGGTGTGAAGTCGCCGACGCTCAGCCACGCGCTGGGGCCGATCAGTCCGGATGTCATCCGCGCACTCAGACTTGACCGTGCCGGCATCGAGTTCATGACGCCGGATCCGGCGTTGACGACGTTGGGCACCAACAGCGAGGTGATCACGTTCCATCGGGATCACATCCTCACGGCAGCGTCGATCGAACGTGTATCGTCGGCCGATGCCGCCGCCTGGCAGTCGTTCGGCGTGACATTGCAGCGTCTGGCCAACGTGCTGAAGGAATTGAATCGACATCAGGCACCGTCGATAGACTCGCCGGCCTCCGCGGATTTGTGGCGTCTGTTGAAAGTCGGCCGGCATGCGCGCGCACTGGGCAGTCGGGAACTGGCGCGACTGGGTCGCTACGTCCCCATCTGCGTCGCGGACCTCGTGTCTGAGTGGTTCAAGAGCGACCTCGTGCAGGCGGCAGTCGCCGCGCGCGCGATCTTCGGCCACCACATGGGCCCCTGGTCGGCGGGAACAGGGGCGCTGCTGCTCCAGCGGCTCGCCGAGGACCCGATGCCTGTGGGCGGCGGCGCGACGGTCAAGGGGGGCCCGGGGGCCTTCTCAGCCGCGCTGGCGGCGATGGCCACCGGGTCGAGCGTCAACATTCGCACAGGTGTGCGAGTCGCCCGCGTGCTGACCCGCGCGGGCGCTGCCGTCGGCGTCGCGCTGGAGTCCGGTGAAGAAATTCCCGCACATGCGGTTGTGGGCGCGATCGATCCAAAACAACTCCTGCTGTCGCTGGTGGAACCGACGGACCTCCCCCCGACGTTCCGTCAGCGCGTCCAGCAGATTCGCGCGCGTGGCGTGACCGCGAAAATCAACCTGACGATCACCGGCGTGCCTGCGTTTACGGCGCTCCATGGCGACGACCTGCCGCTGCGCGGCCGCATGCTCATCGCCCCCTCGATCGATTATCTTGAGCGCGCGCACGACGCCACGAAATACGGCGGGATGGCGACATCGCCCTGGGTGGAACTGAGCATCCCGAGCATCAACGACGACACGCTGGCGCCGCAGGGTCACCACGCGGTCTCGATGTACGTGCACGGCGTGCCGAACAGCCCGGACATCACGCGCGCAGATGTGCTCACACGCGCCCTCGCGGTGATCGCGCCACACGCGCCGAGACTCTCATCCCAGATTGTGGAACAGGAAGTATTCACGCCAGCCGATCTCGAATCGCGCTGGGGCTACACCGGCGGACACTTCTTCCACGGGGAAGGCACGCTGGACCAGTGGTGGGTCAGCCGGCCACTGCTCGGCTGGGCGCATCGCTACGCATCACCAGTTCAGGGCCTGTTCCTGGCGAGTGCGGGCACACATCCCGGCGGTGGACTCACCGGCCAGTCGGGCCTCAACGCCGCGCGCGTGATCTCAGACGTGCTCGGGCGTCGCCGACGCTGACACGTCCGAGACAACGTCGCCCCGTCGATGACGGTCGGGGCACTGGTTATGGGCCAGGTCGACGACCACCAGTGGCGCGCCAGCCCACACCTGATACACACCGACCAGACATCCACACGCTTGAGCCCTGCTCATCAGCATCGTCCGCAACGCGGGCGACCATGACCCGATACTGAACACTCTGCGCTTCTCAGCGGGCATCTCAGAGCATTGGACCGGGGCCCGTCCGGAAAAGTTACATCGCCAAGGCGTTAGAACACGTCCAGGGGCCACCACGTAGGGTGGGGGGCTGGGCTGATGAGCGGAGGGCCAGATGCGTCAGTGGGCAAATGGCGCACCATCATGATTTCTGGTGCATCAAAGGGTGCGCTGAAGCGGACCTGCGGTGGATGCAGGCCGTCCGGGAGCCACGCGCGCAGAGTGCGGTCTGCCTGGGAAGGGTCGCGTTCGACATAGGCCTCAAGCAGGGCCCCGATGCGTGCACCTGACGGGTCGCGATCGCCACAGTCTTCCAGAACGACCCCCTCGGGTCCGCGGCTCACGACAATAAAAGCGGCGGCGCGGTAGCCTTCTTCGGCGACATAGATTTCGACCTGGCGCAAGCCGGCGGGTCCAAGCCCGGCACGAAGGCGGCGACGCATGATGCCGAACTCGATCAGGTCCGGTGTGCGATTGAGCGCAAACGACGCCTTCATCGCGTACGTCATCGACACCGCGGCGATCTCGGGGAAGTCCAGCGGGTCGGCGGCCCGCACCATCGTGGCGGGAGCTCCGCGACGTGTGTGAGGCACGTCGATGGTGACCATCTGCCGAGGCACAGCGGTAAAACCGAGGCGCGTGTAGTAGGCGGCGCCGATCTCCGAAAAGAGCAGCGCCACTGTGCAGCCGCGAGCCTTGCCGTCGGCAATCATCGCCTCGACCAGCCTGGGCGCGAGCCCCTGCCCGCGTCGCGACTCAGGCGTGAACACCGCGCCAATGCCAAGAACCCTGGTCGGGTGGCCCGCAATCACAGCGTCAAACAGGTAGCGTTTGGCCGAGACCATGACCCGGTCGCCTTCCACCAGTCCAACCCGAGCCAGATTCTCCTTCCCCCAGCGGGTCTTCATCTGAGCCAGGTTCCACAGGCCGTAGGCCTTACGGCTCAGCCCATCGCCCCACAGCCCATAGGTGTCGTCCAACACCTGTTCCAGAAGCGACGAATCCGCCAATTCAATCAACTCCATCCGCCCATCCACCCACCTGCCCACCTGCCCACCTTTAACTATCATTCCCCAGCGCGGGTCCAAACAGTCATGAATCGCCTTCTTCCCTTCTCCGGACGCCTGGTGGCCGCTGTGGTGGCGGCAGGTCTCGGCGTTGCCGCTCCGCTCTCGGGACAGTCGGCCGCGGCGAATGCTGACACCGCCACCGTCGTCCACGTATTGAACCGGCTCGGATACGGTCCGCGGCCGGGAGATGTCGCACGAGTGAAGGCGATGGGCATCGAGGCGTACATTGAGCAGCAGCTGCACCCGGAGCGGATCGTTGACCCCGCGCTCGATCGCCGACTCGCGGCGTATCCCACGATTCACCTGACCACGGCAGAGATTGCGCGCGACTACTACGGCCCCGCCGAAGCGTTGCGGCGCGCGGAGCAGCAGGCGGCCGGCCGGCAGGGCCAGCCTCCGGCGCCGCCGGTGATGACGACGGATCCCACGATGATGGGACAGGCGGGCCAGCCCGCACGGCCGGCGCAAAACCTGTCGCCAGAGATGCGCGACGCGCGCCAGCGCGAGCAGCAGATCCTGCAGGATCTGATGCAGGCGCGGATCGTGCGCGCGGTGGCATCGGAACGCCAGCTTGAGGAGGTGCTCGTTGATTTCTGGTTCAACCACTTCAACGTGTTCTCAGGCAAGGGGCAGGTGCGCGTGTACCTCACCGGGTACGAACGCGACACCATTCGCCCGCACGTGCTTGGCAACTTCCGCGAGATGCTGGGCGCGGTCGCTGAGAGCCCGGCGATGTTGTTCTATCTGGACAACTTCCAGAACGTGGATCCCAGGGCCGCACAGCGCCAGGCGGATGAGACGCTCGCGCGTCAGCGGATGGCCGCGGCGCGGGGACGCGGGGGCCGAGGTGCGGTGCGTCCGCAGAATCAGCAACAGATGGAGCGCCAGCAGCAGGTCCTGCAGACGGCGCGTAATCGCGGCCTGAACGAGAACTACGCGCGGGAGTTGATGGAGCTCCACACACTGGGCGTGGATGGCGGGTACACCCAGGCGGATGTCGTGGCCGTAGCCCGCGCGTTCACAGGCTGGACGATTGACCGTCCGCGCGATGGCGGATCGTTCCTGTTCAACGCCGCGATGCACGACAACGACCCGAAGGTCGTGCTCGGCACGACGATCGCGGCGGGTGGCAAAAAAGATGGTGAGGCCGTGCTCGACCTGCTCGCCGCGCATCCCGCAACGGCGAAGTTCATTGCCGGGAAGCTTGCGCGGCGCTTCGTGTCGGATGAACCGCCGGCGGCGCTGATCGACCGTGCCGCGAAGGTGTTTCTCAGCTCGAAGGGCGACCTTCGGGAAGTGACGCGCGCGATTGTCACGTCACCAGAGTTTTTTGCCACCGAGGCTCGCCGAGCCAAGGTGAAGACGCCGCTTGAATTCGTGGCCTCGGCCGTCCGCGCGTCGGATGCCGCAGTCAACAACGTGCAGCCCCTGGTGCAGGCGTTGCGCACGCTCGGCATGCCGCTGTATGGCGCGCAGCCGCCGACCGGCTGGGGTGACACGGCGATGGACTGGGTCAACACCGGCGCGTTGCTCAATCGCCTGAACTTCGCCATTCAGCTCGCGGGCAACCAACTCCGGGGCATCCGCCTTGATGTGCGCAGCCTGGCGCCGGACACCAGCGAAACGACGCGTACTCAGCTCGTCACGAAGCTTGTGTTTGGTGATATCTCGAGCATCACGCGAGACACGTTGGCCAGGGCCGAGTCGCCGCAGCACCTCGTGGCGCTCACGCTGGGGTCGCCCGAGTTTCAGAAGCGCTGAGGATTTGATCATGCTCACACGACGGGTGTTTCTCAAGAACGGCAGCATGGCGATGCTGAGCCTTGGATTTGCTCCGGCGTTCTTCGAACGCGCGGCGCAGGCGGCGCAGACGAAACGCAAGGTGCTGGTCACGATCTTCCAGCGTGGTGCCGTGGATGGCCTGAACATGATCGTGCCCTTCGGGGAGAAGGCGTACTACCAGGCGCGACCGTCGATCGCAGTCCCGCCGCCCGGACAGGCCAACGGCGCGCTCGACCTTGACGGGTTCTTCGGTATGCACCCTCGCATGGCGTCGCTCTATCCGTACTTCACGCGCGGGGAACTCGCGATCGTCAACGCCACGGGCTCCCACGACCCCACGCGATCTCACTTTGACGCCCAGGACTACATGGAGAGCGGCACCCCTGGGGTCAAGAGCACCGGTGACGGCTGGCTGAACCGGTATCTGCACGCGAAGGAGCACGAGGAAGCAAGTGCATTTCGCGCGGTGGCACTCACGCAGCAGCTGCCGCGGGTCCTGCAGGGCCAGGCGCCGGCGCTGGCCATCGATCAGCTCGGCAGATTCGGCGTGCGTGCAGGTGAGGCCGGCGAGATGATGCAGTCCTCATTCGAAGCCCAATATGCCGCGGCGGCCGATGCCATGCTCCGCCCCACCGGCAAGGAGGCCTTTGAGGCAGTCAAACAGCTGCGATCTGTGGACATTGCAAAGTACACGCCGCAGAACGGAGCCGTGTATCCAAACAGCGGCTACGGCCAGGCGCTCAAACAAATCGCCCAGCTGATTCGCGCGGACATGGGCCTTGAAGTCGCGTTCGCGGAGTCCGGCAACTGGGACCATCACGCCAACGAAGGTCCGGCCATTGCGAATCGACTCGACGATTTTGCCGGCGGCATCGCCGCCTTCGCGCAGGACCTCGGCGACAGAATGGCGGACGTGGTGGTGCTGACGATGTCGGAGTTTGGCCGCACGGTGGCGGAAAACGGCGCGCGTGGCACCGACCATGGCCACGGCAACGCGATGCTTCTGCTCGGCGGGAATGTAAAGGGCGGAAAGATCTACGGCCGGTGGCCCGGCCTCGAACGCGAACAACGCTACGAAGGCCGGGACCTGGCGATCACGACCGACTTCCGCGACGTCTTCTCAGAGGCACTGACGGGCCACCTCGGAGCCCGGGACACGGCTCGAGTGTTTCCGGGGCACAAGCGCGGGAAGACACTCGGGATTCTCTAGCTGGGCGCATGAGCAGCTGGGCGGGTGGGCGGATGACATCCGCCCACCCGCCCAACGACCCAATCGCCCATCCGGGCGCGTCAGCGCGAAGCGCTCCAGTTTGCGCCTTTGATCGATTTGCCGTCGGCGGAGACCGTACCCGTATACGTGGTGCCGCCCGCCGTGAAGGCGATCGAGGTGCCGTTGAGTTTGCCTTCAGTGATGGCCACCGCCCCCATCGTGCCCGTCACGTTCTGGAACTTCTGATTCAACGTCAGCGCCTGCCCGTTCATCGTCCACTTGCCGTTCACCTTGGCGGGAACGATCCAGAGGTGGGCAGTGCACCAGGACACACAGTCTTCGGAGACGCGACGCGTTTCGTCCGGCACCCACTCATCTTCGCCCGAGCCCATCATGAACGTGTTGGACACGATGCGCGTACCTGGGCGCATGTCGAGGATTTGCGGACGAATCCGCAGGTTGATGTCGGGCAGCAGGAACAGCGTTAGCACGTTGGCCTGCGAGAAGTCCGTCTTGAAGAGATCGGCCTGGCGGAACACGGCGCGATCGCTGACGCCGGCGGCCTTTGCGTTCTCGACCGAGAGCGCCACCATGTCCGGGTTGTACTCGATGCCGAGCGCGCGCGCGCCACGCTTCGCGGCGGTGATGACCGTGCGGCCGTCACCCGACCCGAGGTCGATGTGGTAATCCTCTTTGGTGAGCTTCGCCATGTTGAGCATCAGCTCAACGGTTTCCTGCGGCGTCGGCACCCAGACCACGTCCTTGCCGGCCTGACCCGATCGGGGTTCAAACTTCTGCTGCGCCTCCACACCCTGCACCAGGGCCGCCACGAGGACCGCCGCCAATGCTCCAAACACTATCTGTCGTCCGTACTGTCGCATTTACCGAGTACCCCCAGTCGGGAATTGTAACTCCGAAGGCATAATGTCCACGGCTATGATCCTCCGTACCCCCTATCCGGTTGTTTCCGCGTCCAGACTCAAAGCGAACATTCAGCGGATGCAGGCGCTGGCCACCCACGCCGGCGCCAGGCTGCGACCGCATGCGAAGACGCACAAGAGCCCGGTCATCGCGAAGATGCAGATCGCGGCGGGCGCGGTCGGCATTTGCTGCGCCAAACTCGGAGAAGCCGAAGTCTTTGCCGACCAGGGCATTACGGACATCCGGTTGCCCTACCCCATCCATCCGTCCAACGCCGATCGGGTACTCGCGCTCCTCGACCGCATCACGCTGTCGATCATCGTGGACGACGAGGAGGTGGCGAGAGACTGGTCCTCGGTGATGAGTCGTGCGGGCAAGGTACTCAACATCCTCGTGAAGGTGGATGTGGGATTCCATCGCTGCGGGATGGACCCGGCAGCGCCCGATCTGGTTGAACGAATCGGCCGGATCGCGAAGCTCCCCGGCCTGGCCTTCAGGGGCATTCTCAGCCATGCGGGCCACGCCTACCACGCGGGATCGCCGGCCGAGCTCGCGGCAATTGTGGCGACCGAGACGGAGATCATGGTCGGTCTCGCCGGGAAACTGCGCGCCGCAGGCGTGACTGTCGAAGAAGTCAGCGTCGGGTCGACGCCCACGGCGGCGCTCGCGCCAACGCAACGCGGCATCACGGAGATGCGGCCTGGCAATTACGTGTTTTTTGACCGAACCCAGGTCTCGCTCGGATCCGCGACGATCGCAAACTGCGCGTTATTCGTCGTCGCCACGGTCGTGAGCCGGCCCGCACCGGACCGGGTGATTCTTGACTGCGGCAGCAAGACGCTGACCAATGACGGCGCACGGGGTTTTGCCGATGCGCCCGGGTACGGGCTGGTATTCATGTCGTCCGACGAAGACGTCCCGGAACCCGCGATTCTGGTCGAACGGCTGTCCGAGGAGCACGCGACCTGCCGTGTTCCTGCCGACTCCCCTCTTCGGCCCGGCGACCGCGTCCGGGTGCTCCCCAACCATGCCTGCACCGTGACCAATCTGATGGACTCGCTCGTGCTGGCCAACGAGGATGGGTCGATGAATCGGCTGCCCGTCGCCGCCCGTGGGCGAATCTGGTAGAGTGGCAGCCGCGATGACCCCAAAACCCGCACCGTCCGGAGACGCCCTGGGCATGGTCGAAACGCGCGGACTGGTTGGCATGATTGAGGCCGCCGACGCGATGGTCAAGACGGCCAACGTGACGTTTGTCGGCTACCAGAAAGTGGACGCCGGCCTCGTCACCGCCATCGTCCGCGGCGATGTCGCCTCGGTGAAGGCCGCGACGGACGCTGGCGCCGCTGCCGCGCGCAAGGTCGGCGAACTCGTTGGCGTGCACGTCATTCCGCGCCCGGCCGACGACGTGTCGGATATCTTCCCGATCGAATAACACGCGGTTCACAGTCCGCAGTCCGCAGGTGAAGTCGGTCCTGGGTGCCGCTCAGGGCGCACATGATCGTGGCCGCACCGACCGCAAGAGCCCATTACACGAAGCAGGCCCTGCTGTGCTCTATTCTGCTTCCCGCGCCGTGGTTCAATAGTCCCCACCGATGAAGTCCTACCGCAAGGAACTCTGGTTCGACGTCCCCACCCGACGGGCGTTCGTGAACATCACTCCGGAGGTCGAAGCCTGCCTGCGCGAGAGCGGTGTGTCCGAGGGGCTCGTCCTGGTGAATGCGATGCACATCACGGCGTCCGTGTTCATCAATGACGACGAACGCGGCCTGCACAAGGACTACGAGGCCTGGCTCGAAGAGCTGGCGCCCCATGAGCCGACATCGCAGTACCTGCACAACCGGACCGGCGAAGACAACGCCGACGCCCACCTGAAACGCCAGATCATGGGCCGCGAGGTCGTCGTCGCCATCACGAAGGGCGCGCTCGACTTCGGGCCGTGGGAGCAGATCTTCTACGGCGAGTTCGATGGACGACGCCGCAAACGCGTGCTCGTCAAGATCATCGGCGAGTGACCGGGGCCAGGCCGCGATCGACAAACACGATCAGATTCTTCGTCAGTGCCACGCGGTCCTGGTCGCGCAGGTACATCATGTGGCCTGATTCGTAGTACTTCAGCGTGATGTTGCGCTGCAGGCTCGCGGGGATACCGAGGTGCGACATCGTGAACTCGGCCGGAAAGAACGGCGTGGCCATGTCGTAGTACCCGTTTTCAACCTGGACGACCATGTGCGGATTGGCCACCATCGCCTGCACAAGATCACCCTGCACATTCGGTGCGCTCGGGAAGAACCCGCGGCCGCCGGCCTGACGCACCCAGTTCCATCGGCCACCGGCGCCATTGGTGTTGAGATAGGGGCGGTCCCCGCCGAACTTGAGCACCTCGCGCGTGAAGTGGTTCACCGCCGCGGTGTATGCGCTGCCGACCGCCGCGTTGAACGGATCGTTCTCAGCATTCTCTGTCAGCTGGTTGACGGTGTCGCCGGCAAAGCGCGCATCAATGCGCCCGGCGGTCAGCCGGCGTGTCCGCATCAACTCCGCATTGAACTGCCCGAGCGTCGGCCGCAGGTTGGCGCGCTTCAGGTAGTCCTCCGGAAGCCCCGTGAACGTCGAGAGTTTTTTCGCAACGGCGGTCATCTCCGCTTCGCTCAGGGCCGACCCCTTCATCAACGCCGCGGCATACTCGGAGGTGGCGTACCGGCGCGCGTCTTCCAGCAGCTGTTCCAACGATGCCGGCTTGTTCTGCAGCACGCCGTGGTACCACGCGACCGCTGCGTAACTGGGCAGGTAGTAGATGTAGGGCCGGTCGTCACCAGGCGCAAACGTGATGGTTGAGAGGTCGAGCACCATCGACAGCAGATTCAGACCGTTCAGGTGCACGCCGCGCTGCTGGAGCAGGTTGGCGACCACAGCGCCACGGAACGTCCCGTAGCTCTCGCCGATGATGAACTTCGGTGAATTCCAGCGGCCGTTGCGGCTGAGCCACGTGGTGATGAACTGCGTGAACGCCGCGGCATCCTCATCGACGCCGTAGAAGTCCCGCTCGGCACCGCGCCCCACAATGCGGCTGAACCCGGTCCCCATTGCGTCGATGAACACCAGGTCACTCCGATGCAGCATCGTCTCCTCGTTGTCCACGATCTGATAGGGCGCCGGCGGCGTGTACTGCCCGTTGACCGTCACGACGCGCTTCGGACCAACCGACCCCATATGCAGCCACATCGACGCTGAGCCGGGGCCGCCGTTGAAGAGGAACGTCACCGGGCGCGTGCTCTTGTCCTGCACGTCGCTGCGGACATATGAGACGGAGTACATCAGCCCGAGCGTCTCACCCGCGTCGTTCTTGATGGCGGTCGTGCCTGCCATCGCGTTGTAGGGAATCGACTGGTTTCCCAGCTTCATCGTGTGCGACGTCTGGGACCACTCTTCGGCGGGCACCGCTGCAGGGGCCGGAGCCTGCGCAGCCGCCTGCGCCCTCACGGGGGCACTGCCCCGCCAGGACGGGATGGCGATGACGATGGCGAACGTGAAGGAAGCGACGATGGCGAGTCGGAGGCGGGTGCGCATGGCCGATACTCTACACCGGCCATGCGATCACAGCCGGGCTGAATCCCGGCTGCTCCGGGCGTTTACCGGAGAATGGCGTTGAACAGCACCTTGAAGGTGCCGAAGGTCTGCCCGCGCCACTGGGGGCGGAAGCCAATCAACACCACCCGGCCGTTGCCGTGCTGCACTTCCACCGCCGCGGCCTTGCCGCGCAGGAGCGAGTCGCCGAGAAGGTAGCCTGACGCGAGCAGCTCCCCTTCGGCCGCGTACGTGGCAAGCATCGCGCCCTTGAATCCCTCGAGCGTCTCAAACGCGGGGCTGCCGTTGAAGAACACGTGCCCGTCAGGCGCAAAACCAGCCATCACGGGATGTGTCGTCTCAACCTTCACATTGAGCAACGACCCTGCCGCAAAAAACTCCTGCCGACCGACCCCCTGCAGCACGTTGCGCACGGGCAGCTTCAGGTGCTCGATCGCAAACGCGGTGCTCCGGTTCAGCGCGACAAGTGTGCCACCGGCCCGGACGAAGTCGTCGATCGCTTTCACCCGCGCCGCATCCGGCGACGGCCCTGCTTCCGCTGAGCCCGCCGAAGTGGCACCACCGCGTCCCCCTCGTCCGCCCGCTCCGAGCACGCCACGCGGTTCGTCAGTGATGACGATGGTGTCAAAGCGGTCGCGGAGGGGGCCCGTGGTCAGGTCGGCGTCGGTGAGCGCGGTGAACTCGAACTCGAACCGTTCGAGCACCCAGCGCGTCCATCCCTCGTCCATGCTCGCGTTGGGGCGGAACATCGCTACGCGCGGCTTTTTCATCGTGGTCGTCGGCACATCCGACCGGCGGAGGTGGACGCCGTTGACGTACATGCGGCTGAGAATGTCGCTGATGCGCACGCCGTCGATGCCGCCGAGCACGTAGTGCGCGGCGCGGTCCTGCGTCTCCGGCAGGTACGACACGGTGCCGCCGAGTTTCCAGATTTGATTGATCACGCGGAACGCGTTGACCTCGACGGGATTGATGGCCACGTAGGACGTCGGAGGATCGTTTTCGCGCGTGGCGGGCGCGAGGCCGACGCTGGCCGCGGGCGGCACGATGGCGGCAGCCACGGGATGGGAGTCAAAACCAAGCCCGGGCGCGCTGTCGAACGGGGCCGCATCGGGCCCTTGCAACGAGTTGTATGGGACGGGTGGCGCGTTGGCCGGCACAGGAGTGCCCAGCGGCTTCAGCGCCTTGCGCAACTCGTCGGTCATCGGTTTGGTCAGCGTCACCATGTTGACGCCCATCGCCATCGGCAGCGTCCAGCCTGCGGCATCGTAGGGCTGCGCCGGCGCGCCACCAGGCGTCTCGCGGATGTCGGGGTATTTCTGGGGGTCGAGCACCGAACGCGCGAGTGCGATGAATTCCTGATCGGTCGGAATCACCCACGACCCCTCGGGGAATTCCCGAAGGTCGATCGTGACGGCACTGGTCAGCTGGAAGACGCGGATGCCGCCAAACGCCAATCGTCGCAGCATCTCAACGGCCGCCACTGGATCACGCTGATACGCGGACACGATGTACGCGTACGGACCCGACGTGCGATGCTGCTCGATCTGCGCGACACCGGCCCGCCACCGGTTCATCAGCAGGTTCTCTTTGAACCGCGCGGCGTAGTCGAGCACGCCCATCGACGCGCCGTGCATATACGCAATGGAATCGGCAAGGCCAAATTTTCCGCCTGGCCACGGGCTCGGATACAGGCTGCGCGGCTGCAGATCGCGGAACGCCGGACCAAAATCCGTCGCCGAGTACTCACGGGTCGCAGCCATGTTCGCGAGCGCGGTTTCGGTCCAGTACGCCGCCACGTTCTTGAAGATGGGCGCGTAGTCGATGTACCCGGGATACCACGCATCAAATGTGCCCATATGCGTCGCGCCCACAAGGCCACGTTCCTCCAGGTACTGCGCCATCGCCATGCCGATGGTGTTGACGGTGCGCGAAAGGATTGGCGGCGCGTGCAGGGCGATCGGTTCGGCAAACGGCGGCAGCCAGATGCGCGTCGGGAACGGCGATGTCTGATGGTGCACGTGCACGATCTGCGGCTCCCAGTGCCGCCACGCCTGCTCCATCACGCGCGACTCGACCATGTTCAGCATGTACGCGTCGCGGTTGTTGTCGTGCCCGACGTATTCCTGATACAGACCCGGCATCGGCGCGCCTTCCGTGGGCGTGCCGACGTTTTTCATGTACCAGTCGGCCACCATCTGGTGCCCATCCGGGTTGATCGTCGGCCACAACATCACGATCACGTTGTCGAGAATGCGTGTCGTGTCCGCGTCGGTGCGCGTCAGCAGGTCATACGCCAACTGCAAGGTATGCTGCGGACCGGCGACTTCTGTGGAGTGCAGCCCCCCGTCGATGTGCACGATGGCCTTGCCTTCAATCGCCAGCGCGCGCGCATCGGCTTCCGACAGACCTTCTGGTGATGCCAACCGGCGCGCGATTTCTCGATGTCGATCAACCTTCGCCAGGTTCGCAGGGCTGGAGATCAACGCGACGTGAAACGTCCGTCCCTGGGTGGACGTGCCCATCGGCAGCAGCGTCAGTTTGTCGCTCGCGCCGTCCAGCCGCTGAAAGTACTGAATCGTCTGCTCGTAGTTCGCCAGCTTGAACTCGGTGCCTGGCGCAAAGCCGATGACCGACGCCGGCGTCGGCACAACGGACTGGGCGACAAGCGCGGCGGGTGCGAGCAACGCGAGTGAAAGGAGGACGGCACGCTGCAACCCAGCGTGCCCTACGAACCCAACGCGCCCTACGTACGAAAAGCCCTTTGCAATCATTCTTCTTTCCTTTTCGGCTTCCGCGCCACTTTCCGCTTGGCCTTGCCGTTCACCGGTTTGAGTTTCAGTGCGTCGCTGCCAAGCAGCGCCTGCATCGGATCCACCAGCAGATCAAACACGTGCCCCTGCCTCGTTTGCAGAAACAGCCCGTTGCCGTCCGTCAGCAGCCGCAGATCCCCTGCATCATCCAGCGTCTCGGAGAGACGACGACGGAAGTATTCGCGGAGGGAGTCCATCATCAGCTTCAGTTTGGTGTTGTCGAAGCCGCGGCGGCGTAGGTCGGCCAGCGCAAGCAGTTCGAGCACATCCACCGGCGAGTAGCGGCGCTCGGTGAAGCCCCCCTGCGACGTGCGCCGTGGGGCGATCGACGGCTGGAAGACACGGGCCTCGTCCCACCACTGGAGTTGTCGGCCGGTGAGACCGGTCAGCGCCGCCACTTCACGGGCGGAATAGGACGTCTTGAGCTGCATACCGTGACGGTAAGTCTACCGTGCGGCGGCGTCTGACGCCCGGGCGCCGGCCAGGTCCAGTTCGGTGACACCACCCTCGCTGTGCGTGGACCAGGTGACGGTCACGTGCCGGTAGCTGATCAGCAGGTCGGGGTGATGGTCGGCGGCCTCGGCATCAAAGGCCAGCCGGGTGGCGAACGCGATCGCATCGGGGAACGACGCGAAGGTGTACTGGCGGACCAGAGCCTTGCCGTCGAGCACCCACCCGGGAAGATTCCGCAAAGCGCTGTGAATAGCGTCGACTGAAAGTAGTGGCATGGCTATCAGTCTACGGCCGTCCGCGCGGCATTTTTCGAGCGCATCCTGACCCCGCGCGAGTGGCCCACCGTGACCCCCACTTTGCGGCGGTCGGATACTCGGGACCAACAGCGCTTTTCGACAAGTGCCTGGCGGCTTTCCAGGTGGTCGGCAGCACGCTGGCCCCGCGCCGATAGCGGCGCGCTGCGGACGGTCGGGTATGCTTGCGCATTCGAGGAGAGCCCCACATGCGCAAACGCCCGATTGATCGATTCCTGAACGGCATCGAGACCGCCGGCAACAAGCTGCCCGACCCCGCGATCCTGTTTGCGATCGCGTTGCTCCTGGTCTGGGTGCTGTCGGCGATCCTCTCGCCGATCGCGTTTACAGAAATTGATCCGCGCAATCAGCAGCCGATTCAGGTGCAGAACCTGCTGTCCGGCGCCGCGCTCGCCGCGTGGCTGGCCAACATGGTGAACGTGTTCGTCACGTTCCCTCCACTCGGCGTCGTGCTCGTCGCCCTGCTGGGTGTCGGCGTGGCTGAATCCGTCGGGTTCCTGAACGCAGGCCTCAAGTGGATGCTCAATCTCACGCCGAAGGCCCTGCTGACGCCGATGCTCGTCCTCGTGGCGTGCCTCAGTCACACGGCGACCGACGCGGGGTATGTGCTCGTGATTCCGCTGGGCGGCGTGATCTTCTACACCGCCGGCCGCCACCCCCTCGCCGGAATCGCCGCCGCGTTCGCCGGTGTCTCCGGCGGCTTCAGCGCCAACCTGATTCCGTCCGGCATCGACCCACTGCTGCAGGGCTTCACACAGTCGGCGGCGCAACTCATCGATTCCGCGCGCATGGTGAACCCGCTGTCGAACTGGTACTTCACCGGAGCCTCGACACTTCTGGTCATGCTCATCGGCTGGTACCTGACCGATCGCATCGTCGAACCCCGCCTGCAGGCGCTGGCTGTTGATGGCGACACCAAGGACATGCCGACACTTGAACCGCTGACACCTGCCGAGTCGCGCGGCCTGCGCGTCGGAGGCCTGGCGATGATCATCGGCGTCGCGTTGCTCACCTGGTGGGCAATGCCCGGCGGCTCCCCCCTGCGGGCGCCGGATGGACAGATCACATCGTTTCAGGCGCCACTCATGCGGTCGATCGTCCCGCTCATCTTCCTGCTCTTCCTCTTCCCTGCCATTGCGTACGGCATCGCCGCCAGGACTGTGACGTCGTCGAAGGACGTCATCGGCGGCATGTCCAAATCCATGAGCACCATGGGCTACTACATCGTCATGGCCTTTTTCGCCGCGATGTTTACGGATGCGTTTGGACGATCAAACCTTGGTGCGCTGCTGGCGCTGAAGGGTGCGGCGTTTCTGCAGGCACTCGACATGCCGGGCCAGGTCACTATTGGCGGCATCATCCTGGTAACCGCATCGGTCAACCTGCTGATCGGATCGGCGTCGGCAAAGTGGGCTCTGCTCGCACCGATCTTCGTGCCGATGCTGATGCAGGTCGGCCTGTCGCCGGAACTCACACAGGCGGCATATCGCATTGGTGACTCGAGTACAAACATCATTACGCCGTTGATGCCGTACTTCCCGCTCGTAGTGGTCTTCTGCCAGCGCTATGTGCGCGGCGCAGGCATCGGTACCCTGGTCTCGATGATGTTGCCCTACTCGCTCACGTTCATCCTGGTGTGGACGATGTTCCTGCTGGCGTTCTGGGGCCTGGGTTTGCCGCTGGGAGTACAGAGCACCTACGTGTACCCGTAGACCTTTGGGGTCCAGGGTCCAGAAGTTTAGAGTGCGCGCATGAGAGTTGTCGCCGGCGTGATCGCGTTGGTTCTAAGTGGCGGGTGCTGGAGCAGCGCCGCGGGCATTCTGTCTCCGCAGCTGTCGCCGCAGGCGGCGCTCGACGGCCTCCTGGCGTCTGATCGCGCGTTCGCCGCAGCGAGCCGGACGACCACCGTCATTCCCGCACTCACGGCGATGTTTGCCGAGAACGTGACGATGCCTGGCCCAGGTGGTTTGACGTCGGGTCGCGCGGCTGCGGCTGATACCTTGAAGGCGAATCCGGCAAACGCAACCGGTGTGCTCGACTGGGCACCGATACGCGGTGGCCTCTCAGCCGACGGCATTCATGGCTTTACGTACGGCTACATGACGATGATGCAGCCGTCCGGGGATGTGGTGCCGCTCAAGTACCTGGCGTACTGGGTGAAGCAGGAGGGCCGATGGCTCGTGGCCGCGTACAAGCGACGAGCGCGACCCGCCGGTGAGGTCGATGCGGCGCTGCGTGCGCCGGCGCTGCCGGCGCAGTTGCAGGAACGCCTGACCAGCGCCGCCGTCATGGACGCTCACCGCACATCGTTGATCGCGGCGGAACAGGCGTTCTCCGACGAGGCACAGCGGATTGGCCTCGGCGCCGCCTTCACAGAGTACGGACTCCCTGATGCGATGAACATGGGAGGACCAGACGACCGCGGGTTCATGTTTGGGAACGACAACATCGGCCGAAACATTGGCGCCAGTGAACCGACCATCAGCAGCAGCGTGTACTGGTCCACCGACAGTGCGATTGTCGCCTCCAGCGGCGATCTAGGAGTAACGTTCGGCTTTATCCGGCTTCATCCCAAAGAAGGCCAGGCCGCGCGACCACCGGTCCCGTTCTTCACGATCTGGCGCAAGGTGAACGGCGTGTGGCGTTATATCGCGGAATAGCGCGGGCCGGCCTCAAAACGCTCCGGCTTCGTGACCTCGAGCGCCGGATCGCGCTCGCCCTCCAGCATCAGCCTTGACACGATGTCTGCTGTCAGGGGCGCAAGCAGAATGCCGTTGCGATAGTGTCCGGCCGCGAGCACCACCCGGGGGTGGGATGTCAGAGGGCCCAGCAGCGGCAGGTGGTCCAGCGTCGCGGGGCGAAGGCCCACGCGCACGGCCTCGAGCGACGCGTGCGCGGCCGACGGCAGCAAGTCGCTGACCGCATCCAGCAATTCGCGCACACCAGCCACGGTTGAGCGTTCATCAAAACCGACGTCTTCGACGGTGGCGCCCACAAGCACCGACCCATCCGACCATGGAACGGTGTAACAACGGGAGCCCCAGATCGAGTGCGCTGGGCGCGGGCCATCAGACCACCGCAGGTGCAGGAGCTGTCCGCGGATGGGCCGCACGGGGAACACCGGCGCACCTGACACCCTGACGCGCCGTGTCCAACTGCCGGCTGCAATCACCACGTCGTCGAACAGGTGCCGCTCGTCGCCGATGCGCACCTCAACCGTGTCCTTCGCCTGATCGACCTGCAGGATTTCCGTCGGCGTCACACATACCACGCCTGAAAGCCGTGCGGCGTGCACCAGCGCACGCACGAGCGCCGTCACATTCACGATGCGGTGATCGGGAATACACAGTGCGCCGGCTGCCGCTGATGACACCGCTGGTGCGCGAGTAGTCAGCGCCTGGCCCTCGAGCCACTCGTGGGCCACGCCTTCGGACGCCAGCCACACCGCGGCTGTCTTGAGATGTGCGCGTTCGCCGGCGGAGAGTGCCACGTCGAGTGTACCTGTGCGCGCATACTCCACTTCAGAGCCGGGCGCGCGCTGTCGCACACCCGCCATGAACCCGTCCCACATGGCCAAGCTGCGGACGCCGAGGGCCAGCAGCGGGCTCCCCGGTTTAGCCTCGATGAAGGGTGCCAGGACTCCGGCGGATGCCTGCGAGGCGCCCGCGCCTGGCGCACGCATGTCGAACATCGTGACGCGGACGCCACGACACGCGAGTGCGTCCGCGATGGACGCACCGATGACACCCGCGCCGATGATGGCTACTCGTCGTTCAGACAACACCCCACATTATCCGCCCGACGGCTTTTTGGGAGGCGACTCTTTCCAGGCGTCGGGCCGACGATGACCATTAAAGCCCCAGTAGACCGGCTCGGGTTCCCGCACCGGCTCACGCGGGTGGACCGGCACCGCGACGTAGACCGGCACCGGCACGTATTCGCGTTCGCGTGGCGCCCTTGGCGCTTCCACGCGCACTTCCTGCGTCACCGTCTGATGGACCACCACCGGAGTTGACGCTGCCTGCTCTCGCTCGGGCACGGCCCTCGGCCGTGGCGGCGCAACCCTGGATTCGATCATCTTGATCAGCACACGTTCGCTGAGTCCCTGTCTCCGCAGGTCGACAATCTCGACGTACCCCAGATTGAACACCGCGTAGTTGGATTCAATCAGGGCAATCAACACATCGTCCCCGAGACCGGCCTGGTGGAGCGCCACAAGATCACGCGCGGACAGATTCTGGTTCGGGGCCTGCAGTTGGGCACTGGCGGAAAGGGGCACCGCCAGGAGAGTCGCGACAACGAGCGTACGTAATAGAGGACGCATGGCCCCCTGTCTTGCAACAAGCGGTCCAGATTTCCGTGTCCTGCGGGCCGGGGCGCGACGGTACGGGCCTTGCTGGAGAGGGGAGCGAGGCTGTGTACGTGTCCACAAAGTTCATCGGCGTGAGCGTAGTGGCGGCCGGGTGCCTGACGGCCGCAGTTGCGGGGTACGTCGTGCTCCGGGAACCGGTATCTGTTCCGCAGGTCGCCGTCTCGGTCCCTGCGACGCCGGCGACTCCGCGACCCACGCAACCGGTCACCACACCCAGCCCTGTCCAACCTGGGCGGCCACCACGTCCTTCGGCACCGGTTCCGCCCGCGCCAGTGACCCAGCCTGAAGCGGTCCTTCCACCCACGCCACCTCCACCATCCGAGGCGCCTGCCGCGGTCCGCTACGTGCCCGACCCGTCAGCGCCCGAACCCTCGACTGTGCCTCAGCCGGCGCCGGTTCTGACCCCGCCCACGCCGATGGTTGAAGTCACGGTCGAGCGCAACTCGGTGATCGGGATCAGGCTCGACTTCGCGATTTCGACAAAAACGGCACGCGTGGAAGACCGGATCTCGGCAACGGTAAGCCGGGAGGTGACGGTGAATGGCCGCGTGGCGATTCCACTGGGTGCGCGCCTCGAGGGAACGGTGATTGCCGTAGATCGCGGTGGACGATTCCGTGAGCGTCCACGCCTGGGACTGCGTTTTGACACGGTGATCCTGACCGACGGCACGCGCCTGTCGATCGGCACCGACACGATCTTCCGGGAGGGCGACTCCCCGTCTGCGGATGCGACGGCCAGGGTCGGCGCGGGTGCCGTGGCGGGCGCCATCCTCGGCGGCGTCCTGGGGGGCAAAAAGGGCGCGATTCTCGGAGGTGTCGCAGGCGCCGCCGGGGGAACGGCCACCGTCATGACCGGCGACGAGCACGAAATCTCACTTCGAGAGGGGGCACCGTTGACGGTCCGGCTCACCGAGGACCTGACCGTGGTGGTGAAGAGATAACAGTCCGCGGTCCTATAATCGCTGCATGTCCTTTCTCCCTGTCATCACGGTCGCAGTCTCCCTGATCGTCGCGCCACAGCTTCAGAAAGAGACGGTCGACGGCATCCGCAATTACACGAAGGTCGATGCGACGGTGGGATGCGCCGGCGCAACTGACCCCAGGGCGATGGCAGCCATCGCATCGTTTGGCTACAAGGCCGTGTTGAACCTGCGGGAAGCCAGCGAAGAAGGCGCGCAGATTCCGGAATCAAAAGCCGCAGCTGAAGCGGCCGGCCTGCAGTTCATCCATGTGCCGTTCAAGGGCTCCGCGCCGGATCCGGCCGTCGTCGATGAATTCCTCAAGGTCGTGGGCAACACCGCCAACCAACCCCTCTTCATCAACTGTGGATCGGCAAATCGGGTTGGGGCCCTCTGGCTCGTGAAGCGCATGATTGTGGACAAGTGGCCGCAGGATCAGGCCGTCGAAGAAGCGAAGGCCATTGGACTCTCAAGCGAGGCGCTTGAGAAGTTTGCGCTCGAGTACGTCGCGAAGCACCGCTGACCATGGCGCAGGAACCCACGCGCGGTCCGCTGGGCGACATGCCTGTGGCGGAGTTCCGCCAGCATGCCCACACGCTGGCAGACTGGGCCGCCGGCTACTTCGAACAGATCGAAACCCATGCGGTGTTGTCGAAAGCCAGGCCAGGCGACATTCGGAATGCGCTGCCAACACACGCGCCGGAACTGCCCGAGCCGTTCACCGACCTGATCGCCGATCTCGATCGCCTGGTGGTTCCTGGTGCCACACATTGGAATCACCCGGGGTTTTTTGCGTACTTCGCGATCACCGGTAGCGCTCCTGCCGTCCTGATGGACCTCGTGTCGTCCACGCTGAATCAGCAGGCGATGTTGTGGCGCACCTCACCCGTGGCCACCGAGCTCGAAGAAGTCACGCTGCGATGGCTCGCGCAGCTCATGCACCTGCCGCAGGACATCGAGGGCGTGATCTACGACACGGCGTCGATTTCCACACTGCACGCGCTGGCGGCGGCAAGAGAGGTCGCCGTGCCAGATGTCCGCACGCTCGGGCTGGCAGGCCGCGACCTCCCACCGCTTCGTGTGTACTGCTCCGAACACGCGCATTCCTCGGTGGACAAAGCGGTGATCGCGTTGGGTCTCGGTCACCAGTCGCTGCGTCGCATTCCTGCCGACGCACGCTTTCGCATGCGGACTGAACTGCTCGCGGCGGCTGTCGCCGAAGACCGCGCAGCCGGCCGCCTCCCGATCGCAGTCGTGGCCTCGGTCGGCACCACGTCGAGCACCAGTGTTGACGACGTGGCTGCAGTCGCGGATATCTGCGCGCGGGAGCACCTGTGGCTCCATGTCGACGCCGCGTACGCCGGCGTGATGGCGATGGTCCCAGAATTCGAATGGATGCGCGCCGGCTTCGATCGCGCGGACTCGCTGGTCGTGAATCCCCACAAGTGGCTCTTCACACCGTTTGATCTCAGCGTGTTGTTTACGCGCCGGATGGATGTCATCCGCCAGGCGTTTTCGCTGACGCCGGAATACCTCAAGACGACGGAGGTCAACACGGTGAAGAACCTGATGGACACCGGCATCCAACTGGGCCGTCGATTCCGGTCGCTGAAGTTGTGGGCGGTGCTCCGCTACTTCGGCGCCGAAGGAATTCGCGATCGACTCCGCGAACACGTGCGCCTGGCGCAGCTCTTCGCGGCGTGGGTGGACGCCGACCCCGACTGGGAACGTGTCGCGCCCGTGCCCTTCAGCGTCGTCTGCTTCCGCGCAGCGCCAAGGGGCTACGCCGGCGATCTCGATGCGCTGAATCAGCGCATCCTCGACACCGTGAACAAATCAGGCGACGTCTTTCTCTCCCATACTGCGCTCGACGGCCGCATCGTCCTGCGCCTCGCTGTCGGCAACATCCGGACGGCAGAACGGCACCTCCAGCGGGCCTGGACGCTCTTGAAATCGGCAGTCTGACTCCTGGAATCGGAGCGATCACGCAATTCGCCACAGCTCCCGCCACGTCACGCCATCGTCAGACATTTGGAGGGCGACGACGCCGTGTTGCGGCATGGGTGCGCTGCCGGGTGACAGCAGACCGAGGAGTGCGGGCAGATGCGGCCAGTGCCCGACGAGCGCCAGGTCCTGCGATTCGCGCTCGATAGCGAGCTGGATGACAGCCGGAGGATCGTCCGGCGACAGCCCCTTCACCATCGTGAACTTCGCAAACGGCGCACACGCCTGCAGAAAGGCGTGACCGGTCTGCCGGCCGCGCAATTTCCCGCTGTGCCAGATCGCGGTCGGCACAACGCCGTGTTCCTTTGTCAGCTCTGCCATGCGAAGGGCGTGCTGGTGGCCCGCGTCCGTCAGGGGGCGCTGGGGATCTTCATAGGGGTTGACGGCCTCGGCGTGGTGGATGAGAAGGAGGGTCATTTTCCAAGGAGTCTCTCAACGTCCTTGCGAATCTGGGCAGGGGTGTCGACCGAGCCGTAGCGTTTGATGACGTGGCCCTCGGCGTCGACGAGGAACTTTGTGAAGTTCCACTTGATCGCCTCAATACCGAGGATGCCCGGTTTTTCCGACGCAAGCCACTTGAACAGGGGGTGGCCGTTCTCGCCCTTGATGGCAATCTTTTCGAACAGCGGAAAGGTGATCCCGAACGTCGTTTCGCAGAACGTCCGGATCTCGTCGTTGATGGCGGGCTCCTGGCCCCCGAAGTCGTCGCACGGGAACCCAAGCACGACAAATCCCTGGTCCTTGAACTCGCGGTACAGCGCCTCGAGGCCTTCGTACTGCGGCGTGTATCCGCATTCACTGGCGGTGTTGACA
This sequence comes from Vicinamibacterales bacterium, assembly GCA_030827135.1. Lineage (GTDB taxonomy): Bacteria > Acidobacteriota > Vicinamibacteria > Vicinamibacterales > SCN-69-37 > SYFT01. The sequence goes on from JAURFE010000003.1 coordinate 164,475, forward strand.
ATAAGCAGCGTCTGGCCGCGGTAGTGGGCCATCGACTGCGGCGTGCCGTCGATGCGTGTCACGCCGATGTCGTACAGATCCGACATTACCGCACCCCTTCCCGATGCGTGACCTGAATGTCCCGATGGAGTCGCGCCAGCAACACTGCTGCACGCTTGGTCTGCGACGGCAACGTCCGCATGTCGGCTGTCTCGTGGACGGTGTGACCACCGCCGCCCATCAGACCGACACCATCAAGAATGAGCGGCACATACTCCGACACGAACGAGACATCGGCGGCTCCGGCCTTGTCGGGATCCACGGCCACCACAGGGCCGGCGCCCACGTCCATGCTCGCCTTGTTGTAGAGACCCAGCATCCGCTCGTTACCAGGCGTCGGTGCCAGCGGTGGATAACCGTCATCAAATTCAATGGTCGCGCTTGTCTGAGGGAGGTTCGCCGCGACGATCGCCGCCATCGTCTCCTTCGCCTCGGCGAACTGCTGCGGTGTCAACGCGCGCAGATCGCCGACCACCACCATCTCCTCGGCGATGACATTGGTCTTGCCGAACGCGGATCCGCGGGACGCAGCCGCATCAAAGTCGACGGTGGTTCCACCCAGCACCACGCCGGGGTTGAACGTGAGGTGACGCTGCCCCGCCAGTTTCTCGCGGAAGCCGTTCAGGATTCGCGCCGCTTCGAACGCCGCGCCATAGCCATTCTCGGCATTGAAGATCTGCGACGAGTGCGCCGGGCGCCCTTTCACCCGCAGTGTCCAGTTAGTCGTCCCACGCCGCGCGATGACCGCGGTCGCGGGATTGCCATCTCCGTCTTCAAACCCGATCGCCACGTCGGCTTCTTTCGCAGCCTTCACAAGCGCGTCGCGAGACAACGTCAGTGGCCGCCCTGCGGCTTCTTCGTCGCCGGTCATGACCACGATGATGTTCATCGACTTCAGGAGGCCGGCCGACTGCAGGGCCTTGAGGGCCTGGACGATGATGACGTTGCCGCCCTTCATGTCCGTAATGCCGGGGCCCTTGGCCGCAGAGTCGCTGACGCGTTCGTACTTCTGGAACGGGCTGTCCGGTTCAAACACCGTATCGAGGTGACCGATCAGGAGAATGGTCGGCTTGCCGGCCCCCTGCGGGGAGCCACTATGCTCGGCGACCAGATGCCCGGCACGCTTGAATGGGGTGCCGTCCACCCAGGTGGTCTGGAACCCCAGCGCGTCGAACTCGGCACGGAACAACGCGCCAACCTCGCGCACACCGGCGAAGTGCTGCGTACCGCTGTTGATGTTCACCGAGCGCTCAAGCAGTGCGATCGCCGACGCGTTATTCGCGTCAATAAACGTCAGCATCGCCCGCTCTTCAGGCGACAGCGACCCGGACTGCGACGTCAGCGTCAGCACCAGCAAGAACGGAAGGACCTTGATCAACATGACCTTGATCCTACGTCAGGACTCCTGGACTCCTGGACTCCTGGACCCCTGGACCCCTGGACCCCTGGACCCCTGGACCCCTGGACTACCACTTCCACTCAAGGCCCAGTATCGGGAACAGTCCCTGCTGCTCCTGGAAGCGCACCGTGTTCGTGCGGCGATTCCAGGTATAGGCGGAAAAGTTCAGTCGATTGGTCACGTTCTGCACTCCGAAGAACACCGTGAGCGGCCGCGAGACATTGAACGTGCGCTGCGCGCGGAGGTCCAGGCGGAAGTACGCGGGGGCGCGGGCACCGTTCACCCGGCTCAGGTCGTAGATGCCACGCCCTGCGGCGGTCGACACCGTCTCGTCAAACGGCGTGTACGGCCGGCCGCCAAGGTAGGCCATGCGGGTCGACACCTGCCACTGGCTGGTCAGGTCCACGCCACCGGAGACGTTCAGCACAAACGGATAGTCAAACGACCCCGGTCTCAGCACGTCGTCCAGGCCCGCCTGCCGGGAGCGGGCGACTGACACATTGGCCTGCCCGAACCACCGCTGTCCGGGCGCGCGTTCGATGAACAACTCCACGCCTTCGGCCCTGCCGCGTCCGGCACTCGTGAGCGGAAACAACACTTCACGCACGTTGAACGTGTCGCCGACGTTGGCGAGTGAGAGCGACGGGAATTGCGTCGAGACGGGATAGTCGTCATACCGCTTGATGTAGCCCTCGAGCGTGATGCGCGTCAGCGCGTCCGGCTGGAACGAAAATCCGGACACCAGGTGATCTGCGCGGAGAGGCTTGAGAGCCGCATTCTCCGGGAACGCCGCGAGAAACAGGAAGAACGGCTGCTGGAAATACCGGCCGGCGCTGGCATTCCAGCGGAGACGCTCGGTCAACTGGACGCCCAGACCGAGGCGCGGACTGACGCGCCCATGGTCGGTGTACTGGTAGTGATCGAAGCGGAGACCGGCCGTCAGATTCACTCGCGACGTCAGGTCCTTCGTCGCCTGCGCGTACGCACCACTCTGATAGGCCGTGAACTGACGATTGAGCGTAAACGCGTTGATGCCGGGCACGGTTGAAAACGGGCTGTCGTCGCCGAGCGGGGATCCCGTGTCGTAGTTGAGACGGAACACCTTGAAGCTGCCGCCCACCTGAAACTTCGTATTCCGCCCCATCACCGGCACGTACGTCGTCAAGTCGTACTTGATCGTCGTCTCCCCCTCCCGGGACCCTTCGGTGAACACCAGCGGCCCCCGCGCGATCAGATCGTCCACAGGCACACCGGGAGGCGGCACGCCGTCCCTCACGAGATCCTTCACCGTCGACGTGACCGATGCCTGCGAATGGGAAATGCCGAGCAGGCCCACACCGCGGGTGCCGAACACGCGCTGCCAGTTGATGCCCGTCGCGCTGCGCCAACCGCGATACCGGATGTCGAAATCGGCGAGCCCTTCGTCCAGATCAGTGGTCTCTGTCAGTCCCAGTCGAATGCGATCGATGCCGGTGACATTGACGACCCAGAGACGGTCAGCCGGAGTCAGGTCATACACCGCCTTCGCATTCACGGTGTACAACACAGGCACGCCGCCGAAGCCCACATCCTGCGTGAAGATGTCGAGGAAACTGCGACGGGCAGACACGATCCACGACCCTTTCCCACCGCCGAGGGGGCCTTCGGCAATCGCACCCGCCCCCGCGAACCCGACCGTCCCCTTCGCGCGGACCCGCGTGCGGTCCCCTTCACGCTGGGCAATCTGCAGCACGCTCGACACGCGATTGATGTACGGCGCAGGGTACCCGCCCGTGAGGAAAGTCACGTCCTGGATGAGTTCGGTGTCGAGAATGCTGACCGTGCCGCCGGCGGACGCAAAATTGGCAAACGCATTGATGTTCGGAATCTCGATGTTGTCCACGACAAACAGATTCTCGAGCGGGCTCCCCCCGCGCACGATGATGTCGTTGCGGAAGTCGTTGGTGCCGATGACCACGCCGGGCAGAGTCTGCAGATACCGAGAGACGTCCTGAAGCGCACCGGCGTTCGTCAGAATCTGCGAAGGCCGAATCAGATAATTCGACGTTTTGACTTCCTCCGGCGCCACAAACGCCGAGGCCGTGACCGTCACCGTCTGATCGAACTTTCCGGCCACCGGCTGCGGCAGCGTCACCGCGACGACCGAGTCAAGACCGGCGCGCACTTCGATCGCGTCACTCAGGATGCGCGGCTCGCCCGGCGGCGTCACCTCAAGCCGATACTGCCCTGCGCGGACGTCGGCGATCCGAAACGCACCGGCCTCGTCGGTCACACTGCACTTGGTCGTCTCCGCCAGACACACCGTGACAGCCAGCGCCGGCTGGCCGTCATGGCTGACCACCGTCCCCACAACCGCGCCCACGCCCGTCGTGTCCTGAGCGGCAACGTGAACAGGGAGAAAAAGAAGCGCACCAAGAGTGACTGCAGGGCAAACTTTCACGATAAACATACGCATGCATTCCTACGGATGCAGGCCGAGATCCGTTGCGTGTCTACCACCGATACTCGGTCGCGGCGGCTTGCGCGGCAAGCGTCATGCGCAGATCCTCGGCCACGTCCCGAGGCAGATAGGGCACATCGACCTCGTGTCCGCCGGCGCCGGCCGTGTCGACCGCAACCGAGGCCATCTGCCAGCGCCGGTCAAAGGGCGACTCATGAAGCGACACCGACTGCACCTTCGGAATCGGCACGATCGTCATGGCCTTCCACAGCCACCCGCTCCTGAAACAGACCGCATGGTCCGAGCGAGACCAGCCAAGATTGCGCACGTACTGCTGGGCGGCAACAGCACCCCACACGCCGAGCACCGCAACCACAGCCGCCACCCACACATCGTCGAGCCAGAACGTGGAGATCGCTCCGACGACCACGGCCCTGTAGACGGCGAGCCGGATTCGACGCACGCGGGCTCGCGGGTCCGCGTGGGCCCACTCGACAGCGCCCAGGTCGAAGTCCGGCAACAGGCCCTGCACAAATGCGGGGACGTGGTCGTTCCGGATGATCGGCGCGATCCAGTCGCGTTCGGCGCCGCCGGGAGTGGCACCACCGCCACCGGCAGTGTCCACACGAATCGCCGCGCGGTTCGTCAGCAGGTAGCCTGGGCCGCGCACGATCTTCACGGCCTGCACCCGTCGCAGCGGGATGGTGGCCGTGACCTTCGTCAGCCCTCCATATTCGGTGAACAGTTCCACGCCGCGCCGGCTCAGTGTGAACCCGTGAAGTCGCACCACCGCCCACACCATTGAGAGCAGCGGTGACACGACGAACAGGCCTGCAGCAATGGCGGCGACGATGGTCCACGAGGCCTGAGGCAGCGTCTCGAATCGCTGCATCATGCCTGACTCCCACAGCAGGCCTGAGGCCGCACCAATGACAACCCACCCGCGGTTGTCGAGCAATCCAGAGAGCGCGGTCTCGCGAATCGACAACTGCAGGATTGTTTCGGTCGGCGTCGTCGCAACAGGCGCAACCTCCACACGGTCGGACTCCGCCAGCAGGGCGTTCTGGTCCGGCTCGGCCTCCGTAGCGGCCCGCTTGCCCGCGAACACACGTGCCCGCATTTCCTCGAGCGCCTGAAAAGGCAGCACACTCAAGGTCGCTTCAGCCTCGCCGCCGGTGCCGGTCCGCACCTTCACGTCGACGACATTGAACAGGCGGTGGAACACGTTCTGTTTGGCGTCCACGCTCTGAATGCGCGCGTACGGAATGTGGCGCTCATTCTTGAGGATCAGTCCGGTGCGCACGACGAGCTCGGTTTCGTCATACCGGTAGGTCGACACCCAGTACCGCGCGATCGCAATCGCCAACCCGGGAATCATGAAGAGCAGAAGCCAGTTCTCGACGTCCCCCCCGCGTGACCGGGCGGTGAACGTCGCAAACAGGATTGGCGCCAGGAAATTGCGGAGCTCCCCCCCGAGCGCAAACAGCACCGTCAGGGGATGGAAGCGCTGATCAGACGGCATCACGTCCGTCGTGGGGGAGCAGTTGATCGCGCAGGCTCAAGGCGGTCTCGCGGCTCAAGCCCGGGAGCCCCACCCGGGCATGTTCCGTCCCGGCCGTGTGCACCACCAGCGTACTCAGGCCGTGACTGCGTTCCAACGGCCCCTGCGACACGTCCGTATGCTGCACGCGGGACCTGGGCACATTGATGATGCGACGCCACACGACGCCGCGTCGAATTTCAAGTCCCTCGTCATCAAGCCGGTACGAGGCGTGGCGGTACGCGATCTCCGGCCACCGCCACAGCCAGAGCGCCAGCCCCACGGTCAACGCCAGCCACGCGCCGGCGACGACGAACATCAGGCGCCAGCCTGGGCGGACGGCAAAACCCGCAATGCCAAGCGCAATAAACGCCCCGGCAGACAAACACGCGGTGAAGACCAGGCCGACCATCCGGCGGACGTCAACGATGCGGGGGTCCAGGGAGTTCACGCCCGTTCATTTTCACAGAAAAGACATCGGGAGGTTTTTTCGATGAAAAAGCCTCCCGACGTCTTTTCATTGCGGGATTTTCCCCACCCGTCAGAGTGCCGATCGCATGGTTTGCTCCCGAGGGGCAGGGTTGAGCCGGGCATGGATTTCGCACAACCACTGATCCATGTCCCGCCCCTGGATCACCGTAGACGGTAACGAAGCTGTGGCCCTTGTCGCCCACCGCACCAACGAAGTCATCGCGATTTACCCCATCACCCCGTCGTCCGGGATGGGCGAACTGGCCGACGAGTGGTCGTCAAAGGGGCGGCCGAACATCTGGGGTCAGGTGCCGACGGTCGTCGAAATGCAGTCGGAAGGCGGCGCGGCAGGTGCCGTCCACGGCGCCCTGCAGGCCGGGGCGCTGGCGACGACCTTCACGGCGAGTCAGGGACTCCTCCTGATGATCCCGAACCTCTACAAGATCGTCGGTGAGTTGACGCCGTTCACGATTCATGTGGCGGCCCGGACGATCGCCACACACGCGTTGTCGATCTTTGGTGACCACTCCGACGTGATGGCGTGTCGGCAGACCGGCATCGCGATGTTGTCTTCGCACACCGTGCAGGAAGCCCACGACTTCGCGTGTATCGCACAAGCGGCGACGCTTGCCTCGCGCATCCCGGTGATGCACTTCTTCGACGGCTTCAGGACCTCCCACGAGATCGCCCGGATCGAGACGTTGACCGACGACGATCTGCGCACCATGTTGCCGGACGATCACATCGCAGCCCATCGCGAACGCGCGCTTTCGCCGGACCACCCGGCATTGCGCGGCACCGCCCAGAATCCGGACGTGTTCTTCCAGGCGCGCGAAGCCGCCAACCTGATTCATGCGGCCTTCCCGGCGCACATGCAGCAGGTCATGGACCGGTTCGCGGCCCTGACCGGCCGCCACTACCGCCTGTTCGACTACGCCGGCGCCCCGGATGCGGAGCGTGTGGTCATCATCATGGGCTCCGGCGCGGAAACCACCGAAACGGTGGTTGAGGACCTCGTCAGCCGTGGCGAGAAGGTCGGCGTTCTGAAAGTCCGGCTCTTCCGGCCGTTCGCGGTTGATGCATTCATGGCGGCGCTGCCCGCCACGGTGACGTCCATCGCCGTCATGGATCGCACCAAGGAACCGGGCGCGATCGGCGATCCCCTCTTCATGGATGTGGTCGCGGCCCTCAACGAGGACGGCACGCGTCACCCGAAGGTCATTGGCGGCCGCTACGGCCTCGCGTCGAAGGAATACACGCCGGCGATGGCCAAAGCCGTGTTTGACGAGCTCACCAAACCGGCGCCGAAGTCCCACTTCACGGTGGGAATCAATGACGACGTGACGTGGCTCTCGCTGGCGGTGGATGAGGAGTACTCGCTCGAACAGCCGGATGCAGTTCGCGCGGTGTTTTTCGGACTTGGTGCCGACGGCACGGTCGGGGCCAACAAGAACTCGATCAAGATCATCGGCGAGGACACCCCCAACTTCGCACAGGGCTACTTCGTGTATGACTCCAAGAAGTCCGGTGCGGTCACGATTTCACATCTCCGGTTTGGTCCACGGCCGGTGCGAGCGCCATACCTCATCAGGCACGCCGGCTTTGTGGCGTGCCACCAGTTCGACTTCCTCGACAAATACGACGTGCTCGGCTATCTCGAACCGGGCGGCGTCCTGCTCCTCAACGCACCGGGCGACGCGTCGGGTGTCTGGGACCAGCTATCGGCCGACGTGCAGCAGGCCATTATCAACAAGAAGGCCCGCGTCTATGTGATCGACGGCTACGACGTCGCGCGTCAGACCGGCATGGGGAACCGGATCAACACCATCATGCAGGTCTGTTTCTTCGCCATCTCGGGTGTGCTGCCGAGAGACGAAGCGATCGGGCACATCAAGGACGCCATCAGGAAGACCTACAGCAAACGTGGAAACGCCATCGTCCAGGCCAACTTCGCGGCGGTGGACACGGCGCTGGCATATCTGCATGCGTTTGAGGTCCCGACTGCGGTCACGGCCACCAGGCACCCGGCGCCTGTCGTGTCCGAGGCCGCGCCTGATTTTGTGAAACGCGTCAGCGCCATGATGCTGTCGAACCAGGGCGACCTCCTCCCTGTCAGTGCGTTCCCCGTCGACGGAACGTGGCCTGTCGGCACGGCGAAGTGGGAGAAGCGGTCGATTGCGACAGAGATCCCCGTCTGGGACGCCGGCCTCTGCATCCAGTGCAACAAGTGCGCACTGGTGTGTCCGCACGCCGCCATTCGCGCAAAAGTCGCAACACCGGCGTCCCTTGAAGGTCGACCGGAGACCTTCAAGTCGATTCCGTACAAGGGCGCTGAATACCCCGGGATGGACTACATCATCCAGGTTGCGCCCGAAGACTGCACGGGGTGTTCCCTCTGCGTGATGGTCTGCCCGGCGAAGGACAAGTCCAACCCGAAGCACAAAGCCCTCGACCTGGCTCCGCAACGGCCGCTGCGTGATCCGGAACGCGAGAACTACGCGTTCTTCCTGGACCTGCCGGAAGTGGACAGGACGACAATCAAGAGCGACATCAAGAGCACGCAGTTCCTTGAACCGCTGTTTGAATACTCGGGGGCGTGTTCGGGTTGTGGCGAGACGCCGTATATCAAACTGCTGACGCAGCTGTACGGCGACCACCTGCTCATGGCAAACGCGACGGGCTGCTCGTCGATTTACGGCGGCAACCTGCCCACCACGCCCTACACCGTCAACCGTGACGGCCGCGGCCCCGGCTGGGCCAACTCGTTGTTTGAAGACAACGCGGAGTTCGGACTCGGCATGCGCCTCGCGGCGGACGCGCAGGCCGACGACGCGCGCCGGTTGCTGGCGGGGCTCAGCGAGACGGGACACGTCGAGTCTTCGCTGGCGTCGGCGATTCTCGACGCCGACCAGGACACCGAGGCCGGCCTGGGGATGCAACGTGAACGTGTGGCCGCGCTGAAAGTCCATCTGCGCACGCTCTCGTCGCCCGAAGCCGGACGCCTCCTGGTGCTGGCCGATGCGCTTACGAAGAAGACGGTGTGGATTGTCGGCGGCGACGGCTGGGCGTACGACATCGGGTATGGCGGACTCGACCACGTGCTGGCGTCGGGTCGCAACGTCAACGTGCTGGTGCTCGACACCGAGGTGTACTCCAACACCGGTGGCCAGCAATCGAAGGCCACACCGATGGGTGCGTCGGCGAAGTTCGCGGCATCAGGCAAAGCGACCAACAAGAAGGATCTCGCGCTGATGGCGATGGCGTACGGGTCGGTGTATGTGGCAAGAGTTGCGTTCGGCGCGAAGGACGCCCAGACGGTGAAGGCGTTCCAGGAAGCCGAGGCGCATCCGGGTCCGTCGCTCATCATTGCCTTCAGCCACTGCATCGCCCACGGATACGACCTGGCCCACGGCCTCGACCAGCAGAAGCTCGCTGTCGAAACCGGCTACTGGCCGTTGTTCCGCTACGACCCGCGAAAAGCCGTGGACGGGCACTCGGCGCTGATGCTCGACTCGGACACGCCGAAGGGGGATGTCGGGCGCTACATGCGCAATGAGTCCCGCTTCAGGGCGGTCGAGCAGTTGTATCCCGAACGGTACAAGAACCTGCTGGCCGGGGCCCAGGCCCACGCCGACGGCCGATTCGCCCTCTACGAACAACTGGCGGCGTCACACGCGCCGAAACCGGGCACGAAGGGAGGCCTGTGATGATGGACCTGTCGACGAACTACCTCGGCTTCACACTCGCCCACCCTATCGTGCCGGGCGCCTCACCTCTGGGGTGGGATCTGGGCATGATTCGCCGGCTTGAAGATGCCGGCGCGCCGATGATCATCCTGCCCTCCCTTTTCGAGGAACAGATTGCCGCCGACGCACTCGGAGCCGAGTATCACCTCGACGCCCACGAGGGCGTACACCCTGAGGCGCTGTCGTACTTCCCGCTGGCCGACGAGTTCACGATGGGGCCGGACCGCTACCTTGAACACGTCCGCCGCGTCCGCGCCTCGGTCTCGGTGCCGGTTGTGGGATCCCTGAACGGCACGACCCCGGCCGGCTGGCTCGACCATGCACGCCTCATTCAGGACGCCGGGGCCGACGCGCTCGAGCTGAACTTCTATCACGTGGCGACCGACCCGCACGAGAGCGGCGAGACGCTGGAACAGCGTCTGCTGGATATCGTGACCACCGTCAAGGCGGCCGTCCGCATCCCGATCGCGGTCAAACTGTCGCCGTTCTTCTCGTCGATCTCCTACCTCGCGCGGCGTCTCGACGAGGCCGGTGCCAATGGGCTGGTGCTGTTCAACCGCTTCTATCAGCCGGATATCGATCCCGATGCGCTGAGCGCCGTGCCCCGCCTCCACCTGTCGCACCCGGACGAACTGCTCCTGCGGCTGCGGTGGATCGCGATTCTCTCTGGCCGGCTCAACGCATCGCTCTCGGCCACCGGCGGCGCACACTCGGGCCTCGACGCGCTGAAGGCCGTCATGGCCGGCGCCCACTCCGTGCAGATGGTCGCGGCGCTCCTGATGAACGGCCCCGAGCACATCGCACGGGCGCGGCGGGACCTCTCGCACTTCCTTGAAGAGCGCGAGTACGCCTCACTCCAACAGGCCCAGGGCAGCATGAGCCTGGAACGCTGTCCCGACCCCGACGCCTTCGAGCGCGGCAACTACATGAAGATTCTGCAGACCTGGAAGGTCATGCAGCGCTGATCTAGCGGCCGATGCCGAGCTTCTCGACCTTTCGCGCCTGCATGTTGTACACGTCACCGGGCGACAACACGACATATGGCTTTTCCCACGGCTGATACAGCCGCGTGTTGTCGTGAACCGTCACCTTCCACTTTCCGATTACTTCGAACGTGTCGCCGGTGACGACGATCGCGGTGCCTTCGGAGAGACCGATCCCAAGCAGGTTCGGAAACTTGGCAATGACCGGGATGAGATCGTCCCAGCGATTTCGCGTGTTGATGTGTTGATCGATCGCCGACCGGCGCAGGAACTCAAAACCCTTCTGATGATTCGGCTCCTGGGTCATCATCACGTTTGGGCCTGAGGTGTCGCCACGAACCAGATACTCGCCCTGAATCGTCGCGCCGGCTGAACTGCCCGCGATCACGCCTCCCCGCGCCAGCACATCGTGGAAAGCCCTGTACGTCCTGGTGCCGGCATACGAGTCCACGATGTTCCACTGGCGGCCGCCGTTGAACCAGACCGCATCGGCATCCCGGAGGATGGAGGCGAATTCCTCCGTGTCGGCCACTTTCGGATCGTGCGTATGCAGCATGCGCACGTGCTTGAGGCCGCGCTTCATCCATGACGCCACGACCTGCTCTTCGACGTAGGGTCGCACCGTGCCATCTGCGTTGCGGTTGCCACCGGCAGTGGGCACAATCACGAACTTCTTATCCGGGCCCCCGGCGATCTCGATGAAGCGCTCGACAATGCCGGTGCCGTCGGTGGCACCGCCGCCGACGATGACCAGGGTCCCTTTGGGTGGGCCGTACTGCGGCGGCGTCGCCTGACGTGCCGAAAGCGGCAGCGCAATCGTCAACAGCAGTGCAGCGAGAAGCATGGACTTGAGTCTCATGACGGAATCCTATCGCAGGGCGCTGGTCGTAGGGCGCGCTGGGCTTGAGCGCGCCGGCCAGGCCCGCGGCAGTTCAGCGGGCCCTACCTACGTCCTGCAATCCAGGTCTTCGTCTCGGCCAGAGCGGCAGCCACGGGCGCGGGGCCGGTGGACTGCGGAGTCAGGCGTGCCTTCACCGCAGCCTCAGGCGTGATCGCCTTGAACACGCCCTCCTCGAAGACCTCGTCATACGCGCGCCAGTCGGCGAGGGTCAACGCCGAGAAGTCGCGGCCGGACTCGTAAAGGTCGCGCACGATTCTGCCCGACACTTCGTGTGCGGTCCGGAACGGCAACCCGCGACCGACGAGATAGTCGGCGACTTCTGTGGCGAGCAATAACCCCGACGCCGCCTGCCGCATCACAGCGGGTCGCGGAGTCAACGTGCGCACCACGGCCGCGCAGGTCATCAGACATCCCGCGAGATCGTCTTCGGCACCAAACGCCAACGCTTTGTCTTCCTGCAGGTCTTTGTTGTACCCGAGCGGCAGCCCCTTCATCGTGGCCATCCACCCTGAGAGCACACCGATCGCGCGCCCGGCCTTGCCGCGCACCAGCTCCATCGGGTCCGGGTTCTTCTTCTGCGGCATGAGACTGGACCCGGTCGCCACCTCGTCGGCCAATTCGAAAAAACCGAATTCTTCACTCGTGAAAAGGATCACGTCTTCCGCCAGGCGGCTCAGGCGGGTCATGCACATCGCGCACGCGTACATGAACGACGCGACGAAGTCGCGGTCGCCCGACGTGTCAATGCTGTTGAGCGTCACGCGCGAAAATCCGAGGGTCTTCGCGAGGAACGCCGTGTCGATCGCGTAACTCGTGCCGGCGATCGCACCTGATCCAAGCGGCATCAGGTCCGCTTCGTGCCTGGCCGCCTCAAGTCGATCCCAATCCCGTCGCAACGCCGCGGCGTACGAAAGCCACACGTGCGCCACAAGCACAGGCTGCGCTCGACGCAAATGCGTGTACGACGGCATCGTCGCCTCACCCGCGCGCTCGGCCTGCTCCACCATGGCCTCAATCACCGACACCACAGCCCACTGGAGCACAGGGATGCGGCGACGGAGGTAGAGGCGGAAGTCGACGGAGACCTGTTCGTTGCGGGAACGCCCGGTATGCAGTCGTTTGCCGGCATCACCAATGCGCGCGACGAGTTCGCGTTCCACAAACGCATGCACATCCTCATCGTCGGCCCCATCCATCATGGCGGGGTTGGCGTGTACGGCGGCACGCACGGCATCAAGACCGGAGACGATCGCCTCAGTGTCGGCGGGTGTGAGCACACCGGCACGGCCCAGCGCCTGCGCCCACGCGCGACTCCCCGTGATGTCGTCGTCGATCAGCCGTTTGTCAACGGGCAGCGACTTGCCGAAGTCGAAGACTTCAGCGTTCGGGGCATTGTCGAATCGTCCACTCCACAGGTTCGCCATCCGGCCTACTTCGCCTCGCCATGAAAACACGTGAACCGCACGGTGCCCTCGCCGCGACCGAGCACGGTGAGCGCCTGGTGCAACACCGTGGAGGCTGGAGCCTCTTCGATCGTGCGGGGCCGGACGCCCGCAAGCGCCGGGTGATCCCGTCGACCGATCCCGTGTGCGCCGGCGATTGTATCGAGGGACACGATGAGATCGACGAGCGGAAGTTCGACGCCATTCAAGGCGACGGGCAGGCCGCGCGCAAATGTGATCTCAACAGCAGCGGGTTCGATCGCCCAGTCCGCGACCGAGCGCGTCATGGTGAAGAGGTCGGTTGGCGGCTCGGCGGCCGCATCGGCGAGCGCGTCGGTGGTCACCGCGCGGCCCCACAGGTTGCGGACTTCCATGACGTGCCGGGTATAGGTCCACGGCACGGGAATGCCGCGCGCCTTGCCGAACTCAATGAGGCCCTGGACGTCCATACCCCATTCACGCGCCGGCGCCAGGAGCGGCATGTCGGCACCCGCGTCGATAAACGCAGCTTCAAGGCCCATGGGGTCTGACGCCGGAAAGGCGCTGCCATGCGCAACGGCTGTCGCGCCTTCGATTCGCGCCACTTCCAGCGTGTGTTTGGCGATGTACGGCCGCGCAAGCGCAGCCGCGCGCGGCTGATCAAGAGGGAGGGCCCATGCCGGTCCGACGGCGTCACGGGCAAAGGCATTGCGCGCGTCGAGCACGTGCGCGCGCGTGGCGCCAATCCCCAGCGCACGATCACGCACATCGTTGAGGTCGCGACCCTGGCCGAGATCCATGGTCACGGTGGCCACCTCCTCCGCCCCCTGCTCGAGCAACCACCCCAGCGCCGCCGAGGTCACCAGGTCCCCCGAATACGCCAGCACCACCCGTTGTCCTTTGATCACTTCCGCACTTCCTTGTTCCATCGCGCTTCGATCGCTGCAGCGGCCTCTGCCCCACGGCAGATGATCAGGATCGTGTCGTCGCCGGCAATCGTGCCGGCGATTTCGCTGAGCTTCACCCGGTCGATCAGCACCGCCACGCTCTGCGCCTGCCCCGGATCGGTCCGTAGAACCACCATGGCATCCACTCGCTCGAGCCCCCTGACCAGCGTGCCAATCGCGCGGCGCAACTGGTCTTCCGTCGCCGGGCTGCTTCGTTCGACGCCAGCCCGTTCGTAGGCGCCATCCCCGGCCCGCTTCACAAGCCCTAACTCTCTGAGATCACGGGAGATAGTGGCCTGAGTGGCTTCGATGCCCCTGGCAGCAAGCCGGACGCGCAACTCCTCCTGGGATGCAACCGCCTCCTGATCAATGACCGCGAGAATCTGCGACTGGCGCCAGGACTTCATATCTATTCACTCAACGGTTGTGATTATACACACTGCGTTGAATATTTGCTCCTATTATGTGTATACTCCAAAGGTAACGATGAATAAATATTCATCTCCAGTTAGTGTCGCGATCGCGGGGGCCACGGGATACGCCGGTCAGGAACTTCTGACCTTGCTCAACCGGCATCCGGAGGTCCACATCGCGGCGGCCATGTCGTCGAGTCCTGATTCTGCAGCGCGGCCAATGCCGCGGCTGGCCCGGACGTGGGACGGCACGGTCGAACCACTCAACCGCGCGAAGTTGACCGAGTCCGCGTTTGTCTTTCTGGCTGTGCCGGAAGCGGCGGCGGCCGATCTCGCGCCCGAATTGCTCGAGGCCGGCGCGAAGGTGATTGATCTGTCGGGGGCCTTCCGGATCAAGGACGCGGCCATTCGCGCGAAGTGGTATCCGGCAACCACGCTGCTGCCGGATGGCGTCGCGTACGGGCTGGTCGAACACAATCGGGCGGCCATCGAGCAGGCGTCATTGGTCGCGTGCCCGGGGTGTTATCCGACGGCTGCGTTGCTCGCGTTGACGCCACTGATGCAGGCGGGCTTGCTCGACCTGTCGCGCGACGTCGTGGTGGACGCCAAGTCCGGCATTTCAGGCGCCGGGCGCACCGCGAGTGATCGCACGCACTTTTCCGAAAACCATGGGTCGATGGCGGCCTACGGCGTCCTCGGCCACCGGCATGTCGCGGAGATGGAACAGTCGCTCGGGTGCGAGGTGACGTTTGCGCCGCACCTGGTGCCGCTCGATCGCGGCATCCTTGAAACGATCTACGTGCGGGTGACGCCCGAAACGACGGCGGAAGCGATTGGCGAAACCCTGGGCCGCGCCTATCAGCACGCGCCGTTTGTGCGATTGACAGGTGGTGCCCTGCCGGAAATCAAACACGTCGCCTGGACCAACTTCTGCGATATCGGCTGGAAGTTCGATGCGGCGTCGCGCCGGCTGGTCCTCGTGGTGTGCATCGACAATTTGGTCAAGGGCGCCGCGGGCCAGGCCGTGCAGAACTTCAACGTCATTTGTGGCTTTGATGAACGGACGGGACTGCGATGAACGGTCCCCTGGTGCTCAAGCTTGGCGGCGAATTGATCGAAACCGCCGCGGCGAGGAACGCGTTTGCGGCGATGGTGGCCGGCCTTCGCGCGACTCGTCCACTCGCGATTGTGCACGGCGGCGGCCGCGCGATTGACGCGGAGCTTGATCGTCGTGGCATCGTGCCGCAGAAGGCCGATGGTCTGCGGATCACGGACGGCCCGACGCGTGACGCGGTGGTCGCGGTGCTTGCCGGGTCGGCCAATACCGATCTGGTCGCCGCGCTCGTGAATGCCTCGGTGCAGGCGGTCGGCCTGACGGGCGTTGATGCGGCGATGGCCGAGGCGAAGAAGGCGCCGGCGCTGCGCTCGACCAAGGGGATTGATGTGGATCTGGGTCTTGTCGGCGATCCCGACGATGTGGATCCGGCGCTGGTGGAGTTGCTGATGACGTCCGGTTACCTCCCGGTGGTCGCCAGTCTGGGTATTGAGCGGGGCCCTTCGGGTTCGGGCATCCTCAACGTCAATGCGGATGTCATGGCGTGCCGGCTGGCTGCCGCGCTCGGCGCGGAACTGATCATTGCGGGCACGACGGCGGGCGTCCTGGATTCGCAGGGGGCATTGCTGCCCCTGCTCACGATCGACGACATGGACGCGCTGATCAACGACGGGACGGCAACGGCCGGCATGGTGGCCAAACTTCGCGCCTGCCGGACGGCGCTCGACGAAGGTGTGCCGTCTGTGCGGCTTGTTGACGGCCGAGGCTTTGCCGCCGGGGTCGATCCCTGCGACACCCCGGGCACCACTCTCACAGCGAAGGTCACGATTCACTCATGAGCACAACCGCCACTGCGCCCTCGTCCGTTCAGGCACTGGAAGCCGAGCACATCCTGCAGGTGTACCGACGTACCCCGGTGGTCTTTGATCGCGGCGAGGGGTCGTATCTGATCACGACCGAGGGAAAGCGCTACCTCGACTTCATCTCCGGTGTCGGCGTCGTGTCGCTGGGGCATGCCAATCCGGTGCTCGCGGCGGCGATCGCCGACCAGTCGCGAACGCTGTTGCATACGTCGAACCTGTTCTTTCACCCGTTGCAGGCGGAAGTGGCGACCCGTCTCTCGTCGCTCACGGGGCTTGACCGCGCGTTCTTCTGCAACAGCGGCACCGAGGCCGTCGAGGCCTGTCTCAAGTTCGCGCGCCGCTACTGGCACACCAAGGGGCAGACCGCGCGCACGAAGTACATCGCGTTTTCGCATGCGTTCCACGGGCGCACAATGGGTTCGTTGTCGGTCACATGGGACGACCATTACCGCGCGCCGTTTGCCCCGCTGATTCCCAACGTGGTGTTCGTGGACAACAACGACCCTGCGGCGCTCGCCGCGGCGGCGGACGACACCACAGCCGCACTCATCGTGGAGCCGATCCAGGGTGAAGGCGGCGTGCGTCCGATCAGCCCGGAGATGGCCGCGGCCATCGAGGCGGCGTGCGCATCCACGGGCGCGTTGCTGATTGCGGACGAGGTGCAGAGCGGATCGGGCCGCACCGGCGCGTTTCTCTACAGCCAGACGCTGGGGTTGACGCCTGATCTCGTCGCGTTGGGCAAGGCGCTCGGCGCCGGCGTGCCGGTGGGCGTCGCGATGTTCTCGAATGAGGTGGCGTCTGCCGCCTCACCCGGCGACCACGGCAGCACCTACGGCGGCAATCTGCTGGCCTGCCGCGCGGCCCTGGTGTTTCTGGATGCGCTGGCGTCGCCGGAGTTGCAGAGCTCCATGGCCCTGGCGGCGGCACGGCTCGGCAAGGGATTCTGCGCCATGATGGGCCGCGTCCCCGCCATCCGTAACGTGCGCGGCAAGGGATTGATGATGGGCATCGACCTGGCGTTTGACGCCGCACCCGTGGTCGCGGCCGCCTTTGAGCGCGGGTTGCTGATCAATCGGACGAGTTCGACGGTGGTGCGGTTGTTGCCGCCGTACACGATTACGGAAGCCGACGTCGATGCGGCGTTGCCGCTGTTGGAAGACGCCATTGTGGCGGCAGGGAGGGACTCGAAGTGACGGACCTTGTTGTACGGGCGGCCACCATGGCCGACGCTGAAGCCATTCATCAGCTGGTGCAATCGCACCTCGACGAAGGACACCTGCTGCCCCGGAACATCTCCGAACTGCGCGCCCACGCCGAACGGTTCGTGGTGTGTGACGTCGCCGGCCAGATCACCGCGTGCGCGGAACTGGCGCCTTTGTCCGCGTCGGTCGCCGAAGTGCGGTCGCTTGTGGTCTCTCGGGACTTCCGCCGGGTCGGCCTCGCGCAGCGCCTCGTCAACGAACTGCGGACACGCGCCAAGGCGCTGGGCTTCGACACGTTGACGGCCTTTACGCACGATGCGCGGTTCTTCGTACGTCAGGGCTTCTCCATCGTGCCGCATGTGTGGGTGCCGGAGAAGATCATGACCGACTGCGTCGGCTGCCCGCTGTTCCGCCACTGCGAACAGTACGCCATGGTGCTGCCGCTTGCGGCCCACCAGACGTATCGTCCGGCCGCCGTGAGCGCGGCCTGATCGTGATGGACGCCATCCTCATCGACGGAGGTGTGACCACGCCGGCCGGGTTTGTCGCGGCCGGTGTGTATTGCGGCATCAAGAAGCCGACGCACGCCTGGCCACTGGACCTGTGTCTTATTGCGTCCACGTCCGGCCCGGTGCCGGCGGCAGCCGTGTTCACGACCAACCTGGCGATCGCTGCACCGGTGGTGGTCTCGCGCGATCACCTCCTCCGGGCCGGCGGCCTCTGCGCGGGAGCCGTCGTGAACAGCGGATGCGCCAATGCCTGTACGGGTGAGGCCGGCATGGCCGTGGCCAAAGGCATGGCCGGCGCGGCCGCCACAGCGCTTGGAGTGAGCGACGAGTTCATTTTTGTCTCCTCCACCGGCGTCATCGGCGTTCCCCTGAGCCTGGCGAAGGTGCGCGCCGGCATCACGGCGGCGCAGGCTGCGCTATCGATCGAAGGCGGCGCTGACGCGACACGCGCGATCATGACGACCGATCCGTTCCCGAAATCGTGCGCGGCCGTCATCGACACACCGCAGGGGCGTGTGACCGTCGGCGGCATCACCAAAGGGTCCGGCATGATCGAGCCCCGGATGGCCACCATGCTCGGATTCCTCACCACCGACGCGAAAGTGGCCCCGGACGTGTTGCAGGTCGCATTGCGCCGCGTCTGCGATGAGACATTCAACGCCATCACTGTGGACGGCGAGTGCTCGACCAACGACTGTGTGTTATTGATGGCCTCGGGTGCATCCGGCGTCGAGATCACCGACCCTGCGGATCCTGCGCTGGTCGAGCCATTGCGGACAGTCGCCGGTCACCTCGCGCGCGAAATCGTGCGTGGCGGCGAAGGCGCAACCAAACTGGTCACCGTACGTGTCACCGGCGCGGTCTCACTCGAGGACGCTCGGCTCGCGGCGCGCACGATCGCCAACTCGCCACTCGTCAAGACCGCCATTCATGGAGGCGACCCGAACTGGGGTCGCCTCATCGCTGCGTCAGGCCGGTCCGGCGCCCACTTCGTGCTCGAACACGCCTCCGTGCGCATCGGCGACGTGGATCTCTTCGTGAACGGTGTACCCTACGACGAGAGGGCCGACGCGGCCGCCACGGTGCTCCAGCAGAAAGAGATGGCCATCACCGTCGACCTCGGCACCGGCGGCGGCCACGAAGCCACGATGTGGACCTGCGACTTCAGCGCCGAATACGTGAAGATCAACGCCGAGTACCGGACGTAATCCAACCATGATCGTTGAACTGCCCGCTCTGAAGTCCAAGGACTTCCTCTCCATCCTCGACCTCAGCCCCAACGCCCTCGAACAGGCGCTTGAACTGGCTGCGGTCTTCAAATCCGAACGCGTGAAGGGTCGCCCGCACGCCCACGTGCTCGAAGGGCAACACGTCGCGCTGTTGTTCGAGAAGCCGTCGCTCCGAACGCACTCCGCGTTCACCATCGCCGTGCGCGAACTCGGCGGCGACGTGATTGAACCGGCATCCGATGTCGCCTTTGGCGGTCGCGAATCGGCCTCTGACGTCGCGCGTAATCTTGAACGCTGGGTCCCCATCGTGGTGGTCCGGACGTTTGAACAGGCACGACTCGAACGATTCGCCGCGTCCGCATCCCGTATGCGCGTGATCAATGCGCTCACTGATGAGGAACATCCCTGCCAGGCACTGGCGGACATGCAGGCGCTCATCGAACGTTGGGGCTCGGTCAAGGGACGCACCGTCACGTACGTCGGCGACGGCAACAACGTGGCCGCCTCGCTCGCGCAGGCATCGGTCATGCTCGGCATGCACGTCCGCGTTGCCACACCCGCCGGTTTTGAGTTGAATGCCGGACTTGCGGAGTCAGTCACACGCATCGCACGGTTCGGCGCGACATTCACGCAGGGTTACGACCCCATCGCGGCCGTCAAGGGCGCTGATGCGGTCTACACCGACGCCTGGGCGTCGATGGGCCAGGAGGCCGACGCCGAACGGCGCGCCGGCATTTTCAGGCCCTTCCAGGTCAACGCCGCGCTCATGGCCGCCGCCGGCACGGACACGCTCTTTATGCACTGCCTCCCCGCCCACCGGGGGCTCGAAGTCACCGACGAGGTCATCGACTCCCCGGCGTCAATCGTGTTCGACCAGAGCGAAAACCGTCTGCACACGCAGAAGGCGTTGCTCGCGATGATGGCCGCGCGGTAGGCGCGCTACACCCCAGCGCGCCGTACGCAGAGGCCGCCGGGATATGCTGCCGCCATGAAAGCCCTGCGCGTCGCGCTCGGCGTGTTGGCGGCCACCGTGGCCACGCCGGCGGCGATGGCCGTGGTGTTTGCCGGCCGGTGGTATCTCGGACTCAAGGGCACGGCCGGGCAACCCTGGCCGGACGTGCAGGCGCGGATCGAAACGTACGCGCTGTTGTCTGCTCCGGTCGCCCTCTTTGTCACCCTGGCCTTCGGCGCGCCATACGTGCATCGGCTGACCGAGATCGGCCGCGCGACGGCACTTCGAGTGGCCGTCGCCGGCGCCCTGGCCGGCGCGCTCCCCTTCCTCCTCTTCGACGGCTACATCGTCGGCATGAATCTGCTGCTGCTCGCCAGCGAGCCGTACACCCGTGACGGACTGATCTCGGCGGGGAGGTGGGCGGCGCTTGGATCGTGGTGCGGCATCTGGTCGGCGTGCGCGTACTGGGTGGTGGCGATCCGCGCGGCACGTTGACCGTGCGGCGGGTTACGCCGGTTTGACTTTCAGGACACCCGCCGTGATGAGAGCGCCCGTGAAGTCAAACACGTGCCGTGCGCTGACGATGCCCTCGGGCGACACGACGTATTCGGCTGCGCCGTCGAATCGCACGCGGGTGCCCGGGCGCACGTCGCCGAAGAACTGACCGGCGATGGTGCCGCCGAACTGCCAGAACAGCGCCACCCGCTGTCCTTCGACGATGGGCGTGCCCCAGGTGAATTCCATGTCCGGGAAGGCCGAGAACCAGTAGTCGTAGATCTTTCTGATCTCCGCGCGGCCGGTGACCGTGCCGACAGCCGGGCTGCTGAACGTCCCGAACTCCGTGTGCCCTGCGGTCAGGTCGGCCGCGGACCGGCGTGCGAACGCCGCCTGATGGAGGTCCAGCAACCGGTCGACATCGTTTCGCGTCATGAAGAAACTCCTTTTCCGGGCCGCACAGCCGGATTATATTCGGGCGACAATAAGGCTCTATGCACCCCTGGCATGACAGCTACATAGACGACGCCCAACTGGCAACTGCGTTTCCCGTCATCATCGAAATCCCCAAGGGCAGCTCGAACAAGTACGAACTGGACAAGGAAACCGGACTCCTCCGGCTCGACCGTGTGCTGTACTCCGCCGTGCACTATCCGGCCGACTATGGGTTCATCCCGCGCACATTTTGTGACGATGGAGACCCCTTGGACGCACTGGTGCTGGGTCAGGAACCCGTCCATCCGCTGACGATCGTCGAGGCACGCGCCATCGGCGTCATGCGGATGCGCGACGAAAAGGGCATCGACGACAAGATCGTCGCCGTCAGCGTCAAGGATCCGGCGTTTGCCGACTACACCGACAAGAGCCAGTTGCCGCAGCACATCCTCCGGCAGGTCCGGCAGTTCTTTGAGGAGTACAAGTCCCTCGAGAACAAGGAAGTCGTCGTCGAAGACATGCTGGGGCCGACGGAGGCGATCCAGATCATCCGGGCTGCGCTCGATCTCTATCGGCGCCTGCGACGCGGGGAGCTGGGGCGGAAAGCGTAAAGGCGCGCTCAAGTTCAGCGCGCCCTACGAGGACTGGTACGTAGGGCCCGCTGGGTTGGAGCGGGCCGGTCAACGGCCAATGGTCGGGGGGCGTATCCGTACGCTACAGTTCCCCGGGTTCTTTCCCCCATCTGGAGGCTCCATTGGCACGTCGAACGATTCACTCCGCAGTCCTTGGGTTGGCAGCGCTCGCTGCCCTCCTCGTCCCGGCCGCCGGCGCACGTCTTGCCGGTAACACCGAGGCCCCCGCCCCGCAGGCGGCTCAGGCCTCGTCGGTCGTGGCCATCCGCAATGCGACGCTCATCACGGTGTCGCGCGGCACCATCAACAACGGCACGATTGTGATGCGGGACGGCAAGATTGCCGCCATCGGTACGAACGTCCAGATTCCCGCCGGCGCGACGCTCGTTGACGGCACGGGCAAATTTGTGACGCCCGGGCTGATTGATGCGCACTCGCACATCGGCAACGACGCCATCAACGAAGGGGCCACGGCGGTCAGTTCGATGACCGACATGGGTCAGGTGCTCAACCCGACGGCCATCGCGATTCAGCGCGACCTGGCCGGCGGCCTGACGATCGCCAACGTGTTGCACGGGTCGGCCAATCCGATCGGCGGCGGCGCGGTCACGATCAAGCTGCGCTGGGGTGTGGAGCGCGGCGACGAGCTCATCATGGAAGGCTCGATGCCCGGCATCAAGTTCGCGCTGGGTGAAAACCCGAAGCGGTCGGGCGGCGGCGCCGGCGGCCTGCAGGGCAACGCCCTCCCCCGGTACCCGGGCACCCGCCAGGGTGTGGAGTTCGTCATTCGCGACGCGTTCACACGCGCGAAGAAATATCAGAAGGATTGGGCGGCGTACAACGCCTCGCCGAACAAGGCCACCACGATTCCGCCGCGTCGCGACCTCCAGCTCGACGCGCTGGTCGAAGTACTCGAAGGCAAACGTCTGGTGCACTGCCACTCCTACCGCGCGGACGAAATCCTCATGATGATCCGTCTCGCCGACGAGATGGGCTTCAAGGTCGCCACCTTCCAGCACGTGCTCGAGGGCTACAAGGTCGCGAAGGAAATTGCCGCGCATGGCGCCGGCGCGTCGACCTTCTCCGACTGGTGGGGCTACAAGATCGAAGCCGAAGACGCGATCCCGGGCAACGCCGGCCTGATGACCCACAAGGGCGTGAACGTCTCGATCAACTCGGATAGTGCGGAACACGCGCGCCGCATGAACACCGAAGCGGCCAAGTCTGTGCGATGGGGTGACGTCAGCGACGACCAGGCGCTCGCCATGGTCACGATGAACCCCGCCCGTCAGCTCCGCATTGAAGACCGTGTGGGGTCCCTCGACGTCGGCAAGGATGCAGACGTCGTCATCTGGAACAACCATCCGCTGAGCACGTTCGCGACCGTCGATCACACGTACATCGACGGCAAGCTCTATTACGATCGCGTCGCCGACCTCGCGCGCATCGCGGCCGCCAACACGGATCGGCCCGCCCCGGCCGCACCTGCGGTGACCGGCAACCTGTTCAACGTGACGCCGGAAACCGGCAAGGTCGTCTACAACGCCAACGGTGCGACCTGGGCGATCACCAACGCGCGCATCCACACCGTCTCCGGTCCGGTGATTCCGCGCGGCACCGTGGTCATCCGCGGCAACACGATTCAGGCGGTCGGCGCGAATGTCTCGATTCCGGCGGGCGCCCGCGTCGTGGACGCCCGCGGCGCGAACGTCTATCCCGGCTTCATCGACGCGCAGACGGACCTCGGCCTTAACGAACCGGGCGTCCGGAGCTTCGACGATGTGAACGAAATTCTGACGTTCAACCAGATGCTGCGCACGAAGGTGGCGTATCAGTCCGATAGTGATGCGATCGCGGTCGCGCGTACCGAAGGCATCACGTCGGCCGGGATTTTCCCTGGCGGCGGCATCATCGGTGGTGAAGTGCCGCTGATGAACCTCGACGGCTGGACGTGGGAAGAAAACGTGGTACGTCCGGCAGCGGGCCTCGCGTTCACGTTCCCGGGCGGCGGTGGCGGCGGACGCGGCGGTGGTGGCGGCTTCCCGGCGGGCGGGCGCGCCGGCGGCGCGGCCACCTCGGGTCTCCGGGAACTGGAGAACCTGCTTGCGCAGGCCAAGGTGTACGGTGCGAACCCGAACCGCGACATGAACTGGAACCTCGAGCCGTTTCTGCCGATTCTCAAGAAACAGCAGGCGTTCTACGTGAGCGCCGGTAGCGAAGCCGCGATCACGCAGGCGTTGCAGTGGGCCCAGCGGCAGAACGTCAACATCGTCATCCGCACGAGCCCGGCGTCGGCCGTGGCGAGCGCGGTGGCACTCAAGGCTGCCAACGTCCCGGTGATCATCAGCACGATTCTGGCGCTCCCGGCCGGCGGCGACGAGACGTTCCATGCGGCCACGTATCAGGCGGCGGGGGAACTCGAGAAGGCCGGCGTCACGTTTGCGTTCTCAAGCGGCGGCTTCGAGACGGTGCGGCTGATTCCGTTCCAGGCCGCGATGTCGGTGGCATGGGGCCTCAGCAAGGAGCGCGCGCTGCAGGCGATGACGCTCGATGCCGCGAAGATTTTTGGCGCCGACAGGCTCGTCGGCAGCATTGAACCCGGCAAGGTCGCGAACCTCGTCGTCACCAACGGCGATGCGATGGAAATCCGGTCGCGCGTGTTGCACGTGGTTATCGCCGGAAAAGATGTGCCGCTGCAGAACAAGCAGACGGAATTGTTCAACCGGTACATGGGTCGGCAGTAGGAGGACATGCAGATGCGCAACCTGAAATCAGTCGTCGTTCAGGGCGCCGCAGTTCTCGCTGCGACGCTCACGTTCACGCTCACCGGCGGGGCCGCCCCACAGGGACTGACCTACGCCATTCGCGGCGCGAAGATCGTCACGGTCTCCGGAGCCACGATCGACAACGGCACGGTGCTCATTCGCGACGGTGTCATCCAGGCGGTGGGCGCCTCGGTCACCGTCCCGGCCGACGCGCTCGTCACGGACGGCACCGGCCTCACGGTGTACCCGGGCTTCATCGACCTGAACAGCGGCGCCCCACTCGGCGAAGCCGCCCAGGCGGCGGCCCCCGACTTCGGGGGTCGAGGTGGCGGCGGAGGACGCGGCGGCGGCGCGGCGGAGGCGACCTTCACGAGCCGCGAAGAGGCCGAGCGCGCCAAGCGAGCGGCGATTCTCCGGCCGGACTACGAGGCGGCGCAGCACCTTGTCGAAGCCAGCGACGGCCTCAGCGCGATGGCCCAGGCCGGCATCACCTCGGTGCTCGCGGTGCCCTCTCAGGGCATCTTCAAGGGCCAGAGCGCGCTGGTGAATACCGTGTATCCGGCTGACGATCCGCAGATCAGCACCGTCGCGGATTACCGGCGCGGCCTCGCCGTCGTCAAGGCCCCCGTGGCGCAACACGTGAACATCGGCGGACGCGGCGGCGGCACGGGCTACCCGAACTCGCTGCTGGGCACGATCGCGTTCACGCGTCAGGGGTTCCTCGATGCCCAGTGGCAACGCGACGCCACGGCCATCTACGAAAAGACCGGCGCGCGGGGTCC
This sequence comes from Vicinamibacterales bacterium, assembly GCA_030827135.1. Lineage (GTDB taxonomy): Bacteria > Acidobacteriota > Vicinamibacteria > Vicinamibacterales > SCN-69-37 > SYFT01. Next base: position 189,693 of record JAURFE010000003.1, read on the forward strand.
GCGTCCGCTCGTCGAGCCCTCACTCGACGCACTGAAGCCGGCGCTCGCGAAGCAGATGCCGACGGCGTTTGATGCGAACCAGGCGCGCGAGATCGACCGGTCACTCATCATGGCGAAGGACTTCGGCCTTGACCCGATCATCGTGGGTGGCGCCGAGTCCGGGAAACGCATCGCCGAGCTGCAGAAGGCCGGCGCACGGGTCATTCTCGGCGTGAACTTTCAGGGCGGCGGCGGGGGCGGCGGGCGAGGCGGCGGAGGCGGCGGGGCCCAGGCCATCACTGACGCAACCAGGACCGCGGCTCAACTGGCGCAGGCGAACGTGTTGTTCGGCTTCACGGGCGGCGGCACCCTGACACCGTCCGCGTTCCTTGCGAACGTGACGCGCACGATCAAGGATGGCGGCCTGCCGCCGGCCACGGCGCTTCGCGCCCTGACGCTCGACGCCGCAAGGATCGCCGGCGCGGCCGATCGTCTTGGCTCACTCGAACAGGGCAAGATCGCCAATATCGTGGTTATGGAGGGCGAGGTATTCGAAGCCAACGCCCGCGTGCGTCACGTCTTCATCGACGGACGCCCGGTCGAGATCACCGGCGCAGCACCGGCGGCGCCCGGCCGCGGCGGGCGGGGAGGCGGCGACCGCTAGGAAGCGGGGTTACTGGTTCATCGGTTCATCGGTTCATACAGCACCGATGAACCGATGAACGCGCGCAACGGAGGGTTCGATGAAAAGACTGCTAAGCACCGTCACTGTTGGAATCGTTGTCTCGCTGGTCGCAGCGAGCCTTGGCGCGCAAGCGCCCTCAGGGTACCTCACCCCACCCAAAGTCATCGTCGACATCATGGACGCCGAGCCGCTGCCCGGCGTGCAGGTGTCGCCCGATCGAAAAACGATGCTGATGACCCATCGACGGAGCATGCCGACGCTTGCGGAAGTCGCGTCGCCGATGCTGCGGCTTGGCGGATCGCGCATCAGCCCGTTGACCAACGGGAACCATGTGCTGAACGGCACCATCGGCATCACGTTGAAGGACGTGGCGACCGGTGCGGAGCGCAAACTCGCATTGCCGGAGGAAGGATCGTTCGGCGCGAGTTTTTCGCCTGACGGAAAGAAGATCGCCATCACCCATACGGCCGCCAACACCATCCGGCTACTGCTCGCGGACGTCGCGACCGGGCAGATCAGCACGGTCGTTGATCGCGGCATCAACGGACTGGGCGGCGGGTGCAGCTGGCTGGACGACTCGACCGGGTTCCTGTGCAGCATGGTTCCGGCCGGCCGGGGCCCGGCTCCGGCCGCACCGGTGGTGCCGTCGATGCCGAACACGCAGGAGAACCTCGGCACAATCGCCGCAGGCCGCACGTATCAGGACCTGCTGACCAGCGCACACGACGAACAGCTGTACGACTACTACTTCACGTCACAACCGACCTGGGTGGACCTCTCAGGCAAGGCGACCTCCTTCGGGCGCCCGGCCGTGTACGCAGGCATGCAGGTCTCGACCGATCGCGAATTTGTCATCGTCAACCGCATCAAGCGGCCGTATTCGTACCTGCTGCCCGCGTCGAGTTTCCCGCGCGATGTCGAAGTGTGGGATCGCACAGGGAAAGTCGTGCGGACGATCGCGGATGTACCGATGGGCGACGTCGTGCCCGTCAATGGCGTACATCAGGGCGCGCGGAGCGCGCAGTGGCATCCACTGGAGCCCGCCACGTTGCTGTGGGTGGAAGCGCTCGACAAGGGCGACATCCGGAATCGTGTCCCTCACCGCGACCGTGTGATGACCCTCGCCGCTCCGTTCACAGGCACACCCACGGAAGCCATCAGGACCGAATGGCGGTACGGCGGCGTGTCGTTCACCGAGAAGGGCGTGATCATCGTGGCCGAGTCGGATCGCGCGACGCGCAAAACGCGCTCGTGGGTGCTCGACAAGGGCTGGTCCTCAACCCCGCGCAAGGTGTGGGAACGCGGCCAGGAGGACCGGTACGGCGATCCCGGTTCGGCGATTCGGCGCCCGTCCTCGAACCTGATCATGCAGGTGGGTGAGGCGATCTATCTGACCGGCGCCGGTGCGTCGCCCAAGGGCGACCTGCCGTTCCTGGATCGCATGAACCTGACCACGCTCGCCACCGAGCGGGTGTGGCGCAGCGACGAGCAGAGCTACGAGTCGATTGTGGCGCTGGTGGATGATGCGGGTGTCCGGGTCATCACACGACGGGAGACGGCGCAGATGCCGCCCAACTATGTGATGCGCAATCTGACGGCCGGCACCATGACGGCGGTCACGTCATTCAAGGATCCCCATCCGCAGCTCTCGGACGTCCAGCGCCGGTTTGTCACCTACAAGCGCAACGACGGCGTGACGCTCTCCGGCACGATTTACCTGCCGCCCAGCTACAAGCCTGGCGAACGGCTCCCGATGTTTGTGTGGGCCTATCCGCAGGAGTTCACCAACGCGGATGCGGCGAGCCAGGTGGTCGGGTCCCCGAACCGCTTCACACTCGTGGGCGGCGCGTCCCACCTGCTGCTGCTGACGCAGGGGTACGCCGTGTTTGACGGTGCCACCATGCCCATCATCGGTGCGGGGGAAACCGCCAACGACACCTACGTCGAACAACTCGTTGCCAGCGCGCAGGCGGCCGTGGACTTCGCGGTGAATGAAGGCATCGCGGATCGCACCCGCATCGGCGTGGGCGGTCACAGCTACGGCGCGTTCATGACGGCCAACCTGCTCGCGCACTCGGACATCTTTGCGGCCGGCGTGGCCCGCAGCGGCGCCTACAACCGCACGCTGACGCCATTCGGGTTCCAGAACGAGACACGCACCTTCTGGGAAGCCCCTGATGTCTACGCGAAGATGTCGCCGTTTTATCACGCGCACAAGATCAAGGAGCCGCTGCTCCTGATCCACGGCGAACTCGACAACAACTCGGGCACATTCCCGATTCAGTCGGAACGCATGTACATGGCCCTCAAGGGCCACGGCGCGACGGCCCGGTACGTCACGTTGCCGTACGAGTCACACGGCTACGCCGCGAGCGAATCCAACCTGCACGTCGTGGCCGAGACGCTCAACTGGCTGGACCGCTACGTCAAGAACGCGAAGCGCTAGCGCTACGCGAAGAGCCACGTGAGCGCGTCAGGCAGGCGTCGCGCCCAGGCGTCTTCGCTGTGATCGCCGTTCGGGTCTTCGACGCCTCCGAGGTGGCCGGCATCAAGCTGGTCACGCAGGAGGCGTCGAAGGCGCCGGACGTCCGCGAGGGTGTCTCGGCCTTCCTGGTGCCCCACGTCCAGCCAGACGCGTGTGGTCGGGACCAGCGGGTGGTGGTGCAGACGCCGGAGGATGACGCGGTTGTCCCACCACACCGATGGCGACATGACGAGCAGCCGCCCGAACCGACTGGGGTACTGCTGGGCCACCGCCAGCGTCGCGAGGCCTCCCAGCGACGACCCTCCCAGTGACAGCGCCCCCGGCCCTGTCCCGACACCGAATTCATTCGCCATGTACGGCACCAGTTCCTCCATGAGAAACCGGCCGTGCCTCCACAGGTCGCCGGCACCGTAGTGGGTCCCCTCGGTCGGAGTCAGTTCGGTGATCCGGCCCTCGAGATTCGCATCTGTGACATCCCGATGCGCGTTGAGGAGACCATCGCCCTGGCCGCGTTGATTCAGGCGACCATGGTGAAGCTCTACCGCCTGCATGCAAAGAACCAGAGCTGGCGCGTCTACAGTCGCGCGCTGTTGATGGAAAACAAATGGCGTGCCGCCCGCTACGGACTCGACGGCATGCTCATCGACTTCGGCAAGGAGCGCGAAGTCCCCGAGCGGGAACTCATCCTCGAATATCTCGACTGGGTCGACGATGTGCTGGATGAGTTGGACAGTCGTGAAGAGGTCAACACCATCCGCTGGATTCTCGAGAACGGCACCGGCGCAGACCGGCAGCTCAAGGTCTACAACGAGTCAGGCCACGACTTCAAAGCGGTCATGGACTACATGATCGCGGAGACCAGGCACGGACTCTGAAGGGTCCAGGGTTCTCGCAGGGCGCCCTGCACTGCAGGGCGCCAGAGCCTTACTTGATCGGCCTCATGGTGAGCGTCACTTCGGTCTGCACGCCTGGCTTCACCTCTTCGACCGCCACGGTGATTTCATAGCCCCGCGCCCGGCATGTGACCCGATAGGTGCCCGGGCGCACGCCCTCGAAATCGAATCGACCCCGGGAATCAGCAACGGCTCCAAACTCCGTCAGGCCGGAACGCGGGTCCGCCGGCTGAAACAACACCGTGGCGTCAGGAATCGACGCCCCGTACTCGTCAAACACCCGTCCGCGCACCTGTCCCATCGCCACGTCGACGGTCCTGCCAGGGATCCGTCCGCCTGCGCAATGCATTCCCGCCAGTGCGGACACCAGTAGCAGGGCGAGAATCACAGCGCGCATCAGGGCCTTGTCACCTACTTCACGACCGTGAGCACCACGCGGATGTACCAGGCTGGCGCGATCCAGGCGAGGTGTTCTTCATAGAAGTGAGGCCAGCGATTGGCCAACCACGCCCAATGGCGATTCTTGTAGCGGCCGTAGAATCGCAAGTGGCGTTCGGTCAGCGTGAAGCGCGCACCCGTGTAGAAGTCCCACTGGTTCTGCCCGGTGAAATAGTCAAATGAAAAATAGCCCAGGTGATGACGATGGGTCGGATCAGTCCAGGAGTTGGCACAAGAATAGTGAGGCGTGACGATCTCGACACGGCCACCCTGTGCGAGCACCCGGTGAATCTCTTCCAGGGTCTTCGTCACGTCGGCGACGTGTTCGATCACGTCCTTACATCGCACGAAATCAAACTCACCATCCCTGAACGGCCACGGCGTGACATCGAGATCGTGCACCACGTCAGGTCCCGTTGCTACGACACGGTCGACCGTCACCGCACCCGGGACCGACCGATCTCGCCCGGCGCCAATTTCGAGGACTCTCTGTTCAGGCATGTTTACGAGTTCATTATCACTGCTTGGCGGCTCGTGCATAGGCGGCAAAACACCGATCAGCGGTGGCACGCCACGTGAAACGGTCCAGGACACGCCGTCGAGCGGCGGCGCCCATGGTGGCCGCAAGCACGGGATCCTGGCACAACTGGCGGAGACGCTGACTCAACTGCCCTGGGTGATCCGGCGACACGACAAACCCCGTCTCGCCGTCGGCCACAACCTCGGGCAGAGAGGCCACGTCGGTCACCACCGTGGCGGTCCCGCACGCCATCGCCTCCGCTGCGGCCAGGCCGAAAAGCTCAGGGTGTTCGGTGACCGCACCGCGATAGTCGGTCGCCACCGAGGGCAACACGGATACAGTGGCGCGGCGATAGCGCTCCACAAGTTCTGAGTCGGACACGTCATATTCAAAGACGACGTTCTTGCCCGCGGCACGGTCGTGCAAATGTGCCAGATACGCCCGATCGTACGGACGACCAACAACATGCAGGCGCTGGCCGGGCCCGACGGCATCGATAAGACGGTCGATGCCCTTGTGCGCAACCAGCCGGCCGACAAAAACCACCATCGACGGGTCCTTCGTGCCACCCGGTGAGAAGTGTTCGGTGTCCACGCCGCCGTAAATCACGTCGAGCGTGCCCGGCCGACGCCATTCGGGCCGTTGGAGCCATAGCTGACGCGAGTACTCGCTGATCAGGAGATACGCCGTGGCCTGACGCATCAGTGGGAATCGTCGCGAGGGCATACGCGCGTACCCGCCGCCGAGGTCCGTCACGAACACGGGGCGTCCCATCGCCGAGGCCGCAAGCACCGCGACATTGGTGGACATCACATCGATCTGGTGACAATGCACCACGTCGGCCGCACGGATCGCCTTGAAAAATGACCACCTCACCGGATCCGGCAGCAACGAGTGGCTCACGCCGCCCCAGTGCTTCAGACACACCATCCGCACATCGTCGCGGCGGGTGATGAAGGGGCGCGGACCGAATGTCAGCAGGGTGACTTCCGCCGACCGGGCCATCGCCTTCGCCAGTTCCCACGTATAGCGCTCGGCGCCGCCGATGATCGACGACACATCAAAATACGTGGGGGCGATATGGAGAACTCGCACGACGCTAGGTGCAACCCGGGGTGGGAAGCAGGGCGCGAACCGCATCACGAAGCACCACCCAGGCTTCGAGGTCAGGCGCGATCAGGTCGAAGTGCCCGGCACCTTCAACGAGGCGCACGGTCGCGCGTGACCCAACCACGCGTGTAAGCGCCTCCGCCTGTGTGCGCGGGACGACGGCATCGGCGGTGCCGACGACGAGCTGCAGCGGGACCGTCGGCACGGTGATCACCGGTGACGCCTGCGCGTATCGCTCCCCCATCGCCTTCGCGTCGCCTCCCAGGAGCGGCACCACGGCGGAGCCACATCCGCTCGGGGACGCGTATGCCGTCAAGTCGGTGATGCCGGCGAGGGCCACGACTCCGTGGGGGATGAGCGGATCAGGCGAAGCAATTGGCGAGTCCCTGGGGAGCGAGCCCCGGGCCGCGCTCCAGAGCGCGAGGTGCCCTCCCGCCGAGTGGCCGACGGCCACGATGCGGGACAGGTCGAGCGCCTGGCTCTGTGCGAGTGTGCGAAGGTGATCGATTGCCGCGCCAACGTCCTGGAAGGTTCCAGGCCAGCCTCCGCCAGGACTGCCGACGCGGCGGTACTCGATGGCCCACACCGCCCATCCATCGTTCACAAGGGCCGTCGCGAGCGGGGCAAGGTGTGAGAGGTCGTACTCCGCGCGCCAGCAGCCCCCATGAATCAGCACCACGACCGGGTGCGGGCCCGGCCCCGCTGGCAGGCGAAGCTCACCAAACTGTTCCGGCGCCGATCCGTACGTCAGGCGCGCGTCAGCCGGGCGACTCGGCATGGCGGCCACTTCGCTGAAGGTGCGGGAGCGTGGGGGCTGGGTCGTGGACATGGCGGCAACCAGGACGGTGAACATCACCAGAATCGGCACGCGGCTAGTCTAGCCCGGAGGGCGGGATATCATCGTGTCAGCATGTTCGACGACTTTCAGCCTGGCGCAAACAACGCCATCCGCACCTGCCTCAACGTCCAGCCCCACGAGCGGGTCACCGTCATCACCGACCGGGAGATTCGGCCAATTGCTGACGCACTGATTGCCGAAATCGACCGCGTGGGCGCCGCGCATCGGCTCTGGGTCCTCGAGGACGAGGCCCCGCGCCCGCTCACCGACCTGCCGGCAGCCATCGCGGCCGACATGGAATTGAGCCACGTCAGCATCTTCGCCGCACACGTCCAGCAGAACGAGCTGGGTTCCCGCATGCAGATGACCGACATCGTGAATCGCCGGCGCATGCGGCACGCGCACATGGTGAACATCACGCCTCAGATCATGGTCGAGGGCATGCGGGCGGATTATCACCTGGTGGATGAGATCAGCACGCGCGTGATCAACAAGGTTCGGAAGGCCAGACAGGTTCGCGCGACGACGCCGGCGGGCAGTGACTTTGCGGCGGACCTGAATCCCAACTACCGATGGGTCAAGACGAGTGGCCTGATCAGCCCTGAGAAGTGGGGCAACCTGCCGGGCGGCGAGGTCTTCACCTCACCCGGTGAAGTCAACGGCACGTTTGTCATCGATGGCGTGGTGGGCGACTGGCTCTGCGACCGCTACGGCAACCTTAGGGACTCGCCGCTGACCGTCACGATCAGGAAGAACCGGCTCGTCGACGCCACCTCGCCGAATCAGCAGCTGCGCGACGACTTCTGGGCGTACACGCACACTGATGAGAACAGCGATCGCGTCGGCGAATTCGCCATCGGCACGAACATCGAACTGAAACAGGTCATCGGCCACATCCTGCAGGACGAAAAATTCCCAGGCATTCACATCGCGTTCGGCAACCCCTACGGCGCACACACGGGGGCTGACTGGTACTCGTCCACGCACATCGATGTCGTCGGCACCCAGTTCGACATCTGGGTGGATGACGAACAGATCATGTCGCACGGCACGTTCCTGATCTGACAGTCCCCCATGATTCCCGCACTGCGCGCGCGGTGGAATGAGCAGTACACGGAAGCCGGATACCGCGCGTCCCTCGACGCGCTGACGGAGCGGGTCGGCTGCAAGGTGGAGTTTCGCATCTGCGAGACCCCGTGTTTTTCCCCTTGTCGCTGATGCAGGACCTTGTGGAAGCGTCGCGGGCAATGGTGGGGCAACTACTTGGAAACGCGGAGTACCGCGCGGCTGCGGACGCCATGGTTCCCGAACGTTTCCGCCTCGCCGGTGGCGAAGACCTCCCCACCTGCGTGCAGGTGGACTTCGGGCTTGTGCGGCGGCCCGACGGTCGCGTCGAAGGGCGGCTCGTCGAACTGCAGGCCTTCCCCTCGTTGTACGGCTTCCAGATGGCGCTGGCGGACAAGATGGCGGGTGTCTTTTTCGGGTCAGGCAATGCCGAAAATGACACACGACGTCTTTTTCTGGGCGGCCTCGACCTGGACTCCTACGTGGCGCTCCTCCGCGATGTCCTTGTCGGTCCGCACGATCCTGCGCACGTCGTGTTGATGGAGATTCAGCCGCACAAGCAGAAGACGCGGCCGGACTTTCTGGTCACCGAGGCCACGTGGGGCATCCGCGCACTGGACACGACCGAGATCATCAAGGACGGGCGGCGGCTGTTCTACCGGCGCGACGGCGTGCGCACGCCGATCCATCGCATCTACAACCGCGTGATTCCCGATGAGCTTGAGCGATCCGGTGCACCGATGCCGTTCGACTATCGCGATGAACTCGACGTGGAGTGGATCGGCGGGCCCGACTGGTTCTTCCGGATCAGCAAGTTCTCGATCCCATGGCTGCGCCATCCGTGGGTGCCGACGACGATGTTCCTGTCGGACGTGGCCGAGGTGCCATCCGACCGCGACAATTGGCTGATCAAACCGCTGTTCTCATTTGCGGGCGGCGGGATCATCTTCTCGCCGACGGACGCTGACATCGCGGCCATTCCGGCAGACCAGCGTCATCTCTATGTGCTGCAGGAACGCGTGGCGTTCACGCCGGTGATTGACACGCCGGCGGGTCCGACTCAGGCGGAACTGCGCATCATGCTGGTGCGCCAGGGTGCCGGCTATCGTGCGGTGCTCCCGCTTGTCCGCATGGGCCGCGGCAAGATGATGGGCGTCGACCACAACAAGGGCCTCGACTTCGTCGGGGCTGCAGCGGCGATGATCATCTAGTGCAGTCCCGGTGCTTCGTGACCGGTGCGTTCGACGTACTCGACATAGGTGCCCGGAAACAGCAGCGGTTCGCCGCCACCGAGTTCGAGCACGCGGGTGCCGAGACCACGGAGGAACGAGCGGTCGTGCGAGACGAACACCATCGTCCCCTCAAAGTCCTTCAGCGCCTTGATGAGCATGTCCTTGGTCGCCAGATCGAGGTGGTTTGTCGGTTCGTCGAGCACGAGCAGGTTGGGCGGATACATCAGCATCCGCGCGAGCACGAGACGCGACCGCTCGCCGCCTGACAGATAGCGAATTTTTTTCTCGACTTCATCGCCGGAGAACTGAAACGCACCGGCGAGGCTGCGGATGGCCCCGACGGTTTCCTTCGGAAAGTCGTTCTGCAGCTGTTCCCACACGGTCTTGTCCGGGTCGAGCACCTGCAGGGCCTGCTGGGCGAAGTAGCCCATCTGGACGCTCGCGCCGATGCGTACATTCCCGGAATCCGGTTCCATCGCGCCGGCAATCATCCGCAGCAGCGTCGTCTTGCCCGCGCCGTTGGCGCCCATCACCGCCCAGCGTTCGCCGCGCTGGATGGTCATGGTGAAGCCGTCGTAGATGACGTGGTCGCCGTAGGCCTTGTGCAGGTTCTCGACCATCACCACCTTGTCACCGGACCGCGGCGGCTGCCGGAAGTCGAAGTCCACGAGCTTGCGCTTTTTCGGCAGCTCGATCTTTTCAATCTTGTCGAGCGCCTTGACGCGGCTCTGCACCTGGGCGGCCTTCGCGGCGTGCGCGGCAAAGCGGTCAATGAACCGCTGCTCTTTTGCGAGCATTGCCTGCTGCCGCGCGTACGCCGCCTCGCGGTTGGCTTCCCGAATCGCGCGTTCTCGTTCGTAGTACTCGTAATTCCCCGCGTACACCGTGATCTCGCCGTCGTCGATCTCGGCGATTCGCGAGACGATCCGGTTCATGAATTCCCGGTCGTGCGAGGTCATGAAGAGCGCGGACGGCAGGGACTTCAGGAAACTTTCGAGCCAGATGATTGATTCGATGTCGAGGTGGTTCGTGGGTTCGTCCATGAGCAGGACGTCGGGCCGGCCGAGAAGGACACGGGCCATCGCCACGCGCATCTTCCAGCCGCCAGACAGGTCGCCGACGTCGCCGTCGATCCGGCGGTCGTCAAACCCGAGCCCGTGCAGCACTTCGCGGGCCTGGCTCTCGAGACCGTACCCGCCGAGGTGATCGTATTCTTCCTGGACTTCGCCGAAACGGGCCAGGATGCGGTCCATGTCGTCGGCCTTGTCGGGGTCCCCCATGGCCTGCTGCAGGGCCTCCAACTCGTGGTGGAGGTCGCCCAGACGGCCCGATCCGGCGATGGCCTCGTCCAGAACGGACCGGCCGGACATCTCCTCGACGTCCTGACGGAAGTAGCCCACGGTCATCTTTTTGGGGACCGACACCTCCCCCTCGTCTGGCGATTCTTCGCCCACAATCATCCGGAACAGGGTGGTTTTACCCGACCCGTTGGGGCCGACCAGACCAACCTTGTCCCCAGGATTCAGCTGGAAGTTGGTGTCAACAAAGAGGATTTGCTTGCCGTACTGCTTGGAGATGTTCGAGAACGAGATCACAACCCACCGATGATACCCGTGTTATCCTGAGGTCCACCGCTGAAGTCCGGCCTCCGAGCTTTCGCCCCGCGTCGAGTGTCCCTGGTTTTCGATTCCTGGTCCCCAACGTGAATGCTGAGCAAGAGGAACGGGGGTCCGTTCCGCCGGGTTTTGTCGGTTTTCTTGTTCAGGAGCTGTTACATGGGTCGCAAACTGTACGTCGGCAATCTCCCTTATTCCGCCACCGAAGACGAACTTCGTGAATTCTTCAGCGGCGCTGGCGCCGTTGACACCGTCAACGTCGTTCGTGACAACGCCACGGGCCGTGCCCGCGGATTCGCCTTCGTCGAAATGGCGACTGACGAAGACGCGCAGAAGGCGGTTGAGATGTTCAACGAGAAGCCGATGGGAGGCCGGAACCTCGCGGTCAACGAAGCGCGCCCGAAGCCGGCGTTCGGCGGCGGTGATCGTGGCGGCCGCGGTGGCGGCGGCTACGGTGGTGGCGGTGGCGGCAACCGTCGCGAACCGCGCTGGTAAGTCATTCAGTTAAAATGCCAATACCCGGTCGCGCAGCGCGCGGCCGGGTATTGGTGCGTATTCAGGCGTCCAGGGACGCCAATTTCGGAGGATGTCCGTGAAGGTCAACAAAGGCGCGCGCGTGTCGCAACCAAAGTACGGCCCCGGCACGGTCACCGACTCTGACGGCACGCACGTCGTGATCGATTTCGACAACCACGGCCCCAAGCGGTTCGTGGCAGCCATGGTTTCGCTGGCTCCGACCACCGAACCGGCGCCGGAAAAAGCCAAGACGAAGCGGCGGACGAAAAAGGTCGCGGCCGAGTAGTCCAGGGTTCGGAAACTTGAAGGGCGCGACGGGGGTCCCCGCCGCGCCCTTTTTTTCTTTGCTGGCGCCCTGAAGCCCAGGGCGCCCTACATGTTCTACCCTACTTGCCGCCGCCCGAGCCGCCGGCCTTCTTGGCGGCTTCCATTGCCTTCACGCGCTCGTCCATGTGTTTCTCCATATCGAGACGCGGAATGCCATCCTTCCACCAGTCCGGCGCGGGCGCGCCCTTCAGGTAGTGATCGAAGAACTCCTTCACGCGCACGGTGTAGTCCTGCTGATTGGCCGGCCGCGCGAGGCCGTGGTTCTCACCGGGGTATTCGAGCAGCACCACCGGCTTCTGCATGCGGCGCAGGGTGTTGTAGTACTCAATACCCTGCGTGAAGTCCACCGCGCCATCCATGTCGTTGTGCAGGATGATGAGCGGGGTCTTCACCTTCGCGGCGTGATACACGGGCGAGTTGCGCGTGTACGCGTCCCACAATTCCCACGGACCACCGGTGAAGCGCCCCTGGCTGCTCTCGAAGATCGCGCCGTTGGTGCCGCCGGTGTTCTTGTAAAGCACCGAATACATGCTGATCATGTTGGTCAGCGGCGCGCCCGCAATTGCCGCGGCGAACGTGTCCGTCTGCGTAATGGTGAAGGCCGTCTGATAGCCGCCCCATGAGTGGCCGTGCAGCCCCACCTTGGCCGGATCCACCACACCCGTGGCCACCGCCGCCTTCACCGCGTTGGGCAGCGTCCACGCCGCCGACATGCCGGGGTCGTTGACGTAGTACTTGATGTCGGGCTGCAACACCGCGTAGCCGTTGCTTGTGTAGGCCTGGCGGTTGAAGCCGTTCGCCGCGGGGCGTCCGTACTGATAGTGGCCCTGCGTCAGACGCTCGTAAATGTAGACAATCGTCGGATACTGCTTGCCCTTTTCGTAGTTCGCGGGCAGATACAACGACGCCTGCAGACGCTCACCCTTGGCGTTCTTGAACTCGATCAACTGCGCACCCGCCGACCACGCCAGCGACTCCGCTTCCTTCGACATGTCCACAATCTTCCGGCCGTTCTTCAGCGTCGCATCCGTCACGTAAATCTGCGGCGCTTCGGTCGGCGTCTCGCGGCGATACATCCAGATGTCGCTCTTCTCCGCCTTCTGCAGTCCGCTGATCGCCGCATCTTCCCAGAGCAGCATGTTGAGCCCCAGCTTGCCTGGCTCCAGCACGCCGTAGCCCGCGCGCTTGGTCCACTCGGCCATCGCCGAGAAGTACTGCGGCTTGCTCAGGTCGATGCCGCGTTCGTTCTGGTAGATGCCGGGCACGCGGTTCTGATACCGGATCTGGTCCTTCTTGCCGTTCACCGTCAGATTCACCGGCGCTTCACCCGCCGCAACCGGCACCTTCCAGATGTCCCAGCGGTCGGACAGCAGCACGTACTGATTGTCCGACGTCCACCCGATCGCGTTCGATGGCGGATCCACGACGTTCACGTCACTATCCGTGTTCACAAACGACGTCGGTACTTTCTCCGTGATATTTCGCGTAAGTCCGGTCTCCGCATCAAACACATGGAAGTGCTTCGCCTCGTAGTACAGATACTTCGTGCTGTCGGGCGAGGACGAGTTGCCCCAGCGCAGTTCCTTCTTCACCGTGACGCGCTGGCCCGTCGTGGTATCGATGACGTAGACGTCACGGAACTGCTGACCATTGAGGTTCCCCATCAACTCATAGGCTGAGTTACTCGTGCCGATGGCCCACTTGCCACGCCCCGTCACCGTCACTGTCGGCACTTCGTCATCAGCCAGACGCACCATCGTATTGTCGGCAGGGCGAAAGAGCGCGGGATAACTGAAGTTGCGGTCGGCATTCTCCTGCACCCGCTGCTGGGACTGCAGGCGCGGATCCTTGTAGTGCCAGATCACCACGCTGGGACGTTCGGTCGCATCCGGTGCGGCTGCCGGCGCGCCAGCCGGAGCATCTGCACCCTCGGCTCCGGGAGTCGCGTTGCCACGGCCCGCGGGACGCGGCACCGGCGTGAGTTCGGCCATACCGAAGATCATCGCGGTGCGATCGTCGTTCCACGCCGGTGTGCGGTTGCCGCTCACCGACATGCTCGCGGGGAAGCTCTTGTCCTGCTTCGGGTCGTACACCACCTTCGTCGGCGTGCCGCTGCCGAAGCCGGTGAATCCCACCACCGAGAACAGGCGTTCGCGGAACGCCCGATCATCGGTCCCCTTGAGCATCGTCAACGCGTCGCCCTCGGTCGTCCACGCCATGCGTTCGTAGAACGCCTTGTCCGTGTCGAGCGATGTGATCGTGCCGGTGGACATGTCGCGAATCTGGAGGCCGTTGCCGGCCTGGTCGGTGGCGTCAATCACGAGCGCGAGGTACTTGCCGGACTTGTTGAAGTTGAACTCCGACACGTTGCCGACGTTGATCTCGGTGCCGGTTTTGAGCTCGCGCAGGATCAGGTCCGTGCCACGGGGCCGCGTATCGCGAGGGGCATTGCCACCTGCCGCAGGCGCGCCGCCCGCGCGGCCACCAGCGGGCGCAGCCGCCGCAGCGTCAGGACCGTAGCGATGGAGCGCAATCCATCCACCCATCTCGCCCGCGAAGGAAAAACGGCGAATTTTCGGGATGCTGACCTTGTCGCCGGTCGCCAGGTTCACAATCAACGCGCTCGTCTGGACAGGCCGGCGCGCGCGGCGGGCCGCTTCGGCTTCGCCGCGCGTGAGCGACACGGAGATCGCGAGCCACTGCGAGTCGTCCGAGAACGCCATCGGCCCGGCGCCTTCGCCGACCGGGAATGTGTATTCCTGGGCGCCGGTGGTGCTGCGTACCACCACGTCGCTGTCGCCCTCAAGCGGCGCGACGCGGTATGCGAACCATTGCCCGTTCGACGACATGGCCGTCGTGGTCATGGCGCGGAACGAGAGGATGTCACCCAGCGCCATCGGGCGTTTGGTGGCGTTTTGTGCCGACAGCGGCACCAGGACAGCGGCCACGAAGGCCAGCGGCAGAGCAATCAGGATACGGCGACGGAGTCGCGTCATTCGGAAACCTCCTCGGATCCCACACGGGGAAACGCGGAAATGGTAGCAGTATTCGGGTGGGCGGGTGGGCGGGTGGGCGGATGGGCGGATGGGCAGATGGTCAGGTGCGGAGGAGGCGCTTCGTGCCGCGCCACAAGAACCGGAGGAGCAATACAGCAGCGACGATCAACACGAAGACGATCCCGGCGGCCAGCCATGGGTAACTCGCGGCAAACCATGTCAGCCCCAATGCCAGAAGGTCTTCGGTGACACTCAGTCCGATATTGGACGCTGGTTCCGGCGAAGCACTGACCGCTGTGCGAAGAGTGGTTTTCAACGTGTGCGCCAGCAGCGCAAGCCCGGCACCGATCGCAACGGCCGCACCCTGCCACATCGGATCAAGCGACGGCGTCGCCGCGTACGCCAGTACGCCGGCGACGGGCACGCGAACAAACGTCTGCAGCACGTTCCACACGAGATCAAACAGCGGCACCTTGTCGGCCACGACTTCGACCAGGAACAGCAGACCGGCACCACCAATCACCCACCAGCTGGCGAGCATATTCAGGTCACCGGGCAGCGCGAGCACGCCAAGCCGCGCCATCAGCCCCAGCACGACCACGGTCCCGGACGCGTTGAGCCCTGCGGCAAACGACACCGCAACCAGAAACGCGATGATTTCACGCGGGTCCAGGGTCACGAGTGGATTCTATGCTGGCCGGATGTCCAAGCAGGGCGCGCTGGGTTTCAGCGCGCCGAACAAGGGCGCCCTGCAGGCCAGTGGGCCCTAGGCAGGAAGCAGCCCCGCGCGCGTCACCGTCAGGTAGATCGGCCCAACACCAAGGGTGGCGACCAGCGCGACGGTGCCGAAGCCGGCGCGGTTGGTGATATCGAATCGAATGTCTTCGCCCGGCGCTGCCTCGAACTTCACGTTCTTCCACACAAGGGTGTTGTGAATCCGCATCGCATGCGGCCCGGGCGCGATCTGGACCGTGGCGGTCTGCCCGTGCACCAGAACCGCGACCTGCTGTCCATCGACCGACACGAACACCTGCCGGATCCCGACATCATTTGAAGCCGTACGGCTCAGCGTCAGGTGCGCAGGAAGCGGCATCCTGTCATTGTCGCATTGCCGCCTCCCGTCTGGTCAGCGGCGGATAAACCACGCTGACGTGATGGCATCACCCAGTTCAAGGCGATCAACCACATCCATACCTCGGACCACGCGGCCAAGGGATGTAAAGTCACCCTCGTTGTGGGGCTGTGGCGTATTGCCCAACGTGTACCCCGGCCGTCCGGTATCGAGACCGGATGACGCCCACGCGAGATTGGCGCGCGTCAGTCCGTGACGATTCACTTCGTCGCGCAACCGACTTGCACCGGGGATGGTCGCCTGCTGCGCGACAAAATTCGGCACCAGGCGGGTAAAGGCCGGACCAACAATGGCTTTGGATTCCGTGAGCCGGACGAGCTCTTCCATCCCCAACGGCGCGTCCGCCGCAAAAAGCTCGAGCTCAATCTCGCCCTTCGATGTCATCCAGATCGCGCGCGGATTGGGAGCTCCCTTGTACGCGGGGACGATCCAGCGCTCGACGATGGCGCGGTAGTCGGAGATGGCCCGCTCACGTTCAGCGGGCCCTGCGTTACCCACACCACCTACGCCGCCGGCACGCGCTCCTCCAGCGCGTCCGGCGCCACCCGTCCGCCCCGCAGGATCAGGCGGCGGTGCCGTCAGTCTCGTCAACTGCTGTTTGGCCACCGTCTGAAGCGCGGCTGGTTTCGACGGGTCCATCGCCGCTTCAAGTCGTGGCCGGACCTGATCAACGCGGCTCGTATGCCGGCCCAGCGTCTCGGCCGCGGACACCGACATCCACGTATCCGGATTCTCCAACTCGGCCAACACCGCTGCCACCGACGCGTCATCGTCATACGTCATGAGCACACGCAGTGACTCGGTGCGCACTCGGCGATCGGAATCCTTGAGCGCATCACGCAATCGCGCCGAGGCCACCGCACGGTCGGGAACCAGCGTGGGGACCAGGCCACGCACCGCCCAGAAACGCACCTCGGGTGACGGATCCGTCGACAACGTCATCAGGTGCGACACCGCAGCCGGATTGCGCGGGCGGAACAGCGCCCACGTGGCGCGCCACCTGACCTCGACGTCTGTCGAAGTCGTCCACCGAAGAATGGGATCAATCGTGCCGGTTTCCGTGAACCGGCCCAGCGACAGCAGCGCCTCGCCGACTACGGCACGGGCACCACTCGCGTCTGGAGCGGTCGCAAGAAACGCCTCGAGGTTGGCGCGCCCTTCGGGAGATCTGGTCTTCCCGAGCGAGCGGGCTGCCTCGAACGCCGCATCAGGGTTCACCTCCCACGCATTCATCGTCGTCGTCAGCCACGGCACTGCAGCGGAATTTCGCGTCTGCCCCATGGCGAACGCCACGGTCGCCACAATGTTGGGGTCGGCATCGGTGCGCAGCGGTTCGAGCAGCGCGAGGCTGCGCTCATTGACAATGCGCCCCACTGTGACGACCGCGCGGCGCCGGACTTCGGAATGCGTGGAGGCCAGGAGCCGCGTGAGCGTCGGCTCGACAAAGCGGCGCGAGTCTTCGAGTTGAAGCAGTTCGGCGATCGCGGTGACATCGGCCTCCGTCAGGGGCGGACGCGCGGGCTGCGCTGACGCCGCAGGACCCGTCCGAGTGCCGCATGCCGCCGCACACAGCACCGCCGCCAGAACCGTTAATCGAAACCGATGCGCCATGATGTTCCCCTGCCGGACCTGAAGGTCCGGCCTCCAGTCGCCGGTCATTGTAGGCTGTTGCGGTGCTGGCGCTCTACCTCACCATCTGGCTCGCACTGATTGCCCTTCTCCTTGGCGAGCTCGGCCGACGCCGCAATCGACAAACGAGTGTCACGACGCGCTGGGCGATCGTGTGTTCGGGTAGCGGCGTGATCCTCGGCGCCGCGCACGCGTTGCTCGCTCTTGGTGTGGTGTACGGATGGGATCACGCACGCGCCGTCACCGTGACCGCAGAGCGCGCGGCCACGCTTTACGGTGTCGCGTGGCCCGGCAGCCTGTATGTGAATTACGTGTTCCTCGCGTGGTGGCTTGCCGACACCGGCTGGTGGTGGCTCTCGCCCCGGACGTTCCTGCGCCGGCCCTGGGTCATCGAGTGGACCTGGCGTCTCACGGCGTTCACGATGGTGCTCAATGGTGCGGTGATCTTCGCGAGCACGGCCGGCCGAGTGGCTGGGGTGCCCCTCGTCGTCGCGCTGTTGGTCGTCTGGTGGTCGACGCCGGACTCGAGGGTGTCCTGACGTCACGTCAAGGCTGCGCATATCATGGCCACATCCATGATTCGCGCCGCATCCCATCTCGTGCTCGCGACCGGCGACGTGCCGGCCATCACCCGATTTGTCGCGGAGGCCTTCGGCCTCACACCCGCATTCGAAAACGACATGTTCTCGGAGTTTGTGCTGCCGTCGCGATTCCGGATCGCCTTCTTCAAGCCGGTGGGCCCGTCAGCCCAGTCGTTTGACGAGACGGCGTCCCGGCGCGCAGGCGCGGTGGGGCTGACGGTGCAGGATGTGGACGCGACGTTTGCGCGCCTCGACACCATGCATGGTGCATTCGCACATCACCTGAGTGGCCCGCCAAAGGAACATCCCTGGGGCGAGAAGAGTTTTCTGCTGACGGATCCTGACGGGAATCGCTGGGAGATCACACAGGCATCGTCAAGCGACGGCCTGCTGGTTGATCGATAGGGAAAAAAGACGAAAGGCCACCGTTCCCCAGTGGGGAGCGATGGCCTCTCGCGACGTCTTCAGGCTCTCACCCGTGCGTCGGTATGGTCGCTAGGCGACGGCCACCAGAAGGCGGCAGGAGCATGGGTGGGAACAACGACGTCATGCGTTGTTCGGCGGAGCACCTTCAGCAGAAGAATTCATTCTGCCCACCTCCTGTTCCGAGGCGACCCAGCAACCTCATGCGTCAGTGTCAGAACACTGGGTCTAGCCCCATCCTGCGCCTCGTTCGCGGCCATGTCAAGACCATTGGCGCGCTCCAAACCAGCGCGCCCTACGGACCTGGCAGAGTCCATCCCTCCAAGCGCGCGTCGCCTGCTCACGGAACTCGGGATGGACCATGCGGTGGACGCTGCGGCATTCCAGCCATGGCTTGACAACACGAGGTGGTGGGCCGGCGAACCGGCGCGTGTGGAGCGATTCGCGGATGATGCCGCCGGGGGCAGGTTGAACGCGACCGCTTCGACGCCGTACGCCGTGGCCAACGCGTCCGGCTTCCTCGCGCGGCTGCTCGAAGGGATGCCGGACCGTGGGTGCACGGCGGTGACCGACGCGCTACTGCGTCCTCGTAAACCGTAGGTCCCAGACGCGATCCTGCGTGACGCTGAATCCGATCACGCGGCCGCCCTCGCGGCGGAAGGTCACGAGACCGAGGCCGGCCCCGGCTTCGAATCGATCGCGCGAATGCGGACGCAGCGGCATCGTGGCATCAGGACGGCGACGAATCAGCAGCGCGCCGTTCTCGACCGAGACAATCAGCTGGAGCTCGACTTCGGCGCTGTTGTACGTGCCGGCGAACGCCACCAGGTCCTCGGCGGATGGTTGGTAGCTCGCGTCGGGTGTCACGCCGACCAGGGGTCCCTGCGCTTCGCGGAGGACGACAGGACGAGGCGCATCCGCACGCGCGCGCTCACCGAGATAGATATCACTGACCGACCGCGCGAACTGTGTCGCATTCGCGTTGCCGGCGTTGCACAGCACCGCGACCGTCAGATTCGCCGACGGATAGTGCGTCAGGAACGCGCGGTACCCCGCTGTCGCTCCCGAGTGATACACCTCAGACACCCCCTTGTAGACGCCGGTGAACACACCGAGTCCATAGTGCAGTGCACGGCCATCAGGCAGTGTCGCCATGGTCTGCTGTTCAGTGGCCACGCGCGCGCCGGAGAGCGGACCGTCAGACAATGCCCGCTGCCACTTCAGCAGATCCCCGACGGTCGTCAACAACCCGCCGTTCCCGTGCACGTTCTCGAATGGCATGTCCTGGCGGAACCGCGCCTGGCCTTGTGGGCTGTACGCCACAGCGCGCCCTGGGACGATGCGCGCGTAGTCGTCTCGCCACGACGTGCGAGTGAGGCCCAGTGGTTCAAACAACCGCGTGCGGCTGAACTCGGCAAATGACATCCCGCTGGCGCGGGCGATGATCACGGCGGCGAGGTTGTACCCCGAATTGCTGTAGGACCATCTGGTGCCGGGCGCGAAGTTCAGAGCGTGCTGCCGGCTCAGGATGTCCACCACATGCCCATGGTTGTAGGTGCGTGCACCACGCGGCATCCCCGCGATACCGGCGAGATTGCCCCAGTCACGCAACCCGCTGGTGTGCGACAACATCTGCCGAATCGTGACGGGCGCCTCATAGGCCGGCAACTCCGGCACGTACTTCCGCACCTCGTCATCCAGCGACACCTTGCCGTCACGCGCGAGCAAAATCATCGCCGCAGCTGTGAACTGCTTCGACACCGACCCGGCCTCGAAAATTGTCTCCGGGCCATTGGCGATCGCATGCTCCAGCTCCGCCATGCCATAGGCGCGCTGCAACACACTCGCGCCGTTCTCAGCCACGCCCACCGCACACCCAGGCGTCGCCTTGTTCCAGGCGGCAAACACCTTGTCCACCGCGGCTTCCCGGGTGACTGGCTGCGGGGGAGCGGCCACCTGAGCCGCCACAACAACGCCGGCAAGGACAGAGAGCAGGCCTGAGAGTCGAAGTTGCATAGGCGGGGATTCTACTCCTCATCTCCCCATCTCCCCATCTCCCCATTTGGGTTACCCTGTGCGCATGAAACTGCGCATGTTTGTCGCCCTCGTTGTGATGGCCGTGCTGGCGGCGCCCGTCACACCGGTCTCCACCCAGGCTCAGCCCGATCTGGGCACGTTCGCCCGCGCGGGAGTCGTCGTTTCATCGTCAGACATCGCATCAGATATCGGTGCGGCCGTGCTCGCACGCGGAGGCACCGCCGTTGACGCGGCGGTGGCCACGGCATTTGCGATGGCCGTGACCTACCCGACGGCCGGCAACATCGGCGGCGGCGGATTCATGATCGTCCGCTTGCCGGACGGCACCGCGACGACGTTTGACTTCCGCGAGAAGGCGCCCGGAAAGTCCACGCCGACGATGTACCTGGATGCGCAGGGGAATATCAATCGCAGCCTGACCGCTGCGGGGTACCTCGCGCCCGGTGTGCCCGGCACCGTCCGTGGACTTGCGCTGGCGCACTCGCGTTTTGGCAAGTTGCCGTGGCGGGAACTGGTGATGCCATCCGCAGACCTGGCGAGGCACGGGTTCCAGGTATCGAGGTCGCTGGCGGGCGGATTGAATCGGGAGGTGGCCGGCCCCATGAAGCCATTCCCGGGTTCGGTGGCCGCGTACGGAAAACCCGGCGGCGCGCAGTGGACCGAAGGCGACACGATCGTGCTCGGTGATCTGGCGAAGACACTGACGGCGATCGCGACCGATGGTCCGGATGCGTTCTACACAGGGTGGATTGCCGACACCATCGAGAAGGCCATGGCCGCCAACGGGGGGCTCATCACGAAGGCTGACCTGGCGGCGTATCAGGCGAAGGAGCGGCAACCGGTCCGTGGCACGTTCCTGGGCTACGAGATCATCTCGATGCCTCCTCCGAGTTCCGGCGGTACGGCGCTGCTGGCCATGCTCAACATGCTTGAGGCGCTTGAGATCCAGAAGATCCCGCGACTCTCGACTGAAGCAGTGCACCTGACGACCGAAGCGCGGCGTCGCGCGTTTCTTGATCGGGCCCGCTTCCTCGGCGACCCCGACTTCGTTGAGGTGCCGGTTGCCCGCCTGACATCGAAGGCCCACGCGTCGGAACTGATCAAGACGATCGATCGCACACGCGCCTCGAGTTCGGTGGAACTCGGCAAGGACATCGTCACCGCACCTGGCGACGAATCGGACGACACGACGCACTTCTCCGTCGCGGACCGCAACGGCATGGCCGTCTCGCTGACGTACACGCTCGAAGGGGGCTACGGGTCACATCTGGTGATTCCCGGCACCGGGTTCCTGCTCAACAACGAGATGGGCGACTTCAACAAGAAGCCCGGCACGACGAATCTCACGGGAGATATCGGTACACCTGCAAATCTGATCGCACCTGGCAAGCGCATGCTCAGTTCGATGACACCCGTGATCGTCGCCCGCGGCAGCCGCCTCGTACTCGTCACCGGCTCGCCGGGCGGACGCACGATCATCAACACGTCACTCGATGTGGTGCTTGGTGTGACGGCATGGGGACTCAATGGCCGCGACGCAGTGGACGCGCCGCGCATGCACCACCAGTGGCTGCCGGACCGCCTCTCCATTGAAGCGAACGGCGTCTCCGACGAGGTGCAGGCCGCCTTGAAGGCCCTGGGCCACGATGTGCGCGTCGGCGGCACCCAGGGATCGGCACAAACGATCTGGGTGCATCCCAACACCGGCGCCATCTACGGTGTGGCCGACAAGCGCAGTCCTGACGCGAAGGCCTCTACGCCGACGGCGAAGCCGGAGGCGCAAGGCGATGGGCCATCGGGAGTCCGACGGTAAAGATCAGAATGCTCGAGATCACTGCGGCAAAGACCAGCGCAGGCAGGTGAGACGTGCCGGGCACGCCGGCCGCCATTGGCATGGAGGCCAGCACGCCGGCCGCGAGGCCGCGCGGCATCGCAATGGTCACCACCCTGACCGAGTCGGCGGTGAAACCTCCCCCCCACAGCGAGAGCCATACTGCAGGCGCCCTCGCGATGAGCAATACGACGCCCAGGCCAAGGCCAATCGCCACGAGTGACCACGGCGGGGTGAGCATCGCGCCGATGAACGTGAAGAAAAACGATTTCACGATGAACGTCACCTGCTGGTGAAATCCCCGGACGTCGTCGCTCAGGATGAAGTCCTCCTCGAGCTTCAGGATCCCCTTGAAGTGTTCGGCATTACCGACGACGACGGCAAACGCCAGAATGCCGAGCGCCGCCGATCCGCCTGCGGCGTCGATGGCCACATACAGAATCAGGAGGGCCGCCAACGTGACGGGATAGGCATGTTCACTTGAGTGGAGCGCGCGGAGCACCACCAGCCAGCCAAAACCCGCCGCCAGTCCGAGTGACGCGCCGAGCCCAAACGACCGCATCAGAGTGGCGCCCGCAGAGACGGTCTCGTCGCCGCTGGCCAGCAGGATCTGAATCAGGGCTGTCGCGCCGACGACGCAGAACGCATCGGTGAAGGCGGACTCAAGATTGATGAGACTGGCTGTGCGATCCTCGATACGCGAGAGCAGCATGGCCGGCATGACGATGATCGAACTTGAGCCGCCGAGGATGCACCCCAGCAGCAGGCCGTGGGTCCAGGTCCATTCCGCAGGAAACCAGCCAATCGATCGCAGCGGCATGGTGCAGGCCGCGACTACGGCCACAGTCACCAGGAAGGTGAGCAGGGACAGCAGGCTCGACCGAGGCGCGGCCCGAAGGATCTGCGGCAGATCGAGTTGGGTGCCGCCGTTGAAGAGGACCACGACCAACGTCAGGGCGCCGAAGAACGGAGCGATGGCTGCGAGATCCTCCGGCGTCACCGTGCCGGTGACCGGGCCCAGCATCACACCCGCAACGAGCAGCCAGACGACGTCTGGTACGCGCGTGCGCTTAAAGACGATCTCGCCCAGCGCCCCGATCAGAAAGATGCCGGCGATGGTGAGCAGGAACAGAGCTACAGGAGCCACAAACCGTGATGCTAACCCACGTCACCGCGCCGTAAAACGTGCAGCCTGTGATTGGTCACCGGCGCGAAATTGGGGAGGCTGGAGGGACTGGGCCGCGGTCGGCACCATCGGGGCCACAGCCAAAAGCGCCAGCAGACAGACCACGGGATACCGGAAATCACGCATGCATGTGCTCACTGCAGGGCCGACGCGGTCAGGATAGCACCGGGCCGATTTCTTGGCTAAGATGCCCGGACCAGCACATTTTTCTGTCAGGGTGTCCGGCATGAGTGGCGCTCGCGTTCCAATCGTTCGAGCCTTCGCTGCGGCCGTCGTGGCTGCCGCCACCCTGTACGCCGCACCCGATGCGGCACAAGTCGTCTCGCAACTGCAACTGCCCGAGCGGCAGTTGCCGGTGTTCCGCAGTGACGCGCACTTTGTGCGGGTGGATGCGTACCCGACCGCGAAGGACGGGTCGGTCATCCGCGGCCTGACGGCCGACGACTTCGAACTCACCGAAGACGGCACGCCCCAGAAGATCGATTCGTCAGAGTTCATCGAATATGAACGCTGGACGCCTGGCTCGGAACGTCCGGACCCGCGCGATCAGCGAGAGTCATTCCGACTGGCCGCCGACCCACGGTACCGCGTCGTCGTGGTGTACCTCGACCGGCTGAAGTGGGCAAACGCGCACTACGTGCGCCAGCCCCTCATTGACATGCTGACGCGTGAAGTCGGACCGCGCGACTTGTTCGGAATTCTGCTGCCGCATCACGAGGCGAGCGACCTCGTGCTCGGACAATTCACGCCGTCAACGCAGGCGATGGTGGGTCAGTTCCTTCAAATTTTCAATCACAACGAACCGTTCGACCTCGACCCGGTTGAGCAGAAACTGCTGACGTGTTTTGGCCAGGCCGGCATGGGCCTGATCAACCTCTGGCGTATCGACAATCTGTATCGCGACCTTGAGGGCATCATCACCATCCTCGGGACCATTCGCGATGAACGAAAGAGCCTGATTCTCGTGACGGAACACATGCCCGGGGTTGAGCCGAATCGGCGCCGCACGGGGACGCCTCCCGCTGCTGGTGGCACACGAGGGGCGCCGCCACCCCAGGGCCGGCCGATGCCGGGAGTGGGCGGCCTGGCGTCAGGCGTCTTCCAACCGGACTACAACAGCGCGGGTGCGTGCCAGATGCTCGCGTCGAATATTCCCGAGCCACATCCGCAGCGCTTCCAGGATCTGCTGAGGCTGGCGCGCCGGATGAATGTGGCGATCAACCCCGTGAATCCCGCGGGGCTGTCCCCGGGGATCAATTGGGGAAACTCGTACCTCCGGCAGATGGCCACCGACACCGGCGGCATCGCGATCGTCAACACCAACGGCATCAGGGAAGGTTTCCGGAAGATCACCAACGATATGTCGGCGTATTACCTGCTCGGGTACTACACGTCGAATACGAAGTGGGACGGCAGGCTGCGAAAACTTCGCGTGAAGCTGAAGTCGACGGGTCAGACCATTCGCGCGCGGTACGAATACCAGTCGCCGAGTGAGGAAGACATTGCCGCGATGCGCGCGGCGGCCAGCGCGCCACCTCGGCCGCCCGGCCCTAATGCTGAAGAGGCCGCGATGAATGTTCTGGCCCGGGTGCGGCCCGATGCCGCGCTGCACGTGCACGGTGCGTTGCGGGGACAGTCCCTTGCGATCGCCGTGGAGATTCCGACCGCCACAGCGTCGAGCGCCGGATGGCGCAACGGCGGCACGGTTGAGGTCACCGCCACCGATCCCCAGGGTGTTGCGCTGACCGGCACCACGGAAATGGCGGCTGGGGTACGCGGCGCGGAGGTCCGCATCCTGTTGCCCTCAGCAAGTCGCGGTCCCTGGCAGGTGAAAGCCCGCATCACGCAGGCGGACAATGCCCTGGAAGATCTGGTGCGGGTCTCGCCTGGCCCGGTGTCGGTGTTCGGGGAGCCGCTGATCTACCGCGCGCTGCCGCAGCCGGCTGCGCCATACCGTCCAGTGGCTGATCCGCAGTTCTGGCGCACCGAGCGCATGCGTATTGAGTGGATGTTGCCGCGCAGCACGTCGCCGTACACCTTCAAGTCCCGGCTGCTGCAAACCAGCGGACAGGCGCTCAACTACGAACCGCCCGTGACCTCTGAAGACACCCCGGACGGTGTTCGGGTGCGCCTCGACCTCACGCTGTCGTCATTCGCCTCTGCGGACTACCTGCTCGAAGTCACTGCCACCCACGACGGACAGGAGTCGCGTACGTTGCAGGCCATCAGGGTGCTGCGCTGAGCACAGTCCGGGGGACAGGGGCCTTCTGCCCTCAGCACGCGATGAGTCAGTCGCACATGGGCGCGCCGCGGTGACGTGCGCTGCCACGACGGGGCACGCGTTGGTCCACCGCGTGATTTGACACATCACAAACCCGACCGATAGGCCCGGTGCGTCGCGGTTGTAGTCCAGGGTCGGTTCCGTACGTAGGGCCCGCTGAACTGTAGCGGGCCAGCCCCTGGCGCGCTCAAGTTCAGCGCGCCCTACGCACGTCCAAGCGCGCCCTACGCACGCCCGAACGCGCCCTACGCCTGTCGGCAGTTTCCGTATAGACTCCCGGCGTGCTGAACCGCCTCGGCCTCAATCGCCCGGAGCTCCGGGCGTGGGCCATGTACGACTGGGCCAACTCCGCGTTCCAGACGACGATCATCGCGGGTGTCTTCCCGATCTACTTCAAACGCGTCGCCGCCGCCGGACTGCCGGAAAACGTCCAAGACAGCCGCTATCTATGGACGACGACTGCGGCCATCGTGATCATGGCGCTCATGGCGCCGATCTTCGGCGCCATCGCGGACGCGAAGCCCGTCAAGAAAAAACTGCTCACGACCTTCATGCTGGTTGGCTCGGCGTGTTGTCTGGGCATGTGGTTCATCCAGGACGGCGACTGGATTCTCGCGCTCATGTTGTTTGGGCTGGGCAACATCGCGGTCGCGGGCAGCATCGTGCTTTATGAATCGCTGCTGCCGCACATCGCGCAGCCGCACGAACTCGACAAGGTGTCCACCGCAGGTTATGCGATGGGGTACATCGGCGGCGGCCTGCTGCTCGCCGGGAACCTGCTAATGATTCAGCAGCCCGCATGGTTCGGGCTGCCCGACGCAGGCATTGCCACCCGGCTCTCGTTTGTCACAGTCGGCGTCTGGTGGATCCTCTTTACGATTCCCGTGCTGCGCCGCGTGGCTGAGCCGGTCATCACCCGACCCAGTGGTGCGACGACCGTCGTCGGCGAGGTGCGCGCAGCGCTGACGCAACTGCGGGCCACGTTTCACGAGCTGAAGCACTACCAACACGCGGTGCTGATGCTCGTGGCGTTTTTCCTCTACAACGACGGCGTTCAAACCATCATCCGCGTGGCCACGCTGTACGGGGGCGGCATCGGGATCGACACGGGTTCGATGATCACCGCGTTGATGCTGGTCCAGTTCGTCGGCGTGCCCTGTTCCTTCCTCTTTGGCGCACTCGCGGGCCGCATCGGCGCCAAACGCGGCATCTTCCTCGGCTTGAGCGTCTATCTCGTCATCACGGTGCTGGCCTATTTCATGACAAACGCCGCGCACTTCTACGCGCTGGCGATCATGGTGGGGCTTGTGCAGGGCGGCACACAGGCGCTCAGCCGGTCGCTGTTCGCGTCCATGATCCCGAAGGCCAAGTCATCCGAGTTCTTCGCGTTTTTCGGCGTCTTTGAACGTTACGCTGGGATTCTCGGTCCCGCCCTCTTTGCGATCGTCGCGGGCGAAGGATCGAGTCGTAATGCAATACTGTCGCTCATCGTCTTCTTCATCGCAGGTATGTTCGTGCTGTCGCGGGTCAACGTGGAAGAAGGCCAACGCGCTGCGAGGGAGGCCGCATGAGATATGTCATCGCCGGCGGGTCGGGATTCCTTGGACAGCCGCTTGTGCACGCGCTGCAGGCGGGAGGCCACGACGTGGTGGTGCTCACGCGGGGTCGGGCGCTCACACGGGACCGCGTCCGGCATGTGACATGGTCGACTGACACCGGCGCCGATACGGCCTGGCACCGGGAGGTTGACGGCGCGGATGGGGTCATCAATCTCGCCGGGTCCGGCATTGCCGACAAGCGCTGGAGTACAGCACGCAAGGCAGACCTTCGCCAGAGCCGCATCAGCGCGACCCGCGCACTGGTCGGGGCGATCCGTGCCGCCACACAGCGCCCCGCCGTGTTCCTCTCGGGATCTGCGGTCGGCATCTACGGTCCGCAACCACACGACGGTCCCCCGCTTGATGAGTCGGCGCCCCCCGGCGACGACTTCCTCTCCACACTCGGCGTGGACTGGGAGGCCGAGGCGCAGCCGGCTGCCGCGCTCGGCTGCCGCGTCGTCATCCTCCGGACGGGCATTGTGCTGGCCCGCGACGGTGGCGCGCTGCAGAAGATGATTCCGCCGTTCCAGTGCTTCGTCGGGGGCCCGCTCGGGTCAGGCCGGCAGGTGATGTCCTGGATTCATCGCGCCGACTGGATCGAACTGGTGGTCTGGCTGCTGCGTCGGACGGATGCCGCGGGTGTGTTTAATGGGACCGCCCCCCAGCCGGTGACCAACGCCGAGTTTTCACGCGCGCTCGGGAAGGCGCTCGGGCGGCCGAGTCTGTTCCCGGTCCCCGGCTTTGTGCTCAAGCTGGTGGTTGGGGAGATGGCAGGCCCGGCCCTGCTCGCCGGACAACGGGCCGTGCCCAAACACGCACTCGATCTCGGCTTCACCTTCCAGTACCCCGATATCGACTCAGCGATGAGTGCGGCTGTGCAGTAGAATCCCGACACTCGAGGAGGAAATCTTCATGACCAGACGATGGAAGTCCCTGTTGATCAGTGGTGTGTGTGTGGGCGCGATGGCGGCTGGCGGTGCGCTGCTTCCGGGCGGGGCACAGGTCGAGCTCGAAGCCCAGGCGGGACTGGTGCCGGCATCGGCCCGCCGTCCGGGTGAAGGCGTCGGCCCGTTCAACCGCATGGTCATTCGCAACGTCATGGTCATCGACGGCACCGGCGGTCCCCCGTTTGGCCCGATGAATGTGGTCGTCTCCGGCAACAGGATTCAGGCGATTCAGGGGGCGGGCACACCTGGCCTCCGGCCCAGCCCGGCACCAGCCGGACGCGCGGGCGCTGTGGGCGGCCGCCTGGGCGGCGTGCAGGCCGCTGACCATGAAATCGACGGCACCGGAATGTATCTGATGCCGGGCTTCGTCGACCTGCATGTACACGCGGGGGGCGCTCCCAAGAACGCCGAAGCGGAGTACGCGTACAAGTTGTGGCTGGCGCACGGCGTGACGACGGTGCGCGGTGTGGCCCTCGGGCCCAACCAGTTCAGCGTCAGTGAACGCGCGCGCAGCGAGAAGAACGAAATCGCGGCGCCGCGCATCTTCAACTGTCAGCGCCCCGGTGGCGGCGACACCCCGGAAGGCGTCCGCGACTGGGTGCGGCAGAACGCAAACACACTCGACTGCCTTAAGCTCGGCGCCATGGAGCCGGCCGTCATGGAAGCTGTCATCGACGAGGCCCATAAGAACGGCCTCGGCACGACGGCGCACCTCCAGCAGGGCGGCGTCGCCCAGATGAACGCGATTGACGCCGCGCGCGTGGGCCTCGACACCGTCACGCACTTCTACGGTCACTTTGAATCCCTGCTGAAGGACACGGTCGTGCAGGACTGGCCGGTGGACATGAACGCGAATGACGAACAGCACCGGTTCGGGCAGGTCGCGCGCCTGTGGAATCAGATTCATGAGCCCGGCTCCCCCGAGTGGAAGGCGTACCTGCAGGAGCACGTGAAGCTGGGCACCACGTTTGATCCGACGATGACGATCTATTCGGCGGGCCGGGATGTCATGCGCGCGCGTGAGGCGGACTATCACGACAAGTACACCCTGCCGTCGCTGATGGACTTCTACGCGCCCAGCCGCCGCAACCACGGCGCATACTGGTTCGACTGGACGACACACGACGAGATCGCGTGGAAGAACTTCTATCAGGTCTGGTTCAAGCTGGTGAACGACTACAAGAAGATGGGCGGCCGGGTGACCACGGGCTCCGACTCAGGCTTCATCTATCAGACCTACGGCTTCGGATACGTGCTGGAACTGGAGATGTTGCAGGAAGCCGGCTTCCATCCGCTCGAAGTGTTCCAGGCGGCGACCATGAATGGCGCGGCGACGTTGTCGGAATGGCGCAAGCAGCCGGTGGAGTTCGGTGTGGTGAAGGCCGGCAAACTCGCCGACCTCGTGCTGGTTGATCAGAATCCGCTTCACAACCTGAAAGTGCTCTACGGCAACGGCGCGGTGAAGCTCAACGACGAGACCGAGCAGGTGGAACGCGTCGGTGGCGTCCGGTGGACCATCAAGGACGGCATCGTCTACGACGCGAAGAAGCTGCTGGCCGATACAGCCGCGATGGTCGAGAAACAGAAGGCTGAACGGAAGAAGTAGGATTGAGACCATGAGCGAATCGATCGGCTCCACCGGCCCCGGCATGAAACTCCACACCAAGATCCTGCTCGGCCTCGCGGTCGGGTTGGCTGCCGGTGTGACCACGAACCTGACGGTGGGCGTCGACAACCCCACCGTCGAGTGGGTCAATCGCTTCATTGCGGGGCCGGTTGGGCAGATCTTCCTGCGCATGTTGTTCATGGTGGTCATGCCGCTGGTGTTCGCGTCGATCGCCCTCGGCGTCGCGGGCCTCGGCGACATTCGCAAGGTCGGCCGGGTCGGTGGCAAGGCCATCGCCTACTTCTTCGTCACAACCTGCCTGGCCGCCACGCTCGGTCTGGTGGTCGTCAACGTGATGCGGCCGTGGGAGCGGGTGGCGCCGGAGACCCGCGTGGAACTGATGGAGCGCTTCGCCGGAGACGCGTCCACACGCGTCGAGGCCGCGGCCACCACGGCGAAGTTCGGCCCCGAGACCTTCGTCAACATCGTGCCGCGCAATCCAATCGACGCCGCGGCGAAGACGGACATGCTGGCCGTCATCTTCTTCGGTTTGATGTTCGGCGCGGCGCTGACACTGATGGCCGTCGAAAAATCGAAACCGATGATCGACTGGCTCGAAGCGCTGAACGAAGTGGTGATCAAGATCATCGGCTTTGCGATGGCACTGGCGCCGTACGGCGTCGCCTGCCTCATCTTCACGGTGTCATCGCGGTTCGGCTTCGACTTGATGATCGCCGTCGCGGCGTTTGTAGTCACCGTGCTCATCGCGCTGGCCCTGCATGTGGTCATCACCCTCTTCAGCATCCTGAAGTTCGGCCTCGGACTGTCACCCCTCGTATTCGTCAACCGGATCAAAGCGGCGCTGATTACCGCGTTTTCGACCAGCTCCTCCAGCGCCACGCTGCCGACCGGGCTTGAGGTGTCCGAGTCGCAGCTCGGCATCCCACGCAAGGTTGCCGGTTTTGTGCTGCCCATCGGCTCGACGATGTGCATGAACGGTACGGCGATTTTTGAAGGCATCACCGTCATCTTCCTGGCCGAGATCTTCGGCGTCGATCTGACCATCCCGCAAATGGGTATCGTCATGATCATGTCGGTCATTACCGCGATCGGCGCGGCCGGGGTCCCCGGTGGATCCATCCCCCTGCTGGTCGGCATTCTGACGATGTTCGGCGTCCCCGGCGAAGGCATCGCCATCGTGCTAGGCGTAGACCGCATCCTGGACATGTCGCGCACGACGGTGAATGTGTTCTCCGACCTGACGGCCACCGTGTTTGTCGCCAAGAGCGAAGGCCAGTGGACGGCGGCGGACGTTCCTCAGCTGAGCAAGTGAGCAGGTGGGCAACTGGGCGGGTGACCCCATCCGCCCAGTTGCCCAGCCGCCCATCTACCCACCCACCCGCCCACCTACCCACCTACCCACCTGCCCACCTGCCCGGCTACGATAGCTGCGTATGCGCAGCCGCCTGATTGCTTCAGCCGCCCTTTTGCTTCTGACACTCGCCGGCCCGTCCGCCCAGGACGCCGGAGAGCCCTTGTGGAACCGATATCCGGCGATTTCGCCTGACGGGTCGCAGATCGCCTTCACCTACAAGGGCGACCTGTACCTGGTGCCCTCATCGGGCGGTACCGCGCGGCCGCTGACGATGCATGAGGCGCATGACTTCATGCCGGTGTGGAGTCCGGACGGGACACAGATCGCATTTGCGAGCGACCGCTACGGCAACTTCGACATCTTCATCATGTCGGCGAAGGGTGGCGAGCCGCGCCGGCTGACGATGCACTCGGCGGCGGAGTCGCCGTTCACCTTTACGCCCGACGGCCAGTCGATTGTGTTCGGGGCGGCACGGCAGGACACGGCCGAACATCGTGGATTCCCGGCCGCGTACATGCCCGAACTGTACCGGGTGCCTGTGGCCGGCGGCCGTGTGACACAGGTACTGACCACACCTGCGGAAGACGTGCAGTACAGCCGGGACGGCCGATACCTGATCTACCACGACAAAAAGGGGCAGGAAAACACGTGGCGGAAACACCACGTGTCGGCGGTGACGCGTGACATCTGGGTGCAAGACACGCGCAGCGGTGCCCATCGAAAGATCACGACGTTCGAGGGTGAGGACCGCAATCCGGTGTTCACCGACAATGACCGCGCGTTTTATTACCTCTCGGAGGCGAGCGGGTCGTTCAACGTGCACAAGATGAACGTGTCCGGCGGCCAGTCGCAGCAGTTGACGACCTTCAAGGCGCGTCCGGTGCGGTTCCTCACCGCGGCGCAGAACGGGACGTTGTCGTTCAGCTACGACGGCGCGCTGTACACAATGACCCCGGGCCAGCAGCCCCGCAAGGTGCCCGTGACGATCGCGGCCGATGCGCGCGCAACCAACGAGCGCATTGTCACAGTGACCGGCGGCGCGAGCGATCTCGCCGTCGCCCCATCCGGCAAGGAAGTCGCCTTTATCGCGCGCGGCGACGTGTTTGTCACCAGTGTCGAAGGCGGCGTCACGAAGCAGATTACGAAGACCCCGGAAGCCGAGCGGTCACCCACGTTTTCGCCGGATGGCAAGGCGCTGGTGTATGCCTCCGAACGCGGTGGACGGTGGCAGATCATCGAAGCGCGGCGCATCAGGGCCGAGGAACTGCACTTCTACGCATCGACACTGATTCAGGAAACCGCGTTGATTTCAAACGCCGCTGAAAATTATCAGCCGCAGTTTTCGCCGGATGGCAAGTTGCTCGCGTATATCGAGAACCGGATGGCGCTGAAGGTGTACGACATCGCGTCGAAGCAGTCGCGCCAACTGCTGACGGACCAGCACCTATTCTCGATGGGCGACCACGATCAGTACTTCCAGTGGAGTCCTG
This sequence comes from Vicinamibacterales bacterium, assembly GCA_030827135.1. Taxonomy (GTDB): domain Bacteria; phylum Acidobacteriota; class Vicinamibacteria; order Vicinamibacterales; family SCN-69-37; genus SYFT01. The sequence goes on from JAURFE010000003.1 coordinate 222,509, forward strand.
ACAGCCAGTGGTTGCTGTTTGACTACGCGGTGCCTGGCCTCGCGCCGGGCGAGGTCGGTCTTGTGCGGGCCGACGGCACGGGTGGCGTCGTGAATCTGACGAAAAGCGGCTTTAACGACTCCCGTCCGCGCTGGATTCTCGACGGCAAGGCGATGTTGTGGTTCAGCAACCGTGACGGCCTCAAGAGTGTGGCGCAGTCGGGCGGTGCACAGGCCGACGCGTACGGCATGTTCTTCTCGCAGGACGCCTGGGATAAGTTCCGTCTCAGCAAGGAAGACTTCGCCCTGATCAAGGAAGCCGAGGAAGCCAGGACGAAGGCTGATGCGGCCGCAAAAAAAGACCCCGCCGCGCCCGCGCCGGCCCCGGCCCCACTGACGCTCGAACTCGACGGCGTCGCCGATCGCAAAGCCCGCCTCACCATCCACTCATCGTCGCTGGGCGACGCGGTGGTCAGCAAGGACGGCGAATCACTGTTTTACCTCGCGCGGTTCGAGCGTGGCTTGAATCTCTGGACCACGACGGTGCGCACACGTGAGACCAAACAGCTCGTGGCGCTCAATGCAAACAGCGGCAGCCTCCAGTGGGACAAGGATCAGAAGTTCCTGTACCTCCTGTCCGACGGATCAATTTCGCGCATTGATCCCGCGAGCGGCAAGCGGGATCCGGTGGGCATCAGCGGCGAGAAGCTGCAGGACCAGGCCGCCGAACGGCGCGCGCAGTTCGAGTCCGTGTGGCGTCGCACCAAGCAGACGTTCTATACGAAGACGATGCATGGTGTGGATTGGGATGAGGTGAAGCCGGACTATCTGAAGTATCTGTCGCACATCGGCAACAGCTACGAATTGTCCGAGATGCTCGCGGAGATGCTCGGCGAGTTGAACGTCTCGCACAGCGGTTCGTCGTACGCGCGCACGGGCGCCGATCTCGACTCGACAGCCGCCCTTGGAGCGATCTACGACCAGGCCTATCGGGGCGCCGGATATCGGGTGGCTGAGGTCATCAAGGGTGGTCCGCTCGACAAGGCCGGCATGAACGTCGCGGCGGGATCGATCATTCAGGCGGTCGACGGCGAGGCGGTTGCCGCCGACCGGGACCTCGCGCAGTTCCTCAATCGGAAGGCGGCGAAGCGTACGTTACTGACGATCGCGGATCCCGCAGGCGCGACGAGGGATCTGGTCGTGATGCCGATCACGCAGGCCGAAGAGGGACGACTCCTCTACACGCGCTGGGTGAAGCGCAACGAGGCAGAAGTCGAGCGGCTCAGCAACGGCACGCTCGGGTACGTGCATATTCCCGGCATGAATGACGGTGCGTATCGCACCACGGTCGAAGAGGTGTTCGGAAAATTTGCATCGCGCAAGGGCCTGGTGGTGGATACGCGGAACAACGGCGGTGGCGACCTGGTTGCCGACCTCGACATGTTCCTTACGGGCAAGTACTTCTTCGACTACACCACGGACGGTCGCAGCACCGGCTTTGAGCCGAATTTCCGCTGGACCAAGCCGAGCATCGCGCTGGCGAACGAGGCCAATTACAGCGACGGCCACTGCTTCGCGTGGACCTACCAGGCGCAGAAGATTGGCCAGCTCGTCGGCATGCCCGTGCCTGGCACCTGCACGTTTGCAGGGTGGGCGACGCTGCCTGACACGGGCATCCGCTGGGGTGCGCCGCCACTCGGCGTCAAGGATCCGCAGGCGAAGTTCCTCGAGAACTGGCAGACCGATCCCGACATCCGAGTGCCGCCGACCTACGAAGCCATCAGCAAGGGCAAGGACGAGCAGCTCGAAGCGGCGGTCGCCGCGCTGATGGCACGCATCAAGTAGTTGGCGGATGGGCAGGCGGGCGGCTGGGCGACGCAGGGCGCGCTGAACTGGAGCGCGCCACAGACTGGTAGCGGGTCCTGCCGCCGGCCAGCCCCATCTGGTGCTCGCCCACATGCACTTCTCACGGGTGAGGGCTCCGCGCCAGACGGGGCGCCCCGTCCGGCGTCACCCGCGTGTCTTGATGTTCTCGTAGGGCCCGCTGCACTTGAGCGGGCCTTCACTACATGCAGGGCGCGCTGAACCGTAGCGCGCCGACTCCGGAGGAGGCCCGACAACACCACGCTCCGCGCCATTCTGACGCTCCATCCGCCCATCCGCCCATCCGCCCACCAGCCCAGCTACAATGTGCGCCATGCCCAAACGCACAGCCCTCCTCGCCCTGGTCACAGTTTTTGCGACCGCTCTGATTTCCGCCCAGCAGCAGCAGCCGGCCCCGGCACGACCTGGCGGCATCGTCCCCGCACCTGACCGACGCGCTGATGAAGGCGCTGGACCGTTCCAGACGATGGTCATCAGGAGCGTGATGGTGATCGACGGCACGGGCGCGCCACCGTTCGGGCCGATGGACGTGGTCATCGAGAACAACCGCATCGCGGCGATCCGCAGCGCGGGCACGCCGGGCATGCCGCTGCAGCCGAATCGTCCGCCGAAAGCTCAGCACGAGATCGACGGCACGGGCATGTATCTGCTGCCGGGCTTTGTGAACCTGCACATGCACGTGGGCGGGACGCCGAAGTCGCCCGAAGCCGAATACACCTTCAAGTTGTGGATGGCACACGGCGTGACCTCGGGCCGCGGCGTGGAACTGGGTCCGCAGGCGTATGCGGCGCCGGAGAAGGAACGGTCCGCCAAGAATCAGATCGTCGCACCGCGCATCTTCAACTATCAGCGTCCGGGCAACGGGTGGACGCGCGGACCGGTCACGACACCCGAGATGGCGCGCGAGTGGGTGCGGTGGTGCAAAGAGAACGGCATCGACGGCATGAAGCTCGTCGCGTATCCGCCGGCCATCATGGCGGCGTTGCTCGACGAAGCGAAGAAGGTCGGTTTCGGTTCCACCGCGCACCTCGAGCAGCGCGGTGTCGCACAGATGAACGCGCTCACCGCCGCAAAGCTCGGCCTGGGCACGGTTACGCACTTCTACGGTCACTTTGAAGCACTGCTCAAGGACTACGAGATTCAGCCGTGGCCCGCGCAGATGAATTACAACGACGAGTACTACCGCTTTGCGCAGGTGGCTCGTCTCTATGACAAAACCTACGAGCCGGGTTCTCCGCAGTGGAACGAGTACCTCGCGGAACACGCGAAGCTCGGCACCATCTTCGACCCCACGATGACGGCGTACGCAGCCGGTCGCGACGTCATGCGCATGCGCAATGCCGACTGGCATGACAAGTACACGCTGCCCACGCTCCACGACTTCTATCGTCCCGACCGCAACAACCACGGCTCCTACTTCTTCGACTGGACGCTCGACGATGAGATCCACTGGCGCCGGTTTTACCAGCTCTGGTTCCGCCTGCTGAACGACTACAAGAAGATGGGCGGCCGGGTCACGGCGAGCGACGACGCGGCGTTTATCTACAACACGTGGGGCTTCGGCTACATCCACGAGCTGGAATTGATGCAGGAAGCCGGGTTCCATCCGCTCGAGGTCATTCGCGGCGCGACGATGCACGCAGCCGAAGCGCTGCATGAACCCTACGGCAAGGAGATCGAGTTCGGCATCATCCGTGCCGGCATGCTCGCCGACATGTTCCTGGTGGATCAGAATCCGCTGCAGAACCTGAAGGTGCTCTACGGTACCGGCGCAGTCCGTCTGAACGATGCCACTAATCAGATCGACCGCGTGGGCGGCGTGCGATGGACGATCAAGGACGGCATCGCCTACGACGCCAAGAAGATGCTGGCGGATGTCGCGGCCATGGTGGAGAAGCAGAAGGCCGAGCGGGCAAAGCGCTGAACATCATCCTGTTTGCGCCAGCCGAGATCGGCGCCGACGGCGACGCGGACGTCGCCGATGGACGCGCGAAGCACCTGATTCAGGTGCTGAAGGTCGGCGTGGGCAGCGAGGTGCGCATCGGTGTCGTTGACGGGCCTGTGGGCACGGCGACGGTAACGAGCCTGGGCGAGGGCCGGGTCACGCTGCAGTGTGCACTGGAGGCGTCCGTGCCGCCGCGACCACGTGTCGACATTCTGCTCGCATTACCTCGCCCCAAAGTCATGCGCCGCCTGTGGGCGCCACTGGCGGAACTGGGCGTGGGGCAGATCATTCTGACCAACGCGGAGAAGGTTGAGCGCGACTACTTCGACACGCACATCCTGCGGGAAGAGGGCTATCTCCCCCTGCTGATGACCGGCCTTCAGCAGGCGCGCGATACCCACCTGCCGCGGGTGTCCATCCACAAGCGGTTCAAGGTGCTGATCGAGGACGATCTGCCGGCCCTCTTCCCTGAGGGGCGGCGCCTGATCGCGCATCCGGACTCGACGGCCACGATCGCCGGGGCGCTGGGTGCAGTTGGTCCCGACGAGCGGGTGCTTATCGCCGTCGGGCCCGAGGGTGGCTGGAACGTGTTCGAGTTGGACATGCTCAGGGCGCACGGTTTTGAACACGTGAGCATGGGACCGAGGACGTTGACGACCACGACTGCGTGTATCGCTTTACTCGCACTCGTTCACTCGGCGACATACCATTAAGCCCACGAGATGGCAGACGCCGCGCCGGGCAAGCCCCCCAGACAGTTTGATCGTTCGATCGTCGATGGCCCGTTGCGGGCGGCGATCTGGAAACTCGCGTGGCCGACGATGCTGCAGAGCGCGATCGGTGGCCTTCAGGGTGTGGTGGACCATGCGATGGTCGGGCACTACGTCGGCCTGGAGGCCAACGCGGCGATTGGCGTCAGCATTCAGATCTTCATTCTTGTCATCGTCTTTATCGCGTCGGTGTTTTCGGGCATGGGCGTGCTCGTCGCACGATTTGCCGGCGCCAATGACAGCGATGCGGTGAATCGCACGGTGTGGCAGGCGTTCATGGTCGCCCTGACAATGTCGGTCGGGTTGCTCGCGCCGATTGGCTGGGTGCTCGCGCCGTGGTTGCTGACGCTGGTGAATGCCGCCCCCGGTGTGCAGGCCGAGGCGCTGCCCTACCTGCGCATCATGTTCGCGACCAACATCGGCATGATGATGTTCTTCATGATGAGCGGCGCGCTGCGTGCGGCTGGCGATGCCCACACGCCGCTGCGCATGGGCGTCGCCATGACCATTATGAACGTCGTCTTCAACGTGATCTTCATCGGCGGCATGGGTCCGGTGCCGGCGATGGGCACAACCGGCGCGGCGATCGGCACGGCGCTCGCGAGCATTCTCGCAAGCGGCACCATCCTGTGGATGCTGTTCACGGGGCGCCTGGTGATTCGATTCCAGAAGTTCGGACGATCGATGTCGCTCAGGCCCGATTGGCCGATCATCCGAGAGCTGTTCCGCTTCGGACTGCCGACCGGGTTCCAGGGCATCGCCATGAACATCGCCGGCGTCATGATGCTCGGGTTCATCGGCTCGCTGGAACACAGCGCCGAGGCACAAGCCGCGTATGCGGTCGGCTACACCGAGTTGTTTTCGCTGATCACCTGGACCTCGGTGGGCCTGATGGGCGCGACGGCGGCCGTCACCGGCCAGAACCTCGGCGCGGGCAAACCGGACCGCGCGGCGCAGACGCCCCGCGAGGCGTCGCGCATCGGATTGGGTGTGGCCGCCGGTGTCGGCCTGTTGTTTGTGGCGTTCCCAGGCGCGATGCTCGGCGTGTTCGCGTTGAACGAGGGTATCGGTGGTGCGCTCGGCCGTCAGCTTCTGGCGTTCCTCGCGGTTTCAGGGTTCTTCGTCACGGTCGCGCTGACCTACACCGGCGGTCTGCAGGGCACGGGTGACACCAAGAGCCCGCTCTATATCTCGATCGTCTCCCAGGTGATCGTCCCGATCGGCGTGTGCACGATCGCCGGCGCCACAGTCGGCCTCGAGGCTTGGCACATCTGGACGGCGATCGTCCTCGGCCACTTCACACGGGCCACGCTCAGCGTCTGGCGGTTCGGGCAAGGCAAATGGAGAAATATCGCCGTCAAGGGCTAAGAAGGGTCCTGCTGCGATGGCCGCGGCTCCGCTCGCGGCCGGAAGGCGATCAACGACGTCGAGACCGTCGGTGTCCGTTTCGAAGAGCCGACGGGAAATGCGCGAGCCACCGGCCGCTTCTGGATTGACCCACTCACCGATGCGATTTCACCAGACCGACTTGTGGGTGGACTCCAAACAGGAAAACGCGGTGGTGTCGGTGAAGTATGCGCGCCGTGCGACGTTGGGACTGTCGCCACCCGCGTGGCCGACCAAATTTGTCGTGATTGACGCCCCCACCTACGAGGCGCACAATGGCCCCAGGGAGGCAGTCATGAGCTGCACGCAGCATTTCCTCCACCTCGAATGGCCCCATCACAACTGGAAGCGCGAGGTCACCCGCACGGAGTCGCTTTCCTTCAACGAAACCGATATGTGGGGGCGCCGCTACGGCGTGGACCACGTGCTCTGCCACGCGCGCCTGGTGTGCCAGGATTGCGGCGCCGTGAAAGACGACGGGGACTGCGGCTGTGAGCCGGAAGAAGGCGCAAGGTGCCTGGCGCGCCTCGAGCATCTCACAGACACCGCGCCGGGCGCGTAGCGCGCCGGGCGACGACCGGCTATTTGCCGCGCGTGAGCCTGGCTTCCAGGGCCAGACCCTTGGCGAGCTCGCGTTCGGCCTCGGCGGGACGCCCCTGCTTCATGAGCACACTCCCCAGGACAAAGTGCCCAAGCGGGGACGTCTCTCCTGCCGGCTCCAGGGTTAATCCCTTGCGCGCCAGCGTGGCGGCACCCTCGAGGTCCTTCCCCTCATCGAGCCGGGCCTTCGCCAGATAGAAGAACCCCTCGGCGAACTCGGCGTTGGTATCCACCGCGCGCTGGTAGAACTCGGCCGCTTCGCCCACGCGGCCCTGACGCGCCTTCAAACGCCCAAGATTGAACAACGCCTTGTACGCCGTCGGGTGCTTCTCGATCTCGGTGCGATACGCCGCTTCCGCTCCTGCGTCGTCTCCCCGCGCCTCGGCGATGAGCGCAAGATTGTAGTGCGCGAGCCGAACCTCCGGTTTGAGCGCCAGCGCGTCCTTCAGCAGTTGTTCGGCCTGCGGCAACTGCCCTCGCTGAAACGCGATGACGGCGGTGGCCACACGCGCGGAGGCCAGCTTCGGCTCGATCGACAGCGCCTGCGCAAATTCCGTTTCGGCGCGCGCGATGTCGCCACGATCGAGGTAGATCTCCCCGATCTGATACCGCACATACGGGTTCTTGGGATCGACCGTCACGTAGTGCTCATACCCCGCCAGCGCCGCATCGTCCTGCCCGAGCCGTCGATAGGCGTTCGCCATATTGATGATCGCGAGGTCGTAGTCGGGCTTGAGCGCGAGCGCGCGCTGGAACTGTGCAATCGCGTCGGTCCACCGGGACTGCTTGAAGTACTCGTTGCCGAGCATGAACCACGCGTCGATGACGTTTGGATCTTCGTCCACCACGCGCCGCAACATCGCGAGCACTTCGGCGCCCCCGTCCTTTTCCTTCGCCACATCGCGAGCGGTGGTCATGAGGTTGAAGAGGCCGATCTTGTCCTTGGGGTCGGCGCGGCCGGATGCGGGCTCATTGGATGTCGCGACGAACGATCCGACGTATCCCAGCGCGGCCAGCCGCGCACGCGTTTCGGGATCGACATCGCCTGGTTCGGCCGCTTCCGGTGCCTCCTCGGCCATCTGACGCTTCCGGTCGCGCAACTGCCGCAACATCGCGTCGGCCACGGAGCGGCGCTCGTCGAACAGGTTCGTCAATTCCCCGGGGTCCCGTTCGAGGTCGTACAACTCGGGCCGAGGGGCATCGATCAGCTTGTAGCGATCCGATCTGATCGTCGTCAGTTCGCTCCAGCCGTAGTGGTGCAGGGGATACATCGCCTCGCCGTACCCGTCCAGGGCGAGCTCACGGGCAGCACCTGACATCAGCGGCAGAAGACTGACGCCTTCGATAGGCTCGGGCGGTGTCGTGCCCAGAAGGTCCAGCACCGTCGGCAGGATGTCCACGGTGCGCACAGGCTGGCTGACGCGGCGCGGGGTGAGTCCGCGTCCGGGCGCGTGCACAATCAGCGGCACACGCATCGAACTTTCGTAAACGAAGAATCCGTGGGTCTCCTCGCCGTGTTCGCCGAGCCCTTCGCCGTGGTCGGCCGTGACAATCACGATGGTGTTGTCGGCGAGTCCGCGTTCCTCAAGATACGCAAAGACGCGACCGACCTGCGCGTCGGTGAAGGCGATCGCCCCTCGATAGGGATGGCCGCGATACTCGGACCGGTAGGGCTCGGGCGATATGTAGGGCGCGTGCGGGTCGTAGAGGTGCAGCCACGCGAAAAACCGCTGGTCGGTCACCGTGTCCATCCACTTGAGAGCCAGGTCGACAACTTCGTTGCCGGGCCGGTTGACACTGGCGAGCGACATGGCCTTGACGTTGGTCAGGTCAAAGTCGTCCTGGTAGATGGCAAAACCCTGGTCGAGCCCCCATTTGCTGTCGAGGACAAACGCCCCGACGGTGGCGCCGGTCTGGTACCCCCGTTCGGTCAGGATTTCCGCAAGGGTGAGTTGCTCGGGGCCGAGGAAAAAGCCGCCGTTGTCCCGCACGCCGTGTTTCGGGGGGAAGTGGCCCGTCATGATGCTGCTGTGAGCGGGCAAGGTGAGGGGCGCAGTGGTCATGGCCTGCTCGAAGACCACTCCCTGGCTGGCCAGACGGTCGAGATGGGGGGTCCGGACCGTGGTGGCCCCGTAGGCCCCGAGGTGGTCGGCCCGGAGGGTGTCAAGGGTGATCAGGACCACGTTCATGGGGGCCGGAGCCGGCGAGCGGCCGGCCAGCCACCATGCGGCGGCGCCCGCGATTGAGACAATCGCCAGAATCGGGGCCACGCGACGGAATCGGTCCATGGGTCGAATGGTGACCTGCGGGAGGATCGCTGGTCAATGGGTAGTGGTATAGTCCCCGGCACCATTTGTAATGTTCCTGTGAAAGGACTATGCCTATGACGCTCTGCAGTCGCTCCATGCACGTCCGGCGCCTGACGGTCACCGCGGTTGTCACCGCCGTGCTGTCGGCCGTCGCAGTGCCGGCTTTCGCCGACACACCGCCGACAAAATCGGCGCACTCTGCCCCGTTCTCCGCTTCTTCTCTTTCAAAGGCGGTTGCACCCGCGGTCACGACAGCCACCCCGGCGGCGGCCGTGGCTCCCGCGACCGCACCGGCGAAGGCGCCCCAGCAGTCTGAGGGCTTCTTCAAGTCGCGGACCGGCATGATCGTGCTGGCCGCGATGGCAATCGGCACCGGGTATGCCGTCTATTCGGCAAAGGAAGACCGCATCCGCGGTATTGGTCGGTGATTACCATGCAGATACACACCTTCATGAAACGGCTTGTGGGCAGCGCGCTGGCGCTGGCCTTGATCCTCTCCGGCACTGCGGCCGCGCAGTCCATCAGCGGCACGATTACCGGCCGGGTGCTTGACGCCCAGGGCGGCGCGCTGCCGGGCGTACTCGTCACGCTGGTCAGCCGCACGGGCGAGACCACACAGACCACGGATGCGCAAGGCGACTTCCGGTTCCTCGGTCTGAACCCCGGGATGTATGAGGTGCGCGCGTCCCTGCAGGGCTTCAAACCCAAGTCCCAGCCGAACATCGAAATCTCCATTGGACGCGCGATCAACCTCGCGTTGACCCTGGAGGTCGGCGGGCTCACGGAAGCCATCACGGTCGTGGGCTCGTCGGCGCGGGTGGACACCACGACGACCGCCACCGACAACAACCTGTCGCAGGATCTGCTGTTCAGCATGCCGATCTCGCGCACCAACGCGGCTGTCAACATTCTCAACAACGCCCCCGGCATCAACAGCGGGTCTGCGTTTGGCGGCGCGTCGGATAGCGCGAATTCGCTCCGGCTGGACGGCGTCGACGTACGCGACCCCGAGGGCGGCACAGCCTGGGCGTTCTTCAACTACAACATCATCGACCAGGTGCAGATCGGCTCCATCGGCCAGCCGGCCGAAATGGGCGGCTTCACCGGCGCGATCATCAACACGGTGACCAAGTCTGGCAGCAACCGCTTTTCTGGCCTGTTTGAACAGCGCTACACCAGCAAGGACCTGCGCGGCGACAACGTCTCGAGCGCGGTCAAGGCGGTGAATCCGGCGATCAAGGCCACGGGCGTGGACAAACTCAACGACTACACGGTGCAGCTGGGTGGCCCGATCCGGCTGAACAAGGCATTTTTCTTTGCCAGCATCCAGCGGTACTCGATTGAGCAGGACCCCGATGGTCCGCGGACGATCCGCACGGAAGTCAGCCCGCGCTTCAATGGCAAGTTGACCTTCCAGCCGACGGCGTCGGACAACATCATGTTGTCGGGCCAGTACGACCAGTACAACCAGACCGGTCGCACGGGTATGGGAGGCGTCAACGGCACCACCGATGCGCGGACCGTGGTCCAGGATTCACCAGAAATCATCTACAACGCGCAGTACCGGAAGGTTATCGGCAATTCGTCGGTGTTTGAAGCGAAGTTCACGGGCTACCGTGGCTACTTCGACCTGGATCCGCTGAACCCGACGTCGGCCCGCCTTGACGGCAAGACCGGGGCCTGGTCCGGTGGCGCCGGGTACAGCGCGAAGTACGACCGCGCACGCGACCAGCTGAATGCGTCGATGTCCAAGTATGCCGAGGCCATGGGCACACACGCCTTCAAGTTCGGCGTCGAAATCGAGCGCAGCACAATCCAGAACCGGTACGCGTATACGGATGGGCTGTTCTTCTACGATTACGGCGGCGCGCCGTACCTGGCCTACGCGTATTCGTACGACGTCAAGGGCCGATCTGATCGCCAGACGTTCTTCGCGCAGGATCAGTGGAAAAACGGACGTCTGACAATCAATGCCGGTCTGCGCATGGACAAGATCACCGGCACCGCCACGGCCAACGACAAGCAGTACTACAACACGACCTCGTGGGGGCCGCGTCTCGGCGCGGCGTTCGACCTGATGGGCGACGGCCGCTCGGTGCTGCGCGCGTTCTACGGGCAGTTGTACGACGGCGCCGTGTTCGCGTCGTGGTCCCAGGCGGTGCCCGGCATCGGCGACTACGTCATCTACGAAGTCAGCCCCACTGGCAGGACCACGGAGATCTACCGTATTCCGGGCGCGTCGAAGTTCTCGGTGGACTCCAGGATCAAACATCCGCGGACGGACGAGTGGAGTGTCGCGTACGAACGGGAACTGGGACGCGGGATGAAATTCTCCGCCACCTACATCCGTCGTGACGCGAAGAACTTCATCAACTCGGTACTGACAGGCGCGCAGTGGACGCAGACCTCGTTCACCAACGGGCTGACCGGACAGCCACAGACAGCCTATCGGTGGGCCAACCGCGTGTCGGACCAGAAGTTCTTCATCACCAACGTGGATTACTTCACCTACAACGGCGCACCCGCCGCAAATGCCTACCGCCAGTACGACGGCGCCATGTTCGTGTTGTCGCGCGGCTTTGCCAACCGGTGGCAGGCGCAGGCGTCCTACGTCTACTCAAAGACCAAGGGGACGGTGACCAACGGCACGTTCTCGGGTATCACAAGCAGCCAGTTCCAGACGCCGAATCTGGCATTGGTCAACGCGGACGGCCTCGTCGGCTTCGACCGGAAGCACGAGTTCAAGCTGTTCGCGGGCTATCAGATCCCGATAGTGGAGATCTCCGCCAACGTCTACTACCGCTACCTCAGCGGTCTCCCGTGGACGCCCTTCCAGCGCGTCAGCAGTGGCACGTTCAACTGGACCGGCAGCATCGACATGCTCCTCGAACCGCGCGGCAACCGCCGCACGGAGAGCCAGCAGTTGATCGACCTGCGACTTGAAAAGGTCTTCCAGGTCAACACCAACCGCTTCGGCCTGTATCTGGACGCCGAAAACCTGCTGAACGCCGGATTCCTCACGGGCGTGCAGACACGGTATCCGTCGGCGACGATCAGCGGAAAGTCAATACCGCTCGGCGGCGTGACCGCAATCACCTCCGCCCGGCAGTTGACGTTCGGCGCTCGCTGGAGCTTCTGACCGCTGGGCGGCTGCGCAGCTGAGTCGCTGGGCAGCTGGGTAGTTGGGTAACTGGGCGGATGGGCAACTGGGCGGTTTCGAACCGCTCAGTTGCCCATTTGCTTTTATGATCAGGCCCTGTGCCCCTGTTTGATTTTGTCTGCCGCGCCTGCGGCACCCAGTTCGAATCCCTCGTCCGATCCGCGTCATACGGGGACCCGCCCACCGCCTGCCCCGCCTGCCGGAGCCAGGAACTCGATCGCCTGCTCGCCAGCTTCGCCGTCAAGTCGGCCGAAAAAACCCAGGCGGCTGCTGCCGCCAAGAATGCCAAGGCGGCCTCCGTGGCCCGGCGCGACCACGTCGCCGAACTACAGGATCAGGAAAAGCACCGGAAAGAAGATCATTAGCCAGAAAGGCAGCTACGACGCCTCCCTCTCATGAATCGCCCTGAGCATCGGCGGCCGACGCAATCACACCACGCAGGGCGCGCTGGGTTTGAGCGCCGTATGTAGGGCGCGCTGGGTTTGAGCGCGCCGGGTGCGGCCCGCTGCAGTTCAGCGGGCCCTACGTACCGCAGCGGGCCCTGCGTACTGCAGTGAGCCGTACAATGGACGTGTGCTCTCGTCCTCGCGCCGTGAACTGGCCATCGCCGTCCTGGCGGTGGTGGCGATGGCACTGCACCTCACACTGATTCCCGAGTGGCCGCTGTACGCGGCCCTGGGACTTGGCGGCCTTCCGCTCGTCTTTGACCTCGGTCGCGGCCTGCTTCGAGGCAACTTCAGCTCCGACCTGCTCGCCGGCATCTCCATCGTCACATCCGTCATCCTGGGCGAATACCTGGCCGGCACGTTGGTGGTGTTGATGTTGTCCGGCGGTCAGGCGCTGGAGTCCTACGCCGTTCGACGGGCATCGTCGGCGCTCTCGGCACTCGCCAAACGACTGCCCAACGTGGCCCACCGGAAGACAGGCGAACAGATTCCGCTCGAAGCGGTGCAACCCGGCGACGAACTGCTGGTCTTTCCTCATCAGGCCTGCCCGGTGGACGGCGTCGTCATTGAAGGCCGCAGCACGATGGACGAGTCGTACCTCACAGGCGAGCCGTACCAATTGTCAAAGACGATTGGTGCGTCGGTACTGTCCGGTGCGGTGAACGGCGAGGGGCTTCTGACCATTCGAGCCGAGAAGCGGGCCGTGGATTCGCGATACGCGCGCATCATGCACGTCATGCGGGAGTCGGAACAGCGACGCCCGACGCTGCGTCGATTGGGGGATCAACTGGGCGCGTACTACACGCCGGTCGCCATCACGATCGCAGCCGGCGCGTGGATCGCGACCGGCGACCCCGTGCGGTTCCTGGCCGTGCTCGTGGTCGCGACTCCGTGTCCGCTGTTGATTGCGATTCCCGTCGCGATCATCGGGTCCGTGTCGTTGGCGGCCCGCCGGGGCATCATCATCAAGGATCCGGCCGCGCTCGAGACGATCGACACGTGCCGCACTGCAATTTTCGACAAGACCGGCACCCTGACGTACGGGCAACCGGAGGTGACCGAGATTCAGACATTGCCGGGATTTGCCGCACCCGACGTGCTCGCGGTGGTGGCCAGCCTCGAGCGGTATTCGCGGCATCCACTCTCCGGCGCCATTCTCGCCAGAGCAAAGACTGACAACGTCGCACTTGTGGAGGCGCTGGAAGTCAGCGAGCGCCCCGGCCAGGGACTGACCGGACGTATCGATGGCCGGTTCGTGCAGGTCACCAGTCGCAAAGCAGTCGCCGTGATGGACCCTGAAGGCGCGGCCGCGCTGCCGCCACTGGAAGGCGGGCTCGAGTGTGTGGCCGTGATCGACGGCAGGACTGCCGGCCTCATCCGCTTCCGTGATGAACCTCGCGCCGAGGGATTGTCGTTTGTCCGCCACCTCGGTCCGCAACATGGGTTCACGCGCGTGATGCTGGTATCCGGTGATCGCGACAGCGAGGTGCGCTACCTCGCGGAGAAGGTCGGCATCGCGGACGTGCTCGCAGGTCAGAGCCCTGAGCAGAAGCTGGCCCTCGTCCGCGCGGAAACGGCGAAGGCTCCGACCGTGTTCATGGGCGACGGCATCAACGACGCGCCCGCCCTGACCGCAGCCACGGTCGGGATTGCGTTCGGTCAGGCCAGCGACGTCACCGCCGAGGCCGCCGGCGTCGTCATCATGGACAGCTCGCTCGCACGCGTGGACGAACTGCTGCACATCGGCGCTCGTATGCGTCGCATCGCGCTCCAGAGCGCGGTGGGTGGAATGGCGCTGAGTATCGTCGGTATGGGGCTCGCAGCGGCCGGCTATCTGCCGCCGGTGACGGGCGCCATCGCGCAGGAATTGATCGATGTCTTTGCGGTGCTGAACGCGTTGCGCGCGTCAGTCAGACCGAGCACACTGACCGACATGTAGGGCGCGCTGCCACATGTAGGGCGCGCTGAATCTGAGCGCTGCTACATGTAGGGCGCGCTGAATTTGAGCGCGCCGTGAGTTGGCACGCTACAGTTCAGCGTGCCCTACGTCATGGCGAGAAACCCTTCCCAGGAATTGGGGCCGGTCCGCTCATGTCGGGGTTCATATGCTTGATCCGCATCTCCACGCTGCCCTCGACCTCTATCAGCATCAGGAGTTCGTAGAATACGGGCTTCCCGTCGCGGACAAGGCGGAAATGCCCAACCATCGAGCCACCGACCGGCTCGCTCCAGACCTCCTCCACCTGGCCGCCAAGACCCTCGCCGACCCAGGAGCCCGTCAGCCACTTGAACTCGGTCACGCGGGCTCCGGGTCGAGGAGCCCCTTCCGCCAGTTTGAAGGGATTCGGCGTGCTTCCCTGGACGACGGTCGCCTGCCCGGCCTGGGTCGACTGGGACAGCAGCAGGCTCAACATCAGAATCTGGGTCGATACAATCGACAGGTTCCCATAGACTTTGGCCATGATCGAAGTCGCCGTGGTCCAGGCGGAGGTGGCCTCCACGCTGGAGGAAGGCCTGGCGCGCACACGGACCCTCACGTCTGACGCTGCCGCGCAGGGCGCACGACTGGTGGTGTTTCCTGAAACATGGCTCCCGGGTTACCCAGCCTGGCTGGATGTGTGCAGGGACGTAAGTCTCTGGGACCACGCACCGACCAAAGCCGTGTTCGCCCGGTATCGTGCCGAGAGCGTGGAGGTCGGCGGCGCCGCTGGCCAGGTCCTCGCTGACATCGCGCGGGCCTCGGACGTCACACTCGTCATCGGTATCAGCGAGCGGGTCTCTGCCGGTCCGGGCTACGGCACACTGTACAACTCGCTGCTGACATATGGTCCGACCGGCGTGCTCCTCAACCATCACCGCAAGCTGATGCCGACGTACACCGAGCGTCTGGTCTGGGGTCACGGAGACACGGCTGGACTCCGGGCGGTGGACACTCCAGCAGGTCGTGTCGGAGGGCTCGTCTGCTGGGAACACTGGATGCCGCTCTCGCGCCAGGCCCTGCACGACTCCGGCGAGGACGTACACGTCGCGGTCTGGCCCACCGTGCAGGAGCGGCACCAGATCGCCAGCCGCCACTACGCGTTTGAAGGCCGTTGCTTCGTGCTGGCCGCCGGCTCCCTGATGCGCTCGTCGTCGCTCCCCCCTGAGCTCGAACGCGATCCGGTTCGTGCGGGCGACGACGATGCGTGGGTGCTTGGTGGTGGAAGCGCGATTATCAATCCGAGGGGCGAATACGTGGCGGGACCGGTGTTTGGGTCGCCGGCCATTCTGCGGGCGTCACTTGACCCTGCGCAGCTTGATGAGGAGCGCATGACGCTGGACGTCGCCGGCCACTATGCCAGGCGCGATGCGTTTACGTTTGCCGTCATCCCCACTGACCGCGGTTGAGGCCGACCCGGCGGGGCCGGTAGTGATGCGCCCGATGTTCGGCCACAGCCTCTGAGCGTGCAAAGAGCTTGATCAACACCACACCGGCGGCGAAGCCGCCCAGGTGCGCCCAAAACGCGACACCGCCGCCGGTGTCCGGCTCGAGCACACTGGCGAACCCGGAGAACAGCTGCAGCGCGAACCAGTAGATCAACATGACCCAGGCCGGCAGCATCATCGTGGTGAACATGAATCCGAGCGGAATGAGCGTGAAGATCCGGACACGCGGATACAGCACCAGATAGCCACCCATCACCCCCGAGATGGCACCGGACGCCCCGACCATCGGAATGATGGAATCAGGCTCCGCGTAGACCTGGCCCAGGGCGGCCGCGACGCCGCAGACGAGATAAAACGCCACAAACCGGGGGCGGGACATGGAGTCCTCGATGTTGTTGCCGAAGAGCCAGAGAAACCACATGTTGCCGATGAGGTGCATCCAGCCGCCGTGCAGGAACATCGACGTGAAAACGTGCAGGACCTGCGGTCCGGGATCCGTGACACAGGCCACGCCTTCGGCGATGGCAAAGCCCGAACCAACCGGCACCGAGCCCAGCAGCTCGCCCGGAATCAGCCCGAGGTTGCACACGGACTCCAGAAACGGCAGGCCCGCCCCCGCGCCCTGCACCGACAACCAGGTCACGGCGCACGTGGCAATCAGTGCCAGCGTCACCACCGGTGTTCGCTGTGTCTCGTTCTCGTCGTGAAAAGGAATCATGCGTCGCGCGGCCCCTGGCCGCCCAGTCTACTCGCTGAGCGCGGTCAGGGGATCGACTCTCGAGGCGCGACGGGCCGGGATGACGGTGGCGGCGACGGCGACCAGGGTCAGCACCAACGAGACCGCCGCGATAACGCGCATGTCGTGCGGCGCCACCGCGTACAACTGGCTGCGCATCGCTTCGCCGACAAACCAGGTGCCGGCCAGGCCTACGACCAGGCCGACGGCCGCGATCTTCAGCCCGTCACCCAGAACAAGTCCGAAGACCTCGCGGGCCGTGCTGCCCAGTGCCATCCGAATGCCAATTTCGCGCCGGCGCTGAGCCACCTGATACGCCAGCACGCCATACACACCAATCGCAGACAGGAACAACGCGACCACCGCAAAGGCTGTCGCTATCAGCATTGGCACACGCCGGCCGACGAGGGACTGGTCCATCAGTTCCATCATCGTGTGAACCGAATACACCGGCAGTTCAGGGTTGATCGCCGCGACCTTGGAGCGCAGCGTGTTGATGACCGACTCGGGGGTGGTGCTCGTGCGCAGGGCGATGACCAGTCCACGATCGGGGTTCTGCGCCTGCGCATAATAGTAGGCGCCTACCATCGGCACGCCGCTCGCCAACCCCATGATCTGCACGTCCTTCACGACACCGACGACGTTGTAGAAGTCGGTGTCCGGCGTGATGGCCATCGGATCATCCATCCCGACAGGGCCGTACATCCGGCGCCCGATCGGATCCTGTCCCGGCCAGAACTTGGCCGCCAGTGTCTCGTCGATGATGATGGCCAGCGGCGCATCCGGGGTGTCCCCGGCCGTAAAGTAGCGGCCTCGGACGAGCGGCGTCTTCATCGCCTCGAAGTACCCGTCGCTGACGGAGGTCTGCGCCGGCGAGATCAGCGACTCGCCGGGTTTCGGGACATACCCTTCGGCGAAGATCACGCTGCTGCTGTAGTCGCCGGTCATCGGCAACACCGAGGTGAGGCCTGCCGCCTCCACACCTGGAATCGACGCGGCAGCATCCACCAGTCTCCGTGAGACGGCGGCGAGGGCTGCGTCATCGGCATACGCGGTGGCCGGCAACGTGATTTGCGCGGTAACCACGCCAGAGGGTGTGAAGCCGGGGTCGATCTTCAACACCTCCCGGAAACTCGCAAGCATCAGCCCCGCGCCAATCAGCAGCAGGAACGCCAGTGCGACCTGCGCAGTCGCAAGTCCTCGTCGCACGAGGTTCGTACGCCGGCTGACGGTGCCGCCGCGTCCCTCATCACGCAGGGTTGTGTTCAGATTCATCGATCGCAACCGCACCACCGGAAGCAGCCCGATCAGTACGCCAACCACAATCGTCAGACCCAGGGCGACCAGTACGCTCACCACGTCCAGCCTGATCTCGTGGCCGCGCGGCAATTCGTCGAGCCCGAGCGCCGGCACGGCCGACAGGGCCCACCAGCCGAGCACCACACCAAGCGCGCCGCCGACGACTGAGAGCACCACGGTCTCCGAAAGGATCTGGCGACCAAGACGGCCGTATGACGCGCCAATGGCGTGCCGTGTGGCCATCTCGCGCGCCCTGCCGCTCGATCGGATCATGACGAGATTCGCAATGTTCACGCAGCCGATGAGCAGGACAAACGCGACACCCGCCCACAGCAGGTAGAGCACCGGCCGCAACTCGCGTACCAAATCCGCATGCAGCATGAACGCGTCGGTGCGAAACCCGGTGTCTTTGAGGATCTGTCGGAATTGCGGGAACCGCTCGTCGTTGGCTGCATTGACCGCATCCAGTTGCTGCTGTACCTGCGACAACGTCGCGCCATCCTTCAATCGGCCAACCATCGTCCAATTGTTCGAGTGGCGGGAGTTGTCGGATTTTTCATTCGCGGTGAACTGGGTGGGCAGCCAGACGTCGATGTCGTTCCACAGCACCGTGAAGTCCGCCGGCAACACGCCGGCGATCACGTGAACATTGCCGTTCAGCCTGATCTCGTCTCCGACCGCTGACAGACTGCCGCCGAACTTCTGCTGCCACAGGCTGTGGCTCAGGAGGACGCGCCGGGGGGCACCTTCCCCGGCATCGGCGTCCGTGAGCAAGCTGCCCGCCACAGGCACCGCACCCGCCAGCTGGTAAAACGATGGCGTCGCAGTGACTGACACGAGGCGCTCCGCACCACCCTCGACACCAAGCGTCAGCCCCCCCCGTCGGTACAACGCCATGTGTTCAAGGGCTGTCACACCCTTCAACCGGTCAAAGTAGTCCGGCACCGCGGCAGCCGCGCGAGGGGCGCCGGCGTTGGGATAACTGTTGAGGACCAGGACCAGCCGATCCGCATCCGGCACCGGCAACGGCCGCAGCAACACGGATTGGACGACGCTGAAGATCGCCGTGTTCGCACCAATACACAGCGCCAGGGTCAGCAGCGCGGTCACTGTGAAGCTTCGGTCCTTGATCAGAAGACGGAGGGCGTGGCGTACATCGGACAGCATGAAGAACCGGACGACCAAACCGGGTTCATGGTTCCTGGTTCCTGGTTCCGTGGTGCTGGATCGACAGCGATCGCCCGGACCCGTGGTAGCGAATCTGGGTGATTTCGGCCAGTACGGACAGGGCGATCTCCGCGGGTGTCCGTCCGCCAAGGTCGAGGCCCACGGGCGCCCGGATGGCGGCGATGCGGTCCTCGGCGACCCCCTCATCGCGCAGCATCTTTTCGATCAACACGGTTTTGCGCCGGCTGCCAAGCAACCCGATATAGCGCGCGTTGGTGGTCACTGCTTCGCGCACACAGTCGGCATCCAGCTTGTGGCCGCGGGTGGCGATGACGATGAAGCTGTTCCATGCATATCGGAGGGACCCGAGCGTGGCCGGCACATCGCCCTGAAGAATCGTGGCACCGGGAAATCGTTCATCACTCGCAAATTCAGGCCGGTCCTCCACCACCGTCACGTCGAAGTCGAGCATCGCGGCCTGCCGTGCGATCGCAAGAGCGACGTGCCCTCCACCGGCGATGACGATGCGCGGGCGGCTCGCGATGGCCTCCACCAGCAGGTCTTGTTCGTCGTCGATCTTCACCGTGCGAGCGGTGCCATGCGGCAGTTGCGCCAATGCGGCATCCCGCGCGTATGTTGTCAGCGCGTCTGTGGCCAGCGCCCCATGGGGCGTGCCATCGTCCTGCACCGCGAGGCGGCCCAGGCGCTCGAATCCATCCCTGGTGCGGCGCAGGTGGGTGACGAGGGCGACGGGGGATCCGTCCTCAGCGGCCGCGACCAGAGCCGGCAGCATGTCGTGGCCCCCGCACGTCAGGGCTTCGTCGTCACGCTGCACGAGAATCCACATCGTGCCGCCGCACACGAGGCCGGTGTTCCAGGCGAGGTCTTCAGTCAATTCGTACGCGCGCAGCGAATGGCGTCCTGTGGTGATGACGTCGCGCGCCGCATCCACAGCATCGGCTTCAACACATCCGCCGCCGAGGGTGCCGACAGCCGCACGGACATCTTCGTGTTCGCCCAGCACGAGCGTGGCGCCCACGACCTGCGGAGTGCTTCCATGAGTGCGCACAACCGTGGCCACGGCAAACCGCTGGCCCTGGGCTCGCAGCACGGCCATGCGGTGGTAAATCGACCCGGACATCAGAAGGATTGTAGTCGAGCCCCTTTGTCGAGGGTCCGGATGGCGCGCAACGGCGCCACACCATCAGGCGCTAGGACCGCGCGGATGATCCAGTGGCCTGCAGCAAACCCGCCGATCGGCAAGGCCCCTGTTACGACGAAACGGGTTGGATCTTCAGACGCGGACACGGTGCCGACAACGGACACAATCGAGGGCCCATCCACCGTGCGAGCGAGCTCGAATCGCACGAGCCCGGTCGGCGACGCAGGTCCGAAGACCTCGACCCGGCCTATGGCGACTGGTTCATCGCCGAATTGCAGGCGGGAGACAAACCCGCCCGCCCGGGACAACCCGAGAATCAGACTGCTCATCATCCACCCACTCCGCCGCTCAAGGAACGCGTCGAGATCCTGGTCAAGCACACCGGCGCGTCCATCAGGCACCGACACGGCCACACGGACCCGATACCGGCCAGGTGCGACGGACAAGGCACCAGCCACTGGCGACGTCAGGACCTCGCCGGGGACGGACGCCCACTGCACGACCAGCCGGCCGGCATCGTCATAGATACCCATGGCGGCGGACGCCAGCGGCAGGGTGCCCTCGCCCACCTCCACGATCGGCACGACGCGCACCAGATCGGGATTGGCGTCGCGGGACATGTGAATCGTGCCGCGCAGAGATAGCTGCCGGAAGTGTCTGGGATCTGTGAGCAGGTCTGCGGCAATGCGGCGGTTGACCGGCGCATCAACAGACGGGGTGTCGATGACGATCTCCGGACGGACACTGATGGAGACCGCTGATCTGGTCGAGCGAAGCTCCACGCGTTGCGGGACTCCCCGCCGGTCGCTCGGCATCGCATCAAAGGTCGCGAGATAAAACGACGCCGTCTCGTCGCTGATTTTCGCCAGACCGGTTGTGCCCGTACTTGCGAGGGTAATCACTTCGCCATTGCCGGCGCCGGCCAGGTGCTCGAGGCCCGCCCGTGCGGCACCGGCGGCAGGCGCATCTTCCGGTTCAACGACGTAGATCCGCGCCCGAGCGGCGGCTGCCGCTGTCGCAATGTCCTGATACAGGAGCGACCGGATTTCGCACTGACCGGGGAATTGTGTCATTGGAGCGTCGCGCACAGCACCTGCCAGGGTTGAGGAGACCATGACCACAGATGTGGGGCCGACACCGCCGGTCATGCCCTCGAGCAGTCCGCGAACCGCCTCGAGGGTCTCCCGGGATCGACAGGCAAACTCCGAGGACGTCTCGCTGCGCAGGGACCGTCCGGCGGCAGCGGCGATGCGACCGAATACCTTCTCGTGATCGGTGGTGAAATTCACGACCAGACCGTCGTACGGCACCAGGGCCAGGGCGACGCGGTCCGCCGGGACCAGGGACTGGGCGAAGTCGCGTATGGCTGTACGAAGCGGCCCCTCCCTGCCGGCCCGGATCGACGCGAGGTCCATCATGAACAGGATCGTCCGGCCCTCGACCGTCGGCCGATTGGTGACATAGGGCTCGGGAGCACCGGAGTCGCGGGCGCGGGACAGGTGCACGACCTGCAGGGACGTGATGGCCCGCTCCCGACCACCCACTTTCAGGACGAGTTCCGACGCCGACAGATCGTGAACGGCCTCACCGCGTTCACGCGCGACGAAGTCCACGGTGACCGATGTGGTCGCCGGGCCGAACTGCGCCAGTGCCGCCAGCACCCACAGCGCCGCCAGGCTACGGATGTTCATGCGGTGATCCCCTGTCAAAGAAGAAACGGCGCCGGGGAGACCTCCTCCCCGGCGCCGTCATCAGTCTCACGGTGATTGGCTACCAGCTGATGCGCGAGACCAGCTGAATGAAGCGAACCGCGCCGCCGCCGGTGACTTCATGGGCGGTCGCGTTGGTGCTCGTGCTGGCGACCGGCGTGAAGTTGACGGCATTGAACAGGTTCAACACCTCGAAGCGGAATTCGCCACGCACGCGGCCGGAGATGGCCACGGTCTTGGCGACACTCACGTCGACATTCTTGAACATCTCGCCACGCACCACAACGCTGCGCGCGCCGCAGTCACCGTAGTTGCCGGCCGTTTCGATGCAGTCCGGGCCGTTGGCCGGCGCGAAGTACTTGCCGCTCGGCGCACCAAGCGATCCGTACCCGGTTGGCGACGTCGCGCTGATGCTGAACGCCTTGATCGTCTCGTCGATGACCGCCTGCGGCAGCATGAAGACGCGCTGGTTCTCGTTGATCCGGAGCTTGTACATCTTGCGCAGTTCCTTGATGTCGAAGCCGACCATCCGCACGTTGCCGAAGTCCACCATCCGGCCACTCTGCAGGCGGACAGTGCCCTGCACCTGCCAGCCGCCGATGATCCGGTCCAGTACTCCGCCGGCGTTCGCCGCAAACTTCTTGCCGCGACCGATGGGCAGCTCATACACGAACGTGGACTTGAAGGCATGCGCCACGTCACCCTCGCCGCCCGTGTCACGCACCAGCACGCGATCCCGGCGGAAGGAGTACCGCACCGACTCGTAGCCGCGCCCGAACACATAGCTCGCGTCGAACTGTAGGCCACCGGAGAGACGGCGACGCAGTTCAAACTGGAGGGAGTTGTAGCGGGTGTAGCCGCCATTGCCGGTGACGTTTGCCCCTCCGAGTGCGTCTGGATTGGCCACGAGGAAGTTGGCCGGCAGGCCGGCCAGCAGTGCGTTCGACCGGCGAGCCGCATCCGCGTCGAGCGCGTTGGCTGCCGTTGCCGGCTGCGGATTCTGGATGGCCAGCGGATTCACGAACGTGGTGTTCGCAAACAGCGTGGACGTGTAGCGCGAGGCATCCCCGGCATTCGCCGCCGCCACACCGCTGAAGTACGCAAGGTGAATCGGCAATGGCGAAGTTCCCGTGCCGGCACCGAAGTACCGGAAGGTGGCTCCACGACCCGCGGCAATGTTCGCCTGCAGATTGGCCTGCGCCAGCTTGAACTCGTCGAGGTACCCGTTCTCGATGATGTTCACTTCCCCGTTGTAGTTGTAGGTCGTCCAGAGGTCCCGTGCGCGTGTGCCGACGTACCGTACTTCGACCGCCACGTTCTTGCTGACCGAACGCTGCACACCGAGCGTCCAGGAGTCCGAGTACGGCACCTGCAGGTCCGGGTCGAACGTGTTGACCGAACCATCAACGGCTGGCGACAGCGGATAGATCTTCGACTCGGGGAACGCCGGCGCGCCCAGACGGGTCGGCTGCCGCAGCAGCAGGGGAAGACCCGCCCCATCCTGATTCAGATTGCCGAGCGTCAGGTTCCGGTTGGTCGTAATGACGACGCCGGGATTGGCGTTGTAGACACCAGTGAAGTCCGATGTCCCGTTGCGCGAGAACGCGCGCGCGGCGCCGCCACGAATCGAGAAGCCGGAGTCCCCGGTAATCAGACGGAGGAGCCCGTCCTTGCCGGTCGGCGACCAGTTGAAACCGACGCTCGGCGCCACGTTGTTCCAGTCAATACCGTAGGCGCGCGTCCCACTGTCAAACTGCGTGAAGACGGGCGCCGACCCGGTCATCGTGCCCGGCTTGAACAGATTGCATGTCTCGCGCTTGGGTGCGCTCGGGTTGCAGCCGGACACCAGGCCTGACCGGCCCCACGCATCGGCCACGGTGGCCATCGAGTAGCTGTCATTCCGTGAGGTGAACGGCAACTGCACGACATACCGCAGGCCGAGATTCAGCGAAAGGTTCGACTTGATGCGCCAGTTGTCCTGCACAAAGAAGTCCATCTCGCGCATCCGGCCGCGCTGAATTCCGAGGCCGCTGTACACGTACTTATTGGTGTTCTCGTCAATTCGGGCGTTCGAGTTGATCGAACTGACGCGGCCCGTCAACGTGGCATACAACAACCGTGCATTGGTGACCTGAGCGGATGACGACCCGGGGAAGTTCGCCGTCGTGAACAGGCTGAGCGCGGGATCGCCGGTGACGACATCGAAGTTGATGGTCGGGACCAGCGTCTGGTCCTTCACCCAGACATCGACCTGGGTCCAGTTGCCACCAAACGTCAAGCTGTGATTCCCACGAAGCCAGCTCGTGGAGTTCTCGATCATCTTGGTTGAGGCCTCACGGGAACTGGGTGTGGGATTGCTCGACGCATTGTTGATGCCGGCAGCACTGATCGCCAGCTGAAAGCCTCCCTGATCGGCCACCGGAGTGCCGCTCCACATGTTGGCGTTCAGCCCAGGCGAGAACAACGTCGCGCCACCTGTGCCGCCGATCGCGAATTCATTCACGATGTTCGACGACAGCGTGGACTTGAGCGACAGCTTCGTCGTGTACCGGTCGGAGTCCTGCACGCCGGTGACCGGGAAGCCCGGGAAAATCGGGTCGCGGCCATTAAGCGTGTCGGGCGTCGAGAGGATGTGGTTGTAGTTGAATGACCCCGTCAGGCGATGCCGGTCCGACAGGTTGTAGTCGATTTTCACGGTCGGATAGATGTTCTGCGACCGCTGGTCCACATTGAAGGTATAACTCTGCAGGCGCGGGTCGGTCTGATCGGTGATCGTTCCCGTCGTCCCGACAGCGGTGCGAATATCACTGAGGATCCTGGAAATCCGGGGGTCGATGGTTCCCAGTTGACCGGCGCCCGCCGCCAGCGTCAGGACGTTGACCTCGCGCACCGAGGTGACGCCACCCGTCGTCACCAGATACCGGAACCATCCCTGTTCAGCGCGCGGATTGAGGATTGTGCGCGTGCGGGTCACGTCCGTCGGCTGCCGCTGCTCTTCCCAGTTGCCGAAGAAGAAGGCCTTGTTGCGGCCGTTGAACAGCCCGGGAATCACAATTGGACCACCAAGACGGATGCCGGGCTGATTCTGGACGAGATCCGCCTTGGCGATGTTGTCGCGAATGTTGAACCACGTATTGGTGTTCAGCGAGTGATGGCGAAAGTAGTGATACGCGCTGCCGGAGAAGGCGTTGGTGCCGGATCGGGTGGTGAAACGGATCTGGACCGCGCCCTGGCCGGACGCATCAGCACCGTTGGCGGCCGTCGTCACCGTCACCTGCTCGACTGCATCAAGCCGGGGACTCATACGCGCGAAGAAGCCATCACCGGTCTTCAGGTGGTTATCCTGCACACTCATGCCGTCCACGGTGATATTGATCGCACTCTGCGGGAGGCCGTTGACGGTGGAATCGCGGTTGCCGCCGGGCGTGTTCACGCCGGGCAGGAACGTGATGAAGTCGAGCGCATTGCGGCTCACCAGGGGCAGATTCGAGATCTGCGTCAGATTCAGTGTCGTGGCGACGGCGGACGCCGTGGTCTGCACAATTTCGCTGGCGCCTGTCACCACCACCATCTCCTCAAGTCCGCCCACTTCCAGGCGTGCCCGGACATTGGCCGGCACCTGGGCGCTGACGACCACACCGTTCAACACAGCGGTCTTGAATCCCATGAGGGACACGGTGATTGTGTACGTGCCAGGATCCACGGAGGGGGCCGTGAACGTGCCCTGCTCATTGGAAACCGTGCTGATGGTGGCGTTCGTGCCGTTGTTCTTGATGACGACGGTGGCGCCCGGAACCGCGCCACCCTGCGCATCCTGCACGATGCCTGTAATGGACGCCGTGGTGGCACCTTGCGCCAGCGCCGACGTCGCCGTGGCCATCACGATGGCCGTGATCGCACACACTCGAACGAAGAATCGAACCATTTGCCCTCTCCTTGCCGTTGCCAGCGTCAGGTCGTGCTCTGCAGTCAATCCGTGGAAGGTCGGATGTTAACAGGAGACAACACTCAGGTATAGGGGGGAGAATCGGGCTGGTCGACGTCCCGTCGGACCCCGAAATCCACGACCGGCACCATCATCACAGTCCGCCGGGCCAATTCCTGGTCCAGCCGGGAGTCGCCGGGGGCCAGCAGGATGGCCGCGCGCGTCTCCGGCGACAACGCCACGGGGTGACCCGCGTGTCCATCAAGAGTGGGCGCCACAGTCCGGCCGGTGTCGCGGGCGTTCGCGATCAGCAGGGTGACTGTCAGCGGCTGGACAAACGGCATGTCCCCGGGCAACAGCACACAGAGCTCGTGCTCGCCGGTGGCGCGCAGACCACACTGCACGGACGAGAACATCCCACGGGACGGGTTTGGGTTCACGACCAGTTCCGCAGGCAGCCCCTCCAGCGCCATCCCAATCGCCGATGCGCCGCCAGTCGACACCACGACCACGCAGCGATCGACCCCGCCGGCAATCAAGGTCGCGACGACGCGCCGCACCATGGGCACGCCGTCGATTGGTGCCAACATTTTGGGGGGCGCAGATGGGTCGGCCGCAGCGAAACGTGCGCCGCGCCCCGCGGCCAGCACGACCCCAACGACGCCTGTCGTGGTGCGAAACGGACCGGCGTTCGAGGTTCCCTCCACCAACACGCTAACTGCGTCCTGCGGCGCCGCGCAGCACGAGATACCCGGCCGTACCGGCCACCAGCGATCCTGCCAGAATCCCAAGCCGTTCCAGGCCGGCATACGCCCCCGGCACGAACGCGAGCGAGGAAATGAACAGGCTCATGGTGAAGCCGACGCCGCACAGCAGGCTGATTCCCTGGAGGTGCCTCCACGTCATGCCGTCACCGAGACTCGCAACGCCGAGTCGCACCGCCAGCCAACTGAACGCCAGAATCCCGACGGGTTTGCCCACGAGCAGGCCAAGGGCGATTCCCAGCGGCACGGACTGACCCAGGTCCGCCAGGCTGAGTCCGGAGAGCGCCACGCCGGCGTTGGCAAAGGCAAACACCGGCAACACGCCAAAGGCCACCCACGGGTGGAGCGCATGTTCCAGCGACTTGAGAGGAGATTCGCGGGGCGACCCGTCGGCGGCAGGCCCGACCGTCAGGGGCAGCGCCATGGCCGCGACGACACCGGCCAGCGTGGCATGGACACCGGACTTCAACAATGCGACCCAGAGCGGAATGCCGATCAGCAGGTAGGCCGCCGGACGGCTGATCGACGCCCGGTTCAAGAGCCAGAGGCCCACGAAACAGACAGCGGCGAAGCCGAGCGACACGTACGACAACTCCGCCGTGTAGAACACCGCGATGATCACGATGGCCCCAAGGTCATCAAAGATCGCCACACTCAGCAGCAGCGCCTTTGCCGCCGATGGAATCCGTGGCCCCACGAGCGCGAGGATGCCCAACGCGAACGCGATGTCAGTCGCGGCAGGAATTGCCCACCCGTTCAGCGCGGCTGGATCTGACCAGTTGAACCACGCGTAGACGGCGGCCGGGGCCGCCATGCCGCCAATGGCGGCGACG
The DNA here is from genome assembly GCA_030827135.1 of Vicinamibacterales bacterium. Lineage (GTDB taxonomy): Bacteria > Acidobacteriota > Vicinamibacteria > Vicinamibacterales > SCN-69-37 > SYFT01. The sequence goes on from JAURFE010000003.1 coordinate 250,008, forward strand.
GCCGGCAGACTGGCCGCGCGCAGGCTCGAGAGATGGCCCTCTATCACCTCGCGCTTGAGTTCGAGGCCGACCAGGAAGAAGAACACGGCCATCAAGCCGTCGTTGATCCAGAGCACCAGCGGCTTGTCGATCGCAAACGTGCCGATCGACACGGACAGCGGCACACTCAGCAGGGCCTCATACGACACCGCCAGCGGTGAATTGGCGATCACCAGCGCGAGTACGGTGACGCCCATCAGGACCAGGCCGCCCGCAGATTCGAGTTTGAGGAAGGACTGCAGGGCCGTCGGCATCAGAGCGCCGCCAGCACGGCGTCGGCGTGGCCGTCCACGCTGACCTTGTCCCAGCGCTTCGCCACTTTTCCGTCCGCATCGATGAGATAGGTGGTGCGCACGATGCCCCAGTACTTGCGGCCGTAGCGCATCTTCTCCTGCCACACGCCGTATTTCTCCGCGACCTCATGCTCCGCGTCCGCAAGCAGCGGAAACGTCAGGCCGTGTTTGTTCGCGAACTTGGCCTTGCTCTTTTCATCGAGAATGCTGATGCCCAGCACTACCGCGTCACCGGCCTTCGCAAACTTCGGCAGGCGCGCCTGGAAGTCGCAGGACTCGGTCGTACATCCCGGCGTATCGTCCTTTGGATAGAAGTACAGAATCACGGGCCGCCCCGCGTACTGAGACAACTTGTGCGTCGTGCCGTGCTGGTCCTTCAGCGCGAAGGCCGGAGCCTTCCTGCCTGGTTCGATTAGAGACATGCCCTCAATTTTACAATCAGCGCAACGGCGGCGTTACAATAACCGCGAGGTTTCACAGGATGCGAATGCTCTCCGCTGTCACCATTCTTGCGGCGTCGCTGGCGTGTGGTGGCGCGCCCGAACGCACCTTCATCAACGTGGGCACCGCCCCGCCCGGCGGCGCGTTCTTCGTCGTCGGCACGGCACTCACCGAGGTGATGGGGGCCGCCAGCGGTGACCGCCATTGGCAGGTCACCGCAGAGGGCACCAGCGGCTCGCAGGAGAACATTCGCCGACTGACCCAGGGCGATCTCGATTTCGCACTGTCGAATTCCGCGATCACCTACTTCGCTGTGCGTGGAGGCGAAGGCTGGGATCAGCAGTATCCGATGCAGACGGTCATGACGCTGGCGCCTAACGTGGCGCTGTTCATCACCAAGGCCGACAGCGGGGTGCGCACGATCGCAGACCTCAAGGGCAAACGCGTCGTGATTGGGCCGGCCGGCGCCGGCTTCGAGTACTTTGTGAAGCCGATTCTCGAAGCCCACGGCGTGCGCTACGAGGACTTCACCGCGCTCAACGCGAGCCAGGCCGCCGCGGTGGACATGCTCACCGACGGGTCCGCAGCCTCGATCTTCATTGGCGGCGCCATCCCGACCGCATCCATCACGCAGGCGGCTGCGACCATGGATCTGCATTTCATTCCGTTCGATGACGCGGCGCGGGCGAAATTGTCGGCGGACTACCTGTTCTTTGCGCAGGCAACAATCCCGGCCAACACGTATCGTGGGCAGACCGAGGAATTCGCAGGGCTCGATGTGGGCTCAATGCATCTGATCACCGCGTCCAGCCAGGACGAGCAACTGGTATACGACGTCACGAAGATGTTGTGGGAGCAGCGGGAACAGGTCGTGCAGAAACATCCGGCCGGCCGTGCCATCAACCCGAAGAACGTGGTTCGCGACACAGGCACCCCATTCCATCCCGGCGCCATCCGGTTCTACCGTGAAATCGGTCTCTGGCCGCAGTAATCTCTCGTTCGCACTGAGCGCCCTGCTGTGCGCGTTCACCCTGGTCGAGGTGAACTACGCGCGGCTGGGCCCTCAGGCCCAGCTCGCGATCTTCACCGCGTTCGGGCTCATGCTGTGTTTCCTGAATGTGCCCATGGTGAAGGGGCGGCCTGTGTCGCCTGTGACGCGGGCCGTGGACGTCACGCTGGCATTGCTCGCGCTCGGCTGCTGCGTCTACGTGGTGTGGCACACCGAACCCGCGTTTGCCTCCTCATGGACCGATAGCCGGTCGCTCGGCAATCGCGCGGGCTACGAAACCTCACTCGACATCCTGGTCGGCGGGACGGGCCTCCTGCTCGTGATGGAAGCGGCGCGACGCACACTGGGGTGGGCGCTTCCAATGCTGTCCGGCTTCTTCCTGCTCTACGCCTATTTCGGCGCGTGGTCGCCGGACTGGTTTTTTCCACACCGCGGATATCCGGTGGACCGCATCGTGGCACAGTCCTTCCTGCACAGCCAGGGCGTGTTCGGCGTGGCGCTGCAGGTCATGTTCACATACGTGTTCCTGTTCGTGGTGTTTGGCGCACTGCTCGGCGCGACGGGTGCCACGCGATTTGTGATCGATTTTGCGGCCCGCAGGTTCGGCGACACCCCGGGGGGCCCTGCCAAGGTCGCGGTGATCAGCAGCGGCATGATGGGTTCGTTGTCGGGAAGCGCTGTCGCCAACACCGTGGCGACGGGCACGTTCACCATTCCGATGATGAAAAGCGCCGGCTTCCCGGCGCATGAAGCGGGCGGCATCGAAGCTGCTGCCAGTTCCGGTGGTGCGCTGGCGCCGCCGGTCATGGGCGCCGGCGCGTACATGATGCTCGAGCTGGTGCAGCCGCCGGTGACGTACCTCGAGATCGTCAGAGCAGCCACCATTCCGGCGATTCTCTATTACCTGTCGCTCTACTTCATCGTGCACTTTTCGGCACGTCGCCGCGCGATCGGCCACGCGGGCGCGTCTGCGGACATTCCGGCAATTGAACGCGGACACCCTTTCGAGGGCGTGGTCTTTGGCGTCGCGCTCGCGAGCCTGATTGCCTTTCTGTCGCTTGGCTACACCGCGTTCCGCGCCGTCAGCATCGCCCTGCTGGTCACGACCATCGTGTCTTTCCTCCACGTCAGGACCCGGCTGACGTGGGCCAAGGTCCGCATGGCGATTCTTGAATCCGCGCGCGACGCCACGCCCCTCATCGCTGCGGCGGCCTGTGTCGGCGTCGTGATCGCGGTGGTGACAATGACGGGTGTCGGCACCAGGCTGCCGGCCACCATCCTGCCGCTCGCAGAACAGAGCCTGTTCCTGGCGCTGCTGCTCATCATGGTGTCGTCGCTGGTTCTTGGTATGGGTCTGCCGTCGGCGGTCGTCTATCTCCTGCTGGCCACGCTGGTCGGCCCGGTACTCGACCAGCTCGGCGTCGTGCCATTGGCTGCGCACATGTTTATTTTCTATTTCGGCATGATGGCAATGGTCACACCGCCGGTGGCGCTGGCCGCCTACGCCGCGGCGTCCGTGGCGGGTTCGGACATCATGAAGACCAGCTGGGCCGCATTCCGCTTCGCCCTCGTCGGTTTCACGCTGCCGTTCATCTTCGTGTATCGCCCCGAGCTGCTGCTGATGTCGAACGCGGGAGGATTCCCTCCGATCGGCGACATCCTCGCGGCCGTGATCATCGCCGTGCTGGGCATCCTCACCTTCGCCGCCGGGATCGCCGGGTTCCTGTTTTCACGGACCCCCACAACCGAACGTGTGCTGCTGTTTGCGGCGTCAGCGCTGATGCTCGCGCCAGGCCCGACCGTGATGATTGGCACCTTCCCGCTGCACGTGCTCGACGCCAGCGGCGTCATGCTCGCGATCCCGCTCGTATTCGCGAACTGGCGCAGACGGTAACGGGCCCGACGTGCCTTCGGAGGACGCGCTGCACTTGAGCGCGTCAGCACGGCCCGCTGCAGTTCAGCGGGCCCTACGAGGGTTCGCTTTCGAGAAACCGGACGCCGGGATTCTGCTTCTCGGCGTACTGCAGCGCCCAGGCGGACGGGAACAACAACACGAGCCGGCCGTGGCGATCGCTGGCCTGCATCACGCGTTCGTCCAGGCCGGCGAGGTTGTCGTCCTTGCCATCCGGCGCATCGACCCACCGAGCCGTGTGGATGCTCATGGGCTCCACGCGAATCTTGACGCCGTACTCACCCTCCAGCCGAGCGGCGATCACGTCAAACTGGAGTGGGCCGATGACGCCGACCACAGGTTCGCGTCCGTACGATCGCGGATACAACACCTGAATCAGGCCTTCCTCCTCCAACTGCCGCACACCATCGTCGAACTGCTTGTGTTTGGAGTCGGCGAGGCGAAGTCGCGCAAACTGTTCCGACGGAAAACGGAGGATCGCGTGGAACTTCACCGGCTTGCCCTGATACAGCGTATCGCCGATGGCGAAGCGCCCCGGGTTCACCAGGCCGACAATGTCGCCCGCGATGGCATCAGCCACACTCTCGCGCTCGCGGCCAAACATCTTGTACACACGCGCCGCACGAATCATCTGATTGCCGCGCGCATTGATGAGCGGCATGTCCTTTTCAAGGCGGCCTGAACACACGCGCACAAACGCCACCCGATCGCGATGGCGGGGGTCCATGTTCGCCTGAATCTTGAACACAAAGCCGCTGAAGTCGGGCGACGCCGGATCAATCAGTCCTGAATCTGATTCACGGGCCGACGGCGGCGGTGCCAGTTCGACGAGCCCCTCGAGCAACGGTTCCAGCCCGAAGTTCACCAGGGCGCTGCCGAAGAATACCCCGGTCTGATCACCGGCGCGATACGACTCGAAGTTGAACGGCGTGCCCGCATGCGACGCGATCTCAAACGACTCCGTGAACTCGGCAAACACGCGGTCGCCGACGACATCGGCGATCGCCGGGTCGTTGTGGTCCGCGGTCGTCACTTCCGACCGGCGCTCGCCCTTGCTCTGCTTGTCATACATCGTCACGACGCGCGTCCGCACGTCGAAGATGCCCTTGAAGTCCTGCCCCTGCCCGAGCGGCCAGTTCAGCGGTGCGGCTTTGATGCCGAGCGCGCTCTCGATCTCATCCATCAGCTCGAGCGGATCGCGCCCGGGCTGGTCCATCTTGTTGACGAACGTCAGGATCGGCAGCTTGCGCTTCTTACAGACCTCGAACAGCTTCCGCGTCTGCGCCTCAATGCCCTTCGCGGCGTCGATGACCATGACAACGCTGTCGGCGGCGATGAGGGCGCGATAGGTGTCTTCGCTGAAGTCCTGGTGGCCGGGCGTGTCGAGCAGCGACAGGCGACGGCCCCGAAGTTCGAATTCAAGTGCGGTGGAGGTCAGCGAGATGCCGCGCTTCTGCTCCATCTCCATCCAGTCGGACACGACGTGCCGCTGGGTCTTGCGCCCGCGCACGGCACCGGCCAGTTCGACCGCGCCCGCGTACAGGAGGATTTTCTCGGTCAGCGTGCTCTTGCCGGCGTCGGGGTGGGAAATAATGGCAAACGTCCGCCGGGTCGCGACCTCGGCGGCAAGCACTTTTCTGGATTCGGATGCGCTGGTGTCTATCGTGGCCATCAGGCGAATGCATCAGTGTACACAGCCTTGTAAGCGGAAGGCGGATTCCGTCTGTGAGGCCTGGACACTCCATTCTGTAATCCTTTATTTATCAACAACTTGGAGCCACATTCGAGCGGTACCGCCCTTGCTCTGGTGAGGGGCCTGATGACCAGACCTCTTCGTGACGCCGGTTTCTCTGCCGTTGAACTCCTCATTGCCGTGGCGATCATCGGCTCGATCGCCGCCATGACCGCGCCGATCTCGGGCAGCATGATTGAAGACATCAGGCTCCGGGGCGACGCACAGGGGCTTTCCAGCGCGGTGGCCCTGACCAAAATGACGGGCGCCGCCAAGTTCACCCGGGCACGGCTCCGCATTGACCAGGCTGCCGGCACCTACCAGGTCGAGACCTGGCAGACGACAGGCACACCGGGCTGGATCATCGAAGGCGGCACCCAGCGGCTCTCAACCGGCGGCCAGTTCGGCGCCGGCCCCGTCACCTCCGCCCCCCCCAACAGTCAGGCCGTGTTCGGTCAGCCCACGGCGTGCCTCAACAACGAAGGCGACGTGCTTTCAGGCACCTCGTGCGTCATCTTCAATTCCCGCGGTCTGCCGGTGACCGCCGCCGGCGGCCCGATCACGACACAGGTCGTGTACATGCGCGGTCCCACCGGCGTCTTCGCCATTGTTGTCGGCGCCACGGGCCAGATGCAGGTCTGGCGCACGACGCCGTCGGCGGGCGGCACATGGCGCCAGAAGTAAGCCTCCGCGTCGACGCGGGGTCTTCGCTCATCGAGACGATGGTCGCGACTGCACTCCTCCTTGTCGTCATTGGCGGCCTCGGCTCGATGGGTGTCGTCGGCCTGCTGTCGTCGGAGAACCAGGGACATCTCGCAGCCCGCACCACCGAGTACGCGCAGGACAAGATGGAACAGTTGCTGGTGCTCGCCTGGGGTGACGTCTCCAGCGACACCCGCGTCTTTCCCGCAGCGGCGGCAGGCGGTACGGGACTCGCCATCGGCGGCAGCGCCAATCCTGACGCGCCAGTGGCCGGCTACGCCGACTACCTCGACAAGAGCGGCACCCTCATCTCCGTCGCGGGTGGAGGCGTCCCCTCCGGCTGGTTCTACAAACGCGTCTGGGTGGTGACGAGTCCACAGGCCAACCTCAAACAAATTGAAGTCACGGTTACCGTCGAGTCGAGTCTCGGGCGAACGGCGCCGCCTCGGTCGACGGTGACGGCGCTGAAGACCTTTCCCTTCTGATAGCCATGAAGTCCAGAAGTCCAAAGGTCCAGGGTCCAGAAGTCCGGAGGTCCAGAGGTCCAGGGGTCCTGGGGTCCGGTGAAGACGGCTTCTCCCTCCCGGAGTTGCTTGTCTCGATCATGGTCCTCAGCGTCGTGGTCGGCATCACGGCGCAGCTGCTGCTGCAGACAGTGAACGGGCAGCAGACGATGTGGAATCGGACGCAGATGCATAGCAGCGTCCGCGGCGCGATTGAGTTGTTACAGCAGGAGGTCGGGCAAGCCGGCCTGGTGACACTGCCGGGGCCTGTGACGCTGACCGGCGCCGTGGCGATTGGCGCCCAAGTGGTCGCCGTCAGCTCAACAGCCGGCATGTTTGTCGGCGAACAACTGCTCATCGATACAGGGGCGATTCAGGAAACCGTGACGGTAACAGCGCTGGATGCAGGCGCCAATCAGATCACTGCCACATTCGCGCAAGCACATGCCGCCGGCGCACAGGTGTCGGTGGCTGGAGGATTTGCTCACGGCATTGTGCCCCCCTCGATCGCAAACGGTTCCACGGGTGGCGTGCTGAAACTGTTCGGCGACGTCAATGGTAACGGGCAGATGGTCTACGTCGAGTACATCTGCGACACGGCAAGCAACCGTTTGTCGCGCAACATGATGGCGTGGGATGCGACCACAAAGCCGGCGTTGACGCCCTCGATGATCCTGCTGAGCAACGTCGTCGCCAATCCAGGCGGATCGCCGTGCTTCAGCTATCAGACCGAAGTGGTGTCCGGCACAACGTACGTGACGGCGGTCGCGATCACGTTGAGTGTGCAGACGCAGGAAATTGATCCCGTGTCCCGCGTGTTCCAGATTGAAACCAAGACGCTGCTGAACGTCTCGCCCCGCAACGTCTTTTACACATGGCAAATGGCCTCCATGCAGGAGACCAATCGGATTCAGCCGATGCCCGCCAGCATCCTGGCACTACTGCCATGACGACGCACCGGTCACCTGATCGTCCCACAAACGACGAAGGCATCGCCCTTGTACTGGCGTTGCTGTTCATGCTGGCGTTCTCGTCGCTCGGTGCGGCGGTCATGGTGCTCTCGCGCACGGAGACATTTTCGAGTCTCAACTACCGGATGATGTCGCAGGCCAGGTACGGCGCGGAGTCCGGGGTGCACAAGGCCGCGCACTTTCTGCTGAACTCCTATGCGTTGCCGGGCACGGGCGGAGACCCGCTCTCAAACTACAACACCACCGTCTCGCCGGTGACGTATCTCGACCAACCGGTGGTGTTGTCGGCGATCACGAACGTGACGGCCAACTATCCAGTCGCTGGTGTTCAGACCGCGTTCGCGGCAGCGGGTCAGGGCGCGCTGCCTGCGGGCCAGACAACGGTGCTGTACACGTCGAGCGCCACGCTGCTCTCGATGCGTGAGGTCGTGCCCTACGGCGCGAACACGCCAACGATTGTGCAGACGTGGCGTCTCACCGCACGGGGGCGATTGACCGGCGCCAGGAACGCCGAGGTCGAGGTCTCGGCGATCCTGGAACGCCAGGTGGTGCCGGCGCACACGTATGCGGCCTTCGCGACCAATCCCGGGTGCGGTGCGCTGACTTTCTCCGGCGGAGTCGGCACCGACAGCTACGACTCATCGAACATGGTCCTCGCAGGTGGCGCGCCGGTCACCGACGCTCTCTCCGGCCACGTCGGCACCAACGGCAACCTGACCGAGGGGGGCGGATCGGTGATCAATGGATCCCTGTCCACGCCGCGCACAGGAGTCGGCAACTGCAATGCCGGCGCTGTGACCGCGCTGACTCTGCAGGGCAATGCACAGGTCACGGGTGGCATCACGGCACTGCCGCAGGCTGTGCAGTATTCGCTGCCTGATCCGCCCTCACCGCTGCCGCCGACCACGAGCGTCACATTAAACGGCACCAGTCTGTGCGGCACGCTTGCGCTGACCACTGGGACATGCGCAGGAACTGCGGGCAATCTCACCGTCGATCCGGTGGGCACGCCGATGGCGCTTGGCAACGTCAAGGTCACCGGCGGAGCTACGCTCACGCTCCACGCGGGCACCTACAACATCAACAGCCTGCAACTGACGGGCGATTCCACGCTGGCGATTGCCTCCGGGCCCGTCATTCTCAACGTGGCCGGCGCCTCGGAGACCACGCCGATTGACTTTGAGGGTGGGGCGACCGCAAACGAGACGTTCGATCCGTCGATGTTCCGGATTCACTACGCCGGCACCGCCACACTCAAACTGACGGGTGGCACCACCACCGCGGCGATCGTGTATGCACCACTCGCCTCAGCCACCGTCGCCGGCGGTGCCGACTTCTACGGATCGATACTCGCCGCCGCCGTCTCCGTCACCGGCGGCGCGCAGTTGCACTACGACCGCCGCCTCAGCCGCGACTTCTTCATCGTCGGCCCCCAGATGATGAGCGGTTTTACGTGGCGGGCGCAGTAGGCGGCAGTCAGCGGCCGGGCAATCGCAATCGCGCGGTCACAGGGAAGTGATCCGACGGCAACCGGCCATCGCGCCTCGTCCGGACGATCTGCGCATCACGCACGTCGACGCCAGGCGTGACGAGCACATAGTCGATCTTGTCGCCGGTGATGCGCGCCGGATCAAAGCCCGTGAAGGTGCCGACCTCTGTCGCCTCCGGATGGCGCACGCGGAAGGTGTCCACCAGCAACGCCGTGCCATTGGCCACGGGCAGCAACGACCGAAGCGCCGGATTGGCTTCGCCGACGTTGAAATCACCCGTCACCACCACGGGCTCCGTCGCGGGCACTCTGGCGCGAATCCTCTCTGCCAGCAACGCGGTGCTCCGCTCACGCGACGGTTGTGACTGGTGGTCGAGGTGGACATTGAACACCCAGAAGGGCTGGCCCTGACGGTCGATCAAGCGCGCCCAGGTGCAGATGCGCGTGATGGTGTTGCCCCACGACTTTGAGGCGACGATCGAGGGCGTGTCAGAAAACCAGAACGTCCCGGACTCCGCGACGTGAAACCGATCATGCCGAAACAGGATCGCCGCGTACTCTCCACGCGTGTGTCCATCGTCTCGCCCGACCCCGATGACGCTGTACCCAGGAACGGCGGTGGTGATCTCGACAATCTGACTGTGCAGCGCTTCCTGAAGCCCGACCACGTCTGCATCGACCTGGCGGACCACGTCGAACAGCAGATCCCGCCGCAGCGGCCACCGGTTCTCGCCGTCATTCGCGGTGCCGTACCGGATATTGAACGACATCACGCCCAGTTCGGCAGGAGGAGCCTGCTGCGCCTGCGCGCCGGGCCACACCACAGCCAGCGCCAGAGTACACACGAAGGTGACGATGAAAGTCCGCATGGTGGGGAGAGCGTAACCCGGATTATTCACCATGAGCCTCATGGTGGAACATGGTGCGCTGTGAAGACGCTCTTTACGGGATGCGCCCGAGCCAGCGCAGCGGCGCCAGGGTCAGCGACGGGAAGTAGGTGATCAGCAGCACACTGATCGCCAGGATGATCAGCATCGGCAGCGCGGCGCGCATGACTTCGAACGCCGGCCGCTGGAATCGCACAGAGGCCAGCAGCAGGTTCAACCCCAGTGGCGGCGTCAGGTACCCAAGTTCAAGATTGGCGACAAAGATGATGCCGAGGTGAATCGGATCGATCTGGTACACCTCCGCCACACCGGCAATCAGCGGCACGACGATCACGATGGCCGAAAACACGTCCATCACGCAGCCCACCAGCAGCAGGAAGATGTTCAGCGCCAGCAGGAACATCAGGGGCGACTCGACATGTTCGGTGGTCCACGCGATCAGGGCATCGGGCACCTGGGCGTTGACCATGTAGTTGGTCAGGCCGACAGCGACAGCCAGGATCACGAGGACGCCGCCAACCAGACCCACGGAGTCAGCCGTCACATTCACGACGTCCCGCATCGAGGCCAGATCCCGGTGGATGAAACGCTGCATGATAAACGCATACAGCGCGGCCACGGCTGCGGATTCCACCGGTGTTGCGTAGCCGCCCAGCAACACCGTCATCACCACGACCGGCAGGCCGATTTCCCACTTGGCGTTCCAGAACGCCGCCAGCGCTTCACCGGCCACAAATGGCGGACGCACCGCGCCGGCCTTAATGGCCTCACGCACACCGTACGCCGACAACATCACCAGCATCAGCAGGCCGGGCACCATCCCGCCGATGAACAAGTCCTCCATCGACAGGTTGGCGATGATGGCGTACAGAATCAGCGGCAGCGACATGGGGAACAACAGGCCGAGTGATCCCGCCGACGTCAACAGGCCGATCGAAAAGCGCTCGCGATACCCGTCCTTGAGCAGGGCCGGCAGCAACAGGCCACCCAGCGCCAGAATCGTCACGCCCGACCCGCCGGTCAGCAGCGTGAAGAACGCGCACAAGGCCACCGAGGCCACCGCGGTCCCCCCCGGCAGCCAGCCCACCCACGCACGGAACAGCCGCAGGAGTCGTTCGGACGACTTGCCTTCGGCCAGCAGGTACCCCGCCAGCGTGAACAATGGAATCGTCGCCAGACCGGCCGACCCCGTCAGTTCCTGATACGCGGTAATCAACAGCACCGTCGGCTTGCTGCCCTGCGCCATGAACAGGACGGCTGCCGCCCCGCCCAGGAGCACAAAGATCGGCGCACCGAGCAGCGCGGCCACCACCAGCCCCGCCAGCCACGGCCACGCGGGGGCCCCATCAAGCAACTCGGGATGTGTCGCGATCCAATAGCCGCCGAGCGGGCCAGCCAGCGCAATCGCACGGCCGACCCACGACGTGGACGCACTCCACATCAGACGCGCGGCAATGAGTCCAAACGAAATCGGCAGCACCAGATCCGCGACCCACACCGGCACGCCGGCGGCAATCTCGGTGCCGTCCACACGATCCAATGTGACCAGATTGATCCCGCCAACCGCGAACACCGTCGCGACCGCCGCGCCCGCAATGGCCGCCACGAACTTCGCCGCACCCGCCGTCCGGCTGTGCGCCAGAAACTCGCCGGTGGCCAGCGACAGCAACTTGCCGTCGCGTGCGGCAATCGCCGCCCCCAGCATCCCCACCCACATCGTCAGGTGCTGCGCAAACGGCGCGGCGCCGGGAATCCCCGTCGCAAACCACTTGCGCAGCACGATCTCGCCGAGCGGAATGACGATGATGCCGGCCATCGCCAGGAGGGCGATGGAATTCTCGAACCTGACGAGGGCCGGGCGCACCTTACTTGCCGCCCTTGGTCTTGCGATACGCGTTGCGGGCGTTCATCGCGGCGTCGAACACATCCGCCGGCACCATCGTGCCGCGCATCGATGACACAAGCGTCTCGGCCGTCTTGCGGAACTCCACATTGGCGGCCGGCGTGAGCGTCGTGACCTTGAGCCCACGCTGTTGCATCGTGCCGACAGCGGTCGCGTCGAGTTTCGGCGCTTCGTTCATGAAACGTGTTTCAAGCTTGTTCGCCTCCGCCAGGATCTTCGGGCGATCGGCTGCATCGATCTTGTTCCACGCGTCGTTGGTCATGACGGTCGCACCAAGCAGCGGCGCAAGTTTGACGTCGAGCAGGAACGGCGCATCACGGAAGATCTGCAACATCGACGCCCCGTACGCGGGCGTGGGCGCGGCTTCGATCATCCCGCGCTTGAGGCCGCCCACCATGTCGTTGAAGGACAGCGGAATCGGCTGGAAGCCGTTCGCCTTGTACCACTGCACCGACTTGTCGTCCCCTTCAGTCGTGTAGAGCTTCACGGCCTTCAGGTCGGCCAGCGTCCTGATTTCCTTCTTTGAAAACAACTGCACCCAGCCGCCGTTGCCCCAATTGAGCACCTTGTAGCCGTTTTTCTCGATGCGCTGCGTCATCGTCGGGCGCATCGCCGAGAACACGGCGCGCATTTCGTCGTCGTTCTCAAGGAAAAACGGCATCCCGAACACATCCACGGCGTCGTCAATCCTGGCCAGGCCGGGCGGGAGCAATAGCGCCGCCTGGAGTTCGCCGACGGCGGGACTCATCATCTTGACGGTCGAGGCTTCGGTGCCGAGCGTGCCGCCCGGATACACGCGCAACGTCACACGGGCCTCCGTCACCTTCGACCAGGCATCACCCATGTCGAGCAACGCCTTGTGCCACGCCGAATTCGCGGGGGCAAATGTCGCGAGCTTGATGGTCACCGCGGCGCGGGCGGAGACTGACGAGGTCAGCACCACCACAGCCGCAAGGGCGGCGGCGGGAACAGCGAACGTGCGCAAGGTCTTCATCATCGTGAGTACTCCATGTCCTTCAGGAACAAATAATCGATCTGGTCCAGCAACGCGCGTGCGCGCCGCTGCAACAGCATCGTCGTCAATCGCTCGGCGGGATTCGCGTCCGGATCCACGGCGAGCGCGGCAGTCATCAGCGTCTCGAACTCGGCCCGATCCTGCCGGGGCACCGACACCGCCATCGCCAGCGAAATATACGGGCCCGGCGACAGGCCTTTCTGCAGCGCCACCGCGCGATCAAAGTGCCGGCGCGCTTCATCCTGCGACCCGCCCAGCAGTTCCTGGCCGTTGAGCGTGATCATCAGTTCGTGCAGCGCACCGTTCCACCAGCCCGGATCAAGGGCGAGTCCGCGCTCGGCCATCGCCCGCACGGCCGGGAAGTCAATGGCCAGCGTATCAGGACTCAGCGACATCGCCAGGCCCCAGGACGCCGCGGACCAATAGAGGAGCTCGACGTCCTCCTTCCTGGCCTTGGTGAGGGCATTCGCCGGATCGATCAACAGCGCCTGCGTGGATCCCTTGAAACGCTCTTCGAGCGCCCGCTGACAGTACCCGTGCGCGCGCATATACATCTTGAGCGTGCGCTCGTCGATCGCCTTCGCCGCCTCGCGATTGGTGTAGCGCACCAGGTCGGCGTCGGTCGCCAGGTAACCGTAGGCATAGGAGGTGAAGCCGCTGCAGGTCGCCCGCAGGAGCGGGACATGCTTCGGGATGGACTCCAGCAGCGACTCGTACGTCTTGAGGCCGAACGGCACGGCCTCGCGCACGAGTTCGGGGTCGTTGTCGGACGTCATCGACGTGCCACCTGCCGACAGGGTGTCCGCCACCATCTTCGTGGCCTTGTTCGAGATCAGGGAACAGCCTGACATGGTGACCACGACCACGACACCGCCGACCGCCCGCTTCCACCGTGCTGCCATCATCAAATCGCCCGCCTCCCGGGAACTTTTGAGTGTGCCACAACCCCGCCGGGGGCTGGCAACCCCTGTCGCCGCGCGGGCGAGACAGCCACGATGACGACCTCTGAAGCGACGCTACGTGAGCCGCGCCGCGAGCGTCCGGAGCGCCGCAGCGAGTCGATCGGCGTCAGCCGCGGTGTTGTAGAGCGTGGGCGTCACCCGCACACAGTCGCCTTTCGCCAGCCCGGTGCGCCAGTGGGTGAAGATCCCGAATTCATCGAGCAACGCGCCAGTGATCGCGACATTGGCCTCCCGGGTGCCTCGGCCATGCAGCCGGAAGCCCGTAAGGGCCCCAACCATCCCGGGCTCGTCGGGGGTCAGAATATCGATGCCCGTCACGTCGCGCACGGCGCCGACCCACCGGTCGCGCAGGTACCGCAATCGGGCGGCTTTGTGCGTCATGCCGATTGACGCCTGAAACGCCAGCGCGTCTGGAATGGTCAGAATGGCGGCGAAGTTCGTGGTGCCCGTGTGCAAGCGGCTGTCGATGCTCTGCAGCGATCCGGGATCACCATGCGCCCGATCGATCGCGTCCAGCCGGCCTTCACGGATGTACATGACGCCCACGCCCACAGGGGCGCCAACCCACTTGTGCAGGTTGAGCCCCACATAATCCGCATCCAGATCCGCCATCGTCAGCGGCACCTGCCCGAAGGAGTGGGCGGCGTCCACGATCACATCAATGCCACGGGGACGGGCGATGGCAACAATCTCCTTCACGGGCAACACGAGACCGGTTTTGTTGTTGCAGTGGGTCACGAGCAGCACACGCGTCTTCGGATGTGCGTCGAGCACGCGGCGGTAGGCCTCAAGCACCGACTGGTTCGTCGCCGGTTCTGGTATGTCGAACGTCACCAGTGTGGCACCGGTACGGGCCGCCAGGGCGTTCATCGCAAACTGCATCGCGTTGTAATCCAGGTCGGCGTACACGATGGTGTCGCCCGTCTTCACGCCGTTGTACTGCCCGATCAACGCCTGCAGCGCCTCCGTGGCGTTTCGTGAAAACGTGATCTCGTGTGGTGTGGCGCCGAGGAACGTGGCGACCTGCGCGCGCACCTGCGCCGACAAGGCGGGAAATTCGCGCCGGGCGAACAGGGAACTGTCGCGATTGGCCCGGTCGACATGGCGGTGATACGCCTCAAGCACGGGACCGGCCATCAGACCGAAGTACCCGGCCTCCATGTTCGTGACGCCGTCGGTGACGCGATACCGGTCGGCGACCTGGCGCCAGAACTCTTCGTCGCGGGCCGTGTCCTGGGGTGATCTGGATGGCGGCTGGAGTGGCGGGAAGTCGCGCGGCCCCGGGCCGGGTGTCGATCCGGAAAATGCCGTGGCTGGGGCAGCCATCGAGGCCGCCCCCACAAGGGCGGCGTCCCTGAGAAACGCACGTCGACTCGGCATCGGCACAGCTTACGATACTGGCACCTGCGATGCCTGCCCGACTGGTGCCCCTCTCCGACTACCGCGAATATCCCCACGACGAGATGCAGACGCGGGCGCGAGCCTTTGCCGCCGACCTGCACCGGCGCCGGACCGTCCGCGCATTCTCGCCGCGCCCGATTCCTGACGGTGTCATTGACGACTGCATACGCGCCGCCGGCACGGCCCCCAGCGGGGCCAACCTGCAGCCGTGGCACTTTGTGGTCATCACTGATCCGGCCACCAAGGCCCGTATTCGCGTGGCGGCTGAGGCGGAGGAGCGTGAGTTCTACGAAACGCGCGCGACCCCGGAGTGGCTCGCGGCCCTGGAACCGCTGGGCACCGACGCCAACAAGCCGTTTCTCGAGACCGCGCCTGCGCTCATCGCCATCTTCGCCGAGGCGTACGGCGAACAGGCCGACGGCACCAAGGTGAAGCACTACTACGCGACCGAGTCGGTGGGGATCGCCACGGGACTGCTCGTGGCGGCCATCCACCATGCCGGACTCGCATCGTTGACGCACACGCCAAGTCCGATGGGCTTCCTCAACGAGATTCTCGAGCGGCCGGCTCGCGAGCGGCCGTTCCTGCTGCTGGTGGTCGGGTATCCGGCCGATGACGCGACCGTGCCGGATATTTCGAGGAAGCCCCTCGACGCCATCCGTAGCTCGCGGTAGGTGCTGAATCAGCGAACGACGGCCCCGGCGGAAAGCCGGGTTCCGGTGGCCGTGGCGCCATCCGCCTTGTCGCGCGTGAGTTCGCCCTGCACACGGAACGCCACTCGTTCATCAGTGCGCCACTCGGCACCAAGACCGGCGCCAAAGGCCGCGCCGGCATCGCTGTTTCGAATCAGCGCGCCAACGCGACCGTGCGCATAAAGGTGGCAACGGCCTCGCTGCCTGCAACCGTGAACGGATTGCCGAGGGCCATGACGCCACCCGAGGCATCCATCATCTCAATGACGTACGAGCCAGGCGGCACCCGTTCAAACACGAACTCGCCCGCCGCGTTCGTCACGACCGCGGCCGCGACCTGCCCGGAGGCCGTGTTCCGCAACTGGACCCGGGCATCCGCGATCGCCGAGTTGTTGGTGGTGTAGGTGTAGCCAACGACGCGGCCGGCGGCGGCCTGGGGTTCTGCCGCCGCGGCGGCACCACCCGCGAACAGAATGACAACGCCCAGAACGGCCGCGCGAATCGTTGGGGTCGGCATGATCGCAGTCTACAATCAGATATGGACGCCAAGACCGAGGTTCCCCGCCTCGATTTCATCCGGGACATCGTCACCGCCGACCTCGCCGCCGATCGGCATCAGGGCCGGGTGGCGACACGATTCCCGCCGGAACCCAACGGATACCTCCATCTCGGACACGCGAAGTCGATCTGTCTGAACTTCGGCGTCGCACGCGATTTCAACGGGACGTGCAACCTCCGGTTTGACGACACGAATCCGGTGACCGAGGACGTCGAGTACGTGCGGGCAATTCAGGAGGACGTGCAGTGGCTCGGATTCTCCTGGGATGACCGGCTGTATTACGCCTCGGACTACTTCGAACACCTGTACGAATGCGCGGTGCAGTTGATCCGCGACGGCAAGGCCTACGTCGACAGCCTGACCGCTGACGAGATTCGGGCGCACCGCGGCACGCTGACGGAGCCGGGCCGCGAAAGCCCATACCGATCGCGAACGGCAGACGAGAACCTTGACCTCTTTTCGCGGATGCGGGCAGGGGACTTTCCCGATGGCGCGCACGTGTTGCGCGCGAAGATCGACATGGCGTCGCCCAACATCACCATGCGCGACCCGGTGTTGTACCGTGTGCGTCGCGCCCATCACCATCGCACCGGGGACACGTGGTGCCTGTATCCGATGTACGACTACGCCCATCCGCTGTCGGATGCGTTTGAACAGATCACCCACTCGCTCTGCACACTCGAATTCGAGGAACATCGGCCGCTGTATGACTGGCTGATCGCCAACGTGACGGGCCTGCCGTCGCAGCCCAGACAGATCGAATTCGCACGCCTGAACCTGAGCTACACGGTGATGAGCAAACGCAAGTTGCTGCAGCTCGTGAACGAACGGCACGTCACCGGCTGGGACGACCCGCGCATGCCGACCCTGTCGGGCGTCCGTCGCCGCGGATTCACGCCTGAAGCACTGCGGCGCTTCTGCGATGAAATCGGTGTCGCCAAGCGCGAGAACCTCATCGATGTCGGCCTGCTTGAGTTCTGCGTGCGCGAAGACCTGAACGCGCGGGCACCGCGTGCGATGGCGGTGTTGACACCGTTAAAGGTGGTCATCGAAAACTATCCGGAGGGTCAGACGGAAACGTTTGCGGTCGCGAACCACCCGGATCGTCCGGAGTTCGGCACCCGGGACGTGCCGTTCAGCCGTGAGATCTATATCGAGCGGGATGACTTCATGGAAGAACCCGCCAGGAAGTTCTTCCGCCTCGCGCCGGGCCGCGAGGTGCGCCTGCGCAACGCGTACTTCGTGACATGCACAGGCGTCGTCAAGGACGCGACGGGCACGATCACCGAACTCCGCTGCACCTACGACCCGGCCACCCGAGGCGGGGATGCGCCGGACGGCCGCAAGGTGAAGGGCACACTGCACTGGGTGTCCGCCGCACATGCGGTGGACGCTGAAGTGCGCCTCTACGATCGCCTCTTCACCGTCGAGTCTCCGGGCACGGGTGACGCAGACTTCCTCACGCAAATCAATCCCGGCGCCCTTGAAGTGCGCACCGGCTGCAAACTTGAGCCGTCGCTGGCACCGGTCGAAGCAGGCGCCCGATTCCAGTTCGAACGAACCGGATACTTCTGCGCGGATTCGGACACGACACCAGGGAGACCCGTGTTCAACAGAACGGTCACGCTGAAAGACAGCTACAAATAGCTGGGCAGTTGGGCAGTTGGGCGGGTGTTGGCATGAGGCCTGCTATAGCCCAGGGGTATATGCGTCGTTTGTCTACTTTCGTGTTCACTGTGTTGGTCGCAGTCACGGCTTCGGCGTGCACTACCGCCCCCACGGCTCCGGTTGAAGCCACGATCACCCTCGCCCCTGGCCAGACCAGCGGCGTCGGTGCGCTCTCCGTGAAATTCGTCGGCGTCACCATCGACACCCGGTGCCCAGGCGATGTCATCTGCATCCAGGCCGGGGATGCGTACATCGCACTGGAGGCCTCGGTCGCCGCCACGCGGCGGGCGTTCGAACTCCAGTTGCTCAACCCGATGAACAGGGAAACCGAGATCCGGGGCTACAGAATCGCAGTGGAAGAACTGTCCCCGTATCCGTTTGCCTCCCTGCCGCCGATTCGGCAGTCGGACTACCGGGTCACTCTCAAAGTGCAGAGACCCTGACGGTCCAGGGTCCGGGGTCCAGGCACTTCTGACCGTGTAACCATGGACGACGCGGCCTGGGGAGATGCGACTGCGGACCGGATCTACTGGGTCCGCGACCTGGAACAAACCTTGAAGCGTCATAGCTCTTGATGGCGATTCGAGAGCGTTTGTCTGAAATTGGGCACCGCGTGCGCTCCCTGCATACGCGTATGGGCCGATGGGCGTGGCCTGCGTGGGCGGCCATGGCCGTTGTGACCGTTGGTGGCATCAACCTCTTTTTTGTCGTGCCCGGGCCCGGCGGCATCCGGTCGGCCGCCGAAATGCCGGTGTCCACCCTCGTTTACGACCTTCGCGATCGTCCGGTGTTCAGTATCTTCAAGGAACACCGGACGACCGTGGGATTGAAGGACGTCTCGCCGCACATCATCCGCGCGGTGCTCGCCGTTGAAGACGAGCGGTTCTATTCACACGGTGGCATCGACGCCAGGCGCATCGCCGGTGCCGCGCTCGCCAACCTGAAGCAGGGGGAACTGGCCCAGGGCGGCTCGACCATCACGCAGCAACTCGCCCGCAAGACGTTTCTGACGGATCAGAAGTCCTTCTGGCGGAAAGCGCGAGAGATTGTGCTCGCCGTCCGGCTGGAATGGGCCTTCTCGAAGGATGAAATCCTCGAGATGTATCTCAATCGAATCTACTTTGGTCGCGGGTTCTACGGCATCGAAGCGGCCGCGCAGGGGTACTTTGGAAAGAAGGCGTCGGCCGTGACGCTCGACGAGGCGGCCCTCCTGGTGGGATTGATTCAGGCGCCATCGGCCTACGCTCCACCGGCGAACATGAAGAAGGCCCTGGCCCGGCGCACCGTGGTGCTTGCCAGAATGCAGACCGTCGGGGCAATCACTCCGCGTGAAGCTGAGCGCGCCGCCGGGACGACGGTCCACTTGCGTCGTGAGCTTGGCCAACCAAGATTCGGTGAATATTTCCGCAATCGCGTGGCCATGGAGTTGGTGGAGCGTTTCGGGGAAGACATGGTCTGGAACGGCGGTCTCCGCGTGTTCACCACCGTGGACCCGGCCATGCAGCGGGCCGCCGAACGCGCACTGACGACGGGTCTCGCCGCTATCGAAAGACGCCGCGGGTTCTCAGGCCCCCGGGCGGCTCCGGCCTATCTGCAGGGCGCCTTTGTCGCCATCGATCCACGAAACGGACACGTGCGCGCTCTCGTCGGGGGACGCGACTTCGACGACAGCACGTTTGATCGTGCGATCGACGCACAGCGCCAGGCCGGATCCGCGTACAAGCCCTTCGTCTTCGCCGCGGCACTTGAAGCTGGTGCGAGTCCGGCCACACTGCTGACCGACCTGAGCTCCTCCACGCGGATTCCCAGCGGCACATGGCGGCCCAACGTCTCCGGCACCGACGACCCGGAAGAGATGACCATGCGGGAGGCCCTGCGGGTGTCGAACAACCGCGCCGCCGTGCGGGTGCTCAACACGGTGGGAATCTCAAACGCCGTGCGGTACGCGACGGACCTGGGGCTGCGCGCGCCGCCGGCGGTGCCGTCACTGGTGCTCGGATCCGGCGAAGTCAATCTGCTCTCGATGACCAACGCCTACACGGCGTTTGCCAACGGCGGCCTCATTCATTCCCCGATCTTCATTCGCCGCGTGGAAGATCGCGATGGGCGCTTGTTGTGGCAGGACACGGGCGGGTCCCATCGCGCAATCTCGGAATCCACGGCCTTCCTGATGGCGGACATGCTCGCGGACGTCGTGAATCGCGGTACCGGCTCCCGCGCACGCGGCGAAGGCTTCACGCTGCCGGCTGGGGGGAAGACCGGGACGACCAACGACTACAAGGACGCGTGGTTCGTCGGGTTCACGCCGTCCCTGGTGGCGGGCGTATGGGCCGGCTTTGATGAACCTCGTCCGATCGCGCCGAATGGCTACGCCACCGGGCTGGTCGTGCCCATCTGGGCGCGATTCATGCGCGAAGCCACCAAGGGGCATCCAGCCCGCTGGCTGAGTGTCCCGTCCAGTGTCAACAGCGTCCAGGTCTGCCTGCGGTCGGGCCTGCTCCCCACAAACGGCTGTCGCGAAACCACACCGGGTCCTGACGGAGAGTTTGTCGAACACGTGGGCTTCGAATTTTTCAGGGCCGGCACGGAGCCACACGAGTTCTGCACCCTGCACGGTGGTCGCGGCTTCTTCGAGCGCTTCGGCATCCGAAAAGCCGCCTGCGCGATCTTTGGGTGTTGACCTCATGAGCAGGTAGGGCTCACTGGTTTGTAGTGCGCCACGGCGGCGCGCTCAAGCCCAGCCCGCTCTACGAGATCGCGCGGTAGACGGAATATGCGAGCGGGATAAGAGCGCCGACGAGCACGAACCACTTGCCGCGACCGGCGAGGCCCGGCTTCCCGCGCAGGGTTCCAGTCGGCCATGTGGTTAATGGCCAGGCCGGAAATCCCGTACACCAGCGTCAATGCAACGACGAGGTACCCGACATCCCGGTGGAGCGTGTTATTCCATCGCCGCCACTGCACCACATCACCCGAACTGCGGACTGCAGACTAGAACACCACGGCCCCTTCGCCCTTGATCATCACTTCGACCTTGGGTCCCGTCACGGTCTTCGGGTCAAACGTCGTCTTCTGTTCCTTCGCGTGTTCGTGGCCCTTGGCAATCTGCTGCGCCACAGAGAGCGTCTCGACCGAGATCACACCTTCGACCTTTGCGTTCATCCCCTTGACGGACATGGGAAACACGATCACACCGTCGTCAACCTTGAAGCGAATGGTCTGGAATTCCTTGTCGCTGCCGAGCGCCAGCCAGCAGCCCATCTGCGCGCAGACGTCAACGATCGGTCCCTGCACCTGCACGCGCTTCCCGTTGTACCTCTCGGGGTTCGCGTAGATATCCGACACCCTGGTCGCCTCGGTCAACGTCAACGCCGTGCCGAACTTCTTCTCCTGTGCCGCCACAACCACCGCTGCGGTCGCCACCACCAACACCACCATTGCCGCTACTGCCGTACGCATCACTCTGACCTCCACAAGGATTGATGGCGCGCTACAGTTCAGCGGCCCTGCGTACCGTGGACACTTAGGCCCTCAGATGATCGCCTTGCCAGGCCTTGATCATCTGCTTGATGACTTTCTTGTCGTGAATACGGTCGCGAAGCACCGCGACGGCCAGGTCCGGCAACTCGGCATCACTGGCGAATCGCATCGCGACGAGCTGGGCCGCCGTGAAATCGGGAATCCTGGGGTGCAGGCCTGGAGGCAGGAGCTCGCGCAGCCGCAGCCGCATTTCCAGCCGGATCACCCGGTCCTGGACCCGGAGAGCAAAAATGCGCGCCAGAAAGAACAGGATCAGCAGCGCCAGTGCCGTCAGGGCATTCACGATGCTGTCACCGGTCCCAAGGTCGAACATCCGATAACCCGCCCAGCCAAAATTGAGCAGGAGGATCGGAAAAGCGACGAAGTGATAGATCGGGACGAACTTCGCGTGGTTTTTGTAGGTTTGGACAGGCTCGTTCATCTGGACTCCCTGAGGGTCGAGCATTCCTGAAATGATACCCCGACCGGATCCCGCCCGTTCACCCGCGCAAGGTTGCAGCCGGGTCGAGCCGCAACAATCGCCGTGCCGGAAGCAGGCTGGCAGTCCCGGCGACCAGCAGCAGGAACAGCACCGCGCCGGCGTAGGTCCACGGATCACGTTCAGCCACGCCGTACAACATGGTCTGGATCAAATCGGTGGCTGGCACGGCCATGATGGCACCCAGGCTGCCACCCGCAGCCGCCAGGACGAGCCCGCCCACCATGACCGACCACACCGCGCCGCCAGGCGTGGCGCCAAGCGCCAGTCGGATGCCGAACTCGCCAGTGACCCTACCAAGGTCATCAACAACCGCTGCTCCGTGGTGGCCGCCGCGCGCACGGTCCACACCGGCGGGAACCAGACAGGGGTGCCAACGATGCCCTGGGAGATCTGCGCCGCCGGCAGGTACACGGTGGGCGAGGTCACGATCAGCCCAGGCACCATGCCGTCGAGCATGAATCCTGGGCGCATCTGCACGTCCGCGACGACCCCGACGATCTCGCGCTCAGCGCCGGACAACCGGATGCGACGCCCGATCGCCTGTCACCATCGGCCGCTCGGCGATATCGCCCGCCTGAAATGCCCGCCCGGCGCGCATAGCGATGCCAAAGGTCGTGAATAGATCCGTGGAGCCGTACATCACGCTGGCGATCCGCTGGCGTTCGTCAGCAGGGAACACAAAGCCCATGTTGAGCACACGTTCGTACGGCAGACCAAGCGACACCGCCGCCGATTCAACACTGCCCTCCGGACGTCGGGCCGGGGTATCGTGGTAGCCATGCAGTCAGGTCTTGCGAGACGAATGGGACTGGTGGCCGGACTGGTGGCCGTCATGGTCATGACCAATTGGGCCGCGACCCCGGCGGATGACTGGCCAGGGTTCCGGGGGCCAAACGCCAACGGGGTTGCGGCGGCCGCGAATCTTCCGGCTACCTGGTCGAAGACGAACAATGTGCGATGGGCCGTGGACGTGCCCGGCCGTGGCTGGTCGTCGCCGGTCATCTGGAAGAACGTCGTGTACCTGACGTCCGCCATCAGCAAGAAGCCCTTCAAGCAGCCGTCACCTGGCCTCTACGGCAACGACTACATCGCCGAATTGCGCGCGAAGGGTGTGCCGCTCGCCGAGGTCAACCGGCTCGTGCGCGAGCGCGACAACGAAATCCCCGAGGAGTCGGACGAAATCCGATACGTGCTCTACGCCTTTGATGCGCCGACCGGCAAGATGCTCTGGGAGCGCGAGGTCCACAAGGGGCTGCCGTTTGGCGGACGTCACCGCAAGAACACGTACTCGTCTGAAACGCCCTTTACCGACGGCGAACGCCTCTATGTGTCGTTCGGCCAGAACATCGGCATGTTTGCGTTTACGCTCGACGGCAGGCCGCTCTGGAAGAAGACGTGGCCGCCGCAGCGCATCTACCTCGACTTCGGCACCGCGTCCTCGCCGGTTGTGCACGACGGCACGGTCTTCCTGCTGCAGGACAGCGAGCAGGAGTCGTTCCTCACGGCGCTCGACGCAAGGACCGGCGAACAACTCTGGCGCACGGCCCGCGCATCTGAAGGCCTTCTCCACTCGTCCTGGAACACACCCTACATCTGGAAACATTCGACCCGTACCGAAGTCGTGGTGACCGGCCATCGGTCCGTTCGCTCTTACGCTCTCGACGGCACCGAACTCTGGCGCATCGTGATTCCGGGGACGACGATGCCGACGCCGTCGGCGTTTTCGGCCAACGGGCTGTTGTTCGTCGGCACGGGTGCCCAGGGTGGCGACGCGAGCCGGCCGTTTTTTGCGATTCGGCCCGGTGCATCGGGAGACATCTCGCTCGGGCCGGAGGAAACATCCAACGCGTTCATCGCGTGGTCACACCCGCGTGCGTCGGGCTACACGCCTTCCCCGGCTCTTGCCGGCGGCCGTCTCTACCTGCTGCACGACACCGGCATCATGGCCGTGCTTGATGCCGAGACGGGCAAGGAACTCTACAAAGCACGCGTGGGAGGGATCGGGCACACGTTCTCGGCGTCGCCGCTGGTCGTGGGCAATCACCTCTACTTCCTGGATGAGGAGGGCACCATGATCGTTGTTGAGCCCGGCGCCGAGTACAAGGAAGTGGCGCAAAATTCGCTTGATGAGATGACCCTCGCGTCACCGGCCGTCGCCGACAACTCGCTCTTCATCCGGACGGAGACGAAGCTGTATCGCGTGGGGCGGTAGGGTGCGAGACGGATACAATCCGCAGCCATGCGGATGTTCCCCGTGTTCCTGATGCTGACTGCCCTCTCTGCCTGCGCGTCCCCCACGCGGTACGACATCGTCATTCGCAACGGCACCATTTACGACGGCAGCGGCGGAACCCCGGTGCGTGGAGACGTGGCGATCGACGCCGACTCGATCGTCGCGGTGGGCGACATCGGATCTGCCACTGGCGGCACTGAAATCAACGCCGAAGGCCTGGCGGTGGCGCCGGGCTTCATCAACATGCTGAGCTGGGCCGACACCAGGCTCATCGCCGACGGCCGCTCACAAAGTGATATTCGACAGGGCGTAACGCTCGAGGTCTTTGGCGAGGGCACATCCGGCGGCCCGCTGACCGATGTGATGAAGGCCGAGATTCTCGAAGAACAAGGCGACATCAAGTACCCGATTGAGTGGACGACGCTGGCGGAGTTCCTGGATCATCTGGTCAAGAAGGGCGTCTCGCCCAACGTGGCGTCGTTTGTCGGTGCCACAACCGTGCGCGAACACGTGCTCGGACAATCCGACCGCGAACCGACGCCGGCCGAACTTGACACGATGCGAGCACTGGTGGACCAGGCGATGCGCGAGGGCGCGCTGGGTGTCGGGTCGTCGCTCATCTACGCGCCGGCGTTTTACGCCAAAACACCCGAACTGATTGAACTGGTGAAGGTCGCCGCCAAACACGGCGGGATGTACATCTCGCACATGCGGAGCGAAGGCAACCGGCTCCTCGAGTCGGTCGATGAGCTCATCACCATCGCGCGAGAGTCAGGCGCGCGCGCCGAGATCTACCACCTGAAGGCCGCGGGCCGCGACAACTGGGGCAAACTCGACGCGGTCATCCGGAAGATCGAAGCCGCACGCGCCGAAGGCCTCGAAATCACCGCCGACATGTACACCTATACGGCCGGGTCCACCGGGCTCGACGCGGCCATGCCGCCCTGGGTGCAGGAAGGCGGCTACAAGGCCTGGGCAGGCCGCCTGCGCGATCCCCAGACACGCCGCCGGGTACTGCGTGAGATGGCCACGCCAACAAACGAGTGGGAAAACCTGTATCTGGCCGCAGGCGCTGAAGGCACATTGCTCGTCGGCTTCAAAAATGACGCCCTGAAGCCGCTGACTGGCAAAACGCTGGCAGAGGTCGCCAGGACGCGCGGCCAATCTCCGGAAGAGACTGCGATTGATCTCGTCATCGAAGACGGCAGCCGGGTGCAGGTCGTCTACTTCCTGATGTCGGAAGAGAACGTCCGCCGGCAAATGAGCCTCCCCTGGATGAGCTTCGGCTCGGATGCCGGGTCGATGGCTCCGGAAGGTGTGTTCCTGAAATCGAGCACGCACCCGCGCGCCTACGGCAACTTCGCGCGCGTCATCGGTCGCTACACCCGCGAGGGCGTCGTCTCCCTCCCCGACGCCATCCGGCGGCTGACGTCGCACCCGGCACAGGTGCTCAGAATCAGGAATCGCGGCAGTCTGGCACCCGGCTACTTCGCCGATGTCGTCATCTTCGACCCCGCCAGGGTCGAGGATCACGCCACATACGAGAAGCCGCACCAGTACGCGACCGGCATGGTGCACGTGCTGGTCAACGGCGTGCCCGTCCTCACGGATGGCGAACACACCGGCGCCAGGCCCGGGCGGGTCATCTACGGCCCCGGCAAACGGTAGGCTGAACCATGAACCGATGAACCGATGAACCTATAATGCGAGGCACATGCAGGGAACGCTGGTTCATCAGTACAGGATCCTCGGGCAGCTCGGTGCCGGCGGAATGGGGATCGTCTACGAGGCCGAGGATACGAAGCTCGGCCGAAAGGTCGCGCTCAAGTTCCTGCCCGAATCGCTGCACCTGTCGGCGGATGCGTCCGACCGCTTCGAACGGGAGGCCAGACTTGCGGGATCCCTGACTCACCCGAACATCTGCACTGTCCACGACAGCGGCATTTTCGAGGGGCGCCGGTTCTTCGTCATGGAGTTGCTTGAAGGCGATTCCCTGAAGTCGCTGATCAAGGGCGACCCGCTGCCGGTGGATCGCATCCTCGACGTCGGCTGCCAGATTGCTGATGCACTCGACGCCGCCCACACCAAGGGCATCGTCCACCGCGACCTCAAACCCGCAAACATCTTCATCACGAGCCGTGGTCAGGCGAAACTGCTCGACTTCGGCGTGGCGACGACCGGCCCGGGACATACGCCCGCGGCGTCTGACGAAACCCGCGCCGCCGCGGACGCGCTCACGACGCCCGGCACGGCGATCGGCTCGGTCAACTACATGTCGCCCGAACAGGCGCGCGGCGAACAGCTTGACGGACGGACCGACCTCTTCTCGATGGGCCTGGTCTTGTACGAAATGGCGACGGGGCGACAGGCGTTCGGCGGACAGACCACGGCGGTGGTCTTCGACTCCATTCTGAATCGCGACCCGATGCCCGTGCGCGGAGCGAACCCGTCGATTCCCGTCGAGCTCGAGCACATCATCACGCGCGCGCTCGAGAAGGACCGCCGGATGCGGTACCAGACGGCGGCGGACCTGCTCTCGGAGCTCAGCCGTCTGCGCCGCGACACCTCGGGTCGGACGGCGGCGACATCGGCGGCCACCGCAACGTCTTCCAGCCGGCCGTCAGGGTTCCGCAGCTTCCTGCCGGTGGCTGTCGGCCTTGGTGTCGTCGCACTGGCGCTCGCCGGGTATGCCTGGTGGAACACGTCCGCCACACCCGCGTTCACCGAACGCGATCTCATCGTGATTGCCGACTTCGACAACCGCACCGGCGATGTGGTGTTCGACGATGCATTGCGGCAGGCAGTGTCGGTGCAGCTGCAGCAGTCGCCGTTTGTGACGCTGGTGCCCGACCAGACCATTCAACGCACACTGCGCCTGATGTCGCGATCGCCCGAAGATGCGTTGACGAGTGCGACCGCACGTGAGTTGTGCCAGCGCGCGGGAGCCAAGGCGTCCGTGGAAGGGTCCATCGCGTCGCTTGGGTCGGCGTATGTCATCTCGCTCGGCGTATACAACTGCGCCACCGGCGGGTCGCTCGCGCAGCGGCAGGTGCAGGCGGCGGCCAAGGAAGAGGTGCTGGCGAAGGTTGGCGAAGCCGTCACGCAGCTCCGTGAGGGTCTGGGTGAATCACTCGCGTCGATTCAGAAATACGACGTGCCGATCACCGACGCCACGACGAGCTCCCTTGAAGCGTTGAAGGCGTACGGTCAGGCCATCCGCACGCGGCAGACCCGCGGAGACGAGGCGTCCATTCCCTTCTTCGAACAGGCCACACAAATCGACCCGCAGTTCGCCCTCGCCTACGCGAAGCTCAGCGTCGTGACCTCAAACATCGGCCGCACAGACGACGCCCGCCGGCATGCGGCATCGGCATTCGCACTGCGAGACCGGGTCAGCGAGTACGAACGTCTCTACATCGAGTGGAACCACGCCACACGGGTCACGCTCGACCGCGTGGCCGCACGCCGGACGCTTGAGATGATGGTCACTGCGTACCCGGGCGACTATGCGACACGAAACAACCTCGGCGTCGCGCTGCTGGCCGAGGCCGAGTTCGAGAAGGCGCTGGAGCAGTATCAGGCGTCGATGGAGATTGCCCCGAATGAACCGACGCCGGTGGGGAACGCGGCGTATGCCTTGATGTTCCTGGGCCGCCTCGACGAGGCGTTTGCCACGGTGGACCGGGCCCTGGCGATCCGCCCCGACCCGAACCTGGCGGTCACACGCTGGATGGTGGCGCGGATCAATGCTGATCCCAGGGCCGCCGACTATGAGAAGGTGGCACGTGAGCTGGCGAATGCCCAGCAGGTGTTGTTCTCGGAAATGAACCTCGCCGTCTGGGACGGCCGCCTCGCCGACTTCAGGAAAGTGGTGGAACAGCTCCGGGCGCAAGGCCGCGCGACGCAGAACACCGAACTGGCGGACGGTATGGCCATGGCGGAGGTCGTCACGCTGGCGGTCGTCCAGCGTGGGGAGTGGATCCCGCAGATGCGGCGTCTGCTCAGCGGCACACTTCCGCCGGCCGGGCTGGCACAGGTCGCCTCCGGGTTGGCGCTTGTCGGTGAAGTCGATGCGGTGCGTCCGTTCCTGCAACGACTCGAGGCGCTGGACACCAACGACCCGAATCAGATTCAGCCGGGACTGGTCGCGCGCGCACTGGTCGCTGTCGCTGACGGCCGCGCCCAGGACGGTGCGGACAGGCTCGAGGCCTATCTCGCGCAATATCCACGGGCCCTGGAGCTGCACTACTACCTGGGGCTGGTGCACGAGCGCGCCGGGAAGCGGGACGATGCGATCGCGCAGTACCGCAAGGCCGTGCAGGCCCGCAACGTCCTCGGTCCGAATCCGGCGGTGATGGCCGCCCGTCTGGCGCTGGGTCAGCTGCTCAAACAGCAGGGGGACATGGCCGGCGCCAACGAACAGTTCGATACGCTCGAACGGCAGTGGGCCGGCGCGGACCCTGATTTCGCCATGCTGCAGGCGATCAAAGCCGCGCGGTAGCGCCTCAGAGGAACGTCAGCGTACTGCTGCGGAAGTTGCCTCCGAGGATCGGGATCGAATCCGCGCCAAGCCACTGGTCGAGCACCCGGGCGTAGACGGCGCGGAAGTCGGTTTCATACCGCACGTCGTTGCCGCTGTTCTCGAGCGTGCCGTCCGCGTTGTTGGGATTGAGGCTCGCGGCGGAGCCATACAGGCCGCCGTTGACGCCGCCACCCAGCGCCATCATCACGCCAGCCGCACCATGGTCGGTGCCCTGACTGCCGTTTTCCATGACGCGGCGTCCAAATTCGGAGAACTGGAGCACCAGCGTGTCCTGCAGCAGTCCCTGATTGCGCATGTCGTTGTAGAACGTCAGCAGGCTGTCGCCCACCGTACCCATCAGGTTCGTGTACGCGCCATTGGCCGCATTGGTGCCCTGCCCGGCGTGTGTGTCGAAGCCGCCCGTCTGCACCCAGAACACCTTCGTGCCGATGCCGCGCGCGATGGCACCAGCGACGGCCTTCAGGGCCTGCGCCAGGCCGTTGTTTGCATACGTCACCGTGCCGGGGTACGACGCCACCGACGCCACGCGATCAAGCGTCGCCAATGCGGCCGACGATGTGCCGTTGACGAAGGCGACGTGTGGCCGATCGACCGGCACGTGGGACGCAATGTTGGCCATCGTGGCACGCGAGTACGTGGCTTCAGTGCCGGTGTTCGGACTGGAGAAGGCGTAGCCGGCCACACTCGGAATCGCCGGCACGCTCACGCGGCGGCCCTCAAGCGCATGCGGCAGTTCGCGCACGGTGCTCCACCCGACGAGCGGATCGACGGGGTCAGGCAGGGCATCAAGGTACCGCCCGAGCCAGCCCGCGCCACTCGAGTTGGCCGGATTGGCCGTGGACCAGATGTCGGTGCCGAGAAAATGCGAGCGACTGGAATTCGGATAACCCGTGCGCTGGATGATCGCCAGATCACCGGCGTCGAAGATCTGCCGCAGGCCCGTGAGTCGCGGATGCAGTCCAAGCGCCTTGCCGGTGCGGTCGGCGCCCACCTGCAGCACGCTGGCGGCCGGTACTGCCAGTGTCGGCCGGCGCGAATAGTAGAACGGGTCCGTATAGGGAACCAGCGTGCTGAGTGCGTCATTGCCGCCGCTCAGATACAGCACCACCAGATTACGGCGGGAGGCACCCTGCGCCCGGGCGATATCGCTCAGGAAGGCCGGGGCCGCCATGCTGACGGTGAACGCCGTCACCCCGCCTTTGACGAATTGTCGTCGCGTGACCTTCATGATCGGGTCCCTTCCCTACACAAACTGGAACTCGCCGGAACCAACCAGCAAGTGAAACAGGCCGCCCGCCTTGGTGAGCAGCTGCGCGTCCGACCCGGTCCACGTGCCACCAGCGCGCACGTAGTCGAGCAGGGCCGTATTGACGGCTGCCGGCAGCGGGGGCGTCGACAACTGCCCCGAGACAAAGTTGAGCAACGTCTCAGGCGACGTCCGATAGTTGCGCGCCGCGTTGCGCAGCTCGAACCGTTGATTGGTGGCCAGCTGGGACGCAAAGTTCATGCGCGCCAGCATGGCACCGGTCGAGAACCAGGCGGGACCGAGTGCCCAGCCGTTGACGTCGGGCGGCTCAAACAGCTGCTGCCCCATGTTGAGCATCGGCGTCAGCGCGTCATTCACCGAAAAGCCGACGTAGCCCACTTCCTTCAGCGACCGCACGACATACTCCACGGGCCAGGCGTAGCGGGCGAAGTGGCTGCGGGAACTCCGGAACTTCGTGCTCAGGAACACCTCGCGCAGCACCGGACGCATCTGCGTGTCGTTCGCAAGGTAGATCCCGGCGATCCGATCCACCCATGCCGCATCCGGCGCCTCGATGTCGCTCACAAACCACGTCCACAAGCGGCCGGCCAGCCGGCGTGCCGTCTGTGGATGAATCGCCAGCGCATTAATCAGATCCAAACCGTCCTGCAGCCCGTTGGCGGCAGCCCGCGCGGGAATGACCTTCGACCCGTTGGGATAGATCGCAAACGTGAACGTCTTGGCGTTGGTATCGTGTTGCGCCTGATTGAAGTTGAATACGTACTTCGCAGTGGGTGTATCGCGTGTGCCCTGCAGGGCGATGTGCCACCCGGTGAACACCCGCGCGGCCGCATACACATCAGCTTCCGTGTAGTTGCCGATGCCGAACGTAAACAACTCCATCAGTTCGCGGCCAAAGTTCTCCTGCGGCTGCGCCTTCACGTTGGTGCCGCCATCCAGCCACACGATCATCGCGGGGTCGCGCGCGACTTCAACCAGCAGGTCGCGAAAGCTGCCGATGCCAAGCTGGCGGAACATTTCGATCTGTCCACGGACGCCGGCGGTATCCGTGGATGGCTTCGCGTCCATCATCCGCGTCGCTTCCGTCTGATTGAACGTACCAGCCAGTTTGCTGTACGCCGTTGCGAAGTGGTGATGCCAGAACAGCGCAAGCTTCTCCTGAAGCGGCGCCTGTGCGTGCACCATTCGAAAGAGCCAGCGCTGACGCGCGTCATTGATCACGATGTTCGGCGTGAACGCACCATTGCGCGCGGTGACGCCGACCAGACCGGGATTCTGAATCAGGTGATCAACCTCGGTGGTCGAGGGATCGAAGCCGACGAGTTCTTCAACGATCTCCCTGTAGGACCGACCGAGGTAGGACTCTCGCTCGATGGGCGAGGCACCAAACCCTGCACGCCTGAGCAGGTGGTCGAGTAGCGGCCAATCACCGGCACTTTGCATAGAAATACCCCAGCCCTCCCGTGGTCCCTGCAGTTAGACCAGACGGGGGCGCGCAATGTTACAGCGCACGGGCAAATCCCAGCAAGGCGTCATTTTTGGTCGCGTGTCCCGTGAAATGCCGCAGGGCCGCCTGCGCCGCCACCCAGGCCCAGGCCTCCCCGTGCCAGCCAAACGCCATAGCAAAGAAATGGAACGGGTAGTTCCGGTGGGGACCAATCCAGGGCAGGCCGTCCGCCGTCGTCACCACCGGAAGGTCCCAGCCAAACGCCGGCGGAAGGCCGGAAATGTCCGGATATCTGAGGGAAAGCTCGTACATCAGCTGGTTCGTACGCTGGAGGACCGCCTTGTCGCGGAGCGTCGCCGGCACATCGGGCCCGGCCAGCCCGGTGAACAACGCCCGGCCATCGGGAAGCCAGCGCAGCCACCGCGGTGACTCGGTGAACTCGGAATACAGTGCCTCGCGCGGCCCCACCGCACGACGCATCGCCGCCGGCAGGGGCTCGGTCACCACCATGTAGCCGGTCGTCGCGCGCACATGCCGCTGCAACTGATGGAACACCTTCCCGGGTTCACCGGTGGCGACCACGACACCCTTCGCCGTAATTGTGGCGCCCGCCAGCACCACCGTCACTTCCTTGCGCGTAAACGTCGTCTTCTTCACACGCGCGTGTTCAATGATCCTGACGCCCTTCTTCAGCGCCGCGTCGGCAAATCCGCGTCCGGCCTTCACCGGATCAATCACGCCCGCATCACGCAGGCGCATCGCGCCCTGCGTCTCCGTGACGAGCGCGGTGCGCGCTGCAGGCGGCCCCACCCACAAACCGTCAAGCTTCGCCGACTTCCGCGCGGCGATTTCCTTCTTCACTTCAGCCGCGTCATTGGTGAACGGCGCGTTGATCAGGAGATCGGTCGCCGAAAACTCGCAGTTGATCTTCAGGCGCCTGAGCGCCGCCGGCAGTTCCTTCGCGGCATCCTTGACGGCCGCAAACGCGATCTTCGCCGGACGGGCGCCGGCCGACTTGGCGCCGGCCATGAACCCCACATCAGGCGTCGGCAGAATCGCACCCATGGCGTGGCGTGTCGCACCAGACAACAACGTCTCCGCTTCAACCAGCGTGACCTTCAGGCCGGCATTGGCCAGCACCCACGCGGTGGCGCATCCGGTGAGTCCGCCACCAATCACCACCACGTCCGCCGTGTGATGGCCTCTGAGCGACGGGGCGGCGGCGCGAGTGGCACGCGCGGCAGGCTTCGCCTTGCGCGTCCAGTAGGACTGTCCGTAATTCGGCATAGCTACGTCACAGGATAGCCGAGGTCGGTGATAAGGTTCGCGGACAATGACCACGTCCGGAAGGCCCGGACAACTCGGCTTCGGCATGGCCGTGGCCCTGGTGATGGGCAACATGATTGGATCCGGCGTGTTCCTGCTGCCGGCTTCACTGGCCGCGTTTGGTGGCCTCAGCATCGCGGGTTGGCTGGCCTCGGCCGCCGGTGCGACGTGTCTCGCGCTCGTATTTGCGCGACTCGCGCGGCTCTCCCCTGCCGCCGGCGGCCCCTACGCCTACACCCGTCAGGCCTTCGGTGACGTGCCCGCGTTCATGGTCGCGTGGGGGTACTGGATTTCGGTCTGCGGCACCCTCGCCGCGCTCGCCGTGGCGGGGGTCGGCTACCTCGACCCGTTCATCCCCGGCATCGTGCGCGCACCGGCGCTCGCCGCCCTGCTCGCCATTGCCATCGTGTGGCTCCTGATCGGCATCAACATCAGCAGCGTCCGCCGCGCGGGGTACGTGCAGGTGGTGACAACCGTCCTGAAAATCATGCCGCTCGCCCTGGTCGGCATCGGCGGAATGTTCTTCTTCTCGCCTGAGGCCTTCACGGTGCGGGCATCAGGCCCGCGCGAAGTTGTGGGAGGAATCACGGCCGCCGCCACGCTGACGTTGTGGGCCTTCCTTGGGCTGGAGTGCGCGACGATTCCCGCAGGCAACATCGCAAACGCCGAACGCACGATTCCGCGCGCGACCGTGGTCGGCACCGTGCTCACCGGCCTGGTCTACCTCATCAGCACAATTGGAATCATGTCGCTCGTCCCGGCCGACGTACTGTCAACATCGACCGCACCGTTTGCCGACGGCGCACGTGCCTTGATCGGGAACACCGCCGCACAACTCGTCGCACTCGGCGCCGCCGTCTCGTGTTTTGGCGCGCTCAACGGCTGGACGCTTGTTGTGGGCCAATTGCCACTTGCGGTCGCGCGGGACGGCCTCTTCCCCACCGTGTTCTCGAAGGTCTCTGCGTCGGGCACCCCGGTCTCAGGCATGGTGATTGCCGGCCTGCTTTCCACACTGCTGGTCGCGGCCAACTTCACACGCGACCTGGTCGAACTCTTCACCTTCATCATTCTCATCTCAACGCTGGCCACACTCGTCCCCTACACGTTTTGTTCCCTCGCCGCCTTCAGGCTCGGCCGCGAAAGCCTGACGACGAGCATGCGCGTCGTTGCGGGCCTCGCCTTCACCTACTCCCTCTGGGCCATCGCCGGCGCCGGACAGGAAACCGTCTACTGGGGATACCTGCTGCTCATGGCCGGACTCCCCGTGTTTGTGTTTGTTCGACGACGCGCACATGACTGACTTCGGCCCCTGGTCCCGGATCATCGTCCGCCACCCCCGTGACGCGTTTGCGAGCGCGGAGAAGATCGCGCGCGAATGGCGCGCGCTGAACTTCACGAGCGCGCCGGACTTTGTGAAGGCATGCGATCAGTTCGACGGCTTCGTGCGAGCGCTGAGCGAGCACGCACCCTGTGCCGAGCACCGGGCACCAGGCACATCGCACTCGGCACCCAGCACTGAGCACCCGGCACTGACGCTTGACTCGGTCTACGTTCGCGACGCGAGCGTGATGTCGAGCCGGGGCGCGATTCTGTGCCGCATGGGGAAGCCGCAGCGCGACGCCGAGCCGGCGGCGCTGGCCGAGACGTATCGGGCACTCGGAATTCCCGTGCTCGGAACGATCGAAGCACCGGGCAGACTGGAAGGCGGGGACTTCACCTGGCTCGGTCCACGACTGGCGGCAGTTGGGCGCGGGTACCGGACGAACGATTCCGGCATTCGGCAACTGCGCGCGCTCCTGGGAGACACCATCGATGCGCTCATCGAAGTGCCGCTTCCCCACTATCGCGGACAGGGAGACGTCTTTCACCTGATGTCGATCATCAGTCCGGTCGACCGCGATCTGGCGGTGGTGTACTCGCCCTTGATGCCCGTGCCGTTCCGGGAACAACTACTGGATCTTGGATACACGCTTGTCGAGGTGCCTGACGACGAGTTTGAGTCGATGGGTGCGAATGTGCTCGCCGCTGCGCCAAGAATCTGTGTCATGGTGGACGGCAATCCGAAGACCCGTGCGCGCCTCGAGCGTGCAGGGGCGGACGTTCGGGTTTACGATGGCTCGGAGATTTCGCTCAAAGGCGGAGGCGGGCCTACGTGCCTGACGAGACCCCTGGGTGGATGGGCAGTTGGGGGGATGGGGAGATGAGGAGATGATGGAATCGGCAGACAGCATTCGCGCGTTGGTGGTGTTGCACTTTTTGGGACTCGCCATGGGGTTTTCGACCGGATTCGGCAACATGGTGATGGCCGGCATCATGGCGAAAGCAACGCCCGATGAACGTCGCACACTGTCGAAGTTTCCGCCGGCGATTGCCCGGGTGGGAGACATCGGCCTCGTACTGCTGTGGGTCACGGGCCTGACGCTGGTCTTTATGAAGTGGGGCGGCTTTGGCGAAATGCCCGGCCTGTTTCACGCCAAGCTCACGGCCGTGGTCCTGATGACACTGGGCATTGGATTTGTGCACTCGCAGGCAAAAGGCATCGCCGCCGGCGACCCTGGTGCGATCGCCAGGGCACAGACGGCCGGCAAGATCATCTTTGTCCTTGCCGTGACGGCCGTCACCCTGGCGGTGTGGACGTTTAACTGATGGCGCGCCGGACCTGAAGATCCGGCCTCCATTACTTCTTCGGGACGAGCTTGAGCACGCGACCCTGGGGGCTGTCGGTCACCACATAGACCGCACCCTCGGGGCCCTGCTTCACGTCGCGGATGCGCTCGGGCTTCGGCGTCAGGTCACGCAGCAGACGCTCCTCGCCAACGACGCGATCGCCCTTGATGTCGAGGCGCACGAGGTTGGTCGTCACCAGGCCGCCGATGAACACACTGCCCTTCCACGCCGGGAACAAATCACCCGTGTAGAACATCATGCCGCTCGGCGCGATAACGGGATCCCAGTAATACGTCGGCTGTTCGATGCCCTCGCGAGCCGTCACACCCTCGCGGATCGGTTGCCCGCGATACTCAATGCCGTACGCGGTGTCGGGCCACCCGTAGTTGCGGCCGGCACGGGCGATGTTGAGTTCGTCGCCCCCGCGGGTACCGTGTTCAACTTCCCACAGGTCACCGGTCGCCGGGTTGATGGCCGCCGACTGCACATTGCGATGCCCGAGCGACCAGATCTCCGGCCGCACGCCCGGCTTGCCCACAAACGGATTGTCCTTGGGGATCGAACCGTCCGTGTTGATGCGGACGATCTTGCCGATGAGTGTCTCCATGGACTGCGCAAGGGCCCGGCCGGCTTCCACCTGACGATCGCCCTGCGTCACAAACAGCGTGCCGTCGGGACGGAACACCAGTCGCGAACCGTAGTGGCCACCCGAGACGAGCGACGGCGACTGACGGTAGATCACCTGGACGTTTTCCACGCGCGGCTGCGCGCCATCCACAAATCGGCCACGCGCCACAGCCGTGTTGTTCGCCTTTTCCGCCTGCGGTTCGGCGAAGCTCCAGTAAATCAACTGATTGGTGGCAAACGCCGGATCAATCGCAATGTCGAGCAAGCCGCCCTGACCGCGCGGGTCCACCGGCAGAATCCCCTCAACCGGCGGCGACAGCGTGCCGTCCGCCGCGACGACACGCATCTGCCCGGCCTTCTCCGACACAAGCATCTTGCCCGACGGCAGGAACTCAAGGCTCCACGGCGTCGTCAGGCCCTGCGCGACGGTCACCACATCAAACGCGACGTTCGTCAGCCGCTCTGGCGCGCGCGTCTGTCCCTCGAATGCGGGCTTCTGCGTGGGGGCGTTCGGCGGCGGCTGCGTCACACCCTGCTGCTGCGCAAACACCACGGCCGACACCGCACCCACAGAGGCCGCGGCCAAAAACGAGGTCCGAATCCTGAAGGTCATGCTCCAGATCCTACACCGTGAGCAGGAGTCACAGCGAAACACGGACGATACGGACCGCCTGCAGGGAGTGCTGGGGTTGAGCGTGCCAACACGGCGCACTAAGCGGCGGTCAGCCAGACCAGCGTCAGGACGCTGGCGGCGATCACGGTCCACCCGACGTGACGTAATCGCTTCGCCGAGACCGGCAACCAGGCGAGGGCCAGAGCCGCCAGACTCAGCGGGATCGCGGCCGGTGACACGACCGGACCCACCGCCGCGCACACGATGGTGCCACCCAGCGCGGCGCTGACCGACTGCCCCTTTGTGCGGCGGATCGCGACGTGGACGACACAGGTGGCGGCGGCATAGCCACATGACCAGACGCCCCAGACCGCAAGAGCGGCGGGCCACGGCACTCCGCCCTGAAGCCCGACCGGAACACCCCACGCAGGAAGCGCCAGCGCGGCGAGCAGTTCACCTGGCAAAGTGTGTTCGCGGCCAGTCAAGGCACTGGCCATCGCGACCGCAGAGAGCCCACAGGCCGCCAGGGCTCCCAACTGCGCAGCAGATGTCAGCCCCGGCAGAGACAGCGACGCTCCGGCCAGCCCGACCGCGCCGAACGTGGCAAGGGACAGCAGGGCGGCGCCGCGCTGCTCCCGGCGGGCGCGCGGCCCGCGACCACCCGTCAACACCAGAAAGCCCTCGTGCGCGAGATACCCACCCACAGCGAACAACACGAGCCCCCAGACGGCCCGGTTCGGCGAGCCGAGCACCAGTGCCGTGATCAGCGGAAACGCAATGACGCCATATGTGCCGTGTTCGCTGGGAAGGAGCACGTTATCCAAGAAGACGCACGTACGCGTCAACGGCCCGATTCAGCTCATCCAGATCGAGGTATTCGTTGTCGGTATGCGCGACCGTGATGGATCCGGGACCAAACAACATCGGCGTGCCCCAGTGCGTCAGGAACGGCACATCAGTCGTGTACGCAAAGACCGCCGTCTCGAAACCGGGCTCGATGTGCAACCGTACGGGCGGCACCACCAATACGTCTTCAATGGCCGCGCAGGTGCCGACCACGTCTTCAAGCAGGTCGCGAACTTCGCGGTAGTCGCCCACCGTCCGGAACATGAGTTCGGCGGACGCCGTTGGAGGAATCACATTGGGCGCGACACCGCCACTCATCAAGCCGATGGAATAGTTCGTCGGACCGAGCACATCATCGACAGGCCAATCCGCGTCCCGAAGCGCCACCAGGGCATCGAGCATCTTTTCGATCGCCGACTCGCCGAGATGCGGAAGACTTGAATGGGCGGCCCGCCCTGTGGCGGTGAGTCGCGCGCGGTACACGCCCTTTGTCGCGACGCCGAGGCGACTGTCGGTCGGCTCGCCATTGATCAACCGTCGCGACACATTGGGCCAGGCATTCGCCGCTTTTGCCCCATCGCTGCCTCGCTCTTCACCCGCCACAAACACCAGGCCGACATCGGTCCGCCCTGCCGCACGCGCACGCTCCGCCGCGGCCACCTGCGCGCCCAGAATGCCTTTGGCATCACACGCACCACGACCAAAGAGTCGACGCCCCTCGATGCGGCTCGGGAAAAACGGCGGCACACAATCGAAGTGTGTGGACAGGACCACCGATGGCTGCTCAATCCGCGCAATGACATTGCATCGCCCGTCGTTGAGCGGCTGCTCATCGACGTGCCACCCGAGTCCCTGCAGCGTGTGCGCGATGAAACGCGCCACCTCCTGCTCCCGCCCGGTCGTCGAGTCAATATCAACGAGGGCGCGGACGAAGGACACCAGTTCAGCGTGATTCATGACTCACCCTGCGCACGCTATCGAATCCATGTCTCCAGCTCCGTGCGCGTATCCGTCTTGTCGTCACGGTACTTCACGATGACCGGCGTGGCCAGCGACAAGCCCCAGTCCTTACCGGCGCCCACGGTCACAGCTCTGGCGCCCGGGACCACAACCGCCCCGGCGGGCACAACCAGTGGCTGACCCGGCTCCGGACGAATAATGACACCGTTGACCAGGTCGTACACCGGGGTTGACCCTGTCAGCACCGTCCCGGCCGCAATCACCGCGCGCGTCTTGATGACCGCGCCCTCGTAGATGCCGGTATTCCCGCCCACCAGCACGTCGTCTTCAATAATCACCGGCAGGGCGCCGACCGGCTCAATGACGCCGCCGATCTGCGCACCGGCCGACAGATGCACCCGGGCTCCAACCTGCGCGCACGACCCGACAAGCGCGTGGGAGTCCACCAGCGAGCCCTCACCAACGTACGCGCCAATATTGATGTACATCGGCGGCATGCAGACAACGCTCCTGGCGACGAACGCGCCATCACGAATGGTGGATCCGCCAGGGACGATACGAACACCGGACATGGCACCGGGTTTCTTCAGCGGCATCGTGTCCTTGTCGTAAAACGGCCATTTCCCGTGATCCGCAGAACAATCGACCACGTCGCCAAAGCGGAAACCGAGAAGGATGCCCTGCTTCACCCACGCATTCACGCGCCAGCCACTCGGCGCTGACGGATCCGGCTCAGCCGAACGGATCGCGCCTTCGTTCAAACCTCGCTGCAGTTCAAAAAACGCCGTTCGAGCATCGTCCTTGTTGGCGCCGGCACCCTGGGAGAACAACTCGCCGATGCGGCGTCCGAGATCCGTCACGCCCGGCCTCCCACAGCAGAGCCTGCCACCACCGGCAAGCCGAGGTCGCGCAACACGCCGAGGATCTTCTCCTGCGAGGCCGGCCGTGGCGCCACCACAGGCAACCGGAATGTCTGCTCGCAGAGTCCCATGGCTGCCATCGCGAACTTCACCGGTCCTGGATTTGATTCCACGAAGTTGACCTGCATCAGCGGCAGCAGCTTGTTGTGCCAGTGTCGCGCGTCCGAGAGCACCCCATGTTCAAACGCCTCCACCATCTGCGCCATCTCTGCCGGCACGATGTTCGACGCGACCGAGATGATGCCATGCCCACCGAGTGCCATCAGCGGCAGCGTAATCGCATCGTCGCCCGACATCACGATGAAGTCCGACGGCACGGAATGGCAGATTTCGGCGATTTGGCTGATGTTTCCCGAGGCTTCCTTCACGCCGATGATGTTCGGGATGCCGGCGAGCCGGACCAGGGTCGCCGGGTCGATGTTGCAGCCCGTGCGTCCTGGCACGTTGTACACGATGATCGGCAAATCAGTGGATTCAGCGATCGCCTTGTAATGCTGATACAGCCCCTCCGGCGTGGGCTTGTTGTAATACGGCGTCACGGAGAGGATGCCGTCGGCCCCAGCCGCCTTCGTCATAGCCGCCATGTGGATGACATCGCGCGTGTCGTAGCCACCGGCCCCGGCCAGCACCAACGCGCGGCCCTGCGCCTCGACCGCCACGAGCTCGATCACGCGCCGTCGTTCATCCATCGAGAGCGTGGGCGTTTCGCCCGTGGTCCCGCACGGGACAAGCACGTGGACGCCGGCCGCAACCTGCCGTCGCGCCAGCCGGCTGATCGCCGGCTCGTCAAGTGATCCGTCTGCTTTGAACGGTGTAATCAGCGCTGTCCCAACTCCGGTAAATGGTCGTCTCATTAATCGTCTCCAAATGGTCGCCTCAAGTTCAGGCGGCCCTACGTACCCAACCTCACCCAACCCTACCCAACCTGTCATTGAGGTAGTCCTCAATCCCCATCCAACCCTTACGCCCGACCACCCATTGCGCAACGTCGAGTGCGCCGCGCGCGAAGACCGCGCGGTCGCGCACGGTGTGTGTGAGGGTCACCGTTTCGCTCGGTCCGTCAAACCCGACCGTGTGTATGCCCGGAATGTTGCCTGCCCGGGTGGACGACATGTCGATCGGCCGCCCGTACCCGGCACGCTCCATCGATGTGCGCAGTGTGAGAGCGGTGCCTGATGGGGCGTCCTTTTTGTGGATGTGATGCGCTTCGTGAATCCAGGCGCCGACGCGCGCGTCGCTGGCGAACCCGGAAGCTGCGGCGTCGACCGCGCGACGAAAGACATGCAGTCCTATCGAGAAGTTCGACGCCGCCAGTGCGCCGATCCCTGACTGCATGACCAGCCGTTGCACATCCGGCTCGACCGCCTGCCATCCAGTCGTGCCAATCACCACGTTGATGCCACG
This sequence comes from Vicinamibacterales bacterium, assembly GCA_030827135.1. Lineage (GTDB taxonomy): Bacteria > Acidobacteriota > Vicinamibacteria > Vicinamibacterales > SCN-69-37 > SYFT01. Next base: position 291,060 of record JAURFE010000003.1, read on the forward strand.
CCGGCCCAGGGCGAGGACGTTGCCGAGTACGGCGTCCGGCGTGGTGAAGTCAATCGCGACATCCACGGGTTCGGTCAGCGCTTCGATGGCCATTGGCCCGCCGGCACTGGAGATGACCGACACCACCTCGCAACCGGCCTCGGCCGCCAGAGCCTCGACCAACTGACCCATCCGTCCGTGCCCAAGCAGCAACAGTCGCGTCATAGGAAAAACGCCTCATGGATGCGGGCCAATGCTGCCGGCAGTTCCTTGTCCGGCAGCACGACCGTGATATTCCTGCGTCCGGCCGCCTGCGACAACATGCGGATGGGCACGGGGCCCATCGCCCTCAGCAAGCGGCTCACGAAGGTCGCGTCCCCGGCGATGCCTTCACCAACGGCGCACACCACCGCGAGCTGATCTTCCCTCGTCACGTCCGCGAATTCCGACAGTTCCTGAACAATCGCCGGCAGCCTCCGCACATCGTCCACCGTCAGCGAGACGGAGACCTCTGAGGTGGTGACCACGTCAACAGAGGTCGAGTGTTTCTCGAACACACCAAACAGCCGATGCAGAAAGCCGTGCGCCATCAGCATCCGTGTCGATGCGATATCAACGACCGTCACGTTTCGCTTGGACGCCACGGCCGTGAGCGGTTGCCCGGTGGTGGCTCTCGACGCGGTGATCAGTGTGCCGGTGGCCTTCGCGTTATGGGAATTGAGAATGCGAACCGGGATGTTCTTTGCGACCGCCGGGAGAATCGTCGATGGGTGCAGGACCTTCGCGCCGAAGTAGGCCAACTCGGAGGCTTCAGTGAACGACAGTGCAGGCACAAGCTGCGCCGAGGTGATGATGCGAGGATCGGCCGTCAGCATGCCGTCCACGTCAGTCCAAATCTGAATTTCGGTCGCATTGAGGCAGGCGCCGACGATGGCCGCTGAGTAGTCGGACCCGCCGCGGCCGAGTGTGGTGGTGATGCCGGCAGCAGTGGCGCCCACAAAGCCGCCAATAACAGGCACCTTGCCCGCACCCACGATCGGCGCGACGTCGGCCGTCAACCGGGCTTCCGTGTCGTCCATCAACGGCGCGGCGGCGGTATACGCGTCGCTCGTCACCATCACTTGTCGTGCGTCCACCCAGGTGGCCGGCACACCATGGCTCGAGAGGACGGCGGTGACGATGTGGCTGCTGCAGAGTTCGCCGACAGCGGCGATGGTGTCGAGCCACCGTGGCGACGTGTCCTGCAGGACACTGAGGGCGCCCACGACGCGCGCCAGTTCATCGAACTGGCGTGACAGGAACCGCTCCACGTCCAGGCGCATTGCCGGATCCGAAATGACCCCCGCGACATCGATATGGCGTTCGTGCAGGTGGCGCACGGACTCTCGAGCGCCGTCAGCATCACCGGCACCCGCCTGTGCGGCCAGGCCCAGCAGTCGGTCGGTCGCGCCCCCGAGCGCGGAGACCACCACGACAGGCCGATCAGACGTCCCGCTGACGATGTCGACCAGCCGGCTGATGGCCGCGCGATCCGCCACCGAGGTGCCCCCGAACTTCAGGACAACCATGAACCCTCGGCGGCCATCAGTTCTGCATTGAGAATCGAGGCGCCGGCCGCACCGCGCACGGTGTTGTGGCCAAGCGTCACAAAGCGATGTGTAAAGACCGGACAGGTCCGCACACGACCAACCGACACGGTCATGCCGCCACCAAGGTCTGCGTCCAGTCTTGGTTGCGGACGATTTGGGCTGTCATGGACGACGATCGCCGGCACCGGGGCCGTGGGAAGCTTCAACTCCTGGGGCCGGCCGGCAAACACCCGGAACGCCTCCACAACCGCGTCAACGGTGGGACGGCTCGCAAGGTCCACGGACACGGTCATCGTGTGCCCATCGATCACAGGCACACGATTGGTGTGCGCACTGATCAGCACCGGATGCGACACGCGCCCGCCGTCGCTGCCAAGAATCTTCGCGGCTTCCGTTTCGATCTTCTCTTCTTCGCCGCCGATATACGGCACCAGGTTGCCGAGGATGTCGAATGAAGGAACGCCCGGGTACCCGGCACCTGACACGGCCTGCATGGTCGACACCACCGCGCGGGTGAGCCCGAACTGGCGCAGCGGCGCCATCGCCATCGCAAGCACCACCGTTGAACAATTCGGGTTGGTCACAATTGCGCCCGGCCAGCCTTTCACCCGTCGTTGTTCATCGAGCAAGGCCAGATGATCGGCGTTGACCTCAGGAATCAGCAGCGGCACCAGTGGATCCATGCGATGGTTGCGCGCGTTGCTGAGCACGATGTGACCCGCCTGTGCGAACGCGGTCTCGACATCTCCGGCCACCGAGGCATCCAGCGCCGAAAACACCACTTTCGGGCCGCGACCCGGCACACACCCATGCATCGTCATCGCCCTGACATCATCGGACGCCGGCACCGGCAGCCGCCACGGGGCCGCGGCGTCATACCGTTTCCCTTCCGACCGCTCACTCGCCGCCAGCCACGTCACCTTGAACCAGGGATGTCCTGCCAGCTTGCTGATGAACTGCTGCCCCACCATTCCGGTGGCTCCGAGTACGCCGACTTCAATCACTCTCACAACGCCCCCCAACCCCACCCAACCTCACCCAACCTCACGGAGGGCTGACGCCCTTGTGCCTTACAAACGCAAAAAACCCGCTGGGCGCGATGCGCATCAGCGGGTTTAAGGTACGGCTCCGACTTGTTTTCAGCGTCTGCTGTTTGTCAGGCTGTCGCTCCACTCGCCAATGCGCGCGGGACCCGCTTCAGCGAGGCCCGCTTGATCTTCATTTCCATACGCCTGGCAAACATTGCGGAGGGGAGAATACCACAACCTCACCCAACCCTCCCCAGGTCCACCGTCACTTCTTTCCCCGTCACGATCGCCTGATTGGCCAGGATGCCCACGATCGACGCACGTGCGCCCTCCTCCATCGAACAGACAACCGGCGCACCTTCGGTGACACTCTTCAGAAAGTCCATCAACGAGTAGTACAGCGATGGATGCGGCAGGCCGACCCCCGCCTGCAGCTGTCCTTGTTCGGCCAGTTGTGTGGCGTTCGCAATCAGCACGATGCCTTCTTCCTCCAGCACCTGCTGCCGGGTGGCGTACACCTCCCAGCCCTGCGTCGGGGCGTCGGGTTCCTTGAACATCCACCCGTGCGACCACATCAGCCGCACCGATCCATTGATGCCGTTGATCAGCTCGTACTGGCCGCCGTACGAATTGGCCAGAGTCGCGCTGTACCGCAACACCGCGCCGTCGGTCCAGATCAGATCGAGATCGATCGTGTCGGCCACCGTGCGACCGTCCTTGTGATGCCGAACGGAACCGCGCCCTGTGATCCGCTCCGGATAGGAGCCGCGGCACCAATGGAACACGTCGAATTGCAGCGCACCGACTTCGCCGGCCAACCCCGTGGAGACGGCCGGGTCGAGGCGCCAGCTCGCCTGCGCGTCACTTTCGCCCGCACTCGCCGGAAACCGCCACGACGTCTTGCGATGCCACTGCCCCGACATCGAGACGATGTCGCGGAGTTCCGACCGAACGAGGGGCTGAGCTCGTCGATAGGTGGGATTCGACCGGGCCTGGAACCCGGCCTGGCACACAGTCCTGGTGCCGGCAGCCGCAGTCGCCACCGCCAGACAATCCTCGATCGTCGATGCAATCGGGGCTTCGCAGTAGACATGACGTCCGGCCGCAATCACGTCTTCGACAATGGCGCGATGAAGATGGGTCGGCGTGGCGACAATGACGGCAGTGATGTCGGGTCGGGTTTCAAGCATCACTTTGTGATCGGTGAAGTGTGCGGCCGTGGCGGCGCGCGGCCTGGCCAGCGTGAGGCGGCCTTCGAGGCGATCACAGATCGCGGCCACACTCACCTGTGGAATCTTCTGAAGTTCCGCCAGGATGGCGCGGCCGTGACGTCCGAGCCCGATCACCGCCACATTTGTGGCGGCTGCCTGCGATAACCGCGGCAACAAGTCCGCCAGATCAGGTACCAGCGCCAGTCCTGCCAGCGCACCGACGGTCCGGGTGATGAACGCGCGTCTATCGTGTGGTGGTTTCACCATGGGCGTAGCCTACCGGAAAAGTGGACGGTGCTCGACCAAGAACCACCAGCGCGGTCGCCCACGCATCGCAGACACGCGCCGACGGGCCGGTCACAACGACGGGATGGGGGCTGGTCACAGTGACAGGCACCTTCGTCCGGGGATCGATGATGTGCGCGGTGGCCTGGGAGGAGGCGTCCGAGACGGCGAACGCGGTGTCTGCAAGATGGAGCGCACGGGTCTCCACTGACACCCGCCACGGGTGGCCGGCGGGGTCGAGACCCAGGGCGATACCGCTGCTGGTACCGCCGTGCATGAACGCCGTCGTGACACCGTGGCGCCGCAGCAATCTGGCACAGCAGTCGAGGGCGTGCCCCTTGCCGATGCCACCGAGGTCGATGGACATCCCCTCGCGGGTGAATCGGATCGTGTGCGACGTCGCGTCGAGGATCAGCGCATCGGCATCACCCCGGGTGATGTCGAACGCGCCACCCGAGTCGCGCCAGGCCAGACTGGCATCAGTCAGCAGGTCCCAGGTGTCGTCGTCACATCGCACCACCTCATGGGCGGCGGTGCGGTTGACGTGCGACACCCAGCTGTCGGGCGCAAAGCGGCTCAGGCGGTGATGCCAGTCCTCCACTTCGGCCATGACAAGTTCGCCGATCGCCTGTGAGGTCGCAGCCACCAGTTCAAACCGCGTCCCCATGGCCGCGGTCGCAAATCGCCGGAGGTCGTCGCTCAGAGCTTGCGGACCTTGCCGCTTCTCGGGTCGTACCCGAAGGCGGCCTTCTCCCAGAATGAGCGCTGCGCGAGATCAACGATCACCATGACCTTGGTGCCGAGTTCCACGTCGCTTCGTGGCTGCTGACGCGTCCGGATGCAATCGATCCAATGCCGGCGCAGCGTCTCCTGCGCGTCGAGCACTTCACCTTCCGGCGCAATCTCCCGTTCCTCGACCTCGTCCGCCCAGATCCGCTCCGGGCGAATGATCGCGTTGCGGCCGCCGACAAACAGGTTGGCCTTGTGCCCCCGGATAATTCGTTCCAGTCCGAGTTCGTTGCACGTGGACCCGGCCACCACCATTGTGTGATCCTGCTCGAAGTCGATATTGATGTTGATCTGGTCAGGATTCTCCATCGCCTTGTCGATCATGTGGCCGCCGGTGGCAACCACGCGCGTGGGCCAGCCGACGTTGAGCGCCTTCAGCGTCGGCGTGACGTGATGCACCAGCAGGTCGCCGATGATCCCCGACGAGTACTTCTTGTAGCGACGCCACCGCGCGTAAATCAGCGGATCCCAGCGGACCTTGCCGAGCGGCTTGCACCACTCATCCCAGTCGAGATTCGTGCCGGGATTCCACGCCTTGTCCAGCGCGTAGTAGTTCCATTCACCCGTCTTCGAATTGCGGCAATAACTCGTCTGGCTCCAGACGGGTTTGCCGATGGCCCCTTCGGCAATCAGTTTCTCGGCCGCCATGTAACTGGGCGTCATCACAAACTGTGTGCCGACACAGACAATGACCTGGGGATTGGCCTGCGCGACCTTCCTCAGACGCTGCGCGTCCTTGAGGTTGAGCGTCATCGGCTTCTCGACGTACACGTCCTTGCCCGCCTTGATGGCATCCTCCGCGACGCGGCCGTGCCAGTGTTCGGGGGTGGCAATCAGGACCCCATGGATGTCGGGACGCGCGAGCACCTCCTGATACCGGCGATAGGTCGGCACATCGCTGTTCTGCAGCCGATCGACCTGCGTCTTGGCATTGGCTGCGCGGGGGTCACACAGATCGCACAGCGCTTCGATGCGCACAGGACGGCCATCACGCGCATTACGCGCAAACCCCTGCGCGTGCCCGGTGCCCATCCCCCCGGTGCCGATGATGGCGATCTTGACGACATCGCCTTCGGCCAGCGGCGCGCGGGGCCGTGCCTGTGGGACGGGGTCCAGATCCTCGGCCGCGTCCACCTCCCGCGCGGCCATCCCAGCCGCCATCGCTGCCGCCGCCGTCGTCTTCAGAAAATCACGCCGTGTCTTCACGCTCATCGGGATATCTCCGTTCGAATGCGTTCAAGCAACTGCTTTGTTTTGGCGATGCCTTCACGTTCAGGCAACTTCGATCCCTCATATTCGATGCCCACCCACGATCGGTACCCGGCATCGAGCACGATCTTCATGAGGCGCCGGTAGTCCTTCTGCGCCTCGTCGCCGTTCTCGGCAAAGTCATGCGTCTTCGCCGAGACGGCCTTGGCGAAGGGCATCAGGTCGGTGACGCCCTGGTAGCGGTCGTATTCGTAGAAGTTGCCGAAGTCGGGCAGCGTGCCGCAGCGGGGATGGTCCACCATCTTCATGACGCCGGCCAGCCACTGGCCGTTGGACGACAGGCCGCCGTGATTCTCCACCACGACATTCAGATTCATCGGCGCGGCGATGTCGGTGAGCTTCCGCAAACCGTCAGCCGCAAGTTTCTGCTGCTCCTCGAACGAACCGACGCTCGCGGCATTCACCCGAATGGTGACGCAACCGAGCACCTTCGCGGCTTCGAGCCACTTGCGGTGATTCTCGACAGCCTGGTCACGCACGGTCGCGTCGGGGTCACCGAGGCGGCCTTCGCCGTCGACCATGATCAGCCACTGCGTGACGCCTTCACCGGCCGCGCGCGTGTTCATCTCGGCAAGGTAGGCCGCATCCCGTGCCCTGTCCTTGAAGAACGAATTCACATACTCGATGCCGTCGATACCAAAGTCGCGTTTGGCCACCCGGGCAAAGTCGAGGTGATCGATTTCCTTGGCCCGCAGCGTCCGGTGGAGCGACCACTGGGCGAGCGAAATCCGGAACAGCGGCGCCGATTGCGAGGCTGCCCACACGTCCGAGAAGGGCGCCACCGCCATCGCCCCGACCGTCGTCTGTAAAAACGTCCGCCTGGTCCACTCACCGCTCATGACTTCCTCCCAGCCACCTTGACGACTCGCCCGCCGTTGGCCGCCGATCGATCCACGGCCATACAGACCCGCATCGTGACGTCCGCGTCGAACACATTCAGGTGTGTCTCGCGTTTCTCGAGCACACACGCCACAAGCTCATCAATCTCGCCCTGGAAGGGGTGGTGTGCAACATCCGCCGACCCCGGCATGATTGTCTCCACCCGAATCGCCCGGGCGCCGGTTGACGTCACGACTTCGTGGAAGGTGACGTCGAGGAACGGACACGCGCGGCGCAGGGCGTCCGGATCAACTGGCGTATCCTGCCAGAGAATCAGGTCGTCACGAAGGGTCGCCCGGTCCCCCATCATCTCGACGCCAAACGTGTACGGCAGCTGCAGATCGGTGGAACTGACCAACTGGGCGAGCACGGGTTGTCCGCGTCTTGCGCCGCTCGGTGTCATGGTCAGATTGGCGATCACGGATGTCGGCCACTGGTAACCGGCCGTGATCGTGGACTGGAATGCCGAGACCTCGGTCACTTCCAGGCCGGTGCACCATCGGAGTGCATCCACGGCGTGGCACCCTGCGGCCAACAGATGGCTGCGGCCGCTCTTCTTTGTCCGCACCCACGACCAGCCGGAATACCAGTCGGTCACACGCGACAAGTACTGGAAGCGCGCAAACACCAGCCGCCCCAGCCAACCCTCCTCACGCAGCCATCGCGCGAAGCGCAGATACGGGTTGTAGTGCAATTCAAAGGACACGATGGTCCGCACGCCGGCCGCGCGCACCGCGTCCCGGATACGTCGCAGTTCAGCCTCATCGAGGCCCGTGGGTTTTTCGAGCAGGATGTGTTTGCCGGCTTGTGCGGCTGCCACCGCCTGGCCAACATGCAGGTGGTTCGGCGTCGCGATGGAGATGATGTCAACGTCAGGCGCGGTCAGCAGGTCCCGGAATCGCGTGGTAAACCGCGCGTCGGGAAACGTCAGACCCGCGTCAGCAAGTCGTGCCCTCGCCCGTGTCTCGTCCCGGCCGCACAACGCCACAACCCGGCACCGTGGATTCTTCGCAAACGCCGAAAGATGCTGAGTCGCGACCCAGCCCACCCCCACAAGGCCAACCCCCAACGTCTGCACGGGGGAAGCATACGACAGGTTCTTCTATCACCTCATCGGGGCTTGAGGGCCAGCCGGAACGCAATGGCGCCCAGCACCAACGCTGCGCCCACGCTGGGCAGCACGCCGATCCGCTCAGACCACTGCGCGCGACTGAAGAACAGCCACCAGCTGAGGAGGCCGACAAACGCGAGCAGGCCCCCGAAGAGACCGAGCATCCCAAGCGGCATGCCGACCAGCTCCGAGTCCGGCACCAGCGCCGGCACGCCATAGGTCAGCAATAACTGGACTGTGACGAGGACGATACCGGGCGTGAGGCGGAGGCGTTTGCCCATGCCCGAACTCGGGCGGAGAGCGGCCACTACTTGTTCCTGCATGCGGCCGGATCCGGCTTGCAGTGCTCCATACTCATGATTTCGATCTTGCGGAACTCGGTGGGAGCCGTCTCGGCCTGGATGGCGATGTACCCGCCGGTCAGCGGCGTCCCGTCGATCTTGACGGCCGGATCGGTCGGCGATGCGTTGCCGCCGCCAATTTGCGGCTTTGTGTATTCGAGCACCGTCTCGCCGTCGATCGTGTGCCGGATCAGGTCGTCACCAAGCACAAGGACTTCCACGCGCACCCACTGGTCGCCGTCATAGGTCTTCGACGCGGAGTTCGTGCAGTGCGCCGTCCGCAGCTGGTCTGCCAGCATCACGTGCGTCCCGGGCGTGCAGAGATTGGCGGTGGACCGGAGGCCGCTGCCCAGTCCCCCGAGGAACTGCACCTCGATCGAAATGGGAAAATCCTGGTCACGCACCATCGTCTTCGGATCCTGCGCGTGGAGCATGAAGCCGTTATTGCGCACGGCCCATCCGAGGCCGCGGCCGGCCGCCGCGAGCTGCTCACCGACAAAGCGATACTCGGCGGCGATGCGGTAATGGGTGAACGGGCGCTCGTAAAAAAGGTGGCCGAATTCGCCATCGAAACTCGTCCACTTGTCGTAGGCCACCTTCAGCACGCCGTTCTCGACGCGGAACGTGTCATGCAGATTGACGCCAAGCTCGTGTTTGGCGAACTTGGGTGTCCACCCCGTCAGGTCGCGGCCATTAAACAGCGGCGTCCATGAGGGTGACTGGTGCACCAGAGGCAGGGCAAGCGCGCTGACAAGGAGAAGCCGTAACAACATGGCGGCATTGTCGCAGGGCCAGGAGCCCATGACAACGAATCCGGCCCAATAAAACGGGTGGCGATAACGCGGGTCCTTGAGCAATTCCAGCGCGCGGTAGACGCTTGGCCGACTCAAGTTCAGGCGGCCCTGCTTCTTCTGGTAACCCTACTTCTTCTTATAGAAAGCCTCGATGGGCTGGAACGGGCCGAACTTGTGCTGTTCGAGAGGGAACGGATCTCCGAACGGCGGATACGGCGAGTCCACCGGCTTGGTTGACCGATCCGGATAGTCGAGGGCCAGTCGGTCCGGGCTCATCAGGGGCCGCGGCTGTGCATTGATGAAGGCCGAGACGTCGTACGCCTGATCGTCAGTCAGGTCCGGCTTCCCGAACGGCATCTTGGCCTTGATGAACCGCGACGCCGTGATCACGCGCGTCATCCCCGCGCCATTGTTATAGGCATCGTCGCCCCACAACGGGGGGAAGACGTAGCCACGGCGTGGGTCGGCGGACGCGCGCAGGCCGAGACCATCGCGACCGTGACACAGCGCGCACTTTTCGGCGTAGACCTCGCGGCCCGCTTCAGGGGACGCCGAGCGATTCGGTGTGCGGAACGGCGACGGCTCGTTGATGGCTTTGGCCGCGGCCGGCATCGCCGCGAATTCTTCGCTGAGCGACCGGATGTACGCCACCATCGCGTTCATTTCAATGCCGTCACGCGGAAGCACGCGCCCATTCATGCTGCGTTCCATGCAGCCGTCGATGCGGTCCTTGAGGTCGCCCTCACGGCCGTCGCGGCCGGAAAACCTCGGGTACTTCTGATAGGTCTCGGTCAGTGAGAGCTGCCCGGTCATGGCACCGGTCTGCAGATGGCACGATCCACAATTCAGGCGGCCGCCCGTATATCGCATCCCGGGATCCGGATGATCCGGTCCGAGCAACAGGTTCGTCTGCGCGATGAGGCGGCGCCCGTACTCGGCAGTGGCCTCAGCCTGCACACCGGCGTCGTCGGTTCGGGCGCGATCGCGCATCACAAACCAGGTGGCGGCCAGGGCGGTGAGCCCGAGCACGCCGGTCACGACCAGCGCGGCGACGAGACCTGACGAGGGGCCTGCAGTGGATTGAGTCATCGATTCCGTCTCGCACGCGCATCGTCGGCCATCTGTTCCCGGAAAAACTCGCCGACGTAGAGCGCCACTGCCATCATCTCATCCTCGGACAGCCGGGAGGACCAGGACGCCATCATGGTGCCCTCAACCCCGTCACGAATCGTCTGTACGGCGTTTGCAGATTTCTGCTGGCGGAAATTCGTGGGCGGCACCGTCAGTTGGTGGGCGGCCCATCCATCACCCGCCCCGCGTGCGCCGTGACACTGTGCGCAGTTCTCCGCGTAGACGCGCGCGCCGATCACGCGCTGGTCGTCGGTCGGGCCGATGCGGTCGTGCTTCATCTCGCCGGCTGCGAGGCCCACACGCGGAATGTACGCGACCAGCGCCGCAAGGTCCTCGCGTGGGAGGTCGCGCCATGCCGGCATCGATGTGCCGGGCCCTCCGTGCCACAACGCCTGCGCGAGGCGGGCGTTCGAGTACCAATGCGCGCGAAGATTCGCGGGTCTCGGGATGAGCGCCATCGCGGCCGGCCCTTCGCCCTGGCCCGTGACCCCATGACAGGTCACGCAGTAGCGGCCATACAACTGCTCACCGAACACGGCGTCGCCGTCTGGAGGCAGCGCCGGCACGTCACCGATGCGGCGTGGACGCGCAGGACTCGCATTCAACGACGTGTTCGAGCTGCCCTCGGCCAGTTCGCGGGCGCGGCCGAGTGTTTCGAGATACGCCACCAGATCGCGGGCTTCCTGTCGTGGCATCGTCGCATCGCCGCTAAACAGGTGTCGATACGCCGGCATCACCGATTCGGGGACGACAAGCCGCGGGTCATACAGATGCGCGAGATGCCAATCTTCCGACCGCGTGCTGCCGGTTCGCGACAAATCGGGGCCAATCCGTCGCGTGCCCAACATGTGCGGATAATCGCGCCCCCCTTCCCAGGCCAGTGTCGGCGCGCCAAAGCGCGCTTGATCCGCTGCGGTGAAGCGAATCTGCTGTGTGTGGCAATAACTGCACCCTTCACGCGCGTAGATGTCGCGACCGCGTTCTTCTGATGCCGTGAGTGCGAGCGTGACCTCAGGACCGAGATCACGCGCCTGCTGGTCCAGTGTGCGCGTCGGCCACACACCCAGCGACGCCACCGAAAACACAAAGAACCCCACGCCGGCGACGAAGGCTGACAAATACGCCATCCGATGTACGTAGGGCCCGCTGGTTTGTAGCGGGCCATCGTTGAGCGCGCTGGGTTGCAGCGGGCCATCCTTGAGCCCGCCGGGTTGCAGCGCCCCCTCGTAGGGCGCGCTGGGTTGTAGCGCCCCCTCGTAGGGCGCGCTGGGTTGTAGCGCGCCAGTCATCAGCCCCCGCAGAAGATCCAGAAACCCGCCGAGGATCAGGAGTCCTGTCGCCGAACGCGTGATCCAGGCGTGTTTGGAGGCGACCACCGAATCGATCCATGGCGCGCCGGAGTGCCAGAGCTGGGCCTGGATGAGACCGGCGACGGTGAGGTCGATCACCATCAACAACAGCCCGGCGAACAGCCACCAGTACGCGCGGTTGATCGCGGTCGCATTGAAGCGCACGCCGGGCGTGCGTTCCCAGGCGTGGACCAGGCCTCCGGCGGAGGCAAACGTCGCGAACCCCAACATCGCCAGATGCGAGTGACCGATCACCCAATCGGTGAAGTGCACGACCTGATTGACGGCCATGAACGCTTGCAGCGATCCCTGCACGCTCACCACGAGATAGAAGATCGTCGACATGACGACGAAGCGAAGGCCGACATCTTTCGGGAACACGCCGGCACCACGCAAAGACATCAGCAGATTGGTCACCACCAGGATCACGGTCACACCGAGCAGCGCCGAGGCGGTGATCGCCGTGACCTGCGCGGGCATCGGAATGACGGAATAGATGTAGTGATGGGTGCCGTTCAGTGGATACAGGAAGAACAGCAGCCAGAAGCCCAGCATCGACAGCGAATGTTTGTAGATCGGCTTCCCCGTGGACGCGGGGATGACAAAGTACAGAATCGCGAGCGCCAGCGGAGTGACGAACAGGCCCACCGCGTCGTGAATCCACAGTCCGCTGAAGGCGGCTCCTGCGGCGCCCGGCACAAATTCCGGCACGATGTTGCCCATCGGATACGAGAGCACCGTGAACACCAGCGCACCGATGACATACCAGCTCGAGACGTACAGCGACTCCAGACCGCGCGCGAAGAACCCCGGCAGAAACTGGATACCCGCAAGGATCAGGCCGACCCAGACGAACGCATCAACGATCAGAGGAAATTCGGCCCACTCGAGTGGCTGGCTGACACCCGCGAGCACGAGCACCCAGCCGGGCACCATGACGGCGAGATTCCACAGTCCGAACAGCCACCAGCCCAGACGTTCGCTGGTGACCGGCCGGCCGGTCAGCTTCGGCACGGCGTAATACAGGAATGCGAAAAACGAATTGGCGAGCCAGCCGAGCATGATGCCCTGCGTGTGGGCATAACGAATCCGCCCCCAACTGAGCGCCGGGGTACCGGCACCAAGATCTGGCAGCCAAAGCTGTATTGATGCAATCAGTCCGAAGGTGACCGACAGCAGTATCGTCCCGAGGGCTGCAAGTCCATGGGCTCGGACGAGGCCGGCCTCGGCACGCATAGCAGTTCTACCCGACGGTGATCAGGCTGTAACCATATTCCTGGGCACGCATGATACCGACCACGCCTGCCGACATGATGTGCGCGTTCGCCACCATGTTTGATTCGAGCTCCTTGTAGACGGCCGCGCGGTCACCACCGTCACCAGCGATTGCGCCGGCATACAACCCGGTCGCAAGTCCGCACACGATGAAGTGGGCGCCGCGGGCGGCCAGCCGATCCAGGGGCGGGCGTTCGCCGGAGTTGAACGGATTCGACGTCGGCGTCACACCGTTGGCCGGCTTGTACTCCGTGAGTTCGGTGAAGACCTTGCCGTACTTCGCCCACATGGCGTTGTTGAACGCGAACGCGGTGGCGTCATGGCGCAGGCACAACACGACGGCCATGTCGGCGTTTTCAAGCTGATACCCGGTGCGGCTCGCGTTAAAGACGTTGCTGGAGTACCCGATCCCCTGGCCGGCGCCGTTCGCCGTCACGCTGTCGAGCACCACACGATGTTTGCCCGGGATCTTGTCCAGCCACGCGTCAATGGCGTGCCGCGCCGGCTGGAACGCCGTGGCGGCAGGCGCCGGGGCCTGTGCCGAGAGATCACGTGCGGCGCCCACCATCAGGCCTGCGGTGGCCGCACCCACACCCGTCAGCAGTTTGCGCCGGTCAATTCCTTCGTTGGCCATGGGAAACCTCGCGGGGATTCTACCGCACCGTCACGGTCTTGATGACCTGCGGCGTGAGGGGCTTGCTCATGTTGCCGTCTCCACCCATCTCGGTTGGAGTATTCGCAATGGCGTCCACCACGTCCATCCCAGTCGTCACCCGCGCGAAAATCACGTAGGCCGGATCGAGCGGATACGTCTCGTGCATGATGAAAAACTGGCTGCCGTTCGTATTCGGGCCTCGGTTGGCCATCGCGACAATGCCTCGTCGGTAACCATCCCGATACAGTTGCGATTCGCGGTTGATTTCGTCTGGAAACGATCCGCCCCACGCACTTTCGCCCCCTTGTCCCGTGCCCAGCGGGTCGCCGCCCTGGAGCATGAAGCCACGCACAACACGATGGAACGTCAGCCCGTTGTAATACCCGTGTTCAGCGAGTAACCGGAAATTCTCGACGGCCTTTGGGGCATCCGCCTCGAGGAATTCAATCTGGATGGGGCCGGCGTTGGTCTCGATCACGGCCGTCTTGCCGCCAGAGCTCGTCGCGCCTGCGGGCACCTTCGGATTGCCCGACCCCGGCGACGACCCACAGGCCGCGACACTGACTGCGGCCGCACAGACAACGATGCGTAAAAAGTGAGTGTTCAGCACACGATGAGGATAAGCCATCCGGGGGCGAGGGGATGGTGCCAGGCGACGTGCGGGGCCTCGGCGCCGCGCAGTTGAAACCCGGTGCACCATGCGGGCTAGCGGGATGTGGCCGGCACGGACTGGGCGGAGTCGCTAGCCCAGTTGAGAATCACGTTGAGCTGGCGCGGCACCGAGCCGGGATCGGGGCGGGTCATCAGGAAGCGTTGGCCGTCGGGTGAGACGTCGTAACCCGTGAGAGCACCGATGGCGCCGTCGACGCGCACCGGCACGGCGACCAGAGCATTGCCCTCGATGTAGAACAACTCCCTGCCGTCGCGCGACCAGCGGGGCTTGCTCCCTCCGCGGCTGGAGACCGGGGTTCGATTGGCTCCCGCCGGGTACGACTGCATGTAAATCTCGTCCTGTCCCGACTCGTTCGACGTATAGACGACCCAACGCCCGTCGGGCGAGAACTGGCCATCCATTCCGTTATACCGGGTGACTCGCAGGGGCACGGTCTGTCCGTCCGGCGACAGGATCCAAAGGTCCATGCCCGTGTCGGGGTGCTGTTCCCTGAAGATCAGCGTCCCATCGGCGCTGATCGATGCCGGGAACTGGTTGTAGGGGCGTTGGAGTAGCACGTCCGCAGGCCGCGATCCGTCGGTGGGCTGGGTGTAGATATCCCAGTCGCCGCCGCGATTCGAGGCGTAGATGAAGCGCAATCCGTCATGGGTCCAGACGCCGGTAAAGTTCGCCCCGGTAGCCATCAGGGGGCTGCGAGTGCCGCGTTCCAGATCGAGAATCAAGAGGGAGGGTCCACCCCTGACCGAGGTGTCTCGATAGCGTCTCGACGCCAGATCGATTGAGAGAATGTTCACTTTGGGTTTCGCAGTCTAACGCTAGCGCTCACCCGCGGCCGTGCACGGTTCCTGACACCGCGGCCGTCGGGTGCAGCGCGATGTTGGGCGGCTTCATCGCATGGGTACGATACTCTTCTCGCGCTGGTGTGAGCGTCGCCATGCCGGCCCATCGCCGATCTTCTCGACTCTCGTCACGAAGGTCAGGACCGCGACTCCAGCCCGAGCCGTAACTTCCCAACATCCCGGAGTGGCAAAGATCAGAGCGGTCGCCTGAAAACCAGTGGCGGTTGGGGCGGCGCTCTCCGCAAGAAGGGCCGGAGCAGGACCATCTAGGCGCCGCCCCTCAACGGTCAACCGCTCGTGCACCGAGCGTTGAAAACCAAACTTCATCCCGAGCCAACCTTCGGGAGTGACGAACCCGGAACCGCCAGCTTTCAATACCACTGTGCCGTCGGGCCACAGTCCGAAGGGCCCCACGGACAACTTCGAATTGCCAAAGCTACCCCGATTGGGTTCGCCACCGTCAGCGACGACCTCGTTCGGCTTGGTGACCGGACATGCGACGGACTGTTCAGCCGTTGTTTGCGACTGTTGGCCCGCACCATCAATCGACGTTGCGCTCAACAACACGACGACAAAAAGGCCACACTGAAGCAGTCTCATATGCACTTTGCCCCCAGGTCGAGACCATAGCACTGTTGTCGACTTGTCCGCCCAACGCCAGCCGTCAGCCGCGGCGGCGCTCGTCATTACACGCGACGCCGTCGGCTGCACGGCGTGTTAGACCGCCCGCAGGCGGAATCGACAACAACTTATGCTCAAGCAGGTTTCACCGAGCGTCGACGTTTGTAAAAGTGGCAAGCGCCGAGGAAGATCGGAAAGAACACGATCTGCGACACTCGATCAACGGCCGATTCCGACAGACCGATCGTGCCGCCAAGAAGCGTGAGCGCGATGCTGACCCCGAGCGCTGGAATCAACGCCATCCCAACGATTCTCCAATCAATCGTCTTGAATGTCATAGTTAGGTGTCTCCAGAGATTTCACTGCTAACAATACTGCCACTACGTGATGGCCGATCTAGTGGCTGCGTCCCCTTCCTTCCGCGAGCGGCATGAAGAGCCCACTCGTGGATGATTACCTTGAGGACGGTGGGTCAGCTTGAAGAGCGTCTGGCCGCACCGCGCCGTGCGGCCCCGGCGGCGGCACCAAAGAGCAAGCCAATCACCATGCCAACAACCAGGTGCCCCATCGCGATCCCGAAAATCATCCCCAGGACCATTCCGCCACCTGCTGTTAGTCCCCGTCTCTTCATCTTGCCTCCAAAAGGCACACGATTTCTTCAACCGATCAAACGTGATCCGCGATACCAGGAAACGCCATGAGAGCACTGCGTCTGTGGCTCCAGTGTTCTGCAGGAGGTGCCCGCGCCCAATGTTGCCGGCGAGTTTACTGTTCACGAGCCCTACTCGGCATTCCGATCAGTCGGTCTAACTAACTATTAACCTGCAAAGCACCCGGCCTTATTTCTGCGAGTCCCGCAGCATAACAACGTGCTCGCGTCGGGTAGAGTCGCAGCGTAAGTTGCACAACGCGCGGATGTTAACACGAGGTGTTGCTGCAGCGACGGGCTGTTAGGGCTGCGAGTTCTGCAGTGTCGTGAGCGACGGGCGTCGCTGCATAACATGGCGCATCAGAGTCGATCCGCAGGGCTCCGCACACCAAGCGCGCCCCGCTCGGCCACATGGGTATAGAGCATCGTCGTGCTCACATCCGCATGGCCAAGTAACTCCTGAATCGTCCGGATGTCATAGCCATCCTCCAACAAGTGTGTGGCAAACGAATGCCGAAAGGTGTGGCAGCCGACCCGCTTGGTCAAGCCCGCCGTGGCAACGGCGCGCTTAACTTCGCGCTGCACGGCCGTTTCGTGCAGGTGGTACCGCGTCGGTGGTCCCCAACGTGGGTCATCACAGACCCGCGTCGCTGGGAAGAGGAACTGCCATACCCACTCCTTCGGCGCGTTTGGGAACTTTCGGGCCAATGCGTCAGGCAGCGCCACCGCGCCGAGACCGCGCCTCAGATCAGCTTCGTGGCGCGCTTTCACGCGGACCAGGTGCTCCCGGAGCCGCTCCCGAACAGCGTCAGGCAACGGCACCAACCGATCCTTGGCCCCCTTGCCGCGCCTGACCGTGATCTGCCGTCGATCGAAGTCGATGTCCTTGATGCGCAGCGCCAGCGCCTCATTCAACCTCAGGCCGGCACCGTACAGAAGCATCACGATCAGCCACACACTCCCTTGCAGTCGCCCCAACACGGCTCGCGCCTCGTCCCTGGACAACATCACCGGGAGCCGACTGGGCGTCCGGGCACGCACCACACCCGGCATCTGGTCCAACGGTCGATCCAGCACCTTGTTGTACAGAAAAAGAAGCGCCGACAGGGCCTGGTTCTGAGTGGAGGCGCTGACCCTCTGGTTGACCGCGAGGTGCGTCAGATAACGCTCCACCTCGACGGCACCCATCTCGGTCGGATGACGCGTACCACTGAACAGGATGTACCGTCGAATCCACACGACATACTGGGTTTCCGTGCGCGGGGAGTAGTGCCCGCGCCGGAGGGCATCACGGACACGATCGAGCAAACGCGGCTCTGCCACGCCGGACCGTATGAAAAAATCGTGCCGCCGGAGGCGAAGGTTTCGAGCCTCACTCCGCGGAGGTCCGGCAGCCGTCCGCCGCGGTCACCCGGCGCGACGAAGGGTCACGCCCTGCTCTTCGGCACCCAGTACTGAAACTCGTGTTCGTAACAGCTGCCCTCGAGGTCCACAACCTTGGTCTCGAAGTACCGCTGCGCATCGGAAATGGCCTTGTTGTAGATGCTCGGCCCGATCTCCTTCAGACAGAAGTCGAGCAGCATCATCGCCTTCAGATCACCGATGTCCTGATCCATGTGTTCAGCCACGAATCGCTTGATGGATTCGCGCAGTTGTGTCGATGTGTCCTGAGACAGGTGAATAGCCATATCAAGCTGGTCCAATCATGAATGCCGGCTGCAGCGCCAGGTGTTCAGCGATGCTGGTCGATCAGGATGGCATTGCCATCCGGATCCACCAGGGTAATGTGCGCGGGTCCGGTCGTCGACTCATCACACTCCGTCGTCAGCGCCACACCGGCCGCTTTGAGCGTCCGCTGCAGGTCGCGCACATCGGTGAACGGATCAACCGCCTGCGCGTTCTGATCCCAGCCGGGATTAAACGTGAGAATGTTCTTGTCGAACATGCCCTGAAACAACCCGATGATGTGATCGCCATTCTTGAGGATGAGCCATCCCTGCGCCTCATCGCCGCCCATGGCGGCAAATCCGAGCTTGGCGTAAAAGGCCTTGGACGCCGCAATGTCCTTGACGGCGAGGCTGACGGAAAAAGCACCAAGATTCACGAGACACTCCAATGGCACGCTGGAAACCAGCGTGCCCTACTGCGGCACGCTCAAGACCAGCGCGCCCTACTGACTGCGGCACGCTCAAACCCAGCGTGCCCTCCTGACGTTCAGCGCGTAATCACCTTCCCAGGCAGCGCCCAGGTCGGCTTGGACTGATCCACCACGGCGACCCCGTTCACAAACACGTAGTCAATGCCTTCCGAATACTGATGCGGCTCGAAGAAAGTGGCCTTGTCGCGGATGGTCGCCAGATCGAACACCACCAGGTCAGCGACCATCCCCTCACGGATGAGGCCACGGTCGCGCAGGCCCATGATTTGCGCCGGAAGGGACGTTGACGAGCGGATCGCCGACTCCACCGTAATCACGCCGCGCGTCAGCGCGTAGTGACGAATCTTGCGCGGGAAACTGCCATAGAACCGCGCGTGTGTGGACGGCGGTCCATCAAGCAACGCAATGCCGCCATCCGTGGACGTCGCCACCCACAGCTGCCTGGCATACGCCTCCATGTCCCCCTCGTCCATCGAGAACCCGCGCATGCGCGCGCCCCCCGCACGGGTGGGGAGGCCTTCGAGCTGGATCTGAATCGCCGCTTCAACAGGGTCCACCCGCCACAACGCCGAAATCTCCGCGAGCGTCTTGCCGTACAGCGATTTGTCCGTGTACTCGTACACCACGACGTTGCTGGCGCCACCCCGGCGCGCAATCTCGTGCGCAATGTCAGACCGCACGGTCTTCGCCAGCGCCTGATCCATCAGCGTCTTTCGCAACGCCTCCGCACGCCCGCCGGCGGCCTGCGTTGCGCCCGTTGATCTGGTCGCCCAGTCGGGAATGAGCACCGTCGATCCGTCAGTGCCGCTGGTGGGATAAGGGTACTGATCCGCCCACACGTCCACGCCCCGCGCCCGCGCACGCTCAATCAACCCGATGGCGGCCGCACTCGATCCCCAGTAGTTCGCGCCCTTGGCCTTGATGTGTGACGCCACCACCTTCGCGCCGCTCTTCTCACCGATCTCAATCGTCTCGCGCACGGCATCAAGCAGCGTCGGCGGTCCCGGCCCGTCCTGACTCGGCACATACCAGAGCGGATCGCTGCCCTCGCTCCGTTCATGCGAGATATAGACGCCATCAAACGCCGGCAACTCCTTCGCGAGTTCCACCACCTCGTCCGTGGTGCTCCAGCGGCCTGGCTCGTACTCAAGGCCGGCCGACAGGCCGACGGCGCCCTCCTGCAGCGCCTGCCGCACCAGCGCCCGCATCTTCACAATTTCCTCGTCAGTCGCCGGCCGGCGGGTGTCGCGACCCATCGCCTGCGTCCGCACCGCACCATGCCCGACCAGCAACATCGTGTTGGGACCAATCTGATTCTTCTCAATCTGCGCCCGCTGCGTCGCAATGGGCCACGGCGACCGGCCATCCTGATTGACGACCACGGTCGTGATGCCCTGCGTCACAAGATTCGGAGCGGCGCGAATCTGCGCATTCTGGTCCCGAAACCCGCCCTGCACGCGCGCGCCATCATCCGCATGCGAGTGGATGTCAATGAACCCCGGCGAGATGTACTTGCCTGTGGCATCAATCACCCGGGCGGCTTTGGCGCCGGCCAACCGGCCAACGGCCACAATCCGGCCATCACGCACACCGATGTCCGCCGGAAACCACGGATTGCCCGTGCCGTCGTACACCCGGCCGTTCTGAATCATGAGATCAAAGGTCTGCGGAGAAGCCTGTTGCGCAGCCAGCGCCACAGCCCCCGCCACGGACAGGGCCAGTCCCACAAGAAGTCTGGATTTCATGACGGAAGACTACCCGAGAACTCTGGAACTTCGGACCCTCGACTTGGCGGTATCATGCCCGCGGGAGAACACCATGCGCCGCCACACTCTGCTTGCTGCCCTCGCGCTTGCCGTCGTTTCGTCAGGTCCACTTGCCGCCATCCAGACGCCGGCCCCCCGGCTGATGACCGTTCGCGACACGCAGAACTTCGTCGCCGTCGGCAGTCCGGCCATCTCTCCGGACGGCCAGTGGGTGCTCTACACCCGCGCAGTGCGCGATTGGGACGATGCGCAACTGAGAACGAAGACACACATCTGGCGGGTGAAGATCGACGGAACGGAGGCGCGGCAACTGACATTCGGCGCGGCGAACGCGACGTCGCCGGCCTGGTTCCCGGATGGGAAACGCGTCGCCTTCCTCTCCTCACGTCCCCCGGCCACGGGCCCAGCGCCGGCAGCCGGCGCCGCGGCGGGTGCCGAGGCCGCCGGCAATCAGGTCTTCCTCATGTATACCGACGGTGGTGAAGCGTGGCAGGCCACCAAACACGAAGGCGGCGTATCGAGCTTCTCGATCGCGCCCGACGGTCGCACGCTGATTCTCACAGCGCAGGATCCCCTCACTGCCGACGACCGTCGGCGGACCCGCGATCGTGATGATGCGGAGGTGGTCGACGAGCGGTTTCGCTGGACGCACCTGTGGTCGTTTGATGTGGAGTCCGGCAAGTCCGAGCGCGTCACCAAAGGGGACTTTGTGGTCAGCGATCCGCAGTGGTCCCCTGACAGCCGGCGGATTGCGTATGTGACGCGGCCCACCACAAAGGTGGACGACTCGGCGTGGTCGGACGTGTGGGTCACGGACCTGGCGGGCAACACGAAGAAGTTCTTTGACAACCCCGGCCCCGATGCGTCGCCGCGGTGGTCACCCGATGGCAAGACGCTCGCGGTGGTGTCGAGCGATCGCCCCGGCAATACGCAGTGGTATTCGAAGTTGTATCTGTTCCCGGCCGAGGGCGGCACGCCGAAGGTGCTGCTCAAGGACTTTGATTTGGATTTCGGCACGCCGATGTGGGCACCGGATGGACGCATCGTGTACTGGTCCACCGGCCAGGGCACCAAAGTCGCCCTCTTTGGAGTGGACGTGACGACCGGCGAGTTGACTACGACGCGGGCGCCGATGGCCGGCGTCAACGGCGCCTGGCAGTTGTCGAAGGACGGATCGACCTGGGTGTTCAGTCACAACACGGGCGCGCTGACGCCCGATCTGTGGGCCGTGCGCCGCCAGGGCGACGCGTATGCCGCCCCGGTGAAGTTGACCAACGCGAATCCGTGGGTCCGTGAGGGCGTGAAGCTCGGCACCGTGGAAACGATCCGGTGGCGCAACTCTGAAGGCGGCACGATCGAGGGTGTGCTCACCAGGCCGGTGGACTTCAAGGCCGGCACGCGGTACCCCCTGATCGTGAATCCACACGGCGGCCCCAGCGGCGCCGACCTGGAGGGCTTTTCGTCGTTTAACCAGGTGCTCGCGGCCAATGGCTTTCTCGTGCTGCAGGTGAACTTCCGGGGCAGCACAAACTACGGCCAGAAACATCTGAACGCGAATCAGAACAACTGGGGCATCGGCGACTACGACGACATCATGACGGGCGTCGATCACCTGGTCGCCGAACGGCTCGCGGATCCGGACCGCATGGTGGCCTACGGGTGGAGTTACGGCGGCTACATGACGTTCTGGATGTCGACGCAGACCAACCGCTTCAAGCTGATCTCTCCTGGTGCCGGTCTGACGAATCTCTACTCGATGTATTCAACGACGGACATTCCTGCGTATCTCGGATGGTTCTTCGGCACGCCCTGGGACAACCAGGCCATCTACGACAAGCTGTCGCCCATCCGGCACGTGAAGAACGTGACGGCGAAAATCCTGATCATGCATGGCGCAAATGATGCGCGCGTGCCGCCCACGCAGGCGGATGAGTTCTATCGCGCGCTGAAGGATCTCAAGAAGGACGTCACGTATGTGCGCTATCCCCGTCAGGGGCACGGCATCGCGGAAACGCGGCTCGCGATGGACCGCCTGCGACGTTATGTCTGCGCGTTCACCGATGCCGTAGGCATGACCTCCACCACAGAGAAGTGTGAGAAGGGTGTGCCCGTGCCGGACGCCGGCGAACCGGCCGGCCGTGGAGGATCAGGAGCGGGGTTGATCGATGTCACCCTTCCATGGAGTGGTGATGCCACCCCGCTCCTGTTTCATCCAACCGCGGCCGGGGTCTTTCGCTAGAACCCGAAGCGGATGCCCGCCTGCACTTTGCGTGGATTCATGCGGTTGAACACGTTCTGCGCCGACGCGTAGACCTCGATGCGGAAGCGCGCGTTGGCCGCGCCGCCGCCACTGCCGCCAGTCGCGGCGCAGGTGCCGATGCCCCACGTGTAGGACACCCGGCCACCGAGATCCCACTGGGCGGCGGTCGTGAGGCTCAATCGCGAGGTGCTGACCACACAGCTCATTTCTGCGCTCGTTGAACGCTTCTTCCCGAACGAAGACGCCAATCATTATCGCGTCGCGATCGTTGACCGGGCCAACGGGCGACTGTTTGCACGGGGACTTGCCGAGCACGAGACCGTGGATTCACTGCATGTCGATGCGACGGGCACGTTTTTCACCGGTGCCCGACACGAAGTGAGCGCCCGCATGGCTGCCGAGACGCGGGTGTTGCCGCGGCAGGTGGAAACGTCACGTGTGCGCACGGTGGCTCCCGAACCCAACCCCCGCAATCCGGAATACATCCTGACCGTCCACGGCCTCGGCTACAAGTTCGTCGGGTAGACGGCAGCCTGAAACCCTGGCTGCCCTACCTGGTGAGATACAGATTTTCGAGGCGCTTCGTCACGAGCGTCGACGCCAGCGTGAGCAGCGGCATCGTGATGACCAGCACGAGTCCGAGCCAGCCTGCGGAGACGGCAAGCGTCGCCGCATCGCTGAAGCGCGGACCGATGAGCAAGATCAGGCCTGGGGGTGCGGCCGCGATGATGACAAGGATGGAGCCGGCGAGCATCGCGGCGCCGTGGGGGTTGCCGCCGGATCCGGTCTTGCTGAGGTCGGCGGCGACAGGAAACAGCGCGGAAATCGCGGCCGCAATCGGCGCCAGTGTGAAGAACGTGGCACACCCGGCCAGGGCGACAGCCAGCCAGAGGAACACCGGCCCGCCGCCAGTGGTCACAAGCGTGACGATCAAGGCCAGCAACGCGGCGGTGCCAAACAGGCCGAACGTGCCGGCGGCTTTACCCCACACCAGATTTCGCGCACTGATGGGCAGGAGCCACTGGAGCGTCAGGCCCGCGCGGTCCGAGGCGAACTGGTTCATCGTGAAAGGTTGCATGGCATAGACCGCAAAGATGAGACTCGCACCGAAAACAAGGTGGCCGTAGTTGGGGATCTGCGCGATCCAGTCAGCCTCATCCGGCGTGCGCGCCACCACAACCGCGAGCAACCCCAGCATCGGTCCGGGCAACAGGACGGCGAGCCGCCCGCGCACGGACTTCAACCCCGTGCGATATTGCGCGGCGGCCACCGCAGACGCCTCCAGCCCCAGCAACGGCACCCGCGGCAACCACGCCAGAGGCTGTCTGCCGCGACGACGAGACTGACCGTCGCCGGCGTCAAGCAACTGCTGATGCACCAGCCCTGACAAGAGGTAGAGGATGGCGGCCTGCACCCACAGGCCGCCGATCCATGCCACGGCCTGTGCAGGCGCGCGCCCGACGGTGGCCGCCGCGAGGGCCTGCCCATACATCTCGGACGGCAGCGCCCGCGTCCACGCCGGCAGCACCGATTCCACCCGCTCGATGGAAAACCCTTCAGCCTTGCGACCGTCGACCCGAGCCGCCCGCTCGTCCCTGGCGGCGTCTCCGACAAACACATGTGGGAGCAGACCGACCACGGAAATGACCGCGACAAAAACGAGCGTGGACCATTCCGCGCGCCGACGGTCACGCATCAGCCAGGCCGCCAGAAAACTGACAAGCGCACTGAGCGACAGAAGCACAGCCAACAGCGCAAGCGCGCCGACGAGCATGAAGACTCCCGCAGTCACTCCGCCACCTGCCACGAGCGCAACCGCCATGAGCAGCAGCGCCGGCACAATGACAAAGATCCACGGGTCGGCGATGCCTGAGTGCACCTCGACAAAGTGCAGAATCCGGCGACTGATCGGGAGCAGAAGCAGCCGCGCGTACTTCGACCCCGACTGCGTGCTGACACCAAGCGGCATAAAGGTGACGATCAGCAGCTGGGCGGCCAGCACCGCGCGACAGACGAGGACCACCACTTCCGAGGCCGGACCGCCTTTGGCGAGAACCAGACCTCCGGTGACAGCACCGACACCAAGGGCAATGACCGATCCAAGTGAGAACACCACGATGGCTGCCGGCGCCACGAGGGCCAGCACCCGTGAGATCTGCTCAAGCGTGTCGCGCCGCGTCGACCCGCGAACCCCGTTGAGCAGGAGCCGCCAGCGCAACCAGGCGAACGCGCGCAGCTGCCTCATCCGGCGAGCCACCCCATGACGGGTGCCGCAGACCGCTCGGCCCCCACCAGTTCAAGGAACACCTCTTCAAGGGTCTTGCCCACGCCGATGCCCGCCCGCAGCTCGTGCATCGGCCCCTGCGCCACGAGTTTGCCGCGCTGAATGACGCCGATGTGATCGCACAACCGCTCGACGACCTCGAGAATGTGCGACGTCAGGAAGACCGTGCCGCCACCACGCACAAACTGGGAGAGCAGTTCCTTGATTTGTCTGGATGCCACAGCGTCGATGCCCTCAAACGGCTCATCCAGAAACAGCAACCGGGGCGCCGGGAGCAAGGCGGCCGACAGCGCCAGCTTCTTGCGCATGCCGTGGGAGTAGTCCGCCACCATGTCCCCGGCCGCTCCGATCAGGTCCATCAGGGTCAGCAATTCCTCGGATCTCGCGCGGAGGTTCGCCGCGTCCAACCCGTGCACCTGCCCGACAAACGACAATGTCTCGGCGCCGGTCAGCCGATCGAACAACGCGAGATCTTCGGGCACCACGCCGATGCGCCTTTTTACAGCGACGGGATCGCGCAGGGGGTCAATCCCGAGGACCCGGACCTCACCGGAGGTTGGTTTCAGCAGACCCGTCAGACACTTGATGGTGGTGGACTTTCCAGCCCCGTTGGGTCCGAGGAAGCCATAGAAGCTGCCCTTGGGCACGTGCAGGTCGATTCCGTCGACCGCATGCAGGTCACCGAAGGCCTTCTTCAGGCCGCGAGTCTCCAGAGCTGGTTCGGCGTCGGTCGTCATCCAGAGGAGATTACATGCGTTTTCCCCAACGAACGAAGGCGATCACGGCCACCGCCGCTCCGCAGTACGCAAGCGAGACGGGCAGCCGAAAGTCCGGGCTGAGATTGGTCGGCAGCAGGCCTCCAACCATCCCAGTCGTCACAACAACCGCTGTGGCTACGGCGCCCGCCACGGCCAGCGCATCCCCGGGCGGGCGTCGCTGCGTCACGAGCCATCCGCCAATGGTCGTGAGCCCTGCCGCGAGGGCCCGCGCCACAATCACCGCCACGCTCGCCTCGTCTCTGGATCCGAGCGATGCGAGCAGCAGCGTGAAGCCGTAGATCGCCAACACGCCATCAACCATGAGGGTCACGCCCACCACGCGCCGCATCCGTGTAGTATGACTGCGGATGGTGGGCGCCCTCCTCAAGGACTGGATTGTCAGGCTGGCCGTCCTGATTTGGGTCGCGGCCGTGGTGTTGTACGCATGGCCCGGCGTCGACACGGCGATCCTCGCCAGGTACGGCAACACCTACTACGGCATCCCGACGCTTTTTCCAATCGTGCTGGCGGCCTAGTGGGGCATTGCCCGGCTGCCGGAGCCTTCGGAACGGCGGTTCTGGATTGTGCTCGGTTTGGGGTTTGCGGCCTGGTTGGCGGTCACGGTGCCGTGGGTGCTTGTCCGGAATGAGAACTGGACGCACGCGCTCGACCTGACCATGGAGTTCGGCTACCTCCTCTACTACATCTTCTTCATCCTCGCGATCGAGCTCCGGCCGCACGAAAAGAGCAGCGGGTCACTGACAGAGAAGGAGCGGCACCTTCGGACGGCCGGCTGCACTGTCTTCGGGTTTTTCCTCCTGTGGTACTTCGTCCTCGTGCCGGCGTCGTACTTGCCAGGCGACTACAACACGTCGATGCCGTCGTTCACGATGTACATCCTGCTGGATGTCATCATCGTCGCCCGGTTGCTCTGGATGAGGAGGGAAACGTGGTCGGTTCGCTGGAGTCTCATCTACGCCTGGCTGGCGGTGGCCGCCACAGTGGTCATGGCTGGAGACGTGCTGGAGCTGTTTGCGTATCGGGTCAACAAAGACCTGGTGCGGGAGGGGCAGTGGCTGGACCATCTCTGGATGGCGCCTGGCCTCCTTTTCACTCTCGCCATTCGCTCACGGCACGTGGCATTTCCGGCCGAACAGTGTGTCCTGAATGAACCCGCCGCGCGGGAGCGGACCACACAGGCCGGGCACATCCTCATGGTCACGGCATTCGCACTGCCGTTCCTGCACTACGCGGTGTACGCGGCCGGATTCTTCAGCTCGGATGCCGGGCGCCCCATGCACGAGGTCATCGCGATCCTGAGTAAGGTGTCGCTGGGCGCATTTGCCCTGGCCGCCTATCGTACGCTCGAGCGGGAACGAGAGACGATGGCCGCCACGGAGCGGCGCCTGCTCGATGAACTCAGCGTGGCCCGCAAAATGGACGCGGTCGCCCGCCTGGCCGGATCGGTCGCGCACGACTTCAACAATCTCATGCAGGTCGTGCGGGGACGGGCCGAGATCATCGGTCAGCAGATCGGTCCGGACAACCCGCTGAACGAAGATGTGCGCCAGATTCGGGCCGCCGCCGCCAGAGCCGCAGACCTCGCTTCCCAGTTGATGACGTTTGGACGCAAACAGCAGATCACGCTGCAGTCGGTAAGCCTGCACGATTTGCTCGAACGGACGGGCACGCTGCTCAGGCCGCTCCTCGACGACCGGCATCGCCTCGTCATGAATCTCACCGCCACCGCCGACGTCGTGCGGCTCGATCCGCGGCAGTTCGAGCGCATCATCCTCAACCTGGCCACCAACGCCAGGGACGCGATGCCCACCGGCGGCACGATCACCATCACGACGGCGAACCAGGACCCAGGGGGATTCGGCATGACCCCGGGCGTGAACCGCATCGCGCTGCAGGTGACCGATACCGGCTCCGGCATGGACGCCGAGACCATCAATCACATCTTTGAACCGTTCTTCACCACCAAACACGAACGCGGCGCCGGCCTTGGCCTCGCGATCGTGCACGGGCTTGTGCAGCAGTTTGGCGGCACGATCTCCGTGCAGAGCGCACCCCGATGCGGCACCACATTCACTCTGACGCTGCCGGTGGTGACCGACACCCCTGTCCCGACGGGCGCCCCACAGCCCGTCGCCGACGATACGGCACCAGGCGCGCTCCTGATTGTTGAGGGAGACACCAGGAACCGGCAACTGCTGCGGCGTCTGCTCACGGACCTTGACCGGCCCGTGCTCGCCACCGCCACAGCGGCCGAGGCCCTGCTGATCTCCGGGCGCTACAGCGGCCCGATCGGCCTGGCCGTCATCGACGTCACGATTGAAAATGGCCGGTCACTCGTCCGGAGACTGCGCGAAGCCAGACCCAGTCTCAAAGTCCTTCTGCTCGCACAAGACCAGCCTATAGATGTCGAACCCGGCGACGAATTGCTGCGGGAACCCTTCGAGCTGACGGACGTCCTCACGAAAGCAAAAGCGCTCTTCTAGCGTACGGACGGCCCTACACGTCGAGTTCTTCGGCCGCTTCGGCGTTGGCCATGATGAAGCGGAATCGTGCGGAAGGGTCCTTCCCCATCAGCTCATTGATGATCCGGTCGGTGGCTAACTGGTCGTCGACCGTCACGCGCAGCAACCGTCTCGTCCTCGGATTCATCGTTGTCTCCCAGAGCACCTTGGGCATCATTTCACCCAGGCCCTTGAAGCGCGTGATGTCCGTTTTGCCCCGACCAGTCGCCCTCCTGAGGATGTCGTCGCGGTGCCGGTCGTCGGTCGCCCAGTGCGTCTCCTTGCCGATGTCGATGCGGTACAAGGGAGGCTGTGCCAGATAGACCTTGCCGGCCGTGATGAGCTGCGGCATGTGGCGGAAGATGAACGTCAGCAACAACGTCGCGATGTGATGGCCGTCCGAGTCGGCGTCGGCAAGGATAATAACTCTGCCGTACCGCAACTTTGACAGTTCGAAGCCTTTGCCGATGCCGCACCCGAGCGCGGTCACCAGGTCCGAGAGCTCACGATTCTCCAGGACCTTGGCGGTCGTGGCGCTTTCGGCGTTCAACACCTTGCCGCGAAGCGGAAGGATCGCCTGCCGGGCACGATCACGCCCCTGTTTGGCGGATCCACCGGCCGAGTCGCCTTCCACGATGAAGATTTCGCTTTCTTCCCGGCCCGAGGAGGTGCAGTCACTGAGCTTGCCTGGCAGGGTCAGACGCGACGACGTCGCGGACTTCCTGGTGACTTCGGCCTGCGCCGCGCGGCTGGCTTCGCGGGCCCGTGCTGCAAGAATGATCCGCGCCACGATCTGCTCGGCCGTGCTCCGGTTGTGATTGAGCCAGTGCTCAAGCGCCGGGCGCGCCATCGAGTCGACGATATTGGCAACCTCCGGATTATTGAGGCGGTCTTTCGTCTGCCCCTGAAACTGCGGCTCCGTGATGAAAATGCTGAGCACGCCGATCATGCCCTCGCGAATGTCTTCCGCCGTCAGCGTCACGCCCTTGGGCGACAGCGAATGGGTATCGATGAAATTACGAATGGCCTTGCCAAGCCCGGCGCGCAGTCCGTTTTCGTGTGTGCCGCCGGAGGCCGTCGGGATGCCGTTGACGTAGCTGCGGAGATGCTCGTCGGTCGCTTCGCTCCACTGCAGCACAACATCGAGTTTCAGGCCGGACTCCTCATGCTCCCGCGTCTGCGAAAACGCCAGCTCGTGCACCGGCTTCGCCTTCCGCTCGACCATGATCTTCCGGAGGTAGTCGACGATGCCCTCGGCGTGCTCGAAGACCTCGCGCTTCTGCTGCTCCCCTTCGGCCGCCTCGTTTTCGAACGTGATCTTCAGCCCCTTGTGCAGGTAGCTGGCCACCTCAATGCGCTCGCGAATGATCGCGGCGTCAAACTGGGTCTTCGGGAAGATCGTCGAGTCCGGCCGGAAGAACACCGTCGTGCCGGTGCCTCGGGCCGGGCCCAGCTTCTTCACGCCACCCTGCGGCGCACCCTGTCTATACCGCTGCTCCCACGTGGCTCCGTCCCGCTTGACGGTGGCGACAAGCTCACGTGACAGGGCGTTGACGACCGAGGCGCCGACGCCATGCAGACCGCCGGCGGTCTTGTAGTTCTGCCCCTCGAATTTGCCGCCCGCGTGCAGGGTCGTGAAGATCACTTCAAGCGCGCTGGTTTTTGTCGTCGGATGTTTATCAACCGGAATGCCGCGGCCGTCATCACTGACCGTCAGTGATGCACCATCGGCATGCAGGGTGACGGTGACGTTGGAGGCGTGGCCATTCATGGCCTCGTCGATCGAGTTGTCGAGGATTTCCCAGACGAGGTGGTGCAGGCCGGGGGACCCGACGCCGCCGATATACATGCCCGGACGCCGGCGGACGGGTTCGAGGCCTTCGAGAACGGTGATGTCTTTGGCGGTATACGACACGCGGCCTCTACGGTACCATGCAGCGCTTCCGGTCGCTCACTGGCCGCCGGCCATCAGACGTTTGCGCACCTTCTCCACCTCCTGGTGGAAGAGATACAGCGCGTCTGCCTTGCCGGACGGATCGGTGAAGTCATAACTTCTCCCGCTCCGAATCTTCAGCTTCAGGTTCTTCTGCAGAAAATCCGCCGTGAACGATTCAAGGTTCGTCAGCGGCACGTTGAAGCCGTCGTCTTTGTTCGTGGTCTCGTAGCGGATGCCGTCGGGCGTGGCAATGAGTGTGCCGGAGCACGATCCGACCCGGTGTTTGTGCGTCACCGCAATTTTCTGATCGAGCCTGATCGTTTTCAGGGAAATCGTGATGTCACGGGAACCGGGGATGATATCGAAGAACTCGGCCACGCTCTCGTGCCCGGGCGCCTGCACATTGACCTTGCGCTGACCAGGCTGGACCCCGTCGATGGTAGCGGGAGCCGTGCCGACAAACTTGTTGTCGATGAACACCTGCGCGCCGGGTACATCACTGTCGATCCGCAACGTCGCGGTCGTTGGGGCGATGGGTGCCACGGGCACAGGGGGGGCGACCGGCGGCGCATCCGGCGGCGGGGTCGTCGGGCGCGGCGTCACGGCAGTGGTGGCAGGCGCGGGGACCGGAGTGGATGGGACCGCCGCCGACGCACGCGGCGCCGATTCCTCGACGACCGGCTCCGGAGACGAGCCCAGATAACCCAACGAATATGCCGCCGCCACGCCGGCCACGGCAAGAACCACCACTAAGACCAGCGCCTGTCGGTTCATCACGCCTCGATCAGGAGAACACCGGGATCTTCAATCAATTCCTTCACACGCACCAGAAAACGCACGGCCTCCGAGCCGTCCACAATACGGTGGTCGTAGGTGAGGGCGGTGTACATCATCGGCCGGAGCACGACCTGGCCGTTGACGCCGACCGGACGTTCCTTGATCGCGTGCAGGCCCAGAATGCCCACCTGGGGCGGATTCAGGATCGGCGTGCTCATGAGCGAACCAAAGACACCGCCGTTGGTGATGGTGAACGTGCCCCCGCGCAGGTCGTCGAGGGTCAGCGTGTTCTCTTTCGCCTTCACGGCAAAGTCGCGGATGCACTGCTCGATGCCGGCGAATGACAACTGATCAGCGTCTTTCAGCACGGGGACCACAAGGCCCTCAGCCGCACCGACGGCGATCCCGATGTCGAAGTACGGCTTCAGCACCATGTCGTGGCCGTCGATCTCGGCGTTCAGCCTCGGGAAGTCGCGCAGTGCGGCAACCGTGGCCTTCACAAAAAATGACGAGAAGCCGAGCCCCACGCCGTGTTTGTCCTTGAACGACTGCTTCTGCCGCTCGCGCAAGGCCATGACCGCCGACATGTCCACCTCGTTGAACGTCGTGAGCATCGCGGCTGTCGCCTGCACTTCCACCAGACGCTTCGCGATCGTCGCGCGACGTTTCGACATGCGTTCACGGATATCAGTCCGCGGCTTGCCCGCCGTCGTTGTCGGTGCCTTGGGCGCAGACTTCCGCACGTCCTCGCGCGTCACGCGCGGGCCATCAGCCTTGACCGCCGCAAGCGGCACATCCTTCTCCCGCGCTTCCCGCCGCGCCGAAGGCGTGGCAGGTACCGTCTCGGACCCCTTGGACTCCTGGACTCCTGGACCCCTGGACCCCTGGACCGCAGCGCCCCCTTCAATGGTGCCGAGCACGTCGCCAATTTTGACGTCGGCCCCTTCGGCGTGCGCGATGGAAGCGAGGACGCCGGATTTTGACGCGCTCACTTCGACGTCCACTTTGTCGGTCTCAAGTTCCACGATTGGTTCGCCGACGGTCACGGCGTCGCCCTGCTTTTTGACCCAGCGACGGACACGCGCATCGACCACGGACTCGCCCATCTCGGGCACCAGAATCTTGACGGACATCAGCGTTTGCTCCCTTCCCACACACGGGCAATCAGGTGCTCCTGATTACGCGCGTGACGCGCGGCCGACCCCTCTGCGGGGCTCGAACTGCGCGGCCGGGCGATGACCGACACCGGCACATCACCCACCAGTTCCTGCAAGGGCGTCCGGATGAACTCCCACGCACCCATATTCTCCGGCTCTTCCTGCATCCAGACGACCTCTTTGGCCTTCGGGTACCGGGCGAGCGTCTCACGAATCGCGACATCCGGCACGGGATACAGCTGTTCGACGCGGCACACCGCCACGTGGGGATGGGCCGCGCGGTCGGCATGCGTCAGCAGATCCACCGCCACCTTGCCGGTGCAGAACACGACCCGCTTCACCTTCTTCGCCGCGGCGGCGTCCGGCGCGAACTGCGGATCGTCGATGACCGGCATCCAGCGGCCGGTGGCGAGATCCGAGGGGGCGGACGCCACAAACGGATGGCGCAGCAGGCTCTTTGGCGACAACACAATCAGCGGGAGCGGATCAGTGAGCAGGAGCGCCGCCTGACGCCGAAGCACGTGGAAATACTGCGCAGCTGTCGTGCAGTTGACCACCCGCATGTTGATGTCGGCCGCCAGTTGCAGGAACCGCTCCGGCCGTGCGCTAGCGTGATCGGGCCCCTGCCCTTCATGCGCATGAGGGAGCAGGAACACCATCGACGGTTCCTGGCCCCACTTGGCGCGCGCGGACAACACAAACTCGTCCAGGATCGTTTGCGCGCCGTTGATGAAGTCGCCGTACTGCGCTTCCCAGATGACCAGACGCTCCGGCGCCTGCACGTTGTAGCCATATTCAAACCCGACCGCCGCATTTTCGCTGAGCGGACTGTTGTGAATTTCGAAGGCTGCGCGCGCCTGTGACAGATGCTGCAACGGCACACACATGTCGCCGGTGTTGGCATCGGACAACATCGCGTGACGATGGCTGAAGGTGCCCCGGCCCACGTCTTCACCGGTGAGCCGGATCGGGGTGCCGTCTTCAAGGATGGAGGCCATGGCCAGTTCTTCGGCGGCGGCCCAGTCGAGCGTACGGTCATTCGGTGACGCGAAGGCCTGCCGGCGTCTGTCGCGTGTGCGCTCGAGTTTCCGATGCACCGTGAATGACGCCGGCACCGCGAGCAGCGCGGTATTGAGGGCCGAAAGGCGATCGAGCGCCACGGCCGTCCGGGTCTGCGCCGCCAATCCGGGTGGCGCGATGTCAGGCGTTGGCTCAATGAAGTGTTTGTCGGGGTCGAGGCTGTCGTACTTCGCCTGCAGCGCGCCCATCGCGGCCTGCAGCCGTTCAGCGGCAGTGGCCAACGGCATCACACCGCGTACGTCGAGGGTGCGCGCCCATAACTCTCGCACCGTGGGGTGCGCGGTGATCTTCGCGTACATCACCGGCTGCGTGAATGCCGGCTCGTCGCCTTCATTGTGCCCGTGACGTCGATAGCCGACGAGGTCGATGATTGCATCGCGACGGAACTTCTCGCGATACGCAAACGCAAGGCGGGCCGCCGCCACACACGCCTCAGGATCGTCGGCGTTGACGTGGAAAATCGGCACTTTGAAGCCGCGCGCCAGGCCGCTCGCATACAACGTGCTGTACGAATCTTCCGGTGTGGTCGTGAAACCGATCTGGTTGTTGGCGATGATATGAATCGTGCCGCCGGTGGTGTATCCCTCAAGGCGGTGCAGGTTCAATGTTTCGGCCACCACGCCCTGACCCGGGAAGGCGGCGTCGCCGTGAATCAGCACTGGGAGCACCGCATCCGGATCAAACACCGGTGCCCCGGGCCGGCTCGCGTCGGTGCCGGCCGCGCGGGCCATGCCCACAAGCACAGGATCGATCGCTTCGAGGTGACTCGGGTTTGGCGGCATCGAGACGATGAGGTCCACCTCTTCGCCACCTTCAATCGCGCGTGATGCACCCAGGTGGTACTTCACGTCGCCGGCCCACTGCACGCCTTCGTTCTCAAGAGCGCTTCGCACGGGGTCCTTGAACTCGGCGAGAATCTGTTCATACGGCTTGCCGAGCACATGGGCCATGACGTTCAGCCGGCCACGGTGGGCCATCGCGATGAACGCGCGCCGGATGCCGGCCTCCGCAGCCTCGGCAATAACTTCGTCAAGGACCGGCACAAGTGTGTCGAGACCTTCGATGGAAAAACGGGTCTTGCCGGGGAACGTGCGATGCAGGAACCGCTCAAACCCCTCAACCTCGGTAAGACGATTCAACAACGCGACGGGATCGATCGGATCGGCGGGAGGATGGAACCGGCCCGACTCCACCACCTCACGCAGCCACTTGCGTTCCTCGGGCACAAAAATGTGCGCAATGTCGTACCCGATCGTGCCGCAGTAGATCTCGCGGAGCCGGGTCACAACATCCCACATTGACTCGAGACCCCTCGCGACATCGCCATGGATCAGCGACGCAGGCATCGCGCGCAGATCCGCCTCCGTCACGCCATGTGTCTGCGGCTCAAGCGCGGGATCCCCCAGCGGTCGGCTGCCCAGCGGATCGATCTGCGCGGCCAGGTGGCCATACCGGCGGATCGACTGTGCAAGGTTGACAGCACCTACGACCTTGTCGGGATCCAGAGATCGAACTGCCGAAGTTCCGGCGTGCCGGGGTTCCACAGTGCCCGAGTGCCGGGGTTCCGAAGTTCGGGGAGGGGTCCACCGCTTGAAGAAGTCTCGGGTCGCGTGATCCACAGACGAGGGGTCGCGACGATAGGCGTCGTACAGCTCGAGGACATAGCCCTCGTTAAATCCGCGGAAATCGTTCTGATCGAAGGACATATGGCTCAACACGCCCCCCAGGGCGTGAACCATTGATGTTATCACCGGGTCGTGGCCTCGCCCCCGTGCTAGAGTCGCCGTCGGGGCCTTCCTGTTGCCAACGTTCGTAAAATCCAGCCGCTTCGAGGCGCCAGTCGACTCTGTCTTTGCGTTCCACGAGCGGGAGGACGCCTTGACACTGCTCTCCCCCTCCTTCCCGCCAGTGACCGTGATCAGCCGAACCGGCGGCATTCGGGCCGGTGCCAGGGTTGAACTGCGAATCGGGCCAATCACCTGGATCGCGGCCCACACGGAGTACGAACGCAACCGCTTGTTCGTCGACGAGCAGATCAGTGGTCCCTTTGCCCGCTGGGTCCATCGTCATGAATTCGCGGACGAAGACGGACGGTGTCGCCTGACCGACCGCGTCTCGTTCGAGTTGCCAGGAGGGCGGATTGTGAATGCACTCTTCGGTTGGGTGGTCGCCCTCGCCCTCCGCCCGATGTTCCACCATCGTCACGCCGCGACCCGGAAGTACGTGGCATAATCCGCCGCACCATGAAGCGAAATCCTGTCGGCTGGTTCGAGATTTACGTGCAGGACATGTCACGCGCGAAGGCGTTCTACGAGACGGTGCTGGGAAGCACGTTGTCCCCGTTGGGCCCCCAGGAACTGCAGATGGAGGCCTTCCCCGCTGACATGACGTCACCAGGCACGGGTGGCGCACTCGTGAAGTTCGACGGGATGCCGTCGGGCGGCAACAGTGTGCTGGTCTATTTCAACTGCGACGACTGCGGGCTCGAGGGCAGCCGTGTCGGCGGAGCGGGCGGACAGGTCGTGCGCGACAAGATGTCGATTGGCGACTACGGGTTCGTCGTGCTGGCGACCGACACCGAAGGCAACATGTTCGGCCTTCACTCGATGGTCTAATCAATGGTCAACCGCTACGCCATCGCAGGCCTCGTGCTCTCCGTGCTCGTCCTGCTGCCCGGCCTGTTCCTGCCGGTCATCACGGTACGCGGCACGTTGTCTCCGGAGGGGCTCGCCTCACTCGCGCCACAACTGCTCGAGGAGGGCTTGTCCGACGATGCGGTGAAGGCGCTGCGGCCGTTGCTCAATCCGATGCTGCTCCCCCTGATGGACATGCAGCCAGGCGGCCTGCGCGGCGCCCTTGCAGGCAACCTCGGCAAACAGCTCGGCGAACAACTCAAGGACGCACCGGCGATCGAGGTCTACCACCAGACCCGCAGCATCGTCGGCTCCGTGCGTCACTTGTATGAAGTGGGCAGTTGGGTGGCGGCATCACTGATTCTGCTGTTCAGCGTGGTTGTGCCGTTCACGAAGGCCGTGATGGCGGTGTGGGCGGTGCAACATCGCGAAGCGGCGGTGCGGCGACGGACGTTGAAGCTCGTGGAAGCGATCGCGAAGTGGTCGATGGCTGACGTCTTTGCGGTAGCGCTGTTCATCACCTATCTCGCGGCGCAGGCGAGTCAGGGCCCTCTGGCGCCCGGATCGCCGGCGCCGATTCTCACCTTCCGCGCAGACTTTGGTCCCGGGTTCTACTGGTTCGCCGCGTACTGCGTGTTTTCACTCGCGGTGCAACAGGGCCTGTCGCGCTGGGCGTCGTCGATGAAGCCGATCGAGACACCAGCCGTCAGCTGATCAGGCGCGCGCGGATTTCCGGTGGCGGAATCTCGCATGCGTTCGACTTGCCGGCGATGCGATGGCGGATGGCCGCGATGACGCGGTAGGCCGCGTCACGAACCGGCGCCGGAATCACCAACAACACCCGCGCCCACGACCAGGGCGGCGTCAGGCGTGCCGCAATTCGGAGTGATGCGGTGGAGCGCAGGTAGACCTGCCCATCCTCAATGAGGATGATGCTGCGCGTCGTTTCGCGGCTGAGGCCGTACGGCGCGAGCAACACGGCGGCTTCCGGTGATTGTGAGGCGCCGAAGCGGAAGTACGCATGCGGATCGCGGGTCGCGATGAAGATTACCGCCCGCTCGCAAAAGGCGCAGGTGCCGTCGAACAACACGATCCCATGGCCGTCCATGACTACCAGTGTAGCCTGCACGGACACACGTAGGGCGCCCTGGGTCGCAGTGCGCCGGGGTGCGAGCATGTAGGGCGCACTGGGTTGCAGTGCGCCGGGCTGGCGCGCTCAAGACCAGCGCGCCCTACGTGCGGTTACCGGTGCCCGTGTGCGACGTCGTGTTTGTGCTTCTCGTAGTGCTGGCGCAGCAGGTCTTTGCCGTAGTCATTGCCATTGGGGGTGCGCACCACTGAGTGAATGTGTGCGCGGGTGGGCACCCCACGGGTCCCCTGGAGCGCGACGGGCGACTGGTGATCGAACTCGATGAGGATCACCGGACTGTGAATCCGGTAGTAGAAGACATCGTTGTTGCCCATGCCGCCGGCCCAGGCGAAGTGCGTGCGATCGAGTTGCGACCGGACTTCCTCCATCCGCACCTTCGCGTGACCGTCGGCCATGTTGCCGAGGTATTCGCCGATCAGCTCGATCAGCATCGTCCGTTGTCCGACCGTCAGCCTCGCACCGGGGAGTCCAACGTACGGCATCTCCACGTTGTCCCTGAACGCGTGTGCGAGCGGCACGTTCGCGGTCTTGGTCGCCTGGATGATTGCGGCGGCGCGCTGTTCGTCTGACAGGGCGCGCATGAAGGCGAGGCCCTTGTTCTGCTCGTCCTGCATGACCGACGTGCCGGCGTAGCGACCTTCCGTCGCCGTGACTGGTTCCGACCCCATGAACGTCGGCGTCATCACCACCTGATCGCCAAGCACGAAGTAGTTGACGATGAGGTGGTGGCCGTCGAGTTGCCAACCCCACGGCTCGGTGTCCGACGGCGCGCCCATCACCGTCAGGTGATAGAGCCATTCACCGTACTCGTCGTGACGGTTCAGCAGGTCGGCAAGGTGGCCGTTGAGCTTCATCACGGCGCGCGACCGCTCGAAGCCTTTCGCGCTGAGGCTTGCGCGCATCAGGTCGAACCCGCGTTCGCGCTGCGCGTCCGACATTTCCGCGAAGGTCACGCCCTGGCGGGCGTACCGATGCACGTTGTTCCACTTCAGCCACTCGTCATCGTCGACCGCATACGTCGTTTTCGTCCGTTGATCTTCGGTGAGCGTCTGCAGGAAGCGCTGCGCCGACTCGCGGACCGGCCGGGTCGACACCCCGGTGGCCTTGATGGGAAACAGGCCGGGCTCAATCGTGCCGTCGGCGGTCATGCCCTTGAACGGCTGTGGCTGGGCAGCTCCTCCTGCACGCTGGGCGGTGACTGTGACATGCACACCGGCCACACACACGGTCAAGACGACGGCCAAGAGAACCTTCGACACGGGCGATCTCCTTTTGGAACAAGGAGAGCGTAACCCATCCAGGACACGCCAATGGAGCCCGAGGGCTTCAGCCCCCGGGCTCCGACACCCTCCTCAATCAGCCCGGAGGGCGGTGATGGGATCGACGCGCATGGCGCGGGTGGCGGGAATCCAGACGGCGAGAACCGCGATGACCACCACCGTCACCGTCACTCCGACGTACGTGAGCGGGTCGTTCGGCGAGATCCCATACATGGCCGACGACGAGGCGATGGCGAGGCCCCACGCGAGACCGAGGCCGATCACGACGCCGATGGCCGAGACCTTGAGGCCCTCGCGGAGCACCATCGAGCGGATGGTGCCGGGCTCGGCGCCGAGCGCGAGCCGCACGCCGAACTCCTGGTGACGCTGACCTACGGTGAAGGCGATGACGCCGTAGAGTCCGGCGGCGGCGAGCAGCAGCGCAAGCCCGGCGAACGACACAAAGACCGCGTTGATGATGCGCATGCTCGACATGTCTTCATTCACAATCTGCGCGAGCGACTTGGGCTCGGCGATCGCCAGTGTTGCATCGAGATCGCGGACGACGCGACGGACATCGGCGATGCGTGTCTCCGGCACTCCAGCGGACAGGACGCCTCGGATCGTCGAGGACGGCGACTGCTCGAAGGGCACGTAGATCTGAGGGTTCACACCAGTGAGGTCGTCGTTTCTCGTGTCTTCCACCACGCCGACGATCGTGACGGCCCGAGGCGCTGCGCTGCCGCCGGTCAATTGAATGGTGCGTCCAACTGCCGACGCGGGCGCCGTGAAGTATCGCGTGGCCGCCGTACGGTTCATGACGGCCACCGCCTGGCGATCGGCCGTATCGGTTGCCTCGATGGACCGGCCGGCCACCATGGGAATTCCCGTCGTCTCGAAGAACCTGGACGACACGGCGTACCACGCCGCCCAGGGCTCTTCGCCCTCGCGAATGCCGTCGTTGTTGGTGCCGGTGAATCGGCGCTGAACTTCGGCGTTGAATACCGGGAGATGACTCGCCAGCGCGGCGGCGTCCACTCCAGGAATGGTCTCGAGACTCTCAGTCATCCGCCGGGCGAACCTGGCACGCTCCGCATCACCGGGAAACCGGTTTTCCGGGAGTTCCACCGAAAACGTCAGGACGCGATTCACGTCCATGCCGAGCGGCGTGTTGCGGATGTTCCACATCGACTGCACAGCAAGCGCGGACACCACGAGCAGCGACAACGCCATCGCCACCTGCGACACGATGAGCACACTGCCCTTCCGGCGACCGGCCCGGCTCCCCTTCACGCGACCTCCGCGCAGGGAGTCGGACGCGACGCCACGGCTCTGCCCGAGTGCGGGCCACACACTGAACAGCAGGGGCGTGATGATCGAGAGACCAAGGTTGAACACAAGAACGTACTGATCAATCGCCAACGTCTTGAAAAACGGCTCGAAGGCGATGGCGTTGATGAACTTCAGGCCTCCCAGCGCAACGAGCAGTCCAACCGCGCCGCCCACGAGACCCAACACGAGGCTCTCGCCAACGAGGGGACGAATCAGTTGCATCCGGGTGGCGCCAAGGGACTTCCGCACCGCGAGATCCTGGTTGCGTCCCACAAGCCGCGCACGCGCGAGGTTTGCCAGGCTCGCGCAGGCAATCAGCAAGACGAAGACCACGACCACGCTCATCAGGCCAAGAATGACCCACGTGTCTCCGCCGGTGATGGCCTCGCGGGTCGGAAGCACCGTGAGCGTCCAGTCCGCATTGGTGGCGGGATACGTCTGGGCGAGTCGTGCGGACAAGGCCTTCATCTCCACGTCTGCAGCCGCCACCGTCACACCAGGCGCGAGTGTGCCCATCAGGCTGAGTGTGCGCTCATCACGCGCGCGCGACAGGTCGATCGGCAGCGGCACCCACAGGTCAATGTCGACCAGATTGCCAAACTCGATCTTGGGATCCATCACGCCGACCAGAGTGAGGGTCTCGCCATCAAGCGAGAACGTGCGTCCAAGCACCGTCGGGTCCTCGTTGAACACCTCGCGCCAGAATCGGTGACTCATCACGCCGACCGGCGCGCGCCCAACGCTGTCCTCACCCTCGAGAAACAGGCGCCCCCGAACCGGTGACAAGCCCCACACGGTCGGCAGATTCGCCGTGACTCGGGCCAGCGTGACACGGCGTGGGTCCCCATGCCCGATCAACGTGCCTGCGCCCATCTCGCGAGCGGCCAGTGACGTGAAGGATCGACTGTGCGCGCGGAAGTCCCGAAAGTCCGGCATCGACGTACGGCCGATCGTTACCCCCAGTGGCCCGTTCGTCTGTCGAATCCACCCAAGACTGTCGGGATCGCCTATCGGCAGGGGTCGCACGACCAGCGGGTTCGCGATGCTGAAAAGCAACGTATTCGCGCCGATGGCCAGAGCCATCGTGACAATGGCAACCACACTGTAGCCGGGTGAACGGAATGCCGTGCGGATACCGAGCTTCAGGTCACGAAACATGGGGCAGGCTCCTCTGTCCGGTAATAGACGGCTCCCGGCGGACCGAGTTCCGGTATGGTGTGGAGCATGGAGGCCCTGAAGTCGTATCGGCGCAACGCGGTGCACGTACGAAAGGCGCTCGATCAATTGCATCAGGACGCAGGCACCGTCGGGGTGGAGCGCGGGTATTCGCAGGACACCGCGCTCATGGAGCGCTACAAGCGACTGTCGATTCCCGTGCGGCGCGCACTCAATCCGGCTGATCGGGCGTCATTTGAACAGGCGCTCGCCGCGATCACGGCATCACCATTGACCGATTCCGGGCAGCTCTCAGTCGTCGCCAGATCCTGGCAAACGTTCCAACAGGAATCTGAATCCACGGTCGGGCTGGGTGGCGGCAAGGTTCAGCGGAAGCAGATCCTTCAAGACTGGCTGGCGGCCGCTGCGTTTTACGACACCCTCGATCGCGACAAGGCCTATGACCGCCTCATCGACCAATGGGGCACCGCCGCGGAGGGCATGGGCGCGCAACTCACCGAACAGGCCGCCCAGGCCATTGTCGAACTCGACACCCTGGTCGCGACAGTCCTGGGGGAGCCCAAGATTCTTCCACCGCCGCCCAAGACGCCGCCGCCACCACCCGATCCGGATGAGAAGTGGTGGAAGCGGTGGCTGCGGCTGTGACTATCTCGAAAACATGTTCTTGACGACAAACCAGACGTTGGCTGGGCGTTCGGCAAGACGACGCATGTACCAGGGGAACCAGAATTCTCCGTAGCTGATCAGGCAGCGCGTGCGCTGGCCCATTTTGATCAGATCCTGCTGGCGGCCGCTCTGGATGCCGAAGAGCATCGCAAATTCGTAGCGGCTGGAGGCGACCTTGCGCTCGGAGATGAGCTTCAGGATGCGCTCCTGCAACGTGATGTCGTGGGTGCCGAAATGTGTGAGCGCGCCTGGCTTTGTGTTGTCGTCGCGCAGCAGCCGTTCGCAAATCTTGTAGTAGTTCTCGTCAACGTCGGCTTTGGCTGGGAACGCGACGTCCGCAGGCTCAAGGTACGCGCCCTTGACGACGCGAATCGCCGACCCCAGGGCCACGAGCTCTTCGATGTCCTTCTCGGTGCGGTAGAGGTAGGCCTGAATCGCGATACCGATGTTCGGCGTCCGCTGACGAAGACGCTTGAACAGGGCGATCGTGCCCTCCACGTACGGCGAGCCTTCCATGTCAATCCAGAAGAACGTGCCGGTCTGGTCACACTTGTCGATGATGGTCAGACAGTGCGTGACGCACGCGTCGAAGTTCTGGTCGTACCCAAGCTGGGTCGGCTTGATCGAGATCTGCGCATCGATGCCGGCCTGCTGAATGAGGTCGATGACCCTGAGATAGTGGTCGCGCACCTCATCGGCTTCCTCAAGGCGCGTGATGTTCTCGCCCAGACGGGTGAAGATCGTGTTCAGGCCGGACGGCTTCAGCGCCTGCGCGGCCGTGATGGCATCTTCGATCCGCTCCCCGGGCATGAACTTTCTGACCGACCGCTTCACAAACCCGGTGCGCATCGCGTTTTCGCGCATCCAGGCATTGGTTGATGCCCACAGAATGGCTTTCCTCATCACAGACATGGCTGAGCTTTCTTCCTGATCCTAGAATCCGCCGCCGGCGGGTGGCGGTGCGTTCGGCACCTTGAGGGCGCCACGGTGACAGGTGTAACAGGTCACGCGACGTGAACCATCCGTGGGCACCGTGCCGATGTCCTTCATCAGGTCACTGTTGATCGCCATCGACATCCGGAACATCTTGCGCGCCATCAATTTCTCGGGCTTGTCGTCCTTCGCGCGGTCGGCAGGAGACCCAACGTGACAGTGGCTGCACTGCACACCAAGCGAGGCCGCGACGTTGCGCATCAACGCCTGCACATCAGCGCGCGCCATATCCTTCGGCAGCACCTGCAGGTTCTGCAACGGCGCCTGGGCGCCACCCTGCGCATCAACACGCGCGACGGTGGCGATCGCCGCCACCACACACACCACACCGACAGCCAACAGTGAACGCATCAGTCCTCCTGCATCACGGAGCCGCGGGACTTCAGCCCACGCGCTCCTCCCCCGTGCGGATTCTAGCCCAGATTCCGTCACTCGCCGAGTGACAGGAGTTCGATCTCCTGCGGCATGACACGGACAAACTGGCCGCGCTGCAGCAACTCGCGGCCCTTGCCGCCGCGGCCGGTGACCTCGTACTTGGTGGTGCTGATGGTCTGTTCCGCCCCACGGGTCGTCTCCACCGTCATCAGGTCGCGATCCCCACGGGACGCCATGAACCCGAGCACCCGGTCGTCGTCCTTGTTCAGCTTGATCAGGATGACGCCACGGCCAGGCCCTGACAGCATGTTGACCTCGTCGGCCTTGCACAACATGGCGCGGGCCTGCCGAGTCGCCGCGATGATGGTTTCGCTGCCGGTGATCTTGACCACGCCGACGATCTCGGCACCGTCCGCGGCCTTCGCGTACCGGCGTCCGGACCGCGTGCTGGCCTCAACAAACGGCTCAAACGAAAACCGCAGGCTGTATCCATCGCTCGACACAGCCAGCGCATGGTTGGGCGGCGCCGTCTCCGGGTTTTTCGACGCAATGACGCCTGACACACGCGCGTCGAGACTCACGGCGCCCACGATGCGCTCGCCATCCTTGAACTTGAAGAATCGCTGAATCGGCTCACCATACCCTGTGGAGGCCGGAATATCGATGATCCGTGACGTATACGCCACGCCGAAGTTGGTGAAGAACACCACGGTGGCGCGCGTGGACCCCGGCAACACGGCCAGCACCGCATCACCTTCGCGGACCCGGGTCGTCGCGACTTCCTTCACTTCCTTCTGCCGCTTCACCCATCCGTCGCGGGTCACGATGACGACGTTGTCTTCGTCGATGATGAAGTCATCGGCGGTGTACTCGGGTTCCTCGAGACCGCCGGCGATCTCGCTGCGACGCGGGTCGAGCTTCGGATCGCCATACACCTTCCGAATCTGTTCAATGTCAGCCCGCACGATCTGCCAGAGGTCTTCGTCGCGTTTCAGGAGGCCACCGATCTCCTTCGCGCGCTTTCGCTTCTGCGCGAGTTCCTCCTGAATGACGAGGATCTCCAGCCGGGCGAGCCGATAGATCTTGAGTTCGAGGATTGCGTCGGTCTGTTCCTCGTCGAGTCCGAACTTCGCAATGATCTTCTTCGCGGCGTCCGACTTGCCGTCCGACTTGCGTACGATCTGCAGGATCTCGTCAAGCGCGTCGAAGACCCTGGCGAACCCTTCGAGGATATGGATGCGCTTCTCGAGCGCCGCGAGTTCGTGATTCAGGCGGGCACGGACCACCTCGAGGCGGAAGTGCAGGAAGTGCCAGAGGATATCGTGCAGGCTGAGGCGGTCCGGCTTGCCGACCGCGGGGTTTTCAGTCGGGATCAGGCAGGTCAGATTGACCGGGAAGTTGGACTGGAGCGGCGTGTGCTTGAACAGGTACGCCATCACCATGCGTTCGTCC
Organism: Vicinamibacterales bacterium; assembly: GCA_030827135.1. Lineage (GTDB taxonomy): Bacteria > Acidobacteriota > Vicinamibacteria > Vicinamibacterales > SCN-69-37 > SYFT01. The sequence goes on from JAURFE010000003.1 coordinate 335,261, forward strand.
GCGTCGCGCTTCAGCTCCAGCGCAATCCGCACATCGTCTGTCGACAGGTCGCGCACGTCGACCAGGTGCGGCAACTTGCGGGACAGCGCCACGTCAGCGATCCGTTCGATCAGGGTCGACTTGTCGACCATGTACGGCACACTTGTGATGTAAATCGTCTTCCCGCTGCGCGTCTCCGGGCCTTTCTGCCAGGTCGCACGCAGCCGGATCGTGCCCGAACCGGTTTCGTAGATGTCCTTGATCTCCGCAGGCGTGTTGAGAATCTGGCCACCGGTCGGAAAATCCGGGCCCTTGATGTAGCGGCACAGCTGCGCCGTCGACAGATCGAGGTCGGCGTCGATCATCTTGACCAGCGCGGTGCACACCTCGCCGAGATGATGCGGTGGAATATTGGTCGCCATGCCGACGGCGATACCCGTGGCACCGTTGACCAGCAGATTGGGAATACGGGCCGGCAGCACGACAGGTTCTTCGCGCGTGCCGTCGTAATTCGGGCGGAAGTGCACCGTATCCTGGTCGATTTCCTGCAACACTTCGTCGGCGATACGCGCCAGCCGGCACTCGGTGTACCGCATGGCCGCGGCGTTGTCGCCATCCAGCGAGCCGAAGTTGCCCGAGCCATCGATTAGTGGATACCGAAGCGAAAACGGCTGCGCCATACGCACGAGCGTTTCGTACAGCGCTGAGTCGCCGTGGGGATGGTAGTTGCCCATCACGTCGCCGACGACTTTTGCGCACTTGCGGTGTTTGGCGTCGGCGGTCAGATTCTGCTGCCACATCGTGTACAGGATGCGACGCTGCACGGGCTTCAGCCCGTCGCGCACGTCGGGCAACGCGCGCGAGGTGATGACCGACAGGGCGTAGTTGAGATACCGCGACTGCGCCGCATCGTGCAGCGGGACGTCTTCGTCGCCGGCCGCAAGCGGCCTGGTGATGACGGCGTCATCGGACACGGGCGCATCAAACAGGGAAGGATTCTTGGGCGGACGCTTGGCCACGAAGGAATCTTAATACGTGGCGGGCCCTACGTACCGCACGCCCTGCGTACGGAACCCCCTACCTGCCGAAGGCGTACAGCGCCTCGGTGGTGCGCACATAGATCTTGCCGTCCACCATCGCGGGCGTCGCGTAGATGTCTTCCACCAGGTCGTTCACGACCAGCGGCGTGAGGTCGCCCCCTGGAGGCAGCACGGCCATGGCACCGCGCTGGCTGGCAAAGTACAGGTGACCGCCCGCCGCCACCGGCGAGGCGTAATACGCACCCAGCGCCCCGGTCAGCCGCCCCTGCTTGATCTGCTCCCCCGTCTCCGGATTCAGCGTCGTCACAATGCCGCCGTCGTTGACCATATACAACACGCCTTCGAAAATAATCGGCGACGGCAACTGCGGCACCGACCGCTGATACTTCCAGCGCACAGACTTGTCGGTCATGTCCCCGCTGCCGCCAAGCCGGATGGCCAACATCCCGTTTTCCGAGTCGAGCGCCGCGCGGTAGTACTCCCACTCGTCCTTTGTCAGCGACCCGTTCATGTTCAGGTCGGCCACCTCGAACCAGAACGGCGCGGAGTACTTCGGGAATTCCGGCTTTGTGATCACCCCGTTCTTGTCCGCGTCGATCGCCGGCCACACGTCATCGGACGGCGGCACATTAATCTTGCGACCCGGGTCATTCTCAGGTGCGCCGTATCCATTGATGTAAATCGTGTCGCCGTGCACCACGGGCGTCGACTTGATCTCAAACGACAAGCCGCGCACCCACCAGAGGCGTTTCCCGGTCAGGGCGTCGTAACCCGTCAGCAGAAACGACCCCGGCAGGATCATCTGATCGCGGCCATCCGGTCCGCGCCACACAATCGGCGTCGCGTGCCCGCTCTTGGCCTCCGGACGCGGCGTCCGCCACACTTCCTTGCCGGTCCGCTTATCGACGGCCAGAAGAAACGAATTCAGGCTCTGGTCACACGCAAGAATCAGCAGGTCCCCGACGATGACCGGCGAGGCGCCCATGCCGTAGATGTTGTCGAACGGCCCGAGCGGCAACTTCCATAGCTCTTTTCCCTCATCGTCATACGCGAGCATCCCGTAGTCGGGGAAAAACGTATACACGCGACCATGCTCAAGCGCCGGACTTGGCGACGCTGGATTGTTGCGCTTGTCGACAATCCTGGTCTTTGTCTCAGGTGCCTGGCGTTCCCACAGAATCTTGCCGTCCGTGCGGTTGATGGCGATGGTGAAGAGCGCGTCCGCGCGATACGCCGTCAGATAGATGCGGTCGTTCCAGACGATCGGTGACGAATGCCCCTGCGGCAGCGCCAGCTTCCACAGGAGGTGTTTCGTCGCGCCAAACTCGGTGGGATACCGATTGCCCGTCGCGTGCCCGGAGCCGTTCGGACCGCGGAAGCGGGACCACTCGGTGTGCGTGGACTGAGCCGCAAAACTCGAACCGAGACCAATCGTGAGGGCAAGGGCAATCGCGGGAAGCCGCATGGAGGACATGCGGCGGAGTATATCGACGAATCAGCGTCCGATGTCGACCACGCGCACTTTGCCGTCAAAGACCAGCCGCACAGTCCGACCGGGACTGACGCCCTGGGCCATCAGCCACCCCAGCGTGGGGTGCAACAAGAGCAACTGATACCTGCCCGCGGCCGGCTCATCAAAGGCAAACCGCCCTTCGGCACTGGTGCGCACCATGGGATCGGCGGCGCTCAGAATCGGGGCCGCGGCACCCAACCGTTGCAGGATCACACGCGCGCCTTCGAGCGGTTTTCCATCAGCGCCGAACACGACGCCGGAAATGGCAGTAGGGCGCGCTGGGGTTGAGCGCGCCATCGTCGGTGGTGTGGGCGGGGTGGTGGCGCATGCGGCCGTCATGGCCACACAGGCGATCACTGCCACGACACCACCTTGCACCGGACGCGGAGCCTGGATTACCAGACCCAGTCAGCGATAAAGACGTTGGTGTCGCCTTCCTTGGCGCCGAAGCGATTTGACGCAAAAATGAGCCTGGTGCCATCCGGTGAGAACATCGGGAACCCGTCGAAGGTGTCGTTGTTTGTAACCTGTTCCAGGCCGGTGCCATCCACGTTGATGAGGAACACGTCGAAGTTGCGGCCGCGGGGGTCGTGATGGTTCGACGCAAAGACCAGCTTCTTGCCGTCGGGCGAGAAAAACGGCGCGAACGCGGCGGCGTTGAGTTTGGTCACCTGACGCACATTGCTGCCGTCGCGGTTCATTACGAACAGTTCGACCGACGTTGGACGCCAGAGCGCGCGCTTCAGCAGCGAGAAATATTCGTCCAGCTCGGCGCCGGCTGACAGATGCCGGCCGCGCCAGACGATCTGCTGCCCATCAGCCGAGAAGAACGGTCCGCCGTCCGGACCCGGCAGGTTGGTGAGGCGCTTTACGTCCGACCCGTCACCGTTCATGGAATAGATCTCCATGTCGCCATCACGCACGCTGGTGAACACGATCCGGCCGTCTCGGGCAATCGTCGCCTCGGCATCGTAGCCGGGCGTGGTCGTCAGTCTGATGGGATTCGAGCCGTCGATGTTGGCGCGGAAGATGTCGTACGAATCATAAACGGCCCAGACATATCCCTGCCGCATGTCGGGACGGGGCGGACACGCATCACCACCCAGATGCGTCGATCCGTACAGCACCGACTTGTTGTCGGGATACACATAGGCGCAGGTCGTGGCGCCCTTTCCGGTGCTGACCAACCGGCGCTCCGAGCCATCCGGCTTCATCGTGTAGATCTGGTCGCACTGCTGGTCGCCATCCATGCTCTGAAAGCTGATCAGGCTGCCGTCCGCCGAAAAATACGCTTCCGCGTTCTGCCCGCTGAACGTGAGCTGCTTGATGTTGCGCAAGTGCCGCTCGGGGCCACTCGGCCCGGGCACCGGCCCCGGCGTCGGAGTGCCGCGCTGCGCGGACACGGTGACCACCAACACGGCGACTGCCACAAACAGTCCACCCGACACACGGGCCAGCACGGAATTCGTCGTATTCATGGCGCGATCATAGCAAGATTGGGGGGCCGAATTCCGCATGCTCCGCCGCATCATCCACGTGGACATGGACGCCTTCTACGCGTCCGTCGAACAACGCGACCGCCCCGAGCTCCGCGGGCAACCGGTCGTGGTCGGCGGCTCCCCGGATTCGCGCGGCGTCGTCGCCGCCGCCAGCTACGAGGCGCGCACGTACGGCGTCCGGTCCGCCATCCCGATGTCCCGCGCCGTCCGGCTGTGCCCGGCGCTCGTCATCATTCGCCCGAATTTCTCAAAGTACCGGGCGGTTTCTCAGCAGGTCTTCGAGATCTTCCGGTCCGTGACCCCTCTGGTCGAAGGCCTGTCGCTTGACGAGGCGTATCTGGACGTCACGCAGAACAGCTGGAACGAACCCCTCGGGATGACGGTCGCCATGCGGATCAAGGCGCTGATCAAAGACACCACGGGCCTGACGGCGTCGGCCGGTGTCGCGCCGAACAAGTTCCTCGCGAAAATCGCGTCCGCGTGGCGGAAGCCGGATGGCTTGACCGTCATCGCCCCGGAACGCGTCGAACAGTTTCTGCACCAGTTGCCCGTGGACGCCCTGTGGGGCGTCGGGCCCGTCACCGCCGCCAGGCTCAAGGAGCGGGGGATCGGCCGTTTGCTCGACGTCCGCACCGCCGACCCGGCCGCGCTGCACGCCGCCGTCGGCAGTTCCGCCGACTGGCTGCTTCGTCTTGCCCATGGCCAGGACGACCGGCCGGTCAGCCCCAATCGTCCCGTCAAGTCGTCGTCGAGCGAACGTACTTACGCGGAGGACCTGACCGATCCTGGGCGCATCAAGGACGAGATCGCCGGCATGGCCAGGGAAAACGCCGAGTGGCTCGCCCGCCGCGAATGGCTCGCGCGCACAGTGACCATCAAGGTCCGGTACGAGGACTTCACCACGATTACGCGAAGCCACAGCGCCGCCCCCACTCGCGATCCCGAGGCATTCGTCGCCAGAGCCCTGGCCTTACTTGAGAAAACGGAGGCGTATCAGCGCCCCGTGCGACTCCTCGGTGCGGGCGTCCACAATCTGGTCGGACGAGCCGATATCGACGACTCGGACGAACGCTGGCCGTTGCTGCGAGGGCTCGGGTAAACTCGGAGCATGCGTTTCCTCCGACTGCTGCCCCTGCTGTTGATCGCCGGCGTCGTGTCGCTGTCGGCACACCTGAAAGTTGAAAAGACGTTCCCGGCGGCGGACTCCACGATTGCGGCAGTGCCGGACCGCCTGCAGGTCTGGTTCTCACAACCCCCCACCGTGCCCGTCAGCAGTCTGGTGCTTGAGGGCCCCGGCGGTCGCGTCACCGTGGGTAAAGCCGCGGCCGGCCAGCAGGACGGAAAACCGGATCGCTCCCTCGTCGCTCCGATCACAGGCACGCTGACAGCGGGCACCTACACCGTGACCTGGAAGACCGCAGGCGCCGATGGCCACATCCAGACTGACACGTACGTCTTCACGTTTAAGCCCGCCACGTAGGCATCAGACCGATTCGTGCTGACCTGGGCCTGGTACACCGCGATTCTCCTCGTCGTCGGCTCCGCGTCAGCCGCGTATGCGTGCGCACACGCGCCGCGATGGCCGCGCCGGTTGACGGCGGTGGCCACGTTCTCGTCCGTGCTGCTGCTGATGGTGGTGGCGGCGCGCCTCTGGTCCCAGACCAACGACGCGTTCGGCGGCGACCAGCCTTTGGAACTGGCGCATGCGCGCGTGATTCTTTTCGAGACGCCATGGGGCGGCGGCTGGCTGTGGCAGGCCGGAGGCGCTGCGCTGACCGGCCTGGTCGTGATGGCCTGGCGGTGGCGGTGGTCGCTCTGGCCACTGGCGGCCGTATGCGCGTCAGCCACCGCGTTTACGACGGCGCTCACCGGTCACGCGGTCGGCATGCCTGACCAGATCTGGGTCACCGTGCCGGCGCACGGTCTGCACGTGATCGCAGCAGGATGGTGGATTGGAGCGCTGGCGATCATCTTGTTGATCACGGCGGGCACCGACTTCGAGCGGGACACACCGTCTCGCGTCGCACTGGCTGGCGTCATCGATCGGTTCTCCCCGATCGCCATTGGTGCAGTCACGATACTGGTGACAGCCGGCGGCATCGCCACGTGGCAACACGTCGGGAGCGTGTCCGGATTTGCGAGCCCTTACGGACTGGCTCTCGCGGGCAAGATCGCGGCGTTCAGCGGCACCGGCCTCTGCGGGCTCTACAACTGGCGCGTGCTCAGACCGCAACTGTCATCGTCTGCCGATGCCGCGCGGCAGCTGCGGACGATGGCCTGGCTTGAGGTGTCGTTGGGCGTTGCGGCGCTGGTGCTGACGGCGCTCCTGGGCACGTTGTCGATGCCGGACCCCACCGGGGCCGGCCACTGAGATGATGCGGTTGTCATGGTGGATCGGCGTCGCAACGATACTCATCGGCGTGTTGTCCACCGTGGCTGTGAGCATGACGCAGTTCTCCCACAACGAGGAGATGTACGTCGCTGCAGGCGCGCTGGTCGCAGACGGCCTCATTCCGTATCGCGACTTTTCCTACCTGCAGACGCCGTATCTTGCCTGGGTCTACGGTGCCATGTTCCGGCTGCTGCCGGAGCCGGGCTGGTACCTGCTGGCGGCCAAGAGTGTCAGCCTCGCAGCCTACGGCGTGTCGCTGGCCCTCGTGTTCCAGATCGCGCGCGGGCTGACATCCTCGCGGACCGGTGCACTGTTAATCACAGCCTTCGTCGCAACGAATCTGTTGATCATCATGTCCACTGCCGAGGCTTCAAATTATGCGATGCCGCTGGCGCTGGTCCTCGGCGCGCTTCGAGCCTGCCAGGCCGACAGGCCACGATGGTGGCTGAGCGGGATCCTGATGGGCGCGGCAGTGGGCGTGAAACTGACGTTCGCACCGTTGCTGGTGCCGTTGATCGTGGCAGCGATGCGCCAGGGATCCGGAGCCGGAACCCGCTTCCTTCTGGGCCTGACGCTGGGACTCGCCCCGCTGGCTGCGCACTTGCTGGCAGGAATCGACGTGGTGGTGTTCAACAACGTCGGGTATCACCGGATGCAGGCACAGTGGCGAATCGCCCATGACTGGGGTCCGACACTGACGCTGCTGTCGAAGCTGCGACTCGCAGGAAGCCTGATCGTCCATGAACCACCGACGCTGTGGGCCCTGGCCGCGCTGGTAACCGGACTGGCCTGGACGCGACAACTGCCGCAGTCCCCGCAGGCGGTGCTTGGCATGGGGCTGATCGGCACCGCCGTTGCGGCGGCATTGGTCCCGACGCCGGTGTTCCCCCAGTACTTCGCACTGCCGGCTGCGCTGGGCATTCTGGCGATCGCGTGCGTGTGGCAGGCTCCGCTCACCAACGACGGCACACGCGCGTTGCCGGTGCTCACGCTCTTCGTGCTTGGTGCTGCGCTCAGTGCAGCGCCTGTCGCGTGGCGAGGCGTGGCGCTACTAACGGATCACCACAACTGGGCCGCGTTCCGCATGCGCGATGCCGGGCGCGAAGTCAGGCTGGCGATCGACGCGCACGGGGAACTTGCGGGGCGGCCGATCGCGACGTTGTCGCCCATCATGGCGCTGGAGAACGGGCTGCCGATCTATCCGGACCTGGCGACAGGGTCATTTGCCTATTGGCCGGGTGACATGCTGACTGACGATGAACGGCGTCGGTATGTGACGACATCTCCCTCCACCATCGGTGCGCTGCTCGCGGCCACGCCGCCTGCGGCAGTGCTGGTGGGCTTCAGGGGCGAACTGGACACGCCGCTTCGCGCGTACGCAGAGAGCCACGATTTTTCCGGACCGTTCCCACTCCGGAATGGCGCGGAGTTCTACGTCGCTCGATAACCGACGTCGGGTCAGCCTTCGACGAGGACCTTGAGGCGTTCGAGGTCGGCGGCCAGCGCGGTCTTCATGGGACCGGCGACCATCATGTCGGGGATAAATCCCAGGCCCTTGAGTTCGCCAGAGTTCTGCACCTGGACGCGCGACCCCTCACCCGACCGCTGAATGCCGATCCGGGTGACGCCCACAAACGGCCCCTCGGTGACCTGCAGCACCAGCACATGGGGAAAGTGCACGGTCTCCACAGTCGTCATCCACGTCAATTCCCTGCCCATGAAGGAGCCGCGATGCCTGACGCGGGCTCCCGGCGCCAGCGCGGCATCGAGCACTTCGACGGACGTGACGGCCTGCATCCACTCCGCGTAGCGGCTGGGATCAAACATGACCCCGGCGATGTGGGCCGGAGATGCTGCGATGATGATGTCGGCAGTGACGTCGATCACGAAGCGGGCTCGTCGGACCCGGCAGACATGCCGGCAGCCGGCGCCTTGCGGGTCAGCGTCCTGAAGTGGGCTTCGGCATACGCCACACCACCGGTTTCGTCGAGATTGATCTCGAAGTCATAGCCATCGTCGGTGAGCTTCTGTCGCACGTGATCAATCACACGCTGGGCGACGGCACTCAACTCCTCCCGCGTGCGGTCCGGTTCAGCGAGGAGCGTGACCCACGCCTCGCGCTGACCGCGCGACGGCTTCTTCGCAACCTGATAGCCATTGCGGCACTTGTGAAGGATGTACGCTTTCAACTCGTCCTCAGGCATCGTTTTGACGCGATCCCAGGACTCTACCCATCGTCTCGTTCTCGGCAGCATTACCGGTCTATTGTGCCATCGCCGGGACCCGGGCCACCAGATGGGAATCGGCAATCGGTAATCGGCAATCGGAAAGCGGTAATCGGTTATCGAGAATCGGGAATCTGGGAATTGGTAATCGGAATCGGGGAATCGGGGAATCGGGGAATCGGGGAATCGGACAGGCAGAATCTGCTATCTGGTGATCGACCGGAGTGGTAAGTCTTGCAACACCACCGTGACAACACGGGGAACCGAGGTGGCACGCGGGCTGCACGCACTGCGTTTATGACGCCACAAGAACTCCGAGCCCGGTTGGCACAGTTTGCGGTCGGAATTGAGGCCATGACACGCCCGTTGCTCGGCAGCCTCAAGACGCGGGATGTAGCGCTGCAACTCAGGCGCTCGGCGAATGGGGCTGCCTCAAACCATCGAGTGTGCGGCCGCGCACGCTCCCACGCGGAGTTCACATCAAAACTCAGTGTTGCGCTCGAAGAAGCTGACGAATCACTCGGCTGGCTTGAGCACCTGAGCGACACAAAGCTCGCCGCAGACGACGCCCTGCGCCCGCTCCTCAAGGAAGCTCGAGAACTGGTGGCTATCCTGACAACATCCACCCAAACCGCCCGAAGAAGGAACCGCCCTCGCTAGCCAATTCCCCAATTCCCCAATTCCGATTACCAATTCCGATTACCAATTCCGATTACCAATTCCCAGATTCCCCGATTTTCGATAACCGATTACCACTTTCCGATTTCCCGATCCCCCGATTGACTATCACTCTCTTCACCATCACCGCCGTCTCCGGCGTCTCCCCGGTGACAGGCACGCGCCCGATGGCGGTGGCGACGTCCATGCCCCTGACCACACGGCCGAAGACGGCGTATTGATTGTCGAGGCCGCGGCATTCGCCGGTGCAGATAAAAAACGACGTCGTGGCGCTCGCCGGGTCGTCTCCGCGGGCCATGGAGAGAATGCCGGGCACGTTCGGTGTGTTGGTGAACTCGGGCTGAAGCGTGTGAATCAGGGCGGCTTGTTTCTGTGTCAGCGGCGTCTGCCGGTGGGTCGGCGAGCCGGTCTGGATGACAAAATTCGGCACGACACGATGGAAGAGCGTGTCGTCATACACACCGGCTGCGGCCAGTTGCAGAAAATTGCGCACGGTCTCTGGCGCGAGTGTCGCCAGCATCTCGACCTCAATCTCCCCCATCGTCGTCTCAAGCACCGCGCGGTACGTCGACAGCTCTTCCGGCGTTGCTGTCACGAACGGATCGACCACGGGACGCGGAGTGTCGCGAATGGCCACCTTCGTGATGGTGACGCGCTCCTTCGCCATCCCTTTTTCGTCGGCGTCAATCGCCGAGATTGCCTGCACGACCTCGATACCTTCAACGACGCGACCGAAGATGGAGTATTGGCCGTCGAGCGCGACCTGGGGAGTGGCGCACACAAAAAACTGCAGACCGCCGCTGTCCGGCTGGCCGGGGGCCAGCACCGCGCTCACAGTACCGAGAGTATGGGATTCGCCACTGAGCTCGCGGCGCAGGCGATTCAAACCGCCCGTGCCGTACTGTGCGAACTTCGCAGGATCCTTGCTCAGGGGGTCGCCCCCCTGGATGATTCCGTATTTGATGACCCGATGGAACGTCGTGCCTTCATAGGCGCCTTCCTGCGCATTTCTGATGAAGAACCCCACATGGTTCGGCGCGGCGTCGGGCAAGAGGTCGAAGATGAATGTGCCCTTCGACGTCTCGACGACTGCCTGTTTTCCAGCCATGTCCGCGGTCTTCAGCGGTGTCGTGAAGAACGCCGGCCGGACCGGCGCCGCCTGCGCCAGCAGGGAGACGAGCAAGATCAACTGGCCGATCATCGTCCCATTATCCACATCCGCCCACCCGCCCACCTGCCCACCTGCCCACCTGCCGTAGACTGGACCCATGACCCGACCCTTCCCTCGCCGCAGTGGCATCCCCGCCGGTCTCCTGGCCCTGACAATCGCGTGCGCTCCAGCGCCGCCTGAGAAAGTGGCAGACCTGCCGAATCTCGACACGGCGCGTGTGCTGGCCGACATCACGCGTCTGTCTTCCGATGAATTTCAGGGGCGCGCGCCCGGTGGTGAGGGTGAACGTCTGACCGTCGAATATCTGACCACGCAGTTCAAGGCAGCGGGCCTGGAACCCGGCAACCAGGATGGCACGTACGTGCAGAAGGTGCCGCTGGTGGGGCTGCGGCCGATGGTGACGTCGCCGTTCACGGTGAAGCAGGGTGGCAGGTCCAGGACGCTGCGCGTCCTGGGTGACGTGGTGCCGTTCAGCACACGCGTCGCGGAAGAGGTGTCGCTGACCGACTCCGAGCTGGTGTTTGTCGGCTATGGCATCCAGGCGCCTGAATTCGGATGGGATGACTTCAAGGGTGTGGACGTCAAGGGCAAGACGGTTTTGATGCTCGTGAACGATCCGCCGGTTCCCGGCAACGGTCCCGGCAACCTGGATCCAGCGGCGTTCGGTGGCAAGGCGATGACCTACTACGGCCGCTGGACCTACAAATTCCAGAAGGCCGCCGAAATGGGCGCCGCCGGCGTCCTCGTCATTCACGAAACCGAACCCGCCGGATACCCGTTCTCCGTCGCACAGGGCATGGGCGGCGAGCGGTTCAACCTCGTCACACCGGACAAGAACATGAGCCGGGCGGCCGTCGAAGGCTGGATTTCGCTCGAAGCCACCACGGAGCTCTTCACATCGGCTGGTCTCGACTTCGACGCGCTGAAAGCCCGCGCCGCCACGAAGGACTTCGCACCGGTCTCGCTGAAGACCACCGCGTCGGTCACGCTGTCTCAGACGATGCGGACCGTGGATTCGCAGAATGTCATCGCCAAACTGACCGGCAGCGATCCTGTGCTCAAGGATGAGTACGTCATCTACTCCGCACACTGGGATCACCTCGGTGTGTCCACGGTCCCGCGCGACGGCGACGCCATCAACAACGGCGCCATGGATAACGCAAGCGGCACGGCCGCCATGCTCGAAATTGCACGGGCGTTCAAAGCCATCACACCCGCCCCGAAACGATCTATCGTTTTTCTTGCCGTCACCGCGGAAGAACAGGGGTTGCTCGGTTCCGAGTATTACGCGAAGTTCCCGCTCTATCCCCTCGATCGCACGCTGGCCAACGTCAACGTGGACGGCATGAACATGTGGGGACGCACGAGTGATGTGACCGTGGTCGGATACGGTGCGTCGGATCTCGACGACTACCTCGCCACCGCGGCCGCCGAGCAGGGCCGCACGCTGATTCCCGACCCCGAGTCCGAGAAGGGGTTCTACTATCGCTCCGACCACTTCAATTTCGCCAAGGTCGGAATTCCCGCGCTCTACACCGACGACGGCGCGACATTCATCGACAAGCCGGCGGGATATGGGCAGCAGAAGCGTGACGAGTTCAACAAGCGCGATTACCACGCGCCGTCGGACGAAGTGAAGCCCGATTGGGATCTCGCCGGACTCGCGGAAGACGGAAAACTTCTGCTCGCGGTCGGCTATCGCGTCGCCACAGCGGCCACGTACCCCGAGTGGAAACCCGGGAACGAGTTCAAGGCCGTCCGAGACAAGATGCTGAATCGGTAATCGGGGAATCCAGGTTTCCGCTTACCCGATTCCCCGATGTCGTACGACCCACGTCGTCATCGACCGTTGACCATGCACGATGGTGGTCTTGAGGGGGTCGAGTAACGCTCCATAACGCGCGGTGAGGCGCATGAGTTGCGCCTCGTCGGTCAGATACCGCTCAGAGCCGTCGGGCAGCAATGCCCGGCGGCCCTCGTCCGTGTTGACCCATCGGACCTCGGACTCGATGCCCGCCGATGAAGCCAGCCGCGCGAAAAACAGGCCGCCCGGCCGCAACACCCTGAACAACTCCCCGATCATCCCCTCAAAGTGCGCATCGTCGCGTGCGAAGTGCAGGACGGCGCTGCAGATCACCACGTCGAAGACACCTGAATCAAATGGCAGCGCGTCGAGCGGCGCGAGGCGGGCGTGGCCGTCCTCCAGCGGGTGACCGACTTCGGTGGCCAACTCCGCAAAGGCCGCGATAGCGCGTGGATTCTCATCGACGCCGAACACCTCAAAACCCTCGCGCAGCAGGTAATGCGCGTTGCGGCCGGACCCGCAGCCGGCGTCGAGAATGCGGTCGCCTGCGGAGATACGCCCCTTGAGGAGTTGATCGAAGAGGTAGATATCGATGCCGCCGAAGAGTGTCGTGAGGTTCATGGTGTGCACCCGGGCACTCGGCTCAGTGTATATTGCGCGCATGCGCACACACCTTCGACTCGCACTCGGGCTTGTGGCGGCTCTGACGACGGGCACCATCGTTTCCCTTGACGGACAGGTCCAGGAACAGGGCGGCCAGGCCCAGGGTCGGGGTGGCGGTCGTGGCGGTGGCGAGCAGGTCGTGATGGACGAGGCCCGGGCACGCCAACTCTACGTGAGCAACCGGCACGAAGATCATCCGCCGGCCAACTACGAGGCGCAGATCGCGGCCAAGGCGAAGGAAGATGCGCGGTATGCGGATGCCTGTCGCGGCGTCATGGAGTGCACCAAGATTACCTATCGCAGCAGTGTTGGTGACATGGACATTCCGGCGTACCTGTTCCAACCGCTCGACAAAGGGGGACCACGCAGCCGCGCCGCGATGATCTGGGTCCATGGTGGCGTGCATGGCAACTGGTCCATCTCGTATTTCCCGTTTGTGCGGGAAGCCGTGCAGAAGGGATACGTCATCATTGCGCCCGAGTACCGGGGCAGCACCGGGTACGGAGAGGCGCACTACATGGCGATCGACTATGGCGGGTACGAAATCGACGACACCATCAGCGCCGTGGACTACCTGAAGACCCTGCCGCATGTGAATCCTGAGCGCCTGGGCATCATGGGTTGGAGCCACGGCGGATTCATCGCGCTGCACTCGGTATTCCGCGAGAAGCACCCGTTCAAGGCCGCGGTCGCCATGGTGCCTGTGACGAATCTGTTCTTCCGGCTCTCGTACAAGGGCCCGGGTTACCAGCGCAGCTTCTCAACAATGGAACGCGTGTTGGGCCTGCCGTTCGAGCGCCGCGAGATCTACAAGGAGCGATCACCGATCTATCACGTGGACAAGCTCCAGGTGCCGTTGCTGGTCCATGTTGCGACAAACGACACGGACGTGAACTTCGAAGAGGCCGAGCAGATCATCGACGCGCTGCGGGCCAGGAAGCCGAACCTCTCGGAGACGAAGGTCTACGTGAATCCGACGCCCGGGCCCACCAGCGTGGGCCACACGTTCAATCGGCGCACAAACACCACGACGCTCCAGCGCGACGATTCGCCCGAACAGGTTGAGTCCTGGAATCTTGTGTGGGCCTTCTGGGAGAGACACATCGGCAGGTAGCGGCACTCTGGACTGTGCAGTCCGATACATATGGCGGGCCGGGTTGTCCTCCACCATGGGTGGATGAGAACCCTACTGACAACATTCATCGGCGTAGCCATGATGGCCGGCGCCGCAGGCGCACAGGCACCGGACCCCAAGAAAGCAGACGCGGGCCAGAAGGTCTACGTCGCGCAGAAATGCTCCGTCTGCCACGCCATCAAGAACTCGGGCGGAAAATCGGCGAGCGCACTCGGCGGCGTGGGCGCGAAGCTGACCGAAGGCGACATCCGGAAGTGGCTGACGCACACGGCTGAGATGGAGTCGAAGGTCAAACCGAAGCCGAAGATGTCGATGGCGTCGTACATGAAGACGCACAAACTCAGCGACACAGACGTGGACGCACTGGTCGCATTTCTTATCAGCCAGAAGTAACCGCGGCGGTTACTGCAGCTGCGACTGAATCGCCGCCCGAAGGTCGGCGTAGCTCAGGCGTGTCAACTCGCGGCCGTTGATGAAAAACGTCGGCGTGCCTGTGACACCGAGCGACTGGCCATCGGTCTGATCCTGGAGAATCCGGATGCGAATCTGGGGATCGGCGGCTGCGGCCTGGAGTTTGGCGACGTCGATGCCGACCATCGGCGCGTAGGTCAGAAGCAGATCGGGCCGTGGTGCGGCGTGGCTCGCCCATTCGGGCTGCCGGAGCATCATGATCTCGAGAAACTCCCAGTACTTGTCCTGCGCACGCGCCGCCTCAAGCAGTGAAGACGCGTAGACGGCGTTGCCGTGGAGCGGCATGTACCGGATCACCAGCTTCATGCGGCCTTCGAACTCCGTCAGGAGTTGCTTCACCATCGGAAACATCACACGACAGGATTCACACTCCGGATCCAGATACTCGACGACGGTGACCTGCGCCTGTGCAGGACCAAGGAAGGGACTGTGCGGGCGCACGAGCGCAAGGCTGGTCTGCGTCGGTGCCTGAGGACCAGCGGCCGGAACGCCGGTGGCGGGACTGGACGCAGGGGCGGTGGGTGCCGGCTGGTACCACGTCGCCGCGAGCACAAACAGGCCGATGACTGTCGCCGCAACGGCACCGAGCGTGAGCTTATTGATCTTCACGAACACTCCCCTTCACCAGAGCATTGAACCACATCAGGCCACCCGCGAGGGCCAGGAAGCTGCCGAGTGACAGAAGGGGAATGGAAACAAAACCAAGCAGGTCGAGCTGTCGTTCCGTGCACGACACGCCGGAGCCGCACGGCACAATCTCGGCGGCAATCACGCCGTAGTAGAGCAGACAGTGATAAACCGTGATCACGAAGCCAACTACTACCAGCGGCCAGAGATACTTCGCGACCTGTGTGTCGCGGGTCAGCAACGCCACGGTGGAGATCGCCACGATTGGGTACATCGCGATCCGCTGATACCAACACAATGTGCACGGCGGGAACGACATGATTTCGCTGAAAAACAGGCTCCCCACCGTCGCCAGCAGACTGACGAGCCACACCAGAAAGAGAGGGAGCCAGACGGCGTCGGGTGCTACAGATTTGGCGACAGCCAACGTTCAGCCTCCTCGAGCGACATGCCCTTGCGCTCAGCATAATCCGCGAGCTGATCGCGACCGATGCGGCCGACGTTGAAGTACTTCGCCTGCGGATGGCTGAAGTAAAGACCGCTGACGGATGCCGCCGGCCACATCGCGAAGTTTTCGGTCAGCGTGATGCCAAGCGCCGGCGCATCGAGCAACTCGAACAGCGTCTTCTTCTCGGTGTGGTCAGGACACGCGGGGTAGCCAAACGCGGGACGGATGCCGCGGTACTTCTCCTGAGCCAGTTCCTCGAGTGTGAACTGCTCGCCTTTGCCATACCCCCAGTCATCGCGGACCCGTGCGTGCAGATACTCCGCAAACGCCTCCGCTAGCCGGTCAGCCAGGGCCTTCGCCATGATGGCGTGGTAATCATCGTGCTGCGCCTCGAACTCTTTCACCAACTCGTCCACGCCGATGCCCGTGGTCACCGCAAACGCACCGATGTAGTCGGGCGCCATACTCGCCTTCGGCGCGACAAAGTCGGCCAGCGATCGATTGGGCCTCCCGTCGGCAATCGGCTCCTGTTGCCGCAGCATGTGAAACCGCGCGAGCTCGCTGTTCCGGGCGTCATCCTTGTAGACGATGATGTCGTCGCCGACGCTGTTGGCGGGCCAGAACCCGTACACCCCCCTCGCGGTGAACCGCTGTTCGGCGACGATGCGCTTCAGCAACGCCTGCGCGTGTTCGTAGAGATCACGCGCGGCCGCTCCGTAGTCCGGATGGTCGAAGATCGCGGGGAACTTCCCCTTCAGATCCCAGGCTGAGAAGAAGAATGTCCAGTCGATGTAGGGCACGATCTTCTCGAGCGGCTCGTTCTCAAGAATCCGCTTCCCCACGAACCAGGGCACAGCGATCTCGAGCGTGTCCCAGTCGGTCTTGAGGGGATTCGCCTTCGCCTGTTCGTACGTCAGAATCGCACGCTCAGTGCGGACACCGTATTTCACCCGCAGCTCTTCCTGGTCCGCGCGCACCTGTACCAGGTAGTCGGGCCGCTTGTCGTCGCTCAGAAGGCTCGAGACCACGTCGACGGCTCGCGAGGCGTCAAGGACGTGCACGGTCGGCCCGGAATAGTTCGGCGCAATCTTCACCGCCGTATGCTGCCGGCTCGTCGTCGCCCCACCAATCAGCAGCGGCAGCGTCATGCCGCGCCGTTCCATCTCCTTGGCCACGTGCACCATCTCGTCGAGGGACGGCGTGATGAGACCGCTGAGGCCGACGATGTCCACCTTGTGTTCAACGGCCGCGGCCAGAATCCTGTCGGTGCTGACCATGACGCCGAGGTCGACGACTTCGTAGTTGTTGCACCCGAGCACAACGCCGACGATGTTTTTGCCAATGTCGTGGACATCACCCTTCACCGTCGCCATGAGGATGCGTCCCTGCGGCTTCATGTCCACGCCGGCCGCGATCTGCGCTTCCTTCTCGGCCGCCATGTACGGTTCGAGGTAGGCCACCGCGCGTTTCATCGCACGGGCACTCTTCACAACCTGCGGCAGGAACATCTTGCCGGCACCGAAGAGGTCGCCGACGACCTTCATGCCGTCCATCAGCGGCCCTTCGATCACTTCGAGTGGGCGCGCGAACTGCTGTCGCGCCTCCTCGGCGTCAACTTCAATGAAGTCCACGACGCCGTGAATCAGGGCGTAAGCCAGTCGTTCGCTCACCGGCTTCTCGCGCCACGCCAGATCGGTTTCCCGCTTCTTCCCGGCACCACGAACCGACTCGGCAAACGTGACCATCCGTTCGGTCGCGTCAGGACGACGGTCGAACAACACGTCTTCGACGTGTTCGAGCAGGTCCTTCGGAATGTCCTCGTATACGACCAACTGGCCCGCGTTGACGATGCCCATGTCCATGCCGGCCTTGATCGCATGAAACAGGAACGCCGAATGGATCGCCTCGCGCACGATGTCGTTGCCGCGAAAGGAAAAGGAGAGGTTGCTCACGCCGCCGCTGATGCGTACGCCGGGGCAGGTGTCCTTGATGATGCGCGTGGCTTCGATGAAGTTGATCGCGTACCGGTTGTGTTCCTCCAGGCCGGTGGCAATCGCGAGGATATTCGGGTCGAAGATGATGTCGGTCGGATCAAACCCGGCGCGCTGGACCAGCAGTCTGTACGCGCGCTGGCAGATGGCGACCTTGCGCTCAGTCGTGTCGGCCTGCCCCGTTTCGTCGAAGGCCATGACGACGACGGCCGCGCCGTAGCGGTGCACCAGTTCGGCCTTCGCCAGGAAGTCGGCCTCCCCTTCTTTGAGGGAGATCGAGTTCACGACCGACTTGCCCTGCACACACTTGAGGCCCGCCTCGATGACCGACCACTTTGAGCTGTCGATCATGATCGGCACACGCGCGATTTCTGGTTCCGTCGCGATGTAATTCAGGAACGTCGTCATCGCCGCTTCCGAGTCGAGCATGCCTTCGTCCATGTTGACGTCGATCAGGTTGGCGCCACCGCGCACCTGCTCGACGGCCACACTTGCGGCCTCGGTCCAGTTGCCGTCCTTGACCAGCCGCATGAATTTCTTGGACCCGGTCACGTTGGTCCGCTCGCCGATCATCTGGAAGTTGCTGTCCGGCCGGATAATGAGCGGCTCCAGCCCCGCCAACTTCGTCAAAAAAGACGTCGGGAGGCTTTTTTCTGGTCCGGACGTCGAATTGTCGCCAGTTTCATTGGCTCTGTCCTCTTTAAAGACACCCGACGTCTTTTTTCTAGGGGGGACGCCCGCGACGGCGCGAGCGATGGCGCCGATGTGGTCGGGGGTGGTGCCGCAGCAGCCGCCGAGAATGTTGGCAAAGCCGGAGGCGGCAAAGTCCTTGAGCAGGCGGCCGGTTTCTTCAGGCAGTTCGTCGTATTCGCCGAAGGCGTTCGGGAGGCCGGCGTTCGGGTACGCGTGCACCCAGCATTCGGCCTGGCGCGAGAGTTCCTCAAGGTACGGGCGCATGTCGGTGGCGCCGAGGGCACAGTTGATGCCGACACACCACGGGCGCGCGTGGGCGATCGAGATGTAGAACGCGTCAATCGTCTGGCCTGAGAGGGTGCGGCCGCTGCGATCGGTGACCGTCACCGAGATCATCAGTGGCAGGCGCACGCCCTTCTCGGCCTGAATCTCCTCAATGGCCACAATCGCGGCCTTGCACGACAACGTGTCGATGATCGTTTCGACCAGCAACAGATCCACACCGCCGTCGATAAGGCCGCGGATCTGGTCGAGATACCCGGCCTTCAACTCGTCGAAGGTCAGCGCACGGAAGGATGGGTTGTTCACGTCCGGCGAAATCGACAGTGTCGTGTTGGTCGGCCCGATCGAGCCGGCAACAAAGCGGGGCTTCTCCGGCGTCTGCCTCGTGAACTCGTCTGCCGCCTCGCGAGCCACCCTGGCTCCGGCGAGATTGAGCGCGTACACCTCGTGTTCCAACCCGTAGTCGCGCTGAGACACGATGTTGGAACTGAACGTATTGGTCTCGATGATGTCGGCGCCCGCGGCGAGGTACTGGCGATGAATCTCGCCGATGACATCCGGGCGGGTCAGCACAAGGACGTCGTTGTTGCCCTTGAGGTCGCGCCCGTGGTCCTTCCAGCGGTCGCCGCGGAAGTCGGCTTCGCCGAGCTTGTAGCGCTGGACCATCGTACCCATCGCCCCATCCAGGACGAGGATGCGGTCCCTCATCAGCGCATCCAAATGGTTCATCGGTTCATCGGTTCCGCGGTTCATCATTTTGTTCCTGAGGCAATCAACACCGCGAAGGGGTCACCCGTGCGGCGGGCGCCGACACGCACAGTGACATGCGTGAAACCGGCATTTGTAAGAAGCGATTCAAGGCCGTCGGGGGAGAACCCGAGCCATTGGTCGCCGAGTTTGTCCTGCACCCACGTCTCGTCGTGTTTGCGCAAATCGAGCACGAGGAGTCGTCCGCCCGGACGGAGAATCCGCCACGTTTCGGTCAGCGCGAGCGCGGGATCGTCGGCGTGATGCAGCGCCTGCGACGCAATCGCAATGTCCACCGACTCGTTCTTGAGCGGCACCTTCTCGAGCTCACCGCGTTTCCACACGATGTTCTTCGCGCGACGACGGGTGGCCATCGCCTTGGCTCGAGTCAGCACGTCCGGCGAACGATCGATCGCGTAGACCTTCTTCGCCCACTGCGCCGCTTCAATGGTCAGATACCCTTCGCCGCAGCCCAGGTCGGCGACCTCGACCGCCGGCAGCAGCAGACCCAAGGCGCGTGACCAGGCCGCCCAGCTGCGGCCGGGGACCAGCTGGGAGCGCTCGTTGCCGGCGCCATGCTGATCGAAGTTCTCGCGACGCACCCGCCGCACCTCCTCCAACCGGGCATCGTCGGCCTTTGTGGCCGAGGTGGCCTGTGCGAACGTCACCGACAGCCAGGGCCACAGCGTCTCGAAGGTCCCGCGGCCGGCCGACACATCGGATGAAAGCCGATACCAGGTGAAGTGACCGGACTTCTCTTCGCTCACCAGCCGCGCCTCCTTGAGCATGCCGAGGTGGCGCGACACGCCGGACTGCGCGAGTCCCATGACCGCGGTCAACTCGGTGACGTTCAGGGCTTCCTTGGCGAGCACCCTGAGCAGGCGGAGCCGAGCTTCGTCGCCCAGAAGCCGCATCAGCGCGGAGGCGTTCTTCATGGGTTTTATCATATCCATAAATCTAGATTTATGGATTCTTAAATTGTCGGCCGACAATGTGGGATGCCCACCGCCGCTCCGACCCTCGTCCTGGCCCACGGCGCCGGGGCCGGCCGGCACCATCCCTGGATGCGCCACGTCGAGGCCGGGTTTGAGGCGCGCGGGTTCCGGGTGGTCACGTTCGACTTTCCCTACGTGGCCGAGGGCCGCAAGATCCCGGACAAGGCCCCCGTGCTTGAAGCGGCGTTCATCGACGTATGGACCCGGGCGGCCGAGGAGGCCACGGGCCCCATGTTTGCCGGCGGCAAGTCCATGGGAGGCCGGATCGCATCAATGGTGGCCGCGCGACAGGGCTTCGCACCAACCCCGGCCGGGCTCATCTTCTTCGGGTATCCCCTCCACCCGCCTGGAAAACCCGCGCAGCGGCGCGACGCACATTTGCCGGGTGTCACGGTCCCCATGCTGTTTCTGCATGGCACCAGAGATCCATTTGGGAGGCCTGACGAGATGACGGAATTGGTCGCGGACCTGCCCCTGGCGGAACTCCTTCTCGTGGATCGAGGTGACCACTCACTGGCCACACGCCGCGGTACCCCACTTTTGGAGGCGATCCTCGACCGGGCTGCCGCATGGACCCAGGGGAGCATTGCCCGGTCGTGACGTCATTTGTTAAGGTCGCTGACGGCTTGGCTCCTGTGTCGCGACTGAAGCTCGTCGGCGTAACCCTCCTGCTGTCGGCATGTTCGGGGCCCAGTGCGCCTCCGGCGCCACCGGCCGCGCCGACCATCCTGTGCCCGGTGTCGCAGTCCGTGCAGTCGCCGGAAAATCTGCCGATGCCGATCACGTTCACGATGCCGGCTGGATCGGGCGGCCAGGCCCCGCTGACCGTGTCATGCACGGCCACCTCTGGATCCAACTTTCCGCTCGGCCAGACGGTCGTCACCTGCACGGTGCGTGACAGCCTCCAGCGTCAGGAGTCCTGCAACTTCACCGTGCAGGTCACGGCGACGCCGAAGATCTCCAAAACGACGTTTGTCGCATTTGGCGACAGCATCACGGATGGCGTCAAGTCGGACCCCTTGGTTGCGGTGCTGTCGCGGCCCGGCCTGGGGTTCTTCAGGCTGGGCGCGGAGCATTCGTACCCCTACAAGCTCAACACCCTGCTCGGCAATCGGTACTCTTCGCAGTCCCTGACGATCCATAACGAAGGCTGGGGTGGCGAAACCGCCTCAACTGTGTGGTGGCCGAATGACGGCCGGCCGGTTGGAGAGGTCAGAATTCGGGAAGTCCTCAGGAACTACAACCCGCAGGTCCTTCTGCTCATGGAGGGTACCAACGATCTGTATTTTTCGGTACCCGAAGGTCCCCCGTACGGCATTTCGGACATCATCAGCGCGCTCGATCGGATGATCGGCGATGCGCAGGCTCGGTTTACGCAGGTCTTCATTGCCACCATCCCGCCGCAGCGCAGCGGCATCGAGGCGGGCCGAACCCGCGTGGCCCAGCAGATCCCCGTGTTGAACGAAGAAATCCGCGCGCTGGCGCTGCGACGGAATGTCTTTCTGGTCGATGTCTACGCGGCGTTGAACAGCAACATCAACCTGTACATCGGGCAGGATCACCTGCATCCGACTGAAGCCGGATTCCAGAAGATCGCTGAGACGTTTTTTGATTCAATCAAGCAGCACCTGGACATCACGCCGGTCAGCGAGCTCAGTCGCCGACGCTGACGCGCTTCAGAAACTGCGCGACTGCCGACCGAAACTCGTCGGTCCACTCATGGCCACCCGTGAAGCGGACCAGATCATGGCGCACACCGTGTGCGCGCAGGAACGCCACATCGGATTCCAGTTTCTCTCCGGCGTACCACTCCTCGTGATCCCCCACGCCGATCAACACCGGTGGCCACGTGAGTGAAGAGTCCTGTTTCACGTCCGGTGGGATGTCGCCAGCGAGTGCAACGATACCAGCGGCTGGCGACGAACGTCGCAGCGCGCCACGGTACGCCATCGCGGCGCCCTGGGAGAAGCCGACAAATACACAAGGGCTAAAGCCCTTGAGCGCGGTCTGCACGTACGCAATGTTGTCGGCAATCGCGAGGTCGCGATCCTGACGCGTCATCCAGCTGGCGACAACCTTCGAATCGCCGCGTGTGTAGAAGGGATGCAGGGCCTGAATGGACATCCGGGTCCAGCGATCAGCCCCGGGGATTTGATTGAGCTGCTCAAGCATGTCCTCGGCAAGCTGCGCGTAGCCATGAAATCCGACAAGCAGGCCGATCGGGTCGGACGAGCGCTCAACCAGGACGCGACCGTGGACCGAAACGACGGGATTTACAACATCCACTGTGGTCCTCGGGTCCAGGGTCAAGGGTCCAGGGTTCTTGGACCCTGGACCCCGAACCACAGAGACCAGTTACTTGATCGCGGCAGGAACCGTCAGCGTGACGCCGTGCTTCGCGAGCGCCTGGCTGAGCGCCTGCGCGCGGCCGAGCAGCGCGTTCGCTTCGGTCACCGCCCGTGGCAGCGAGACACGCACATCGGAGTATTGCGACATCAGTGCGTCGCTGGGCATGTCGTAGAACGACATGATCCGGCCCTTCACCGTGCCCGCTCGCGCGAGCAGATTCGGAGAAGGCGCGGCCGCTGCCCCGCCACCACCAAAGCCTCCACGTCCACCGCCTGCCGGGCCCACCGCCGG
Source organism: Vicinamibacterales bacterium (assembly GCA_030827135.1). Lineage (GTDB taxonomy): Bacteria > Acidobacteriota > Vicinamibacteria > Vicinamibacterales > SCN-69-37 > SYFT01. The sequence goes on from JAURFE010000003.1 coordinate 358,254, forward strand.
AGGCACACCAAACTTCACGCGCACGGCATCAAACTCCTTCTGCACCGCCGCAAACTGCGTCTTCACGGCCTCCGGCACATTCGCCATGCCCGGAAGCTTCGCGCCGATCTCAGTCATCTGCGTGTAGAGGGGATTCAGCGCGTTGGCCACCGCCACGCCGCGCCCCTGCAACCGATGCAGGTCCATGGCGACGTCGTAGTACCGTCGACGCTGGACGTCGGTGAGGGGATTGGCCGGATCAGGCAACAAGCCGATGGGCTTAGTGCCGGCGTTCTGCCCGTCCACCATAAGCGTCACGTTGTAGGTGCCCGGCAGTACCCACGGCCCCTGATTGCCACCACCGCCACCAAAGCCACCACCGCCGCACGGATTCCAGTTCGTCATGGGCGGCGTCGGGGGCACGGGAATGCCGGGCACCGCGGACCCACCACCACCGCCGCGGCCGCCCCCGCCACCACCGCCGCGACCTGGCGCCGGCGGCGCACCACCAGCTGTGACCGTCGGCACTGGGTCGACCCGCATATCCCAGCACACGGCCTGGATGCCGGCAACATTGCGATTGGCAGGGACATCAATCGTCCGAATCGTCGCACCCGCCGCATCAGTAATGCGCAGCGCGAGACTGCCCACCGGCTTCTTGAGGTGGAACTGAATCACCGCATCCTCCGGCGGGTTTTCACCGACGAAAGTGTTGTGGCCCCAGAATTCGTCGTTCTGGTTGTCCATCATGCGCCACTGCAACGTCGGGGTCACCGAGAACAAGGTCGCTGCCGAGGCTGCCGCCTGCGCCGCAGCGAACTCCTGCACCGGGGCCAGGTTGTCAAGGATCCACACCGAGCGCCCATGCGTCCCGACCACCAGCGCATTGTCGCGTGGATGAATCACCAGTTCATCGATTCGGACCGTCGGGAGATTCGCCTTGAGGCGACGCCACGTCTTCGCGCGATCCAGCGTGATGAACAAGCCCGTCTCCGTGCCGGCATACAACACGTCTCTGTTCTTCGTGTCCTCAAGCACGGTCCGAACCACCTCACCGTCCAGCCCCGTGATGGCCGGGCGGAACGTCGCGCCAAAGTCGTTGCTCACCCACAGGTACGTCTTGTAGTCGTTCAGGCGATGTGCATCCACCGCCACGTAGACCGTGCCGGCGTCGAACTTCGACGCCACCACTTCGGACACCCATGCGCCTGCGGGGAACCCGGGCAGATTCTTCGTGATGTTTGTCCACGTCTTGCCGGCATCACGCGTCACGGAGACGACGCCATCGTCCGTGCCGGTGTAGTAGACGCCGGCGGTGTTCGGGGATTCGGCAAGCGACACAATCGTCGGCCACGATGTGATGCCGTCGTTGGCGGAGAGACGGATTTCATTGCCGCGCTTGCCCATGATCTCGATTTCCGTTCGGTCGGCATTTGTCGTGAGATCCGGGCTGATCACCGCCCACGAGTCACCGCGGTCGTTGGACCGGAAGACCTTGTTGGCCGCCACAATCAGCGCTGTGGGATCGTGCGGCGAGAACACCATCGGCGTGTCCCAGTTCCAGCGGTACGGCAGCGCGCCTTCTTCAGGACCCGGGCGCACGGTCTCGAAACTCGGGCGGATGTTGGTTGCTTCACCCGTCAACGCGTTCTTGCGCTGGATGTTGCCGTTCTGTGATTCGGAGTACACATAGCGCGGATCGTTCTGATCGATGAGCACCACGAAGCCGTCGCCGCCCTGCACCTGATACCAGTCGCTGTTCAGAATGCCCTTGGTAAAACGGGTCTTGCTCGGGCCGCACCAGTTGTAGTTGTCCTGCAGACCGCCGCACACACGGAACGGCAGCGAATTGTCCACACTCACGTGATAGAAAAGTGCCAGCGGCAGGTTGTTGTGCTGGTTCCACGTCTTGCTCATGTCGTACGACACAGAGACGCCGCCGTCGTGACCGATCAGAAGGTGATCCGGGTTTGCGGGATTGATCCAAATCGCATGCACGTCGTCATGGGTGGCCAGCGCCGCGTCGGTGGCCATCGTGCGGCCGCCATCGATGGTCATCTGGAGGCCGACGCCACCGTAGTAGACGCGGTCCGGGTTGTCCGGATCGATGATGAGCTGGCTGAAGTACATCGGGCGCGGATTGTTAGCGCTCACCTGGCGGAACGATGCGCCGCCGTCGTCTGAACGCCAAAGTCCGGTGCCGCCGCTGAGTCCGGCTGCCGGCTGGGGAGCGCCGCCGGCGCGGCCAGGACCCGCGCCGCCACCCGCGCGACCACCGGCTGCCGCGGGTGTCGGGGCCTCGACAAGCACGTACACGATGTTCGCGCTGCGTCGATAGACATCCACGGCCATGCGGCCGAGGTCGCCGGTCGGGAGGCCGTTTTCGACCTTCGCCCACGTCTCGCCACCGTCGGGGGACTTGTAGAGACCGCTGCCGGGGCCGCCGCCGTTGAAACAGCACTGCGATCGGCGGCGCTGGTAGAGCGTGGCCCACATGATGTTTGGATTGGTGGCCGACATCGCGAGGTCGTCCGCGCCGGTGTCGGCATCACCCGACAGCACCTTGCGCCAGGACTTGCCGCCATCGGTGGTCTTGTAGACGCCGCGGTCACCGCCAGGGCCGAAGACGGCGCCGACGGCGGAGACGTACACCACGTCGTTGTTGTCAGGATGAATCAGGATGCGGTTGATGTGGTAGCTCGTGTCGAGCCCCATGTGCGTCCAGGTCTGGCCGCCGTCGGTGGACTTCCACACGCCGTTGCCCCACGACACACTCTGGCGGTTGGAGGCTTCACCGGTTCCGACCCATACCAGATTCGGATTCGTCTGGGAAATGGTCACGTCACCGATGGCCATGTTGCCCTTGTCCTGAAACAGGGCGTCGAACGTTGTGCCGTTGTTCACCGTCTTCCACACGCCGCCGTGGGCGGTGCCGACGTAATAAATCGACGGGTTCTTCTCGTAGACGGCCAGGTCGGCAATACGACCGGACATCGTTGCGGGCCCAATCGACCGGAAGTGCAGGGTGTCGAGCGGGTCGACGGCCGCCTGGATGGCTTCGGCGGACCGGCCTTGCACGACAGAGCCGGCAACCGCCACGCCGAACACCAACGCGGACAACACAAGGAGACGCAGGGACTTGATCAACTTCAACCTCCAGAGACGTCGTAGGGCGGCCCAGCAAAGCAGCCGGACACGCGAGCGTGCGGATTATAGCCCGGCGGGTATGATCGAAAGCCATGAGCAGCCCCGTCGCGCCCCGATCCCGTAACCGCGCCGAGATCCCCGTGGAATACACCTGGAATCTCGCGGACATTTACCCAGACTGGGAGGCGTGGGACGCCGACCGCGAGCTCTTTGAACAGCGCATCGCGGAGTACGCCGCGCTCAAGGGCACACTCGCGCAGGGCGCCGGCCAGCTGCGCAAGGCGTTCCAGCTCAACGACGCGATGGGTCAGCTCGCGCACCGCGTCTATTTTTATCCGTCGTTGCGGTACGACGAGGATCAGCGTGACAACACCATCAACGCAAAGAAGCAGCAGGTGGAATCGCTGTTCGCGCGGTGGCAGCAGGCAACATCGTGGCTCAGCCCTGAACTGCTGACGATTCCGCTCGACACCGTGCGGGCATGGCTCGACCAGGATGCCGATCTGGCGTTGTACCGGTTCGCGATCGAAGAGATCTTCCGTCAGCAGGAACACGTGCTCGACGAACCGGGCGAGCGGCTGCTCTCCCTTGCGGCGCGCGTGACCAACGCGCCGAACGAAGCCTACTGGGCGCTCTCGACATCCGACGCCAAGTTCCCCGAAATCACGCTCTCGACCGGGGAGACGCAGACGATGTCGTATGGGCAGTATCGGGCCGTGCTGGCCACCAACTACAACCAGGCCGACCGTCGCCAGGCCTTCCTCGCGCATTACGGCACCTACGCGGCGAATCTCAACACGTACGCGTCGCTGTATCACTCCGTCTGCCAGCGCGACTGGTTCCAGGCACGCGCACGCGGCTACTCGAGTTCGCTCGAGGCGGCGCTGCACGGCAACGCCATTCCGACGACCGTCGTCGAGAACCTGATCGAGACCACGCGCAACGGCACGCAGCCGCTCCAGCGCTATCACGCGCTCAGGCGCCGGCTGCTGAAGCTCGACCACTACTACCCGTACGATTTCACCATCCCGATTCTGCAGTGGGACGCGCGCTACGACTATCAGGCGATGTTGCCGGCGATCGTTGAGGCCGTCGCGCCGCTCGGCGCCGACTATCAGGCGCGCATGACACGCGGGTTCTCGGAGCGATGGATCGACGTCTACGAAAACGACGGCAAACGCAGCGGGGCGTACTCCGCCGGTGTGTACGGGGTACACCCCTACATGCTGATGAACTGGACGGAGACGCTCGACGACGTGTTCACGATGGCGCACGAGATGGGCCACTCGATCCACACGATGCTCTCGCACGAAACGCAGCCGTACGTCTATTCGGATTACACGATATTCGTCGCCGAAGTCGCGTCCACGCTCAATGAAGCCCTGCTGCTCGACCACATGCTGGATCGCGCGAAGAGCCGGGACGAGCGCGTGGTGTTGTTGCAGCACGCGATTGACTCCATCACCAGCACGTTCTACACGCAGGTGATGTTCGCGGATTTCGAACTGCAGGTGCATCGCCGCGTCGAACGGGATGAACCGGTGACGGCCGACGTGCTCAACGGGATCTACAAGGATCTGTTTGTCGCGTATTACGGCGATTCGGTGGACATGGAGCCGCTGACGCCCGCCACCTGGGCGCGCATCCCGCATTTTTTCAACTCGCCGTTTTACGTCTACCAGTACGCAACGTGTTTTGCGTCCGCGGCGAGGATCGCGGCCGAAATCATGCAGGGACCGGCCGCATCACGTGAGCGCGCACGAGCCGACTATCTGCGCCTCCTGTCGTCAGGGGGCAACGACCACCCGATGAAGCAACTTGCCAGAGCGGGGGTCGATCTCTCGACGCCTGACACCATCGGAGCCGTGGTCTCGCAACTGGATCAACTGGTCACTCAGCTCGAACAGGCCTGACCGGCACCGGCGGCCGTTCCACCCGCTTGGATTCCTGATTCACCCGCCCGGATTCAGGGTCACGAACGGAGGTGTCACTCCCTCGACACAACGGCTGTAAGTCGCTGTGTCCACACGACAACTGGCCGATAGGGCGCGGCCACCCACTCCGTGTTCCTGTACGGCACAAGGTTTTCTTATCAGCAGGTGAAAGGCCCCCCTCACACACATGGGAATTCTCGACAAACTCAAGCCGCAGCCCCGCTGGAAGCACACGGACCCCGCAGTACGTCTTGAAGCGGTCCGGGAGCTCGCCGACGAGATGGAATTGGCCGAACTGGCCGAAACCGATGCCGATCCCAAGGTCCGGAGGGCCGCGGTTGCGCGGATCTCGGATCCCGAGGTGCTCGGCCGTTGCGCGACGGACGCCGACCAGGGAGTGAAAGACGAGGCCGCCGACCAGTTGGCGGCGCTGGCGGTTGATGGGTCAGACCCGGCCAGAGCGCTGGCAGCAGCGACCTGGTTGACCGACAGCCGAAGGCTGGCAAACCTTGCAAAATCAGGGGTTTCCGAGGCATCCGACGCTGTGCGCGAGTCGGCGCTGGCCCGACTGACCGACGAACGGGTCCTCGGAGCGATCGCCCGGCACGCCAAGGTGGAAGCCATTGCCATGTCCGCCCTGGGTCGGGTGACCTCGGCGGACGAACTGCTCGACACCGTCCTGAACAGCGACCACAAGGATGTGGCTCTGGCGGCATTTGACCGGGTGGTGGACGCCGGCGCCCCTGACACGGCGCAGCTGAAGTCGATTGAAGCCCGCAGCCAGCAGAAAGCGGCCGCCAAGCGCGCCCGCGCCATGCTGCAGGCCATTGAAGACGCCGAAAACAAGCGCCGGGCGGCCGAAGAAGAAAAGCGCCGCCAGGAAACGCTGCTGTGTGACGCCGTCGAAGGCGCTGCCGTCATTGCCGACCCTGACCGCGCAGAGACCGACCTTAACCGCCTCGAAGCGGCGTGGCAGGGGATCGCATCGCCGGACCGCGCCGCCGCCAGGCGTTTCGCCGCGGGTGCGGCCGCGATTCGTGCACGGATTGTCGACAAGCGCCGGGAAATGGAGGCCGCCGAAGAAGTGGAGCGTCAGCGCGGCGAAGCCCTCGCATCACGCGAGGCGCTGTGCCAGCGTGTCGAAACGATCGAAGGTGACGACATCCTCGCGCAGCTCGTCCCGATCGAAGAGGAGTGGGCCTCGCTCACACCCCTCGTGGGCAGCGGCCCGGATGCCACCCAGCTCAACGACCGCTTTACTGCCGCGGTGGCATCATGCCGGAAGCGTCACGCCCTCGGCGCGACGCTCGTCGAGCATCGCACCACCCTCGAAACGCTTGTCGCGGAAGCTGAAACCCTGCCCGCCAGGGAGGATGCGGCGGCGGCTGAGACACGGTGGACGTCCCTCGCGCGCGAAGCCGGCGCGATGGTAGACGCTCTTGCCGGCGCCTCCCGTCCCGCCACCGACCTGGCGGACCGTCTGACCGTCGTCTCACGGGCCTTCGAGGCGCGGGCGGCGGCGGCGCGGGAAACGGTCGCAAAGGCGCGTCAGGATCTGGCGACGCGTGTGCAGCGCCTGGCCGATCGCGCCAGGCGCGTGGCGGAAGCCGAAGCCGTCACGCTGCGCGAAGGCGAGCGTCTGATGCGCGACATCACGACGATGCTCGAAGAAGCAGGCAGCGGGGAATCCACCAGGGAGATCAGCGACGCCGTCGCCGCGCTCCGTGCCCAGCAGGAAGCCGTGGCGCCGAAGGTCAAACAACTGCGCGACATGGACGAATGGCGCCGCTTTGCCAACGCCCAGCAGCAGGAACAGCTCATCGCAATGGCGGAGGCCATCGTCGCCTCCCTCAAAGCCGATGAAGAAGCCGGGAAGACATCCGAGCTGGCGGCGACCGCCAAGGCCCTGCGCGAGTTCCATCTGCGCTGGCAGGAAGTCGCTGATGCGCCGCGCCACTCCGCGCAGCGCCTGTGGGATCGCTTCAAGACCGCAACCGATTTCATTCGCAGCCGGTGCGAGGTGTACTTCGCGAAGCTGAAGGAAGAACGCGGAGGCAACCTCGAGCGCAAGCAGGCGCTCGTCGAAGAATCCGAGAAGCTGGCCGAGTCCACCGATTGGGCAAAGGCGGCCGCGCGCTTCCAGGAGCTCCAGACCGAATGGCAGACCGTAGGCCCCGTGCCACGAGACGCCGCCCGCGATCTCGCACAGCGATTCCGCACGGCCTGCAACACCTTCTTCACCCGTCGTCGTGACGACCTGTCGTCGAAGAAGAAGGAATGGAACGACAACCTCGAGAAGAAGGAGGCGTTGTGTGCCCGCGCCGAGGCACTCGCCGAATCCACGGACTGGGATGCCGCGTCCGCTGAACTCAAGCGGATGCAGGCGGAGTGGAAGACCATCGGCCCCGTGCGCCGCAACAAGTCTGAAGTTGTGTGGAACCGGTTCCGTGCGGCGGCGGACCTGTTCTTCGAGCGGTACCACAACCGGCATCGCATCGCGCTGCAGGGCAAGATCGCCGAATACGAAGGCTTGGTCGTGTCGCTGGAAGGTCTCGCGGCGCTCGAGGAGGCGCCAGCCGATCTCGCGCAACAGGTGCAGAACCTGCGCGGCACGATTCAGAAGAATCCGCCGGCCCCCAGTGACGCACTCAAGGCGCTGCAGGAGCGCTGGAAGATGTCACTGGCAACGCTCACGCAGAAGTTTCCGGCGGCGTTTGCCGGCACGGATCTCGATCCCGCCGCGATCATTCAGCGCATGCAGAAGCTGGTCGCAAGGATCGAAGCGCTCATCGACGCCGACGAAAAACCTGCGACGACCGGCAAGTCCGCGACGGAACTGCTCGCCGAACGCCTCCGCTCTGCCCTGGCCAGCAATGCCATGGGCAAACGCGCCGACGACTCGAAGTGGCGCAACGCGGCCACCGCTGTCGACGAAGCCAAAGCGGCGTGGCACCGGCTCGCCCCTGTGCCGAGTGATGAGGCCACCGCGCTTGAGACCCGCTTCCGGGCGGCGTGCAAACGCGTCATGGATCAGGTGAAGCTCCACGTGAGCCCACCTGTGGGGGGGCCCGGCGGCGGTTTCGGAGGAGGCCGCCCCGGGAATCCCTCACATTCCAAGGGTCCAGGGTCCAGGGTCCAGGGTTCGGGGTCCGGTGGGCCGGGGTCCAAGGGTCCCAGTCGCGAAGATCGGGAGCTCTCGGCGGTCTGATTCTTCACACCGAGAAATAGAGGGCTGAGAGGTTTTTTGCAGGAGAAACCTCCCAGTCCTACTCTCTCGTTGTATTCACTTCCCCTGATACACGATCTTGCCGCCCACAATGGTGTAGACCACTTTGGCGTCGCGAATCTCCGCGTCAGGCACGCGCGTGATGTCCTTGCTGAGCACGGTGATGTCCGCGAGTTTGCCGGGCACCAGTGAGCCCTTGAGGTGTTCCTCAAAACCCGCGTACGCCGACCACAACGTGTAGGACTTCAGACCATCAATCCGTGACAACTTCTGCGCCGGGAAGAACTCCGTGCCGGCCGCCGTCTTGCGGGTCACGGTCGCGTAGTAGCTCGCAATCGGATCCACGTCCTCGACCGGTGCGTCCGTGCCATTGGCGACCACCGCACCGCTGTCGAGCAGCTTCTTCCACACATACGCACCTTCTTCCGCACGTTCGGCACCAAGACGGGTGACGACATAGGGCGCGTCTGAGGTGGCGTGGATACCCTGCATCGCCGCGATGACGCCGAGCTGGCCGAAGCGCGGAATGTCATCACGATGGATGTGCTGCGCGTGCTCGATGCGCCAGCGAAGATCCTTGCCGTTCCTGTTGTTCTTCACAAACGCTTCTTCGAACAGGTTCAGCACTTCGCGGTTGGCGCGATCGCCGATGGCGTGCAGGCAGAGTTGATACCCGTAATCAATGGCGAGCTGCGCGGTGGCGCGGGCCGGGTTGAGATCACGCCCGAGCCCGGCACTGTTGACCAAATCGGAGTACGGCGCCAGCAACCAGGCGCCCCGTGAACCCAGCGCGCCATCCACGGAGATCTTGATCGCACGCACCGTGAGGTGTTTGTTGCCGTAATCAATCAGCCGGCCGCGGGCCAGTTGTTCCGGAGTGCCGCCGCCACGAATCATCACCCACAGCCGCGACTTCAGGCGGCCGGTGTCGATCGCGCGCTTGAAGCGCTCGACATCCGTGAAGCTGGAACCTGCATCCTGAAAACTGGTGACACCCTTCGAGAGGATTTCCTGATCGGCGAGTTCGATGACGCGCATCGCCTCCGCGTCACGCTCCTCGGCAGTGGGCGGCGGTTCGCCGGCCCCACGACGGATCAGGCCCATCGCGGTCTCATTCATCAACCCGGTGGGGTTCCCGGCCCTGTCTTTCAGGATCTCGCCGCCCGCGGGTGCGGCCGTGGCGCCGGTGACATTCGACAACTCCATCGCCTTCGCATTGGCGAACGATGCGTGGCCGGATGCGTGCGTCAGCACCACGGGGTTGTTGGGCGACACGGCGGAGAGCGCGGCGTGCACCGGGAAACCGGCGACGTTCGGCTGCGGCACCGACGACCACTTCTCCTGATGCCACCCGCGGCCGACAATCCACTGCCCGGGACGCGCCTTCGCGACGGCATCGCGCACCATGCCGATGATCTCTTCCCAGCTCTTCGTGTTCATCAGCTCCAGGCCGAGCTTGGCCTGGCCGATGCCGTTGAAGTGGCCGTGGCTCTCGACAAATCCCGGCATCGCCATCTGGCCGTTCAGATCGATGACCTGCGTCTGCGGTCCCACATAACGGGCAATCTCGGCGTTGGTGCCGAGCGCCACGATCGTGTCGCCGTTGACGGCGATTGCCTGCGCATCCGGCCGCGCATCGTCCACGGTCACAATGCGCCCGTTCCGCAGCACCAGCGTGGCCGGCGACGGCTGCGCTTGCGCGGCCTGCCCGGACACCGTCACGTGGGAGATGGACGCCACTGCCACAAACAGGCCGGTGGCAAGAAGCAGAGTGGTGGCGCGGAATCGTTGAGTCATGCGTACCCGAAAGAATACGCCAGGCCCTGGAAGAATCAAGTCAACGGGAGAAGTCGAGGCGCTTTTCGACCAGCAGGAAATACGGTACGGCGAGAAACGCCAGCGCCGCGGCAATGCCAAAGGCCGGCCGGAAGCCAAACTGGTGAATCAACCAGCCAAGTCCTGTGGAGCCGCTGCCCACACCCAAGTCAAAGGCCGCAAGCATCGCACCAAACGCCGCACCCCGACGCCACGACGGGATGCGACCCATGATGTACGCGGTGTAGGCCGGGTACTGCAGGCCAAATCCCGCGCCGAAGGCCAGGGCCGCGATCACCAGCGTCACGGGCCCCTGTGCCATCGCAAAAAGCGCCATCCCCGTCGCCGTGAGGGGCAGGCACAGCAGCAACACTTTGCGATGACCAATCTGATCGAGCACGCGACCGACGGTCACGCGTCCCACCAACATCGCAATCGCCATCGACGTCAGGAACAGACTGCGCGGCGACACCTGCAGTTCATCCGTAAACAGCGCCGAAAAGGTGGTCAATCCCCCATACCCAAACGCAATCAACGCCATCGTCACCGACAGAATCAGGACGGGCCACTCCACGCTGAGCGAGTGAGTCGTTGGGCGGCTGGGCGGCTGGGTGGCTGGGTGGGTCGGCGGATGCGTCAGATCGTCCGGAAGGCGCCAGGCGATGAAGGCCATCAGCAGGTTGAGGCCGGCGATTTCGAGGCACAGCGCGGTCCACCCGAACGAGAACACCCAGAAGCCGAGGGGCGGCGCGACTGCGATGGCGATGACGGACGCCAGGCCCCAGTAGCCGATCCCTTCAGCGCGCCGGTGCTCCGGAATGATCGCCGTAATGTACGCGCCGGACGCCGACAGCAGTCCCGACCAGAACAATCCGTGCAGGCACACAAGCCCCAGCAGAACCTTGTAGCTGTCCAGCAGCGCATACGTGGTCGTAAAGCCCGCGAGCACCAGGCTGACGACGATGAGGACGCGTCGGTGGCCGAGACGATCGGCCAGTTGCCCGGTGAAGGGCGCGGAGAGGGCGGACGAATACGTCAGAAATCCGAGGAAGAGTCCACCCGCGAACGTCGTTCCGCCAAGCGCCAGCACGTGGTACGGCGCGGCCGGCAACAATTGGAACAGTGACACGAACACCGTGAAGGTGTACGCGCACATCACGAAGAAGCGCGGAGTGAAAAGACGCGGCTCAGACACCCGACGTCGCTATTTGACGATCGGCGTGACGACGACCTTGCGGAACTGCGCGAGCGTGTGGTCCCCCTGAATCATGATGGGGCCGGGCGTCAGCTCGTTGTTGTCGAGCGCACCACCTGTGATGCCCTCGATCACCGCGTTATCGTGAATCCGCGTGCCGTTGAGCGTCACGGTGACGCGATTCCCGACGAGGATGATCTCCGTCCGCTGCCACTCGCCAGGCGCGAGACTGGCATTGGAGTCCGGCGCCTTCCGTCCGTAGATCGACATGTGGCCCGTCAACGCGGTCGGTTGCCCCGCATCGTCAAGCACCTGCATCTCGTAGCGGCCTCGCAGGTACAGCCCGGCGTTACTCTTCGGAGAGAGTTTGTATTCGGCTTCCAGCTTAAAATCACTGAACCGCTGCTTCGACACGAGGTTGTTCGCCGGCGGCTGATTCTGGAGCAGGCCCTCGACGACCGACCAATTCACGGGACGTTCCGGAAACTGCACACCCCACGCGTCCATCGACGGTGAGCCGGCATCAAAAAGCACGACAGGCGCGCCGTACTTGTGCGCGGCGTTGGCGTTTGATGCGGGCCAGGCCGGCGTCGGCACGCCCACCCAGTTCACGGTGCGCTCGGTCGCCGGGGCTCCACCACGGCCACCCTGTCGCTGAATGTGGCGACCGACCAACCGCCCGTTCTGAAACGTCGCCCGGAACTCAGGCCCGGTGAGGTTGTCGGGGCGGCCCATCTGGAAGACCAACTCGCCGCTCTCGACCTTGACGACCCCAAGACTGACAGGACTTCCGGTCCGATTCAGAAATCGCCCCGTGAGGCCGGCGGGCCCCTGCTCCACCTTCAACCAGTACACAAAGCTCGCGTCATCGCCCGTCCCGGTCAGATTCCAGGACCCGAGAAACGGGGAGGACTGGGCAGAGACGGACGGCGTCACGAGAACCGCGGCAAGGAGGCAGGCCGAAAGAAGGATGCGCATGGGCGTATGGTAACCCCGCCTCAGCGCCCTCCGCCAGGCGGCGCCTGATTATCGCGGGTGGTCCACTTCTCCCACCAGTAGCGCAGGTACAGCTGCGAGCGGAGGAAGTTGGACGGAATTGACGAGGTGCCATGCCACTCGCCGTTGAAGCGCAACATCGCCGTGGGCACCCCGACGACTTTGAGCGCCTGATAGAACTCCTCGGTTTGACTCATGGGCGTGCGCATGTCCAGCACCCCGGTCATCAGCATCGTCGGCGTCTTGACGTTGCCGACGTACATGAGCGGCGAACGGCGCAGGTGTTCGCTGGGATCGACCCAGGGGAGTTTTTCGAAGTCGTCGTACCAGCGCAGCGGGTTGCCGTCGACATTCCCCACAAACGACAGCCAGTTGATCACCGGACACTGGGAGGACGCGGCCGCGAACCGATTGGTGTGGCCCACAACCCACGCCGTGAGCACACCGCCGCCGGAGCAGCCATAGACAAACATGTTGCGCGTGTCGACCGAACCTTGCGCGATGACGTGGTCAACGCCCCGCATAAGGTCGTCATAATCCTTTGATGGATAGGCGTACTTGATGGCATTGCCGAACGCGGAGCCGTATCCGGTGGAGCCACGCGGATTCGTGTAGAGCACGAGATAGCCGTTAGCGGCATGCTCCTGCCACGCGAAGTTGAACCCGACGCCGTACATTGCATGCGGCCCGCCGTGGATCGACAGCATCAAGGGGTACTTCTTCTTCGGATCGAAATCCGGCGGTTTAATCAGCCATCCCTGGATCTTGTAGTTGTCGACCGAGTCGTACCACAGCTCCTCCACCTCGCCAAGCGTGACGCGACCCAGCACGTCAGAGTTCACGTCCGTCAACTGGCGCAGCTCTCCTGGAGTCGACAACGGAAACGACACGATATCAGCCGGCTTGTGGAACGATGTCACCGTGGCCACGGCCTGCCCGTTGCGATTGACGTCCGACAGGGTGACCAGGTGCACGCCGGTCGTGACGGCGCGGATCGGACCGTCGAGTGGCGCGAAGTGGAGGTTGCGGCTGCCCCGATCATCCGCGGCAAAATAGATGCCGTTTGAATCAGGCGCCCAGGTCAGATTCGTGGGTGACCTATCGAAGGACGCCGTCAGGTGCCGCCGGTTGCGCCCGTCGATGCCCACCACATGCAGTTCGTTGTCGATGTAGGTGTCGGTGGTGTAGTCGTAGCCGAGATACGCAATCCAGCGGCCGTCCGGCGAGATGACCGGTTCGGTGTCCGGGCCGCTGCGATCCGACAGTTGCCGCAGCGCACCGGTCTCGATGTTGAGGGCATACACGTCCGACTGACGGTACTCACGCTCGGCCTTCTCACGATTCGGATGGCGATTGTCAGAGAAGATCACTTCCTTGCCGTCCGGTGACAGCGAGAATCCTCCGTAGTTGAACGGCCCAGACGTGATCTGTCGCTCGGTTCCACCCTCGGCCGGCACCATGAAGATATGTGAGTGGGTCTGATCGATGAACCCTCGTCCGTCGGCGCGGTAAGTGAAGCTTTCGATGATGCGCGGGGCGTCGGTCCATCGGGCGCCTTCCGGGCGCTCGGGCATGCGGATCGGCCAGTTGGTGCGGGTCGGAATGCTCATGGCGAAGAGCAGCGACTTGCTGTCGGGGGTCCACGTTATCTCCGACGGCGTCTGCTCCACACGTGTCACCTGGGTCTCGGCCCCCTCGTCGTCCATCCACCGTACGAACACCTGGGTGCCGCGCGGCTGCCCCTGTCTCGTAAAAGCGATCCGGGTGCCGTCAGGCGACCACACCGCGCCGGAGCCCTCCGTCAATCGTCGACTCCGCGATCCGTCCGCGTTCATGATCCACATGTCGGACTGACGACGGTCGTTGACCTGATCGACCCAGCCGCGGGTGTAGATGATGCGCTGGCCGTCAGGAGAGATCCGGGGGTTTGACACCGTCTCCATGTCGAAGAACTGTTCCAAGGCGAGCTTGGTGACGGGACGGTTCTGCGCCTTCAGGCCGACAGAAGCCAGCAGACCAACGGTAAGTCCGGCGATCAGGAACGTGCGCACCATACGGGGCCTCCGGGTGGAATCGAGCGTTTTGGTGGCGTGATTCTAACAGGAGGACTGCACGGGCGGGGTAGAATGCGCGCGTGCAAATCATCCGAAGCCGCGAGACGTATGACGTGTGCATCGTGGGATCAGGCGCCGGCGGCGGCATGGCCGCCAAGGTGCTGACCGAGTCCGGTGCCAAGGTTGTGATGCTGGAAGCCGGTGTGAACTGGGACCCGGAAACGGATCCCAAGATGTTCGCGTGGCCCTACGACTCCCCCCGCCGCGGCGGTGGCACTCCGGAACGGCCGTGGGGCGAGTTCGGCGCGTGGATCGGCGGGTTTGCCATCGATGGCGAGCCGTACACGACTGGCCCCGGCAGCAGTTTTCAGTGGTTCCGCACCCGCATGCTGGGCGGCCGCACGAATCATTGGGGCCGCATCTCGCTGGCGTTTGGCCCTGACGACTTCCGCCGGAAGAGCCTGGACGGCCTCGGCGACGACTGGCCGATCACGTTTGATGACATCAAGCCGTATTACGACCGCGTCGACCGCTTTGTCGGTCGCTTCGGTACGGTGGAAGGGTTGCCGAACGAACCGGATGGGATCTTCCAGGCGCCACCGGCCCCTCGGTGCTGGGAGCGCCTCGTCAAGAACGCATCGGACAAACTCAACATCACGTGCATTCCGTCACGACTGTCGATCCTGACGCAGCCGCTCAACGGCCGTGCGGCGTGCCATTACTGTGGACAGTGCTCTCGTGGATGCGCCACGCACTCGAACTTCTCGTCACCCTCGGTGCTGCTGCGCCCGGCTATTGCGTCCGGAAACCTGACGATCATCACGCAGGCGATGGCGCGAGAGGTCACGGTGAACGCGCAGGGTCTGGCAACCGGCGTCGCCTACATCGACAAGACGACCGGCCGTGAGAACCACGTCTCGGCGCGAATCGTTGTGCTTGCGGCGAGCGCCTGTGAGTCCGCGCGCATCATGCTCAACTCGAAGAACCCGAAGTTCCCGCAAGGCGTGGGCAATTCGTCGGGTGTCGTCGGCAAGTACATCACTGATTCCACCGGCGCGAGCGTCACGGCGTTCATCCCGAAGCTGATCGATCAGATTCCGCACAACGAGGACGGCGTCGGGGGTGCGCACCTCTACATGCCGTGGGTGCTCGACAACCGGAAGCTCGACTTTCCTCGCGGCTATCACACGGAGATCGGCGGCGGCCGCAACATGCCGAATGCCGGCTTCGGCGGCAACATCCAGCGCTTCACCGGCTACGACAGCGGGCGTGAAATCGGTGGCTACGGCGCGACCCTGAAGAATGACTATCGACGGTTCTACGGTTCGACGGTCACGTTCATGGGTCGCGGCGAAATGATCCCGAACGAAGGGAGCTACTGCGAGATCGACCCGAACACGGTCGACAAGTTCGGCATTCCCGTGCTGCGCTTCCACTGGCGCTGGACCGACCACGAGTACAACCAGGTCAAACACATGCAGGATACGTTCCGCTCGATCATCGATGAGATGGGCGGCACGGCGATGGGGACCATGCCGTCGCGCGATCGCGGTTATGGCATCTCGACCGGCGGGTCGATCATCCACGAGCTTGGCGTCACCCGCATGGGCAACGACCCGAAGACGTCGGTGCTCAACAGCAACTGTCAGGCACACGACGTCAGAAACCTGTTCGTGACTGACGGTGGTCCGTTTGTCTCGCAGCCCGACAAGAACCCGACATGGACGATTCTCGCGCTGTCATGGCGCACCAGCGACTTCATCGTGGCTGAACGCAGGAAGGGAGCACTCTGATGGCGACTCTTGACCGTCGCACCGTACTTCGCCTGATGGCGACCGCGCCACTGGCGGCCGCGTTCACGTGGTCACACGAAGAGGCCGTCTACGCCAGCGCGCTGGTGAAAGCGGGACAGGGGCAGGCGTTCAAGCCCGCCTTCTTCACCGATCACGAACTCGCGACTGTTCGAGTGCTTGTGGACTACATCATCCCGAAGGATGACAAGTCAGGCAGCGCCAACGATGCCGGCGTGCCGGAGTTCATGGACTTCATGATGACCGACCAGCCCAACCGCCAGAACGCCATGCGGGGCGGTCTCGCCTGGGTCGATCTCGAATGTCATCGCCGCTTCGACAAACGCTTCATCGTCTGCACCGACGCCGAGCGGCGGCAGGTGCTCGACGACATCTCCTGGCCGCAGCGGGTGAAGCCGGGGATGGGACCGGGCGTGACGTTCTTCAACAGCTTCCGCGACCTGACGGCCAGCGGATTCTGGACGAGCGAAATGGGCATCAACGACATCCAGTACATCGGCAACACGTTTGTGCCGAAGTGGACGGGGTGCCCGCCCGAGGTGCTGACCAAACTCGGACTTGAGTAGTTGGGCGGCGATGGCACAATAGGCTGATGTCGAGCACGGTGTTCCGGAGTGTGGCCGCGGGTCTGTCTGTGATTGTTGTCGCCGGAGCGATCACCCTGCGCGCGTCCTTTCACCCAACCTCACCCAATCTGCCCCAGGCCAAGCCGCCTGACGCCCTCGCGCTGTACAAACTGCACTGCCAGATGTGCCACGGCGCGAACGGAAACGCGCCGATGCCCGAAATGGCGTTTGTTGAGCGCGACTGGAAACACGGCACGTCGTCGGCGGACATGGCCAAGATCATCACCAACGGGGTCGCAGGCACACCAATGATGCCGTTCAAGAACAAGCTGAAGCCGGAACAGATCACCGCGCTGGCCAAACTCGTCCGTTCATTCGACAAACGGCTGAAGCCGGAGAAGTCATGAGTGACATCAACGTTGCGCTGATCGGCTACGCCTTCATGGGCCGGGCGCATTCGAACGCCTACCGGCAGGTCGGCCCCTTCTTCTCCCCCGCCCGCGCACCACGCATGAAGGTGATCTGTGGCCGTGACCCGCGCGGCGTCGAGACGGCGCGCAAGGCGCTCGGATGGGACGAAGCGGCAACTGACTGGAAGGCAGTGGTTCGCCGACCGGACATCGAACTGGTGGACGTCTGCACTCCCGGCGACAGCCACGCCGAGATCGCGATCGCGGCCGCGAAGGCCGGCAAACACGTGTTCTGTGAAAAGCCGCTGGCCAACTCGCTCAAGGACGCCGAGCGCATGCTCGCAGCAGTCGAGAAAGCTGGTGTGGCACACATGATCTGCCACAACTACCGCCGCGCGCCTGCCGTGCAGCTGGCCAAACAGATCATCGCGAAGGGACAACTCGGCGAGATTCGGCATTACCGCGGCACGTACCTGCAGGACTGGATGTCGGACCCGGCGGCCCCGTTCAACTGGCGACTCGATCGCACCAAAGCCGGCTCCGGGGCCCTCGGGGACATCGCGTCCCACTCCATCGACCTCGCACGATTTCTCGTAGGAGAAATCACCGAGGTCACTGCGGACCTCAAGACCTTTGTGCCCACACGCGCCGAGGCCGGCAGGCCGCGCTCCAGACGGACCGTCACGGTAGACGACGCGGCGATGGCGCTGGTGCATTTCAGGAACGGCGCGGTCGGCACGATTGAAGCGACGCGCATGGCGAATGGCCGAAAGAACTACAACCGGTTCGAAATCAACGGTCGCCTCGGCAGTATCGCCTTTGACCTCGAGCGTCTTAACGAACTTGAGGTCTACTTCGACAGCGATCCGCCACACCTGCGTGGCTTCCGCACGATGATGGTCACCGAGCCCGTGCATCCCTTTGTTGGGAAGTGGTGGCCACCCGGGCACATCCTCGGCTACGAGCACACCTTCGTACACACCGTGTACGACCTGATCGAGGCGATCGCGACCAACGGGATTCCGACGCCGAACTTTGAAGACGGCGTGGAGAACCAACGCGTGTTGCACGCCATGGAGCGGTCTGCGAAGACGGGGCGCTGGGCGAGGGTCTGAGTTGAGTAAGGTTGGGTACGTAGGGCCGCTGAACTTGAGCGCGCCAGCTCGGTTGGGTGGGTGTGACGTATGAAGCTTGGCGTTTTTGCCGTTCTGTTTGGGGACAAGCCGTTTGAGGAGACGCTCGATTACGTCGCGTCACTGGGGCTTGAGGCGATCGAGATTGGCTGCGGCGCGTATCCTGGGGATGCACATTGCAAGCCGGCGCAACTGCTCTCGAGCGCCAAGAAGCTGCGGGAGTTTCGCGGCGCCGTCGAGGCTCGAGGCCTGACGATCAGTGCGCTCAGCTGCCATGGCAACCCGCTGCACCCGGACAGGAAGATTGCCCGCGCGCATCACGAGGCGTTTCTGAAGACCGTTGCGCTGGCCGAACAACTTGAGGTGCGCACGGTCATCACGTTCAGCGGCTGCCCGGGCGGCGACGCCAGGGCCACCCAGCCGAACTGGATCGTGTCGCCCTGGCCGCCGGAGTTTGCTCAAGCGCTCGAATGGCAGTGGAAGGAGCGGGTTATTCCCTACTGGACCGACACCGCCCGCTCCTGCAAGGCCGCCGGCATCCGCGTGGCGATTGAAATGCACCCGAACTTCGTGGCGTACAACACGGAGACAATGCTGCGGTTGTCGGCGATTGCGCCACGCACCATCGGCTGCAACTTCGATCCGAGTCACCTCTTCTGGCAGCAGTCGGATCCCGTCGCGTCCATCAAGGCCCTCGGCGACCGTATCTTCCACGTGCACGCGAAGGACTGCCGCATCGACGCCGCCAACACCCGCCTCAACGGCGTCCTGGATGCCAAAAACTACACGCGCGAACTCGAACGCTCGTGGATCTTCCGCACCGTCGGCTACGGCAACGACGCTCTGGTCTGGAAGGACATCATCTCCACCCTTCGCATGGTCGGATACGACCACGCCATCAGCATCGAACACGAAGACAGCCTGATGGCGCCGGACGAAGGCCTCCGCAAAGCCATCGAGTTCCTCAGGCCAATCGTGATCTCGAAACCGAAGGGCGAAGCGTACTGGGCTTAGCGGATGAGCAGGTGGGCGGATGGGCAGTTGGGGAACTGACTACCCGTTGAGGCGTTCGCGCGTGGTTGCGCGGGCCTTGCCGAATAGGTTTCTCAGCCGTTCGGCTTCGCTGCGAAGGCGACTGACTTCCCGACTGTGCTCATCGCCTGTTCCAAGCTCTTCAAGCAATGACAGCCAGTGAGCCGATTCGGCGGATTCTTCGTAGACGATCGACAGCTTCGCCTGGAATTCCTTCAGTGAACGGGCTCCGGCCACAGCCAGGTGGTTGGCGCTCACGCTTCCCGCAGATCGTGCGACCTGGCTGAGTATCGGCCACAAACTCGGGTCCCGACCAAGAGTGCGCGTCAAGCGAACGACATCGATCGCAAACGTCCGAGTACGCCGCTCCAACTCCCGTACAACCTCACGATCCATTCCTCACAATCCAGCAATCCCCGTACCACCAGCCCACCAGCTCATCCGCCCACCTGCCCACCTACGCGGCCGGTGCCGGCCGGTCCGACGGCGGACGGAAGAACAACGCGAGCGCGATGGCCGCGATCGACGCGGCCGCGAGCGGCACCATGAACAGACCTCTGAAGTCGGTTATGCCGTTTGTGGTGTACACGCTCTGAATCAGCCACGGACAGATGAAGTTCGCCAGCAACGCGCCGATGCCGAGAATCTGCAGGTTGAACAACCCCTGGGCGCTGGCCCTGATGCTCTTCGGGCTGTAGGCATCCACAAAGATATAAACCGTCGCAAAGAAGAACGCGTAGCAGATACCGTGGAGTACCTGCACCGCGATGATCATCTCTGCACTCGTGGGGAATAACGCATACACCGCAAAACGTGCTGCATGGCCCAATACGCCTATCACCATCGTTGTTCGCCAGCCCAGCTTCACCAGCGTCGCACCAAGCACAAGCATCGTGAGAATTTCGGCGACCTGGCCAATGCTCATCACGGGTGTAATCCAGTTGGACGCGATCCCCACGCCGCCGGCCTCAACAGGAGTACCGAGAAACACGCCGGTCCAATTGAAGTAGGCGTTGTGTACAAACGAGTCCACCAGCGTCACGAGCCACAACACGAGGATGAACGGATGCTTCAGCAGCTTGAACGCTTCCGACCACGCGGGCTGCGCCGCACTGGCGGCTGCTCGTGCCTGCGGCGCTGCCTTCGGCAACACCATGCTGAACGCCGCCAGCGCCAACGACGCGATGCCGGCGACGATGTACGTCCAGCGAGTGGCGGCTTTGGCGGCATCGCCCATCAGAGGATTGTCGAGCGCAGTGCCCAGCCAGTTGACGAAACCAATCGGCTGCGCGGCGTCCACAGCTGCCCAGTTGACGAAGATGAACGTGAACGGCCACGCCGCCAGAATCCAGCCGATGGTGCCGCCCATCCTGACGAAGCCGAACTCCTTGTCCGGATTCTTCATATTGGCGAACGCGATCGAGTTGGTGATCGAGATAGTCGGCACATACAGCAGGCAGTGCAGAAGCATCAGCCCGAAGAATGGATAAAACGACCGCGTGAACCCGCACCCGAGAATGGCGAGTCCGGAGACCAGATGGGACAACGCGAGCACCCGCTCGGGTGACGCCGACCGATCCGCCCACTGATTGCTGAAGAACATCCCCACAATCGATGCGACGGGAAACGCGCTGAGGATGAGGGACTGCTCGAGTGGGCTGAACCCCAGGCTCGGCAGGTACCCGAAGATCAACGGGAGCCAGGCGCCCCAGATAAAAAACTCGAGCACCATCATGACGAAGAGACGTGAACGTGTGCTCATGGTTACGGTAACACCTTGATTCTGAGGTTCTTGTACTGCACGCGTGATCCGTGCTCCTGGAGAACAATGTGACCGCGGGCTTCCCGCCCGTAACGCGGCACATCTTTGAATTTGCTGGCGAGGAGTCGCTTCGTCCAGTCAGGACTGTAGAGCTCGTACTCCACGACTTTCTCACTGTTGAGCCAATGCTCAACATGCGTGCCATTGACAACCAGCCTGCCCTGATTCCACTCGCCGACAGGCTTGGTCATGTCTCTCGTCGGGGCGTGGAGCGAATGATTGGACCCGGCCGACGTCATCGGGTTCTTGCCGTCCGAGTGCCGCGCATTGTCGAGAATCTGAAACTCGGGACCACTGTGATACGTGCGCTCCAGATCCTCGGTCACGCGAAACATCACGCCGCTGTTGCCGCCGGGCGGCACCTTCCAGTCGAACTCAAACTCGAAGTTCGTGAACTGCTCGCGGCTCACCAGGTCAATCGGCGCACCTTTGGTCCAGGTGATGGCGCCTTCTTCGACGCGCCAACTGTCAGGCACCGTGGCCAACTTGAAGCCCCGCCACTGCGTGATCGTCTGGCCATCAAACAGCGACGCCCACTGCGGCTGCGCCGCCTGGCCCGACAACGAGGTCAACAGCGCGACCATCACCGCAGTCAGCGTCGACGCGATTGTCTTCACAGCGCGTACCCGGCGCGGTACTGACGTGTGAGGAACTGATTCGCATTGTCGTTGTTGGTCACGCGCATCGCGGCGGCGTCGTAGTGGATCTTCGAGTTCGCACGCAGCGACACGATGCCCAGGAGCATGACCTCCGTGAGCGCCGCAGCGTAGGAGAACGGACACGAAATGATATCGGTGCCCTTGATCGCGTTGACCCAGTTCATTTCATGGGACTGGTGCGGCACACGCGCGAGTTTCTCGGGCGGCGGACCGTAACTGTTGTGCAGGTCCATCGGCAGCAATCGCGGCCGCGCACCGTACGTGTTCTGCAGCATCTTGCCCTTGGTGCCGATGTAGAGAATGCCGCCTTCCCCTTCGAGCGGCTCATCGCCGATCTCCATAGGCTTCGGCGGCGTGAGCCCGCCGTCGTACCACACCATCTTCACCGCCGGCATGCGACCCCGCGCCGGGAACGTAAAGTGCGTCGTCGTCGCCAGCGGATAACTCGCGATGCCGGCCGTCGGACGACGCTCGAACGGCGTGGACAACGTTTCAATCACCGTTGGCATCCCGAGGTTCAGCCCCCAGAACGGATGGTCGATCAGGTGCGCGCCCATGTCGCCGAGTGCGCCCTGGCCCCAGTCCACCCAGCCACGCCAGTTGAAGGGGTGAAACACCGGGTGGTACTCCACGTCAGGCGCGACGCCGAGGAACAGATCCCACATCAACGTGCTGGGTTTCGTCGGGGTTTCTGCCGCCATTGTCGCCGCAAGCCGGCGCGTGATCGCGTTGTTGTTCCAGTTGGTTGGGGGATTGCCGGTCATCGGGTTCGGACGCGGAATACCCTGCGGCCAGAACGCGAGCGGGCGGTTTGTCCAGACGTGGACCTCGGTCACGTCACCGATGACGCCGGCCTGCAGGTATTCCTGACCGCGGCGGGCGTCATCCTGGGAGTGGCCCTGGTTGCCCATCTGCGTCACGACCTTGGGCATCGCGGCCGCCTTTTGCGCAAGGTGCCGCGCTTCGTGCACCGACCAGCACAATGGCTTTTGCACATACACGTGTTTGCCGAGGTCCATCGCGTTTGACGCGATCACCGCGTGCATGTGATCGGGCGTGGCCACGATGACGGCGTCGATGTCCTTCTGTTTCTCGAGCATCTCGCGGTAGTCGCGATACCGCACGACCCGCTTCATCTGCTGGTCGACGAACTTCTCCAGATGCACGTCGCCGGGTTCCTGCTTCCACTTCGCATCCGCGGCCGTCTGCATCTTTGAACGGCCAAAGTTCTGCCAGGTCGGACCTGCAGGTGCCTGCGCCCCGCCTCCACCCGCACCGCCACGACCACCGGCCCCGGCACCGGCCGCAGGCGGGGGGGCGGGAATCGGATAGATCCGGTCACGCCATTGCGTCAGCCGCCGCTCCATCAACACGTCGTCCACATCGCAGAGGGCGACAATGTTCTGGCTCATGACGGCCTGCGTGTTGCCGCCCCCCATGCCGCCGATGCCGACGGAGGCAATGTTGAGCACATCGCTGGGGGCCTGGAACCCGCGACCGAGCACATTCCGGGGAACGATCATGAAGCCGGCGCCCGTAATGGCGGCCGTTTTGGTGAAGTCGCGACGGGTCACTTTAGACATGCGGCACACGGTGGCATGACCGCCGCGCCCGGTCAAGCGGTAACATGAGGGAATGCTCGTGCTTCCGTCCGTGTTGTGGAAACAAATGCCCCTGGAAAAGCGTCAGGCCGCCGCCGCAGCGTTCTGGGAGGATGAACACGGCCTCGACCAGCAGGTCGAGGTCATCGTCACGCTGGCGAGAAAGATGAATTTCCGGCCCAAAAGCATCCAGCAGCTGCCGGCGGAGCGCCGGATCAGGCTTCTGGCCGGCATGCCTGACGTTTCGGAGGCCGTCGCGACGCGGGCATTGATCGGGTACCACCTGACCTCCGAGCGCCCCATGATGGCGGCGTTCCTGGACGCGGTCGGCATTGCCCACGACAACGGGTTAATTACGGCCGAAGAGGTCGAAGCGCCTCCTGCCGACAAACTAGCGGAGGGCGTTGCTGCCATTAAGGCCATCTTCCCCGCAGACGCCGTGCGCCTGTATTTACACACCCTGCTGATACTCGATGGGGACACATGGGGCGCCCTGGACGGGACGATCGACTGAAGTGGCCTGTTCACCGCGGGTCCGCCCGTGGCACCCGACTTGCTTGCTACAGCTGCGGGAGGGCGGTTTGCGTCTTATTGTTGTGACGTTCCGCAT
>JAURFE010000040.1 GCA_030827135.1 Vicinamibacterales bacterium
CACAAGCAGGTTCTTACCAAGCGCCAACTCACCGTTCTCGGTGGATGGGCCGTCGGCAAGCACGTCGCCAACCTCAACGCGCTGACCAACCTCAACGATTACTCGCTGGTTGATTGCGGTTCCCTGGTTCGAGCGGTCGAACTTACGAAGTGGGTAGGTGGAGCGCTTCTTGTTGTCGTTGTGGACAGTGATCTCGTCGGCGTCAATCTCCTCGACGACACCTGCCTCTTCGGCAACCACAACAGCACCGGAGTCAATGGCAGCAATGCGCTCCATGCCGGTGCCTACAAATGGGCTGTCTGCGCGAAGCAGTGGCACAGCCTGACGCTGCATGTTCGCACCCATCAGAGCACGTGACGAGTCATCGTGCTCGAGGAATGGAATCAGAGACGTAGAGACTGAAGCCAGCTGACGCGGGGAGACATCAATGTAGTCAACATCTGCTGCGTCCACCTCAACGATGTCGCCACGGAAGCGGGCAAAGGCCTTTGGACCCTTGAGGGAGCCGTCGTCACTCAATGGAGTGTCAGCACCTGCGATTACCTTGCCGTCTTCGCTGGCAGCATCAAGATACTCAACTGTCCTTGATGGCTTGCCGTTCTTAACTGCGCGGTAAGGGGTCTCGATAAAGCCAAAGCTGTTGATCCGGCTGAAGGCGGTAAGTGATCCGATCAGACCGATGTTTGGACCTTCTGGGGTCTCAACCGGGCACATTCTTCCGTAG
>JAURFE010000041.1 GCA_030827135.1 Vicinamibacterales bacterium
TCACCGACAGGGTCGCGCGCACGATGGACGCCATGCGCCGCGGCGTCGACGTCATCGTTCAGGCCTCGCTCGGCAACGACACGTGGTCCGGGTACGCCGACGTGCTCGTCAAAGTCGACGGCCTGAGCGCGCTGGGCGGCTGGCACTACGAGGCGCACGACACAAAACTCGCGCGCGAGACCCGCGCCGGCGCCATCCTGCAGCTCTGCGTGTACACGGAACTCCTCGGGGAAATGCAGGGCCGCACCCCCGAACACTTCCGGGTGGTGACGCCTGAACATGTCGGGCACGCTGGGGTTGAGCGTGCCATCAGCGGCGTGTATCGCTTCACCGACGTCGCAGCGTATTACCGCCTCGTGAAGGGGAGACTGCAGCAGTACGTAGGGCACGCTGGGGTTCAGCGTGCCGTCAACGACGCGCTCAAACCCAGCGCGTCCTACGGCTCCGGAGGCGCCACGTACCCCGATCCCGTCGAGCACTGCGGCGTCTGTCGCTGGTGGCAGATTTGCGACACGCAGCGGCGACAGGACGACCACATCCAGTTCGTGGCCAACCTCGGCCGTGGCCACAAGCGTGAACTTGAGACGCAGGACGTGACCACGCTGACGGCGCTCGCGGAGTGGACTGTGCCGGTGGACCTGAAGCCGAAGCACGGGTCGCGAGAGACGCTTGTGAAGCTCCAGGATCAGGCGTCGCTTCAGCAGAAGCAGCGAGTGATAAAAG
>JAURFE010000042.1 GCA_030827135.1 Vicinamibacterales bacterium
GACCAACTCTGCGGTCAGTGGTTCGTTGAGCACCGTGTCGATGATGTAGGAGTAGCCGGGGCGGCCTTTGAGGTGCGCGATGTTGCGCATGGAGCCTGTGGAGAGGTCGTCGAGGGCAACGACCTCGTGGCCGGCCTCAAGCAGGGCCTCTGAGAGGTGGGACCCAATGAACCCTGCGCCGCCTGTGACTAGAAATCGCATTCAACCAACTCCGGCGTTAGCGTACCACGGCGTAGGGCGCGCTGGGCTGTAGCGCGCCATGGCGGTCAGCACCGGCCTTCATTACCTGCGGGCCAAGTACCCCGCGATGGAGGCCTGGCAGATTGCCGCTTCCGGTCGAAAGGACTATCAGACGCCGGAAGGGATTCGGGTCAGCCCGGCGAGTCCATGGTTACGGACGCTGGTGTGAACCCTGGAACCCAGCAACGGTTCATGGTTCATCGGTTCATGGTTCATGGTGCCGTTCTTGGTGCTGGGGTGCCGGGTGCGTGGTGCTACGTGCGGTGTTCGACGCGCTACAAACCAGCGCGTCCTACATGCCGCTGCAGCGCTTCCTGCCAGGTGGGCATGGTGATGCCGGTCGCGAGGAGTTTTGCGTTCGAGAGGGCGCAAAACCTGGGGCGGCGGGCTTTGAGAGAGACGTCGGTGGTGCGGATGGGCTCGATGGTGGCCCCGGGATGGCCGGACCAGTCGCGGAGGCACTCGGCGATCTCGAGCCAGGTG
>JAURFE010000043.1 GCA_030827135.1 Vicinamibacterales bacterium
ATGGCCATTGGGACACCGTATAACGACGGAACTGGTACGAACGCCGGTCACGTCCGCATATACGAATGGTCGGGTTCGGCTTGGGTCCAGAAGGGTTCGGACATTGATGGTGAGGCAGCAGGTGACTATTTTGGTTGGTCCGTGTCTCTTTCTTCGGACGGTTCCATTGTGGCTATTGGGGCAACTAATAATGACGGCACTGGTACGGACGCCGGTCACGTCCGCATATACGAATGGTCGGGTTCGGCTTGGGTTCAGAAGGGTTCGGACATTGATGGTGAGGCGGCGGGTGACGAGTCTGGCTTCTCCGTGTCCCTTTCCTCGGATGGTTCCATTGTGGCCATTGGGGCACGTATTAATAATAGTGCCGCTGGTCATGTCCGCATCTACGAATGGTCCGGTTCAGCTTGGGTCCAGAAGGGTTCGGACATTGATGGTGAGGCGGGGAGTGACCTGTCTGGTAACTCTGTGTCCCTTTCCTCGGATGGTTCCATTGTGGCCATTGGGGCAATTTGGAATAGCGGAAACGGGTACCACGCCGGTCACGTCCGAATCTACGAATGGTCCGGTTCAGCTTGGGTCCAGAAGGGTTCGGACATTGATGGTGAGGCTGACAGTGACGAGTCTGGTTATTCCGTGTCCCTTTCTTCCGACGGTTCCATCGTGGCTATTGGAGCGTACCTGAATGACGGCGACATTTATCTCGGTGCGA
>JAURFE010000044.1 GCA_030827135.1 Vicinamibacterales bacterium
AATGTGGCCCATCGTGCCGATGTTGACGTGGGGCTTGTTGCGCTCGAACTTGCCTTTCGACATGTTGATTTCTCTCCTCTTGTTTCTGTTTCTTTGTTGAGACCTGGATTGCTATTCCCCGCGCACCCGCTTGACGATCTCTTGCGAGATGGCCTCTGGTACCTGCTGGTACGAGTGGAATTGCATCGTGTACGTTGCTCGCCCTTGGGTGCGAGAACGCAAATCTGTACTGTATCCGAACATTTCCGAAAGCGGAACCTGCGCACGCACGTTTTGGAAGTTTCCATTGGCTTCCATGCCTTCGATGCGTCCACGACGGCTGGAAAGGTCGCCAATCACGTCGCCCATGTGGTTTTCGGGGGTCACCACTTCCACTGCCATGATCGGCTCCAACAGAACGGGCTTGGCCATCCCGGCGGCCTTCTTGAACGCCATTTGACCGGCGATCTTGAACGCCATTTCGTTCGAGTCGACGTCGTGGTACTGACCGTCGACGAGACTCACCTTCACGTCCACCGTCGGATAGCCGGCAAGCACGCCATTGTCGAGCGCGGCCTGGATTCCCTGGTTGGTCGGCTGAATGAACTCTCGTGGGATGCGTCCGCCCTTGATGTCGTCGATGAACTCGTACCCCTTGCCCGGGTTCGGTTCGACGGTGATCTTCACGACGGCGAATTGTCCCGAACCACCCGA
>JAURFE010000045.1 GCA_030827135.1 Vicinamibacterales bacterium
ATCGACCGGCACCAGCGTGATGCGCCCTTCCTGTCGGGCCAAGTCCAACTCACTGCCGTAAATCGACCCCCGCACCTCCGCCTCAAACGAACACTCATACTCTTGCAGATACTGCTCTTCGGTCATCGCGGCCCGCGCATCCACCAGCTCCTCGGCGGTAATAATGCCCGTCTGGGACGCCTTAAACATCACCCCCGCCCACTGCCCCGTCTCATCCTGCTGCGCCCGTTGCCACACCCGGTAAAACTCGTTCCGGCCATTGGGCGTCCCCAGAAACGTCGCCCACCCCTGCCGGTCACTGAGCAAGGGTCTGACCACCTCCGGGAACAGGTTCGGCGGCTGCAACCCATACTCATCCAGCACCACCCCATCAAAATACGCCCCGCGAATCGCATCCGGATTGTCCGCCCCAAACAACGTCACCCGCCGCCCCCCCGGCAGATTCACCATCAACTCCGACTCCCGCTGCTCCCGCTCCGGCACCGGGTCGGTGTAATGCTTCAAATAGTCCCACGCCACCAACTTGGCCTGCTTCAACGTCGGCGCAATATACGCAAACCGAGGCCGCTCCTTCTGACACTCCAACGCCTTCATGATCAGGTGATTCACCGCCGCCACCGTCTTCCCCATGCGCCGATGACACACCGCCACCACCCACCGATGCCC
>JAURFE010000046.1 GCA_030827135.1 Vicinamibacterales bacterium
CGCTGCGCCATCCACTTGGACGGAAACTGTTCATGCGGAAATCGACATTCAGCGTCGCCACGCATCTGCTGAAAACCATTCCGCCACCCACTTGATGCACCACGCCCTGCGCACTGTTCTTGGCAGCCATGTGGAACAACGTGGTTCCTTGGTACATCCCGGCGGACTGCGCTTTGACTTCTCTCATTTCCAGAAAATGACCCCTGAGGAATGGCAGCGGGTGGAAGCCGAGGTTCGCCAGATGATTGCGGATGCGCTGCCATTGCAGGTCCATGCAGATGTCAATGTAGACGAAGCGAAAGCGATGGGGGCGATGGCCCTCTTCGGCGAAAAATACGGCGACAAGGTGCGTGTCATTCAGTTTGGACCAAGCATTGAACTCTGTGGCGGCACGCACGTCGAAAATACGCAACAGCTCGGAACCTTTATTCTGTTGAACGAGTCTTCTGTAGCAGCCGGTGTGCGCCGCGTGGAGGCCTTGGCAGGGCAGGCGGCGCTCGATTACCTCCTCGCGCAGCACCAAACGTTGGCTGAAGTCACGGCAGAAGCCAAAAATTCCGACCCGACCGCAGTCATCCGCGACCTTCGTGCAGAAGTGAGCGAGCTTCAAAAGAAGTTGGAAGAATTGAACCGGGCTCAAGCCGGGAACCTCAA
>JAURFE010000047.1 GCA_030827135.1 Vicinamibacterales bacterium
AGCATCTAAGTGGGAAACCCGTTCGAAGATGAGTGTTCCCATGCGGTTAACGCAGTAAGGCCCGTGGCAAGACCACCACGTTGATAGGCCGGAGGTGTACGCACAGCAATGTGTTTAGCCGACCGGTACTAATCGGCCGAGGGCTTGGTTTAGCTCAGC
This sequence comes from Vicinamibacterales bacterium, assembly GCA_030827135.1. GTDB lineage: Bacteria > Acidobacteriota > Vicinamibacteria > Vicinamibacterales > SCN-69-37 > SYFT01. The sequence goes on from JAURFE010000047.1 coordinate 160, forward strand.
TCGTGCTTGCTCTGGAGTCCTCGGGTGCATACCCGTTTGACAACAAGTTTCGGTGGCCATAGCGACAGGGTCACACCCGTTCCCATCCCGAACACGGAAGTTAAGCCTGTCAGCGCCGATGGTACTTGGGGAGAGATCCCCTGGGAGAGTAGGACGCCGCCGGATTTCGCACTCGAGAGGCGCTGGACTTCGGTCCGGCGCCTCTCGTCGTTTTCGACTCGAACGCTGATCGTGGTGGTGCCTGTGCCGTCGGGAGTTGCTCGCCTTAGCCTCGGTGTAATGCCAGAACAGCGCGGTCCCTCCCGTCGTCCCGGTCGGGGTCGCCCCGGTTCAGGCGAACCTGGACGGGGCACGTCCGGCGGTGCCGCCCGCGGCGGTCGCCGGGGAGGCCCTAGTCGTGGAGCGGGTTCAGCCTCCTCAGGTGGTCCTCGTGGGACTGCTGGTCGACGAGATGGTGGAGGCGAGCGATCTGGCACCG
>JAURFE010000004.1:0-88666 GCA_030827135.1 Vicinamibacterales bacterium
CGCAAACGCCAACGCAGCGCTCGCGCTCGTCAACACACACGTCGCAGCCGGTGCGGCTGCCTTCGCCTGGGCGATCGTCGAGTGGATCAAACAAGGCAAGCCGACTGCGCTCGGCGTCGCCTCCGGCCTGGTGGCCGGACTGGTGGTGGCCCTCCCAATGGTGTGGGTCTATCTGACCCAGCCCGGATACGTCGCCACGATATACAACTGGCTAGAGGGACTGGAACACGACAGCGCGCTGAAAGCCTGGGATTGGCGCGAAGCGCGTCTTGTCGTCTACTGGCTGTTCTTGTTCGGGCCTCTACCGCTTGTCCTGACCGTCATCTTCATCCGGCGATGGCGTGAGGCCGGCCCGTGGCGGGTCGGTCTGGTCGTGCCTGCGTGGTTCCAGTGGGGCGTGATGACGACCTACATGGGCATCGCGTACAGCCCGCGCTACCTGATGACCGCATTCCCGGCGGCCATGGCGATTCCGGCCGCGTGGCTCCTCGATCGCCGCCTGGGGACTCCGGTCGGCAAGCGAACACGCCAGGCCCTCGTGCTTGCGCTGTGCCTGCCGCTACTCGGCGCGCGGCTGATCATCCGGCCCTACGAGGCGAAGTTGCTCGCGATCTCCTCCGGTCTCGCCGCCGATCTCTCGAGGGTGCCCCCCGATGCCATCATCGTCACGGGCCACGCGTGTCCTGCCGTGCCGATGATTCGCGCACTGGTGAAGGTCGAGCCGCGCCTTGGAATGCACGCCCCGGAGTGGACCGAGATTTGTCCCGGCTGGGGCTGGCCCGACGATGTCGCGGCGACACTGGACGGGCACCTCGCCGCCGGGCGCACGGTGGTCCTCGACATGCGGGATGACGCCTGGCAGGGCCCCGAGCAATTGCGGAGCCGCGACGACCTGCGACGGTATGCGCAGGCGCGGAGCCCCCGGCATCCCGGGGCCGTCATCCTGTGGGTACCACGCACTGATCGGGTACAGTGAGGCGCGTATGCCGTGGCTGATTCTTGTCCTGGCGGGGGTGTTGGAAACCGCATGGGCTGTCGGCCTGAAATACACGGACGGGTTTTCACGACCAGGGCCAACGGCCCTGACCGTGCTGGCCCTGATTGGCAGTGTGTGGCTGCTGGCTCTGTCGGTCCGGACGCTCCCGCTGGGCACGGCGTATGCGGTGTGGACAGGCATCGGCGCGGTCGGCACCGTCATTGTCGGCATTCTTCGTTTTGGGGAGTCAGCCTCGTGGTTTCGTCTGGCCTGTGTCGGACTGATCGTCGTGGGGCTGGTAGGATTGAGATTCGCGCCCGGCAGCCGCTGAGGCGGGCGCTGGGGGAAAGGACCACACTTGGCAAATCATCCAAAAGTCAGCGCACAGAAGCGCGCACGCGAGCGGGCACGACAGGAACGGCAGAAGGAAAAACTGGCGCGCCGGGAAGAAGCGCGCGATCGGCCCAAGTCCGCCGCGCCCAGAATGGGCAACGAGGACCCGGACATCGCGGGCATCGTGCCGGGCCCACAGGCGTCGCCCTGGGGCGACGATGCGCCGTGGGGCGAAGAGGCAGAGGACGCGGACGACTCAGCGGGTCCGAAGGCCGACTGACCAGGTGCGCCCTGGCATCGGAACCCCGGCAATTTCGCGATAGGTCTCGTCGAGCAGGTTCGCCGCCTCGATGAAGACCGCGACCCGGCCGAGTGGACGGGTCACTCGCCCCCCGACCAATACATACTGCTGGCCATCCACGCGGTCGCGCGCGTCGAAGGTGAGGGCGAGGTGTGTTCGCCATCCGGTGGGAACGGCCATCGCCAGCCCCGCGCTCTGTCGGGCGTATTCCAGCACGTACTTCGAGAGGAGTGGTGGGCGCGCCGCGTGGAGGTCGAGGGCCGTGTAGTGCGCCCGCACCACGGCGCCGGCCCAGCGTCTGGTGGCCGCCAGTTCGAGGCCGCGTGTGGTGACCGAGTGCACGTTGGTCGTCCGCCAGCGATCGCCGGCGCGCTCGCGGACCCAGTCGATCACGTCGTCGTCCCATCGCGCAAACGGCGTCACGCTCAGGGCCCAGCCCGCGAGGTTGAGATCGGCGCCGATGTCGAGGGACCAGCCGCGCTCGGGCCGCAGCACCTCGCTGGCCTGGTGCGCGGGGTCCCGGTAGTACCGCTCGGTGAACGTCGGGATACGGAATGCGCGGGCGGCAGAAGTGCGCAGGCGCACCCGTTCGTTCACCACTGTGCTGATCGAGAGCGAGGGGCTCCAGGCGGTGCCGAAGGTGGAGTAGTGGTCCACGCGCGCGCCGCCGTGGACGGACACGCGGGAGGCGGGCGTCCACAGTCCTTCGAGGAAGCCATAGGCCCGGCCGTACGTCCGGTCGCCAAGGTTCGAGGAGTCGATCCAGTCACCGCCGCCCCCGGTGCCCAGCGTGACGCGGAGGCGGGAACCCGCGAGTCGGCTGGCGGTCACGTCGGCCTCGAACGCCTGTGTGGTGTGGGTGTTTTCCGCGAAGCCCGGGCGCCTGATGTCCCAGCGGAAGCGGTCGTGGTGTTGTCGTCCGGCGACGCGCGTCTGGGCCGACCACGCGGATCGGCTGATGTGCCACTGCGCAGACACCACGGTACCCTCCGTCCATTCCTTCGAGGGGGAGTTGCCGTAGAACCCGTTGGCGCCGAAGGCGCGGCGCTGGTGCCGCGCGTCGAGCGTCATGCCTGAACGCACGCGTCCGCGCACGCTCGCGCCACCCATGCCGTACTCGCGGTCGAACATGAATCCGCCGGAGCGGGCCCCCCAGGCGGACAGCGTCCACGCCGCAGGCACCCCGTAGCCGCTGACCGACGTCTGGCCGGTGGCCGTGCCGAACGTGCCCCCGCTGATTTCGCCCGTCGCGTGACGGTCGCGTCTGGTCAGGATCTGGATGGTGCCGCCGAAGGCGTCGGCGCCATGGACGGCCGAGGCCGGGCCGGCGACCACTTCAAGGCGATCGATGCCGACGATCGGCGCGGGGAGTTCGCCGTTGTGATGCCCGCTCTGCGCGTTGTTCAGGCGCACACCGTCGATCAGCACCAGCGCCTGGCCGAATGTCGCGCCGCGAAGGCTGAAATCGGTCTGCACACCCAGACCGCCGCGCGCCCGGAGATCCACGCCGGGCAGCAGCCGCAGGCCATCCACCAGTGAGGAGACGCCAAGGGCCGTCAGGTCGTCGCGCGTCAGCGTGGAGACCGTGCGGCCGACCGTCTCCGCAGGCACGGGCGTGACCGTGGCGGTGACCACCACGTCACTGGTTACACGGGGCACCGTTTGGGCGGCCGCGGGGACCGGCAGCAGAAGCGCCGCGGCGAGGCTGAGCGCCGGACGCAGTCGCAGAGAGTGTCGCATTGGCCGTCCAGCTTATCGCGACATGAACCGTACGTAGGGCCTCCTGAACTGTAGGAGGCCAAAACATGCAGGGCTGCAGGAGGCCACAGGTTGAATGATCCTGCCGCGTCAGATACCCTTCGGTCGGTTGGGAACGTGTTCAGGAGGAAACCCATGACAAAGACTTGGCGCGCAAGCGCATTACTGGTGACCGCGGTCGTGATGACCTCGGGGATTGTGGCGTCGCCACGGCTCGGGGCGGAGCAGGCCACGCAGGCCCTGCAGGTCGACCCGGCGGTGCTCGACGGTATGCAGTACCGGCATCTGTCGGTGTTCAGCCGCGGGGGCCGATCCACGGCGGTGGTTGGTGTGCCGTCAAACCCGACGCTGTTTTACGCCGGGTACACCGGCGGTGGCGTCTGGCAGACGACGAATTCGGGCGAGACGTGGACGAACCTGTCGGACGGCTTCTTTGAAGCCGGGTCGGTTGGTGCGATTGATGTGTCGCTCTCCAATCCGAGCGTGCTCTATGTGGGCACCGGTTCGGCGTGTCCGCGCGGCAACGTGTCTCCCGGCGTCGGCATGTACAAGTCGAGTGATGCCGGCAAGACGTGGCAGCACGTCGGCCTCCGGGCGTCCGGCACGATCGGTCGCGTACGTATTCATCCGACCAACCCCGATGTGGCCTACGTCGCGGTGCTCGGCAACATGTTCGCGCCCAGCGACGAGCGCGGCGTGTTCCGGACGCGTGACGGTGGCAAGTCGTGGCAGCGCGTGCACTTCATCAGCAGCCGCACCGGCGCCGTCGACCTCGCGATGGACCCGAAGAACCCCGATATTCTGATCGCCGCGATGTGGACCACCGAGCGCAAGCCGTGGACCATTGAATCCGGGTCCACCGAAGGTGGCCTGTTCCGCTCGACCGACGGCGGCACGACGTGGACAAAACTGGCGGGCGGGCTGCCCGACAAGGTCATGACGGGCCGCATCGGCGTCTCGATCTCCCCGGCCAACACCAGCCGCGTGTATGCGCAGGTGGAAGCGGGCGGCGACCTCGGCGGCGTCTACATCTCGAACGATGGCGGCCTCACCTGGACCCGTGGGTTCACCGGCCGCGCGCTCCAGCAGCGCGCGTGGTACTACACCCACATCCACGCGGACCCGGTGGACGTGGACACGGTGTACGGCCTGAACGTCGGGGCCTTCAAATCCACCGACGGCGGCAAGACGTTCGGCTCCGCCGGCATCCAGTCGCACAGCGACTACCACGACCTGTGGATCAATCCGACCAACAACAAGATCATCATCACCGGCAACGATGGCGGTGCGGCGGTCTCGACCGGCTCCGGCTGGTCCGGCCAGGACAACCAGCCGACGTCCGAGATGTACCGGGCGTCCGTGGACACGCGGTATCCCTACTGGGTGTACGGCGGCCAACAGGATAACAGCACGATTGGCGTGCCGAGCCAGGGCAACGAAGAACCCTACTCGATGGGCGGTGGCGAATCCGGTTATGTGGCGGTGGATCCGCGTCGGTCCTCGCTCAACTATGCCGGCAACTACGGCGGCACGTTGCAGCGCATCGATCGCGAAAACGGGCTTTCCGAGAACGTCCGTGTCTACGCGGACTCACAGACCGGCCAGCGCGCCGCGGACATGAAGTACCGCTTCCAGTGGAACAATCCCATCAAGATCTCCTGGCACGCACCGGACGTGGTCTACACGACTTCGCAGGTGGTGCACCGGACGACGGATGGCGGTTCCAACTGGGACGTCATCAGTCCCGATTTGACGCGCAACGACAAACGCCGTCAGCAGTACTCCGGCGGCGAAGGCATCACGCGCGACAACACCGGCGTCGAGGTCTACGCGACGATTTTTGCCTTCGAGGAATCGCCGACGACCCCCGGCCTGTTCTGGGCGGGAAGTGACGACGGTCTGGTGCATCTGTCGCGGGACAACGGCAAGACGTGGACCAACGTGACGCCGAATGACTGGCCGGAAGGCACGATCAACACGATCGACCCGTCCGACCATGATCCCGCGCGCGCGTTCGTCGTGATGCACCGCTACCGCGTGGGCGACTTCACGCCGTACATCTGGCGCACCGACGACTACGGCAAGTCGTGGACGCGAATCGCCGACGGCACCAACGGCATTCCGAACACCCACTTCACGCGCGCCCTGCAGGAGGACCCGAAGAAGAAGGGCCTGCTGTACGCGGGCACCGAATTCGGGATGTACATCTCGTTCAACGACGGCCGGAACTGGCAGTCGTTCCAGAACAACCTGCCGCGGACGCCGATCACCGACCTCCAGGTGTACCGCAATGACCTCGTAGTCGCGACCCAGGGCCGCGGCTACTGGATCATGGACAACCTGTCGCCGCTGCAGTCGATGGCGCCGGCGTCGACCACGCCCGCCGGGATTCTCTACAAGCCTGAAGACGCGTATCGACAGGGCGGTCGGCTCCCGACGATTCAGTACTGGTTCAAGGACAAGCCGACGGCGCCGGTGCAGGTTGAGGTGCTCGATGCGGCCGGCACGGTGTTGTGGACGGCCACGGGTCAGCCCGCCGATCGACCGGTGCCGCCGGCTCCCGGTGCGGCAGCGCCCGGTCGCGGTGGACGCGGTGCCGGCGGTATGGGCGGGCGCGGTGGCCGGGGCGGCTTTGCCGGCGGTGGCGGTGGCGGTGCCACCGGGATGCAGGGCCTGAACTCGGTGACGTGGAATCCGCGTCTGCCGTCGCCGTACACGGTGCCTCCGGGCATCGTGATGTGGGGTGGTGGCGGCGGTCAGGGCGCGAAGTTCAAGCCCGGCACGTACACCGCGCGCGTGACCTCCGGTACGTGGACGGCGACGCAGTCGTTCAACCTGCATCCGGATCCGCGGTGGCCGCGTGCCACCGATGCGCAGTACGACGAGCAGTTCAAGATGACCGTGGCCATCGGCGAAATCACGAAGAAGTTGTATGACGAGCTCGCCCGTATCCGGAGCGTCAAGGCCCAGTTGCAGGAGCACATCAAGTCGGCGGGCGCGACCAGCGCGGCGGGTCGCGCGGCGCAGGCCTACCACGACAAGTTGTTCGCCAACGAGAGCATCCTCACGCAGGTGCAGGGGGAGGGCGGGCAGGACTCGCTGAACTTCCCCGGCCGACTCGACAACCAGTGGGTGGTGCTGTACGGCAACGCGTCGGCGACGGAACGGTGGCCGAATCGTGGCGTCATTGAGCGCTACAACGATCTGCTGCCCGAGACGAACAAGCTCTTCAAGGACATCGAGACGAACCTGACGAGCGACCTCGCGGCCTACAACAAGGTGGCTGTAGGAGCCAAGCTCGCACCGGTGGTGGTGAAGTAAGAACCGGTGTGGTTCATGGTCCATCGGTTCATGGTTCATCGGTGCTGTTCTGGGTTCGGAACCACGAACCAGCACCGATGAACCATGAACCATGAACCATGAACCGATGAACCCGCGAAGAGGTGCCGTGGAAGAATTGAAGACACAGATCCGCAGTGTCCCCGACTTTCCAAAGCCGGGGATACTGTTTTACGACATCACCACGTTGATGAAGGACCCGCAGGGGTTCAAGTCGGCGGTGAATGCCATGGCGGCGCCCTACGCAGACGTCGCTGTCGATGTCGTCGTCGGCATTGAGAGCCGCGGGTTCATCTTCGGCGCGGCCGTCGCCGATCGGATCGGCGCCGGCTTCGCGCCCGTGCGGAAGATCGGCAAGTTGCCGTCCACGACCCGTCGCACCACCTACGACCTGGAATACGGGACCGACTCCCTCGAGATTCACGAGGACGCCGTGTCAGCGGGGCAGCGCGTGCTGATCGTGGACGACCTGCTGGCCACCGGCGGCACGGCGGCCGCGACCGTCGGGTTGGTCCGGGGGCTCGGTGCCGACATCGTCGCCGTCCAGGTGCTCATCGAACTCCTGGCGCTCGGGGGGCGGTCGAAGCTCGTGCACGAACGCGTCAACGCTGTCTTGGCGTATTAAGAACTCCCCAGGCGTTCAGCGCAGGCGGGTCCTGCCGCCAAACAGCCCCATCTGGGGCTCGCTGACGCTGCGCCCCAGACGGGTCGCCCCGTTCGGCGTCACCCGCGTGCGCCGAGATGTCGCTTCGCGGGTATGGTACGGTTTCACCCTAGGCGCCCGTAGCTCAGCTGGATAGAGCACCGCCCTCCTAAGGCGGGGGTCACACGTTCAAATCGTGTCGGGCGCACCAAATTAGGCCAATAAATAAGGGCCTATTTAGTGTTTTTCGTTGTTGGTGCAATGGTCCTGATTTAGCTGGTGGTGCACTGGTGGTGCGTGCGCGTTCTTGTTCTGCGGCAGGATTCCGTGGGTCCGAGAGCGTCTCGGTTCCCGATGAATCGGAAAGACCTGCTAACTAGCGCCTTCGGCAGCCCCCACGAGCAAGGCGTCGAGGCTGGTCGCTGTCGCCAGTGGGCGGACGTCCAGACGTTCACGCCGTACCGCTGTGACCGTCACCGCTTCGCCCAGGTCACGCGACAGCAGCGCCCCCAAGGCAGAGCCGCGGTCCACGATTGCGCCATCCTGCAGGGCTGCGAGGGCGTCTCGAATGGGCCGCCACTGGGCCGGTGGCCGTCGTTCAATCCGGGGCTGGCCGTGCACCTTCAGCGACACATACCGCGCCTCCAGGCAGACGACAGCCGCGCCGACCAGCGCACCAGACCGGGAGTTGGTGAGCGTGAAGACCCACGCCGTGATGGCGTCCACAGCCGCAGGAGCGCCCCCGTCTTCAAACTGCAGGACATGCCCACAGCGGCCACAGGTCACCTGCTGGTGAACCAGCCAGCCAGCTGGTACTGGTAACACCGTGTCGGGCAGGTTCGCCGTCATCGACGCGCCACACTTCGGGCAACCAAGGGACACGCGCATCGCGTCATCCTACGCCCTCCCAGCACAGGCTCGCCGATAGTCCGTATTACGTGGGTCTTTCGCGGTACCTCATCCGGTCACCGCGGAAGGTTTGAAACATCAGCCGACCCGGCGACTTCTTTGCCAGTCGGAACAGCTGCCGACGCAGCGCCAATGAGAACGGCACCACGCGCTCGCGGTTACCCTTTCCAAGAACACGCATTTGGAGGCTGTCGAAATCGACTCGCGCCTGTTCGAGTCCGAGTGCCTCGTCAATTCGAATACCCGTATCGAGCAGCGTCAGCACAAGAACCCAGGCACGTGTCTCGTAGATACCCCGAGGGCGATGGGAAAGCAGCGCTCGAATCTCGGCGTCTGAGAAGGTCGGCAGAACCTCACTGCGCCTCGGAAGCGTTCGCATCTTGATCGGCGAGGACAAATGCCCTTCTGTCGAAAGCCACGACAGGAACGAGTTTATCGAGCGGATATTGACGTTCGATCCCCCCGGAGTCAGGCCATCGTTGCGCATTTCGCAGACCCATGTGTCGAGGTTCGCCCTTGTCAGGTCGCGCAGTTCGAGTGAACCCTGCTTTCTGGCCTCCAAACACGCTCTGAGGCGGTTATACGCGACTCGGTAGATTGCTGAGGTCCTTGGGGACCAAGAACGGAGGTACGTCCCCTGCCTGACGACTTCCTGAAATAGAATGTCGATCTGCATGATAGTATGCTCGCCCATGCAGCAAGGCGAACAGCCAATCCCTGTAACGCTTTGATACGAAACCAGTTGCGGAGCCGAGTTAGCTCAGTTGGTAGAGCATACGACTGAGCATCGTAGTGTCGGCAGTTCGATTCTTCCCCTCGGCACCATCTTCACAATCAACGACACCCCTGGAGGGTCCAATGAGAGTAGCCCCGATAACCATCACCTTGCTGACCTTGTGCCTGCCGGCATCGGCGATGTCGCAGACCGCTGGAGAACGAGGCACACCCTCCAGCGCAAAGCATAGTGTGGAGGTGCCGTCCGTGCTTCCGGACAAGGTCCCCACGGCCCAGACGCGGGCGGCGCTGTCCCTGCAGCAGGCGGATGTCAGTTTGCGCTGGAAACGACCCGGCCTCTACGTCACTGCTGGCTTTGGAGAATCCTGGGAGTCTGACATCATCAATTTTCGCAAGGATGAGACGGTGAGCGCGAGCCTCGGGGTCCCCATCACCTACGAAAGAGAATCGGTAAAGAGTCTACGGCCAGCCGGCACGGGAGAAGCCGGCGTGGGATACAACTTTGGGAATAACTTCCGTGCAGAGGTTGCCTACGTCTTGAAGGCTCATGCAGCTGTATCAGAGACGACCATCGGCACCGTGTACTATGACGGCGGGTCGTTGACGTTCGAAGGCAACACCGAAATAACCGGGACGCTTCGCAAGCATGCGTTCTTCGCGACGCTCTACTATGACCTACCGACCCACTCGCGCTGGGTTCCGTTCGTGGGAGCAGGGCTGGGAGTGGCGAGAGTCACCTCCAGTGACATGCGGTACGATTACGATGTCGTGTACAGCACCGGGACTCGCGCTGTTGGCAGCAGGACCGAGCCCGGCGGTAACGGCAATGCCCTCGCGTACCAAGCAAAGCTCGGATTGCAGTACTTGATCAGCGGAGCAACCGCTGTATATCTCACTGGACAGTATTTCCACTTGAATCGTATCGACCTCGGCGGTGGAACGATTTATGAGGAGTTTCAGGTCTTCGGCGCTCGAGCCGGCGTTGTCTATCGTTGGTAGCGCATACGACTGACAATCGGAGTGTCGGCAGTTCGCTTCTGCGCCGATAGTCCGTATTACGTGGGTCTTTCCCAGACATAACGGCCCTTGTCCGACGCTGGCAGACGGGCCGGAAAAGCCATTCATTCTCGCGATGTCGATTCTGCTGTACTCAGGAACATGCAGGCGATAGAAGCTTCTTGTGGCGTAAATCACAGCGCCCGCTGACGGCCACGCTGAGCCTCAGCCAGAGATTTGTGATCGCTGCAGGATCGGCACAAACCTTGAAGATTCGATTCATCGTCAACGCCGTGTTGGGCTAGCCCGCCTGACTCACGGTTTCAGCGGATCGACGCAAATCCGAATCCTCTTAGTCGGCCCCACACGCTCGACCATGATCAGGTCTTTGGCAATCCACCGCTGCACCGTACGAATAGAGATGTTTTCTCGTGCGGCATATTCAGACACTTTCAGAAGCGTCGGCGACGGTGGCGGGCTGGTCATGCGGGAGACGCGCCTCCGTGGTTGTGCACTCACGCCGGGTGCCTGGTCCACAGCAGCAGACCGAGGGGACCAACGCCCCCACCGCAACGCCGATCACACACATCACTATCGTGGACACCCGTACTTTGAGACGTGCTCAGCAGCCGAGCACAGCAGCGCCAGCCCCCAGATGCGCCGGAGAGGTCGGACCATAGAGGTGGTCTGCACGCGCCCTACTGACTGAGCCACGTCTCAAACTCCGAGCGCCACCGCTGCAGCTTCGTGGGGTTGGGGCCGTCATTGCCGAAGACTTCCTGCCAGTCACCAGACGCGCCGAGCCGCGACGGTGACCCTTGAGGCGACCTAGTTTCCAGACGTTCGCGTGCAGGCCTGTCGCGCAGTGCCTCCGCGAGTGCCTGCATCTCGGCACGCAGTCGGTCGCTGAACGCCTGCTCGTCCTCGTCCTGACGCATCACCATCGGCGCGCCGATCGCGATGCGAAGCATACCGCGTGCGGGCCAGTGCCGGCCTGCTGTCCAGAGTGCCTCACCGCCCTGCGACGCGATCGGCACAACCGTGCGTCCTGTGCGGCTGACGATGCGGGCGCAGCCCCGGTGGAGCGGCGCGATGCGGTCCGAGTAGCTGCGGGTGCCTTCCGGGTGCATGAAGATGGGGCGTTCACGCGGCACACGCGCGACCTCGTCAAAGAATCGCTGCATCGCCGCACGTCCTCCTCGCCGGTCGACGAACAGATGCCCGAGGATACGGTAGCTGCCCGCCAGCAGTGGAATCCGTGCCAGTTCGAGCTTGCCGACGTAGACGGTGAGAGCCGGCAGGCATGCGGGATACGCGAAGGTATCGAGCAGGGACGTGTGCGCTGCCGCCCAGATCGTGTCGGCGGTGGAGTCTGGAACACGTCCACGCACGTCGAGGCGCACGCCCATGCACCACAGCACGGCACGTCCCCAGTGCGGCATCAGCCGCAGGGTCACGCGAGGGAACGGCGCAAGCAGTCGCACGGTGGCTGCGTATCCAACCGTGACCACCGCGCTTCCGATCAGCCCGAGCGGTCCACGCACGGCGTCCCACACGGCTACCGCCTCAGTCGCTGCAGCCCCATCCGCAGCAGATTCCGGCAGTGCCAGAGAGGAAAGCACAGCCCCACAGGGAAGAGCACCAGCAGCTCAGACCCGTGCGTGACGTAGCGATTCCACGGCGTGGCCCATCCTTCCTCGACGGAGATGTCACGGCCGCCGGGCGCCAGTCCCGCATTGGCTGCGCCGTCCGGCAGCAGCCCTGTGCGGGCATCAAGACCTGTGAGGCCCGCGAGGTCGGCGAGTTCCGTGTAGCGCGCCCGCACCTCGGCAGGCAGTTCGTCGCACTCGCACCCGATGAGGTCCGGATAGATGCGCTGGCCGATGTGGAGCGTCTTGTAGGCAATCGGGCTGCAGACGCGGCCGAAGCAGTAGAGCCGGTCCGACACGCGCAGGCGCAGCAGTTTCCGCGTAAAGAATCGCAGGTAGTAGCGGACGAAGACGCGCGTCGAGAGGCGGCTGAGCACGCCGCGTCCCTGCCAGTCGGGATCGACTGCCGTCAGGCGGAATCCCATGTAGTGATGCGGGCGCGCCTCGTGCCACGACGCGAAGAGAAAGCCGCGGACGCGCGCGCCGTCGAGCGCGACACTGATGACCGGGTAGTCGTCGAAGCGGCGCAGCACCTCGCTGCGGGGAATAGCCTGAAACGCCCTGTCGGCAACATCGCAGATGCCGTCCCTCAGCGCACGGACGCTCGGGTCCGACGTGGTCGCCAGCGCAATCTTCACGACGCCGAGGCCGCCGGCGCCAGATGTGCGCGCAGGCGCTGCACCATGCGGGCGTTCGCGTCGTAATCGAGCACGCTGATGCGCACGAATCGCCCCGGATACCGGTCGCCCTGACTGCTGATGTCGCGCAGCAGAATACCGTCGGCCGAGAGCCGCTGCACGAGTTCGCCGGCATCGAGGGTGCACTGCTCGAGATCGAGCAGCAGGCTGTTGATGTGCGAGTCGACCACGCGCAGGCCCTCGATGCTGCGCAGCTCGTCGCGCAGGTGTGCGCGGCGCTCCCGTGTGGCGGCTACCATCTGCCCGGCGTAGCTGGGGTCGCGCAGCGCTTCGATCGCCGCCATCTGCGCCAGGGTGGAGACCGTGTAGGGCGGCGTGCGCTCCTGCAGTGCGCTGGCGTACGAGGGCGAGACCAGGGCGTAGCCGACGCGCAGTCCGCTGAGCGCGTAGATCTTGGAGAGCGAGCGAAGAATCACCAGATTCGGGTGGCGCTGCACCTCTGCCTGAAGCGAGACGTCGCCGTCAGGCAGATAGCCGAAGTAGGTCTCGTCAATGAGACAGGGGCAGCGGCCGCCGATGGCCTCGAGGACGGCGCGGATCGACTCGGTACTCAGGCACTGCCCCGTGGGGTTGCTCGGGTTGACGAGCACCAATCCCCCGGCGCCGGTCTCGTCCAGTGTGCGGACCAGGGCGGCGGGTTCGATGCGGAATCCGGTGTCATAGGTCGGGAAGTAGTGCACCGTCTTCCCACAGAGACGCTGCAGAACATGGGCATACTCGCCGTAGCTCGGCGCCGGGATGACCACCGGCCCCTCCTGCCGGAAGATGTCGGGCAGCAGCCGAAAAATCAGGTCCGACGACCCGTTGCCGAGCACGATCTGCGCTTCCGGGATGCCGAACGCCTCGCCGATCACCCGCTTCAGCCCCTGCCCGCGCAGTGGTGGCGAGGTACGGCCGGCCCACGACAGATGGTCACGCAGGCAGGTCAGCACCCGAGGGCTGGGCGGGTACCAGGCATCCAGCACGTCGGCCGCGAGCGTCTCGGGCGCCGCATCGATGTCTCGGAAGTCTTCGCCGATGAACTGATAGAGATCGCCGCCGTGGACGCAATACTCGCTCAAATGGTGCTCCTGTCAGGACGCCGTAAGCGGCCGCTTCCGGAGTGCGACGGGCAGGCGAGCCCGAAGCGGCTGTGCTGACGCGCACGGCATGATACAGGGTCGGGCATGTGTTCCGGAATATCGATGATGCGAGAAGAAAAATCGAGAATTGGAGACAGGAGGACTACAACAGCCTTCACCCGCACAGTTCGCTGGGGATGAAGTCACCGAATGAGTTTGCAAAGGGCTGGAGCGAGATGCTACCCAGCCAGGCCGCAGAGCGACTCATCATCGCCCCTGGATAACGTTGGGGGTACGCGAGCGGCAGCGAACGCCGCATAGCCCCGGACCAATGGTGCATCGATTAAAATCAGGGGTGATCGTGACAGATCACTCTACCGTCGCGGTCTTCGCGACCTGTGCATTGGGAGCAAGGCACATCAGGTCGTTCACTTCATCCAGAAGACACGGCTTTTTTACCTGAGACAGTGAGGTCGGACCTTTACGTCCCTTTTCTTTTGCTACCTTTACGGCAGATTCCCACTTCAGATGCCACATATACAATTCGGCGCAAAACATCTGTTCAAGGTAGATCGAAAAGCTCCAAGCAAACGCGATATAAATGAATACAACTGTCCATGCTTCGGTCGGCAATTGAGCTGGAATTCCAACTTTCCTTAGGAGACCCAAACTTAGAAACAGTAGCCCAACAGGTAGAAAGATGAGGGCGGACGTAAGCTCTGTGAGGAGAAATCCCTTCGAGAAGGATGCGAGATTCGTGCGGAAGATCCCTAACCCTCGCTTCACGGAGCTGAAAGGCCCTTTTCCTTCCCAGGCTATCGCTGGCAGGATCAGAAAGACTAGCATCCTGACACCCTTTTTTAGGGCATCGAAAAATGCTGCACTAACTGAAAATTTCCCGTCCATGCCAGCCACAGCTCTGGCGGCGTTTTCTGCATTGAATTCGTCCGAATTTTCGTCTTTCTTTTTGGAGAATATTGCCTGCAGCACTGCCAATAAGAACCAAACCACAGTCCAAAGGAGGATCAAAAAAAGAGCACGTGGAAAGTTCAGGAGAAACGAGTGTCCGAACGCTTTTATGAGGCTAATTGGCTTTCCTGTCTCTAAGTCTTCAATCATCTCAAGCAAGACGGAACAGGACATCGACAGAATGAACGAAAACAAGGCGATAATCCCGAATGCGACAAGAAGATTGTTCGATCCATCGTAGTAAAACTTGTACCAGAGTATAAAAGGTGCATAGACCAGCCACACTAGAAGTAGTGGGACCAGCACCTTAGGATGTTTCGAGAAAAGGACGAATGAGGAATTTAAGATCGCCTTTTCGTTCTTAATAGAGAGGAACACGGTTCAGGAGTTACCTATCTGTTCTTGGATAAGCCTGGCAAGTTCACTTCGCTTGCGTGTCATGATTTCTCCCTTGGAGTTCTTGAAGTCGACCTTAATGTGAATCGTGTTCGGATTCGCCTTAATTTAACCTTTTCTCCAACTTTGAAATCCATGAATCCCCCCCGGTTCGACCGACAGCCGATAGTCCGTATTACGTGGGTCTTTCCCAGACATAACCGACCTTATCCGACGGAATCGTCGGCCAGCGGGTCTCCGCCACACCGGAGCGCCAGCCCGGACATCACGACCGCCAGCGTCAGGCGGGAGATTCGCAGCATGCGTGGATTCTGGCACGACGCAACGACCCGCGTCTGCGGCTCGTCCCCGCCAGGCCGCGATTGGTCACAGATTCCGCGGTGAGGCTCACCGCGCCGGCGCGCAAGCTGGAATCGCCGTCGTCGCTCGATAGTGACGGAACGCTTCCTCCGGCCGTCCCGTGAACGGCTGTCGGGTGTAACTGTCGATCACCACCGGATGTCATCGTAAGCGTAGCCCGCGGCGCGGGCCTCGGTCTGGAGGTCGGGTGACGCGAGCAGGTTGTGATACACGCGCAACGCGCCGGCGCGGTTACCCCGAAGGTCGTACACGAACGCCAGGTTCAGCCTGGCTTTCATCCGGACCGAACTCCACGGCGGGCGAATCCACTTGCCGTTGGTCGGGAAGGGGAACCGTGCGTCCCCCGCGGTGGCCACCAGGTCCTCAAGTAATGGCTCGGCCGCTTCGACATCGCCGTTGCGCATCAACCACCGCGCCTCGAGGAACCGTGTGGCGGGATCGCGCGGGGCGAGGGCCTGCAGCTGGCGTAGCAGCGCGGCCAGCCGCGGCGCGGGGAAGGCCTGGGGCGCCCACATCCCGTACCACTCGTCGAGCGTGCCCGACAGGATCCAGGAGATGTTCCGGGCGTCCATCCGCCGGCCCTCCGACGCAGCGTCAGATATGGTCGGCATTGCTGATTGTATGGCCGCTCGGCGGGGGGCGACCGTTCAAATCGGTCCGGGCGCACCACATCTTCGAAGTCCTAACTTCCCGAAGTTCTGAGGTCCCGGGGTTCCGAAGTCCCGGGGTTCCACGGTAAACTGTCTGGTCTTGGACTTGGAGTGGATTGAATGAAGGCAGAACAGCGTCACAAGCTGAAGCAGAACGATTTTGCACTGCGCGTCGCGTCGGCGACCGAAGTGCTCGCGGCCAACCGCGACCGCATCGTCATCGGCGTTGTCGCCGTGGTGGCCGTGGTCCTCATCGCGAGCGCGTATCAGTGGTGGAGCGGACGGACGGACGCGAAGGCCGAGTCGCTGCTGGCCATCGCCATGCAGACCTACGACTCGCCGATCGTGCCGGCGCCGACGGTGCCCGGCGCCACGCAGCAGGCCGGCACGTTCCCGACCGAGCAGGCCCGCAACGAAGCCGCGCTCGCCGCCTTCCAGCAGGTCATCGACCAGTATCCGTCCACGCAGGCCGGCACGGCGGCCCGGTATCATCACGCCGCGTCGCTCGCAGCCATGGGGCGGTATGCCGACGCCGAGAAGGGCTTCCAGGCCACCATCGATGCGGCGGGGAATGATCTCTACACGGCGGCCGCGAAGATGGGGCAGGCCGAGACGCTGATCGCGGCGGGACAGTTCGATAAGGGCCTGCCGATCCTTGAGACGCTCGCGGCCGACCGCGACGGCATGCTGCCGGTTGATGGCGTGCTGATGGAACTGGCGCGCGGCTACCAGAAGGCCGGCAAGACGGCCGAAGCCAGGACGACGTTCAAACGCATTGTGGACGAGTTCCCGGATTCGCTCTTCGTGCCCCAGGCGCGGACGGAACTGACGAAGCTGGGTTAGGCGCGCGCAAGCCCAGCGCACCTTGCGTACGATGGCGCGCTACAACCCAGCGCGCCCTACTTGAGACCGAACTTGTAGGTCAGCAACTTGTAGACCAGTCGCGCCGCGACGAAGTTCGACGACCAGTGCCCGGGAATCGGGCAGAGTTCGACAACGTCGCAGGCGACGACGTGTTTCTGCTCGAAGGTGCGGCGTAAGAGCGTCGTCACTTCGCGCCAGGCGAGACCGCCGGGCTCGGGTGTCCCCGTTGCAGAAATCAATCCGGGCTCCAGGCCATCAAGATCGACGGTGATGTACACGGGACCGGTCAACGAGTCCAGCACACGGTCCATCCACCTGGGGTTGTCCCGCATGTTCCAGTCATAAAAGATCGTCGTGTTCAGGCCGGGCACGGCCCTGGCCTCTTCCTCCGAGATATTGCGGATGCCGACTTGGACGAGTGATTCCACATGGTCGAGCGTGCGCATCATCGCGGACGCATGGCTGTTGGCTTCGCCCTGGTAGCCGTCGCGGAGATCGGCGTGCGCATCGATCTGCAGCACCGTGAGGCCTTCGTGCCTGGCAGCGGCAGCGGCGACCAGCGGCGGCGTGATCGAATGTTCACCGCCCAGCGTCACCAGAAACTTGCCGTCGTCCATGATCTCGCCCGCGACGCGACGAATGTGCGCGACCGCAGCGTCCATGGTACCGTGCGAAAGATCCATCTCCGGCATCGTGAAGATGCCGCGCGGATGCACGTCCACGCCGACTTCTTCATCCCACAACTCGACCTGGGCGGACGCGACGATAATCTCGCGGGGGCCGAAGCGCGTGCCGGGCATGTACGACACGGTCTTCTCAAAAGGACAGGGGAGAATCACGGCAGCCGAGTCGTCGTACGACCGGGGCTCAGGCAGAACGCCCAGAAAGGTAAGGTTGGGGTACTGGTCGTAATCGGTGGGCTGCGGCATTACTGGCTCCGTGGCGCGACAAACTGAAGAAAGGTGAATTCGGCGGTGGGTGACAACGTGATGCCGGTGAGGTGCGACTGTGCGACCACCACGTTCGTCTTGTACCACAGACTGATATAGGGCGCGTCGTTCGCGATGATCTCCTGCACTTGTCCGTAGAGCGCACCGCGATCAGCTTCCGCGAGGGTGCCCGTGGCGGCATCAATCAGACGATCGGCCTCGGGGTTCTTGTAGTAACCCCGATTAAATCCGGCGGGCGGTACCTGCGACGAGTGAAAAACCCGGCGCAACATATCCGGATCGGTCACGCCGACCCACTGCAGCGTGTAGAGCTGCACGTTGCCCCGGATGACATCCGCAAACAGGGTGGCGAACTCGTACGACCTCAACTCGAGGGCGATGCCGGCCTCTGAGAGCTGCTGCTGGATCACCGCGGCCTGCAGACGATACGCCTCGGCGGTGGACGTCTTGAGACTCAGCGTGAGGCGCGGCTGCGGCCCGGCGCCATCCGGATCCGGGTAGCCGGCCTCATCGAGCAGCGCGCGTGCCTTGTCGAGGTTGCGCGTGAACCGGAAGGCGTTGCCGTTGTGCGCCCAGGACATCGGCGGAACGATGCCGACGGCCGTGGCGGCGAGTCCCTGCCGAAGGTGATCGACGATCGCGGTGGTGTCCACGGCGTAGCCGATGGCCTGGCGCAGGCGCCGGTCCTGCAGCATGGGATCGCGGAGGTTGAAGCCCATGTAGGCGTAGTCAGTGCCGAGCGCGGTGACAACCTGCACGCCGGCGGACTTCCGGAGGCCTGCCACGATGTCCGGCGACAGGTCGTTGACCACCATGTCAATCGATCCCTTGCGCAACTCCAGGCCCCGCATGGTCTCGTCGGGGATCACGCGCAACACCAGTCCGGCGTTCCGTGGGGCTCCGCGGTGGTATTCCGCGAAGGGCGTCAGTGTCGTCGACTCGTCCGGAATGAACGACGCGAGCTTGTACGGACCTGAACCGATCGGTTGCCGGGCGGCTTCGGCCCCGGTGCCTTCCGGCACGAGACCCATGACGAGATTCACGGGGAAGGACGCCGACGGTTCCGCGAGCCGGAAGGCCACGCGGTGGTCATCGAGGATGTCCACCGCCGTGAGTGATCGATAGGCGCCCTTGCGGCCGGACACAAACGCCGGGTCAAGAAAACGCCGGAATGTAAACGCCACGTCCTTGACGGTCAGCGCGCGTCCGTCATGAAACCTCACGCCGTCCGGGATGGTGACGACGTAGGTGGACGGGTCGGGCCATTCCAGCGAGGTCGCAAGATCCGGCACCACGCGCAGGTTCTCATCGATCCGCAGCAGCGAGCTGTACAGCAGTTGATGCACCTTCTGCGACGCTTCGTCCAAACCGATCGCCGGATCGAAGTTCGTCGGGCTGTTGGTCATGCCGACGACAATGACGTCGGTGGGACGAGGAGGTTGAGCGGTGCACCCGGTAAGGAGCAGAGCCAGCGCGACCACGGTCTGCCGAAGCTGAAGCTTCACTGTTCGGCCTCCCGCCGAAGCTCGGCGAGCAGGTTGAGCGCCTCGAGTGGGGTCAGGGCGTCCACGTTGAGCGCGCGGAGGCGCTCGACGACGACGTGCGGCTCTGCGGAGGCCTGGAAAAGCCCGAGCTGGGCCTGCGCGGGCGCGGGCGATCCCGACAGGCTCGGGCGGCCGCCGCGCTGGAGTTCATCCTGTTCGAGGGAACGGAGAATCTCCGTCGCGCGCCGGACGACCGCCGGAGGCAGTCCGGCGAGACGGGCCACCTGAATGCCGTAGGAGCGATCCGACCGGCCTTCGATGACCTTGTGCAGGAACACGATGTCGTCTTTGAACTCGCGTGCTGCAACGTGGAAGTTGACGACACCGGCGATGCCGTCGGCAAGATCCGTGAGCTCGTGATAATGCGTGGCGAAGATCGTCTTCGGGCGCGCGCGATCGCTCGTGGCGAGATGTTCGGCCACGGCCCAGGCGAGACTGAGTCCGTCAAACGTCGCAGTGCCGCGACCAATTTCATCGAGGATCACGAGGCTGCGCGACGTGGCCGTGTGCAGGATCGACGCCGTCTCCTGCATCTCCACCATGAAGGTGGACTGGCCGCGCGCGATGTTGTCCGAGGCGCCGACCCTGGCGAAGATCCGGTCCACGATCGAGAGTTTGGCGCGCCGGGCGGGCACAAAGGCGCCGGCCTGTGCCATCACAGAGAGCAGGGCGGTCTGGCGCAGGAACGTGGACTTGCCGCCCATGTTCGGGCCGGTGAGGATCACGAGTTGTTGTGTGGTGCCGTTGAGCGACACGTCGTTGGGCACAAACGCCGCCGCGACATGCCGCTCGACCACCGGATGCCGAGCGTCGAGCGCCGAGAACTCGTCGCCGTCGTGGACGTGAGGCTTCGTGTAGTTGCCGGCCGCCGCCGTGTCCGCGAGCGCTGCGAGGGTGTCGAGCGCCGCGACGGCACGCGCCGTGTCCAGGATTCTCGGAGCCTCTGAGGCGACGCGGCCGCGCAGCGATTCAAACAACGCAAGTTCTCGCACGACGATGCGTTCGTCGGCGTGCAGGACCTTGTCCTCGTAGTCCTTCAGCGCTGGCGTGATGTACCGTTCGCCGCCCGCGATGGTCTGCTTCCGGATGTAGTCCTCTGGCGCGTTGGCGAGGTTCGCCTTCGTGATCTCGATGTAATAGCCGAAGACACGGTTGTATCGAATCTTCAGCGAACTGATGCCGGTGCGCGCGCGCTCGGCCTCCTCCATCGCTGCAATCGCGGTCTTGCCGCCGCGGCTGATCGTTCGGAGTTCGTCGATCTCGGCATCGACGCCGTCCCGAATCACGCCGCCGTCGCGGGCGATCGCCGGAGGCTCATCGAGCAGCGTCTGTTCGATCAGGTCGCGGAGATCGGTCAGGTCGTCGAGTTCCGCGAGCAGGCTCAGCACAAGCGGAGCCTGTAGGGGAGCCACGATGCTGCGGAGTTTCGGCAGCAGCGACAACGACTGCCGGAGCGCGACGAGATCGCGCGGCCCAGCCGTGCCCAGCGACGCACGGGCGACCAGGCGTTCAAGGTCGTGCATGCCCTTGAGCAGCTCGCGAATCTTGGCCCGCTCGGTGGACCGGAACGCGAAGTCTTCAACGGCGTCGAGCCGGTCCTGGATGCGCGCGAGCGCCACCAGCGGACGAATCAGCCACGAGCGAAGCAGGCGTCCGCCCATCGACGTCACCGTGCGATCGAGTTCGTCGAGCAACGACCCGGCGCGGCCGCCGTCCACGCCTTCAATCACGTTGAGATGCCGCAGCGTGACGGGGTCGATCAGGAGCGCGTCAGTCGAGACACGCCGCGAGATGTCGCGCACATGCGCCAGGTCCACCCGCTGTGTGTCGCGCAGGTACCCGACGATGGCCCCTGCGGCCGCCGTGGCCGCCGGGGCGTCGTCAAGCCCGAATCCCGCGAGTGAGGCCGTGCGGAGCTGGTCGAGTAGCAGCTCCCGCGCGCGGCCCACATCAAATGCCCAGGCTTCGCGGCGCGTGACCCGCGGCGTCACCAGCGGCGGCACCCAGGCGTCGACCGGCGCCTCATCGGCGATGAGCAGTTCCTTCGGTCGCAGGACCGCGATCTCCGCGGCGATGGACGCATCGGCACCGGGGCCGGTCCACTCCGCGGCGGAGAATTCCCCGGTCGAGACGTCAATGACGGCCAGGCCGACCGTGTCGGCGTTGATACGGGCCACGGCGGCAAGGAAGGCCGGTTCGCGCGCGTCGAGATACCCCGCGTCCGTAAACGTGCCGGGTGACACCACACGCGTCACTTCGCGTTTGACGAGTCCCTTGGCCTTCTTCGGATCCTCGATCTGTTCGCAGATGGCGACGCGATAGCCGTGTTTCACGAGGCGTGCAAGGTAGCCGTCCACGGCGTGAAACGGCATGCCGCACATCGGGATGGCTGTGCCGGTGGCGTCTTTGGCGCGTGAGGTCAGCGTCAGTTCGAGCACCCGCGACGCCACGATCGCGTCCTCAAAAAACATCTCGTAGAAGTCGCCCATGCGGAACAGCACAATCGCGTCGCGATGCAGGCGCTTCGCGTCGAGATATTGGCGCATGGCCGGAGTTGTGGCCGGTGGGGCGGGTACGGTTGTCACGGGAAACAGTGCGGATGACTGCGGGGAGTATAACATTCAGCGCATGGTCGTTCTCGCGCTGGAAACCGTCACACCCGCAGGCAGTCTCGCGCTGTCGCGAGAGGGCCATGTCGCGGCGACGATGCAGGAGACCGGGGTGCCGCATGCCGCGCGGCTGCCGCTGGCGCTCGTCGACTGGCTGGCCACCCAGGGCCAGCGCCTCGAGGACGTCACCCATCTGGCGGTGGTCTGCGGCCCGGGTTCGTTCACGGGCGTGCGCATCGGCATGGCCTGCGCGCAGGGGCTGGCGGTGACGCGGTCCTGGCCCGTGGCGGCCGTATCCACGCTCGATGCGTTGGCCGAAGGCTGGCGCGCCACACGCTCCAACGGCGAACCCCGCACAGTACTTGCGTGCCTGGATGGCATGCGCGGGGAAGTGTTCACGGCGACCTTTCGCTGGGACGGCGCGACAATGACGCCGCTCGGCGATCCCCTGGTCGGGGCACCCGCCTCCGTGACCGTCGCCGGCTTCGCGGATCCCGTGGTGGTCGTCGGCAGCGGGGCGGTGCGGTATGCCGAGGTGTGGACGACGGCGGGGGTGGAGGTCATCGACGCCTGTGAGCCGTTGGCCGCCGGGGCCGCCCGGCTCGCCGCGTCCGGCGTGTGCCCGTTTGTTGCGCCGCATGCGCTGCGACCGGTGTACATCCGCCGGCCCGATGTCGAACTCGCACGTGACCGCCGCATCGCGCAGGCATGACCGCCGTGATCAGAGTGCGTCGTGCCGGGCCCGATGAGTCGTTGGCCGGCGTGGCCGCCATCCAGGCGGCGTCGTTTTATCGTCCGTGGGGCATCGACGCCATCGCGCGGGAGCTGCGCGAGAATCCTGTCGCGCGGCTGTTTCTCCTCGAGGAAATTCCCGGGCGCGTGATCGGCTTCTGTGCCTGCTGGATTGTGGCCGGTGAACTCCACATCAACAGTCTGGCGATAACGCCGGATGCCCGGCGGAAGGGACATGCGCGCCGGCTGCTGACAGACGTGTTCGCACTGGCCGTGGCCGAAGGGGCACAAGCGGCAACGCTCGAGGTCAGACGGTCCAATGTGCCTGCGGTGGCCCTGTATGAATC
Organism: Vicinamibacterales bacterium; assembly: GCA_030827135.1. Classification (GTDB taxonomy): domain Bacteria; phylum Acidobacteriota; class Vicinamibacteria; order Vicinamibacterales; family SCN-69-37; genus SYFT01. The sequence continues at coordinate 22,820 of JAURFE010000004.1, forward strand.
GCTCGGCTTTGCCGTTGAAGGCGTCCGCCGCGACTACTACGAACAACCGCGCGAAGACGCCCTGATCCTGTGGCACCACCGGCTGGATCGGGCCGGAAAGTGAGTCCGGTCAAGAGAAGGCTTGCCCGGTCCGGATCGCGGTGGTATGTTTTGCGGTATTCGGAAGGAGGCCGGCATGGCTGACGATCCGGTAGTCCCACTCTACGAACAGCTCGAGCAAGCGCATCACTCTCTCGACCTCGAATTGCAGCACCTGCACGCGTTACCGTATCTCCCGCACGCTCTGCACCTGAAAGAAGTTGCCCTCAAAAAACAGAAACTGGCGCTGAAGGACCGCATGGCGGCTCTCCAGGCACCAGAGGGTGTGTCCACACACCGCTGACCGACTACACTCATTCGCAGCGTTGTGGGTGGTCCGCCCCGCGCATCGTCCCCCCGGACGAGTGCGGGACGGACCACCCGGAAGTGTGAGTGGAGTCTGATGCGAATTGATCGTGCCGCAGCGCCGTTTGTGCTGCTGGCTGTGGTGCCCTCCGCCGTCCTGGCGTGGGCGGGCATGGCGTGGGGAGCCGTCGTGGGGCTGATCCTGCCCTTGGGCATCGCCCTGTTTTTCCGTGATCCCGATCGATCGGCGTCGCAGGATCCGACGTTGGTGCTGTCACCGGCCGACGGGCGCGTGATGTTTACAGGTGTCGCGGATGCGACCGATCTGCCGACCGACCCCGAGGGCACCGTCCGCGACTGGCAGCAGATCACGATATTTCTCTCCGTCATGGACGTGCATATCAACCGGACGCCGGTGTCGGGCCGCGTCACGCACGTGGCGTACCAGCCCGGCAGTTTTCTGCCGGCCTACAAACCTGAATCGGGAAGAAATGAGCGTTCCGAAATCTGGATCGATCACGACGGCATCCCGATCGTTGCCCGCCAGGTGGTGGGGATCCTGGCGCGACGCGTGGTCTGTCGGCTGACGCCGGGCGACCGGGTCAAAGCGGGGGATCACCTCGGTCTGATGAAGTTCGGTTCCCGGATGGATGTGTTTGTGCCGACGACCGCGACGATCGAGGTGCGCCCGGGGCAGACCGTCCGGGCGGCCGAGACCGTACTGGCGCGCCTGCTCGTCACTCCCGTGGGAGAATAGGCCCATGAGCGCGCTGCAGCAGGTGAGCGACGGCCACAACAAGAAGGTGCGGCGCGGCATGTATCTGCTGCCGAGCCTGTTTACCGTCGGCAATCTGTTCTGCGGCTACGCCTGCGTGATGTACGCCATGCGCGGCGACCTGGTCACTGCCGCGCCCTTTATTGGCGTTGCGGTGATCCTCGATTTGCTCGATGGGCGCATCGCGCGAATGACGGGCACCACCAGCGCGTTTGGGGTCGAATTCGATTCACTGGCCGACGTTGTGTCGTTTGGGGTGGCCCCGGCGGTGCTGGCGTTTGCCTGGGGGCTGTCGGAGCTGGGGCGGTGGGGCTGGGCCGCCGGGTTTCTCTATCTGACGGCGGCGGCGATTCGGCTCGCGCGTTTCAACATCCAGACCGGCGCGCAGACCGACAAGCGGTATTTCATCGGGATGCCGAGTCCGGCGGCGGCCGGCGTGCCCGCGGCGACCATTTTTCTGTATCCCTATCCGCTGATTGGGACGGCGCAGGCGCTGGCGGCGATTGCCGTGGTTGTGATTCCCGCGTTGCTGATGGTGAGCACGATCCGGTTCCGCAGTTTCAAAACGCTGAATCTGGGGTGGGATCGGGCCTACATCAAATTGCTGGGTTTCGCCGCGCTCATCGTGTTCATTGCGACCGAGCCCCGCATCGCGCTGGTCATCATCGCCTACAGCTACCTGGCGTCGGCGTTTGTCGGCATGGCCATCACGCGTCTGCGCGGCCGGCATCACCCGGCATCGGAAGGGTAAGCATCATCGTGGTCCCCTGACCCACCTGGCTGGTGGCGGTAATCGTGCCGCCGCACGATTCCACATTGCGCCGCGCGTTGGCGAGCCCCAGTCCGGAACCGCCCGTCTTGGTGGAGAAGTGCGGCTCAAATGCGCGCGCCAGCGCGTCCTCCGTCATGCCGTGCCCATCGTCGCGCACCGTGATGGTGACCACCGGCGGCGTGGCGGCCGCCGTGAGCCGGAGAAGGCCGCCGTCGGGCATCGCCTGGAGCGCGTTTTCGACAAGGTTGGTCAACGCGCGAGCCAGGAAGGTTCTGTCCGCGCGGACGGGCGGGAGATCCTCAGGCACCGTAATCTCGATGCGGGTGTGGGCGGCCAGGCCCGGCCGATACGGGCGGACCACTTCCTGGAGCAGGTCGCTGACCGGCACATCCACAAACGTCGGTTCAGGATTGGCCGCAAAGTTTGCGAAGTCGTTGGCGATCTGACGGAGCAGCTTGACCTGCTTCAGCACGGTGTGTATGCACTGATCGAAGACCGGACCGAGCGGGCGTTGTTGATCCTCGTGGACCCGCTGGAGGTGTTCCGCCGCCAGTTGTATCGGGGTGAGGGGATTCTTGATATCGTGCGCCACCTGCCGCGACATGTCCGCCCACGCCTTCAGTTCGTGCGCGCGGCCCAGTTCGGCGCGCTGCTGCTGCAGGGTGGCCGCCATGCTGTTGAAGTCGGTGACCAGTCGTCGCAGTTCATCCGCGGTGTCGGCGACGATGCGGACATCGAGGCGTCCGGAGGCGATTTGCCGCGTGGCGCGCGTCAGACGGGCGACCGGATCGGCGACGCGCTGCGCCACCCAGGCACCGAGGCCCGCGGCGAGCAGCATGACGCAGACGGCACCGAACAATACGCCCCGGTTGAGGTCGGAAATTTCGCGCTCGATTTCCTGCTGCCTCGGCGCGAGCGGCACGGACAACACGGCCTGGCGCCCCAGACTGGGGCCGGGCACAGGGACCGACGCGACCAGGTAGGTGAAGGGGCCCGCGCGCTGCTCCTCGACGAACGTCGGCACGCGGTCCAGGACCACCGCGCGATACGCGCGCGCGGGTGTGCGCTCGGCGAGCACCCCGAAGTCGAAGAGGTCGCGCTGGCTCGTCGCCCGCAGGCGCGGTCCGTCGTACACGTTCACGTCCTGATTGATGACACGCGCAATCCACACCATCACGTCATCGGTGACCGGCACCTGCTGCAGCGCGATTGTGTCCTCGAGCACACGCCGCGCGACCGTCACCGCGTTGATGGCTTCGGTCTCCACGTCGGACCGCAGCTGCTCCCCCATGTAGGCACTGAACGTCAGGGCTAACACGAGCACCGGGACGATCGCGGTGAAGACGAAAAACAGAAACAGCTTCCGATAAAAACTCGTGCGCACTTCCTGGACGAGTGCACGGATCGGCGTCTGCGTATGGTGGACCAGTGGCGCGGCGATCGTGGTGGCCCCCAACAGCAGAACAAAGAAGACCGCGGCCAGGGCCGTGGTTTCTGACAGCCGGGCGAGATGATCGAACACGGACGGTACCGGGTAGCCGAGGGCATAGATGCCGGCCCGGTCGTTGAGGAAATACACCCGCGCCGTGCCGCCGTCGGTCTCGCGCGTGATCCAGAATGGCTCGCGCGACTGCTCCAGCCGGGCCATGACGTCCGCCTCAATCGGCCACGCGCTCGCACCGGCAACAAACAGCGGCAGGCGGCTCCACCCGTACACCACGGCCTGGATGCCGGGCGGACCGGCACCCGACCGCGACGCCGCATCACGCAGCAGGTCGTCGTACGGATTGCGGGCGGAAAGGTAAGGGAGCGCGCGATAGTCGAAGATCACGTGCAGCACGAGCGCGCCGTGCATGACACCGGCGTCGTCGCACACGCCTCGCTCCGCATGGAGCATGCGCAGTTCCTCCGCGCCGAACGTGCCTGACTCGCCGTAGACATCCCACTCGCAGCGAATGTCGACCGACGACTGGTCGATGCCGTACTCGGGCACATTCAGCGCAAAGCGGCTCGTCAGGCGACCGTCGGCGCCGTACAACTCCACCGCCGACGTCAGCCGGCCTCGCGCGAGGCTCGTCTGGTTCCAGACCTGGAAGGCCGTATCCGTCGTGACACCTTCGCCCTCTGCGGGCTGCTCGACGAGGGCCTCGAGATACGGGAGGCGATCGATCTCCGCCATCGCGGCGTACAACTCCTCGCGCAGCTGCTCGGGGTGGCCCATCGTCGCCGGACCATGGACGGATTCAATCGCGGATTCGGTGGCGCGCTGCGCCGACACCCAGACGATCGGATCGAGCACGAGCGCGGGGAGCACCGTGGCGCCAAACAGCAGCAACAACCGGCTGGATTGCGAGGCCCGGCGATAACGGCGACGCGCGGGTGCGGCCGCGATCGCCGCCACGGCGGAGGCGAGCGCGGCCCCGACGGCAATCGGCGCGACCGTGGCAAGCGTGGGCATCCAGACGCCGGCCAACCCGAGGACCACCGCCGGCAACGTGATCAGCACGATCGCCACGAGCGCAGGCATCAGGTCATGCCAGTGGATCCGCCAGCGTTCACACACCCGCGCCTGCAGGGCCGTGGTCGTCCACAACGCCGCCAGCGCGAGGCACAGGCGAATCAGGTGCGAGGTGAGACGTGTCAGATCAAGCGGAAAGAGCGGAGAGGCCAGACGGTCGAGACCGGCGCTCTGCAACTGCCGGTCGATTGCCAGGCCTGCGGCGGCCAGCACGACGGTCGCCACGACACCGGCCGCCAGGAGTTCCAGCGACGCACGGCCGATGTGGGATCGGAAGGGGCGGCGCACGGCACCGCGCCACCACACGGCGACCGGCAGCGCCACGGCGATCGCCATGGCCGTCAGACCCAGCAGAAGGTCCTGGGCCCCGGCGGGCATGGCGGCCAGTTGTGCAAGGCGCCGCAGACCGAGTCCTCCGAGCAGCAACACGACGGCAAGCAGCACCGAGAGGCCGATGAACCGGCCGCTTGTCTGCCCCCGCCGGCGATGGAGCAGGGCACGACTGCCCAGCGCGCCGGCCAGCAGCACAAGCGGCAGCAGGGCGAGGGCGCCCACGCGGCCACGAAACACCCGCCGGGCCTGCTCGAGGGTCTCAGGCGCATAACTCACCTCGACGAGCGGCCGACCGTCCGAGGCGACGATGACCGCGCGACCGGGGCCGGCGTCGGTGGGCGTCAGGGCCGACGCCGGTGTGACGATCACGTCCCCGAACGACGTGGCGAGCCGGCGATCGCTTGTCAGCACCCGCTCCGCCGTGACGACGCCGAGCAGCTGGTCGTCGGTTCGCACCGGTGACACCGCGATGAGACGGAGGCCCATCGTGCTCGGCACCACCAGCGTGGTCGGTGCCCGCAGGCCGCCCGGCTGGAGCGACTGCAGGTCGAGATCCTCGGCGACGCCGTCACTCCAGGCGAGCAGCCGGTAGCCGCCCGCGCCGTCGGGCACGTAGACGGTGGTCGCCTGCGGCGGCGCGTTGGGGAGGCGGGAGTCCTCCAGCCGGGCGAAAAGGGCAGGCAGCACGTCCCGGTCGGACGTGGCGCGGACGATCAGATCGTGGTCGCGGGCGACGATGTCCGCCGACGCGCGCAGACGGGCCGTGATGTCGTCAAAGCGGTGTTGCAGTTCCCGTTCAAGCCGGTCGCGGGCGGTGAGCGCGTCTCCGCCGAACCGCGCGCGCTCCCAGAGCGTGCCGCTCAGGGCCGCCAGGGCTGCGGCGACAAACGCCGCCACGACGAGTCGGGCGAGGGGTGAATGCACCGGTTTGCCGGGGCAGGCGTGGCCTGAGTCCGCAGAATATCAAAAGATGCCCTGCGATATACTCGCGCGGATGCGCGGTACCCTCAGTGGCCTTCCGTTGCGCGCCGCGCTGAAACGCGGGGCGCTGGTGACGGCGGCGAACTGGCCCGTGGTGCTGATCCGGTTTGTGATGGTCGCGGTCTACCGGGTGAGTGTCGGGGTCCCGGTGGTCGGCGGCGCGTTTGTGGTGGCGGTGCTGGCGGGCGCCGATATCCGGACGTTGCTCGCGAGCGACCTTCAGGCCGCCGGCGGCCTGGTGATCGCCGCACTGGTTGGCCGGCCCACGGAACTCGCCGTGTTTCTGGTCGCCGTCGGCGTGGTCGCGGTCGGGGGCGGTCTGCTGGTGTTTCTGATGCATGCCGGCACGGCCAGCGTGCTGGTCCATGGAGAGCGTCAGGCCGCCGATGTCCAGCGGGCCCCGCTGCGCCTGTCGGCGGTACGGAGCGCCAGCGTCTTCGGCATCGCGGAGTTTCAGGCCGGCGTCCGCCGGTTCGGCCGGCGGTTTGTCGTGCTGGGGCTGTGGCTGGCGCTCGCATATGTCCTGGTGGGCGGCCTTGCCCTCGGCGGGCTCGGAGCCATTGTGGCGCTCGATGGCACCCGGAGCGGGCCGGCCGTGTGGGGCCTCGGGGTGCTGTTTGTCACTTCAGGTGTGCTGATTGCCGTCGCGGGGCTTAACCTTGTGTATGCCCTGTTGCAGGTCATCATCGTGACTGACGACTGCCGGGTGAGTCAGGCCGTGGCCCGTCTGCATGCGTTCGTGACACATGACGCGCGCCAGGTGGCCGGGGTCTTCGGCGTGGTGCTGGCCCTGGTGGTCCTGGCGTCTGCCGCCTCGTTGCTGGCCACGGCGGGATTGGCGCTGGTGGCCTGGGTGCCATTTGTCGGTCTGGCCGTGGTGCCGCTGCAACTGGCCGCGTGGCTGATGCGCGGCGTCGTGTTCCACTACATGGAGCTCGGCGCCTGGTCGGCGTATCAGAGTCAATATCGCCGGTATGCGGACCCCAGCAGCGGGGACGACACGCCGGCCTGGGGAGTGCACGCATGACGTCCGTCAACTTCGACCAGTTTTTCTCCCGGTTAGGGCTGGCGATGCGGGAATCCGCCATTCGCCGGATGGGGACAGTGCTGGCGGATGCCCGTGACATGGTGTCGTTTGCGCCAGGGTACCCCACGGAGTCGACCTTCCCCTGGGAGGCATTACGTGACATTGCCGACGACCTGTTGCGCAGTCAGAAAGGGTCGATTCTCCAGTACGGCGCCACCCGCGGCTATCGGCCCCTCCTTGAGTCGTTGACGACGCTGATGGCGGCGCGGCACATCACCACGTCGCCGGATCGTCTGACGGTAACCAACGGATCGCAGCAGGGCCTCGATCTGGTCGCCCGCGTACTGCTCGATCCCGGCGATGTCGTGCTGGTCGAACTGCCGTCCTACACCGGCGCCATCTCGGCCTTCCGCAGCGTCGGGGCCGACCTGGTCGGTGTGGGGCAGGACGCGGATGGCCTGAACCTGGAGGCCCTCGATGCCACGATGGCCCGGCTGCGCGGCGAGGGGCGCACCGTGAAGTGCCTGTATGTCGTGCCGAACTTTCAGAATCCGACAGGGCTGCTGGTGGGACTCGAGAAACGCCGGCGCCTGCTCGAGTGGGCGACGCGACACGATCTCCTGATCGTGGAGGACGATCCCTATCGCGACCTGTATTTCGAGGATGTCACGCGCGAAGCCGAGACGCGTGCCATTGCGGCCGACGACGCCGACGGCCGGGTGATTTATCTCAGCAGCTTCTCGAAAACGCTGGCGCCCGGTCTGCGCGTCGCCTGGCTGCACGCCGCACCCGGGCTGATGGCAAAGTTCGAGATTGCGAAGCAGGCGTCGGATCTGTGCAACGGCGGGCTCGGACAGCAGATGGTCCATCAGGCCATCGAGCGCGGCGTGCTGGCCGCGCAGGTGCCGCGGTTGCGCGCGCACTACCAGGCCCAGCGGGACTGCATGGTGGATGCGTTGCGCGGCGCGTTCGGTTCGACGCTGACGTGGTTGCAGCCCAGGGGCGGATTTTTTCTGTGGGCCAGCCTGACCGGTCCGGTGGATGGGGAGGCGTTGTTGCCGTTCGCGCAGGCGCGCGGAGTGATCTATGTGGCCGGCAGCGCGTTTTTTGTCAGTGGCGACGAGCGCCGGTTTCTTCGGCTGTCGTTTTCGGCGCCGACGCCGGATCGGATTCGCGAGGGCGTCGCCCGGCTGGCGCTCGCGGTCACCGACGCGACGCGCCCGGCAGTGTCGACCACGGCAGAGGCGTCCCGCTGATCGTCAGCGCCGCCGTCACCGGCAGCGACTGCCGCGCAAACGCGTCCACGACGCGCGCCGTGTCCGACACCGTCATACGCACCATGCGGAGTCCCGTGCCGTACCCGGCCGTTGTGAGCGCGGTCGTGCCGCGCGAGTCGGCGGCGGGCGCCGCGAGTTCCCCGGCCGCCTGGCCGGTGGCCGCGAGCATGAACCGGACGACGCCATTGGAATGCGGCACGATCACCATGCCCGCATCCGCCGTCAGGCCGTCGACGACGCGGGCATTCACGTTCTTGTTCCACACCATGTGCCCATTGGACGCGCGATGGGCGCGTACGCTGTTGTCGAGCACGGCGATGTACACGTGATCGGCATCGGCCGCCAGACGGCTGATGAGCGGCATCTCGACCGGGTAGCTCCAGGTCCGCTCGCCGTTGCCCTGTCGATAGGCCGTCAGCCGGCCGTCGGTCGCCACGTAAATGAGCCCGTGCGCCACAAGTATCTGCAGCGGCGAGGCCAGGCCCCGGCGCTGCCAGGCGACGGCCCCGTCGGTGACACGCCAGGCGGTCATGTGTCCGTCCGCCGTCACGCCGAACACCCGCTCGCCGTCCACCACCGGCGGCAGGGCCAGCGGCGTGGCCAGGGGCTCGGAGATCCAGATGGGCTCGCCGTCGCTCGCGCGGATGCCCCGCAGGCGCGCATCCTCGCCAAGAACCAGAAGCCAGCCCGCACGGAAGACCAGGGGCACGGTGACGCGGCCGATGGGAAGCCGCCACTCCGGGTGGCCGGTCAGCTCCGACAGGGAATGGATGGCGCCATCGGCGGCCACAAACACACGGCCGTCATGGACAAGGGGCGGCACGGTGGCGGCGAGTGCGGAGGTCCAGGCCGGCGTGGGATCGCCGGTGGTCCACGCCAGGGCCTCGATGCGGGTGTCGGTGGCTATCAGGACGCGGACATCACCGACCACCAGCCGGACGGCATCCCCGAAGGGGAGCACCCGGGTCCACTGCTGCCCAATCGGCAGCACCGACACGCCACGAATCTGTGCGGCCGGCGTCACGCGCGACATCGCCACGCAGCAGCCGATCAGGATCGCGGTGGTGGCCAGACGTCGCACGCCTTATAATATCGGCTTTCCCACGATCGGTTGTTCGTGACACATCAAACCATTCTTGTTCTCGATTTCGGCTCTCAGTACACGCAGTTGATTGCGCGTCGTCTGCGCGAATTGTCCGTGTATTCGGAGATCCTGCCGTTTAATACGCCGCTTGAGGAGATTCGCCGCCGCGCGCCGGTCGGGCTCATCCTGTCGGGGGGGCCGCGCAGCCTGTCCGAGGAAGGCGCGCCACGTCCGCCGGCCGGGATCTGGGACCTCGGCATTCCGCTGCTGGGCATCTGTTACGGCATGCAGGTGATCACCGAGCACTTCGGCGGCACGGTCGGCCGGGCATCGCACCGGGAGTTCGGTCACGCGGTGATTGAAACGACGCCGTCGGCGTCGCCGATCTTTGCGTCGGTGCCATCGAGCCTGAAGGTGTGGGCCAGCCACGGCGACTTCGTCTCGAAAGCCCCATCGGGATTCTCGGTGAGTGCGACATCGGCGAACGCGCCGGTGGCCGCGATGCATGACGACGCGCGCCGGTGTTATGCGCTGTTGTTCCATCCCGAGGTGGTGCATACCGAACACGGCGGCGATCTGCTGAAGAACTTCGCCTTCAGTGTGTGCGGGTGTACGGGCGACTGGACGATGGCGGGGTTTGTGGAGGAGAGCATCGCGCGCATCCGCGCGCAGGTGGGCACACGGCGAGTTGTGTGCGGCCTCTCAGGCGGCGTCGACTCGACGGTTGCCGCGCTGCTGATCCACAAGGCGATTGGCCATCAGTTGACCTGCATTTTTGTCGACAACGGATTGCTGCGACTGAACGAAGCTGCGCAGGTGCGGGACCGGTTTCAGCGATTGGGGCTGAATCTGGTGTTTGCAGATGCGGTCGACCTGTTTCTCGACCGGCTGGAGGGCGTCAGCGACCCAGAGCAGAAGCGCAAGATCATCGGCGCCGCGTTCATCGACGTGTTTGAAAAGGAGGCGCTGGCGCTTGGTGACGTCGGCTTCCTTGCGCAGGGCACGTTGTACCCGGACGTGATTGAGAGTGTGTCGGTGCGCGGCCCGTCGGCGGTCATCAAGAGCCATCACAACGTCGGCGGATTGCCGGAACGAATGAAGTTCGCGCTTGTGGAACCGCTGCGTGAGCTCTTCAAGGATGAAGTGCGCGCCGTCGGCACCACCCTGGGGCTTGAAGACGAGTTTGTGTGGCGGCAGCCGTTCCCGGGACCGGGACTGGCCGTGCGCCTCCTTGGCCCGATCTCCCGGCCGAAGCTCGACCTGCTCCAGCGCGCGGATGCCATCGTGGCCGATGAAATCCGCAAGGCCGGGTTGTACCGGAAGGTGTGGCAGTCGTTCGCCGTGTTGCTGCCGGTCCAGAGCGTCGGCGTGATGGGCGATGAGCGCACGTACGAGTACACGATTGCCGTGCGCGCGGTGGAGAGCCGGGACGGGATGACGGCGGACTGGGCGCGGTTGCCGCACGAGGTGCTCGCGACCATCTCCTCACGCATCGTCAATGAAGTCCGCGGGATCAACCGCGTCGTCTACGACATCAGTTCCAAGCCGCCGGCGACGATTGAGTGGGAGTAGGGATGGCCGAGTTCGTCCATCTGCACCTGCACACCGAGTTTTCGCTGCTCGATGGCGCGTGCCGAATCGGAGAACTGCTCGACCAGGTCGCCGCACTGAAGATGCCGGCGGTCGCCGTGACCGAACACGGCAACATGTTCTCGGCGGTCACGTTCTTCGACGAAGCGAACAAACGCGGCGTGAAGCCGATCCTCGGCTGCGAGGTCTACGTCGCGCCGGGTGACCGGCGCGACAAGTCGGGCACGCCCGGTGAAACCGCGAATCACCTGGTGTTGCTGTCCGAGACGACCGAGGGGTTTCACAACCTCATGAAGCTCGTGTCGTCCGGCTACACCGAGGGGTTCTATTACAAACCCCGCATCGACAAGGCCTTGCTGGCCCAGCACAGCAAGGGTCTGATCGGCCTGAGCAGCTGTCTCAAGGGCGAAGTCGCGACCGGGATCCGCACCGACCAGGCGCGCAAGGCACTGGAAGCCGCCGCCACGTACCGCGACATCCTCGGGCCGAACAACTTCTTCCTCGAGATGCAGTATCAGGGCATCGAGGAGCAGCTGATCGTCAACCGCGGGCTGCTGCCGATCGCGCGCGATCTGAACATGCCGCTCGTGGCCACCAACGACGTCCACTATCTCAAGGAGACCGACCAGCATCCGCACGACATCCTGCTGTGCATCGGCACCGGCAAGAATGCCAGCGATGAAAAGCGGCTCCGGTATCACGGCGACCAGTTCTTCCTGAAGACCGTCGCCGAGATGGAGAAGGTGTTCGGCGACCATCCGGACGCGATGAGCAGTACCGTGCGCATCGCGGAGCGCTGTCAGGTCGACATCCCCAGGAATGTGAACCACCTCCCGGACTTTGACGTCCCGCCGGGGTTCACCACCGACACGTATTTCGAACACACCGTGCGTCAGGGGTTCGCCGAACGGATGCCCCGCTGGGAGGCGATGCTCGGGCGTGGCGAGCTGCGGCGCACACTGACGGAGTATGAGACGCGCCTTCAGTATGAGATCGACATGATCAAGCAGATGAAGTACGCGGGGTACTTCCTGATCGTGTGGGACTTCATCCGGTACGCGCGTGATCATCAGATTCCCGTGGGCCCTGGACGAGGCTCGGCCGCCGGCAGCCTGGTGGCGTACTGCATGCGCATCACCGATGTCGACCCGCTGCATTTTGATCTCTACTTCGAGCGTTTCCTGAACCCGGAGCGCGTGACGCTGCCCGACATCGACATCGACTTCTGCGAACGCCGGCGCGGCGAGGTCATCCAGTACGTCACCCAGAAGTACGGGCGCGAAAACGTCGCGCAGATCATCACCTTCGGCACCATGAAGGCCAAGGCCGTCGTGCGTGACGTCGGCCGCGTGATGGAATTTCCGATTTCGGAAGTCGACAAGGTCGCCAAGCTGATTCCGGCCACGCTGGACATGACGCTCGACAAGGCGATTGAGGAGGTGCCGGCGCTCGCGGATCTCGAGAAGAAGGACGAACGCGTCCGCGAGCTGCTGAAGGTCGCGCGCCGTCTCGAAGGCATGACCCGGCACGCGTCAGTCCACGCGGCCGGCGTCGTCATCGCCCCTCGTCCGGTGGTCGAGTTCGCGCCCCTGTATCGCAGCCAGAAGGACGAAATCACCACGCAGTGGGCCATGAAGGAGGTCGAGCGGGTCGGCCTGCTCAAGATGGACTTCCTCGGGCTCAGCACGCTGACGCTGCTCGATGATGCGGTCAAACACATCAAGGAGACGACCGGTGACGAGATCGATCTGGATCACCTGCCGCTCGACGACGCGAAGACGTATCAGTTGTTTGCGAACGGACAGACGCACGGCGTGTTCCAGTTTGAAAGCTCGGGCATGCGCGAGACGCTGCGCAAGGCCAAGCCGCAGTGTCTGGAAGACCTGATCGCGTTGAACGCGTTGTATCGTCCCGGGCCGCTGCGCGGCGGCGTGGTGGACGACTACATCAACCGGAAGCATGGCCGCACCGAGATTAAGTATGAGACGCCGGCCATGGAGCCGTCGCTCAAGGAGACGTACGGCGTCATCGCCTATCAGGAACAGGTCATGCGGCTGGCCAGCGACCTGGCCGGTTTCACGCTGGGACAGGCCGACGAACTGCGTCGCGCGATGGGCAAGAAGGACGAAAAGAAGATGGCCGCCACGCGCGACCGCTTCATGTCCGGCTGCGCCGAGCGCGGCATCAGCGAGAAGAAGGCCACCAAGATCTTCCAGTTCATCGAGTTTTTTGCCGGGTACGGATTCAACAAGTCCCACTCCACGACCTACGCGCTGCTGGCCTACCAGACCGGGTATCTCAAGGCGAACTATCCGCGGCATTTCATGGCGTCACTGCTGACGATTGAGTCGCAGGCGTCCGACAAGGTGTCGCTGTATCTGAACGAATGCCGTGACCTGGGCGTGCCGATTCTGCAGCCCGACATCAACGACAGTCACTGGCAGTTCACGGTGCAGCCCACCGGCGTCCGCTTCGGGCTCGGCGCGATCAAGGGGGTAGGGGAAGGGGCGATTCAATCACTGATCGCGGCGCGTGCGACGCTCGGCGGGCGGATCACCTCGTTGTTTGCGCTTGCAGAACACATGGATCTGCGGCTCGCCAACAAGAAAGTGTTCGAGAGCCTCATCAAGGGCGGGGCGTGTGACTCGCTGTCGCCGGAGGCCGGTCGGGACTACCTGACCTGGCGCCCGCGGCTGCTGGGAGGCATCGACCGGATCCTCGACCACGGCAGCCGGCACCAGCGTGACCGGGACCAGGGGCAGTCCACGTTGTTCGGGGGCGACGAGGAGGCCTCCGCGCCATTGAAGGACGCCGAAGTGCTGCCCGACTGTGCCCCCCTCACCGAAACGCAGGCGCTCACCTACGAGAAGGAAGCGCTGGGGCTCTACATGAGCGGACACCCGCTGCAGCGGTACGCTGAGGTCATCGCCGCCAGCCGGGCGCGGACGATTTCCGCGCTGACCCAGTCGGAGCCGGACGTCATGGCGGCGGGCATCGTCAGCGGGGTACGCCAGTTGAAGACCAAGCGCGGCGACCGGATGGCGGCCTTCAACCTCGAGGATGAGGCGGGGAAGGCCGAGGTGGTGGTGTTTCCCGAGGCCTTCGCGAAGTACGGCACACTGGTAGCCGACGACGCCCTCCTGATTGTGCGGGGCAAGTACGAGCGGGATGAGGAGACCAGCAAACTGGTCGCCAGCGAACTGACCACGCTGGAGGCGGCGCGCGAGCGGACGGTACGGGAAGTCCAGATCCGGCTCTCCGGGCCGTCGGCGGCCCGGGACCGTCTGCGTTCGCTTGTGGCGGTGTTTGAGCGGCACCCCGGAGATCGCCGGGTGGCGCTGTGTGTGGAATTGTCTGGAGGGCTGGGCGGCCTGCGCGTGCGCACCGCCACCTCGCACCGGATTCGTCCCAGTGATGCGTTCGTGCGGGATGTGGAAGCGATCTGCGGCGCCGGCGCCGTCAGCCTCAAGTAGGGAGATCCGGAATGTCGGTAGACACATTGGAATTTGAAGAGCCTGTCGCGATTCTCCTCAAGGAGATCCACGCGCTGCGCCTGATGCCGTCCACGCCCGATCGGCTGACGACGATCGCGCGGCTCGAAGCGCGGGTGAAGGAACTGCGGGTCGAATTGTTCGGCAACCTGACGCCGTGGCAGCGGGTGCTCGTCGCGCGCCATCCCGATCGCCCCGTGATGCTCGATTACGTCGGCCGGCTGTTCACCGGCTTCACCGAGTTGCATGGGGACCGCCGCTTTGCCGACGACAAGGCGATCGTCACAGGCATGGCCCATTTCCACGGACAGCCCGTTTTCATCGTCGGCCATCAGAAGGGGACCGACACCAAGCAGAAGATCTACCGGAACTTCGGCTACGCCAAGCCCGAGGGCTACCGCAAGGCGCTGCGGATCATGAAGATGGCCGAGAAGTTCAAGCGGCCCGTAATCGTGTTTGTCGATACGCCTGCCGCCTACCCGGGGGTCGAATCCGAGGAACGCGGCGTGGCTGAAGCGATCGCGCTCAACCTGCGCGAGATGGCCCTCCTTGACACCCCTGTCGTGGTGATTGTGTGCGGCGAAGGCGGGTCGGGCGGCGCGCTCGGCATCGCCATCGGCGACCGTGTGCTCATGCAGGAGTTCGCGGTCTACAGCGTCATCCCACCGGAAGGGTGCGCCGCGATTCTGTGGCGTGATTCGGCCCGGAAAGTCGATGCGGCCGATGCGCTCAAGATCACGGCGCCGGACCTGCTCGCCATGGGCATCATCGACGAGATCGTGCCGGAGCCGGTTGGCGGGGCGCATCAGGACCACGCACTCGCGACCGCCCTGATCGATGAAGCGATCGCGCGCCATCTGGCCGAAGTCTCGGCGATGTCTTCGGCCGACCGACTTGAAACGCGGTATCAGAAGTTCAGGGCGATGGGCCGGGAGGGGCACGCGTTTGTGAGCGCGCCGCTCGCCGCTGCCTCGGAGTGATGGTCCGCAAAGTCTGGGAAGACGTTCCGACCGACGACGCCAGGTGCCGGCACCTCGCAGAGGCGCTATCGATTCCGTCAGTCATCTCCCGGTTGCTGGTTCAACGCGGGTTCGCCGATCCCGACGCGGCGCGCCGCTTCCTGCATCCAGAACTCTCGCATCTGCATGACCCCTGGCTGCTGACCGACATGCGTCCCGCCGTGGATCGCATCCGTCAGGCGATCGCGGCGCGGGAGCGCATCGTGGTGCACGGCGACTACGACGCCGACGGCATCACGTCCACCGCGATGCTGCAGCGGGCTCTCGAGATCCTGGGAGCGGACGTGGGGCATTTTGTGCCCGACCGGATGAAGGATGGGTATGGTTTGCAACCGGAGACCATCGCCCGGCTCCACGCCGAGGGCGCCAGGGTCATCGTGTCGGTGGACTGCGGCATTCGCGCCGGTGACGCGGCCGACCAGGCCCGTGCGCTTGGGGTGGACCTGATTATTACGGACCATCACGAGCCGGAAACGGCCATTCCCCGCGCGGTGGCCGTGATTAATCCGCGGCGGCCGGACTGTCGCTATCCGGAGAAATCCCTGGCTGGCGCCGGTGTCGCCCTGAAGCTGGTGCAGGCTTTGCTTGAGGGTAGCGAGACCGCCCGCGATCTGTTGCCGTCGTTCATCAAGATGGCGGCGATCGGGACAATGGCGGACGTGGTGCCACTGGTCGGAGAGAACCGGGTGATCGCCCGGTTCGGGTTGGAGGGCCTGTCGCGTGGCCCGCACGGGACCGGCCTTGAGGCGTTGCTGGAGGAGAGCGGATTGACCGGCAAGCGGCTGGACAGCTTCCACGTGGGGTTCGTGCTCGCGCCGCGGCTGAACGCGGCCGGGCGCATGAGCCACGCGGGCATGGCCGTGGACCTGCTGCTGGCGCGCGGCCGCGACGCGTCGTCACGCGCGCTGGCGCGCGACCGCGCGCGACAGCTGACCGAGGAGAACACCCGTCGGCAGGACAGCGAGGCGGGGATTCTCGCCGACGCCAAGCGCATGGTGGAACACGACCCGTCGATCGGCGGCCAGAACCTGCTCATCGTCGCCGCCGAAGGCTGGCATCGCGGGGTGGTGGGCATTGTGGCGTCGAAGCTGGTCGATCAGTTCCACAAGCCCGCGATTGTCCTCGCGCTAGAGGATGGCATCGCCCATGGGTCGTGCCGGAGCATTCCCGCGTTCGACATGCTCGGGGCGCTTGAGGCGCACAGCGATGTGTTTGTGAAATTTGGTGGGCACCGGCAGGCCGCCGGCGTCACGGTGGATGTGCGCCGGCTGCCGGAGATGCGGCAGCGGCTGACGGCATGGGCGAACGCGCACCTGGACCCATCGGACCTGCTGCCGCGGCTGCGGATCGACGCGCCGCTGGGCCTGCACGAGATTACCGGGGACGTCGTGGACGGACTCCAGCGGATGGGCCCGTTCGGGATGGCGAATCCGAAGCCCGTGTTCCGGGCGGCACCAGTCGAGTTGACGCAGGCCCCCAAGGTGCTCAAGGAACGGCATCTGGCGCTGATGTTCAGGCAGGACGGCCGATCCTTTCGAGGGATCGCGTGGCGCCTGGCGGAACGGGAGCAGTATTTGTCGGCCAATCGATTCGGGCTCGAATTGGCCTACTCCCTGGACCAGAATGAGTTTCGTGGGGAACGTGTGACGGAACTGACCGTGGCCGACGTGCGCACACCCGCGTCCGTGGAGACGCCCGCATGAGGTGGCAGACAATCGCGCGTGTGGTCATGGCCGCCGCCGGGCTCGGGGTGGCGGGCCTGGTGTACCTGCAACTCCAGGATCGGCCGGTCGCCGAGCCGGGCACGACGGCACCTCTGTCGGATCCCGCCGTCGTATCCTCCGCCGAAGAAGGGCGCCGCCTGATTCTTGGCGCCGACGGCGCCCCCACGGTCACCATCGATTTCAAGGATTACCGGCTGCGCGCCGACGACACGATGGAGTTTGATGTCGTCTCGGCCGTGTTCCACAAGGGCGGGGTTCCGCATACCATCAGCGCGAAGACGGCCGTGGCGTCGGGCAAGTCGGGCCCGACCGGCATGCAGCCGTCGCAGGTGGTGTTCAAGGGCGACGTGAAGTTGCTCGCGGAAAACGGCATCAGCGTCGAGGTGGAAGACGAAGCGACGTATTTTAATGATGAGCAGAAGACCGTGATTCCCGGGCGGATGACGTTCACGCGGGGCCGCCTGTCGGGGTCCGGGGTGGGTGCGGAACTGTTCATGGAACAGTCCGTGTTGTGGATGAACAGCGAGGCCCGGCTCTCGGTGATGCCGGATCGCGCGGGTCAGACGCCGGTGGAGGCGACCGCCACCCGCATCGGCCTCGCCGAGGCCGATCACTTCATGCGGCTCGAAGGGAACGCCGTGATGACGCAGCAGTCGCAGCGACTCACGGCGGACACGGCCCGCGTCGCCTTCACGCCTGAAGGGCACGTCGTGCAGTTCATCGAACTGCGAGGGAATTCCTCGGTGCTATCCATCGAGACGTCGAAGCGGCGTCCCAACATGAAGGCCGGCGACATCAATCTTGCGTTTGCCGACGGCACCGGCCTGCTGTCGAGTGCGACCCTGGCTCAGGACGCGTCGGTGCAGATGCCCCGCGCCACCGGGAGCACCACCATCACCGGCAGTCTGATCGAACTGTTTCTGGCGCCGGACGGCGAGACGCTGACCTCGCTGCAGGCGTCGGCGCCTGTTGTGGTGACGCTGCCAGCCGAAGGCGCACAACCGGCGCGGACGATTCGGTCCTCGGGGCTGGTCGTCGATGGCGAGGCGACGCGGGGGCTCACGCGAGCCTCGTTCAGCGGGGGCGTCGACTACCGGGAGGTGCGGCCGGCCGCGCGCGGGCGGGCCGCATCCACACGAATCGCCACCTCGGACGTGTTGGTGCTCGGACTGAACGGCGACCTCGGGGATGTCGAGAACGCGCTGTTCCAGCGAAACTTCCGTGTGGTGGACGGAGACCTCACGGCCACCGCGACGGATGGCCGGTACGACGGCACGGCGGAAACGCTCGAACTGCGGAGCCCGGCGGGCGCGAGCGGCCCCAAGGTCGTCAGTGCCGAGATGGACGTCGTGGCGTCGGAGATCGACGCCAACTTGAAGACCGATGCCTTTGATGCGCGGGGACTGGGCCAGGCGCGTGTAGAGTCCACGCTCAAGCCGACCGCCTCTGCCACGACGGTCGAGACGCGCGCCGGGTTGTTCGAGCGCGGCAAGGTGTTGACGGGGAGTTCGCAGCGACTGCAGTACGACCGCACGGCGGGCACGGCGATCTATGAGGGGGCGGTGTTTCTCGTGCAGGGCGACAGTCGACTGGGCGCCGACCGTGTCGCGATGGATGATGCCAGGGGTGACGTGACGGCAACGGGAAGTGTGCGGTCCACACTCGTGCTGGCGGCGGCTCCCGGCGCAACGGCGGCCACAACCGCCGCGCCAACCCGCGTGTCGGCGGACAAACTGGTGTATTCCGACAGCGCCCGGACAGCCGTGTACACCGGCGCGGCGTCCATGGATACGTCGTCTGGCGAGAAACTCTCTGGAGAACGGATCACGCTGGCCCTGCATCCAGTTGATCGCAAGCTGACGTCGATGGAGGCGGTGGCGGCCAAGGGGAAAGAGGTGGCCGTGAGGCTGCTGGAGGGACGGCACGCCCTTGGACAGACTGTGACGTACGACGCGGGGACCGACGAGTACATCGTCCTGGGCACGCCGGCGAAGTTTATTGCGCCTGCGGACCGCGGCCCCGGGGAATGCACGGTGTGGAGCGGCACGGAACTGCGGTTTTCGCGCACGTCGGGCTCGGCCAGTGTGGGCAGTCAGGGAGGAGCGTTGGCAACGATGCGGCCAGCAAAGTGTGCAGAGGTGATCAAGTAGTGGCGACGCTGCGGGCGACAGGACTCACCAAGGCGTTCAGCGGCCGCACGGTCGTGAAGGATGTGCACATTGACGTGACCTCCGGCGAAGTCGTGGGGCTGCTGGGGCCGAACGGCGCCGGCAAGACCACCACGTTCGGGATGGTCGTCGGGCTGGTAGCGCCGGACGCCGGCCAGGTCCTGCTCGACGAGCAGGACGTCACCCGTGATGCGATGTATACGCGGTCCCGCAAGGGGATCGGGTATCTCCCGCAGGAGCCGTCCATCTTCCGTGGGTTGACGGTCGAGCAGAACATTCTGGCCATCCTCGAGACGCTGCCGATTTCAGCCGACGAGCGGCGTACCCGCCTCAGGGGCTTGCTCGCTGAACTGGGCCTGACGTCGCTGGCCAAGTCGAAGGCCTACACCCTGTCCGGCGGCGAACGGCGCCGCGCGGAAATCACGCGGGCGCTGGTGAACTCGCCGAAGTTCATCCTCCTGGATGAACCCTTTGCCGGCATCGATCCCATCGCCGTGTCGGATATTCAGAACATCGTGGTGCATCTGAAGTCCCGGGGCATCGGGGTGCTTGTGACCGACCACAACGTGCGAGAGACGCTGAAGATCACGGACCGCGCGTACATCGTGCACGACGGCGCGATTTTCCGAAGCGGAACACCCGAGGCGCTGGCGGCGGATGAGGACGTCAAGCGGATTTATCTCGGCGCCGATTTTCGGCTGGATTGATTTCGTCGAATCCCGAATACACTAGCTGCAAGGACCGTACCGGCTGATGGCACTTTCACAGAAACTCTCCGCACGGCTGTCGCAGAAGCTGATCCTGACGCCGTCGCTGCAGCAGGCCATCAAGCTTCTGCCCATGACAACTGTGGAGTTATCGGAGTTGTTGACCCAGGAGATGGTCGAGAACCCGCTGCTGGAAGAAGTCATCGACGACACCCCCGTGCAAGAGACGCCCCAGGAAGTCGAGGCCGAGGCTGCCGACAAGAAGGCCGAGGAAAAAGGCGACACCTGGGACGACGCCGACTACGAGTATTTTTTCGGCGAGTACCTCGACGATGGCTACCGGCCCCGGCAGGCCATCGAGGTGCGCGAGCTGCCACCGATCGAGAACACACTGTCCAGCAAGGGATCGCTCGCCGACCACCTCATGTGGCAGCTCGACCTGCAGACCACCGACGAGACCACCCGCGAGATCGGTGAAGCCATCGTCGGCAACGTGGACGACGACGGGTATCTCGCCGCGTCGATTGACGAGATAGCCGCGCTGGGACCGTGGCCCGTGGCGGCGGTTGAGCGCGCCCTGGCGTATGTGCAGTCGTTTGATCCCATTGGCGTCGCCGCCAGGGATCCGCAGGAGTGCCTGTTGCTCCAGTTGCGTGCGCACGGGCTTGGCGGCACCGCCGTGGAGACGCTGGTGCAGGACCACCTCCCCCTGCTGCAGAACCACCGCGTGCCCGAACTCGCCAGGGTGATGGGACTGACGCAGGAGGACATCAAGGCGCACCTCGAGGTGATCCGCCATCTCGACCCGAAGCCGGGGGCCCGGTATACGCCGGCCGATTCGCATTACGTCATCCCGGACGTTTACATCGTGAAGACCGAGGACGGTTATCGGGCGGTACTGAATGAAGAAGGCCTGCCGCAGCTCCGGATCAGCCCGGTGTATCGTCGCCTGCTCGACAAGGACAAGGGCACCGAGGCCTCGGACGAGACGCGCGCGTATGTGAAGGACAAGTTCCGGTCGGCGTTGTGGCTGCTCAAGTCGGTGGATCAGCGCCAGAAGACGATCATCAAGGTGGCGACGAGCATCATCACGTTTCAGCGCGAGTTTCTCGACTTGGGCCTGGAGCATCTCCGGCCGCTCGTGCTGCGCGACGTCGCCAATGACATCGGCATGCACGAGTCCACGGTCTCGCGCGTCGTGAACAACAAATACATGCACACGCCGCAGGGTGTGTACGAGATGAAGTTCTTCTTCCACAGCGGCATCAGCAGTTCGTACGGCGAGAACGTGTCGTCGGTGACCATCAAGCAGCGCATCCGCAAGATCATCGAAGCGGAAGACCCGAAACGCCCCCTGAGTGATTCGAAGATCATGCAGATGCTGCAGCGCGAAGGTCTGGTCCTCGCCAGGCGCACCATCGCGAAGTACCGGGAAGAGCTGAAGATTCCCACCTCCAGTCAGCGGAAGGTGTTTCTGTAATGTCTCCGTCGGTGCCCGTGGCAGCGCTGTTGGGTGCGCGCGGCGCGTGCGCGGAGCTTGAGTTCGATCTGCTGGCCGGCGCCACCGGGCTGGAGCGCGGGATCACCCTGCCGTACATTCAGAAGACCGGGCTTGCGCTCGCCGGCTTCGACGAATACCTGCGCCCGGGCCGCGTGCTGGTGTTCGGCGAGAGCGAGGTGCGCTTCCTCGAACAGATGGAACCAGCCGCCCGCCGCACCGTGCTGGTGCGCCTGCTCTGGCGCGACTTTCCGTGTATTGTGCTGACGCTGGGCCTCGATGCGCCACCGGATCTGCTCGTGGAAGCCGAGCGTGCCGGCGTGCCGGTCCTGCGGACCATGGCGAACACGCCCACCACGATCGCGAGGCTGACGACCTTCCTCGAGGATCGAATGGCGGCGCGCGAAATCCTGCATGGCGTGTTGCTCGATATTCTTGGGCTCGGCGTGTTGATCACCGGGGAAAGCGGCATCGGCAAGAGTGAATGCGCCCTCGACCTGGTCGGCCGCGGCCATCGGCTGGTGGCGGACGACACCGTAGAAGTCAAAGTGCGCGGGGAGTCCGTTCTCATCGGCACCTGCCCGGAGATGACGCGGCACTACGTTGAGATCCGAGGGCTGGGCCTGGTCAACGTGACCGAGCTGTTCGGCGTCAGTGCGACTCGTTCGTCGAAACGGATCGAACTGATCGTGCAGCTGGAACGCTGGGAAACCGGCCGCGAGTACGATCGGCTCGGCATCACCCTCGACACCCAGGTGGTGATGGGCGTGTCGATTCCCATGGTCAAGATGCCCGTGGCGCCAGGGCGCAACGTGGCGATGCTGGTCGAAGTGGCCGCCCGCAACAGTTTGCTGCGATCGCGTGGCCGCCATGCCGCGCAATTGTTGGTGGAACGGCTTGAGCAGCGGCTCGCGCGCGCGTCGGACGCGGTTGATGATGAACTTGAGGGAGAGGACTGATGCCAACTCGCGCGAAAGTGATGCCGAAGTTTGTGGTGGTCACGGGATTGTCTGGTGCCGGCAAGTCGCAGGCGATTCACGCGCTTGAAGACCTCGGCTACTTCTGCATCGACAACCTGCCCATCGCCCTGATCAGCACGTTTGCCGACCTGTCCGTCCGCGAGGAAGATCCCAAACATCACGTGGCGGTGGTGGTCGACGTCCGCGAAGGCCGCAACTTGTCCCGGCTCCCCGGCGTGTATCGCAAACTGAAACGCCGGGGCGACCTGCAGGCCAGTCTGGTGTTCCTCGAAGCGGACCAGGACATCCTGGTCCGCCGATTCAGTGAATCGCGACGGCCGCATCCGCTGGGACGCCGGATGTCGCCGGTGGAGGCGGTGAAAGAGGAGCGCCGGCAGACGGCGCCGCTGCGGGCGCTCGCCGACCACGTCATCGACACGTCCAAGCTCAGTGTGCATGAACTGCGCCACCGGGTTCTGGCGATCGGCGGCGACGGAGATCAACACAAGCTGGTCGTCACCATTCAGAGTTTTGGCTTCAAGCGTGGCGCCCCGGCGGATGCCGATCTGCTGTTCGACGTGCGGTTCCTGAAGAACCCGCACTTCGTCGCGACGCTCCGCCCGCTGACCGGATTGGATCCGAAGGTGGCGCGTTACGTCATGAGCGACCCCGCCGCCAAGCGCTTTCTCGCCCTCACGAGCGGCCTCATGCGCTTCCTGTTGCCGCAATACATCGCGGAAGGGAAGGCGTACCTGACCGTGGCGATTGGCTGCACGGGAGGCCGCCATCGCAGTGTGGCCATAAGCGAGGCGCTCGGGCGCGCGCTGAAACGGACGAAGGGCGTCCAGTTGCGAGTGAGACACAGGGATGCAGCCGAAGCCTGACACACTGACACCCCACGCCGTTGGCGTCGTCGTGGTGACCCACGGCGTCCTGGCCACCGAACTGCTCAACGCGGCCGAGACCATCGTCGGCGACCTGCCGCGCTTTGCGGCCGTGTCCATCGGGTGGCACGACGATGTGGCGGTGGCCACCGACGCCATGTCGCGCGCCATCACACGGGTGGACAGCGGGCACGGCGTGTTGCTGTTGACCGACATGTTCGGCGGCACGCCGTCGAATCTGGCGATGTCGTTTCTGGAGCCGGGCAGGGTGGATGTGGTGACCGGCGTGAATCTGCCGATGCTGATCAAACTCGCCCGCATGCGCGACGAACACGACCTTACCTCACTCGCGCGGCTGGTGGGCGAGGATGGGCGCGCGGCCATCCGTGTCGCGTCGGACCTTCTGCGGACGGATCGTCCCGGCGGAACCCAGCCGTGATCACGCAGTCGGTGACGGTGGTGAACGCGCTGGGCCTGCATGCACGGGCGGCCGCACGATTCGTGCATCGCGCCGGCCAGTTCACCAGCAGGATTCGCGTGACACGTGGCACGCAGACGGTGGACGGCAAGAGCATTCTCGGCTTGCTGCTGCTGGCGGCCGCGCGGGGAACCGTGCTGGAGATCACGGCCGACGGCGAGGACGAGGCGCAGGCGATGAGCGCGTTGACGGACCTCGCCGCGCGGGGATTCGAGGACCCGTGACCCGGAACCTGCGGTTGGTCGGTCGCGGCGTGTCGGCCGGCACCGCCATCGGGCGGGCCGTGGTCGCCGTCCGCGACGCCGGCCAGGTGCGGTACCGGCTCGCCGCGTCCGGCGTGGACCGTGAACGCCAGCGCCTGAAGGCCGCACGCGCGGAAACCCGCCATCAACTCGAGGAGATTTCGTCCCGTGTCTCGCGAACCGTCGGGCAAGCCCAGGCGGCGATCTTCGCGGCCCAGTTGCTCATGCTCGATGACCCGATGTTCACCGCGCGGGTGGACGCCCTCATTCGCACCGAGCGCATCAACGCCGACTGGGCGCTGGACCGCGCGTTGGGGGAACTTCGTGATGTCTTCACGCGGGAAGGGGACGCGTGGCTGCGCGAGCGCGCGGGGGATCTCGCGGACGTGGGGGGACGATTGCTGCGCAACCTGCGACCCGGGCGCGACCCCCTGGTGGATTTTGTCCGCGAACTCGAGGGCCCCCTCATCGTGGTCGCCGATGAGCTGTCGCCGTCGATTGCGGCCCAACTCGACTGGACGAAGGTCCGCGGGCTGGTCTGCGACGTCGGGAGCCCGACCCATCACACCGTGATTCTGATGCGCTCACTCGGCATCCCCGCCGTCGTGGGACTGGGCAGCGCGACGCAGATCATCTCGCCCGGACAGACCGTAGCGGTCGACGGCGCCACCGGCGAGGTGGTGGTCGAACCAGGCGCGGATGCGCTGACACGCTGGCGCCAGCGGGCGAGCGTGGCCGAGGCGGCGCACAGGAAGCTTGATGAACTGCGGGGCGTGCCCGCCGAGACGGCCGATGGCGTCCGCATCCGGCTCGACGCGAATCTGGAGATCGCCGAAGAGGTGGCCCGCGTGAACGACGTGGGCGCCGAAGGCATCGGCTTGTATCGATCCGAGTTCCTGCTCGACCGCGCGCCGGCGTCAGGGGCCGTGGACGAGGCGACGCAGACCGAGACCTATCGCCGCCTGCTCGCAGCGCTTGCGCCACGGCCGGTCACCATCCGGACGTTTGATGCGGGGGAAGAACGCTGGGAGGCCTCCACAAGGGGTGGCGGCCACCGGGAACGCTTCGGCCTGCGTGGCATTCGAGCGGCGCTGCATCACGACGAGCGCTTCCGCGGGCAGGTCCGCGCGCTGCTGCGGGCCGCGCCGGCGGGCCAGCTCCGCATTCTGCTGCCCTTTGTGACGTCGGTGGCAGAAGCGCGGCTGGCCCGCGCGTTGATCGCCGATATCGCCAGGGAGGTGCCCGGTGCACCGTCCGTCCCGATCGGCGCCATGATCGAGGTTCCGGCAGCGGCCTTGACCGCCGAGTACATCGCCGCCGAGGTCGATTTCCTCAGCGTGGGTACGAATGATCTCATCCAGTACACGCTGGCGATCGATCGGACCGACGAGCGCCTGTCCGGTCACTACGAGCCGCTGGAACCGGGCGTGCTGCGGCTGCTCCGGATGCTTGCGTCGGCCGGGCGCCGGAGCGGCAAGGACCTGTCGGTCTGCGGTGAGATGGCGGCCGATCCGCTGGTGGTTGCACTGCTGATAGGCTTGGGGTTCCGGGCGTTCAGCATGACGCCGGCGGCAATTCCGGTCGTGAAACGGGCGCTCCGTGCCGTCGACACCCGCCAGGCGGTGCGGTTGGCCCGAGCAGCTCTGGTCGCAGGGTCAGTGGAAGATGTGCATGCGTTGCTGGCGCCCCTGGCTGCCGCAATGACAGAGGAGGGACAGACGGCATCATGGAACAACCGGTAATTCGGGTGGAGAAGCCCTGGGGCTACGAACTGCATTGGGCGAAGACGCCGCTGTATGTGGGCAAAGTCATCCACATCAACAAAGGCCACGCGCTCAGCCTGCAATACCACAACATGAAGGACGAGACGATTTTCGTCTGGTCCGGCAAAATCCTGTTCGAGATTGACGTGAACGGATCACTGGTGGGGCGCGAGATGACCCCTGGGCAATCCGTCCACGTCACCCCCAAAACGATTCACCGCATGACGGCGCTCGAAGACTCCGACGTCATGGAAGTCTCAACCAATCATCTCGATGATGTGGTGAGGCTCGAGGACCGGTACGGCAGGAAAAGCTGACGTGAATCGGGGAATCGTGGAATCGGAAGGCTGCAATCGATTCTCGATAATCGGGGAATCGGGCAACTTGTAATCTGAATCTGCAATCTACGATCTGCAATCTACGATCTGCAATCTACGATCGCGCGATCGCAAATTGTTGATTCCGATTGCAGATTGCGTGATTCCCCGATTAGCAATCAGCGATTACCGCTTCCCGATTCCCCGATTACCAATTAAAACGGGATGTCGTCGTCGTTCGGTGCGTCGATCGGCCCCATGTCGTCCGTGTCGTGGCCCATGCCGCCGCCCGTGCTTGGGGCGCCGTAGGCGGCGCGCTGGGGCCGCGGGGCCCGTTCGCCACCACCGCCGCTGCCGCCACCGGGGCCGCCAAGCAGCACGACACGGTCAGCACGGATTTCCGTGGTCTTGACCTGTTTGCCTTCCTTGTCAGTCCACTCGCGCGTCTGAATCTTGCCCTCGACGTAAATCTGTTTGCCCTTCGTCAAGTACGGCTGGATCGACTCCGCTGTCTTGCCCCAGATGACGATGCGGTGCCATTGCGTGTCTTCACGCTTCTGGCCATCCCGATCGTTGAAGACGTCGGTCGTGGCGATGCTCACCGTGGCGACGGCGGTGCCACCCTGCGTGAATCGCATCTCGGCATCACGCCCGAGGTTTCCGACCAGAATTGCCTTGTTCACACTGCCCATGTCTGCTGCGTCCTTTGTCAGTTCGAAATCGTGGTCTTCTTGATGATGCGCGCCAGGTTCTGCGCGGCCATCATCGCTGCGCTGCTGTCCGGGAAGGACTTTCGCACCAGTTCCCAGTTCGCCTTGGCCCGTTCGGTCTGGCCGAGCTGTTCGTACGCCAGCCCCTGTTTGTAGAGGGCCGGCGCCTCCCAGTCGGTACCCTTGTCCAGCTTCAGCACCTGCTCATAGGCCGTGACGGCCTCCTTGTATGCGCCCTTCCCGTAGTGAGATTCTGCAACATGGTAGCGGGCTTTTGGCACATCCGGGGAGGTCGGGAACGTTTCGATGTAGTACTGAAAACCGGCGATGGCCATGTCGAACTGTCCGGTCGCGTAGTCGCCAAACGCCGTGTCAAACGCGCGCTGCGGGTTCTGTGGCGGCGGGGGCAGTTGCACGGGGGGCGGAGCGGTCACGGCCGTGCCAACGGGCGGTGTTGCTCCCGCGGCGCCAGCCGCCGCAGGGTTGGCCGAATCCACCGGCAACGGTGTGGGCGTGAGCATCGTGATGATCTGTGTCAGCAACGTGCGCTGGGTCGCAAGTTCCTGCCGGATGGTTTCCATTTCGTGCGCGTCCTTGGAGAGGCTCACGTTCGTCGCGTCCATTTTTTCGCGCAGGATGCGCGCGTTCTCCGTCAGGCTGCCGATCTGCACACCCTGGTCGGCAAACAGCTTCCGTGTGAGGTTGGCTTGTTCGTCCACTCGGGCGTTGACGGCCTTGAGCGACTGCGCGAGTTCGGCAATCGCCACGCGGAGCAATTGCGTCTGCTCGTGCAGCATCCGGAGGTCGGCGAAAATCTGCTGGTGCTCGCGGTTCTGCGCCGCCGCAGTGGCGGGCACTGCCAGCAGAACAAGGAACAATAGTCGGCGGGCCATGGCTCTATGTTACTTCCCGGTCACCACAAAATGACCACGCCTGTTTTTGGCCCACGCCGCTTCATCGTGGCCAGGATCAAACGGGAATTCCTTGCCGTAGCTGACCGTGCGAATGCGATCAGCCGCGATGCCCAGCGACAGCAGATAACTTTTGACCGACAAGGCGCGGCGTTCGCCCAGCGCGAGATTGTATTCTGCCGTGCCGCGCTCATCGCTGTGGCCCTCGATGGTGATGGCCCAGGTCGGATACTGCTTCAGGACGGCCGCATTGGCGGCGAGCACACGCTGCCCCTCCGCATCAACGGTGTCGGAGTCGAGTGCGAAGAACACCGGCGCCAGGGGACTCTGCCGGTTGATTTCGTCGGTGTCGAGTCCGGCGAGCGTGTCGGACGCCACCACGGGCGCCTCGAGCACGATCGGCGGCGGTTCAGGCACGGGGGCCGGTGGGTCCGGCGGACGGCTCGGCGTCGACGCCCCTGGGAACGCCTGTGGTCCAGGCGGCGGGGGAGTGACGGCAACGGGCGCCTGCTTCCCGCCGCAGGCGGCGAGCGTGAGCGTAGCGGCCAGGGTAAGGCCCGTGACAATGACGCGAGTCGTAGAACGATGTGAGTGCAGCATAGGGTTAGCGGTGTGACCAGCTCGGGTACTTGTTGTTGCCAGTGGTGGTCACGCGGCGTTCCAGTTTGCCGTCGCGACCGATGATGACGATGTGTTCCTTGCCCCACTGCGTGGTCACAAAGGCGATGTGGCGGCCGTTCGGGGCGACCGAGGGGCTTTCGTTGTTGCCCTGAAAGGCATCCGTCAGTGAGGTGACCTTGTTGGTGCCCAGTTCGATCATCCGGATCTGGTTGCCGCCTGGCACTTCGGCAGAGTATGCCACGTAGTTGAACGGCGCCGGCGACCACGTGGGGCGATCCACCTTGCCGCCCCCCGTGGGAAGGCGCGTGACCGGACCGCCATCCGCACTCATGATGAACAGGTGACTCTGTCCCGACCGCTCAGACGTGAACGCGATCTGCTGACTGTTGGGCGACCACGTCGGGGCGTTGTCGATGCCGGGGTGTGAAGTGAGCTGGCGCACGTCGCTGCCATCCACACGCATCGTGTAGATCTCGAAGTTGCCGGTGCGGCTCGACGCAAACGCGATACGCGTGCCGTCGGGCGAAAACGCCGGCAGATAGTTCTGCGCATTGGGCGTGCCCTTTGCCGGGCGTGTCGCGGCGCGCGCCTCATAGATGGAGTGCAGCACGATGTCGGGAAACCCCGAGGTGTACGAGGTGTACGCGAGGAAGCGGTTGTCCGGCGACCAACTCGGCGCGATGTTCAACGACCGGTGCGGCGTGAGCCGCAACTGCCGGCCACCGTCGTAGTCCGAGATGTAAATCTCCTTGATCGAGCGTTCTTCAATGGTGCCGCCCAGACGCTCCCCGTCGCGGTCGGAGGCAAATGCCAGCTTCGTCCGGGCCACGCCGTCGAGCTGAAACAATTCCTTGTGCACCTCATCGGCAATCGTATGCGCGCAGTAGCGCGGGTCACGCATCGTGCACGCGTAGCGCTTGCCGAACACGCTGGCCTTGCGCTCCACATTCATGATGCGCACTTCGATCGTCAGCGCGGCATCGGTTCGCGATGCGCTGCCGACCAGCACGAGATCCGCGCCCACTTCATTCCAAGCCTCGTAGGGCATCGCCTCGGCCGTTGTTGTCGGAATTTTCGAGGACGCGGTGCGCGCAATCATCGCGAACTCGCGTTCAAATTCCAGATCGTCGTACAACACCTGCGACACGGTACCCGACGCGGTGCGCAGATCCGCATCGCTGCCGGTGACCAGGAACTCCGCGAACCCAAGCCGCGGCGCGCGACCGCCTTCACCGCGGACGCTGATCGCCACTTCGCGCTGCTGGTCGAGCGGCGTCATGGCGATCGCATACATGTCGGGCGCGCCCATCGGCAACGCCGGCATGAGCAGCGCAAGGCCGCAGACGACGGTGAGCGCGACGCGGGAATGCACGGTCATTCGATTACCTCTTCTCATAGTCAAATCGCAGTCGCACGACCAGTTCCGTACCCTCATAACTCGCCGGGAGCGGCGGCAGCCGGGCATTCAGCAGCGTCCGGCGGGAGGTCTGCTCCAGCAGGAAGTGCCGGCTGCTCTCAATCACGGTGACCGGCACCGTGGCGCTCAGTGAACCATCGCGCCGAATCCCGAACCGGATGACGACATACCCGGCATCAGGCTGAAGGCGGTCCCAGACGCGGGTGATGGCACTCTTAAATTTCGCCACCCATTCAGGATCAAACGCATTCAAATCGACGGCGTCACCACCGCCGGCCCCTCCGCCGAACGTCAATCCGTCGGCTCTGCCCTGGGCCCCTGTATCGGCCGCGGCACTGCCGGCCTGCACCTGGGCGCCGGTCACCGGGGGCTTCGTCGTCGCCGCAGGCGGGGCCGTTGTCTTTGGCGGTGGAGGCGTGGGTTTTGCCGTCACCGGTGTCGTTCGCGGGGGAGGCATCTCGTCGGGTCTGGTGGCAGCCGGTGGCTTCGGCGGTTCCGGTCGCGGCCGTTCCACCGCCTGGTCGATCTGCTTGCCGGCAATCGGTGTCGTCCCCGTGGACCGTTCTCCAACGGACCCGCCAAGGCTGATCACCATGACCTCAACCCTGTCTGGCTGGGCGCCGAGCCACCCCGAGGGAAGAAACAGCGCGATCGCCAGGCCGACGAGGTGGGCCCCCACAGACCAGCCCACCAGCCGCGAAAGTCCGCGGTCATCCGGCGCTCTGGCCGCGAGGATGTCACTGACATCCGCACGCACTACCGGCGTCTCCCGTCCGGTGGCGCCAGCACTTCCATGACGTTTCTGACGCCCCCGGCCTTCAACTCGTCCATAACCTGAATGACGGCCTGATGGCGCAATTGGCCGTCTGCCCCGAGATACACGTCCTGCGACGCCCGGCCCTGCAACTCCATCCGAATCCGCTCGGCCAGCAGGCTCAGCCGCACCCGCTCACCATTCACGCGGACATACTGGTCCCGCGCAAAACTGAGGGGGATCGACACGTTGATGGGTTCTGCCGTCACCGGTTGGGCGCGTCTCGACTGCGCGAGTTGGACGCCGAACCCCTGCTGCATCATCGGGGCGCTCACCATAAAGATGATGAGCAGCACGAGCATCACGTCGACGAGCGGCACGACGTTGATTTCTGCGAGCGACGTCGACACACGCTGTCCGCGTCCCCGTCGTCCCCGGCCCGAGTTGTGCGAGACCTGTTCCACCTTCGGCATCGTGTCCTCCGGTGGTTACGTGAAGTTCCGCTCGGCGATGTTGAGGAACTCGAGCGAGAAGTCGTCCATGCCGCCGGCGAAGTGTTTCACCTGCCCGGTCAGGTCGTTGTAGTAATAGACCGCCGGAATCGCGGCGAACAACCCGGCTGCTGTGGCGATGAGCGCTTCCGCGATCCCCGGTGCCACAACAGCGAGACTCGATGACCCGGTCTCGCCGATGCCCTGGAACGACGCCATGATGCCAACGACGGTGCCGAACAGGCCGATGTATGGCGTAATCGACGCCGTCGTCGCCAGGAAGCCGATGCGCGACTCCAGCCGGCTCAGTTCAACGGTCGTGGCGCGCAGCAGGGCGCGGTCAAGGCCGTCGAGACTCTTGAGCATCGGCCGGGAGCCTTCGCCTGCCGCGCGCAGTTGGGCGTTCAGTTCGGCATAACCGGCCTGAAACAGGCCGACGAGCGGGCTCGCCGGCAGGCTCGCGCACACCGACTGGACTTCCGAGAACTTGCTGCTCTTGCGGAAGATGTCGAGGAACGTCGCCGTCTGACGCTGCGCCTTCCTGAACTGCATCTGCTTGTGGACGATGATGCCCCACGAGACCGCAGAGAAGAGCAGGAGGACGATCAGGACGAGCCACGCCAGTGGGGAGGCGTCGGCAATCAGCGACACCAGATCGGTGCTGGAAGTGGAAGGGGGAACTGTAGCCAGATCCCCAGCGGGATCCTGAACCTGATAGGCCAGGATCAATGTGCCAAGCGTGCGCAACAAGACCTCCGTCGTGCGATACGGATAGTGCGCCGCTGGGACAGCGCGATGTCGAAGAAGGTACCACGCAGGGTGGAGTGAGTCAAAGGTTTGCTACGATGCGGCATGTTGCGTTTTCTCGCCATTCGCAACCTCGCGGTGATCGATCACCTCGAGATTGAACTGGCACCAGGCCTGACCGTGCTCACCGGAGAAACCGGCGCCGGCAAATCGATGCTAGTCGAAGCCATCGACCTGCTCACGGGCGGTCGCGCCAGCGCGGATCTGGTCCGCACCGGCGAAGACACCGCCACCATTCAAGCCATCTTCGACCATCAGGGCCATGAGCGTCTTGTCCGCCGCGAGATCTCCGCGCAGGGCCGGAGTCGCGCCTTCCTTGATGACGCGTTGGCCACCACCGCGGCCTTACGTGATTTCGGTCGCGGGCTGGTGGACCTGCATGGGCAGCACGAGCATCAATCGTTGTTGGACCCGGCGGAGCATGCCGGGCTCGTCGATACGTACGCTGAACATCCGGCGGTCGTGGAGGCGGTGGCTGTCGCGTATGAGACATGGCGCGCGGCGGCGAGTGCCCTCGAGCGGACGCGGCTCAGTGCAAAGGAGAAGGCGGCCCGCATCGAATGGGTCACCTTTCAGCTGCAGGATCTCGATCGGCTTGCGCCCAGAGCGGGTGAAGACGAGGCGCTGCTGGCCGAGCGACAGGTGCTGGGGAATGCCGATCGGCTCACGCGCCTGACGACTGAGGCCTTTGCCCTTTTGTATGAAGGGGAGTCCGCCGCGCTCGCCGCGTTGGGCGGCGTCTGGAAACGGGTGGCTGACCTTGCCGCCCTGGACGCCCGGTTCGCACCATATCTTGAGCAGCGAGATGAACTCCGGTCGCGGCTCGAGGACCTCGCCTTTATGCTGCGCGACTATACCCGTGACCTCGACGCATCGCCAGATCGGCTGCAGCAGGTCGAGGACCGCCTTGCCGCCCTTGAGCGCGTGAAGCACAAACACGGTCCCACCCTCGAGGACGTCGTCGCCAAACATGCCGCCCTGCGTACCGAACTCGACGCGCTACGGGCCAGCGACGAGACGGCGGCGATGCTCGAGCAGCAGGCGGATCGTGCGGCTGACCGTTTTCGGGCCACGGCCGGGATGCTTTCGACAGCACGGAGGGCTGCGGGGCAGCGGTTGGCAAAGGCTCTGGAGCAGTCGCTCGCCCAACTGGCCATGCCCAAGTCGCGGGTCGAAATACGGGTCGAGTCCTTTCCGGACGATTCTGCCCACTGGTCTGCTGCGGGCTTTGATGCCCTCGAGTTCTACCTGTCGCCGAATCCAGGCGAGGATGTTCGGCCACTCGCCCGAATCGCGTCCGGAGGTGAACTCTCCCGGATCATGCTCGCGATCAAGACGCTGGCAACGCCCGATGAGGAAGGCCGGACTCTCGTGTTTGACGAGGTGGACGCGGGCATCGGCGGGGCAGCAGCCGACGCCGTTGGCGCCAAACTCCAGGAACTCGGCCGCCGGTTTCAGGTGCTCTGCATCACGCACCTGCCGCAAATTGCCGCGCGGGGGGACAACCACCTCCACATTGCGAAGCAGGTCAAGGGGGGCCGGACGGTGACAACCGTCACCCGCCTGAAGGGAGGGGAGCGTGAGGCCGAACTCGCCCGGATGATCGCCGGCGACCACGTGTCAGCGCAGGTGTTGGCCTCCGCACGGGAGCTCCTGCAGTCCAGAAGCGAAAGCGAAGGCCGGGCAAAAGGCGAAAGCGAAAGGTCGGTCGGATCGAAAGCGAAAGGGAAGCGTGGCGCGTAAGTATCTCGTTGAAACGTTCGGCTGCCAGATGAACTTCCACGACGGCGAGCGCATCTCGGGTCTGCTCGAATCCGAGGGCTACGAGCCGGCGGCGTCGGAGGCCGAAGCCGATCTGATGGTGCTCAACACCTGCTCGGTGCGCGAACGCGCGGAGGAGAAGCTGTATTCACGGCTCGGCGAGATTCGTCTCGCCGGCGCTGAACGTGGCCATCAGCCCCAAATCGCGGTGACCGGCTGTGTGGCGCAGCAGGAGGGGGACGCGCTGCTCAAGCGCAACCTCGCCATCGATGTCGTTGTCGGGACCCAGGCCATCCGGCAGTTGCCGTCGCTCCTCACCGATGCGCGCGTCCGGCAGACCCCCCGTGTAGACATCAACCCCTACGAGGACGTCTCGTTTCCCCTCGGCGTGGCGAAGGCGTCGGATCCGACACGCGCCTGGGTCACGATTATTGAAGGATGCAACGAGTTCTGTTCGTTCTGCGTGGTGCCCTATACACGCGGGCACGAGCGTATGCGGCCGGTGGCCGACATTCTGGCGGAGGTGCAGCGTGCTGCCGACTCGGGACGCGTCGAAGTGCAGCTCCTCGGACAGATCGTCAATCATTATCAGGCGCCCGACGACCCAGGCTGCGACTTTCCCGAGCTGTTGCAGCGGGTCAGTCGCATCTCGGGCATACGGCGCATCCGGTTTGCCAGCCCCCATCCGCGCCACGCATCGGATCGGCTGATTGAGGTGATGCAGTCCACGCCGAAGATTTGCCGGCACTTTCACCTGCCCGTCCAGTCTGGCTCGAACCGGGTGCTCAAGGAGATGCGGCGCCGTTACACGAGGGAGGAGTACCTGGCTCTGGTCGAACGGCTCCGTGTGGCCATGCCCGACATCTCGGTCTCCACCGACATCATCGTCGGATTTCCTGGCGAGACCGCCGACGACTTTGAGGCTACGCTGGACCTGGTGCGCCGGGTTGGGTTTTCGTTTATCTACTCGTTCAAGTATTCACCCAGGCCCAATACCCTTGCCGACAAACGGATGGCTGACGATGTGCAGGAGTCGGTGAAGACGAGCCGCATCATGGCTCTTCAGCAGTTGCAGGCGGGGATTCAAGTGTCTGTGTTCCGGGCGATGATCGGCCAGGCGGTGGAGGTGCTGGTCGAGGGACCGTCCAGGCGTCGTGACTGGGAAATGACGGGGAAGACCAGCGGGTGGGTCACGGTGAATTTCCCCGGCGCGGCGACTCTGGTTGGTCAACTCGTGCAGGTTCGCCTGACTGCTGCGGCACCAAACAGTGTGCGCGGAGAACTTGTGGAGGCTGCGAGTGCTCATTGAAATGGCGATCAAAGGATTGATGGTCGACCCGCTGACCAACCTGCCGATCATCATTCTTCGCGATGACACCAACGAGCGCGTGCTGCCCATCTGGGTCGGTCCGGTCGAGGCCAACGCGATTGCGCTCCAGGTGGAGAACGTGTCGACACCCCGGCCCATGACGCATGACCTGCTGCGGCATGTCATGGCGGAACTGGGAGGCCGGCTGACCAGGGTGATCATCCACGACCTGAAGGACAGTACGTTCTACGCGTTTCTCGAGGTTGAGCGGGACGGCGAGCGCATCCTGATCGACGCCCGTCCGAGTGATGCGCTGGCGTTATCGCTGCGCAGCAAGGTGCCGATCTTCGTCAACGTGAGTGTGTTTGAGCATGCGCGAGGCGCCGACGTGGCCCCTCAGCAGGTCGATCAGGAGCGTTTGCAGCGCTGGCTGGAGAGTCTCGACCCAGACGATCTCGGCTACAAGATGTAGTGGGTGTAGAATCCCTGCAGCCGATGATCATTTCCATCGCCAATCAAAAAGGTGGTGTCGGAAAGACGACAACCGCCATCAATCTCGCTGCAGCGTTTGCGCTCCGCGGTCGTCGCACCCTGCTCATTGACCTCGACCCGCAGGCGAACAGCACCATGTCGTATGTCGACATGGCCATGGTCGAGCAGTCGGTCTACGATGCGATCACCGACAAGAACATCTCGTTCTCCGACATCATCAAGACTTCATCCCAACCAAACCTCTGGGTGGCGCCATCGCGTATCGCTCTGGCCAAGCTGGAAGGAAAGTTGGTCGGGGAGCTGGACTCGCATTTCAAGCTCAAGGACAAACTGGCGGCGGTGATGAGCGACTTCGACGTAGTCGTGATTGACTGCCCGCCGGCCTTGGGGTTGCTCACGGTGAACGCGCTAGTGGCGTCCACGCACCTCCTTATCCCAATCCAGTCGTCCTACTTCGCGCTCGAGGGGACCGACGATTTGCTTGAGACGATCGAGAAGGTCCGCATGCGGGCGAATCCCGACCTCCGCATCCTCGGGGTCGTGATTACGATGCACGACAAACGGACCGCGCTCGCTCGGGATATTCGTGCGCAGATCGACAAGGTGTTTGGCAGCAAGGTCTTCAAGACCGTCATCACGAAGAGCGTGCGGCTCGAAGAGAGTCCCGCGTATAAGGAATCAATTTTCAAGTTTGCGCCGGACTCATCCGGCGCGACCGAGTATTACCGGCTCTGCGAGGAGGTCATGGATCGTGTCTAAACGAGGATTGCCGTCAAGTCTGAAGATGCGCCACGACGAGCACTACGTCGACGCACTCACCAATCCTGCCGGCGCGCCAATCGGTCGGATGATTCCGATCGACCAAATCGATCCAAATCCCGACCAGCCACGCCAGGTCATGGGCGACCTGTCTGAGCTCATGGCGTCGATTGCCGAGAAGGGGATTATCGAGCCGCTCATCGTTCGGCAGCGTGGTGGACGCTACCAGATCGTAGCCGGAGAACGCCGCTACCAGGCCTCAGTGCAGGTCGGTCTTCGTGAACTTCCTGTCGTCATTCGAGATGTCGACGACAACGAAATCATGGAAGTCGCGCTTGTTGAGAACATCCAACGGAAGGACCTGAGCCCATTTGAAGAGGCAGAGGCGCTCCAGGTTCTGGCTGAACGCTGCGGCTATACGCACGAAGATTTGGCTCGCCGCATGGGCAAGTCTCGCACGGCTGTGACGGAGTCCCTGGCCCTGGCGCAGATGCCGGTTGAGGTCAGGAATTTGTGTCGGCTGGCCGACATTTCCTCTAAGTCTTTGCTTTTGCAGATAGTTAGGCATCAGGACCCTCAGAAAATGATCGCCTTCATCGAGAAACTGACGCGGGACGGGTCTGGGGCGCCTGTCACGCGGGAGCAGGCTCGAAAGGTGGCGGCCAAGCCAAAGCCAGGACGGCCGAAGGCGTTCGTGTTTCAGTATCGGCCGCCGACAAAGACTTTTAACTTGAAGCTTCAGTTTAAGAAGTCCGAGGTCGACAAGAACGAAGTCATTACCGCGCTTGAGGGAATCATCGCGGAGCTCCGAAAGAACTGAATCTGGCGTGCTTCGCGCCGCCAGGGTCAACTTCAGTCGGAACGTTGAGGGGTATCCGGGGCGCATCCGGCGCTGTGCATGCATATTGAATTTGCCTGTCGGAGTAGTTGTGTTCTGTGCGCGTTCTGCACCCAGGGCAAGCGGCGCCAGCGGCCCAACGCCGAGCCCTAAACAGCTCATTTACATGACATAACATTTATTATCAGACGTTGTGGAAATAGCTAAGCCAAGCCCCCTGTGGATAACTTGCGGGCGGCTCAAAGCCCCAACCCCCGTGATATCGTCAGATTCCTCAGATCCCCTCTGAATGCGCACCCTTGACCGATACCTGATTCGTGAAACCCTCGGGCCCTTTGCACTGGGCCTGGTCCTGTTCACGTTTCTCATCGCAATTCAGCCCATGCTCAGCACGGCCGAACTGCTGGTCTCCAAAGGCACGGCGATGCCGACCGTTGGCTACCTCCTCCTGACGCTGTTGCCGCACGCGCTCGGCCTCACAATTCCGATGGCGTTTCTGGCCGCGACCGTGATGGCCCTCGGCCGGTTGTCCGGCGACCGAGAGGCCGTCGCATTGTTGGCTTGCGGTGTCAGCCCCCTCCGGATCCTCAGGCCTGTCCTCGGCCTGGCCGCCGTGGCCGCCGCCGCCACCTTTTATGTCCTCGTCTGGCTCATGCCGCAGGCCAACCAGACCTTCACCGCCGCCTTGTTCGACCTGACAAAGAAGATGGCCGCCGACGACGTCAAGACCCGGATGTTCTACGAGGGCTTCACGGGCAAGGTCATCCTGGTCTCGGACCGGACGCCCACCGGGCAGTGGAAGGATGTGCTGCTGGCCGACACCACGCAGCCCGGCCGGCCGGCGGTCCAACTGGCGGATGCCGGCCAGCTCGTAATCGACGAAGACCAGCGACTCGTGAACATCGTCCTCGATCGGGTCTCCGGCTATCAGCCCATCCCGAGCACCGGCGAGTACCAGCTCCAGCGCTCCGGTCGCGAGATCACCCAAATCGACCCGAACGTGGTGTTCGGCGCCGCCCTCGGCCAGTCACGCGATCTGAACGCCATGTCGCTGGCGGAACTCGACGAGGCGGCCGCGCTGAAGGTCGCCAGCGGCCTGTCACCCCACAACGAAATCATGTGGAAACAGCAGCGGTTCTCGTTTCCCGTGGCGTCGCTGGTCTTTGCGCTGATCGGACTGGCCCTTGGGCTCCACACCCGCAAAGAGGGCAAGATGGCCGGATTTGCGATCGGGATCGCCGTCATCCTGGCGTATTACGGCGTGATGGCCGTGTTCGAAGGCCGTGCCAAGGCCGGGCAATTTCCCGCAGTCTGGGCCCGGTGGATGCCGAACATCGTCCTGGGTCTTGTCGGCGCAGCGCTGCTCTGGATGAAGATGCGTGGCACGGGCCGCGGGGTCGAACTGCGTCTGCCCGCCGCGATCCGCGCGTGGTGGCCAGGCACGCGCACGCCCGCCGGCTCGCCATCCGGCGCTGTCAACAGCCCTGCCCCCGTGGTGCTCGTGATCCGGCTGCCCCACATCACCGTCTGGCGCCCGCAACTGATGGACCTCTACGTGGGCGGCCGCTACCTCCGCACGATCGCCCTCGCCTTTTTTGGCCTCCTCTCCCTTTACTACATCGTTGAGTTCATCGAGATGTCGGAGAAGGTGCAGAAGGGCAACGCGACGCTCGGGATGGTCGCTGAATACTTCTATTACGCGACTCCGACCTTCGTGTATTTCGTGGTGCCGCTGTCCACGCTCGTCGCGGTGTTGACGACGTTTGGCGGGTTGACCAGGACCAATGAGCTCACGGTGCTTCGTGCCTGCGGCGTGAGTCTGTACCGGACGGCGCTGCCGCTGTTGCTGCTGGCCGTGGTGTGGAGCGGCATCCTCTTTGTGCTTGAGGACCGTGTGCTGGCGCACTCCCAGCGCAAGGCGGAAGTCCTGAAGGATGTGATCCGCGACCGGCCACCCAAGAACTTCAACCTGGCGAACCGCAGCTGGCTCATCGGCCGGCAGGGATCGATTTATCACTATGCGGTGTACGACGCGCGGCATCAGACGCTGTATCAGTTGTCGGCGTTCGAGACGGCGAAGGCACCTTTCCGGCTGCTGAGTCACACCTGGGCCGCGCAGGTGGTCTTTCAGGAGGGCGAGTGGCTGGCTACGGATGGCTGGGTGCAGACGTTCGCCCCGGATGGGACGGCGCGGCGCGAGACGTTTGCGACACGCGTCCTGGCGCTCGACGCGCCCGACGACTTCGGCACCGAACAGGTTGAGGCCTCATTCATGAACTACGGTGAACTGAGCGATTACATCGACCGTCTCGGCGAGAGTGGCTTCAGCATCGCCGAGCACCAGGTGGAACTGCACCGGAAGCTCGCGTTCCCGTTTGTCACATTGGTGATGACGCTGCTCGCCGTGCCGTTCGGCGTGACCACCGGGCGTCGCGGGGCGCTCTACGGCATCGGCCTGGCACTCACGCTCGCGGTGTCGTACCTGGTGATCTCGCACATCTTTATTGCGTTCGGGAATGCCGCGTTGTTGCCGCCCGCGTTGTCGGCGTGGGCGACCAACATGTGCTTCGCCGCCGGCGCCCTCGTGATGGTCTTTACCGTTCGGACGTGATCGCACCCGGCGCCTGAGGCGCATGGAGCGAGACCGCCGACAACCGCAACCTCCCCGCCGCGCCCGGAGGCGTGTGCGGTGCATCCACCACAAACAGCAGCGATTGCAGACGAGCGGCGACAGGCCGTCTCAACGTGTCGCGTTCGGCCGGCATGAAGTCCGAGAGCCGCAGTCGCACCGCACGAGGTCTGGTGTCTGCATAGACCGAACGCACCCAGCGCTCGCCGTCTCCGGCATGGTCGGGCAACCGCACCTGCACGGAGAACCGCATCGGTCGATCCGCCTCGACGATGAAGGCGATCTCATCAAAACTCTCGGCGGGATCAAGCGGGTGTACGAGCGCCGCGTATTGCCCGGGTGCGGTGCCTGGGACCAGCGAAAACGACCAGTCGATGTGCGCGGCATCACCACGCCAGCTGGTCGTCGTCGCCGGATGATGCTCGACCACCCAGGTCGAGGCGCCGACTCCTGTGGGGATCGCAATGTCACGTCCGGAGGGCCGCGGCGGTTCCGGCACGGCCGGCACGACCGGCGGCGGCACAAACACCGGCGCGCTGACGATCCACGGCACGTCATGGCCCGGCCAGCGCACTTCAACGCGATACAGCCCGGGGGCCGTGATGGGCGCGCGGGCCTTCCCGGCCGCGGCGGCGATTTCGCGCCCGTGGTGCCACACCGACACGAGGGCATCGGGTGCGCCGGCGACCTCGGCGGCAAATGCATCCGCCGTACGGGTGATCGTCAGTACCGCCGGGGTGGCAATTGCACGGACGACGGAATACGACTGGCCGGTGCGCAGGCTCTCAAGCAGTCGTGCGGCATCACGGGTGGCGTCACCGCTGGGCGGTTCGGTGAGCCAGACACCCTGCACCAGCGTGTGGAACATGTCGGCGTATGAGGGACGCGCAAGAATGGTTCGCGCCGCGCGTGGTTCGCTCTGCTCGTCGAGGCCGATACGTGCGTGCGCATCAACGGCCGCGAGACCGACGACAGGCCGCGACCGTGACCAGGATTCCCACCGGCGGAACGTGGCGCGCGGGGGCGCAAACAGGCTGGCGATTGCCGGAGCCGGACGCGCGACGTAATGCAGCGCCGCCTGCAGAAGCCGTCGGCTGGAATCGTCGCGCCACTCCGAGTCCGCATTGATCCACTCGATGCCGTCGGCGCTGCGACCGGTCCATCGCAGATCGCGTTTGCCCGAAGCCGGATGGGCCGCCACGGTCCACGCCCCGAGGCGATGGGCATCCTCAATCACATCGCGGGACTCACCGCCCAGCGGGTA
This sequence comes from Vicinamibacterales bacterium, assembly GCA_030827135.1. Lineage (GTDB taxonomy): Bacteria > Acidobacteriota > Vicinamibacteria > Vicinamibacterales > SCN-69-37 > SYFT01. The sequence continues at coordinate 63,574 of JAURFE010000004.1, forward strand.
CGGCGCGGCGGTGCGCAGACCGAGCACGACGAGATGGCCGTCACGCGTGGATACTTCAACTCCGTCGATGACAAGCACGCCATGCCGATACGCCGGCGCCTCTGGTGTGCGCACGGCGTCGCCGTGGTCCGCCAGAACCACAAACTGGAGACCGGCCTCGGCCGCCGCCCTCGCGACATTATCGACGCTGCCGGATCCGTCGGACCGGGTGGTGTGAATGTGATACGCGCCGAACACGGTGGTTGGCGGCGGCGTGATCGCCAGAACGGTGGTCGCGGCCGGCAGCGTCAGACCGCCGTACGTGAGGACGACGACGGCGAGGGCTGCCAGCGTGATCAGCAATGTGCGCTTCACGTGGCTGGCCCCATGTTACTCCCGCGGGTGGAAGTTGTCGTACACCTGCCGCAGGCGGGCTTCGAGGACGTGGGTGTAAATCTGTGTCGTGGAAAGGTCGGCGTGACCGAGCATCGCCTGAATCGCGCGCAGGTCGGCCCCTCGCTCGAGCAGATGCGTGGCGAAGGAGTGCCGCAGGACGTGCGGGCTCAGATGCGCGCGGATGCCGGCCCTGGCGCCGGTGTCCTTGAGGATCTGCCAGAACCCGCCACGCGACAATCGACGCGCGCCGCGGGCGCTCACAAACAGCCAGGGGCCGTCTTTTCTCGCGGTCAGCACCGGGCGCGAGTCCCGGAGGTAGCGCTGGACCCAGCCGGCCGCGACGTCGCCCAGGGGGACCAGTCGCTGTTTGCCGCCCTTCCCCAGGCACTGGAGATATCCATGGGTGGTGTGCACATCGGCGAGCCGCAGTCCGACCAATTCTGAGACGCGCAGCCCGGTGGCGTACAGCACTTCGATCAGCGCGCGGTCACGCAGTCCGCCGGGCGTCTGCACATCGTGCGCGGCCAGCAGCGCGTCGACGTCCGCGGTGGACAAAAACCGCGGCAACGAGGCGAATAATCGCGGCGCATGGAGATCTTCGGTCGGGTTGTCGGAGATGTCGTTGCGGAGGCGCAGGTACTTGTAGAGACCGCGAATGGTGGCGACCAGTCTGGCCGTGGACGTGGAGGACAGGCCGGACGTCATGGCGTCGCGTACGAACGCCTCGAGCGCCGCACGATCCAGCGTGCGCAGGTCGAGGCTTCGGCGTACTGTGTAGGCTTGGAGGCGCGCGAGGTCGCGCCGGTACGCCGCCAGCGTGTTGCGGGCGACGCGCCGCTCAACGTCGAGATGCCGCAGATAGGCGGCGACCGGATCCATTGTTTGCCTTCCCTGCTCCAGGGGTTTACTCTACGTCCAAATCCGTCATGCCTCATCACTCGAAGTGGCAGTACCTACCGACTGAAGCTATTAACACGGCGTCGCTCGCGATCGACACGATGCCGATCCTCGAGATCGTCGACCTCATGCTGGCGGAAGACAAGAAGGTCGTCGCCGCTGTGCAGAAGGAGCGCGAGCGGATCGCGCACGGTGTGGAGATCATCGCCAGCGCCCTCAAGAAGGGCGGCCGGCTGATTCTTGTCGGGGCCGGCACGTCCGGCCGACTCGGGGTGCTCGAAGCCGCGGAGATGCCCCCCACCTTCAGCACCAAACCCGAACTGGTCCAGGGTCTGATGGCCGGCGGCCAGGAAGCCGTGTTCCGGGCGCGCGAAGGGGTCGAAGACAACTACGAAGAAGGGGGCCGCAGCCTGGCGCGTCTGCGCGTCGGCAAAAAGGACGTCGTCGTCGGTGTGTCCGCCTCCGGGATCACCCAGTTTGTCCGTGGCGCTCTGACGGTGGCGCGCAAAAAGGGCGCACGGATCATCTTTGTCACCTGCTGGCCAGGCACGGAACTGCAGAACTATGTCGATCTGATCATCGCACCGTCGGTCGGTCCCGAAGTCATTGCCGGTTCCACGCGATTGAAGGCCGGCACGGCAACCAAACTGGTACTGAACATGCTGACGACCGTGTCGATGGTGCGTATCGGCAAGACGTACGGCAACCTGATGGTCGACGTGAAGACCGGGTCCGAAAAACTGAAGGACCGGGCACAGCGGATTCTCTCGATGATCACGGGTGTGGATCCGGATGAGGCCAAGGCATTGCTCATCAAAGCCAAGTGGAACGTCAAGGTGGCGATCGTGATGAAAAAGGCCGGCCTCACGCCGACACAGGCGGCGGCGCGCTTGCGCAAGTCCAGCGACTCGATCCGGGAAGCGTTGGGCGAAGACATCGACACGCAGTTGCGGTCGCTGCTACAGCGCTGACGCGCCCTCGCGATCCAGGCAGACCGAGACGTTGGGGTGGACCTGCAGCAGGGATGCCGGAACTCGCGTGGTGATCGGCCCGCGGAGGGCGCGCGCCACGATGCGCGCCTTTGAGCGGCCTGTCGCGAGCAGAAGCACCTCCCGGGCACCGAGGATGGTGCCGATGCCCATGGACAACGCGTGCGTCGGCACGCGGCGCCAGTCGCCGTCGAACAACCCGGCGTTGGCGCGACGGGTGGTCGCGCGCAACGTCACGCGATGTGTGCGCGCGGCTAGGGTCGGGCCCGGTTCGTTGAACCCCAGATGGCCGTTGCGGCCAATCCCGAGAATCACCAGGTCCAGGCCACCCGCGCGCCGGATGCGCGCATCGTACGCTTCGACCTCAGCGCGCCAGTCCTTCGCGCGGCCATCCAGCACGTGTGCACGTCGCGGGGCGAGGTTCACGTGCGCAAACAGATGCGCCTCCATGAAGGTGCGATAACTGCCGGCATCGCCGCGCCCCAGGCCGAGAAACTCATCCAGATTGAATGTGGTCGCCAGCGAAAAGTCCGCGCGGCCGGCTTGGTGGGCCCGCACCAGCGCGCGATACAGTGGCACCGGCGTCAAGCCTGTCGGCAATCCAAGCACCAGGGCGGGATTCGCCCCGAGGCACTCCAACACCCGGGTAGCGGCGGCGCGGGCGGCCCGGTCGGCCGAGCTATAAGTCGAGATGTGCATGATTACTGTTCAAAATACGAGGGGATGACGAGGGTGCCGTCCGCAGCCGCGAGGGCCAGACTGACGGCGCCGGCCGCGGGTTCCTGCGTCAGCGGACGCACCACGGTGCCAGGGCGCTGCGTGACAAGCGCGTCGGTCACGCCGTCGCGCAACCGGGGAACCGCGCGGAAGATGCCGCCGGCAAGAATGATAGGACCGGTCGTCACCCCGAGTCGATCGGCGACCGCTGTCGCGGCCAGACTCAGCTCGCGGGCGCCCGTGGCGATCAACCGCTGCGACCATTCGTCGCCGTCATTCGCAGCAGCCTCGACCAGCGAAGCGATCGCGGCAACCGTGGACGGCTTGAAGCGCCCGTAGTAAATCTCGCGCACGAGATCCTGTGGACGGGCCACCTGATAGTGCGCCAGCACGCGCGGGGTCAGCGGGGTCGCGGGGCCGCGGCCATCAGAGGCGCGCAACACGGCGCGAAGCGCCTGTCGACCGATCCAATACCCACTGCCCTCGTCACCGAGGACGTAGCCCCAACCTCCGGCGCGCGCCGCGCGGCCCAGGCCGTCTCGCCCATACGCGATTGATCCGGTGCCGGCAATGATCACCACCCCAGGCATGCCGGGCACCCCGGCTTCGAGCGCGATCAACGCATCGTTGACCACCACGACCGGGCAGCGCGGCACCAGGCGCGAGAGGATGCCGCGCACGATCCCCGCGTCCTCGGGGCGATCCACGCCGGCCATGCCGATACAGGCGCTCGTGGGCCACGCGTCCGCCTGCAACGTCGCGGCCTGAATCACTTCGTGAAGAACCTTCTCGACCTGCAGTTCTCCGGTATTCTGCAGATTGGCGCCGGGGCCGCGCGCCTCCGCGAGCAAGGTGCCGTGTGCATCGGTCACCTGGCACACCGTCTTGGTGCCCCCAGCATCAATCCCCAGTACGGCCATCGCGTGTGTCAGCGTATCGCATTGACACCCCGCAAAGGCGGCTGGTAGCGTGTGAAAGTTCTGATGTCTGCACGTTCGCGCCGCTGGATCTCATTCGCTGTCCTTGTTGTGATGCTCGGCACGTGGCGTCCGCCGACCCACGCGCAGCCCGACGATGTCGGCGTGCGCGGACTGTGGGTGCTTCGGTCGACGCTCTCCTCCCCCGCCCGGATCGACGAAGTGATCCAGTCTGCAGTCGACGGCGGCTTTAACACGCTGCTCGTGCAGGTGCGGGGACGCGGCGATGCCTACTACAACAGCCGGATCGATCCGAGAGCCGACGAACTCCGGACGCAGCCGGCCGGCTTTGATCCCTTCGGGCTGACGGTTGCGCGCGCCCACGCGGCGGGACTGAAGGTGCATGCCTGGTTCAACGTGAACCTGGTCGCCAGTGCGACCACCGTGCCCCGCGCACCCGATCACATTGTCGTCCGGCACCCCGACTGGTTGATGGTGCCGCGCGCACTGGCCGGCCCCCTCGCGCGCCTCAGTCCCCGCAGCCCGGGTTATGTCTCGCAGCTCGCCCGGTGGACCCGCAGCCACAGCGCCACGGTGGAAGGCCTCTTCCTCTCCCCGATTCCCGAAGCGTCGCAGGAGTACACCCTGTCGGTGGTCCGCGACCTCCTCGATCAGTATCCGGTCGACGGACTCCACCTCGATTACATCCGCTACCCCACTGCGGATTTTGACTACAGCGCCGCGGCGCTCGAGGCGTTCCGGGTCGATCGCCTCACCGACGTCGTGCCGGCGGAACGGGAACGCCTCGATCGCCTCGTGCGCACCGACCCGACGGCCTGGACCCGCGCGTTCCCGGACCAGTGGGAGTCCTTCCGCCATGCGCGCCTGGCGCTGCTGGTGGAACGCCTCCGCACCCTGCTCCTTGAGACCCGGCCTGGCGCGGTGCTCTCGGCTGCAGTGGTGCCGGTCGCGGCTGATGCCCGGCGCCTGAAACTGCAGGACTGGTCGGCCTGGGCGGAGCGCGGACTGCTCGATGTGATCTGTCCGATGGCGTATGCGATCGACGTGCGCGACTACGCCCGGCAAATTGATGATGCCGTCGCCGCGTCACACGGCCGGCCGGTCTGGGCCGGCCTCGGCGCCTGGCGCCTCACCGTGCCGCAGACGACCGAACACCTGCGTGCCGCCCGGCGCCGCCAGGTGGCCGGCATCGTTCTTTTTTCCTATGACAGCCTGCAGGCCTCGACCTCCCCGCGTGGCAGCTACTTCACGCGGCTGCGTCCGGCGCTCCTGGCGATCCACAATCGGCCGTGACCTTTCCCCGCACACTTGCGGCCATGACGGAGGGGCTCGACCGCCGGGCCTACCCCGCCATCGTGTGTGAGGCCGGACGCCGCGCTGGTCCGCTCTGGCGGCAGGCGCTCGGCGCGCTGAGCTACGACGTCGGGGCTCCGCCGTGTCGTGAGTCCACGATCTTCGATCTCGCGTCCCTGACAAAGGTCATCGCCACGACGTCGATCACCATGAAGGCGGTGCGGGAGGGGCGGCTGAGTCTGTCGTCGGTCGTCCGCGATGACATCACCGTGGCGCACCTGCTGGATCACTCGTCAGGGTTGCCCGCGCATCGTCGCCTGTGGGACGCCGTTGCGGATGCCGCTGCGCTGCGCGACGCCGTGCTGGACATGCCGCAGGATCGACCGGCCGGTGTCCAAGCCGTGTATTCGGACATCGGCTTCATGACGCTGGGATTCCTGCTCGAGGCCTGCATGGACGCGCCGCTCGATCAGCAATGGCGCGCGCTCTGGACGGACACCGCGCACCCCCTCGAGTTCGTGCCCGATCGGTCGACCTGGGCCTCCATCGCCCCGACCGAACGTGACCCCTGGCGCGGCCACCTGCTGCAGGGCGAAGTTCACGACGAACACGCCGCGCTGCTTGGTGGCGTGGCGGCGCACGCCGGCCTGTTTGGGAACGCGGCATCGGTCGGGCGGTTTGCCTCCACAGTGCTGGAGTCATTTCAGCAGGAGACAGGGCTCGCCACTCCAGCCGAGATGCGCCTCTGGGCACGTCGCCGCTCCGTGCCCGGCAGTTCTCGCGCGCTCGGATGGGACACGATGCTGCCGACGTCGTCGTGCGGCACCCACATGTCGCCTACGGCGATCGGCCACACGGGATTTACGGGGACGTCCGTGTGGATTGACTGGGAACGCGACTGCTACGTCGTCATCCTCACGAACCGCGTGCATCCGACGCGCAGCAATGAGTTGTTTGTGCCGATGCGCGCGCGCCTGCACGACGCGATCGCTGCCGATCTCGCCGCAGCCGGCCTGTAAATCGCTAGAGTCCGCCGCGACCGCGTCCACCGGGACCGCCCGGCAGCGTGGGCGTCCCTCGGCCCGGGCCCTGGGGCTGGCCGCGCCCTGGGAGCCCGCCGGGATTTCCGCGCGCCCCACCCGGGCCACCGCGGCCATCCGCCGGACCGCCGGCGCGTCCGGGTTGTGGACCGCCGCGGCCCTGCTGCCCCATCAACACGTTCGCCGTCTGCACGGTGAACTGCCAGTCGATGTATCGCTGCTGATTCTGGTACACGCGAATCGACGTGTCGCTACTTGTGCTGTAAACGCCCTGGAAACTGCCGACAATCTGCTGGCCGACCTGTGACCCCGGGCCCACGCCTCGGCCCCCGGGTTGTTGGCCACCCATGGAGACCGGGGCTCCTCCACCACGGGCTCCGCCCGGCGCTCCGCCGGTCGCACCGGGGCCTTGCGGCACGCCGCGGCCCGCGTTGGCCGGCTGTCCCGCCGGCAGGAGGCCGAAGTCCGTGCCTGTAATCGGGTCCTTCCACTTCCGGCGCAGGTATTTGCCGTCAACAAGCACGTCCACATTGGCGGGGAGGACGTTGTTGTTCTTGCGGGCGTACAGGGCGATGGCCCGGGCGTACTGGTTGCCCCGGAAGATGAGTTCTTCTTCCTTCTCGCGGATGGACTGCTGCCGCCAGGTGGGCAACATCGCGGTCATGCCGATGCCCATCACCGCAATGACGACGAGCAACACGACCATCGTGAAGCCGCGGTCGTCAAACGGGGAGGAACCTTGACCCTCTATAGGCATGAACGTAAGATCCTGGACGATACGAATGGTACCACGCCGATTCACCCACCCTGTGCTGCTTGGCCTTTTGACGGCGGCCCCCCTCGTTTTGGTCGCCTGCGACAAAGTGCCGCTGCTGGCGCCGGCTGGAACCGTCATTACCCTTGTGTCCACCTCCAACACGTTGCCGATCAACGGCTCGACCGATGTAGTGGCGGTGCTCATTGAAAACGGCTCCACGGGCACCGGGGCCAACGCGACGGCCGGCTCGGGCACGCCCGTCCACAACGGGACGCTGGTGTCGTTTACGACGACCCTCGGCAAGGTTGAACCCGCTGAGGCTCGCACCAACAACGGCAGGGTGACGGTCAAACTGACGGCTGACGGCCGGTCGGGCAAGGCGACGCTGACCGCGTTCTCCGGTGGTGCGAGCAAGACGCTTGAGGTGACCATCGGGGCGGCGGCGGCGGAGCGGGTGCTTGTCAGTGCCGCGCCGACAAGCGTGCCGGCCTCCGGTGGCACGGTCACCGTGTCGGCGCGTGTGGAAGAGGCCTCGGGTAATCCGATTGTCGGTGTGCCGGTGGCGTTCACGACGACGGCCGGGACATTGGCGGCCACGTCGGCAGTGACCAACGCCCAGGGGGTTGCCACCACGACGCTCTCCACGACACTTAACGCCACCGTCACAGCGACTGCGGGCGGCAAGACCGGCACGGCGGCCATCACCGCGCGCTCCGCAACCACGGTGACGCTGTCGGTGCCCAGCGGCGCGCAGACAGTCGGCGCTCCGGTCTCGTTCACGGTGACGCCCAGCACCGGCGCAACGCTCTCCAACGTCGTGGTTAACTTCGGCAATGGACGCACCCAGAACCTCGGCACGATTTCCGGCGCAACCGCCGCCGCGCATTTTTTTGAGAGTGACGGCATCTTCCTGGTCCGTGTTACCGGGACCGACGCCGATGGGGCCACCGTCAGTGCGTCAGGGAGTGTCGCGCTCGTCGGGTTTACGATTAGCGCCACCAGCACAGATGCCGTCCAGTCGTTTGCATTGAAAGGTGGCCTTGTCACCTTCTCAATTTCTGGGGTCCCGACCAACGTTTCGATTCACAGCGTTGACTGGGATTTCGGTGATGGCAATACGGCCAGCACCAATTCATTAACAACGACTCACCGGTACACCGTGGGGCCCGCGCCCGCACCGGCTCCAAACGTGCCGTTGTACCGGACTGTTCTGATCACGGTACGGCCGAACTTTGGACCGTCACGCACAACGACGGTCCAGGTAATCCTCAATCAGTAGCGCGCCGGCCGGGCCGCGGGGGTTATTCCCAGTCGGAATAACGGCTGCCGTCGAGCGCGACCCCTTCTGCCCCGCTCTTGACGTCGTAGATCCCCGTTTCGGTGGCAGGGCGACTCGGATCCGGCTCGGCCGCAACCGTCGTCCACGTATCCGATGACCTGGTAATCGGGTCGGTCGGCATCGCACGCAGATAGCCTTCACTGACCAGTGTCTGGAGCGATGCGGGGTACTGCCCCTTGTCGGCGTAGTACTGGTCGATGGCGTCGCGCATGCGGAACAGGTTGGACTTGAGCGTGGCCTCCTGCGCGGCGCGAATCGACGTGCCGTACTGGTTCATGGCCACCGACGCCAGAATCATGATCAACGAGATCACGACCAGCAATTCGATCAACGTCCAGCCCTGCTCGCCGGCCGACGATGTGTGAGTCGTGTTGCGCATGGTTACCAGTCCTTGTATTTGGTGCCGTCCAGCGCGATGCCGTCCGACTTCGAGTAGACGTCGTAGACGTTCTGACCGCCCCAGGCCGACGAGTCCTTTGAATCCTGATAGGACCGCATGCCCCACTCAGCCGTGCCGGTCATCGGATCGATCGGGATGCGTCGCAGCAGCTTGATCTTGCTACCGCTGGCGTCATTGTTGCGCGCGGCGCCTTCCACCAGGACCGTCAGCGACGCGGGGTAGCCTTCGCTGCCGAACGGCACCTCAGAGGGCGCGATGATCTGCGTGTCTGCATAGTCCTTGAACTTGTCAATCGCCGTCCGCAGTTCACGAAGGGTGCGACGCAGTTCGATCTCGCGCTGTCGCTTCACAGTGACGCGGGCCAACGGCAGCGCCGCCGAGGCCAGCACCATCAGGACGGCGGTGGTGACCAGCAGTTCGATGAACGTAAAGCCGGCCACTTGGCGAAGAAACTCCCGCCGCGTCATCCGCCTACCCGCCCATCTGCTCATCCACCCACCTGCTCATCCGCCCAACTACTCATCCGCCCAACTACTTGACCGTGACGGTCGCCGGCACCAACTGCAGCGGCACCTGCTGCCCCGTCGCGCTCATCGCCACGCCGGCCAGCGCAATCTGGGACTGCCCCGGGCCGATCGCTTCAAACAGAATCGACGCGAGCAGTCCGTTGCCCGTCGCGCCCACCTTGTCTCCCGGTCGCGTGATGACGAGATCGATGCGGCCCGTCGCCGGGTCAATCTTCGGCGCGAAGGACGTCGCCGCGCCGTCTGCGCGCATGACGGTGCCCTCGTTGACCACGGTCGCACGGAGCACGGCCGGGTTGTATGTCACCGACAACGTTACTGACTGCACGCTCGAGGCGTTGGTCACCATCAGCGGCATCGTGTACGGCTGCCCACCCACCTGCCATTCCGTTCCCGGCGGAATCACGGCGATTCTGGCCTGAGTCGGCTGGGCGGGCGGCACCTGCGGCGCGTCGGCTCCGGACTGGACCGGCACGATGCCCACCGCGCGTCCCGCCGGTGGCGCGGCCGGTGGCGGAGCCTGTACCGCGGGTGGCGGCGTTGTGGGTGGTGGTGTGGCGGCGGCCGGTGGTGTGGCGCCGCCAGCCACGGGAGGCTGCCCGCCGGCAGCCGGCGCCGCGGGCGTCGTGGCCCCACCGACTGCAATCGACTGCTCCGTGATGAGCGGCGGCTGCGACGCCGCGCCGAAGTTGTTGCCGGTGCCGACATACATCGGCGCCAGATCGGCGGGCGTCAGTTCCTGCGAACGCAGAATGCGCGGCGTGATGATCATGACGATGTCACTTGCGCCGACCGTCGTCTCCGAGCCGCCGAACAAGGAGCGCAGGAACGGGATGCGATTGATGCCCGGCAGGCCGCGCACGGTCGCGCGGTCCTCTTCCTTGATCAAGCCGGCCAGGAGGTTGGATTCGCCATCGCGCATGCGCAGCGTTGTGACCGCCTTTCGCGAACCAAACGAAGGAAGCGAGGTGCCCGCGACATCGATGTTGGGCCCGACCCGGCTGCTTTCGACGGTGATCTCGAGGATGATCTCGCCGTCAAAACTTACCCGCGGGACGATCGTCAGGACGACCCCGACGGTGCGGTAGTTGAAAGACGTGACCGGCGAGTTCGCGATGGCCCCCGGCGCCTGCGCGGCAAATGTCGTCGTGGGAATAGGGATTTCGTCGCCGAGATTCAGCTGCAGGTTGGCGCGCTCCTGCCCGCGGAGCTGCGGGCGCGCGAGCAATTTCGTGTTGGTGTCCGATTCGAGCAGCCGAATGAGCGCGGTCGGCACGGAGGCGTAAAAGTCCGACGTGCTGACGCCCTGGCTGACCGTGTTCAGGTTGAACGGCGGCGGGGATGCCGGTGGGAAGGAGGCGCTGCTGTTGGGCGGAGCCACTTCCGGCGACATCGTGAATCCCAGAGCGTACTGGTTCAGATTCAGGCCGAGTTGCTTGACGCGCTGGGTGTCAACTTCGAGAATCTCGACGTCGATCAGCACTTCCGCCTTCGGTTTGTCGTTGGCGCGGACGATCTGCTCAAAAATCTGCAACACCGGCTGGGTCGCGCGCACGGTGAGTGCGTTGGTGTTCTTGTTGAGCACCACCTGCGGCCGTACGCCAGGCACCTGCTGAATCAACTGCGACAGCAGCTGCTGCATTTCCTGGGCTTCGACGTGCGACAGATAAAAGACCTGCACAAACACGTCGTCGTGCGCCGTGCGGCCGTTCTGGTCGGAGCCATAGACGAGAATGCCGCGCGGGTTGATGACCTTGAACGTCAGGGAGTTGGCGTTGAGGACCTGATGGAGCGCCGATTCGAGTGTTTCCCCCTGCAGGTCAATCGAATACGGCCGCGAGAGTTGCGGTCCGATGTTCGGCTGCTCCACAAACGAGATGTTCACCCCGACGAATGCTCCGATCGACGTCAGGATTTCGCGCACCGCGGTGTTGGTGAATCGCAGATTCACGGGCGCGCGCGGCTCGGCGAGCACCGGGATGGTCGAGGCCTGTCGGGCCTGGTCGCGCAGTGTGTCCATGCGGGACGGCGGACGCAGCGCGTCAATTTCCTCGCGCAGCCTGCGTTCGATCGCCACGGCCTTGGCCGCCGCGAACACGTTGGCCGGATCGAGGTCGGCGGCGAGCCGGTATTCCGCGGCCGCGGCGGACCACTGCTCCTGCGCCTCAAGTTCGCGCGCGCGGGCGACGTGTTCGGCCGAGGCCGCCGCCGTCGCCCGCTGCAGCGCGATCTTCACATCGATGCGCCCGGGATCCGACGCCAGCGCCGCGCGATAATACGCCACCGCCTCGTCCCAGTTCCCCTGACCGGCGGCCGCCTGCCCCTGGCGCACGGCACGTCCCGTGGCGCACCCGCCCACGATCGCCAGAGCCAGGACCAGTACGACACTTCGTTGCATTCGCGTTCTCACCACCGAGACTCCTTCTTGCCGATTCATCTGGCGTCCTACTGCCCCGAGAGGCGGATCGTCTGCTGGCCACGCCCGTCCGGATAGGCCATCACAATTGTTTCCAGGGCCACCTTCAGCAGCCGAAACCGGCCGTCCACCAAGTCCCCCTCGCGCGCGATGACCACCTCTGCGCCAATGCCAAGCGCCACCACCTTGCCGGGCCGTTTGGGGTCCTCGACGTATCCCAGGAACTTCACTGGAATCGGCGGCAGGGGCGGTGGCCCTGTCGGCTGCGGCGTCACCGGTCGCGGCGGCGGTGGCGCGGCCGGCGGGTCTACTCGAGGTGGTGGCGGCGGTGCGCCAAATCCGAACGGATTCCGCGCGCCTGACGCCTGCTCCGCCACCGGCTCCAGTTCCGACAGCCGAATCGGCTCCGGCAATCCCCCGCCGGCCTCCAGGCGTCCTGCCGGCGTCTTCGATGCGGGCGGGGGCGTCGGCAGAATCGGCGTCGTCACGGCATTGGACGCCACAACGGGCATCTCAGCCGCTCCACTGCCAAACTGGGTGTACCAAACGACGACAGCCACGACGAGGAGGACGCCGAGCAGCAGCAGTTGCCGGCGTTGCTCGGCCGGAGTGGACGCCGTCAGCTTCACTGGCCGCCCCCGGCGACCGGGCGCGAATAATAGGTCGCGACCTGCAGCACCACTTCCAGCGATCCACCCGTGCCGCCACCGGGTCCGCCCTGCACACGACCGCTCTGGCCGAGCTTGACGCTCTCGACGACGAAGAACTTCTCGGATGTCTCGAGGTGGTAGAGGAGCCGGCGCACACCGGAGTACTCGCCGGTCAGCGTGACATCGGTCCGGTACCGCATGAGCGGGCTGTTCTCCACTTCTTCCGGTTCGAACACACTGCTCTGATGGGAGATGCCCGTCTCGGCGGCCAGTGTGGCGATTTCGAGGTACAACAGCGACCTGGCCTCCGAAAGATTGGTCGGCAACACGTCGGCATAGAACTTCTTGAGTTCTTCGCCTGCGCGGGTCTGGCTCGCTTTGGTATCGCTGGCGATGCGGGCCATGCGGTTGGCCTCTGCCAGCGCCAGTTTGACGTCCATTGCGCGGGTTTCGTCGTTCGCGAGCGCCCGCGACAGCGGCACAACCGCAAGCCCAATGACCAGAAGATTGATCACGAGCGCCGTCAGCAACGGCACAACGACGATGCGGCGCTCCTCGAGCACACGTCGCCAGAGGCTCATCGCTCGCCTCCGGTCACTTTCGGCGGCAGGTAGCCGGCGCGCAGCGTGACGCGCTGCAGCCCCTCCTCGGTGCGGTCGACGACCGACGGCAACACGTCGTAGAACGCCCCGGTGTCTTCCAGCGCCTTCGCGAACTTCTCGACGTCCTCCGCGCGGCGCCCCAACAGCAGCATCGACACCCGCATCTCGTCGCCCTCCACCTCCGGGGTGACCGCGGTGAGGCGCACGTCATAGGGAATCGTGGATTCGATGTAGCCGAAGAAGGTCGTCCAACTGAACGTCCGCGCGCCAATCAGGGTGTTGGCCAGGCGTGTGGACCCGGCCAGCGTCTGCAGGGCGCTCCGGTCGACGCCGTTCTGGACCGCCACCGCGCCCGCGCGGATCTGCGAGGCCTGCGTCTCATCGGCGCTCATCTGGGCGCGCAATTCGGACCTGCGCGACGACAGCGCAGTCAGGCGCGTGGCGTTGAACACCGTCAGCGCGACCACGATCAGCGTGATGACCACGAGCACGAGACTGACGAGGCGCTCGTTGTAAAAGGGCCGGGTGGCGAGATTGCCGCGCAACATCATGGTCAGGCTCCCTGCCGTTCGCGCACCAGGATGCCGAGGGGCGCGGCCAGGGCATCCAGCACGTCCGCCCCGGGCGCGATGCGGTCCCGCAGCGTGGCGGCGGCGCGGATGTCCACGGTGTCCGCCTGCACGCCCAGGCGGTCGGAGATTTCACGGCGCATCGCTTCACCTCCGCCGGCCGCCCAGGACGATCCGCACAACCAGACCCGCGCGAACCTGCCGCCGCCCAGCCGGTCTTCGTGGTACATCGCGGTCTGGTGGACCAGCGCGCCCAGCGGTTCGTCTTCAATCGCCAGCCGATGCCGGTAAAACATGAGCGCTCCCTGCCGCACGATGGCCAGTGAGGTGGACTCGTGCGCGAGGCAGACAAGCAGCCAGTCGCCCGCCGGCGTGTTGCCGTTGGCGAGGACCGCATTCAGCACGTTGAGGCTGGCAACATCCACCAGCCCCACGTGGAGGCCCAGCGCCGACACGGCCACCTCATACTGCGCAATCACCTCCCGTTGCGCGACGACTGCCGCCACCGTGGTGGCACCCGGCGCCGTGTGTGTGACGACCGACGACACCAGGGCATCCTCGACCGGGAACGGCGTGGTCTTCTTGGTCTGCCACCGGATCAGCTGATCGATATCCGCCGCCTTCTGCGGCAGTTCTTCAAACGTCAGCAGCGAAACGCGGACGGCTGAGTCGGGGACCACCAGCGCGGCGCGCTTCGGCACCTTGAGGCCCGCCTTCTCGCAGGCGCGACGCAGCGCAGCGGTCACGACAGCCGGATCCGGCACGTTCGGGCCGGTCAACGACGGCGTCACGGCCTCCGGCGGCAGTGTCTCTGACGCATAGGCGGACACCACGAGGCCATCGGCCGACGACGCGACTTCGGCGACGGTGACGCGGCCCGTCGCGATCTCGAAGGCGACCGTCGGAACCGGCGGTGCAAACCCAAACGGGGCGGAGGAACGGCGGGGGCTCATTCGACGAAGGTCACCTTGTTGATTTCGCGCAATGTCGTCTCGCCCTTCATCACCAGGGTAACCGCGCACTCACGCAGGAAGGTCATCCCCTCGTCCTTGGCGGCGCGTTTGATCTCCGAGGTGGGGCGGCGTTCGAGAATCATGTCACGGATGCGGTCGGTAAGGTCCATCAGTTCACAGATGGCCGTGCGGCCCTTGAACCCGGTGCCGCCGCACTCGATGCAGCCGGCGCCCTCGAAGAACTGGTGGGTGCGCGCCAGCGCCGGGTCGAGGGCCGACTCCGCCAGCATCGCTTCGGTGATCGTCGCCGGCCGTCTGCAGTGTTCACAGATGCGCCGCACCAGTCGCTGCGCGAGCACACAGTTGAGCGCGGACACGAACTGGTAGGGCTCGACCCCCATGTTCAGGAACCGGCCCAGCACGTCGATGACGTTGTTGGCGTGGACCGTGGTGAACACCAGGTGGCCCGTCAACGCCGACTGAATCGCGATCTGTGCCGTCTCGGGGTCGCGAATTTCACCGACCATGATCTTGTCGGGGTCGTGCCGGAGGATGGATCGCAGGCCGCGAGCAAACGTCAGCCCCTTCTTCTCGTTGATCGGAATCTGCGTGATGCCGCGCAGCTGATATTCGACCGGATCCTCAATCGTGATGATCTTGTCCTCGCTCGTCTTGATCTCCGACAGCGCCGCATACAGCGTCGTCGTCTTGCCTGATCCTGTGGGTCCGGTGACGAGCACCATGCCGTACGGCTCGCGGATGTACTTGCGGAACCGCCGCATTTCCTCCTCAGGCCAGCCGAGAATGTCGAGCTTCAGTTCGGTGAACTGCTCGCTGATCGACTCCTTGTCGAGGATGCGGATGACCGAGTCTTCGCCATTGACGCTGGGCATGATCGAGACGCGGAAATCGATCGTCTTGCCTCGCACCCGCATCTTGAAGCGGCCGTCCTGCGGGACGCGCTTCTCGGCAATGTCGAGTTCCGACATGACCTTGATCCGCGAGATCAACGTGCTGTGGTGCCGCTTGTCGATCGGCTTCATGGCCGACTGCAGCACGCCGTCAATGCGGTACTTCACATGCACCGCATCGTCGCCGGTCTCGACGTGGATGTCCGACGCGCGACGCTGCAACGCGGTGTACACCATCGTGTCGATCAGGCGGATGACCGGACTGGCGTCCTGCGTCAGCTTGTCGACCGTGAGATTGTCGTCCCCGGCGACGCCCTCTTCGTCGCGGAGAATCTGCATCTGGAAACCTTCGGTGGCCTCCTCGAGCACGCGGGTGGAACTCTCGCTCTTTTTGAGGATGCCCTGAATCGCCGAGGGGCCGCCCACGGTGACGCGAATAGGCAGCCCCAGCTGCAACCCGATTTCATCGATCGCCTGCAGGTCGCTGGGGTCGGAGACGACGATCAGCAGGGTCTGGCCGTCGCGGCGGTACGGCACAAAGCCGTAGCGCAGCATGAGGTCGGCCGGAATGCTGCGAAACAGCTCGTTGTTGATCAGGAATCGCGTGAGGTCCACGAACTCGAGTTCATACCGCTCGGCGAGCTTTCGCGCCCGGGCCGCCTCAGCCGCATGGTCAACCGGCGCGTTCTCGCCGTCTGCGTAGAGTTCTTCGTTTTCGGCTGCCATCAGATCACCGCGCCAGACTCGACAATTGGAACAACGGCATATACAGCGACAGCAGCAGGCCTGCGATCACGATGCCCATGACAATCAGCAACACCGGCTGCACGAGATTGGAGAACCGCGTGAGACTCGTGTCGTTTTCCTCGTCGTAGAAGTCCGCGATGCTGTTCAACATCTCGGCGAGGGCGCCGGTGGACTCCCCCACCTCGACCATTTCGATGGCCACATCCGGAAACGTCCGTCGCTGCTGCAGCGCGTGCGCCAGACTTGACCCCTCACGCACTTCACGCGCCACGATGCCGAGGTCGCTGGCGACGGCCTGATTCCCGACCGACTTCGCGGAGATATCGAGAGAATTGACCAGCGGAATGCCGCCGGCGAGCAGCGTGGAGATTGTCCGCGCGACCTGCGCCGTCGAGAACTTGCGGCTGAGCGGACCGAACCACGGCAGCCGCATGATGGCCCGGTCCAGGCTACTGCGCTGGCCTGGCTGCCGGATCCAGACGCTGCTGCCGACGACAATGATGACGATCGCCGCCACCCAGATGAACGCGTAATCCACCACGGACGTGGAAAACGCGACGATCAGCTGCGTCGACGCCGGGAGTTCGGCGCCCGCGCCGAAACTTTCGTAAAACGACGCGAACTCCGGCACAACCTTGAACACGATCATGCCGACGACCGCCGCCGAGAGCAGCAGCAGCACCACCGGATAAATCAGCGCGGAAATCATCTTGCCGCGCACCGACGCGATGACCTTCATGTGCGACACGTATCGGCGCAACACCGTTTCGAGACTGCCGGACTTTTCGCCGGCCATCAACGACGCGTGGTAGATCCCGGTAAACATGCCGCCCTGCGCCTCAAAGGCGTCCGACAGCGCACTGCCGGACCGCACGCGCTCATATACGTCATCGAGGACGCGCTTGAAGCTGGGGTTCGGGACGCGTCGCCGGAGAATGTCGAGCGACTGCACCAGCGGAAGCCCTGCGCGCAGCAGCGTCGCCATTTCCTGGTTGAAGATCAGAAACTCCTCGCTGCCGATCGTCTTCTTCCGGGAGGGGAACCGGAACGAGAAGCCGCCGACGCCGACACCCCCCACCGGCTGCAGCGAGAGCAGGAACAGCCCCTTCTCCTCGAGTTCCATCCGCAGCCGGGCTTCGCTGTCCGCCACGAACGTCGTCGTGGAGACATGTCCGTTGGCGGTCGAAACCCGGCAGCGATACTCCATGACGCGCTCGCAGCCTATTTCCCGGTCAGCGACAAAATGCGCTGCACGTAGTGCTGGGTTTCCTTGAACGGCGGGATGCCCTGGTATTGGCTCACAGCCCCCTCGCCGGCGTTGTACGCTGCCAGCGCCAGCGATTCACGCCCACGTCCGTAGCGGTCCAGGAGCCCACGCAGGTGCCGGAGGCCGGCCTGCAGATTCTGCGCCGGGTCAAACGGATTCTCCACCGCATAGTGGCGCGCCGTCGCCGGCATCAGCTGCATGAGTCCCATCGCCCCCTTCGGCGACACGGCATCCGTCCGGTAGTTCGACTCCACTTTGATGACCGCGTGTGCCAGGCGCACATCCACGCCGTGATCGGACGCCATCTGGGCAATCAGCACGCGCAACGCCTCAGGCCCCTCCGGAACAGACGCTGGAACTGCCGCCGGAATCGGGGTGGGTGCCGGATCGGGCTCGGGGGTGGGCCAGGGGACTTCGTCGGGAACCACGTCCAGGACGAAGTCGCGCGGCGCCCGCATTTCGCCGCCGGTGCGCAGCGTCAGCACCACGTCGCCGCCCTCGTATCGCACCGAGGCGACGTTCACGACACGCCCGCTCCGGAGCGTGACGAGATCCGCCTGGGCGTGCGCCGGTGCCAGCCCCATCAGGACCACCAGCAGCAGGAACAGCCGGCGGACGTCAGGACGGGTCAACAAACAGGTGATAAATCCGGATGCCCAGCTCACGGGTGTCCTGTCCGGCGCCAATGGTTGCGGGCACAAACGACGGCGTGACCACCACGCGCAACTCCACCATGTCGCCGGCGCCGAGGCTGTCCGTGCGAAGGGGGATACGACGAAGCAAGGGATCTTTGGTGTCTGCGGCAAACGTGGCGACGCTCTGGCTGCCAAGATAGACGTTCACAACCTGCGGTTGGTCGAAGAGATCGGGCCGCGAGTCATATTCGAGGTACAACGTCGCATCTTTCTTTGGGTTCCGGAACGTGGCCACTACCTCGTTTTGGGTCCACCACCACTCGCGCGCCGGATTCTCCGGGGCGAACTCGGGGGCATGGGAACCGGACCGCAGGACGACGAAGATGTTCTCCGACTGCGGCAGCAGGCGCAGTGACGCCACCTTGTAGGAACGGCCCTCCGGCTCCGGGCCGGACAACGACGCGCGCATATCCGTCATATCCGCGCGATACAGCCCCACGCGCACCGTGGCCTCGCCCAGATAGGGAACGATCGGTATAAAACTCGTGCGGGTATAGGTGACAGGGCTGCCGGCCTTCCACTCGGTGGTGGGTGTCGGCGGGTCGTGATCGTCGGCCCATCGCAACACGCCGTCGGCATCCAGCAGATGCATGAAGACTCGATACTGGCCGTCCAGACTCTGCCCGGGCGCCACATCGAAGGTGTAGGTCATGTCGATCGGGCTCCCGAGGGGAGCCGCCGACTTGCTGAGAGTCACAGCGACGCTGGCGACCGGCGGGGCCTCACCAGATCCGCCGCACGCCGCACTCGCCCCAACCAGCAGCACGGCCGCAGCTGCGCGAAGCCCCTGACGCAACGAGTTTTCTATCATCACAACAGGCGCATCGTACCGTATTGCCCCTATACTGTTCAATATGTTAGCGTTGCGGCGATTTTACCCCCACGGGATTGCATGACTTCAGACGCCCTCGGCATGGTTGAAACGCGCGGCCTCATCGGCGCCATCGAGGCAGCCGACGCGATGGTCAAAACCGCGAACGTAACCCTCATCGGCAAGGAATACATCGGCGCCGGCTTTGTGACGGTGCTCGCGCGGGGCGACGTCGGCGCCATCAAGGCCGCCGTCGATGCCGGCGCTGCGGCCGCGCGTCGCGTCGGCGAGCTGGTCTCGGTGCACGTCATTCCGCGCCCGCACGCCGACGTCGAGCGCCTGCTGCCCCGCCCGGGTGCTCCCGCCAAGTCATAGGCCATGTCTGAAGAGGCTCGCGCCCTCACACAGCGCGCCAAGCGCGCGGCACCCATCCTCGCGGAATTCTCCCAGGCCCAGATCGATCGGATTGTCGACGCTGTCGCCGCCAGCGCGCAGGCCCATCTCGAGCCGTTCGCCCGGCTGGCCGTCGAAGAGACAGGCTTCGGCGTGCTCGCTGACAAAATCGCCAAGAACCGGTTTGCCGCCGAAGACGTACATGCGTTCATCCGGCCGATGCGCACGGTTGGTGTGATTGGTCGAGATGACGCCCGCAAGGTTGTGGAGATCGCCGAACCCTTCGGCGTGGTCGCCGCAATTGTGCCGTCCACCAACCCGACGTCGACGGCGATCTACAAGATCCTCATCGCCCTGAAGGCGCGCTGCCCCATCGTCATCAGTCCGCACCCCTCGGCGGCGCGCTGCATCACGTTTGTGGCTGAGACGCTCAATACTGCCGCGATGCAGGCCGGCGCCCCCGAAGGCGCGGTCAACTGGATGACGCAGGTGTCCCTCGATGCCACCCAGGAACTGATGAAACATCGCGACGTCGCGGTGATTCTGGCGACGGGCGGAATGGGGCTCGTCCGGGCGGCCTACAGCGCGGGCAAGCCGGCGTACGGCGTCGGTCCCGGCAATGCGCCCTGCTTCATCGAACGCACGGCGGACGTTGCGAAGGCCGCGTCCGACATCCTGACCGGCAAAAACTTCGATCACGGCGTGTTGTGCTCGTCCCCGAACTCGGTTGTCGTCGAACGCGTGGTGGCCGACGACGCGAAGCGGGAATTTCAGAAGCAGGGCGGCCACTTCCTGTCTGCCGCCGAGGCGGTCGCGCTGACCGCCGTGCTCATCACCCCCCAGCGCCTGCCCAATCCGAAACTCGTCGGCAAATCTGCCGCGACCATCGCCGCAGCGGCAGGCATTGCCATTCCCGAGGGCACGCGCGTGCTCATTGCCGAACTGCAGGGCGTGGGCCGCGACTATCCGCTCTCGATCGAGAAGTTGTGCCCAGTGCTTTCCTGGTATGTCGTCAACGATTGGCACGACGGGTGCGAGCGCTGCAAACAGATTCTGAAGTACGGCGGGATGGGGCACACGATGTCCATCCACTCCACCAACGAGCCGGTCATTCTCGAGTTTGGTCTCAAGAAGCCCGCCTTCCGCATCCTTGTCAACACGCCGACAACGCATGGGTCGATTGGACTGACGACCGGGCTGGATCCCGCGATGACGCTGGGGTGTGGCGGGTATGGCGGGAACATCACGTCGGACAACATCACGCCGCGGCACTTGCTCAACGTGAAGCGGTTGGCCTACGAATTGCGGCCGGCGGCGCGCCGGGCGACGCCCACGGCCGCTCTGCCGGCGCTCCCCGCCCCTCCGGTCCCGAGCGGGTTGAGCGCCTCGGTGGTGCGCGCGACGCTGACTGGAAGCCGGGCGGCAGGCGAGACCGGCGCGATTGCAGCGTTTGTGTGCGAAGACGACGTGCGGCAGGCCATCGCCCAGGGGCGCACCATCCTTGTGGGAGAGCGGACGATCATCACGCCGCTCGCGCGCGAGGTTGCCGAGGCAGGACATGTGCTGGTTCACGCCGGTTGGCGGACCTGAACTCCCAATTCCGCAAGTACTTGCGGGCGCACATTGCCTTGACGGATCGTGCGGCGGCTGTTACCCTACCAACCACGAATGTCCGGGATGCGTCCGTAACACCATGCGTCACGTTGCCAGCCTGATCGTTCTGGCCGTGTCCGGCCTGGTCGCCGGATGTGGTGCTCGTGTGGCTCCGGCCGCGCCCGCGGCGCCCCTTCCTGTTCCTGTAGCTGCCCCCGAAGCTCTTGTGCTGCCGGTGATCGCCCCGGCGGCTCCGCTCAGAGATCCCATTGAAACCTTGATCGCCACGTCCGAAGGCCACTTCGCGGCCGGGCAGCGCGAACTGGAGCTTGGCCACCTGGCGGCGGCCAGCGCCCTGTTTGACCAGGCGGTCGACGTGATTCACACATCTGCGACGGGCGGCCGCGGCGAACCGCGTCTCGCGGCCCACTACGAGCGGTTGGTCAGCCGCATCAGTGCGCTGGAGATTCTGGCGTTGCGCGAGGGCGACGGTTTCACCCAGGCGCGCACCGAACCGGCGGTGATCGACGATCTGCTGGCGGTCGCGACGCTGGACCTGCCCGATCCCAGCACGATGACCACGGCGATCGTCGCGGCCGACCTTGCCGAGACGGAACACGACCTGCCGATTGAAGTGAACGACCGTATCCTGTCGTTCATTGAGTTGTTCCAGGGCAACCTGCGCACGTTCATGCAGGACAGCCTGCACCGCGGCGCGAAGTACATGCCGATGGTGCACTCGGTGTTCCGTCAGGAGGGCGTGCCGCTGGATCTGGCGTATCTGGCCATTGTGGAGAGCGGCTTCAAGAGCAACGCCTTGTCGCGCGCGAGCGCCCGCGGGATCTGGCAGTTCATGCCGGCGACCGGGAAGGAACACGGCCTGAAGCAGGACTGGTTCATCGATGAACGGTCTGATCCCGAGAAATCCACGAGGGCGGCGGCCCAGTACCTCAAGACGCTGAACAAGATGTTCGACGGCGACTGGAATCTCGCGATGGCCAGTTACAACGCCGGTCCGGGACGGCTGCAGCGCGCGGTGAAGACCTCGCGGCTCAGCGACTACTGGAAGCTCACGGAAACGTCACGATTCCTGCCGATGGAAACCCGGAACTACGTGCCGATGATCATGGCGGCGGTGATCATCGCGAAGAATCCGACGCAGTACGGCTTTGAGCCGGGTGTGGCGCCCCCGCTCGCGTATGACCGAGTGACCGTACCGGATGCGCTGGACCTGCGGACCGTGGCGGAGTGGACGGAGTCCTCGATTGACGAGATCCGCGAATTGAATCCTGAACTGCGGCGCACCATCACGCCGGTGGGCCGTCACGAACTCAAAGTGCCCGTGGGGATGGCGCCCATCGTCGAAGCGCGTCTGGCGGAGGCGAGCCCGGCGACGTTCGCCCAGTTCGAACGCCACACGGTGAAATCGGGTGAGACGCTTGCGACCATCGCGCGGCGCTACAAGGTGACGACCGTAGACCTGGCGTCGGCCAATGGGCTGACGACCCGGGCGCGGGTCAGAGCGCGGCAGACGCTGCTGATTCCGCGCGCGGCCAATGCGGCGCTGGCCTCGCGGCCGGCGGAAGCCCGACCGGCCCCGGCGGCGGCCCCGGCGGCGGCCCAGTCCCCGTCGGCGGCGACGCTGACCTATCGGGTGAAATCGGGCGACACGCTTTTCGGCATCGCGCGCCAGTTCGACACGACCGTTGATGCGATCAAGCGCTGGAACTCACTGACCTCCAGTCGCATCGGTGTCGGCGATCGCCTGACCATTCACCGCAACAACAACTAGTCAGCGCTTTTCCTGTTGGCAGAAGGGGCCACGCGCAACCTGGCCGCGCTGGCACGAACTGCGTACCGCCTGGGTGCGCCGGTTGTGTTCCCGCGTGATTTCGTGGAACGCGCGGTGGCCCGGCATTTGCGACACCCTGCCGCATGCTCGCACGATTTCACGCGGCCGCGTTGTTTGGTGTGGACGCGGCTCCCGTGTCGGTCGAGGTGGACGTCTCTCGCGGGGGCTTGCCAGGCGTGGTCATGGTCGGGCTCCCCGATGCGACCGTCCGCGAGAGCCGGGACCGGGTGCGCGCGGCGATTCGGAACTCGGGCTTTCCGTTTCCGCCCGGTCGCGTCACCGTGAGTCTCGCGCCCGCGGACTTGCGGAAAGTCGGCCCGGCGTTTGACCTGCCGATCGCGCTCGGCATCCTGGCCGCCTCGGGGGTGCTCCCCCACCGGGACGGACGTGAGATGGCGGTGGTGGGTGGGCTGTCACTCGATGGCGGCATTCCGCCGATGCAGGGCGTGTTGCCCATCGCCGTCTCAGCGCGTCGCGCGGGCCGCACTGCGCTGCTCTTTCCAGCCGCGAACCTTGTAGAGGCATCCATCGTTGCCGACCTGCCGCTGCATCCGGCTGGGACGCTGACCGACGCGGTCCGGATTCTGAGTGTGGACTCACCCGAGCCTGCAACACCGCCGCCGGCTGCGCCACCCGTCCGCCCTGGCGGCGAAGACGATCTCGCGGATGTGTACGGCCAGTTGCTCGGCCGGCGCGCACTCGAGATCGCCGCTGCCGGCGGGCATCACGTGCTGTTCAGCGGCCCGCCCGGTGCAGGCAAGACGATGCTTGCGCGGCGGCTGCCGGGGTTGTTGCCGCCGCTCGACTTTGAAGAGGCGCTTGTCGTGACGGCGATTCACTCGGTCGCGGGCCTGCTGCCGGCCGGGGCGGGCCTCATTTCGACGCGTCCCTTCCGGGCTCCGCACCACACGTGCTCGGACCTCGCGCTGGTGGGCGGCGGGGCCATCCCCCGTCCCGGCGAACTCAGCCTCGCGCATGGCGGCGTGCTGTTTCTGGACGAGTTGCCCGAGTTCAGCCGGCGCGTGCTCGAGACCCTGCGCCAGCCGCTGGAGTCGGGCATCGTGACCGTCGCGCGTGTGAGTCGCTCGGTGACGTTTCCCGCGCGCGTCATGCTGGTCGGCGCGATGAACCCCTGCCCGTGCGGGTTTCATGGAGACCCCCATCGCGAGTGCCAGTGCCCGGGCCCCGTTGTCGAGCGGTACCGCCGGCGTCTGTCCGGCCCTTTGCGCGATCGCTTTGACCTTGGTGTGGATGTGCAGGCCGTGCCGTGGAGTGAGATGGCGTCCGCCGCGGCCCTCGAGTCCTCGACGGCCGTCCGCGGGCGGGTACAGGAGGCCCGCGCCCGGCAACTGCTGCGACAAGGGGCGTTGAATTCAGCGTTGGACGGGCGGACCCTCCGGTCACTGGCCGACGTGAGTCGCGACGGACAGTCCCTCCTGGCCACGGCCGTGACGCGCATGCGCCTGAGCGTCCGTGGGGTGAGTCGTGTGCTTCGGGTCGCACGCACCATCGCCGACCTCGATGGTGCCGCCCGCGTGGGCCGGGACCAGGTGGCCGAGGCCCTGCAACTGCGCGTCAGGGACCGGGTGCCCGTGTCCTGATTGCGGGAACCGGATCGGAGTGTTATCGTATGTTCATGCCAAAAAAGCCTCTTTCAGTAACATTGGATGAGGGCAACCTGCTCTGGCTCCACGGCCGGGCGGCGTCCACCAAACGGCGGAGCCTGAGCGAGGCACTCGACGCCTTGATTACCGCCGCGCGGACGGGCGGCGTCGGGGCGGACGCGGTCCGGTCTGTCTTGGGCACCGTCGATATTGCCGAGGACGATCCCGACCTGCAGTTCGCCGATGGCTACATTACGGCGGCGTTCACCGCGTCGCTGGACCGGCCGTTTATCGCCCGGGAGCGGCCGCCGGCGGGCGGGCGGAAGACCGGTGCGTCAACGAAGGGCAAGAGCCGTGGCTGACTCCGAGGCAGTCACGGATACGCACGCCCTGATCTTCCACGCTGCCGGGGGCGGCAGGTTGGGGCCCCAAGCCAGGGCCACATTTGCCGCCGCCGAGCAGGGCCGCACGGTCGTGTACGTGCCAGCCGCGGTGATCTGGGAGGTCGGGCTCCTGGCGCGAAGTGTGCGCGTCAACCTGCGACGGCCCGTCCGCCAGTTCTTTGCCGACCTGTTCAGCAACCCGGCGTACCAGCCACACGCCCTTGACCCAGGTCAGCTCTACGATGCGGATGAACTCCGCTTCACTCGCGACCCGTTTGACGGTCTCATCGTCGCGGCCGCCCGCGACTTGAACCTGCCCCTCATCACGCGCGACGCCGCCATTTGCGACAGCGGCACTGTGCGCGTGGTCTGGTAGCG
>JAURFE010000004.1:93018-257934 GCA_030827135.1 Vicinamibacterales bacterium
TCGTTCGCGGTGCGGGCCCAGGTCACGATTCAGGCCCCGGTCGTCCTGAGCCCCGTGGACCAGGGGCGCGTCTTCACGGGGCGGCCGACCTTCACCGTCCAGAACGCCGCGCGCTCCGGTGATGCGGGCGTGCTGACCTACGAATTCCAGGTCTCGACCACCGCGTCGTTCTCACCGATCACCGCCGGCGGGACCGTCGCAGAAGGCTCCACTGCGACGTCGTGGACCCCCACGGCTGACCTGCCGCTCGGGCATTTCTACTGGCGGGCGCGCGCCGTTGACGTGGCCAATCAGGTCACGGGGGCCTACAGCGCATCGCCGGTGTTTGAGCGCCGGCCTTCCACGGGGGATTTCTTCGACCTCTCCACAGCGACAATCGTGCTGGGGTCGACCGACATCGCCAGCTGGCCTGTCACGTCCCAGGTCACCAGTGCCTCGGCGAACTGGTCTGAGGTCTGCGTGCATCACCCCGCACTCGCGACATGGCCGAGTACAGTCTTCTTCGACGACCCGGCCTCGCTGGTGCAGGGCAACCAGTGGATGTTCGCGTTCATCAATGGCAGATGGTACGGCGGCTCTGGCCGCTGGTTCCGGCCCGGCCAGCCCTGCAAGGGCATCAGTGCCGATCCGTTCTCGGGCACGTTCTACCAGGACCAGACGGAACCACTGCGCTCCTACGTGCCGCGCGTGGGGGAGATAATTGGACTCATGGCCACCACGCCCAACCGGTTCTGGCCGGCCATGAGCACACTCAACCAGCGGACCAACGTGGTGCTGGTGCCGTTCGGGGGCTAACCCGGGGTAGAATCTTGGAATCCCCTGCCGCAGGGGATTCCAGCATGCTCAATACCCTCCTCGGCAAGATCATCGGGACCCAGAACGAGCGCGAACTCAAGCGCCTTCGGCCGATCGCGGCCCGCATCAACGACCTCGAGTCCGGCGTCCAGGGCCTCTCTGACGCCGCGCTCCGGGCGAAAACGGAAGAATTCAAATCCAGGGTCGCCGGCGGCGAGAGCCTCGACGATGTGCTGCCGGAAGCGTTTGCGGTCGTCCGCGAAGCGGGCCGGCGGGTGCTGCACATGCGGCACTACGACGTCCAGCTCATCGGCGGCATGATCCTGCACGGCGGCCGGATCGCCGAAATGAAGACGGGAGAAGGCAAGACGCTGGTCGCGACACTCCCCGCCTATCTCAATGCCCTGGCGGGCCGCGGCGTCCACGTCGTCACAGTGAACGACTACCTCGCCCGCCGCGACGCGGAATGGATGGGCCGCCTCTACCGCTTCCTCGGGATGTCGGTGGGCGTCATCCAGCACGAACTGAACGACATCGACCGCCAGGCGGCGTATCGCTGCGACATCACCTACGGCACGAACAACGAGTACGGATTCGATTACCTGCGCGACAACATGAAGTACGACATCGCGCAGTACGTGCAGCGTGGTCACTACTTCGCGATCGTGGACGAAGTCGACAGCATCCTCATCGACGAAGCCCGAACGCCGCTCATCATCTCGGGCCCGTCGGAGCAGGCCACCGACCTTTATTACGAAGTCGACAAGATCATCCCGAAGCTGAAGCCCGGCGCTGTTGTGCAGGGTGCCGTGAAGGCCGAAGATCGCGAGCGCCTCGAAACCACCGGCGACTTCATCGTCGACGAGAAGGCCAAGACGGTGCAGCTCACCGAAACCGGCATGGCCAAGGCGGAGGAATACCTGAATCACCGGCTGGTGCCTGGGTCCAACGGCATGTACGACCCGCAGAATATGCCGCTGCTCCACCACATCCATCAGGCGCTGCGCGCGCACACGCTCTTCCGGCTCGATGTGGACTACATGATCAAGGATGGCGGCGTCGTCATCGTTGACGAGTTCACCGGGCGACTCATGCCGGGGCGGCGCTGGAGTGATGGTCTGCACCAGGCCGTGGAAGCCAAGGAGAAGGTGAAAATCGAGCGCGAGAACCAGACGCTCGCGACGATCACCTTCCAGAACTACTTCCGGAAGTACGAGAAGTTGTCGGGCATGACCGGCACGGCCGAAACGGAGGCCGAGGAATTCAACAAGATCTACAAGCTCGATGTGATCGTGGCCCCGACAAACCGGGTGCTGCAGCGCGTGGAGCAGCCGGACCTGGTTTATCGCACGGAGAAGGAAAAGGCCGACGCCATCGTCGACGACATTGTCGAGCGGCAGAAGGAAGGCCGCCCGGTGCTGGTCGGCACCGTGTCGATCGAGAAGTCCGAGAAGTTTGCCGGCATGCTCAAGCGGCGCGGCATCAAACACGTCGTGCTCAACGCGAAGTTCCACGCGCAGGAAGCGGAAATCGTCGCGCAGGCCGGCCGAAAAGGCATGGTCACGATCGCCACGAACATGGCGGGTCGCGGCACCGACATCCTGCTCGGCGGCAACCCGGAATACATGGCCCGCCAGCAGTGTCTCGCGGAACAGGTCGCCGAGCGGCTGCCCAGAGGGCAGGAGAAGTATGTCGATGACGAGGAGTTCGTCTACTTCTACCACATCGATCAGTTCTACCGGGTGCCGCGTGCCGACTACGAACGCATCTTTGCGGCATTGAAGGCCGAAACTGATGCCGAACACAAGGACGTGGTGAACGCCGGCGGCCTGCACATCATCGGCACCGAGCGGCATGAGGCGCGGCGTATCGACAACCAGCTGCGCGGCCGCGCCGGCCGTCAGGGCGACCCCGGCTCGTCACGCTTCTACCTCTCGCTCGAAGACGATCTCATGCGCATCTTCATGGGATCCGAGCGCATCTCAGGCCTGATGCAGCGCCTCGGCATGGAAGACGGCGTGCCGATTGAGGCGCGCATGGTCACCAAGGCGATTGAGCGCGCGCAGAAGCAGGTGGAAGGCCAGAACTTCTCCACCCGCAAACACCTCCTCGAGTACGACGACGTCATGAACAAGCAGCGCGAGAGTGTCTACACGCTGCGCCGGCAGTTGCTTGAGGGCCAGGTGCAGGTCGACGAGGACGAGATCCTCGACACGCGCGGCTATCTGATGATGCTCGCGGAGGATTTTGTCGGGAACCTCGTGGACCTGCATGCGCCGAAGGATGCGGATCCGGAGACGTGGGACCTCGACGCGCTGCAGCTCGCGGCGGCCGAGGCCTTCGGGCTCGACACAGCGGACCTTGTCGGGCTGTCGATCGGCGAGATGACACCGGACCAGATCGTGGACGCGTTGCTCGACCTCGCGGTGAAACAGTACGAAGCCAAGGAACAGACGCTGCTTGTCGACCGATCCCTGCTGCGCCGCGTGGAACGCGACATCATGCTGCAGATCGTCGATGCCCAGTGGAAAGATCACCTCTACGGTCTGGACCACCTGAAGGAAGGCATCGGTCTGCGCGGCTACGGCCAGCGCGATCCGCTGGTCGAGTACAAGAAGGAGAGCTTCGCACTCTTCCAGTCCATGAAGAGCCGCATCGATGACGAAATCGTGCGGTACCTCTGGCGCCTGCGCCCGGTCGTGTCCGAAGGGGGCGAACCCGTGCCGCCGGTAGCCGCGAAACGGCCCCAGACGCCGATGACGTTCAGCGGCGGCGCGTCAGCCAGCGCGGGAGCGACGGCCCTGCCGCGAGGAGCCTCCACATCCGGAGCGCCGATCCCCGCGCGCACGGGCGGCGACGACGCCGACATCAGGACGGTTCGGCGCGACGAGCCCAAAGTCGGTCGGAACGATCCCTGTCCCTGCGGCAGCGGGAAGAAGTACAAAAAATGTCATGGCGCCTAGCGGCTGGGCGGATGTGTTGCTGGGCGGATGAGCGGTTGGCTGGATGTGAGGGAATGACGCGATGAGTGAGACGTTGGGAGCGGCGGCACAGGTGGGGCGTGGACTGACGGAAGCGCTGACGTTTGACGATGTGCTGCTGGTGCCGAGGCACTCGCAGGTGTTGCCCAGTGCGGTCAACATCTCCTCCCGCGTGACACGGCGCATCCGGCTCAACGTGCCGATTCTCTCCGCCGCCATGGACACCGTCACCGAGAGCCGTCTGGCGATCGCGATGGCGCAGCAGGGCGGCATCGGCATCATCCACAAGAACCTCAGTCCCGAAGAGCAGGCGCAGGAAGTGGACCGTGTGAAGCGGTCCGAAAGCGGCATGATCGTCAATCCGATCACGCTCTCCCCCGCCCACCAGATTTTCGAAGCGCTCGAACTCATGAAGCGCTACCGCATCAGCGGCGTTCCCATCACTGACGACGGCAGCAAGGAAGGCCGTCTGGTGGGCATCCTGACCAACCGCGACCTGCGCTTCGCGACCAGCACCGATCGCCCCATCTCGGCGATCATGACCAAGGAGAACCTCATCACGGTGCCGGTCGGCACGACGCTCGACATGGCGCGAGAGATGTTCCACCACCACAAGGTGGAGAAACTCCTGGTCGTCGATGCCGACTACCGGCTCAAGGGCCTGATCACCGTCAAGGACATCCAGAAACTGGTGAAGTATCCCTTCGCCTGCAAGGACGACCTCGGCCGTCTGCGCGTGGGCGCCGCCATCGGCGTCGGCAAGGATACGCCGGAGCGGGCCGCCGCGCTCATCGCGGCCCACGTGGATATTCTCATCATCGACACGGCTCACGGACACTCGCAGGGCGTACTCGACATGGTTGAGAAGCTGCGTGCGGACTACCCGGACGTCGACATGGTCGCCGGCAACGTCGCGACCGCCGCGGCCACGACAGCGCTGATCGATCGCGGAGTGGATGCTGTAAAGGTCGGCATCGGGGCCGGCTCGATCTGCACCACGCGTGTGGTCGCCGGCATCGGTGTGCCGATGATTACCGCCGTGGCCGACTGTGCACGCGCCGCGGCGGGTCGCGACGTGCCGATCATCGCTGATGGCGGCATCCGGTATTCCGGGGACATCACCAAGGCGATCGCCGTTGGCGCCAGCGCCGTGATGGTCGGCAGCCTGTTTGCCGGCACCGACGAGAGCCCCGGCGAAGTCATTCTCTACCAGGGCCGCAGCTTCAAGGAATATCGCGGCATGGGCTCACTGGGCGCGATGCGTCGCGGCAGCCGCGATCGCTACTTCCAGGATGAATTTGAACTCGAAGGCAACACCGACAAGCTCGTGCCGGAAGGCATTGAAGGCCGCGTCGCCCACAAGGGCTCGGTCGCGGCGATGATTCATCAGCTCATGGGCGGGTTGCGCGCCGGGATGGGCTACACCGGTTGCGCGGACATCCCGACGTTGCAGCGCGACGCTGAACTGATTCGTGTCACGACCGCCGGCATGCGTGAGGGCCACGTGCACGACGTGATCATCACCAAGGAAGCGCCAAACTACCGCGTCGAGTAGGTCCGCACCTGCACGATCGTGCGCTCGTCGCCGCCGTCATCCGCGATGGCCACGTGCCACGCGTGCACCGGAGTGTGCGTCCAGCGATCAGGCCACTCCACCGCGAGCACGCCATCCTCGCCTGTTTCTTCCAGTCCCAGATCCGCCGCTTCGGCTTCGTTCAGGCGATACAGGTCTGCGTGAAACAGCGGCAGGCGGCCCGCGTATTGCTGGATCAGGGTAAACGTCGGGCTCGACACATCACCCGACGCGGCGCCCAACCCTTCCGCGAGTCCGCGCACAAACGCCGTCTTCCCCGCCCCCAACGGTCCTGAGATCAGCACGACATCCCCGCGCGACAACATCTCGGCGAGGTGCCGTCCCGCCGCGACGGTCTCGGCTTCCGACGACGAGTGGGTGAGAAGGCGCTGGCTCATGCGTCCGCCCGTTTCTGCGCCGTTAACTCAAGCACGGCATCCCCCAGACGGTCGACGATGTCACCCGCGATCATCGAGACCTCTCCTTCATCCGCAGCGGCGAGGTCCCCCGCCAGGCCGTGCACATACACGCTGAGTTGACAGGCGGCCGAGGCGTCGAGCAACTGGGCGCACCAGGCGCCAATCATGCCAGCCAGGACGTCGCCGGTGCCCCCCGTCGCCATACCGGGGTTACCGGTCATATTGAGGCTGACGCGGCCGTCAGGGCCCGCCACCACGGTTCTGTGCCCCTTCAGGACCACATGCAGGTGCCGGGAGGTGGCAAGGTCGCGTGTTATCTCCACCCTCCGCGCCTGGACCTTGTCAATCGAGACACCGAGCAGCCGCGCCATCTCCCCCGGATGCGGCGTAATCACCACGGGTACATCGTCACGCCCCTGAAGACGGTCGGTCTCGCCGGTGAAGGCGTACAAGGCATCGGCGTCCAGGATGACGGGAATCCCGGCGCGTTCGACCACTGCGTGCACGAAGGCTGCGGCCGACGGACTGCGTCCCAGGCCAGGACCGAGCACGATCACATCGGCGTCGAACTCAAGCACGGCGTCCACCGCCTCAAACGCGACATGGCCGTCGGCGGTTTCCTCCAGGGCCAGCGTCATGTACTCGGCGCCCAGCGAGGCAAGCACCGGCTGACACGATCGCGGCGTGGCCACGGTGACCAGGCCGGCGCCGGAGCGAAGCGCGGCGATGGCCGCCAGCCAGGCCGCTCCCGTCTTGCCGGTCGAGCCTCCCACCACGAGCACGCGACCGTAGTCGCCCTTCTGGCTCTCGGCCGGTCGCGGAGTTACGTGACGCCGCATCGCGTCTTTTGTGAGGAGTTCCAGCCACGGGCCGTCGAGTTGCTGAATCACCGACCGCGGAATCCCGATGTCCGCGATCACTAGACTGCCGACGTGGTCTTCTGCCGGGGGAAGGACGTGCGGAATCTTCGGCGCACCGAATGTGACCGTCAGTGTCGCGTCGACGGCGGGCCCCGGCACGGCGGCCTCGCTCGCGTCGAGTCCGCTCGGCAGGTCAACGGCCACCACCGGCGCGTCGGACGCGTTCAGGTCTTCAACGATGGATTCAACAAGGCCGGACAGCGGCCCACGCAGGCCCGTGCCGAACAGCGCGTCGACAACCACATCCGCGCCCAGTACGGCCGGCGCGTGCAGTTCCCACGCCGCCGCGTCGGCGATTTCCACGACATCGACCGAGAGATTCGACAGGACTTGCAGGTTCGTCCGCGCATCCCCGCGCACGTCCGCACCGGTGCCGACCAGATACACTGCCACGTCGACGCCGCGCTCTCGCAGCACGCGCGCCACGACAAACCCGTCACCGCCGTTCTGACCCTTGCCGCAGAGGACTGCATAGGTCAGCGCGGAGGCATCCTCGAAGGTGGCTTCGATCGCCGTGACCACCTGCCGTCCCGCGTTTTCCATCAGCACAATCGACGGGATCCCCACGTCGTCTGTCGTGCGCCGGTCGGCGTCCCGCATCTGTGCCGTGTTGAGAACTCGCATAACCCGTCGGAGGGAGCGTACTATACGCGCACGTATGAGCGCACATCAGGCAGTCGTGTATGTGAATGGCCGGATCACCCCTGCGGCGGAGGCCGTGGTGCCGGTGTTTGACCACGGGTTCCTCTACGGCGAGGGGGTCTATGAAACCCTGCGCACCTACCGCCGGGAGCCGTTTCTGTTCGGGCCCCACATGGACCGGCTGCGCCGGTCGGCCGGCCTGATGGCGCTTGACGTGCCGTTCACGGACGCGCAGATGTCGGGCTGGATGACGGACACGATGGCGGCGCACGACAGACTGATGGGTGTTCTGCCGGAGGCGTACATCCGGATCCTGTTGACGCGCGGTGTTGGAGCGCTGACCTACAACCC
This sequence comes from Vicinamibacterales bacterium, assembly GCA_030827135.1. Taxonomy (GTDB): domain Bacteria; phylum Acidobacteriota; class Vicinamibacteria; order Vicinamibacterales; family SCN-69-37; genus SYFT01. Next base: position 100,700 of record JAURFE010000004.1, read on the forward strand.
GGCCGCCTGCCCCACACCGACCGTTGTGATTATCGTCAAGACCTTTCCCGCGCCACCGGACCGGACGTTCACCGAAGGCATTGCGGTGGCACTGGTCGATGTCCGCCGCAATCATCCGGACGCGCTGAACCCCACGATCAAGTCGAACAATCTGCTCAACAACGCGCTGGCGATGCAGGAGGCGCTCCGCCATCACGCGGACGAAGCCCTTATGCAGAACCATGACGGCCACATCGTGGAATGTTCGCAGTCGAATTTCTTCATCGTGTCCGGCGGCCGCCTGCGCACGGCGCCGCTGGCCGACGGCCTGCTGCCCGGCATCACGCGGCAGTTTGTAATCGAGCTCGCACGCGACACCGGGGTTGCCACCGACGAAGCTTCCTTCGGGCCTGAGGAGGTCTATCGCGCCGACGAGGCGTTCATTACAGGTACAACGCGCGAAGTGACCCCCGTCGTGCGTGTCGGGACACGGGTCATCGGCACCGGAGCGCCGGGGACGGTCACGCGGCGTCTGCTCGAGGCATTCAGGCGCCGCGTCGGCGCGTCTGCGCCCTATTCGTAGTCGGACATCGGCGGGCACGCACACACGAGATTGCGGTCGCCGTAGGGGTTGTCGATGCGCGAAATCGTCGGCCAGAACTTGTGCTGACGCAGCCATGCCACTGGATACGCCGCCTGTTCGCGGGTGTATCTGTGGTTCCACTCAGTCGCTGACACGTCCTGGGCCGTGTGCGGCGCGTTCTTCAGGGCGTTGTCCAGCTTGTCGGACTTCCCGCTGATGATGTCCTGAATTTCCCCGTGTATTGCGATCATCGCATCGCAGAACCGGTCGAGTTCCTGCAGCGGTTCACTTTCCGTCGGCTCGACCATCAACGTGCCTGCCACAGGGAACGAGACCGTCGGCGCGTGGAAGCCGTAGTCCATCAACCGCTTGGCCACGTCGGTCTCATCCACGCCGTGCGCCTTGAACGGACGCAGGTCGAAAATGAGTTCGTGTGCGACCCGGCCATTCGCCGCCGCATAGAGCACCGGGTAGTGCTTCTCAAGGCGGGCCTTGATGTAGTTGGCGTTGAGCATCGCAAACCTGGTCGCCGCCGTCACGCCTTCGCCACCGAGCATGGAGATGTAGCCGTACGAGATCAGCAGGATGCTCGCACTGCCCCACGGCGCCGCCGACACAGCCGTCACGCCTGATGCGCCACCCATCGGCACCACCGCGTGCCCCGGAAGGAAGGGCGCGAGGTGTGCGGCCACGCCGATCGGTCCCATGCCGGGGCCGCCGCCGCCGTGCGGAATCGCAAAGGTCTTATGCAGATTCAGGTGGCACACATCAGCGCCAATCGACGCAGGACTGGTGAGGCCCACCTGCGCGTTCATATTGGCGCCGTCCATGTAGACCTGACCGCCGTTGGCATGGATGATTGCGCAAATCTCGCGGATGCCGCCCTCGAACACGCCGTGCGTGGACGGATACGTCACCATCAGGCACGACAACTTGTCCTTGTGCGCTTCGGCCTTCGCTTTGAGATCCGCCACGTCAATGTTGCCGAGCGCATCACAGGCGACGACCACAACCTTCAGGCCGACCATTGCGGCGCTCGCGGGATTGGTGCCGTGTGCCGATTGGGGAATCAGCACGACGTCCCGGTGAGTCTGCCCCTGGCTGTGCTGATAGGCGCGGATGACCAGCAGTCCGGCGAATTCACCCTGCGCGCCGGAGTTGGGCTGCAGCGAGACGGCCGCGAACCCGGTGACGACACACAGCGCTTTCTCCAGGTCGTCGATCACCTGCTGATACCCGGCGGCTTGCGCCTTCGGCGCGAACGGATGGATCTTCGAGAACTCGGCCCAGGTGACCGGCATCATCTCGGCCGCCGCGTTGAGCTTCATTGTGCACGAGCCCAACGGAATCATCGCGGTGTCGAGACCGATGTCCTTCTTCTCCAGCATCCGGATGTAGCGCATCATCTGCGTTTCCGAGTGGTGGGTGTTAAAGACGGGATGCGTCAGATACGTCGACGTCCGCGCGAGGGCCTGCGCGATCGGCGCTCCGGTCGCCGGCACCGTGATCGCCGCACCCGCGGCCTCGCCGAACGTGGCGACGACGTCCGCGAAATCCCCACCGGTGACCGTCTCGTCCAGCGACAGTTGCACGACGGTTTCGGACGGATACCGGAAATTGATCTTCCGCTTCTCCGCCGCCGCCTTGACCCCGGCCACCTGTGCCGCGGTGCCTTCAAGACGCAACGTGTCGAAATAGGCCGCGTTGGTCTGCGTCCATCCAGCCGCGCTCAGGGCCGCCGCGAGTCTGGCCGTGTAGCCGTGCACCCGCGTCGCGATGGCCCGGATGCCCTCAGCCCCGTGATAACAGGCGTAAAACGCCGCGATGTTCGCGAGCAGCGCCTGCGCGGTGCAGATATTGGACGTCGCCTTCTCACGGCGAATGTGCTGTTCACGCGTCTGCAACGCCATGCGATACGCGCGCCGGCCCTTCGAGTCCACCGACACGCCGATGATTCGGCCCGGCGCCTGGCGTACAAACGACTCGCGGGTGGCGAAGAACGCCGCATGTGGCCCACCGTAGCCGAGGGGGACGCCGAAGCGCTGCGCCGACCCGATGACCACGTCAGCGCCCGCCTCTCCGGGCGGGGCATACAACGCCAGCGACAACAGGTCGGAACCCACGGCGACAAGGGCACCCGCCGCATGCGCGCGCTCGATCAGGGCCTTCAGGTCGCGCACCTCCCCGTGGTCATCCGGCGACTGCACATACACGCCGAACACGTCCTCATCAAGCGTGGCCGTGCCCGGGTCTTCGAACCGAAGTGTGATGCCGAGTGGCTCCGCGCGCGTCATGAGCACGTCGCGCACCTGCGGGAAGATGCGCGGCGACACGACGAACGTATTTGCGCTCTGCCGCTTCGAGACACGCGCGAGCAACGTCATCGCTTCGGCCGCCGCTGTCGCTTCATCAAGCAGCGAGGCATTCGCGACATCCATCCCCGTCAAATCCGTCACCATCGTCTGGAAATTGAGGAGGGATTCGAGGCGCCCCTGCGCAATCTCCGCCTGATACGGCGTATACGGCGTGTACCAGCCCGGGTTCTCGAACACGTTGCGCAGGATGACGGCCGGCGTGATGGTGTCGTAGTACCCCATGCCGATGTAGCTCCGGCAGACCGTGTTCTTCGCGGCGACGCCGCGCAGACGTGCGAGGTAGGCGGACTCGGTCTCCGCCGCCGGCAACGCCAGCGCGCCCTTCAGCCGGATGTCGGCCGGCACAATCTCATCGATCAACGCATCAAGCGACGAGGCGCCGACGGCGGAGAGCATCGCCGGCAGTTCATGCGTACGGGGACCAAGATGGCGGGACTGAAACGTGTCGGACACCGGCGAACCTCGCTAAACGGGGGCGGGAAAGTTACTGCGTGAGCGCTTCGTACTGGCCGGCGTCGAGCAACGCGGCGAGATCGCCGGCGTTCGACACACGGACCTTGATCATCCAGGCGTCATGCGGCCGGCCGTTGACGGCCTCGGGATGCGCGCCCAGATCGCCATTGACGGCGATGACCTCTCCGGCCACAGGAGAAAACAGTTCCGACACGGCCTTGACCGACTCAATGGTGCCGAAGACCTCGCCCTGCGTGAGGACGCGACCCACGTCGGGCAACTCCACGAACACGACATCGCCAAGCTGCTTCTGCGCAAAGTCGGTGATGCCGATGGCCGCCTCATCGCCGATCACGCGCACCCATTCGTGGTCTTTCGTGTACTTCAAATCAGTCGGATACATGCCAACTCCTCGAGCTGTAGGTGACGGTCGTCAGACCGTCTTCGGACGTTTGTAGAAAGGTTCGGGAACAACAACGGCGGCCACACGCCGGCCGCGGATCTCAATCTGAAGGGGCGTGCCGGGTTCGGAGCGGGAGACCGGCACCATGGCCAGGCCAATCGCCTTCTTGAGAAACGGGGTCTGCGTACCGCTCGTGACCACGCCGACCGTGTCGCTGCCAATCACCACGGGATAGCCATGGCGCGCAATGGCGCGATCCACCATCTCGAAACCGACAAGCTTCCGCTCAAGCGTCCCGGCCTTCTGGGCCCGAAGGGCGCTGGCACCGATGAAATCAGCCTTCTTCCAGCCGACAATCCAGCTCAGCCCCGCCTCGACCACGGAGGTGTGCTCGTCCATGTCGGACCCACACAGGCGCATCGAGGCCTCAAGCCTGAGCGTGTCTCGCGCACCGAGTCCGCAGGGCTTGATGCCATCCTGCGCGCCCGCATCGAGCAGCGCGTTCCACACGGCCTCGGCCTGCGCAGGCGGCGCAAACACTTCGAACCCGTCTTCACCGGTGTATCCCGTGCGCGAGACCGTGACGCGCACGCCGGCCACTTCGCCCGTGGCAAACCAGTAGTACTTGATCGCGGGGAGCTCAATGGCGGTCAGACGCTGCAGAATGGCCTCGGCCTTCGGGCCCTGCACGGCGATCAGCGCATACCGCGAACTCGAGTTGACCACACTGGCATCCCCGCCGCGCTCAGCGACGCGCGCCCGGATCCACTCGTAGTCCTTCATGATGTTGCCGGCATTGACGACGAGCATGAAATGCTCGGCCGTCATCCGGTACACCAGGATGTCGTCGACAAAGGTCCCTTCGGGAGTGGTTAACGCCGAATACTGGATCTGCCCGTCCGCCAGTCGCGAGGCGTCGTTGGAGCTGATCCACTGGACCGCCGCCAGTGCGTCCGCACCGGCGATCTCAATCTGGCCCATATGGCTGACGTCGAACAGGCCGGCCTGCGTCCGCACGGCCATGTGTTCGTCAATGATGCCGGTGTATTCGACCGGCATGTCCCAACCCCCGAACTCCACCATCCGCGCGCCATGCGCACGATGCCGGGCGTTCAAGGGCGTCTTCTTCAATGAGGCAGGGGGTGGCGTGGTCATCTCGCGCCTATCAACGTACTATCGCCTCACGAATGGGTCAACCGCGATGACCCGACGCCACCCCCGCCGGGTGCACACTAGGGAGCGCTGGTTCGCCGTGGCCAGGCCAGCCGCAGCAGCAGAAACACCACCGCGATTGAGAGATAGAACGGTGCCGGGCCCAGGGATCCGCTGGCGGGCGCCAGGATCAGCAGGACTGGGAAGACCAGCCCCGTGACCAGCACCGCCAGCAGCACCTGAAGCAGAAAAATCAGAAACGCGCCCATCGGGACCTCCGCGTCAGTTCACAAACGGCAGACCGCCGTTGCAGTTGAAGAACCACAGGGCCGTGGCTTCCGCACGAATTGAGAAGATGAGTGTGCACGCGGCCCAGTCGAGCGCATGGTACCAACGGAGGTCCCTGGTGCACTCGTCGTAGTCGGCGGAGATCCGGCCCAGTTCCGCCACATATTTGTCCCAGCATTCGCCGGGCGTCGACCCGAGCTGTACTTCGGTCAGATTGACCCGTGTAACCACGGGCCTGACCCGCCGGCCTGCCGCGACCCTTGCCGACTCGGCATCGATCCAGCGCTGCGTAATGGCCATCGAGGGCGACTGCCCCACCCCGGCCTCCAGGATGACGCGTGTCAGCAGAAGCGCCTGCTGGCCGACGTGCCGGCTGGTGACGGGCACCCGCTTGAGCAGGCCGAGCCCGCGGGCCGCGGCATCCGACTGCTGCAGCACGGTGAGCAGGCGGCTGACCTCATCCGCAGTACCATGCACGACCTTCGCCGATCCACCCGGGGTCAGTACCGTCAGCTCCCGGCGCGCGACCCGCAACTGGAGATGGTCCGTCGGCGTGGTGATGGTGACCAGGGAGCCCTCTGGAGCGATCTCCTTCCGGATGGAGACTCCAGCTTCAGTGACCTCAACCAGCATTCGATTACCGGGGTTGCGTGTGACGATGACGTCCGGGGCCACCTGCGCTGCAGCCATCGGCACGCCCGCCGACGAAGCCGCAGCCAGCGCGGCCAGGGCGAACAGGACACGAGTGCGACTGATTCGATTCATCGGCATCCTCCTCACGAATACACACAGGTGACATACGCGGCCAGCGCCGTGCCTTCGGCGATGGCCCATCCCAGCACGCACTCAAAGGGATCGGCGTACAGCGGCAGCTCGTCCTTGCACGCGGCATACGCCAGTGTCCCTTCCCAGCTGTCAACCACATAGTGGGCAAAACACGCCACCATCTCAGCGACCTTCACGAACAGCATGGCTTCCTCCTCTGTCTCCGATTCACGGACATCCGTCGAGCGGTGACCCTGCAACCTCGAGGGCACGGCGGTCACCTGGTGAGGCGCCGGCGCCGTACCGCAACAACGCACGGAGCGTGTGGTAACTGATGTCCAGTTCGTCACACGCCCGGCGCCGATTTCCTTCACACCGGTCAAGCACCAGCCGGGCATACCGACTGCTCCACGCCCGCAGCGATCGCTCACAGCCAGGCCGGTCACCGGCCATCGTCCGATAGTCACCCACCACCTCGGGCGGCAGGTCGCCGAGCGTCAGCCTTGGCGCCGGGGCGAGCGCCAGCGCCCGTTCGAGTACCCGTTCGAGCTGCCGGACGTTGCCCGGCCAGTCAAAGGCACATAGCGCTTCGATGACTTCTTCACTGGCAACCAGACGACGCAGCCGCTGGTGCCGGCCGAGCAGGTGATCGACCAGCATCGGCACGTCTTCCCGCCGTTCTCTGAGCGGCGGCACGGCGAGTTCCACGCCTGACAGGCGGTAGTACAAGTCGGCGCGAAACTGCCCCTGCCGTACCCGTGTCGTCAATTCCCGGTTCGTGGCGGCAATGACCCGGGTGTCCATCGGGCGCGAACGGCCGCCGCCGACGCGTTCGACCGATAAATCCTGGAGTACCCGCAACAACTTGGCCTGTGCAGCCAGCGAGAGATCGCCCACCTCGTCAAGAAACAACGTGCCGCCCTCTGCGAGCTCGAACTTGCCCTGGCGTCCCTTGACACCCGTGGCCGTCCGTTCTTCGATCCCGAAGAGCTCGGCCTCAAGCAGACTCTCAACGAGGGCCGCGCAGTTGACCGCGACAAAGGGGCCACGGGCTCTCGCGCTGACCGCATGAACATTGCGCGCCACAAGTTCCTTCCCGGTTCCACTCTCACCCGTCACCAACACCGTAAACTGCGTCGCCCCGAGCCGGGATATCTGTGTGCGCAGGCGCTGCATGACTTCGCTTCGTCCCACCAGCATCGAGCCCTCCGCCTCCCGCAGGTTCAAGACTGATGCCATCGCGGGCACCAGCCCCGCTGGCCCGGACCTCGCGGCGACCGCCGGCGACGGGTGGCGCGCTACCCGCCGGGCGTTTCCCATCGGCACACGCCGCGGTAGACCGGGCCGTCCTTACCCAACCGCGTGATCATCCAGGTGCTGACAAACGCGAGCCGCGTGTCGCCATGGCACACCTCGATGTAACTCCCCGGTCGCAGCCGCAGGCGGCCCTCGATGCAGACCTCAGTGGGGCTCTCATTGACGAGGACGACATCCCGCCCGACCACACATCGCCGCCAGCGGCGATTCGTCACAGGTCGATCCATCGGCGAGTCTCCACCGAGAACCGCACGACACGAATACGCCCGGTCACGCCGGCGACCCGCACCGCATAGTGCCGGCCACCACGGGTCATCACCGTGACCGAGCCGGACGAGGAGGACCCGAGCGGCGAGAAGCTCGCAATGCCGGAGGCGCCGAAGGCCACAGCCGCGCCGGTCATCTGTCCCGAGAGGTCCGGTACCGTCGACGCCCGATCAATCGTCGTGCGCGGATACCACGCGTCAATCGAGCGCGCTTCGCCCTCACACGTGTCGATGCCGGCGGCAAGGTCAAGACGAAGAAGGCCGTCGCCGTCCTGGTCCTCACATCGCCTGAACACCCAGGCCTCACCGCTCCGGTCAAACACGAAGCCGATGTGCCGGCCGGCCAGGACAGCCTGCTGCCGCGCCAGGCGGAACTGCCCGACCAGGTACGTCGCGGCCTGGCGGCCATCCTGCGCATCCCGCGCATGGATCACCGCCGGGGCCCCCGTCGCGGTCACCGTGGCCACAAGGGCCACGGTGACCAGCATCTCAAGCAGCGACGCACCGGTGTCGCCTGCTACCACCCCGCGCCCTTCGGCGTTGTCACAATCACCAGCGGCTTGAGCGTCAGGAAGGTTTTTTCGCCGATGCCCCGCACGTTCATCAGGTCTTCGACCTTCTTGAATGCGCCGTTTTTTGTGCGGAACTCGACGATACGGAGGGCGGTGGCGGGGCCGATCCCAGGCAACTTCTCCAACTCGGTGGCCGTCGCCGTGTTGAGGTTGACCGGCGTCGTGTCCTGAGCGGCGGGACGTGCGGTCTGACGGGCCGTGTCCTGCGCGTGCATGGTGGATGCGGAAGCCACGGTGACCAGGACAACAACGGCGAAGGCAATCAGTGTGCGATACATGACGAATCTCCTCAGTGGACCCGGTGTCCCATACACCGGGCGCGTGATGGGGCCGGCGCAGCCGCTCGTTTCCTGACTGCAGGGTCTGGAGTCCGCATGGTGATTGCGGGTCGGCTGGCCGGGTCCCGGTCCGTCAGGGCTGCAGGACGCGGGCCAACAACACCGCGCGATGCGATGTCAGCGGAAACTGTTCAGGGAATTGAGGTTCGGCGGGATGTACCACCGCGTGCACCTATGGTGATGCGCGCCGGTGACTACGGCCGTTGCGCGTGCGCCGTAAATGGACGGATCAGGCGCCTACCGGCGTTGCTTGCTTGAACCAGGCCACCGTCTGGCGCAGGCCGTCTTCGAGGGAGACGGCCGGCTCAAACGCCAGCCGCGTGCGCGCCTTGGTGATGTCGGCCTGCGAATGCAGCACGTCGCCGCCACGCGGAGGCGCGAAGACCGGCGCAACCGAGGTGCCAACGACCTGCTGGAGCGCGTTGACCAGTTGCAGCACCGACACGCTGCGGCCCGTCGCGATATTGATCGACTCGCCGGCGACGCCGGGTGTGGTCGCGGCGCGCAGGACGCCGCTGACCACGTCGCTGACGTACACAAAATCGCGCGTCTGCGCACCATCCCCGAACACCGTGGGTGCCTGCCCGCGGAGGAACGCATGAATGAACAGGGAAATCACGCCTGAATACGGAGAGTCCGGGCTCTGCCTGGGACCAAACACATTGAAGTAGCGGAGCGAGACGGTCTCGAGCCCGTAGAGCGACGTGAACATCCGGCAGTACTGTTCGCCGATCAGTTTCTGCAAACCGTACGGCGTGACCGGCGTTGGCACCATGTCTTCGCGCTTCGGCAAGTCCGGGGAGTCGCCGTATTCCGCCGACGAACCGGAAAACACCACGCGACGTACACCCGCGTCGCGCGCAGCGACGAGCACCTGGAGTGTGGCGTCGACGTTGTCGTGATTGGTGCCGATGGGATCCGCCACCGAGCGAGGCACGGAGGGGACGGCGGCCATGTGCAGCACGTAGTCCACCCCCGTCATCGCGCGTGTGGCAATTCCCGGGGCGGCCAGATCGCCCTCAACGACATCGACGCCGGCGGGAATATTGGCGCGCGTGCCACTCGAGAAGTTGTCGGCCACTCGCACGGACTCGCCCCGCGCCAGCAACGCCTCCACGAGGTGGGACCCAATAAAACCCGCCCCACCCGTGACCAGATACATCGCCATCAGCTCAACCTACCCATCCGCCCACCTACCTGGGCCAGCCGGTCTGCGGCAGGCCGGGCGCCACGCGGAGGGCGTTCTTGTAATACAGCTTCTTGAGGACCTCATCAGGCAGGTCCATGCCGTACAGCTTCCAGAACGCATGGTAATCGCGGTAGTAGTCGAAGTACTCGTCGGCCGTTTCGAAGACGCGCCAGTAATACGGAAACTCCTCCGGGTAATACGCATCCTTCCCGAAGAGCACACGGTCCTGGTACTTGATGAAGAACTCGCGGGACGCGCGCGGCTGCCGGGCGAAGTCGTACAACACCGCACCGACTTCCAGCACCGCGTTCGGGGCCTTGTCGAGGAGCTCCGCCGCCTTCTTCAGGTTGTTGCCGTAATACGCGAAGTGGGCGCCGATGAACCGCGTCTTCGGGTTCGTGATGAACAGTTCATCCCGTTCCCGCTGCAGATCTTCAAACTTCGGACGGCCGGGCATGTAGTTGCGGCGGTCTTCGAACAGCGCAAGTTCGAGCCACCGCTCGTTCTGGTAGTCCAGCGGCGAGAAAAACTCCTCGGGCTCCGCCGTGTGGATGATGACCGGAATGTTCAAGCGCGCGCAGGCGTCCCAGATGGGCTTGAGCAGCGGGTCGTTCACTTTCACGAGCGTGCCATCGGTCTTCTGCGACTGCAGTCCCAGATTCTTCGCAATCTTGAGGCCGATCGCGCCGTTCTTGACGGCGGCTTCGAGGTCGGCGACGGCCTTCGCCGCCCATCCCGGGGCGTCGGGCTGATTCCAGTTGACGTTGGCGAACACAGCAAACCGGTTCGCGTACTTCGTGCTCTTGATGTAGTCCACCCGGCCCTTGACCTGGCCCGGATCCGATCCGCCGCTCAGGTTGACGAGGATCTGCAGGTTCAACGAGTCCATCTCCTTGATGGTCTGCTCGATGTTCAGGTCGGACACGCCATGGTGGCTATGGATGTCGATGACCGGGTACTTCGCGCGCGGCACGAGGTGTTCTTCGACGACCAGGGTGGAACGCGGCCGGTAGTCAAGGATCGACGGCGCGGGAAACTCAGGGAACATGCAGCTGCCGGGGCGCTGAAGCGTCGTGCCGGACGGGCACGCGCCGTTCACCGGCGGCACAATGCGCGAGCACTGCTCAGGGGCGATGAGTGCGGTGCCGGCCGGGCACTGCCCGTTTACCGGGGTGATGGCCCCACCCCGCCCGCGGCCCCCGCCACGCGCCTGGCCACGACCCGCCTCCCCCGCCTGGTCGGCCTGCACCGTGAGACCCGACGCGGCACCGGCCGGCTCGGCCGTCACCGATGGCGACCAGGTAATCACGGCGAACGCCGCAGCAGACACCCACAGCACGTGTTTCAGATGTTTCATGAGTCCGACCCTCCGGGGTCCCTACTTTACCCTTGTTCGAGACCTTTGTTCACAAGCCTTACGAAGTTCCGTCGTGGTGAACAATAAGCCGAATTTTGTCGAGGACGATCATTCCTCTAGGCCAGTCATCACTGACTGGCTCAAGCAGCCTACCCGGAGGCTTCGGACGGGCCGTCCTCAAACGCCTCCCTATTTGGCCTTGCTCCGTGCGGGGTTTTGCCTGCCATCTGCCTTACAGCAGACGCGGTGCGCTCTTACCGCACCTTTTCACCCTTACCTCTGTTGACCCGGTTCACTGGGCTGGGAGTGCCGCGCGCCCACATCAATCGCGCAGCACACCGCGCCAGTCAACCGGGCCAACGGAGGCGGTATATTTTCTGTGCCACTGTCCTTCAAGTTACCCTGACCGGGAATTACCCGGCGCACTGCCCTGCGGAGTTCGGACTTTCCTCCCCTCGACTCACCCGAACGGATGCGTCGAACGGCGATCGTCTCGTTCACCACGACGGAACGTCCATTGTCCCTTATCCGTCGGCCTCCTGGGAAATCCGGTACTGCTCGAGCTTCTTGTAGAGGTTGCTCCGGGGGGTATCAATGACCTCGGCCGTCTTCGAGATGTTCCACGCGTTCTCGCGCAGCTTCGCGACCAGCCAGGCCCGTTCCGTGGTCTCTTTGAATTCCCGCAGCGTGGCGGCGGTCTCCACCGGCGCCGACGGGGCGGATGACGACGAGGGGGATGCGGCGGGGCGCGGGTCGCTGCCGTCCGCGGGGCGGACGACGGCACGCACGTCGGCGCCGTCGATCACATCCCGGTCGCTCATGATGAGCAGGCGCTCGACCACGTTCTTGAGCTCACGAACGTTGCCGCGCCACCGGGCCTGCTTCAGCGCCTCGATGGCCTGCGTGGAAAACCGCGCCGGGCGCCGGTTGTTCTCGCGGGAAAACTGCGCCGAGAAGTGGGCGACAAGTGCCGGAATATCCTCAAGTCGATCCCGCAGGGGCGGCGCATGCAGGGGGATCACGCTCAACCGGAAATACAAATCTTCCCGAAACCGCCCTTCGGCGATTTCGTGCTCCAGATCCTTGTTGGTCGCGGCGATGACGCGCACATCCACCTTGATCGTGCGCGCGGAGCCCAGGCGTTCGACTTCCCCTTCCTGCAGCACACGCAGCACTTTGGCCTGCGTTTTCGCGCTCATGTCCCCGACTTCGTCGAGAAAGATCGTGCCGCGATCCGCTTGTTCGAACTTGCCCGTCTGTTTGTCCGTCGCGCCGGTGAATGCGCCACGCTCGTGGCCGAACAGCTCGGACTCGATCAATTCCTCAGGGATCGCCGCGCAATTGACCTGCACGAATCGCTCCTTCGCGCGCAGACTGTTGCGATGAATGGCGCGCGCGATGAGTTCCTTTCCCGCGCCGCTTTCTCCGAGGATCAACACTGTGGCGTTTGTCGGCGCGGCCTTGCGCACCTGGTCCATGACACGTTTGAGACCGGACGTGTCGCCGACCACCTGGTGCCGGGTCTCAAGAGCGGACCGCAGTTGGCGATTCTCCCTGCGCAGGCTGCCCAGTTCGAGCCCTTCACGCACCGCATCGATGACGTAGTCCTTCGACAGGGGCTTTTCAATAAACCGGAATGCGCCGAGCCGTCCCGCCTCCAGCGCGGTCGTCGTGGTGCCGTGCGCCGAGACGATCACGACAGGCAACGCGTCATTGATGCCGCGCAGCCGGCTGAGCGCCTCCAGCCCATCCATGCCGGCCATCTTGACGTCAAGGAACACCAGATCCGGATGTTCCCGCTCCACCATCGTCAGGCCTTCCTGGCCTGACCCGGCGACGATCACGTCGTAGCCGTCGTACTCCAGCAGCATCCGCATGGTGTCGCGGATTGCGGCTTCGTCGTCTACCACCAGAATGCGTGCTTTCATGCGGGGTCCAGCGTCACGGCGTAAATCGCCCGTTCATGCGTCAAGGGGTCAAACACATACACCGCCACCACGCTGCCGGGCGCGAACGTGGCGACGAGCCGTTGAAAATCGGCGACCGAGGTCACCTTCTGCCGATTGAGTTCGATGATGATGTGTCCGCGGCGCACGCGCGCCTGACGCGCCGGCCCCGCCGTGTCGACGTCGAGGACCTGCACTCCTTTCAACGTGTCCGGCAGGGCGAATCGCTTCATCGTCGCCGCGTCCAGCTCGCGGACGGTCAGGCCGAGTGGGCCCTGCTCGGGACTCAACACGGCACGGACGCCTCCGGGCACGCTGGCCGGCCGCACCGTCGGCGGCAGCGGTCGTTCGGTGAGTTTGACCAACGCGGTCAGTGTCGAGGCGTCACGCCGGATATCAAGACGGACGACGGTGCCTGGCACACGCGCCGCAATTTCCCGGATGAGAGCCTGATCGTCGGGAATGGGCTGCCCATCGATCGCCGTCACGACGTCGTAGGGTCGAAGGCCGGCACGCGAGGCGGGGGTGCCCTCAGGCACATCCTGAATCAACGCGCCGCGGTCGGTGCCCAGCGACAACGCCGCCTTCAGGCCGGGCGTGGCGGCCGTCAGCAGGACGCCCGCATATCCTCGCGCGACGCGGCCTCGTTCGCGCAACTGCGGCAGAATCGACAGGACCTGGTTGATCGGAATCGCGAATCCGATGCTCTGCGCCTGGGAACTGATCGCGGTCGTCATTCCCACCACCTGCCCGGCGCTGTTGATGAGCGGACCTCCGCTGTTGCCGAAACTGATCGCCGCGTCGGTCTGAATGAACGCGTCGAGGCTCTGGTCGAACAACTTGCGCCCGAGAAAGCTGACCACGCCGACCGTGACGCTGTGGACATAACCCAGGGGATTCCCGATCGCGCACACCCACTCGCCGACGTTGATCGTGGAGGAGTCGCCGAGCGGTGCCGCCGGCAGCGGTCCGGTAGCCGACACGTGCAGCAACGCCACATCGATGGCGGGATCTATGCCGACGACCGTCGCCCGGAGCGCGCGTCCGTCGTTGAGCGTGACTGTCACGCGATCGGCCCCTTCGATCACATGGTGGTTGGTCAGAATGTACCCGGCGGAATCGATGATGAATCCGCTGCCGGATCCTTCTCGCGGCACGCCGTTTTCATCCGACATCTCGCGTTGAAAGCGGCGAGGAGTCTGGCGTCCGCGCTCTTCGCGCGACACCGCATCCACGTTCACGACCGTGCCGTTGAGTCGCGCGGCGACTTCCGCGAAGTCAACCGCCGCGCCGGCTGGACGCACCGCAGGGGCCATGGAAATGGAGAGCGGATGCGTTTCGAGGGCCGCCGGTGCGAGCACACCGCGCCGCACGCCGCCCGGGGCGCCTCCCGCCACCACCAGGCCCAGCAGGAAACTCACCACGGCCGCAAGGCCGACCGCCGTCAACGCGTGCACCTTCATGCCTGTGAGGTCATTATAAGAGCCTGAAACTGCCCCTCATCCAGCACCGCCACGCCGAGGGCCTTCGCCTTCTCCAGCTTTGATCCGGCCTCGGCGCCCGCCACCACATACGTGGTCTTTTTCGAGACAGACGATGAGACCTTGCCGCCGAGGGCTTCGATGGTGGCCGCGGCCTCGTCGCGGGTCATCGAGGTCAGAGTACCGGTCAGCACAAAGGTCTTCCCCGTGAACGCGCGCAGCGTGTCGGCGTCCCCGCCCTGCGCATCCGCCATCTGCACGCCCTGCGCCACCATGGCGTCGAGCACGCCCTGGTTGCGCGGGTCATCCAGGAACGCGCGCACTGATCGCGCCACCACGGCGCCCACATCAGGAACCGCCTCGATCTGTTCCACCGGCGCGGCCCGGAGCGCCGCCATCGATCCGAACGCCCGCGCCAGTGCCTTCGCCACGCCTTCCCCGACATGCCGGATGCCGATTCCGTGCAAGGCGCGCCACAACGCGGCGGTGCGACTCGCGTCGATCGCGGCCACAAGATTGGCCGCCGACTTCGGCCCCATGCGGTCGAGCGCGGCAAGCGTCTCGGCGTTCAGGCGGTACACGTCGGCGTAGGTGTGGACGTGTCCCAGCGTGACGAGCTGGTCCACCAGCGACTCACCGAGGCCTTCGATGTCCATCGCGCGCCTGGAGGCAAAGTGCTGAAGCCCGCGCCGGATGCGCGCCGGGCACGAAATGTTGTCACAGCGCCACACCACTTCGTCCTCGGGCTTGGTCAGCGGCGACTGGCACGCGGGGCACTGGGACGGCATCACCCACGGGGCGCTGCCGTCAGGGCGTTCGGCCAGCACGGGACCGAGCACCTTCGGGATGATGTCGCCGCCCTTTTCGACCAGTACGAGGTCGCCCTCGCGGATGTCCCGCCTGGCAATCTCCTGTTCGTTGTGCAGCGTCGCCATCTGCACGGTGGTGCCGCCGAGGCGCACCGGCTCGAGCACGGCGTAGGGTGTGACCGCCCCCGTGCGCCCGACGTTGACGGCAATCTGTTTCAGCCGCGTCCGTGCCTGCTCCGCCGGGAACTTGAACGCCACAGCCCAGCGCGGGAACTTCGCCGTGGCGCCCAGCGCCGCTCGCATCGCCACGTCGTCGAGTTTGATCACCACGCCATCGGTTTCAAACGCCAGCGCGTGGCGGGCGTCGCGCCACTCGTCGCAGAACGCGACGACGGCGTCGACATCGGCGCAGAGGCGGTGATGCCGCTCGACAGGAAGCCCCCAGGCCTGCAGTTGCGCCAGCGTCGCATGGTGCGTCGCCGCCACGAGCGGACTGCCGGCCGGGAGCACGACCTGGTAGAGAAACGCGCGAAGGCCGCGGCGGCTGACTGTGGCCGCATCGAGGGTGCGCAATGTGCCGGCCGCGGCGTTTCTGGGATTCGCGAAGGCCGGCTCCCCTTCCGCTTCTCGCTCGTCGTTGACGCGCTGGAAGTCCGCACGCGGGAAGTACACCTCGCCCCGAACTTCGACCACGGCAGGGACGGCCTCCTGCGGGCCGGACAGCGACAGCGGAATCGCGCGAATGGTGCGCACATTCGGGGTCACGTCTTCGCCGCGGACGCCGTCGCCGCGGGTCACGCCGCGTACCAGACGCCCCCGCTCGTACGTCAGCGCAATGCTCAGCCCGTCGATCTTGAGCTCGGCGACGTACGGCATCGGCGTCGTCTCCGCGACGCCAAGCGCCCGGCACAGGCGCGCGTGAAACTCGCGCAGTTCGTGCGCGCTGTACGCGTTCTCGAGGCTGAGCATCGGTTCAAGATGCGCCACCGTCGGAAAGCCCTCTGCCGGGCGTCCGCCCACCCGCTGCGTCGGCGAATCCGGGTCGACGAGGTCGGGGTGTGCGGCCTCAAGCGCCGAGAGCTCGCGCATCAACGCGTCGAACTCGGCGTCGGAGATGTCGGGATCGTCGTGGACGTAGTACCGCTCCTCGTGGTACCGGAGGAGCTGTCGCAGTTCGCGGATGCGGGTGGCGGGATCCACCGTCGTGATCAGCGGTCGCGCTGCAGGACGTAATCGACCAATGACACCAGGCCGTCACGTTCCACGGACGCGGGAAACGCCTCGAGCAGATGGGCCCGGGCGGCCTTGCCGTAGGTCAGCGCACGTTCGTAGGCGGCTTCGGTCGCGCCGTGTGTCGCCAGCAGGCTCTTGATTGACTGCCAGGCCTCGGGCGTAACCTGACGGTCGGTCACCACCTGCTGAATCAACCCGGCCACTTCGGGGCCGGTGCGCTGCTGCAGCAGGATGATCGGCAGGGTGACTTTGCCTTCGCGCAGGTCTCCGCCGATTGGCTTGCCCAGCACCGTTTCATCCGACGTGTAATCCAGCACGTCGTCGACAATCTGGAACGCGATGCCCAGGTTGAAGCCGTATTCGCGCAATGCCACGCGCTGGGCCTCGGAGCAGTTGCCGAGGACTCCGCCGATTTCCGCACAGCCGGAGAAGAGGAACGCCGTCTTGCGACGGATGATCTCAAGGTGCTCTTCCTCGGTGATCGCGGCATCACCCATCTTGGTGAGCTGATACAACTCGCCTTCGATCATCCGGAGGGTGACTTCACAGAGCAGGCGCACGACTTCCAGCGAGTCCTGCGTCAGCGCCATCGCCATCGACCGGATGTAGAGATAATCGCCGAGGAGCACGGTGACGTCGTTGCCCCAGCGGGAGTGGGCCGCCAGGCGGCCGCGCCGTGTTTCGGCCTCGTCGATGATGTCGTCGTGGACGAGTGTGGCCGTATGAATAAATTCCACGACCGCCGCGTTCAGAACGTCCCTGGTGCCCGTGTATCCGCACATCCGCGCGGCAAGCAGCAACACGGCCGGGCGCACACGTTTGCCGCCGCTCATCTGGATGTAGCGGCCCATCTGGGGAATCAGCTCGACCTTCGACTCGAGGTGTTTCGCAAACTCCTGCTCGACGCGACTGAGCGCGTCACGCACCGGTTCGAAGATCCGGCCGAGATCCGGTACGGATGTGGCAGATGGGTTCACTGGGCTGTGTCTTCCGGAAAACGTGCGTTTCGCATCAAGAATCAGACCACAGCCTTCGCGGGGGTGTCAACGCGGCGACGGCCGAGATAGGCGTCGAAGTTGGCGCGCAGGCGGTCCGCCATCGCGCCCGCGGTCACGCCACGCAGGTCGGCGATCGCCGCGATGGTCTGCGTCAGATACGCCGGCTCGTTTCGTTTGCCCCGGAACGGCACGGGCGCCAGATAGGGCGCGTCGGTTTCCACCAGCAGGCACTCGTCAGGCAGCGCGCGCACCACATCGCGGAGGGCGCCCGCTTTCGGAAATGTCACGATGCCCGGGATCGAAAGGTAGAACCCGAGGTCCAGCGCGCGCGTCGCCTCGTCGAGCGTGCCCGTAAAGCAGTGCATCACGCCGCGCACCCGACCCTGCCCCGCGTCGCGGAGGATCGCATGTGTGTCGTCGGTCGCCTCGCGCGTATGGATCGCCACCGGCAGGTCGAGTTCCACGGCCAAGGCCACCTGCGCGGCAAACACCTCGTGCTGGACGTCGCGCGGCGCCTTGTCGTAGTGATACTCCAGCCCCATCTCGCCCAGCGCCACCGCCTTCACGCGGGCCACCGCGGCGCGAACCACCCGCTGCACATCCGGAATGCGCCCCGCGTAGGCGGCGGCGCGATGGGGATGCACGGCGGTGGCGTAGCAGACCTCGGGCCACGCGGCCTGCACGATCGGCACACGCGCAAACTCCTCCTCGGTGTCCGAGGAGAGAATGCACATCACCCGTGTGACGCCCGCGGAGCGACTGCGTGCGACCACCGCCTCAAAATCGTCGGCGAACGCCGCGTCGGCGATGTGGCAGTGAGAATCGACCAATTACTTGATCCTGGTCCCGGGAGCGGGCGCTTCTTCGAAGGCCACAAGCGTCGCTTTGCCGCCGTCCGCACTGGCGGCGAGGATCATGCCGTTCGACTCGATCCCCATCAGCTTCGCGGGCTTGAGATTGGCGACGATGGCGACCGTCCGGCCAACCAGTTGCTCGGCCTCGTACGACTCAGCGATGCCGGCCACGAGCGTGCGCTGTTCGGAGCCGAGGTCGATCTTCAGCTTCATCAGCTTCTTCGAGTTAGGCACCTTCTCTGCTTCAAGCACCTTGGCGACGCGCAGATCGATCTTCAGGAAGTCCTCGATGGAAATGCGCGTGTCGAGAGGCCACTGTGAGGCCGGAATGGCGACGGTGCCCTCGGGTGTTGTGGGTGTTGCAGGT
Source organism: Vicinamibacterales bacterium (assembly GCA_030827135.1). GTDB lineage: Bacteria > Acidobacteriota > Vicinamibacteria > Vicinamibacterales > SCN-69-37 > SYFT01. The sequence goes on from JAURFE010000004.1 coordinate 119,425, forward strand.
GCTGTAGGTGTTGCAGGCCGCGTAGGTTCGGTCACATCGGTCTCCTTCTTCGGTTCCAGTCTTGGCCACAGGGCGTCCTTCACGGTGACCTGCCGATCGCCGGACGTGCGCCAGACGCGTGCCGTGTGCCATGTCTCGATAGCGGCGCCTTCGCCGAGCCGCCGCAGAATCTCGCGCGCCGATGCCGGAATCACCGGCGACAGCATCACGGCGGCGAGGCGCAGACCTTCGGCCGCATTCCACAACACGCGGTCGAGCGGCGCCGGGTCCGCGTCCTTCGCGAGATGCCAGGGTGCCGAGACCGCAATGTATTCGTTCAGACGGTCGATCCATCGAAACACGGCGGCACACGCCTCATCAAGCGCCAGCCGTTCGTGCGCCGCCTGCCACTCCGTGGCCACGCCGCCAAACGCCTCCGTCAGGACGGGATCCGCCGCAGTGGCAACCAGTCGCCCCTGCCGGTAGCGGCCTGCCATCGAGGTCAGCCGGCTCACAAGGTTGCCGAGGTTGTTGGCCAGGTCGGCGTTGTACTTCTCTTCGAAGCGGTCCCACGAGAAGTCACCGTCATTGCCAAAGACAATTTCCTTCGTCAGGTACAGCCGCAGGGGATCCGGCCCGAACTTCTCCACGGCGGCGAGCGGATCGACGACCGTCCCGAGCGACTTGCTCATCTTCTCGCCCTTGAACAGCACCCACCCGTGACCGAAGATCTGCGTCGGCAGCGGCAGGCCGGCGCTGAGCAACATGGCCGGCCACACCACGCAGTGGAAGCGCGTGATGTCTTTACCCACCAGATGCAGCACCGTGCGGCCGGACTCGCCCGTCTGCGCCCACCACCGGTCAAAGAGCGCATCATCGGCCCCGAAGCCCGCGGCGGCCGCGTAATTGATCAACGCGTCGTACCAGACGTAAACGACACTGCCGGGATCGTTGGGCAGCGGGATGCCCCATGCCTGCCCGGCGCGACTGACGGAGATGTCGTCGAGCCCGCCTTCGAGCAGACGCAACATCTCGTTCCTGCGCGAGTCCGGCGCGACAAAGTCCGGATGTGCGGCGTAGTGCGCGAGCAACGCATCGCGGTACTTTGACAGTTTGAAGAAGTAGTTCTTTTCCTTGATCCAGTCCGGCGTCGTGCGATGGACCGGGCACTGCCCGTCAATCAGCCCTTTCTCAGGCTTGAACTCCTCACAGGACACGCAGTACCAGCCTTCGTACACGCCCTCATAGATATCGCCCGCCGCCAGCGACCGCTGCACCATCTCCTGTACCGCCACCTTATGACGGGACTCCGTCGTGCGGATGAAGTCGTCGAACGACACGTCCAGCCGCGCCCAGACCTCCCGGAACTCTCCCTCCATCCGATCGCAATAGGCGAGCGGGTCCATCCCCTGCTCCTTCGCTCGTTTGAAGACATTCTGGGAGTGCTCGTCATTACCCATCACAAACCGCACGTCGCGGCCGACGAGGCGGTGATACCGCGCAATGACGTCGGCGGCAATCTTTTCGTACGCCGTGCCCAGGTGGGGGCGGTTATTGACGTAGTCGATGGCGGTGGTCAGATAGACACGGGACATATGGGCTGCTGTAACGCCCCATTGTACAGGCTGCCCGCCTTGCCCGCGTCACTCGTGGCGACCGATCAACCCCTCCGCGCGGAACGAGAAATACCGCGTATCCGCCAGAATCATGTGGTCCACCACGGGAACACCAACGACGCTCCCCGCCTGCGCCAACCGGAGCGTCAGCCTGATGTCTTCCTTGCTGGGCTCTGGATCCCCTGACGGATGGTTGTGGAACAGCACGACACCCGAGGCCCCGCCCCCCACGGCCACCCGGAAGATGTCCCGAGGATGAGCCATTGACGCATCGAGGGCGCCCACCGAGTGGATATGGGTGCGCAGAAGCCGGTGTTTGGTGTCGAGCAGCATGAGCCCGAATCGTTCGACCGGAAACGCGCCAAACCTCGGGAGCAGGTAGTCGGCGCTGTCGGCCGGACTCGCAAACCGAGGCCGCTCCACCGGTTCCCGCGCCAGTGTCCTGCGGCCCAGTTCGACCGCGGCCTGAACCCGCGCCGCCTGCGCATCTCCTATCCCCCGCGCCTGGCGGAGTTCGTCGCGGGTCATCCTCGTCAGGCCGTGTACACCGGACGCCTGCGCCAGCAACGCCCCCGCCAGCGTCATCGCACTGCGCTTTGCGGCTCCGTGGCCGAGGACGATCGCCAGCAGCTCCTGATCGCTCATGGCGACCAATCCGGCGCGTTCGAGTTTTTCGCGAGGTCCATCTGCGATGCGTGTCCGGGACGGTATACTCGGGGTCTTCATGCTCCGCCTCGTCTCTCTCGTCGCCCTGTTGTCCTCGCTGGCATTGACTTCCGCATGCTCCCAGCCGCCCGCCAAGGAGCGGGGTCAGGCCGAGGGCGCAATCGCCGCAGCCCGCGCGGCGTCGGCGGAGGTGTATGCCGCCGATGAACTGCTCGCCGCAGAGACGGCACTCAGCGAATACGATGCCGCCGTCGCGCAGGGCGACTTCCGCGGCGCGCTGAATGCCGCGCTGGCCGCCCGCGACCGCGCGTACGAAGCCGTGCGCCGGGCGAGCACCGCAAAGGCGGAGGCGCGTGGACGCGCCGTGCGCCTCGTCACAGAGATCGAGGCCCTGATAAGCCAGATTACCGGGCGGCTCGCCGGGACCACGACGCCCCGCATCACGGGGGCCGGGGCTCAGCGGCTGCGCCAGGCCGTCGCCGCGACCTCAAAGGCCCTGCAAGAAGCGGGCACAGTGATAGACGATGAGCAGTATCCGGTGGCGATTACGCGATTAGAGACCGCGTTGGCGGGATTGCAGAAGGAATTCGACACCGCCACGAAGCGCAGCCGTCCGTAGGGCCTGGCAGAATCTGCCACTCGCGGCGGTGCCACCCGCGCGTTATCTGACGACCCACCCGAACGTCAGCACCCCGGCGACGATCACGCAGTACCCCACCACATCAAGCACCACGCCGGTCCGCATCATGGCGCCGATGGGGATATAGCCGCTGCTGTATACGATCGCATTCGGAGGGGTCGAGATCGGCATCATGAAGCCCATACTGGCGCCGAACGTGGCGCCGAGGGCGGGCTCGAGTGGAGAGACGCCGGCGGCGGTCGCGACAGCGATGGCCGTTGGAACAACGACCGTCGCGGCTGCCGTGTTGGACGCGGCCTCCGACATCAGGATGGCGACGGCGGTAAACACCAGCGTCAACCCCACCGTGCCGGCCCCGGGAACATGTCCCACCACCCAGCGGCCGAAGCCGTCCGCCAGACCGGTGGAGTCGGCCAGACCGCCCATCGCCAGGCCGCCGCCGAACAGCAGGATGATCCCCCAGTCGATGTTGGAGGCCTCCTCCCAGGTCAGTGTGAACTTCCGCGCACGCCAGCTGATGGGCAGGAAGAACAGAAGCAACGCGCCCAGAATGGCGGCGACCGATTCCGGCACCATCGCTGCCACGGTCGTGGTCCACAGGTGCGTCTGTCCCAGGATCAACGACAGCAAGCCCGGCAGGGTCCACAGCAGCACCGTCGTGCCGAACGCCAGCACCACGTTGCGTTCGCCGACCGTCATCGGACCGAGCGCGCGCAGTTGCTCGCGGACGCCTTCGGTTGCCCGCGCGCTCAGTTCCACGCCCTTCGACGCCGGATACAGCAGCCACACCACCAGTACGCCGAGCATGACGATCACCAGCGGCACCGCAAACGCCATCCACCCGGCAAATGAAATGTCGATGTTCGCGTTCCTGAGGAGCAGGCCCTTGCCGATGAGGTTGGGCGGTGTGCCTACGGGCGTCGCCATGCCGCCAATCGACGCGGCAAACGACGTCACGAGCATCATCGCCATCGCGAACCGCCGGAAGGCCGGGTCGTTTGTGCGTCCTCGGCCCAGTTCGGCAAGCACGGCCATTCCCAGTGGGAAAAACATCGCGGTCGTGGCGGTGTTGCTCATCCACATCGACAGCCCTGCGGCGACGCCCGCGTAGACCACGATCAGCCGGAGGGCGCTCGTGCCGATCCACGGCGACGCCAGCGCGGAGAACGCCATCCGCCGATCGAGCCGGTGCACGAACATCGCTTCGGCGAGGATGAAGCTGCCGATGAAGAGGAAAATGATGGGATCCGCAAAGGGCGCGAACGCGGCGCGCGCCGGAGCCACCCCGAGAACCACGACAAGCGTCGGACCGAGCAGCGCCGTGGCGGCCAGTGGAATGGCTTCCGTCATCCACATCACGATCATCAGGATGAGCACCGCGCTCAGTTTCTGCGCCGCCGGCGACACGTCCATCGGCAGCCACAGCATGAGAGCGGCCAGCAGCGGCCCGAGCACCAGGCCCGCGGTCCGTCGCCGGCGGTTGAAGAGATCCTCCGCCGGCGAATAACTCTCGCCGGACCCCGAGGCTTCATGAAAACGCCTCATTGGCGCCCCCACCACTCGATGTGGCCGATGACTTCGGCCCACCCGGTGAGCCAGACCTGCCCCGGGGTGACCGTGACCCGCTGGGTGCCGCCCGGCGCGACGACATCCATGTCGGTCGACGCCCCGCCGAATGCCGCGGCAGCCACGGCGGCGGCACAGGCACCGGTGCCTGAGGCTTCCGTGGGGCCGACGCCCCGCTCCCAGATCAGGATGCGAACGCGGTCGGGCGCTTCCACAGTCGCCAACTCCACGTTGGTGCCTGCGGTAAAGCGCGGATGAACCGCAAGCGCCGCGCCGACGGAATGCAGCCGGGACACCGAGACGGACCCGGCGTCCCCGAGCACCACACACTGCGGGTTGCCCATGTCGAGCACGACACATCGAACGGTGGTGCCTCCCGCGTCGAGTGTTTCCTCGCGCACGCCACGCGCCGGTCCCATCGCCGCGCGACACATGATCCGGGGGCCCATACGGCTCAGAATCTCCACCGGCCGCTCCCCGGCGTCGGTGTCGATGACCACGGTAGCCCCGGCGTCAAGATTGCGGTAGCGCGCCAGCCACGCGACCACACACCGGATGCCGTTGCCGGAAATCTCCGAGTGGCTTCCATCGGCATTGAGCAGGCGGGTCGCCGCTCCGCGGGGAGTCGGCGCAACCAGCATCAACCCGTCCGCGCCAATCCCCGTGTGTCGTGCGCACAGGACTCGCGCGAGGTCCGGGAGGTCCCCGACCTCTGCCACGTCGCCCATCGCGGCCAGCAGAAAATCGTTGCCGTAGGCGTGCGCCTTGACCACCCGCAGCGCGGCCACGGCCTACCGATCACCTTTCCGGCAGAACGCCAGCATGTGCCAGCCGTACCGCCGCACCAGCGCTCGGGGCAGCAGGTTGAATGCCCCTACAAAACACGTGTTGAACGCCATCCCTTTCCAGCCCTTGTGCAGGCGTGACTTCACCGGGAACCGTTCATACACAAGGCGCACATCCGCGAACACCGAGACCAGATCCCGGAACTCGGTGTCCGAGTAGCGCTTCAACACCGGCGCGTCTTCGTGTTCGAGCGGCGTTTTCATCACTTTTGACAGCAGGTGGAGCCATGAGTTCCGGTTGTACGCCTGAAACACGGCGAGCCCTCCGGGCCGCAGCACCCGGTGAATTTCAGCGACCATCCTGCGGTCGTTCCCGGTGTACTGCACCACGCCGTGTGCAAACACGAAGTCGAATGATGCATCGGGAAACGGCAACTGCTCGCCGTCAGCCACCTCAAGACGGGCGTGCAGGCCCTGCTGGTCCAGATTCTGCCGTGCGAGCGTGATGGCGCTCTCGGCAATGTCCACGCCAGTCGTCCTCGCCCCGGCCCTCGCAAAGCGCACCACCTCCACCCCGGCGCCACATCCGACGTCCAGGACGTCCTTGTCCTTCCACTCGTCGAAGTGGATCAGGTCCAGCAGGTGATGAAGCTTTTCGAAGTGGTACTGGTCCAGGTCCGCAAAGAACCCTGCGGTGCCGGGCGCGTGCGTCGAGATCTCCAGGTCGTGAATGTGGGTATTCCAGTAGGCGCGGACGCGTTCGTTCATGCGGGCCTTACTATAAGGCAGGTATGACTCGCGATCTGGCCCGCCTGACCGACACCCGGCACGATCTGCTCGTGGTCGGCGGGGGCATTCACGGACTGTTTGCCGCCTACGATGCCGCGACGCGGGGCCTCTCGGTCGCGTTGATCGACCGCGGCGATATCGGCGGCGAGCTCTCTTTCAATCACCAGCGCACGTTACACGGCGGCCTTCGCGCCCTGCAGGGGGGCCAGGTGCAGAAGTGCCGTGAGATGGTGCAGGAGCGCCGCGCCTGGGCGCGCATCGCGCCGCACCTCGTGCGTCCGATCCCCTTCCTCATCGGCACCTACCGCGGCACCAAACGGTCCCGCCTCGTGGTGCGTACCGGTCTCAGGATTTATGACTTCCTGGGACGTGGGCGCAATCAGGGCGTTCTGCCGGAGCTCCACCTGCCTGAGGGGCGTCTGGAATCGGCGGCGGCCACCAGGCGGCTCTTTCCGGGCATTGCCGACGCCGGCCTCTCGGGCGGCGCCATCTGGTACGACTACCAGATGGTCCACCCCGATCGCCTCACGTGGTGTGTGGCGTTGGCCGCGGCCCACGCCGGCACGACCATCGGCACGTATCTGGAAGCTACCGGCCTTCGGCGCACCGGCCGGCGGGTCGACAGCGTCACGGTACGCGACACCATTACCGGCGCATCGCTCGACATTCCGGCCGCGCGCGTGATGATTGCCGCTGGTGGCGGCCTGCCGCCGCTCCATGCCGCCCTTGGACTTGGTCCAACCCCACCGCTCGTGCGGGCCATGAACCTCCTGCTCGACCGACCGGCACGCGACATCGCGCTGGCCGCCAGTTCGGCTTCCGGGCGCATGTATACCGCCGTGCCGTGGCAGGGCTTCGTCCTTGTCGGCACGTATCAGTCCGAGGGGATCGTGAGTCCCGACCACGTCGCCGCCGCGCCCGATGACCTGCCGCGGTTCCTCGAGGACGTGAATTCCGCGTTTCCCGGCCTCGCCGCAACGCAGGCCGACATCCGGTTTGTCCACCACGGCCTCGTCCCCGCCGTCGTCCGGCACGGCCGCGCAGACCTGATGCCCGATCCACAGGTTCTTCGCGCGCCCGATGTCGACGGCGTGGTCAGTCTCGTCGGTGTGAAGTACACCACGGCCCGACTCGCCGCTGAACGCGCCGTTGATGCACTTGGAGTGACGCCGGCCACGGGGCGCACCGGCTCGACGCTGCTGCCCCACGCAGATGTGGCCGACAGCGATGGCCTCCTGCAGGAGGCGCTGCGGTCGGCACAGCGATCGCTGGACCGCGACGTCATGCAGCACCTGGCCTCCTGGTATGGCACCGAGGGCGCGGCCGTTGTGGCTGAATCCATCGCGGGAGATGGCCTCGACCGCGTGGCGCCTGGGACGCCGGTGCTGTGTGGCGAGATTCGGTATGCGGCGCGTCGCTCAGCAGTCGTTCGCCTCAGTGACGTCGTGTTCCGGCGCACGCCGCTGGCCTCAGCCGGCACACCGGGCGAGGCCGCACTCGAACGCGCCGCCACCCTCACGGCCGAGGTCCTGGGCTGGTCACCCGAGCGGCGAGCGGAAGAGTTGTCGCGTGTGCGCGATCGCCTGCCCGGCGCTACTGCACGCGGAACGCGTTAAACACCCACGTAAACCCGGTCGAGATGCCCCACGTGGGATCACGTTCGGTAATGCCGAACAGCAACGCTCCGTCGAGGCGCACCGGTCCGCGAGTAATCCGCGAGCCCACGCGCATTACCGACCGGCTCTCGGTCGCAATCGGGGGAACGCCGCTCCGTGTGTTGGCGCGGCCGTTGAACTCGGCCACCACTTCCACGCCGCTGGCCACCGCCCGCGCCAGCGACACGCCGTAGGTGATGACGTCATTCTGGCGGTCGCCGCGCTCGGGGTCACCGAGAATTCCCAGACCGAGGTTGCCGACCACACGCACCGACTGGATCGTCTTGGCGCCGGCCAGTCCGATGTGGAAATCCGTTGTATCCAGCCCGAGTCCGCTCTCATTACCGGCGTTGGGCAACCGCGTCGAAAAGCGCACGGCCATCGATGGGCGCCGCACGCCTTCCGACAGGAACCGCACTTTGGCGCCGACGACGACGTCTTCGACGTCGCTGGTGGAATCGCCCGCAATGTCCAGCATGCTGTCGAGCGGCGCCGCGAAACGGTTCGTAATCGACAGCGTGTTCCGCACACCGCCGTCGAGTTGAATCTCCGCGATTGAGCTCACGCCAAAACTCAGGCCGAACGTGCCAAACCGCCACAACGTGCCCTGCAGGCCGGACGCCGGGTAAAACGCTTCTTTCGCGTAGTCCACGCCGCCCTCAAGCAGAATCTGCCCGGGCCCCACAGTCTCAGGGTCTTCGGTCACGAGCGGGCGGGACTGCGCGGAGGCCGTCGCCGCCGCCCCCAGCATCACCACCATCAGCCAGATCGTTCCCACTACTCTCATCGTGCCTCCCTCGAATCCACCACGATTGTGACCGGGCCGTCGTTGATGGATGACACCTGCATATCGGCCTGAAAGACTCCCGTCGATACCGGCAATCCCGCTGCCCGCAACCGGTCACACAACATCTCGTAGAACGCGCGCGCCTTGTCCGGAGCCGCAGCCCGGATGAACGACGGCCGCCGCCCCCGTCGTGTATCCGCCAGCAGCGTGAACTGGGACACGACAAGCACCGCCCCGCCCACCTCAAGCACGGACCGGTTCATCCGCCCCTCATCGTCGCCAAAGATGCGAAGGTCCTTGATCTTCGACGCGACGTAGTCCGCGTCGGCGACCTCGTCCTCGGACGCGACCCCCAGCAGAACGAGCAGGCCGTGCGCGATTTGGGAGACGACCACGCGGTCGATCGAGACCGACGCGGCGGTCACGCGCGTCACCACCGCGCGCATGGTCAGGTGGTGAGCGCCGCAGCGATCTGCGGGACGGGATGCAGTCGCGTGTCGAGCAGGTGCCGGGGCTGCACGTTGCCAATCGCCTTGATCATCGAGTTCTTGATGTCCGGATGTTCGAGTTCCATCTCGGCGATCATGCGCTTCAGCCGCTGGCGCTTGAGGCTCAGATCGCCACACGCCGGGCAGCAACACCCGATGACCGGCAGGTTGTTCTCGGCCGTGTACGCCCGGGCCTCGGCTTCCGTCACAAAGACGAGCGGGCGGATAACCACATACTTGCCGTTATCGGAGGTCAGGCGCGCAGGCATCGCCTTGAGCGACCCCTGGAAGAACACGTTCAGGAGCAGCGTTTCGACAAAATCATCGAGGTGATGCCCCAGGGCGATCTTGGTGGCGCCGACCGAGTTGGCCAGCCGGTACAACACCCCGCGCCGCAACCGCGCGCAGAGCGAACACGGCGTTTCGCCATCATCGAGGATGTCGTCCATGACGGCCCCGATGGTCGTGTGTTCGATGTGGAGCTCCCACCCGCGCTCCTTGCACGCCTGCGTGACCACGTCGTGTTTGAAGCCCGTGTAGCCGGAGTTCACATTGACGGCGCAGATCGAAAAATCAATCGGCGCCCGCTTCTGCAGGACGTCGAGAATCTGGATCAGCGCCCAACTGTCCTTGCCCCCGGAGAGGCCGACCATCACGCGGTCGCCATCCTCGATGAGGTTGTGCTCGATGATCGCCTGCGTGGTCTTTTTGGCGATGCGCTGTTCCAGCGGGGTTCGGTATGACATGCAGTTGGTTCCGTTGATTATAGAGGGCGGCTGAGGGTGGCTGCCACGCGCGCCCACGACATCGTGTCCGCGACCGCGCGCGCAGCCGTGCCGAGTCGTTCCGCGTAGGCGGCACTTCCCATCACCTCGGCCAGTGCGAGTCCCAGCGCGTCGGCGGTCGGCGCCACCACGCGGCCGTGCTCTCCGTCGCGCACCAGCTCGGCAGGTCCTCCACTGTCCGTCGTGGTGATCACGGGCTTCGAGGACGAAAAGGCTTCTGCCGTCACGAATCCGTAGTCCTCCTGCTTCGGCACAAACGCCACCGCGCGGCACCGTGCCAGATGTTCGACAAGGGCGTCATCATCGATTCGTCCGACAAACGACACCCGGTCACGGAGTCCCAACTGATCGGCGCGGTATTGGAGGGCGCCGGCGTCGCTGCCTTCACCCGCGATCACGCACCGGATGCCCGCTGCGGGGGGCGTTGCCAGCGCGTCGAGCACAAGATCAATCCGCTTCAACGGCGCCAGACGGGAGACGACAAAGAGATACGGCTCATAGCCGTCACAGCGATAGCCACGCGGCGGCGCCGGCGGGTACAACAGGTCGGACGACGTGTGATTCCATCGGCGCAGGCGGGCCTGCACGGTCTTCGACTGGGCATACAAGTGCTTCACATGCCAGAAGAAGAAGTGCGAATCCGCCGCATGGATCAGGCCGCGCCGCACGGACTCCTTGACGCGGCCCTGCGGAGACAACCGACCACTGAAGTCCTCCCACAGGTCGTAGTACTCGCGCATCGTGTGATTTAACCAGCACACATGCGACGGGTGCCGGACCGCGTAGGACGGATACCGTGTGGTGATGACGTGGTCCACGCGCCGCCCGTCGATCGTGCGGACGTTGGTGCGCCAGGTGTCGAAATACTCTCTCGCCTGATGGCCGAACGGGTATGACGGCGTTGTCACCAGCGAGGCCTCGTGACCGAAGTCGCCCAGCGCGTGCACCAGCGAGCGGGCGATGACCAGATGGCCGCCCTCGACCCCGGGCGGCGCGGATGTCACCACGGCGATACGCGCCATCCGTTGTCAGGCTCCCCCGGCCGCGCCAAGGACACGGGCCGGCACGCCTACAGCCGTGGCGCCGTCGGGCACCGACGTCCGCACGACCGCACCCGCCCCTACAATGGCGCGATCGCCGACGGCGACACCGTCGAGCACCTTCGCGCCCGCACCAATCCACACGCCGCTGCCGACGCGAATCCCCGCCGCTTTTCGCGCCTGCGCGTTCACGGCTGCGCTCCGGTCGCTGAAGTCGTGATCGCCGCCAATGAGGTACGCGTACGCCGCGAGCAGCGTGTCCTCGCCGATCGTGACCTCACCCGCCGAGAACACTTCGCAGTTGAACCCGATGTTCACGCCATCCCCAAGCGTGATGTTGCCGTTCTTGCACGACAGGATGCTGTTGCGGCCGATGAACACGCGATCGCCGATGCGAATGCCACGGTTGGCGTCCCCCTTCGCATCGATTAGGCAGTAATCATCGATCACCACGTTGTCGCCAATGTGGATCTTGTGCGGGTGGCGCAGGACGACGCCCTGGCCGAAGATGACGTTGCGGCCGCACGATCCGAGCAGCCGCGGATACAGGATCTTCCGGAGCGCGAGTCCCAGGGCGCCGGGCACCCACTGCGCGACCATCTGAACACATTCGTATTTGACTAACGCGGCAAGCCCGGGGCGGCCGACGATCAGCGCCGCGTATTTCGCGCGCGCACCGCCGCGACCCGCGAAGAGCTGGTCCTGCACGCGCGGAATGTCGCGATCAGATCCATCCGTGTGCACGGTACCACTCCAGTGTGCGGCCGATGCCGTCACGCAAACTCACCGACGGCGCAAAGCCCAACTCAATCTTCGCCCGCGAGATGTCGAAGGCGCGACTCTTGGTGAAGAAATCCACGCGGCGCCGATACAGCGGGGGTTCGATGCCGAACGGGGCACAGATCGCCTCGCAGGCCGCCCCGGCCAACCAGACGGGCCACACCGGCAGCCGCAGCCGTGGCGGCCTGACGCCGGCCACCGATGCCGTGATCGCGATGAGGGTCTTCAACGTGGTGACTTCCCCGCCGGCCAGGATGTACGTCCGTCCTGCCGCGCCGGGCACGGTGCCGCACAGTCGGAAGCCGTCACACAGGTCGTCCACGTAGGTCAGATGGTAGAAGATCTCGCCGTCGCCGAGGAGCACGAATCGGCCGCGCGCCACGCCCCCGAACAACTTCAGCAACCGGCGGTCTCCGGGCCCATAGATGCCCGTCGGCCGCGCGATCACCAGTTCGATCTTCGCGGCGGCCGCTGCTTCACGCGCCATGTGCTCCCCTTCCACCTTGGTGACCTGGTAGATGTCACCCGGGCGCAGGGGGGCGTCTTCGTTCGCCGGCGGATGTTCGATGTCCCCGTGGACGCCGACCGTACTGCAGTGCACGACGCGACGCACACCGGCAGCAGCCGCGGCCTCAATCAGCAAGGTCACACCCGTGGCGTTGGCCGCGCGATACGTCGAGTGCGGCAAGCCGGCGGTCCGGTACAGCGCCGCAATGTTGTAGACGACGTCCATGCCGGCACAGGCGCTGGCGAGACTGGCTGGATTCGAGAGGTCGCCCACCACGACACGAAACCCTTCTGCCGCGAGCACCGCGCCCTTCTCGGGCGTGCGGACGAGCACCGCGACCGTGTCCCCGTGGTGGTGGCGCAACCGCCGCGCGAGGTGACCGCCGGTAAACCCGGTCGCTCCGGTCACCAATACCTTCATCGTTCGGCCACCACGGTGACCGGCGATCCCAGCAGCCACAGCAGCCCCAGGGCGGCAAAGGCGCGCTCGAGTTTCTCAGTGAACTCGCGGGACCCGATGGCTTTGTGCGCGGCAACCGGCAGCACAAACTGCCGATGCATGTGGATGATGCGGAAGCCCTGCGCGACAAACGCCGCGCGCACGGCGCGTTCCGACATCACGCGGTAGGATTCGACCTTCGCGCCGAACGCCCGGCGGCCATGACGCGCCACACTCTCAAGCGCCGCGGCGCTCGTCAGCGAGGGAAAGTCGACGATCACCCGCTGCTTCGAGACCCGGCACAACTCGCCGACGCAGCGCCGCCAGTCGGGTGTATGCATCAACACGCGCAGCGAGACGGCCACGTCAAACGCCTCCGAAGGGAATGGCAGGGCGTGCGCATCGCCGACATCAAAGGTCACGTCCAGAGGGACGTCGGTCATCGCGGTCGCGCGTGTCCGCGCCACATCGAGCATCTCGGCCGACGCATCGACGCCCACCACGGAGGCGCCCGCACGCGCGAGACCGATGGCCGCACGGCCCGTGCCCGTACCCACGTCAAGCACCCGCACGTTTGTGCAGGGACGCTCCGGCGTCGGGTGCTTCGACAGTGGTGCGATCGCGTCGAGCAGCAGGCGCTCCTGTGTCTCCAACAGGAGCTCGCCGATGGGACCGCTGAACCGCAGCGAGTCGAACCCTTCAGCCACCTGCCGGTTCGCGTAGTGCGTGTAGCTGTAGTGCTGGCGGTTCATCGGGCCAGCACCTCATACACGCGCTGCGTCTTGGCGATGAAGGCCTCGTCGCTGTACTTGGTCTCCGCGAGATGTTTCGCGCGTGCGCCGAGTGCCTGGGCGCCCGAATCGGTGAACCCGCGCAGGATACCGCCCGCAAGCCCCGCGGCCGTCGGTTCGACCAGAATCGACACGTCATCATCGAGCACCTGGGTGTGCGTGCGGAGTCTGGTGGCGACAATGGGCCGGCCGGATCGGAGGTATTGATAGATCTTCAACGGCGTGTTGGTGCCGCTTGAGCGCGGTGACGCCAGCACGGTGGCCGCGTCCAGATACGCCGGGATTTCTTCTGCCGGCCGCTGCCCGGTGAAGATCGCGGCATCCCCCAGCCCGTGCGCGGCCGCGGCCTGTTTCGCGGCCGCCACCTGGTCCGGGTCTCCGCCCACCATCACCAGCGCCGCGCGAGGTTCGGTCTCGCGCACGATCTGCATCGCCCCATACAGCAGGTCGAGACCCTGGTAGGCCTCAAACGTGCCCGTATAGAGCACCACCGGTGTGGTCTCGTCCAACCCGAGCGACGTGCGCACCGCGAAGCCGGTTCCAGCCGACGGCGCAGCGCCGGACCCGGCCGCATTCTCGATGAGCACGATCGGCACGTCGATACCCTGCGCACGGACGGTGTCCTCCAGGTCCTGGCAAATCACGATCACGGCCTTGGAGCGCTTGAGCATGACGCGCTCGACCCACTCGAACACCTTGGCCAGCCAGGTCGCGCGTCCATACCCGAAGTTCGAAATCTGCTGCGGCAGACTCGAGTGCATATCGTAGAGATGTGGCTTGCGCAGGAGCGCCGCCAGCACCACGCCGATCGCGCCGCCCTCCTCGTGCGAGTGGATGACGTCGTACTTCCGCGTGAACGCCATACGGAAAGCGGTCAGCGTCAACAGGGCGTCCAGCGGCACCTTGGCCCACGAGGGGCCGATCCGGACGCGCGACACAAATGGCGGCTTGAGGCTGCGGATGATCCGCAGCCCCGGCAGGTCGACGTCCTTGCCAAAGGGGTACGTAACGAGGTCCACGGTGTGCCCGAGGGTCGTCAGCGCGCGGATGCGGTGAAATTCCGAAAACGGTGTGCCTCGAGGCTCAAAAAAAGGCTCGGGCGCGATCATGAGAATGTGCATGCCGTATAGAGCCCTTGTAGGATACATCGCTGTGAATCCTCCGCGTGCACGTCGCCGGCGCTGGCTCTGGATGGCCAAAGGGCTGATTTCCGGGGGATTGCTGTACATCCTGTTCTCGCGGGTCGACGTCGCGCGGGTCTGGGACACCACCAGGTCTGCTTCCTGGCGCTGGCTCATGGCCGCGCTCGGCCTGTATCTGGTGATGGTGCTGCTGAGCGCCTGGCGCTGGGGCCTCCTCTTGCGGACTCAACATGTCGTGACCCGGACCGCCTCACTGGTGCGGTCCTACCTCGTGGCGACCTTCTTCAACAATTTCCTCCCGTCGAATATCGGCGGGGATGTCATCCGGATACGCGACACCGCATTACCCGCCGGGTCCAAGACGCTGGCCACCACCGTCGTGCTGGTGGACCGCAGCATCGGCCTCCTCGGCCTTGTCCTGGTCGCGGCTGTTGGTGCGTCACTCACGTCGCGGGCCTCGGACACACTCGGGCCCGGCGGGCCGGCGCTCCTGTGGCTGGCCTGTGCCGCAGGCATCGGCCTGGCCGTACCGGTCCTGCTCTGGCCGCAGCACGTCACGCGACTGCTCCACCCCCTGAAGGCCCTCCACCAGGATTGGGTGGAGGAACGGCTCGCGCGTCTCGTCGAGGCGCTCGCGAAGTTCCGCCGCGCGCCGGTGGCGCTGGGCCTCGGACTCCTCGGTGCGGTGGCGGTGCAAGCCGTGCTTGTCGGGTTCTACGCGGCCATTGCATACGCGCTGCATGTGCCGATCCCCACCGCACACCTGGCGATTCTCGTCCCGTTGTCGTTTGTTGTGCAGATGGCCCCCGTGTCCGTGAACGGCTTCGGCGTTCGCGAAGCGACCTTCGGCGCCTATTTCACGCGACTCGGGCTGCCGCTGGAATCCGCGCTCGCCGTCTCACTCGTCGGGGCCGTTCTGGTGATGGTGTTCTCGCTCTCCGGCGCAGTGGCCCTGATCCCCGATCGTCAGCGCGCGGCCTGAGGCTCGGCGCGGAACACAGGTTTCACGAACACGCCCAGATTGCGATCATCCGTGGATCCAGGTTCAGTCTCAGCGGGCACAAACCCGTCGGTTGTGGTCATCGTCCACAAATAGGCATAGCTGGCGGCCATCCGCAACGGCCGCCCGGGCACCAGCTGAATCCGGCCGGTCTGTCCCGCCTCCAGCGTGAGGCTGCCGCTGCGGCCCTGCATGTCAAAGCCGAACTCATTTGGCACGCGACTGAACACCGTCAGGTGCACACTTGTCAGCGGCGTTGGGGATCGCACGACGATCGTCGCCGTGCGGTTGCCGGCGATCCAGAAACCGGTGGTTGGCGCGCCCGGCACGCCATCCTCCGGCTCCGGCGAATAACTGTGCGCGTCAGCGTAGTACATGAACACAAACGAATCGATCCAGAACTGAATGCGTCCGCGATCGATACTCATTCGCGCCGGCGAGTCGTCGATCATTGTCATCTCGACCGGCAGAAGGTGCAGGGGCCAGTGGTCGGCTACGCGCGACGGGTTGCGCGCCGACGCCAGGGGGCTCATCAGCGTCGGGCCGACACACAGCAACCCCGCCACGACGGTTCCCGCCGCCACCCTCCAGTGCAGTCCCGCGGGGACAAGGAACAACAACGCGGGATACAGGCTCATGAAGTAGCGGTTTCCCAAGGGGCCGCCCCCGCCGCTCCACGATGTGGGGGTCAGGAGCAGCAGAACCAGGGCGCCGCCGAGACACGCGAGGACGAGCAGCCACTGCCAGACTGCCGACTGCCGCCAGCGCCACAGGAAGACCACAAGCATCGCGGCCCCCGGGAAGAACCAGGGAAACAGGCCGGCGTATTGCCCGATGAAGAAGTATTCAAGATTCAGGGGAAGGTACTCCCGAATCCACTTCGCGCTCAGGTAACTGTCCGTGCCGGCGTCATCGGTCGCCATCGTGTACGGCAGTGACTCGAACGTGTATCCCGTGCCATCAAACGGGAAGTTAAAATAGAAACTCTTCCGTTCCCCGCCCTGATAATTCCAGTCGCCGGCCGTCCATGCCGTCAAGCCGAAGTTGCCGGCACTGCCCACGAGAAACAGAGCCGCCGCCACCAACAGGGTCCGCCACTGCCGACGCCAGAGATACAGGCAGAGCATCGGCGCAATGAAGACGGCGTTCGGGGGTTTGGTAAACGCGGCGATGCCGATGAGCAGCGCGGCGGCGACGTCCGTCCATCCACTGCGCCAGCCCGGCCACGCCGTCGACGGCGCGACCTCCTTGTAGAGCCACAGGAACAACCCGCACGTGACAAGCGCCACGTTCAGAATTTCCGGCGTCATCCACACCAGATAGGCGGGCACGATCGACGCGATCCAGAACGAAAGACCCAGAATGGTACCCGCCACCGGTCCGGATCGCGCCCGGGCAAACGTCACGGTGCACGCGGCGGACACGAGCAGCAGGACGCCGTTCATGTACCACAGGCCACCCAGCCCCAGCAGCGCGACGAACGGCGCGGCGACAAACGCAAACGTGTGCGCCTTGCCGTAATCGAGCGCCTGATCCGTCGGCTGAGGCCCCTTCTTGAGAAACAGGCCGTGCGGCCCCTCGGTGTACAGCGACATCCATCGCGTGTAGTCTTCCTGGCGGTACTTCAAGTCGCCGTCATACGCGAGACTCAGCGCCATGGAGACGAACGTCGCCTCATCCCCGCTGTGTTTGCCGGTCAGCCTCGGAATGTCCACACGCGCCGCCAGCACGGCCGTCACAATCAACCCCGCCGCCAGCACCCCGATCCGCACGCGCGTCGTCACGGCTGCGCCCCCTCCGGCCACGAGACAATTTCATACAGCCACACGTCGCCGTCGCGCGTCAGCGGCCGGAGATGTTCGCCATACGGCGCGAACCGCGCCTCGAGAATGGCCCGCGCCTCGCCGTTGTACTCGGACGCGCGCCAGACCACGTACCGCACCCCAAGGCTGCGCAGCAACTGGAACGACGAGGGGTCCGGAAACGCATTGACCGGGCCGGCCATCTCCTCAAACCCGTCCGGCGTGAAATCCGAGTACCCATTCACGATCGGGCGCCAGTGATAGGCCGAATGCAGCATCGCCTTCGTGTGATTGTGAAAATCGGTGCGGCGATACGGGAACGGATATTCGATGACGGGGCCGGGCGGCAGTTGCGCCAGCAGCCGATAGGCCGCCGGAAGGGGCGGCATCTGGTCCAGCGGCCACGTGCTCTTGAGCTCCGCGGCGGCCAGCAGCACGAGCGCGACACCCACCCAGGTGCGATGACGGGTCCACTGTGCGACGGCATACCCACCGGCGATCGACAGGCCAAACGGCACCAGGATGCCGAAGCGCGCCGGTGCCCGCAGCAACTCCATGCCGGGCAACTGCGCGATGAGTGTATACAGCCCGGCGTCTGGGCCGAACGAGGCCCACAGCCCAAGACCCGCGACCGCCGCTGTTGACAACGCCCATCGACGCTGGCGCCCGCCGCGTCTGACCGCCGCGACAAATCCGGCGACCCCGACCACGAGGACCACAACGCCTGGAAACAGGACTTCGACCGACCGGTCCGCCGGCCGCCCGGCGGCCACGCGTCTCGAGAACACCGCGTGCGCGTCGGTGCCCGAGGTCAGATAATCACGCCACGAGGCCGCGTAGGTACGCGACTCCACACCGCCGCGGCCTCCCGCGCCCGCCTCTGCACGGATGGCCATGTAGGGCACCACCACGGGCAATACAAGGGCTGCCGTGACGACCGCGCCCACCGCCAGGCTGCGCCAGTAGGCGAGGTCCCAGGTGGCCCACCACGCCGCGAGCAGGCCCATCAAGGCGATGAGCAGGAGGCCGTAGTACCCGCACGTGAGAGCGGCGATCGCCATAGTCACCCCGAGCCACGCCCCGCGTAGGACTGACGGCCCGTCAACCATGCGCACGAAGGCATGCACGACCATCGGGAAGACAAACACGAGATACAACTGGATGTGCGCCGTGCGCGCCGAGACAAACGGACTGAAGGTGAAGGTCACAGCGGCCAGGACGCCGGCCACGGACGACCCGGTGAGCCGCCGCACCAGCGCCCACATGAAGAAAAACGACAGCAGCGTGCCCAGGGCAATCGCGCCGTTCAGCGCCGCGATGGGAGATCCGGTGGCCAGATAGGTGGGAACCCCGAGGGCCCCGCCAATGACGTTCGGTTCGGAGTACGCGAGTGTTCCAGAAGCGGGATAAAAAATGTTGGCGTCAAAAAGGCCGAGCGGATTAGTGGTCAGCGCATGGGCGACCCACCCGACGTTCCAGATGCTGTAGCGGCCGTCACTGGTGCCGAGGCGCCCCGCGGTCATCAAGGCCGTCACCGTCGGGTACGTCATCACGATTGTGAGGAAAATTCCGAGGGCGATGACGCCGGCTCGTGTCTGCCAGCCCGACTTGTCCGACACGCTCGAATGATAGACTGGAACCACCTTCGAAGCCACAGCGCCTTCGTGCCCCGCGTGACGCCGCATCCCCCTTCACCACCGTTCCCCGACGACGTCGACGTGGCGATCGTCGCGCACAATGCGCGCGGTCCCCTGGCCCGCGTGTTGGCCTGTCTGGAAGCGGCCGGCGCACCCCGGGATCGCATCTCCGTCTACGACGTCGGCAGCACTGACGGGACTGGTGACTGGCTTCGCGCCACATGGCCCGGGGTGACCGTGCGGCGTCTCGACCAGAATGTCGGCCCCGACCCGGGACGGAACTGGGCGCTGCGTGCGGCCACGCGTCCCTACGTCCTGCTGCTCGATGGCGACGCCTACATCCGGCCCGACGTCCCGACGCGGCTGCGCGCGGCCTTCGCCACCCACCCGCGCGTCGGCACCGCCACACCGATCGTGGTGCATGCGGATGACCCGGGACGTCTGCAGTACGCCGGCGGAGGGCTGCACTTCATCTGCGAGGCGGTCAATCCCTTTCTCAATCGCCCGCTCGCCGAGCGCGGGCAGGACGTCAGGGACATCGGCGCGGCGCCGGCCGTGGCCTTGCTGATCGACCGCGCCGTCGCCGAGCGCATCGGCAGCTGGGACGACCGATATTTCATTGGGAAGGAAGACGGCGATTTTTCACACCGCATTCGGATGGGCGGCTATCAGCTGCTCGAAGTGCCGCAGGCGATTGTCGAGCATCAGGTCAAACCGCGATCAACGTGGCTCTTTGTGCCGCAGATTCGGAATCGCTGGCACTTCCTGCTCAAGAACTACGAAGTCCGCACCCTGGTCATCCTCGCGCCCGCGCTGATCATTCACGAGACACTGCAGCTGGCGATGCTCGTCGCCAAGGGACACTTCAGGGAATGGCGACAGGCGGTGCGCGAATTGCGGCCGTGGCTCTCCACCCTGCGAGCAGAGCGGGCGGTCATCCAGGGCATTCGCGTGCGGCCGGACCGGGAGATCCTCGAGGTGGCGCCGCTGATCGTCCGAGAAGACATGGTCGGCGGCACTGCGGGCCGTCTCGCCAAGCGACTCTACGACGGCTGGCTCGCCCTCTATTGGCGCGTGGCGCGCCGGCTGATCTGACCGATGACCCCACGCAGCTTCCTGTTCGCGGCGGTCTCGTCCGGCAGCGCGGCGCTGATGGCCCTGGTCTACTTTGTGGCCGCCCGGTATCTCGGGGTCGAAGGCTTCGCCATCTTCAGCTACGCCCTGGCGGTCGCGATGATCGGCGAAGCGCTCATCGACATGGGTGTGCACCAGCTGACGATCAGAGAGGTCGCCCAGGCTCCCGGGTCGAGATTCGCCTTGCTCCGCCAGCAGCTCGGCCTGAAGGCCATCTCCGGCGCGGCGGTGATCACCCTCGGCATGGCGGGCACCTTGTTTATCACCACCGACACGACCGACCTGATGGTGGTGGCCCTGATGCTCGTCGCGTCGTTGCTGCGATCCTGGCTGCTCAGTGTGCGCGGCGGCTTGATCGGACTTGAAGCCTTCGGTACCGATGCCGCGCTCGTGGCCGGAGACCGCGTCTTGCTGACGGTCGCGGGCACGGCAGCCCTGCTCCTCGGCGCCGACGTCGTCGGCCTCGCGGTTGTGTTTGTGGCAACCCGCGTACTAACGGTCGCCGCGGCGCTGGTGCTCACTCGCCGGGATCTCGGCGTGCCAACCTGGCGATACGAACCTGACGCGTGGGTTGCCTTGCAGCGGCGCGCGTTCCCACTCGGCGTATTCATGATCGTGCTCACCGCGTACAACTACATCGACACGATCATGCTCCGCGCAATGGCACCGGAGGCGGAGACGGCGCTGTACAACGCCGCCTACCGGCTGTACGAGGGCACCACGTACGCGGCCGCCGTCCTGTGGTCCGTCCTGACGCCGCGACTCTCGGCGCTGTGGATGACCGACCGCACGGGCCACCGGCGCCTGGCCGGGCGCGGCCTCGCGACCGCAATTGCCGTGGCGCTACCGATCGCCACTGCCCTGTGGGCCGGTGCTGCCCAGTGGATCCGGTGGACATCCGGCGAGGACTACCTGGCCGGCCGGCACGCCCTGCAGGTCCTCTCCGCCGGGTTGCCCCTGGTCTTCGCCATTTGGGTGGTCCATGCCATCGCGACATCCGCCTCACACGACCGAGTGCTCGTGCGCAGCACTGCTGTGGGCCTTGTCGCCAATGTGGGGCTCAACCTCTGGCTCATTCCACATTCGGGTCACGAAGGCGCAGCGCTCGCGACCGTCATTGGGGAAGCCCTGACCCTCACCCTGCTGCTGTGGGGCGTCCGGCGCGTGCTCGACGGCACTGGGGGGACCGCCGCGTGAGCACCGTCGAACTCGGTAATCTTGAGGCAAACCAGCGATTCCTGCTGGAGTCGGGTGTCATCACGCCTGGCGTGCGCGTGCTGGAGATTGGCAGCGGCCGCGGTTCGCTGCTGAAGTGGTTGATCGATCAAGGGGCAGACGCGCGCGGCATCGAAGTCAGCGCCGAGCGGATCGCGGAAAGCCGGCGGCTCTACGGCGACCTGCCCCTGCAACTCACCGACGGCGCGCAACTCCCCTTCACCGATCACGCGTTTGATCTGGTCGTGAGCTTCGACGTCTTCGAACACATTCCCGATAGTGACGCCCACCTGCGCGAAGTGGCCCGTGTTCTCCGGCCTCGCGGGGCGTATCTCCTGCAGACCCCCAACAAGTGGACGAATACCGTGTTCGAGACCATCCGGTGGCGCAGTTTCACCACATGGCGCGAAATCCACTGTGCGCTGCACACGGCCGGTCAACTCGAGCGTCGCCTCGCTGCACACGGCTTTACAGCGGAGTTTGCCAACGTCCCTGTAGTGACGGGCTTCTTTCTTGCGAAGATTCGACGATATCTGGGGTGGCCCGGTGTCGCCGCCGTGCGCGTCCTGAACCCGGACAAACTGCCTCGCCGGTGGCGGACGAATTTTTACGTCCGCGCCCGGCGGGGCGTGTAGTTCCTACTTCACCCAGTTAATCAGCACCACATTCGACCGCTCCGCTGTGCCCCACTGGCCGACGCGTGATGGGGTGCTGACAAGGATGCCAACCTGTTCTCCGTTGGCCGGCGTCCAGTACTGCAGGGGCGGCGAACTGTAGTAGACGTTTTCGCCCACGTTCGACCCGACGTGTTTGCAGACCTGTCCGGGCCGCAGCCACTCGCCGCCACCACCAACCCATTCGTTATTGATCTTCGCGATCATGATCTGGCTGCCTTCGACCACCACACCCGGGATGTCAAAGAACCCGAGAATCGGCCACTGACCGGCCTTCGTGTGGTTGGTGCACAGCGTCTCGTTGTTTGTGGTCACACCGGTGATTGTGGACGTGACCGCCCAATTGCCGACGTGGACGCCCATCACCCACCGGACTGTGCTCAGGTCGAGTTGATCCCCAGACGCCGGGCCGGTCCCACCGCCTCCTCCTGGTGGCGGGGGGGGCGGCGGAGGCGCCGCCGGTGTCTTGAACGAAAAGGTCTCGGACCACGGCCCCGTATGCTCGGGATCCGCCGCGCGCACGCGCCAGTAGAACGTCACCGAATATGGCAGGTCCTCCGGCACGGAAAAACCTGTACGGCCCGATGACGATTCTGGCACTGCGGTCGTCGGTGCGTTCTCCGCAAAAACGGGCGTGTCGCTACCCTGGAAGTAGTACGTGATGGCACCCGCAGGACCGGTCCGCGAGGCGTTATTGGTCTCAAGGGTGGGCCGCCGCGTGGTCAGCGTCGCGCCGTTTGCCGGCGAGAACAGGGTCGGGCGATTAATCACCACCGGCGTAAACACACGGAAGCTGCGACCGGTCGTAAACGTGCTTGCATTGGCACCGTCGTCGGCCTTCACGCGCCAGTAATAGCTGCGCTCCGGCGCGAGGGGTTCGGGGAGCGTGTAGGAAGTCCGTCCGCCTTCTCCCTGGGTGATATTCGTGTTTTCGTGCACGAGCACGTTGAACATCGCGTCACTCGCCACCTGAAACACGTAGCGCACGGGTCGGACGCCGTTGGAACTTGCGTTCTCGATCAGAAAGCGCAAGGGCTGGTTTTCGACCGCGACCGCACGCTGCGGTTCCGGCTCAAGGAGCACGGGCACCGTAATACTGACCCCGGCGATCGGACCGGCGATCAGCGGGCTGAGGGGGTTTGAACTCTTGGCCTGCTCACACGCGGAAGCGGCGACCAGCAGGCCGAGGACAACGACGGCGCGAATAGGTGGAAGCATAGGGCGTCTCACGTTGCAGTATCGGCCTCCCTCCAATGCAAGAACAGGGCCTAAAAAAACAAAAGCCCGGACCTGCGCGCGAGGGACGCAGGTCCGGGCCTCAAAGAGCCAGAAAAACTAGACGACTACCACTGAATCAGCGCACGTCATACCACTGAATCAGCGCAACGTTCGACCGCTGGTCCAGCGTCTTCATCGCGGGCCACATGCGGGCAGGCGTCGTCGCCATCACACCGAACGTCTCACCGTGCCGCGGCACCCAGCCGCCAATCGGATTCGCGCCCGGGAACGAGTCGTGACCGATCGCGTTGTCCACGGTCTTGCACGCCTGACTCGGACGATACCAGTCAGCCGACCCGGAGTACCAGGTGCCGTTAATCAGCGCGAAGATCTGCTGGTTGCCTTCGAGGATCGGGCCCGCATCGAAGAAGTTCGTCACCGGCCACACGCCGAGTTTGGTGTGAAAGATGCAGAGCTGGGAACCGTCGTGGTACGCCGAAGTAATCTGTGAGGTTTCCGCCCATCCCGAGATGTTCGCGCCCCACTGGTACACGACGCTGCCGAGATCGATGCCTCGGCGGCGTTCGAACCGGAGCCCCGTCGTCCACGCACTGACTTCGTCGTTCAGGCTGTCCACCGCGCGGGCGCGCCAGAACAATGTGCCTTCAGGCATCTCATTCGCCGGCCGCCACGTCGTGCGCGAGGTCTGTTCTGCAACACCCGTCGCGCGAACAACCACAGACGCAAACGTGGAAACCGTGGACACTTCGAACTCGTACGTGATGGCACCAACCGGGCCCGTTCGAGAACCGTTTCGCACCTGGAACGTTGGGCGCGGGTCATAGACAGCCGCATTCGCGAGCGGCTGTTCCGCCTCAGGCACGCCGAGGATGACCTGCGGCCTCACGAAGAAAGACCCCGCGGAGGACGGCTGTCCTGCGACGCCATCGATCACGGCCTTCCAACGCCAGTAGAACGTCGTCGCCCCCGGGAGATTCGAGATGGCCACGGAGGTCGTCTCCCCAGCCATTTCAGCAATACCTTCCACGGTGCGGAAGAGCGTCGCGAAGGAGTCGGACGTCGACAGTTCCACCGTGTAGGTCACGGTGGCGGGCCCGGTGCGCGCTGCGTTGTAGATCGTCAGCGTGACTGGTTGCTGGTTGAACCGGAAAATGGTGTTATTGGACGGCCCCTGCCCGCGCGGCGCCGTGAAGCTCACAGCGGGGCCGGTAGCGTTCTGGGTGCACGCGCTCGCGACACCGACGGCTCCCAGCAGGAGCACTAATGACGTAATGCGTTTCATGTTCACTCCTGTCCTAGAACCGAATCCCGACGCCGAGGCGTGCGCGGAACAAATTGACCGAGCCCGCTTCGGGCTGCAGGTTGCTGTACCGCACGCCCGCATCGAGATACCACTTGGTCGACACGCGGAGGACCCCGACGCCGCCGCCAAACGTCAGGACCGATTCGCGCCCCGAGAGGTCGCGGCCGAGCGTAATGCCGTAGGTCGCGATGGCCGATGTAATGTCCGTTCCTGAAAGGGCGAAGGTCGTCTGGCGATCAATGCTCGCCATGCCCACGGTGCCAAGGATGTAGGGACGCCACGCGCCGTTGCGTTCAAACACCCAGCGAAGCCCGGCCGCGCCCATGAACGTCGGCGCCTCCATCTTCGCGCTCGCCGAGGTGCGCTGCGTGACCTCCAGGTATTCCACCAGCGGCTTCAAGGATGTCTCTTCTGGCTGGGTCGAGGTGTCCTTCACCCACACCCCCTCGCCGATCAGATCAAGATTCCGGCGAATACGCACGCCGACCTCAACCCCGGCAGTCGGGCCCCACCGATGCACGACGCCGGCGCCACCAAACACTGCGCCGTAAAATGTCTCCACAGCCGGACCGGCTGTGGTCACGGGCGCTGACGTGGTCTGGGCTCCCGCTGTGGCCGCCGACAGGAGCAACGCACTCCCAAACAGTCCTGCAACTAGTCGTCTCATGTAGTACGCGCCCTCCAAGGCGCCCGATAACTAATCCGGATATCGTAGCAGTCCCCGCCCTCCAATAGGGGGGACGACCGCTTATCTTCTTTCACCAGCCAGCAGACTGAACGTCCGGCGTCCACTGCCGGGCAGCGCAAAGATGTAACGACAGTGCAGTCTCTTGAGGAAGTACGGCTCATCCCCGGCGGAAACGGCGAACCGGCCAGGCAGCCGGTTGGCAAAGGCGGTCTCCACGCCAAGACGCGCCAACGCGTCGCGAGTCACGCGTCCAGAAACGCCCCATGGCAGACAGATGTGCCGGACGGGCGTCCCCAGCCGGGACTGCAGCACATCACGGCCCCGCTCCAGTTCGACGCCAACGGCGGCGTGCTGGTCTGTCTCACTCTCCCATCGCCCCCCCACAGCGGCCAGACGGGGCGCCAGCGCCCCCGCCGCAGCGGGACTCGCGAGAAAGGTCTCGCCACCCTGCGCCTCGACAAACGCCTGGACGGCCGCACACGCATCGGCATCAGGCCAATAACGTCGACCATCCGACATTCGCGACCGGCGCGGGAACACCGGATACCCCACCTGCGACGCCTGCAGAAACTCCAGCGAGGGCCCGTCGTTCAGCCGGGGGCGGGAGAACACCGTCTCGACCGCGCGGTAGGTCCCGTCGACCACCCCCACGGCGGTGTCACCGGCGAACACCATGGAATGTGAGTACGTATGCGACTGCACGTCCACGCGCCCGGACGACGAGAGGGCCTGCAGTTCGGGCCACGTGACAAACGGCTGGTCCGACACGTCAAGACGTTCCGCGTCAACCGGACCGTCCGTGATGGTCGGCCGCGTTGTCGACGCCTCTGAAATACGGGCCGGAATGGCATACGCCACGGCGCGAAGGTCGTACTGCGCGAGCAGCGGCCCCACCACCATCCACAGACTGGCGAGCGCGTCGTCAAACGCGAGCATCACCGTGCGAGGGCCCGGATGTTTGCCGTGCCGCACCAGCGCGGCCACATCGTCGGACGTCACTGTGCGATAGCCGTTGTCCACGAGATACGCAAACGCGGGCTCCAGGGCCTCGCGGGTGGTCTCGTGAAAATGAAACACGGGCAGGAGCGACCCCACCCCCAGGCCGAACACGAAGGGCGGATAACGGCCGGCGACGAGATCGAGAACTCCCCGCAGACGACCGCCGCGTTCGGTCATCGGCGCGCCGTGCGGAACACGCTGCATGCGACCTAGAACCGGCGCCCCATGCCGATGACCAGACGCTTGACGGTCGTGGGGTGATCGGTTGTCTGGATCCGCATGATCCGCGCGCCGAGATCCAGATACCAGGTGTCGCCGAGCACCACTCCCGCGCCCCCACCGTACACGAAGCGGTTGGTGGTCCCCATGAGATCGCGGCCGATCGCCACGTTGTAGACGATCACGCCCGCGCCGGAGGTGGCCTGGCCATCGATCACAAAAGCCGGCTTGTACTCCACGCGGGCCAGGCCGGCCGTGACGGTCACGTAGGGACGGACCCCCGATGATTCGCCGGCCGGCTTCCCGTCGGGCATGAACTTCAGACCCGCCATGCCGAACACGGTCGGCCCGTTAACGGCGGCCGTAACAGGCACCCGGTAGGCGTCACGAATGTAGGCGGCGTAGCTGTTAATCTCCGTTCGGCGACTGCCGGTCACTACGTCGGACATCCGGCCGGCCTCGACCGTCAGGTGGAAAGACTTGCGCAGGCGTACGCCAAGTTCCGCGCCGACGGTGATCCCCGTCCGGTCCACCTCCTGCGCGCCGGACATCACGCCCAGGCTCCAGCGGCTGTACGGCGTGCGCCGCTCTTCACCGTCGTCAGGACGGCTCGGCGCCTGGGACTGCGCGGCTGCGGGCACCGCGACAGCCGTCAGCATGCACGCGGCGATGATTTGTTGCAGTCGGGTCACACTCAATCGATTCATTCCAGCTCCTCTGCCGGGCTTTTGACGGACGGCCGGGGGGCGCTGGCCGGGGTTTCCAGGATCTGCCGCACGACGTAAATCGGCTTGCCCTGTGATTCATGGTAGGTCCGGGCCTGCAACTCAGCCAGCAGCCCCATGGTGACAAACTGGACGCCGGTGAAAACCAGCAGGATGCCGGCCATCAGCATCGGACGGTCGGCGATGGACTCTTCCAGAATGTATTTCACGTAGGTCAGGTGGAGGAGAATCGCCGTGCCGAGGCCGCCCATCACCATGCCGATGAGGCCGAATATCTGGAGCGGCCGCGTGGAATAACTCAGCAGGAACTTCACCGTGACCAGGTCGAGCATCACGCGAATCGTGCGCGAGATGCCGTATTTGGTGCGCCCGAACCGGCGCGCGCGATGGTTCACCACCTGCTCGGCAATCCGCACGCCGAATTCACTGGCCAACGCCGGAAGGAAGCGATGCATTTCGCCATACAGGCGCAGCGGCTTGACGACCTCGGCGCGGAACACCTTCAGGGAACAGCCATAGTCGTTCAGCCGGACGCCGGTCGCCCAGGAAATCAGCCGATTGGCGATGATCGACGGCAACCGCCGATTGATGAATGTGTCCTTCCGGTCTTTGCGCCAGCCGCAGACGATGTCGTAGGGGCTGCCGTCACCACCCGGGGCCTGCCCTTCGAGGCGGGCGATCATGGCCGGGAGATCGGCGGGATCGTTCTGCAGGTCGCCATCCGCAGTGGCGATGAACCGCCCACGTGCGTGGGCGAACCCTGCCGCAAACGCGGCGGTCTGTCCGAAATTGCGCCGGAACTGAATGACCCGAAGCTGGGGCCACCGCGCCTGGAGCGCGGTCAGGCGCGCAAACGACTGGTCAGTGCTGCCGTCATCGACAAGCAGGACCTCGTAGGGCCGCCCCCACCGATCAAGCGTGGAGACAAACTCCTGGCACAACGCCTCGACGTTCTCCGCCTCGTTGTAAATGGGGATGACGACCGACAAATCCGGCAAGACCACGTCCCGTATTCTACGCTGGCCCGCGGCGGCGCCACAGCAGCCACACAATGGAGGCCGCCCCGGTGACCACCAGCAGCCAGAGCGTGGCCTCTGCCATGTGGTCCCTGATCAGCCGGGCGGCCTCCTGCCCGTAGGCCATTGCAAACCACCCCTCCAGGAGATACCGCAGACCACGCCCCGCCGTCACCGCCAGCGCGAAGGCGGCCGGCCCCACGCCTCCGAGGCCTGCGAGGAGGACAAAAATCTTGTAGGGCGCCGGCGGCGGCGCAAACGCGATCGCCACCATGACCCAGAGTCCGTACCGTTCAAACGCCCCGCGTACCGAAACGACGTGCTCGGCCTTGAAGCGCTTGAGCAGGAACGCCTCGCCCCCCTTTCGCCCGAGGTAATAGATCACCATGGACCCGGCGACCGAGCCGATGGTCGTCATCAGCGCGTAATACCACCACAACTGGGGAAACTTGATGGTCTGCCACACGATCAGCAGGTCGTTGACGGACGGCATCGAGACAAACGAGGTGTCCAGCAGGGCAATGACCGCCATGCCGACGCCGCCGAATCGATCCACGTAAGGTTGAACGGCGGCGAGAAGTTCGTCCATGCCAGATAGAATGACGAAATTATAGCTGACCGCTCCCCGCTCCCCTCGCATTTCCGGCCGGCCGCGCTGGCCACGCTGGCGCTGGTGCTCGCCATCGGCACGGCAGCGGCGGTGTACTTTGCCCGCCTCGACCTGACGCTGAGCCATTACGACGCGCGCGGCCATCTGATCGTGGCCCGCCGCATTTTCGACAATCTGACACCCGGCTGGATTCAAATCGGTGCCGTCTGGCTTCCGCTGCCGCACCTGCTCAACGCCCTGCCCGCGCAATGGGACTGGCACTACCAAACGGGCGTGTCCGGCGTCGTCTTGTCGATCCTCCCGCTCGCCCTCGGCCTGAGCGCCCTGGGCGGCTACCTGGCGGGCCGCGCGGGATCCGTGGTGGTGGGTATCGCCGCAGCGCTGGCGGTGCTCCTCAACCCGAGCGTGCTCTACCTCCAGAGCACGCCGATGACCGAACCGCTGCTCTTCGGCCTGTCGTGCCTCGCTCTTGTGGCCGTGGATCGCTGGACGAGCGACCCGACAGACGTCGCGGAACGGATCGCCGGCGTCACGCTGCTCGCACTCATGCTCACGCGGTACGAAGGCTGGTGCATCACCGGGGCCCTGCTGATGCTGGCGACCCTCGCGCATCCGCGCCGCGCGCTGCGCCTCGTGGCGTATCCCGTGGCGGCCGTCGTCGGGTTCATGCTCCTCAGTTACGGCAGCACCGGCGCGTGGTTTGTCACGTCGGGTTTTTTTGACCCGAGCAACCCGGCGCTGGGGAATCCGGTGCTGGCGCTCCAGCAGATCGCCGACGGGGCGACGCGCCTCAGCCATCTCGGTCTTGTGGTGATGGGCGCGGTCGGCGCCCTAGCGACCCTCGCGCTGGCCTGGACCGACCGTCACGCCGGACGCGCCGCAATCGCGCGTGCGCTCCTGCCGCTGTCACTGCTGGCGGCGGCCGCCTTGCCGCTGTACGCTTTCACCAGCGGACATCCCGTACGCATCCGGTACATGGTATCCACGGTGGTCGCGCTCACGGTCCTGAGCGCTCTCGTGGTCTGCCGGCTGCCCCGCCGCGTGCGGACACCGGCGGCGGTGGTCGCACTGGCCCTGCTGCTGGCGGGCGTTCCTCCGATCGATCCGGAGGCGCCGATGGTGCGCGAAGCCCAGTGGGAGCGCCCCTATTCCGAGGCGCGCAGGGTGGTCACCGCCGCGCTGGCCGAGCGCTGGGACGGCAGTCCGATTCTCGCAAGCATGGGGTCACTGGGCCATTACATGCAGCAGATGTCCCACGCGGGATTCCACGTCAGGGACTTTGTGCACGAAGGTAATGGCGTGTTGTGGTGGGACGCCGTTAGGGCCCCCGAACGGCATGTGCGATGGATTCTGATCGAGGAGTCTGCGGAAGGCGGGGACGTCCTGGCCCAGCGGGCCCGGACGTCCCCGGCGTTTCTGGCGCACTTCACACGCGTGGCCGACGGCGGCGGCGTGGCGCTCTACGTCAGAACCGAATCTGGAATCCGACCGTAAAATTCATGCCGGAGAGGTCGATCTTCCGCGTCAGGAAGCCGTTGTCTCCAAGATCGCCCTCGCCGAACTGATACCGCAGTTCCGTGTTCAACGCGTAGATGTCACCACCGAGCGGCATGCGCAGGCCTCCAAGAACGACTCCGCCCACCGCCGTCCCGTCCGCCACATACCGATCGCGAAACACGGCAAAGCCGCCAAAGAAGTCCACGAACTCCCCCACCTCCGAGTACCGGAAATTCAGCGCGCTGACACCGGCCCCCACATACGGCTGCACACGGCCCGCGCGGCCAAACGGCAGAAACCGCACCACGCCGGTCACGGGAATGACACGCAGTTTCAGGTCCTGTTCGATCTCGTTGCCGTTGATGTTGACGTAATCCCGATACACGCTCGACGCGCTGCGCTGGAAATAGCTGGCGCCCAGCCCCACCTCGACACGTTCGTTAAAGGTGATGGTCCACTCGCCGTTGACGGTCGCGCCACGGAAATCCTTGATGTCAAAGGAAAGCGTGTTGAGGTTCTCCGCCCAGACATCCTCACCGGATCGCCCGTCGAGTGACTTCGGTGTGAAGAGGCCGGCACCCAGATGTAGTGAATGCACCGCCTGCGCCGCTGCCGGCACAGCCAGCACGGACAGCAGGCCTCCCATCAACAGAGCTCGTGTCATCGCGCGTTGTACCCGTGTCATATCGCTACTCCTCGTTTCAGGCCGGCGGACCACTCCGCTGTCTCCCTCATCAGCAGGTTTGGTGCCAAGAGGAAACTGGCAGGATTTCCTAGGAAAAGCCCGGCACTCCCGAGCGCTGTCACCGCCGGAGGCCAGTAATCACGTCCAGGAGTCGTGGATGCAGGGCACCATTGGACGCCACGATCTCCCGTCCGAACGGCGAGTACGGCCCACCGCGATAGTCGGTCACGCGCCCGCCGGCCTCTTCCACAAGCAACGCCCCCGCGGCGACGTCCCACGCGTTGAGGTTCTGTTCCCAGAACGCATCAAACCGGCCGGCCGCGACGTTGCACAGGTCCAGCGCCGCCGACCCCAGCCGCCGGACCGCGCGCGACTCGGCGAGAAACGCGGCAAAAATGGCCAACTGCTCCTGTCGGTGGTCGCTGGCCGTGTACGGAAATCCGGTAACCAGAAGCGCGTCGATCAGGGTGGCCTCGTTCGTCACTGCGAGCGGTCGCCCATTCAGGCGCGCACCGTGCCCACGTTCGGCGGTGAACAACTCATCCGCCATCGGATCATAAATGGCACCGACCATCACCTGGCCGTCGATCTCCAGCGCAATGGACGTACAGAACAGCGCGAGGCCATGGGCGAAATTGGTCGTGCCATCGATCGGATCGACAATCCAGCGAAACGGCACACCCGCCGCCGACGAGCCCCCGGATTCTTCTCCGAGGAAGGTGTGTGACGGAAACCGGCGCTCCACACGCGCCCGAATCTCGCGCTCAACCGCCACGTCCGCTTCCGTGACGAGATCGATCGCGCCCTTTTTGGTGATGGTCAGGTCGCTGCGAAAGTACTGCCGGGCCAGACGACCGGCGGCCAGCGCGGCGTCGGCCGCGGTGGCGAGGTACGCGGGATCGAGAGTCAGAGTTTCTTCACCATCCGGACCGACATGCCGCCCTCCGGCCGCCGGGCAATTGTCACGTCGTCCATGAAATTGCGCATGAAGAAGATGCCGCGGCCGCTCGACTTGAGCAGGTTCTCAGGAGCCAGCGGATCATCGACCTCCTGGAAGTCAAAGCCTTCTCCCTGATCGAGCACCGTGACCGAGAACACATCGGGCCTGGCGCGCGGCGCCAGAGCGAACTCCACCGTGACGTGTTTAGCGGGGTCTTCGCGGTTGCCGTGTTTGACGGCGTTGATCACGGATTCGCGCACCGACACGCTCACCCAGTGGCTTGAGTCTTCGTCCAGGCCGGCAAGGGCGGACATGCGATCGCTTAGCGCCTGCACGAGATCAAGCAGGTGGAACGAGCTGGGGATCTCCAGACGGATGAGATGCTGGTCGGTCGTCATAGCCGCGCGTAACATACTATTCGGAATCGGTCCGCGAAATGCCTGTTGTCTCCCTTTCTCCCATCCGCGCCATCTCCGGTCGCCTGGCGGTCCCCGGAGACAAGTCGATTTCCCACCGCTACGTGCTGCTGGGAGCCCTGGCCTCAGGCCGCACCACCATGCGCCACCTCGCCCCGGGCGCCGACGTCCGCGCCTCCCTGGGGTGTATCGCAGCGCTGGGGGCCACGGTCCTCCGCTCCCCCGACGGCATCGTTCGTGTGGACGGATGGGGGGACACGGGGCCGACGCCCCCAGCCGGGCCGCTCGACTGCCTCAACTCGGGCACCACCATGCGCCTGCTGGCGGGACTCCTGGCGGGCTTCCCGATTTCGGCCACCCTCATCGGGGACGCCTCGCTCTCGAGCCGGCCGATGCGCCGCATCATGGATCCCCTCCAGGCCATGGGTGCGCGCGTCGCCGCCGACGACGGCCGGGCGCCGGTGACGGTTACGGGAGGCCGGCTCCGCGCGATTACGTGGACACCGGCCGCAGCCAGCGCGCAAATCAAGAGTGCGATCCTGCTGGCAGGCCTGCAGGCGGACGGCCGCACCACAGTTGTCGAGCCCGCCGCGACGCGCGACCATACCGAACGTGCGTTTCCGGTGTTCGGCCTGTCCTGCGTCGTCGACGATGTGCGCGTGTCCGTGGACGGGGGACAGCGCGCCACATCACCGGCCGGCATCCTCGACGTCCCTGGCGATCCCTCGACGGCTGCCGTGTGGGCCGCCCTTGCGGCGTCGCTGCCCGGCTCCCAGGTGGAGTTGACAGGCGTCGCCCTTAATCCCAGGCGTCTGGGTTTTGTCGCGGCGCTGCGCCGGATGGGCGCCACCGTGACCCTCACCGACACGCAGGTGCTCGGCGGCGAGCCCGTCGGCACCATCTCGGTTGCCTATGGCAACTGTGCCGACACCGTCATCGCGCCCGACGAGGTGCCGGGACTCATCGATGAACTGCCGGTCCTGGCGGCGTGCGCGGCGCACGGACGCCGCCTCGAGGTTCGCGGCGCCGGCGAGCTCAGGGTCAAGGAGAGCGACCGCATTTCCGCACTGGTCGCGGGCCTGCGCGCGCTCGGCGTCACCGCCCACGAATATCCGGATGGCTTCGTGGTCGACGGCCGCGCGGGCCGGCCGGGCGGAGGGCACGCGGACGCAGTGCACGACCATCGGCTGGTGATGGCGTTTGCCGTGGTGGCACTCGGCTCGACGGGCCCGGCCTCCATCAACAGCGCGGACGCGATCGCGGTTTCGTATCCCGGGTTCTGGAATGACCTCATCACACTCCGCGTGCCCACGGCATGAACACCGACAAGATCTACCTCGTCGGCTTCATGGCTTCCGGCAAGAGCACGGTCGGCCGCCATCTGGCGGCGCGTCTGCGCTGGCGCTTCGAAGACATCGACCACCTCATTGAGGTGCGCGAGAAGAAGACGGTCGCCGAAATCTTCGCCAAACACGGCGAGGCGTACTTCCGCGCCGTCGAACGCGAGATGCTGACGGTGCTCCAGCCGCTGCGACACGTGGTCATCGCGACCGGGGGCGGGACGTTTGCGGACCCCGACAACCGCGCGATGATCAACATGGATGGTGCGTCCGTCTGGATTGACGTTCCTCTGGGCGAACTGGTGGCGCGTATCCCCCTTGACGGGCGGCGGCCGCTCGCCGCCGATCGCCCGGCCCTCGAGCAGCTGTTTGCCGCGCGGGTCGATACCTATCGCCTGGCGCACCTCCGCGTGCAGGCGTCCCGTTCGTCCGCGTCGGCCGTGGCGGACCGCGTGCTTGACGCGCTGCACAGCGCTCCCGGGAACTGGCTGACGTGACGACGCCGCTGCTCGTCCTGAGCGACATCCACGGCAATCTCGAGGCGCTTGATGCCGTGCTGGCGGACGCCGCGCAGGCCGGTTGTGCCGGCACCATTTGTCTTGGTGACCTCGTCGGGTATGGGGCATCGCCCGGCGACGTGCTCGACCGCATCCGCGATCTCACGCCGCGCTGGAACCTCCGCGGCAATCACGACCGCGTCTGTGCCGGAATCACGACGGCCGCGTTGTTCAGCCCCGTCGCCCGAACAGCGATTGAGTGGACACGCGACCAATTGCGCCCGGCGCAGTTGGCGTATCTGGCGGCTCTCACCCCGGGCCCGGTGCGGGTCGACGACGGTCTCACGCTCTGTCACGGCGCGCCCCACGACGAGGATCTCTACATGGTCGACAGCGCCGACGCGCGCATGGGGTTCCAGGCCGATCCGGCACGCGTGATCCTGCACGGTCACACCCACATCCCGACGGTGTTCCGGCTGTACGACCGCGCGATCTATGACGAGACGCCGTCGCGCCGGGTCCGGTGGACGATTCAGATTGATGAGGCCAGCCGCTGGCTCGTAAATCCCGGCTCGGTCGGTCAGCCGCGCGACGGCGACCCCCGAGCGGCCTATGCCCTGATGGACGTGGAGGGCCGCACGATCGAACTGCGCCGCGTGGCCTACGACGTCACCCGCGCGCAACAGCGCATTCGGGCCGCCGGATTGCCGGACATCCTCGCCCGCCGGCTCGCCACAGGCGACTGACGCCAGCGCGACGTCAGGAGGCGGACTTGCGGGCCGCGCGTTCCTCGCGGCGCTTCAGCTCAATGGCGAACGCATCCCGGGCAGCGCGTGATCCGAGCACCCACCCGATGATCACGCCAATCAGCAAACAGGCCGGAATGAAGATGAAGTGCGACGACGTCATGCCGCCCATGTCAGCGGCCCTCTCGGCCCTGCGACAACCGGCGCGTCACCGCCGCCAGGTCCTGCTCCACCTGGCCGATGCGGCGCCAGATGACCCAGAGGTAGCCCATCAACGCCACCCAGACAAACGCGTACGCGTAGAACACCAGCGGCGTGGCCGGCAACACCTCACGGTTCGTGACCTCGCTCATTGGCACAAACCCCTCGGGTGCGGGCGGCTGCTGCGCCACCAGCGGGGCGCACACGGCCACCGCACACACCGCCACGGCCACGAGCCACGAGACGACGGTTCTCTTCACACTGACATCGGTCATCACACACCTCAGTCTTCAAGTTCAGCGTAGGCCGCCTCGAGCGTGGACTTGCTGCGCTCAAGCCGTACCCGCAACAACAACAACGCGACGTACAGACACAGGAACGCCGCGAGACACCAATAAAACGGAACACGCATTTCCGGACTGAGTGTCCGCACCACCGTGGTCTTCGGGTGCAGCGTCCGCCACACATTCACCGACCAGTACACAAACGGGACGTTCGCCATGCCGAACACGCCAACGGCGGCGGCCAGCACGTCGCTGCCGGGGCCGGCAAAACGTCGCAGCAGGGTGTAGGCCACAAAAATCAGC
This sequence comes from Vicinamibacterales bacterium, assembly GCA_030827135.1. Taxonomy (GTDB): domain Bacteria; phylum Acidobacteriota; class Vicinamibacteria; order Vicinamibacterales; family SCN-69-37; genus SYFT01. Next base: position 155,050 of record JAURFE010000004.1, read on the forward strand.
CACAACACAAGCGACGTCACCAGCCGGACATCACCCCAATCCCACCAGACCCCCCAGGCCTTGCGCGCCCAGAGCGGACCGGTCACCAGCACGATGATGCCGAACACCACGACAAGTTCCGCACCGGCAATCGCGACGCGATCGGAGCCCGGTGTGCGCCGAGCCAGATAGATGGCGCTGGCAATGCCGCACACAAAGGCGGAGCCGAACATCACCATCGCTGAGGGCACGTGGAAATAGAAGATCTTCTGAATCAACCCCATGGTGGATTCGTAGGGCGCGGCATCGATGACAAACGGCGCGCCCGCGAACAGCCCCATCGCCACCACGACCAGACCGGCAATCAGTCGATTCTGTCCCATCGCTTCTCCTACGATTCCGCCATCACGGCGTCGAATACCCACAACGCCAGCGTCAGGAAGACCGCGTCAAAGAATACCAGCATGGAGAGCCAGACCTCCGCGCGGGCCATGTTCGGTTCCGCCGCCAGCAACGCGGCAGTCCCGCTGACTCCGGCAATCATCACCGGCACGGTCAGCGGATACAACACGACCGGCAACAACACATCGCGCGACTGACTCCGGTTGAGCATGGCCCCGAACAGGGTGCCCACCCCGGCAAACCCCAGCCCCCCTGCCACCAGCAACCCCAGCAGGTGCCAGAACACGCCCGACAGGGAGACCCGGAACAGCACCACCACCAACGGGCCGACCACGGCCACCACCAACGACATGATCACCAGCATGCCGATGAGTTTGCCGAGGTACAGCGCCGATCGTTCCACCGGCGCCAGCAGGAGCGCCTTCAACGTCTCCGACTGCCGTTCGCGCTCAAACGTCCGCCCCAACGCGAGCGTGCCCGCAAACGCCAGCGCCACCCAGAGAATGCCCGCAGCGGCGTCGGTCAGCGGCGCCCCATCCACCACAAAGCTGAACGAGAAGATCAGCACCACGGCGACGGCGAAAAACACCGTGGTGTACAACAACTCCCGGCTGCGCGCCTCGACCACAAGGTCCTTCCGCGCGATGATGCCGACCGTCTTCCAGAAGCCGGGCGTCACGCGGTCCCCTGCAACACGCGACGATACCGATCCCGCAGGGATCCAGCGCCGGCCGGAATCGGAAACGCGCGTCCGCGGTCGATACACACCGCATCATCCACCAGCGTCTCCGCGGTGTCGAAATCGTGGGTCGCCATGATCACGATCGCCCCCTCCGCCGCCAGCGTGCGCAACCGCGCGATCAAAATGTGGGCCGACGCGTCGTCAAGGCCCGTGAACGGTTCATCAAGCAGGACCAGGCGCGGCCGGTGGAGCAACGCACGTTCAAGGGCGAGGCGCTGGCGGAGACCGCGGGAGAACCCGCCGGAACGGTCGTCGGCGCGATCGGTCAGACGCGCCAGCGCCAGACACTCGGCAACACGCGCGTCCAGATCCGGCACACCATAGAGCCGGCCGAAAAACGCGAGGTTCTCCGCAGCGGTCAGGTCCGGATACAGATACAGGTCGTGCCCAAGCACCCCGATCGACGCACGCAGGGGATCGCCCGCAGTCTCGGACGCGTGGGTCCCGTACCGGACCTGGCCTGCTGACGGGCGCAGCAGCGTGGCGAGGATATTCAGGAGCGTCGACTTGCCGGCGCCGTTCGGGCCAAACAGACCAAGGACACGTCCAGCGTGCGCCTCCAGGGAGACACGCGCCAGCGCCCGTCGGCGGCCGTACGTCCGTGACACGTCAACGACGTGTACGGTGCTGAAATCCAGATCAGGCACGCACGGCCGGCGCGGTGACCGCGCCCCAGATGCCCCACACCACGAGGGCCAGAGCCAGCAGCAGTGCGGTCCACTGCGGCCAGGTGGGATGGTGCGGCAACCCGGAAAAGTCCACCACAAGCGGCTGGCCCGCCTCGATGGCCGGACCGGACGCAAAAATCAGAGGCTGGCCGTTGCTGTCGACCATGTTGCGCGCGGTGACCTGCGGTGACGCAATTTCCAGTGCTCCCCGTTGCTCGACGAGCAGCGTCAACTGCTGAAGCGTCGCCGGCCAGACCTGTGTCAGTTGTGTCGTGGGGCCGCGGTAGGGCAACTCAAACGCCGCCTCCACGCGGGTGACCCCGGGCGCAAACGGGCCGGTCACGATCACTCGCGGCCCATTCGCGGTGGCCTGCTTGGTGGACTCCGGCAGCATCGCCGTGCCGCGCGCCTCACGCGGCAGTTCAAAAATCAGCGGGCCATCGATATCCACTGGCGTGGCGAGTGCGTTGACCACCTCCATCACGTAGAACACGGTCAATCCGTTTTCGGCGAGTTCAACGATGACCCGTGACTCAGGGCCGAGCACGACCGTCCCCTTGACGGGCGCGGCGCCTGGATCCGACGGCGGCGGCGCGACAGCGGCAGGGTCCGCCGGATCGGTCGCCACAAGTGCGACCATCATCCCGGTCGTCCCAATCGGAATCGGCTGCGAATCCAGACGCACCCCATTGATCATCGTGCTGACGCGCACCGTGTTCCCCACACGCAGCCCCGAGACCAGCGCCCGACCATCGTCACCAGTTGTGACGGTGCGCGATTCGCCGTCGACCGACACGTCGACCCTGTGACCCGCAAGCGGATTGCTGAAGTCGGTGATCGCGACACGCACCGACAAGCTGCCCGGCGGCACGTCTGGGGATGGCAACGGTCGCCCGGACATTTCGCGAAAATTGGGCATCTGCGCTGACGCTGATACCGGGGCGCAGAGGATGGCAGCAAACAGGAACAGGGTTCCAAAAGATTTCACGCGTGAACACTCCCGAGTCGTTCTCCGCACTGCTTGCAGAACTTCGCATCGCTCTCGTTGGTCGTACGGCAGCGGCTGCACGTCGTCGTTCCGGCCACAGTAGCGCGGGACGCGTGTGTCCTGGGCGCGTCCGGGGGGATTTGATCGAGCTGCTCCATGATGAGCAGCGCGCGCTGTTTGAGCCGGCCCAGCATGTCTTCGTAATCGGCGTCGCTGACCTTTTTCATGCCGTAGTCGAACTCGAGGTCCTTGATCGCACGCAGCACGGTGCCCTTGTCCTGCTCGAGCACTTCGCGCTGGCGGGCCCCGATGACCGGCGCGCGGTTCTTCGACAGCAACCCCACCAGGGCCTGATGCAGCGCGTACGCCGTGTAACCGGAGGCCAGCGCGGCGGCGCTCAGCAGCAGCAACGCGGCCGGATGGGTATTCCGAGACATCACCACGGCGGCCGTGGCGGCCACCATGGAGAGCAGGACGTAGAAATGGCCCGCGGTAAACGGAGCGGGCTCAGTCGAGGTCGCGGAGTTCATCGTCCAACCTCGCTTCCCGTTCCTGATGCGCCGCCGAGTCCGCGGGCGGCGCCGTCACTGCGCGATCACCGCCGCGACGGGTCCACCGCACGGCCACGCCCCCGACGAGGAGCACCCCAAGGGCGCCAACCGCGTACGGCAGAAACCACGCCAGGCGATTAAACCCCTTGTCGATCGGCGCGGCCAGCACTTCCTGGCTGCCGTATTTCTTCACGTAATAATCCACGACTTCGTCGTACGACTTCCCGTCCGCGACGAGCGCGGAAATTTCCTGCCGCATGGCATCCGCCGTGCCGCAGGTGCATTCGGCCACCCGTTTCCGGCCGCACGTGCCGCACATGCAGACGATTTCGTCGCGGAGCTTCTTCTCCACCGGTGATCGCGGCACGAGCAGCACGACCTGCGAATTCTCCACATGCTGCGCCTGCGCGTGCGGCGCGAAACCGGCCAGCATGAACAGCACCAGCAGCGACGTGGTCACCGCGCCCGCCGGTGCCTTCGCTGCGGCGTACGCCATCGCACGTTCCGGCAGCAGCGACAAAATCGTGCCGATCCCCAGAACCCCGAAGCCGAACCACACCCAGTTCACCAACGGATTCACCGTCACTTCAAACGTCGCCCGCTGGGTTTCCAGCTCGTAGCCGGCCAGCACGATATAGAGGTCGTCGGCAAACCCTCGTCGGATCGCGACCTCAGTGGTCGGCTCATCTTCGCGGCCTCGGAAGAACCATCGCGCGGGGTACATCCCCCCGATGGAGGCTCCCTCCTTGGTCACCGTGGTGTGGCCGGTGATCATCTGCTTCTGGCCGTCGTCGGTGACCTTCAACGCCTCGAACTTCACCAAGTAGTCACCGATCACTACCTGCTGGCCGGGCTCGAGATTGATCTGCTCCTCGAGCTTGAACCCGTTGCCCGCAAAGCCGAAGAAGATCAGCACGATGCCCAGATGCACGATGTACCCGGCGTAGCGGCGACGCGACCGTGCGAAGAGTCCAATCATCGCGGTGAACCGATCCGTGCCGGTGGCCCGCTGCCGGACACCAGACCCGCGCCAGAACTCCTGCACGATGGTGGTGAGCACCCAGCCACAGAGACCAAAACACAGGCCCGCGGCCCAGAAATTCGCGCCAAGGTACATCACCAGGCCGGTCGTCGCGACGCCGATGATGATCGGCCACAGAAACTGGTGCAGCATGTTGCCCACGGCGGACTTGCGCCACGCCAGCAGCGGTCCGATCCCCGTCAGCAGGAGGAGCATCAGCCCGATCGGCAGCATCCACTTGTCAAAAAACGGAGGACCGACCGTCAGGCGCTCCCCGCGCAGCGCCTCGCTGATTGTCGGGAACATCGTCGCAAACAGGACGAAGAACGCCGAGAACAGCAGAATCCAGTTATTGGCGAGGAACGCCGCCTCGCGCGACGCCCAGGAGTCGAGTTCGTTCCGCGCCCGCAGGAGCGGCATCCGCCAAATCACCAGCCCAAAGCTGACCGTCAGAATCACGATCATGAAGATCGTAAACATCCACGCGAGTTCGCGGTCTTCCCCGAAGGCGTGGACGGACTGGACAATCCCCGAGCGCGTCATGAACGTCCCGAAGATCGTCAGGAAAAACGTCATGATCACCAGGGAGACGTTCCACACCTTCAGCATGCCGCGCCGTTCCTGCACCATCACGGAGTGCAGAAATGCAGTCGCGGTGAACCAGGGCAACAGGCCGGCGTTTTCCACCGGGTCCCAGCCCCAGTAGCCGCCCCAGCCGAGTTCTTCATACGCCCATAGACCACCAAGGGCAAGACCCAGGCTCAGGAACAGCCACGACGTCATCGTCCAGCGCCGCACGGCGCGCAGCCACGAATCATCCAACTGCCCGGTGATCAACGCGGCCAGTCCGAAGGCAAACGGAATGGTCATGCCGACAAAACCCAGGTACAGCATCGGCGGGTGGATGACCATGTAGAAGTTCTGGAGCAACGGATTCAACCCGCGACCATCCGCCGGTGTCGAGAGCAGGTGCGTCTCGAACGGGTTGTTATGGATGACCATGAGGAAGAGGAAGAACATCTGCGTCGCGGCGATGACCGCCACCACCCACGGAATCAGCAGGCGATGCCGTTCGCGGTTGACGTGAATCGCGACGCTGGCAAAGATCGCCAGCAGCGTCACCCAGAACAGCAGCGAGCCATCGAGGCCACCCCAGTAGGACGTGAGCTTGAAGAACAGCGGCATCGACGAGTCCGAATAGCTGTTCACATACTTGATGCTGTAATCGCCCACGACGAACGCGTAGACGATGATCGAGGACAAGACCAGCGTCAGACCGGTCAACACATGTGACAGGCCGACGGCGCCGTCAATCAGGGCGAGACTGCGGCGGCGGCCGCCTGCAATTCCAGCCGCAAAGGCACCAGCCGCGACGACAAACGCCGCGAGGATCAGAAAGGTTCCGAGGGTGGCCACGGACTAACGTACCGCGGCCGGCAGCGCGTCGGCCTCATACCGGGACGGGCACTTGGCCATGATCCCGTCCTTCTCCACCACGATCGTGTCGCCCGTCAGCTTGCCTTTCACGACCACCTCAGCGTCCTTTTTGAACGTATCCGGCACCACGCCCTGATACTGCGCGTTGACCGTCTTGCCGTTCGCCTGGATCGTGAAGCGATACTCAAGCGTGGACGGATTGAACAGCGGGTCACCGAGCACATATCCGTGCACGCGCAACCGCTTGCCTTCCCACTGGTCCGGCTCGGCCATGACTTCATCAACGTACTTGTAGTATTCGGCGCCTTCCGAAATTGAGGAGTACATCAGGAACGAAAGCGCGCCAACAATCACCAGAGCGGAGAGACTGACTCGGACCGTTTTCTTGGACATTACGAGGCCTCGTCGTAGCTAAGTGCCGACCGGAATTCCGCCCGGAGGGCACTTCGTCAGGATACCACCGTTACGCCGCGCAGGAGACGATCGACCAGCAGGATCGGCAGCCCCACCACATTCGTATACGAGCCCTCAATCTTCGGAATGAATCGCGACGCCAGTCCCTGGATACCGTACGCCCCCGCTTTGTCGCGCGGTTCACCCGTCTGCACATACGCCGCGATCTCCTCAGGTGCAAGGGCCGCCATCCAGACCACGGTTTCCTCAAGGGCCTCCCGCGGCTCGCGCCCACCGACGATGGCCACGGCCGTCAGCACGCGGTGCGCACGACCGGACAACCGCTGCAGCATCGCCGTGGCATCCCTGTCATCGACCGGTTTGCCCAATACGTCGCCATCAACAACGACGATGGTGTCGGCCCCGAGCACCAGGGCTCCGGGTCGCCGCGCATGTACCGCCTCCGCTTTCAGGAGCGCCACGCGCCGGGCATACGCCTCCGCGCCTTCGCCGGACAGGCGACGCTCATCGACATCGGCGACCTCCACCTCGAACCGAAACCCGGCGGCGGCCAACAACTCCCGGCGTCGCGGCGAGGCGGAGGCGAGAATCAACGGGGCGGCCGGTGTCGCAAAGCCTGACATGGTCCGGATGATACACTCCGAGGTCGGCATGGAATCGCTGCAGCAGACCGCCGTTCGCGCACTTGGCCCACTGCTCCACGCCCAGCCCCTGTCCCCCGGCAAAGTCACCTTCGCCTGGTCGATCGCGGCCGGCCCGCTGCTGGCGCGTCACGGCACACCGCATTGGCACACCGACGGCACGTTGTACGTGCACGCCCGGGAGCTGGTGTGGTTCAGGGAACTGGAACGCGCCAGGCCGGTCGTCGCCCAGCGCCTTGCCCATCTGCTCGGACCCGACGTGGTCCGTCGCATCGTCATCACCCGATCGGAGTTCTCTCATGCGTGAAACCGTCATCGTCAGCGCCGTTCGCACCCCGACCGGCAAGTTTCTCGGCGTGCTCAAGGATTTTCGGGCACCGGACCTGGGCGCCCTCGTCGTTCGTGAGTCCGTTCTTCGCGCCGGCATCGATCCCGCCCTGGTGGACGAATGCCTGATGGGCAACGTGGTGCAGGCCGGCGTCGGGCAGGCCCCCGCGCGACAGGCGGCTCTTCGCGGAGGGCTCGCCAACTCGGTCGGCGCACTGACGATCAACAAGGTTTGTGGATCAGGGTTGAAGGCCGTCATGCTCGCGGCTCAGGGGATTGCGGCCGGCGACATCGACGTCGCGGTTGCAGGCGGCATGGAATCCATGAGCAACTGCCCGTACCTGATGACGAAGGTGCGCGAAGGCCTCCGCATGGGCGACGGCAAGATCATCGACTCGATGATTCACGATGGCCTGTGGGATGCCTTTGATGACCTGCACATGGGGCTCACCGGCGAACACGTCGCCGAGAAGTTCAGGGTCAGCCGCGAGGAACAGGACGCCTACGCCGTGAACAGTCACCGCAAGGCGGCGGCCGCGACCCGCGAGGGAGCGTTTAACGACGAGATGCTCACGATCTCCATTCCCCAGAAAAAGGGCGATCCAATTCTCGTCAATGCCGACGAGCCCATTCGCGAAGACACATCGATGGAATCCCTTGGCCGCCTGAAACCGGCGTTCAAGAAGGACGGCACGGTCACGGCGGGCAATGCGCCGGGGGTGAACGACGCGGCGGCGGCACTGGTCGTGATGGGCGCCGACGTGGCCGCGCGCCTCAACCTCACGCCCCTCGCACGCGTCGTGGGCCAGGCGACGGCCGGCCTTGAGCCGCGCATGGTGATGATGACGCCGGTCGAGGCGGTCCGGAAGCTGATGATCAAGACCGGCTGGAACCTGCAGGACGTGGACCTGTTCGAACTGAACGAAGCCTTCTCGGTGCAGGGCGTCGCCGTCGTGCGCGAACTCGGCATCGACCCGCTCCGCGTCAACGTGCACGGCGGAGCCGTCGCGCTCGGTCACGCGATCGGCGCATCTGGCGCCCGCGTCCTCACCACCCTGCTCTACGCACTGAAGCGCCACGGCAAGCAGCGCGGTGTCGCCACGTTGTGCCTCGGCGGCGGCAACGGTGTCGCGCTGGCGGTCGAACTTCTCTAATGGAGCCCAGGGGCTTTAGCCTCCGGGACACGCGCGGCCTGAAGCCGCGCGCTCCGAACAACAGGACGACGACATGACTATCAAGACAATCGGCGTAATCGGCGCAGGGACGATGGGCAATGGAATTGCGCAGGTGTTTGCGCAGTCGGGATTCACCGTCAAGGTGTTTGATGCATCACCGGGGGCGGTGGACAAGGCCCTCAAGACCATTGAGAAGAGCCTTGCGAAGTTTGTCGAGAAGGGCAAGCTGTCGGCCGATGATGCGGCAGCCACGCGCACCCGTCTGACGGCGGCCGGCGCGCTCGAAGACTTTGCGGACGTGGACTACGTGGTCGAAGCCGTCATCGAATCACTTGAGGTGAAACGCACAATCTTCTCCGCGCTGGATCGCATCACGCGGCCCGACGTGATTCTGACGTCGAACACATCGTCGATCTCCATCACCACGATCGGCGCATCCACCAAGCGTCCCGACAAAGTGCTGGGCATGCACTTCATGAATCCGGTGCCGCTGATGACGCTGGTGGAGTTGATCCGGGGCCAGGCCACATCCACCGAATCGATGCAGACCGCGTCCACGCTGTGCCAGACGCTGGGCAAGACGCCGCTCGAAGCGGCCGACTACCCAGGCTTCATCGCCAACCGCATCCTCATGCCGATGATCAACGAAGCGATCTACTGCGTGATGGAAGGCGTCGGCACGAAGGAATCCATCGATGGCGTGATGAAGCTCGGCATGAATCATCCGATGGGACCACTTACGCTGGCCGACTTCATCGGCCTTGATGTGTGCCTCGCCATCATGGAAGTACTGCACGACGGGCTGGGCGATCCGAAGTACCGCCCCTGTCCCCTGCTCCGCCGCATGGTCGCCGCCGGCCACCTCGGACGCAAGGCCGGACAAGGTTTCTACACCTACTAGCCGGACCGGACGGTCCGACCTCCAGTCATTTCGCCTCTTGGCCCCTGGAACCCGGACGTCTGGACCACCAGGCGAAGGCCGCCAGAGGCGCGAGGATGACAACTTCTCTCGCGATCGATGAGAGGTTCGTCGGCCAGAAGGTATCGAGCCAGTAGCGACGAGAGATTGGTCCAAAGACGCTGAGCCCGGTCTGGTAGTGCTCCTGCGACCAGGGCCAGAAGGCCATGATGCCCAGCGGCACGGAGGTGTCGCGCGCCAGCGCATCCAGCAGTGGATGCGTCAGCCAGGCCGAACACACCGCCAGCCAGATACGCCACCGGGTGGACGCCACGGGCCACCGCTGCCAGGCCGCCACGCTCGCCACGACGAGCGCGGCGCCGACGCTGTGGGTCTCCCGGCTGTGGCGCCCCCACAACAAATCGAGATCCGGCGCGGCCCCGATGGCGACGAGCAGCGCGATCTGGACCCAGCGCTCGCGTTTCACGCCGGCCACGCCGGCGACAGCCAGTCCGGCGGACAGTGCCGCCAATCCATGTCCAATCGATGAAGGCATTCAGGAAGAACTTAGTCTGTCCTGCCCTGTCACAGGTGATCCACACACTGTCTTTGGGTGGCAGATTCCGCCTCTCCGGTAGCGGCCGTGCCAGCACTTTCTGCGATCGATACCCGGCATGAGGCGAAAGTCGACCAGGCTGTAACTTACTGTTTTTACGATGGATAGAGGAACGCAAGGACGAATTTTCGCTTGACTGGCCCCTGGCACACTTCTAGAATGACCTACGGTCCAGCCGTGGTCGCGCCGATTGGCGGCGGCCCCGCGGGAAGGATAACGAGGCATATGGCAGCAGCAGAACGTATCGAGAAAACTGACAAGGTGGATCGCATGGAGCACGCCGTCGACAAGGAACGCGCGAAGGCGGTCGAACTCGCCGTCGGCCAGATTGAGAAGCAGTTTGGCAAGGGATCCATCATGCGGCTGGGTGACAAGGGCACCGTCGCGCCGATTCCAGTGATCTCGACAGGCGCGATCAGTCTCGACTGGGCCCTGGGCGTTGGCGGCTTCCCGCGCGGCCGCGTCATCGAGATTTTTGGACCGGAGTCGTCGGGCAAGACGACCCTTGCGCTTCAAACCATCGCGCAGGCGCAGAAACTGGGCGGTGTCGCCGCATTTGTGGACGCTGAACACGCCCTCGATGCGAAGTACGCGCAAAAACTCGGCGTCGACCTCGAGAACCTGCTGGTGTCGCAGCCAGACAACGGTGAACAGGCCCTGGAAATCACCGAAGTGCTGATTCGATCGAACGGCGTGGACGTCGTCGTCGTCGACTCGGTCGCCGCCCTCGTGCCACGTGCCGAAATCGAAGGCGAAATGGGCGACGCCCAGATGGGCCTCCAGGCCCGGCTGATGTCACAGGCGCTGCGGAAACTCACCGGCGTCGTCGCCAAATCGAAGACGTCCCTGATTTTCATCAACCAGCTGCGCGAAAAGATCGGCGTCATGTTTGGTAACCCGGAAACCACCACCGGTGGCCGGGCGCTGAAGTTCTACTCGTCGGTGCGCGTCGACATCCGCCGCATCGGCGCCATCAAGGACGGCGACCAGGTCACGGGCGGTCGCACCCGCGTGAAGGTCGTCAAGAACAAGGTCGCCCCCCCTTTCCGAGAGGCGGAATTCGACGTGATGTATGGCGAAGGCATCTCGCGTGAAGGCGACCTGCTCGACCAGGGCGTGGAACACAACATCGTCGAAAAGAGCGGCACGTGGTTCTCCTACAAGGGCGAACGCCTCGGTCAGGGCCGGGAAAACTCCAAGACCTTCCTGAAACAGAACCCCGACACGGCGGCCGCCATTGAACTCCAGTTGCGACAGGCCATGGGGCTGACGTCCCCAGACAAGGGCTGATTGTCCAGACCGCCCGGGCGCCCCCTGGCGCCCGGGCCGTGCCGTTCCGCACATGCCAAACGGCCCGGTTCTTGCTATCGTGTGGGGGATGACTCCTACCTTCTCACGTCGACTCACGAGCTCGTTCATCGTCGCGCTGAGTTTGGCTGTCACCGGGGCTGCGGGCCTGAGTGCGAGCCAGACCAGCCGTCCCAGGCAGACCACCACCGCGCCCGTGCTGTCCATTCCCGCCGACCAGGCCGGCACGGTGGCTGCTCGACTGTATCTGGCCGTATTGGGCCGGGAAGCGGACGCGCCCGGCCTGCGTGGAGCCACCACGGAGATTCAACGGGGTCGGCTCAATAGCCAGGTGGTCAGCATGGTTGGCAGCGCGGAGTTCCGCGAGGGCACGCAGCGGCAGCCTGCCTCCGACATTCTCCGGCAGTTCTATCGCGGCTTGCTCGATCGCGAACCAGACCCCGCCGGCATGAATGCCTTCCTGCCGCGGCTGGGCCGCGGGGAATACACGGGCGTGATTCTTGAAATGCTGGCATCGTCTGAGTTCCGCGAGACCCTCGGGCCCTCCACCGGAGGAGGGGGCACCTCGACGCCGAGCCGATTGGACGCCGCTCTCGCCTGCCAGGCCCGTGTCCTGGCCGCCGTGAACGATGCCGTGCCCGGCCGCGTGTTCCTCTCCTTCGACCGCATGCCCGAGACCTCGCAGGACCTGCGCGTCGTGAGTGGGGCCGCCGTGGACCGCTTCGACAACGACCGTGCCATGACCTATCGCTGCGAAGGCACCGCCGCCACCTACTACTACAACGATCGACAGTCGGCCAGAGGCGCGGATATCCGCGAGCCCTTCGCATCAGTCGCCGTCAATAACTGCCTGAACGCCGCGGGCAACGAGTTTGGTGGAGCCCAGGTTCAGGGGGCTGCGCTCAGCGCGTCCGACACCCGTGCTGAATACGTCCTCGGGCTGGCGGTAAGCGACACCCGCACCGTGCACATCGTCTGCGAACTGGACGGCATGCGCGTCGTCAACGTCCGCCGGCGGTAGCGAACAAAGACAGGGCCCCCGGGCGTCGCGAGGCGCCGGGGGCTATGGTAGACTCTGTTTTTCTTGAGCCCTCAAGGCGCCGAGGTAGCTCAGTTGGTAGAGCATACGACTGAAAATCGTAGTGTCGACAGTTCGATTCTGTCCCTCGGCACCACTTCCCCGTTCATGACGTCCCACCAGCCCGGTCTCCGATGATGGATCAGGCTCCGGGCGGAGCCCCTCCCCTGACCGGGACCTGGCGCCCAGCCTCCCCCTATGTGTGGGGCGGGCACGTCAGCCCCCAGTTCGTGTTATTGCTCCTGCTCGCACATGCGGTGCTCTTCGGATGGTTCGTCTCTGACTGGAACCGGTTCCGCATGATTCTCTACGCGTTTCACGAAGTGCCGTCGGAGGAGACCGTCAACGATCCCCCCGAAGATCTCGCACTGCACTACAACTTTGCGGAAGACCCGGTCGCGGCGCTGGCCGCCTACCGCCCCATCGCTGAAGCCGTCGTTGCCGGTGCGACTACGGCGGGCGAACGGGCGCGACGCCTCGGCGACTACATCTACAGCCTGCGGCGGGAGCCAGCCACCGACCTGGGCGAGGACCTGCGCTTCGGTCCCGCGGTCCTCTTCCAGAGACTCCAGGAGGGCGTCCACGGCAACTGCGGCCAGATGTCGACAGTGCTCGCCACCTTCTGGCGATCGATGGGCAGCCACACCCGCGCGGTCCGGTGGGGCACCTCCGACGGCCGCCTGGGCCACTACGCCGTGGAACTCTGGGATCACGATCGCGGCCAGTGGTTCTACTACGACATGAACCTCAATGGGTTTGCGCGCGACGAGAGCGCGGCGCCGCTCTCGGTGGCCAGCCTGCGCGCGAACCTCCTGACCGGCGAACACATCCACATCACCGCCAACCCGGAGGCCCACGACTATTCACTCGCGGATCTGATCGCCACGGTCCGGCAGTACCCGGTCGAGTTCTACGTGCTCAACAACAACTACCTGCGATGGGCCCGAGACAACCGCTTCGGCCTGTTCAACCGGTACTACAGCGCGCTGGCTGCGCTGCCGCATCCGATCGATCGCATCCTTGACAACTTGATGGGGGGGCGCGACCGCCGGTTAGTGGTGAGCGGCCGGGTTCTTGTCGGAGGGTGGATGTCGATTCGGGCGGCGCGTGTGCTGACGGCCTACCTGCTGAGTGTCATGGCCGTGTGCCTCTTCACACTCCGGCGAACATCGTTAGCGCGACCCGCAGACACGCTTCCACCCACGGCTGCGGATACACCCCCATCCCGATGATGCCGGCGAGACAGATCACGATGGCCACCTGCAGGACGGCAGGAACCGCGACCGGGCCGGTCTGCTCCGGAGCTTCGATGTACATGCGCCGCGCGACGACCAGGTAGTAATAGAGCGCGACCACCGTCAGGACGGCACCGAGGAAGGCCAGCGCATACATGCCCTGCTCCACGGCGGCCCAGAATACAAACAGCTTCGCCCAGAAACCTGCGACAAACGGAATGCCGCCGAGCGACAGCAGGAACAGCAGGAACGCGAGGGCTAGCGGCTGTGAGCGCCGTGCCAGCCCCTGATATGCCGTGATCTGATCGGAGCCGGTTGATGCGGCCACGGCCTGCACCACAAAGAAGGCGCCCATGTTCCCGAAGAGGTATGCCACCAGATAGAACAGGACCATGCCCACGCCCGAGACCGACATGGCGGCCATGCCGAGCAGCAGGTAGCCGATGTGCGCGACGCCGGAGTATGCGAGCAGGCGTTTGATGTTGGTCTGCGGAATCGCGAGCAGATTGCCGGCCACGATCGTGATCGCCGCCAGCACCGACAGCACCGGGACCCAGGTCAGCGTGGCTGGTCCGATTCCCTCAACGAACAGGCGCAGCATCACGACAAAGCCGGCCGCCTTCGGTGCAATCGACAACCAGGCGACAAACGGTGTGCCGCCGGCTTCGTACGAGTCGGGCACCCACATATGGAACGGCACGGCCGCAATCTTGAACCCGAGCCCGGCCAGCATCAGGCTGAGACCGAGAATCATGAGCGGATCACCAGCCGACAGGGCCGGTCCGATCGCTGCCACATCCGTGGACCCGGTCGCGCCATAGACAAACGACAGGCCGTAGAGAAGCACGGCCGACGACACACTGCCGATGACGAAGAACTTGAGCGCCCCTTCGGGGGCGGCCGCTTCCCGCTTTCTGAACCCTGTCAGGAAGTAGAGTGGAATCGACATCAGCTCGAACGCGACGAACAGCAGAATCAATTCGCGCGCGGAGGCGAGGACGAGCATGCCCAGCACCGACGAGAGCAGGATCACGTAGTACTCGGTGGACCGGCGCCAGAAGCCTTCGTCGGTGAAGGCCAACGTGGCCAGCACGCTGAGGGCCGCCGACACCAGGAACAGCCGTTTCATGAACACGGCAAGTTCGTCGAGCACGAACGTGCCGTCGAGCAGCACACGGCCGGGCTCTGCGGACCACGTCAGCAGGCCGACGACCACGAGGCCGGCCAGCGTCAGCCATCCACTGAACCGATCACTGGAACCTCGACGAAAAAGGCCGATCACCAGGACCAGCAGCCACAGGCCGCCGAGTGCGGCTTCTATCCCAAGTGGCTGGGAGGGATGCAGACTCCAGGGCGTCATCACATCACCCCCAGTTTCGTGAGAATAGCCACCGTGGACACATCAATCGGGTCGAGGGCGAGGCGCGGCGCCACGCCAAACAGAATCAACACACCGACGAGGATCACGATCGCCACCCACTCTGTCCCCTGCGCATCAGGCAGGTGCTGGAAGTGCGGATCAGTGCTTTTCGGCCCCCAGAAGATGGCCCGCACGACGCGCAGCACGTAGAGCGACGTCAGGAACGCGCCAAACACCGCGGGGAACAACCACCACGAATGGGCCGACGCCCATGCCCCGAGGAACGTCAGGAATTCGGCGACAAACCCTGCAGTGGCCGGCAGCCCCAGCGAGGACAATCCACCGATGGTGAAGGCGACGGCGATGCCCGGCATCATCGTGGCGAACCCGCCCATGCTGAAAATCTCGCGCGAATGCGCCTTCTCGTACACCAGTCCCACCAGCGCGAAGAACAACCCGGTCATCACGCCGTGCGCGAACATCTGGAAGACTGATCCGTTGAGGCCGTGCTGCGTCAGGGTCGCCATGCCCAGCATCACGACGCCCATGTGCGACACCGAGGAATACGCGATGACGTATTTCAGGTCCTTCTGCGCCATGGCGCTCAACGCGCCGTACACGATATTGATGCAGGCGATCGCGCCCACGAGCCACACCCACTCATGGGTGCCCTCCGGCAGCAATCCCATGCCGACGCGCACCACGCCATACGCGCCCAGTTTCATCAACACGCCGGCATGCAGCATGGAGACGGCGGTCGGTGCGGACGCGTGGCCGTCGGGCGACCAGGTGTGGAACGGGAAGATCGCAGCGAGGATACCGAAGCCGATGTAAAAAGCGAGAAACACCCACGACTGCAGCTGCGGGTCGAACGACACCTGCTCAAGGTCCAGCAGGGAGAAGGACGTCGATCCCGCCGCCACATATAGGGCCAGCATGCCGACCAGAATGAATGCCGACCCAAACAGCAGGTACAGCGTAAGCTTCATGGCGGCGTATTCCTTCGTGCCGACGCCCGTGCGTCCGAAGGCCCAGCCAAACAGGCCCTGCGGGCGCACTTCCCCGCTCGATCCCCAGATGCCGATCAGCAGATACATCGGCAACACGGCGATTTCGTAGAACAGGAAGAACACGAACAGGTCCAGCGAGACAAACACGCCGAACACGCCCGTCACCAGAATCAGCAACAGCGCATAAAACTCCTGGTCGCGCGTCGTCACCGTCCATGACGCGAACACACCGGCAAAGATGATGAACGCGGTCAACACGACCATCACCAGGCTCATGCCGTCGAGCGCCAGTTGATAGCTGATCCCCAATGATGGGACAAGCGCAATGGTCTCGTGGAACTGGAACCCGCCGGCGGCCTGATCGTACGCGGCATACAGCCAGAACGCTCCGAC
This sequence comes from Vicinamibacterales bacterium, assembly GCA_030827135.1. GTDB lineage: Bacteria > Acidobacteriota > Vicinamibacteria > Vicinamibacterales > SCN-69-37 > SYFT01. The sequence goes on from JAURFE010000004.1 coordinate 171,293, forward strand.
CGTGGACACCGTGGCGCCGGCCACCGCCGTCCACCGCACCAGCAAGGGCCGCGACCGGCCGAAGGCCATGATGATCAGTGCCGCGACAAACGGCGCCCATGTCACGACGGAAAGCATCGGCAGTCCGTTCACCAGAGGCCTCCCAGGAACCACACCACCGCGACCACACCGGCCCCCACGGCCAGCACGTAATCCTGCACGCGCCCGGTCTGCACCCGTCGCAACTGCTCACCTGCCGAGACGGTCCACGCGCTGACGACATTGAGAACGCCGTCCACGATGTAGCGGTCGACCCACCCGAACACTGCCGCCATCCTCTGCAGGATCTGCCGGTAGACCAGCAGGAACGCCTCGTCAATCCAGAAACCGCGCGCCGCCGCCACACGCAGGGGGCCCGTCATGCGCGCGAGCGTTTCAGGGTCAATCGCGTGCCGCTGATACGTGGCCCACGCCAGGCCGATCCCGGCCAGCGCCACGCCCGTTGCCGTGGCGGCCAGCCACGACGGTGGCTCAAACGGCAGTTCCGGATGCGAGAACGTGAAATAGACGCCAATCACCAGCGAGGCGACCGCAAGAATCCACAGCGGCCCCGCCATCGACCACGGGGCATCGTGTGCGAGGTGGCCATGCGCATCATGCGCGTCATGCCCATCATGTGCCTTGTGCGGCGCGCCAAAAAACGTCAGGAACACGACGCGCATCATGTAAAACGCCGTCAGGAATGCGCCCGCCAGCAACAACACGAACGGCACCGTCAGCCCCCCCGCCCATACCGCGGCGAGGATCTCTTCCTTCGACAGGAACCCGGCGAACAGCGGCAGCCCTGCGAGCGACAGCGTTCCGATCAGAAAGACGATTATGGTCTGCGGCATCTTGCGTGCCAGGCCGCCCATCTGGGTGATGTCATTGGTGCCGACGGCGTGGATCACCGCACCGGCGCCCAGGAACAACAGCGCCTTGAAGACGCCGTGCGTCAACAGATGGAAGAATCCGGCCGCCGCGTAGCCGGCGCCGATAGCCGCCATCATGTAGCCCAGCTGCGACACCGTCGAATACGCCAGCACACGTTTGATGTCATCCTGCGCGCAGGCCATCATCGCCGCTGCGATGGCCGTCAACGCGCCGATCCAGCCGACGATCAGAAGCACATCCGGGGTCAGCGCAAAAAGGAACGCCGTGCGCGTCAAGAGATAGACGCCCGCCGTCACCATCGTCGCCGCGTGAATCAACGCGGAGACCGGCGTGGGCCCCTCCATCGCGTCCGGAAGCCAGATGTGCAGCGGCAACTGCGCGGACTTGCCGGCCGCGCCGAGGTACAGACAGAACGTGATGAGGGCCAGCCCGTCGAGGCCCACCACGCCGGACTCCACCAGCAGGCGCAGTTCCGCAAAGTCGAACGTACCGGTATGCCGCCACAGGAGCACGATGCCGATGAGCAGGCCGACGTCGCCGGCCTTGGTGGTCCAGAACGCCTTGACGGCCGCGCGCGCCGCCGACGGCTTCTTGAACCAGAACCCGATGAGCAGGTACGAACAGAGGCCAACCAGCTCCCAGCAGATGAACAGCTGCAGCAGATTCGGCGCGAGCACCAGCCCGATCATCGAGAACGCGAACATCGACTGATACAGGTAGTAGCGTCCGAGCGCGGCCGGCGGTTCGTCGCTGAGATAGCCCAGCGAATACACCTGCACCAGCAGCGCGACCAGCGTCACCAGCAGCAGCATCAGGGAGGATTCATGGTCCGCCAGCACACCGATCGTCGCAAGGGTCCCCTGGGCATCAAGCAACCAGTTCCACTCAGTGAGGATCGGGCCGGCGACGTTCACCTGCTGCCAGGTCAGCACGGCGGCCACCAGCGCCGTCAGCGCGCCGGCGATGGAGAGAAACGCGGCCGGGCGGCCCGTGCGGCGGAGCGGCCCGACGAGCCCGAGCACCAGGATGGCGATCAGCGGAGCGAGCAACGGAATGAGGCTCATCCCTTCAACCAATCCACCTGGTCGGCCATCGCGGTACGCCGCGTGCGGAACAACAGGATGACAATCGCGAGACCCAGGGCGACTTCGGCGACCGTGATGCAGATCGCCAGAATCGTCAACACCATGCCGGTCACTTCACCGTGAAACCGGCTGAACGCCACCAGATTGATGTTGACGGCGTTCAGCATCAGCTCAATGCCCAGCAGGATACCGACCGTGTTCCGGCGGGTCATCACGCCAAACAGGCCGATGCAGAACACCACCGCCGCGAGGATGAGATAGGCAGAGAGTCCCATGGTCAGTCCTCCGGTCTCGCGAAGTAGCTAGCCGACAGCAGAGACACCAGCAGAATGACCGCGAGCAGTTCAAACGGCAGCACGTACCGCGTCATCAGTTCGCGCCCAATCAGATGTGTCGGGTCCCCTTCGAACGGTATCCGCACGGCCGCCACCGGGGCGCGCATCAGGGTATTCACCAGCAACAGCAGCAACACCCCGGCGACAGCGGCTCCCCCGACCAGGCCGCGACTCGTATGGGACAACCGCTCCCCCACCAGGCGTTCCGTGACCACGATGGCGAAGACGACGACCGTGACGACACCGCCGGCGTAGAGCAGAATCTGGACGCCGGCGAGAAACTCCGCCTGCAGCATCAGAAAAACGCCCGCGGTGCCGGTCAACGCCAACGCCAGCCACAACACCGAGTGGAACAGGTTCTTGGTGAGCACCACGGCGAGCGCTGATCCCACCAGCAACACAGCGAGGATCCAGAAGCCGATGACGTCGAGGGTCATACGTCGCCTCCAGCGGCGTCGGCCGCCGGCTTTTCCGCCGCGGGTTTCTCAGCCGCCACCTTCTTCGGCGGCGCCTGCATGTCGCGCAGCCGGTTGCCGGTCGCCCACGACGCGTCGAACTTCTCGCCTATGGCGTGCAGCCGGTCCTTGTCGAGGAGGAGTTCGCGGCGATCGGTGGTCGCCATGTCAAACGACTTCATCATGATGATGGCGTCTGTCGGGCAGACCTGCACGCACAGCTCGCAGAACTCGCACGCATACAGTTCAAGGGAGAACGTCTTGGCGTAGTTCCGCTTCTCGCTCTTGAGCATCTCGACCTTGATGACGGCCGGCGGGCAGACGAACTCGCACAGGCGGCAGCCGATGCAGTTCTCCTCGCCGGTGTCCTTGTCATAGGTGAGCGCCAGCAATCCCCGATACCGATCCGGATACGTCCGGGGTTTGTCCGGGTAATGCACGGTAACGGGCTTACGCAGGAAGTTGCGGCCCGAAATCCGCATGGCGCGAAAGACGGACGTGGCGACGGCCCACGTCTCTTGCAGAATCCCGCGCGGCTCAGCCACCGGTGCCACTCCTGATAACGACCGTGAGGGCTGTCGCGATCACCAGCGCCAGCGATATCGGCCACAACAATTTCCACGAAATCTGCAGAATCTGATCCACGCGGATACGGATGAAACTCCACCGAATCCAGGTGATGAGCAGGAAGATCAGCAGCGCCTTCAGCACAAACCACACCGGGCCGAGCCATTCAGGTCCCGGCCCCGCCCAGGCACCAAGGAACAGCAACGCGCCAAGAAACGACGTCCCCAGCACGTGCGCGTATTCCCCGAGCTGAATCAACGCGAACTTCATTCCGGAATATTCAACACGGAAACCGGCGACCAGTTCCGATTCCGCCTCAAGGATATCGAACGGCACGCGATTCTCGGCCGCGACACTCGCGATAATAAAGGCGAGGAAGCCCAACTGGCCGAGCACGGGATACGCGATGAACCACAACCCGTTCTGCGCCGCCGCGATGTCGCCCAGTCTGAGCGAGCCCGCCAGAATGACCGGCACCAGCGCCGCCATCAGGAACGGCAGGTCATACGAGATGATCTGGTTGACGGCACGCATGGCCGACAGCAGCGCGTACTTGTTGTTCGAACTCCACCCGGCCATGAACAGTCCAACGATTTCCATCGAGGACACGGCCAGAAAAAACAGGACACCGATGTTGAGGTCGGCGACGCCCAACCCCGGCGCAAACGGGATGGTCGCGAAAATCAAAATGCACGGAATCAGAAAAACCACCGGCGCCAGGCTGAAGATGCGCCGGTCCGCATCGCGCGGCACCACGTCTTCCTTCATCATCAGCTTCACCGCGTCGGCAATCGGCTGCAGGAGGCCGTGCGGCCCCACGCGATAGGGGCCGATGCGGGACTGCATCCGCGCGGCGAACTTGCGTTCCAGCAGCGTGACGTACGTCACCAGGCCGATCACACCCAGCAGGACGCTGATGCCGGCCACGGCGCCGATGGCTGCGTCGGGCCAACCCGTCATCGGTCCACCTCACCAAACACCGGGTCCACCGATCCCATGATCGCCACCACGTCGGCCACCGAGTGGCCGGGAATAATGAACGGCAACACCGCCAGGTTCGAGAACGACGCCCCCCGCCACTTCATCCGGTAGGGCTTGGGGCCGCCATCCCCAATCAGATAGCAGCCGACTTCTCCGCGCGGCCCTTCGACGCGTGTATACGTTTCGCCTTTCGGCACCCGCACCTGGGCCACCGCCTTGACGCCGGGCCGGGACGAGATCGGCCCCTCGGGCAATCCGTCGAGAATCTGCCGGACGATGCGGATCGACTCGCGGAACTCGACCATCCGCACGCGGTATCGCGCGAGACAGTCGCCGTCGGTCTCGACCGGCACCCTGAACTGAAAATCCGGGTAGGCCGAATACGGCAAATCGCGCCGCAGATCGAAGTCCACACCGGAGGCCCGCAGCAGCGGTCCGCTGATCCCGACCTCGCCGGCCAGTTCGCGCGAAATCACGCCGACGCCCTTGGTGCGCATCAGGAAGAACGTGTTCTCTTCGAGCATCGACTCGTACTCGAGCAGACGTTCTTCGATCAGGTCAATCGTCTGCCGGCAATCCGCCGCGAATCCCTCGGGCACGTCGTACCGCACGCCGCCGACCTGATGGAAGCCATACAGCAGACGCGCCCCGGTCAATTTCTCGAACAGGTCGAGCACCAGTTCGCGTTCGCGGATGCAATACAGGAAAATGGTCGCGCCGCCGCCAAGAGCGCCGCCCATGTCCATGCACCAGGTGCCCAGCCACAAACAGTGCGACGCGACACGCTGCAGTTCCGCCACCAGAACGCGCAGATACTCCGCGCGTTTCGGCACCTCGATCTTCGCGATGCGTTCCGCCGCCATCACGTACGCGTGTTCACTGCACATCGCCGCGACATAGTCCGTCTTCGACGCAATCGACGGGTACTGGACGTAGGCCAGGGTCTCGGCGAGTTTTTCGTGGCACCGGTGGAGGTAGCCGATGACGGCATCCACCTCGACAACGGTCTCGCCCTCAAGCGTGAGAATCGCGCGGAAGACACCGTGGGCCGACGGGTGCTGCGGCCCCATGTTCATGGTCAGCCGCTCGGCACCGGCGTAATCGAGTTCCGTCTTGACGCGTGGGGTGAGGTCAGTGGCCATGCGCGTCTCAGCGATACGGGGGGTACGGCGTGTCCACGGCGTACGATTTCAACAAGGGATGCCCGACCCAGTCGTCCGGCAGGAGAATGCGTCGCAGGTCCGGATGGCCGTCAAACGTGATGCCGAACATGTCGAAGCACTCGCGTTCCATCCAGTTCGCCCCCCGATACACAGGCGTCAGCGAGGGGCACGTCGTGACACCGGCGCCGAGCCGGGCCTTGAGCAACACCGACAGACGCGCATCGATATTGTCGATCGACGCCACCACCTCCAGGCCGTCGTCTTTCCAGTCCACGGCGGACATGAAGGAGAAATATCCAAAGCCCAGTTCTTCCTTCAGCATCGTCGCGATGGTCAACCACTGCGCCGGGGGCACGGTCGCGGTCAGGGGCGAGTCCCCCTCGGCGATAGTCACCCCGTCGAGGGCGGTCAGGCGAGCACGGACGTCGGCAGCGGTGATCATCTAGTCCACCTTCTCCGTCGGTGCGGCCCGTTTGCCGGTCTTGTGGAAGTGCGCGATCTGGTCCTGCAGCAGAAGCAACCCGTTGAGCAGCGACTCCGGCGGCGGCGGACAGCCCGGCACATACACGTCCACCGGAATGATCCGATCCACGCCCTTGACGACGTGATAGCCGTGCCGGAAGGGTCCGCCCGAGTTTGAGCAGGACCCCATCGAGACCGCCCACTTGGGATCGGGCATCTGGTCGTAGATACGCAGGAGCATGGGCGCCATCTTGATCGTGACGGTGCCCGAGATGATCATGAGGTCGGAATGCCGCGGCGAGGCCCACGGCACCATTCCCAACCGCTCCACGTCGAATCGCGACGCAAACGTCGCCATCATTTCGATCGCGCAGCACGCCAGCCCGAAGGTCACAGGCCACACCGACGACTTCCGGGCCCAGTTCAGAAAGTTGTCCGTCACCGTGGTCAGCACGAACCCGCCGGGAAACTGATGCAGCCCCTCGGTCAGTGATTCAAAGGCTTCGGAGTGTTTGTCCCCGGTCTGACGTTGCTTGTGAAGTTCGTTCCACTCCTGAAGGTCCTTGAAGTCCTTCCAAATCGGAGCCGGTACGACGGGAACCGGGCGCTTTATTTCCACTCGAGAATCCCTTCGCGATACGCGTACACCCAGCCGAGCATCAGGACGGCCAGAAATCCGCCCATCACATACAGCGCGCGCGGGCCCAACTCGCGGAGCACCAGGGCCCACGGGAACATGAATACGGCCAGGGCGTCAAACACAATGAACACCAGCGCGACGAGGTAGAACCCGACCGGGAATTGGACCCAGGCCGTGCCGATGGGCTCGGCGCCGCATTCGTAATTGTCGGATTTTGATTTGTAGGGTCGACTGGGCCGCAGCAGTTTCGCGGTCAACAGGGAAACCACCGCGAAGCCGGCAATGAGCACTAGAAAAATCACGACGGACAAGTAACCGGTCACCGGAACTCACGTCCTTCCCGAAAATCGCCGCGAGTATATCACTCAGCGCGCGCCGCTGACTCCCCCGCCGCCGGCCATGCCGCCGCCGGCGACCCCGACACCGCTGCCGGGACTGCCAGCGGCAATGATAATCGCAGTCAGTACCGATGATGGATTGTTTATTCCATCGAGCCATGGCACCACCGCGCCGGCCTTCGCAAACTTCGGCCCGAGCCCGAAGCCGACGGCGACCGGCAGCCACACATCGGCATGCTGCCGCGCACGGCCTGCCGCCACTTCCGCCTTGAGGAACTCCGCACGCGCGACCCACTGCGCGCCCACCGACACGCCACTGGCCGTGAGTGTCGGAAACGATTCGCCGGCGATCACCAGCGCGAGGCCAAGGAGGATGACGGCGCCCGGCACGAGCAACGCAGCCGGCCCCATCGCCCCCAGCCACAGCGCAACACCCAGGAGTCCCGCGAAGCCGACAAGGATCGCCACCACACCCGCCACGGTCATGCTCGCGGCGGCCCATCGGCGCTCGGCGTCGACATACCCGGCCTCCCGGATCTCCTCGTGGGCTGCGGCCTTGAACGTCGAGACCCCAGACAACAGAAGTCGTTGCGCATCCTTCAGCGGCAGCCGCCCGTGTTTCATGGCTAGCCACAACGCGTCCATCACGACTTGTTCATGTGGGCGCAGGCGGAGCCCCGTGCTGTCTTTCGGGGGCAGCACGACCGTCATCATGCCGTCGGCCTCTTCGACAGCCAACACGCGTCGCGCAAGCAGGTCGACCAAGGTCGCAGACAGTTGCGGCAGGCCGACCCTCGGGCGACTGACCGTCATCGCCGTGCCCAGGCCCGGCGGCAGCGATCCGTGGGCTGCGGGGATGGCCGCGCCGCCGTCGGCCTTTGACCTGTGGTAGCGCAGTCTCATCATCACCACCATGCCCGCGCCCATCACGAGGATGACCGCAGCGCCGACGATGAACGCCGGGGCTAGTTGGCGCCCGCGATCGTCGTCCACCTGCCAGCGCGGCGGCGCTACCGCGAGCGAGGCGGACTCGAGGTGGTCGGTCAGGACCGCCGTCTCGTTGACCGCGATGTCACGCTTCCGCGCGCTCCACACCTGCTCGCCTTCCCGTGTCCACGACCAGCCCTCGGATTCCAACGCGGGCCCGCCAGGCGAGACCGCGCCGCCAGACAGTTGCCAAATCAGTTCCGCTTCGGTAATCGCGTACCTGTGCCGGGTCGGCAGGATGTGCCACGCCAGATGAGCTCCGCGGGTATCGAGGCGCAGCGCCCCCATGGCACGGTACCGCAGCGTGAATTGGTGTGTGGTGTTGGTGGTCTCGGGGAATCGCCACAACACGCGAAGCTCGCGGCGCCCGATGCGAATGCTGGCCTGACCGGCCTCGCGGCCTTCGGGCAGCACACGACCATCCATCGAGGCCTCGACATCGATCAGGCCGTCCGTGCGCTGAATCGGCACGCGCCGCTCTACTTCCCGGAACGTGCGGTCCGTGAACCGGAAGGTGATCGTCTCGACAACGTCGAGCGATCCGTCCGGCAGCAGCGTCAGCAGTGTATCGAACCGGTCGGCGTGCAGCCCCCGCGTGGCCGACTGCGCCTGGCTGTCGACGGGCCACAGGAGGCACGCAAGAACGGCAAGGGCGATGAGGGGCCGACGCATCGGCTCATTGTAGGCGAGAGGCCAGAGCGATCACCATGAAGGGCCAGACCTTGCCCGTGCGTAGGGCGCACTGGGTTGCAGTGCGCCGCGTTCACGCGTTCAACCCCAGCGCGTCCTGCATGCCTCGCACCGCTTGCGTGCGCCGGTCACCTGCAGTGGCATGTCACTCATGATGGAAACCTATGCGGATGGGTCGTGATACCGGTTGCCGGTTGTCAGCGATCGCGGTCCTTCTGCATGGCCTTGATGGCCCGACCAAGGATCTTGCCCTTCCGCTTCTGCTCAAGCAGCGCCCGTTCTTCGCGCCGCCTCTCCAGCGTCACCCGCTCATCGTCGAGCTTCACAAAACTCTCGTAACGGGCGGCGTCCAGGGCGCCAGCTTCGACCGCGGCCTTCACGGCGCAACCAGGCTCCTGTTGATGGCGGCAGTCACGGAATCGACAGCCGGCTGCGAGGTCGGCCACGTCACTGAAGGTATCCGACGCGCCAGGATCCACGCCCCACAACTGCAACTCGCGCATGCCCGGCGTGTCGATCACGAGCGCGCCGCCGGGCAGCGCAATCATCTGGCGATGTACGCTTGCGTGGCGACCGCGGCTGTCGGATTCACGCACGGACCGCGTCGGCAACACCTTGGAGCCGACCAGCCGATTCACGATCGACGACTTCCCCGCTCCCGACGATCCGAGGAGCGCCACCGTCTTCCCGGGCTGCAAGTACGGCTCAAGCCGTTCGAATCCGCGACCATCCGCCGCACTGATCGCCAGCACGGGCACGCCCGGCGCCAGCCCTTCAACCAACGCCACCGCCTCATCCACGTCGTCGGCCACATCGGCCTTGTTCAGGATCACGACGGGCGTCGCGCCACTTTCGCGAGACAACATCAGATACCGCTCGATACGCCGAGGATTGAAGTCGCCATCAAGGCCGGACACCAGGAACACCGTATCGATGTTCGCCGCGACGACCTGGGCCTGGGTCGAGTCGCCCGCAGCCTTGCGCGCAAAACGTCCTGTGCGCGGCAATACCGCCCGAATCTGACAGCGCCCCCCATCGTCGAGGCGCAGGACGACCCAATCGCCGACGGCCGGCATGTCCTGACGACCGGCGGCCTCGTGCCTGACGCGACCGGACACTTCCGCGAGTTGTTCCCCGGACTCGGTCAACACACGCAAGACGTGGTTATGTTCGAGCGCGACGCGGCCCGCGACGACGCCCGGCTCGGCCCAGGGGGCAAAGGCCCGGGCAAAGTGGTCCGTCCAGCCGAGGTCTCGCAAGTCAGGCACGCCGACCATGGTGGCACGGTCAACCGGTGGGGCCAAATCTGCGTCAAAGTCCCCGATGCGGGATTTGGGTTTCCCGAAACCGCACCACGGACCCGAGGCGCCGAGGGAAGAGATGAGCGCTAAGACGTTGCAGCTGTGAGACTTGGAGCCCGAGCACGACTTGGCACTGGTTCTTGCATAGGGAGTGGGCATGGCAATGGACGTCAAGCGTGATCCCGCAATCCTCAAGGCGAAGAAGCGTCGGCAGATGGTGATGGCCGGTGTCGGTGTGGTGGTGCTCATCGCCGTTTCAGTCTGGGTGATGAGACTCGAGCCTGCGGCGCCAACCGTGGATGGCAACGCCGCGTGGACGGGCAAAGTCACCCGAGGGTCGATGGTGCGCGAAGTGCGCGGGTCGGGCACGTTGGTGCCGGAAGACATCCGCTGGATCACCGCCACGACCTCGGGGCGTGTCGAGCGGCGGCTCCTGCGGCCCGGCGCGCAGGTGCGGCCGGACACCGTGATTCTGGAGCTCAGCAATCCGGATCTTCAGAATCGGGCGAAGACGGCGGAACTTGCGTGGCGGTCTGCGGAAGCCAGTCTGGCCACGCGAAAGAACGACCTGGCCACGCAGCGGCTGCAACTCGAAACCAGTGTGGCGAACGCGGCCTCGCAGCTGGAGCAGGATGAACTGCAGTATCAGGCGGACCTGGAGCTCAACAAGCAGGGGATCGTGTCCGACCTGACGTTGCGACGGAGCCAGGCCAACATGGACCGCGCACGCAACGCGGTGGCGTTGGAACGGAAGCGACTCCAGGCGAGCATCGAGGGTGAGAAGGCCCAGCTGGCGCCGGTGGAGTCTGAGGTGGCGCGGGCAAAAGCCGCCTACGAACTGGAGGCGAAGAACGTCGCTGACCTGAAGGTGCGCGCGGGAATGACGGGCGTATTGCAGCAGTTGCCCGTCGAAGAGGGCCAGCAGGTCGGCGCGGGCACGAATATCGCGCGCGTGGCAAACCCGACGGCCCTGAAGGCGGAGATTCGCGTCTCGGAAACACAGACGCGGGATGTGCGCATCGGACAGGCCGCGATGATCGACACCCGCAACGGCACGGTCAAGGGGTTTGTGTCGCGGATTGATCCGGCAGCCCAGGGGGGCACGGTCGGGATCGACGTCACACTTGAAGGCGACTTGCCGCCCGGGGCCCGCATGGACCTGAGCGTGGACGGGGTGATTGAACTTGAACGCCTGGAAAACGTCTTGAAGATGCAGCGGCCGTCGTTCGGGCAGGAAAACGGGACGGTGATGCTGTATCGGGTCGCGGCCAACAACGAAGCGACCCGCGTGCAGGTGCAGTTGGGACGGGCGTCGGTGAGCGAGATGGAAGTGAAGGCGGGGCTCAACGAAGGCGACGAAGTGATTTTGTCGGACATGTCGCAGTACGACGCGTTCGACCGGGTACGAATCGGGCGACGGTAAGGCGGCCGGAGGGGGGCTCCGGTTGATTTACGACCCCGCGTGCGCGGGATTGAAAGGGACGGACATGAGTACTTCAGAACAGGCGCTGATCCAGCTTGATGGCGTGACGAAGGTTTTTTACACGGACGAAGTTGAGACGCATGCGCTCGCCGGCATCCACCTGGAGATTCAGCGCGGCGAGTACATCTCGATTGCGGGCCCCTCGGGCTGCGGCAAGTCGACACTCCTCTCGATCCTCGGGCTGCTGGACACGCCCAGCGAAGGCACCTACATCCTGAACGGCCGGTCGGTCGCTGATCTGCCGCTGTCGGAACGCGCCCGCGTGCGGAACCGTGAGATTGGCTTCATCTTCCAGAGTTTCAACCTCATCGGCGACCTGACGGTCTACGAGAACGTCGAACTCCCCCTGACCTACCGTGGCATGAAGGCGGCCGAACGGAAGGAACGGGTCATGGCGGCGCTCGAGAAGGTCGGCATGTCACACCGCGCGAAACATCTGCCCAGTCAGCTGTCGGGCGGCCAGCAGCAGCGTGTCGCCGTGGCCCGTGCGGTCGGCGGGTCCCCATCCATCCTGCTGGCGGACGAACCGACCGGCAACCTCGACTCGAAGAACGGCGAGGCGGTCATGTCGCTCCTCCACGAACTCCACAACGAAGGCGCCACCATCTGCATGGTGACGCACGATCCCCGCTACGCACGCGGCGCGCAGCGTTCAATTCACCTCTTCGACGGCCGCGTCGTTGAAGAAGATGCGGCTCGCACGGGGGCCAAGGACCTCGAAGAGAGCGGCTTCCACCTGGGACACTGAGAGGTTTCTGATGCATACCGTACTCCACGCGCCACAGACCTTTACGCAAGTACCGGCGGCTCCGGCCGCCCTGCACGTGCTGGTTGCCCCCGATCAGTACGATGTGTTTGAACGTGCGCGGCAGTTGCTGGCATCTGCCGGGATTGAACTGATCACCACCCCGGCCGGACAGGCTCCCGCGGCTCCGTCTGGCTTCGAAGCCATGCGGCTGCGCGAGGTGGAGGGCCAGCTGGTGCGGTCCGCCATGCAGAAGGCCAAGGGCAACGTCAGTCGCGCCGCCCGGGCGCTTGGCCTCAGCCGTTCAGCGCTCTACCGTCGGCTCGAACGCCACGGACTCACGACGACCGGAGAATCTATTCGGTAAGAAGGTCCTGGAGTCCAGGAGTCCCGGGAAACATGGAGGGCGGGTGCTGCGGCATCCGCCCTCCCACCGATCACGGCGCGCTACAGCTCAGCGCGCCCTACGTTACCAACCCCACCCACCCCACCGTGAGGGTATTCTTACAACATGGAACCACTCACCGCGCTGTTTGCCGAGAGCGCACAGTGGGGCTGGCTCGTCACGAGCGGCCTCCGGATTGCGCTGATTCTTGGGTTGGCGTGGATCGCGCTCCGCACCGTCCGTGTCGGGCTCGACCGGTTTGAGGATCGCATCCTCGCCAGCGCGGGCCCTGGAGAGATCGAAAGCGCCAAACGCACCAAGACGCTGAGCGACATGCTCCAGAACGTCCTGAGTGTGGCGATCACGGCGATTGCCGCGTTGACCGTGCTGCAGGAACTGCGTGTGAACATCATGCCGATTCTCACGGGCGCCGGCATCCTCGGCCTCGCCATCGGATTCGGCGCGCAAACGCTCGTGAAGGATGTCATCAGCGGTTTCTTCCTGATCCTCGAGAACCAGGTCCGCGTCGGCGACGTTGCACAAATCAACGGCACCGGCGGCCTCGTGGAAGCCATCAACCTGCGGACCATCGTGCTGCGTGACCAGAGCGGCGCGGTACACATCTTCCCGTGTGGCAGTGTGACCACAATGACCAATCTGAGCATGGATTTTGCCTACGCCCTGCTCGACGTGGATGTCGCCTACAAACACGACACCGATGAGGTCGTCACCGTGCTGGAGCAGACCGCCGCCGCCATGCGGGAGACCCCGGAATTCGGTTCCCTCACGCTTGAACCCCTCGAAGTGATTGGCGTGGAACGATTTGGCGAATCGTCGGTGACGATTCGCGTACGTATCAAGACGCTGCCTCTGAAGCAGTTTACGATTGCCCGTGAGTACCGCCGCCGGCTCAAAAAGGCGTTTGAAGCGGCCGGCATCGAGATCCCATTCCCGCAACGGGACATCACGGTGCGCCATCTCTACGACAGCAAGTCAGTAAACTGATTTCTGAGGCGCCGGAGGTGGCGGCGGAGCCGGCACGTCGGAGCCGCGCAGCTGCTGCACGATCTTCACGCCGGCGCTGGCCCCCACGCGGCTCGCACCCGCGGCGACCATGGCCTTGAGTCCCTCAAGGTCGCGCACGCCACCGGCCGCTTTGACGCCCATGTCGGCGCCCACCACGCGGCGCATCAGGGCCACGTCGGCGACCGTCGCGCCCCCGGGTCCAAACCCCGTCGAGGTCTTCACAAAGTCCGCGCCGGCCGCCTTTGCCAGCGTACACGCGGTCACCTTCTCGTCGTCAGTCAGGTAGGCAGCCTCGATGATCACCTTGCTGATCACCCCGGCGTCCCGGCAGGCCTGCGCCACGCCCTCGATATCCCGTTCGACCAGCCGCACATCACCTGACTTGAGCGCGCCGACATTGATGACCATGTCCACTTCGCGCGCGCCGTCGAAGATGACTCTGCGAGTCTCGTAGTTCTTCACATCCGCCGTTGTCGCTCCGAGCGGAAACCCCACCACCGTGCAGACCCCGACGCTGGTGTGCCGGAGTTGCGACGCGCAATAGGCGACCCATGTCGGGTTGACGCACACGGTCGCGAACTTGAACTCGGCTGCCTCACGACACAACTTCTCGAGCTCCTGCCTGGTGGCATCAGGCTTCAGCAACGTATGATCGATCAGAGCGGAGACCCCGTCGGGTGCGCCCCCGGTGGCATGCATCCCCAGGCGCACCGCGCCGGCGTCCAACACCCCCTGCAACCGCGTCGGGCAGCAATCTTCATTGACCGCGTGACACCCGCACTGCGTGGCCGGCCGCCGCGTGGCCGCAAGCACTTCTTCCGTGATGATCGCGATGAGTCGTGAGAGGTCGACCGCCTGTGTCTCCATCTCAGAACCTCTCTTCCAACCGGCGGACCTTCAGAAGACGCCGCAGATACCGGGCTTCCTTCATCGGGGTCGTCACCCAGGTATCCACAATGGCCAGCGCTGTTGCCGTGTCGATCAACGTGCACCCGAGGGCCAGCACGTTCGCGCCATTGTGTTCGCGGGCGTACCGCGCGAGGGTCACGTTGAGACACATCGCCGCCCGAATCCCTCGCACCTTGTTCGCGGCGATCGTCGATCCCAGGCCGGCCCCGTCAATCACAATACCGGCATCCGCTTCTCCGCGCGCCACCGACCGGGCCACCGCGGCCGCGATATCCGGATAGTCCACGGCGTCGGTGGTGTGCGTTCCGACATCCTCCACGGCAATTGCCTGCTGCCGCAGATGCGCAAGAATCGCCGCCTTCATGGCCAGGCCCGTGTGATCCGAGCCGATCGTCACGCGCCGGACCGGGCACACCGGCGCCAGGTCCGCCGGAAGCGCGGGATCAGCCGTGCCCGAAGGCACCACGGTCACGCGGCGCGCCCGCAGCGTGTCGGCCGCCAGTGGCGTCACATGGCCCTTCGGCTCAAGCTCCACCGTCGTGCCAGGCTCGATCTGCCGCGCGTCACTCTCGGTGATGATGCTGAACCGCCGCACCGCCATGTCTACCCCACCCCTTCTACCACACCGATGTACGGGAGATTCCGGAACTGCTCGCCGTAATCGAGGCCGTAGCCGACGACAAACTTGTCGTCAATCGTAAAGCCCACGTAGTCCACCGGCACATCCACTTTCCGGCGCGACGGCTTGCTCAGCAGACACGCGGTCTTCAGATGGCTCGGCCGCCGCGTCTGAAACACCTCCTGCAGATGCGCCAGGGTCAGCCCCGTATCGACAATATCTTCGACAATCACGACGTAGCGGCCGTCAATGGGATGGCCGAGGTCCTTGATCATCTGGACCTGCCCAGTGGTGGACGTGCCGGCGTAACTCCGCACCCCGATGAAGTCACACGTGACGTCACCACCGACCTCGCGGATCAGATCCGCGAGAAACATGAACGCGCCTTTGAGCACGCAGACCAGATGGACCGGAGTGTCCGGCCCGGCGTCCCTGCGGATGTCAGCGCCAAGCGAGGCAATGCGGCTTGCCAGGTCGCGCTGACTGATAAATTCCGTGACCTTCACCGTGCACTCCTGACTGCCGCCGTCACCTTCCCTGCCATCGCCCGCGCATCACGCAGCACCGCGTCGCGGTCGAGCGTAACTACCCGGCCCTGCCGCATCAGCACCTGCCCATGCACGATCGTCGTGCGGACATCCGTGCCCCGTGTGGCGTACACCAGATGCGACAGCGCATCAAACAACGGCGTCTGCCGCGCAGAGTTGACGGACACGGTAATGACGTCGGCCAGTTTGCCCGGTTCAAGGGAACCGAGCCGATCGCCCATCCCAAGCGCGTCGGCGCCGCGCCGCGTCGCCAGTTCCAGCGCCTGCCGCGCGGGCAGTACGCGCGGGTCGCCCGACGCATGTTTGTGCAGGAAGGCCGCGACGCGCATGGCCTCGAACATATCGAGGTCGTTGTTGCTGGCCGCGCCGTCCGTGCCCAGGCCCGCCGGCACGCCGTGCGTCAGCCACGCGGGCACGGGCGCCGTGCCGCTCGCCAGCTTCATGTTGCTCTCGGGGTTGTGCGACAACCCCACCCGGCGCTCCGCCAGCATCCTGATATCGGCGTCGTCCACCCACACTGCGTGCGCGGCCAGCGACCGGCCGTTCCACACGCCGAGGCCGTCGAGAAACATGGCCGGTGACTGTTTGAACTGTTCGGCAAGGATTCCGACTTCATCCTTCGTTTCCGCCAGGTGAATCAGCAGAGGCGCGTTGTACCTGTTGGCCAGCGCGCGGGCGGCCTTCAGGGTCTCGGGCGTCAGCGTGTATGGCGCATGCGGCGCGACGGCCGGCGTGATCAGCGGGTGATTCGCGAACTCCTTGAGGAATGCCTCCGTGCGCGCCAGGCCGATCTCAGGCGTTTCCGCGTCGGCCACCGGAAACCGGATGATTGTCTGTCCCAGGACGCCGCGCAGACCGACCGCGGCCGTCGCCCGGCCAATTTCCTCTTCAAAGTAATACATGTCCGCGAAGGTCGTGGTCCCCGACTCAATCATCTCGAGTGCGGCCAGTCGTGTGCCGATGCGGACGAATTCCGGGGATACCGTCGCCTTCTCCGCCGGGAAGATGTACTGATTCAGCCAGTCCATCAGCGCGAGGTCATCGGCGAGCCCGCGAAACAACACCATCGGTGCATGGCCATGGGTGTTGATGAGGCCGGGCATGATGACCTGGCCACGGGCGTCGATCTGCTCAGCGCCCGCGTACCGCGCGGCAATGTCCGCCGCGGTCCCGACGGCGACAATATCCGAGCCGTTGATGGCCACCGCGCCGTCCTCGATGACCGTCCCTTCGGCGTCCATCGTGACGACGGTTCCACCGGCAATCACCAGTGACACCGGCGTTCCCGGCCGCACCGACTGCCACATCAACCCCGCGACGACGAGCGCGAGCGCCGCCGCCAATGCCGCACCACGAACCATTCGGAGATTCTAATCCCTAACCCCCGATGTATAGTTCCCGCCGATGGCTTTGCACCTTGTCACCCACCCTGTGGCACAGGACGCGCTGGCGTCCCTCCGTGATGCCACCACACATACCAGCCTCTTCCGCCGACTGGCCCATCGCGTGGGGGTGCTCGTGGCCGCGGAGGCCACACGCGACCTCCCCACACGTCCGATTCCCGTGGACACCCCGATGGAGGCCACGATGGGCCAGCAACTGGCGGCAGACATCGTGGTCGTGGCGGTGCTGCGCGCCGGATTGAGCCTGGTGGACGCGGTGCTTGAACTGGTGCCCCATGCCCGCGTCGGCCATGTCGGCCTCAGACGCGACGAAACCACCGCAGTCGCCCACAAGTATTCCAGCCATCTGCCGCCGTCACTCGGCGAAAGCCTCGTGCTGCTGGTGGATCCAATGCTCGCGACAGGCGGCAGCGCCATCATGGCGGTGGACGTCCTGAAGGAAGCGGGCGCCCGGCGCATTCGCCTGCTGTGCGTGGTCGCTGCACCCGAAGGCGTCGGGGCGCTTGAAGCCGCGCACCCGGATGTCGATGTGTATACGCCCGCGCTCGATCGCGAACTCAACGCACACAAATACATCCTCCCGGGCCTCGGAGACTTCGGAGATCGCCTCTACGGCACCACGTAGCTGCAGCCGTCGGGCGCGCTGGGTTTGAGCGCGCCACCATGGCGCACGACAACCCAGCGCACCCTGCGTACTGCAGAACAGACTAGAATGGCTGTCGGAGGGCGCGTAAATGCCCCATGCTGTGACGTCCGATGCGGTCCTTGCCGCACGCCTTGATTCCCTGCATCGACTTATTGGCAATACCCCCATGCTGGCGGTTGATTTTCTGTATCGCGGGCATCCGCGCGTGCTGTACGCAAAACAGGAATCGCTCAACCTGACCGGCAGCATCAAGGACCGCATGGCACTGTTCGTGCTGGAACGCGCCTATCAGTCCGGCGCGATCCGGCCCGGTGACCGGATCGCGGAAGCCACCAGCGGCAACACCGGCATTTCATTTGCCGCCCTGGGCCGCGCGCTTGGACACCCCGTCACGATTTTTATGCCCGACTGGATGAGTAACGAGCGTATTTCACTCATCGCCAGTTTTGGCGCGGACATCGTGCTGGTCAGCAAAGCCCAGGGAGGCTTCCTCGGGAGCATCGAGATGGCGGAGACGCTTGCGCGAACGCAGCCATCGGTGTTCCTCCCCCGCCAGTTCTCCAACGCCGCCAACGTCGAGGCGCATCGTCGCACCACAGGCCCCGAAATCGCCATGCAACTCGCCAAGGCGGGTTTGAAGGCGGACGCGTTCGTGGCCGGGGTCGGCACCGGCGGCACGGTGATGGGCGTCGGCGAGTACATGCGGACACAGCACCCCGCGGTACGCATCCACCCGCTCGAACCCGCCGAGTCGCCGACGATGTCCACGGGGCACAAGGTCGGCTCCCACCGCATTCAAGGCATCTCGGATGAATTCATCCCGGAGATCGTCAAACTCGAGCAACTCGATTCCATCGTCGCCGTCCACGACGGCGACGCGATCCTGATGGCGCAGAAACTGGCGCATGCCGGTCTGGCCGAGGGCATCTCGTCGGGCGCAAATTTTCTCGGCGCACTCAAGATACAGAACGAACTCGGCGCAGACGCCGTGGTCGCCACCGTCTTCTGCGACAGCAACAAAAAGTATCTCAGCACCGACCTGCTCCGGCCCGAGCCGGCCAGGCCCGGGTACGTCAGTCCCGACATCGAAGTGCTCGGCTTCCGCGCATTCCCACGGGTGTGTGGGATGTGTTTTGACGGACCGAGTTAGATGCGCGGATAGGGGAATAACGTGACCTACACACGGCGGGAAGTGATTTCGTTTGGCGCGATGGCGGTTGCGACGGCGGCAACGGCTCGGGTGCAGGGCTGGTCACAGTTCACACCTGACGTCGAATTGGAACTGACGGCACAGACTGGCCGGGCGCAGATTCTGCCGGGGCGGCCAACCGATGTCTGGCAGTTCACCGGCCGGGTCATCAAGGGTCCCTCTTCCGTCCTCGCGCCCGTGGAGGGGTCCTACCTTGGTCCTACCATCAGGCTCGCTCGCGGGCAGAAGGTACGTATCCGCTTTGCGAACAGGCTTCCGGATCCGTCCATCGTGCACTGGCACGGCCTCGACGTGCCGGAAGCTGCGGACGGCCACCCCCGCTTCGCCGTGGACGGGGGCAAGGATTACGTCTACGAATTTGAAGTTACCAACCGGGCCGGCACTTACTGGTATCACCCGCACCCGCACATGCAGACGGGCCCCCAGGTCTACAGCGGGCTCGCCGGCATGCTTATCGTGACTGATGCAGAGGAGGCGGCGTTGTCGCTGCCGTCCGGTGCGACCGAACTGCTCGCCGTCATTCAGGACCGGAAGTTCGACGCCTCCAACCAGCTCGTCTACTCGACGACGATGATGGATATGGAGACGGGGTTTCTGGGAAACCGCGTCCTGGTGAACGGACAGGCGGCGCCGCAGTGGTCCCTGGCGACGCGCGCGTACCGCATCCGGATACTGAACGGCTCAAATGCCCGCCTCTACAAGCTTGCGTGGAGCGACGGTACACCGATGACCGTGCTTGGCACCGATGGCGGCTTGCTCGAACAGCCGCACACCCAGCAATACGTCACGCTGGCCCCGGCGCAGCGCGTGGACCTCTGGCTCGATCTCAGCCAGCGAGCGCTCGACACCAGGATTGAGTTGCAGAGCGCCGCGTTTCCACTGACCGATGGCGGCCTCGACATGTCGGGCATGGGTGGCATGGGCCGAATGGGGGGCATGGGCGGCATGGGTGGAGGCCGCGGCGCCGCAATGGCGGGGACAAGCCTGCCGCTCGGGGCCCCGATCTCACTGGCGACCCTGACGGTGGCTCGCCGCGAGAAGGGCCTCTCGGCCCCGCCCGCGCGGCTCTCGACGTTCGACAGATCGTGGCAGCCGGCGCCCGGTGTGCCCGTGCGACAGGTGCCCCTCACCTTCCGCATGATGGAATGGTTCATGGCCGGCCGCGCGTTCGGCGAGATGATGGAAGTCGCCTCAGATGAAACCGTCAAGGCCGGCTCCACGCAGATTTGGGAATTCGTGAACGCCGGGGGGCCGATGGGCATGCAGATGGCGCATCCCATTCACATCCACGGGCGTCAGTTCCGTGTGCTCGGCCGCTCGGGCGGCGCACCAGGCAACAGCCTGCGCGAAGGGTTGGTGGACGGCGGATGGACCGACACCGTGCTCGTGCTGCCGAACGAGACGGTGCGGCTGCAGGTACCGTTCACCTCGCATGCAGGGCTGTACCTGTACCACTGCCACATCCTCGAGCACGAAGACATGGGCATGATGCGCAACTTCAAAGTGATCTAGACCATTCCGGATCGCAGCGGGGCGTGCAGGCGCGAAGGATAAGATGTTGGGGTTGTGACACTGCTGACGCCCCGATTCTTGCCCTTCGCGTTCTGCTTCCTGGTTGCGGCGCCGTCCCCGGCCGCCGCCCAGCGTCTGCTGGATGGCGGCCAGATCCATGTACGACTCAGCGCTGCTGCGGTCGAAGCAACCGTGACACCGGCGACCGACCCACCGGTACGGGCTGATCAGACGCTGATCTTTCGTGGCCTCACGCCAGGGACGTACACGATTACGGTCGGTGCCCGTAGCAAGGCCGTCCAGGTCAATCCCCGCGAGATCGTCGTCATCGCCGACGCAGACACTCTTGATATCGTCGACCGGCAGTCGATCGGGGAGGGCTTCCACGTCACCGACCGCTGGTTTACGGACCCAGCCTCTGCGCGGGATGTATGGGCGCTGATCGAGACCATCGCGCCCTACGTCATCGCCGACCGGATGGACAACGGCGGATTGGGCACGGGCCGCACCGCGCTCCTGGGCTCACGCGGTTCGTCGTGGACCACCACCCGCATGACGTTCGGCGGCACGACGCTGATCGGTCCCAACGGTCATGGCCTCATGCCCTTTGCGCTCGACCTCTCCGCCATCGGCAGCGCCTCGATCATGTCCGGACAGGCGCCTGTGGAATATGGCACGCCGGGTGTGGTCGTCGCCCTGACGCCGAAAGCGCCGGCCAGAACCCGCCGCGGTGTGGCGGACATCTCGTTCATCGCCCCGCGGATGGTGACCCGCAACGCCCTGCTGCACGCGCCGTCCCTTCAGCGCACGGATAACGCCGGGGAAGGCAACGTCCTCGTCGAGGGGCCTCTAGGCTCCCGTACGGGCCTGCTCGTGTCAGCCTCCCGCGCACGCATTCAGTTCTACGAACGCGACCGGCCTGCGCGCTGGACGTCGTCGGCGACCTCCCTCTTCGTCCATGCCATCCGGCGTCCCGGCGACGAGGACCAGTTGCGCGCCACCGGCAGTGTGCAGCGCGTGTCCGCTCCGTTCGAAGACCGCCGCCAGTTTCGTGACCGTTCGGTCAATGAGGACGGCACGTTCGTACAGTTGTCCGCCACCTGGGATCGGTCGTTGAGTGCCGGCGCACATCTGGAGGTTGTGGCCGGACTTCAGCGCGGCGCCTTTCGTCCCGACACCACAAATGCACTCAGCGGCACCATGGACCGCGTGTGGGACGGTTACGTGCCTCTGCCGGCGGCTGACGTCACGACCACACAGTGGGAACTGAACTCCACACTCCACAGGGCCCCAATGGCGTGGCGAGGCGCCCGGCATGACGTGCGGGTCGGCGGCACACTCCGTCGCGCCGGCCAGTCATCAGCCTTTGCAGGGGCCGTGGACATTGCCGAGGTCGTCGCGGGTCTTCCCGCCCGCGTCTGGCGACCGGCCACGTCGTCCGGCACCTCACGGCGGAGTATTTTCGAAGGCGCCGCCTTCATCGCCGACCGGATGGCGATCGGCCACAACCTCACCGTCGAAGCTGGTCTGCGCGCGGAGGTCACCCGTGGTTCCATTCTCGGCTCCTCACAGGGCGTGTCGTGGACAACGGTGTCGCCACGGGTCTCGGCGCAGTGGCACTATGGCCCGATCGCGGTGTTTGCGGCAGCGGGTCGCTACACCGACCCCTTGAACCTGTCGCAGCTGCGCCACGGCGATCCAGGCGAAGCCACGATGGACGTGCACCGCTGGACCGACCCGAATGCCGACGGCCAGTTCACACCCGCTGAAGCCGGCGTGCTCCTGTGGCGTGCCGGCCGCAGCGCTGCCATCGCATCCATCGATCCGGCATTGAAGGCGCCGCGCACGACCGAACTCACAACCGGCGCCGAGATGCGCTTCGGGAAGCACTTCACCATCCGCACGGCGCTGATCTGGCGCTACATGCGCTCGATGCTCGGGTCGGTCAACACCGGCGTCACTGCCGCCTCCTACGATCAGCGGCTCATCCCCGATGCCGGCGGCGACTGGGACGGCCCCGGCGACGACACCTTCGTGCTCGTCTACGACCGTCGTCCCGAATCATTCGGGCTCGACCATTACCAGCTCACGAATCCTGCGGATGCGACGGCGAAGTATGAAGGGCTGGAAACCACCTGGGCGCTCCGTACGGAGCCTGCGGAGCTCCACTTCGGCGCGATGGCGTACCGCTCGCGCAGCTGGGCCGGCCACCTCGGATTCGGTGCACTGGAAAATGACCCGGGGGTGCTGGGCGAAGTCTTCGAACGGCCGAATGCGCGGCCACTGCTCCAGGGCAGCTATTTCTTCGACCGCTCGTATGTCGGCAAGTTGTCAGGTTCTGTCCGGCTGCCGCTGGGCATGCGGTGGGGCTTTGCAGCGCGGTATCAGGACGGCCAGCCGTTCTCGCGCATCGTCGTCGCGACTGGCCTGCGCACCGGCCCCGAGATGATTCACGCCTATCGCGTCGCCCGCACGCGCTACACGTACTCGCTGACACTCGACATGCGGATCCAGAAGTTGTTCACCGTCGCCGGTCACTCAGCCGCCGTGCGCGTGGATGTGTTCAACGCCACGCAACACAAGAACGAGCTGGAAGAGAACGCGCTCACCACGCCCCTCTTCAGGCTCTCGACCGTCGTCCAGCCCCCGCTCACGTTCCGCCTCGGGCTGCGTTTCTCGTGGTAGGTCAGGTCCAGGTCGAATACGGGTGTTTCGCAAGATAGGAATTGGCGTAGCGGTAATCCGCGGAGACCTCATCACCGACCCATGCGGGTAAGTCGACAGCCTCCTGTTCGGACTGCAGCTCAACTTCGGCCACCACCAGCCCGTCGTTTGCACCGTGGAAGACATCGATCTCCCAGGTGTGGACACCGTGCTGTTCAACGTGCCGGTGTTTATCGACCACCGACGCACACAGCTGGTCCAGCATGTCGCGGGCGTCAGCGACGGGAATGCCGTACTCGAATTCGAGCCGGGAGAACCCTGATGTGGGGCCTTTGAGCGTCAGGTATGCGCGATCGGCGCGGACGCGGACGCGGACGGTCCGGCCGGGGGAGGAGGCGATGTAGCCTTGCCGGATCAGGTCGCCCGCAGCGCGGGGCGTCCACATCCCTGGCCGCACCAGAAACTTGCGTTCAATTTCTACGGCCATGGGTGGTGGGGGGTTGGTTGGTGGGCGCTGCAGGACTCGAACCTGCGACCACCGCCGTGTGAAGGCGATGCTCTACCAACTGAGCTAAGCGCCCAATCGTTCAGAAACCGACGTAGTTTACCACACGGATGTCAGCCGATGAAGAGGGCATCCTCGTCGTCGCGACCGTAGCGGCCTTTGTCCTGGCGTGCGCGGAACACGGCCATCGCGGCTTTCAGCCCGGCCATGACGGCCGCGCCCTGCTTCACCGGCATGATGAGTGACTGCTGCACGATCTGCAGCGTGTCGTCGATACGCATCGCGGTGGTGGCCATGACCTCGTCCACACGCTCCACCTGCGTGAGCGCCAGCGCACTCACCTTGCCGGCGTCATCCGCAATCTTGTGCGCCTTCTGAATGAGCGGACGTACTTCCGCCTGGAACTGCCGGAGGCTGGTCGCGGCGTCTTTCGCCGTGCGCAACATCTGGAGCCCGACGACGACCTGCACGACTGCCATGGCCAGCACGGCCAGGGCGATGACGCCCAACCAGACCTCGTTCACAGCGTCTCCTTGCGCACCTGCTCGAACGTCTCGCGCCCACGTTCCACGGCCGCGCTCAGGTTCTCGCGCTGACGCGCCAGGAACTCACGGCCTTCACGCGCGACCGACTCGGCCTTGTCGCGGCCTTCGCGCGCCTTGTCGGCGAGTTTGCGACGTGTCTCTTCACCCGACGCCGGCGCGTAGAGGAGTGCCACCGCCGCACCAGCCACCGCACCAAGCACAAACGCCAACAACACCGGGCCCGACGAATTCTCGTTGTTTGCCATCACGGCCTCCTTGCTAACCACCGAAAATACTGACCCGCACCGTCAGATACTTGCGCGGGTCAGCTTTGATGGCGGCGATCAGCTCGTTGAGCGACGTCGCCGCCTGATTCATGTTGTCATAAAGCGCCTTGTCTTGCAGCAACATGCCGGCCGTCCCCTCCCCCTTCGACACCCCGGACACCAGGGTGTCCAGGCGGGCGGTCAGCGCATCCAGCCGGTCATAGAGCTCTGTCTCGTTGATGAGTTTGCCGACCGTGCCTTCGCCGCGCGCAACACGACCGGTCATCGTCTCAAGATTGGCGGCTGCTCCGCTCATCGACCTGCCCAGCGCCTCATCCGCAAACAACTGCCCCAGCGGGCCTTCGCCCCGCCGAATCCTTGCGGTCATGGCCTGCAGATCGTCGAGGGACGCCTTCATGGCCGTGTACGCCGCAGGGTCGTTCAGCAGGGCTCCGACCGTCCCCTTCCCGGAGTTCACCTGCGTGGCGACCGTGTTGGCCGACTGCAGCAACGCGGTGAACTCGGCGTAGAGCTGGTCGTCGGTGACCAGCTTGCCCATCGTCCCTTTGCCGCCGCGCACGTCCGTCAGGAGCAACTGCACCTCCTCAAGGGTCTTGCCGGCCGCGGCCGCGGCGTCGGCGACCATGCCGGCGGAGCTGCTCGTCTTGAGATAGGCATTGTCGGCCAGCGGCGTCCCGCCCGTCCCTGGGGTAATCGCGATGAGCGGCTCCCCCAGCAGGCTGAGCGTGCCCATGCCGGCGACTGACTGATCGGTAATCATGTGTCGCACGTCCCGCGAGACTTCCAGTGTCACCTCGATCTGCGACTCCGCGAACTCGACGCCCGTCACCTTGCCGACGTCCTTGCCCGCGATGCGGACAACCGAGCCGGTCTTCATCCCCTGCACATCAGCGAACCGGGCCTTCAGGGGATACCGCTCCCAAGGAAACCCACCCTGACCGCCCACCGCCAGAATCAGCGCACTGGCCAGGACCATCGCCACAATCGCGATGATGCCGATTTTCAGTTGCGCCCAGCCGATTGATCGAGTTCTTGGCATAGTTGTTACTCCAGAAACGCCTTCAGATACGGATCCTGGGACGCCCGCAACTCCGGCAGCGTCCCTTCGAACAGCACCGTGCTGTCCTTGAGCATGAGAAACTCCGTCTCCGCCAGCTTCTGCGGGGTGGCCGGCACAAACGACAGCGCCGCGCCCTCCCTGACCGCCATGTGAGACGCGATATAAAACGCGTCCCGCAACTGGTGCGTGACAATCAGCGTGCTGACACCTTCCAGATCCCGGAGCTTGATGATCTCGTCGTCGATGGTCAGCGCCGTGATCGGATCGAGACCGGTGGTCGGTTCGTCGTAGAGCAGGATCTCCGGCCTGGCGGTCAGCGCCCGGGCGATCGCCACGCGCCGCCGCTGACCGCCCGACAACTCGGAGGGCATGCGCGCAGCGAACTCATCCAGACCGACAAACCCCAGCACTTCCCTCACCCGGGCGTCGACCTCCGGGATCGGCATTGCGGTGCCTTCGAACAGTTTGTACCCGACGTTCTCACGTACGGTCAGCGAGTCGAACAACGCGCCTTCCTGAAACACCATGCCGAGGCGATCACGGACCGGCATCAGGGCTTCTTCGGACAGCGGATCAACACGCTCCCCGTTGATGTGAATTTCGCCGCTGTCGGGTTTGAGCAGCCCCAGGACCAGCCGCAACACCGTCGACTTGCCGACGCCGCTCCCTCCCAGGATCACCTTCGCGCGTCCGGGCAGCAGATCGAAACTCACCCGGTCGAGAATGACCTTGTCGTCAAACGCCAGCGAGACGTCCACGAATCGGATAACGGGGCCTTCGGTCGCGTTCGGGGGCGCCATGTCAGTAGAACAACGTCAGGATCAACTTCGTGAGCAGGAAGTCGACCGCCAGCACGGTGACCGAGCCCGCCACGACGGCGTTGGTGGTGGCGCGGCCGACGCCCTGCGTACCACCGGAGGTGCGCAGGCCGACGTGGCAGCCGATGGTCACAATCACGAAGCCAAGGAAGAACGGTTTGATGAGGCCCATCCAGACGTCCTGGATGTAGAGGCCCTGCACCACGCTGTTCCAGAACACACCGCCTGACACTCCCAGCTGCGTCACCGTGATGATCCAGGCCCCGACCATGCCGACGCCGTTGGCGATCACCGTCAGAATCGGCACCATGACAATGCCGGCGAGGACGCGCGGCACCACCAGTTTCCGCACCGGATCGGTCCCCAGTGCGCGCAACGCGCTGATCTGTTCGGTGACCATCATCGAGCCCAGTTCGGCGGCGATACCCGATCCCACGCGGCCGGTCACCATCAGGGCGGTCAGCACGGGTCCCAGTTCCTTGACCATGGTGGCGCTCACCAGCCGGCCCACCATCGACCGCGCACCGAACTGGTCGAGTGTGACACCCGACTGCAGCGCGAGCACCATGCCCGTAAATGTCCCTGTGAGCAACACGACCGTCATCGAGCCGATGCCGATTGCGTCAAACTGTTCGATGATGTCGCGGAAGTAGACAGGACGCGAGGTCAGCCCACGCGCAATCTGCCCAAGGAGCTTGAAGTAATCCTGCACCTCCAGCACGCCTTTTTTGACGCTGGCGTTGACCGACACGTTAGACGCCGCCTCCCACGAGGACGCGACCGGGGTCTCTCAGCTTGCGCACTTCGTCACGCAGACTGGCTGCGCGTTCGAACTCCAGACTGGCCGCCGCCGCCCGCATGCCCTGTTCGAGCTCCGCGATCCGGCGATCGAGGTCGGCGCGGGAGTGGAACGCCTCCCGTGTGTCGGCCGCCGGCACCGTCAGATAGTCGCGCTCGTACACACTCGAGAGCACCTCGTCGATGTGTTTCACGATTGATGCGGGCGTGATGCCGTGTTCGAGGTTGTAGGCCTCCTGCACCGTCCGTCGACGGTCGGTCTCCCGCATGGCGTACCGCATCGAGTCCGTGACCTTGTCGGCATACAGCACCGCGCGACCGCGCACATGCCGGGCCGCGCGGCCGATGGTCTGAATCAACGCGCCGCCCGACCGCAGAAAGCCTTCCTTGTCCGCGTCAAGAATCGCCACGAGCGACACTTCCGGCAGATCGAGCCCTTCACGGAGCAGGTTGATGCCGACCAGCACATCGAAGGTCCCCAGCCGCAGGTCACGCAGGATCTCCACCCGCTCAAGGGTATCGATATCCGAGTGAAGGTAGCGCACCTTGATGCCGAGTTCCTGGTAGTACGTGGTCAGGTCCTCAGCCATCCGTTTGGTCAGCACCGTGACAAGCACACGTTCCCCTCGGGCCGTCACGTCGCGAATCTCCGCAAGCAGGTCGTCCACCTGCCCGGCGACGGGTCTGACATCGATCGGCGGGTCCACAAGCCCCGTCGGCCGGATGATTTGTTCGACGATCACGCCGCCCGCATGCGTCAGTTCGTAGGGGCCAGGCGTCGCACTGACGTACACCACTTGTGGCCGGCGCGCCTCCCACTCCTCAAACGACAACGGCCGGTTGTCGAGCGCAGAGGGCAGCCGGAACCCGTAGTCGACCAGCACTTCCTTCCGCGACCGGTCCCCGTGGTACATCCCGCGCACCTGCGGTACCGTCTGATGGCTTTCGTCCACAATCAGCAGCGCGTCTTCCGGAAGGTAATCAAGCAACGTCGGCGGGGGCTCCCCTGCCGCGCGACCGGACAGATGCCGCGAGTAGTTCTCGATGCCGTGACAGTAGCCGATCTCCCTCATCATCTCGAGGTCGAACATCGTGCGCTGATGAAGCCGCTGCGCTTCGAGCACCCGGCCGGCGCCTTCGAGGTCGGCGAGCCGTTCGCGCAATTCGTCCTTGATGCGCTCAATGGCTTCGAGGGTCTTCGCCCGCGGGGTCACGAAGTGCGACTTCGGGAACACCGAGAGCCGGTCGTGACGGCGGACTTCCCGGCCCGTCAACGGGTCAAACGTGACCAGAGCATCCACCTCGTCGCCGAAGTATTCAAACCGCAGCCCGATGTCCTCGTACGACGGATAGACCTCAACGATATCCCCCCGCACGCGGAAGGTGCCGCGAGTGAACTCGTGGTCGTTGCGCTCGTACTGGATCTCCACAAGCGACCGTAACAGGTGGTCGCGCCCCGTGGCTGCTCCCTTTTGCACCTCGACCACGAGCCCGAAGTAGGACTCCGGCGAGCCCAGACCGTAGATGCACGACACACTGGCGACGACCAGGACGTCCCGCCGCTCGAACAGCGACCGGGTCGCGGACAGACGGAGCCGGTCAATCTCCTCGTTGATGATCGATTCTTTTTCGATGTACGTCCCGCTGGCCGGCATGTAGGCTTCGGGCTGGTAGTAGTCGTAATAACTGACGAAATATTCGACGGCGTTGCGCGGGAAGAATCGCCGGAATTCCTGGTACAGCTGGGCCGCCAGGGTCTTGTTGTGCACCATGACGAGCGTCGGGCGGTTCACCGTCGCCACGACCTGGGCCATGGTGAAGGTCTTGCCTGATCCGGTCACCCCCAGCAGCACCTGCGCCGGGTCCCCGCGTTCCAGCCCTTCCACCAGCTGCGGGATTGCGCGCGGCTGGTCGCCACGAAGCTCGAAGTCCGATTCAAGTTCAAAACGGTCCGTATCGGAAGGCATCGGTGATTCAGCTCGAATCACCCATGGTAGCAGAGCGGTGTCTCAGCGAATGGGCGCGAAGTAGCCCGGGCGGGTGCGCACTTTCACACCGGCGGCCTGCGGCGCCCGTACTTTGACCTGCACTTTCCGGAAGGTGCCGTCCTTCCGGCTGTTCGTGGAGACGTACCCAAGCGTGTAGCGGGCGTTCAGTTCGTCGAGGATGCGGGCGTAGATCTTCTCCAGATCCTCCTTCCGGCCCGGGTAAAACGCCGCGCCCCCCGTCTGATGCGCGACATCATTCATCCGCATGGTCTGCAACGCCCGCTCGGTGCCGGTTTGATGTTCGACATACCCGATGACATACACCATGACCTGGCTGAGCCGGAGCATCTCGACGAGTCGCGAGAAGGTGGTTTCGCTGCGCGAGTCCGCGCCGTCGGTGTAGAGCAGGAGGACCTTCTGCCCGTCCTGCTCTTCGGCGGCCGCCAGGTACATCGCCAGCGCGTCATACAGGGCCGTGTAGCCGTCGGCCGTGTTGCTGCGGATACGTTCAAACAGGTGTGGATAACTGCCGGGTGAAAACCTGGACACCCGCACCTGGGTCGCGAAGTCCACGAACGTGACGTCACGCGCTTCGTCCAGCGTGTTGATGAACTTGATGGCCGCCGCAGCAGCAGACGGCAGGTCGCGCTGCATGCTGCCGCTGGTGTCGAGCAGCAATCCGAGATGCAGGGGCACGTCGGGTGTGGCACCGCTGGCGAAATACGTCAGCGCCTGAGCGCGCCCGTCTTCGAGCACCTCGAACTGGTCCCGCAGCAGGCCCCGGACCAGGGTGTCGCCCCTGGCGGTAACCGTCACGGGCAGCGTCACGACGTCAGTCGTGGCCCGGAAGACCTGCTGCGCGGCGGATCGCGGCCCATCCAGCAGGCAGAGGCCGATTGCGGCCACCACGATGGCGCGCCCAAGCACGACCGTCCTTCCCGCCCGCATGATTTGCGCATGATACTCCGCGGGCATGACGAGGTACGTATAATGGCTTGTTTACGTCATGAGAGCACTCGCCGTCTGCCAGGACGAACTGGTGATCCGCACGCTCCACCAGGTCCTGTCAGGCGCATTCGACCTTGAGTTTCTGGTCGAAAGCCGCCCCCTCGCCCGACGACTGATCGAGGACCAGATCGCCGTCACGGTGGCCGATCTGAAGCGGGTAGATTCCTATCTCCGCGCCGACCTCTCTCCGTCCACCTGCGTCCTCGTCGAAGACAACGGCAAACGCAGTCTCAAGAAGATCGTGACCGCCATCCGCGATGCCGGGGGCAGCCTCCTCTACATCCTCCACGCCGGCACACGCCCCGAGCAGCGCAGGAACTACGACGACCTTCAGGATCTTGTCCCGGAGCTCACCCACCTCGACCTGGCCGAACTGCTGAGCGGGTCACTGACGACCGAACTCGACCGCGCGATGACGCGCGCCCGCGTACAGCAATACCAGCGGTACTTCGCGGACGCGGATCGCGTCCTCATCCTCCTCCACAACGACCCCGACCCTGACGCCCTCGCGGCGGGCCTCGCCCTGCGCACGCTCCTGCGCCGCACCAAGACGACCGCGATTATCGGCGCCGTGCAGGGCGTGACGCGCCCGGAAAATCTGCGCATGGCCGACCTGCTCGACATTCAGGTGGAAACGGTGACGCACGCGGACTTCGCGACGTTTGACCGCATCGCCACGGTGGATGTGCAGCCGCACTATTTTCCGGGCCAGTTGCCCCGCGTCGACCTTGTCATCGACCATCATCCCGAGCAGGCAGGCTACACGGCCGTCTTCAAGGACATCCGTCCGGAGTTCGGCTCGACGTGTACGATCCTCACCGAACATCTGCGCGCCGTCGACGTGAACATCTCGGAACGCACCGCAACCGCGATGCTCTACGCCATCAAGTCCGACACCCTCTTCTTCGCCCGCCACACCAACCGGTCCGACCTCGAGGCGTTCACGTTCCTGTATCCACTCGCCGACGCCGCGTTGATCCGCAAGATGGAAGGCGCCGAGATCACGATGGACCGCCTTGAGCACGTCACCCGTGCGCTCGCGACCAGCCGCATGCGGCATCAGGTGTTTTCCGCGTTCATCGGAGAAACCACCCGCGAAGACTTCATCCCCTACACCGCCGACTTCTTCCTCCAGCTGGAGGGTGTCAAGTGGTCGATCATTGCCGGCATCGTCGGCGGGCAGCTCATCGTGAGTGTGCGCAATCTCGGGTATTCCAGAAATGCCGGCGAGTTTGTGAAGGCCAGCTTCGGGGATATCGGCAGTGCCGGTGGACACCGGGCGCTCGCCAAAGCCGTCGTGCCCGTGGACCGCTTCACGGCCAAGTTCGGCAGCCTCTCCGGCATCGGCATCGCGGCGCGCATCGGTGAACTCGCGGAGCACTTCCTCGCCGAGACCAAGGACGACAAGAAACACGCCGACAAGTCCGGCAAGCACCTGTAGGGCGCGCCGGCCCTGCCTCCCCTAAGCCAGCGCCTGTCCGAGGTCGTCGATCAGGTCGCGGCTGGATTCAAGGCCAACCGACAGGCGCAGCATGCCGCGTGTGACCCCGGCCGCCGCGAGCTGGGTGTCATCGAGCCCGTACTGGGACGTCAACACTGGCAACGAGCACAGGCTCTCCACGCCGCCAAGGCTGGCGGCGCGCTGGAAGAGCTGCACACGGTCGAACGTGCGCACGGCGCCCTCGTAGCCGCCGGCACACTCGAAGCAGATCATCCCGCCGAAGCCGGTCATCTGTGCGCGGGCGATCGCGGCGTCGGGGTGTGACGCAAGCCCTGGATAAAACACACGACTGACCTGTGGCTGCCGTTCCAGGAACTCGGCCACAGCCTGTGCGTTGGCGTTGTGCTGCGCCACACGCACAGCGAGCGTCTTCATGCCGCGCGCCAGCGCGTAGGCCGACGCGGGCTCAAGAATGCCACCAAGCAACTTCCGAGCCGGCGCAAGGCGGTCGATGATCGCGCGCGATCCGATCAACGCACCCGCGGTGACGTCGCTGTGTCCGTTCAGATATTTCGTCGCCGAGTGCATCACCAGATCCGCACCAAGTGCCAGCGGCCGCTGGTTGATCGGACTCGCGAACGTGTTGTCCACGATGGAGAGGACGCCCCTTGCGCGACAGGCCTCTGTGACGCCGGCGATATCAACACATCGCAACGTGGGATTGGTCGGCGTCTCGAACCAGACCACCTTCGTCTTCGGGCCGAGGAGTGAGCCGACGTGCGTGAGCGCTTCGAGCGACACAAACCGGGTTGTAATGCCGAACCGATCAAGAAACTGCGTCAACACCTGCAGCGTGCCGCCGTAGATGGATGACGCGCACACCACTTCGTCGCCGGTCTGCAGGAGCCCGAACAACGCGGTCGACGTCGCAGCCATCCCCGACGACGTCACCATGGCCGATTCCCCGCCCTCAGCGGCCGCGAGTTTGGCCTCGGCCGCCTGCACCGTGGGGTTGCCGTACCGCGAATAGATGTAGTGGTCCGACTTCCCCTGCTGGAACCGCTCCAGTTCGGCCGCGTTGGGAAACGCAAACGTCGTCGCCGAATAAATGGGGGTGGTGATGGGGGTTGCCGCTGAAGGCATCCCTTCGCCGGCGTGCAGGATCTCCGTGTCGCGTGTCCTCACTCGATTCGCTCCCCGGCCGCCACGACCGGCTCAATGAACTGTCGATACGCATCGTCGTATCCCTGCCGCACCAGTTCGGCCAGTGAACGGGTGCGGTCGGACGATTCGTCATACACGCCTGAAAAGTCGAACGGCCCGGCGGGGTTATGGTCGGGCCGGATGGCAAACACGCCCGAGAACCTGGGCGCCGCGGCGGCCCACGCTTCCTGGAACGCTGCGGTCTCCACCGAGCGCAGGGTCTCACCCATGCGGTGCCGGAAGTCGCCGGGCGTCATCCGCAAGTCGTGCGGCTGCGCGGCGGGTGGCGCGGGAGTCACCAGGACGACCTGCTCGACGCCGATGCGCGCGACTTCGTCGATCAAGCGTCCCACCAGATCAGGGCGATCACACCACCGATGGGTCTCGCCCTGCCAGTAGCTGTTGAGGGAGAACGTCACCTCGTGCGGCGCAGACGCGACTGGCACCCGGAGACCGGCCATCACCGCGTCCACGACGAGCGCGCGATCCGCCTCGGCGCCCGCGGACACATCGACCGACTCGGACTCGCGCGGCCCCGCCCCCACGCGCCGCTGGGTGAACGCGGTGTGCCACGCGGGCGCGACGAGCCCCACGACGACATCGCGACGCGCATCAATGTCATGCACGGCCAGCAGCACCTCGCGGAAGCCGGGCTGGCCAAAATTCTCCGAGACCAGCTCGACGTAGCGTCGGCCCATCTCGTCGCGCGACGATGCGGGAGCGCCTGAAGCGCCGCGCGTGATCTGCCACAGTGCCTCCAGCGCGAGACCTTCCGGTTCGGCGGGATCCAGGGGATGGCCCAGCAGATGCCACCAGAACAGCCCTTTCGTTCTCCGCCTGGAGCGTCGGCCTTTGCGGGCCCGCCACGCCGAGATGGCGAGAACAGCCACCATCCCCACCAGGGCCAGCAACACCAGGCGCGGCACCACCGTCGGCAGAATCGGGGGATCAAACAGCGAGGTCAGGAACCGCGTGTATGTGCTGAGCAACCGCTCAGCGATCGAGGGGAAGTTGAGCAACGAAGCCAGCATGCCGCCCGCATACACCACCGTCGCAGCCAGCACGGCCAGCAAAGGCGACAGCAACAGCAGGCACGCCGCGCCAAGCGCGCCCGCCGCCACGCGAATGGCCGGCCGCCATCGATACGCGTGGGAGGCTCTCGCGGTCGTCCACGGTCCGGCATCAGCCCACAAGTGGCCGCCGCTGTCCACCGCCGCGCTCAACGCGCCAATCACGCCCACCCCGTGCGCCGCCACCACATCCACCTTGATGCCGGCTTCATTCAGCGCACGGAGCACGCCGGCGTGGTACGCCCCGGCCGTCCCCGTGCCGCACAACACCACCGCTGTGCGGAGGCGTGGGGCGTAGGAAGACAGAGCCATCGCAGAGACTCAGGCTTCGTCGTGCACAGTGACCAGCCGCACGAGCTCAAACGTCCGTTTTCCCGCCGGCGTGACGACAAGCACGTTGTCGCCTTCTTCCTTGCCGACAAAGGCGCGACCGATGGGCGACGCGACCGAGATCAAGCCCTTGTCGGGGTCCGCGTCCTCGGGCATGCACAGTTCAAACTGCAGGTGGTTCCCGTTTTCGATCACGGTCAACTTCGACCCGAAGCCGGCTTTGTCGGTCGGGATCTTGTCGAGGTTCATCAGCTGCAGCTGCGAGACGCGCGTGCGCAGCATCGAGATACGGGATTCCACCAGCCGCTGACGTTCCTTCGCGGCCGCATACTCGGCGTTCTCGCGCAGGTCCCCCAGCTCGCGGGCACGCTGGATCTCCTTGGGCAGATCGTGGGTCAGCTCGCGGTCGAGCACGGCAATTTCATCCTCGAACCGCTTGATCAGACGGGCTTTCATCGTGTGAAAAGTCTATCCTATCCGGCGTGTCCCATCCGCGTCTGACCCGTCGTCAGGATCCCATCGTCACACGCCTGCGTGAGGTCGCCCGAGGACGGGACGCCGGGAGCGACGACGTGCTGCTGGATGGCCCCCATGTGGTGCTCGAAGCCCTGCGCGCCGATGTGCCGCTTGAGGTCATCCTGGCGACGACGGATCGGCTCGAGGATCCCTCTCCGGACATGCGTCAGCTCTGGTCGCTCGCGGCCGCATCGGGCGCGGCCATTTACGACGTCACCACCGGCGTAATGGACGCCGCCAGCCCGGTTCGCACCCCCAGCGGCATCGTGGCGCTCGGTGCCTGGTCACCCGCCGCACTCTCGTCGCTCTGGGCACCGGCCCCGGCCCTGGCGGTGGGTCTGGTCGATGTGCAGGATCCCGGTAATGCCGGGGCGGTCATCCGGTGTGCTGATGGACTTGATGCAACCGGTGTCGCGATGATCGGATCCACGGCCGACCCGGGGAGTTGGAAATCGCTGCGTGGCGCGATGGGCAGCACGTTCCGTCTGCCGGTGGCGCGGGGCGGCATCGACGAGGTGTTGGCCGATGCACGTACGGCCGGCGTCGCCATTGTCGCCACAGTCGCGCGCGACAGTTCGGGCGCCATCGAACTTCGCCGTGTGGACCTCACACGCCCGGTGCTCCTGCTGCTTGGCAACGAAGGCGCCGGCTTGCCGGACGATCTTCAGGAGAACGCCGACGTCCGCGTGTATATCGATATGCGCGCGGGCCTCGACTCCTTCAACGTCTCGGTCACCGCCGGCCTGCTTCTGTACGAGGCACGGCGACAGCGCCCGTCCCAGGGCCGGGTATGACCTCGTTGTTTGACGACGAGCCTTCCGTGACGGCAGGCACACCGCTCGCCGAACGGATGCGGCCACGCACGCTGGACGAGTACGTCGGACAGACGCATCTTGTGGGACCGGGACAGCCACTGCGACGAGCAATCGACGCCGGCGTTCTGCATTCACTGATTCTCTGGGGGCCGCCGGGTACCGGGAAGACCACGCTCGCCCGTGTGCTTGCGCAGGCCAGCGGCGCGGAGTTTGCTGCGTTCAGCGCGGTCACGTCCGGCATCAAGGAGATTAAGGATGTCATCGCGGTCGCCGCGCATACGCGGCAGCGCACCGGCCGCCGGACAATCTTCTTCGTCGACGAAATTCACAGATTCAACAAGGCCCAGCAGGACGCGTTCCTGCCGCACATCGAGTCCGGCACGGTCGTGCTGGTTGGCGCCACGACGGAGAATCCGTCCTTTGAAGTCAACTCGGCGCTGCTCTCACGGTCCAAGGTCTACGTCCTCCAGCCGCTCACGCAAGACGACGTGGTGACAATCCTGCGGCGTGCGCTCACTGATACCGGGCGCGGTCTTGGCGCGACCGGCGTCGAGGCTGATGATGACGGGCTGGCGGCGGTGGCGCGGTATGCCAACGGGGATGCGCGTGTGGCGCTGAACCTGCTCGAACAGGTGGTGTCGTCGCTGCCGACGTCTGCAACTGGTGGCCCGAGCCGGCTGACGGAAGAGATCCTGAAGGACCTGGTGGATCGCAGGGCGCTGCTCTACGACAAGTCCGGCGAGGAGCACTACAACATCATCTCGGCCCTCCATAAGTCCATCCGCAACAGCGACGCGGACGGAGCGGTCTACTGGCTGGCGCGCCTGCTCGAGGCTGGTGAAGACCCCATGTATGTGGCGCGCCGACTCGTGCGATTTGCGTCTGAGGACATCGGCAACGCTGACCCTGGGGCGCTGCGGTTGGCCATTGCGGCGAAGGATGCGACGCACTTCCTCGGGATGCCGGAGTGCAACACTGCCCTCGCGCAGCTCGTGACCTACATGGCGGCGGCGCCGAAGAGCAATGCCGTCTACAAAGCGTACCAGGCGGCCGCGCGTGATGCGCTCAGAACCGAAGCCGCGCCGGTGCCGCTCCACCTTCGGAATGCGCCGACGAAGCTGATGAAGGATCTGGCGTACGGCAAGGACTACCAGTACGCCCACGATGCACCGGATGCCCTCACCGACATGTCGTCACTGCCCGACAATCTCACCGGCCGCGTCTATTACGAGCCCACCGACCGCGGCCTCGAACCCAAGCTCAAGGAAGCCCTCGACCGCGCACGCGCGAAGCGGAAGCGCTAGTCGAAGCGCTGGCGCGACCGCTCGATCAACCGGGCCCATTCTTCTTCCCGATTGCGCGGCGGCACCGGAAATGCCTTCAGCGAAGGTGACGGCACGCGACCCGCTTCTTGCGCCCAGGTGCCTGGCGGAGACAGCAAGGGCATAGTCGGCTGCGGGGCGCGCCGGCTCGCCCTTCGACTTTGCCAGGCGCGCGCGAACGCCGGCCCGTGGATGCCGGCGCTGTCAAGCCGACGCCGGCGGACGTCCAACTCCCTCCGCCGCCATCTGTCCGACGTGGCGGACGGTCGGGGGCTTGAGGCCTTCCATCCAAGCCTGGAAGACCGGGCTGAAGACTTGCCGCCGCTCTCCCCAGTACTGGCGGACGCCCTGGCGGGTGAAGTAGATCCGTCCCAATTCTTCCCACCCCTGCCACACTTCCGGTTCCATCGCCCCCTTGGAGAACTGGTAATGCATGTCCTCGAAGGTCTTGATGAGATTCAACATCAAGATGATGAAACGTATCCGGCCATCCTCATCCAGGGCGTTCATGTCCTCGACCCCCCGGCTGAAGATCCGTGCCAGGGCCGGGTCGCCGATGACGTTCTCGTTCCAGTGCCGGATGCCGGCGATCGCGTCAGCCGACGCGGCCCTGCTCAGTGCGTCGGTGTTGTGCCGTACCTGGGCAGCGACGTAGACGAGGGAGAGGACAACCGCGATCGCACCCAGCATGTCGCTCACGGCACCAATTGCTGCCCAGTTCATTTGATCTCCTCTGACTGTGGCCCCGCGCGGCGTCGGCCGCGGCTCGTCATAGTCGCACCGGCCGACGACGGCTGCAAGCCGTTTTAGGCAGCCCCCTGCGCTTCTGCGATCAGATACTTCCATGACTGACGGCTCCCGGTAGACCATGGCGGCAGACCCGCCACAGCCAGACACCGCAGACGTCCACCTCAGCACCGGCAGTCGCCGGAGCAGAAGCTCCGGCCCCCGTTCAAATCCGTTCGAAGGTACGTTCGATTTCGCGCCGCGTCAACCGCAACACGACAGGCCGGCCGTGTGGACAGACCGTCGAGTGTGATGTGCGCCTGAGTTCGTCGAGCAGATACTGCATCTTCTCGCGCGTCAGCGGATCATTCGCCTTCACGGCCGCATGACACGCCATCGTCGCCGCCATCTGCCGCAGGGCAATGTCCACGCTGGCGCCAGGTGACAAGCCATCGAGGTCGGACGCCACGGCGCGAAGCGCCGCATCCACCTGCTTCCAGTCGAGCAGCGCCGGCACGGCCGTGATGCGCAGACTGGTGCCGCCGAAGTCTTCACAGTCGAACCCGAGCTTTTCGAGTTCAGCGGTGTGGGACAACAGCGTCTGGTGTTCCCCTGACGACAACTCAAGCACCACGGGCGTGAGCAACGCCTGCACCTCAACCTTGCCCATCGTCAGCCGTTCCGCAATCTGCTCAAACAAAATCCGCTCGTGCGCCACATGCTGATCGATGATCGCGATGCCCTCGTCGTCAACCGCGAGGATGAACGTGTTGCGGAACTGGCCGAGCGGCGTGAGCGGCTTGATCAGCGACTGGACGGTGGAGGTGCCGCCGGTGAGGCCGATGTGTGTCGTGGGTGGGGTTGGGAACGGCTGGGTGAGGCCGGGAGAGGGTGGGCATGGTTGGGTCTCCAACATCCCCTGCCCGAAGCTCCAGGGCAGCGAGGTGCCGAGGGGCTCTGGTGACTGCGCAGCACCAGGCGACAACACCAACTCGGGGACACCGCCCTGCCCCAGCGCGTCCACAAGGGCGCGTCGGAGCACCTCGTGCACGAGACTCTGATCGAGGAACCGCACCTCCGCCTTCGTCGGGTGGACGTTCACGTCCACACGGTCGGGCGGCACCTCGATGAACAGATGCACTTCGGGGCTGCGCTCCTTGATGGTCGCCACGCTGTAGGCCGCCGAGATCGCATGCGCGATCGTACGGTCCTTGACGAGACGACGGTTGACGAAGACGTGTTGGGGACCGCGCACGGGGCCCTGCTCGGCAAGCGCGGCGATGAACCCGGCCACGCTCATCCCCGCCGCCTGTTTGCGCACGGGCACCAGGTCCGGCCGGTCGCCATAGATCTGATAGAAGCGTTCTTCGCTCGACCCCGCCGGCGGGGCCTCGATGAGGAGACGGTCGCGACTCCGAAGCGTGAATCCGACCTCGGGATACCCCAGCGCCATCTGCGTCACGAGGCGGGAAATTTGCGCGGACTCCGCGGTATCCGCCTTCAGGAATTTACGCCGGGCCGGCAGGTTGTAGAACAACTCACCCACTTCGATAAGGGTGCCTTCGGGCGCGCCGACTTCCCTGTCGGACACGACGTGCCCGGCGTCGATGCGAATCTCCGTTCCGCTGAGTGCGCCCCGCTCCCGCGTGCGCAGCCGGAACTTCGAGACCGACGCGATCGACGGCAACGCTTCTCCGCGGAATCCCAGTGTGAGAATCGCCGCAAGATCATTCGCCTCCCGGATCTTGCTCGTGGCGTGCCGCTCGACAGCGAGCCGCGCGTCCTCCGCCGACATGCCGAGGCCGTCATCCTCTACCGAAATCAGTTTCTTGCCGCCGAACTCGACGATGATCGCGATGCGGGTGGCGTCGGCATCGATTGCGTTTTCGACGAGTTCCTTGACGACGGATGCAGGGCGTTCGACAACTTCACCGGCGGCGATCTGGTTCGCCAGTTCCGGCGCGAGCCGCTGGATGCGGTTCACAGCCAATCCTTCCGGCGGAACACCACAAGCATGCTGCCGGCAATCGCCACCACCATGCCCATTACCCACCAGAACTGGGCGGTGGGGCCACCGGGGAACTGTGGCAGCGGCACGTTCATCCCATACAGCCCGGTGAGCACAGTCAACGGCATGAAGATCGTCGCGATGACCGTCAGGACCTTCATCACCTGGTTCATGCGGTTGGACTGGCTCGAGAGATACGCGTCGAGCAGCCCGGTCACGCGGTCCTGGAGGAAAATCGCCTCATCGGTCAACTGCACCAGATGGTCGTACACGTCACGAAAGCGGTAGGCTATCGCATCAGGGATAATCGCGAATTCGCGTCGCGCCAGGCGCCCCAGGGCGTCCCGTTGCGGCAACGCGACCCGCCGGAGCGCCGAGACGTCCTGCTTGAGCCCCAGAATCTCCCTCACGGGGTGCGTACGCGGTTGCTCAAAGACGAGGTCTTCGAGGGCGTCAAGGCGCTCTTCGAGGGCGTCCACCTCGGGCCGGTAGTGATCCACCATCGCGTCGATGATCCGATGCATCAACCCGACCGGGCCCTCACCCAGCGCCTGATGATTGCGGAGGCAGGTCGCCTGCTCCTGCGCGAGCGACCGCGAGGGTGCGGTGTGCACCGTCAGCAGGAAGCGTTCGCCAAGAAAAAAATCGATGTCGTGCGTCACAAACCCGCGGCCTTCGGCGCCGGCCTGGATACCGTGGAGAATCAGGTAGAGGTGAGAATCGTAGAGTTCGATTTTTGGATGATGAATTTCGCTCAGCGCATCTTCGAGCGCGAGTTCGTGCACCCTGAATACATCCTGCAGCAGCGTCCGTGCCCCGGGATCGGGCAACTGGACGTCCACCCACACGAACTCCCGTGCCCCGGGCGCCACCCATGCCGGGTCAACCACGTCAACCCGGCCTGTTTGGCCGTCCCGGTGCACGAGCGTCGTAATCATGGACCTAGGCGCGCGCCTTGTGTTTGATCGCCGCCTGCGCTGCCGCCAGGCGCGCCACGGGGACGCGATAGGGCGAACAGCTCACGTAGTCGAGGCCGACCGAGTCGAAGAAGAAGATCGACGCCGGGTCGCCACCGTGTTCACCACAGATGCCGAGCTTGATGTTCGGCCGCGTGGCGCGTCCTTTCGTCACCGCCATCTGCACGAGCTGGCCCACACCGGCCGCATCGATGCTGGCAAACGGGTTGTTCGTGACGATCTCAAGCTCCTGGTAGTGCGGCAGGAACGACCCCGAGTCGTCACGCGACATGCCGAGCGCGGTCTGCGTCAGGTCGTTGGTGCCGAAGCTGAAGAACTCGGCCGACTGCGCGATCTCGTCTGCCGTCAGCGCACCACGCGGCACCTCGATCATCGTGCCGACGAGGTAGTTGAGCTTCACCTTGTGCTCCGCCTGCACTTCGCGCGCCGCCTGGTGGACGGCCGCAATCTGCAGGTCGAGTTCCTTTTTGAAGCCGACGAGCGGAATCATGATTTCCGGCCGGACCTTGATGCCTTCCTTCTGCACCAGCGCCGCGGCTTCGAACACCGCGCGCGCCTGCATCTCGGAGATCTCCGGATAGCCGATCCCGAGACGGCAGCCACGGAATCCGAGCATCGGGTTGAACTCGTGCAGGCTGTGGACACGATGGTGAATCTGCGCCGCCGGCACGCCCATCTTCTTCGCCAGTTCCTCCTGCGACTCCTTCGTGTTCGGCAGGAATTCATGGAGCGGCGGGTCGAGGAAGCGGATCGTCGCCGGGTACCCCTTGAGCTCACGGAAGATGCCCGCGAAGTCCTCGCGCTGGAACGGCAACAGCTTGGCGAGCGCCGCCTTGCGCGCCTCCGCCGTTTCCGCGAGGATCATCTCGCGCATCACGTCGATGCGGTTGCCCTCGAAGAACATATGTTCGGTGCGCGTCAGGCCGATTCCCACGGCGCCGAACGCCACGGCGTTGGCCGTCTGCTCCGGCGTGTCGGCGTTGGTGCGCACACTCATGCGCGTCGCCTTTTCACACCACTTCATCAGCTGCTGGAAGTCGCGGAACTTTTCGCTCTTCTGCGCGATCGGGTCATTGTGAATCAGCGCCGCGACGATTTCGGACGGCGCCGTCTTCACTTCCCCGGCGTACACCTTGCCCGCCGTGCCGTCGATCGACAGCCAGTCGCCTTCCTTGTAGACCGTGCCGTCCACGGTCGCGCACTTGGCCTGGTAGTCCACTTCAATCGCCGCCGCGCCACAGACACACACCTTGCCCATCTGCCGGGCGACCAGGGCCGCGTGTGACGACACACCACCACGCGCGGTGAGGATACCTTCCGCGGCAATCATGCCGCGCAGGTCTTCCGGCGACGTTTCCACACGGACCAGCAGGACCTTTTCGCCCCGTCCCGCCGCCTCGACGGCGCGTTCGGCGTTCAGATACACACGGCCTGATGCCGCACCAGGACCAGCCGGAAGCCCCGTCGCAATCACGGGCGCGTTTTTCACGTCCGTCGCATCAAACACGGGCGCCAGCAGCTGTTCCAGCTGATCGGCGGGGTTGCGCATGATCGCCGTCTTCCAGTCGATCAGGCCTTCCTTCTCCATGTCGATCGAGAACTTCAGCGCGGCCATCGCCGTGCGCTTGCCGTTCCGCGTCTGCAGCATGTACACGACGTCGTCTTCGATGGTGAACTCGAAGTCCTGCACGTCCTTGAAGTGCTTCTCAAGGTTCTTGCGGATCCGCTCGAGTTCGGCATACGCCTTCGGCATCTGCTTCTTGAGCTCGGCCACCGGCTCCGGGGTGCGGACGCCGGCGACCACGTCTTCGCCCTGGGCATTGATCAGGAATTCCCCGTAGAACTCCTTGGCGCCGTTGGCGGGATTGCGCGTAAACGCCACGCCCGACCCAGACCGTTCACCCGTGTTGCCGTAGACCATGGCCTGCACGTTGACCGCGGTGCCCCACTCGCTGGGGATGTTGTACTTGCGGCGGTAGACCATGGCCCGGTCGTTCATCCACGAGCCGAACACGGCGCTGACGGCGCCCATGAGCTGGTCCCACGGCGCATCCGGAAACTGGCGACCGACCCGGTCCTTGACCAGCGCCTTGAAGCGCACCACCAGTTCCTTCAGGTCGTCGA
Source organism: Vicinamibacterales bacterium (assembly GCA_030827135.1). GTDB lineage: Bacteria > Acidobacteriota > Vicinamibacteria > Vicinamibacterales > SCN-69-37 > SYFT01. Next base: position 213,879 of record JAURFE010000004.1, read on the forward strand.
CGGTCAGTTTGGTGTCTTCGATGTCCGCGTGATACCGCTCGTGTTTGAGGCCGTGAATCACCGTCTCGAACGGATCGTGGTCCTCGTCGGCGCGCTTCTGCACACCCAGCACGACGTCGCCGTACATCTGCACGAAGCGGCGGTAGCAGTCCCACGCAAAACGCGGATTCCCCGTCTTGGTGGAGAGCGCCTCGACCGTCCGGCTGTTGAGGCCGAGGTTGAGAATCGTGTCCATCATGCCCGGCATCGAGTCGCGCGCACCGGAGCGCACCGACACGAGCAGCGGGTTCTTCAGGTCACCAAACTTCTTGCCGGTTTCCTTCTCGATGGTGGCAATACCCGCTTCGATCTGGGCCTTGAGCGCCGGCGGATACGTCCGCTTGTTGGCGTAGTAGTAGGTGCAGACCTCGGTGGTGATCGTGAATCCGGAGGGCACGGGCAATCCGATGCGGCACATCTCCGCGAGGTTCGCGCCCTTGCCCCCCAGCAGCGGTTTCATCGATCCGTTGCCGTCGGTCTTGCGGCCGAACTGGTACACGAACTTCCGGGCCGCCGGCTTCCTGACGGTCTTCGTCGCGACTTTCTTCGGCGCGACCTTTCTGACAACCTTCGCCACTGCCTTCTTCACGACCTTCACGACTTTCTTCTTCCCACTCTTCTTCGCCATCGCTATATACTCCGTTATTCCGCTGCTACGATCTCGGAAATATCCCCGAGCTGTAAGATCAACCGCTCCAACCGCTTCATCAACTGCAGCCGTGCCTGGCGAAGGACGGGATCCTCAGCCATCACGAATACATCGGTAAAAAACTTCGCCACGGCGGGTTCAAACTTCGCCGCCTCCTGATACGCCTCGCGGTACCCGCCGCCGGTCGCGACCGCCCGATCAATCACGGGTGCACGCTGCTCGATCTCCGCCAGCAGCGCCAGTTCGGCCGGTTCGACCAGCACGCCCCGCTCGGCGTCTCCCGCGTCTGCCGCACCGTCCTTCGCAATGTTTCGCACACGCTTGAACAGTGTGGCCAACTGGCGGAAGGACTCGGTGGAGGCGACTTCCGGCAGGGCCTGCACATTGGCTTCCAAATCCCGCACCGGCCGGTTTGTACCGGAGGCCAGCACCGCACGCGCGTTTCGCCGGTCGGCACCTCGCGCCACCAGCACGTATTCCAGACGCTCGCGCAGGAACGCCGTCATCTCCGCCCACGCGGCTTCGGCCATGACATGGTCCGGACCACCGTCGCCGTACCCCTTCACCGCTCGTCTGATGAGCGCATCAAGCGTCGGTCGCACGGTCAATCCGGTCAGCGCCTCAAGGTCGAGAAGCACCCGCAACACACCATGAGCCGCCCGGCGCAGACCAAACGGGTCGCGTGAACCGGTCGGCCGCTCTCCCGCGTGGAAGAGTCCGGCAATCGTGTCGAGTTTATCGGCCAGCGACACCGCGGCCCAGGTCACGGCTCCGCCGCCAAGTTGCCCGAGGCCCTGACTGGCTGTGGGTTCAACACTGACGGGCTGGTAGTGGTGGTAAATCGCCTTCCATACCGCGTCGGGCGCGCCGGCTTCACGCGCATAGATGCCGCCCATCACGCCCTGCAGTTCGGTGAACTCGCGCACCATGTCCGTCGCGAGATCGGCTTTGGCGAGGCGGCCGGCGTCTTCGGCCTGCGCGCCCACCTCAGCCGACTGGCCGAAGCCCTCTTCGGCAATCCACCTCGCCAGCGCCGCGAGACGCTCCGCCTTGGCCCGATAGGAGCCCAGCTTCTTGTGGAACGTCAGGGTCTCCAGCCGCGGCAACCGCGCCGCCAACCCCACCTTGCGATCCGATTCCCAGAAGAACCGCGCATCCCGCAGACGCGCCGTGACCACCCGCCCGGCATTGACCGCAATGCTCCTGGGGTTCGTGCCCTGCGTGTTGGTGACCGCAAGGAACGCCGGCAGCAGACGTCCGTCCTGCCCGACAACAGGAAAAAAATGCTGATGATGAATCAGCGTCGTCGTCAGCACTTCCGGGGGCAGCGCCAGGAATTCGTCGGCGAAGGCCCCCGCCACCACACCCGGGTATTCGACCAGATCCGGCACTTCCTCAAGCAGCGCCTCGGCCTGCGCCGACTGATGCAGCAACATGCGGCCGCCCAGCTTGCGGGCCTGGCCGTCGAGGTCGCGAATGATGCGGTCCTTGCGCTCGATGCGCGAGAGAAACACGAAATGTTCCGCGAGCTTCTTCTTGTACTCGTCGAACCCACGCACCTTGATCGCCCGCCCCGCGCGCCCGCTGGAGGCGAGTACCCGATGGCCGTACGTCACCGCGCCTGAGGTCACGTCCTGCACACGGACGCTGGCCGCAAGGCTCGTCCGCGAAATCGTGTACGACACCACGCGGCCGCCGTAAAGGAACAGCAGCCAGCGGACCGGCCGCCCAAACACCAGCTCACCCCGGCCGTCATGCAGTTCGGCGTCCCAATGCATCTGCTTCGGAAACGGCAGCATCCGCAGCACCTGCGTCAGCACATCCGGCAGCACATCGACCGTCGCGCGGCCGCGGGTCTTCCTCTCGAACGCCAGGTAGCGGCCCTTCGGCGTGTCCGCCTGCGTCAACGCGGCGAACTCCACGCCATTTTTCTTCGCAAATCCGAGCGCGGCCGGCGTCGGCGCGCCGTCCGCACCAAAAGCCGCCGACACGGGCGGCCCCATCACCGTTTCGTCCCGGTCGTCCTGCCGGTCGGTCAACGACGGCACACACGCGGCCAGACGCCGTGGTGTGGCGTGCACTTCAATGGATTCGGTGTTCGGCAGCTGGTGATCCTGCAGCGCCTTTCGCAGTGTCTCACCCAGCTGCTGCGTCAGCGCCGGCAGCCACGACGCCGGCAACTCTTCGAGGCCGAGTTCGATGAGGAGTTCACGATCCATGGTTCGACTCCCCCTGCTCCATCGGATCCGCGGTCCACGCTTTCGCAATCGCGACCGCCAGCTGGCGGACGCGCAGAATGTACGCCGTCCGTTCGGTCACCCCGATGCTCCCGCTTGCGTCGAGCACGTTGAAGGCATGCGAGCACTTCAGCGCATGGTCGAGCGCCGGCAGCACCAGGTGCGACTCAAGCAGCGCCTTTGCGAAGTCGTAGTACTGGTTGAACAGATTGCGGTGGAACTCCGCAAACGCGCCATCGGCCAGCGCCGGCACCTGGCCAAACGCGTAGTGGGACTGCTCGATCTCATCCCGAAGCCGGACCTCACCGTATTTCACGCCTTTGGCCCATTCCAGGTCGTAGACGTTGTCGACACCCTGAAGCGACATCGCAAACCGCTCGAGGCCGTAGGTCAGTTCGACGGACACCGGCGACAGATCCAGGCCGCCCGCCTGCTGGAAATACGTAAACTGCGTGATCTCGAGACCATCGTAGAGCACCTGCCAGCCGATGCCCCAGGCGCCAAGCGTCGGCGACTCCCAGTTGTCCTCCTCAAACCGCACGTCGTGCGCGCGCAGGTCAATGCCGCACGCCTCAAGACTTTGCAGATACAGGTCCTGAATGTCGTCCGGCGCGGGCTTGAGGATGACCTGAAACTGGTGATGCTTGAACAGGCGATTCGGGTTTTCCCCGAAGCGGCCGTCGGCCGGCCGTCGCGACGGCTGCACATACGCCACGTTCCATGGCTTCCGGCCCAGCACCCGCAGGAACGTCTCGGGGTGCATCGTGCCCGCGCCCATTTCGATGTCCATCGGCTGTTGAATCAAGCAGCCTTGCGCGGACCAGTAATCCGACAACTTAAACACCAGGTCCTGAAACGTCACAACTACGGCCTCAACTCCCTCACCACCCGCGCGGATCGCACATCGCGCTCCAGATGCATCGCGATCAGCCGCGCGTGCACCACTTCCAGCTCCCGCATCACGTCGGCGTGCGCCCCAGCATCGGTGATGACTGCCGGCGTCTCTGCCGCCGCGCGTCGCAGCCACCCGAAGGCCTCCCGCGACACCGTCAACGTCCCATGCCCGCAGCGGGCACACGCAAACTGCCAGTCCCCCGGGTCGAGCACCGCGCCATCGGCCAACGTCCCGCCGCATCGCGCGCAGGCGTTCAACGCCGGATACACGCCCTCGAGCCTGAGCAGCCAGAACTCGAAATACCGCGCCAGGCAATCGGCCGACCCGGCCCGGCTCATCGCATCCCCGACCGACGACGCCAGCCGATAGAGCCGCTCGTTCGCCATCGCGTCCGGCGCCCATTCATCCACGAGTTCCGCGAAATAACTCGCGTACCCGAGTGCGCGCGCCGCATCGCCGTCCACCCGCCCCGCCGCCGCCTGCATCGGGCTCGTCACCGGTTCAATGCGCTCCAGCCGCACCAACTCGCGCCCTTCCCGCTCGACATAGGCCACGCGGCCACGCGTAAACGGCTCAAGCGCTCCGCCAAACCGGCGCCGCGACTTCGTGGCGTTCTTCGCCACGCCCCGCTTCTTCCCTTGGTGCTCCGTCAGGAACACCACAATCCGATCCGCCTCGGCGTACCGATATGTCCGCAGGACGATCGCGTCGGCGACGATCGTGCGCATCAGTCCGGCCTCACCCGCCGTGCAGGAACCGGAGGAACACCGTTGCCAGTCCCAGGAACGACAGGAAGCCAAACACGTCGGTCAACGTCGTGATGAACACCGACGAGGCCAGCGCGGGATCCACTTTGGCCGCCCGCAACCCAAGGGGAATCAGCGTGCCCGCCACGGCCGCGATGAACATCGTGATGATCATCGCCAGGCCGAGGATCGCGCCCAGCGCCCAGTCGTCGGCGAGCAACCACGCGCCGACGACGGCCATCAGGCCCAGCGCGACCCCATTGCCCAACCCGACCAGACCTTCCTTGAGTGCCGCCTGCCGCGCATTGCCCCACGTCAGTTCGCCAAGTGCAATGCCGCGCACGACCACGGCCAGCGTCTGTGTCGCCGCGTTGCCGCCCATGCCGGCGACCACCGGCATCAGCGCCGCGAGGTACACCACCTTTTCAATCGTCGCGTTGAAGCGGCTGACCACAAAGGCCGCCACAAAGGCCGTGCCCAGGTTGACGAGCAGCCACGGCAGCCGCTTCTTCAGCGATTCAAGCGGCGGCGTGAGGACGCCGTCCTCGGCCGAGACGCCGGCCAACCGGAAGACGTCCTCGGTGGCTTCGTCCTTCAGCACGTCGATGACGTCATCCACCGTGATGACGCCGACCAGTTTGTTCTCGGCGTCCACGACGGGAATCGCGAGCAGGTTGTACGAGGCCACCTGTCGCGCGACTTCTTCCTGGTCCACATCGACCCGTGCGCTGTAGACGTCGCTCGTCATGATGCGTTTGAGCGGCGTATCCGGCGCCACCAGCAGCAAGCGGCGCAGCGACGTCACGCCGACCAGATGCCGGCGCTGGTCCACCACATAGAGGTAGAAGACCATCTCGACATCCCGTGCGCCCTGGATGGCGGTGATCGCTTCGCCGGCCGTGATGTCTTCGGGCAACGCGAAGACGTGCGGATTCATGAGACGACCGGCGGTCTGATCGTCGTATTCGAGCAGTTCCGAGACACCGCCACCGGGCTTCGGCCGGATCAGGTCCAGCACGATATCCGACAACTCTTTTGGCAGGTTGTCGATCAACCCCGCCGCGTCGTCGGACGGAATTTCCTGGACCAGGCGCGCAATCTCTTCCGCCGGGCGGTCGGCGAGCAGGAGCGCGCCTTTTTCCGGGCCCAACTCAGACAACGCCTCCACCGCGAGGCGGCCGTTCCGCTCGACGAGGATGTTGAAAACGGCGTGGCATTCCTTCTCGCCCAGTTCGGCAAACACCTGGGCGAGATCGGCCGGATGCTGCTTCTGCAGCAGATTCAGCAGGTTGGGGGTAGCCCCCATCCGCAGCAGTCGCCGGACCGACTCGAGCACGAGATCGTTTCTGCGGGGCGCGGACATCAAGACATTTTAGTCTGGTCTGGGTCTTGCAGGAGCGCCCATCTCGGCTGTCGCGAAAGATTTACAGGGAGGCTGGCACCCTCAAACCCAGCGTGCCCTACCTGCGCCCGAGACGGGCCCGGAAGGCGGCGGCCACATCGGGGTGCGCGCCGAGGATGTTGTGCTGCTCGCCGGGGTCAGCTCGGCGGTCGAACAGCAACTCGCGACCAGTGCGGGAGAGAATCCAGGTGTACTGCGCATCCCTGAACCCGACCTGCCCAGGGCCCCAATCGGTGAGATGAAACAAGACACGGTCGGGCGCCTCGAACAGCAGGGACATCCCGGACCGCCGGGGGACGTCCACGCCGAGCAGGTCGACGATCGTCGGCCCCACATCGTCGGGGGACCCGAGTTGCGACACACGGGCGGGTAAACCCAGGCGCTCTGGATGCAGGAGCAGCATCGGCACGTGGAGGTTCTCCACGAACAGCTCCTTGGAGTGGATGAAATTGCCCGGGTGTTCGCCGAACGCCTCGCCGTGGTCGCCCACGACAACCACGGCGGTCGTCTCAGCAAGTCCGGATTCCTTCAGCCATCCGTAGAAGTCGGCGAGCCGATCCATCACGTGATCCACCAGAAGGCGATGCCGAATCTTCGCATCGTCACTGGTCCCCAGCCCCGGCACAAGCTCCGATGCATAGGGATGGTGGGGATTGTTTGTGTGGACGGCGAGAAACCATGGCGGCGCGTCGGCCGTTTGCCGGCTCAGGAACACCTGGGCCTCATCAAACAACATCCGGTCATCAAAGCCCCACGTGGTGCGGGTATGCCGCCCGGCCACGTCCCACTCGCTGTTCATGTTGAGTGACCGATCAAATCCGCGGGCAGCCAGCGCATCCATGATGGGATCGGTCGCGCCATTGACGAGCAGTTGCGTCTGGAACCCGCGGGCCTGGAGCACCTCGCTGAGCGTGGGCACGTTGGCGACGGCCTTGAGCGCGGCACTCGCCGTCGGAGCCGGCGTCTCGCCTGCCATTATGCTGACAAACGCGGACGTCGAATTGGGCGCAATCGCAAAGACCTGTTCAAACGTGGTGATGTCGCCGGCAAACTCCGCGAACAGCCGGCGGCCGCCGGTGGCCTCCGGGTTGTACGCCGTGATCGCCAACGCGGGTGTGGATTCCAGAATGACGAGCACGATGTTCCGGGGCCGCAGCGCCGGCTCGAGCACACGCCGCTGTGGGCCGATCGGCGCCACCTCGGCAGTCGGCGGCAGATCCGCGTAACTCACCCGCTGACCGAACACCATCCACAGGACGGGGTTCGGCTCAAGGCGCGCCTCGGCAAGATTGGGCCGGCCCGCCGCCCACGTGACTCCGGCCAGCCCGGCGATCACCACCACACCACCGGTCGCGAGACGGGCGACGATCGCCGACGGCCATCGCGCGACCCACAGCGGCAGGCCGATGGTGGTCACCATCCACACCGCCACCCCCACGGCAATCGAGGTGTGAGCGAACAGGTCGGTCGATGCCAGCAACTGCGGCGCGAAGCCGATGTACTCCAGGTCGTCCAGCGAGAAATGCGTGTGATACACGGCGTAGTACGCAATGCCGAACACACTGATGAGTGAGGTGACACCCAGCACACCCCTGAGCGCCATCACGCCCGCACGCGCAGCGCGGCCGGGATCAGGGCGCCACCGGCTCCACAGCACCAGGCCGGCCAGGAGGGCGGCCGCCACCGCGAACTCCTGCCAGGAGAATCGCAGGGAGATCCAGAACTGCAGCAGCCGGCTCCTGACGGACCCCTGCGGCTGGATCAACCATCGGTGCTCGAAGGTAAAGAGCAACTCGGAGTACTTCACGAGCAGTCCGACAATCAGAAATGCCACGACGCTGCCGACCGCGTTTGCGTACACGCGTGCCGGGGTCATCGTGCCGCCACCCGCAGGATGTGGTCGAGGGCCTGACCCGCCGCGCGGGCCCACGTCCTGCCGGCCACGGAGGCCTGCGCCGCGCGCCCCAAATCCGTACGCAGCGCAGCATCGGTGGCGCACCGCCGCAACGCTGCCGCACACGCGTCTGCGTCGCCGGGAGGAAACAACAGGCCATTCACGCCGTGGCGAATCAGGTCGCGCTGCCCGCATCCATCACTGGTGACGCAACACCGGCCTGACGCCATGGCCTGCAGCAACGCGAGCGGCTGGCCTTCGAACAGACTCGGCAACACGAAGATATGCGCCTGTCTGAACACCTCCGCTTCCCCGGTCGACACGAACGCAGGAATCACCCGCACGCGGTCGCGGATGCCGGCGGGAAACTGCGCGCGAATGCCATCGGCGTCCCCGCCCGTGCCCGCGAGCACCCACTGCAGAGCGTGCCCTTCGGCGGCGAGGATCGCCGCAGCCCTCACCAGCGCGCTGACCCCCTTGCGCGCGATCCACGATCCGAGAAACAGCACGGTCACCAGGCCGGACGGCACGTCCTCAGCGGTCAGCGGGGTCGGGTCCACGCCGTGCTGCAACACCGTGACGTCACCGGCCTGGCGACCGTAGTAGTCCTGCACAAACGCGGCGTCCTGCTGATTGAGCACGAAGACGTGTGTCGCCCGGCGCAGCCCGCGGTCGGCCTGCCGAAGTCGCCACCAGGGGAACGTGACGCGGGTCTTGACTGAGGGGCGCTGGTCGTCGCCGAACACGCCCGCACACTGCATCTGCCACAGCCGGCGTTCAATGCCGTGGCTGACCGCCACCAGCGGCGAGGGGAAGCCGACAAACGCCCCAGAGGCAGGCTCATGCACCACCAGGCAATCCCCGGGCTGGCCCATGGTGCGATACAGGCGCCTCGCGGCGCGCGGAAACTGGGCTGGGTGCCGCAAGGCTGGAAGTTGTCGCGGCCCGATGTGCATAAACGGCACATTGCGCTGCTCCGCTTCCCGTTGCCAGTGCCAGGCGACCCGTCCCATCCCGGTTGCGGGTGACGGATCAACCTCGGCCACGTGCACGATGCGCATCAACGACGCAGCCCCAACTCGTCCAACAGCCGCTCATCGTCGCGCCAATCCTCCTTGACCTTCACGTGCAGGTCGAGAAAGACCTTCCCCTGCAGCAGTTCCTGCAGGTCCGCGCGTGCCTCGGTCCCGATGCGTTTGATCATCTCGCCGTTCCTGCCGATGATGATCGGCTTCTGTGACTGGTGATCGACGAGGATCGACGCGTAGATCTTCGTCGGCTCTCCCGGCTCGGCAGGTTCTTCGAACTGGTCGATCACCACCGCAGTCATGTACGGCAGCTCATCGCGCGTGTGGCGGAGCACCTTCTCGCGAATCAGTTCGGCCGCCAGCGTGCGCTCGGACTGATCGGTGAAATATTCCTCATCGAACAGCGGCGGCCCCTCAGGCAACGCGGCCAGCAGCTCCTTGACAAGCGCATCCAGCCCCTCGCCGTGAAACGCCGACATCGGCACGATCGCCTCCACCGGCAGGGCCTTCCCGTAGCTCTCCATGAGCGGCAGCAACTGGTTCTTCTGCTTCAACCGGTCGATCTTGTTGAGCACCACGATCACCTTGCACTTCGCGCTGCCGAGCAACTCCATGACATACCGATCGCCGGGGCCGGGTTTCTCGGTCACGTCCACCACCAGCACGGCGACGTCCACTTCACGCAGCGTGTCCACCGCGGCATCCACCATCCGCTGGTTCATCCGGTGCTCCGGCTTGTGGATGCCCGGCGTGTCGATGAACACAATCTGGCCGCCGGGTTCGTTCCGCACGCCGGTGATGCGGTGCCGGGTGGTCTGCGGCTTGTCCGAGACGATCGCGACCTTCTGGCCCATGAGCTTGTTCATGAGCGTGGACTTGCCGGCGTTGGGCCGCCCGACAAACGAGACGTACCCGGTCTTCACGCGCCCTCGCTCTCCGACTCAGGCGGCAGTCGCCGCACGCGCACCTTGTGAATCCGGCGGCGTTCCGCCTCAAGCACCTCGATGGACACACCGTCGACCTCGATGCGCTCCCCTGCGGCCGGCACCCGACCGGTCCGGCTGAGCACGTACCCGCCAACGGTCTCAAACCCGTCACCCTCAATCGTGATGCCCAGGCGTTCCGTCAGCTCTTCGATCGCCACCTTCGCGCTGAAGACGACCGCGCCGTCCGCCTCCGTCACGATCGGCTCAGCTTCCAGGTCGTATTCGTCCCGGATCTCGCCGACGATTTCCTCGATCAGATCTTCCACGGTCACGAGACCGGCGATGCCGCCGTACTCATCCACGACCATCGCCTGCTGAAACCGGCGCTGCTGAAACTCGCGCAGCAGATCCGCCACCCGCTTGGTCTCCGGCACAAACGCCGCCGGCCGCATAATCTCGCTGACCGTCGTCTGGTCGGTCACCTGCTCGCGCTGAATGAGATCCTTCACGACGACCAGCCCCACGATGTTGTCGAGGTTCTCGCGGAAGACGGGGACCCGCGAGTACTCCTGCTCCCGCAGGAGCGCGCGCAATCCGGCCACCGTCGCATCGGCATGAATCGCGACCACATCCGGGCGCGGCGTCATCACTTCGCGCACGAGCGTATCCCCAAAGTCGACGACCGACCGCAGCAACCGCCCGTCCTCCTGATCGGCCGACACGTCATTGGCATGCGCGGCTGACGACACCGCATGGCCGTTCGTGCGCGACGGCAATGATTCCGCCGGCCCGAGCCAGCTGATGACCAGACTGGTCAGGGGCGTGACGACGTTCGCCATGGCGGTGAACGGCGGCAGCAACATGGCCAGCAGCTGCTCCGGCGCCCGGCGGACGATCAGAGCCGGGATCAGATGCCCGGCCACGACGTTCAGCCCCACCGCGGTCGCGAACAGCATCACGCCGGCGTAGAAGCCCACGCCGATCGGCTGCGCCAGGAGGACCACCGCAAGAATCAGCAACAGGCCGCGCATGAAACGCGCCGGCACAAACAACTTCAGCGGGTCTTCGAGGTAGGACGTCAGGCCGTCGGCTTCGCTCTCGCGCTCGGCCTCCAGACGTTCCGGCAGGCGCATGAGCACGCCGAATGCCGTCTCGATCACGGCGAGGTACGCCATGGCGCACACCACCACGAACACAAGCAGGGGAATCCAGATCATCGGCCCGGCACACCTGAACCGCGCACGCGCGCAATCAGGCCGGAGGGTAATCCGGCCTTGCGCCGCAGCCGTTCTTCAACGCGCGCCATCGCGCCCGTGTCCGTTTCGTGATCGTATCCCAGCAGGTGCAGCAACCCGTGCAGCGCCAGCACCCGCAGCTCCACCCGTTCGCTGTGCCCGAGCCGGCGCGCCTGTCGCGCGGCCACGCCGGTGGCAATGGCGATGTCGCCGAGCAGGCCCGGCTCCTCCGAGGGAAACGACAACACATCCGTGGCATAGTCCGCCTTGCGGAATCGCGCGTTCAACCGGCGCATCGTGGCATCCCCCACCAGCGCGATCGTGACCTCGCCGCGTGCCGCTGCCGGGGCGGCACCGGCCAGCCAGCGGCCAAGCGCCGCCTGCGCCACGGGCCGGCCACGTCCGTCAGTGACACGTACACGAAGACGGGATGTCGACTGGAAAACCATCTCAGGCGTGTGGCTTGTCGCCGGCGGTATAGGCGTCGTACGCCTTCACGATGCGCTGCACCAGGGGATGCCGCACCACATCCCTGTCGTCGAAGCGGATGATGCTCACCCCGTCGACGCCGTTGACGACACGAAGCGCCTCTATCAGGCCGGACCCGCGCCCGGCAGGCAGGTCGATCTGCGTGACGTCACCCGTAATGACCGCCTTTGAACCGAATCCGAGGCGGGTGAGAAACATCTTCATCTGCTCGGACGTCGTGTTCTGGGCTTCGTCGAGGATGACAAACGCGTCGTTCAGCGTCCGGCCGCGCATGAATGCGATGGGGGCCACTTCGATGACGCCGCGCTCGAGCAGCCGCTCGACCCGCTCCGCGTCCAGCATGTCGTGCAAGGCGTCGTACAGCGGCCGCAGGTACGGATTCACCTTTTCGGCGAGGTCCCCGGGAAGAAACCCGAGCTTCTCCCCCGCCTCGACCGCGGGACGCGCCATCACGATGCGATTCACGCGCTTCGCCAGCAGATACGACACCGCCTGGGCCATCGCCAGGTAGGTCTTGCCGGTGCCGGCCGGGCCGACGCCAAACACCACATCATGCGTCTCAATGGCTTCGAGGTACTCGCGCTGCATCACGCTCTTGGGCGCCACCTGTTTGCGTCCCGCCGACCGCGCGTTGCTGCGCAGGAAGTACTCCTGCAATTCGATATTCGGATTCTGGGTGAGCAGCTGGGCCGCCGTTTTGACGTCCCCTCGGCCAAACCGGTATCCGGCCGTGAGCAGACGCGCCAACTGGTCGAGCACCCGCTCCGCCCGCCCCACCTCGTCGGCATCGCCTTCGACGATGAGTTCGTGGCCCTGGGTCTTCAGGCGCACCTGGAGTGCTGTTTCCAGCGATCGCAGGTGTTCGTCAAACGGACCGTACAGGGTTTCGATGCCTTCGTCGGGCATCTGGATGCGGCGGGCAGTCGTGGCTGGCATCAAGAAGTCGCCTGAGTATACAAGGGCCAGAGCCACGCCGCGCCGCGAACGCCACTGGCGTCGCCATAGGCGGCCGGCACAAACCGCGTGACCACCGCGTCGGAGAACGTCCACGCGCCCCACAGGGCGGGCACCCGCTCGTAAATGCCGGGAATCCGCGACAGGCCGCCGCCCACCACGATGACATCCGGGTCCAGCAGGTTGATGACGGTCGCCAGCGACCTGGCGAGCCGGCCTTCCCATCGGGCGAGGGTCTCGCGCGCAGCCGTCTCCCCGGCCGACGCCCGCGCGACCACGGTTTCACCGGGCACCGGGTCCCCCGTGGCCAGGGCATAGTCGCGCGCCAGCGCCGGTCCGGACAGCCATGTTTCGATGCAGCCCGTGCGCCCGCAGTAACACCGGAGCCCGGGCCACTCGCCGGCATCGGGCCAGGGCAGCGGATTGTGCCCCCACTCCCCACCGATGGCGTTCACGCCCTCCAGCAACCGCCCATCGACGACCACGCCCCCGCCGGTGCCGGTGCCGAGAATGACCCCAAACACCACACGCGCCCCGGCCGCGGCCCCGTCCGCCGCCTCGGACACCACCAGGCAATTGGCATCGTTGGCCAGCCGCACCTCGCGCCCCAGCGCTGCTGCGAGGTCCGCGTGCAGGGGCCTCTGATTCAGCCACGTCGAGTTCGCGTTCTTGATCAGTCCCGTGACGCGCGACGGAGCGCCCGGGATGCCGATGCCGACCGTCACCGCAGTGCCGACGGCGTCCTCGCCGGCGCGCACCAGTTCGGCAATCGCCGCAATGGTGCCGGCGTAGTTGTTGCGCGGCGTGGCGATACGCTGCGCCCACACCTCCCGGCCCTCCGGGTTCAGGACCACCGCGGCGATCTTCGTCCCGCCGAGGTCAATGCCCATCCGCACCGCTACTTGCCTGTTGTGCTGATGTGGAGCTCGCGCAGTTGCCGATCGTCCACAGTCGACGGTGAGCCGGCCATCAGGTCCACGGCCTGCGCCGTCTTCGGGAACGCCATGACTTCGCGAATTGACGACTCCTCGCACAGGATGGCGACAATCCGATCGAGGCCGAAGGCGATCCCGCCGTGGGGTGGCGTGCCGTATTCGAGCGCTTCGAGGAAGAAGCCGAATCGTGCCGCGGCCTGTTCATCCGAGATGCCCAGGAGGCGGAACGCGTGGCGCTGCACGGCGGGCTGGTGGATTCGGATGCTGCCGCCGGCGATTTCTGATCCATTGAGGGCCAGATCGTACGCGCGCGCGCGGACCTGGCCCGGGTTCGTCTCAAGCAATGCCGCATCGTCCGGTTGCGGCGAGGTGAAGGGGTGATGCATGGAGTCCCAGCGCTTTTCGTCCGGATTCCATTCGAAGAGCGGAAATTCGGTGACCCAGACAAAGCGGAAGTCGTCCCCCTTGAGCAGGCCTTCTTTGCGGGCGACAACAAGCCGCAGGCTGCCGAGCCACGTGGCGACCTGCATCGCCTCGCCGGAGGTGAGCAGGAGCAGATCCCCTTCGGTGCCGCCGCACGCCTTGAACGCCGCGCGCAGCGGCGCCTCGCCGGCCGCCTTGAGCGCCGAACTTTGGAGCGTACCCTGCGCCAGACGTACCCACACCAGACCGCCGGCCCCGAGTTGTTTCGCCTGGTCGGTCAGTCCGTCAAGTTCCTTGCGCGAATAGGCGGCCGCCCCCTTGACCACGAACCCGCGCACGACGCCCCCTGCGGTCACGGCATCCTTGAACACCGGGAACGCAGACTCGCGAAAGAGATCACTCACGTCTCCGATTTCCATGCCCGGCCGCAGGTCCGGCTTGTCGGATCCATACCGGCGCATCGCATCGGCGTAACTCATGCGCGGGAACGGCGTCAGCACCGTGTGTCCGGCGGCCTGCCACATGGCGACAATCGCGCCTTCGACGATCGTGTAGATCAGTTCTTCGGTCGCAAACGACACCTCCACGTCGATCTGCGTAAACTCCGGCTGCCGGTCGGCGCGCAGGTCTTCGTCGCGGAAGCACCGGCAGATCTGGAAATAGCGATCCATGCCGGCGATCATCAGAATCTGTTTGAAGATCTGCGGAGACTGCGGGAGCGCAAAGAACTCCCCCTTGTGCACGCGGCTCGGCACGAGATAGTCACGCGCGCCTTCCGGCGTCGACTTGGTCAGGATCGGTGTTTCGATCTCGAGAAATCCTTCGCTGTCGAAATATTTGCGCGCGGCGATGGACACCTGGTGCCGCAGGATCAGATTCCGCTGCAGGGCCGGCCTGCGCAAGTCAAGGTAGCGGTACCGCAGCCGCGTCTCTTCCGAGACCGCCGTGTCTTCATTGATCGAAAACGGGGGCGTCTTCGCGTCGTTGAGCAGTTCGATGTGGGTCGCCACCACCTCGATCTCGCCTGTGGCAATCTTCGTGTTCGTCGCGGCGCCGTCGCGGATATCGACTGTGCCGGTCACCGCGACGACACACTCCGGGCGCAACTTCCCTGCCTGCGTCAGCGCGTCGCCGGCTCGCGCGACGACCTGGGTGAGGCCGTGCCGATCCCGAATATCGAAGAACGTCACGCCGCCGAGGTCACGGACGCGATGGACCCAGCCCTGCAGAAACACGGTCTGGCCAGCGTGGGTGCGACGCAGCGCGCCGCAGGAGTGGGTGCGATAGGTAGTCACAGGTACGTCCGCACAGTCTCGACGATGGCGTCGTGCGCAATGGCGTGTTGATCGCCGGTGGCCATGTCCCGCAGCGTGATTTCGCCGCGGGCCAGTTCGTCTCCGCCCACAATGAGCGTGACGCGGGCGGCCAGTCGGTCCGCCCTCTTCATCTGCGCGCGTACGCTGCGCGCGTCAAATTCCATCTGGGCGGCCAGGCCGGCCTGCCGCAGCGACCGCAGCAGTGTCCACGCGGCCGCGCGGCCATCCTCGCCGATCGCGACAATGAAGGCGCGCGGAGTCGCGGCGATCGGGGCCGTCTCCGGCAACGCGAGGACGAGGCGTTCGAGGCCCGCCGCAAATCCGATCCCGGTGCGGTCCGCCCCCCCGAGTGTCTTCACGAGGCCGTCGTACCGCCCGCCGCCAAGCAACGCGTTCTGCGCGCCGAGGGTCTGGCCCAGAATCTCAAACGTCGTCCGGGTGTAGTAGTCGAGGCCGCGCACCAGTCGATGGGACTGCCGCCACGGGATGCCTGCGGCGTCGAGGTACCCCTTCACGGCCGTGAAGTGCGTCGCGCAGGGCTCGCACAGGTAGTCCACCGAGTGCGGCAGCGCATCAATGATCGGCTGGTCTGCGGGGATCTTGCAGTCGTAGATCCGCAGCGGGTTCGTCGTGGCACGCCGCTGACAATCGCCGCACAGCTTGGGCAGGTCGTCCTTGACCGCGGCGAGCAACGCGTCCTGAAACCTCGGGCGGCAGGCCGGGCAGCCGACGGAATTGATTACCAACTCGGCCTGGGGAATCCCCAGCCCGGAGACAAGCGACCACGCCAGGTCGATGACCTCGGCATCCACCGCCGGATCTTCGATGCCAAACGCCTCGACGTCGAACTGATGAAACTGACGGTACCGGCCCTTCTGCGGCCGTTCGTACCGGAACATGGGGCCCATCGCGAAGATCTTCGCGGAGGGCAAGGCATTCTCCAGGTTGTGTTCGACAAAGGCGCGAACCATGCTGGGCGTAGCCTCGGGGCGCAGCGTGATCCGATCCCCGCCCTTGTCGGTGAAGGAATACATCTCCTTCTGCACGATGTCGGTGGTTTCCCCCGTGCCCTTGGCGAAGAGCTCCTCCCGTTCGATTACCGGCGTGCGCACTTCAACGTAGCCAAAGCGGTCGCACAACTGCCGGGCGAGGCGCTCGACGTACTGCCATTTTTCGACTTCGCCTGGGAGGATGTCGTGGGTACCGCGAATTGCTGGAATCATGCCGTTCTGGCATCCATTATCCCGGATCCGGGTTATGGCAGGTAGTCGAGCCGGTAGCGCACGTAGTTCCCGGCGAACTCCCGGATCATGGCGAGGTCCCCGTCGGTCAACGGCCGGCGCACCTTGCCCGGGCTCCCCATGACCATCGAACGCGGTGGGATCACGGTGCCCTCGGTAATGAGGGTCCCCGCGGCGATGATGCAGTCCTCGCCGATGCGCGCCCCGTTCAGGATGATCGCCCCCATCCCCACCAGCACCCGGTCGCTGATCGTGCAGCCGTGCACAATCGCGCCGTGCCCGATGGTCACGTCGTGGCCAATGATGGTCGGATGGGTATCGTGCTGCACGTGCACGATCGTGCCGTCCTGGACGTTTGACCGCGCCCCGATCCGGATGTAGTTCACGTCCCCGCGAATGACCGTCTGCATCCAGACACTGCTCTCGGCGCCAATAACCACGTCACCGATGACCTGGGCACTGTCGTCGATAAACGCCGAGGGGTCGATCACCGGGAGACGGCCGCGATAGGGGCGAATGCTCATGCGAGGATGATCGCCCCTACTGCTTCCGGACTGTCGGATACGCGATGCCAAGCTGCTCCAGGTAGGTCTTGAACTTCGTGGGATCGAAGTAATACTTCCGCATTTCCTCCCGGTACTTGGCCATGATGTCGCGATTGAGTTCGATCGCGGGCGTGTCCTGCGGGCGGATGAGCGGCTCGTATTTCTGGTTCTTGGTCTGGACTTCGTTGAAATACCGCCACGCCTCAGTCACCACCTCCGGTTTGAGGAACAGATCCACCAGCGTCATGGCCTGTGCCTTGGCTCCGGCCGTGGCGCCCTTGTGGGCAATGGGGGTCGCCATCGCGATGCTGTCCGCCCAGTTGTGGCCTGGCAACCCGGGGATGTTTGAGGGGAATGACAACGTCACTGTTGGAACATTCCACGAGATGTCGCCGATATCGTCCGAGCCGCCGCCGCGATTGTCGGTCACCGGCTGCCCAAGGTCCCCGAGACGCGTCGCCAAGCCGGTCTCGGCCACACCGAGTTCCTTCTGCACCGCGCGCGCCAGCGCCTGATCGGCCTCGCTCCACTCCGGCAGGCCAACCTGCTGGATGTTTGCGTAGGTGGCTTCCGCCACCGGGCGGCTGAAGTGCCGGGGCCACGCCGCGCCGAGCACGCGAGTGCCGGCGAGCCGTGTGCCGGTCATCTGCGCGGCGCCTGCTGCGATCTGATCCCCAATCGCCCACAACTCCTTGATCAGTGGATAGGTGAGCTCCCGGAAGTAGTACCACACCGATGCGGTTCTGGGGACAACGTTCGGCTGGTCGCCTCCGTTGCGGATGACGTAGTGCGACCGGTGTTCAAGGCGCAGGTGCTCACGCCGGTAGTTCCACCCGATGTTCATCAGTTCGACCGCATCCAGTGCGCTGCGTCCCCGCCATGGGGCCCCCGCCGAGTGGGCGGTTTCCCCCTCGAACTGGTATTCAACCGACACCAGCCCTGTGCCTCCGGCCGCGCCCCACGACACGGCGAGGTTACGGCCCACGTGGGTAAACAGAGCGACGTCCACGTCCTTGAACAGACCCGCGCGAATGAAATAGGCCTTGGTGCCGACGAGTTCCTCGGCCGTACCGGGCCACACACGAATCGTCCCGGGAATCCTGTCGCGCTCCATGATGCGCTTCAGCACGATGGCGGCCGTGATATTGACCGCCTGCCCGGAATTGTGTCCCTCTCCATGGCCTGGCGCTCCCTCGACGATGGGCGACCGATAGGCCACGCCGGGCTTCTGCGATGACTGCGGGATCCCGTCGATGTCAGACCCGAGCGCAATCACCGGCTTGCCGGTGCCCCACGACGCCATGAAGGCGGTGGGGATGCCTGCCACGCCCTCTTCGACCGTGAACCCGTGCTGTCGCAGGATGCCCGTCAGATACTTATGGGTCTCGAACTCCTGAAACCCGAGTTCGCCGTAGCTGAAGATTTGATCGACCATCTGCTGTGTGAAGTCGCGCAGCTTCTCCACTTCAGCGGCCACTTCCTTCTTGAGCGCGGCCACACGCGGTGAATCCGGCGGCAGAGGCGTCTGCCCGGACGCCACGGTCGGAACCAGAAGGAACAGGACCACAAGCCAGCTTCGTCTCATCACGCCCTCCACGGCATAGGATAATAGCGATCCGGATGTCCACGCTTGATACCCTCGGTCGCCCCCTGCGCAGTCTGCGGATTTCGGTGACCGACCGCTGCAACCTGCGCTGCCACTACTGCATGCCGGAGGACGACTACCTCTGGCTGCCGCGGGAGGACGTCCTGTCGTTTGAGGAAGTCAGCGACCTGGCGGACCTTTTTGGCGAGATGGGCGTGGACCGCATCCGGCTGACGGGTGGCGAGCCGTTGCTGCGGCGCGACCTGCCGTCCCTGATCGCCCAGCTGGCGCAAAAGCCCTGGCTGACCGATCTTGCGCTGACGACCAACGGCGTGCTCCTGGCTGATGCCGCCCCCGAACTGCGGCAGGCCGGGCTGCATCGCCTCACCGTCAGCCTTGACACTCTGCGCGCCGACCGTTTCCTCGCGCTGGCGCGGCGCGATTCCCTGCCGGCCGTGTTCGCGGGCATTGACGCCACGCGGACGGCGGGGTTCACGGACCTCAAGATCGACTCGGTCATCACGCGTGGCGACAATGACGATGAGTTGGAGGATCTCCTGGAGTACGGCCGCACCGTTGGCGCGGAAGTCCGCTTCATCGAATACATGGATGTGGGCGGCGCCACGCGCTGGCGCCCTGAGGCCGTGATCTCCCGCGCCGAGATCTTGTCGAGACTGGCCGACACGTACGGCCCAATCCAACCGTTGCCGAGTCCCGCGTCAGCGCCTGCGGACCGCTTTCAGCTCCCCGATGGGCTGGCGTTCGGCATCATCGCATCCACCACACAGCCCTTCTGCCGGACGTGTGACCGGGCACGGTTGACGGCCGACGGGGTTCTGCTGCTCTGCCTCTATGCGCAGCACGGCACGGACCTGCGGCGCCCGCTGCGCGCCGGCGCGTCGCGTGAAACGTTGATGAATCTGTTGCAGGCGGTCTGGCGTGGGCGCGCCGATCGCGGCGCAGAAGAACGGCGCTCTGTGCGTGATCGCGGCACCTACATCCCGCTCAACGTGCTCAAACGTGATGCGCACCTCGAAATGCATACCAGAGGTGGCTAGCACAGCCGCCCAGTTGCCCAGTCGCCCAGTTGCCACATTCAGGAGCCTTTTGTGAGTGAGTCTCGGTCGGTTGTCAGTACGCGGATGAGTGCGTTGTTGCTTGTCGCGTTTTTTCTGTCGGGTGCGGTGGCCCTGATTTATCAGGTCCTCTGGACGCGGCAGTTGGGTCTGGTGTTCGGCGTCACCATCCAGGCGGCAAGCACGGTGCTCGCGTGTTTTATGGGCGGCCTCGCGCTCGGCAGCTATCTGGCGGGACGCTGGTCCGACTCGATGGCCCGGCCCCTGCGCGCGTTTGCGATCGTCGAGGTGCTCATCGCCGTGAGTGCGTTGCTCACGCCGACCTTGCTCGGCCTGGCCGACACCGTGTTCATCAGTCTGGTGCCAAGCCTCGAAGGCTCGCCGGCCCTGACCACGGTCACGCGCGTGGGGCTGACGGCTCTCGTGCTGATCATGCCGGCGGGATTGATGGGTATGACCTACCCGCTCGTGCTTCGCGCCGCCAGCCGGAGTGCCGACGGCATTCGCCGCACGGCGTCGCTGCTCTACGCCATCAACACCACCGGCGCCATCGTCGGCGTGCTTGCCGGCAGTTTGTGGTTGGTACCGGAACTCGGGCTGAGCCGGACATTTCTCGTGGCGGCCAGCGTCAACGTGCTGGTCGCGCTGGTCGCGTGGCTGGCCAGTCGCGGTGAAGCGCCGATTCCCCACACGCCGGCGGCACCAGCCGCCGACGCGGCGGCAGGCGCCCTGGTCACCGAGCCTCTCTCCGATCGCGCGCGCTGGGTCGTGCTGCTCGTCATCGCACTCTCCGGCACCGTCTCCCTCGCGCTTGAAATCGTCTGGTTCCGCATCCTCGTGTTTTTCCTGCGACCGACCACCTACGCCTTCGCCAGTATGCTCGCCGCCGTGTTGGCCGGCCTGGCCATCGGCAGCTACCTTGTGACCCCGTGGCTGCGGCGTCGCGCCAACTGGCAGGCGATTCTCGGCGCGACGGAGATCGCCGTCGGCATGACGGGCCTCCTGTCGGCGTTCCTCCTCGTGCGCGCCAACGACATCATGGTGTGGATGTGGACGGCCGGCGCGGAACTGACGCCGCCGTGGGACTTTGTCCTGCCCCTGCTCTTCGCCGCAGGATTCGCGATTCTCCCGACGGCGATCCTGCTCGGCGCCGCGTTTCCCATGGGCCTGATTCTCTGGACGACCGGCGGCCGGCAGGACGACGCGCGCGTCGGCCGGCGGGTGGGTACCCTGTACGCCCTCAACGTCGCCGGAGCCATCGTAGGGTCCCTCGCCGGCGGGTTCATTTTGATTCCCACCCTCGGTGCACAGTCGAGCCTGGTACTCATCTCCGCGATTCCGCTGATCGGTGGACTCACGCTCTTCTGGATGGCACGTCCGACACTCCGTGTGCCGGTGGTGGGCGTTGCGGTCCTTGCGTTTGTGGGCATCGCCGCCGTCCTGCCGGATGTGTTTGAAGATGTCATCCAGCGGCGGTACCCAGGCCACGAAGTGTTGTGGCACGCCGAGGATGCGCAGGCCACGGTCTCGGTCGCCCAGCATGGCGACCAGCGGGTCCTGCTGATTGACGGGATGCATCACGCGAGCGACGGCGAAGGCATGGTGCATTACCATCGCGCCATCGGCACGCTGGCTGTGGCGGTGCATCCCGACCCACATGAAGTGCTGATCGTCGGCATGGGAGGCGGCACCACCGGCGGCGGCGCGAGCATTCTGCCCAACACCCGGACCACCGTGGTGGAATTGTCGCCGTCGGTCATCACGGCCGGCTCGTGGTTCGAGAAGATCAATCGGAAGATCCTCGAGAACCCGAACGTGACGTTCGAGGTCGCCGACGGCCGGCACTTCCTCAAGACCACGCAAAAGAAGTTTGACGTCATCACCGCGGACCTCATGCTGCCCCATCTGGCGGGAGCCGCGAGCCTGTACTCCGCCGACTACTATGCGCTGGCGCGGCAGGCGCTCGCGCCCGGCGGCATCATGGTGCAGTGGATTCCGGTCGACACGGAGTTCCAGCACAAGTTGATGCTGCGCAGCTTCCTCGACGCGTTCCCCTACGTGACGTTGTGGATCGGCGGCAGCATCGCGATCGGCTCGAACGAGCCGCTGACGTTGCGGGAATCCGACTTCGCCTTGAAGGTGGCGTACCCGCAGGTGCAGGTGGCCATGGAAGGGTCGGGCCTCGGCACGTTCCAGTTGCTGGTGAATCAGTACTTCACGCACCGGCCGCACATCGAGCGGTATCTCGGCGAAGGGCCCCTCCTGCGCGACGACAAGCCCGTGACGGAGTACTTCCTGTCGCTGCCGAAGAACAGCCCGGTGGTGGACCTCACGCCCTACGCGGGCAAGCCGGAAGACATCGTGCGTTAAAGCGCGCCGACGACCTTGCCAAGGAACTCGTTCAGCGCGTTCCCGCCGCGGATCCATCGCACGACCACGACCAGGTCGCGCTCCCAGTCGATGAAGACGATGTTCTGGCCGTTGCCCCGGAACGTCACGGTTGATTCGCCCACGGCAGGCAGCGACGCCCGGCCAGGATTCAGAAACCAGTTCATGAATCCGTACTCGGGATTGACGCCACCCGTGCGCGCCATGGCGATCCACTGCCTGGACACCAACTGACGGCCGGCCCACATGCCGTGTCTGAGGTACAGATAGCCCAGGCGACCGAGGTCGAATGCGCTGATGAACATGCCGCCGCCCCAATGGCCTCCGCCGGTGGATGCCTGCACCTTGCGGCCGTCAAGCTCGACCCAGGCGTTGTCGTACCCCTCCCACCGCCACGTGCTTGACGCGCCGATCGGCGTCATGATTTCGCGACGCAGCACTTCAGGCAGTGGGTCGCGCCACACGTGTAAAGCCGCCAGAGCGAGCACATTCACCCGCGTGTCGTTGTATTTGTAATGTGTGCCGGCCGCGTACGTCGGCCGGTTGCGGCGTTCCTCTTCCGTGTTGCCCACCGGCCGGTCCGCCCAGTCGGGTTTGCCCCACAACTCGCCTTCCCAATCACTCGTCTGGCGCAGCAGGTGATCCCACGTGATCGGCGCGTTTTTCTCCGATGTGAACAAGTCGACGTTCGCGGGCATGTATCCCGCCACCGTGTCGTGCACATCACGAATCAGGCCACGGTCCCAGGCCACGCCGACCACGGTGGACAAAAACGTCTTGGTCACACTGAACGTCATGTCGGACCGGGCCGTGTCGCCCCATTCGGCGACAATGCGCCCGCCCTTGATGACGAGCCCGTTGGCCCCGGCGCGCGGGGACGTCGGGCCGATCAGCGCGTTGTACGGCGCTTCACGACGGAAGGTATTCGGAATATCCACGGCCATGTCCTTCGTGGCCGGATTTTCGTTGGCGATGGCGAAGGCCACCGCGTCGGCGAGTTTCGCCGCGTCGAACCCGGCGGCGGCCGGCGTCTGCCGTTGCCACTCGCGCACCGTGGGGAAGTACGGCGCCTGTTGCCGCGCCGCGTCCCGTGCGAGCACGGGCCCCACAGCAAGGCCCAGGCCCACCAGCACCAGCGCGGCCAGTCCGCCCACTCGTCCCCGCGTGATCAGCGTTCTGGTCGACTGCGTCATGGCGAGAGTCTACGCCAGGCCGCTCCCTGGCGCCGGGCCCCTGGACTACCGGACCACCCGGAAGTTCCGGTAGTCCGTGATGGCGTCTGCTTTGGACCAGAGCCCCACCCGCCCGGTGGGAGCGGAGGGCAGCGTGAACTGCAGCGTCTGCGTCTCGTTGACCCAGCCCGTGATCCCCGCGCCGTTCACGCGCATGCGCAACGTGCGCCACTCCCCCATCGGAATCGCGAGATGGACCCCGCCGTGGTGAATCCGTTCCCGCGCGCCGTCCACCACACGCCACAGCGCCGTGTCGCCGTCCTTGGTGTTGTACCGGTACGCGTAATGATTCCCGTCGTCATTCAGGCCGAACAGGATGCCGGCGAATTGATCCGAGGCGCCGCCGATCAATCGGAAGTCCACCTGAATCTCGCCATCAGCAAACTGCGGAACTGACCGCTCGACCCCGTACGCAAACTGCAGCCCCTTGAGCACCCGGGTGCCGAAGGTCTCCGCAGACCGGGGAAACAGCGCCATCGCTTTCGACGACAGATTCGCGGGCGCCGTGCCGGTCTGCCACCGGCTCCCGTCGAGGCTGAGAATCCGCGTGCCGCCGTCGTCCTTCACCGTCCAGTTGCCGGCCAGCACAACAAACGACGACGGCTCGGCGCCGAGGGGTTCCCCATCGAGCCACGGCCGGGGGGCGCTCGAACATCCGGCAGCGACGAGGGCGACAAATAGCAGGAAAACGCGCATCAGATCTCCTTGCCGGACGGCGCACCGGGGACTGCTGGCCGCTTGCGCCATGAGAAGTACACCCGCACGACCAGCAGCAGCACGAGAATACCCGCGTACGCGTACGGCTTGGTTTCCGGCACCTTGGTCTTCCAGAGAAAATGCACGACCCCGGCCACACCGGCCAGGTACGCCAACCGGTGGAGTGTCTGCCAGCGGCGGCCCAACCGTCGAATGGCGCTCTTGGTGGAGGTCAGTGCGAGGGGGACCATCGCCAGAAACGCGACCATCCCGGAGATGATGAACTTGCGCTTGGTGATGTCGTCGATGATCGGCTGAATCTGACAGTCCGACCAGTAGAGACAGGCCCGATCAAACAGGATGTAGAACGAGACGTGCAGGCACGCGTAGAAAAAGGCCAGGAGTCCAAGCGTCTTTCTGATGGACTGAATGCGGTTCCACCCGGTGAGGCGACGCACGGGCGTCACCGCCAGTGAACACAGCAGAATCACGAGCGTCGTCTCGCCGGTCGTGAGTAGCAGCGTCTCGAGCGGGTTGATGCCAAGGCTCCCCCACAAGGTGTTGTAGAGCAGGTCGGCGCCCGGCCACAGGGCCACGAGCGTCACCAGAGCCTTGAGCGCCATCAGTAGAACTTCTTGAGGTCCATCCCCGCGTACAACGACGCCACCTGGTCCGCGTAACCGTTGAACATCAGCGTCGGCTTGTTCTTGAGCAGGGACCCGAGCGAGTTCTCCCGGGCCTGGCTCCAGCGCGGGTGATCGACCGTGGGATTCACGTTCGAATAGAAGCCGTACTCACGCGCGTTCGCAATGTTCCAGGACGTGGGTGGCTCATTTTCGACGAAGCTGATCCGGACGATGGACTTGATGCTCTTGAAGCCGTATTTCCACGGCACAACCAGCCGGATCGGCGCACCGTTCTGGTTCGGCATTTCCTTGCCGTAGAGCCCCGTCGCGAGAATCGTCAGCGGGTGCATCGCTTCGTCCATCCGCAGGCCTTCAACATACGGCCAGTCGAGCGCCGCCGAGCGCTGCCCGATCATCTCGCTCGGGCGCATCAGCGTGGTGAAGGCCACATACTTCGCGCGGCTCGTGGGCTGCACACGTTTGATCAGGTCGGCCAGCGGGAAGCCGACCCACGGGATGACCGCCGACCACGCCTCAACGCAGCGGAAGCGATAGATGCGCTCCTCGAGCTGGTGCGGCTTGACGAGGTCTTCAAAGGCGTAGTCGGCCGGCTTGGCCACCAACCCGTCCACCTTCACGGTCCACGGCTTCACCGTCAGCCGGTTCGCGTACCGCGCCGGGTCCGACTTGTTGGTGCCGAATTCATAGAAGTTGTTGTACTGCGTGAGCTGCTCCCACGTGTGGGGCTTCTCGTTGGTTGAGAGCGGCGAGGGCTTTACGTTCGGCAGCGTCGCCTGCGCCGACAGATCCTCGCCCATCGGGCCACATGCCACGGCGCCGATCGCCCCCACTGCTGCGACTTTCATGAAGTCGCGGCGCGACCGGTACACCGGCTCGGGTGTGATCTCGGACGAACGGATGTCAAACGGCTGGCCGATCTTGATCACCATGCTTGGAACTCCCCCGCACAAATTCTACCCCGGCATTCGTACGACGTACCGCCGCCTCCGGGGAGGTACAGGACTTACGGAGGCCGGGAGGCCCCGGATGGATATCAGAGGGGGGCGCAGAGAAATTCAAGGCTCTCCATAAGGATGGTGTGGATCGACGTGCTGAGTTGGTGGCCATCCGGCAGCAACCGGAGGTCCACCAGTGGCCGGTCGGCAGCCCACGCCTTCACCATACTCGGGCTCACCACATCGTCTTCCGTCCCCTGGAACACGAGCGTGGGACGTGTCGAGGGCAGCGTGAGCGCGTCGTACTGGCCTGCGTCTTCGTAGAGGGCATAGCCGATCCGGCGTTCACATTCGTCGGCGTAGTGGAACACGGTCAGGCTGCCGGCCAGTTTCCACTCCTCAACCGGGTGGGTCCCAAGGTGCGTAAGCCGGTTGCCGCCGAAGTCCAGCGCCGGCGCCATCAGCACAAGGCGATC
This sequence comes from Vicinamibacterales bacterium, assembly GCA_030827135.1. Classification (GTDB taxonomy): domain Bacteria; phylum Acidobacteriota; class Vicinamibacteria; order Vicinamibacterales; family SCN-69-37; genus SYFT01. The sequence goes on from JAURFE010000004.1 coordinate 239,868, forward strand.
GATCCTGCCGGTTGTATCCGCGTTCGCGGCAAGGACTGCGACAAACGCGCCGAGACTTGACCCCACAAGCGCCACCGGCCCGGCGGGGATGCCGGCCACAATCTCGCGAACCTGCGCGAGCATCCGGCTGGTGGTGAGCGTCTCAAACGCCGGCTCATTCAGGTCCGGGCAGGTGTACCCGACACCACGGGCCTGGAGAGCCGTCCGGAACCGTTCCGCCTTCCCTGACGCCGGCGACGACGCGAAACCGTGGAGGTAGATGACGTGCCGGACGGGGATGGCCATCCGTCTCAGATTTTGTTGGTGCAGTTCGGACGACACCGGCAGGCCATGCCCGCTTCGCCGTCGGTGTTGTAGTCGTACGAGAGCTCGGCACCCTTGGGAATGTTCTTCGACGCGCGGATCCAGACCACGTCGCCGATGACTTCCGAGTAGCAGTTCCCTTCACAGGAATGATTGATGAACCGCGCGGTGGACCCGCCGACGTTGCCATCACGGAACCAGCGTCGATTCAGCGTGAAGCACCAGATCTGGCCCTTCTTCTGATACTTCGTCTCGCGCCGATCGGCTTCCGCCGACGAAATCTTTTCACCGGTGTAGGTAACGATGCGTTTGTTCTTGTTGATGGGCTCGGCGGCATACACGCCCCAGCCGGAAATCCGCGACTTCTTGCGGATGATCCGTACGCCCGTTTCAGTGATCTCTACTCGTGCCCGCGGAGTCTTCATCAATCGGGCATTCTAGCACTGAGGACTAATGAAAATGACGGGCTTCGGGCTGTGGACCGGCATCCGCCAATGCTTCCAACCGCTCAGCCTTCACTGAGATCACCCCGTCCTGGTTCTGCAACAGACCTTCAATCAGTAAGTACGGCGCATCCACCACCGTGCGTCTGTAGGAGGCAAACACATCCGGCGTCAGGATGGCATTGGCGATGCCAGTCTCATCCTCGAGTGACAGAAACACAAACCCTTTGGCTGTCCCCGGCCGCTGCCGGGTGATCACCGCGCCCGCCACCCGAACCCGGCGTCCCGGCCGCCACACCGCCAGGTCACTGGCGCGCAACACCCCGCGCGCCGCCAATCCTCGCCGCACCAGCGCCATCGGATGCGGACCAATCGTCAACCCGGTGGCCGCATAGTCGGCGCCGACCCGTTCGGGAAGGGTCATGGGAGTCAGTGGGGATACGGACGCCGAAATGACGTCGGGAGGCTCTCCCGACGTCATTTCATCCTGCAACAACGGTCCGGCGGGACGCGCGGCACGCTCGGCCTGCCACAACGCCGACCGGCGATCACCGCCAAGGGTGGCCAGTGCGCCTGACTCGGCAAGTACGCGCAACTCGTCGCGGCGCAGACCGGTGCGGGCCACCAGGTCGTCCATCGACTGAAAAAGCCTCCCGACGTCTTTTTCGCCAGAAGACCGTTCGCGCGCGATCGCCTTTCCTGCCTCGGCCCGAAGGCCCTGGACGTACATCAATCCCAGGCGAATGGCCCCATCTTCCTGAATGGCGCAGGTCCAGTCGGAGACCTGTACATCCACGGGAGTGAATCGCACACCACGGCGCTGCGCATCCTTCACCAGCGTCGCAGGTGCGTAGAATCCCATCGGCTGGTTGTTGAGAAGCGAGGCATAAAACGCCGCCGGGTAATGGGCCTTGAGATACGCACTCGCATACACGATGAGCGCAAAACTGGCCGCGTGTGACTCGGGAAATCCATACAGGGCAAACGACGTGATCGACACCACAATCTGATCGGCCGTCACGCCGGTAATGCCATTCCGCGCCATGCCGTCGCGCAGCCGCGTCTCGATCTGCTGCATCCGCTTCACCGATCGCTTGAAGCCCATCGCGCGTCGCAGCTCTTCCGCTTCCCCGCCGCTGAACCCGGCAATCACCATCGCCATCCGCAGCAACTGTTCCTGAAACAGCGGCACGCCCAATGTGCGTTTCAACACGGGCTCCAGCGACGGGTGGGCATACGTCACAGGTTCGTCCCCACGCCGCCGCTTCAAATACGGATGCACCATCTGGCCGACGATAGGGCCTGGACGGATGAGCGCCACCTCCACCACGATGTCGTAGAAATTTTTCGGCTTCAGCCGCGGCAACGTCGCCATCTGCGCGCGGGATTCCACCTGAAAGATTCCGACGGTGTCGGCCGCCTGCAACATCCGGTACACCTCCGGATCGTTGGCCGGCAGGTGCGCGAGGTCGATCCCGGTCAGCGCCACGGCTTCCTCGAGCACGGCCATCATCCCGAGGCCCAGCAAATCCACTTTCACAATGCCGAGGTCTGCGCAGTCGTCCTTGTCCCACTGCACCACCACCCGGCCCGGCATCGACGCCGGTTCCAGCGGCACCACATCATCCAGCCGTCCTTTGCAGATCACCATGCCGCCCGAATGCTGACCGAGGTGTCGCGGCAGATCCTGCAGTTGCGTCCAGAGTCTGGCGAACTGTCCGTAGACTTCTCGATTCGTATCGAGGCCGGCGTCCTTCAGATGTCTGGCCACGGTGTCGTTCGGGTCCACAAACTCGAACCGGCTCATCATCCGGGCGAGTCGATCGATCTCGTCCTCTTCCATGCTGAGGACTTTGCCGACTTCGCGCGCAGCACTCCGGCCACGGTACGTGATGACATTGGCGGTCATCGCCGCCCCAAGCGCCCCGTAGCGCTGATAGAGGTACTGAATCACCCGTTCACGGCGATCACCACTCGGCAAATCCAGATCGATGTCCGGCCATTCGCCGCGCTCCTCCGAGAGGAACCGCTCGAACAACAACTCCATGCCGATGGGATCCACGGCCGTGATCCCCAGCGAATAACACACGGCACTGTTGGCCGCAGAGCCACGCCCCTGCACCAGAATGCCCTGCTGCCGGCAGAAGTTGACCAGATCCCACACGATGAGGAAATAGCCGGCCAGATTGAGTTTGTCGATCAGATCCAATTCGCGTTGGATCTGCGCCTTCGCCCGCCCTCCAAACGCCTCGTCAAGCGGGTGATACCGATCGCGCGCACCGACCATGGTGATGCGTCGCAGAAACGACGCCTGCGTTTCGCCGACCGGCACCGGGTAGTCTGGAAACTGATACCCGAGATTCGCAAGCGTAAAGTCGAGCCGCTCGGTCAGCGCTTCCGTCCCGGCCAATGCCTGTGGCAAGTCGCTGAACAACCGCGCCATCACCTCAGGCGGCTTCAGATAACTCTCGGCATTCACACTGAGCCGGCGGCCGGCCTCCTTCAAGGTGGTCTTGTACCGCAGACACGTGAGCACGTCATACACCGGTCGCTCTTCAACCGTGGCGAACCGTACGCCATTGGAGGCCATCACCGGCACACGAAACGCTGCGGCCAAATCAAGCAGCGACGCGTTTGCCGCTTCTTCATCACGGCGCAGATGCCGTTGCAACTCAATCCACACCTGCTGTCGGCCAAAGATGCCGACGACCTTGTCCACCAATCCACCCACACCGTGCCGATCAGTCATCAAGGCCTGCCGGCCGACCAGCGCAATCAAACCGCTCGTGTGCCCATCAAGGTCCTCGAGCGTCAGACGTGACTCGCCTTTGGGGACGCCACGTTTCGCGGCGGTGATCACACGACAGAGATTCCGATAGCCCTCGAGGGAAGACACAAGGACGGGTAAGGTCCAGGGTCCTCGTGGGGTCCCTGGGTCCTGCGGTCCCGCAGTGCGGATTGTCAGCTCGGCGCCGACGATAGCTTTGAGACCGGCGGTTTTGGCGGCGCGATAAAACTGCGGGGCGCCGTAGACGCCGTCGCGATCGAGTAACGCCAGCGCCGGATAGCCAAGATGAGCAGCGCGGGCAATCAGCGTCTCAGGCAGCGAGGCGCCGGCCAGGAAAGAAAATGCAGAGGCGGTGTGAAGTTCGAAATACACGGCCGTAGTGCTCGAGTGCTCTTGTGCTCGTGTGCACCTGAGCACCGGAGCACTGGTGCACCGCTAGTCCACTTCCCCTTCGATTTCCCAACGGTCGGTCTGGCGATTGCGGGCGAGGCGGTAGACGACACCGGTATCGAGCGCGACGTCCCACTCGTCGCGATCCCAGGTCTGACCGTCCGACGACCACCAGTGCCCCGATGTGCGCCAGGGACCGGCCGCGGTGGTCACGGCCGCGCCTCTCGACTCGCGGTACGCTGTGCGCTCGCTCACCGCCACTTCGACGGGTCTGCCTCTTTCCACACGTACACGGACGGCAGGGGCGGGACGCAACCGGCGTATCGAGGTTCCTGGTTCCTGGTTCCTGGTTCCTGGTGCCATTCCAGGTGCGGGGTTCCTGGTTCCCAGTGCGGGGTTCTTGATGTTGAGCAAAAACGGTTTCATCGACGAGATGCGCGGGTTGTGCGTGTCGACGACAACCGGGGCGCCGACGCGGGTGTCGCCGACCAGCGCTGAGAGACGCGCGAGGAGTGTGGAGAGGTCCTCGGGCGTCGGCACCGTAAAGGCGAGGAGTGAGCCCTGTGTAATGCGGCCTGGCGTGACGCCGCATTCGACTTCAACCACATCAATGCCGGCCGGTGCCGGATGGGATTCGAGATCGAGCAGGATGAGCGTGCGCAGCGTTTTGCTGTCACGCATGGGTGACGGCAACGTCAGCGTGCGCTCGTGGGTTGCCTTGTTCACCAGTTGCAACCGTGTGGTGATGGTCACCGCGCCGCGATCAGCACGAGCGAGCGATGCGGACAACCCATCACACAACCGCGCCAGCACAAACGACAAAGGCTCGAGGCCGTCGACCGGCCACTCCAGTTCCATGCGTTCCACAAATCGCGGCGTTTCACCTGCCGGCACAAGCGGCGCCTCATCCTCACCACAGGCGGCCTGATGCAGACGCTGCCCCACCCGGCCCGTACGCGTCAGCACATCCGCACGCGGCAACCGCGCAAGATCCCCAAGAGTCGCCAATCCCCAACGTTCGAAGATGGCGAGCGTATCCGCAGTGCGCTGTCCGGACAGCTCCGGCAATGACCGCAACACCGACAGCGGCAACCGCTCCAGCCGTCGGGCTTCCTCGCCGGCCGGCACAATCGTGGTGTCCGGGCGCGCATGCGCCAGCAACCACGCCGCAGTTTTTGATCCGGCGATGGCCACGCGAACGCCGACTTCCCGCTCCCAGGCCATCCGTCGCATTTCCTCCGCAATCACCGCCGGCATGCCGATCACCCGCGTCAATCCCGTCGCATCACACACCGCCACATCGTCGCCATGCGGCTCCACACGCGGCGAACAGGCGCGCGCCACCGCCTCGAGCACTCCTGGGCGCGACGGACTTAAAGAGTCGCGGACAAGGCAAACAAACATGGCGCCTCCTCCTGTCGATGTGCGCGCACCCGGCGAATCCGGTGCGACGCTTCAGGCGTGACGGCCAGTCCGGCCAGACGACGGCTTTGCGCGCTGCGTCCGGCCCATTCACTGCGAGCCCGCAGCGTCAGCGACACGCCGCCGGCACTGCGCCCGAGCGGTTGCGCGCCAATAAGCAGCCCCACCGTGTCGCGCCCCTCCAACACATGGCCCAGCCGAAACCAGGTGGCCGCCGGCAATGACTGCAGATGGCGCACCGGCACATCAGCGACATCCATGGCCACCACCGCGATGCCCCCGGCGCGCGCGATCAAATCAAACGCGCGCAAGCCACGCTGCACGGCCAGATCCCCAACCGTGCGTTGCGCCGGACTCCACGACACATTCGGGCCACGCACCCACAACACCCGATCGAGATCCATCCCGGCCGCGGCTGCCGACGCCGGATCAAATCGATCCGCAACGTCCACCCACGCCACCACGCCGCCCTGGCGGGTCACCGCCGCCATCGTGGCCATCACCACCGACGTGCGGCCCGACGACGCCGGGCCGACGACTTCGGAGAGATGCCCCTTCGGCCAGCCACCGGCCAGATGGTCATCCAGCACAGCCACACCGGTTTTTGTGCATGGACGGCCCGACTCGAACGGCCTGGTCACAGTACCTGCAAGCTGTTTTGAATCAAGCAGTTGCGTGAGATGGGACAACGCGGCTGATGCCATATTTTCGCTCTACTTTCGCCTTATGAAGCGAAGTATGGCACGAACAACCAAAGGCGATCAAGTGGCGAAAACTCAGCGCGTCACGCACCCCAGCGCCGCGATGCCGTCGACACCGTCGTGGGCGTCGAGGTCGCGGGCGGCTTCGATGGTGCGGTCAGTTGAGATGAGTTGGAGCCCGGCTCTGGCAAACTCGGCGTACCGGTCGCGGCCGTCGCGGGCGAAGCGGCCGTCCCAAGATCGACCGGGGTTGCCGAGCGTGCCAAACATTGCTTCGACCCCACGTGCGGCCAATGCGCGATTGAGGTCGGCATTCACCGTCTCGATGCCCGTCCAGGCCAGCACACGCGTGAGATTGACGCCACGCTGTTCAAGCGCGTCCAGTTCCGCAATGTCCTCGATCGAGACCGACAACATCATCTCCGGTGCGATGCCATGTACCCGCACGGCGGCATCCGTGCTGTACGTAATAAAGATCACGCGCGACATGGCATCCGCAGCCCGGACTTCGGCGACGACGTCTTCGTAGGACACGCCGCGTTTGACGTCGAGTTCGAGGATGGCCTTCCCGTTCGCCCAGTCCAGCGCCTCACGCAATGTCGGCACCCGCGCGTTGAGCACGGCGCCGGTTTCGTCCTCCAATTGGAATGCGCGAACCTCGGCAAGTGTGTGGTCCCGCACCAACCCCGTCCCGGTCGTCGTCCGGTCGAGCGTATCGTCATGCATCAGCACGAGCACGTCGTCCCTGGTGCGCGCGATGTCGATTTCCAGGAGCGCCGGCACGATGGACGTGGTGTAGGCAAACCCTTCGATGGAGTTTTCGGCATATCCGGGCACGGGGCCACCGCGATGGGCAGCGGCGACTGCATGACCACGTTCGCGCAGACAGTCGAAAAGGGCCCCGATATCGGCGGGCGCCAGCGCCGACGCGGCCCCTTGCGGGCCTCCCGGCGGGACCGGTGTGGACTGGGCCGAACAGGCAGCCAGACTTACCGCGGTGAAGACACTCAGCAGAAATCGGGTGAGGTGCGTCACGGCGGGGATGGTACCATGGCGACGTCTTGTCCACGTCCGACACGTCATCAGGACCCCCACCCGCCGAAGCCCCGCGCAGCTGGACCGGTCGTGTCGCTGGTGCCCTCACCCACCGCGACTTCCGCATCGTCTGGCTGGCCGCGCTGGGATCGACCATCGGCACATGGATGCAGAAGTTCGCGCAGAGCTGGCTGGTTCTGGACCTCACCGACTCCAATTTTTATCTCGGCCTGGACGACTTCCTCTCGCAGTTGCCGATTCTGCTGTTCATGTTGATCGGCGGTGTCGTGGCCGACCGGTATGACCGGCGAAAGCTGCTGACCTGGTCGCAGTACGTGCAGGCGTTCACCGCGTTTGTGCTGGCCGCACTGGTCTTCTTTGACGTGGTCACGATCTGGCACGTCCTGGCACTCTCCTTTATCTCCGGTCTGGGCCAGGCCTTTGGCGGTCCGGCCTATCAGTCGCTGCTGCCGTCGCTGGTGCCCCGCCGGGATCTGCCGAACGCGATCGCCCTCAACTCAACACAATTCAACCTCTCGCGGATCCTCGGCCCGCTGGGCGGCACGGCGATTCTGGTGTCTGTGGGCATGGCCGCGTGTTTTTTCCTCAACGGCCTCTCGTTTTTTCTGGTGGTCGTCGCGCTGCTGATGATCAAGGCGCCGGTGCCGCTGCCCCAGACGGGGCCACGTCGCGACATCATGACGGACCTGCGTCAGGGACTTTCGTACGTGCGGCACCAGCGGCTGATGCTGACCCTCATCGTGCTGGTCGTCATCAGCATGGCCCTGGCCATGCCCCTCGTCACGTTTCTGCCGTCGTTTGCGAAGACGGTGATGGCAGACGCGGGCGGCACCCCGGAAACGCGCCTCTCATTTTTGATGGTGTGCCAGGGCCTGGGAGCCATCACGGGCGCGCTGCTGATCGGGTCAGCCGGCGGCCGGTTCAAACACATGGGCCGCATCCTGCTCGGTGTGCAGTTTGCGATTGGCCTGATCATCATGGCGTTCGGCTGGTTCACCACGCCACTAATGAGTTACATCCTCATCTTCTTCGGCGGCATCGCGTTCATGATGCTGTTCTCGATGAGTTTTTCGATCGTGCAGCTGGCCGTGCCCGAAGAACTGCGCGGACGCGTTGTCAGTATCTACATGGTGGCCGTGCGCGGCGGCGGTCCGATCGGCGCGCTGATCGCCGGCTACTTCGCCGACATCTACTCCGCGCCGGCGGTGATGATCTTCAACGGCGCGCTGCTCTCGCTCATCACGCTCGGTGTCATCGCGTCGGGCAAGGGATCCAGTCTGAAGACTATCTAGGGGACGCAGGACCCGCTGGGGTTGAGCGCGACGCTCGTAGGGCGCGCTGGGGTTGAGCGCGCCAGTCACGGCCAGGCACGCTGCAACCCAGCGTGCCCTACGTACCCAGCGCGCCCTGCGCACGGATTAGTAGCCCCGAGCGAGATTCACCACGTTCTCGAGCGGTGCTCCTGCTTCAAAGCGCGCCCAGTTCTCAAGGAAGCAGTCGATGGCTGGTGTCCAGTAGTCGCCGTCACACGCGCCGGTATGCGGGGTGATGATCGTGCGCGGCGTGGACCAGAGCGGGCTCGCGTCCGGGAGCGGTTCGGTCGCAAACACGTCGAGCCCGGCGCCGCCGATGCGCCCGGCGAGCAGGGCCTCAGCCAATGCGCCCTCGTCGATCAGTGACCCGCGCGCCACGTTCACGACCAACGCGGTGGGCTTCAGCAAGGCGAGTGCCTCGGCGTCGAGCACCTGCCCCGTCTCTGCGGTGTGCGGCAGCGCCAGGACGACATGGTCCACCTGCGGCAACCAGTCACGCACCGCAGACAGCGGCACCACGCGATCAACGCCGGGCGGCGGCGGCAGCGTGACATCACGCCGAACGCCGATCACGCGCATGCCCATCCCACTGGCATAACGGGCCACATGGGTGCCGATGCCACCCAGGCCCACGACCAGCACCGTCGTCGCGCTCAGGCGCGGCACCGGAATGGCGGCCAGAGCCTCCTGGGCCCACTCCCGCGCGCGCCGCCGTGTATCGGCAGCCGGGAATTGCCGCCGGAGGCCAAGCAGCAGTGCCATCGCGTGCTCAGCGAGAATCTCAGCATGTACACCGCGGACGTTTGTGACGGGAATGCCCCGAGCCGCCAAATCGGCGAGCGGCAGCCACCCAATCCCAACCGCCGTTGAGTGCACCCATCGCAACCGAGTGGCCGCGGCGAGCGTGGCCGCCTGCATCCGCGGCGCCAACGCCACGTCCGCATCCACGATGGCCGCCCGACAGTCGGCATAGTCGCGAACATCCACGATGTCGACCTGCGGCAACGCCCGACGAATCCGCTCCACCTGCGCCACAGGGAGCGACCACATCGGGAGATCGTGGACGTGGACGACAAGCTTCATCCCCCTATCATCCACCCATCTGCCCATCTGCCCATCTGCCCATGTAGAATGCGCGGATGTCCGACCACACCCCTCGTCGCGGTTTCCTGAAGACGCTCGGTGGCCTCGCGGCTGCCGCAGCTGCCTGGCCGTCGTTCCCGGCCGTACTGGGCGCGCAGTCGTCCTCGCCCGCGCGGCGAGCCGGCGCACGATATCGCGGCGACTTTGCCGCCCCCAAACTCGACAAGGTACGGGTCGCGCTGATCGGTGTCGGCGCACGCGGCTCCGGCCACACCACCCAGTTGTCGGCCATCGACGGCACCGAGGTGGTCGGCATCAGCGACCTCTACGAGGACTGGGCGCGTCGAGCCGAGAGTCGTGCGAAGGAAAAGGGCCATGCGCCCAGGGTGTATTTCGGCGATCCGAACGGCTGGCGCACGATGCTGGCTGAGACGAAGCCGGACGCGGTCTTCATCGCCACGCCATGGGAATTGCACGCCCCGATGGGCATCGCGGCGATGCGCGGGGGCGCCCATGCCTTCATCGAAATTCCGATTGCCGTCACCCTGCAGGAAATGTGGGACCTGGTGGACACGTCCGAACAGACGGGCCGCCACTGCATGTTGATGGAAAACGTCTGTTACGGCCGCGAGGAGCTGCTGTATCTGAACATGGTGCGGCGCGGCCTGCTCGGCGAACTGCTGCACGCCGAGGCGGCCTACATCCACGACCTGCGCGCGCAGATGAAGGAAGTGGACCGGGGGACCGGCTCCTGGCGCACGTACCACTACGCGCGCCGCAATGGAAACCTCTACCCCTGCCACGGCCTTGGCCCGGTCGCACAGTACATGAGCCTGGCTCGCGGTGAGGACCAATTCGGCCGTCTCTCGTCGTTCTCGTCGCCCGGCCGCGGGCGTACGCTGTACGGCAAGGACAACTTCCCCGCCGACCACAAGTGGAACAAGCTCGACTTCAGCCGTGGCGGCGACATGAACACGTCGATCATCAAGACCGTGCACGGCAAGACGATCATGGTCCAGTGGGATGAGACCTCCCCGCGTCCCTACACCCGGCACAACCTCATTCAGGGCACCAGAGGCACCCTGGCCGGCTTCCCCAACCGCCTCTCCATCGAAGGCGTCAATCGCGCGCACCAGTGGGCCCAGGGAGAGGAATTCGCGAAGATCACCGCCGAGTACGAACATCCACTCTGGAAGCGCGCCGGGGAATTGGCCAAGACCATGGGCGGCCACGGCGGCATGGACTTCCTGATGCTCTACCGGATTATCGAATGCCTGCGCGGCGGACAGCCGCTCGATCAAAACGTCTACGAAGGCTGCGCGTGGTCTGCCGTCGGCCCGCTCTCTGAGAAATCGGTCCGCGAAAACGGTGCAGCGCAGGACTTTCCCGACTTCACACGAGGCGACTGGAAGACTACAAAGAGTCTTTCAGTGGTCCCGTAGGTCCAGGGTCCAGGGTTCGGGTCCTGGGCAGCCATGAAGAAGAAACATTACGAGAAGACGCTGGAGCCCCTGCAGGAGGAGCTGAACAACCTCGTCCGCTGGCTGAAACATACCGGGCGCCGGATGGTGGTCCTGCTCGAAGGGCGCGATACGGCCGGAAAAGGCGGCACGATTTCGGCGATCACCGAACGGCTCAACCCGCGGCAGGTGCACGTCGTCGCGCTCTCGAAACCGACCGAACGTGAGAGCACCCAGTGGTACTTCCAGCGGTATGTCGCCCATCTGCCGTCCGCAGGCGAACTCATGCTCTTCGATCGCAGTTGGTACAACCGGGCCGGAGTCGAAAAGGTCATGGGCTTCTGCTCCGACGAGGAATACACGCGTTTTCTCAAGGAGGTCCCCCGCTTTGAGCAGCTGCTGGTTGACGACGGCATCATCCTGCTGAAGTACTGGCTGGCCGTGGATCAGGACGAACAGGAAGCCCGATTTGCCGCACGCGCGCAGGACCCACTGAAACGCTGGAAACTCTCGCCGATCGACCTCGAGGCCCGGCAGCACTATGACGCATACGGCCGTGCCCGCGATGCCATGTTCACCGCCACACATCGCAAGGCCGCACCTTGGTTTGTCGTCAATTTCAACAATCAGCGCGAAGGCCGTGTGCGCCTCATCCGGCATCTGCTCGACCAGGTGCCTGATACGAACATCACGCCCGACCCGGTCTCGTTGCCGCCCCTCACAGGCAAACCGGCGAAAGAACGGCATCGGGTCATCAAGCCCGTAGAATGATCCCGTGGCAAGGATTCTCGTCATCGAAGACAGCCCCGATATCGCCGAACTGATCGAGCACTACCTCCGCGGCGCCGGACACTCGGTCACCGTTCTGGGCAACGGGAGCGAGGGCCTCCGACAAGCTCGCCACACGCCTCCGGACGCGGTGATTCTCGACTTGATGCTGCCCGGCATGGATGGCCTGCACGTCTGCCAGGCGCTGCGCGGCGAGGCCTCCACATCCGCGATTCCAATCATCATGCTGACGGCCCGGGGCGAAGAGGCGGACCGCATCCGTGGACTCGAACTCGGTGCGGACGATTACCTCACGAAGCCGTTCAGTCCGAAAGAACTCGTCGCACGCGTCGGCGCCCTCCTGCGCCGCGTGCATCGCCCGGCCGCAACGGCGAAGCGGCTGACCTATGGCCCGCTCGCGATCGATCTTGATCGGCACATGGTGACGCTGGGCGCCGACGAAATCAGGCTCACCGCCAAGGAATTTCTGCTGCTGCAGTACCTCATCGAACACCGTGGCCGCGTGCTCTCGCGCGACCTGCTGCTGACCGACGTGTGGAGTTATCAATACACCGGCGGCACCCGCACCGTGGACGTCCACATCCGGCGTCTGCGCGAAAAGGTGCCCTATCTGGGCTCGGCGATTGCCACCATCAAACAGTTCGGCTACAAACTCGAAGATCCCGCACCGGCGCCGTGACGTTCCGCACCCGCACATTCGTCGCCCTGCTCGTCGTCTGCACGCTGGCCCTGGCGGCCTCGACCGCCCTGGTCACCACGTCCCTGCGCCGGACCATGACGGCTGACAGTGAGGCCGCACTCCTGCGACAGGTTCAGCTGATGGCCCCCCTGGTGGCCGCCTGGCCCGGCGTGGAGGCCGCGGATCGCGAGGCGGCCGCGCTCTCATCCATCGTCTCGGCGCGCGTGACGGTCATGCTCGAGGATGGCACGGTTGTCGGCGACTCCGAGGTGGATGACACGCGTCTGCCCTCGATCGACAATCACCTCGGACGCGAGGAAGTGCAGGCCGCGCTTGCCACCGGCACCGGTGTGGCCATCCGCCGGAGTGCCACGACGGGGCTGGAGACGTTGTACGTGGCGGCAAAGGTGCCCGAGGGCCCCATTCGGATCGTGCGCCTTGGGCTGCCGCTCACCGGCGTCGACGCCCACGTCGCGGACACGCGCCGCTTTGCCTGGATGGGACTGGCCGTGGGCCTGGTCGCCGCGGTGCTGCTCACCTGGGCCACCTCCGCCTGGCTGAGCAGACGAGTCCAGGCCATCGCCGGCATCGCGCACCGGTACCGCGCCGGTGACTTCGCCACGCCGGTGCGCGATTTCGGCCGGGATGAGATCGGCACCGTCGCCCGCGTGCTCGATGAAACCGCACGCGATCTGGGGACGCGGCTCGAGGACGTGGCCCGTGAGCGGGCACACATGGATGCCATCCTCCAGGGCATGGTCGAGGGGGCGCTGCTCGTCAACGCCCAGGGGCGACTGGTCGTCTCGAACCCGGCGATCCGGGCGATGCTCCGGCTCACCGGAGATCCACGCGGGCTGCACATCCTGGAGGTGGTCCGGCACCCGGACGTCTCGGCGCAGCTCACCGCGGCGCTGGCGGGACAGACCCCGGCCCCGACTGAACTGCAACTCGATCGCGACTCACGCCGGTCCTTCATCGCCCGCGTGGTCCCCGTGGAATCCTCCCGGGGCGGCGGCGCGGTCCTCGTCCTCCACGACGTCACCGAGTTGCGCCGCGCCGACCAGGTACGCCGGGACTTCGTGGCCAACGTGTCCCATGAGCTTCGTACGCCGCTCACCGCCATTCGCGGGTACGTCGAGGCTCTCACCGATGGTCCGTCCGATGACGCGCAGACGCGACGGTTCCTGGGCATCATCGCGCGCCACGCCGCGCGCATGGAGCGTCTGGTGAACGACCTGCTGCGCCTCGCCCGCCTCGACGCGAAACAGGAAGAGATCCAGCAGGCTCTGGTCCACCTTCCCGCGTTGCTCGATCAGGTGTGCGGCGACATGGAGGCCGCGACCACCGCGCGCCACATCACAGTGCATGTCGATGTCGCACCCGAGGCGGCCGCCTGTTCCGCCGATCCCGCCAAGCTGCACGACATCTTCCGCAACCTGCTCGAAAACGCGGTGAACTACAGCCCGGATGGCGCCCGCATCGACATTACGGCTGCGCGGGACTCCCACGCGGTTGTGGTGACCGTCCACGACCGTGGCCCCGGCATTCCGGCCGCCGATCTGCCCCGTATCTTTGAACGGTTTTATCGGGTGGACCGATCGCGCACACGCGATCCTCGGGACCCGGGCGGCACCGGACTTGGCCTCTCGATCGTGCGACACCTGGTGGAACTGCACGGCGGCACGGTGTCGGCGCGCAATCGCGAGGGAGGCGGCGCCTCGGTCTCCGTCATGCTGCCTGACGCGGGCCCGGCCTGACCCCCCATGTTCCCGGCATACGTTGCACTCACCGCTGCGCTCGTCATTACACCCGGCGCCACGACGGCGGTGGTCGTGCGGAACGCGCTTGAAGGCGGCTGGCGCAGCGGCGTGTGGGCGGCTGTCGGCGCTGCGGTCGGCAACAGCACCCATGCGGCGATCGCGGGCCTGGGCCTCGCCGTGATGCTCGCCGGATCCCCGCGTCTGTTTGTTGCCATTCAACTGGCTGGAGGTGTCTATCTGGCCTGGCTCGCCCTGCAGAGTCTTCGGCGTGTCATCGCGCATCGGGCCCTGCCGGCCTCGGACGCGATTCTCGCGACGGCGGATCCCCGACGCGCCCACCACGCGTGGCGCGAAGGCGTCTCCGTCAATCTGCTGAATCCATCAATTGCGACGTTTTATCTCACGGTGGTGCCGTCATTCGTTCCGGCATCCGCGAGCACCGGTTACTACGTCGGGTTGGCGGCCACCCACGTCGGACTGGCGTTTGCGGTGCATACCGCCTGGGCCGTGTTGCTGGATCGGCTGCGCCATGTGCTGGTGAACCCGCGGGCGCGCGTCATCCTGGAAGGGACCACCGCGGTGACGATGGCGTTGTTGGCCGCACGGGTGATCATGACGGCGCTGTGAGCAGCCCCTAGCGTATGAACGACATCACGTAGTAGCTGATGGCCCCAATCGTGGCCGACGCCGGAATCGTCAACACCCAGGCCCAGACGATCTGCCGGGCCACGCCCCAGCGCACAGCCGAGAGCCGGCGTGTCGCGCCGACGCCGACAATGGCCCCGGTGATCGTATGGGTGGTGCTGATACCGACGCCCAGGGCGGTCGCGATGTAAATCGACACGGCAGCGCCTGTCTCCGCGGCAAAGCCACCGACCGGCTGCAGCTTCGTGATTTTCGTGCCCATCGTCTTGATGATGCGCCATCCGCCCGACAGCGTGCCGAGGCCGATGGCGGCGTGCGCCGCCAGCACGACCCAGAACGGCACCTCAAACGTGGCCAGGTACCCGCCGGCCACCAACGCGCCGGTAATGATCCCCATCGTCTTCTGCGCATCATTGGCACCGTGCATCAGACTGAAGGCGGCCGCCGACGTCAACTGCAATCGTCGAAACCACCGGTCCACACGCATCGGCGTGGTGCGCCGGAACATCCAGAAGATGCTCGACATCAACGTCAGGCCGACGATCAAACCCACCATGGGCGCCACGACAATGAAGATGAGGGTTTTGGTCCAGCCGGACGCGATGATGGCGCCAAATCCCCCCTTGGCCACCGCCGCGCCGGCGTATCCGCCGAACAACGCGTGCGACGAACTGGTCGGCAACCCGAAGTACCAAGTGATCAGATTCCAGATGATGGCGCCGGCCAGACCAGCCAGAATCACGGCATAGGTGACGATGTTCAGGTCCACCATGCCGGAACCGACCGTCTTTGCGACTGCGGTGCCGAAGAAAAATGCCGCCACGAAATTGAAGAACGCGGCCCACATGACGGCGTGCCCCGGCGACAAGACCCGCGTCGACACCACCGTCGCGATCGAGTTGGCGGCGTCGTGAAAGCCGTTGATGTAGTCAAAGACCAGCGCGACAACCACAACCAGGATGATCGTCGCGAGTGCGGTGTCCATCCGGCCTACCCGTGTTTCACGACGACGCCTTCGATGACGTTGGCGACGTCTTCGCAGCAGTCGGTGATCTGCTCGAGCACATCCAGCAAATCCTTGGATTTGATGAGCTCAATCGGATCCTTCACCGTGTCGAACAAGGTCTGAATCGCCACCTGGTAGGCACGATCGGCCTCGTTTTCGAGGCGGTTGATTTCCACCGCGTGCGGATGCACGGGCAACTTGTTGGCCAGTGCGTCCATCGCCGCATGCAGCCGCTCGGCCGACTGCGTCACGGTGTGGCACAACTCGCGGGCGCCGGCCGGCACCCTGGTGATCCGGTAGTTCCGCACGAGCGACGCCGCATGATCGATCGCATCCATCACGGTATCGAGCGTGGTCGCCATCATGTAGAGGTCTTCGCGATCAAATGGCGTGATGAATGTGCGATGCAGCCGCTGAATCGTGTCGTGCGTCAGCGTGTCGCATCGGTGCTCGGCGTCGCGGATGACGTCGATCATCCGATCGTCAGGCGGCTCCGATGCGAACATCTCCTTCAGGTGTTCCGCGGCTTTCTGAATTTCTCCGGTGGTGGACCTGAACAATACGAAGAAGTGCTCTTCTCTTGGAACAAGACTGAACCGGAAACCCACAGTACCCCCAGAGCCTGCCGACAAGGCGAACGTTTCACGAAGACAACGTCACGTCAGTGTAACGGAAACGACGGGCCCGGCGACAGCACGCGTTACGCCAAATTAACGGCCGTGACACGCGGCAGAAACGGGGGCTTTCTACGCTGAGCCTGCAATGCCCTCCACCAGTCCCACACGCATTCTTGTTGTCGACGATGAAGTGGATATTGCGGGGCTGATCAGACACAGCCTGGAACGCGCCGGGGATGTCGAGGTTCGGGTGGTCAACAGCGGGGATGCCGCGCTCAAGGCGGTCAACGAACAGATGCCCGACCTGGTGATCCTTGATCTCAATCTTCCAGTCGTCTCCGGGACCGAAGTCTGCCGGCTGCTGCGCGCCAAACCCGCCACCGCGCAGTTGCCGATCATCATGCTGACCGCCCGTACCGGCGAGACCGACCGCGTGACCGGTCTCGACCTTGGCGCCGACGACTACATCACCAAGCCCTTCAGCCTCCGCGAGCTGGCCGCGCGCGTCCGCGCCGTGCTCCGGCGCAAGACCACCGGCGCCAGCGGCGACGCCCAGGTCTACCAGGGCGCGCGCCTCTTCGCGGACTTCGACGCGGTGGTGGTGGCGGTCGACGGCGAATCCGTGCGCCTGACACGGCGCGAGTTTGAGCTGCTGAGGTGCCTGGTCGAGAACCGCAATCGTGTGCTGTCGCGGGATCGGCTGCTGGAACGTGTCTGGGGCTACGACCACTACGTGGAGACCCGGTCGGTCGACGTGCACGTGGGCCGCCTCCGCGCCAAACTCGGTGTCGTCGGGCCGCAGATCGAGACCGTCGTGGGTCTCGGTTATCGATTCGTTGAATAGGCCGGCACCGCCTGCAGGTCAAAGACCTGCAGCGCCCGCTCGACGCGGTGCCAGTCGCTGTATTCCTGCCGGCGCACCACCGTCCGGTCGTGCGTTTCCCGCACCTCCCACCCGTTCGCCGTCTTGGTGACGATCAGCATCTCGGTGTGGCCGGAGGTCGTTCGTTCGCGGGTTTCCATTTCTGCTCCCTTGCGTGCGTGTACTCGACTAGTTATCGCAGTACCCGAGGCCTTCGTGTGTAAACTCTTCGTAACACGTCAGTCCCTCTCACTTTCCGCCCGGAAAGTGCCGTTCGTGGTGGTAGAGCGCTCTCACACGGGCATCACGGCAGGGGGACTGTGCTGAACACACGCGGGGGGCTATCCCCGGGGATAGAATGACGCCAATGCAGGACGTGCTCACCATTGTGCTCGGGGGTGGCCGAGGCACCCGCTTGTTCCCGCTCACCCACCTGCGGTCGAAACCGGCCGTGCCGCTGGGCGGCAAGTACCGGCTGATCGACATTCCGATCAGCAATTGCCTGCACGCCGGGCTGAAGCGCATCTACGTGCTGACGCAGTTCAATTCGGCGTCGCTGAACCGACATATCGCGCAGACCTATCGCCTCGACAATTTTTCTGAAGGGTTCATCGAAGTCCTGGCGGCCGAGCAGACACCCGAAGGCGAACAGTGGTTCCAGGGCACGGCCGATGCCGTCCGTCAGGCCACCCGGCATTTCCAGAACATTGACGCAGATTACTACCTGATCCTCGCCGGCGATCACGTCTA
>JAURFE010000048.1 GCA_030827135.1 Vicinamibacterales bacterium
GGGAGCAGCCGCGCGTGATCGCCGCGGCGCCGTTCGTCATGGGCCAGGGAATGCTCTCGGCGTTCGACGTCAACCGGGGCGTGATCGTGCGCGGCATCGACCCTGCACTCGAGGACACCGTCGCCGACATCGGCAAGGCGATGCGGCAGGGCTCGCTTGCGGACCTCAAGCCCGGCGAGTTCGGCATCGTCCTCGGCGCCGAGCTCGCCCGCGCGCTCGGCCTGCGCGTCGGCGCCTCCAGCGTATCGATGTCGGGAAGGTCGTAGGCGTGCCAGGCGACCAGCGCAGCGAGCGCGATTCCGCCCCAGACGGAGACGATGAGCGACCAGCGCAGCGTGCCGATGGCGAGGCGGGCCGCGCGCGAACGCGCCCCGTGTCCGGCTGCGCCCTTCCCGTCGCGGCCGCGCGCGCGGCCGCCATGGCGGCACTCCGATGCGCGCCGCGCTCTGCGGACGCGCGCGCGTTCGTCCGCCGCGTCGCGAATCTCGCGCGCGCGCGGCGGCGATGCGCGTCACGTTCGTCACCGGGAACGCGCGCAAGCTCGACGAGGCGCGCGCGATCCTGGGCGCGAGCGCGACGATCGAGCTGACGTCGCGCGCGCTCGACCTGCCCGAGCTCGAGG
>JAURFE010000049.1:0-375 GCA_030827135.1 Vicinamibacterales bacterium
AACGTGGCCAAGTGCTTGCAAAACCAGGTTCAATTACACCACATACTAAATTTACAGCGGAAATTTACTGTTTAAGTAAAGATGAAGGCGGCCGACATACTCCATTCTTTAATGGATATCGTCCACAGTTCTACTTCAGAACGACTGACGTAACTGGAGCAGTGGAATTACCAGCAGGTACAGAAATGGTGATGCCAGGTGACAACGTATCTATTACAGCAACATTGATTGCTCCGATTGCAATGGAAGAAGGTTTACGCTTTGCGATTCGTGAAGGTGGTCGAACAGTTGGTGCGGGTGTTGTTGCTAAGATTGTTGAATAGGATTTTAGGCCAGTAGCTCAATTGGTAGAGTATCGGTCTCCAAAACCGAGGG
>JAURFE010000049.1:385-619 GCA_030827135.1 Vicinamibacterales bacterium
CCTGCCATTATAAAAGGTAAAAAGTTTGAGTGATAAGTTAAAGACATCGTCCGCAATCCTAATTTTTGTATTGGGAATCGTTGGATTTTATATGTTAGATGAGCAACCGCTTGTGTTTAAAGTGGTAAGTATTTTAGTCGGACTTTCAGCTTCACTATTTGTATTTAAGCAGTCATCTAAAGGTGATGAGCTTTTTAATTTTCTGAATAGTGTCGTGCTTGAGGCAAAAAAAGT
>JAURFE010000050.1 GCA_030827135.1 Vicinamibacterales bacterium
CGAGGAGCTCCAGCACGTCCAGATCCCGAACGAGACCCGCGTGATGCCGCGGATCCGCCTGGACGAGGACCTCGAGAAGATCCCGCAGATCGGCGGGGACGTGGGGAATCGACCATGAGTCGTCACAGGCTACGACCTACGACGTCAAAGAGTGTTCCTCTCAATCGTCGCCGCCAACACTCATCTCGTACGCAACGATCGATGGCGCTACGACCGGGAGGAAACAGGTTCAAACGCGAAACAACCCGACCGCACAAGCGATCGGGTTGTTTCATCGACTAATTCCGGCAGCGACCTACTCTCCCAGGGGGTCTACCCCCAAGTACCATCGGCGCTGGCGGGCTTAACTGCCGTGTTCGGAATGGGAACGGGTGTATCTCCGCCGCTATGGCCACCGGAAATCTTGTGTCGTCAGGATCCCTGACAACTCCAGAGCAAGCACGAGCTGAGTTTCAACCAAGCCCTCGGCCGATTAGTACCGGTCGGCTACACGTGTTACCACGCTTCCACCTCCGGCCTATCAACGTGATGGTCTCGTCACGGGCCTTACTGCGTTGACCGCATGGGAGTGCTCATCTTGGAAAAGGCTTCCCGCTTAGATGCTTTCAGCGGT
>JAURFE010000051.1 GCA_030827135.1 Vicinamibacterales bacterium
AGATGTCGCGCTCGTGCCACAGCGCAACGTCCTCCATGGCGGGCAGCGCGTTGGCGCGGATCACGCGGGCCAGGCCCGTGATGCGCTCGGCCGTGATGGGGTTGCGCTTGTGCGGCATGGCCGACGAGCCCTTCTGCCCCTTGCCGAAGGCCTCCTCGGCCTCGCGCACCTCGGTGCGCTGCAGGTGGCGCACCTCCACGGCCAGGCGCTCCAGCCCGCTGGCGGCGATGGCCATGGCCGTCACCACCTCGGCGTGGCGGTCGCGGGGAATCACCTGGGTGGCCACGGGCTCGCACTGCAGCCCGAGCTCCAGCATCACCTCGGCCTCCACGCCGGGCTCGAGCATGGCGTAGGTGCCCACCGCGCCGCTCAGCTTGCCGAAGGCGATCTGCTCGTGCGCCACGCGCAGGCGATCCTCGTTGCGCCGGCTCTCCAGCGCAAAGCCCGCCAGGCGCAGCCCGAACGTGGTGGGCTCGGCGTGCACGCCGTGTGTGCGCCCCACGCAGAGGGTGTCGCGGTGCTCCAGCGCCCGCGCCGTCAGCGCCTGGGTAAGAGCCGCCTGGCCCTCCACGATGATCCGGCCGCTCTGCACCATGGCCAGCGCGAGC
>JAURFE010000052.1 GCA_030827135.1 Vicinamibacterales bacterium
CGGCATGTTGCGGTACGCAAGCTCCTCAAGCGCCTCTTTGTAGGCGGGCGTGGGCTTTTGGGCGTGCATGAGGGTGCCGTAGCTGGCAGTCTCAGTAAGCTTGAACTTGGGGAGCTCAATGGGACCGCCTTCGAGCACGATGCTCTGCACGGCGGATTCGCCTCGGGTGACCACAAGGATGCGAAAGCGCGGATTGGCCTGGTTGCTGGCGTCGCGGCGCATCAGAATAAAGGCTTTGTAGCCGCCCTCGGCGAGCGCCTCGGGCAGGTCAGTGGCCTCAATTTCGGCAAATCCGTAGTCCTTAATAAACACCTGGGCGTCCTCCCAAAACGGGCGGCTGCGCTTGGCGTTGAGTAGGTCAGCGAGGGCCTCTTCGGGCCACGAACCGGCGTGAAGGTGGGTGGCGCGGACTTCGCCTTCAACGATTCCGACCTGGTACTTGCGCAGCTTGCGCTCGGTAGCCGGCTGCGCGCCCGCTAGGGGAACGTCGGCGCCCAGCGTTTGGCCAATGACCTCTCCGCGCTCGTTGTAGAGCGAAGATCCGGGCATAATTACTCCGCCCGACAGCGAAGCGTTGGCCACCCATACCCGCTTGCG
>JAURFE010000053.1 GCA_030827135.1 Vicinamibacterales bacterium
CAGTCGACGTCCCGCGCGAAGGTCTCCCCCACGCGCCGCAGGGAGGCGCAGCCCCGGCCCCGGCAACCGGGGCGGCCGCGCCGGCTGCCGCCCTGGCCGCCTGCGGGCTCGGCCTCGGCCGCGGCCTCGTCCTCCGCGTCCTCCGCGGCGTCGTCGCGCGTCCGCGCCCGCGCGTTCCGCGAGCGCGCGCGTCGAGCGCGCGCGCGCGTCGCGTACTGACGCGCGGCGCGGCGTCGCCGCGACTCTTATCCGTCCCGGTCGCACTCACGCGCGCGCGACGCGCGACGCGCGCGCGCGGGCGACGCGCGGATGGTGCGCGACGCGCGGATGGTGCGCGCGGCGCGCGACGCGCGCGGCGTCGCGCGTCGGACGATGGCCGTCGACGAGGACGACGAGGACGACGCGCGCGACGACGGCGGATCGATCGCGCGCGCGGACGACGAGACGCGACGAAGGACGCGCGACGACGACGACGCGCGCGGCGGCGGCGTCGTCGCGCGCGCGAATCCCAAGGCGTCGCGCCGCGCGCGAAAGAAACGAGAACCGGACGAAAACCACCCGAAACGCAAGTACACGATCGATGAGCGCTTGAAG
>JAURFE010000054.1 GCA_030827135.1 Vicinamibacterales bacterium
TGTGTGTATGACTGAGAAGAAGTGTCAAAATAAGTGTAAACTAGATCAGGTAACTTATATCTGTCTAGGATGTGGTAGAACCCTAAAGGAGATTATAGATGCAGGAAACGCACAAGCAAAAAATGGAAAGAAAAAGAAAGCAACGTGATCTTTGGTATCGCTCGACGGGGCAGAAGCTCATTCTAGCTAATATCTCGGTTAATCATATGGATTACGGAATGAGTCCAGCAGAGCACCTTCGTGCTAAGCAGGAACGAGAAAATATTTCTTGACTTTTGATGTAATTTTTGTTATATCATATACATAGTCGCTGACAGCCGACAATAAAAGCGGAAAGACGCGGGTTCGACTCCCGCCGCCTCCACCATGAATACTGTTCCGATAGAGGGTTCAGTCGCCGAAAAGAGCAGTATTCATGATGGGGGCGACCTGGTATTCGATTTTCGTGTAATAGGAACGCCGAGACTATTGACTGGCAAAGAGCCACAAAACGTAAATGCAAACGATAACAACGCATATGAAGGTCTAGCTCTAGCAGCTTGATTCTTTTGGGTACGCTTCCACCTAGAAACAGAACGGGGCATTTTCATAA
>JAURFE010000055.1 GCA_030827135.1 Vicinamibacterales bacterium
GTGTCGATCCCCGGCTGAAGCTCGATCCAAGCGACGGGTTGAACACCGACCGGGCCTGCGCCAGATTCTCGGCGGCGATCGTCGGATCAAGCCGATCGATCCGCAGCTGCAGGTTCGATTCGAGCGCCATCGCCTCGGCCTGCGCCATCGTCAACTGGATGGTCTCGCCCGTGGCCGGCGTCTGTGCGACGGCCGGAACAGCGGTGACCGCCAGCGCGAAGGCGGCGAGGGTGGCGGTGCGGCAGGGCGTCATCATCATCTCGATCTCCAGAACGTCATTTGCAGATAGGACGGACCGGGCCGGACCCGGGTTCGCGACCGGCTATACTACGCGCCGGAACGGCGGCTTTCCCGCTTCCGGGACGCTTCCGTCCCGGTTCGAGTATCGCCGGGCCCCAACACGCGGTGTTTGCCGCGTCTTTCCGTAGAGAATGCAAACCATGCGCCGATTCCTGACCGTGCTTCCTCTGGGCGTGCTGGCGTGCGCCGCCGCCCTGCTGGCCGAGCCCCAGGCCACGACACAGGCCCGTACGCCCGCGATGGCCCTGACCATCGATTCGATCATGCGGGGGCCCGC
>JAURFE010000005.1 GCA_030827135.1 Vicinamibacterales bacterium
CGGATCATTTCCGGAAAAGAGGAAGCGCGCCTGATTCACCTCGCCGCCGCGTACGCGGCCGGCGTTGGGGGCAATGCGTCGGTCGTGGTCGATATCGGCGGCGGGAGCGTCGAGATTACCCACGGCACCGCCGCCCGGATGCAGATCGGCGAGAGCTTCAAGATCGGCGTCATCCGTCTGACCGAACGTTTTGTCTCAAGTGACCCGCTCTCCAAATCCGACGAGCAGAAGATGGTGCGGCACATCCGCCGCCAGACCGGCAGCCACATCAAGGCGCTGGTGCGGCGGGGCTTCCATCGCGTCATCGGCACGTCCGGCACGATTCAGGCGTTGGGCGTCCTGGCCAGTGAGCGGCTGCGCGATGGCGGCGACCTGCGGAACCGTCGTATTCCGGCGAAGGCACTGAGCCGGGTGCGCCGGGTGCTGACGTCGCTCACGCTCGACGAGCGACTCGCGCTGCCCGGGCTGGACCCGCGGCGCGCCGACGTGACGGTGGCCGGAGCCGTGCTGCTCGACACACTGCTGGAGAGCCTGGGGGCGGACTCGCTGACGCTCTCCGACTTTGCGCTGCGCGAGGGACTGATCCTCGACTACATCAAGAAAAACGGCGCCCACATCCGCACGGTCGAACGATACCCGGACGTCCGACGACGGAGCGTTATTGAACTGGCCGGGCGGTGCCGGTATGTCGCGCCGCACGCCCAGCAGGTGGCACGGACGGCGCTGGCGCTGTTTGATGCCACGCAGCCCGACCACCAACTCGGCCCCGACGCGCGCGAGTGGCTGGAATTTTCAGCCCTGCTCCACGACATCGGCGCCCACATCAGTTATGAACGGCACCACAAACACTCGCAGTACTTGATTCAGCACGGTGACCTGCGCGGGTTCGATCCGGATGAAATCCAGCTGATGGGACTCGTGGCGCGGTATCACCGGCAGTCTCCGCCCAAGAAGGCCCATGCGGACTTTGCGGCCCTGCCGCCGGCGCGGCGGCAGACCGTCCGGGTGCTCGGCGCCCTGCTTCGGCTTGCCGAGGGGCTCGACCGGTCACACGCCCAGGTCGTGGAGGACCTGGAGACCGAACGCACCGAGACCGACCTGCTCGTCCGGCTGCGGACCTCCAGCGACCCCGAACTCGAACTCTGGGCCGCCAACCGTCATGCCGCCGCTCTGGCGAAGGTGCTGGACCGGCCGATCCGGTTCGAGGCGGTGCCATGTAACACGAAATTTACACGTTCGAAACTGGTGCGAAACCGCCTGCCGGTACGCTCCTCCGCATGAGATTCAGGCTCCTCGTCGCCACCGTATTCACCTCTGCTCTGGTTGCCGCGTGCGGCGGGTCCACCGCCGAACAGGCGCCGGTCATCGCCCTGGATGGATCCAGCACCGTGTTCCCCATCAGCGAAGCGGTTGCCGAGGAATTCCAGATCCGGAACCCGACGATGCCGGTCACGGTCGGCACGTCAGGGACCGGCGGCGGCTTCAAGAAGTTCTGCCGGGTGGAGACGGCGATTTCCAATGCCTCGCGGCCGATTTCCGCGTCCGAGATCGCGGAGTGCGCCAAGGCCGGGGTCGAGTTCATTGAACTGCCCGTCGCCTACGACGGCATGGCCGTAGTCGTGAATCCCAAGAACACCTGGGCGACGGACATCACGGTTGCCGAGCTCAAGACCCTCTGGGGACCGGACGCGCAGGGCAAGATCCTCAAATGGAATCAGGTGCGTGCCAGCTGGCCCGACCGCGACATCCGCCTGTATGGCGCCGGCGCCGACTCCGGCACGTTCGACTACTTCACCGAAGTCATCAACGGCAAGGCCAAGGCCAGCCGCGGCGACTTCACCCCCAGTGAAGACGACAACGTGCTCGTGCAGGGTGTGGCCGGCGACGAACTGGCGCTCGGCTTCATGGGCCTCGCCTACTACGCCGAAAACCAGGACAAGCTGAAGTTGCTCGGTGTGGATGATGAAAATCCGGACAACGGCGTGGGTCCCATCCAGCCGTCGTTCGAGACCGTCCGCGGCGGCACCTACCGTCCCCTGTCGCGCCCGATGTTCATCTACGTCAACGCGGTGCAGCTCGAGGCGCGGCCGGAAGTGCGGGCGTTCGTCGACTTTTATCTGGCCAACACGCCGACGCTGACGAAGGAAGTGGGCTTTGTGGCCCTCGCGGATGCCGAAGCTGCCGCCGTGAACGCGCGGTATGCCGCGCGCACCAGGGGCACCATGTTCCCGGCTGACGACCACACGCCGAAGACCCTCGAACAGCGTCTGCAGGGCGGCACCCGGTGACACGTCCGTGGCACCGACGCATCGAGTTCGTGATCGAGCGTCTGCTCTTCGTCTGCGCGGCGGCGTCGGTGTTTGTCACGGCCGGCATCATCGGCGTCCTCGCGTTCGAAACGTTTGAGTTTTTCGGCGATGTGCCGGTGACCGACTTCCTGTTCGGCACCGTGTGGACGCCGCTGTTCTCGGATCAGCAATTCGGCGTCCTCCCGCTCGTGGCCGGCACCATGCTGGTGTCGGCCATCGCCATGCTGGTGGCGCTGCCGACCGGCGTGCTCGCCGCCATTTATCTCAGTGAATACGCACCGGCGGGCGTCCGCCGCGTGGTCAAACCCGTGCTGGAAGTGCTCGCGGGGATTCCGACGGTCGTGTACGGCTACTTCGCGCTGCTCTACGTAACGCCGCTGCTGCAGCAGCTGTTCCCCTCCATGTCGGCGTTCAACGCCCTCAGCCCCGGCCTGGTGATGGGCATCATGATTCTGCCGCTGGTCTCCTCGCTCTCCGAGGATGCCCTGCACGCCGTCCCGAACGGGCTCCGGGAAGGCGCGTATGCCCTGGGCGCCACCCGGATGCAGGCCGCCGTGCGGGTGGTGGTGCCGGCCGCGTTTTCGGGCATCTCGGCGTCGTTCATTCTGGCAATGTCGCGGGCGATCGGCGAGACGATGATTGTCGCCATTGCCGCCGGACAGCAGCCCCGCATGACGCTGAATCCGCTCGAATCGGTCGAAACCATGACGGCCTACATCGTGCAGGTCAGCCTGGGCGACAGTCCCTCCGGCTCCCTGCAGTTCCGCACGATTTTTGCGGTGGGCATGTTGCTGTTCCTGATGACGTTTGCGCTGAACATGGCCAGCAACTGGCTCCGGCGGCGGTTCCGCGAGGTGTACTGATGGGCGACCGTCTCCTGCAGGCCGCCGGCCTTCTGGTACTCGCGCTCGCGCTCGTGACGCTCGGGGCGCTCCTGGCCGATGTGTTCTCGGACGGCTGGGCCCGATTGAGCTGGCAGTTTCTCACCGACCCGCCGTCGCGGTTCCCCGCGTCGGCCGGCATCTACCCGCAGCTGATCGGCAGCCTGTACGTGATGGTCGTCACGGCGGCCCTCACGTTGCCGATGGGCATTGGTGCGGCCATCTATCTCGAGGAGTACGGGGGCGGCGGCCGACTGGCGCGCATCATCGAGGTGAACATTGCCAACCTCGCCGGCGTGCCCTCGGTGATCTACGGGCTGCTCGGGCTCGGCCTGTTTGTCCGGTGGATGCAGCTCGGTCCCAGCATTCTGGCCGGTGCGGCGACCCTGGCCCTGCTGGTGCTTCCCGTCGTTATCCTCTCGACGCGCGAGGCGCTCCGCACGGTGCCCATGTCGGCCCGGGAAGGCTCGTATGCCCTGGGGGCGACCAAGTGGCAAACCATCTGGCATCAGGTGCTGCCGGGCGCCCTGCCGGGCATCTTCACCGGTCTGATTCTGGCGATGTCGCGGGCGATCGGGGAGACCGCGCCGCTCATCACGATTGGCGCACTCACGTATATCCCCTTTGCGCCGACCGGCCTCGATTCACGATTCACCGTGTTGCCGATTCAGGTGTACAACTGGGTCTCGCGACCGCAGGCCCCGTTTCTGGAGAACGCGGCCGCCGGCATCATCGTGTTGCTGCTGGTCCTGCTCACCATGAACTCGATCGCGGTGGTCCTGCGCGACCGCTTTCAGAAAGCCCGGACATGACGACTCCGATCCGCTCCCTCTCAACCCTCACGTCCGGTCAGGTCAAATCGGATACGCCCGTGAAGATTGCCGTCACCGGCATGAACTTCTTCTACGGCGCCACCCAGGCCCTGGCCGACATCACGATCGCCCTGCACGCCAACCTGGTCACGGCGTTTATCGGCCCCTCGGGCTGCGGCAAGAGCACGTTTCTGCGCACCTTGAACCGGATGAACGACATCATTCCGGGCACCCGCGTCGAGGGCTCGGTGACCATCGACGGGCGGGACATCTACGGCGGAGGCACCGACGTCGTCGATCTCCGGCGCCGGGTGGGCATGGTGTTCCAGAAGTCCAATCCGTTCCCCAAGTCCATTTTCGAGAATGTCGCCTACGGCCTGCGCATCAACAACCTCGCGAAGACCCGGAGCGAACTTGAGGAACGGGTTGAGGAAAGCCTGAAGGCCGCGGCCATCTGGGACGAGGTCAAGGACCGTCTCCACGCCTCCGCACTCGCGCTCTCCGGCGGGCAGCAGCAGCGGCTCTGTATCGCGCGGGCACTCGCCATCCGGCCGGAGATTCTGCTGATGGACGAACCGGCCTCGGCGCTTGATCCGATTGCCACGCAGCGGATTGAGGAACTGATCTACCAGCTCAAACGTGACTATACGATTGTGATCGTCACGCACAACATGCAGCAGGCCGCGCGGGTCTCGGATGCCACTGCGTTCTTCTGGCTCGGCCGGCTCGTGGAATACGGGCCGACGGAGAACATCTTTACCAATCCTGCGGAGAAGCTGACCGAGGATTACGTTACCGGGCGTTTTGGGTAAGCCCACGGGGATCACGCGTATGGAACGCCACGTTCGGCACTTTCAGGAAGAACTCGACGAACTCAAGGGACGACTGCTCGAAATGGGCGGTCTGGCCGAGGACCGGCTGCGTCTGGCCGTGCGTGGGCTCGTCGAGCGCGACAGCACCCTGGTGGACAAGGTGCTCACCAGCGACGCCGCCATCAACCAGCTGCATATTGAGATCGACGACCGGTGCTTCAAGCTGCTGGCCCTCCATCAGCCGATGGCGGTGGACCTGCGCTCGATCGTCGCCGCCGTCAAGATCAACACCGACCTTGAGCGCGTCGGCGACCTGGCGGTCAACATCTCGGAGGCCGCCCGCCGGTATCTCCAGCATCCGCCCGTCAAGGAACTCATCGACATTCCTCAAATGGCGGAACTGGCGCAGGACATGTTGCGGGACGCCCTCGACGCGTTCGTCCGCCGGGACCCGGAACTGGCCCAGGACGTTCTGGCCCAGGACGACGCCCTGGACGCCCTCAAGACGGCCGTCTTCCGCGAACTCCTGGGCTACATGCTGCGGGACTCGACCACCATAGAGCCGGCGCTCGACCTGGTCCTCATTTCCCGTCACCTGGAGCGAATCGGGGACCACGCGACCAACGTCGCCGAGGACGTGATCTTCATGGTCTCGGCAAAAGACGTGCGACACCAATAACCCCAGGCGCCATTCTGGTTCTACAATAGGTGCATGACGGCACTCACGTGTGTCTACTGCCGCCAGCAGCCCCCCGACAGCCAGTGGCACCCGTTCTGCAGTGAACGGTGCCGCATGGCTGACCTGGGACGCTGGCTGCAGGGAGACTACCGGGTGCCGGGTTCCTCCGTTGCCCCCGAGCAGGATCCGTCCGACGAGGACGACCCGCCGGGGCCGTTTGCTTCGTGAAAGGCGCGCGCGTTCCTTATGGCCGACACACTGACAATCACTGACAACCGCACGGGCAAGCAGTTCGAGGTGCCCATCACGGACGGCACCATCCGTGCCATGGACCTGCGCCAGATCAAGGCGTCCCCTGACGACTTTGGCCTGATGACGTACGACCCCGCGTTCCAGAACACCGCCTCCTGTCGCAGCAGCATCACCTATATCGACGGGGACAAGGGGATTCTCGAATACCGCGGCTACCCCATCGACCAGCTCGCCGAACACAGCACGTATCTCGAAACGGCGTACCTGATTCTCTTCGGAGAGCTGCCGAACGCGGGACAACTGGACGCGTGGACGCGCGAAATCACGCTGCACACGATGCTGCACGAGAACATCAAGAAGTTCATGGAGGGGTTCCAGTACGACGCCCATCCGATGGGCATCTTCCTCTCGACGGCCGGCGCGTTGTCGACCATCTACCCGGATGCCAAGAACATCAGCGACGCCGACTCGCGGCGTCTGCAGGTCAGGCGCCTGATCGCCAAGGTCCCGAGCATCGCCGCCTATGCCTACCGGCACTCCATCGGCCGCCCCTACATCTACCCGGACAACGACCTGAGCTTCACCGGCAACTTCCTGAACATGTTGTTCAAGATGACCGAGCTCAAGTACAAGCCGCATCCGGTCCTCGAACGGGCACTCGACGTGTTGTTCATCCTGCACGCCGACCACGAGCAGAACTGCTCCACCAGCGCGATGCGCGGCATCGGCAGCTCGCAGGCCGACCCGTATGCGTCCATCGCGGGCGCAGCGGCCGCGTTGTACGGCCCCCTGCACGGAGGCGCCAACGAGGCCGTTCTCCACATGCTCAAGGAGATCGGGTCGGTCACCCACGTCCCCGAATTCATCAAACGCGTCAAGGGTGGCGACGGCCGCCTGATGGGCTTTGGACACCGCGTCTACAAGTCGTACGACCCGCGGGCCCGGATCATCAAGCAGACGGCCGACAGCGTATTCGAAGTCACAGGGCGCAACCCCCTGACCGACATCGCACTCGAACTCGAACGGATCGCGCTCGAGGACGATTACTTCGTCAGCCGCAAGCTCTATCCAAACGTGGACTTCTACTCCGGCCTCATCTATCAGGCCATGGGATTCCCGCTCGACATGTTCCCGGTGCTCTTCGCCATTCCGCGCACGGCCGGCTGGCTGGCACAGTGGGACGAGATGCTCCGGGACAACGACCAGAAGATCGCGCGCCCGCGGCAGATTTACACGGGCTCCGCACGGCGCGACTACGTCGCACTCGCCGCGCGCGGCTGACGCCGCAGGCGGGGCGCCGACGGCAAGCAGGAGGATTGGATGCTGCGAGGACTGGTCATGGCCGTCGGGATTCTGGCGACCACGGTGTGTACGTCGGCCTCACAACCGCCCCAGGCGCCAGCCCGGGCGACGTTTGACGCCGCCCGGGCTTTTGAGCATCTCAGGGCACAGGTCGCGATAGGCCCCCGTCCGGCCGGTTCCACGGGGATCCGGCAGACCCGTGCCTATCTCACCCGCCAGCTCACGGCGATGGGCCTCACGGTCCAGGAGCAGCCGTTTGTCGCCACCACGCCGCTCGGACCGGTGGAGATGGTCAACCTCATCACGGTGCTGCCCGGCCGCCGGCCTGAACGCATCCTGCTGACCGGCCATTACGACACCAAACTCTACAAGGACATCGTCTTCGTCGGCGCCAGCGACGGCGCGTCCAGTGCGGCCCTGCTGGTCGAACTCGCGCGCGTGCTGAAGGACCAGCCGCAGGAGTTCACGTACGAGTTCATCTGGTTTGATGGTGAAGAAGCGATGGTCGAATGGGACATCGACACCGATTCCACCTACGGCAGCCGGTACTACGTGCAGGCGGCGCAGAAGGCCGGCGCACTCGCCCGCATCAAGGCCATGGTCCTGGTGGACATGATTGGGCATCGCGACCTGCAGATTGAGCGGGACAGTCATTCCGCACCGTGGCTCACCGACATCATCTGGAGCGCGGCGCGCCGCCTCGGGCACGGCCAGATCTTCCGCGACGTCACCACGACGATCGAAGACGACCATGTGCACTTTGTCCGCGCGGGAATCCCGTCGGTGGACATCATCGATCTGAATCACTTCATTGCGCGCGGGCACTGGCACACGGCCAGCGACGACTTGGCGGCCGTCTCCGAACGGTCCCTGCAGATCGTCGGCGACGTGCTCCTCGCTGCGTTGCCCGATATCGAAAAGCACATCGCACGCTAGGCAGGATCGCAGCACGCGCCGCATCAACAGGTCCCCACGAAACTCCGTACAAAACAAGCGGCGGCTGCACGAGCAGCCGCCGCGAGTCTCGTCGTCGAATACGACGGGTTTACTTCAGGTGCTTGCCGACGAGCTTGGTCATTTCGAACATGTTGACCATGCTCTTTCCACCGAACACAGCCTTCAGCTTGTCGTCCGCCTTGATGTTGCGGCGGTTGACCTTGTCCTGCAGGTTGTTCTTCTTGATGTACGCCCACAGACGCTTGGTCACTTCGGTGCGCGGAATCGGCTTGTCGCCCACGACCGCGGCCAGCGTTGCGCTCGGCGTCACCGGACGCATGAACGCCGCATTGGCCTTCCGCGCCGTCTTCTTCTTCGCCACCGGCTTCTTCGCCGCCGCCTTCTTCACGACTTTCTTCGCGACTTTCTTTGCAGCCTTCTTCGCAGCTTTCTTCGCCATCTCGTCTCCTTGGAAGACGCGTTACGCGTCGGCATAGTCTCGCACGAAAATCGGGTTTTTCAGAGGGAAAACGACGTCGCCCCGCTCTGGCGTCACAGGAGCGCGCGCATCTCGGACTCGGTCAGCACCCCGCGGGCCTTCTTCGCGGCCGCAAAGATCCGCTCGACGCGCTCCTCGTCAGCCACCAACCCGCGCCGCTCCAGCCAGTACACGACGTTGGATTTGCCGGACATCGGACCGACTTCAATCTCCTGCTCACGCCCCACCAGTGAGGCCGGCACCCCGGAATACACGGCGTCCACCAGCGCGGCATCCTGCTTCTTGTAGGCCTTGATCACGGCCGCGGCGTGGACGCCTGTGGCCGTGCGGAAGGCATCTCTCCCCAGCACCGGGTAGTTCGGCGGCATGGGAACGCCACAGGCCTCGGCCACGACCGCCGCATAGGCGGTCAGATGCGTCAGATCGGCCTGACGAGCCCCCATCAGGACGAGATTCACGAGGAGCGCGTCCATGGGCGTATTGCCCACCCGTTCGCCGATGCCGAGCGCCGCGCCGTGCAGCCGGGTGGCCCCCGCGTCCCAGGCGGCGAACGAATTGGCAATCGAGAGGTCCCGGTCCCGGTGGCCGTGCCAGTCGATGCCGACACCACCACCACACGCGTCCACAATGGACTGGATGAAACGCGTCACGGCCGCCGCGCCCGCCGGGGTCGCGTGCCCGACGGTATCGGCGATGCACACGCGGGAGGCCCCCGCCCGGATCGCCGCCGTATACAGTCGCTGCAGAGAGGCCGGGTCGGCCCGCGTCGTATCTTCCGTCACATACATGACGGGCAGGCCCTCCTTCACGGCAAACCCGATGGCCTCCTCGGTGAGCGCGACCAGTCGGTCAAGCGTCCAATCCTCGGCGTACTGCCGGATGGGACTCGACCCGATGAACGCACAGCACTCGATCGGCAATCCGACCCGCTGCGAGATCCGCGCAATCGGCTCGATGTCGGCCAGCACGGTGCGCGCGGCACAGTTGGCCTGCACACGCATCCGGTTGTCGGCAATCTCACGGGCCAGACGCTCCACGTCGGCGACGACGTGGGGGCCTGCACCGGGCAGGCCGATGTCTGCGGTGTCAATCCCGAGCGCATCGATCAAATGCAGAATGCGAATCTTGTCGTCGATGGAGGGCGTATGCACCGACGGTGACTGCAACCCATCACGCAACGTTTCGTCATCGAGTTGCACCGGCGGGCGCGGCGGCGCGGGGTCCACGGTGTTCCAGTCGTAAATCAGCGGGTGCATGGCGCTCTCGTGTTCTATTTCCGAATCCACATCCAGGCGATCGTCAGCCAGCCGGCGGCAGTCACCAATCCGCCCCATGTCGCGGCGCGTGCCACCCCCGCCTGACGGGCCTCGGCCATCAGCGCAGCGAGGGCCGCCTCCGGGCCGCGTCCCAACTCAAAATGTGCCGTCCGCAACTGGAAGTCGCGAATCGCACCGTGCATCCACCAGTCGAACACGGCACTGCCGACGATCACCCCCACCAGCAACCAGACCAGGAACGGCACAGCCAGCGTGCGCACGTCGGCGCGCGTCAGTGCGAACCTCCCGGTCCCAGGTACCGAATCACCATGGCCGTGATGTCGTCACCCTGCGCGGTTCCCGCTGTGAAGGCACCGACGGCGTCAAACACCTGCGTCACCAGCGCCTCCGCGTTCGTGTCGGCCGCCGCCCGCAGCGACGCAAGCACACGATCGTCGCCGAACTCCTCGCCCGCGGCGTCCTGGGCCTCCGACACGCCGTCGCTGAAGACCAGCACGGTGTCCCCGGGCACAAGCTGCACCTCCGCCTGCGCGTACGGCGCAAACTCCAGCAGGCCCACCACGGGTCCGCCCTCCTCAAGACGCCGCACGCCTGAGGGACCGACGACAAAGGGCGGGTTGTGTCCGGCGTTGGTGTAGGTCAGCAGCCCGTCGATGGTCACGACGCCCATCATCAGGGTCACAAAGCGCGACTCGATCCCGCGGCGGCACAACGCCTGATTCGCCACGGTGACAAACGGCGCAGGCCCTTCGAAGCCGCGCACCTGCGACGCAAACATCCCCTGCATCAGCGCGGACAACAACGCGGCCGGTGGCCCTTTGCCGGCCACGTCTCCGAGGGTGAAGCCGAAGGCCTTGCCGTCGAAGTCGAGGTAATCGAAGAAATCGCCCCCGATGGATCGGCAGGGTATGGACGCAGCCGCCGCTTCAACAAACTTGAGCGTCGCGAGCGGCTTGGGCATCAGGGCCTGCTGGATCTCGGCCGCGATGCGCATCTCCTGCTCCATCTTCGACTTCTCGAGCTTTTCCCGGTACAGCTGCGCACTCTCGATCGCGACCGACGCTTCAGACGCCAGCGTCTCCAGTGCGCGCTGGGTCACTTCGGAGAGCAACGACCCCTTTTCGCGACTGTCGAGATACAACACGCCGATCCGCCGGTCCTCGCTCTGCGCGTCCGCCGCATCCACATACTGCACGAGATTGAGCGGCACACACACGATGTGCCGAATCCCCAGCGCCAGTGTGCCCTGGTGCGCGTCGGCGAGACCGCCGTCGAGCAGGTCGGTGACCACCCGGACCTGGCCGAACCGGAAGACCTCCTCGGGAATTTTCTGACTGACGTTGAAGGTGGAGTCGGTCAGGGAGATCTTTCCGCGGCTGCGCGCAAGCTTGAACTCCAGCCGATCGTCGGGCGTCGCCATCATGATGAAGGCCCGCTCCGCACCCGAAAGCTCGATCGCGGCGTCGAGCACCAGTGCGAGCACTTCCTGCAGCACACGGCCTGATCCCAGGGATCGGAAGCCGTCGAGCAGGGCCGTAATCTGCCGGAGGTCGTCGCGGGCGCCGGTATTCGATCGGGACAAGGAGATCGTGTCGGACCCGATATGGCACACCAGATCGGCCCCGCCGCCCCGGCCGAGCCGGATCCGATCCCCGGACGAGAGGCCCCGCGTCGTGACCTGCGCCTCGTTGACGAACGTGCCATAGCGCGACTGCAGGTCACGCAGCACGTAGCCGCCGTTCTCCACATCAATCGTGGCGTGCTCCCGCGACACTTCGCTGCCGCTGAGCCGGAGATCGTTGGATTCGCGTCGACCAATCATGAACGGGGTGTGGTCCACGAACACCACACGGGTTCCGAGCGTATCGGTCACATCGAGTCGAAGCGGATCGAGCATCATCGCAGTCGCAGTCTACTTGAACATGGCCCAGAGCACCGCCGTCAGCGCCCCGATGGCAAGCAGGAGCACCACGACCCGGGGCCGTATCCGTGGCGTGGCCGGCCTCCGTGACACTTCCGGGCCCTCCGCCGTCGGGGAGCCGCACTTGTAACACACGATCGCCTTCACAGCGATAGTGGCCCCACACTCACGACACGTCATACGATTACCCGTCCCGGCCCTGCCCGGGCCCTCAAGTATGCGCTTTCCTCTGCGCGACGTAATCCCGTCGCGATCCCGTCCGGTCGTGACCTGGGTGACCGCCGCCCTTGCCGCACCGATCCTGCTCGGCACATCACCCACGCCGACAACCGCCGCCCTCCTGGCACTGACCGTGGTTCCGCTGCTCGTGCTGGGCGAAACCGTGGAGGATCAACTTGGGCGCACCCGGTACCTCTCCATGTGCGCGGTGACGATGAGTCTGGGCACCTGGCTCGGAGGCCCCCCGATGGCCGCCCTCGCGGCCATCACGGCCGGCGTCGCCGGCACCCACATCGCCTTGTTCCCGACCGCACGAATCCTGGTCACCCTGGGGTTCGCCCTGGTGGAAATTCCGGCCTTCTTCATTGCGGGGTGCTGGATCATGACGCTGGTGATCGCCCGCGTCCCGCTGACCGGCGCGGCCGTCTCCCTGGTGCTGGCGGCGGCAGCCGCCCGGGTCATCCGTCCGCGCGAGCACGCGCGGTGGGATCACTTTGACACGGCGCGTTAGCTAGCCTTCGAGACCTCCCCCGCCCTTCTTTCGAATCTCCGCGCCAAGGGTCGCCAGTTCGATGATCAACTTCTCCCACGCGGCGTCGTAGTCCGCCGCGGGCATCGACGGCTTTTTTCGGCGCAACGCATCGACCTGCTGCGTCAGCAGATCCTGCCGCTGCAACAACATCTGCAGCGCCGGATCACTCGGCCGCGCTTCTACCCTGGCGTCGAGATACGTCATGGTCGCCAGCATCCCATCATCGCCGGTGACTGACGCCGCGTCGCGGCCGACGCCGTCACCGTTGTCTTCAATGAGTGCCCGTTCAGTCGACAGGAGCCCCTTCTGCTCGAAGTGTTCCTTCTGCAGCCGGGACGCGTAGGTGAAGGCTTCCCAGATCGACGTGCGGCCGTTCTTGTCGAGATCCGCCTGCGGTGCCGTGAGCGCCTGCGCAAAACTGCCGGCAAAAATCGTGGCGTACCGCTGCGCGGGCTGGGCGGTGGCGGTGATGACGATGCGACGATCGCCGGTGAGGCCGGCGGCAAAAGGAAAACTGACGCTGGCGGTGTTCACGAACACCACACGCCCCTTGATCGGCGCGAGGAGTTCGCTCCACTCGGCCACGGTCAGGTCTGGGCCAATCAGGTTGAACTTCGCCGCCGGGCCATCGCCGGTGCCATGGCCGACGAGGAATACGAACACCACATCGGTCGGTGCCACGGTCTGGCTCAGGCGCGTGAACGTCGCGCGAACGTCCACAGCCGTGGCTCGGAGTTCCCCGTCTCTGGGCTGCTCGGTCAGCACCGTGATGTGATCCTGGGCAATGCCAAACGTGTCCTTCATCGCCACGGCCACCTGATCGATCCAGCCACGGTGCTGGGTGGCGAACTGCGGCTCCCCCGACGCGCCCTGAACCAGGACAACGTGCCGGGCCGGTTGCGCGTGGGCGACGGTCGCCCCCAGGCTGAGAGCCGCGGCCGCGAACAGCGACAACGCGCGCATCACAGGCCTCCAATCGCCGCGAGCAGCAGGTCCTGCGCGCGCGAGTACGTCGGCGCCTGTTCCAGCGCCTTCAGCGCGGCCTTCCGAGCGTCATCCTTCCTGCCAAGCCCCAGATAGGCTTCGGCGACGTCGGCGTGCGCCTCTGCCAGATTCGGTGGTCCGAGTGCCAGCGAGGCGAGCAACTCCACCAACGCAGCCGCGTATTCCCTGCGGGCCAGCGCCTGCCGGCCCAGCGCGGCGTGTGCGGACGCATCAAATGGATCGACGTCTGCAATCACGCGCAAGGCTACGGCTTCCGACGCATCGTCTTTCGCGGAGCGCGCAATGGCCACGAGGCGACGAGCGGCCTCGACGTTGTCGTGATCCCAGGTCAGGAGCCGGCGCAGTTCGTCACGGGCCCGGGCGGCGTCGCCCTGCTGTTCGGCGATGTCCGCCAGCAGCGCGCGTGGACTCGCCTCCCCTTGCGCCATGGGCGCGAGAGCGGCCGCGCGTTCAAGCGCGCCTCGCGCCCCGACGAGATCACCCGCCTTGTGGAGCGCTTGTCCATAGGCGAGTTGCACGGAGAAACTGTCCGGGTGGTCCTTCGCGAGCACCGTCAATGTTTCGAGGGTCCCCCCTGCGGTCTGCTGCGCGGCCTTTGGCACCGCCATCGCACGGGCAAGCTGCCCGTACTGCGCATCCACGAACGCGGCAAAGGACGCGTCCACCTCATCGACCGTCTTGCCAAAGGCCTTCGCAAACGCCTCCGGGTCCTTCGCACCGCCGGCGTACGCGGACAACAGCGACCGCAGACCCACATCCCCGTTGAGTGAAATCAGATACTCGGTGAGCAGCGACGCCTCGAAGTAGGCCAGCGCCATGTCGCGGGGACGCTGGAACGCGGTCGGCAATCCCTTCACGCCGAACGTCCGCTTCGCGGACAGGGCGCGCGCAAATTCCAGTGCGTTCTCACGGCCCCACGCCGTGTTGTACCGATGCTCCTCATACACCGAGATGCCCTCGGTGAGCCATCGCGGCACTTTGTAGTTGGACGCCTGCAGCGAGAATACGTGGGCGATCTCATGCCACAGCGTCGCCTGCCAGCTGAACGTTCCCGGGGGCCGCGCCGACGGCGAGCTCATGGCCACGACGCGCCCGAAACACGCGCCGAGCGCGAATTCCAGTCCCGGCAGCCCCATGGTGCGCACGGCGAAGTCGTCGTGTTTCGGAAAAATCTCGATCAGGATCGGCCCCTGTGGCGTAAACCCGTACCGATCGACGAATGTCGCGTACGCCCGCTCGGCCAGCGGCACGGCATAGGGCGTCAGCACATCGGCTTCGTGCTTCGCAAACTTGAACACAAACGGCCCGGACTCGACCTCCACGAAGGACGCCATCGTGTCGAGCAGTTGCAGCAGGTTGAAGGTCACCGTGTTGAACGGATCGAGTTCGAACGCCCGCTCAAGTTCCTGCCGGGCCTGCGCTTCGTCTCCGGTGCGCATCAGATACAAACCGAGATCGGCGTGCGCTGTGGCGTGGTTGGCATCGAGCGTGACGGCCTTGCGCGCAAACGCCGCCGCATCCGCGAAGCGGTACGCACGCGCAGCCTGTTCGCCGAGGCTCAGGTATCCACGCACAAACAACGGGTTCGACGCGACCCCGCGGGCGACGATCGCCTCGGCCACCTCGAGATCGCCGGTGGCGTACGCCACGGCGGCACGAAGCGCCATCTCGTCGTAGGTCCCTGGCCGGACGGCGGCCATCTTGTCGAGCGCCTCCGCCGCACCGGTACGGTCGTCTGCCGTCAGGCGCCGTTCCGCCGTCAGCAGCCAGACGTCCGGGTGACTGGGCGCCAGGGTGCCGGCGCGTTCAAGCGCCTCATCGGCCGCCTGAGCATCCTCAGCCGCCAGCGCGCGGGAGAGTCCGAGGTGGGCGCGCACCCAGCCCGCGTCAGCCTCCAGGGCGGCCCGGTAACTCCGTACCGCCTCCCCGAACTGATGGCGCTCGTAGAGCATGTCGCCCCACGCGGCTTCCATCTCCGCCTGCTGGAGCGGAAGCGGTCCGACGCGCTGGAACAGCGTGTTCGCCTGACGGATGTCGTCCATGGCGTGCGCGGCGCGCGCCATCCGCAGGGTGTTCTCGGGCGTCATGTCGAAGCTCTGCTCCAGCAACTGCGACAGGCGCCGGCGTCCCTCGGCCCGGCGCCCCTCTCGGAGATCGAGCAGGCCGAGCTCAAGCAGCGCGTCAGCCATGTCACCGGCCTCGACGCGCGCGGTGAGCCGCTGGCGCGCCGCCGCCGTCTTCCCCTCGAAGATTTCCACGAGGGCCACCGCGACGTCACGCGTGGCCTGCGGAGCCTCGGTCCCCGCCGCGATGGTGCGTGCGCGTTCGAGGGCGCCGCGGCCCAGCGCCACCTTTACGTGACGCACCAGCGTATCGGCAGAGAGCGGCAGGTCCTGCGTCGAACCTCCCGGCACCGCTCCGGGCGTCGACACCAGCGCCAACGCCACAAGGGCCGTCAGCAGGAGAACACGTCGTGGCGATCGCGGCGAGGTGGCCATGCGGGGGTCTTCAGAATCTACCATGGGATAAGATCCGCTCATGGCGCTGAACGAACGGGACTTCTTCACCGAGACGACCGAGAGCAAACCGATGTCGTTGTCGTGTCCGCAGTGCCGGCACCGCGACGACTATCAAATCAAATGGCTCCTGCGCACAAAGAAGGAGCGCATCCCGAGCGGCGCCGATTCCCGCGACCGCGCAATCTTCGACAAGGTGCGCGACCACCTCTATCGCGTCGATGATTTCGTCAACTGCTCCAAGTGCCGCCGGCGGTTCGAAATCCCGTCACACCAGTCGATGGTCTTCCTCTAGAACTCCGGAACTCCGGAACTTCGATATGTCTGTGGTCTTCTACATCTCGGGCCATGGCTTCGGCCATGCGTCGAGACAGACCGAGGTGATTCACGCACTGGCCGCGAGGCGGCCCGAATGGCCGGTCATCCTTCGCACGGCGGTCGCGCCTTCCCTGCTCAGCCGGTCGCTGCGGGTGCCCTTCACGCTGCTTGAGGGCCCCTGCGACACCGGGCTCGTCCAGCGCGACTCGGTGACGAACGATGACGAGGCGACGTCACGGGACGCGTTGGCCTTCTACGCGGCGTTCGAGGAACGGGTCGACGCAGAGTGCCGGCGCCTCGCGGGTCTCACGATTCAGGTCATCGTCGGAGATATTCCGCCCCTCGCGTTTGCGGTGGCTCATCGTCTCCGCGTGCCGTCGGTCGCGATCGCCAATTTCACCTGGGACTGGATTTATGAGTGGCAGGAGGACCTCCGCGATACCCCCGGGTTCCTCACGCGGATTCGCGAGGCCTACCGTCACGCGTCGCTGGCGCTGCGGCTGCCCTTTTCCCCGGCGCTTGACGTGTTCCCGAAGGTCGAGGCCTTGCCACTGATCGCCCGGGTATCCGAACAGCCGCGCGCGGCGACCCGGCGCCGCATCGGCATTCCCTCCACACGCAAGGTCGCACTGCTGTCGTTCGGCGGGT
This sequence comes from Vicinamibacterales bacterium, assembly GCA_030827135.1. GTDB lineage: Bacteria > Acidobacteriota > Vicinamibacteria > Vicinamibacterales > SCN-69-37 > SYFT01. The sequence continues at coordinate 16,919 of JAURFE010000005.1, forward strand.
ACGGACTGCAGCGTCTTGATGTCACCGGACTCGACTGCCTGGACGACTGGACCGTCCTGCTGACCGATCGCATTGCCTCGTCGGTGGCCCCCAATCCGCACGTCGTATACCTCGCGGAAGACACCTTCACGACGGGGCAGCTGCGCTACGAAGATCTCGTCGCGGCCAGCGATGTCGTCGTCACGAAACCCGGCTACGGGGTCCTGAGTGAATGCGCCGCTACGGGGACGGCCCTCCTGTACACGTCGCGGGGACGCTTCCGGGAATACGATCTGATGGTGCAGGAGATGCCGCGGTTTCTCCGGTGCCGCTATCTCCCGCAGCACGAACTGTTCGCAGGCCGATGGAAGGCGGCGCTTGAGGCGGTCATCGCGCAGCCGCCGCCCCCCGAACAGCTTGAGGCCACGGGCGCGGCCCGCGCCGCCGAGTGTATAGACTTACTTGTGCACCGTCACGAGTGACCACATGCGCGGCCGGTTGACCAACTCGACCGAGTGCGGCGTCACCGCGGCTTCCTCAAACAACGCATCCCGATCGACGTCCGACTTGAATCCAACGTGCACCGTCAGGGGGGACAACCAGCGTTCCACTCGCGAGAGCACCGGGCCCTGGCTGCGGAAGTGATTCAGGATGATCAGCCGGCCCCCGAGCGCACAGACCCGGTGCATTTCCTTCAGCACGGTCACCGGGTCGGGGACGACGGAGATCACGTAGGGCGCGTACACCACATCAAAGCTGTTGTCGGGGAATCGCAGGTCGGCGGCGTCCATCTGAAACAGGCGCGCATCAAGCCCTTCACGCGCCACGCGCTCCTCCGCACGGTCAAGCATCGGCTGCGAGAAGTCGATGCCCGTCACCTGACAGGTCTTTGGATACAGCGAGAGATTGAGCCCGGTGCCCACACCGACTTCAAGAACGCGGGTACCGGGACCGGGCGCCATCACCGCCATGGCGCGCAGGCGCCCCCGCTGCAGGATCGGGCCAAACGCCAGGTCGTAGACCGACGAAATCTTGTCGTAGACCCGCTCAACAAACTCGTTCTCCACGACAGCGACTGACACTTCACCGGGCGGCTTCATCAGGCGCATCGACGACTCCATCCCAGCACGTAGGCGGGCGGCACATTCCGCCAGACCAGATGCCGCGCCGGTCGGCTTCCGAGACGCGCGCTCATCTCCCGACGGAACGCCCTGGCCAACGGCGCCGGGTAGCTGTGCGCGTATTGAAATGTGGTGAACGTGCCGCCCGGCCGAAGGACCGCGACAATGCCGTCGAGCACCGCCGCGGTGACCGCCGCCGGGAGGGAGGCAAACGGCAGCCCCGAAATGATGTGATCGACACGATCGAACCCGGCCGACGCTGTGAGCGCCTGAAGATCGGCCGCGGAGCCACAGACCGCCTCCACACGCGGACATCGACGCTGCAACTGCTCCACAAACCCGGGATCCACGTCGATCGCAAGACAGCGCGCAGCCGGGCCCAGATGCTCCGCAATCACCCGGGTAAACACGCCGGTCCCCGGGCCCAATTCAACCACGCGGACGGGGCCTGACAGATCGAGATCCGCCACCATGGCGCTCGCCAAGGCCCGGGAACTCGGCGCCACGGCACCGGTCGTTCTGGGGCTCCGGACAAATCGCCCGAGCATGGCCAGGTGCTCGTTCATCGGTCGGACTATACCGCGTTTCTCGCAGTCAGCCGGCTCAGCAGCCGGTGCGCCGCCTCCGACGCGCCGTGCAGGGCACTGACCCTCAGCCCGTGGCCCCGATCCCGCAGGGCCTGCGCCGTGGCGAGCGCCCAGGCGAAACCCGCCCCCCCTTCATCCGGCGCGGATCGCAGGTGTTCGAGCAGCCCTTCCGGCAGGCGGACACCGGTCACTTCGCTGGCGTGGAATTCCACCTGGCGTGCGCTTTCGACCGCCACCACGGCGGTCACCACCGGCAGCCCCGTGGCTTCGAGGCGCGGCCGCACGGCATCAAACGCCGCGAGATCGAACACGGGAGGCGTCAGCAGATATTCGGCACCGGCTTCCACCTTGAACTCGAGGCGCCGCCATTCCGCATCAAGGTTCGGCGCAAACGGGTTCACGGCTGCGCCAACGTGGAACCGCGTGGCCACACCGATCGACTGTCCACCGATATCGATTCCATGATTCAGGCGGGTCACCATGTTCAACAGGCCGATCGCATCCACATCAAAGCCAGACGTGGTATCCGCGTAGGCTGACTGCGGCGCGGGATCACCGGTCGTCAACAACACATTCCGGATGCCCATTGCATGCGCGCCAAGCAGATCCGACTGCAGCCCCATGAGATTGCGGTCGCGACAGGCGACATGCAGGATCGCATCAAGTCCGGTTTCGCGCTGGATATGCAGCGCAAGCGCCAGGGCGCTGACTCTGGCGCCGTTGCGCGGATAGTCCGGCACGCTGACGGCTGTCGCCCCGGCGGCCGCCAGCGCGCGCGCGTGGGCCGTGGCCGGCGTCAGGTCCAGCCCCCGCGGCGCTGCCGCCTCCCCGACATAGACAAACATTCCTGCGGCCAGCTGGCGGCCAAACGCCGACTTCTCTCCACGAGGCACCCCGGGAAGTTCCACCGTCGGGTTCGCGGTGGAGACCTGCCGCGCGGGTGCCGGCCCCGGCACGGTCGCGCGGACGGTCTGGGCGATCTGCCGGATGTGTTCCGGTGTCGTGCCGCAGCATCCGCCCACCAGCCGGACTCCCGTCGCCAGGAATCGTCGCGCGTAGCTCGCGAGGTACTCGGGCGATCCCAGATACAGATTGCGGCCATCCACATCACGCGGCCGGCCGGCATTCGGTTGTGCCGACAGCGGACACGCCGTGAGTCCCGCCATCCGCTCAATCGTCTCGAGCATCGCCGCGGGCCCCACGCTGCAGTTCACACCGATCACATCGGCACCTGCGCGTTCCAGCGCCGGGGCAAACGTCTCAGGCGGCGTGCCATCCAGACTGTTCCCATCGTCTTCCGTCGTCATCTGCGCGACGATGGGCAGGCGGCTGACGCGGCGGACACCGGTGATGGCCGCGACCAGTTCATTGACGTCGCGGAAGGTTTCGAGCACAAACAGGTCGACGCCGCCTTCGGCAAGTGCGGCCGCCTGTTCCGCGAAGATCTCTTCGGCCTCGCCGATGCCCGTCCTGCCCCACGGCTCGATGCGCACGCCGAGCGGGCCGATGGCGCCCGCGACAAAGACCCGGTCTCCGGCGATGCGGCGCGCGAGCGTGGCGCCCGCGAGATTGATCGCATGGACGTCGGCCGACAATCCGAACGTGCCGAGCTTGATCCGGTTGGCGCCAAACGTGTTGGTTTCGATGACGTCGGCACCCGCGCGCACGTAATCCTCGTGCACCTCGCTGACCAGGCCGGCGTGCGTGAGGTTCAGTTCGTCGAAACAGCGATTGAGGAAGACGCCGCGCGCGTAGAGCACGGTCCCCATGGCGCCGTCACACACGAGGACGCGTTCCCGGAGCGCGTCGAGAAACGCGCGTGCCACGATCAACGCGCCTGGGTGGCGGGGGGCGTGCCCGGGGCCGCCACAAGCAGCTCGGTCTTGTCCCAGATGAAATCCTGGTTGCTGTAGACCGCGAGCTCGTAGTCCTTGCCCATGAAGATGGCCGACACCGGACACGCTTCTTCGCAGTACCCGCAGAAGATGCAGCGCGTCTTGTGAATCTGGTACAGCTCGGCGTAGCGCGGCCCCGCCTGCACCGTGCCGGTGTTCTCGGCGGCTTCGAGATAGATGGCATCCGCCGGGCACGCGACGGCGCACAGGCCGCACGCCACACACTTTTCGAGGCCGTTTTCGTCCCGCATCAGCACTTGTTTGCCACGATACCGCGGGAAGGTCGGCACCTTCTCGTCCGGATACCTGACCGAAATCGGCTTCCGGAACATGTGTTTGAAGGTATTCGCGAACCCTTTGATGAACGGCACGATCATGGGCGCCATGATATCAAAAGGCGTCCAACTGGACGCTGTGACCCCAGAGGTGACAAAATTTCCCCCAGGCACGTCTAACATCAGGAATTGCAAAAGGAGCAGTGCCTTGGACCATCCCGACCGCCGACCGGACGACTTGCTGACACCCCCTGCCGCGCCGACCTCCCCGGAATGGCCGCGCATGGTCGAACCGGAGAGTGAGGAGGCTTGGATGGCGCTCGGGATTACGCCTCCGCCGGCCACCCAGCCCACGGTGCCCCGCCCGACGGGTCACGACGTCGCCCGCCTCACGCGTGATCGACGCTCGGCCATCCTCAGCCGGATTGGCGAAGAGGTGGTGGCCTGGACCAAGACCCTGGCGTCCGCCGCCGTATACGCCACGCTCATCGTCACGTTTGGCTTCCAGGTCGCCCGCGTCGAAGGCCAGAGCATGGCCCCCACCCTTGAGGATCAGGACCGCCTGATCGTCAACAAGCTCGCCTATCAGCTTGATTCCCCGAAGCCCGGCGACATCGTGATGCTGTATTACCCGAAAGACCCGGGCAAGTCCTTCGTCAAGCGCGTGATTGCCGAACCGCTCGACACCGTGCGTATCGTCGACGGCAAGGTCTATGTGAATGAAGTGCCGCTGGAGGATGACTTCATCCCGGAGGAATACCGGATGAACGACAACCTCGGTCCCGACCTCGTGCCGGAGGGGTACTACTTCGTGATGGGTGACCACCGGAACAACAGCTCCGACAGCCGCCACTGGGGCTTCGTGCCGAAGAAATACATCCTCGGCAAAGTGCAGTTGCGCTGGTGGCCGTTCAGCCACGCCAAGGTCTTCTAGGCGTCGTAGATCGACGCGATCTCTGCCGCGTACATCGTGTCGATGACCCGGCGCTTCACTTTGAACGTGGGCGTCAACTCTCCGGTGGCGATGCTGAACTCGCGCGACAGCAGCCGGAACTGCTTCAGCCGCTCAAACTGCGCGAGCCCGCGATTGATCTCGTCCACAAGTCCCGCGTACACGGATTGGACATCCGGCTGGGCGAGCCACTGCTGAATCGCCTCACCACCTGACGGCACCTGGGTCCCCATGCGCGCGGCGAGCGCCGCGAAGTCGGGCACCAGCAGGACCGCCGGGAAGTGCCGCTTCTCCCCCACCACCACGGCTTCCGACACCAGGGGCGACGCCTTGAACTGCGCCTCGATCGCCGATGGCGCGATCTTCTTGCCGCCCGAGGTGACGATGAGTTCCTTCTTGCGATCGGTGATTCGGAGATACCCGTCCGCATCAAGCGTGCCGATATCGCCGGTGTGAAACCAGCCGTCGCGCAGCACCTCGGCGGTGTCGGCCGGGCGGTTGTAGTACCCCCGCATGATGTTCGGCCCCTTCGCCAGAATCTCGCCGTCGTCGGCGATGCGGATCTGCACATTGGGAATCGCCACACCCACGGCCCCGAGCCGCACGTCGTGGTTGGGCGTCACCGTCAGCACCGGTGATGTCTCCGTCAGACCGAACCCTTCGATGATGGGCAGCCCGACGCCGAAAAAGAAGCGGGCGACGTCGGCATTCAGCGCCGCGCTGCCCGACACCACGTAGCGGAATCGTCCGCCGAGTCCCTCGCGCACCTTGGCGAACACGAGGCGCTCGGCCAGCGCGGATTGCAGACGCAACCCGACAGGCATCGGCTTCCGCTCCGGCACGTACTGGCCACGGCGATGCGCCACACCCATTGCCCACTTGAACAGCGCCCCCTTCACGCCAGGCAGCGCGAGCCCCTTCTGAAGGATGCGCGACTGGAGTTTCTCGAACACCCGCGGCACACCTGTCATGATCGTCGGACGCACCTGCAGCAGATCTCGCCCGAGGGACTCGTTGGATTCGGCGAACGCCATCCCGACGCCATTGGCCATGTATACCCAGGTGACCATCCGTTCGAACGAATGCGACAGGGGCAGGAACGACAGCGCGGTGTCGGTCTCAGAGACAGGAAGGATGGCGCAGATATCGCGCAGATTGGACGCGAGGTTGCCGTGCGTCAACATCACGCCCTTCGGCTCCCCCGTGGTCCCCGAGGTGTAGATGAGAGTCGCCAGATCATCCGGCGTCACGGTGAGTGACCGGTCATCCCCGCCTACCTGCCGCCCACGCGCCGCCACGTCAGCCAGCGAAAGTACCGTCAGTCCCTCGCGGGACGGCAGGGGGTCCGGCGGATCAATCACGATGATCGTCGTCAATGCCGGCACACTCGCCGCCACCGACAGCACCTTGTCCAACTGGATCGCCGTGGAGACGACGACGACCGCCGCGCCGCAGTCGCGCAAAATGTAGGCCACCTGCTCGGGGGCCAGGGTGGGATAAATCGGGGCCGTTGCGGCCGCGGCCGTGAGCACAGCCAGATCGGTGACCACCCACTCCGGCCGGCTTTCGCACACCATCGCCACCCGGTCGCCGGGCTGCATGCCGAGGGACCGTAATCCGTGGCTGACCGTCTGCACCTCGCCCAGAAGCTGCCGGCCCGTCAGCCAACTCACACCTGCCGCGCCGCACCTCGCGATAATCGGCCGATCCGGATATCGCCCGCCTACAAACGCAGGCACTTGGGCAATTGTCGGTGGCAGGTGGGGAACGATGTCAGCGGCCATTGGGCAGCAGTCTACGATAGACACCGCTCCGGCCGCCTGACTTCCGCGTGAGGCAGACCCCGCTGATTTCCATGGCCCGATCCACGGCCTTGACCATGTCGTAAATGGTGAGCGCCGCGACGGTGACCGCCGTCAGGGCTTCCATTTCGACCCCGGTCGGTCCCGTCGTGCGCACGGTGGCGGTCACCGTGTACCCCCATCGGCGCGGCGTCAGGCGCACATCCACATGGGAGAGCGCCAGCGGATGGCACAACGGAATGAGTTCGGCGGTCCGCTTCGCCGCCATGATGCCGGCCAGACGCGCGGCCTGCAGCGGGTCGCCCTTCTTGATCGCTCCCGCCCGGATGGCGCGCACCGCCGCCGCGCTCATGCGGATCTCCCCGACCGCCGACGCCTCGCGCGTCGTCGCCGGCTTGTCGCCGACATCCACCATCGTGATGCGCCCGCGCGCATCCACGTGGGACAGTGCGGGCGACTTACTTGTCTTCGTCATCACCGGACTCCCCGCGGGCGAGAAAAAACGAGAGACTCTCGAGTGACACGGTCAGGTCCACATTTTTCAGCTTCACGCCGGGCGGCACCTTGAGGGCGCCGGGGGAAAAATTCAGGATGGCGCGAATGCCGGAGGCCACGGCCGTGTTGGTGACATCCTGCGCCGCTGACGCGGGCACGGCCAGCACCACGATGTCGATGCTGTCGCGCTTGACGAGCTTCCGGAACTCGGACATGTCCACGATCCGCACTCCGCCACGCGACTTGCGGCCGACCTTCCCGCGCTCGGCGTCGAACAAGGCGACGATCTCGAAGCCTTCCTGCCGGAATCCCGGGTAGTCCGCCAGCGCCAGCCCGAGGTTGCCCGCGCCGACAATGGCCACGCGTACGGTGCGGTCGAGTCCGAGAATCACCCGCAGGTGCCGCTTCAACTCACGGACGTAGTAGCCGACGCCGCGGACGCCGAACTCTCCGAAGTAGGCGAGGTCCTTCCGGATCTGGGCGGCGTTGAGATGAAACTGCTCGGCGAGTGTACGCGACGACACCGTCTTCACGCCGGCCGCATCCAGCGTATTGAGGCAACGCAGGTACACGGACAAGCGTCCGGCCGTGAGTTCCGATACCTGTTCTCCGCCGTTGCGCACCTTGTTACGCGTCGTCACAAGCATGGGATTCTAGCCCGGAAGTCCGTGTAACATCGAACGCCATGGCGTGCTGGCGCTCGGTGGGCGTATTCGTGATCGGCCTCGCCCTTCTCGCGACGGCCACACACGGCCAGACGCTCTCGCGCATGGCCACCACGGTACACGCCGTGACCCGATACCCCGTGTTTTTCCACGACAAGGCGCTGGCCCTGGTCGGCACCACGGTGCCGGTTGCCGGCGGCGCCCTCAACGGTTTCCCGGTCGAGGCGCCCCGCACCTTCGTCATCGCCCCGCGTTCGGGCGAACCGCCCTCGCGGGTCTCCGAGTTTCGCGGCCGGCTCTTCGATGTTGGCCGCTTCCTCTCGGACGACTCCAGGCTCGGCCCGCTGAACCTGCCCCCCATCATCTCCTCCGTGATGGGGGATCGCTGGCCCGCGCGTGAGCAGCTCTTCGTGCTGACGGGGGCCACCTGGTCCGATCCCCCTGCCGCCAACGACATCTCCGTGCGGGCCATCGCTCTGGCACCAGCGGCGTTTGAGGGCCGCACGGTGACGCTCCGCGGTCGCTTTCGCGGGCGCAACCTGCTGGGTGACCTGCCCGCATGGCCGCGGCTCAGCGAGTGGGACTTCGTGCTGCAGTCCGCCGATGCGGCGATCTGGGTTCTTGGGCGTCGTCCGCGCGGCAGCGGATTCGACCTGAGCCCCACCAGCCGTGCCCAGACCGGGCGCTGGCTGGAGGTTACCGGGCGCATCGAGATCCGGGAAGACCTGCCCGTGCTGATCGCCGACTCCATCCGGACCACACAGGCCGAACAGGACGTCATGGACGAGCCCGAGCCCCCCACCCCCGCGCTGCCCCCGCCCACGGTGGTCTTCACCGCGCCGGCCGCCGGCGAGGTGCTGGTCGCCAGGGACGCCGTCGTCCGGGTCCAGTTCTCCCGCCCCATGCGCGAATCGACCTTCGCTGATCACATCCGCGTCACCTACTCCGAATCGACCATGGCGATGCCGCCATGGACGGTGACGTATCGTCCCGGCCCGATGGCCATCGAAATCCGGTTTGCGTATGCACTCGCGGGCGGGGTTGAGGTGCGCGTCGAGTTCCTGGACGGCATCGTGTCGGCCGATGGCGGCGCCCTGCCGGCATCGACGTTGCGGTTCACGACGGCCGGCGGTTAGGCCGGCGTCAGGCGGGCTTCAATCGCGCGCCGAACGGCCGTGATGACCTCGTCGCGCTGGGTGAACGTCAGCCCTGCGGTGGGCACCGGCGCCGAGAATTCGACCGTCACGGTCACGGGCCACAGGAGCGGGCTGCCCTTGCGCATGGCATCCCTGGCCCCGGTGATCGTGACCGGCACCACGGGCACCTGCGCCGCAATCGCCATGACGAACCCGCCTTTCTTGAACGGCAGGAGTGCACCGGTCTTGCTGCGGGTCCCTTCTGGAAAAATCATGAACGACTTGCCCGCCTTCAGGACGTCGGCCGCGCGATTGACGGCCGGCAGACTCTGTCCGGGGTTGGCGCGTTCCAGGGGCACAAACCCCGCCGCATCAAACACCCACACCATCAGAGGCAGCCGCCGGAGTTCAGCCTTGTAGAGCACCGACACCTGCGGAAAGAGCGCGCGCAGGGCGAGAAACAGAGCGGGCGGCTCGATATTGCTCGCATGGTTGGCGGCATAAACGGCGGGGCCGCCCGTCTGGATGTGCTCGGTGCCGCGAACACGCACGGAAATCCCGGACAGTGCAAAGCCGAGACGCACCCCGCCACCGCCGGCGGCGTACAGCAGGCGCGGGTCCCTGGTCACGACGGTCCACAGGAGCACTGGGGGCGCGACGAGAAGGACATAGAGCGAGACCCCGGCCAATGTGGCCAGGGTCCGCATCGTCGCGATAAGCGTGGTGATCACGCGCGCGGGAAACTACGACGCGCGTGCAGTGCGGGCCGCGCGTGCGGGCGCCGCGGGCGGAGCGGCCGCAGCCTTTGTCGCGCGGGTGGCCTTGGCAGCCTTGGCGCGGGCTTCGTTCTTGGCCTGCGTGCTGAAGCACTGCTCCAGCGAGGAGTCAACGCGCTCGTCAATGACCGGGACCTTTTCGCCGATTACCTCCGAAATTTCCGAGACGACCAGAAATTTGGCGCGGTCCAGCATGCGCTTCTCACGGAACGACAGGCTCTTCGACTTGGCGAGGTGGCTCAGGCTCTTGAGCACTTCGACCACGTCGTAGATGGACCCCGTCCGCATCCGATCGGAATTGTCCTTGAAGCGGCCTTTCCAGTTCTGGTGACTCTCGATGTTGCCATCACCCAGCAGGTCGAACAGCCGCTGCACTTCCTCGTCCGTAATTGCCCGTCGAAGCCCGACGCCGTCGACGTTGTCGACTGGCACGAACACCGTCGTTTCGTTCGCCATGCGCAGCTGGTAGAAGCCGCACGTCGTTCCCATGATGGTCTTGGTTTCGATACGCTCGACGATGCCTAGCCCATGATTTGGGTAGATGACCTTGTCACCGATCTCGAATGCCACGTGCCCCCCGGTTACTGAAACAGCGAGAGGTCATTATAGCCGACAGAAGCGTAACCGGCAACGTCCAAGACGACAAAATCTTCTATTTCAATCACTTAGCCGTGTCCACCTTTACTTCACGATCTTTCCGATGTGCCCTTTGCCTGTTCTCGGGCCGAGATTGTCCCGCACAAGTTCCCGCTGGCTGTCAGCGACGGAAAATCCGGCTTCGTAGACCATCTGTGCCACGCGCTGGAGCTTCGGGAACAGGATCTTCTCCACCGAATCGCTGGGCTGGTGATAGTCGGGATGGGTTCCGGTAAAGAAAAACGCGACCGGAATGCCCTTTGACGCATAGCTGTAATGGTCGCTCCGGGTGTAGAAGCTGTTCGGATCCCGAGGGTCGTTGTATTCGTAGTTCAGCGCCAGGGGTTCGGCGGTCGAGAGGTTCGCGTCCACCACCATGTTGTGGAGGTCGGTTGAAATGCGGTCCGCGCCGATGACGTACACCGTGCTGGCTTCAGACGGGTTGTTGTCGCGGTTCCGGCCGATCATGTCGATGTTGAATTGCGCCTGAATCCTGTCGAGCGGCACCACAGGGTGGTCGGCCATATACCGCGACCCCTGAAGGCCTGACTCCTCACCGGAGTGCCACACAAACAACACGGATCGCCGCGGCTTGGGTCCCGTGGCGAAGGCTTTCGCGATCCCCATCATCCCGACCGTCCCGGACCCGTCATCATCCGCGCCGTTGTTGATGAGGTCTGGAGCGCCTGTCGCGCCCACCGGCGTCGCCCCGCGGCCACCGATCGCCAGTGGCGCCGTGCGGTAGCCGGTATGGTCGAGGTGGGACCCGAACATGACGTACGTGTTCTTCAGCACGGGGTCCCGGCCCTCCACCAACCCCACCACGTTCTTCGTCAGTTGAGTACCGATGATGTCGTAGCTGTTGTTGATGTCGATGGTCACCTTTACGCCGGACACGGAGAACGTCGGCAGTGCGGCCCCTTCATCGGCTTTCGCCTTGAGGTCGGCAAACGACGAGGGCGCGGCGGCCAGCAGGGCTTCGAATACACGCTCGTCGCCGGTGATTTGCGGCGGGACCAGTGCGTCGAGGCGCTGCACCGACGTCAGGTCCGGAGCCACGGCCGGCTGGCCTCCGCGCCCCCCGCGGCCTGCGCCGCCTGCGCGGCCGCCACGGCCGGTGCGGGCCTGTGCCAACGCCGCCTGCGCCTGCGCAACGGCGAGGTTGGCCTGCTGCAGGGCGTCCTGTGCCTGCGTCAGCGCCAGTTCCGCCGGGGTGGGAGGCGCCGGCGCCGGCGCAAACCCGAGTGCGGCTCTGGCCCCCATAGTTTCAATCGCGTACCGGCTGCGCGCGCCCAGCAGACGCTGGACATTGGTGATCGTCCTGGGACCGTTGCCCATCCACACGACCAGTTTGCCTTTGGGGTCCCGGCCGGCGTAGTCATCGTGGGCCGGATCTGCCACCGAAAGCCCGTACCCGACGAACTCGACACCATCGAACGTCAGGGTCTGCCGGCCCCCTGCGCTGGTCGGCACCGTGAGGCCCGCGCCATGTTTGAACACGAGCGGCGCCTTGCCCGGCGCCTCGATCGTGATCGTCGAGTTGTTCGTCACGCGGTACTCGTGCTGTTTGACCGACTGGAAATAGCTGCCGTTGCCGCCTGCGGGTTTGACGCCCATCTCCCGCAACCGCTCCGCGACATACTGCGCGGCGAGGCCATACCCCTCGGTGAAGAGCCGTCGGCCTTCCAAGTCATCCGACGCAAGATACGTCAGCCACGTCCTCAAATCGGCCTCGGCGATTGTGGTCCGATTGCTCCGCTGCGCCTCGGCGACGGTGCCTGCCGGCCCCCACGTCATGCCAACCAGTACCACCGCCAACACGACCATTCGCTTCCACATGACTATCGTCTCTCTTCCTTCCGCGCGGCACCCTGCAACACGCTCGTGATGACCGCACTGATGAGGCCCACCAGAAGGGCGGCCACAAAAGTCGTGAAGTAGCCCGTGACCTCAAACCCCTCAAGGAACCAGGAAGTCAGCCACAGGCAGAACGCTGAAATGACAAAGTAGAAAAGGCCGAGGGTCAGGAGCGTGACCGGCAACGTCAGGACCACGAGCACTGGTCGCACGACCGAGTTGATGACACCGAGCACCGCCCCCGCCACGATCGCGTCCTGCACAGAGTCGACGCGCATGCCGGCCAGCAACGAGGCCACCATGTAGATCGCGATGGCGTTGGCGATCCATCGCAATATCAGTCCGGTCATCGGCCCTCCGTCTCTCGAATGTTATACTGCCCTTCCGCCGCCGGAGTGGCGAAACTGGCAGACGCGCGAGACTCAAAATCTTGTTCGCTTAACGGCGAGTGTGGGTTCGATTCCCTCCTCCGGCACCAATGCTCAAACGCTGGCCCCCTTGCCATAGAATCCCTGCGTGGCCCGACTGACACGACGCCATCTCCTGAAGGCCGGCTTGTGGTCGGCGTCGGCCGCAGCCATGGCGCACGTTGGGGCGCGCTTTGACATCGGCCGCGTCGGGGCGCAACCGCTGACGACGGCCGCGCGGCGGGCGGCGGGGTTTCCGGTGGGGGCCCGTCAGTTTCATGGCGACTCATCAATTGGCGCAGCCCTGAAGTCGGGCCGAATCGTAGCCGGCTCGCCGCTGGACGCAGTCCAGCAGTCCCTGCTCGAGCGGCCCGGGGGGCCGCGTAATCTCCTGGACCTGGACGGACAGACTCCCGACGTGCGTCCAGGGCGTCCGGTCCCGGGCCTGCGCTCGCCTGCCGCCCTGCTGCGTGCGCAATTTCCGAACCTCCGGCGGCACTTTGTCTTCGAGTACTACGCGTGGTACCGCACCGCCCCCTGGGTGCACTGGAATGAAGCGGGCCACGCCCCGCCGGCCAGTATCGCCGCGTCGACCGTGCCCGCCCTTGGCGCGTATGACTCCACGAGCGTCGCCGTCATCGAACAACACGCGCGCTGGATGGCGGACGCCGGCGTCGGCGCGATCGCAATCAGTTGGTGGGGCCAGGACTCTCGGGACGACCAGGCGACCCATCTGATCATGGACATCATGCGGGCGCACGACATCCACGTGACGTTCCACCTCGAACCGTACCGCGACGACCGGGTGCACACCTATGCCTCCGACGTCCTGTACCTCCTCCGCGAATACGGCGACAAACGCCGCTGGGACAACTTCCTGCTGCTCGACCGTGCCGACGGCACGGCCGCACCGGTCTTCAAGTCATTCCGCACCATCCTGCCGCCGACCATCATCGACTGCAACGGTGTGCGTCAGCCGGTGCCCGACTATGCGCCCGATGAGGCGTGGCGCGCACAGACCGATGCCATTCGCAACGCGGTACGGCCGGATTTCGACCGAATTGTCCTCCTCGCAGATTCGCTCGACCTGGGACGAACACAGGCCTCCGGATTCGATGGCATCGCCATCTACGACAGTTACGTGCGGCCGGCCACCTGGGCGGCCGCCGCCGACACGTTCGGCGGCAACGAGCTGCTGTATTCGTTTGCGATCAACTGCGGGTTTGACGGCTATCTGCCCGTTATCCCCCGCGGCGAGTGTGATGTGCCGCTGCCGTTTGAACCACCGATGGGCGTCGTCAACTGGTCGTCCGATCCGTCGCGTCGGGCAGCCGAGCAGGCCTCTCGCGCACGCATCCTCGAGTCGTGGCACGAAACACTGCGTCTGCAGGCCGACCGGGAACGGTTCAACGCGCGCTCAGGGTTCTTCCTCACGTACGTGAACACCTTCAACGAATGGCACGAAGGCACCAGCTTCGAACCCGCGCGACATCGACGGGATCTCACGCCGGCCGAACGCGCCCTCGGGTATCACAACCCGGACGACGGTGCGTGGCGGCTGCACCTGCTCCAATCACTGCTGCAACCGGTCACCGGTGACCGCTGAGCCCGCGCCTCGTCGCCCTGCGACCGTGCACGTGCTGTCGATTCACGCAGGCTACCGCTGTCAGCACGCGGGGCGGTGCTGCACCTCCAACTGGCCCATTCCCGTCGAACCGTCCCACCTCACGCGGCTGGAGGATCTGATCGCGCGCGGTGTCGTCGCGCCCACGGGACCAGCTATCGCCGCGGTCATCCGGGAGCCCGACGGGCCGGCACTGCTGGGCCGCGATCACGGACGGTGCGTCTTTCACGATACCCACGCCGCCGGCGGATGCCGGATCCAGCGCGCGGCCGGGCACGAGGCCCTGCCCCTGTCGTGCCGGCAGTTTCCGCGGCAGTCGGTCACCGATCCCCGTGGCGTCTCCGTGACGCTCTCGCACTACTGCCCGACCGCCCGCGCCTTGCTCAGCACCGCCGGGGGTCCGGTCGGGATTGTTGACCGCACAACGGCGTTTCCGGCCCACGAGGAATACGCCGGCCTTGACGCCACGGCCAGTCTTCCGCCGCTCCTCCATCCCCGGTGCCTGCTTGAGTGGGACGCGTGGTGGCTGACTGAGGCGCTCGCGGTGCGGTTGGTTGATGACGACCCGCGGCGAGGACTTCCGCGTCTCGCGCTCGCCGTCGAACACCTGCGGACATGGCGCCCCGGCACGGTTCCGCTTCGCGACCTCGTGCAGCGCGCGTTTGATGTGGCGTCGATCGCCGCTGTGGCTGAGTGGGACCCTGCCGCCGATGCTCTGGCGACGCACGTGGCCGACGCCCTGGCCGCCGTGCCGGAGGAGTGGCGGCCGGACGCCGGCCGAGCGCTCGCCACACGTGCCGCAGCACTGCCGGACGGCGAGGTCGGACGATTCCTCGCTGCGCACGTCTTTGCAAACTGGTCGGCCTATACCGGGCGCGGACTGCGCACCTGGTATCGATCGGTCGAAGCGGCGGGATGTCTGGTACGACTGACGAACGACCCGGGGATGGTCGACCTGGTGTTGCGGCATCTCGCCGACTCCAGCGCGCTCATCACGCGCTGGAGTCGAGCGGAGACCTCGCCGGTTATTCGCCGGCCATGAACGGGTACTTGTAGTCGGCAGCCGGCACGAACGTTTCCTTGATCGTGCGCGTGCTCACCCACCGCGTCAGGTTCGACTTGGAACCCGCCTTGTCGTTGGTGCCCGACGCGCGGGCGCCACCAAACGGCTGCTGACCGACGACCGCGCCCGTGGGCTTGTCGTTGATGTAGAAATTGCCCGCCGCATTCCGCAACGCGCTCGTCGCCTCGCGCACGGCCGACCGCTCCTGCGCGAACACGGCGCCCGTCAAGGCGTATGGCGAGGTGCGGTCGAGGATGTCGAGTGTCTCGTGCCACTTGCCATCCGGGTAGACATATGTCGTGACCACGGGTCCGAAGATCTCCTCGCACAGCAGGCGGTACGACGGGTCGTTCGTCTCGACCAGCGTCGGCTCAATGAAGTAGCCCTTCGACGCATCGCAGCCGCCGCCCTGCAGCACCTTGGCGCCCTTTTTGGCATCGGCGATGTACGCGCTGATTCGATCAAACGCCTTCTTGTCGATGACCGCGCTCATGAAGTTCCGGAAATCGCGCGGATCGCCCATCTTGATCTCGCGCATCATCGCAATCGTCCGGTCGCGCACTTCGCTCCACAACGACTGCGGCACGTAGACACGACTGGCGGCCGAGCACTTCTGGCCCTGATACTCGAACCCGCCGCGCACAATCGCCACCGCCACCGCCTGCGGATCCGCCGAGGGGTGCGCAATGATGAAGTCCTTGCCGCCGGTCTCACCCACCAGGCGCGGATAGGTCTTGTAGCGGCTGATGTTCTCCCCCACGGTCTTCCACATGCTCTGGAACACTTCGGTGCTTCCGGTGAAGTGAATGCCCGCGAGATCGGGCGAGTTCAACACGACGTCACTGATCGCGCCGGCACTGCCGGGCACGAAATTGATGACGCCTGGAGGCAGCCCCGCCGCCTCGAAAATCTTCATGACGTAGTATCCGCTCAACACCGCCGTGGATGCCGGCTTCCACACTGCGGTGTTCCCCATCAGCGCGGGCGCACTCGACAGGTTGCCGCCAATCGCCGTGAAGTTGAACGGCGACACCGCGTAGATGAAGCCTTCGAGGGCGCGGTATTCCAGCTGATTCCACACGCCCGGGCCGTTCGCCGGCTGCTCGCCGTAGATGTCCTGCGCGTACTGGGCGTTGAAGCGCCAGAAATCGATCAGCTCGCATGCCGCATCGATTTCGGCCTGATACACCGTCTTCGCCTGCCCCAGCATCGTCGCCGCATTCAGCGTCGCGTTATGGGTGGTGGCCAGCAACTCCGCGGCCTTCAGAATAACGGCGGCCCGATCCTCCCAGGGCCAGCTCGCCCACTCGCGGCGGGCGGCAAGCGCAGCGTCAATCGCCTGCTGCACATGTTCCGGAGAGGCCATGTGGTAGTCGGCGAGCACGTGGCCGTGGTCAAACGGCATCACGCATTGCCCGGTCTTGCCGGTGCGGATTTCCTTGCCGCCGATGATGATCGGAATGTCGACCCGCTCGGTGGCCATGGAGGCCAGGCGCGCCTTGAGGGCTGCCCGCTCGGGGGACCCGGGCGCGTAGGACTTGACGGGTTCATTGACAGCCGCGGGCACGCGGCGTACGGCACTGAGCGAAGCGATGGAAGACATGCGGAACATCTTACATCTGCCGCCGCGAATCGGGAATCGACGGGCCGAGATCGCTTAGAATCGAAGGCGGCGTTTTATGGAAATTACCCGGCGGATTGAGGATGGCGTTGCGGTGCTGGCCCTGGTGGGCCGGCTCACGGTGAACGACACGCCCGGCGAGTTGAAGGCTGCGGCGGCGCAGGCGATCACCGCGGGTGCAACAGCGGTTGCGCTCGATCTGTCCCAGGTGCCGTACATCGACAGCACACGGCTCGGCGAATTGATCGCCGCACACATCACGGTCGCGCGTCAGAACGGCCGTCTGGTTCTGATCTGCCCCACCCAGCGCATCACGGCACTGCTGAAACTCGCCGGCCTCGAAGGGATCTTCAAAACCTACCCGTCATTCGACGCCGCCCGCACCGCCCTGCGCCGGGGCTGACGGCGCCCCCGGATTACGCCCCGGCCGCCGGTTCCGCCGCCCGGGCGCCCAGTTCCCGATCAAGATCAAGGATCGACGACGGATCGTCCTTCACCATGCGCAGCTTCGCGACGATGTCGCGGACGGTTTTTTCCTCTTCGACCTGCTCGGTGATGAACCACTGCAGTTCGGCCATGGCCGCAAAGACCTTTTCGGTGAAGGCCATCTCGTAAAGGGCGTCGATCTGCTGGCTGACCACCTTCTCCTGGGCCTGCGCCGCCTCGAAGACCTCGAGGAGCGACCCGAAGGTGGCACCCGGTTCGGCAATTCCGCCGAGTGTCACTGGATAATGGCGGGCAATCAGGAAGTTGAGCAGCTTCATCGCGTGCGCGTACTCTTCCTGACTCTGCAGCCGAAACCAGTGGCCGGCGCCCGTGAACTGGCGGTGTTCACACCAGGCCGCCATCGCCAGATACGAAAAGGACGCGGAGAACTCGGCCGCGACCTGCTGGTTGATTGCACTGAGCACTTTGGGAGTCATCATCTCTACCTCGTCTTCCCCAGTATGTCCTATCCAGGAGCGGCTATCATGTCGGCCATGGCACGACGCTCCCGTCTTCCGCTTCTCACCGCTGCCGTCCTCCTGCTTGTGGGCACGTCCAGCGCCTCCCGCCTCTCCGCACAGGCCGGTCCGGCCGCCGATTACCGAGCGGCAGTTGACCTCTGGGAAGCGGGCCGGTATCACGACGCGCTACCGCGCCTGCTCGCCGTTCTCCGGTCGCCGGCGTCGGCGGACTACCTTGAGCGCATCGCACTGTTGACCGGCGAGTGGTACCCGTCCACCGCCATCGCTGACGATGGACGGCTGCCCAGGCTGTCACCGTCGGGCCAGTTCGTCTCGTACGAAGTCGGCCCCGCCGCGGACCCGACGACGCGCATCGTCCGCGCCACTGCCGGTGGGCCACTCGTCGCCGAGGTGCGCGGCGAAGGCGTGGTGATCAACGCCGCCGGCACCCACGCCGCCTGGATCCGGCAGCCGGATGGCGCCCTGGTGTCGCGCGACCTGCGCTCGGGCGCCGAGACCCTCCACAACACAGGGGCCCTGCTCAAGACCGCGCCGCACTTTGCAGCCGATGGCCGCCAGCTCCTGTTTGTCGGCGCCGACCCGGGTGACCTCACCCGATCAGACATCTATCGCACGCGGCAAGGCGAGGTCGCGGAACGCCTGACGACCGAGGCAGGCTTCAAGACGCTGTCGGCCGTCGACCCCTCCGGCGCCGCCCTGCTCTACATCACCGGCGGGGCGCCGACCTTCCGCGCCCCGGGCGCCGCTCCGGCAGGCGGCCGCGCGGGTGCCGGGGGGCGTGCAGGAGGTGCGGGCGGGGGGACGACCGCGACGTTCTCCGTGCTGAATCTGTCCACCGGGGCCACACGCACCATGCCGGGCACCGGGGCCACCATGTCGGCCAACGGACAGACCCTCGCGTGGGTGACCCGCAGCGCGGACGCCTACACCTTGTACACATCCCCGACGCTGTCGGACACGGTCACGGTCGTGCGCACCGGGCGGGAGCGATTGGAGGCGCCGGCGCTCTCCCCGGACGGCACGGCCGTCGCCTATCAATGGATGCAGTTCTCGGACTGGGACATCTATGTCTCACGCGGCACCATCCACACACGGGTGACGCGCGACATCCAGCACGACCTCCTGCCGCGATTCCTGACCAGCACCACTCTCATCGGCATGATGGGCGAAGCGCGGCACCGCCGCAGCCAGATTTACGACCTCGTGACCGGCACGCGGCGGCGTCTGCTCCACAACAACACCATTCGCACCGTCGTGCCCGAGTACAGCTGGCAGGGCTCCGCCGACGGGCGCTACGTGCTCACGGTCGCCGATTATGACGGCGACACGGTGTCTCCGGAGCGCGGCATCTACGTCACCGATCTGACGCGCACGATCACACCGGCGGAGCTGACGACGCGCCTGACCGCGCAACTCGCGCACGAGACGGAATTGCGGACGCGCACCACCGCGATGTTCCAGCCGATGGCCGCGCAGGTGCGTGAGGTCCTCGCGGACGCGTCGGTGACCCGCGTCTTTGAACATGCGAAGGATCTTTTCGCGTTTGACTCCAAACACATCTCCCAGCCCGGCAACGCCAGGGCGATCGAGTATCTGGCCAACGCGTATGCGTCGTTCGGCTATCAGCCTGAGCAGCAGTGGTTCACGCAGGCCAACGCCCTTGGCGGCCGCACGGCCAACGTGCTGGCCACGCTGCGAGGGACCGTGAACCCCGAGCTGGTGTACGTCATCTCCAGCCACTTCGATTCAGTCGCCACGGGTCCGGGTGCCGACGATGACACGTCGGGCACGACTGCGCTGCTCGAGACCGCGCGCCTGCTCGCGAAGACGCCGATGCCGGCGACGATCATCTTTGCGTCGCTGACCGGCGAGGAAGCCGGCTTGCTCGGCAGCCGCGAATTTGTGCGGCAGGCGGCGGCAAACAAGGTGCGCATTGTGGGCGCGCTGAACAATGACATGATCGGCTGGGCCGGTGAAGGTCCCCAGCTGAACAACACGATCCGGTACTCGAACGCCGGCATCCGTGACATCCAGCATGCGGCCGCGTTCCTCTTCACCGACATCGTGCTCTATGACACGAAGTACTACCGCGGCACAGACGCCGCCGCCTTCTACGAAGCGTGGGGCGACATCGTCGGCGGGATCGGGTCGTACCCGATTCTGGCCAATCCGCACTATCACCAGCCAACCGACTACCTGGACACGATCAATCAGCGCCAGGTGACCGAAACGGCGAAGGTGACGGCCGCAACCATCATGTATCTGGCGTCGAGTCCATCCCGACTGAACAACCTCGTGGCCGCGCGCACCGGCAACGGCGTGACCCTCACGTGGGACGCCAGTCCTGAAACCGGCATCACCTCCTACATCGTCGCCTACGGTCCAGCAGCCGACCCTCTGCGCACGCGCATCACGGTGCGAACGCCCACGGCCACCCTTCCCTCGCTGCCGGCCGGCACACGGATCGCCGTCAAGGCCGTCAACGACAAAGGCCTCGAGGGCTGGGACTGGGCGAGGGGAGAAGTCAGGTGATTGAGGATTGAGGATTGAGGATTGAGGATTGACTTGTGAGTGTTCGCGTTTGTCCCCAGTGCGGATTTTCGCACCTGCGGCCGTCGCGGGCGCACACTGGGTTTGGGCACGTGCAGGCGTGGTGGACCCGGACGCGGTGGTTCCAGTGTCAGACGTGCGGCTGGCGCGGGCGGATCCGCGACGTGTGGAGTGCCGATACGGCGTTCCCGGATCTCCCGCCGCTGCGTCTCGGGCGCGAACTCGACATCGAGGTCCTGCAGCAACGGGATGAAGAAGCGCTCGTGGACCTCGTGCTCTCCCACCAGGACGCGATCCAGCGCACGGTCAAATTGTGGCTCGACGACAGCCGACCGGCGCCCCCGGGATGGCTGCGCGTCACGACCGTCGCCAGTGCCAAGCGGTTGCTGACCGCCCAGGTGGTGCACGAAATTTCGCTCGACTACGACCTTGGATGGTGTTTGGACTGCATCAGCCGGCGGGAACACCTGAAACACACCGAGCACCGCCACTGCCCGCATACGCCGACAGGGTACGACCTCGTGGTCTGGATGGCGCAGTCGGGCCACTGGCCGACGCTGCCGCCGACCGTCCACAGTGGCAACCTGGATGGCGGGGCCCGGATGCTCGGCGTGATCGCCCGGCACTGGCACGGGGACCTGCTCGTCACGCCGGTCGCGGCGCCGGAGGCGGCGGGTGTCGCCCACGCGTCCCCACCTCCGGGCGTCACCACCACGCAGCATGCGGCCGTCGCGACGTTGACGGTGTGCCCGGAGTGCCACGGTCCCTATCTGCAGCGGGCGCATCGGCACTCAACCCTGGATCGCTGGCGCACACGCGTCACACGCCGGTATCCGGTGCGGTGTGCGGCCTGCGGATGGACCCGCTGGGTGGCCGCGCCGATTCTTGTGCGCTTCAGTTCCGGCACCGACACGCCGTCGGACCCTATCGAAGGTCGCCAGATCGAGCGCATCGATCCAGACGACGTAGAATAGCGGCATGTCGTATGACGACCTGCCGCTGCGGCCGGGTACGGGCCAACGCCCGCCGCCTGTGCCGGAGCGCCCCCCCGCCGCCTCACCGCTCCGGTGGGTGGCCGTGGGTGCAGTCGCGCTTGTCGCCGGTGCCGCGCTGGCGTTCTGGTGGATGACCCGGGCCCAGCCGGAAGACCCCGTGCCCGCACCGACCGCGGCCAGTGACGGCGCGCAGTCGTCGAACCGGCCCCTCCGCCAGCCCATCGAACTGCCCGCGCTTGACGCGTCGGACGCGCTCTTCCGCGACCTCGTCGGCGTGTTGTCCCGCCACCCCGCCCTGGCGCGCCTGTTGGCGACCGATGGGCTGGTGCGGCGCGCGGTCCTCGCCGTCGAGCAGGTCGGTGACGGCCGCACGCCGTCTGTGCCGCTGATGCCCCTGCGTCCCCCCACGCGCCTTGCGATTGTCGGCGGTGCATCGGGCCCGATGGATGCGCGCACGTATGCCCGGTGGGACGCGGCGACCACCGCCTTGACGTCCCTGAATCCGCCCGAGGCGGCGCAACTCTATGTCAACGTGAAGCCGTTGTTTGACGCGGCCTATGCGGAGCTTGGACATCCCGGTGGGGACTTTGATGCGGCGATCACCAGGGCAATCGACATGTTGACCGTCGCGCCGGTGCCCGCGTCCCCGCCGGACCTGTTGAGGCGCCTTGGCTACTTCGAGCACAGCGATGCCACGTTGCGGTCGCTCCGCCCCGTCCAGAAGCAGTTGATCCTGACAGGCCCGGATGCCCAGCGGCGCATCACCGACTGGCTGCGCCGTCTGGCCGCCGCACTCGACCTGCCGATTACCGGCTGAGTGACCGCGGTCGCATCCGGTAGTGCGTGACGAGCCACTCGTCACCGCCCCGCCATCCCCACAGTTCCGCACACGCCATGAAGAACACACGCCAGCGCACCCACCAGCGGGTCGCCTCGGACGCGCCGTAGGTCTGTTCGAACAGCGGCCGCAACTCGTCGCGGTGGCGATCCATGTTGGCCAGCCAGGCCTCCGCGGTCTTCTGGTAGTGCGTACCTGATTCGCGCCAATGCCCGTCGACCACCAGATCGGCCTGGAACCATGTGGGAAAATCGTCGGACGGCATGATGCCGCCGGTGAAGAAGTGGGCGGCCATCCAATCCGAACGGTCCCGCACTTCGTAGGCATAGGCGTACTGGTGATGCGTGAAGATGTGAAAAAAGAGCAGGCCCTCGGGACGCAGCCAGCGCGCGATGCGCGCGAACAGCTCGCGCCAATTCCGCATGTGTTCGAACATCTCGACCGACACCACCCGATCGAAGGTGCCCGGCGCCTCGAACGTGTTCATGTCGGCGGTGATCACGGTCAGGTTCGTGAGGCCGTCGCGCTGCGCGGTGGCGTCGATGAACGCTTTCTGCGTCCGGGAGTTCGAGACCACGACGATCTCACTGCCGGGATAGTGGCGGGCCATCCACAGGGACAGCGAACCCCAGCCGCAGCCCAGTTCAAGAATGCGCTGCCCGTCGGCGAGACCGGCGCGTTCGGCCGTCAGCGCGAGCATGCGGCGTTCGGCGTCATCGAGCGCGGTGACGCCGGGATCCCAGAAGGCGGACGAGTACTTGAGGTGGGCGCCGAGCACGCGCTGGAAGAAGGCCGTCGGCACCTCGTAGTGCTGGGTGTTCGCGGCGCGGGTCGCGACCGCGAGGGGGCCCTGACTGCGGGCGTCAACGAAGGCACGCATGCGCGCCTCGGCAGCCTCGGCGGAGGCCGACCGCTCTTCGCGGAGCCGGCCGGCAATGATGCGCCGGATGCCCCAGCGGATGAGCCAGTCGGGCAGCCGGTCGCTCTCCAGCAAACGTTCCCGGATCGACTCCGTGCCCTGCCCTTCGTGTTGCTCCATCTCTCGACGCTCCTCGTGTTTGTGGTGCCGTTCAGTCCGTCGCTCGTGGCGTGGTGCGCCGGGTCGTATGTCCTGCGGATGTTTGGCGTCACCGCCGGCTACCATCGATATTTCAGCCATCGATCCTACTCGCTGGCCCGGCCCTGGCAATTCGCTCTGGCCGTCCTGGCACAGACGTCGGGACAAAAAGGCGTCCTGTGGTGGGCGGCGCACCATCGCGACCATCATCAGCATTCAGACCGTCAGGCCGACGTGCATTCCCCCGTGCAGGAAGGCTTCTGGTGGTCACACGTCGGGTGGATCCTGTCGCCCGACTATGACACCTACGACGCCAGGCGCGTCCCGGATTTCACCGTATTCCCCGAATTGCGATGGCTGGACCGCCATCACTGGGTCCCGTTCCTCGGCTACGGGGCGCTCCTCCTGGCGGTCGGCGGCACCGCGGTGTTTGTGTGGGGCTTCCTGGTCTCGACCGTCCTGCTGTATCACGGCACGTTTCTGATCAACTCACTGGCCCACGTCTGGGGCACGCGCCGCTTTCCCACGCCGGATGAAAGCCGCAACAATTTCTGGCTGGCGCTGATCACCCTGGGCGAAGGCTGGCACAATAATCACCATCACTTCATGTCGAGCGTGCGACAGGGCATCCGCTGGTGGGAAATTGACGTGACGTACTACGTCCTGCGCGCGCTCTCCTGGGTGGGCATCACGCGCCAACTGCGTGACTTCCCCTCCACGCGGCGCGACGGGTCCACACCGTGACGCGCCGCGTCGTGGTGGTCGGCGGCGGCATTGCGGGCCTCTCGGCCGCCTGGCTGCTGTCGAAGCAACACGAGGTGGTGCTCCTGGAGCAGGCTTCGCGTCTCGGCGGCCACACGCACACCCACGACGTCCCCGACGCGCAGGTCCCGGGCGGCATCGTGCGTCTGGACACGGGTTTCCTGGTGCACAACAACCGCACCTACCCGCTTCTTGTGCGCCTGTTTCACGAATTGGGTGTGGAATGCATCGACTCGGACATGTCGTTTGCGGTCACCGGTCGCCGGCCTGATTTCGAGTACAGTAGCCGCAATCTCAACGGACTCTTCGCTCAGCGTTCAAACCTCGTGCGCCCTGGACACTACCGCTTGCTGTCCGAAATTCTGCGCTTCAATCGTGAGGCCCCGCGCCTGCTGACCCACCCGGGGGCCGCACAGATGCCCCTCGGGGATTTTCTCGACAGTCACAGGTTCACCGGAGAATTTCTCGAACGGTTCCTGTTTCCGATGGCGTCCGCCGTCTGGTCCGCCGCCTGGCCGACCCTGCGCGCGTTCCCCGCGACAACCCTGATCCGGTTCTTCCACAACCACGGGATGTTGTCCGCGACGGACAACCCGGTGTGGCGCGTCGTGCGCGGCGGCAGCGCCACCTACATTCCCCGACTGCTGCAGACGCCTCGCCTCACCGTGCGCACCAACACGGCACCGGCCAGGGTGACGCGCACGGCCGGCGCCGTCCGCGTGGAGATCACCGGTCAGCCCTCCCTTGAGGCCGACGACGTGGTGTTTGCGTGTCATGGCGATCAGGTCCTGCCGCTGTTGGCGGACGCGACGGACGCCGAGCGGCGGGTCCTGTCGTCGTTCACGACCAGCGTCAACGACACGTGGCTCCACACCGACGCGTCGTTCCTGCCGAGGCGTCGGGCCGCCCGCGCATCATGGAACGTGCTGATCGGCGAACGCGACGAGGCGTGCCTCACCTACGACCTGAATCGGCTCCAGCAGTTGAAGACGCCCACCCAGTACTGCGTCACGCTGAATCCGCCCAGGCCCATCGCCCCCGATCGGGTGCTGGCGCGCATGCGCTACACGCATCCCCTGTTCACGCGTGAAGCCGTGGCGGCCCAGGCGCAGTGGGCGGACATCAGCGGCCGGCATCGCGCGCACTTCTGCGGCGCGTACTGGTTCTACGGCTTCCACGAGGACGGCCTGCGGTCGGCGGTGCGCGTCGCTGAGGCGCTGGGGGTGACGTGGTAACCGGGCACGCGCTCTATGTGGGCCGACTGCGGCATCGACGCTTCCGTCCCACGCCGCACGAATTCATCTACACGCTGTTTATGCCACTCCTCGACATCGACCGCCTCGACGAGGCGGCCGAGGTCTCACGCCTGGTCTCGCGAAACCACTTCAACTGGGCGTCAATCGACGACCGCGACCACGTCGGGCCTGCCGCACTCCCCTTGCGCGAGCGCCTCGCCGCGCGTGCCCGTGCCGACAGCCGCACGCTGCCCGACGGACCGATCTACGTGCTCAGCCATCTTCGCTACCTGGGATATGCGTTCAACCCGATCTCGTTCTACTTCTGCTTCGACGCGACGCACACCCTCGCGACCATCGTCGCCGAGGTGAACAGCACGTTCGGCGAGCAGACGCTCTACTGGCTGCCCGGCAGCGCCACCCCGAACGGCGTCGTGCGACACCGCACGGCCAAGACGATGCACGTGTCGCCGTTTAATGAGGCGCATCTCGACTACGACTTCACCGTCACATCCCCGGGCGCCGCGGGCACGTCCCTCGTTGCGCACATGACAACCATCGATCGGACGGAGGGCACCGACGTGCCGTTTTTTGATGCGACCCTGACGCTGGAACGGCAGCCGTGGGACGCCGCCCATCTCCATCGCGCGCTGCGGCGTCATCCGTGGATGACCGCCAAGGTGATTAGCGCGATTCACTTCGAAGCGCTGCGGCTGTGGTGGAAGGGCCTGAAGTACGTGCCACATCCGTTGACGCCGCAGCAACGACGCCACAAACGCGAACAGGAGGCCCGCGCATGACCTGGAAGCAGACACACGCCCGCCGCGCATTTTTTGCCGCGGCCGAACACCTCGCCCACGGCAGCCTCGACGTCGTGTGTCCGGATCGCACGTGGCAGTTCGGACGGCCGGGGACGGGGCCGGCCGCGATGCTGGTGGTGCACAACGAGCGGGTCTTCGAACGTGCCCTGTTCGGCGGCGACCTCGCGCTTGGCGAGTCGTTTGTGGACGGCGATTTTTCGTCGCCGGACCTGGTGGCCCTGCTGCGGCTCGCTGTCAGGAACATGGCGGTGTTCCGCGCGCTCAACGGCCCGTGGTCGTGGGTCAGCCGGCAGTTGGCGTCGGTCGCGCACTGGCGGCGCCGCAACACCCGCGCCGGGAGCCGTCGGAACATCGCGGCGCACTACGACCTGGGCAACGACTTCTTCAGCCTGTTCCTCGACGAGGCGCTGGCGTACTCGGCAGCCTGGTACGACACGACGGGCGACTCGCTCGAGCAGGCGCAGATCAACAAGTTCGATCGTATCTGCCGCAAACTGCAGCTGACTCCGGACGATCACCTCCTGGAGATCGGCACGGGATGGGGCGGATTCGCGGCGTACGCAGCCACACACTACGGCTGCCGGATCACCACCACCACGATCAGCCGCGAGCAGTTCGACGGCGCCCGACAGCGATTTGAGGCCCTCGGAGACGCCGGCCGCCGCATCACCCTGCTCTGCGAGGACTATCGCGACCTGACCGGCCAGTTCGACAAGCTGGTCAGCATCGAAATGTTCGAGGCCGTGGGGCTCGAACATTACGACACGTTCTTTCGCACCGTGGACCGATTGACCGCCCCTGACGGCGCCGCGCTGCTGCAGCTGATCACCATGAACGACCAGGATTTCCACCGGTCCTACCGGGGGACCACCGACTGGATTCAAACCTACATCTTCCCCGGCTCCGAACTGGGATCGCTGTCGGAGATTCACCAGTCGCTCGGTCGCGTCACGACGCTCCGCCCCTTCCACCTGGAAGACCTCGGCGTGCACTACGCTTGCACACTCGCGGCCTGGCGCGAACGGTTCCATGATCGGTTGCATGATGTGCGTCGGCTGGGGATGGATGACCGTTTCATTCGCATGTGGGACCTGTACCTGGCTTACTGCGAAGCAGCGTTTCGGGAGCGGCACATCTCGGACGTCCAGTTCCTGCTGACCCGCGCGTATCACGACGCGCGATACATGGGCGACCCAGTACCGGCCGCTACGGATCCGTCATTTGCGACTTCAACGCACTTGGCATGACACATCAGGTCCGTAGTGGTGTACAGTCCGAGCGTCGATGCGGAAGTGCCCTGCCTGCGGATCGTCTCGGATATACCCGTCCCGGCTCAGGTCCCTGCTTGAGCAGGCCAGACGCACGTTCAGCGAGAAGCAGCCGTACCGCTGTCACGCCTGCAATCATCGCGGCTGGTACCAGATTTACGTGCCGCTGACCGAAGGGCCCGACGACAAGCCTGAAGACCTCCGCACGGGGCTCTCCTCTACGCCGATTACCCCGGACGACCTCGACCGGATCGATCGCACGTAGGGTTACTGGTTCAGCGCCCGGCGCATGCCCGGCGTGACCAGCACGCGCAGCATGCGGCTGTAGCTGCGCACGCCATCCTCCACGCGATTGGACCGGAGATAGCCATCGTAGACCCTGAACGCAGTGTCGCGCACTACGGGTTGTTGACGGGCAAGGCGGGTGGCGAGTGCCTGGATGTCCGCCACGACACCGGGGTCCAGCGTCGCGCGAATTGCCGACCACTCGCCGCGCGGCAACACCGTGGCCGTCTCAAGCACGACTGCGAAGTGCGCGCTGTAGGCGAGTCCGGGATCACCCAGCACACACGCGAGCCATGCGACCGCGCTGGCGTCGGCTTCATCGGCGAATCCGGCGAGATGGGCCCACTCATGGGCGAGCACCATCGGGCGCTCGAAGGGCAGCAGGTCCGGATGCACGATCGACTCAAGCGCGATCGGATTGACCATGCCGGTCACGCCGGCGGCCGTAAAAAATGGGGTCAGCAGCGGTGAATGTTTTGGGCGACCGGCCACCGACAGCGGTGCCTGCCCGAGCCGCTGTAACGCGCGCTGAAACGACGGTTCCAGCCGCGCGGCGATCTCCGGATAGCCGCTGGGATGCCCGAGCGCCTGCGGACGCGTCGCCCCGGCCGCGCGCGCGGCCTGCCGCGCCAACGCGACCATCGCCGCGGGGGCCGGAGGCGCCCCGGGATCTCCGCCGAGCGTCAGTTCGAGCGGCAGCCGTCGATAGTTGAGTCCCCATGCCATCAGAAACAGCAGCGCCAGCAGCGCCGCGACGCGCACGATGCGACGGGCGCCTTCCCACAGGGCCCCGCGCCAGCCGCGCGCCCGCCCTGCCGTCACGACCCGTATGGCGACCGAGACAAGAAACACCGCGGCCAGCACCAGTCCCACGTCGATAATCGCCACCGGCGTCAGATTGCTGACCGTCGTCAGGCCGCGCTGAATCATCGGAAAGATCGCGCGCGAGTACCACGCTTCCACAGCCCAACCCGGCCACGGCGTCACGGCGATGGCCGCGACTGCGAGTGGCACAAGCCACCAGCCCCGGACGCGCACCCGTGTCATGGCGTGAAGTGCGCGTCGTCTTCCACCGTCCACGGCGCACGGTCGATCTCATCCCACTTGCCAATCACGAACGCGGCAATCACCCGCCCATCCACGACTCCGAGCTGGCGCTCCACGCCGCCAATCATCTGATCAGTGGTCAAGCGCGCAACATCCATACCTGCCTCTTCCTTCGATGGAGGACGATGGTGAAATCCTCGCGACAACCCACCCAGCCGCGCCACTTTCGCACCGCAACGGGAAGGGTTTCTTGAGCACCACCCTGGAGCGTCTTAGTTCGCAGAGGACCAACATGGTTCAGAACAGTCAAGCGTCAAGGAAAAGCCCCACTCTCATCATCGATGACACGCCGACCATTATCGAGGGGGCGCCAGTCGGCGACCTGCGCCCCGTAGCCGCTACTACCTGTCAGTTCGCTGGCATAGCGAGGAGGATCGCCGATAGTCGGTATTACGTGGGTCCTTGCCAAGCATAATGAGCCCAGGTCCAACCGGTCGATGCCACGATGGCGGCGAGTCTATCAGCAGGGGTCTGGTAGCCAAGCGTCTTGCGCGGACGGCCAGTGAGCCGTCGCGCGATGCTATCGAGTTGCGTCCGGGGAGCCCTTCGCGTGTCGGAGCCGATCGAGCTCAAGGGGCGGGTCGAGGGTAACATCGTCGGCGGCTTACTCCGGCTGACGGTCTCGTACCGTGATGGACGAGACTGCGACAGTCACATCCAAGGCATCCTCACCGTGGAACGGGGTAGCGCCTTCATCCACGGGCCGATCGCGGTCACCGATTGCGGCACGGAGGTGCCCGGCAGTCCGATCAACGGCTCCGAGCAACTGTCCCATCGCGAAGGGCTTCGACACGACCTCGAACGCGCCGAGCGCGGCCGCGTTCGAGAGAAGGAATTCTTTCGCGATGAGCCCACCGCCGGAGATTGCGATGACTGGCACGTCGATTCGCCGTTTCCTCACCGTCGTGATCAACTCGATCCCATCCATCCCCGGCATGTTGATGTCGGTGATGACGACGTCGAACTCGAGGACCTCGAGCCTCCTGATGCCCTCACGGCCGTCGGTCGCGGTCTGCACTTCATGACCGGCGCGCGTCAGGACCCGGGCCACAAGGTCTCGGGTTCCGGGATCGTCCTCGATTACGAGAATGCGCGCCATCAATTAGCTCCTTGGCCCCCTAGGGAGCCGGCTTCCATCCGCCAAATCCCCCGCCAACGATAACGACGCGTGGACGCACTCAGAACACCCGGCTGGATCCGATACCCAGCACGAAGTAGACCACCGCACTCACAATCCAGGCCAGGAAGCAGACAAGGATCGCCCGGAAGGTGTCGTCGTAGTCCAGGGCCTGCCGCACGGCGACAAACGTCGCGGCGATCACCCAAATCGCCACCAGAAACGGCACAAACAATCCGAAAATCGGGACCACCACGAGCACGCCGAAGAGGCCCGGCGCCTGCGCAAACCCCACGGTCCGCAGCAACTGCCCGAGGTCGGCTTCAGTGTTCCGGCCCGGCAGCACTCGGGTCCCGATCAACCACAGCGCCAACGCGCCGATGAACCAGGCGACCAGGGCGTGCACCGCCCCGCGCAGCACCCAGTCCAGGTCGAGGACGCTGAAATACCACGACACGCTGCTCGTCAGGCTCGCCACGGCCACGACAAGTCCCGCCTGCGCGGTGGCCCCGGGATCATGTTCGACATCTTCGTACGTCGCCGCATCAAGGCGGACGGCACCCATCAGACGTTGCTGGAAGCTGGCCATGGCGACATCGTACACTCTCTGCGATGGCCCCAAGAAATTCCGACGCGCTGCCCGACGATATTGCTCCGCCCGCCTCGTGGGGTCGCACCACTGTTCACACGGCGTGTCCGCTGGACTGCCCGGATGCCTGCAGCCTTGCCGTGTCGCTGGAAGGTGGCCGCATTCAGAAGATTGACGGCAGCCACCTCGCCCCCTCCACCGCGGGCTTCATCTGCGGGAAGGTCCGCGGGTTCGACCGGCGGGTCTACAGTGCGGAACGCGTGCTCTACCCCGCGCTGCGCCGTGGTCCGAAGGGGCGGGGCGACTTCACGGTGGTGAGTTGGGCCGAGGCGCTCGATCACATCGCCGACAAGATGCAGGCGGCCAAAGCAGATCACGGTGCCGAGTCTGTGCTGCCCTTTTATTACGGCGGCAGCAACGGCCTCCTCACAAACGACATGGAAGACGCGCGCCTGTTCCGCCGCTTTGGCGCCTCGCGTCTCGCGCGCACCGTGTGCGCGGCGCCGACCACCGCCGCCGCGATGGCGCTGTACGGCAAGATGGCCGGCGTCGGCTACGCCGACTACGTGCACGCCCGCCTGATCATCATCTGGGGGGCCAACCCACCGGCGTCGGGGATCCATCTTGTCGCCCATCTCAAGCAGGCGCAGAAGAACGGGGCCAGACTCGTGGTGATTGATCCGCGACGCACCGCACTCGCGCGCACAGCGGATCTCCACCTCGCCGTGCGGCCCGGCACCGACCTTCCGGTGGCGCTGGCCATGATTCGCGAACTGTTTGCGACCGGCGCGGCCGACACGACGTTCCTGGATGCCCATGCCACCGGCGTGACCGAACTTCGCGCCGCCGCGGAAGCCTGGACGATGGAACGCGCGGCAAACGTCGCGGGCATCGCGGCCGACGATCTCCGGCGGCTGACACAGTGGTATGCATCCACCTCTCCCGCGGTCATCCGCTGCGGCTGGGGGCAGGAACGCAATCGCAACGGGGGCGCAGCGACGATGGCCATCCTTGCGCTGCCGGCCGTGGCCGGCAAGTTCGGCGTGCGCGGCGGCGGGTACACGATGAGCAACTCCGCGGCGTATGGCCTGACCGCCGAAACATGGATCAACACACCGCAGGCCGGTACGCGGACAATCAACATGAACCAGCTCGGCCGCGCCCTGACGGACCTGAACGATCCCCCCGTCCAGGTACTCTTCGTCTACAACTGCAACCCGCTGACCACCATGCCCGATCAGAACCGGGTCAAGCGTGGCCTGGAACGCGAGGACCTGTTCACGGTGGTCTTTGAACAGACCATGACCGACACGGCCAAATACGCCGACGTCGTCCTGCCCGCCACGACCTTCCTCGAACACTACGACATTGCCAAAGGGTACGGCGCGTACCACATGCAGATCGTCCGTCCAGTCATTGAGCCTGTTGGCGATGCGCGGCCCAATCACGACGTCTTCCGCGAACTCTCCGTGCGGCTGGGACTCACCGACGCCGACAGCGAGTACCTCGGCGAAGCCGAAGGTCTGATGGAGATCACGGGCCGGATGCCCGAGGCGATGAGCGCCGCGCTCCACGACGGGTCCGTCGTGACGGGGCCCGCCAACGGCACGCCCATCCAGTTTGTGGATCTGTTCCCGAAGACCACCGATCAGAAGGTGCACCTCGAAGGCGCCTACACCTTCCAGCCGGACCCCGCGACGGAGGCGTTTCCACTCACGCTGATTTCGCCCGCGAGTGAGCACACGATCTCCTCCACGCTCGCCGAGTTCCGTCCCGGTGTGGTGAAACTGAAGATGCATCCTGACGATGCGCGGTCACGCGCGATTGAAGCAGGCGACTCCGTCCGCATCTTCAACGAGCTCGGCGAAGTGTGGTGCCTCGTGGATATCACGCCTGAAGTACGAGCCGGCGTCGTATCGCTGCCAAAAGGTCTCTGGGCGCGCAGCACGGAGAACGGCGCGACATCGAATGCGCTTGTCCCCGACTCACTGACGGATCTTGGCGGCGGTGCGTGTTTCAACGACGCACGAGTTCAGGTAGCATTGCGGGCACGACACTAAGTCAGTTTTTCTGGAGAGTAGTGATGCGCGCGATTGTCAGCCTGACATCAATGGTGACCCTTGCCGGTACGATGCTGCTTGCCGAGGACTGGCCTCACTGGCGCGGCCCGTCCCACAACAGCGTGAGCACCGAAACCAATCTGCCGGTGACATGGGGCGCGACGTGTGCGGATACGACGACGCCTGCCGTTCCCGCAACCGCGACGCACGACACGCCTGACGGTTCGACGCCGGCCCCGCAGGGGCGTGGCGGGCAGCGTGGCGAGGGCGCGGGCGGCCGCGAGGGCCGGCCCATGACGCCCTTCACGTGCACCAATCTGAAGACGACCAATGTCTCGTGGAAGATTCCGCTGCCGGCGTACAGCGGCTCCACCCCGATCATCTGGGGCAACATGATCTTCCTCAATGTCGCCACGGCGGCGAATACGGGAGAACTGGAACTCTGGGCGATCGATCGCACCACACAGGCCGTGGCGTGGAAACGGCCACTCGCCAATTCCAACCACATGGAGCGCAAGCAGAACATGTCGTCGCCCTCGCCGGTGACCGACGGCAGGCACGTGTGGGTGATGACGGGTGTGGGTTCGCTGAAGGCGTTCGACTTTGCCGGCAAGGAAATCTGGTCGCGCAACATCCAGAATGACTACGGCCGATTCGGCCTCAACTGGGGCTACGCCTCGTCGCCGCTGCTGAAGCACAACGCGCTGTACGTGCAGGTCCTGCACGGCAT
Organism: Vicinamibacterales bacterium; assembly: GCA_030827135.1. Classification (GTDB taxonomy): domain Bacteria; phylum Acidobacteriota; class Vicinamibacteria; order Vicinamibacterales; family SCN-69-37; genus SYFT01. The sequence continues at coordinate 50,192 of JAURFE010000005.1, forward strand.
GAAGACCGATGACCCGTCGTACCTGTTGAAAATCGACGCGTCGACCGGCAAGACAATCTGGAAGGTGGACCGTCTGACGGAGGCGCGCGCCGAGTCGCCCGACTCCTACACGACCCCGCTGTGGGTCGAGGCCAACGGCCGCGCGGAACTGGTCATCACCGGCGGCGACGTCATCTCGGGCCACGACCCGGCCACCGGCGCTGAGTACTGGCGCGCCGATGTGTTGAATCCCCAGCGCGCCGGCAACTATCGCATCGTCGCCTCCCCCACCATGGTGGGGGATCTGATCATCGCTCCGACGCGCAACAATCCGATGGTCGCGATTCGCCCTGGTGGGAAGGGCGATGTCGCGGCGACACACGTGGCGTGGTCGTTTGCGCAGGGGCCCGACGTGCCAACGCCGGTCAGCGACGGCACGTTGCTCTATGTCGTGCGTGATGGCGGCGTGGCGTTCGCGCTCGACGCCAGAACCGGCGCCACGGTGTATGGCCCGGAGCGTCTGCCGAGCGGGACCTACAGCGCGTCGCCGATTCTCGCTGACGGAAAGATCTACGTCACCACCGAGGAAGAAGGCATCACGACGGTGTATCGCGCCGGTCCGAAGTTCGAGATCCTCGCGTCAAACCGCCTCGCCGATGACTGCTCGCCCTATTGCCTGAGCACCGTCGCCATCTCCGACGGTCAGCTGTTCATGCGGACCGCCTCGTTCCTCTGGGCGATCGGCGACAGAAAAGGGCGGTAACACATCGGGGATCGGGGAATCGGAAAGCGATAATCGATTCTCGATAATCGCTAATCTGGGAGTCGGGAATCTGCATCTGGTAATCGAACAATCTGGCAATCGACCGCGGCGATTACCGATTACCAGATTACCGATTACCAGATTCAGATTCCCGATTCCCGGATTGCTCGAATATCGAGAAGCGATTACCGCTTTCCGATTCCCCGATTCCCCGATTCCCCGATGACTTAGAAGCCCTGGACCATGCCGAGCTGCCACTTCCAGGGGCGGCGGGCGCGGTCCAGGGCTCGAGCGGCGGACAACTCCAGCGTGATGAAACCGAAGAGGTTCGCGCGCACCGCAGCGCCGTAGCTCCGCACCAGGCGCCGATCGCCGCCCACAAATGACGGACTCGATCCCGACGACCAGGCCACGCCGGCGTCGACGAACGCCGCGATTTCCAGCGGCACGTAGTACCCGTAGTCGAGTTCGCCGCGGAGCAACCCCAGCAACGGAGCACGCAGCTCAATGTTCCCCACGGCCACGCGGCTGCCTAACAAGCGATCGAAGGCGTAACACCGATCGGGATCAAAGGCCGTGCACTCCCCCGGTTCGTACGATCCGAAGCCGTACCCATGCACGAGTTGTTGATGGCCGGCATACATGCGCGCCAACTGGGAATGCTCTGCGTCCGCGCCGTAGCGGCCGACGTGCACCGCGCGTATGGCCAGCGTGACCGGCTGGACCGGCATCAGATAGTGCCGCCAATCCGCGGTGGCCGTGATGAACTGCAGCGAGCCGCGCGTCGATCGCGCTTCGAAGCGATACCGGCGTCCGAGAATCGGGCTCGTCGGACCAGAGACCGAGGAATCGTGGACGAGGGCGCCGGTCAGCTCGAAGAGTCCGAGAGAGGTGGCCGTCTTCTCCTTCAACTCGCGCCGCTCGATGAATGCCTCGGTCTCGGTCACATAGATCTGATCTCGCAATTCACGGTTAAACGCCACCGCATGCGCCCCCACGCCGGCCTCGAACCGGGTGGCGCGACTGAACGGAAAGATCGTCATCGCGGACCCGCCGCGGTAGATCTGCCGCTCGATCACCTGACGGAGTGTCGTGGTGCCGGCCGCCTCATCCTGCTCCCATTGCAGGTATCCCAGCCGGTACGGAAGCGACTCGACCGACGCCGCCCAGTTCCAGCGATGGCGCCGGTTGAGGTACGACACCTGGCCGCCGATGTCGTCAACGTCGTCGGACAGTTGAATCCCCATCCCCAGCAGGCGATCGCCGAGCATGTCGCTGAACATCGCACCGACGCCGCCGCTGACAAAGCCGCCGAACGAGTCAACGCCGGCCGTTACCGTCGGCTGCGTCACGATGTCGAGCGACAACGGGCGCGTGTAGGGTTCCGCTGCCACCGGCGGGCCGACCGGTGGCAGTCCCCGCGCGTAGTCGCCGAGCAGACGCGTAATGTCTCCCGTGACCACGCTCGACAAACTGCGCGGGCGCCCGCTGGCGGCCTCGGGCGTCAATGCAGAAGCGACCTGCGAGACCACCGGGGGCACCATCTCGATGACGTCGGCGGGATCGAGGATGTAGAGCGCGTGTCCGTCCCGCTCGAACACGCTGAAGGCGAGCCGATCGGTGTCGGCCGCCATCGACAGCGACGGACTCGTCCCCGCGATGCCCGAGATGCCGGTCGCCATCGCGGTTAATCGCGTGACCGGCCCTCCCTCGATGCCGATGCGGTAGAGGTTGCTGATGCCGTCAGGGTCGGCCACAAACGTCACCGTGCGACCATCACGGCTCACCTGCGGGCTCAGATGTTTTCCACGCAGAAACGCGTGCAGCGGCGCGACCTCACGCGAGGCCAGCGTGACGGTGGCGAGCCGCAGTTCTGCCGGACGCAGCATGGCCAGATCCGTGCTGTAGCGCTCGGTCGTAAACACCACGGTGCGCCCGTCAGGGGTGAAGACGGGTTCGAGATCCGCGAAGGGATCGGACGTCAGCGCCGTGACGGTACCGGCCGGCAGGGTCACGAGATACAGATCCACGAGGCCGCCACGATTGCCGCTGAGCACGAGCGACTGGCCGTCAGGCGCCCAGGCGGGACTCAGCGCATCATCGAGTCCCTCAAGCACGATTTCCCGCGTAATGCGGCCGTTCTCCGGATCGATGAATGCCAGCACGGGCCGGCCGCTTCGCACCACCGTGATCACCAGTTGCCGTCCGTCAGGCCGCCAGGCACCAGCGGACTGCAGGAACTGCAGACTGTCGAAGTGGGGATCGGTCGCGGCACTGATCAGCTTCCGTTCGATCCTGCCCGTGTCGGTGCGCGCCAGAAACAGGTCGACCGACAGCCGGTCCTTCTCAGAGAAGAACGCCACCCGGGTGCCGTCAGGACTCAGTTTGGGGCCGACGTTGATGCGGCCGCCTCCGTTGTCTTCGCTGAGCAACAGGCGCGGGTCGCTCGTCAGCGATGGCAGGTCCGCCTGCACGCCGGCAATGGCGGCCCGGATCGACGCGTGCCACGCTTCGGTCAAGCGATCGGGATCACTCCCCAACTGCGCCGCGAGCCCGGCCATGTCGAATCGGGGATTGGCGGCCGACCGCAGCAGCGACGACACCGCGCGGTCGCCGTATGTCGATCCGATGAACGCCCAGAACGCGTGGCCCCACCGGTACGGAAACAGTCGGGGGTCGTTCAGGTCCTTCAGGTGAGGCAGGCGCTCGGTGATGGCGGCATCCCGCATCCACATCGCCGTCTGCGCATCCACCGGTCCAATCGACAGGTACTCGGCCATCCCCTCGGCAAACCACAGCGGGTACTGCAGGATGCCGGGCAGACTGAACTCGGCGTCGCGGGGGTCCGCACCGGTGATATCGAACTGGAAGGCATGCACCAGTTCATGGCCCAGCACGTGGTCGGTGTCGGCGAGCGACCCGGCCATCGGCAACACGATGCGCCGTTTCAGGGCCTCGGTCGCGCCGCCGGTCCCCTCCCCGATGGCGCCTTCAATGGCATTGGTCTGCCGGAAGTGCGCCGGCGTGGCGTACAGAATCAGGGGTTGCCGGCCCCGCAGCTCATGGGTGAAAAACCGGGACAGCCGTGCATACCAGCGCTCGGCCATCCGCGCGACGATGCGGGCCGCCTCGGCTTCCTCCTGGTAGTAATAGACGTCAAAGTGCTCGGTGGTGAGCACGCGGAAGTCGAAGGTCCGATACTGGACCTTGTTCCGGCCGAAGTACTGGGCCTGCGCGGTGGCCGGCGCCAGCAACCCCGCCAGAACCAGCAGCACCAACACACAAACCAGCTGTGTGCAGTAAGATGCGTGGGCATCATGACTGCCGATGTTCCGGCCCGCACTGTCCACTGCGTCAAACTGCATCGCGAACTCCCGGCCCTGCCCTCTGCCCCCTGGCCCGGCGCGCTCGGCCAACGCATCTACGAACAGGTCTCTCAGGAGGCCTGGACGATGTGGGAGGAGCAGATGAAGATGATTCTCAACGAGTATCGCCTGTTGCCTTTCCAGAAGGAAGCCCAGCAGCTCGTTGCCAAACACATGGAAGAGTATTTCTTCGGCAAGGGCTCCGCCCTCCCTCCGGGTTTTGTGCCGGAACCGAAGTAACATCCGCCGACGCAAGCTTCAGGAGGACTGACACGTGGCAGCATCAACGGCAACTGCGGGCATGGCGCCCACCAGCTCAGACAAGTCGTTTTTCGGACACCCGCGCGGGCTGTCCACTCTGTTCTTCTCTGAAATGTGGGAACGGTTCAGTTATTACGGGATGCGGGGGTTCCTCATCCTCTACATGACCGCGCCCGTCGAAATGGGCGGACTGGGCCTCGGCACTGCCACCGGCGCCGCCATCTACGGCACCTACACCTCCATGGTCTACCTGCTGAGTCTTCCCGGCGGCTGGATCGCCGACCGGCTGATCGGCCAGCGCAAGGCCGTGCTCTACGGAGGCATTCTCATCGCGTCCGGCCACTTCTCGCTCGCCTTCCCCGCCAACGCCACGTTCTATCTCGGCCTGATTCTGATTGTGTTCGGCACCGGTCTGCTCAAACCCAACATCAGCGTCATCGTTGGCCAGTTGTACAGCCAGAAGGACATCCGCCGGGACTCCGGCTTCTCCATCTTCTACATGGGGATCAACCTCGGCGCGTTCATCGGTCCGCTCATCACGGGCTTGCTCGCGCAGGACGAGGGCTTCCGCGGCTGGCTGGGCAGCATGGGCATGAATCCCAATTCGTCGTGGCACTGGGCCTTTGGTGCGGCGGGGGTGGGCATGACCCTGGGGCTGATTCAGTACGTCCTGGGTAGTCGTCACCTGGGTGAAGCGGGCCTCAAGCCCAGCCCGGCCTCCTCTCCGGAAGCCTTCGATCGGCTCAAGAAGAAGTCGACGATGTGGTTTGCGGCGGCGCTGGTGGCGATGGCCGTGGTCGGAGCGGCGCTGGCCAACGGCAGCATCACGATCACTCCCGAGGAAGTGACGGGTGGATATCGCTACGTGCTGATTGCGGTCACCCTCGGATTTTTCGGCTGGCTGTTCATGGGTAACCAATGGACGAAGGAAGAGCGTGGACGCCTGTGGGTCATCACGGTGTTCTTTGTTGCGGCCGCGCTGTTCTGGTCGGTGTTTGAACAGGCGGGCTCCACGCTGAATCTGTTCGCCGATCGCAGCACCGACAACCGGATTTTCGGGTACGCTTTCCCCAGCAGTTGGTTCCAGTCACTCAACGCGCTGTTCATCGTGATGTTCGCGCCCGTCTTTGCGTGGCTCTGGGTGAAGCTCGGCGAGAGCCAGCCGGCCAGTCCGGTGAAGTTTTCGTTCGGCCTGATCGGCGTCGGCCTCGGATTCCTGGTGCTGATTCCGGCCGCGCAACTGGCCGCATCAGGGGGGCTCGTCAGCCCGCTGTGGCTGTCGCTCACGTACCTGCTCCACACCTGGGCTGAGTTGTGCCTGAGCCCGGTAGGCCTGAGTTCCATGACCAAGCTCGCGCCAGCCCGCATCGTGTCGCTGATGATGGGCGTCTGGTTCCTGGGTGCGTCGGTGGGCAATTACCTCGGCGGCGAAATGGCCGGCCTCTACGAGACGATGCCGCTGCAGAATCTGTTTGGCGTGGTCGGCCTGTTCGGCGTCATTGCCGGCGTCATCATGCTCACCTTCTCGGGCCGGCTCACCAAGATGATGCACGGCGTGAAGTAGGGGCGTGGGCCTCAGGAAATACCAGGAAAAACGTAACTTTGCCTCGTCACCCGAGCCCAGGGGTGATGAGGCAAAAGCGCGGCGTCGCCGCAAGAATGCGCCGCTGTTTTTCTGCGTACAGAAACACCTGGCCAGTCATCTGCACTACGACCTGCGGCTCGAACACAACGGCGTGCTGCTCTCCTGGGCGGTGCCCAAAGGGCCGTCGCTGGACCCGGCCATCAAACGGTTCGCGGCGCAGGTGGAGGATCATCCAGTCGAATACGGCGCCTTCGAGGGTGTGATTCCTGAAGGCTACGGAGCCGGCATCGTCATGCTGTGGGATTCGGGAACATGGGCGCCGGAGTCACCCGACGTGGATGCCGCTCTCGCCAAGGGCGACCTGAAGTTCCGGCTTGATGGCTACAAACTCAAGGGATCCTGGGTCCTGGTGCGCACGCGTGGTTATCAGCGACCGGGCCAGAAGGCGACTGGACCCAGCTGGTTGCTTATCAAACACCGCGACGAGTGGTCTGGCGATCTGGATATCACCGAGTTTGCGCCGCTCAGTGTGAAGTCCGGGGAGGACTTCCCCGCCATCATGGCCGCTCAGGACCCGGCGCTGTGGCTGAACAACCCGAAGGCTGGCGGCGGCGCGACCGGTGCTATGCTTCGAAGCGTTATCGAACAGGCGGCTGAGCTGAAACTCGCCGAACTGGAGCGGTCCCAACCCGCACGACCAAAAAGGGAGAGAAAGAGATGAAGCGCACACTTGTTACGCTGGCCGCTCTGGCGGCTTTGTCAGTTGCCATGCCGGCGTTCGCTCGCCAGGCCGCCGCGCCACCTGCCGCCCAGCCCGAAGCCAAACCGGCCCCGGTTGATCCCGCAGTCGCCGCGTCGTACGTGGGCAAGTGGACCGTCGACCTGCAGAGCCCGCAGGGCGCGATGCAGCTCGCACTCGATGTCAAGATCGACGCCGCCAACAAGGTCACCGGCACGCTCGAAAGTCCGCAGGGTCCGACGAATATCGCCGGCGAATTCAAGGACAGCGTGCTGGGCTTCGCCATCAATTTCGATGCGGGTGGCCAGATGATCGAGATCTGGTTCGAAAGCACACTCAAGGACGGCAAACTCGCCGGGACGATGTCGCTGGGTGACATGGGGAGCTTCCCGTTCACCGCCGTTCGCGCGAAGGGGCTCTGATGCGGTCCACAGTCCTGCTCGCTGCGCTGGCTGTGCTGCTCAGTGCAGCTGCCTTTGCTCAAGAGAAGGCCGCGCCACCCGCGAAGGTTGCAGGCGCGTGGCAGACGACGCTGGAGATGGAAGTCGGCAACGCCAGCATCGTGCTGACGTTTGCGCAGGACGCGGAGAAACTGACCGGCACCTACGCGGGCCGGTACGGCAAGTACCCGCTCGTCGGCACCGTCACCGGGAACAAGCTCGACTTCGTCGTCACCATCAATGCCGAAGGCACGGAGACCCAGATGCACTTCATCGGCGAGATTGACGCCGCGGGGGCGGCGCTGAAGGGCACGGCCAACCTCGGCGGCATGGGCGACGCGGGCTGGTACGCCAAGCGCGTGCCCGAGAAGAACGCGGCCTCATAGGGCGCGGCTTCGGCCGCGCCGCTCATGCGCCATACAATTGGAGGACGATGGCTCGTCCTCCACTTGACCTCACTTCTTCCGCGCGCCGGGCGATGGAACGCCTGGCGTCAGACCTGCAGCGTGTGCTCGACGAGCGGTTTGTGGCGCTCGTCGCGTACAGCCCCACGCGTGCCGTGGCATTCGCGACGCGACTGGCGGCCGACGACCTGCAGGCCCTTGCGCCCCTCGTGGATCGCTGGCATCACGACGGTCTCGACACGCCGCTGCTCCTGACACCGGACGAGTTTCGACGATCCTTCGACGCCTTCCCGCTTGAATACGGCGCAATCCTCGATCGCCATCTGGTCATTGCCGGCACCGCACCGTTTGACGAGGCGCGCCCCGCGGATGCCGACATTCGCCGCGCCTGTGAGATTCAGGCGAAAGCGTTCCTCATCCACATGCGCCAGGGCTGGCTGCACGCGGCCGATCATCACCACGAACAGGCCGTGATGCTCGAGCAGTCGGCCGCCCCCCTGCGCGTACTCCTCGCCAACGTCGCACGTCTCAGCCATCAGGACGCCGGCGCCACTTCTGACAACGACGACGCACTTGTCGCGTTTGGGGAAACCCACATTGGCCTTCCGGCGGAAGTGCTGCGCGGAGTGCTGGCACTGGACGCCCATCCGGAGCGCGCGGGTGAGCTGGTCAAGTCGCCGGACTTCATGAACGCGTATCTGCTCTCGGCCGAAACCCTGTGGGCCTTCGCGGACGCATGGCGACAGTGACCCGACGAAGCGCCGGTGCCGCGCTGTCTGTCCTGGTGCTGCTGCTCGCAACGCGCACCTCGCCGGCGTTTGCGCAGACGCAGGAGGCCACCATCCCGGCGCTGACGAACACGGTCAATGACTTCGCCAACGTCATCGACCCTTCGTCGGCCACGGAGATCGATCGTCTGATTCGGGCGCTGCAGGCCGCGTCGGGCGACGTCATCGTGGTCGCAACCATCAGGAACATGGCGCCGTACGGGTCGATTGAAGAGTACGCGGTGCGGATGTTTCAGCAGGCCGGCATCGGCACGAGGACCTCGGACAACGGTCTGTTGATGCTGGTCTCCGTTGAGGATCGCAAGGTGCGCATTGAGGTGGGGTACGGCCTTGAAGAGTTTGTGACCGACGGGTACGCCGGTGAACTCATTCGGACCGCCCTGCTGCCGGCGTTCCGGCAGGATCGGTACGGCGCCGGCCTGGTGGAGGCCACGCAGGCGCTGGTGTGGCGACTGGCCGCCGCGCGCGGAGTGACCCTGACCGACGTGGCCCCCCAGGCGCCGGCCCGGCAGCGGGACACGAATTCGATCGCGCCCGGCGCCCAGAAGGTGTTCACGATTGCTCTGATCATCTTCTTTGTCATCAGTGCCATCGCCCGGAACTCCGGCGGTGGCTCGACACCCTTTAATCGACGATCGCGTCGGAACACCTGGAGCGGGTGGCACGGCGGCCTTGGCGGCTTCGGCGGCGGCTTTGGCAGTGGCGGGTTTGGCGGTGGCGGCGGAGGATTCGGTGGGTTTGGTGGCGGCCGCAGCGGCGGCGGCGGCGCGTCCGGTGGGTGGTAAAGTGGTGGCCATGCGTAGACTTCTATCGGTTGCTGTCGTGCTCGTCGTCGGCGTCGCCGGCTCCGGATGTTCGTACAACACATTCACGGCTCAGGAAGAGGCCATCAAGGGCCAGTGGGCGCAGGTCGAAAATCAGCTGCAGCGCCGCAGCGACCTGATTCCGAATCTTGTCGAAACCGTGAAGGGGTTCGCCCAGCAGGAGAAGGATGTGTTTGGTGCGGTCGCCGATGCGCGCGCCAAGATGGCCGGCGCCACGACACCCGCGCAGAAAATCGAAGCGGGAAACGCCGAGAGTTCCGCCCTCGCCCGCCTGCTCGTGGTCATGGAGGCGTATCCCCAGTTGAAGTCCGACGCGACGTTCAACCGTTTGATGGATGAACTGGCGGGCACCGAGAACCGGCTGTCCACCGAGCGCATGCGGTACAACGAGAAGGTGCAGGCGTACAACACGATGCGCCGCCAGTTTCCGTCAAACATCACCGCGTCGATCTTCAGCTTCGACGAATACCCGTACTATGAGATTCCCGACAGCGCGAAGGTCAATCCTCGCGTGAACTTCGGGGGCTGATGATGGTCCAGGGGCTCCTGCCTGAGTTTGATCAGGAGATGGCCGTCACGCGCCGGCTGCTCGAACGCAGCCCGGCGGCGTCGTTCGACTGGACGCCCCATCCAAAGTCCTTCACGCTTGGCGCACTCTCAACGCACCTGACGCGTATCCCCCGCTGGGGTGAACGCATCCTCACGCAGCCTGACTACGACCTCTCGTCGGCTCCAGCCACACCTCCGCCCGCGCACGGGACACCCGCGGAGGTGCTGGCGGCATTTGATTCGGCGGTCGTCGCCGTGCGGCAGCTGCTGACGATGCTCAGTGACGCGGAGCTGCAGGCGCCATGGCGGCTCACACGGAATGGCGAGGTCATGATGACCGTGCCGCGAATCGCCGCGTTCAAGTCCTTCGTGATCAATCACAGCGTGCATCATCGCGGCCAACTCAGCGTGTACCTTCGCCTGCTGGACGTCCCGGTGCCGGCGATGTACGGCCCCACTGCCGACGAGCGGATGTGAGACGCGGAAGCCTCGCGGGCCGCATCGCCGCTGGAGCCGGTGCCGCCGCTTTGTTTGTCGTCCTGGCGACCGCCAACTCCGGGGGGTATCGATTCGGCGTCTCGGACCAGGCCTATTACGTCCCGGCGATTCAGCATCTGCTCGACCCCACCCTCTTCCCACGCGACTCGGCACTGCTCGACGCGCAATCCAGCCTGATGACCTCCGACCAGTTGATGGCCGGTGTCGTGCAGGCCACCACCGGCTCTCTGCCCGGCGTGGCGGCCGGTTTCTACCTCATCTCCCTGCTCGTGTTGATCGCCGCCGCCGTGTACTTCGCCCGCAGCCTCCAGTTCTCCTGGTGGGCGGTCGCGGCGTTTGGCCTTCTGCTCACGATGCGGCATCGGATCGCGAAAACCGGTGCCAACTCGCTGGAAGGGTACATGCACCCTCGGCAGATGGCATTCGGGCTCGGCGTACTCGCGCTCGCCTCCATCGTCCGCAACCGGTTCGGCGTGGCCGTGCTGTGTGTGGCAATGGCGGGTGTGCTGCATCCCACGACCGCTTTGTGGTTTGGACTGGCGGTGGTCGCCGGCGCGGCCGTGCGGCATCCTGAGTGGCGCTGGCAGATTGGGACGATCGGGGTGCTGGGTGGATTGGCGGCCGTATGGGCGGTGAGTGTCGGCCCACTTGCCGGACGACTGGTCACCATGGATGCGTTGTGGCTCCAGGTGCTCGACACCAAGGACTATCTCTTCCCCACCGAATGGCCCCTCGATGCGTGGCTGCTGAACCTTGCGTACCCCGTCGTGATCTGGTGGACGTGGCGAGCACGCGAGCGCCGTGGCCTGGCCGTCCAGGGAGAGTCCGCCCTCGTCGCAGCCACTGTGGCGCTCACCGCGGTGTTCGCGATCTCGATTCCGCTCACCGCACTGGATCTCGCGCTGGCCGTCCAGTTGCAGATCACGCGCGTGTTCTGGGTGCTCGACTTCCTCACGCTCGCCTCTGTGGCGTGGTGGATCACACGGACGCCACGTCTGGCCATCGTCGCGGTCGCCCTCCTCGCGATCGCAGCAGCCGCTCGCGGGTATTACCTGCTCGAAGTCTGGCAGCCGGAACGGCAGCTCGTCACGGTGGACCTCCCGAAGACTCCATGGGTGGACGCGATGACGTGGCTGCGCTCACAACCGGCGGACTGGCACGTTCTCGCCGACCCGGATCACGCCTGGAAATACGGCGTCAGTGTGCGCATCGCCGCAGGCAGGGACACCGTGCTTGAGGGCGTGAAAGACAGCGCCCTCGCGCTCTACAGTCGCGACGTGGCGGTTCGTGTAGCGGCCCGCACGCGCGACCTTGTCGACTTCCCTCTGCTCACCACTGCCAGGGCGCGCGCGCTTGCCGCCTCGTACGAGGCAGATGTCGTCATCGTGGAGGCCGCGCACCAGCTCGACCTGCCCGTCCTGTATCGCAATGATCAGTTCGTCATTTTTGACCTCCGTTGATTCGCGGTTCGCGCCGGCTGCGGGGCTCTCCAACGGTCACGTCATGACGATCGCGGCCTGGGCACGGCCACGTCGGCTGCCAGGATTGCCGCGCCCGCTCACACGGTTCATTGCCGTTGATGAGGACTCGCACGTGCGCGCGGACTGTTATTGGCAGCCGTCCCGTCCCACGGCGCCAACCCTGCTCGGCCTCCACGGACTTGAAGGATCGAGCGAAGCCCACTACATGCGCGGCCTCGCCGACAAGGCCTGGTCCCGCGGCTGGAACCTGGTGCTCCTGAACCAGCGCAACTGCGGAGGGACCGAGCACCTCTCACCAGGGCTGTATCACTCCGGGCTCACCGCGGACCCCATCGCAGTGCTCAAAGTGCTTCACGCTGAAGTGCCGATGCCGGGCATTGCGATCGCCGGCTACTCCCTGGGCGGCAACCTGACGCTCAAGCTCGCCGGCGAGGCGGCCTCCGCATCGGATCTGCCGATCGTGGCTGTGGCCGCCGTCAGCCCCACGATCGATCTCGCCCTCTGCGTGGACGCCCTCGAACAGCCCGCCAACATGTTCTATCAGTGGAATTTTGTGCGCGGCCTGAAGGCCCGGATGCGACGCAAAGCGGCGTTGTGGCCCGGCCGTTTCGCACTCACTCCGCTCAGCCGCATCCGGACCATCCGCCAGTTTGACGACGCCTACACGGCGCCGTCGCATGGATTCGGGACTGCGGCGAACTACTACCAGCTGGCCAGCGCCCTTCGCGTCGTTGACGCCATTCAGGTACCCGCACTCATCATTGCGGCCGATGATGACCCGTTTGTCCCCACGTCGCAGTTTACGAGTGACGCGGTGCGCAGCAATCCACTGGTCACCGTGTCGATCCAGTCGCACGGCGGCCATTGCGGCTTCATCGCGCGGGCGACCCCGGCCTACGACGGGTACTGGGCCGAAGCCCGCGTCGTGGATTTTCTGACGGCGGCGGTCAGCGGACTTTGACGCCGTTTTTCATGACCAAATCGACACGCTGCAGCAGATTGATGTACTTCAGCACGTCGCCACGAACGGCAATGATATCGGCATATTTCCCCGGCGTAATCGTGCCGACATCGGCATCCTTCTTCATCATCAGCGACGGCCAGTAGGTGGCGCTGCGGATTGCCTCCATCGCGGGAATCCCCATCTCGCGTACCCAGACATCGAGTTCGTTCCACGTGCTCTGGCTGTGGAACTGCGTGGGAATGCCGCTGTCAGTGCCGATGAGCAGCGTCACACCAGCTTCGCGCAACTGAGTAACTTTCCGCTTGAGTGTCGGCTTGCGTGCCGGCGTGAGCTGGAAGTAGCCGAGTTCTCCAGGCTTACGGAGCGACTGGCGAATGTCGTTCACGATGTCGGCGCCAAGCCCCAACTGCCAGGACGGGTCGTCGAGCGACTCCGGATTGTCGCGCAGATATTCGTAGTTGAAGAGTCCTTGCACGGTGGGCGTCCAATAAAACGGGCCCTTGTTCATCTGCGCCGTGCGCTCGCGAATCGCGGCCATGACGTCTTCGGGGTATTCGGGAGACGTCGCCAGTCCGGTATGCTCGAAGTTGTCCACGCCCACCTGCATTCCCAGCCGGATTTCTTCAGGCCGATGCGAATGCCCCACCACGGGCAGACCGTTGGCGTGGGCTTCGCTGACGACCGCCTCGACCTCCGCGCGCGTCATCTGGTCCTGGTCGATCAGCTTGATGACATCCACGCCCGCGGCAGCCAGTCGCTTGACCTTGGCCCTCGCGTCGTCCACGCCATTCACGCCCCATCGGAACTGCTCGGTCCCCGGATAGGGCGCCTTCTGAATGAACGGCCCGGACATGTACATCCGCGGACCGGGAATCTCTCCGCGATTGATGCGTGTACGAACGTTGATGCTGGCTTCGAGCGGAGCGCCAAGGTCACGTGCCGATGTCACACCGGCCCGCAGCAGCTGATGCGCCGAGGCCGGCATGATTTCGTTCTCGAAGCGCGCAGGGTACGTCTTGTCCCAGTGCGTGTAGTCGGAGTGCCCTGCAATCATCAGGTGCACATGCATGTCCCACAGGCCGGGCAGTACGGACATGCCTTCGGTGGAGATGACCGTCGCGCCGTCAGGCACCGCCAGTGTGCCGACCGTGCCGACGGCCGTAATGCGCTCTCCACGCACGAGGATCACCGAATTGCGAATCGGCGTGCCCCCGAAACCATCGATCAGGGTTCCGCCCACAAGCGCCGTCACCCCGGACGCCTGCGTGGTCGCCTCCACCACCGGCCGCGACAAAACGGCCACGACTGTCACCACCAACGCCGCGAATGCGAACAACCCTTTGCGCATATCCCCCCCCCGTGGCCCCATAGACCCAAGGACCCGCCCCCTGGGCCCTGGACCGTCAGTGTCCGCCCGCGTGCCCGTCTTTGCGCGAATCGGATCCCGCCGCCCAGCCGCGCGGCAATTTGAGCACAAGTTGGGCGCCGCCGAACGCAACATTCCGCTCATCGATAATCTCGTGGCCCATCTTCGCAAGTGCCGCTCGCACCGCATCATCTATCGGCGACTCCAACGCCACGCGGCGGCCGGACATGTGGCGGAATCTGGCCGCATCGGACGCCTGCTGCGGGTCCATCCCGAAGAGCAACATGTTCAGCAGCACCTGCACATGCCCCTGTGGCTGCATCGCGCCTCCCATCACTCCAAAGGCCAGATACGGTTCGTCACCGGATGCATCGCGCAGCACTCCGCTCAATCTCGTCGTCTTCGTGACAAACGCAGGAATGATCGTGTGGAACGGCCGCTTCTTCGGCCCCACCGTGTTCGCGCGGCCCTCCGCCATCGTGAACCCGACGCCGCGATCGTGCAGCAGAATGCCGGTGCCCGGAACGACGATGCCGGATCCGAAGTAGTCATAGACGGAGTTGATGAAGGACACCATGTTACCGTCCTTGTCTGCGACCGCGAGGTAGATGGTGTCGCTGGCAGTCGATGCGCGGCCGGGCTCGGCACGCTCCATCGCCCTGGCGGGATCGATCAGAAGCCGCCGTTCGCGGATATAAGCGTCCGACAGGAAGTGCTCGACCGGCACGGTCATGGCCGCGGGGTCGCCCACATAGTGCTCGATGTCGGCGTACGCCAGTTTCTTGGCTTCAATGAGCTGGTGCAGGTAGGCCGGCGAGTTGTGGCCTAGCGCCTTCAGGTCCGTGCCTTCGAGCAACCGCAGCATCTCAAGTGCGGCCACGCCCTGGCTGTTCGGAGGCAGTTCCCACAACCGGTACCCACCGTACGGCACGCTGATGGGCTGCACCCAGTCCACCGTGTGTGCGGCAAAGTCGTCGGGCGTGAGGAAACCCTGCTTCTGCTGCACGAACTCGGCGATCCGGCGCCCGAGGGGACCGCCGTACAGATATCCCGGCCCCTCCGATGCGATCTCGCGATAGGTGCGCGCCAGGTCCGGCATCCGGAACCACTCCCCCACCTTCGGCGCCCGTGTGCCGTCCACCAACAAGGCCGAACGCGCCCCGTCATCGCGACGCAGGAGCGCTTCCTCATCGGCCCACTGCGACGCGATGATCGGCGTGACCGGGAATCCGTGCTCGGCGATCTCAATCGCCGGCGCCAGTGCCTGCGCGAGTGTGAGGGTGCCGAACCTCTCGAGCAGCGCCGACCAGCCCGAGAGCGAACCCGGAATGGTGACCGCCTCGATGCCCTGGCTCACCCGCGTCCGTCCCCTCGCAGCCATCGTCTCGCGCGTCATCAGGGCCCCGCTGCGACCCGTCGCGTTGAGTCCATGGAGCGTCTTGTCGCGGGCGGACCAGACCATGGCGAACAGGTCGCCGCCCACGCCCGTCATGTTCGGTTCGACCACCGTCAGCACGGCAGCGGCCACCACCGCGGCATCGATGGCGTTGCCTCCGCGCTGCAACACGGCCAGTCCCGCAGATGTCGCCAGCGGCTGACTGGTCGCAATCACTCCGTTCGGCGCATACACGGTGGACCTCCCGGCGAGTGTGGTCGGCCGAGCGGCCTGGGTCTGACTCGCCACAGGAGCCAGAGTCGACAGGACGACGAAACCGGCGATGGCGATGTGTTTCATAGCTGAGCCTCGAACTGTTTGGCGAACTCCGGTCCTTTGCCTTCGTCTTCGTGTTTGAAATACACGAACGCGTCAGCCCACTTGTCGGCGAACGACGCCACGGTTCCGGCCCATCTGGTAACGTCGGCAGGCCCGTATCCTTCGTCACGCAGGCGGAAGTAGCCGTGTGTCGCCGTGGCCACGAGCGGCGTGGTCTTGTCGCCCATGTCGGCGATGCACAGGGCCACGTTGTGCTTCGACAGCAGTGCGAACACGTCGTCCGAGTACCACGAGTCGTGCCGGAATTCAAACGCCGCCCGCATGTCGGAGGGAATCAGTGACAGGAACGACGCGAGTTTCCCCGCATCGGCGCGGAAGTTCGGCGGCAACTGGAACAGCAGGCACGCGAGGTGTTCCTGCAGCCCCCGCGCACTCTCAACAAACATCGTCAGGGCGTCAGCACAATCCACCAGACGCCGGTCATGCGTGATGCGCTTCGGCGCCTTCAGCGTGTATGAGAACCCATCCGGCGCCTGCGCACGCCAGCCCTCGGTCAGCTTCGGCGTGGGCATCCGATAAAACGTGTAGTTAATCTCCACCGTGCGGAAGCGCTCGGCGTAATAAGCGAACATCTTCGACGCGGGGAACGGATCCGGATAAAACGTGCCCTTCCACTCCGGGTAGTTGTAACCGGACGTGCCGACATGGATCTGCATCGGCGCTTACGATACCACCCAGCGCGCCCTACGCGGTCTCCCGGTACCGCATCCCCGCCACGACGAGCACGGTGACGCCCCAGGCGCCCATGGCGGCGAACTGGGGCCACAGGATGTCCCAGCCAACCCCTTACCGGTGGCATGTTCTCAATCGGGAAGATGAAGCCCGACAGACAGATCATCGGCACAAGAAAGAAGAACATCGACGTCATCATCGCCTCGAGGGTCGAGCTGTGTTTCCAGTTCCGTCAACGTCTGGCCACGGATCACGGATAGGCACCACGTGATAATTGTGGGTGAGAAACAGTCATTTTGCGGCGCCCGGTTCTTTCGGTGGATAGCGGCGGGTCGCCGGTGAACGCCGCCGGGGTATCATCGGCCATGGCGTTTTTCTCCCGCCCCCCGCAGCCGACCCCCGCGTCACTGGGCGACGTGGTGGGAACCAGCGACGTGCTGATTTCGCTGCGGCAGCTCGAGAAATCGTATGCCCACGGCGCAAGCCGCAGCTGGGTGTTGCGGCGGATCACCGCTGACATCAAGGACGGTGAATTTGTCTCGATCATGGGCCCGTCTGGCGCCGGCAAGTCCACCCTGCTGCATATCCTCGGCATGCACGACAGCGCCTGGAGCGGCGAGTACTACTTCGGTGGGCAGCCCGTGCATCGACTGAGCCCCAAGGACCGCGCCGCCCTGCACAAGAAGCACATCGGCTTCGTCTTCCAGAGTTACCACCTGCTCGACCATCTGACCGTCTACGAAAATCTCGACGTGCCGCTGTCGTACCGCGACATCAGGAAGGCTGAACGCGACAGCATGGTCTGCGACATCCTCGATCGCTTCTCGATCGTCGGCAAGAAGGACCTGTACCCCAACCAGTTGTCGGGCGGACAACAACAGCTGGTCGCCGTCGCGCGCGCGGTGATCGCCAACCCGAAGGTCATCCTCGCCGATGAACCCACGGGGAACCTGCACTCAAGTCAGGGCCGCGAGATTATGGCACTCTTCAAGAAGCTCAATGACGGAGGCACCACGATCATCCAGGTCACGCACTCGGAGGCCAACGCCGAATACGGGTCGCGCATCATCGAACTCAAGGACGGCTGGGTGGTCGGCGCCTCCCAGGGGCAGTAGGCAGCCATGACATGCCGTGCGTGGCTGGTCCTCCTGCTCGCCGCAGGTGTGACGACAGGGTGTAACAGGCCGGATCCTCCGAAGCAGTACGCGTTGACGGGACAGATTCTGGCCGTCAAGGACAACAGTCAGGAACTGACGATCAAACACGATGACATTCCCGGGTACATGCCGGGGATGACGATGAGCTTCCCCGTGGTGGCCAGTTCGCTGATGGTGGGCCGTGAGCCGGGCGAACTGATCGCCGCCACGCTCGAAGTCGACGGCCTGAAGTACCAAGTGACCGCCATCACGCGCACCGGCATGGCGCCGCTGCCGCAGGGCACAAACGAAGTGGCCATGGCCGGCGGCATCCTGGAAGTCGGCGATCCGATGCCGGACGCCGCGTTGATCGATCAGACCGACCACCGGCGTTCACTGGCGGAATGGCGCGGCACACCGGTGCTCGTGACGTTCATCTACACGCGGTGCCCGCTCCCCAACTACTGTCCGCTCATGGATCGGCACTTTGTCACGATCCAGCGGGCGGTGGCTGACGACCCCGCGTTGCGTGGCCAGTTGCAGCTCCTGTCGATCTCCTTCGACGCCGAGTACGACACACCCGCGGTACTGGCCGCCCACGCGGCCACGCTGAAGGCGGACACATCTACATGGACGTTTCTTACCGGGGACCGCGTCACCGTGGATCGGCTCGCCGGCACATTCGGCGTCGGCGTGATCCGCGGCAGCGACGGCGCGACTGAAATCACACACAATCTGCGCACCGCGTTATTTGCGGCCGACGGCACGCTGCTGAAGATCTATCCCGGCAGCGACTGGACTCCTCGCACTGCGCTGGCGGATCTGCGTGCGCACCTGGCCCGATAGTTCACCCGATCGCTCGTGTTTCACGCGCGCCGAACGGCGCGTCGTGGACCGCCTGGCCACACCACGCGCCGTGCAGCGCTATCTGAACGGCCTCGCCTACAACACCGAACCGCCACCGGGAGGACCGCAACAACGCACCTTCCGCAGTGTCGTAGCGACGGGCATGGCGCACTGCCTGGAAGCGGCGCTCACGGCCGCCGTGATTCTTGAACAACACGGGTATCCGCCCACGGTCATGAGTCTTGAGTCGATCGACGGACTTGACCACGTGATCTTCGTCTACAAGACACGCACCGGGTGGGGGTCGGTCGCCAGGTCCCGCGACCCGGGCCTCCATGGACGCAAGCCGTTGTTCCGGTCGTTGCGCGATCTGGCGCTGAGCTACGTCGAGCCGTATATCGACACGACGGGGTGTGTGCGCGCCTACGGCATGGTGGATCTTCGTGTGCTGGGACGGTACGACTGGCGGTTCTCCACCGGCCACGTCTGGAAGGTGGAGCGCCTGCTCTACGAGATTCCGCACACCGCGATCCGCGTCTCTCCCGCACGGGTCGATCGGCTGCGACGGCGGTACTTCACATTCAGACGTGCGCACCCGGGTGTGAAACCGGTGGCGTACTACGACCGGTCCACCTGGACTGAACTACCCCCGCACTTCACCTCGCGACAACGATGAAGGTGGCTGGAGCGCCCGTGCGTCCCACATCGATCCCGCGAAGCGGCGTCGCGGGCACCTAGTCGAGGTCGAAGTCCCGCGTGGGTTTGGACACCGGTTCGGCCTGCGCCTGCTTGAGGGCGTCTTCAAAACGCTTCGAGAGCGCGTCGCCGCGGTGCCTTTCCGACAGCACCGACTTCTCGAACAGGGCTTCCCGTCTGGCTTGTTCCTCCGCGAGGATGCGGTGCGCGTCGTCCAGTTCGGGTTTGTCGGTGCGTGCCGGTTCCACGTGCCGCACCACCCGCTGGAGGCCTTCGTCGATGACAAGTGTGCTCTGGCAGCACGGACAGGTGACGTCGAATTCGGTACGGAGGCGACCCATCGGACTATCATAGGGCCATGCGAGACGTCCGCCCCATACTGCGGCTCCCCAGTCTGGTGGCGACCTGTGCAGCCCTGGCGCTTGTGACGGCCGCGTGCGGCGGCGGAAGCGCGGCCACCCGCGTCGCGACCCCCACGGACGCGGCCGGGCAGCCCCTGCGCCCTGGACAGCCCATCGAAGTACCGCAGACGGATGCCACACCGCCGCCCCCCCCGCGCGGCGTCCTCGCGGGCCGCGTGCTCGCATTTGAATCGGGCGCCCCCATTGCCCGCGCCCGCGTCATCCTCACGGCGAGCGGGCAGGCCCCGGACGGCACGTTGTGGCTGCCCTTCCCCCGCGTCCTGCTGACCGCCGCTGACGGCACCTTCCGGTTCACGGATTTGCCCGCCACCGACACCTTCCTGCTGACGGTCACCAAGTCCGGGTTCGCCCCGCGCGCCTTCGGGGAGGCGCCCCCGTCGGTGACGCCGACGCTGATTTCCCTGGCTCAGGATGAAGTCAAGGAAGACGTCGAAGTCCGGTTGTTGGAGCACGTGTCGATCGCGGGCCGGGTGCTCGACGAGGACGGCACCCCCTTTGCCGGTGCCCTCGTCGAGGCCATGCGGCCGATATTCGAGGGGGACCGCCGGACCCTGGTGACGGTGTCCGAGGCGATCACCGATGACCGCGGTGAATTCCGCCTCGTCGGAGTGCCCCCGGGCCAGTACTACGTGACCGCCTTCGACCCGGCGTTCGGCAATATCGGCGACAAGGACGGGCAGTTGCTCTATTCCCCAACCTTCTACCCCGGTGTGGTGTTCCCAGACGAAGCGACCCGCATCACCCTTGACCCCGGGATCGCCGCTGAGCGCCTCGAGTTCAAGCTGCAGATCATTCGTCCCTCCCGGGTACAGGGCTCGATCAGCACGCCGATCGAAGCCGGCGGCGTGTCGAAGCAGTTGATCGCTGCGGCCGTCATCATGAGCCCGATGAGCAACGCCCAGTTCTCGCTGTTCACCACGACGGAGCCCGCAATGGAACCGGGCGGACAGTTCCTGTTTTCGAACGTGCCGCCCGGCCGGTACCGCATACAGGCCCGCGGCGCAACCGAGCGCGACGGGATCACGCTCTTCGGCGTCTTTACGCTGAACGTCGAAGGCACCGACCGTCAAAACACCGACATGACGTTGTCACGCGGCGCGGTAGTCTCGGGCAACGTCGAGTGGGAAACCACCTCGGGCCGGCTGCCCCTCGACCGCAGGGGCCTCATCATCCGCATGCCGATGGAAGACGGCAACGAGTTCGGCGACTCGGTCTCCGGCTACGTGGCCCCGGACGATCAGTGGACGATCCGCGGCGTGATGGCGGGCCGCCACTTCTTTCGCGCGGACGGGTTGCCGCCGGGCTGGTACATGAAACGCGTCGAGTACCAGGGCGCGGACGTGACCGACATCGCAAGGCCGTTCGACTACAACGAAACCGTGACCGGCTTCACCGTCGTCCTCTCGGACCGCCAGACCGTCGTGCGCGGGTTCGTCACCGCGGAAAAGAACGACGATGTCCAGAGTTATGCCGTCGTGGCGTTCTCCACCAGTCCGCTGCACTGGACGCCGCTCAGCCGGTACACGCAGCTGGTCTACCCGGACTCGCTGGGCCGGTACGAGATCCGCGGACTCCCCGCCGGCACCTACGTGATGGCCGCCACGCGTGAATTTGATCGCAGCGACCTGGCCAGCGCGCGGATCTTCGACCGCCTGTTGACTCAGCCTGGTGTGACCACCGCATTTGCATTGGAGGAAGGCCAGGTCTGGCGCCAGGATATCCAGCCCGTCAGACGCCGGACAGGGATCACCCGCTGATCGTGAACCTCCGGATCGTCACCTACAACATCCATCGCGGCCGGGGCCTCGATCGTCGGACCCGGCCGGAGCGGATCGCAGATGTGCTGCGCCCGCTCGACGCCGATGTCATCGCGATGCAGGAGGTGATCGGGCCCGGGCTCACCTCTCCCGGCCACGCCGAAATCATCGGCGCCGCACTGGGGATGGGCTGGATCATGGGCCCCGTCCGGGAACTGCGGCAACACCAGTTCGGCAACATGATCCTCAGCCGTTATCCGATGTGGAATCACGCGCAGCACGACTTGTCGTGGAAGACGTGTGAGCCCCGCGGCGCCCAGCGGGTGGCCATCGATGTCGGACCGGGCACGCTGCAGGTGTACAACGCGCATCTCGGCACGGCGCTGCTGGAACGCCGCTACCAGGCGGAACGCCTGGCGACCTGGGTGCATGACCGCCGCGTGTCGGAGCCCAAGATCCTTCTCGGCGACTTCAACGAGTGGTCACGCACCCTGGCCGGCGACATCCTCGCCGAACGGCTCAACAGCATCGACCTGTTCCCGTTCCTGAAGCGCCGCCGCACATATCCCGGCTTCTTCCCGCTTCTGCACCTCGACCACATCTACTACGAAGGTGCCATCGCGGTCCGGGACGTCTCGTTGCCCACGTCCCGCCTGGCCAAACTCGCCTCGGACCACCTCCCGCTCATCGCCGACATCACCGTCAAATTCTAGGGTCCAGGGTCCAGGGTCCAGGGTTCAGAGGCCTTGGCATAACCGGGATCATTGTGATATCACTTTGAAATCGCGCGAGAGCGTCTCCGGCGACATATGGAGGAGTCATGATCAGCGAACGAGTGCGGGCGTCAGTGTCTGGATGGGTGATGGTGCCGGTGATTACGGCGGTTGTGGGCGTCTCGGGGTGGCAACTCGTGGCCGCGGCACAGGCGCAACCGGCCTCATTCCTGATGGTGGTCGCGTGGTCGACCGTGCTGCTTGTCGCGAGCATTTGCCTCGGGGGCTTCTTCGTGGTCGACCCCAACGAAGCCAAGGTGCTCACGCTGTTCGGCAAGTACTGGGGCACGGTCAAACAGGACGGCTTCCACTGGGCCAATCCCCTGCTGACCAAACGCCACATCACGCTGCGCGTCCGGAACTTCGAGAGCACGGCGAGCAAGGTCAACGACCTCGAGGGCAATCCGATTGAAATTGCGGCTGTGGTGGTGTGGAAGGTCACCGACACCGCCGAGGCATGTTTTGAGGTCGACAACTACGAACACTACGTGAAGGTGCAGAGCGAGGCGGCCGTCCGCAACCTGGCCACGCAATACCCGTACGACGCGCACGAGGAAAATCACAAGTCGCTCCGCGGCAACACGCAGGAGATCGCCGAGCAGTTGAAGACCGAAGTCCAGCAACGTCTCAACAAGGCCGGCGTCGCCGTGCTGGAGGCCCGGATCAACCACCTGGCCTACGCACCCGAGATCGCCTCAGCGATGTTGCAGCGTCAGCAGGCCGGGGCGATCATCGCCGCCCGTCAGCGCATTGTCGAAGGCGCCGTCGGCATGGTGGAGATGGCTCTCGATCTGCTGTCAAAGCGTGACGTGGTGACACTCGACAACGACCGCAAGGCGGCAATGGTCAGCAATCTGCTGGTCGTGTTGTGCGGAGACCGCAATACCCAACCGGTGGTCAACACCGGGACGATCTATCAGTAGGCCTGAAGGACCCCGATGGCCGACCGTAAACCGTTCCTGCTGCGCATGGATCGCCAGATGCTCGACGCGTTGCAGCGCTGGGCCAACGACGACCTGCGCAGCCTGAACGGACAGATTGAGTTTGTGCTTCGCCGGGCCCTGCAGCAGACCGGGCGGCTGCCTGAGCCCCCAGCGGACCGCGGTCCGCGAACCGCGGACTGAGGACCGCGGGCGGCTTCAGCCTTCTTCTTCGAAGTCGGGCTGGATGTGCGGCGGGTGACGCGTGGACGCGCGCATCGCTTCGCGGTGGTCGTACACGGGAAGCCCGGCGACGTGCAGGTGCATCTGGCAGCCGTCGGCCTTGGCAAGGACCACGACGGTGAACGGGCTGCCTTCAACGCCGTCACGGAACGTCACCTCGCAGCCACAGGCCAGACGGGCGGCCACCAGTGGGTGAATCGGTGTCTGCGCCATCGTCAGTTTCCCTCGATCAGTTTCTTCACGCGGTCCTCGAACCACTGTTTTGATTCGGTGCCGGTGTGTTTGTAGTCCACGGTGCCATCCGCCCTGATGAACCACGACACCGGCAGCGAGTAGGCCCCGTAGTGTTCCTGAAGCTCGTCGTGACCGAGGCCGACCAGCACCGGATAGTTCATCTTGAATTCGTCCGCGAACGTCCGCAGGTCTTCCGGCTTGTCGTCCACGGAGATCCCGAGCACGATGAATTTCTGGTCGCGGTACTTGTCCACCAGCTCGACAAACGCGGGGATTTCGTGACGACACGGGGCACACCACGTCGCCCAGAAATTGATGAGCATCGGCCGGCCCTTGTAGTCTCTCAGGCGGACGTCGTTGCCATTCATGTCTTTCAGGGTGTAATCGAGTTTGGCCATTTCGCCTTCCGGCGCACAGCCCGCCGGCCACACGGCGATCGCGGCGGCCAGGCCGACGGCCACGGCCCAACGGGCCACCCACGGCTTCGTCACGGTCATGGGTCAACCTTATCGCGTCGGGAGTGATGCCCACAAGGGACAACCCGTACGAATTCGCGCGGATTCGGGCACGGCCGCTCGTCCGGCCACAGGCATGGCCTTTGCTGCTGCAGAGGCAGGTCGTCCCGGCTGGTGGACACCGGCAACATCCGGCGCCGGGTGCGGACCGTAGCTGCGGCAGTAGTAAGATTCGGACTGGTTCCTGTTTCCTGAGGTGAGTGTTATGTTGATGCGCCGTCCGCGCATACTCGCGCGAGTGACCACCCTGCTGGCCGTTGTGATGGCCACGCTCATCGCGGCCCCCGTCGCGGCCCAGACGCCGTTTGTGCCGTACTTCGGCAAGAACCGCGTCAAATACGACAAGTTCCAGTGGCACATCTACCAGACCGAACACTTCGAGATTTATTACTATCCGGAACTCGAGCCGCACCTCGAACGCATCGCCTCGTATGCCGAGAGCGCCTACCAGCGGATCAGTTCCGAACTGAAGCACGATCTGGCCAAGCGGGTGCCGCTCATCCTCTTCAAGACGCAGAGTGAGTTCCAGCAGCAGGACATCTCCGGGAGCGAATTGCCCGAGGGGGTGCTGGCGTTTGCCGAGCCCTACCGGGACCGGATGGTGTTGCCCATCGATGAACCGCCGGATCAGCTGTACCGGCTGATCACCCACGAACTGACGCACGTCTTCGAGTTCGACGTCATCCCCCGCGGCCTCATGGGCTCCTCGATTCCCCTCTGGGTGGACGAGGGCCTCGCCAACTACATGGCCGGGTACTGGAACGTGCTGGACCTGATGCAGGTGCGCGATGCGGCGCTGACCGACAGCGTGCCGCGCATGAGCGAATTCGAGAGCCAGCCGCTCTCGGGCCGCCTCCCCTACTCGATGGGCCACGCCGCGTTCGAGTTCATCTCCTCCAAGTGGGGCCAGGACGGCCTCCGGCAGTTCCTCTTCTCCCTGCGCAAGAACGTCATCGGCGGCGGCGAAAGCGCGTATGAGGAGGCCCTGCGCGTCAAGCCGGACGAATTTGATGAACAGTTCGAACGCTACATCAAGGAACGGTTCCGCGCGTTCCGCGACCAGGAGCGCCCCGCCGACTATGGGCGGAATCTCGCGCCGCGCCGCGATCGGTCGCAGTACGTATCGGTGCTGTCGATTGAGCCCTCCCCGATCGGCGATGTCATCGCGACGGTCGTGGGCAACTCCCGGGATCAGGAACTCGACATCATTCTGATCTCGGCCAAGGACGGCCAGGTGATCCGCAACCTGACCAAGGGATTCGATCACCGCAGGGGCTGGGAGTACATCGCAACCGCCGGCGGCCTGCGCGGCAACATGGTGCCGTGGATCTCGTGGGCCCCGAAGGGCGACCGCATCGCGTACTTTGTGCGGACCGAGAAGCACAAAACCCTCGTCATCCAGGACGTCGTCAGTGGCCGCATCGAACAGCGGCTGAATCTTGAGCAGGTGGACGCCCCGGAATCCCCCGCCTTCAGCCCCGATGGCACCCGCGTGGCGTTTTCGGCGCTGAAAGGCGCGGTGAGCGACATCTTTGTCGTGGACCTGGCCACCGGCGACCTGACCAACCTGACCGACGATGCCTTTGCCGATTACGCGCCGACCTTTGCACCCGACGGCCGCACGGTCGTCTACACGGCGCGGGTCAGCGGCAACGACAAGTTGTTCCGCGTCGGCGCGACCGGCGGCGCCAAGACGCAGCTGACGTTCGGCACCCACGACGACACCGCCGCAAAGTTTTTTGATGCGACCACGGTGTACTTCATCTCGACGGCGACCGATCCGGCCGTAATGCTGGCGCCCGACGTGGCGCGTGACGGCAACATTCCGAACATCTGGTCGCTGAACCTCGCGACGGGTGAACTGCAGCAATGGACGGACACGGCCACCGGCAACGTCTCCCCCGCCATTCTGCGTGAAGGCACCACGACGCGCGTCGCGTTCGTGTCCTACTACAAGGGCGAAAACGGCATTCATGTGATGAGCCGCGACAAGGCTCTGCTCGCCGTCCCCTCATCGGACTTCGGCGCGCCGGGCCCGATCATCGACTTCCAGCCGCCCCTGAGCCACACGCTGGTGCGCGACAACATCCAGCGCAAGGGCCCGTGGGAGAAGCTGACGCTCGACGGCCGCCCCCCGGTGAACCTCGGCGTCACCAGCGGCGGCGACTTCTTCGGCGGCACCCAGGTGTCGTTCACGGATCTGCTCGGCGGCAAACAGATCAACTTCTTCGCATCCTCGGTCTCGCAGTACCGCACGATGGCCTTGACCTACATCAATGTCGAGAACCGGGTGCAGTACTCGGCCCAGGCGTTTTCGCAGGATGTGTTTTATTACGGCCAGCTCGACAACTATCTCTACGGCGCGGGACTGGTGCCGTTTATCGACCGTGACCGCGCGCTCTCGGTCCGGACCCAACGCGGCGTGACCGGCTTTGCGATCTACCCGTTCAACCGGTACACGCGTCTGGAGCTCTCCGGCGGCTATGTCTACCTGCGGGAACGCTTCGCCGACGAGGAGCTCCAGGATCTCTCCGAGCAGTATCAGCGGGAGAACTTCGGCACCACCTTCTATCAGAGCGGGCACGTGGTGCCGCTGGGCCTGTCACTGGTGCACGAGACGACGGTGTTCCGCGACTACGGCCCCGTCTCGGGCACCGCCGCGAATATCGGCGTGCAGTACTCGCCGAAAATCGGCAACTCGCTGACGCGCCGGACGGTGGAGGGCGATGTGCGGTTCTACCAGCGGATCGGCACCAACGGCGTGCTGGCGTTCCGCGGCCGCGGCCTGAAGAGCTGGGGCACCAACCCCGACTTCCTGTTCTTCGGTGGCAACTCCGAAATGCGCGGCTACGAGTACCTTGAGTTCATCGGCCACAAGGCGTTTTTTGCCAACCTTGAACTGCGCATCCCGCTGGTCGAGGCCATGCTGACGCCGCTGGGTGTGGTCGGCGGCCTGCGCGGCACTGCGTTTTTCAACGTCGGTGGCGCCGGCATCAACGGTCAGTCGTTCTCGCCGTTTGCCAGCAAGGTGGAGATCCTGCCGGTGCTCGTGGACTATGAGTTTGATCCGTTCCGCGGGTACACACCGGTGTATCAGGATGTGCTCTTCTCCGGCTTCCGCCTCAAGGATGCCCGCGCCGCCTACGGCATCGGTCTCCAGAGCTTCCTCCTCGGCTTCCCGATGCACTTCGACTGGTCGTGGAAGACACACCTCAATCGCGACTACGAGGACCTGATCTACTACTTCTACGGCGGCAGCGAAGCTTTCCGGAAGGTCAAGTTCTCGTTCTGGATCGGCTATGACTTCTGATGCGGCGCTTGCCGCGCATCAGAAGTCATTGAGGATGGAGGATTGAGGATTGAGGATTTATTGTGGGAATGAGGAATTGGGATTGAGGGATTGAGGGATTGAGGGATTGAGGGATTGAGGGATTGAGGCGACGCCGAACACCACAAATCCTCAATCCTCAATCCTCCATCCTCAATAACACGCTATACACCATGGCTTTTCCTCAGGATTCGTACACCGAAATGGTGCAGGTCGTGTTGCCGAACGATGCCAACCCTCTGGGGTTCATTCTCGGCGGCACGGTCATGCACCTGATTGACATCGCCGGCGCCATTGCCTGCCATCGGCACACGCGCAGCCTGCTGGTCACGGCCGCCGTCGATGATCTGCAGTTTCTCCACCCGATCAAGGTGGGCGACCTGATCATTCTGCAGGCGCGTGTGACGGCGGCCTGGAAGACCTCACTGGAGGTGGAGGTCGAGGTCTATTCGGAGGAGACACTGACCGGCGTGCGGCGCATGACGAGCCGCGCCTATCTGACCTTTGTTGCCATCGACCGGCAGGGTGGCAAGGTCACGATTCCCCCGCTCGAACTCACCACGGACGCGGAACGCGCCAATGCCGAAGGCGCGCAGGAGCGCCGGCGCGCGCGCCTGGCGCGCAAGGCGACGGCCGGTTAGACGTTGCGGAGGCGGACGCGTCTGACGGCGTGGGCGGGACCTTTTTCAAGAATCAGGCGCGCGCGCTCGCGCGTCGGAAAGATGTTGTCCCGCAGGTTGACGCCGTTGATCGTGCGCCAGATATCGTGCGCCGTCTCCACAGCCTGGGCATCCGTGAGACAGGAAAACCGGTGAAAGTAGGATCGCGGGTCGCGGAACACCGTCTCGCGCAGGGTCTGGAACCGTGCGACGTACCACGCCTCAATGTCGGCCTCGTCGGCGTCGACGTAGATCGAAAAATCGAAATAGTCGGATACAAACATCCGCGCCGACCGGCCCGGATGCCCGTCACCTGTCTGCAGCACGTTCAGGCCTTCGACGATCACGATGTCGGGGCGGTCGACGACCTGGAACTCGCCGGGAAGGATGTCGTACGCCTGGTGCGAGTAGACCGGCGCGTGTACGGCGCCACGGGCCGCCTTGACGTCGGCCATGAACTGCACCAGCGTGCGGACGTCGTAACTCTCCGGGAACCCCTTGCGCGCCAGGAGCCCGCGTTCCTCGAGCACCCGGTTGGGGTGCAGGAAGCCGTCGGTGGTGACCAGGTCCACGCGGGGATGAGCGGGCCAGCGCGCCAGCAGCGCGCGCAGGATGCGGGAAAAGGTGCTTTTCCCCACCGCCACACTGCCCGCCACGCCGATCACGTAGGGAATGGGCGCCGCCAGGCTCCCCAGAAAGGTGTCGGTCGCCTTGTGCAGCGTCTGGGTCGCCGAGACGTGCAGGTTGAGGAGCCGCGAGAGCGGCAGGTAAATCGTCTCGACTTCCTCAAGAGAGACCCGTTCGTTGAGCCCCTGGAGTTCAGCGAGATCGGCCTCGCTGAGTGTCAGCGGCGTGGCGGCCCTCAGGGCCGACCACGACCGCCGATCGAAATCGAGATACGGAGACGCCACCTACTTGTTGTAATGGGCGGCGTTTTCCTCGATGAAGCTCTTCCACTTGTCCGGCACTTCGTCGAGCGCGAAGATCGCTTCGACCGGGCAGGCCGGCACGCACGCGCCGCAATCGATGCACTCATCGGGATGGATGTAGAGCATCTTCGCTTCTTCGTATCCCGCTTCGTCTTTCCGGGGATGAATGCAGTCCACCGGGCACACGTCCACACAGGCGGTGTCCTTGGTGCCGATGCAGGGCTCGGTAATGATGTACGCCATAGTGGGGGCATTTTATACGGAAATGCCCCGTGTTTCGTATGAGGAGGATCGTGTGATTGCAGTGTCTCGGTGTGCGGCCGCCCTGGCGGCGTCCGTCCTGGTCGTATTTTCGGCGCCATTCGTCAGTGTCGCGCAGGCCCAGACGCCGGCCCCCGCTCCCCCGGACGCCGACGACTACGCCATCAACCTGCTCCAGCCGGATTTCGGGCTGGTGGCGCTCCCCACGTCCCTGCGCATCCCCCAGGGGCGGTTCGCGTTCCGGATGAGCCACCGCTTTTCACGGCCGGTCGCGGGCACCTGCCCCGACGCCGGCCCGAAGCCCGACGGCTGCGGCGGCGTTGGCGCGTTCGTCGAGAACTTCTTCGGCTTTGACAGCAGTGCGAAGGTGGGCTTCGAGGTGCGATACGGCGTCGTCTCCGGCACCCAGGTCGCCCTGCAGCGGACCAACGACCGCGCCATCCAGGTCCTGGCGCAGCACCAACTGTTCCGGAGCGCGTCGCAGCCGGTGACGGTCGACGTCCTCGCGGCCGTGGAAGGCCAGAACAACTTTCGCGAGACGCACACGCTGACAGCCGGTGCGGTCGTGACGTATCTGGCGTCCGACCGAGGCGCGCTCTACGCGCATCCCGTCCTGCTCTTCAACTCGAATCCCGCCTCCGACACCGACACCGACGACAACCACACGGTGTTGCTCGGCGTCGGCGGACGCCTGCGTCTCGGTCAGACGAAGATGTATCTGGTGGCCGAGGCGGCCCCGCGACTGGCCGGCTTCAAGCCGGGGGTGGACCACATCTCGTTTGGCTTCGAACATCGGGCCGGCGGCCACATGTTTCAGCTGAACGTCTCGAACTCGTTCGGGTCCACGCTGCGCCAGGTCGCCCTCGGAGGTCCCGGCAACGGCGACTGGTTCATCGGCTTCAATCTGTCACGGAGGTTCTACTGATGCGCGCTGCCCTGCTCGTCTGTCTGTGCGCCGCCACCGCTGCCGCGTGCGGCGGCAGTTCGACGCCCACCACCCCAGGCGGCAACACCACGCCGACGGCCACCAACACGATCACCATCACGTCGGCCGGCGCCAGTCCGCGCAACATCCAGATCGCCCCCGGCACCCGGGTGACGTTCGTCAACAACGACTCGCGGTCCCACAACATGACCAGCGACCCGCACCCCGAGCACACGCAGTGCCCTGAACTGAATCAGGTCGGCCTGCTCGCCGCCGGCCAGTCGCGCGAATCCGGCAACCTCAACACCGTCCGCACCTGCGGCTTCCACGATCACGACAATCCCGGGGTCGCGAACCTCACTGGGACGATCACGATTCGATAAGGCAATTGGGCAATGGGGCAATGAGGCAATGGAATGAGGCAATGTGGCAGTGGGCCAATGATGAGTGTTGGGGTCGCGCTGTAGTCATTACCCTATTGGCCCATTGCCTCATTCCATTGCCTCATTGCCTCATTGCCCCATTGCCTCATTCCACAGCCCCGGCCGCAGGCCCCGGCCTGCAGGTGAAGCTCTCGACAATGCCCGTGGGATGGCAGGTGTCGATATAGGCCTGGCGCCAGCGGGTGGCGAAGGTCTCGGCCTCGTCCGTGGGAACGAGCGCCCAGACACTGCCGCCGAAGCCGGCACCGAAGGCGGATGCGGCAAAGGCGCCGTGTGCGTACGCCAGATGGGCAAGCGCGATGGTTTCCGGAATCTGATTGCCGAGCAGCGTCTCTGCGTCCGCCTGTGACGCGCGCGTCAGCGCACCCACCGCCACGGCATCCGCGTCTGCGAACGCGCGGGCCGCGAGCGGTACGCGCGCCACCTCGCGTGAGACCTGCGAGAGCCGCCGCTCGAGATCCGCCGGCGAGAAGTCCGGCACCTCGATGCGTGTGAGGGCCTCGCGCAGCCGGCGCTCAGCATCCGGCGCACTGGCCAGCGCCGCCGCCAATGACGGATTCGTCGAGCCGGTCTCGGCCTGCCAGATCCGCACGAGCGCCCGCACCCCCAATGCCGCGCGGTTGTAGCGATCGCGCACCGACCCCGCCTTGTCGGCGTGAACGCCACTTGAGAGAATCACAAACGTCCAGTCGGGCGACATGCGCGAGTCCCCGAGCCGCCGCACCGGCATGAAGCCGAAGTGGCTGACGTGATCGGCGCGGCACGCCAGAATCGCCGTGTGGTCCTGACTGCCGCCGTGGGTGCCGACGCCGGCCGTGCCTGCCAGCGATTTGTAGGTCAGCCCGTTTTCAACACAGCCCAGGTACCAGGCGAGATCTTCCGGAGAGGTAATCTCCCGCCGCCAGTCGTCGCGGCGGTCGGCGCCACTGCGTCTGATCAATGCCGTCGCCAGCCCCACCACCAGCGCGCTCGAACTGCTGACGCCGGCTGCGCGTGGCAGATCGCTCGCAATCGCGATGTCGGTCCCCAGCGGAATGCCGGGAAAGTTCCTGGCAAGCCGCCGGACGGTCACCGCCGCGTAGTTGACCCACCCCCGCATCGGCGTGTCATCCCCCGCCGAGATCAGCACTTCCTCGTGGTGCCGCGCATCAATCACCCGAAGGTCGTCGTCATCACGCGGCCCCGCCACGACCGCAAACCCACGCGGTACGGTGGCGAGCAGCGACTCGCCCCCGGCGTAGTCGGTGTGTTTGCCGAAAATCTCGATGCGGCCCGGCACGTGCCACCGCCAGGTCGCCGGGCGTCCCGTGCGAGCGAGGAACTGCGCCTCAGCCTGGGCCACCAGCGCGTCACGACCGATGACCGGCGGCGTCACGGACGCGCCTCCAGCCGCTGCAGTCGTGCGGTGACCGACACCACATCCTCGCGACGCGAGAGGTCAAGCACGGGCCCGCTGGCGGGGATCGCGCGCACCCGCACCCCTCGCGCGATGGCCAGCCGAATGGCCGCCGGCAACTCGAACTCCCCGCGCGCCGACAGGGGCACGTCACGGCAGGCGCGCAGCACGTCCTCGTTCCCGCGCCAGCAGTTCATGCTGATGAGCGCCTTCGGGCCGGCCGCCTCCATCACCTCGGCGCCGGGCTTCTCCACGATGTCCGAGAGCAGCCCCTCGGAGGTCACCTGCAGCAGGGCAAACGCCGCCACCCGCGCATCCGGAATGCCGCTCGACTGCACGAGGTCGTCGCGCTCGTAGACCGGCAGCGCGGGGCCATCCGCCTCCCGCAACGCGCGCAGGGCCTCGACACCATACAGATTGTCGGCATTGAGCACGACAAAGGGCCGTGCGCCAATCCAGTCGCCGGCAGACGCCACGGCATCGGCGGTGCCGCGCGCCTCGGGCTGCACCACAAACGACACCCGCACCCGCGACGGCCGTCCGGCACCCATGTAGTACTCGCGTAAGGGATCCGGACGTCCGGCCGGTGCCTGGGGCGGCACGACGAGGCCCACCTCCTCATACCCCGCGTCGGCCAACGCGCTCAGGACGTAATCCAGAAAAGGCCGGGCGCGGCCATCGAGGCCCGCGAGCGGCATCATGCCCTTCTGCCCGGCCGCCGCGGCGGCGGCCTGTGCCGGAGTCAACGCCTCTGACGCGCCGTCTCGCATCCGCGTGCCCAGCCCGCGCGCGAGGATAAGCGCTACGACGGACTGGTCCACAACGACGGCCACAGGCGACGCAACAGCGCCAGACTGACCACAAAGATCCCGCCGGACACAAACGCGCTCGTCGTGTGGCCAAGCAGAAAGTGCCCCGTGCCGAACAACGCGGAATACACCAGCACACACCCGAGGGCCCAGGCCCCAAACGCCGCGTTCAGCGAATCGAGCGGCGCCAGATCCCCACACTGGGCGCGGGTCTTCGCCCACCCCGGCCCGGCTGGTCGCGCGAGCCGGTAGAACCGTTGCAGCGTCACGGCATCGGTCGGCTCGGTCGCATACGCGACCACGACCCAGACGACGGTGGTGACGGCCACGGTGGCCAGAAGCGTCTCGTGACTCTGCCACGCCATCCCCTGCCGTTCCAGGAGGAACACCACGAGTGCCAGCGCGAACGAACTGACCATCGCGGCAATTTCGCTCCACGCATTGATGCGCCACCAGAACCACCGGAGCAGATACAGCAGCCCGGTGCCGGCGCCGATCGAGAGCAGCAGATTGAAGCTGCCGCGGGCCGACTCCAGGACCATCGTCACCAGCGCGGCCACCAGCATCAGCAGGGCCGTGACCAGACGGCCGACCATCACGTAATGCGCTTCGGTCTGCCCAGGCTTCAAAAACCGCCGATACATGTCGTGCACCAGGTACGACGTCCCCCAGTTGAGGTGCGTGGAGATTGTCGAGATGTAGGCCGAGAGCAGGCCGGCCACCATCAGCCCCAGGATGCCGGCCGGCAGAAACGTCAGCATGGCCGGGTACGCCATGTCGTGACCGAGCAGGCGCTGATCCACGTGCGGCAGCGCCCGGCCGATGTCGGCGACTTCCGGAAACACCAGCATCGACGCCAGCGCCACGATGAGCCAGGGCCACGGCCTGAGCGCGTAATGCGCGACGTTGAAAAGCAACGTGCCCGACAGCGCATCCCGTTCGGACTTCGCCGCGAGCATGCGCTGCGCGATGTAGCTGCCCCCGCCGGGCTCCGCCCCCGGGTACCAGGTGGACCACCACTGCACCGCCAGCGGCACGATGAAGATCGGCAGCGCCACGCCCCAGTCGCTGAGATCCGGCAACATGGCGAGCGTCTCGGGCCGGATTTTCTCAATCAGCCCGTCAAGCCCGCCCACCTCGGGGCGACGCAGGGCATACACGGCAGCCGCGATTGAGCCCGTCATCGCAATGCTGAACTGCAAAAAGTCCGTCACCAGCACTCCCCACAAACCGGAGACGGCGGCAAATGCGACGTTCAGCAGACTGCAGACGAGCAGCGTCTGCCCCATCGGCCAACCCAGCAGCACGTTGGCGATCTTCGCGGCCGCCAGATTGACCGCCGCCATGATCATCACGTTGAAGATCACGCCGAGATACACCGCCCTGAACCCGCGCACCCAGGTCGCCGCCCGGCCCGAGTACCGCAACTCGTAGAACTCAAGGTCGGTGACCACGCCGAGTCGCCGCCATAACCTCGCGTAGAAAAACACCGTCGTCATGCCGGTGAGCAGGAACGCCCACCACACCCAGTTGGCGGAGACGCCACCTTCGCGGACCAGATTCGTGACGAGGTTGGGCGTGTCGGTGCTGAACGTGGTCGCGACCATCGAGACGCCGACGAGCCACCAGGGCGCCGACCGGCCTGACGTGAAAAACTCCGTTGTGCTCTGCCCGGCGCGGCGCGCCATCCACAGCGCCGGCACAAACGAGATCACAATCGATCCGACAACAATCACCCAGTCGAGCGTCGTCAGCTGCATGGACTCTCCGCGGCCCTACCGGCCGGTGAACTTCGCCGGCCGCTTCTCAAGAAACGCCGTCGTGCCTTCCTGCTTGTCGTCGGACTGAAAACAAATTGCCTGCGCCAGGGTCTCGATGAGCAGGCCGGACTCGAGATCAACCCTCGCGGACGCGTTGATCGCGGCCTTGGCCAGCCGGATGGCCAGTGGCCCCCGTGACAGGATGCGGTCTGCCAGCGCACGCGCGGTGGAAAGCACGTCGGCACCAGGCACGACCTGTGACACGAGTCCCCAGGCCAGCGCCGTCGGCGCATCGATGGGGTCCCCGGTCAGGATCATGTGTTTGGCGCGGCCGAGGCCAATCAGTCGCGGAAGGCGCTGTGTCCCGCCTGCGCCGGGAATGATCCCGAGGGCCACTTCGGGCTGTGCGAACCGTGCGTGATCAGCAGCCACGCGCAAGTCGCACGCGATCGCCAGTTCACACCCCCCGCCAAACGCGAGACCGTTGACGGCGGCAATCGTGATCTTTGGACACCGGTCGACCAACGCAAACAACGACTGATTGATCGCCGCCAGGCCATCGTCGCGCCCACGCGCCTTGATCGCGTTGATGTCGGCTCCGGAGACAAAGACCTTGTCGCCGCCCCCGGTGATGATGATCGCGCCGATGTCGTTGTTGGCGATGAGCGACGTCAGCGCCGCGGTCATTTCCTGCACGGTGGCCGAATCGAGGGCGTTACGCACCTCCGGACGGTTGACGCACAGTGTCGCCACGCGCCCGTCGATCGTGACCTCAATATTCATAGACGCCCTTGCCGACCTTCTTCCCGAGACGGCCGGCTCTGACGTACTGCGAGAGCAGCGGGCACGGCCGGTATTTCTCGCCCATGCTGCGATGCAGGTATTCGAGAATGCTCAGGCGCGTGTCGAGCCCCACCAGATCCACCAGTTCAAACGGTCCCATCGGGTGGTTCAGTCCGAGCTTCAACGCCTTGTCGATGTCGCGCGCCGACGCCACGCCTTCCATCAGCATGTAGAACGCCTCATTGCCGATGCTGGCGTTCACGCGTGTGGTGATGAATCCCGGCGCCTCGCGCACGAGCACCGTCTCCTTGCCCATCCGCTTCGAGACAGCTTCGATCGTCTCAAGCGCGCGTTCGCTTGATTCCAGCGCCCGCACAATTTCGATGAGCTTCATCTTGTGCACGGGGTTGAAGAAGTGCATCCCGGCGACACGGCTGGGGTCACTGAGCGTCGCAGCCATCTCGGTGATGCTCAACGCCGACGTGTTGCTCGCGACAATCGTGGACGGTGGCGCGTGGGCTTCGATGTCGGCAAACAGCCTGACCTTGAGGTCGATGCGCTCCGGCGCCGTCTCGATGATCAGATCCACACCGGCCAGCGCCGTGGCGATATCAGACGAGGTGGAGAGACGGCCGATCGCGGCATCGGCATCAGCGGTCTGCAGTTTGCCGAGTTCGACCGCCTTGCGCAGGATGCCGTCGATCTGGGCGTGTGCTTTGGCCAGCTGTGCGTCGGACACGTCATACAAACGTGTCTCGAACCCTGACGACGCGGCGGCGTGCGCCACCCCGTGCCCCATGGTGCCGGCGCCAAGCACCGCGATACTGCGAATCTCTGTCATCTGTCTCCGACCAACTCTGCCAGGATCTCGACCGCGTGGTCGATCTCGGCTTCCGTATTGTAGAAGTGCGGCGCGATCCGGATCCCGGCTCCGGGACGATAGTCCACGATCACGTTCCGCGCAATCAGCGCCTGGGTCACCGCCGCGCCGTCCGGCACGTCAATGACCACCGACGCGCCCCGTTCTCCATCGCCATCGGGGGTATTCAATCGCCACCCCCTCGCAGCCGCCGCGTCCATCAGCCGGCGCGTCAGCCGCAGGGACTTCTCGCGAATCGCCGGCACGCCGATCTCGGCGACGATCTCATAGCCGCCACGCGCCGAATACAGCGAGGGCACGTTCGGGGTGCCGCTCTGAAAGCGCTCCAGGCCGTCGGCATACGCGATGGGGCCCGGTTCAAACTGGAAGGGCTGCGCGTGTCCGGCCCAGCCGACCACCGCCGGCTTCAGGGCATGCATCAAGTCAGGCCGCACGTAGAGATAGCCGGCGCCCGGTCCGCCGCACAGCCACTTCACGCTGCCGCCGACCGCAAAGTCGATGCCCAGCGCGGTCACATCCACCGGAACCGCGCCGGCCGTCTGATACAGGTCGAGCACCACCCGCGCGCCCACCCGATGGGCTTTGTCGATTACCGGACGCACATCCTGAAGGTGCGCACTCCGGAACAACACGAGCGACAGGTTCACAAACGCGGTGTGTTCATCAATCGCGTCCACAACCCGGTCAATCCGTCCGCGCACGCGGTCGTCGGACGAGACCGTGACGACCTCGGCGCCGTACCGCTCGAAGCCGTGGAACAGATAGTGATTCGACGGAAAGTCCAGGTCCTGCACGACGATCCGTCGCCGCGGACCATCAAAGGAAAAACACGACGTGACGATCGACTGCGCCACGGTCGCGTTCTGATGCATCGAAATCGTGCCGGGTGCCGCGCCAATGGTTGGAGCCAGGAGGTCGCCGGTCACCCGGCCGACCTCCCACCACCCCTCGTGCCACGCCCGCACGCCACGGGTGCTCCACTCGCGCGCAAACGTCGAGAGATGGCGTTCCGTCCTCGCCGGCATCGCCCCCAGTGAATGGCTCACCAGGTACGTGCACGTGTCGAGAATCGGGAATTCACTGCGCCACGCCGCTAAAGAGTCACTCATGGCGTTTTCTGTGGTTCGTGGTTCATGGTTCATCGGTTCATGGTTCAGCGGTTCTGTTCATGGTTCTGGGTGCCGGGTTCGTCGTTCAAGGTTCAAGGTCGGTTCGAGGTTCCTCGGAACCCCGAACCAGCACCATGAACCATGAACCGATGAACCATGAACCCCGTTGGCCTAGCCAACGATGCGCAGCGGCATCGCCGTCGGCGCCATGACCTTGAAAATCGGCACCAGCGGCGGCGTGGCCGCCTGGCCGCCGCCCCGGCCTGCGCCGGCACCACGGCCACCGCGGCCGCCGGCCGCCGCCTGCGGCGGCGCATCGTCATCGGCCGGGCCCGCCGCGCGAGCGCCGGGGCGCGACAACCAGGCGTCCATGCGGTTCCAGTAGATGACGCTGTCGGTGGACTCGGGCTCGAGCAGGTGCACGGCCACGCGGCCCTGCATCTGTGCCGTGCGCACGACGTAACTGCCGGCCGGGAAGGTCCGCGTGAGGTTCAGCACCTCGCCCACCTGAATCGTGGCAGCGGCGGCGTGGTTGTACTGCTGGCTGTAGGTGACCCCCGCGACCGTGTACGCCGCGATGTTGAGTGACGACGCGGTCGTCAGCTGCTCGACGGTGATGTTGTGCCGGCGCAGCAGGGCCACCGCCTCTGTGGCTTCACGCGGCAACACATACGCATACGGACGAGGCCGGGAGATGACCGGCACCGGCTTCTTCATGAGCTTGGCGCCCTTGACCTCGACGATCTTCCGGTTTTCCCCCTGCCCTTCGCCGATCAGATAGTTCACGAGTTCGTCTTCGGCTTCGTACCGCACTTCAATCGGGACGATGTCGCCGGGCTTCTCGCCCAGGGCGATGGTCTCGCGGCGGGCACGGTCCACGGTCTCGCGCAGCGCCGTGCGATTGGCGCGCGACCACTCGACGACCGCCTTGTAGCCGAGGATGCCGGCCTTCACGCCCGTCTCCATCGGCTGCCCACCCGGCGACTCAAACAAGATGCCGACCGAGTTGGCAAACGCGCCGTAGTTGCGGCCGATCCGCGGCTCGGTGCCGCCGACGTTCCACTGTTCCGCGTTGCCGCCCTGGTAGTACCACGACCGGAACTGCTCCGCTTCCAGCCGCTTGTCGATCGCCGGGAAGATGCTCTTGTCGCACAGTTGGGTGATGCGCATGTCGTGCGCGGAGTGGCTGCCACACTGGTAGTTCAGGTTGTACGGAAACGCGCCGCCGTTGTGGCCGTCGATGAAGAGATACGGCTGCCACTTGAGCAGGATGTTCTGGACGTAGCCCTGGATCTCGGGCTGCTCCAGCTTCATGTAGTCGCGATTGAGATCCAGCCCCCACAGATTGCCGCGCGTCGGATTCGGCTCGGCCGAAAACCCATCGGGGTTGATCTGCGGGACCACGATGATGACGAGGTCGTCGAGATGGCGGTTGGCTTCGGAGTTCCGGTCGGCCAGTTCGCGCATCAGGATCAGCACCGACTCGCGCAAGGTGCGCTCGCCGCCGTGGACGCCGGCGGCCAGCACGATGACCGGCTTGCCGAGGGCCCAGGCTTCCCACGGCTGCGTGACGGTGGGGCGGCTGTAAATTGCATACGGCAGCGCCCGGGCCGAATGGGTTTCCCCGTAGGTCCCCAGACGCATCTCCAGGCTGCGCGCCTGCAGGTCCTCCAGGTACTTCATCATGTTGGCGTAGGTGGTGTACTCGGTGAACTTCGACGTCTCCGCCTGTGTCCGCAGATCCGCCACACTCTGCGTCTGCGCCCCGGGCGCCGCCACCAGCGCACACACCACCGCCACCATCGCCGTCATCACTGTTCGGATTCGCTTCATCGACTCTCTCTCCTGCATTCGAGAACTTCTGGACTTCTGGACCCCTGGACTTCGATTCATCGCTCTCCCACGTTTGGCACATGCTGCCGAATGAAGTTCCTGACGTTGGTGTTGAAAACTGCCTGAAAGAAATTGGTGCCCTCGTTACACGCCGCCGACGACGTCGCCGAGGTAATCCCGCCAATTGCCCATCGCCCGCCTTCCTGAAGGAGGATGGAGCCCCCGGAGTCGCCCGAACAGACGGAGGCCGACGGCGGTGCAAACCGCGTCTGCAGAAAATTGGCGTTCACGGCGGAAATCGTCGTGGCGCCGGCCTTCAGATTGGTGGTGACGTCGTTTTCGTCGCGTCCCCAGCCGGAGACCACGGCCGTCTCACCCACACGCCCCTCACGGCTTGTGAGGATGGGCAGCGGGGTGCGGGGGATGTCCTGGGTGAACAGCAACACGCCAACGTCGAATGTGTTCGGCGCGTTGAAGACAAATCCCGGATAGAAGTGAATGCTGGCGGCGGGAATCTGATCCCCGCTGCCGAGGAATATGAGGGCCGCCGTGACCTCTTCGTCCACACAATGGGCGGCCGTCAGCACCGCCCGCGGAGCGATCACGGTGCCGGTGCAGATGCCGGCCGAGGGACCCGCCGCCGTGCGCAGATTCACGCGAACCACCGCCGAGTGTGCGGGGCTGCACACGCCCCCGCTCAACACGGCGGGTCTGGCATCACTCGACGCGGTGCCGAGCGCGCCGCAGGCATCAACCGCCGGCGCCGGGGTCGTCACCGGCGGCGTCGTGGGCGCAGCCGGCCCACCGCACGCAGCGGCGAACGCCGCTGTGAGGATCCCGAAGACCGCGCGCCGCATGCGGGAAAGCATAGTCGCTTCTACTGCCTGCCGGGCGTGATCTTGAAGCGCTCCACGATCGGCAGACCGGCCTCGAAGTCAAAAAACGTGACTTCCTTGAGCCGGCGGAGCGCCTGCTGGTAGCCGCGGTACGCGTTGAGCAGATTGGTGGCCGTGGTGGATTCGCGGGACAGCGCCTGCATGAGGTCCGACAGGCCCACTTCCCCCGCGCGGTACCGCGCCACGGTGGTTTCGGTGAGGTCGTGCGCCAGCCGCAGGGTATCAAGCATGGTCTGAGTCCGGCGACCGTAGTCGTTGAGACTGCTGACGAGATTCCGGACTTCGGTCTCGATTTCCGACAGCGCCTGCTGCTCGGAGAGGTGCGCGCGATCGAGCGAGAACTGCTGCGCCTGGATGCGGTGCTGCCGCTGCCCCCAGTCCCAGATCGGCACGGTGGCATTGACCTCGACCGTGTAGCTGTTGCGCGGCTCGCTCCACAGATTCTGAAACCGCGGGTCCTGCACCTCGCGGCCGTAGGTCAGGCCGAGATTCATGCGGAACGCGTTGCCGCCCCGGGTCTCGTCAAGGCGAATCTCGTTTTCCCGGGTCGCAATCGCCAACTGGCGGATCCGCGGCGTCAGCGTGGACGCCAGCCGGATCGCTTCATCGACACTGACCGTGACCGGCGCGATCTCGAGGCTGGCCTTGACGGTGACCGGTGTTGACGGAGCCATCTGGATGCGCTGTTTGATGGTCTGTTCGCGGTTGCGCAGATTGTTGGCGGACTGACTCTCGGCTTCCCGCGCGTTGGCCAGCTCCACGCGCAACAGGTCCAGATCGCCGGCGCGCGTCGGGTTGTTCTCCACCACCTCGCGGACGGCCTCCATCGCCATGACGAGGTCGCGGGCAAACTCGCTGGCGCGCTCCACCCGGAAGGCATCGCTCACCAGATCGGCAAAGTCGGTGGCGTAGTCATCAATGGCCCCGACCACGTCGCTGGCGTAGCGCAATTCGGCCTTCTCCAGATTGAGTTCGGCCGCCTCGAGGTCGTTTTTCATCGTGTTGGGCTGAAACAGGGGCTGGTTGTAGGCGATGAAGTAGCGGTTGTAGAAGGTCGTGTCCTTGTCGTTGCCGTCCACCTGCGTGTAGCGGTACACGCGGTTGTTGAGCGACAACACGCCATTGGTGGGATAGCCGAACAGGATCACCGGCTGCCGGATCGACATCTCGGCCTGGAACCGGCGCGTGTCCTCGCGCACCAGTTCGTTGCGCTGCAGCGTGGAGTTCCATTTGTTGTCCGAGATCTTCTGGAAGTGCGGCGCCGCGATGCTCAGCGACACGCGGGACTTCATCCCGGCGCGCTCCGCACTGAGCAGGCTCCGCGTGCGTTCCACTTCCAGCTGGAGGTGTCGCACCCGATAACTGT
Source organism: Vicinamibacterales bacterium (assembly GCA_030827135.1). Lineage (GTDB taxonomy): Bacteria > Acidobacteriota > Vicinamibacteria > Vicinamibacterales > SCN-69-37 > SYFT01. The sequence continues at coordinate 91,563 of JAURFE010000005.1, forward strand.
CCCGCAGGCCCAGCTCCACCATGCGGTCGAGGGTGAGTTCCACCGGCGCTTCCTGCCCCGTGGTCTGCACCTGCGCTAAGACCATGCCCGGCGCGCAGAAGAGCGCCAGAGCCCACCCGTACCTTCGCAGCTTCACCCGCATCCCCACATTGTATAAGCTCCACCGTGGAGGCCCCATCCATGGAACGCAAGACGGCTGCTGACTTTGATCCGGAAGTGCTGATTCTGTTCGACGCCTACGTGCACGGCCACATCGACCGCCGTGGCTTTCTGGATCGCGCGTCCAAGTTTGCCGTGGGCAGCGTCACGGCGGGGATGCTGCTTGACTCGCTGAGCCCGAACTTCGCGGCCGCGCAGAAAGTGGCGAAGGACGACAGCCGCCTCAAGGCCGAATACGTCGAATACCCGTCGCCGCAGGGTTCGGGCACGATGAAGGGATACCTCGTGCGTCCGGCGAAGGCGGCCGGCAAACTGCCGGGCGTCGTGGTCTTTCATGAAAACCGCGGCCTGAACCCGCACATCGAGGACATCACACGTCGCCTTGCGCTCGACAACTTCATCGCGTTTGCGCCCGACGCGCTGACACCGCTTGGCGGCTATCCGGCCTCCGGCGAAGACGAAGCGCGGACGCTGTTCGGCAAACTCGATCGGGCGAAGACGGCCGAGGACATGCTCGCCGGCGCGAAGTTCCTGCAGGCGCACGCCGAATGCACGGGCCGCATCGGAGCCGTGGGGTTCTGCTGGGGCGGGAGTACCACCAAGACCCTCGCATCGCGCATGCCGGACCTGGCAGCCGCGGTGCCGTTTTACGGGGGCGGCCAGGTCGCCGAAGCCGCCACGATCAAGGCGCCGATGCTGATCCACTACGCAGGCACCGACCCCCGCATCAACGATGCGTGGCCGGCCTACGAGGCCGCCCTGAAGGCTGCTGGCGTCCAGTATCAGATGTTCATGTACGAGGGCACGCAGCACGGCTTCAACAACGACACGACGCCCCGTTTTGACGAAAAGGCCGCGGCCCTCGCCTGGTCACGGACGGTCGAATTCTTCAATAAACACGTGCGCCAATGAGGCAATGAGGCAATGCCCCTTTGCCTCATTAACGAAACGTCCCCGCACCTTCCGGCGTAGACTTGGCAGAAGCCCTGCGTGTCTGTCATCCGTTACGTCATCTTTTCGCTTGCCGCCCTTTCCCTGGGGCCCGCGTACCCTCGCTTTGTCGTCGAAGAGACCACGATCGGGCAGGTGCATGCGGCGTTCCAGAATCACACCCTGACCTGCCGCGCGCTGGTGGACACCTACCTCGCGCGCATTGCACGCTACGACCATCAGGGGCCTGAACTGAATGCCATTGCCAGCATCAATCCCCTGGCCCAGACGGAAGCCGCGCGCCTGGACAAGGCCTTTGCGGAACGCGGCCTGACCGGCCCCCTGCACTGCGTCCCCGTCATCGTCAAGGACAACATCCAGACGGCAGGATGGGAGACCACTGCGGGGTCTCTGGCGCTCAAGGGATTCATCCCCGACCGTGATGCCACCGCGATCACCAGGCTCAAAGCCGCCGGCGCCATCATTCTGGCCAAGTCGAACATGTCGGACCTGGCGTTGAATGCGCTGGCGACGGTAAACCTGATCCAGGGCGCAACGCGGAACCCGTATGCCCTGAACCGTGTGCCTGCCGGATCGAGCGGCGGCACGGCGGTCGCGGTGGCGGCAAACTTTGGTCTGGTGGGCCTGGGCACCGACACCGGCAACTCCGTGCGGGGACCGGCGGCCCACGCCTCGCTGGTCGGCATTCGCCCCACCCTGGGACTCACGAGCCGGGCGGGACTGATTCCGCTCGACATGCAGTCGGACGCGATTGGCCCGATGGCCCGGACCGTGGAGGACGCGGCCATGGTCCTGGACGTGCTTGTTGGTCATGACCCGGCGGATCCCACGACGGAGGTCCTGCGGCAGTGGCCAACCAAGCCGTCGATGCTGGCTGCGGCAGGGAACGGGCTTGACGGCATCAGGATCGGCGTCTTGCGGCAGGCCTATCAGGGCGGCAATCTTCGACTGGATCCGCAGATTGCGCGTGTTTTTGCGAACGCGCTCAACGACCTGGAGAGTCTGGGTGCGGAGGTGGTGGATTCCGTCTCCATCGAGTTTGTCCCCAACGTGCCTGGGGCGGAGGCCTGCCACGGCCTCAAATACGACCTGAACGCCTACCTGGCGGCGCAAGGCGCGCGTGCACCGGTGTCCAGCCTTGCAGCCATCATCGCCAGCGGTCGCTTCCATGCGTCGGTCGCTGACGACATGCGCGCGCTCAACGCGATCAACTCGGAAGGCCCTGGCAGCCAGGCGTGCCGCCTCGCCAGCGACTACCGTGAAGCGGTGGCTGGTGCCCTGTCCGACGAGATGCTGCGACTCCACCTCGACGTTCTCGTGTATCCGACGTGGAGCCAGTTGCCGCAGATGACGTCAAAGATCGTCCTTGAAGAAGCCGGTCAGTCACTCCGGTTCGCGACGGCATCCGGCTTTCCCGCGATGACGGTCCCCATGGGTTTTACGCCTGACGCCCTTCCAGTCGGCCTCTCGTTCTTGAGCCGGTCATGGAGCGAAATCAGCTTGATTCGCGTGGGGTATGCCTACGAACAGGCGACGCGGCACCGCCGCCCGCCCGTCCTCGCCCCGCCCATTCCCTGCCTCTGCGGCGACATTCGCTGACGCGCGTCGGTCCGCCGTCCGTCCGTGGCGGATTCAGGGCGCAGGGCCGCTGAAGAGAGCAATCGCGAGGGAGAGACCGATCCCCACGCCCCAGGCCCAGGCCGGCAGCACCTGCTCGAAAGTCTCCCTCGTCAGATCCTGTACGCCGGCGCCGATCATGACCGCGAGGCTGGATCGGGGCAGCATGCCGCTCAGCCTGCCCACGATGAAGGAGCCCTGCGGCACCTTCACCGAAGCCACGAGGAGGTTCATGAGCGCGAAGGGTGAACTGGGCGGAGCCTCAACAGCGCGACCATGAGGTTCATCACGAGGCGTGCCGGCCCAGCCAGAAGCGCCGCCAGTCGCCGCCGCTGCGGTGGAGCGCGATGAACGTGTAGAGACTGCCGGCGAAGAAGCCGAGCGTCATCATCGCGATCGTCCACAACACGGCGACGGGCACGGACCGCTCGCGATAGATGATCCAGGCCGAAAACAGCACGAAGCCCGTGTAGAGGTCGACCAGCGAGACAATGCCCCAGGGCATGGCGACAAGCTGGCGCCCTTCGCCGAAGAAGTCACCGTTGGCGAAGCCGTGAAAGAGTGCGACCGACATCGCCAACACGCCCAGCAGGGCCACGATCTTTGCGAGGACCATGCAACAAAGAATACCGGCAACGATGGCCAGCGGGGTCACGCTATAATCGCCACCTTCCATGAGTCTGGCTCCCGGCGCCTCTATCGGACCCTACGCAATCGTTGGCCCCCTTGGCGCAGGTGGCATGGGCGAGGTGTATCGCGCGCGCGACACCCGGCTGGACCGTGATGTCGCGATCAAAGTACTGCCACCGCATCTGGCAGACGACGACGTGGCGCGCGCGCGATTTGAGCGTGAAGCCAAGGCCATCGCCGCGCTGTCGCACCCGAATATCCTCGCCATCTATGAATTCGGGTCCGGCCCTTCGGCCAACTCCGGGCAGGCGGTCAACTTCGTCGTCATGGAGTTGCTCGAAGGTGAGACGCTCCGTGAACGGCTGAACCCGGCAGGGGGAAGCGGCGTGGCGTTGCCAATCCGGAAGGTGACGCAGATCGGTATTGAGATCGCGCAGGGCCTGGCGGCCGCTCATGAGAAACAGATTGTTCACCGCGACCTGAAGCCGGAAAACATCTTCCTGGCGGCCGATGGCCGTGTGAAGATTCTCGACTTCGGTCTGGCCAAGACCCTCGACCACACCCCGTCCGGCGGGGCGTCGGATGCCACCAGCGCTCCGACGCAACTCCAGCAGACAAGTCCGGGCACCGTCATGGGTACGGTCGGCTATATGGCGCCTGAGCAGGTCAAAGGGCTGGCCGCCGATCACCGCGCCGACATCTTTTCGCTCGGGTGCGTGCTCTACGAAATGGTGAGCGGTCGCCGCGCCTTCGCGCGCGACACGGCAGCGGAAACGATGACCGCCATCCTGCGCGAGGACCCACCGGATTTGGTGCGCGACAGCGGAGCCTTTCCTTCAGCCTTCGAGTCCCTCGTCCGGCACTGCCTTGAGAAGCGCCCGGAGGAACGCTTCCAGTCGGCGCGCGATCTGGCGTTTGCCCTCCAGTCGGCTGGAGCATCGACGGCTTCTGGGGGAGCGGCGATCCCCCCCTCCCACTCCCGACGGCGACGACACCTCCCGGTGGCGGCAGCTCTGGTCCTTGCGGGCGCCGCCGTCCTGTTCATGGCGGGTCGTTACACGGCGAACGGCGCGACGACCGCCACGGCACTGCACGTGACGGAATTCCTGCAAGTCAGCGACTTCCCCGGCGTCGAGACCACTCCCACACTCTCACCCGATGGCAAGACCGTGGTCTACGCGAGCGACGCCACAGGAAGCTGGCAGATCTATGCCCTGCGTGTGGGGGCGCGCAAAGGCGTGGCGCTGACGACCGAATCAGCGAACAGCACGCCGGCATTTTCAGCCGACGGCGAACGCATCGCGTTCCGATCCGAACGTGATGGGGGCGGCATCTTCCTGATGTCGTCGACCGGGGAATCGGTCACACGCGTGAGCGACGAGGGCGTCCGACCTGCGTGGTCACCGGATGGCCTCGCGCTCGTGGTGTCGCGCTCGGATTTTGCGGCGCCCACCGATCTCGGCGGCAGCGTGCCCGGCTTGCTGGTGATCGACGTCAAGTCCGGCCAGAAGCGCGAGATCACGACGACCGGTGCCGCGCTGCAGCCCGCGTGGTCGCCGCACGGATGGCGCATCGCGTTCTTCGGCCTTCGCACCGGCACGGGCCAGCGCGACATCTGGACCGTCGCGGCTGACGGCACGGATGGGGAGGCGTCCCGCGTTGAAGTCACCAACGATGCGGCGCTTGATTGGAGTCCCGTGTGGTCGCCACAAGGCGACTATCTGTATTTCTCCAGCAACCGTGGCGGCACCATGAACCTGTGGCGCATCGCCATCGACGAGCGAAGCGGCCAGGTGACAGGTGAACCCGAGCCGGTGACGACGCCATCGGGCTGGAGCGGGGCGATGTCATTCTCGCGTGACGGCAGCCGCCTGGCCTACGCCAGCCTTGACTCGCGGTCCACGCTGCTCCGGCAGGACTTCGACCCGGTACGCGAGACGCTCGTGGGGCCGCCGATCACCATGCTCAAAGGCAGCCGGCCCATTCGTGACCATGACATTTCTCCCGATGGACGCTGGATCGCTTTTAATGAGACAGGCGCTCGCGAAGACCTGCTTGTCGCCCGCACCGATGGAAGCGACTATCGGCGCCTCACCGATGACGCGGCGCGGGATCGTGGCCCGATTTGGTCGCCTGACGGGACGCGGATTCTGTTCTATTCCGATCGTGGCGGCACCTATGACCTCTGGACCATTCGTCCGGATGGGAGCCGCCTGGAGCAGCTGACCTCTGGGGCGAATGCAAACTTCCCGACATGGTCGCCCGACGGCGCGCGCATCGCCTACTCCGGCGTCGGTGCCGGCGGCCTGTTCCTGAATGACAGCGGCTCAAAGGCCGTGACCGCACCGCCCCCGGAGCCGCCACCTGCCGCTGACGCCGTCTTCTGGCCGTATTCCTGGTCTCGTGACGGAGCGCGGCTTCTGGGTTCGATGTTGACGGCAGCAGGCGCCATCGAAGGCCTGGCGACCTATGACGTTGTGTCAAAGCAGTATCGCCGCCTGTCGCTGGCAACGGATGGCCCCTGGCTCCTGCCCGCCTGGCTCAGCGACAGCCGGCGCCTGCTGCTGCGCACGTCTTCCGGTATCTCGCTGGTCACGGCCGCGACTGGCGCCGCCAGACCCCTGGTTTCTGTCCGAGGTTATTCGATCGGACGCAGCCTCAGCGTCGCGCGTGACGACACGTGGTTTTCGTACACGGAGACCGCCACCGAAGGCGACATCTGGGTGGCGGTCCTCAAAGATACGAAGGTGCGATAGCGATCCCGGCGCGGCGAAAGCCACCCCCTGCGAAGAGGCGGAGCGCCCGAGCGCCAACCGTCGTCAGCCGTTGTCGCCGTCGAGCAGACGCCCCAGACCACCGAGCACGGAGCCCTCTTCCTTGCCGCCCCTGCCAAGCCCCGGCACCGCAGCCACGATCCGATTGGCCAGGCGACTGAGCGGCAGCGACTGCAGCCAGATCTTTCCCGGGCCGGTGAGTGTCGCGAAGAACAACCCTTCCCCGCCAAACAACGCCGTCTTGATCTTGCCGACGTACTGAATGTCGTAATTCACTGACGGCATCATCGCGACGATACAGCCGGTGTCGACGCGGACGATTTCACCGGGTGCGAGGGTGCGCTCCTGGAGCGTGCCGCCGGCGTGCACAAACGCCCAGCCGTCCCCTTCGAGTTTCTGCATGATGAAGCCTTCACCGCCAAACAGGCCGACGCCAAGCCGACGCTGAAATGCGATGCCGACACTTACACCTTTGGCCGCCGCCAGGAACGAGTCCTTCTGGGCGATCAACGTGCCGCCGACTTCACTGAGGTGGACGGGAATGATCTTGCCGGGATACGGCGCGCCGAACGCAAGTTTACGCCGCTGATGACTGCGATTCAGGAACACGGTCATGAACAGGGACTCCCCCGTCAACAACCGCTTACCAGCCCCCATCAGCGCGCCCATGAACCCGGTGTTCTGCTGGGAGCCGTCACCGAAGATGGTCTCCATCTCGATCCCGTCGTCCATGAACATCATGCCGCCCGCTTCGGCAACAACGGCTTCGTTGGGATCCAGTTCGACTTCGACGAACTGCATGTCGTCGCCGAAAATCCTGTAATCAATCTCGTGCATTCCTGCCATGTCGGTCATACTCCTCGCCCCGACAGTCTACTGCTGCACCATGTGCTACGATGTGCTACATGGCAACCGTCGGCGTCCGGGAACTTCGGCAAAACCTGAGTGTGTATCTCGACCGCGTGAAGAAGGGCGAAGCCTTGTCCGTCACCGAGCGAGGGCAGGTGGTCGCGATGCTGCGACCACCCGAGGCCACCGGGAGCCTGACCGAACGGCTCGTGAGTGAGGGGCGTGCCCGCCGCGCCACCAGGCGCCCTGGAGACCTCCCGAAGCCGCTCCGCCTCACGTTGGACCACCCGTTGAGCCGGATTCTCGACGAACAGCGGGACGATCGCCTGTGACCTCGACTCCGTACGCCTATGTCGACACGTCAGCACTCGTGAAGCTGGTGGTCGCTGAACGTGAGACGCCGGCGCTGGAGGCCGATCTGACACAGCGAGCCGGACTCCTCTGCTCTGCGCTGGGAGCCGCCGAGCTGCGCCGCGCGTGCCGTCGCTCGCTGAACCGCCGACAGATGTCCCGTGTGGATGAGGTGCTGGAAGCGCTGTTCCTGGTCGACGTCACTCCGGCCATTCTGGATGTCGCGGCAGAGTTGGCGCCGACCACGCTTCGGACACTGGACGCCATCCATCTCGCGACCGTCCTGTCACTCGACGAAAGGTCGCTCGACGTCATCACCTACGACCGCCGGCTCGCCGCTGCCGCGGCGTCCCGCGGCCTCTCGGTCGTCGCCCCGTGAGAATGCGTGTCTGAATTCCCAGACTCTACACCTTGATGGTCTTGGCGTACTCGCTGCCCACCACCCCGCGGGTGCAGGCGTCGGTGACCATGAATTTCGCGGAATGCAGGGCCTGAACGGTCAGGGCCTCGGCCACAGGGACGCTGCACGACGCGACCACGGTGTCGGTAATCGCCTTGCGGGCGGCGGTGGTCGCCGGGCTGCCGGCACCCGGAAGTCCGGCCACGTCAGTCGGCACGCCGCTCACAGCACCCGACTCAAACGGGCGCCGCGCCACGCCGGCGTCCTTCCCGTTCGCGAGGCTCCAGGCGGTCGAGAGCACGGCATCCATCGGACCGGCGAAATCAACGAGCCAGCCCGTCGCCTGCGTCGCAGCGACCGGGCGTCCCGTGAGCAGAAGCGCCATGAGCTTCGACTGCTGCTCACGCGTCGCTTTGCGGAACGGCCAGTGACAGCCTTCCATGCCAGGAACCACGGGCAGCGTGACTTCGGGAAATCCGAGCTGCGCACTGTCGAGCGCGACGACAAAGTGGCAGTGCGTCATCAGTTCGAGCATGCCACCCAGGCAACGCTTGCCGGTGATGACACCGACAGACACCTTGAACTCGTCGTGCAGCCTCCGAGAGGTGCGCGACCAGCCTTCCGCCACGGCCTGCCCGGCCTCGACCTTTTCGAGGGCCGGGAAAAACGCCGTGGTGTCGGCGCCGACCATCTGCGTGGAGAGATGGAAGTCTCCGCTGAGGATGACGCGCTCGATCTTCGCAGCCTTGAGCCAGTCAATCGCGCGATTGAGTTCCGCATCCACGTCGTGTGAATAACTCTCGCGACTCAGACTGATCACACCCACCGTGCCGTCGTGTTCCGCATTGACGTACAGCTGCTGCCACTCGGGCGTCGAGATGCGCTCAAGCACTTCGGGATGCCAGGGCGACGACGCCGCGGCGGGATGGAGCGCGTGGTACGCCTTCACGCGGGCGATGGCCGTCTCGGCGCCAAGCGATCGAATGGAGGCGAGGACGCCCTGCCGGAACTGCGCACACAGTTCACCAATCGCGTTCATCTGCGAGAGGTGTGAGCGCTCTTCCGCAAGCATCAGCGCCGTCATCTGGATGAGCGCGCCGCCCACCCACGTCTGAAACACCGCCTCATCGTCGCCCTGCATGGCAAAGTCGACGAGCGGGCGGAAGTGATTGGGTGGGTACCAGTTCTGGCCGGTGTCCTTGCGTTCGGTCAGATCGGGCGTGGGTTCAAAGAGATCGCCGTAGGTCGCGTGGAGGTGATGCAGGCACGACCACGTGAGGAAGTTCGCGCCCTTGGCGCCAATGGCATCGTGCGCACGAAGCGGATTCGGACCGAAGTACTTCCGGACGAACTTGTCGACCTTCCAGTACGGCACGTTCGTCGCACCCGCGTAACGGAGCGAGGCGTTCGTGACACCGCAAAACAACACGTCGAGCACAAACGACCAGTGATCGCTCACCGGCATCGGCACCAGGCCGAGCGCCCAGAACAACCGTGTGATGTCGGACGGGGTCTGCTCCACCGTCTCGTACACCTTATTGATTTCGTGCGGGAACGCCGGATGCGAAATCCCGACACCCAGTTCACGGCTCGGGAATCCGGAGGTGACCGATCGGATCTCGATCCCCGGATACGCGGCGCGGAACATCGCGTAATGCGCCTTCTTGATCTCGAGTACTTCCGGAATTGCTTCGAGCAGCATCTTCGGCCGGAAGTGCGCGAGCGCCGCCGGCAGCGTCTTTCCGTCGTAGTTCAGACGGACGACGTTCGAGAAGATCTCCGCGGCGCGATCCCGCCCGAATGTGGAGACGAGCGCATTGAACTTCGGCGACAGGCCGTCAGGCGCATTGGGAAAATCGAGGCCGACGATGGGCACGCCGTACGGCTGCAGGCGCGATCCCAGCTGCAGCACCTTGCCGGCACCGACGATGCCGCTCGCCCCGGAGATGACGAGCGCTCCGCGCTGTCCAGGCGGCCCGAACACCTTGTCCACCAGCGAGTCAACGTCGATGGGCAGCCGGCCGCGCTGAAAGATCTCGTGTACGGTTCCCAGCCCGAGGGTCTCAAGTGTGGACGAACGCATTCCGTGTACCGAGGCAGCCATTACCGCGCTCCCTTCTCGGTCACGCTGAAGACCGCGGCAATGCCGACGTCGCCGGCCGCACATCCGAACAAGAGTACGTGGCCGCCACCGAGAGCCACCGCCTCTTCGAGGCCTTCAATCAGCGACCGCGTCAGCGTCGGCCCCTGCGGGTGCCCCCACACGAGGGAACATCCGGTCTGATTCATCTTCTTCCAGTCGTAGTTGAGCACTTTGGCAAACACCGCGTCGTTGACGGCGAACGGATTGTGGTTCTTCACCACGGCCATATCCGCCATGGTCATGCCCGTCTTGTGGAGGAGTTTCTGCACGGCAATCGCCGGCGCTTCAGGCATGAGCCCCGGGTTGGCGCGCGCTTCGGCCTTCGCCACCAGTGAGATTTCGATCTCAGGACGCGGGCTGAGTTCCGCGGCCCTTTCGGCTGTCGTGACGAGCAGTGTGGCCATGCCGTCGGCGGCGTGGGTCTGACCACCGGCCGTGACCGCGGTTTCAAGTTCGCGCATCGCGCGCAAGCCCTCGGCCGTCACGCGACGGATCCCGAGGTCCGCATCGATGCGTCCGAGCGGCTTGCCCTGCACGTTCAACAGGTCGAGCGGCACACACGTCTTCTCGAGCAGGCCTGCCGCCTTCGTGTTGAAGTACTGGTCGTAGCGATACAGCGTCAGGTCATCCACTTCGCGCCGATCGATCTTGTGTTTGCGCGCCGCCGCTCCGGCCGTCGCGAGCATCGATCCGCCCGTGGCCGGATCAAACCCGAAGTTGTCCCACACGTCGCCCAACGCGATCGTGCGTTCGTAGGCGCGACGCTCGGGAAACACACCGACCGGGGAATCACTCGTGCGATCAAAGGCCAGGACGCCGACGACGTCGTGATCACCGCTCTGCACCTGCGCGGCCGCGGCGAGGGTTGCCTGCAGCCCGGTGGCACACGCCTGTTCGACGTGATGCCCCGGAATCCGCTGCCCCACCAGCGCCGACAACATCGGCGCGTTCCAGAACTTCCAATGCCAGGGGATCGTGGACCCGAGGACGAGGTAGTCCAGCCGGCTCAGCGGCACCTTGCGCAGGCCCATGATGCGGGCCATCGACTCGGCCGCGAACTGGCCGATGTTCACCTCGGCAATCGCCGAGGTCTGCCACGCGGGAAAGTAACTGTTGCCCCACGTTCCGTAGGGAATGCGGGCCCTGGAGAAGATGCCGTCGGGTCGACTCATAACTGGTTTCCAAGGTATCACGCTCCCTGAAGCAGGATCTGCCGGACCTCACCGGCCTGCGCTAGACTGCCCCCATGTCAGCATGCCGCACACGATCAGCGCTTCCCCGGTCGATTGCCATACTCGCGGGGCTTACCGTCGCCGCCGCCGCTTTGTCGGCGCAGTCAAGTGGCGGAGCCGTCTCGAATCGCCAGTTCACCGTCGACACCTTTCGCGGTCTGGCGTTCCGAAGCATCGGACCAAGTATCACGACCGGCCGGATTTCCGATCTCGAGATCGATCCGAACAATCGCAACGTGTGGTACCTGGCCGTCGGCTCGGGCGGCCTGTGGAAGACGGTGAATCGTGGCAATACGTGGACGCCGATTTTCGACGAATATCCGTCGTACTCGATCGGCGCCGTGGTCGTCGACCCGCGCGATTCGAACGTGGTGTGGCTGGGCACCGGCGAGAATACGCACAACCGCAGCACGTCGTACGGTGACGGCGTCTACAAGTCAACCGATGCCGGCGCGACGTGGACGCAGGTGGGCTTGAAGGACTCGCAGAAGATTCAGCGCATCCTCATCGATCCGCGCAACTCCAACGTCGTGTATGTCGCGACCGCCGGGCCGCTCTGGAATGCCGGCGGCGATCGCGGGCTGTACAAGACCACCAACGGTGGTGCGACGTGGTCCCGCGTCCTGCACGTCAATGACGACACCGGGATCACCGACGCGGTCTTCCATCCCACCAATCCCGACACCCTCTACGCCGCCGCGTATCAGCGGCGGCGCCGGAATGCGATGACAATCGGCGGGGGCCCGGATGCCGGCATCTTCAAGAGCACCGATGCCGGCACCACCTGGACACGCATCGAGAACGGCATCCAGAGCGGCGAGAAGGGACGGATTGCGCTCGGCGTGGATCCCAGGCACCCTGACCGCGTGTATGCGCTTGTCGTGGCGCGCGAGAACGAGGGCGGGTTTTATGTGTCGGAGAATGCCGGTCGCGCCTGGCAGCGGATGAGCACCTACGCCGGCGGCGACCCGCAGTACTACGGCGAGATCTTTGTCGACCCCCATCAGCCCGACACCATCTGGAATGTCGAAGCGCCTCTAATGCGCAGCACCGACAAAGGCGTGACCTGGGAACAAATGCCCTTCCAGATTCATTCGGACCATCACGAGGTGGTCTTCGACAAGGACGACCCGCAGCACATGTGGATCGGCAACGACGGCGGCCTGTACGAAACGTATGATGCCGGCCGGACCTGGCGACACTTCACCAACCTGCCGCTCTCGCAGTTCTATCGCGTCAGCGCCGATACCTCGCGGCCGTTTTATCGCATCTGCGGCGGCGCGCAGGACAACGGCACGGTGTGCGGCCCGTCGCGCACGCTGAATGCCGTTGGCATTCGCACCAGCGAGTGGTTCCGCGTCGGCGGCGGCGACGGGTTCCAGGCGTACATCGACCCGCACACGCCGAACATCGTCTATGCGCAGTCGCAAAACGGCGCGCTCAACCGGCTCGACCTGGCCACGGGCGAGAGTGTCGGCATTCGTCCGACGCGCGTCGCCCCCGGTGGCAATGATCAGGATCTCGGCCGCTGGCATTGGGACAGCCCGTTGCTGGTCAGTCCACACGCGCCGGGGCGCATCTACTACGCCGGCCACCGCTTGTACCGGAGCGACGACCGGGGTGATGGATGGACACCGGTCAGCGGCGATCTCACGCGGAATCTGGATCGACGCGAGATGGCCATCATGGGCCGCGTCTGGCCGGAGGACGCCATCGGACTGCATCTCTATACCACCACCATGAGCGTGATTACCGCGCTCGATGAATCACCGCTGGTGGAGGGCCTCTTGTACGTGGGCACCGACGATGGGTTGATCCAGGTGTCGGAGAACGGCGGGAACACCTGGCGCCGCATCGAACAACTGCCCGGGCTGCCGAACCAGAGTTATGTGACCGACGTGTATGCCTCGCCCCGTAATGCCGACGTGGTGTTTGCGACGTTCAACAACTGGCAGAACGGCGACTTCCGGCCCTGGGTGCTGCGCAGCGATGATCGCGGCCGCACGTGGGTGAACATCACCGGCAACCTGCCGGTGCGATCGGGCGCGTGGTCGGTCGTACAGGATCATGTCAATCCCGACCTGCTCTTTGCCGGACTGGAGTTTGGCGTGTGGTTCAGTGTGAACGGTGGCGGACACTGGACCGAACTGCGCGGCGGCCTGCCGCGGATTCAGGCACGCGACCTCCACATTCAGCGGCAGTGGACCGACCTGGTCGTGGGCACCTTCGGGCGCGGCGCGTACATCCTCGACGACTACACCGCGCTGCGGACGGTCACGCCGGAACATCTGGCTGCCGACGGCTGGCTCTTTCCGCTGCGGCCGGTGCCGCTGTTTCATGAGCTGGGACAGGTGCGTGAGGTCTGGGGCGATCAGGCGTTTCCGAACCCGCCATTCGGGGCCACGATGACCTATCACCTGCGCGAAGCGGGCGCGGCCGGCAGCCGGCTGGTGCTGACGATAGCGAATGAGCAGGGGGAATCTGTGCGGCGACTCGACCTGCCCACCCAGGCCGGAATCCACCGTGTGACCTGGGACCTCCGACGCGACAGTGGCACAGGAAATCGGCCGGGCCCCCGCGTGGGGCCGGGACGCTACACCGCCACGCTGGGGCGTCTGACGGGCACCCAGGTCACCACGCTCGGCACACCCCAGACCGTGCTGGTGGTGCCGCTGCCACGGTGAGCCCGGTGCCAGTCACCGCCGCTCCACGATCCGGAGGTCCGACTCGGCCCCCATCCCTCGGGCGATCCGCAGCGCGGGGCGCCTGATGGGCGCACCAGGCGAGCGGCCGGGCGCCTAGAAGTTCCGCACCGACATCCGCGAGATGATCCGCCCGTCCTTCGAGGTCGTCCCGGCAATCACGGCCTCGTTCTTGAGCCACTGCTCCACCGTCGCCGGCGCCATCGCGATGCCCTGCGACCACAGCACCAGCGCGGCGCCCCCGGCCACGTGGGGAGACGCCATCGACGTGCCCGACATGGTCGTCGTGCCACCGCCGCGGCGCGTCGAGAGGATGCTGACGCCCGGCGCCCAGATGTCGACGCACGAGCCGAAGTTGCTGAACGACGCTTCCGTCTCGTTCGACGCCGTCGCCGCCACCGTGATGACGCCGTCGTTGACACCGGCACGCGCCGGAGAACTGGTGCAGGCATTCGCGCCACTGTTACCCGCAGCAACCGCGTACACCACACCCGCCTGCGCCGACCGGATGACCGCGTCGTCGAGCGCCTGGCTGACGCCACCGCCCAGGCTCATGTTGGCAACCGAGCGGCCGGGCGTCGCGTTGGCCGTGACGTAGTCGACACCCTTGATCACGCCCGAGGTCGACCCCGAGCCGTTGCACCCGAGCACCTTCACCCCCACCAGCGGTCCGCCCGGCGCGACCCCTACGACGTCGTTCAGGTCATCTTTCGCCGCCACCGACCCCGCCACATGTGTCCCGTGCCCGTTGCAGTCCAGGTTCTTGCCGCCGGCGAAATTGACGTGCCCCACCACCGAGAGGTCGCGGTGTTTGGTGTCGATGCCGGTATCAATCACGTACGTCGTGACCCCCGACACCGCACCGCTGCCATTGCCGGCCAGCGCCGAACTCAGATCGGCATCAACGGTGTTGATCCCCCAGGGCAGCGTCTGCGCGTTGACGCTCATCTCCCCATCGAGCTCGACGTAGGCGACGCGGAAGTCATTTTCCAGGTCCGCGATCTGCCGCGCGGTGAGCCGTGCGGAGAATCCCCGAACCGAGTGGCTGTACACGTGCGCAGCGCGGAACCCGTGGGTACGCTCGAGCGCCTGCGTCATCCCGGCCACGCCGCGGTTGAGATACCCCCAGCTGTCCGGGTCGGCCTGCGCCCGATCGTCAGGGCGATAGGCGTCAGCGAACACATCCGCTGGCGCCCCGTCGTCATACACGACGATGACGGGCAGCGACAGTTGGGGCCGCTGCGCGTCGAGTTCCACACCCGAGATCACGGCGGCCAGTCCGAGTCCAGCCAATGCGACGAAACGCCGAGAAGATGTCTGCATGGGTACGGACTCTAGCAGGACCGCGACCATTCGGATACAGCCAGTTTTAAGATCAGGCTGACATTTCTGTTCGCAGTCTGACGCCTTAAAACTCACAGGTGCGGCTTCGCCGCGGTTGCCCAGCTCGCCTACCCGGCGAAGACGTCGCGGATCGACTCGTCCTTCCTGAACTGCGCCAGGGCGTACGGACAGGTCGCCATCACCTTCGTGCCAGTCTGCCGCGCCCAGGCCACCAGCGCATCGAGCAGCTGGCGCCCCATGCCCTGCCCCTTGAGGACCTCGGACACGTCGGTATGGTCGATGATGACCAGCGTCGGGGTCGTGCGCGAGTAGGTCATCGCCGCGAGCCGAATGTCAGCGCGCTCGAAGAAGAACGCGCCATGGTTGCCGGTTTCTTCGTGTTTGATCATGCGAGATCCACCCAGATGGTCTTGACCTGCGTGTAGTACTCGAGTGCGTGCATCGACATCTCGCGTCCGAAGCCGCTTTGTTTGTAGCCGCCAAATGCCGCTGCGGTGTCGTAGACGTTGTAGGTGTTGATCCAGACCGTGCCGGCCTTGAGCTTCGAGGCCACGTAGTGGGCCTTCTTCACGTCCTTCGTCCACACGCCGGAGGCGAGTCCGTAGATCGAATCGTTCGCCTTGGCGATCGCGTCTTCGACGTCGGCGAACTCGATGGCTGCGAGCACGGGTCCGAAGATCTCTTCGCGCGCAATGGTCATGTCAGGCGTGACGTTGCCAAACACCGTCGGCTGCAGAAAGAAGCCCTTGCCCGTACCGATGTCCGTGCGCGCGCCGCCCGCAAGAAGCGTCGCGCCCTCCTTTTTCGCCGTCTCGATGTAGCCGAGCACCCGCTCCATCTGCGTCTTCGACGAAATCGCGCCCAGGCGCGTCTTCGGGTTCAGCGGATCGCCGGCGACCATCTTCTTCGCGCGGTCCGCGACCTTGGCCAGGAACTCGTCCTTGATCGACGCCTCAACCAGCAACCGCGATCCGGCGGCGCAGACTTCGCCCTTACCGTAGAAGATGCCCATCGTCGCGCCACGCACAGCCGCATCCAGGTCGGCATCGGCGAACACGATGTTCGGCGACTTGCCGCCCAGTTCCAGCGTGATGTGCTTCACGGTGTCGGCGGCCGACTTCATGATGCCCTTGCCGGTGGACGTGTCGCCTGTGAACGCAATCTTGTCGATGCCGGGGTGATCGACGATGGCCTGGCCGGCGGTGGAGCCCGAGCCGGTGATGACATTGAGCACGCCCGGGGGGAAGCCGAGCGCGGTCGCCATCTCGCCGAGTTTGAGCGCCGTAAGCGGCGTCTGACTCGCGGGCTTCAGGACGACGGTGTTCCCCATCGCCAGGGCCGGCGCGACCTTCCAGATCGCGATCAGCAGCGGAAAGTTCCAGGGCACGATTGCCGCGACCACCCCGATGGGCTCACGCAGCGTGTACACGAGCTGGCCGCCCTTGACCGGCACCGTCTCGCCATGGACCTTGTCCGCCCAGCCTGCGAAATACTGCAGGCATTCGGCCGCCATGGGAATTTCGACATGGCGCGATTCGGTGATCGGCTTGCCGTTGTGCAACGTCTCAAGCCGCGCGACCTCATCGGCCTCGGCCATCAACTGCTCGCCAAGTTTGTAGACCAGTCGCCCGCGCTCACGTGCCGACATCGTGCCCCACGGGCCGGCGAGCGCCGCACGCGCGGCCTGCACCGCCGCGTCAACATCCTGCGGTGTCGCCGACGCGACCTCGGCAATGACTTCCTCGGTCGCAGGGTTCACGACCGGCTGCGTCCTGCCATTCGACGCATCCCGCCACTCGCCGTTAATCAGCAGCTGTTTCTTCCCAAGCATCATTTGCTATTTCCCTTCGAACTTCGGGGCACGCTTTTCGAGGTTCGCCGCAATGCCCTCTTTGGCGTCCGCGCTCTGGAACAACAACTGCTGCAGTTCGCGCTCCATGGCCAACCCTTCGTGGAAGCCGGCTTCCGGTCCGGACTGGACGGCGCGCTTGATGCGGCCCACCGCGAGACTGGCCTTGTGCGGCGGCGTAAACGTCTGCGCATAGGCAATCACCGCGTCGAGGAACGACCGCCCCGCCAGCGTGTCGTCACCCCACACCTCGGTGATGAGCCCGGCCGCCAGCGCCTCATCCATCGTCATCAGCCGGCCGCTGATCATCAGTTCCATTGACTTCGCTTTGCCGAGCAGACGCGCCAGCCGCTGCGTGCCGCCGGTGCCGGGCAACACGCCAAGCGCCACTTCCGGCAACCCAATCTTGCCGCCGCCACGCTTCGCAATCCGCAGGTCGGCCGCCAGCGCCACTTCCAGGCCACCGCCCACCGTGTGGCCATTGAGCGCCGCGATGACAAGCTTCGGCGTCTGTTCCAGCCGGTTCAGCGTCTCGTTCGCATGCAGGCAGAAGTAGTACTTGTACTCGGGCGTGGCGTCCTTGAGCATCCCGATGGTCGCGCCCGCGCAGAAGAACTTCTCGCCCGCGCCCGTCAACACGATCACATGCACCGATGGGTCCATGCGCGCGTCCAGCACCGCGCAATCAAGCTCCTGCATCAGTTCGTACGAATAGGTATTCGCCGGCGGCTCACACAGCGTCAGGACACGAACACCGGAATGATCCGAGATCTGAATTCTGGCCACGCGCTACATCTCCGTGCGCACGTATTCGAAGTTCACCGGCGTGCCCTTGACGCCGCGCGCGGGAGGCACGATGTAGTTGGCAAACTTGCCGATCTCGTACACCGGCCGATTCATGATCGACAGCAGATACTCCTTGTCCTTGGGACTCGGCAGCCACTCGTACTTGCGGCGCAGCCACGTCTCTTCGGAAATCAGGGCGCCATCGGGATCGGTGTGGATCGGCGTGTACTGCCCGATGCCCCGATTGAACTTCCGGTCCGGCAGCCGCAGGCGGTCGGCAATGCCGTACCGCTCGAGGATCTTGTTCCAGCGCGTGACGCCGGACTGGCAGTCGTCCACGTACCAGTCGCGCAGCACTTCGTTCATCGCGTTGCGCATCGGCACCGCCTGACGCGTGAGTTTCCCGTCTTCGACCAGCTCGAGCTCATACGCGGTCTCCTTGACCTCGTGCTCGCTCCACTTCGCCTCCTCCGCGCGCCCCTTGAGGCCGTTCGCGAAGTACGCCGCCGCGTTTGTCGACACCTCATTGCCATGCAGGTCGAGGCTGAGCGAGAACCACAGATTGATGTGCTTCTGAATCGTCGGCAGGTCGATGCCGCCCAGTTTCCGCACGTCCTCCGAGTACCCCGTCTCCTTCATCAGCTGCGCGGTGCGTTCGACGATGCGGCCGATGCCGGAGTCGCCCACGAACATGTGATGCGCTTCCTCAGTGAGCATGAACCGCGTCGTGCGCGACAGCGGATCAAGCGCACTCTCCGAGAGCGACAGCAGCTGCGACTTGCCGTCGCGGTCGGTGAACATCGTGAACATGAAGAAGTCCAGCCAGGTATCGATCGGCTCGTTGAAGGCGTCGAGGATGCGGGGCTTGTCGCGGTTGCCCGACTGACGTGCCAGCAGGTCTTCCGCCTCGTCGCGCCCGTCGCGCCCGAAGTACGAGTGCAGCAGATACACCATCGCCCACAGGTGGCGGCCTTCTTCGACGTTCACCTGGAACAGGCTGCGCAGGTCATACAGGCTCGGGCACCGGTGGCCCAGCCAGCGCTGCTGCTCGACCGACGCCGGCTCGGTGTCGCCCTGCGTCACGATCAGCCGGCGCAGCTGGTTGCGGAACTCTCCCGGCACTTCCTGCCAGACGGGTCTGCCGTAGAAGTCGCCGAAGCCGATCGTGCGATTGATGACCGGATCCGCAAGGAAGATGCCCCAGCGGTATTCGGGCAGGCGCACGTACTCAAAGTGCGCCCAGCCTGACGGGTCCACACTGATTGCCGTGCGGACGTAGACCTGATGGAAGTGCTGGAACCCCTGCGGGCCCATGTCCTGCCACCACTGGATGTACGCCGGCTGCCAGTGCTCAAGCGCCCGCTGCAAGCGCTTGTTGAGGTGCAAATCAACGTTATTCGGAATCTTGTCTGATGAAATCATAAGGAAGGTCCAGAGGTCCAGGGGTCCAGGGGTCCAGGGGTCCTTTACGTTCTGTTGTAGTCGAATTCGGCGCGGTCCGATGTGCCGTAGGACGTCAGGGCACCCTTCGGGCCGACGGCGTTCGGACGCTGGAAGATCCAGTTCTGCCAGGCCGTCAATCGTCCGAAGATCTTTGTCTCCATCGTCTCGGGGCCGACGAACCGGAGGTTCGCTTCCATGCCCGTCAGCGCATCGGGCGACATCGCCGCGCGACTCTCCACCGCCAGCCGCACCTCGTCGTCCCAGTCGATGGAGTCGGGCGCAAACGTGACGAGACCGCACTCCAGCGCTTCCTGCGGATCGAACGCGCCATCGTGCGCGAGCGCTTCGTCGACCTTCTCCGGCGCGCCGTAGAACCGCGTCTGCAGACGCGTGAGGCCGTTGCTCATCTTCAGCGGCCCCGCGTTCATGCCCGACAGCGCGATCCGGTTCGTCTGGTCATCGTCATCCAGCAGGTACGACCGGTCGGCCGCGAGCGCCAGTTCGAAGAGCGTGCCGGCAAACGCGTTCCCGGGTTCGATCACCGCGAAGAAACTTTTGGCGGAGAGGTCCACACGCTTGAGCGTGCGCTTGATGAAGTGCGTGATCTCGCGCACCAGCCAGTCGCCCTGGTTCGCCAGAAGCACGTCATCCGCCTGCAATACCAGCGCCTGATCGCCTTCGGTCTTCAACACGATGGTGCCGAGTTCGCGTTCGTTCACCCGCAGCCGCAAAATTGCGTCGTCGAGTTCGCGGAACACCCGGAGCGGCCAGAACTGATCGCCGGCCGCGTGAATCGCGTCGGGCGTGGATTCCACCGGCGCGGTCGGCGCCTTGACCGTCAACACGGCTGAACGCTTCGCGCGGTCGAACACGACGGTGACCGACGGATAGGTGTAGCCGTCCTCCGTGATCGTCGAGTGGAGTGAGCCGAGCGTGATGCCCTTCGCGCCCGACGGACGGTCGGACGTCGCCGCCAGCTCCGCCGCGCGCTTCTGCACGGCGTCCTTGAACTTGCTCGACGGCGCGATGGCGTCCACAAGACCCCATTCCACCGCGCGCTTGCCCTTCACACCTTCAGCGATCGTGCCGAAGAAGTCGGCGAGGTCGCGACGCACCTTGCGCTTGTCGACCACGCGGGTCAGTCCGCCGGTGCCCGGCAACACGGCCAGCAGCGGCGTTTCGGGAAGGCTGACGGCCGAGTTCGAGTCGTCCACCAGCAGGATTTCGTCGCAGGCCAACGCGAGTTCGTAGCCGCCGCCGGCGCAGATGCCGTTGAGCGCCGCGAGGAACTTGAGGCCGCTGTGTGCCGACGCATCCTCCATGCCGAGGCGCGTCTCGTTGGTGAACTTGCAGAAGTTCACCTTCCACGCATGGCCGGAGCTGCGCAACATGAAGATGTTTGCGCCGGCGCAGAAGATGCGCTCCTTCAGACTCGTCACCACGACCGTCCTGACTTCGGGATGTTCGAAGCGCAGCCGCGTGATCGCGTCGGCCAGTTCGATATCCACGCCCAGGTCGTAGGAATTCAGCTTCAGCTTGTAGTCGGGCGAGAGTCCGGCGTCTTCCTGGACGTCCATGCCGAGTGTCGCGATAGGCCCATCAAACGTCAGGCGCCAGTGGCGGTATTTGTCAGGAGTAGTCTCAAACGAGACCGAGGGCAGCACTGTCGCGGTTTCTGTGGCCATAGTCGTCCCCGATCGTATGCGCCACCATCCGGACCGTCAAGGTCGCACATGCAGTATAGTGCGCTTGGCGGATTGGCAGTTGGGCGACTGGGCGACTGGGCAGATGGCCGTTCGCCAACCCGCACACCTGCACATCAACTCAGCATTATAATGCTCGACGTGTCTGCTCTCCTCGCCGACCTCGGCCATCGCGTCCGCGCGCATCGCACCCGCGGCGGGATGACGGTGCGCGAGTTGGCGATGGCGGCGGACTTGTCCACGCGGTTTCTGTCGGAAGTGGAGGCGGGGCGAGGGAACATTTCGGTCAGCCGGCTGGCGATGCTTGCACAGGCGCTGGGCGTTGACATCACCACATTGCTCGCGCCGGATGAACGCACCGGCACGCGGTCGATCGCACTGCTGGGCCTCCGGGGCGCAGGCAAGACCACGATCGGACGCCGTCTCGCCCGCCGCCTGAAACTGCCCTTCGTCGAACTCGACACCCACATTGCCGCGCGAGCCGGCATGGCGCTCGGCGAAGTCTTTTCCCTCTACGGCGAGGACTACTACCGCCAGATCGAGCGTGCGGCGCTGACCGACGTCCTCGGCGACTCGACCCCCAAGGTCATCGCCACCGGCGGCGGCCTGGTGACCGCCGGCGAGACCTTTGCCCTCCTGCAGCGCCACGCCACCACCGTCTGGCTCAAAGCCCGGTCCACCGACTACTGGAATCGGGTCGTCAAACAAGGCGACCGCCGCCCGACCGACCATCCCCAGGCCCGCGAGGCCCTCCGCGACCTGGTCTCCCGGCGCGATCCCCTCTATCGCCAGGCCGACTTGACCATTGACACCTCAGGCCTCACCATCGCCCAGACCGTGGACCGCGTCGCCCGTGCACTCGACTAAGCAAAAGCCGGGTCGAAGTCGTATTCAGTCGCGGTAGAAACCGTTCCCAGCCCAGGGAATGAAGGAGCGCCCGTATATGACTGATTGCCTCTCCCGATTCCGACGACATCTTGTGATGGCGGCCGGTATTACCGCCCTGCTTTCCCCGTTTGCCGGCGACCTCGTCGCGCAGTCGGTTGGCACCCAGGCAGCGCCCCCATCCGGGATGCTGCTGAACGCGCCCACCGACCCCCGCCTGAAGGGCTTCCGCTGGCGCTCGGTCGGACCGACCGGCCAGGGTGGCCGCATCGATGACCTCGCGGTCGTGGAATCCGATCCCAGCACCTTCTACATCGGCTACGCCGTCAGCGGTCTCTGGAAGACCGTCAACAACGGCGTGACCTACGAGCACCTGACGGCGCTCCCGAACCATTCCGTCGGTGACCTCGCCATCGCGCCGACCAATCCCGACATCCTCTACGTCGGCAGCGGCGAACCAAACAACCGGCAGAGTTCGTCCTTCGGCGACGGCATGTACAAGTCCACCGACGGCGGCAAGACATTCACCCACATCGGCCTGCGCGAAACGCAGTCGATTGGCCGCGTCATCATCCACCCGAAGAACCCGAACATCGTGTGGGTCGCGGCGGTGGGCCACCTCTTCGGACCGAATGAGGAGCGCGGCGTCTTCATGACCACCGACGGCGGCGCCACCTGGCAGAAGACCCTCTACATCAACCAGGACGTCGGCGCGACCGACCTGGTCATCGACCCGTCGAATCCGAACGTGCTCTTCGCCGCAACCTACGAGCGTCGGCGCACGTCGTGGGGCTTCGTCGGTGGGGGGCCCGGCTCGGGCATCCATCAGTCGACCGACGGCGGCAAGACCTGGCGCAAGGTGTCGGGCGGCGGACTGCCAAACGGCACGATGGGCCGCATCGGCATGGACTTCTCACGCTCGAACCCGAATGTGCTCTACGCGCAGATTGAAGTCGCGATGGACAAGGAACCGGCAGCGCCGGCTGGTGCCGCCCCGGCCGCAGCGCCCGCAGGTCCTCCGGCAGGCGGCGGTGGAGGTGGTGGACGTCAGGGCGGCGCAGTCCTTCCGCCGAACCCGCAGCTGGCCGGCATCTGGCGTTCGGCCGACAAGGGCAAGACCTGGACGTTCATGTCGAACGAAAACCAGCGCCCGATGTACTACTCCCAGATTCGCGTGGATCCAAACGCGCCTGACACCATCTATGTGGGCGGCGTGAACCCGCGCAAGTCACTCGACGGCGGCAAGACGTGGATCAACCTCAACGGCATGGGGCACGTCGACAACCACGCGATCTGGATCAACCCGCGCAACAGCAAACATGTGATGTACGGCAACGACGGCGGCCTCGACATCAGCTGGGACGCCGGCGAGACGTGGGAATCCGTCCGTCTCCAGGCTGTTGGTCTCCCCTACCACGTCTCTGTGGACATGCGTCGCCCCTACTGGATCTGCACCGGGTTGCAGGACAACGGATCGTGGTGTGGGCCGAGCGCGCAGCGATCGGGCGGCATCTACATGTGGAACTGGATCAGCGTCGGCGGTGGCGACGGCTTCCAGACCCAGGTCGATCCGAATGACCCGAACATCTTCTACACCGAGTCGCAGAACGGCAATATCAACCGCTACGACCTGAACACCGGAACCACGCAGAACATCCGTCCCCGTCTCGCGGGTGGCGGCGGGCGTGGTGGTGCGGCCGGCGGCCCCGGCGGCCCCGGCGGCGCCGGCACCTCCAACATCGTCGGCGACCTGCCCGAGGAACAGACGATGCAGTTCAACTGGAACTCGCCAATCCGCATCTCGCCGCACAACCCGCAGACGATCCTGTTTGCCGGCCGTCACGTGTTTGTGTCGCGCGACCGGGGCAACACGTGGACGATGACGCAGCCGATGGGCAAGGGCATCGACGTCAACCAGCGCAACATCATGGAGCAGTCATACAGCCTGCCGTCGTGTGGACGCGGATCCGGCCCCGGCGAAAAGTGCATCCTCTCGAAGCACGACGGCTACGTGCAGAACGAGTTCGGCACGGTGACCGAGCTTGAAGAATCCGCAGTCGTGCCGGGCATTCTCTGGGCGGGCACCGACGACGGCAACCTGCAGGTGTCGCGTGACTACGGCAAGACGTGGACCGAGGTCGGCAAGAACATCCCCGGCGGCACACGCGAGTACCACATCTCGGGCGTGCAGCCGTCGCACTTCGACGCGGCCACCGCGTATGTGTCGCTCGACGGTCACCGCAACAACGACCACACGCCCTACGTGTTCAAGACGACCGACTACGGACAGACGTGGACGTCGATTGCGGGCGATCTGCCGCGCGGCAACGTGAACCAGATTCGGCAGGATCCCAAGGCGAAGTCGCTGCTCTACGCCCCGGCCGAATACGGGTTCTACATCTCGCTGAACGAAGGCACAAACTGGATCAAGTTCTCGCCCGGTCTCCCGAATGGCCGCGTGGACGAAGTCGTCGTGCATCCGCGCGACAACGACCTCGTACTCGGCACACACGGCTACAGCGTGTGGGTGATGGACGACATCACCGCGTTGCAGCAACTCGCCAACGAGGCGCCAACGGCGCCGAAGCTCTTCCAGCCGCGCGAAGCCGTGCAGTGGAAGACCGACCGTCGCAACATGACGGAAGTGCCCGGTGCGAAGCACTGGGTCGGCGAGAACATGCCGCGTGGCACGGCGATCTCCTGGTACCTCCCCCAGGCCACGACCGACCAGGTGCTCGTGAAGATCACGAACACCGCGACCGGCACCGATGTGCGCACGTGTGTGGGCACCGGTGATGCGGGCATGAACCGCTTCCAGTGGGCGCTCACCGGCAACCTGCCCGCGGGGGGCGGTGCCGGCGGACGACAGGGCGGCGGCCAGGCCGCGCAGGCGCCTGCGACTCCGGCCGGGCCGGGTCCGTGTGCGGCGCCTGCTGCCGGCGGCGGCCGCGGCGGCGGTGGTGGCTTCGGTGGCGGCGGCGGTGGCATCGGCCCCGGCGTCTACAAGGTCTCGCTCTCGATCGCCGGCAAGGAGATCGGGACGCAGACGTTCAGCATCATCGAAGACATCTGGTTGAACCAGAAGTAATCGGGGTTCCGGGGTTCCGGAGTGCCGAAGTTCGCAGGGCCGGCTGGTGCGCAAGCATCAGCCGGCTCTTTTTTCTTGCGCGACGAGACTTCGGAACTTCGAGATACGATCCCCACTCATGTCCGCCCCCGAACCTGTCGTTCCAGTCTTTGCGACGTTTACAGGCCGGGGATCGGAGTACTTCCGCATCTGGGCGGTGAACGTGGTGCTGACGGTGGTGACGCTGGGCACCTACTCGGCATGGGCCAAAGTCCGGCGCACGCAGTATTTCTACCGGCACACACAGATCGCCGGGTCGAGCTTCGACTATCGCGGACGACCTGTGGCGATCCTCAAAGGGCGGATCGTCGCGGCCGGGCTGTTGTGGCTGTACTCGCTTGTCGGGTACGTCAGCTGGCACATCGCCATCGCGATCCTTGCCGCGTTGGCGGCGGTGTTGCCCTGGCTCCTCGGCCAGTCCATCCGCTTCCGCATGGCGAACACACGCTGGCGCGGGCTGGCTTTCGGCTTCCATGGCTCGGTCGCGGAGGCGTATCGCGTGTTTCTCTTCTGGCCTCTCGCGACACTGGTGTCGCTGTCCTTGTTGTTCCCGCTGTGGAAGCAGCGCATCGCGGCCTTTCAGTTCGGCAACACCTCATTCGGCAGTCACCGGGCTCGCTGCACGGTCGACGCCGGTCCGTTCTACGCCGCCTACGTCCAGGTCTTCGTCCTCATGGCTGGACTCGTGGTGGCGGCGACGGCCCTGGCCTTCGGCGTAGGCGCGCAACTCGGGCCGTCAGCCGGTCTCACGGCTTTCCTGATCCTGTATGCCCTGAGCTGGGTGGGGCTCTCGGGATTCCTCGCGGCACGCATCCAGGAGGCGACGTGGAGCGCGACCCGCATCGGGACGCACCGGGTCTCCCTGCGGATGGACGGCCGGCGCCTGTCGTGGATCCAGCTGACCAATCTCCTGCTCACGATCGGCACTCTGGGCTTCTACCGCCCGTTTGCGCAGGTCCGCGTTGCCGCGTATTACGCGGCGTGTCTCGAACTCGCCCCAGGCACACCGCTCAACGACATCGCGCGCGCTGACGTGGCCGAATCTGGAGCAGCCGGTGATGCGACGATGGACCTCTTCAACCTGGACGTGACGTTGTGATGCACGCGACGTGGTTTGATGGCCAGACGGCCACGCCTCATGAGGCCACCCTCAGCATTGCGCACCATCGCGTGCGGATACACACCGCACACGGTTCGTTCGAGTGGGCGCTGAGTAAGGTGCACCTCACACCCGAACTGGGGACAGCGCCCAGATGGATGTATTGCCCTGACGGCGGGGCGTGCCAGATCACGGACGTCGCCGCCTTGCGCGCCGCGCTCACGGCAACAGGCCAACCGGTGAGTGTGGTGACGCAGTGGCACGACGACATGCGCCTGGTCCTCGGCGCAATCGGGGCCTTGATCGCGGTCGTGGTCACGGCCTACCTGTTCCTGCTGCCTCCCGCTGCGGATGCCCTGGCGCGCCGCCTGCCTGACTCGGCGCTGGACATCCCCAGTCAGACCGCCGCACTGTGGCTCGAGGAGCAGATCTTTGAACCCACCCAACTCACTCCACAGCGCATCATCGAATTGCAGGCGCTGCTGAACAGCCTTGAGCTGCCGGACGTTCCCGATCGCCGTCCCATTCGCCTCGAATTCCGACGCAGCGCACAACTCGGCCCAAATGCGATCGCACTGCCGTCAGGGTTGATCGTGATGACCGACGAACTCGTGGCGCTGTCGACCGATGACCGCGCGCTGCTCGGCATCCTCGCCCATGAAGCCGGTCACATCGAGGGACGACACGGCCTGCGGCAACTCATCAAGGATTCGACAGTGGGCCTGATCATCGCGGGGTTGCTCGGTGACGTGAACGGCGCCCTGCTGATTGCGCCAACCGCTTTTCTCAAGACGCGCCACTCCCGCCAGTTCGAAGAAGAAGCCGACGCGTTCGCGATTGACGTGCTCACGAAGATGGGCATCCCCACCGCGCCGATGGCCGACCTGCTGGCCGCCATGCCCAGCACCGGCCAAACCCCCGGCTATCTCTCCACGCACCCACCGACGCCGGAGAGGGTTCAGAGGCTAAAGCATAGGCAATGAGGCAATGAGGCAATGAGGCAATGGGGCAATGGGGCAATGGAATTGCCCCAATGGCTCAATGGGCGAATGCAATTCCGGCAATTCTGATAATTGAATTGAAGCATTGCGGAATTGCCCCATTCCATTGCCTCATTGCCCCATTGCCCCATTGCCTCATTCTCTAAATGGCCGTTTCCCCCGGCTGCAGTTCGAGCACCTCGATATCGGTGCCCTTCAGGTGCTCCTTGAGCATCGCGGGAGTACCGGTCAGCAGCGGAAACGTGCCCCAATGCATGGGCACGACCTGGCGGACGCGAAGCCACTGCGCTGCGATCGCGGCAGTGTCGGGCCCCATCGTGTAGTGATCGCCGATCGGCAGAAACGCGATCTCGGGCTTGTACAGATCCGCGATGATCTTCATGTCCCCGAATAGCGCCGTGTCGCCGGCGTAGTAGATCGTCGGCATCCCTGGCTGACGCAGCACAAACCCGGCTGCTCCGCCGAGGTACACGATCTGGTTCCCGTCGGTGTGACTCCCCGAGTGCACCGCATTCGTCATCGTCACCCGCACTCCCGCCACCTCCTGGGTGCCGCCGATGCCCATGTCGCGCACATCCTTGAGCCCCTTTGCTCCGAGGTACTGCCCCACTTCGTAGAGGCAGACGACCGGCGCGCCGGACTCGCGGGCGACCTGGACGGTGTCCCCGAGGTGGTCCCCATGCCCGTGCGACAGCAGAATCAGGTCCAGCGGCTGCACCGACGCGGCCTTCGCCCACTCCGCAGGACACGACGGATTGCCCAGCCACGGGTCACACACAATGCGCGTGCCAACGGGGGTTTTCAGGAGGAATGCCGAGTGACCGAGCCACGTGATACCAAGTCCGGACATTCGGAAAGTATACTTACCTGGAACCCGGGTTCATCGGTTCATCGGTTCATGGTTCAGCGGTGCTGAACCCGGCACCACAAACCCGGCACCAAGAACCAAGAACAGAACCATGAACCCTGAACCGATGAACCATGAACAGCCGTAAGAGATGCCCACTTTCGATTTACCCCTGATCCGCGGTCGCCACCAGCGGCAGACGCCCCTGGCCAAAGAACAAAAGCCGGAGTGGCTGAAAGTCCGGGCACCGGGCTCTGAGAACTACGTGCGGATCAAGGGCCTGATGCGCGACATGGGCCTGCACACCGTGTGTGAAGAGGCGCATTGCCCGAATATCGGGGAGTGCTGGCATCACGGCACGGCGACGTTCATGATCATGGGCGACACATGCACGCGCGCGTGCACGTACTGCAACGTCAACCACGGGACGCCCGAGAAGCTCGACGCCGACGAACCGCACAAACTCGCGCACGCGGTGGACACGATGGCACTCGAATACGTCGTCGTCACATCCGTCGACCGCGACGACCTCCCCGACTTCGGCGCCGGACACTTTGCTGAAACGATCCTCGCGATCCACGCCAAGCGCCCCGCCTGTCAGGTTGAAGTGTTGATTCCCGACTTCCAGGGGCAGGAAGGGCCGCTCCGCACCGTGCTTGAGGCCAGGCCGAACATCCTCAACCACAACATGGAGACCGTGCCGCGCCTCTATCGCGTCGCGCGCCCAGGCGGCAAATACGATCGCGCGCTCGAACTGCTCGACCGCGCCCGTCGATGGGCGCCATCAATCCCCACCAAGACCGGTCTGATGGTCGGCCTCGGCGAAACGTTCGATGAAGTTGTAGACGTCCTCAAGGACCTGCGCAAGATCGACACGCAGATCCTGACGATCGGCCAGTATCTGCGTCCCTCACTCGCTCACATCCCGATGGACCGTTATTACACGCCCGACGAGTTCAAGGAATTCAAGCGCATCGCCCTCGACCTCGGCTTCGGCCATGTCGAGTCCGGCCCCCTCGTGCGCTCGTCGTACCACGCGCACGAACAGACAAAATCGTTTGAAGCCAAGCAGTAGGGCGCGCTGGTCTTGAGCGCGACTCGCCCCAGCCGACGATGGTATCGTCGTCGTCTTACCGGGCGGGGTGCGGAACATGAAGGAAATCCTTGATCGGCTCGATCGGATGGATGCGGGCTTCCAGAAGCAGGGCGTGCAGTTGGAGGCGTTGCAGGACGACGTGAAACAGGCACTGGAAGGTATTTCCGGCAACCGGAAGGTCCTGGATGACAAGTTCGCCGAGGTGCTGCAGAAGCTCGACGAGCGCGTGAAGCCGAAGAAGCGGGCCTGAATTGCCCTGACCGGTAGAATGGTCCCGATATGCGCTCCGTCGTTCTTTCGCTATTGGCCGTCCTGAGCCTGGTACCACTCGGCGCGCGGCCACAGTCTCCCCTGCTCACCCCCGCCGCACTCAACGCGACGGCCCCGGCTGAGTTCGACGCGATGGTGAACACCTCGGTCGGCAGCTTTGTGATTCACGTGAAGCGCGACTGGGCGCCGAATGGCGCGGACCGGTTCTACAACCTCGCGAAGAACGGCTACTACGACCAGAATCGGTTCTTCCGCGTCATTCCCCAATTCATGGCGCAGGTGGGATTACATGGTGACCCGGCGATCGCTGCCGCGTGGAAGGATGCAACCATTGAGCCCGACCGCGCGATCATGAGCAACATCCGCGGCATGGTCACGTTTGCGAAGGGCACACTCGCCTCCTCGCGCACCACACAGTTCTTCATCAACTTCGGGAACAACTCGCGCCTCGACATCGACGGCTTCGCGCCGTTCGGCCAGGTCATCACCAGCATGGTGCTCGTCGAACGCCTCTACAGCGAATACGGCGAAGGCCCCGACCAGGGAGCCATCATCGCCAACGGGAATGCCTGGCTCGTCCGCAACTTCCCGCGCATGGACTTTATTCGGAGCATTCAAGTCAATGAGGCAATGGGGCAATGAGGCAATGAGGCAATGGAATGCCCGCATGGGTGAATGAGCCAATGGAATGGCCGTAATCACTCAATCACTCAATTACATTGCGGGAATTGCATTAACCCATTAGCCAATGGCGGCAATTCCATTGCCTCATTGCCTCATTGCCCCATTGCCTAATTCTTAAGCGACCTCAAAGATCCGTACCCGTCGCAGCAGCAGATCGCCGGCCCAGGCAAATGCCGCGAAGAGCACCAGCCACGGCCACAGGGCGATGCGCGAAGCGCGTGAGTCGCCGGCGCCGCGCTCGAGGGCGGCGGGTTCCGGCATGACCGACCCGCCCGTGGAATCGGCGATGGCCGCGAGCAGCGACGTGTCGGGCTGCTGGAAGCGATATTCGGCCCCCTGGTCGGGCACAAAACTCCGCGACAAGGCTGATGTATCCGGTAGCGTGGCGTCCACCAGTTCGGCGTCGACGGCCACGGTCGAATCAGTCGTGAGCCTGGCTTCGTAGCGGCCGGGCGCCACCTGACGAGCAACAAGCGTGCGCTCGATGTCGCCGGCCTTCACGCGGATGTTGGGACGCATGAGATTGCGCGGCTTGCCCTGTTCGTCGCGAGCCTCGACGGTCAACGTCACCGATCGACTGGTGCCGCGCGCAGCGCCCACTTCCATGTCGAGTGCCCATGGCACAGGGCGCTGACCGGCGAGTTCACGCACAACCGCGGAGAAGAAGGGACCGTAGCCGCGCCACCGCACCCAGTCGGCGGCCCAGCGGTCCTTCACGTCGGACGCGAACACGGCCGCACGACCGGCGCCAATCGGCCAGAACGCGAGGAGTGGGTCCTCTTCCTCGGTGCCGAGCATCTCAAGCGCCGTGTCCTTGATCACCGTCGCCGTACGGCCACGCAACGCGGGTGCCGTCGAAAAATCGATCCCGTCAAGGAACCCGAGATGTTTCACCACGGGCTTCAGCGGCTTTTCGTCGAAGCCCGGGGACATGATGTCCTTGGCTTCCTTCACGAAGATCTGCGGCACGTCCTTGGGATTGTCGGCGGCATAGTTGCGGCCCTTGCCCCACTTGGCGATATTCGTCAGCAACTCACGGTCGGCAGCCGCGCCCATGGCGACCGTGGACACGGTCATCTTCTCCGCGACCATCTTGTTGACGAGCGTCTCGTAATCGTCGGGATACGACCGGCCATCCGAAAGCAGCAACACGTGTTTCGCGCGCGCCTTCAACTTCTGCAGCGCCATGTAGCCCTGCTCCACCGCCGGAAAAATCAGCGTGTGACCACTCGGCTCGATGCCGGCGATGGCTTTTGCAATCGACTGCCGGTTCGGACCGACCTGCTGCGGCAGCAGCGTCCAATCCAGCCCGTCGTTAAACGTCACGATCCCAAGCGTGTGTTCGTCATCCATGACGTCCACCGCCGCCTGAGCGGAAATCCGGAGCATCTCGATGTTGGTGCCGGCCATCGACCACGACTTGTCGAGCACCATGATGAGCGCCACCTCGGGTTCGTCCTTGCGCTCGAAGGTCACGGGCAACAGGCGTTCGAGTGCCGACTCGCGGTAGCCGTCCTCGCCGAAGACCGCCTCCCCACCCGCCACCAGCAAGCCGCCGCCGGACTGCTCCACCCACTCGGCAAGCACCGCGATCTTCGGATCGGGCATCGTCGACTTGGCAAGGTCACTCAGAATCACCACTTCAAACGGCGCGAGTTCGGTCAGCGTTCCCGGCAAGCCCGCGGCTCCGCGAGTTTCGACGTCAAACCCTGACTGGTCGAGTGCCGTCTGCAGATACCGCGCCGACTGCGGCGTACCTTCGATGTACAGGACTTTCGGTCGCGGCGCGACCCACGCGGCCTGCAACAGGCGATTGTTCTCCCGCAGCGGGTCCCCAGCCGTCGTCACCACCGCTTCAAACGTCGTGGCGCCGGCATCGTCAAGCGACACTTCCAGAGCCACCGGCGTCACGCCGACCGTCAACGGCAGTGTCTTGGTCGCGAGCACCCGATCGCCGCTTTTCAGTTCGACGACCCCGCTCACAGCCCGCTGACTGCCAATCTCGACGGTCACCGGCACCAGGCCACCAGGCGACAGGCGCTGCGGCAGGCGCACCGCCTCCACCCACGTGTCGCCGATGTCGCGAGGCGCCAGTGGATACACGTGCACGGGAATGCCCGACGCCGCCAGCTGCGTCACCGCAGCCGTCACATCGCCACTGGTTGAACGCGCATCGGTGAACAGCACGAGCCGCGGCACATGACCCGGCGCAAGCTCGGCCCGCGCGGCAGCAAGCGCCGCCTCGAGGTCCGTGCCCGTGCGGTCAAACGTTGCGCCTGCGGCCGCATCGGCATCCACCACCTGCTGCAATGCCTGCACCGACTCCACCACCTGCGCGCTGCGGGCGAACGCGACAATGCGGGAGTGGTCGGGGCGCAGTCCGTCGTTGAGCGCGGTGATGCGGGCCCCGGCATCGGCGACCGCGGCGGATGACACGCTGTAGGACGCGTCCACGAGATAGACGACTGAAAGATTCGACGAGCCGATCTGCATGACGGGCCGCGCGAGGGCCACGGCGAGCGCGATCAGCACGAGTGCACGCACGACCTGCTGCAGCAGGTGCTGACGCGGACTGAAATTCGTACGCGAGAACTTGCTGGCCACCCACACGAGGGGCACCAGGGCCAGCAGCCACAAGGCGGAGGGCACGGTCCAGATCACACCGTGATCCTCCGGTGCCAGGTCCACCACTCGACCAGCACCAACAAAAAGGCGATCCCAATGATCCATGGCCACCACGGATCGTTGGCGCGCGCGGCTGCGGATTGCGCCTGCGCTTCGTCACTCAATGATGTGCGGTTGACGTTGGAGACCTGCGGGTCGCCGACGTTCACGGCAAACGTCGTCCGCATGCCGCCGCCCTCCGCCAGATACAACCCCGGCTTGGGGAAGCGCACCAACTGGGCGTCACCGAATGCGGTGGTCGGCAGCGTCTCGCCGTCGGCCGACATCACGCGCGTCAGCGCCGCATCCACCGCAACCACCCCGGGCCGCAGCTGGCCGGCCAGCGTCGGCCGCCCGAGCCACTCAATCGCATTCACGACCAGCACGGGGAACGCCGGCTGCAGCGCGACGTTTGATTCGGCTTCAAGGAAGCCGAAGCCGAGCATCACGCCGCGGGCCTCGGTGGTTTCCTTCACGCTGACAAGCGGCACACCCGTCGCCGAGCGGGCCACGGGTGTCCACGCCTCGGATTCAACCGAGCGGGCGCGTTCGAGCATGACGGTCGCAGGATCCACACCGCGAAGCACGGGATGCCGGTCCGCCGTGGCCCACACCGGCTTGGATTCATCACGCGATGTGCCGAGCCACCCCGTGCCGGGTGTCAACATCGGCGAGACAAACAACGCGGGCTTGGTCGGCGCAGCCGGCGGCACCCAGTGATCAAACACAAGCACGTGTTCGGCCCCCTGTCGCGGCTGGTCGTACGCACCAGGCGCGATGTAGGTCACGCGCATGCCGGGCAGGCTGTCGAACAGCACCTTCAGAAACCCGGGCTCCGGCGTCACCACCGTCACCGACAACTGCTCGGCGCGGGCAATCCACGCCACGGCTTCATCATCCACCGCCAACGCATTGTTGGGCGCGCTGATGCGGGCCCGCACGCGGGCGTCGCCTTCGGTGCCGAGCGCCACCACCTGCCGCACAGCTTCACCGGCGGCAAGGTCGATCTGCACGTCGCCGACTTCGCGAGTGCCACGGGCGACCACAAGACGCGCGGTCTGCGCCTCGGCGCTGTAGTTCGCAAGCTCCAGATACCCTTCCGCCTGCGCAGTCGGGTCGCCGGGCTCGTAGACCTCAAACGCCGTAATCGCCACGTTCGGCGCCGCTTCGTACACCGACTGCACCACAACATCCGCGCCTGTCGCTTCGAGGTCGGCCATCGCGCGCGGCACGGTGCCGTCGGTCAGGAAATGCACCTTGCTGACATTCGCAAGCCTCGGCCAGTCGCTGCCTTCCCCGCCGGAGGGGACGAGCCGGTCGAGCGCCGCTTCGAGCAACACGGCGTCCGTGGACGGGCCTTCGACGAGTCCATCGGCCGTCGTCGCAACCGCGACTTCATCACCGGCAGACGCCTGAATCAACGCGCGCGCTTCGGCGAGGGCACGGTCCCACCGGGTTTCGCCCGCCGAGGTTGCGGCGCCCATTGACCACGAGGAATCCAGAATGATGAGCCGGCGGCCACCACCCGCCGCGGTCACGCTCGGCGCCGGGCGCATCACGGCGAGCACCAGCATCACGCCGATCAGCGTGATGACAATCCACGACACGACCTTGCGGATGCGTTCCCACAGGGTCATTTCGCGTGCCTCGTCGAGCACGCGCTGCCACAGCAGCAGCGACGGCACCGCCACGCGCGGCGCCCGAATCTTCAGAAAGAACAGCCAGGAAAACAGGCCCGCCGTTGCCAGCAACGCGAGCCAGGCCTGCCATCCCGCCAGGGCGCCAAAACTCATGCGACGAACCGCCCCTGCCGGAAGGTCTTGAGCACGATCTCTTCCACCGGCCGTTCCACGTCCGCGCGGACGTAGCCGATGTTGTACCGCCCGCAGAATGTCTGCAGGTCTTCGGTGTGTTTCTCCCACGCGGCCGTGTACGCCCGTGCGAGCGCCGGCGTCACTTCGACGTCGCGCGTGTCACCGCTTTCGGCATCCACAAACCGCACATCCCCCAGCGCGCCGGGATCGCGATCCTTCCCGGATGCCATCTGCACCGCGTACACATCATGGCCACGCGCCTGCAGCATCTTGAGCGGCTTTTCGTAGCCGTTGGGATCCAGGAAATCGGAAATGACGACCGTGAGGCCCGCGCGCCGGCCGCGCGCCGCGAAATTCTTGAACGCCTCGGCCATGTCCGTCTTGCCGCCGGGCGTCATCTGCTCGAGCATTTCGAACACCCGGAAGATACGGCCCTTGCCCTGACCCGGCGACCGTTCCTCACGCACCGTCGTGTCAAACGGCATGATCGTCACGCGGTCGAGGTGCGCCAGACCGATGTAACAGAGCGCGGCGGCCAGGCGCAGCGCCTGTTCAAACTTCTCGGGCCCCTGCCCCGCAGGCGCCATGGACTGACTCGCGTCGATGAACAGGTAGATCGGCAGGTCCTGCTCTTCGTCGAACAACCGCAGCAGCAAGCGGCCAAGGCGGCGATAGGCCTTCCAGTCAATGTGGCGGAAGTCGTCGCCGACCGAGTACGGACGGGTATCGGCAAACTCCAAGCCGCGCCCGCGCTTGGGCGCGAGTCGATCGGCACGAGCCTGCCCTGCAAACGCCTTCTTGGAGACGACGTGCAGGTACTCGAGCTTCTTGAGGAAGTCGCTGTCGAACCCTATGGCCACGGTGACAGACCGTCTTATGCGTCGGGCGAGACGCCGGCCAGCAGCTCGTTGACCATCACGTCGGCATCCACCTGCTCGGCTTCGCCTTCGAAGTTCATCAACACACGATGACGGAGGGCCGGCAGCGCGACTGCGCGGATGTTCTCCGGGGAGACAAACGCCTGACCGTGGCACAGCGCGTGAATCTTGGCCGCCAGCACCAGCGCCTGCGCCGCCCGCGGGCTCGCGCCGTAGCGCACGTACTGTTTGATCATCGGCGTGGCATAAGGCGACGAGGGATGGGTGCCCAGGGTGATGCGAATCGCGTACCCCTGCACCGGCTGGGCAATCGGCACGAGCCGCGCCGCGTGACGCATCTTCAGGATTTCCTCCGCATCCACCACACGCTCCACCTGATCGCTGCTCGCCTGCGTCGTGCGCTCAAGAATCGTGTGCATGGCGCTTTCGGTCGGGTACTTCACCTTCAGCTTGAAGAAGAAGCGGTCCAGCTGCGCTTCGGGCAGCGGGTACGTGCCCTCCATCTCCAGCGGGTTCTGCGTCGCGAGCACGAGGAACGGCTGTTCCAGCTTGTAGGTCGTCTTGCCGACCGACACGCTCATTTCCTGCATCGCTTCGAGCAGCGCCGACTGCGTCTTCGGCGTCGCGCGGTTGATTTCGTCCGCCAGCACGATGTTCGCGAAGATCGGGCCCGGCTGGAATTCGAAGAACGTACCACCCGCGTCATGCTCCTGCACGATGTTCGTGCCGACGATGTCGGCAGGCATCAGGTCAGGCGTGAACTGGATGCGCGAAAACTTCAGATGCAGCACGTCCGACAGCGTGTGCACGAGGGCCGTTTTGCCGACGCCAGGAATGCCTTCGAGCAGCACATGGCCGCCTGCCAGCAGGCTCGTCACCGTATTGGCGACGATGTCTTCGTTGCCGACGATGCGGCGCCCGACTTCCTTGGTGATGCGAACGAAACGTTCCTGAAAGTGATCGATGTGTTGTTCGACGGCTGTGGTCATTGGCGGCGTTGGAAGTAGCGCTGAAGGAGCGACCGATGGGCCTCCGGAACTGGAGGCGGCAGGGCCGCGCGGCTGCGATCAAATGTCGTGGGTGCGGGCACGCGGGTGAAGCTCACCTTGGCCTGGCTCTGTTCGGTCTTGCGTCGAAGTTCGGTGTCGATGTTTTCGCCGAGCTGGTCGGTCTGGGCCTGGATCATCTCCTGCCGCAGCGCCTGCGCCAGCGCCTTCAGGTCGACCGGACCGCTGCCGCCCTGATTGCCGCCGGCGCCGGGCTTCGAGTCGCCACCCATCGCGCCGCCGCCGCCCTGCATCATCTGGCCTTCGGTCGCGTCGGATGCGGCCTCGCGCACCATCTGCATGCCCGCGGCCTGCTCCATCTGCGCCGCTTCCGCGCCTTCGCCGGCCTGCCCCTTTTCGCCCGTCTGCTCGGAGGCGGCCTGGTTCTTTTCGTTGGTCTTGGACTGGTTTTCTTTCGCGTTGGCCAGACGGTTCGCGAGATCTTCCAGCGACCAGCGTACATCTTCGGGGAGACCGGCGCTGGCGTCGGCGGCTTCTTCGGCCTTGGCCGCGAGTTTGTCACCCGGATCGTCGCTCGGCTTTTCGCCGCCCTGCGCGTCAGCCGCTTCGCCCTTGGCGAGTTCGGCTTCCTTCGACGCTTCGTCGAGTTTGCCGAGCAGGTCGCGCAGTTCGTCCATCTTCAGACGGGCCGCTTCGTCGGTCATCCCGCCTTCGGCGATTTCACCAAGCAGGGCGTCGATCCTGGCCTGAATGTCGTCGGGCAACATCTCGCCCGACATCGCGGCTTCGATTTCCTCGGGCGACAGGCCCTGGCTGGCGAGAATCGCTTCGCGCGACCGCGGCCCCACGACAAGGGCGATGATCGCGACGGCCACCAGCGCGCCGCTCGTGAGCCACTGCCGGGTCGCCCGCACGGGCGGATACAGCGCCGTCCAATCCACCGACTGGATTCGTGCAGAGGCTTTCTGGAGATGGAATGCCGACCACGAGGTGCCGTCTGGCGCATCGGCGTCCGGAAGCGGACGTCCGGCAAACCAATGCGCACTATGGAGTTCGCCCGCAAGGCTGGCGTCCTGATCAATGGAGGCCGCTGCGGCGTCCGTGACCGGCAACTCCCGGCCGCCCCACCACGCCCACACCGCCAGGGCGATGGCGACGACAACCAGCGCAATCGCGGGAATCCCCGCCGTCCAACCAAACCATCGGCTCGCCAGGGCCAGACTCAGGGCAAATCCTGCGGCATATGGCGCCACCTGCGCCACACGCGCCCGCACGGCGCGGGCACGACGACGTTGGTCAATGGCGGCAACGGTGGCTCTAAGCGTGGGGTCGGACGGCGTCGATGCACCCATCATGACTGTCTGGGCTGTATACGATATCCGAAGACCCGTCATTTACGTACGGCTCTGGGCTGGAACACACGGTTCATGGTTCATCGGTTCATGGTTCCGGGTGCTGTTCCGGGTGCTGGGTTCCCCATGAACCATGAACCGATGAACCATGAACCAGACACAGGACGTCCGCCAGAGCCGGCCGCGTCAGCGGCCGGCGAGGCGGACGTCCTGTGTCTTGCGTTCTCCGTTGCCAAGCGTCACTTTGAGGGCAGAGCCAATCAGGGATTCCAGAAACGCCGCACTGCCAAGTTCACGCGTGTCCAGCTCGGTCACGGCCGCGAGGTAATAGTCGCCGGGCGGCAGCCCGGCGACCACATAACTGCCATCGAGGGCCGGTTGTACGGCGTGGGTGCGGCGCGACCCGGGCCCCCAATGCGCGCGATTGGCCGAAAACACCACGAGCGGGTAGGCCGAAAATGGCTGCGACGCGCCATCAAACACACGGCCTGACAACTCCGACGGCCGGTCCGTCAACGTGACCACAATGCCCGAGAGGTCGGTGCCGCCGGTGAGGTCCACGCCCTCGTCCGCGAGGTCGCGGCCGCCGAGTTGAATGGACTTCACCATCCAGCCTGTCCCCGGCTCGGTCGGCGAGGTCCGCATGCCGGGGAACGCGACGGCCGCGCGGAACCGCCCCGGCACCAGCCCGGCCACTTCAAACGTCCCGTCGGCCTTCACAACGCCGGACGCCTGCCCCATCTGCAGCAGGGCCATGGCCGGCATCTCGCGGTTTGCCGCGATATCCGCCAGTCCAAACCGGATATTGGTCAGCGTCGCGGGCGCCGTACCGTCGAACGCGACGCTGCCTGACACCTTCAGGCCCTCACGCAGTTGCAGGCTGAGTGGCCCGATCGGCTGCCCATTCACCTCAACCGGTTCACGCGCCCACAGCAACAGGGCATTCCCGTTGCCCCCCATCATGCCGGCCATCATCCCGGCGAGCATGGCTTGTTGCGTGGCCGCGCCCGTCGCGGCTGCACGTGTTCCCGGCAGTGCGGGCGGAGCCGCCCGCACCACCACTTCGTATTGCCCGGGCGGCACGCCATTCATCACAAACGTCCCATCAGGTCTCGTCGTCGACCGGCCTTGACCAATCAGCTGCGTCAGCATGTCTTCCTGCGACTGCGTGGCTGCGGTCAGCGTGACCATGGCGCCCACGGCCGGCCGGCCGTCCAGTCCGGTCACGCGGCCTGAGATGCGCGCCGTCGCGACACGCTGGATCTCAAAATCCACGTTGAGGCGCTCTTCGGCCGCGCGCACCACGATCGGCATTGCGGCCGACAACGACGGCGTGCCGGGATAAAAGGTGGACGCCAGACTGACCGTCGGCCCCGGTTCCGGCGGCGGCAAGGCCTCGGTGGTCGTCATTCCGGGTGCGGCACCGGCGGTTGCCTGCGCCAGCAACGCTTCAGCCCAACGCACGTCCGATGGGATCGTCTGTCGCAGTTCCGGGCCCTGCGTCGGTAGAAACTGCGCGCGCACCTGCAGCACGTACTCGCCGGCGGCCAGTCCGAAGATTCGATACCGCCCCTGGTCATCGGTTGTGCCTGGGATCGCGGTCATCGTGGTTGATCGGCGTCCATCGACCCGTGTGGTTCGCAGCGCCTGCACCGTCATGCCTGCCGCCGCGCGGCCACCCGGCAACGTGATGACGCCGCTGATCACCGCGCCACGCGCCATCCGGATGGTGACCTCGCGCACCGCCTCCCCCTCCTTCACCGCCACCGGAATCCCCTGCCCCTGTCCCAGTGTCGTGCGCACGGCCTGCACCGCAGGCACCCAGGCAGGCTTGGTCGCGGTCAGCAGGTAGCTGCCCGCCGGCAGATCCGTGATCGTGAAGCGGCCCTGTTCGTCGGCGACCGTCAGCCGGGGGACTGCGACCAGTCCTTCAGACACCGACACCGTCGCGTGACGCACGGGTTGTGGTGAGTCTCCGACGGTCATGACGACCCCGGAGATCGACGCCGTGCCCGTATGCACGGCGGGCGGAGCCGCGGCACGATCCCGCGCGGGTGACTGCTGCATCAGTGAGAGCAGGACAATCGTGAGGACCGGAATCATCGCACCACCTGCGTCACTTTCAGCGTCATCGTGCGCGTCTCACCGTCACCCAGCGTCACCGTGGTGGCAAGGCGCGCCAGCGCCTCAAACGCCACCGGATCCTGCAGGTCGGGTGCGTCGTCGGCATCCACGGCTACAATCAGGTACTGGCGCGGCGGCATGCCGGTGATCGAAAACACGCCGGTCGGCGGTGTGCGCGTGAGGCGCACCAACTGCTGGCTCATGCCTCCGGCAATCCACTCGCGCCAGGCCGCGGGGAAGATCACCACCGCCGCTGCGGCGCCTGCGGCCGTCGCCGGCGCCTGCACCGTGCCGCCGACGGTGGTGCGTTTGTCGGTGAACGTCACCACCACGTCCGACAGGTCGCGCCCTTCAAGCTCAAAGGGCTCGTACAACGCATCACGGCCATTCACGGTGGCCGACTTCACGAACCAGTTCGGGACGGCGCGGCCGCCCACGGTGATCACATAGCGTCCGGGCGGATACCCGGACGTGACAAACGTGCCGTCGGGATTCACACGTCCACTCGCCGCGGCGCCGTTCATCGGCGTGTTGCCCCACTCGCCGCCGATCGCCGTCAGCGTGACCTGCACGCCCGGTGACGCCGGCACTTCCGAGACGCCCTCGAAGGCAAGACGCCCACTCAGCGTGGCCCCCGTGGACAACGTCAGCGTGAGCCCCGCCACGTCGCGCTCGAGCGTGAGCGGTTGTTCAGCGAACAGCGTCATCGCGTCGTTGGCATTCGGCTGTGCAAGCGCGCCCATCATCGCCTTGAGTTCCGCCGGCAACTCGGCCAGTTGCGCCGCGGTCGGGCCCGGTCGCGGCGATCGCAGCACACGAACCGCGTACTGACCCACCGGCACTGTCGGCATCAGGAATGAGCCATCGGCGCGCGTCGTGGCCACGGCCACATCCGCCGACGGATCGGACACCAGCGATTCGTTCGCATGACGCATGCGCACGCCGAGACCCGACACCGGGCCGTTGGGCCCGGTCACCACACCACTCACGCTGACCGTGGGCACCAGCGTCAGGTTCAGATCGATGCCCGTGCGCTCTTCACCGGACTGCAGCGACAACACGGTCGCCTGCGACGGCACATCCACACCGGGGTGGAACCGCGTGGAATACACGCGCCAGCGGCCGTCCGCCTGCGGAATCGGCATCAGGCCTTCCTGTGTGCCCACCATCAGGTCGCCAATCCGCACGCCCCCGCTGAGCATCGCACCGCCGCCTGACGCGAATTCCATGCCTGCAGAAATCAGCGCGGCCATGTCGCCGCTCGCCGCGCCCTTCATCGCCGCCTCCATCGTGGACGCGGCCATCGACATCTGGGTCTGCGGGGACACCACCACGTAGTCGCCGGGTGTCAGGCCCGAGATGCGGTACACGCCGCGGTCGTCTGACTGCGAGAACATCGCCTGCCCCTGGAGCGCAAGGCGCGGCTGGCCACGCACAAACGACCGCCGCATCGCGCGCACGGTGATGCCCGGCCGTGGCTCTCCGCGTTCGTCCACGACCACGCCGGTGATCGACGCGGTTTTCCAGACGCGGATCCTGACGTCCACAATCTTTGCACCCGTCGGAATCGTGTACGGCTGCGGAGCGCCGCCCGGGCGCACCTGCCCATAGCCCCCATTCACATACCCCGGGGCCATCGTCGAGACCTGCGCATTACCCACCGGCACATCACGCACCACGAACTTTCCGTCGCTGCCGGTCAACACGTCGACGCGATTGCCAGGCCCACCTGCACTCGCCGCAGGTGTCCGCACGGCCACCGAGACCGTCACTTCCGGCACGGGCTGCCCCGTCGCGGCATCAATGACCTGCCCAAGAATCACCGCCGTCTGCGCCGGTCCAGCCGGCGCCGCACCAGGCGGCTGCGGTGCGCCAGGCACCTGCGGCATCTGCCCGGCCACACTGACCACCGTCACCAGCACCACTGCGACCACGATCAACGAAAGTGGGGACTTCATGCGCCGGAGCGTAGCACCGGGCGCCGTCCGCAGCCGGACA
Organism: Vicinamibacterales bacterium; assembly: GCA_030827135.1. GTDB lineage: Bacteria > Acidobacteriota > Vicinamibacteria > Vicinamibacterales > SCN-69-37 > SYFT01. The sequence goes on from JAURFE010000005.1 coordinate 133,342, forward strand.
CGTGGTACATCAAAAGGACTCCGGAACTCCGGAACCTCGACTGGACGATACTCTTAACTTCACTCTTGTCTGCGATTTGCGAGAATAGACCCATGACACAGCGACTCACCGGCATCGTCGTCTTGCTGGCTCTGGCCACGGCGGCAAGCCAGGCCGCAAGCCAGCCATCCGAACAGGTCACCGTGACCTCGACCAGACAAGGCGGCCCGCCGCAGGGGCTGCCGCAGATCGTCGGCGACTTCCCGGGTCTGCAGGGCGCCAATACCAGACCCATGGAAGCCGGAGGCGGTTTGATTGTCGGCCGCGTGGTCGACGGAGTCGAGGCCTCGGGCGTCAGCGGGGCCATCGTGACGCTCACGCTTGCGGGGTTCACGCCGCTGCGTGTGCAGGCCGACAGCGACGGGCGATTCGCGTTCCGCGGACTGCCGAAGGGATCGTTCAGCATCAGCACGTCGCGCCACGGATACGTGGACGGCGCGGCAGGGCGTACACGACCGGGAGGCCCCGGCCGCAGCGTCACACTTACCGATGACCAGCGCATGGGCGACGTCGACATTCCGATGTGGCGCTTCGCGGCCATCACCGGCATAGTGCTCGACGAAAACAACGAGCCGCTCGTCGGGGTCCAGGTGCGCGTGTTGCGCCGCGACTACGTCGCCGGCCGGCGGCGCCTGACGATGGGTGCGACCGATACCACCGACGACCGCGGCCACTACCGCGTCAGCGCGCTGCAGGCCGGCGAGTACATCGTTGCGGTGCCCATTGTCCAGCGCCAGTCGCCCCCCGATCAGCTAATGGCCGGCCTGCGCGATGGTGCCATGGCTGGTGTCGCCGGTGCCGGCGGGAACGTGACCATGATGGCGGTGCGCGTCGAAGCCACGGCGACTGCGACGGCCGGGGCGCCCATCGTGATCTCCAGTGCGGATGGCGCCGCGCCTCCGGCCGGTACAACCGACGACGGACTGCCGCTCACTTATCAGACAACGTTCCACACCGGCGCCGTGTCGGCGGCACGGGCGACGCCGATTGTCCTGTCCCATGGCGAAGAGCGCACAGGCATCGACTTCACGATGGTGCCGGTGCGCGCCGTCTCCATCAGCGGCACCGTCACGGGGCCCGACGGTCCGGCGTCCAACGTGCAGCTCCAGCTCGTGCCCGCCGACGCGGAGGACGTGATCTCCCCGATCGAAACCGCCACCACAAGCAGCGACAGCGACGGTCACTTCACGTTTGCGATGGTGCCGGCGGGACAGTACACGTTGCGTGGGCTGCGACAGGCGCGTGGCGGTGGCGAAAACTTCAGCTTCACCTCCTCTGAAGGCAACACCACGATGATGGTGCGGACCACAGTGGCGATCGAACGTGGAGCACCGGCGGCGCCCCTGCCGGAGGCGCCCACGGTGTGGGCCGAGATGCCGATCGGGGTCGGCGCACGTGATCTCGCGGACGTGGGCATCTCCCTGCGGCCAGGACTCACGGTGAGTGGCTCGGTCGTCTTCAACGGATCGGCGGCACAGCCAACGCCTGAGCAACGCGCCAACCTGTCGATCTCGCTCGAGCCCGCGGATGGCCGCACGGCCGGTCTCATGGCGTTGGTGCGGGGACGCGTGGACGCAAACGGCACGTTCACCACAATGGGCGTGCCGGCCGGCAAATACATCCTGCGCGTGTCCGGTGCCCCACAGGGCTGGACGCTGCGGGATGCGCTGCACACCGGCCGCGACATCACCAGCACGGCGATTGAACTTGATGGTGAGGGCGCCACGGGCGTGGTGCTCACATTTGACGATCGCGCGACCGAACTGAATGGCACCGTCCGCGAATCCGGCGGCAACGCGGACGCGAAGGCCTCGGTCATCGTGTTTCCCACGGACCCGCAGCTGTGGATCGACACGGGATCGCAGCCGCGTCGGCTCCGCCAGGTACGCGCGGGCCAGGACGGCCGCTTCACGGTGGGTGGCCTCCCGACCGGCGACTACTACGTCATTGCGGTTGAGGACGCGGCGATCGCCGCCTGGCAGGCGCCCGAGTTCCTCAACGAACTCGCGCGCGCGGCCGCCCAGGTGCGCATCGGCGACGGCGAGACCCGCACTCAGAATCTCACGACCGTGAAAGGAGGCCGCTGATGAGGGCCGTCACAGCCGCGCTGCTCACAATGCTCGTGGGCGTGTCTGCGCTGGCGCAGATGCCGGCACGGTCGATGCAGCAGCCGGCGCGCGACACGATGGTGGCGCCGACGGGCCCGGCCGAAATTGCCGGCACGATCGTGACCGACGGCGACGACCCGCAGCCCGTGCGACGCGCCGAAGTGCGCGCGTTTGTTCCCGGAGGCGTGCCGAAGACGGTTTATACCGACGCACAGGGACGCTTCGTGTTCAGGAACCTGCCCTACGGACGCTACACACTTGAGGCGAACAAGCCCGGCTTCGTGCGGTCCCCGTATGGCGCGAAACGGTACGACCGGCCGGGCACCCCCGTCACGGTCGACGTCGCACAACGCACCCACGACCTGCAGTGGCGCATGGCGCGTGGCGCCGTCATCACCGGTCGCATCGTCGACGAGTTTGGCCAGCCCGCGCAGGGCGCACGCGTTTCGGTGCAGCAGGTGCGCATGGTCAACGGCGAACGCACCCTGGTGTCTGTGCCGATGGTCTCGACGATTCTGGGCGAAGTGGCTGACGACCGCGGCGAGTACCGGCTGTTCGGCCTTCCGGCCGGTGACTATGTTGTCTCGGCCACACCGCGATCAATCGGCACCGGCGACATTCGCCGCATGACCGACGCCGAGATGCAGGCCGCGCGCCAGGCCGTGCAGCAACCCGCGTCACCACTGGGACAGGCGCCCCCACCGGCCACGCTCGGATTCAGCCAGGTGTTTTTCCCGGGCGTGTTGTCATCCAGCGACGCCGCGCCGGTCACCCTGCGCAGCGGCGACGTGCGCGCGGGAATCGATTTCGCCGTCTCGCTGGTGCGCACGGCCGCGCTCGAGGGCACCGTGGTCACGCCCGGGGACGTGCGGCCGGAATCCGTGCAGCTCTCACTGACACCACGCGGTGGAACCTCGGTCTCCATGGGCATGGCCGGCGCCGCCCCGACGATGGTGTTCACAACAACCGTGGTCGGCGGCGCGAACCGTCGCGTGAACGCCGACGGCACGTTCTCCTACGGCGGTGTGACGCCGGGCCAGTACACGCTCAACGCGCGCGCCACCCGCGAAGGCGGTGTGCCACTCTGGGCCGCGGTCGACGTCACCGTCGAGGGGCAGACCGTGGGCGGCCTGTCACTGATGCTGCAGGACGGCCTCTCGGTGTCGGGCACACTCGCGTTTGAGGCCGACGGCGTGGACCCACCCGGCAACTTCTCCCGCGCGCGCCTCCTCTTCATTCCGGCATCCGGCCGCGGGATGGTCGAAGTCGGCCCCGGCAACACCATCGTGAACGACAGCGGATTCACGGTGAAGGGGCTGATTCCAGGACTCACCCGCGTCGCCGGCAGCTTCAACACGCCGGAGGCCAACTGGATCATGAAGTCCGCGATCATCAAGGGCACGGACGCGCTCGACCTGCCGTTTGTGCTCGAAGCGAACGACACGATTACCGACGCCGTGATCACGTTCACCAACCGCACCCAGGAGCTCACCGGCACCCTCTCGGACGCCGCACAACGCCCTGCCCCCGACTACACCATCGTTGTCTTCCCCGAAGACAAGACACTGTGGGTGTCGCAACGCCGCGTCCGCACAACGCGCCCCGGCACGGATGGCCGCTTCACGATTCCAGGCCTGCCGTCCGGAACCTATCGCATCGCCGCGGTGACCGACATCGGCCCCGAAGAAACCCGCGACCTCGCGCTGCTTGAGGAACTCGCCGGCGCCTCGATCGTCTTCACGCTCGGGGACGGCGAAAAAAAGGTGCAGGATCTGCGCATCAGATAGGCCGCGCTGCACTTGAGCGCGCCACCGCACGTAGGGTGCGCTGCACTTGAGCGCGCCGCCGTACGTAGGGCGCGCTGCACTTGAGCGCGCCGGGAATGGCGCACTACAAACCAGTGCGCCCTACGTACGTCCGACCCCGTGCTAAACTTCGGGCACTTTCCCACAGTGTCCGGAGGACGATTCCATGCGCGTTGCTCGTCGAAATCTGCTGTTGGCCGCGGTGTTTGCGGCGACGTTTCTAGTGAGCCAGTTCGGCTCTTCCCCCGTGGTCGGCGCGTCAAAGGCCGTCACTGCCGAGTTGGTCGGCTTCGGCGGCACCGTGCTGGTGGGTGACAACGAGGTGTTCTCCGCCGAGGCGGCCAACCAGTTCCGCCCGGGCATGGTCTATGTCTACCGCAAGACCGGCGGGTCCTGGCAGCAGGCGGCGACGCTGACGGCCCCCAACGCCGCAGTGCTCGACCAGTTTGGCGTGTCGCTCGCGCTCAACGGCTCGACGCTGTTTGTCGGCGCCGGCAGCCAGACGGTACACGTTTTCACAAAACAGGGCATGACCTGGACGCACAGTGGGATGGTGTCAGCCACCTCCCTGCCGGGCGCAACGGCTGAAGCCCCGGTCAACTTCGGCACGGCCAGCGCGGCCACCGGTGAGTGGCTGCTCGTCGGCAAACAGGTCGTCGGCGCGGGACGCGGTGGACGCGGCGGTGCGCGTGGTGGCGCCGCGGATGCCCCTCCGGTGCCGGGCGGCGCCGTGTTTGCCTTCCGCCGGGGTGCGGACGGCCAGTACACCTATCACTCGACCATTCAGTCGGCTGACGCCAACAACGCGGCGGACGAATTCGGCGCGTCGATCGCCACGCAGGGCTCCATCGTCCTCATCGGCGCCACCGGTCAGTCGGGCCGCGCAGGTGTGGTGCACGAGTTTGCGTTCGCGGAGTCCGCGTGGGTGAGCCAGCGCACCTTCGCGCCGCTCGGCGTGAACGGCAACGAAGCCTTCGGCTCCCGCCTGTCGCTTTCGGGTGACCAGGTTGTCGTGACCGCGCCCGGCGATGCCGGTGGCTACGGCGCCGCGTACGTCTTCCGTCGCGCCCCGCAGGGTGGACAGGGCCGCGCCGGCGGCGGCGCGCAGGGTGGGCAGCAGGCCGCCCCGGCCGCCCCGCCCGCCTCGGGCAACTTCACCTGGGTTGAAGTGGCGCGCCTCACGGCGCCGGCCGGCCTGCGCACCGATCGTTTCGGCGTCGCGCTCGCCGCCGACGCCAAGGAAGTGTGGGTCGGCGCGCCAGGCGCCGGTGGCGTCGGTGGCCCCGGTCGCGTGTTTGTGTTCACCGGCAACGCCGCGGGCTTCAGGGCGGACGGCTTGCAGTTGGTCGGTCCCGGTCTCGCGGAACCCGCCGCCGCCGGCCAGAGCATCGACATGAAGGCGAACCTGGCCGCCGTCGGTGCGGCCAACGCGCGTAACCGTGGCGGCGCCCTCTTCATCTACGAGCGCGATGCCAACGGATCCTGGACCGAACAGCCGATGCTGACCACGCCGCTCGACGAAATCCCGGCGATCACCGGCGACGAAAAGCGGTGCAGCGGCGCCGGCAAGGTCGACGTCTTCGACTGCGGCGCCACCGACCTGCTCTCGTTCCTCCCGCCGTCACGGCTCACGCACGACGGGCATTACATCGAGATGAACGACAGCTGGGGCTGGACCGACGCCCGCACCAGGAAGGAATGGGCCATCGTCGGCCGCCGCGACGGCACGACGTTTGTCGACATCTCGAATCCGACCAGACCGCGGGTGGTCGCCGACCTGCCGCTGACCGCAGGCGCACGTCCCGCCTCGTGGCGCGACATGAAGATCTACAAGGACCACGCGTACATCGTGTCCGACTCGGCCGGCCAGCACGGCATGCAGGTCTTCGACCTCACCCGCCTCCGCACCATGGAGCCACAGCCCAGCGGGCTGCCCGTCAAGGTGAACGAGGACTACGTCTACACGGAGATCGCCAGCGCCCACAACATCGTCATCAACGAAGACAGCGGGTTTGCGTATTCGGTCGGCTCCTCGGGCGGCGGCACGACCTGCGGCGGCGGGCTGCACATGATTGACATCCGCGAACCGAAGAAGCCGGTGTTTGCCGGCTGCTTCTCCGACGCCGGCACCGGCCGCGCGGGGACGGGCTACTCCCACGACGCGCAGTGTGTGACCTACAAGGGGCCGGACAAGCGGTATCGCGGCAAGGAAATCTGCATCGGCTCGAACGAGACCACCGTGTCGATTGCCGATGTCTCCGACAAGACGGCGCCGAAGGCCGTCTCGCGCGTGACCTACCCGAACGTGGCGTATGCGCACCAGGGGTGGCTCACCGAGGACCACAAGTTCTTCTTTCTCAATGACGAAGGTGACGAAGGCCGTCCGGGTATCGACAAGACACGCACGATGGTGTTCGACTTCACCGACCTCGAGAACCCGAAGCTCCTCAAGGAGCACATGGGCGTGGAATCGGCCATCGACCACAACCTCTACATCAAGGGCAACCTGATGTATCAGGCGAATTACCGCTCGGGCCTGCGCATCCTCAACGTGAGTGACCCGAACAATCCGCGTGAGGTCGCGTTCTTTGACACGGCGCCCTATGGCAACAACGGCCCCGGCTTCAACGGCGCGTGGAGTGTGTTCCCCTACTTCCGTTCCGGCTCGATCGTCGTCAGCAGCATCGAGCAGGGACTCTTCATCGTGAAGGCGTCCGATCGATGAAGCCACTCGGCGCACTCGTTGTTGCGCTAGGACTGATGGCTGGCGGCGTGTTTGCCGCCGGCCATCCGCCCACCCCTCCGCCCACCCGCCCATCGGCCCAACCGCTCATCCCAGCAGGCAGTGTGTTTGTCTGTGTGCAGGATGAAGCAAAAATCGCAGTGGTGTCGGCGGCCACGCGGGAAGTGGTCCAGACCGTGGACCTGCAGAAGCTCGGCTTCCCCGCGACGGCGAAACCCCACTTCATCGTGGTCGAACCTGATCGACGTCACTGGTATGTGTCGCTGATTGGCGCGAACACGGTGGTGAAGTTTAATGCGGCGAACGAGATCGTCGGCCGGTTCACGATGGAGACGCCGGGAATGCTCGCGTTGTCGTCGGCCAATCAGCTCGTGGTCACGCGCTCGATGAGCGCCGTGAATCCGCCGAAGCGTGTCGCTGTAATCGACCGCACGACGATGGAGGGCACGGAGATCGATATCGTGTTTCCGCGTCCGCATCCGATGGCCGTCGGCGGCACGTTTGCGTACACGGGCAGCCTCGGCACCAATCAGATCGCCAGCGTGAACTTGACGAATGACCGCGTGAGCCTCGTGTCGGTGGCCGGTCCCACGCACTCGTTTGTGCAATTCGCCGTGTCGCCCGATGGCAAGACGCTGGTCGGTTCCACGGAAGTGTCGGGCCAGTTGCTCGTATTTGATCTCGCCGATCCGGCGAAGCCGGCGCTTACGTCATCGATTCCGCTCGGCAAGATGGTGTTTGATCCCGTGTTCACACCTGATGGCCGTCACGTGTGGGTGCCGGTGAAGATGGAGAACACCATCGCGGTCATCGACACAGCGACCTGGAAGGAAACGCGTCGCATCACGAGCCCGTCGTTCCAGCAGCCGCATCAGGTGGTGTTCTCCGCCGACGGCACCCTGGCCTTCGTGACCAACAACAACAAGATGGACCATATGGCCGACCCGGCGCACGCCGGTCACGTCATGCCCGGTGGTGACGCCGCCGCGTCGTTGTCGGTGATCAACGTGGCCACCGGCGCCACCGTCACGTCGCTCGTGCTCGGCAAGAACCTGACCGGCATGGGTATCGCGCGCTAGTCGTGGGTATTCGCCTACTCCTCCTGGCCGTAATGACGTCGGGAGGTTTTTTCGCCTCAGCTCAGACGAAAAAACCTCCCGACGTCTTTTTCGACCGCGTCGTCGCCCCCTTCCCCGTCGCCGGTCCGGATGGCCGCGAATACCCCCTGCCGTTCATCGGCGGGCTGGATGTGCCGCGCCCGCAGTTTGTGGACATAGACGGCGACGCCGACCTCGATCTGTTCGTCCAGGAGTATTCGAGCCAGTTGTGGTTCTTCGAGAACACCGGCTCGGCAAAAGCTCCGCGCTACGAGTGGCGGACAAACAACTACCAGCACATCAACATCGGCGAGTGGTATCGCTTCGTGGATATCGACCAGGACGGGCTGGTGGACCTCATCTGCGAGAAACCCTTCAGCAATATCCACTTCTACAGGAACGTCGGCACAAAGACCGCCGCGAAGTTCGAGTACGTGGACGTATTGCGCGACAGCGACAACGAACCGGTGTTCATGGACCGGCAGAACATCCCCTGGCTGGTGGACATCGACTGTGACAAACACCTCGACCTGTTTGTCGGGCGCGTTGAAGGCACGCTCGCGCGCTTTGAAGCCTCCGCGCCCGGGTCGACCCGCTTCGACTTCATCACCGAAAACTTCGAAGGCATCGAAATTGTCGGCCGGGTAGGGAACTACCCCGCGGAAAAGACGTCGGGTGTCTTTTTCGAGGACAGTCCCGGCGAAAAAGACACCCGACGTCTTTTCCGCCCCACCACGCGCCACGGTGCGAACGCGATTTCGTTTGCCGATTTTGACGGCGACGGCGACCAGGACCTGTTCTGGGGCGACTTCTTCGAGCCGGGCGTGCTGCTGATCGAGAACATCGGACGCACCTGCAGCTCGCCCTCGTTTGACGTGGATCCGGTCCTGCTGCCGTGGGCCTCGACTATTCAGACGTCCGGCTACAACGCGCCAATGCCGGCCGACATCGATGGAGACGGCGACCTCGACTTTTTCATGGGCGTCCTCGGCGGCGCGTTTAATCCCGTCGGCACGTCCGCCAACAACTTCTACTTCTGGGAACGCACCAGAAACGACGCGTTTGAGCTGCGCACGAAGCGCTACCTCGACATGATTGACCTCGGCAGCGAGACAGTGCCCGCGTTCGGCGACATCGACGGCGACGGCGATCTCGACATGCTCGTCGGCAACAAGATCGATCCCGTCACGGCGGACGCCGGTCGCCTGACCACGTTCATCAACGAAGGCACTGCCACCGCGCCGCGATTCCGGGAGACGACCTCTGTGGCCATGGCCGGCGGCTTTCACCTCGCCCCGGTCCTCGGCGACCTCGATGCCGACGGCGATCTCGACCTGCTGCTCGGCACCTGGAATCAGGACATCCTCTACTACCGCAACGACGGCACCAGGGCCGCACCCACCTGGGTGCAGGATGAGTCGCGCACGATCGCCCTCCCCCGCGCCAGCAACAACATCCCCACCCTGGCAGACATCGATCGCGACGGCGACCTCGATCTCTTTGTCGGCACCGCCAACGGCGTCGTCGCCTTCCTGCGCAACACCGGTTCACGCACCAACGCGAAGTTCGAGCTCGTCACCGAGCGGTTGGACAATGTGAAGGCCGTGCGGCGGAGTGCGCCGGCGATGCATGACATCGACGGGGACGGCCTGCTCGATCTCGTACTCGGCCAGGAAGCCTCGCCCTCGCTCGCCTTCCGCAACACCGGCACGCGCACCAACCCGAAGTTCACGCCGTATGACGGCTTCGCGCTCGACTTGCCGCACGTCTCCACCCCACGATTCGTCGACCTCACCGGCGACGGCAAGCTGGACGTGATGTCCGGTTCCGTCAGCGGCGGCCTCGTCTTCCTGCGCGGTCGTTAGTCCGACCCCGTACGTAGGACGCGCTGGGTTGTAGCGCGTCAGCACGTAGGACGCGCTGGGTTGTAGCGCGTCAGTACGTAGGACGCGCTGGGTTGCAGCGCGTCAGCACTTGGCACGCCCTTCGCAATACCAGCCGCATGCGCCCTGCCCGCCTTCCCGGCTTCCCGTACACCGGTGGATACCGGTATTTCCTGACGATGTGCTGCCGACACCGGCGATCCCTCTTCGTCGAGGCGGCCATTGTGGCGCCCCTGGCCTGCGAGATTCCGCGTACCGCGGCCAAGCATGAGTTCGCAGTTCTTGCGTACACGTTCATGCCTGACCATCTGCACATCCTCATTGAGGGTGCCGCTGACGATGCCAGCCTGCAGCGGTTCACAAGTCTCTTTCGTCGGAGAACCACCATCGCGGTCAAGCCCAGGTGGCCGGACGGCCTGTGGCAAAGCGGGTACCACGAGCGTGTGCTGCGCCGCGACGAAGATACCGCACGGGTGGTGCACTACATCCTCGGCAACCCGGTGCGAGCCGGACTCGTCGACGACCCGCTCGGCTACCCGTTCAGTTGGAGCGTGCTCACGCACGAACCCGACCTGGCGCGCTGAACCCCAGCGCGCCCTACGAGGACGGCGTACGTAGGGCCCGCTGGGTTGCAGCGGGCCAGACAGTACGTAGGGCCCGCTGGGTTGCAGCGGGCCAGACAGTGCGTAGGACGCGCTGGGTTGTAGCGCGTCACCGCCGGCGCGCTCAAGTGCAGCGCGCCCTACGTACACGCGCCCCCTACGCCTTGAACGCAAGCCCCCTGATGGGGGGCGCCCAGTCCTTCTCCGATACACCCGGCGCCGGGCGGGCCCAGATGCCTTTTGTGGGCTTGCCGCGCAGGTGGCTGACGACGAGGCGGTGCGCAAGGTTCAGACTGGGCAGCAGTGAGTGGAAGCCGACGAGTTGCAGCAGCGCCTTGTCTTTCATCTCCCAGTAGCCGAAGTCATCGGGTCGCAGGCACACGAGGTGTGTGCGCTCGAGAAAAGTCGGCTCCGCGCCCAGGTAGGGCACTGTGCCGTCACCCGTGGCCTCGCGGTCCTGCTCGTTCGTCGACGCCCACCCGTTCCGGCGATCGGTGCCGACAAGGTTGAAGAACGGTTTGCCGCCCTTCTTCTGGATTTCGAGTGTCACCCGGGTCCTGGCATCGACGCCCACCAGGCACAGCCACCCGTCGGGCGAACCGACCGACGTCGCCGCCAAATCCAGCGTATTGACCCGCGTCCGATGTTTCCATGCGCGGTCCAGCATTGACGTCAGCAGCGTGCGCGCCCACCCGGTGCGGTCGGCGGCGTTCCCCTTCTTCAGGCCATGCAGCCGGATGAATTCCGCCACCGTATCGATCACGCCCTGCTGCCACGTTTCGACGAGGTAGAGGTCATCCGGCAGGCCTGATCCTGCTTCCGCCACCACCGCACCCTTGAAACTCGGCAGCAGGTGATACAACGCGGGTGTGAGGCGTGCCGATTCACGTTCGCGTGAATCGGACGCGGTGTCCGGCCCCAGGCTCGCGGTGCCGGTGACAACTTTGATCGGCGCTTCGAGGGAGCCTTTGAACGGCGTCCCGAGCGTCGCGACCCGGTCCACACGCGCGTTCTTCCCACGCATCTGCAGGTACCCCGCGATGATCAGTCCCCCCATCGAGTGGCCCACCAGACTCACCTTCGGGTCGTCGGCGTACCCCGCATCGTGGTAATGCCTCATCAGTGATGTGCGCGCAATCACCTCGTCAATAAACGCGGCCAACTGCACTTCGATCAGGTCCAGCGGCTGTCGCCAGTCATACGGAAACGGATACACCGGCACCGGCTTGTCGCGGTGTGCCGTCAGGTTATGGCGCAGTTCCTTGATGAACGAGTCATACGGTGTGCCGAACACCGCCGATGCCTCCACCCGCGCGGGTTCTTCCAGCTCATACCGCAGGTCGTCCGGGTGCAGCAGGATGCGGTCGTAGTCTTTGGTCAGCAGCGTCGACCAGACCGTCTCAGGGGACACGGCGTAGGCATCACGCAAGTCGCTCGCCGTGATGCCGGGAATCACGACGACGGGGTTCGGCAGGGCCATGAGGGCGCTCCTTTCCTGCGGAGACGGAGGGTAACACGGCCGCCTGCAACCCAGGCGGCCCTACGAAGAGGCGGCCCTACAGGCGGCCGATCAGCGACGGCACGGCGGCGATGGCCGAGAAGCGCACCAGTCGGCCGATGAACGCCGTGATCACAAACGTGCCCAGCGGCGCGCGCACGATGCCGGCGGCGATGGCGGTGAGCTGGAACGGAGGCGTGGAGATCGTGGCGCTGGCGAGCAGCACGCTGATGCTGGCGGCCGGGTGGGACTTGACGACCAGTCGCGCCTGATCGAGCCGGCGGCGCAGGCCCGGATGTGTAATCCGCGCTTCCTGGGTGCCGAGGAAGTACCACGCGCTCTTCCCGGCCACGTGGCCGATCGTGAAGACGACGAGTACGATCGCGCGCAGGGAGACGCCGGGCACGGCGGCGGCGGCCAGGGCGGTGGCTTCGGCAAACGCGATCGGCAGCAGGCCCGAGGTGACACCCGCAATGAATCCGGCGACCGCCTCCGTCACTGGTAGTCCCGGAGGATCCGTTCAAACTCGACCGCGATCGCATCGACACGCGCGGGCCACGTGGCCAGGTGTGTCAGGCCGGTGGCTTCGATCAGGCGGAACGCGTGGATCATCACGCGGGCGACGTGGCGTTGCCCGTGAATGCGGCTCGGGTGCACGAAGAGGTCGGGGGTGGGGACGAGCATCACTTGGCGGGCGGCCACACGCCTGGTATGCCGACCAGGTCCTCAAGTTCGCGGACGAGTTGATCCAGGTCGTCGACGGCCCGCAGGTGCTTCGGTGATTCGGGGGCGTGTCGATAGGCTCTCACGAGGCCGCGGTAGTACCCGACCGTGCCGGCCTTCCCCGCTTCCGGGTTGAAGCGCGCCCACAGTGCGTCGCCCACCGTGCGGTAGTCGGCGATGATGGCGCCGACGTTGTGGATCTTGTCGGCGACTGACACCAGAATCACCGATGCGGACTCGCTGGGCACACGCTTGATATAGGCCTGCTTACGCTCGAGCCAGGGCTTCTTCGGCGTCTCGAAGCTATCTGAGCAGCCGTCGACGATGGTGGCCACCTTGGGGCCGAAGCGCGCCTTGATATCCGCCAGTCGGGAGTGGCCGCCGCCGTCCTCCGCCGCGTCATGCAGCAGCGCGCCGATCGCTTCATCCTCGGTGCCGCCGTATTGCAGCACGAGGGACGTGACGCCCATCAGGTGGGCCATGTAGGGAATTTCGCCGCCGCCCTTGCGGACCATCCCGCCGTGGACGTCGAGAGCGTAGGCGAAGGCGTCGGTGAAGCGGGACGTCAACATAAGTTCACTGTTAGAATAGCTCCTGCATCGAGAGTGCCCCGCCACGTGTGGGGCCGGCAACCGAGCGGGATGACCTCGCTGCGGTGCCGTCGCACACCCTGTGCGGATGTGGCCAACGAAGGATGTGGCAAATGACGAAGCAACTCGTGTTCATGGGTCGGCCCCCTGACTTTGATGACAAAGAGGCGCTCCTTGAGTGGGTGACGCAGCTGTCCCGTCGCTTGACTGGCAGGGAGGCCACGCCTGAGGAGATTGCAGCCTCGCGGCGCATTTTGGGGCTGCCGCCGACAGAGTCCACAGTCCGAGGAGACGCCTGATGGGTGACATTCTGACAGTCGTATGCCCGTGCGGCTACGAATCGGGTTCGCTGTGTGTGCACGACGGACCGTGCCCCACACTTGAGATCACAAATTGTGATCTCAAGTGTGCCGTCTCGACCACCGGGTCATGCGCCAGCGTTCGACGGCGTCGGCGCGGCTGGTCAACACTGACCTACTCTGTCATACCCACGTGCGACGCTGCGTGTGGAGGCTCTCTATTGTCACGTTCGAAGTCGAAACACTTCTCCACGTTCAACGCTCTTCGCAGCCGCACCATGCAGGGCCGGTCACGGCGCAAGAGTGGTGAGGTTTAGTGTCGGCCAGACACTTTGAGCACAACGACCCGTGGGAGACGACACCGTTGGTGTGTCCACGATGCGGCTGGACCGGCACGTTCCTGCAAGGCGTCACCGAGGGGTACGAGTCGTTGATGGATTCGTCGTGCCCCAAGTGCCCGTGGCCAGACGCACCGATGCTGGCGATTGTCAGCTATGCAACGAAGCCGCCGCGCCGGGGACGCTCCTGATGGGTGACATTCTGACCGTCGTATGCCCGTGCGGCTACGAATCGGACTCGCTGTTCGTTGGGTACGGTTCCATCGAAGGCCCGGCACAGGTCCCAGCGTTGTGCAGGACGTGCCATCAGTACCTTACGGTCGAGCCGTCGAGACCCCGGGTGCGCTGCCCTACCTGTCGGCGCAAGCCGCATGTCGTGGCCGCGTTCATGGCCGACGACGGCCCCGAGGAGGGTCAGGCGTTCGAGTGCCCGGCCTGCGGCGACGTGAGCGCGGTGTTTCGCGAAACCGGCCTCTGGGACTGAAATGCTGGTGCTGGTTCGACATGGGCAGAGTGACCGCAACGTGGTGAAGGCCGGCCATGTGTTCTTTCCGGACGAAGCGTCGCGGGCGCCGTTTGCCGGGGTGCCGGACCACCAGGCGGCGCTGACTGAGCTTGGGTGGCAGCAGGCGCGGGCGCTGGGAGCACGTCTACGCGACGAACACGAGCGCTTCGACCTCGTGCTGCATTCGGGCTATCGCCGCACGCGCGAAACGACCGAGGCGCTGCTCGAAGCCTGGCCGGCGGACATGCGCGCGAAGATGGTGGTGGGTGAAGACGTGCTCCTCAGCGAGCGCGACGCCGGGTTCACGGTGAACATGACGACGGCCGAAGCCGGCGAATCGTTTCCCTGGCTGGCCGAGTATTGGCGCACGACCGGCCCACTCTTCGCGCGTCCGCCAGGTGGTGAAAGCCTGGCGGACGTCGCTGCGCGTGTGCGGCTGTTTCTTCGAACACGGGAGGCCGAGTTTGCGGCGAAGCGGGTGCTGCTCGTCACGCACAACGGCACGCTTCGAGCGTTCCGTTCGGTGCTTGAGGGGTGGACGGCCGACGAGTTCGAGCAGCAGCTGCGCGGGGACGGGCACGCGAACTGTGCCGTGCTTGTGTATCCGCCAAAGTAACCCTGCGCGGGC
>JAURFE010000056.1 GCA_030827135.1 Vicinamibacterales bacterium
CGACGTGCAAGTCGGTATTCCACGTTTCTGGACCGGAGTCGGCCTCGCTCTCTTCGCCGTGGGTTCGTGGTTCTTGTTCCCGACGTTCGACCAACAGAATCTGCGTCCCTCCTGGCTGACACTTTTGGTCGGCATCGGCGGAATTGCTCTCACCTTCGTTTCGGGGATGCCGAGCATGACCCGTACGCGTTTCGCCACGCCGACCATCGGCCGAGAACGTCTCATCGGTCAGTTGGGTCGGGCAGTCACCGACATCACCCCTGACGGATCTCTGCAGATCGATGGAGCGCGTTGGAAGGCTCGGACCAACCGGGCCACACCAGTGAAGGCCGGAGAGACGGCACGAGTGGTGGCGATCGACGGCGTGACCCTCGATTACCTGCGGCTCTCCGGTCGCGATGAGGCCACGCTCGCCCTGGTCGAGGCCTACGCCCAGGCGCAGGGGTTGTGGCGGACCGACGACATGCGTGACCCCGACTACAGCGCCGTGCTCGACCTCGACCTTGCCACGGTCAAGCCGAGCCTGGCCGGGCCGAAACGGCCTCAGGACCGGGTCGACCTCGAGGCGCTCAAGCA
>JAURFE010000057.1 GCA_030827135.1 Vicinamibacterales bacterium
ATTATTCCTGTGTACACGTTTAAATGCGTTTAGTCTTTTCCAAAGGTAGTTCTATAAAAATTTTTCCCCACCTTTGTATTTGATAAAGCACCCCCTCATGGCCAAGAAAAATGCCCCCATACGCAAGCGCGACATCTTAGAGTACCACGAAGGAACCCGTCCTGGAAAGATCGAGGTCATTCCAACCAAACCATCGAACTCACAACGCGACTTAAGCATCGCGTATTCTCCCGGCGTCGCGGAGCCCTGCTTGGAAATTGCTGCAAATCCCTCGGATGCCTACCGCTATACAGCCAAGGGCAATTTGGTGGCGGTCATCACGAATGGAACGGCCGTATTGGGCCTTGGGGACATTGGTCCGCTGGCCTCCAAACCCGTCATGGAAGGCAAGGGGGTCCTATTCAAAATATTTGCCGACATCGACGTTTTTGACCTGGAATTGGATACGAAGGACCCAGAAAAATTCATTGAAACAGTTAAAATTCTCGCCCCCACCTTCGGGGGAATCAACCTAGAAGACATTTCGGCGCCGGAGTGTTTTGAAATTGAACAGCGCCTCCGTGAGGAACTGGAC
>JAURFE010000058.1 GCA_030827135.1 Vicinamibacterales bacterium
TCCGGTCTGTTCCAGCGCGGAATGACCCAGGTGCTCTCCTGCGCCACCCTCGGCACCCCGAGCGACGCCCAGGAGATGGACGACCTGAACCCGTCCAACGAGAAGACCTACCTGCACCACTACAACTTCCCCCCCTACTCCGTCGGCGAGACCCGCCCGATGCGCAGCCCCGGCCGCCGCGAAATCGGCCACGGCGCCCTGGCGGAGCGGGCCCTGATCCCCGTCCTCCCCAGCAAGGAGAGCTTCCCCTACGTGCTGCGGGTGGTGTCGGAGTGCCTGAGCTCCAACGGTTCCACCTCCATGGGCTCGGTGTGCGGCAGCACCCTGGCCCTGATGGATGCCGGCGTACCCCTGAAGGCCCCCGTGAGCGGTGCCGCCATGGGCCTGATCAAGGAGGGCTCTGAGGTCCGGATCCTCACCGATATCCAAGGCATCGAGGACTTCCTCGGCGTCATGGACATCAAGGCGGCCGGCACCGAGAAGGGCATCACCGCCCTGCAAATGGACATGAAGATCACCGGCCTTGAGGTGAAAACCGTGGCTGAGGCGATCAACCAGGCCCGTCCG
>JAURFE010000059.1 GCA_030827135.1 Vicinamibacterales bacterium
CACAAATTCCTCTTATCCTGCGAACACGAAGGTCACGACGTTTAGGAAGATCCAGTCCAGGAAGGAGATCAGCACCATGACCACGGCGACAAAGCCGAGCACTACTCCGGTGGACTTGATTAGTTCCTGGCGAGTTGGCTTGGTGACCTTGCCTAGTTCAGCAAGGACCTGACGCACGAATAGCGAAACGCGCTGGATCGGGTTCTTCACATTGGCGGAGTCGGCTTTCGCCTTCTCTACTAAATCTTCCGAGGGTTTCTCGTTTTCTTCAGCCACTCTTACCTTCTTTCCTACGCAGGGCGGACAGGACTCGAACCTGCAACTTTCGGTTTTGGAGACCGATGCTCTACCAATTGAACTACCGCCCTAAAGTTGCCATCGCCATCAACCGTGAACAGGCACGAGGCTTGGTTTCAGGTGCCACCTAGAGAAGACACACTTCTAGATTGGAATCTATTTAGTGAGTTTTCGCCAGATTAGTTTTCGGCAGATGTCAACTCGAAGAAGTTTAGGGGGTAATTCCCTTATTCGCAATGCCCAGGATTGCCCATCGTGAGG
>JAURFE010000060.1 GCA_030827135.1 Vicinamibacterales bacterium
CCATTTGCTGTGACGCCCGACACGCACAACCCAAAAATCGGACACGAAACTGCACCACCGCACAAAGTCTGCTCAGAGTCAATGACTCGGTCGCGAACTACTCTCAAACCATGACACTTGACACATCGCGCGAGCAACAACTTGCCAAAGACGCTTCGAGTTCGCGAGCGAAATTCACCTCGTTCGCCGAATCAACGAAGGCCGACTGGGACAACATCATGGTGCAACTCGAAACGACTCAAGCCCGCGTCGCAGATCGACTAATCGAACAACTCGAATATTTGCGTCACGATTACGGCGGGTTTCCCGTCAATCGTCTCGAGCACTGCCTTCAGACCGCAACTCGCGCCGAGCGCGATGGCCGCGACGAAGAATATATTTTGTGCGCACTCTTGCACGACATTGGCGACAACCTCTCGCCATATAACCACGCCGCAGTTGCGGCCGCGATCGTCGAACCTGCAGTTTCAAAAGCCAACCACTGGCTCGTCGCTCACCACGGAATTTTTCAGGGATACTTTTTCTGGCAACACATCGGATTAGATCCGAACGCACGCG
>JAURFE010000061.1 GCA_030827135.1 Vicinamibacterales bacterium
CCAAATGTTGACGCCGCCCACGAGCAGTTCGTCTTTGTTGAGCGGAGACACTGCAATCGAAAGGTCGTACCAGGCTTGGCCTCCGCTGCCGTTGCCGGTGGTGGACCAGTCGAGCAGGTTGGGGGTAGCGCCGTGCATTTGGGTCCAGGTTGCGCCCTGGTTGGTGGAGCGGTAGACGCCATACAAGCCGTTGTTGTTGGCGCCGAACAGCGCGTACACGTAATTGGTGTCGGCGGCCGTAGTCGCCACTTCACAGCGCGCGGGGCCCGCGGCCGGAAGGCCCATCGCCCCCGTCACCACGGTCCAGGTCTGGCCAAAGTTGCGCGAGAACCACACCTTGCCGTTGCTGTCCGTGCCCGCGTAGAGCAGGCCTTCGCGATCCGGATCCTCACGCACCACGCGCGTCGGCCAGTCGGCCGGGATGCCATTCTTGCCGTCAGTGAGGCGTTTCCACGTGGCGCCATAGTCGTCCGTGCGATAGAGGTAGGGCGCGTAATCGCCCAGCAGATAGCGGTACACGGCAAAATAGGCCGAGCCCTTCCGGTGCTTCGAGAC
>JAURFE010000062.1:0-245 GCA_030827135.1 Vicinamibacterales bacterium
AGATGTCGCCGTACAGATCGGGAAACTTCTTCGGCTGCAAGATGTCTTCGAGCACACCGAGCTTCGACTCTTCCTTCGTCTTGAAGTTCTCGGGCGCGTCGAGCACCTCACCGTCGCGGTTGCCGAGGATGTTGGTGCTGTACCAGCCTTCGAGGCCGAGCATGCGGGCCTTCAGCATGGGGGCCAGCACGGTCTTCATGAGGGTCTGACCGGTCTTGAAGTCCTTGCCGGAGATGGCGATCTTG
>JAURFE010000062.1:255-548 GCA_030827135.1 Vicinamibacterales bacterium
CGCAGCGCCGGTGCATCGACGGCCAAGTTGGGCGCGCCATTGTTGAACGGGACGCCTTCGAGGAGTGCCGCGTAAGCGTAGATCTGGGCCGGTGACACCGTCTCGTCGTCGGCGTCGAGGGCCTTCTCGAAGGATTCGAGATCGATGTGAGCGCGGCCCGGCTCGATGTATATCTCGGTGCTCGCGCACCAGATCATCACAAGACGATCGCACTTGTTGTCTTCGCGGAACTTGTTGATGTCTTCGCGGATCGCGTTGAGCATGCCGCGCTTCGACGAGATCGGCTTCACGTG
>JAURFE010000063.1 GCA_030827135.1 Vicinamibacterales bacterium
TGACAAATAAGTAAATTTGACTATATTGCGGCTACTGTTTAAATTAGCTTAATCCTAAGGAGAGGTGGGTGAGTGGCTGAAACCAGCGGTTTGCTAAACCGCCGTACGACGCAAGTTGTACCGAGGGTTCGAATCCCTCTCTCTCCGCCATATTAAAAATATGAAAATTATAATAATATAAATAACTATGCTTAAAGGATCCATACCAGCCATTATTACTCCTTTTAATAAAGGGGAGGTAGACTTTGATAGTTTTGCCAAACTATTAAATTGGCAAATTAAAGAAGGAATTTCTGGTGTTGCTGTTTGTGGGACTACTGGAGAGTCTCCTACGCTTACTCATGATGAGCATATGCAACTTGTTGAATTTGCAGTTAAGACAGTCGGGGGAAAAATTCCAGTTATTGCCGGAACTGGATCAAATTCAACCAAAGAGGCTATTGAATTTACTAAACACGCATATAAGTCTGGTGCAAATTACGGTTTAGTAGTCACTCCATATTATAATAAACCTAATCAAAAAGGTCTTATTAACCATTT
>JAURFE010000064.1 GCA_030827135.1 Vicinamibacterales bacterium
TCCGAATGGCAAAAAGGCGGTGCTGCAGTACGGACTCCGAAGCGAAGAGCGGGGCGAACTGCGCCGCGACCTCGGAGGTCAAATCAAAATTCAACCCGGGCAGCCCGTGAATGCCTTGCACGGCGGACTCGACCTGAGCACAGTCCCCTCGGGACGCTACACCCTGGAACTTACCCTGGCAGTGCAGGATATGGAACCCAGCGCGTACCCCACCCAAAAAATCAGCTTCTTTCGGTGGAACCCCGGCGAAGCCAACGAGTACGCCCGACTGACGGTGGATCCGCGCTGGGTGGAGCTGCTGGGCGAAGGTGAAGCTCTGCGCCGCGCCGTGAGCGCCCTCTACCCCATCGCCAGCCAGACCGAACGACTGAGCATCGAATCGCTGGCCCAGGCCGAGGCCGCCGACAGCTTGCGCTGGCGCTTCAGCCAGCAGTTTTGGACCAAGCGCTACCCGGGCGAGGCCTTAGCCCAAGCCACCGCCTACGCCGAACGGGTCGCCGAAGTCAATAAAAAGTTCAGCAGCAAGG
>JAURFE010000006.1 GCA_030827135.1 Vicinamibacterales bacterium
GTCGTCACGCTGCTCTCGTTAGTACAGATCGGTCTGCTCGTGCTCGCCCTCCCGGGCCTGTTCGCGCGCAAGCGCTCCGCCTGGATGCTGTTGTTCTATCAGCAGCTCGTCGGTGCGGTGGGCAGCCTGTGGCAGGGGGCGGTCGTCGGCATGCTGCTCGGCCTGCTCATCGGGCTCTTCTTCCTCTTTCAGGTGCGCAGCAAGTACGTGAACTGAGCCCGTGCGGGCACGTGCGGTGGCCCCTGCCGTCAGCACGGTTGCAGAGGACCGGGATGAGAACGTCCCTTAGCTGGGGCGTACTCAATGGGTCGATGCACCGTGACAGGAGGAGAAGATGTCACGCATGCCGCGCAGCCCCTTGACCGCCACGGAAGAGACCGAGTTCTGGGTTCGATGGAAACGCGGGGAGTGGCTCCCGGCGCCCCCGAGGCCTCGGAGGATTGCACATGGAGCCCCTGCCACCACGGCACGGTGTAGCGCACCCTGGGACGTCGCGCCTCCGCCACTTTCACCATCGTGGCCACGACTTGTTCGATCTTCGAACTTTGGGGCGAGGTCGCTGTGCCCCTGTTGATGATGGGCGCGGTGCCGACGAGTGACACGGGTTACGCCGCCAGCCACGCGAACATCATGGCGACGCTGCTGGACCTGATGCTCGTCCCCGAGGCTGCGCGGCCCGGCCGCTACGCCGCCTCGCTGTTGCGCGCACGGCGAACACAACACGATCCGCGGCTGGTCTTTTCCGGCGCCTTTTTCGGACGCGGCACTTCTCTTGTGCAGGACTTCGATGAGCTCGCCCGCGAGCACCGAACGCGGACGGCCGTCCCCTCGCCGCCCGGCAGTCCGTAGGCGAACCATGCGTGAAGTAGCTGACGGTGACGCGGACACGGCTCGCCGAGTGGGTGTAGACTCCGCTCCAGCGTCGGATAAGGTCGGTTCTGGCAGGGGAACACCCACGTAATACGGACTATCGGCTTGGTGCGCGTCCGTATTGGCGACATGGTGATTGGCTCTTTGCCCATCGGAAAATGGCGCCAGCCCACGGCCGAAGAAGTCCAGGCCCTCAGTAATAGACAATGACGCGGAAGTTTCCGGAGTTGTCGTTGAGGAAGTCGTCGTTCACACCGAGGAACAACCGTCCCGCTGCGCGGATGCGGATCGGGCCCGTCTGGTCGCCCAGGAAGAAGTAGTCCGTCGATTCTTCGCCGATTTTTCCGATGAGCGCCGCCGCATTGCGAGTGGGCATCGGTCGCTTATCGTTGCGGGGTGAATTCGGCTCGCCCGCCGGGCCGTGCCGGCGATTGCGTCCCCACTGCACGCGTCCTGATGACTCCAGCCAGATTTCCTGATTGGCGCGAAGGGTGATACCGGCATCGTTCCAATCGACATCGCCGGACACAATGACCAGGCGTTCGCGCAGGCCTGACGGCCGGGAGGGTTGGACGGGCTCATCAAACAGACTCCCGGAGCCACGATCAAACTCGATTCTGAGAACATCATCCCGGTCGTACAATCGCACGACGGTTCGTCGGCCGGAGCCTCGTTCCTCGAACTCGATCGCATCCTCATCGGCACTGACCAGACGGCCGGTCACGCGGGTGCCATCCCTCAGGATGAGCGTGTCCGCCGACACCAACGCCCCTGCCAGTACCACCGCCACCAATACAAGCACTCTCCGCATATGTCCCCCTGAGCGACGCACCAAGACATCTGAGAGATTACCCCAGAGGCTGCGACTCAAGCACTATTCCGACCGCATCGCGATCATCGGCTGAATAGTCGCAGCCCGGCGCGCCGGTGCCAGGCTCGACAGGATTGCGATCAGGACGGCAATTGCCGAGCCGGCTACATAGGCGAGCGGTTCAAACATGCTCAGCGAAATGCCGAAGTCCTGCCCGTTCAGCTTCACGAACGCAACCGCGATCAATATGCCTACGGTCACACCGGGCGCAACGAGCTTGAGGACGTCGACCAGGACCATACCCACCACACGGCGTCGCGAGGCACCAAGCGCCATGCGGATCGCGATTTCGCGGACGCGGGTGGTGACCATCAGGCCGACGACGCCATAGATGCCGAGGGCAGAGAGCAGGAGGAGAATGCCTCCGACGACCCCGGATACTGCCGATTGCGTCAGGAAGTCATCCACACTGTTCCTGCGGAGCCATGCGTCGGTGACAATCCGGGAGGGTTCAAACTCGGGATCAAGCTCGCGGATGGTTGTCTCAAGCGCGGTGGTCATCTTCACGGCGGGCTCTCCAGGCGCGCTCCTGACGACCAGCATCAACTGCGCGGAACTCCCCCGATCATCATCCACCTCGACGGAATCACGAACGACGTCCCTGTACTGTGCGAGCGGCAGGAGCAACTGCGCGCGGCTGGTGCTCATCTGCGAGGTCGGAAAGTCGGACGACACACCGATGATGGTCAGTGTCCGCTCGGTCTTTTCTCCTGCGGCAAACGTCAGGCGTTTGCCGAGCGGATCCTCATCTGGAAAGAGCTGCTCGGCGAGTGGTGTCGACACGATGGTCACCGACTCGGCCCCAGTGCCGTCGTTCGCGTCGAACTCTCGGCCGCGCAGCAGGGTGATGCCGGTTGTGTCGAAGTAGGCATCACCCACCCGTGTGACGTGGGCCGCGGCAGTTCTGGGTGCGGTGCCTGCCTCGGTCTGTGTGGCTACGCGGGTCATCCGGTAGCGGAAGTCGAGCGGAAGGCCGTCGGCGATCGACACAGAGGCCACAGCACCGGCACGAGCCAGGGCATCCCGCGCGCCCTGCAGCCTGACCCAGACGTTTTCGGCTTCAATCGCTCCAAGATTGACGGGAGCCGCATACAGCAACTCGGCATCAAACCCCAGGTCGTCGGTGGCGGTGGCCCTCACCCGATCGAGCGTCATGCCGCTGAGAATCAACAACGGAGTGGCAATCGCCACCTGCAGCGCAGTCGCCACCCGGTGCACGCGACCCACCCTGGCACTGCCGAACCCGGCATCGTCTTTGAGTGCAGTGATGATGACCGGCCGGCTGAATCGTGCGGCCGGCAGCCATCCGAAGATCAGGCTGGTCGCAAGGCAGAGCCCCATACACACGAGAATCATCACGGCATCCACGCGCAGCGCTTCGGCCATCGGCGGCGGAAGGGGCCGGTCCATTAACCAGGCGACCAGAGGCGCCAGGTTAAAGAGCACGAGCGCGGCGAGTGCCGCACCGAGTGCCGCAAGCACAACGGACTCCGCAAGCAACTGCTGGACGAGCTTGCCCCGGCTTGCGCCGATTGCCTGCCGGATGGACAACTCGCGTTCACGAATCGCGCTGCGCACCTGCACCATCCCCGCGATGTTCAGGCACACAACAAGCAGGGGCAGTAGTGACAGCGTCTGGATGACAGCCCAGATCAAGGTCAACTGGGAGGCGTCCAGCGCCCCCATCGGGTGATATGGCGCTAGGGTTGCCGACTTGTTTTCGTTGGTCGCAGGATGGTCCTTCATCAACTGCGCCGCAAGCGCACCAACGGCGGCAGACGCCTGCGCGAGCTCGACGCCCGGAGACAGGCGTCCATGGATGCGCACCCAGTTCTGGCTGCGATCGAAGCGCACGGATGTCTCGGCGATCACGAACGGGTGGCGTTCGAGTGGCAGGTACAGATCGATGTCATGGAAATTGAGGTGTCCGCGGAACCGTTCCCGGGTGATGCCCACGACGAGGTGTGGAACCTTGTTCAGCACCAGGATGGACCCGACCGTGTTGGCAGCAGATCCGAGCCGCCGCTGCCAGAAGGTGTGGCTGACGACCACGATCGGCTCGGCGGTGTCGCGGAGACCTGTCCCCTGGGAGAGTGGCGCTTCCATGACGGTGAAGTAGTTCGGCGAGACAAACATGGCCGTGACCGGAGTCGGACCACCCAACGAAGGGTCGAGGTTGGCGACGGCTTCAGCAGTGGCCCAGCCCGTCAGATTGACTCCGCTGCCGGCGGCCCTGAACGCGGCGAAATCAGGGTAGGACCACTGGTTCGTCTCCCGGCGCGGTCCTTCAGGGCTGCTGACGACTTCGACCAGCCCGTCGGTGTTGAGCGACCCCGGCGGCGACGTGAACATCCGCATGGCATAGGGAATGGCGATGACCGGCGCCATGCCGATCCCCAACGACAACACACAGACAAACGAGAAGGCCCGGGCCTTGGCCAGCGACCGCACAGCCAGGCTGAGGTCGCGCCGGATTCCCATCAGCAGTTCCATGCGTAAGCATTACGCGGAAACGACGAGTGAAGTCATCAGCGCATTGTGAGGAAAGGGTGAGATCGCGGTGAAAACGGGCAGAAGCGACCGATGGTTATCGGGCGGTGTCTGCTTTCTGGCGCAGAAGTGACGTCCAGGCCTGGATGATCTTCAGATGAGGCTGCGGCGGTTCCGGAGCCAGCGTCGGCCCAAACAAAAAAAGCCCCGGGGTGAAAACCCCGGGGCTCCGTCGTTTCAGATTGGCCGACTTCAAGTTCAGTCGGCCCTACATCTTGACTCCCAGCCCTCCACGCCTCGCTGTGAAGCGTAGGGAAGTGCTCTTACCGGCGCGGACCGCGGTCGCGGCGCGGGCCGCGGTCACGATCGCCACCACGACGGTCGTCGCCGTAGCTCGGGTTGCTCGCGGCAAACGCGTCGCCGGCGCCGGGATACTTCGGCGACGTGCCTTCGCCCTCCTTGAGCAGAACCTTGCGGCTCAGGCGCACCTTGCCGGACGGGTCGATGTTGATGACCTTGACCTCGACCTGCTCGCCTTCCTTGAGCTCGTCGCGCACATTGGCCACGCGGTAGTTGGCCATCTCGGAGACGTGCAACAGGCCGTCCACACCCGGCATCACTTCGATGAACGCCCCGAAGTCCGTGATGCGCTGGACGCTGCCCATGTACACCTTGTCGAGCTCCGGCGTCGCGGTCAGTTCCTGGATGATGCTGATCGCCTTCTGCGCCGCCGCGTCGTCCGACGACGCGATGTTGATGCGGCCGTCGTCTTCGACGTCGATCTTCACGCCGGTGCGTTCGACGATCGAGCGAATGGTCTTGCCGCCGGACCCGATGACGTCGCGAATCTTCTCGACCGGAATCTTGATCGTGATGATGCGCGGCGCGTAGGTGGAGATGTCGGCACGCGCGGTGCCGAGCGTCTCCGCCATCTTGCCGAGGATGTGCATGCGGCCCTGGCGCGCCTGCTCGAGCGCCTTGCGCATGATGTCCATCGTGATGCCGCTCACCTTGATGTCCATCTGCAGGGCCGTGATGCCCGTCGCGGTGCCCGCGACCTTGAAGTCCATGTCGCCGTAGTGGTCTTCCGCGCCCGCGATGTCCGAGAGCACGGCCCATTTGCCGGTCTCTTCGTTCATCACCAGGCCCATCGCCACGCCGGCCACCGGCGCCTTGATCGGCACACCGGCGTCCATCATCGACATCGCGCCACCACAGACCGACGCCATCGACGACGAGCCGTTGGATTCGAGAATGTCGGAGACGACACGGACGGTGTAGGGGAACTGCTCCTGCGACGGCATCACCGGCGCGAGCGCGCGCTCGGCCAGGGCGCCGTGGCCGATTTCGCGGCGGCCGGGGCCACGCAGGAACTTCACTTCGCCGACCGAGAAGGGCGGGAAGTTGTAGTGCAGCATGAAGCGCTTGTACGACTCGCCGTCGACCTTTTCGATCTTCTGCGCATCGTCATCGGTGCCGAGCGTCGCGGTGACGAGGGCCTGCGTCTCACCACGCGTGAACACGACCGAGCCGTGCGCGCGGGGGAGGACGCCGACTTCCGTCCAGATCGGACGGATTTCGTCGAAGCGACGGCCGTCGAGACGCTGCCCGCGGTCGAGGATTTCCTCGCGCAGGATGCGTTCCTTGAGTCCGCCGAGAATCGCCTTGACGTCCGACTGCTGCTCCTCGGGATAGCTCTTGACGGTTTTCGCGATGACCGCGTCGACCTTCGCGTAGTTCTCGAGCTTCTCCTTGATGCGCATGGCGTCGGCCAGCGGCTCGTAGGCCTTGGCTTCGACATCCGTGCGCAGCGCGGAGTCGATCGTTTTCGCGGAGACCGCCGTCTTGGTCTTGCCGACTTCCTTCTGGAGGTCGTCAATCATCGCGACGATCTGCTTGATGGCCGCGTGCGCCGTTTCGAGCGCCGTGATCATTTCTTCTTCGGTCGCTTCGTTTGCGCCCGATTCGACCATCATGATCGCGTCCGCGCTGCCCGCGACGACCAGGTCAATCTTGCTGACCTTGCGCTGCGTGTACGTGGGGTTGACCACGAACTGGCCGTCGACCAGGCCGACACGCACGCCGGCAATTGTCTTCTCGAAGGGGATCGACGAAATCGCGAGCGCCGCCGAGGCGCCCGTGATCGCCAGCACGTCCGAATCGTTTTCCGTATCGGCGGAAATCAGCATGCCGACAATCTGCGTTTCGTACGTCCACCCGGCAGGGAAGAGCGGACGAAGCGGACGATCGATCAGGCGGCAGGTGAGGGTTTCCTTGTCGGCGGGCTTGCCTTCACGCTTGAAGAAGCCGCCGGGGATCTTGCCCGAGGCGTAGGTGGATTCGCGGTAGTCCACCGTCAGGGGCAGGAAGTCGATGCCCTCGCGCGCGCTGGCCGCGCGGCAGGCGGTGACCAGCACCATGGTGTCACCCTGGCGGATGATGATGGCGCCATCGGCCTGCTTGGCCAGCTTGCCGGTCTCGATCGACAGGGTCGACGAGCCGATCGTCAATTCTCTTCGGTACATGTGTCTTGTCCTTCTTCTCTCTACTGGTGCTTGTGGTGCGTGCGCGGGAGGCTACTTGCGGATGCCGAGGCGCTTGATCAGCTCGAGGTACCGATCAGCATCCTTGCGCTTCACGTAGTCCAGCAGACGACGACGCTGGCCGACCAGCTTGAGCAGGCCGCGGCGTGAGTGGTGGTCCTTCGCGTGCGTCTTGAAATGTTCGGTGAGGTAGGTGATGCGTTCAGAAAGAATGGCGACCTGAACTTCGGGGGAACCGGTGTCGCCTTCGTGGGTCTTGTAGGTGGTGATGACTTCTGTCTTACGGTCTTTGGTGAGCACGATCGATCGTCCTTCCACGAGCGCCCCAGAGTGCACGGAAGTGTGCAGGACCAGAACGCCGTAACTCTTACGCCAACAAAGGGTTAATTGTAGCCCGGCTACCCGAGCACTGTCGAGGGCTGGAGCATGCCGCCGCGCAGGTCGGCCAGAGCGACGAGGGCGCCGTGTCCGTCGAGCAGGCGGATTTTCTGGAGCGTGGCCGAGGCCGGAACCCACGGTCCTTCAATCAGTTGCGGGCCTATGGGGTTGCCGTGCCGGACCTTGATCAGGCCGGCTTCCGAGACCTGAACAGCCGGCAGGTCGGCCAGCGCCTCGGCCATCGGGGTCAGGTGGGCTTCCACCTCCGGGCCCAGACGCTCGGCCTCGGCCAGCGGGAGGGCCCGCGCCACGTCGAACGGGCCGGATCGGGTGCGGCGCAGGGCATCGAGGTGGGCGGGGCAGCCAAGGGCGTCGCCCAGGTCGCGGGCGAGCGACCGCACATAAAACCCGGCTGAAACGGACACACGAATACGGAGCAGGGCGCCCTCGCGGGCCAGCCAGGACCACTCGTGCAGCGCCACGGACGCCCGCTTCAGGTCCATGGGTTTGTTCTGACGCGCAAGGTCGTACGCCCGCTGACCATCCACGCTTTTGGCGGAATACCTGGGAGGCAACTGTTCAAACGGGCCGACCGTCGCGTCGAGCGCCGCCCGAATCGCATCGTCTGAGACAACCCGCCCATCTTCCCAACCACCCACCTGCCCATCCGCCCATCCGCCCATCTCGATGGGCTCCCCAGCTGCGTCGTCCGTGGTCGTGGCAAAGCCGAAGCGGATAGTGGCGTCGTAGGCCTTGGTGTGTCCGGTGAGCAGTGTGGCGATGCGCGTCGCGCGGCCGAGCATCAGGACGAGCAGGCCGGTGGCTCGAGGGTCGAGCGTGCCCGCGTGGCCGATCGAGCGCTCACCACTGACACGGCGCATCCGGGCCACGACGTCGTGCGACGTCGGGCCGGATGGCTTGTCGATAAGGAGGACTCCGGTCAGCTTACGAAACCGCTTTGCGCAGGGCCGCAACCTTGTCGGTGCGTTCCCAGGTGATCGCGCTGATGTCGTCGGTTTTGCCGAAGTGGCCGTAGTTGGTCGTCTTCGAGTAGATCGGGCGCAGCAGCTTCAGCGTCTGGATGATGGCGGCCGGCTTGAAGTCGAACACCTTGCTGACGGCGTGCAGAATCGCGGCGTCCGAGATGTTGCCGGTGCCCATCGTGTCGATGTGCACGCTGACGGGATCCGGATAGCCGATCGCATACGCGAACTGCACTTCACATTTGTCGGCGAGTCCGGCGGCGACGACGTTCTTGGCGACGTAGCGGCCCATGTAGGCCGCGGAGCGGTCCACCTTGGACGGGTCCTTGCCCGAGAATGCGCCACCACCGTGCCGGCCCATGCCGCCGTAGGTGTCGACGATGATCTTGCGGCCGGTGAGGCCGGAGTCCCCGTGTGGCCCCCCCACGACAAACTTGCCGGTCGGGTTGATGAGGAACTCGGTCTTCTTGTTCAGCATCCCCTTCGGCAGCACCTTGCGGATGATCTCGTTGATGCAGAAGTCTTCGATCGTCTTGTGCCGCACGGCCTCGGTGTGCTGCGTCGAGATGACGACGTTGGTGATTTCGGTGGGGACGCCGTCCACGTAGCGCACCGAGACCTGGCTCTTCGCGTCGGGGCGGAGCCACGCGACCTTGCCGGCCTTGCGCACCTTCGAGAGGTGCCGGCCGAGACGGTGGGCGAACATGATCGGGGCCGGCATGAGTTCCGGCGTTTCGTTGCTGGAGTAGCCGAACATCAGGCCCTGATCGCCGGCGCCCTGTTCGGCCTTCTTCTTGCCTTCAGCCGCGACCGCGTCCACGCCCTGACTGATGTCGGGGCTCTGGGTGGTCAGCAGGTTGGTGATGAACACCTTGTCCGCATGAAACACGTCGTCATCGTTCACGTACCCGATGCCGCGAATCGCCTTGCGGATGACCTCGTTGTAGTCGAACTTCGCCTTGGTGGTGATTTCACCGGCGATGACGACCTGGTTGCTCTTGACCAGGGTTTCACAGGCCACACGGCTGCGCTTGTCCTGCGTCAGGCACGCGTCCAGGATCGCGTCGGAAATGGTGTCGGCAACTTTGTCGGGATGGCCTTCACCGACGGACTCGGACGAGAAGATATATTCACTCATAGCCGGAAAAGGCTATCACAGGGGCCCCGGTCCTACTCCTCGGTCTTCCAATGCCCGGGTGCGGTCGTCCCGGTGGGCGCCCGCTGGCCGGTCAGGTGGGCCACGATCTGGCGCGCGTGAAAGCGCCCGTTCTCGATGAACCAGCGTCCGGTGTTCAGCCCGCCACAGACGGTGCCCGCGATATAGACGCCCGGGCGGGTGGTCTCGAACGTCGCCGGATCACATACCGGGGTCTGCGCCCCGTCGTCGGCAAGCGCGATCCCGAGGCGCTGCAGGAACGCGAAGTCCGGCTGATAGCCGGTCATCGCCAGCACCCAGTCGTTCGGAATCTCGAGGAGTCCCCCGGGGCCGCGCACCACCAGCGACGTCTGGCGAATTTCCTCGACCACCGTGCTGAAGTGTGCGGTGATGCTGCCTTCCTTGATGCGGTTCTCGAGGTCGGGACGAATCCAGTATTTGATGCGATCCGAGAGCGCCGGACCGCGTACGACCAGCGTGACGGATGCGCCGTGCCGATGGCAATCGAGCGCCGCCTTCGCCGCCGAGTTCCTCGCGCCGATCACGGCGACGTGCTGGTGCGCATACGGAAAGGCCTCGCGATAGTAGTGGGTGACTTTCGGCAGGTCGGCGCCGGGCACGGTCAGCCGATTGGGATGATCGAAGAAGCCGGTGGCGACCACCAGATGCCGGGCGTGGTGGGTGCCGCGGCTGGTGGTGATTGTAAACGCGCCGCGGGTGCCTTCCAGGCCGAGCATCGTCTCGTACAGCCGCAGGTCGAGCGCTTCACGTGCGGCGACCATGCGGTAGTACTCGAGTGCATTTTCACGCGTGGGTTTGTAGCCCGTGACAGGAAACGGGTGGTCGCCGATCTCGATCAGGTCCGGCGTCGAAAAAAACTCCATGCGGGCGGGGTAGCCGAGGATGGAGTTGGTGAGGGCGCCTTTGTCGAGCACCCTGGCGGTGAGTCCGTGCCGCTGGGCTTCAATGGCGCAGGCGAGCCCAACCGGGCCGGCACCAACGACGAGAAGATCGACCATCCGCGAATTGTACCGGACCGGCGACCGCCCCTTCGGACTGGTAGGATGTTCCGGGCATGAACGTCTTCGAGCGATACCTGAGTCTGTGGGTGGTGGTGTGCATGGTGGCCGGGGTCGGCCTCGGGATGGCGGCACCGGCGTTCATGGATGGCCTTCGCAGCCTGGAGTTCGGCGAGGGGAGTCAGATCAATGCGCCGATTGCCGTGCTCATCTGGCTGATGATCACGCCGATGATGATGAAGGTGGACTTCGGCGCGATCCGCAACGTCGGCCGCCGGCCTGTGGGGCTGTTCGTCACACTCTTCGTCAACTGGCTGGTCAAGCCGTTCTCCATGGCGCTGATTGCCTGGGTGTTCTTCCGCGTCCTCTTCAGTCCATGGATTCCCGCCACCGACGCGGACCAGTACATCGCCGGCCTCATCATTCTCGCCGCGGCCCCGTGCACCGCGATGGTGTTTGTGTGGAGCCATCTGTCGGATGGCGACCCCGCGTACACCCTCGTGCAGGTCTCGGTGAACGACCTGATCATGCTGATCCTCTTTGCGCCGATTGTCCGCCTCCTGGTCGCCGGTGCGTCGTCACTCCACGTGCCGTTTCAGGTGCTGCTGTACTCGGTGCTCGTGTTCATTGTGATTCCGCTCAGTGCCGGGGTGCTGCTGCGCGCCTGGCTCGTGAAGTCCCGGGGGCGCGCGTGGTTCGAGCAGACACTGCTGCCGCAGTTTGCGCCGGTGAGCATGCTGGCGCTGCTGGCGACGCTGGTCCTGATCTTTGCGTTCCAGGCCGGCAATATCCTCGGCAAGCCGCTGCATGTGGCGCTGATCGCCGTGCCGATTCTGATCCAGGTGTACTTCAACTCCTCGCTGACGTACATGCTGATGCGCTGGCTCAAGGTGGAATACGCCGTGGCTGCGCCCGGGGCGCTCATCGGCGCGAGCAACTTCTTTGAGCTGGCGGTGGCGACGGCGATCGCCCTGTTCGGACCTGAATCCGGTGCGGCGCTCGCGACGGTGGTCGGTGTGCTGATTGAAGTGCCGGTGATGTTGTCCGTGTGCGCGTTCTGCGTGCGGACCAAACACTGGTTCCCGGCGCCGGCGCCGGGGGCCTAACCCTCGCGTCCGGCGGCTGCGGCGGTGTACGGCTGCAGCGCCTCGCGCATCGCCGCCGCCGTCACCCGGAAATGTGACGCGTGCCACACCACGCGGCCGTCGACGACGAGCAGGACCTGCGGCGATTCGTGGCGAACGCCGAGCGTGGCCTCAATCGTCCGCGAGACGTCACGCGCCTGCTGCACCCGAAGCAGATACACGGCCGCGCCGACTGGGGCGCCGTCCACGAACGCCTGCATCTCTTCCATGGCCATCGCGCTCGTGCCGCACGTCAGACTGTGTTTATAAATCACCACCGGCCGGGTGGCCGACTGCGCCAGAGCCGCCTGCCAGGCGCCGATCGAATCGAGGTCACGAAACATCGCGTTCCATTGTCCGCCATACCGAGACTCCCTGCACCAACATTGTAATTAATCTCTGGTCGGCGATAATGGCGAATGACGATGAATTGTCGTCGTCCTCTCTTTCACTCTGGAGTCCGTCTATGAAACCGAACCTGAAGTCCGCCGTCGTCGCCTTGTGCCTCGCGGTCGTCGCCCTCGCGTCTATGACCCTGCAGGCCACCCAGCAGCGCCGCAATCTCGATTTCACGCTGGTCAACCGGACCGGCCTGACCATCATGGAGGTCTACCTCAGCCCGACCAACTCCGACGAATGGGGCGAGGACGTGATGGGCAAGGATGTACTGGCAAACCGGGAAAAGGTGGACATCGTGTTCTCCAGCACCGAAACCGAATGCAACTGGGACCTCAAGGTCGTTGACGAAGACGACGACTCGATCGAGTGGACCAAGCTCAATCTGTGCACGGCGTCGGAGATCACGCTGATGTACGAGGGCAAGAAGCCCACTGCGATCATTAAGTAGGACGGCACCACGTTGTGGTCCAATGGCCCCGATGGCTGACGAATGGGTCAACGTCGGGGCCGCTGAAACGCTCAAGGCAAAGCCGCTCCACCAGATTCTGGTGGGGCGGACGCGCCTGGCGGTGTCGTTCGCCAACGGCATGTTCGGCGTCGTCTCTGGCGTCTGCAATCACGCTTCATCACGTGCCCGTGGCACGCGTGGAAGTTTCATCGCGCGACAGGCGTGGGTGAGCCGGGGTTTGAAGCGGATGGCATTCCACGGTACGAGAGTGAGGTCAGGGACGGCTCCCTCTGGGTGAATCTCGCGAGTGCCACCAAGCGCGAGAAGGTCCCGCACGCCGCGCACCCGCCATCGTCCACTGGGCGGATGTGATTCTGGTGGCGACGCCCATCAGATCACGATTCGAAACAAACAGCTGATCCGGAACACGGTGGCGGCGATGATCATCACCGGGGGGCAGGACAACGTGCAGGCGGTGGCCGGGCAACTCCTCGGCTTTTTTGCCGAGATCGGATGCACGTTTCCGCCGTTTCCGGACGTCGCGCATTCACGAGGGTCGACCGCAGAAGACATGGACGCGAACGTGACGCAGGTCGCGACCGCCGACCTCGACCCGCTGGTGCAGGGCGGCCGGAAAGCCCACAAACTCTAGAGCTGGGCTCCGAGGGCAAGTACGACGGCCTGAGTCACTGCCGTTCTGGACCCTGGAATCGAACACGCCGCCGCATTGATGTGGCCGCCGCCGCTGAACTGCACGGCCACCGACCGCACACTGACATCACCCTTTGACCGCATGCTGACGCGGTACTGGGTGTCGGTCTGCTTGCGCACGAGCGCGACGGCCAGCACTTCCTTCGCGCCGAGCGGCAGGTTGACCAGCCCGTCGGTGTCGTCCGAGGTCGCGCCGCATGCCGCGAGGAGTTCGTCGTCGTAATACAGCACCGCGAGACGGCCGCCGTGATGCAGTTCCATGGCATTCAGCAGGGCGCCCGTCAGGCGAATCCGGCCGATGGAAAAGCTGTCAAAAATCTCGCGGGACAGTCGCGCAGGCGCGACGCCGGTGGCGGCAATCCGCGCGCAGATCCTGAACGTGCGCTCAGAGATAGGGCCGTGCCGGAATCCACCGGTGTCAGTGGCGATGCCGAGATACAGATGCGATGCGATGGCCTGCGTCCAGGGCACGTCGAGGACGTCGATGACGTCGGCCACCATCTCCGCGCAGGCGGCCGCTGCTCCGTCGAACCAGTTCACGCTGCCGAACATCGTATTGCCGAT
This sequence comes from Vicinamibacterales bacterium, assembly GCA_030827135.1. GTDB lineage: Bacteria > Acidobacteriota > Vicinamibacteria > Vicinamibacterales > SCN-69-37 > SYFT01. The sequence goes on from JAURFE010000006.1 coordinate 13,557, forward strand.
GTGGTGATCGATGTTGATGACGGTGGGGCGCTCGAGTCCGGCGACTTCGGGGCGTGTCAGATCGCCGCACTCCATGACGATGGTGGCTTCCGCGTCCGGGGGCACGCCGTCAAGGGCGGGCACGGCGTCAGCCACGATGATGCGCTCCGTTCCCGGAAATCCGGCGTAGGCACCCGGGACGGCGTCCTTGTTGACCAGGCGGACGCGTTTGCCGAGGGCATCCAGGGCAAAGGCCATGGCCAGCTGCGATCCGATGGCGTCGCCGTCAGGCCGGGCGTGTGAGGTCAGCAGGAAGGCGTCGTGTGCGCGGATGGCGGCGGCGACGTCAAGGACCGAACCGCTCATTGCTTGTCGTCGTCCGCCGGGTCGGCGTCCGGGTGCGGCTCACGCTCGTCGCGTTCCTTCTTGAGGTCGAGCAGGATCTGCTCAATGCGATCCTGGTGCGCGATGGCTTCGTCGTAGAAAAACTGCAGCTCGGGCACACGCCGCAGGCGTATCCGTGACCCGATCTGCCGGCGCAGGTACGGCATCGCCCGCTCGAGCGCCTTCTGGGTGTCCGTGCGCTGCTTGTCGTCCCCCATGACGGTGTAGAGCACACGCGCCAGTTGCAGGTCGGGCGTGACCTTCACACGCGTGAGCGTGAGAAAGCCGATGCCCGGGTCGTGCACCTGCTGGGCAATGATCTGGCTCAGCTCCTGCCGGATTTGTTCGCCGACACGATCGGGCCGTGAGCCTTGCGCCATGGGTTTAGAACACCGCCGCGATCTTCTGGATGTGGAAGACCTCGATCATGTCGCCGACTTCGATGTCGTTGTACTTGTCGAGGCTGATGCCGCACTCCATGCCCGACTTGACTTCGCTGACATCGTCCTTGAACCGGCGCAGCGAACTGATGCGGCCCGTCCACAGGACCTTGCCGTCGCGGAGCAGACGCGCCTGCGCGTCCCCCGCGCGGGTGATCTTGCCTTCGGTGACCATGCACCCGGCGACGGTGCCGGCCTTGGGCGTCGAGAACGTCGCCTGCACCGCCGCTGCGCCGATGCGCGCTTCCCGGAGCGTGGGTTCGAGCAGGCCCGTCATCGCCTTCGTGATTTCGTCGGTCACGTGGTAGATGACCGAGTGCTGGCGAATCTCGACCTCTTCCCGTTCGGCCACTTCCGCCGCGTTGCGGTCGGGCTTGACGTTGAAGCCGATGATGACGGCGTCGGACGCCGTGGCCAGCAACACGTCGGATTCGTTGATGGCGCCGACGCCGGTGTGGATGATGCGCACCTTGACACGATCGTCGGAGAGTTTCGCCAGCGTGTCCGCCAGCACTTCCGCCGAGCCCTGCACGTCCGCCTTGATGATGATGGCGAGTTCCTTGAGGCTGCCCTCCGCCATCTGCTGCTGCAGCGATTCCAGCGTGAGGCGTGAGCCACGTGCGCCGAGCGCCTTGGCCTTCGCCTGCGTCTGCCGGTAGGTGACAATCTGACGCGCCTTGAGCGAGTCGTCCACGACCTGCAGGATGTCGCCGGGGGAGGGGAGCGCCGACAGGCCGAGAATTTCGACCGGTGTGGACGGCCCCGCCGACTTGATCTTGCGGCCGAGGTGATCAAACAACGCACGGACCTTACCGTCCACGGTGCCCGCGATAAACAGATCGCCTTCCCGGATGGTGCCGTCCTGGATCAGGACGGTGGCCACCGGGCCGCGGCCCTTGTCGAGTTTCGCTTCGAGCACGGTGCCCTGGCCCATGCGGGTCGGATTGGCCTTGTGGGTGCCGATGTCCGCCACCAGCAGGATCATCTCGAGCAGCTGATCGAGGTTCGTCTGCTGCTTCGCGGACACTTCCACCGTCACCGTGGTGCCGCCCCATTCTTCCGGCTGCAGACCCAGCTCCGACAACTCGCGCTTCACGCGCTCGGGGTTCGCCCCGGGCACGTCGATCTTGTTGACCGCCACGATGATCGGCACGTTCGCCGCCTTCGCGTGGTCGATGGCTTCCTTCGTCTGCGGCATGACGCCGTCATCGGCCGCCACGACGAGGATGACAATGTCGGTGACCTTGGCGCCGCGGGCGCGCATCATCGTGAACGCCGCATGGCCGGGCGTGTCGAGGAACACGACGCGGCGCGTGTTGACGTCCACCGAGTAGGCGCCGATGTGCTGCGTGATGCCGCCGGCTTCGCCCTGCGCGACCTTGGCCTTGCGGATCGCATCGAGCAGCGTCGTCTTGCCGTGGTCAACGTGCCCCATGACGGTGACAACCGGCGCGCGTTCGACCATGTCTTCCGGCTTCGACGCGGTGGTCTCAACGTCCACCACTTCTTCCTCGAACGAGCGGATGAGCACCTCGGCGCCGAAGTCGCGCGACACCAGCTGCGCGGTGTCGGCATCGAGCGTCGAGTTGATGGTCATCATCATGCGACGGTCCATCAGCTTCTTGAGGACGTCCTTCGCCTTGACCTCGAGTTTGTCCGCGAGGTCCTTGACCGTCATGCCCTCGGCGAGGGTGATGAGTTTGGTGATCGGCGGCAGTTCCATCGCCAGCGGCGCGGCCGAGGGCCGATCGTCACGACGGGGACCACTCCGCGACCGCGGGCCCGAGTAGGCCGGGCGGTAGGTGGACTGCCCGGGGCGCTGCTGGCCGAAGGGCGGCCGGCTGCCGGGGGCGCCGGACGGCTGACCGGGGCGCACGGGCTGGGACGGCAGTGGACGCGGACCGCCAAGCGGCGGACGCGGACCTGCGGGGATCGGGCGACCCGTCATCCCGGGACGCATCGCGGTGCCGGGCGCCGCGGGACGCGTCGGGGCCGGGGCCGAGACCGTCGGGCGGACCACGGGGCGCGCCGCCACGGGCCGCGCCGCAGGGGCTTCGCCCGTGAGAGGATCTTCGATGCGCAGACGCCGCGACGGCGGCACCACGCGACCGGGACGAATGATCGGTTTGGTGACCGGGCTGATCGCCGGTGGTGCCGGCGGCGCCGCCGGTGCCACTGGCGGGGCCGCGGCTGGAGCTACGCGTGCCGCTGGAGGGACCGGCACGGTCGCGGTCGGCGCCGGGCGCGCCGCAACGGGCGGCGGCTCGGTCTCGACGTTCAGTCTGCCGCGTGGCGCAATGGTGCGGGGCGCAGGGGCCGGTGTCGGGGCAGGCGCAGCCACTGGTGCCGGCTCCACGGCGGGGGCCGCGTGTTCAACCGCCGGTTCGGCCACTTCGGCAACAGGAGCCGTCGCGACGGCTTCGTCCGCCGGTGCGGGAGCCTCAACGGCAGGGGCGGGCTCGGCCCCGGCGTCATGAACCGCTTCGTGGGTGTCCTCGGCGTGTCCCGCCGCCGGTTTGACCGTCTTGATCAGGCGCGGGCGCAGCGCCGGAGCGGCAGGCTTCGGCGGCTCAACCGCTTTGCCGACTTTGGCCCCCGCCTTGACTGCACCCTTCTTGGGCGGCGCCGGGGCATCCGCGAAGAGGGCGGTTGGCGGCGGCAACGCGATGCGGCGCTTGCGCGCCTCGCGTTCGACAAACTGCCGCGCAACGATTTCCTCGACGGAACTCGAGGCACTTTTCACCTCGATGCCGGTCTCGCTCTTGAGCAGGCTCATCGCTTCCTGGCTCGACAGGCCCAGGAGCTCAGCGACTTTGTAAATCCGGACAGTGGCCAAACGCTACCTCACTCCTATTCGGTCATCGTCGCGGGACCCGCAGCTGCGAGCACCGCCTCGACCGTTTCCGCATCGAACCCGGGAATCGCGGCCAGCGCCTCGGCACCCGCCTCGCGAATCTTGTCGGCCGACGTGTACCCCGCGGCTTTCAGCTGCGAGATGACTTCGTCGTGAATGTCGGGCAACATCAGCGGCGCCTCCGCCTCGCTGGTCTCGCCGAACTCAAGGCCGGCCAGCTGCAGCTCGACTTCCTTCTTCTTGTCTTCGTCGCTCTTGATGTCGATCTTCCAGCCGGTCAGCTTCGCGGCGAGCCGGACGTTCTGGCCCTTCTTGCCGATAGCCAGTGAGAGCTGCCGATCTTCGACCAGCACTTCCATCACACGCGCCTCGTCATCGACGATCGTGACGCGCTGGACCCGGGCGGGGCTGAGGGCCTTCGTGACGAAGTCGACCGGATCTTCCGACCACTCAACAATGTCGATCTTTTCGCCGCGGAGTTCACGGATGATTGCCTGCACGCGCGTGCCGCGCATGCCGACGCAGGCGCCGACCGGATCCACATCCCGCTCGCGCGAGAACACCGCAACCTTCGCGCGGTCGCCGGCTTCACGCACACACCCGCGAATCATGACGGTGCCGTCGTAAATCTCCGGCACTTCCTGTTCGAAGAGTTTGATGAGCAATGCCGGATCCGTGCGCGAGAGCACGACCTGCGGGCCCTTGGCGTTGCGCGTCACGGTCTTGATGACCGCGCGCACCCGGTCGCCGATGGCGTAGTTTTCCGCGCGCGACTGTTCCTTGCGGGGAATCTGGCCTTCGACGCGGCCGATCTCCACGATCAGGTCGCCGCTTTCGAAGCGCTTGACGAGGGCGTTCACCACTTCGCCGACGCGCTGGCTGAATTCGCCGTGGATCTTCTCGCGTTCCGCTTCGCGCACCCGCTGGGCGATGACCTGCTTGGCCGTCTGCGCGGCAATGCGGCCGAGTTTGTCGGTTTCCTTCGGAAACTCGATTTCCATCCCGGCTTCGGCTTCCTCGCCGTATTCCGCCTGGGCATCAGCCAGGGCGATTTCGCGGTGCGGGTCGGCGACCGCTTCCACAATCTGCTTCACCGCGTAGAGTTCCACGAGCCCGGTGTCGAGGTTGAACCGCGTGCGCAGATCTTCTTCTTCCTTGAAGACTTTGCGCGCGGCCGCGAGATACGCGTCCTCAATCGCTCCGACGACGATGGACGGGTCGATGCCCTTGTCCTTCGCCACCACGTCAATCATCTGCTGCAGTTCGGTCGCCATAATCTAGAACTCCACGTCCAGCCGGGCGCGTTTGACCGCCGCCACCGGCACCCGGTGTGTCCGCCGGCCTTCCGCCAGCAACACCGATCCTTCGTCCACTCCCGTGATCCGGCCCGAGAAACTCGTCTGACCGTCCACCGGCGTCAACGTCACAATCTTCGCGAGACGTCCGGCGAACCGCCGGTAGTCGTCTTCGCCTCGTAACGGTCGATCCAACCCCGGCGAGGACACTTCCAAGGTGTAGGCCTTGTCGAGCGCCGCCGCGAGATCGTCTTCCACGTCGAGCAGGGCACTCAGGTCGTGACTGACCTTCTGGCAATCCCCGATCCCGACCGCGTCGCCGGGCTGTTCGGGGCCCTTCGACACGTGCCATGGCCGATCAACCATCACCCGCAACACCCAGCCGATGGATTCGCGCCGGAACTGAAGATCAAAGATCGTCAGTCCGTGGCTTTCGGCCACGCGTTGTGCCGCTTCGCGCACACGGTCGACGGCTTGCTCGCGGGTCGTAGCCACGTCGGGGTCCTGCAGGTTGCCGGAGCGGGAAAAAGGGGCCTAAAAACAGAAAAAGTGGGCACGGGCCCACTTACCACCGCATTCCAGCTACGAGCACCGGTAAGTATACACCGCCGGCGGGTTCCTGGTTCATCGGTTCATGGTTCAGGGGCTACCAACCGCCCAGTCACCCAGTGGCCCAGCCGCTCAGTTCATGAAGGTGCAGGCGGTGGCCGGTGTCCCCGGGGGCGCGGCGATAGCCGCTGAGACCAGGTCGGCCAGATGCCGGTAGCCGGCGTCATTCGGGTGGAAGCCGTCGGACGAGTAGTGCCCGGGGTCGTACATCGGGGCCTGACACATGAGGTCGATGACGAGGACGTTCGCGGACCGGGTGGCGTTCATGGCGGCCGAGTAGCCCACCGCAAGCCGGCGCATCCACTCCCGCTCGGTGGCAGTGAGCCCGGTGGCATAGGGCAGCCGGGACAGGTTGGGCAGGTTCAGCACAATGACCTTGGCGGTTGTGGCCCGGGCCCGGATGCCGGAGACCAGATCCTGGAATTCCTGCGCGAAGGACGCGATCTGGGTGGTGATGTACGCATCCACATTGCCATTGGCCTGGCCGGCCTTGACGGCGGCCGCGACGACGTTGACGTCATTCCCGCCGGCAAACAGGGTCACAAGCGTGGAGGCCCTCGGGACAAACGGCATTTGACCGTCAATGAAATTGGTCACCGGGTCCCGCCCGACGGCCTTGCCCAGGTCCATCAACCGGCGGCTGACGACCGCCCCGGGAATGCCCAGGTTGGTGTCCGAAAAATCCGGATGGGCCGATTTCAGGCGCCGGCTGACGGTCTGGACGTAGCCCGTCCCGTCCGGACACGCGGCAAACGGCTGGCAGACCACGGAGCCCCCGTAGCCAATGGCGTCACTGGCACCCACGGCCGAATACCGCACCGCGCCAACCGGCAGCCCCGGCTCGGTGGGGGTCTTCAAGGCCTCGCAGGCGCTCAGTGTGGCGGCCAACAGCAGCGCAAGAACAGGTCGCAGAAGGCGATGCACCATGGTCCTCTCGGTTGTTGGGGGGCACCCCATTATAAGAAAAAGACGTCGGGAGGTTTTTTTCACGAAAAAGCCTCCCGACGTCTGTTTCTTGTCAACTGCGGTTCACCATAAACGTCGCGGTCTGGTCGAAAAAACTCCGCAACGTGTCGGTAATGTCGGCCGGCAAGGCGGCCTGGTCGAGCGCACTGGACATGAGCTGCATCCAGCGGTCGCGCGCCGCCTGGTCGATCGCAAACGGCGCGTGGCGCTGACGCAGCCGCGGGTGCCCGCGCTGCTGAATATAGCGATCCGGCCCGCCAAACCGGCCGATCAGGAAGTCCCGGAGCCTCGCTTCCGCGCCGGCCATGTCGTCGGGCGGATACATCGGACCCAGGATGTCGTCGTCGGGAACCTGCGCATAAAACGCCCGCACCAGGCGTGCAAAGCCGTCCTCGCCGATGCGGCTGTAAATTTGGAGTTCACCAATCTGCATTTTTGTTGTCCAAGAAAGGAAAAAGACGTCGGGAGGCTTTTCAACGAAAAAGCCTCCCGACGTCTTTTCTAGATGGGGGTGACGACGAGGTCGTAGCCGCGGGCGCCGGTGATGGTGGCGTCCACCAGGGAGCCGGGGACCAGCGTCGCCGGGTCGCACTGGTCAAAGACCACGAGCGCGTCGATGTCGGGCGCCTGGCCTTCGAGGCGGCCCAGCACGACCAGGTCGGAGTCCGGCGACGGCCCGTCGACCATGACACGGACAGTCTGGCCCTTCCGGGCCTTCATCCGCGCGGCCACGATTTGCTTCTGCAGCTTCATCACACGGTCGCGCCGCGCCTTCTTCTCGGCCGCCGGGACGTCATCGACCATCTCGAATGCGCGCGTGTCTTCCTCGTGCGAATACGTGAACACCCCGACGTGATCGAAGTTGGTGTCGCGCACAAACGACAGCAGTTGCTCAACATCCTGCTCGGTCTCCCCAGGGAAACCGACGATGAAGGTCGTACGAAGGGTGACATCGGGCAGGAACCGCCGGATCCGCGCGAGCAATTTGTCGTAGCTGTCGCGATTGCCGGGGCGTCGCATGCGGCGCAACACATCCGCCGACGCGTGCTGCAGCGGCAGGTCGATATAGCGGCAGACCTTTGGGCACTCCGCCATCGCCTGCAACACGTCGTCGGTAATCGTCGTGGGGTAGAGGTAGAGCAACCGGATCCAGGCGAGGCCTTCGACCTCGTTCAGACGCCGGAGCAACTCGGCGAGGGCTCCACGTCTGCCCTTGTCGATCCCGAAGAATGTTGTGTCCTGCGAAATCAGAAGCAGCTCGCGCACGCCGCGGGAGGCGAGTGATTCGGCCTCCTGCACAATCGCGTCGATGTCGCGGCTGCGATAACTGCCGCGCAAGGTCGGGATGATGCAGAACGCACACGTATAGTCGCAGCCTTCCGCGATCTTCACGTAGGCGAAATGTTTGGGGGTGGTCTGGACGCGCGGAGTGTCTGCGCCGTAGAGATAAGTAATCTGTGGTGCCGGGTGCTCAGTGCCGGTGGCTTCCGCTCGCGAGCGAAACAACCGCATCGGTGTCGGCTGTCCGGCGATCGCAGGCACGATGTCGGGGACCTCGCCGGTGCCGAGGCACACGTCGATTTCAGGAATTTCGGCTTGAAGCTGGTCGCGGTACCGCTCGGCCAGACAGCCCGTGACGATCAGCTTCTTGCACGACCCGTCGCGTTTGTACTGCGCCATCTCCAGGATGGCATCCACCGATTCCTCTTTCGCGTTGTCGATGAACGCACACGTGTTGACGACGATCACGTCCGCAGTGGACGCATCACTGGTCAACTCGTGACCGGCCGCCTGCGCCATGCCCAGCATGACCTCGCCATCGACGAGATTCTTCGGGCAGCCGAGCGATACAAAACCGATCTTCACGGGTACATCCGATACAGCATCCGGGGGTAGGGAATCGCTTCGCGCAGATGGTCGAGTCCGCAGATCCAGGACACGACGCGTTCGATGCCCATGCCGAAGCCGGCGTGCGGCACGCTGCCGAACCGGCGCAGGTCGAGATACCACTCGAACGCTTCCTGCGGCAGATTGTGCTCCTTGATGCGCTTCAACAGCAGGTCGAGGTCCTCGAGGCGCTGACCGCCGCCGATGATCTCCCCATATCCTTCCGGCGCGAGGATGTCGACCGACAGCGACACTTCAGGACGCCCGTCCATCGGCTTGAAATAAAACGCCTTGATTTCGCTCGGATACCCGGTGACCGCGACGGGGCCGTCAAAGTGCTCTGACAGCGCCGTTTCGTCAGGGCTTCCAAAGTCCCCGCCCCACTCAAACGGCAGCCCTTTACTCTTCAGCAACGTCACCGCATCGTCATACGTGATGCGCGCGAAGGGTTTCGCAATGCGTTCCAGCTTCGTGGTGTCCCGTTCAAGCACCTTCAACTCGCGCTGCTTCTTTTCGAGCACGCGCCCGACCACCGAGACGACGAGGCCCTGGGCGAGCTCAATGATGTCCTCGAGGTTGGCATACGCCACCTCGGGTTCCACCATCCAGAACTCCGTGAGATGGCGACGGGTCTTCGACTTCTCCGCGCGGAATGTCGGGCCGAAGCAGTACACGCGGCCGAGGGCCATCGCGTTCGCTTCGTTGTAGAGCTGACCGCTCTGCGTCAGATACGCCGTCGCGTCGTCGAAGTACTGCACCGGGAAAAGCGTGGTCGTGCCCTCGCAGGCGGACGGCGTGAAGATCGGCGTGTCGGCCAGCACAAAGCCGAGGTTGTTGAAGTAGTCGCGGACCGCGTCGATCACTTCGTGCCGGATGCGCAGGACGGCCTGCTGCCGCTGCGAACGAATCCACAGGTGGCGCCGGTCCATGAGGAAGTCCACGCCATGTTCCTTCGGCGTGATGGGGAAGTCGGTCGCCGCACTCACCAGTTCGAGGCCGGTGACATCCAGTTCGAAGCCGCCCGGGGCCCGGGCATCCGCGCGCGCGGCGCCGTGGACGATGATGGCGCTTTCCTGGGAGAGGTGGCCGGCCACTTCAAATGTGTCGTCGCCGACCTGGGCCTTCGACATGACGGCCTGGATGAACCCGGACCCGTCGCGCACCTGGAGGAAGTGAATCTTGCCGCTGGATCGGCGATTTGCCAGCCACCCCTTGATGGTGACCGGGGAGCCGACGTGCCTGGCGATGTCTTCGATGTAGACGTGCATCCCACCTAGTTTACGCCGGACCTGAAGGTCAGGTCTCCATTGGGTGGATTCAGCGGAATTCTTCGACGTACCGGGCCAGCAGGTCCCGCAGGGGAGCAAACCGCTCGTACTTGTGGAGCTGGGCCCGGGCGTAGCGAAGGGTTCTGGGGATGTACTGGATGTAAACCGTGTTCGACTTGGCGGTGGTCTGGTAGCCGAACGTGCCGAGCGCCTTGATGTTGCGCTGCAGGGCCATCTCGTCGAACCGACGGCGGAAGTCGGGGCCTTCCGCAGACCGGCCGGCCAGTGCCAGGAAGTAGGCGAGCAGTTCGTCCACGTCCTCCTCGGAGATATCGACGTACGAGTCCCGAAGCAGCGACACCAGGTCGTAGGTGTCGGGGCCCATCCGGGCGTCCTGGAAGTCGATGATCCACAGCTGCCCGTGCGCGAGCATCAGATTCCGGCTGTGGTAATCGCGGTGACACAACACCCGAGGCTCTGCCGCCAGTGTGGCCACGAGCGCTCCAAGCTCCGCGCGCAGCGCATCCCGATCCCCCGGTGCAAACTCCACGCCGCGAAACGCTTCAAGAAAGTGCTTGATGAAGAAGTCCATCTCCCACGTGAGCTTCTCGACGTCAAACGCGATGCCGTACGGCACGTACTTCGGACTTGCGAGCTCCCGGCCACGCCGCTGCATCGTCTCGATGAACCCCACCGCCTGGCGATAGAGGGCCGCGTGTTCCGCCGACGGCGCCGCCCCGACATGCGCCTGCATCGTGACATCGCCGAGGTCGCTCAGGGCGAGCACGCCGTGATCGGCCGCCTCACCGAGGATGGTCGGCACCGGCACGGGCATCGCGGCGAACAGCTCCGCGACGTTCACAAAGGGCAGCGACCCATAGTCAAACGGCGCCGCATTCACCGCCAGGACAAACGACCGTCCCTGCCTGGGGATGACCCGGAAGTACCGGCGGTCGGACGCATCGCCGGTCAGAGGCACGACGCGTGCGGACGTTTGTTTGGTGCGGTCGAGATAAATCTGGACGGGAGCGGGGAGCGCGCGAGACACGTGACTAGTGTACTCGCGCGCATTGAGGATTGAGGAGGGAGGATTGAGGATTGGCAATTGGAGGATTGCGGATTGTGTGATTGCGATTGAGGGATTGAGGGATTGAGGGATTGAGGGATTGAGGGATTGAGCGATGATTAAACGTGATGCTGCCTACGATTGTCTTGACCGCCGGACTTGGCACTCGTCTCGCGCCGCTGACGCGGATGCTGGCCAAGCCGGCGGTGCCGGTGGCCGGCAAGGCGTTGGTGGTGCGCGTCCTTGAATGGCTCCAGCGGGAGGGCGTTCGGGACGTCGTCCTCAATCTCCACCATCTGCCGGCGACCGTGACGGGCATTGTCGGCGATGGTGCGCAGTTCGGCCTGCGGGTTCGGTACTCCTGGGAGCGCGAGATCCTCGGGTCGGCCGGCGGTCCGAAGCGTGCCTTGTCCTTGTGGCCGGGGCACGACGGCCCGTGTCTCATCGTGAACGGCGACACCTTGACTGATTGCTCGCTGGCCCCCCTCATCGTGGCGCACGAGATCGCTCGCGCCGCCGGAGCCGTGGCCACGATGGCCGTGGTGCGGAATCCCCGTCCGGACCATTACAACGGGCTGCGTCTGGACGAGGACGGCCGGGTGCTCGCGGTGGTGCCGAAGGGCCACGCCGAAGAGACGTGGCATTTCATCGGCGTCCAGGTGGTGGAGTCGCGGGTCTTTGCGGACGTTCCTGCCGACACACCTGCCGAAACTGTTGCCGGCATTTACCGCGATCTCGTGGCCCACCAGCCCGGCGCCATTCGCGCGTGGCGGGTCGACGCCCCATTCCTTGATGTCGGCACGCCGGCCGACTACCTGGATGCGGTGCTGCGTGTGGCGCGTGCGGAAGGCAAGGAAACAAACCCGGTGGTCGAGCCGCCGTGGACGCCGGACATGGCCCCTGCGGTCATCGATTCAACGGCGCGGCTTACGGAGTGTGTGGTGTGGCCGGGCGCTGTCGTCGGGCCTGGCACGACGCTTCAACGGTGCGTCGTGCTACCCGATGAGCTGGTGAGCGGATGAGCGGCTGCGCGGATGGCATCTGCCCATCCGCCCAGCTGCCCATCCGCCCATCCGTTAGCGCTTACGAATCGGCACCGACTGTTCGTCGCCGTCGCGCCACACTTTGACAACGATGAGCGAACCGGCGCGGGCGCTGCTGAGACGCTTGGCGACCTCATCGACTGACGTCACGGCCACGCCGTTGACGGCGAGGATGACGTCGCCCCGCGTAAACAGGCCCCGCGCCGCTCCGGACGGATCGACGTTGGCGACCACCGCGCCACCCTGCCCCTGTGGAATCCGCAGCTGGCGCGCGGTCGCCGGCGTGATCGGCTCGATCGAGAGGCCGAGGCCAATCTCGGTCGGCGCGTCAGGCTCCGGCGTGTTCTCCGGACGTTCGTCACCGCCGGCGGTCTCCAACTCGGTCGCCAGGTCCAGTTCCTCGATCGTCACGTTCAGCGTCAGCGGCTTGCCGCCACGCACCACCTTGAGCGGCACCTTGGTCCCGGGCGCCGTCCGCGTGACCATGTTGATCAGGTCGTCGCTCTTGCTCACGGGCTTGCCGTTGTATTCCACGATGAAGTCGCCCGACTTCACGCCGGCGAGATCCGCCGGTCCCTTCGGATTGACCTGGGAGACGAGGGCGGCGCCGGTGGACGGCAGCCCCAGGTCGCGCAGGTCGGCCGCGCTGATCGGCTGGTTCGACACGAGCACGCCGATGCGCCCGCGCACCACCTTGCCGCCGCGCAGTCCCGGCAGAATTTCCTTGACCGTGTTGATCGGCACCGCGAAGCCGATCCCGATGTTGCCGCCCGACCGGTCGGAGATGATCGCGGTGTTCACACCGACCACTTCACCCCGTACGTTGAGCAGGGGACCGCCCGAGTTGCCCCGGTTGATGGCGGCGTCGGTCTGAATCATTTCAAGGTCGCGCCCCGGGACCGGCCGGAGGTCCGCATCGGTCCTGGCCACCGCGCTGACCACGCCGACGGTCACCGTGTTCGTGAAGCCGAACGGGCTGCCGATGGCCATGACCCAGTCGCCGGGGCCGAGCTGATCAGAATCACCAAACCTGGCTTCGGTCAGCGGCGCTTCCGGCATCTCGGTCAACTGCAGCAACGCGCTGTCGGTCAGCACATCGCGGCCGACCACCTTGGCCGACAGACCCGACTCAAGCCCATTCGGGTCCATGCCGTAGAGAAACACCTCGATGCTCGACGCATCTTCCACCACGTGGTTGTTCGTCAGGATGTAGCCCGCCTTGTCGATCACAAAGCCACTGCCACCCCCTTCAGCCGGCGGCAACTGCGGCGCGGGCTGCTGACGGCCACGGGGCTGCCCGGGCATCTGGAAGAACTCTTCGAGCAGGCCCCCGCCGCCCTGGCCACCACCGGGGGCGGCGCGACGCTCCGTGCGCGTCCGGATGCTCACGACGACCGGATTCTGCGACGAGGCGATCGTCCTGAAAGTGGACGCATCCAGCGGCCCTTCCAGGGGCGCGCTGTTGGTGGCCGGAATATTCACCGTGCCGGCAAAGGACGCGGGTGTCAGATCCAGCTGTGACGCGATCACCATGCCGGCCGCCAACGAGGCGACGGCGATCAGGAAACCATAGAAGAACGTGGCTTTACGGTTCGACATTGCTTTCAGCTCCCAACCTTGTGGAGTTATGTGGCGCCGATGGGCGCCAGAATCAGGGAATCAGCAGTATACCCAACCGGTAGGACGGCCCCGGACGCCGGAAAGTTTTGGGAAGACCGCCCCTATTAACACCGGTTTTACATTTCACCGTTCCAGTCCTCAGGCTCGGGCGCCGTGGACCGGAACACTTCGAGATGCCATTTCCCGCCGCCCCAGGGCTCGATGATGTCGGCCGCGATCACGTCCACGAGGATTTCGTGGAATGTACGCTGCTCGGGGTCCTTGTCGAGGTGGTACGCCGGGTCGTCCCAGGTAAAGGTCGGGTAGAGCAGCACCGTCAGAAACAGGTCAAAGCCATCGTCAATCACCGTGATCATGCCGACCGGCCGTTTCTGGGTCGCGTGATAGACGAGGTACTTCTCGGCGCTTTGCGCCCGGATGTACCGCTTGAGGGTGAACTCGCGGGCGACGATGTCCTCGACGGCGATCTTCTTGTCCCAGCAGTCGCGGCAGTAGCGCTCGTCGCCGCGCGGTTCGACGACCTCCTTGGCGCTGCAGAGCGCACACCGGATGGGTTCCGTCCCTTTTCGAGCCATGCGTCAGTGGTCCAATTCTATCGCTTGAAGGCAGGCGCATACGCCCGCTCGATGTAGTCCTTCAGCATGCGACGGGTGCTGAAGCGCGGAGTCACGGTGGCGATGGACTGGCGCACGATCGTCAGCCAGCGTGTGGGGATGTTCTTCGGGCCGCGCGCGTAAAACGCCGGGATGACCGCCTGCTCGAGCAGGTCATACAACGCCGACGCATCGGCATCATCCACGACACCCGGATCCGAGGTCGCCGCGTGCCCATCGATCAGCCAGCCGTTGTCCCCGGTGAATCCTTCCGCCCACCAGCCGTCGCCGATGGACAGGTGCGGCACCCCGTTCATCGCGGCCTTCATGCCGGACGTGCCGGAGGCTTCCAGCGGTTTCCGTGGGTTGTTGAGCCACACGTCGCACCCCTGTACGAGCAGGTGGGCGACGTGCAGGTCGTAGTCCTCCACAAACGCAATGCGGCCACCGAACCGCGAGTCGAGCGCATGGCGGAAGATCTGCTGCAGGTGGTGCTTGCCGGCCTCGTCGGCCGGATGCGCCTTGCCCGCAAACACGAATTGAACCGGCCGTCGCGCGTCGCCGACCAGGCGCGACAGACGCTCGACGTCGCGGAAGATGAGGTCCGGGCGTTTGTAGCCGGTGAACCGCCGCGCAAAGCCGATGGTCAGCGCGTCCGGATCCAGCATCGCGCCGCCGGCGACGGCCCGGGACGCGCCGCCCTCGTCGGCGAAGCGTTCGCGCGCGCGCTCGCGCACAAACTGGAAGAGCGAGTGCCGCAACGCCTGCCGGGCGGCCCACAGTTCGTCATCGGGAATCTCGGGGAGACGGCGCCACAGCTCGGGGTCGTCGTAGCGGTCGCGCCACTGCGCGCCGAGGTGGCGGTCGAAGAGGCGGGCGAGGCCGCCGGCGATCCACGTCGGCACATGGACGCCGTTGGTGATGGCCCCGACCGGCCGATCACCGATGGCGAGGTCAGGCCACAACGGCGCGAACATCTCGCGCGTGACTTCGCCGTGCAGCTGGCTGACCGCATTGATGGCGCCGGCGGAGCGCATGGCGAGCGCGGTCATGTTGAACTGCGGCCCCGCGCCGTTGTCGTACGTGCCGAGGGCGAGGAAATGGTCGCGTTCGGCGCCCATCGATCCCCAGCAGCCGGCCAGATGTTGTTCCACCAGGTGGAACGGAAACGCGTCGTGCCCGGCCGGTACCGGGGTGTGGGTCGTGAAGACGGTTGACCGTCGCACCTCGACCAGAGCGTCTTCCCACGGCGTGTCCGCGGCGAGCAGGTCGCGCAGCCGCTGGAGGATCACAAAGGCCGCGTGGCCTTCATTCAGATGCCAGACCGCCGGCGTCAGCCCGAGGGCACGCAGCGCCAGCACGCCACCAAGCCCGAGGACGATCTCCTGCTGGAGCCGCGTGTCCTGCCCGCCGCCATACAGCCGTGCAGACAGCTCGCGGTCCCACGGCTGGTTCTGTTCGAGGTCGGTGTCGAGCAGAAGGAGGCGCACGCGGCCGAGGCGCACTTCCCAGACCTGGACCAACACGGTGCGCGTGCCGAGCGGCACCTGCACGACGCACGGCTTGCGATCGCGCGTCTGCGCGCGCTGCACCGGGGCGTTTGCCCAGTCGATCCGTTCGTACTGTTCCTGCTGCCACCCTTCCGGCGACACCCGCTGGCGGAAGTACCCCTGCGGATACATGAATCCGACACCGATGAGCGGGATGCCCAGGTCGCTGGCTTCCTTGCAGTGGTCGCCGGCCAGGACGCCAAGGCCGCCGGCATAGATCGGCAGCGACTGGTGCAGCGCAAACTCGGCGGAAAAGTACGCGACGACATCCGAGGTGCTGGCGGGCACCACACGGTGCCACCACGTCCGCGGCTGGGTGTGCCCGGCGTGGCCGTTGCCGCCCCGCAGTGCCTCCAGGCCCGCCACGGCGCGGTCGTAGACCGCGAGCAGATCGGATTCGTTGGCCGCGCGCTCGAGCGTCTCGGCGTCCATCAGCCGCAACATCAACACCGGGTTGTGCCGCGTCTGCTGCCAGAGGCGATAGTCGAGCCGGCGGAACACTTCGCGCGCGGGACTCCAGGTCCAGGACAGGTCCAACGCCAGTTCGTGGAGGCGGGACAGGCGTTCTGGCAGAGCGGTGAGATCAGAAGGTGTCATGACTGTACGATTGAGCAGAACCGGGAAAGATCGATATTGCCGCCGGAGACGATCACCACAATCTTCCGGTGGCCGGCGTCGCGGATCTGCGGCGAGAGCGCGGCCGCGATGGCGCACGCGCCCGCGCCTTCCGCAATGATGTGACAGCGTTCCGCGGCGAGACGCATCGCGCGGCCGGTGGCGTCGAGTGACACGACCACCGACGCGTCGACCCACTGTTCGAGCAGCGGCCACATCGACGGCAGGACGGACTTGCCGCCGGCGCCATCCACGTAAGATGCGGTCCAGGCATCGAAGCGCATCGGGTGACCGGCAGCCATCGATGCCGCCAGCGGCGCCGCCGTTTCCGGCTCCGCGGCATACACCTTGACGTGCGGCCGCGCCGCGCGCATCACGCAGCCCACGCCGGCGAGCAAC
Source organism: Vicinamibacterales bacterium (assembly GCA_030827135.1). GTDB lineage: Bacteria > Acidobacteriota > Vicinamibacteria > Vicinamibacterales > SCN-69-37 > SYFT01. Next base: position 30,125 of record JAURFE010000006.1, read on the forward strand.
CCGCCGCCGCCGATCGAGGCCACCACGGCATCCACGTCGGGCACCTGGTCAAGAATCTCGAGCGCGCACGTGCCATTGCCGCTGATGAAGTCATCGTCATCAAACGGATGCACGAAGCGACCGGTCATGCGATCGGAGCGGTGCTCTTCGACGGCGCGCCAGCATTCCTCGTAGGGCGCGCGGTGGATGGTCGCGCCGAGGCGTTCGATGTTGGCGATTTTGGTGGCCGGCGCGGTGTCCATCACGAGGACGGACGCCCTGGCTCCCGCCTCTCGCGCGGCGAGCGCCACGCCCTGCGCCGCATTGCCTGCGCTGACCGTCCAGACGCCCTGGGCCAGCGCGTCCGGCGACAGTTTCGCCACCGCGTTGGCCGCACCACGCAGCTTGAACGACCCGATGGGCTGGAAAATTTCCAGCTTCAGAAAAATCTCAGGACCGCCGCGCGCAATCGGATCGAGCCGGATGACGGGCGTACGCACCGCGACCGAATAGACCCGGCTGGCGGCGTCTGTCACGGTAGCGAGCGAGATGGCACGGGCGGGACCAGACATCGGAATCTCCAATCCTATCAGGACCCTCGAGCCCCTGGACCCCTGGACCCCTGGACCTCTGGACCTCTTATAGACTTACCGCCGACGGAGGAACGCAATGAATCGGCGGGATTTCATGACGGCGACAGCAGCAGCGGGGGTGGCGGCAGCGACAGGCCCGATCGCGCGGGCCAGTGGCGTGGAGCCGGGCGCAGGCAAAGCGCCGGAGGTGCGTGTGCAGAGCAGTGTGCGACCGGTGGTGATTGCCTCGGCGAATGGACAGACGCGCCGGAACGGCGGGCCCAAAAGCTGCGTCGAGACGGCCTACGAAAAGATGATGGCGGGCGAGGATGTGCTTGATGCGCTGATTGCCGGCGTCACAATCGTGGAACTTGATCCCGACGACACCAGTGTCGGCTACGGCGGACTGCCCAATGCCGATGGCGTCGTCCAGTTGGATGCGTCGGTCATGCACGGCCCGAAAAAACGCGCGGGTGGTGTCGGCGCGCTGGAAGGCGTGCGCACGGCGGCGGCCGTGGCCAGGGCCGTCATGGATCACACCGACCATCACCTCATCGTCGGCAAGGATGCCCAGGTGTTCGCGCGCAACATGGGGTTTACGATCGAAGCGGACCTCAACACGCCGCGGTCGCGCGGCGCGTGGCTCGAATGGAAACGTCGCACAGACCCGTTGCGGTACCTCGACCCGAAGCGTCGGGAGAAGGCGATGGGCGACGTCATGCTGGCCATGGTCGCTGAAGGGCTCGTGGATGAGAACCATATCTACGGGACGATCAATTGCAACGGCGTGAATGCGAAGGGTGAGATCTGCGGCGTGACGACGACCAGCGGCCTCGCGTGGAAGATTCCTGGCCGGCTTGGCGATTCCCCCATCCTTGGCGCAGGCCTGTATGTCGACGGGGAGGTCGGTGCCGCCGGTTCCACCGGTCGCGGCGAAGCCAACCTGTTCAGTCTGGCCTCGATGCTGATCGTGGAGGAGATGCGGCGCGGCAAACATCCCAAGGATGCCGGGATGGAAGCCTGTCGCCGCATCCAGCGCTACACGATTGAGCCACGGCTTCTGAATGACCGCGGTCTGCCGAACTTCAATGTCAACTTCTATGTCGTGAACGCCAGGGGGGAACATGCCGGCGTCGCGTTGTATTCGCGGAATGGACAGTACGCCGTCTGTGACGCCAAGGGTGGACGCCTGGAGTCCGTCGAACCATTGTTTGAAGGTAATCCGTAACGCGGAGAGAAGGAACGGACCATGAAAAAGCACCTCGTGACACCAATCGGATTGGCGCTGGGCGCCGTGCTGCTATGGACGGCCACGACCGGAACGCAGGGACTGCAGTTGCCGGGGGGCGACAACCCGACGATGTACCGCGTCGGCGGGGGGCATCGGGACGGCCCGTCCGTGTTTCCGCGGTCGAACTACACGCAGGTGAAGCCGCTGGTTGAGGGGGAGGTGGACTTCAAACACTTCCACACGTACGAGGAGGCCACCGCGATTCTGCGCAAGTGGGAGCGTGAGTTTCCGAACCTGGTCGAGGTGTACTCGGTTGGCCAGTCACTCGAAGGGCGGCAGATCTGGCAGATGACGTTGACGAACAAGCAGACGGGCCGTCACACCGACAAGCCCGCGATGTTCATCGAAGGCGGCCGGCACTCGGGCGAGATCTCCGGCATCGAGGCGACGCTCTACTTCGCGAATCATCTGATCACCAACTACGGCAAGGACCCGGCGATGACGAAGCTGGTCGACACGAAGACCTTCTACGTGAAACCGCACAACAACCCGGATGGTGCGTCGGTCTATCACTACACGGCGCAGACGCTGCGATCGTCGGTGCGGCCGATGGACAACGACGGCGACGGCCTGTTTGATGAAGACCCGGGCGACGATCTTGACGGTGACGGATTTGTTCGACAGATGCGGCAGTTTGTCGGCCCCGGCAAGGGCAACGCCACCGTCGACAAACGCGACCCGCAGGGGCGGCTGATGCTCAACGTGCCGATGGGGCAGGGCGAATACCTGATGTTCTCCGAAGGCTATGACAACGACGGCGACGGCCGCGTCAATGAGGATGGGATCGGCGGTCTCGACCTGCATCGCAACTATCCCGAGAACTGGCGTCCGGAAACCGAAGCGAGCGGCCGTGGCTGGACGCAGGGCGGCGCCGGTGCGTATCCGCTGTCCGAGCCGGAAACCCGCGCGGTGTTCGACTTCCTGATCCGTCATCCGCACATCGGCGTTGTGCAGTCGCTCGACACGTCGGTGCCGATGATTCTGCGTGGACCATCCACGTCGAAGTCGGAAGAGTCCGTGTTCCCGGACGATCTCGTCTACTTGAAGAAGTTCGACGCGAAGGGTATCGAGATCACGGGCTACCCGTGGGCAGGTGACACGTACTGGAACTATTCCAACCGGGGCCGCGGCGGCGCGGCCCCGAGTCCGGACGCACCGGGGTCGCCGCTGTTCGGGCACGGGCCGGACTTCGGCTACCTCTATTACGGCGCCATCTGGTACGGCAATGAGATCTGGGACGGCGGCCGTCTGCCCGAGGCCGACGCGGATGGCAATGGCCAGTCCGACGACCTCGAGCGCCTGCAGTGGCTCGACAAAAACCGCCCCGGCAAGAACGACTTCCAGCCCTGGACGAAGACCACGCATCCGACGATGGGTGCGGTCGAGGTCGGCGGATGGAATCCGAAGTTCTGGTCGCAGAACCCGCCGCCCGAGATGCTCGAAAAGTGGGCGCGCAACGAAGCCCTCTTCAACATCTACCTGGCCGAACAGATGGCCCAGGTGAAGATCGTCTCAGTCAATACCAAGTCGGGCGCCGATGGAGCGACCGAACTCACGGTCGTGGTCACCAACGAAGGGGCCTTACCCACCGCGCTTGAAATGGCGAAGCGCGTCAAGATCGTGCGCGAAGACAGCGTGGCGATCGACTTCGCCGCGTCGCAGACGGTCACCCGCGCCGGCCAGACCGCCGGCGGTGGCGGCGCGGGCCGCGCCGGCGGCTTCGGGGGCCGTGGGGGTGCGGCTCCCGATCCCAACGCCCGTCGTCGCACAGCAGAAGGCATCGGGTGGCTGAAGCCGGGTGAAACGCGGACGCTCTCATGGACCATCCGCGGCGCGGGGCCCGTGACCGTGTCGATCGGATCGACGCGCGGCGGCACAGACTCGCGGACGGTGGAAATTCGCTGACGTCCGCGAGATTGAGGATTGGGGATTGAGGATTGAAGGACGCCTCAATCCCTCAATCCTCAGTCCTCAATCCTCAATAATTTGAGCGCTTCCAACGGAAGCGCTCTCACCGTTCGTCCATTGGCGGTGGTGTCGGTTGCCTTGAGCAACGAGTTGTAGATCGCTTCTTCGGTCGCGTCCATGGCCGCTTCAAAGAGGCCTGAGACCGCGTCGGTCGGCAGGAAGGACCGCGCCTGCGGGCCGTTCGCGGCGTTGACGCGGTTGACTGTGGCTGTGGAAAACGCGATGGCGTAGTCGCCGGATCCATTCGAGAACGTGGACCCGGTGCGCGCCATCGCGAAGACGGCGCGCGCGGCGAGCCGCTCGAGATCACGCGCGTCCAGCGGCGCATCCGTCGCCACAATGATCATGCAGGAGCCGTCGGCGTCCTGCGCCCACGTCGTCGACGCGCCACCAGCGCGACCCGGCGTCAGTGTCCGCCAGATCTGGCGGCCGTCGATCGTCAACCGTCCCCCGAAATTCGACTGCACCAACACCCCGACCGTCCACGACGGGCCCTGGGCGCCCTGCTGCACCACGCGTGACGCCGTGCCGATCCCGCCTTTCCATCCAAACGCGATCGTGCCCGTCCCCGCGCCCACCGCGCCCTCAGCGACCGGGCCGGATGCCGCACTCGTGATTGAGGCGATCACATGTTCCCTGGTCACAGGCAGGCTGCGAATGTCGTTCAGGCCGCCGTCATTGGTCTCGCCCACGAGCGCATTCACCGAGCGCACGTTCTCGTTGCCCTCCTGCGCCAGCGTCCAGCGCACCACGGCCTCAACAGCCGTGCCCACGGCCAGTGTGTTGGTCAGCACAATGGGGCTCTCGATGGTGCCCAGCTCGCGCACCTGGGTTGAGCCCGCGAGTTTGCCGAAGGCATTCCCGATGAACACGGCGCCGGGCACCTTGTCGCGGAACAGGTTCCCGCCGTGAGGCAGCACGGTCGTGACACCCGTGCGCACGCGGTCGCCATCGATCAGCGTGGTCTGGCCCACCCGCACGTCCGGCACATCCGTGATCGCGTTGAGCGCTCCGGGCGTTCCCGCGCCCGGCGCAATGCCCAGATCCCTCGCCCGCGGACGGTCCTGGGCGACCACAGCAGCAACAAGGAGCACGCCCATGGCGGAAGCTACGACGGTTTTCACAGGACGAGCCTTTCAGTAAATGAGGCAATGGGGCAATGAGGCAATGGGGCAATGGAATGGGGCAATGAGGCAATGGGCCAATGGAATTGGCGGAATTGCGGGAATTGCATTGCCTCATTGCCGAATGCAGCCATTCCATTGCCCCATTGCCTCATTGCCTCATTGCCCCATTTGAATGTGACTTCATGGATAATAGCCGCGACTTTCCCCTCTATGTATTGCAAGGAGCATCTATGAGCAAGCGGTTGATTCGGCAAATGGCCCGCGTCGTCACGGTGATGGCGGTTGTGGCGGTGTGGGCGTGGACGCCTGTGAGCGTCGGCGCGCAGGCGCCGGTGAAACGTCCCCTGGGCTACGACGCGGTCGACTACTGGCGGTCGATTGCCGGCACGCGGTTGTCGGAGGACGGCCAGTGGCTCGCGTATGCGGTGACGTCGCAGGCGGTCGACGGCGAACTGATCGTGCGCAATCTGGCGTCGGGTCAGGAGTTCCGCCATCCGCGCGGATCGGCGCCGGTGTTCACGCCCGACAGCAAGTTCGTGGTCTTCACCATCGTGCCGCCGAAGACGACCGACGAAGAAACGCCGGCCGCCGGCGCGCCTGCGGCCGCGGGCGGCGAAGGCGAGGCGGCTGGGGGCGCGGCTGCCGCCAACCGCAACGTCGCGGGCATCATGGCCTTGCCGAGTGGGCAGGTGACAACGGTTGATCAGATTGCCACGATCCGACTCGCGCCCGAGTCGTCCACGTGGGTCGCCCTGCACAAGGGGCGTGCGCCGGCGGCCGGTGGCCGCGGTGGTCGCGGCGGCGGTGGTCGCGCGGGCGGGGCCCCTGCCGCAGGGCAGGCCGCGGCCGCGACGCCCCCGGCCGCAGCTGCGGCCGCTGAACAGACGCCCCCGGCGGCGGCTGGCCGCGCGGGCGGTGCCCCCGCCACGCCGCCTGAGAAGCGCAAGGACCCCGGCTCCGATCTGATCATCCGCAACCTCGCGACGGGCACGGACATCACGATTGCCGAGGTCACCGAGTTTGCGTGGAACAAGGGCGGCTCGTGGCTGGCCTACACCGTGTCGTCGCCTGATGCAGCGAAGGACGGCGCGTTTGTCCGCCAGATGAGTGACGGCACTGTGCGCACGCTGCACGCCGGCAAAGGCCGCTACAAGAGCCTCGCGTTCGACGAGGCGGGCACGCAGCTGGCCTTCCTCAGCGATCAGGCCGAATACGACAAGCCCGTGTCGCCGTTCCGCGTCTACTACTGGAAGGCCGGCGAGACTGCGGCGACCGAGTTCATTTCCGGAGCGACGCGCGGGATGCCGGCCGGCATGGTCGTCCACGACACCGCGCCACGATTCTCGAATGACGGCCGGATGCTGCTGGTGAACACGGCGCCGCCGCCCCCGCCACCCGCCGCGACAGGCGCGAATGCGCCGCCGCGTCCCATCAACGTGGACCTCTGGCATTACAAGGACATGCAGTTGCAGCCGATGCAGCGCGTGCGCGCCACCCAGGCGCGCAACCGCAGCTACAGCGCGGTGATGCACATCGGCGACAAGCGGTTTGTGCAGTTGGCCACGCCGGATCTTCCGACGGTGAGTGTGAACGTGGCCAGCACGTCCCCCTGGGCTATCGGCACGTCGTCGTTGCCCTACGAGCAGGAGATCTCGTGGGATCGCACATACAACGATGTCTTCCTCGTGGATGTGCGGAACGGCCAGCGTCGGCGGCTGCTTGAGAAAGTGGGCGGGGGCGCCACCCTGTCGCCCGGTGGACAGTACGTGACGTTCTTCGACGACACAGTGGGCCACTGGTTCTCGCAGCGTGTGTCCGATGGCCTCCGCGTGAACCTGACCGAGCGGCTGCCGGTGAAGTTCTTCAACGAAGAACACGACTCCCCGAGTCAGCCCGGTTCGTACGGCTTCGGCGGCTGGACGGACGGCGATCGTACGTTGTGGGTCTATGACCGGTACGACATCTGGGAAATGCGTCCCGACGGCACCAACGCGCGTAACGTCACCGGTGGGGAAGGCCGCAAACAGGAAATCGTGTTCCGCTATCTGTCGCTTGACCCCGAACAGCGCACGATCCCGACGACGGGGCAGGTACTGCTGACCGCGACCAACGATCGCACGAAAGCCACCGGGTTCTTCCGGTTGACGGCACCGGCCGGCGCGCCACAGCAGGTTGTGATGCTCGACAAACGATTCGGCGCGGTGACGAAGGCAAAAAACGCCGATCGGTTGGTGTTTACGCTGACGCGTTTCGAGGAGTTCGCGAATCTCTGGGTGAGTGACGGCAACTTCGGCAACATGCAGAAGGTGTCGGATGCCAATCCGCAGCAGGCCGAGTACGTGTGGGGCAAGTCGGAGTTGATCGAGTACATCAATGCGGATGGCATCAAGCTGCGCGCCATCCTCACCAAGCCGGAGAACTTCGATCCGTCGAAGAAGTATCCGCTGATGGTCTACATCTACGAAGGCCTGACCGATGGCCTGCATTCGTACGGGACGCCCAACGTCGGCACGAGCGTGAACATCGCGCGCTACGTGAGCAACGGCTACATTGTCCTCCAGCCGGACATCATCTACAACACCGGTTTCCCGGGTGAAGACGCCGAGAAGTGCGTGATTCCCGCGGTGAACACGGTGGTCGCGCAGGGGTACATCGATCCGAAGCGCGTCGGCATCCAGGGGCACTCGTGGGGCGGCTACCAGATCACGCACCTCATCACGCGCACGAACATGTTCGCGGCGGTGCAGGCCGGCGCGTCGGTGTCGAACATGATCAGCGCCTACGGCGGCATTCGCTGGGGCACCGGCATGGTGCGGCAGTTCCAGTACGAAAAGACGCAGAGCCGCATTGGCGCTCCGCCCTGGGACAAGACGCTGGAGTTCATCGAGAATTCGCCGATCTTCTGGGTCGAGAAGGTACAGACGCCGTATCTGACGATTCACAACGACGCCGACGATGCGGTGCCGTGGTACCAAGGCATCGAGTTCTTCACCGCGCTCCGCCGGTTGGGGAAGGAAGCGTACTTCTTCAACTACAACGGCGAGCTGCACGGCCTGCGGAACCGCGACAACATGAAACACTGGACCGTCCATCAGGACGAGTTCTTCGACCACTATCTGCTCGGCAAGCCGAAGCCCGAGTGGATGGACAAGGGCGTGCCGTTCCTCGAGCGCGGCACCCGTGACGTGTTGGGCCTGTTCAAGCGCCCGACGCCGCCACCTGCGAGCGGCAAATAACACGTGCGGATTCACCGCCTTGATCCCGCCGTGCCGCTGCCGTCCTACCAGACGGCCGGTGCGGCGGGGTTCGACCTGGCGTCCAACGCCGACATGACGATCGCGCCTGGCGCGATCGTCCTCATTCCAACCGGACTTGTCGTGGAAGTGCCCGCAGGGCACTTCCTCGGCATCTTTGCGCGCAGCAGCACGCCGCTGAAAAAGGGTCTCATTGTCGCCAACGGCGTCGGCGTGCTCGACAGTGACTACTGCGGTCCGACCGACGAACTGAAGATTCAGGTGATGAACGTGACGCCATCACCGGTGTCGGTCATCAAAGGCGACCGCATCGCCCAGGGCGTCGTGATGCCATACGCGCGTGTGGACATCGAAGACGGCACCGGCGCCACGGCGGCCTCACGCGGGGGCTTCGGGTCTACGGGGTGAGCGGATGGGCAGATGGGCGGCGATTCGCGCGACGCTGACGGGCGTCACGCTCGCCGGTTCGGCGCCCCAACTGCCGCGGCCGCAGGATGACCTGTTCGTGTTCGCCAATCAGCAGTGGCTGCGCGAGACGCCCATTCCCGACGATCGCGTGACGTACTCGGCAGCCGCCGAGTTGGTGGATCGCGTCGAGGGCCAGCTGCGTGTGCTGATCGAGGATGCCGAGCGCGCCGGTGACCTTCAGAGTGGTTCGGAGCCGCAGCAGATCGTCGACCTCTACCGGCACGGCCGGCGGCATCGTGCCGTCGCCGGATCAGGTTGCGGCGGAAATCCGCGCCCGGGTGTCCGTGGCGGCGGAGACGGCTGCGTCACCGCTGATCTGGTCGGGCACGGGACTCTGTGCCTGCTCGCAGGGCGACGGTGTGCTCTGTGAAGGTACCGCGGGCACGTGTGAGACCTGCGGCAGGGCGCTGGCGGTGCCGGCCTAGCCGCTACCAGCGGACGACGATGGCGCCGCCGCCGGGTGTGGCAACGGGCGTGATCGACCACGACGGCGTCTCGTGCCCGTGCGTGACGGTCCAGGCGGCTGCAATGCCGATCGCGGCGCCGAAGACGGTGTCACTGACCCAGTGTGCGCGGTCGCGTACACGGGTCACGCCCACGAAGCCGGCGGCCGCATACGCGGGCAGGCCCGCCTTCCACCCAAAATGCCGATGGAGCACACCCGCTGTGGCGAACGTGGCCGACGTGTGGCCGGACGGAAACGCGTGGTCACCACCCGACGGTCGCGCGCGGTTCACCCCGAGTTTCAGCACCCACGTGGTGACGCCGTTGAGCGCCTGCGCCCGAATCAGATCGCTGCCGACATGAGTGGTCAGCCGATGGTCGGTCAGCGAGCCCACGGCCCACGTGCCGATCGCAATCGCGCCCTGCGTCCAGCCGTCCCCGCCCACTTTTCCGATCTTCGTCCACGACTCGGCCGGACGGGCGAGCGTCCATTCATCCACGTCATCGTCATGCCGGCTGGTCACGATGGCGGCAGACCCGCCAATGCCCAGAATCGTGACGGTCTGCAGGCTCGCCAGTCCCCTCAGGTCCGTGCCCAGGTTCTGCACGATGTGTGTCAGGGGGTTGGGTTCGTGGAGGGGTGGGTGAGATTGCGTGAGGTTGGGTGGGGTTGGGTGCGGTAGCGCTGCGGTGGCGGAGATGACGATGGCGCAGGTCCAGGTGAGGTGCAGCACCCGCGGAGGATATCAGCGCGTGAGGCCGAACGCGAAGCCGAGCGCCACGTGGTGCGACAACGTCGTCGTCTGTCCGGTGCCGTTGTGGGCCGTCGAGATGGTGGGGCGCGCGTAGGTGAGTTTGTATTCGGTGATGAGGGACAGGCGTCCTTTCAGCCGGACGTCGAATCCGGCTGCGAGATGGGCAGGCGCCAGCCGTAGTATTGCGGCGAGGTCAGCGACTCTGCCCGAAAGTCGACCGTGGGAAAGGTGAGGTCATACCCGTCCCCCTGGACCCGGACGTCCGCCGGCCGCGTTGTATGGCCCCCCATATACAGGCCCGCATACCACTGGGCCGACGCCACCCCCGGCACCAGCAACACACCCACGACCATCAGCGCCCGGATTGCCACCCGCCCATTCTCGCCCATCCGCCCATCCGCCCATCCGCCCACCTGCTCATCCGCCCAACTGCTCGGGTTATCGTTAGTGGTTGGGTTTTGGGCTCAGGGAGACAGATGTGGCTGACACCAAGGCGTTGCTGAAGAAGCTCGGAATCGACGAGGTCAATGCGGGGGCGTGTATCGGGCCTGATGGCTGGATGCGGGACGATGAGGCCGGACGGATCGTATCGATCAATTCGTCCACCGGCGAGCCCATTGCGAGTGTGATGCTGGCGACCGAAGCGACCTGTGACCAGGTGGTGGCGGCGTCGGCCGAGGCGTTTACCCGGTGGCGCGAGGTGCCGGCCCCCAAGCGCGGCGATCTCGTGCGTGATTTGGGCAACGCTCTCCGCGAGATGAAGGAACCGCTGGGGGATCTCGTCAGCCTCGAGATGGGGAAAATTCGCGCCGAGGGCCACGGCGAAGTGCAGGAGATGATCGACATCTGTGACTTCGCGGTCGGCCTGTCGCGGCAGTTGTATGGCCTGACGATGGCGTCGGAGCGTCCGGGGCACCGGATGATGGAGCAGTGGCACCCGCTCGGCCCCGTGGGGGTGATCTCGGCGTTCAACTTTCCCGTCGCCGTGTGGGCGTGGAACTCCGCGCTGGCGGCCGTCTGTGGGGATCCCACGATCTGGAAGCCGGCCGAGCCGGCCCCGCTGTGTGGTGTCGCCGTGCAGCACATCTGCAACCGGGTGATGGCCGATCACGGGGTGACCGGCATCTTCTCGCTGGTGGTCGGCAAGGGCAGCCTGGTCGGTGAGCGGCTGATTCGCGACCCGCGTGTGCCGCTGATTTCGTTCACGGGATCCACAGCCGTCGGCCGCCACGTCAGTGAGGTGGTGGCGGGCCGGTTCGGCAAGTCGATTCTGGAACTCGGTGGGAACAACGCCATCATCGTGTGTGAGGATGCGCGGCTGGATCTCGCGATCCGGGCGATCGTGTTCGGCGCAGTCGGGACAGCGGGGCAGCGGTGCACCACGACGCGCCGGTTGATCGTGCAGCGATCGATCGCGGCGGACGTGGTCGCGCGTCTGGCGACCGCGTATCAGCAGGTGCCGATCGGCGACGCGCTCGACTCGAAAACGCTGATGGGACCGCTGGTCAACATGCACGCGGTGGACGACATGTTCGAAGCCATCGAGCAGGCCAAAGCGCAGGGCGGCGACGTGGTGTGTGGCGGCAAACGTCGGCCGGACATCGGTCCGTTCTTCGTGGAGCCGACCATCATTCGCATGCCCGCACAGTCCGCCATCGTCAAACACGAGACGTTCGCGCCGATTCTGTATGTGATGGAGTACGACACCTTCGACCAGGCGCTGGCGATGCACAACGACGTGCCGCAGGGGCTGTCGAGCGCGATCTTCACCGAGAGCATGCGCCGCGCCGAAGAATTCCTCTCCGCGCGCGGGTCTGACTGCGGTATCGCCAACGTCAACATCGGCACGTCGGGCGCCGAGATTGGTGGCGCCTTCGGTGGTGAAAAGGAAACCGGCGGCGGCCGCGAATCCGGGTCAGACGCCTGGAAGGCCTACATGCGCCGCCAGACCAACACGGTCAACTGGTCCGAGAAGCTGCCGCTCGCGCAGGGCATTCAGTTCGGTTGATCAATGAGGCAATGGGGCAATGAGGCAATGAGGCAATGGAATTCTCGAAATGGGTGAATGAGCCAATGCAATGGCCGCAATCATTCCGCATCCATTTCGGGAATTGCATTGACCCACTAGCCAATTGCGGCAATTCCATTGCCCCATTGCCCCATTGCCTCATTGCCTCATTGAGGTGACGCGCTCCACAGCGTCCGCAACCGCGGCTTCTTGATCCATGGTCGGACGTGCGTCAGCGCTCTGCAGCGCACTCAAGAGCGCGGGCAGCGGGGCATAGGCCTGCTGAATCTGCGCGAGGCGCTCGGGTGATGCGCCGGTGCGCATGGCGGCGAGCTGGCCGATCAGGTCGTGCACGGTGCGGGACAACTTGAACTGCAGCGTCAGATCAACAGCAGGCGTCTGCACCCGCGGATCCATCCGCACGGTCACCGCCTGTCGATACACCTGACCACCGACAGTCAGACGAACCTGATACGTGCCGGGCAGCACCCAGATGCCCTGCGGACTCTGAGGCGTGTTCCCCCGGATCGCCGCGATGGCGTAACTGAAACTGGTCACGGCCGGCGGCGTGTATCGCACATCCCACACAAAACGATGCAAGCCGGGCGTCGCCGCAAGTCGTTGGGTCGGCCGGATCCAGTAGTCCGGCAGGTTCGGCGCGATCACTGGAGGAGGCTCGGGGTCGTCGCTGGAGTAGCGACGAATGACGGGGCCATCGACTTCCACGATCTCCAGCGTGACCGGCCCCTGCACATCGGGACCGAGGAAGTAACTGATGGTCACCCCGTCCGGAGGATTCGGCATGGCGGGTTCATCGGGTGGAAGCGGCGTATCGGTGTTCTTGTTCCACCGGAATCGCCATGCGACCGGCGGCCGGAAGAGGTACGCCGCCGATGCGGTGACTGAGGGCGTGATCTGCCGCAACGGCGACATGTCGTCGAGAATCCAGAAACCACGGCCATGGGTGCCGACCACGAGGTCGGCATCCTTGATCACGAGGTCACGAATCGACGTGGCGGGCATGTTCAATCGCAACGACTGCCACTGATCCCCGTCGTCAAACGACACCGACACGTTGAGTTCGCTCGCGGCAAACAGGAGACCCCGCCGAATGGGATCCTCACGCACCGCGTTGATCGTTGCCCCGTCAGGCAGGCCGGAGACGATACGCCGCCAGGACTTGCCGCCGTCGCGGGTGCGATAGATGTGCGGGCGCAGGTCGTCGAGCCGCAGGGTGTTCACCGCGATGTACGCCGCATTGGCGTCAAAGTGTGACGCCTCGACCAGCGAGATCTTCTGCCACGGCTGCAGGTCCGGCGGCGTCACGTCGGTCCAGGTGCTGCCGCCATTCCTGGTGACATGCACCAGACCATCGTCGGTGCCGACCCAAATGGTGTCGCGGTCCACGTAGGAGGGACCGATCGTATAGATCACGCCACGCTGCGTCGGCTGGGCGTTTGGCCGTGAACGGTAGACGCCGACACTGGCCGGCACCTCCCAGGTGTGGCGGGTGAGGTCAGGACTGATCTGTGTCCACTGTCTGCCGCCGGTGGTCGTTTTCCAGAGTGTGTTGGACGCGAAATACAGCGTCCGCGGGTCGAGCGGCGAGAACAGGATCGGTTGTGTCCTCACCGTGCGATAGCCTGGGTCCCGGGGCGGCGATACATTCTGGGTCTGTCGCGTGCGGCGGTCATATCGCGACACCTTGCCGCCGTAGACGACATCTGGATCGAGCGGATCAGGCGCGACGTATCCGTACTCTTCAACGCCGACCGGGCTCCACTCCCGGAACGTGATCTGTCCCTCGTCGCCGCGACTCTGCACACACGCCGATCCCGACTCCTGCTGGCCCCCGCACACGCGATAGGGGAACGCGTTGTCCGTGCTCACGTGGTAGAACTGCGCGGTCGGCTGGTTGTACCAGGAACTCCATGTGCGTCCGCCGTTCAGCGTGACGATCGCGCCCTGATCGGCCGTCATAAGGATGATGTCCGGCTGCGTCGGGTGAATCCACATGCGCTGATAGTCGTCACCGCCGGGCGCGCCACGCCACCCGGTGAACGTCGCCCCGCCGTCGGTGGATTTCCAGGCGACGATGGTCGGCACGTAGACCGTGTCCGGGTCCGTCGGGTGTACGCGGATGTCAGCCGCATCGGCGGGACGGGCGACGACGCGCGAATCCGTGTTGGTCCGCCGCCATGTCTCGCCGCCGTCGTCGGACCGGAAGATGCCGCCGTTGCGGCCGGCATCCACTGCGGCGTAAAGCCGCCGCCTGTTGCTCGGGGCGACGGTGATGCCGATGCGGCCGAGGCCCTCCTCGAACGTCGGCAGGCCGTTGGTCAGCGGCCGCCAGGTGGTGCCGCCGTCCGTGGATTTGAAGAGACCGCTGCCGGGGCCGGTCCACACCGCGTTTTCCCACGGGCCCTGTCGCTGTTCCCAGAGCACCGCATAGATGGTGTTGGGGTCCACCGGATCGAGCGCGAGGTCGATGCCGCCGGTGTTGTCATCCTTGTAGAGCACCTTCTCGAAGGTCTGCCCCCCGTTGAGCGAACGGAAAATGCCACGCTCGGTGTTTGGCCCGTACGGGTGTCCCAGCACGGCGACGAACAGCCGATTGGGATTGGTCGGGTCGACCACGATCTGCGGAATCTGCTGGGCGTCCCGCAGGCCGAGATGGGTCCACGTGCGGCCCGCATCGGTGGACTTGTACAGGCCGTCGCCGGTGGAGAGGTCCGGGCGAGGCATACCCTCGCCGCTGCCCACGTACACGATGTCGGGATCCGATTCGGCGACGGCGATTGCGCCAATCGACCCGGTCGGTTGGTCGTCGAAGATCGGATTCCACGTGCGACCGGCGTCGTCGGTCTTCCACACGCCGCCGTTGACGACGCCGACGTAGAACGTGAAGGGCTGCGACGGCACACCGGCGGCGGCTTTGGTGCGGCTGGCGCGCAGGGGGCCGATGGGACGCCATCGCAGTTCGGAGAACAAGGCCGGAGCAACGCCCGGCGAGGCCGGCTGGGTGGTGACGCCGGCGAGCGTGACGACGAGCAGGGTCCCCGCAAGGGAGACACCCAGAACGGTGCGGAAGGCGGGTCGCATGGCGTGATTGTGCCCCACTTCCCGTACAATTCTCTGGCGTGGAATCGAGTCGGGTGCGCGTCGGGGTTGTCGGGTGTGGACATTGGGGCCCCAATCACATCCGGGTGTTTTCGCAGTTGCCGGGGTCGGTCGTGACGTGTGCTGCGGACCCGGACGCGAAGCGCCGGGCCGTGGTGGCCGGTCAATTTCCAGGCCTGGCGGTCGTGGATGACTACACGGCGCTGGTCTCGCGCCCGGATGTGGACGTGGTGGTGGTCTGCGTGCCGACGCGGAAACACGAGGAAGTCACCCGTGCCGCCCTGGAGGCCGGCAAACATGTGCTCTGTGAGAAGCCGCTGACGGTCGGCGCCGCAGAGGCCGTCGCGCTGACGGACCTGGCGGCATCACGCGGCCTGACCCTGATGACCGGGCATGTGTTTCTGTTTAATCCCGGCATCCTGAAGCTGCGGGAACTGATGGTGTCCGGACAGGCCGGCCGGATCCACTACCTTCGTGCGCTTCGCACAAATCTGGGACCGATCCGTCAGGACGTCAACAGCGTGTATGACCTGGCCTCCCACGACATCTCGATCTTCAACTTTCTGCTCGACGCCGAGCCGGTGACGGCCTCGGCCGTCGGCGCCTCGTTTCTTAGCCCTGGCATTGAGGACGTGGCATTCATCACGTTGACGTACCCGAACGGCGTGGTGGGCGCGATTCAGGTGAGCTGGCTCGATCCCAAGAAGTTGCGCGAAATCGTGGTGGTGGGCGACACGAAGATGGTGGTCTGGGACGAACTCGCGCCGGCGGGCCCCATCAGCATTTACGACAAGAGTGTGGTGCGGGAGCAGTACTACGACGACTTCGGACATTTCCACCTGCTCGCGCGTGAGGGCGACCTGACGATTCCGCGTGTGCCGCCGCAGGAACCCCTGAAGGTCCAGAACCAGTACTTCCTCGACGCCGTGAAGGCCGGACAACTCGGCAGGAGCGGCGGCGCCTTCTCCGTGTCGGTCGTGCGGGTGCTTGAAGCCATTGCACAGTCGATCGCGCAGGGCGGCGCGCCCGTCGAGATTGCGCAGGCGTCCAGGTGACCGGCGTGTTCGTACATCCGCAGGCGCTGGTCGAAACGCGCCGGATCGGACCGGGTACGCGTGTGTGGGCCTTCGCGCACGTGATGAAGGGCGCATCGATTGGCCGCGACTGCAACGTCGGCGACCACGCGTTCATCGAAGCGGGCGCCAGAGTAGGCCATGGCGTCACCATCAAGAACGGCGTCACGATCTGGGAAGGCGTGACGATTGAGGACCAGGCGTTTCTCGGGCCGTGTGTGGTCTTCACCAACGACCTGCGGCCGCGCTCGCCGAGAGCACGCAGCGCAAAGACACGGTATGCGTCCAAAGACTGGCTGGTGAAGACGCGCGTGGGGCAGGGGGCCAGCCTCGGCGCGAACGCCACGGTGGTGTGCGGCGTACGCATCGGCCGATTTGCGATGGTCGGTGCGGGCACGGTCGTCACCGAGGATGTTCCCGCCCACGCGTTATGGCTCGGTGTGCCTGGTCGTCTGGCGGGCTACGTCTGCGAGTGTGGCGAGTCGCTGACGTTCACGGCCGACAAGGCTCGTTGCGCGTCCTGTCGCGTCCGGTACGTGATGCGGCGCGGCACGGTCACGCGCGTCGTCTGATGGCTCTTCGCGTCCTGGCCTGCCCGATTGCCTTTAATGAGAAGGCCAAGCTCGTGCGTGTGATTGCCCGCGCGCGAGAAGCGGACATTCCGGGTGTCACCGACTTCATGGTGTGCGACGACGGGTCGACGGACGGGACGGCGGAAGCAGTCGAGGCCCTCGGTGTGCGGGTGCTGCGGCAGTCGCCGAGAAGCGGCGTTGGGGCTGCCATTCGCCGGGTCATCGACTTTGCCCGCGCCCACAAATACGACGTGGTGGTAATCATGGCCGGCAACGACAAGGACCGGCCCCAGGAGATTCCGCGCCTGCTGGCGCCGATTGTCGACCAGGGGGCGGATTTTGTGCAGGGCTCGCGGTACCTGCCGGGCGGCGATTACGGCAACATGCCGCTTTATCGACGGGTGGCGACGCAACTCGTGCACCCGTGGTTGTTCACGCTGGTGACGCGACGGCGGATCACCGACAGCACCAACGGGTTTCGGGCTTTTCGTGTCGCGTTGTGTGACGATCCCCGCCTGAATCTGGAGCAGGCGTGGCTCGATGCCTACGAACTCGAACCCTACCTGTTCTTCAAGGCGGTGACCCTTGGTTACCGGGTCGTCGAAGTGCCCGTGACAAAGATCTATCCGCCGCATGAACTCGGCTACACGAAGATGGCGCCCATCGTCGGCTGGTGGAGCATTCTCCGGCCGCTGGTGTTGCTCGGCCTCCGTCTGAGGAATTGACATGACTGCTGTAGAGACGATTCCGTTTGTTGACCTCGCCACCCAGTACCGTTCGATTCAGTCCGACATTGATGCCGCGATGGCGGCCGTGTTGTCGCGGGGGGATTTCATCCTTGGCCAGGACGTGCGGCTGTTCGAACAGGAGTTCGCAGCCTACTGCGGCACGTCCCATTGCCTCGGCGTGGCGTCGGGCACTGACGCGCTGCGGCTGGCCTTGCAGGCGTGTGGGATCGGACGCGGCGATGAGGTCATCACCACCGCGCACACGTTCATTGCGACCACGCTCGCGATTATGGAAGCCGGGGCGACGCCGGTGCTCGTGGATTGTGACCCCGAGTACGGCCTGATCGACGTGACGAAAATTGCCGCCGCGATCACGCCGCGCACCAAAGCCATTCTGCCCGTGCACCTCTATGGGCAGCCGGCCGACATGGACCCCATCCTGGAGATTGCGCGCGCCCATTCGTTGGCGGTGATTGAAGACGCGTGTCAGGCGCACGGGGCGTTCTACAAGGGCCGCCGGTGCGGATCGCTCGGTGACATCGCAGCCTTCAGCTTCTACCCGGGCAAAAACCTCGGCGCGTACGGCGACGGGGGCGCCGTGACCACCGGTCGGGCCGACCTGGCGGACAAAGTCACGCTCCTGCGCAACTATGGGCAGCGCGTCAAGTACGAGCACCTTGAGAAAGGCGGCAACAGCCGGCTCGACACGATCCAGGCTGCGATACTGCGCGTGAAGCTGCGCCATCTTGATGCGTGGAATGCCGCACGGCAGCGCGCGGCAGCCGCCTACAACCGCGCGCTGGCCGATCTGTCCGTCGGGTTGCCGCACGTGGTGCCCTGGGGCACACATGTGTTCCACCTCTACGTCGTCCGCACCAACGACCGCGCCGGCCTGCAGCAGCGGCTCGATGCGGCGAAGAGCCAGCACGGCATCCACTATCCGATTCCCGTCCATCGCCAGAAGGCGATGGCGGAGCTTGGGTATGCCGAAGGCGCGTTCCCGGTCGCCGAGGCGCTGGCGCCGTCAATCCTGTCGCTGCCGATGTTCCCTGAACTGAGCGATGCCCAGATCGCGCGTGTTGCTGCGGCGATCGCCGGCACGTAGGGCGGTGAATGGCCCGCTACAGTTCAGCGGGCGCTGCTCAGGAGATACGCGCGGCCGTCGACCTCTTCGTGGACGAGGAGCAGGGAGTGGGCGAACGGCGCGAACAGACCATCCACCCAGCCCCGTTCTTCTGAATTGTTCATATCCGCGTGAAAAATCACGTACGTGACGCCGAGTTTCCGCATCCGATCAAGCGCATCGTCTGATGGAAACGCGGCCATGGCGCGGTACAGGTTGTGGTGCTCGTCAGGCAACACGCCGGAGAACCCATGAACGGTTTTCTGCCAGTGTGCCATTGAGTGAACCATGTACAGCGCGTTGCGGGCATTCTGTGCGCTGATGTCGTCAGGGTCGCGGGGCATCGGCCCCTCGGCCACCACAAACGGCTTGAGCTGCGTGTTGAGCCAGCGGTCGATGGCGGGTATCTCGTGCCGTGAGTCCGACACCTCAAGCGGGGTCGCCGCGAATTCGCCGACCAGCAGCACGCTGACGAGTACGGCCGCACCGGTCCGGACCCTCGCGGACCGGTGGCGGATCAGGCGTTCGAATCCAAGTGCCGCGCTGACGGCCAGCGCCAGCATCATCACGAGCGAGAAGCGGGTCGGGACTCGAATGAAGTTCAGGACCGGCCAGTCATAGACCCACTGCCAGATGCCGAATGGCGGCCCCAGCAGCAGCCAGAAACACCCAATCGCCAGCAGGGCGTAGAACAGCGCGCTATTCTGCCGCAGCGGACGGTGCGTTGTGTCGCCGCGACGGGTCCAGAGCCAGGCCAGCAGGCCGGTCAGTGGCAGCAGGAGGGGCAGGTAGCCGGGAAACAGATAGGCGTCGGGGCCGACACGCCAGGTCTCGGGGAAGTACCGGGCGATCCAGGTGTGGACGTGCGAGGGCGAGGCGAAAAAGCTGGCCGTCGATGTGCCCCAGCCGTCGAGATTGCGTACGAGCCCGGCATTCCGTTGCGCATCGAGATACGGCAGGAACACCAGGACGATGGGTGCGAGGGTGAGGATGCCGATGACGCCGGCGTCGCGCAGCCTCCGCAGCGGCGCGAGCGGTTCCCCCAGGACGACGCGATAGAGGAGCAGTCCCCCGACGCTGACGGCCAGAAAGACCGCCCCGTGGCCGCCCGAGATTGCCTGCAGCGTGAACATGAGCAACGCCAGCCGAAGATGGCGCGGCCGGCCTCCATCCAGGTACTGATGCACCCACGCCAGGCAAAACGGGATCCACTGGATCGTGGTCAACTGCAGCTGGGCGAGGCGGAAGAATCGCGGTGGCGCAAACGCGAAGATCAGGCCGGCGAGAAACGCCGCGGGAGGACTCGCACCCAGGCGCCTCGCGAGAAGATACGCGCCCAGGCCACTCAGCGGAATCGACAGCAGTGCGACCAGGTTGGTCGCCAGAAAGTAGTTGTCGGTCAGCCAGATCACCGGTGCCGCCAGCAGGGCGCTCCCGATCAGGTGTTCCGCGTACGCAAGGGTGTTGGGGAGCGGCGCGAAGATGTTGGCGTCGAAGATGGCGAGGGGCTGGGCCAGAAACGCATGGACGTCCCACCCCAGAATCCACTGGATCAGTTTCGCGTCCGAGTCGTGCCGGAACGCATGGCTCTGGGGATTGACTGACAGCGGGTACGCGAGGCCCGCGGTCAGGAGCGCGTAGACCGCAAAGACCAGCCAGGCATGGTCGCGACGATCGGGCAACACGGCGCTGATTCTACACTGCCACGTGTTAGGCTCCCGTCACGGAGGACGACCCCCATGACATCACAGACAGTGCTGCGGTTCCTGACGGGCAGCGTGAGTGCGCTGGCCCTTGCCGTGACCGTGTGGCCGGCGACGCCGCTGGCACAGACCCGACCGACGGCGGCTGATTACGTGAGCCCCGCGTATCCGTTCGGCCTTGTATCCGCGCGGACCACGGATCGGCTTGCCTGGATCAGCTACGACGAAGGCAAACGCAACGTGTTCACGGCGGTCGGCCCCGACTTCAAACCGGTGCGCATCACCTCGTTCATGAATGACGATGGCGTGGATCTGACGGACCTGAGTGTCTCGGCTGACGGCAGTGTGGCGGTGTTTGTGCGGGGCCACGCGCGCAACCGCGACGGGTGGGTCGCCAATCCGCTGTCCAACTCCGATGGCACCGAGCGGGCCATCTGGGCCGTCCGTACGACCGGTGGCAGCTCCGCCTTCCGCCTGGCTGAAATTGACACGGGCGCGCCAGTGCTTTCCCCGGATGGCCGGCATGCGCTGTACGTAAAGGGCGGTCAGATCTACAACGCCCCCGTCGTGGCCACGGCCGGCAAGACCCCGCGGGATCGGGGTGAGGAGCCCTTCATCACGGTCTTCGGGGAGAACAGCAACCCGCGCTGGTCGCCCGACAGTTCGCGGTTTGCGTTCGTCAGCAATCGCACCGATCACAGTTTCATCGGCGTGTACGAACTCGCGACACGCAGGATCACCTGGCTCGCGCCGGACGTGGACCGCGACACCAGCCCGACCTGGTCGCCCGACGGTACGCGCATCGCCTACATCCGCCGGCCGGGCCTGCCGTTCGGGCAGCAGCAACAACAGGGCGCGGCAGGCATTGGCAACCCGGCGGGGCCGGCGGCGGGGCGACAGGGCGGCCAGGGGGGCCGCGAGATCGGCGGCCTGACGATTCCCGGATTGTTCCGCGCGGAGTTCCGCGGCGGCGGCACCCTCGCGTTCTGGGTAGCTGACGTGAAGTCGGGGGAGGCACGCGAATTCTGGCGGCACGATCCCGCGGGCACCACCTTCCGCACCATCAACGCCATCCAGTGGGCGGGCGATCACGTGATCTTCACGACCCAGATGCCCGACGATGAATACGACCGGTACTTCTCCGTGGCGCTCAACGGCTCGACGAAGGAGCCGGTGATGCTGACGACCACCAATGGCATCATCGAAGACGCGTCATCCATCAACCTGTCGGTCGACGGCAAGACGCTGTTCTACACCACCAACCACGGGGATATCGATCGCCGCGACATCTTTGCGGTGTCCACCGGCGGAGGCACTCCCAGGCAGGTGACCGAGACGCCGGCAATCGAAACGCAGCCGGTGCCTCTGCCGTCCGGCAAGGTGGCCGTGCTGTATGCCGATTACCGCGTACCGCAGTCGGTCGGCGTCGTGCCGGCGACGGGCGGGAACGCCACGGTCGTGTACCCCACGCTGCCCGCGCGGTATCCATTGTCCGCGCATGTCGAACCCACCAACGTCACGCTGGAAGCGTCGGACGGCGTCAAGTTCAACAATCAGCTGTTCCTGCCGAAGGACCTGAAGCCGGGCGACAAACGTCCGGCCATGGTGTTTGTCCACGGCGGACCGCAGCGGCAGATGCTGCTCGGCTACCACTATCGGCACGTCTACCACATGTTCTACGGCATCAATCAGTGGCTCGCCGACAAGGGCTACATCGTCTTGTCGGTGAACTACCGCCGCGGCGTGGGCTACGGCCGCTCGTTCCGTCAGGCCCCGAATTCCGGCGGTCAGGGCAACGCCGAATATCTCGACGTGCTCGCGGCCGGCAGGTACCTGCACTCCCGACCCGATGTCGATCCGGCACGTGTGGCGATCTGGGGACTGTCGTACGGCGGCGTGTTGACGGCGCAGGCGCTCGCGCGCAACTCCGATCTGTTTGCGGCCGGCATCGACCTCGCCGGCGTGCACCTCTGGGGCAACTCACTTGATCCGGAGAGCACGTCATTCAAATCGTCCGTGATCGGGGCGATCGACGGATGGAAGTCGCCCGTGCTCCTGCAGCATGGCGATGACGACCGCAACGTCGCGTTCACGCAGACGACCGGCCTCGTGCAGATGCTGCGCGCGCGCAACATCGAATACGAGCTCATCGTGTTTCCAGACGACGTGCACGACTCGCTCGTGCACAGCCGCTGGATCTACATCTACGAGCGGATGGATGCGTTCCTGAAGAAACACATTGGGCAATGAGGCAATGAGGCAATGGGGCAATGAGGCAATGGAATGGGCGAATGGGGCAATGGGTGAATGGAATGTGCGCAATGGTCCTCATGGGGGCTGTTGCGCTCGCGGCGCAGACCTGGACGCCGCAAACCAGTGGCGTGACCGTGACGTTCCGGGGCGTCAGTGCGGTTGATGCCGGGACGGCGTGGGTGAGTGGGGCGCGGGGCACCGTGCTGCGCACCACTGATGGCGGAGCGACCTGGGTGAATGTGTCGCCACCGGACGCCGCCACGCTGGACATTCGCGACATTGACGCCATCGATCGCCGCACGGCCTACGCCCTCAGCATCGGCAACGCCGACCAGTCGAAAATCTTCAAGACCACGGATGGCGGGCAGACGTGGGGGACCCAATTCGTCAGCCCGGATCAGGACGCGTTTTTTGATGCCATGGCGTTCTGGGATGAGCAGCGTGGCATCGCATTCAGTGATTCCGCCAACGGCCGGCATCGTGTGATCATGACGGCCGATGGTGGTGGCACCTGGACCCGGATTGATCCGGCCGTGTTGCCGGCGGCCCTCGACAACGAAGGGGCATTTGCCGCCAGCGGCACGAATGTCGCGGTGTACGGCACCCAGCACGCCTGGATCGGCACCGGGGCGGCAGCGTCCGCGCGTGTGCTCCGCACGACTGATGGCGGAAAGACATGGGCGGTCGCTCCGACGCCGCTGGCCGCCGGTCCGACCTCCGGTATCTACTCAATCGCATTTCGTGACGCGCGACACGGCGTGGTGGTCGGTGGTGACTACAGCAAGGAAGCGGAGGCGGTGGACAACGCGGCCATCACGTCGGATGGCGGCGCCACCTGGACGCTCGTGAAAGGACTCGGCGGGTTCCGATCGGTGGTCACCTGGCTGCCTGGCGGGACGGGCCGACAGTGGGTTGCGGTCGGGCCCTCAGGGGCCGACCGCAGTGACGACGACGGCGCAACCTGGACTCCGGTGGAGCTTCCGGTGCGCGGCCTGCACACGTTCAGCCTGTCGCGTGATGGCGTCAGCGGTTGGGCCGCCGGAGGTCGCGGCCAGGTCGCCAAGTTTGTCACACGGTAGTAGAATGCCGATGCCCAATCGGTCGAGCACGTAACACGGAGATCCAGAGACAATGATGAAACGATTTTCACTAGTACTCGCGGTGGCGCTGATCGCCGCGACGGTCAATACCGCCGGGCAGGCGCCTGCGCAGGGGCTGACGACGGACACGTTGAATGCGATGACGTGGCGCAGTCTGCCGACGAACATTGTGACGGGGCGTGTGCAGGACATCGCCATCGACCCCAAAAATCCCAACATCTGGTACGTCGCGGCCGCGTTCGGCGGTGTGTGGAAGACCGAGAATCGCGGGATAAGCTTCACGCCCATCTTCGAAAACTACCCCGCGCACAACATGTGCTGCATCGTGATCGATCCGAAGAACTCGAACATCCTCTGGCTGGGCACGGGGGAGAACAAGAGCCAGCGGTCGGCGCACTTCGGCGATGGTCTCTACAAGTCCACGGACGCGGGCAAGACGTGGACACGATCGGGCCTCGCAAACTCGGAGCACATCGGCAAGATCCTCGTGGATCCGAACAACTCGAACATCGTGTGGGTCGCCTCGCAGGGCCCCCTCTTCTCAGCGGGCGGGGACCGCGGCGTCTACAAGACGACCGACGGCGGTGCCACGTGGAACCGCGTGCTCCATGTGAACGAAGACACCGGGTTCACCGACCTGGCGTTTGATCCGCGCAACTCAAACACCATCTTCGCCGGCACCTACCAGCGTCGCCGGCACGTCGGCCAGATGATTGGCGGCGGGCCGGATGGCGGCATCTTCAAGTCGACCGATGGCGGCCGCAACTGGATCAAGCTCACCAACGGTCTTCCCCCGGGAGAAGTCGGGCGCATTGCGCTGGCGACCGACCCGAAGAAGCCGGGCCGCGTGTATGCGCTGATTGATGCGAAGACCCCCCCGGGAGCTGGTCGTGGGGGGCGCGCGGGCGGTGGGCAGCCCGCGTCGGAACTGCCGCCGATGAATCCGCCGACGCCGAACGACTCAATGGGCTTCTACAAGTCCGACGACAACGGGGCCACCTGGGAACGCACAGCGCGCGAGCGCGGAGGCGGCCCGGCCTATTACTCGGAAATTTATGTGGACCCGCGAACGGAGGACACCGTGTGGGTGATCGACACCTACATGAAGTGGACGAAGGACGCCGGCAAGACCTTCTCGCAGATTGGGTTCGACCTGGGTCAGGGCCCCCTCGCGGTGCACGTGGACCATCACAACGTGACGTTTGATCCAAGCAATCCGCAGCACATCCTCGTCGGCAACGACGGCGGCGTGTACGAGACGTACGACGAGGGGAAGACGTGGCGGTTCTTCTCCAACCTGCCCATCACGCAGTACTACCGCGTCGGCATCGGCAACGAAGCGCCGTTCTACTCGGTGTGCGGCGGCACGCAGGACAACTTCTCGCTGTGTGGCCCCTCCGGCACGACGGACTCGTGGGGCATCCGCACGAGTGACTGGTACATCGTGAACGGCGGCGACGGCTTCCAGCCGCTGCCCGATCCGGTCGACCATCACTACATCTATGCGACGTCGCAGACCGGTGGACTGACGAGGTTTGACCGTCGGACCGGACGTGGCCAGAGCATCCGGCCGCCGGCAGGCGGCACGCTCGCGGCGCAGGCGGCCGGGGCGGCCGGTGGTGGGCGTGGGGGCGGTGGTGGCGAGCGGGTGAACTGGGACGCGCCGTACGTCATCAGTCCGCACCTCAACACGCGCCTCTACTGGGGGAACAACTTCCTCTACAAGTCAGAGGACCGCGGCGCCAGCTGGGCGCGGGTCAGCCCGGACCTCACGCGCAACCTGGACCCCCGTGAAATTCCGATCATGGGCAAGTTGTGGCCGCCCGACTCCATCGCGTTCCGCGAG
Organism: Vicinamibacterales bacterium; assembly: GCA_030827135.1. Classification (GTDB taxonomy): domain Bacteria; phylum Acidobacteriota; class Vicinamibacteria; order Vicinamibacterales; family SCN-69-37; genus SYFT01. Next base: position 55,509 of record JAURFE010000006.1, read on the forward strand.
TCAACCACCGATCTCAGCACCATCGTGTCGGTGGATGAGTCTCCGCTCAAGGCCGGCCTGCTTTATGTCGGCACAGACGACGGCCTGCTGCAGGTCAGCGAAGACGACGGCAAGACGTGGCGCCGCGTGGAAGACTTCCCGGGCGTGCCGAAGTGGACCTACGTGAGCGACGTGTTTGCGTCGCACCTCGATCAGAACACGGTGTTTGTGGCGCTCAACAACTGGCAGACGGGCGACTACAAGCCGTATCTGGTCAAGAGCACTGATCGCGGCCGGACGTTCACCAACATCACCGGCAACCTGCCGGCGAAACACAACGTGTGGTCGGTGATTCAGGATCACGTGAACGCGAACCTGCTGTTTGCGGGCACGGAGTTCGGCGTGTTTGTCACGGTGGACGGTGGCCGCCAGTGGACGCAGCTCAAGGGCGGGTGGCCGACGGCCCAGGCGCGCGACATGCAGGTACAGAAGCGCGAGAACGACCTGGTCATCGGCACCTTCGGACGCAGCTTCTTCGTCCTCGACGACTACAGCCCGCTGCGTGAGCTCACGCCGCAGTCTCTGACCGAAGAAGCGCGGCTGTATCCCGTGAAGAACCCCTGGCTCATCACGCCTGGTGGCCTGGCTCCCGCAGGCGCGGCTGGTGTCGGCACGCTCGGCGGTAACGTGCTCAGCCCGAATCCCCCGATCGGCGCGAACTTTGCCTACTCGGTGGGGCAGGCAATCCCGGAGGGCACGGACCTCGTGCTGACTGTGACGGATGCGCGCGGCCAGAAGGTGCGCGAGATGGCGCTCGACAAGTCGACGGGCTTCCGCCGGGTCCTCTGGAACCTCCGTGGCGATGCCCCGGCGGCGCCGGCGGGTGCGGGCGCGGGTGGTCGCGCTGGCGGCGCCCCCGGTGGCGCGGCGGGTGGTCCGCCTGCGGGCTTCCAGGGTGGTCGTGGCGGCGGCGTGGGCGGCGGCCAGCTCGTGGCACCCGGCACCTACCACGCGCAGATTGGCAAGAAGACCGGCGACACCGTGACGCCGGTGGGCCCGATGCAGACCTTCCGCGTGCTGGAAGTGAGCTAGGCATGTAGGGCCGCCTGGGTTGCAGGCGGCCAAACACAGGGCGCCGGTGGTGTACACCGCCGGCGCCCTTTCTGTTTCATCCGCCCAACTACTTGGCCAGGCTGCGAATCAGCGTCAGCAACATGTCGATGGCCACCACGTTGTGACCGCCCGACGGGATGATGACATCCGCGTAGCGCTTGCTGGGTTCGGCAAACTCCAGGTGCATCGGCTTGACGGTCGAGAGGTACTGGTCGATCACGGACTCGACGGTGCGTCCACGTTCGGTGATGTCGCGCTGCAGGCGGCGGATGAACCGCAGGTCACTGTCGGTGTCCACGAACACCTTCACGTCCATGAGCTTGCGGAGCGCGGCATCCGTGAAGATCAGAATGCCTTCCACGATGATTGCCGTGCGCGGCTCGAGGGGCTCCGTGGTGGCCTTGCGGGCGTGGCGGGCGAAGTCGTAGACCGGCATCTCGATCGCATGTCCGGCGCGCAGTTCCTTGACGTGCCGCACGAGCAGATCTGTCTCCAGTGCATCCGGATGGTCGTAGTTGAGTGCGGCGCGGTCCTCAAACCGGAGCGCCGGATGGTCGCGGTAGTACCGATCGTGCTCGAGCACCGAGACGTGACCGTCGCCCAGGGCTTCAATGATGTTGCGTACGACGGTCGTTTTGCCGGAGCCTGAGCCGCCGGCGACGCCGATCACAAGGGGAGCGCGGGAAGTCATGGGTTTCAGTGTACCCTGCGCCTCATGGACCTCGGGTTGAAGGGCAAAGTGGCGATGGTGGCCGGCGCGAGTCGCGGCCTTGGGTACGCCGTGGCGCGCGGGCTCGCGGCCGAAGGCGCCGTGGTGTCGCTCGGTGCGCGCAACGCAGACAGCATTGCCGCGGCGGCGGCACGGATCGCAACTGAGACGGGTGCGACGACACTGGGGACCGCGGTTGACGTGCGATCGGCCGACGCCATACAGGCGTGGTTCGAGGCGACCCGGAAGGCGTACGGCGGTGTCGACCTGCTGTTCGTGAATGCGGGTGGCCCCCCGGCGGGACAGTCGTTGTCGTTTGATGACGCGGCCTGGAACGACGCGTTTGAGCTGCTCGTCCTCAGCGCCGTCCGGATGATCCGCCTGGCAGTGCCGTCAATGCGCGCTCGTGGCGGGGGAGCGATTGTGGTGTCCACATCCGCCGCGGTGAAGGAACCGATACCGAATCTCGCCTTGTCCAACGTGGTGCGGTCGGCGGTTTCGGCGTTGTCCAAGACCATGGCGAATGAATTGGCCGGCGACGGGATTCGCGTCAACCATCTGCTGCCGGGCCGCATCGAAACCGATCGCATTCGTGAACTCGATCAGATTCGCGCGACAGCCACCGGGCAGACACCGGCCGACGTGAAAGCCGGATTCGCGAAGGTGATTCCCCTCGGACGGTACGGCGCGCCCGACGAGTACGGGCATGCGGCGGTGTTTCTGTTTTCGGATGCGGCGCGGTACATCACCGGCGCGTCGCTGCAGGTGGATGGCGGCATGATCAAGGCCGTCATGTAGGCGCGGCAATGAGACAATGGGGTAATGGAATGGGCGCAATGAAGCGAATGGCGCTCGTGATCGTGCTGACGGGTGCGGTTGCGCGTCTGACGGCACAGGCGCCAGTGGTGCCTGGCGCTGAGTGGGCACGCGTGGGTGATCCGAAGTCGGCAGGGTATTGCCAGGCGCCGCTCGATGCGGTGACGAGTCATCTGCAGACACTGGGCACCACGGCGGTGACCGTCGTTGTTGGCGGCAAGGTGTTGTTCGACTACGGCCCGCAGGATGAGGTGACGTACCTCGCGTCGGTCCGCAAGAGCATCCTGGCGATGATGTTCGGGCAGTACATCGCCAACGGCACCATTCGACTCGATGCCACGATGGCCGATCTCGGAATCGATGACGTGCAGGGGTTGCTGCCGAAGGAAAAGACGGCGACGGTGCGCCAGTTGCTGGCGTCACGGTCGGGCGTGTATCACGAGGCCGCCAATGCCGCGTGCACCGGGTGCGGCAGCACGTCGGGCGACCCGCCGGGGCCGCGCGGCAGCGTGGAGCCGGGCAGTTATTTCCTCTACAACAACTGGGACTTCAACGCGCTCGGGACCATCTTCGAGAAGGCGACGGGCAAAGACATCTACGTCGCGTTCGAGGAGGATTTCGCGAAGCCGCTGCAGTTCCAGGACTATCGCCTCGATGCCCAGCGCAAGGCCCGTCGTCCCCAGGCATCGCAGCACCCGGCGTATCACTTCTATCTTTCCACTCGTGACATGGCGCGACTTGGACTCTTGATGCTCCGCAACGGTCGATGGGGCAGCACGCGTCTGCTGTCAGAAGAGTGGGTTGAAGAAATGATCACGCCGGTCACGCCGGTGTCAGCAATGAACCCTGCGCCCCTCCGCGATGGCCCGTTCGGCTATGGGTACCTCTGGTGGATCTGGGACGGCCCGCACAACACCGGTATCTATCGCGACGCCTACACCGGCATCGGCGCCATCGGCCAGTTCATCACGGTGCTGCCTGAACTCGACATGGTCATCGCGCACAAGACCCGCGCGAATGCGACAGCGGTGTCCCGGGCGCAGTATTTGGATGTCGTCGACAGGGTGGCACGGGCGCGTTGTCAATGAGGCAATGAGGCAATGGGGCAATGGGGCAATGGAATTTCCGCAATTAGGTAATTCCGCAATGCAATGGCCGTAAGTGTGGTCATTCCATTCGCCCATTCAAGAATTAGGGGAATTCCATTGCCCCATTGCCCCATTGCCTCATTGCCCCATTCTCAGAGCAACGCCCGTGTCGTCTTCCTCGCCTTGGCGAACATCGCCCTGAGCTGACGGGCTTCGTTGAGCAATGCGTCAAGATCCGTTGGCGCCCGACAGGTGCCTGTCGCCACGAGGATCTCCAGCCAGTGCACGGCTTCATCGATCTCTTCGTTGACGACTTGAAGCTTCGACGCGAATTCCTTGGTTGAACGTGCCCGTCGGACCGCACGGTGATTCGCGCTCACGCTCGTCGCCGATGCGGCCAGTTGTTGGGTGACGCGAACCATCGCTGGCGGCCACGGCTGACCGCCCAGCAGCGTCAGGATGCTGACGGCAAACCGTTGTGTCCGCGCCTCAAACGCGTCCAACTTCGCGTGGCGTTCCATTGGGACGCGGCATTGCACGGCCCATGCCGCATGATGAGAATGGGGCAATGGGGCAGTGAGGCAATGGAATTGCTGCAATTACTCAAGAGCCCGATGCAATTCTCAAGAATGTCAGGAATGGCCCCCTACCAGCTCGGGAAGTTCGTTCCCGTCCTCCCGCAACTGGGGCATTTCATTCCCGAACACTCATCACAACGCGGCAGGACCCAATTGTGGCCATTGCATTGCGGAATTGAAGCATTGCGGCAATTCCATTGCCCCATTGCCCAATTGCCCAATTCTTGAATGGTGCGGAAGAAAGGACTCGAACCTTCACCCTATTGCTAGGACTAGCTCCTGAGGCTAGCGCGTCTGCCAATTCCGCCACTTCCGCACGAAGAGGGTCTTGCAGGCAGGTCCGGCCACGAAGACCGGAAGCCGCGATTATAGCCCAACCACCCAACCTGACCCAACCCCACCCAACCCTTATACTGATTACCGTGAGCTCCAAGAAGGGCGTCGCCCTTGTTCTGTTCCTGATTTTCCTTGCCGTGATGGCGTCGGCGGCCCTGGTGCTGATTGGGACGTTGCTGATCGCGCCGAGCCGGCCATCGGCGACGGTGCCGTCCAACGCGACCTTGTTTCTGAAGATTCAGGCGCCGTTCCCCGAAGTCGACTCCATCAGCCTGTTTGCGCCCCTCGCCACGCAGCAGACGCTGCGGGGGGTCATCGGCACGATCGAACGGGCCCGCACCGATCCGCGCATCCGGGGCATGGTCGTGATTCCACAGACGACCGGGGCGATGTGGGCCCAGCTCCAGGAATTGCGCGACGCTCTCGTCAGGTTCCGGGCGGCCGGCAAGTCCCTGGTCGTGTATTTCGAATTTGGCGGGGCCGGCGAGTATTTCCTCGCGTCCGCCGCCGAGCGCATTCTCGTGATGCCGGCCGGCACCTTGGATCTGTCAGGCCTGGCCACCTACGAAGTGTTCTTCCGCGGCGCGCTCGACAAGATCGGCGTGTACCCCGACATGCTCCACATGGGGGACTACAAGACCGCCGCCAACACGTTCACCGAACGCGGGTTCACACCGGCGCATCGCGAGATGTCCCGCTCGCTCAACCGCGACATGTACGACCAGCTCGTGCGGGCCATCGCCGAGGGCCGCAACCGGGACGAGGCCGAGGTGCGGCGCCTGCTGGACGATGGGCCGTTCCTGCCGGAAGCCGCCAAAGCAGCCGGCCTGATTGACGACCTCGCCTACGACGACCAGATCGATGATGCTCCGCCGGTACAGGGCACCCGGCGGTTTGACGGCGACGACTACGTGCGCTCGCTGTCGACGGGACGTGGGGACAAGGTGGCCCTGCTCTACGCGGTTGGCACCATCGCGAGCGGCGACTCGAGTTTTGACGGCCCCGGGGGGGCCGTGCTCGGGTCGGACACCTTCGTCGAGTGGGTGCGGAAGGTGCGCGCCGACAGCTCGATTCGCGCGATTGTCATCCGGATCGACAGCCCGGGCGGATCCGCGATTGCCTCGGAGGTCATCTGGCGCGAGTTGATGCTGACCAAAGCGGTGAAGCCCATCATCGTGTCGATGGGAGACGTCGCCGCGTCGGGGGGCTACTACATGGCCGTCCCCGCGCACGCCATCGTCGCGCAGCCGGGCACGTTGACCGGCTCGATCGGCGTCGTGACCGGCAAGTTTGTGGTGCAGGGGGCTCTCGACAAGCTGGGGGTCGGCACCGGCGCGGTGAGCGACGGCCAGTTCGCGGAGATCTATTCGCCGTTCCGCGTCTTCTCGCCGTCCGAACGCGCAAAGGTCGAAGAGCAGATGCAGTCGACGTACGAGTTGTTTGTGAAACGCGTGGCCGATGGCCGCTCGTCCACGCCGAAAGACATCGATGCGATCGCCCAGGGGCGCGTCTGGACCGGGCGTCAGGCTCGTGAACTCGGCCTCGTCGACGAGTTGGGGGGACTCGATCGCGCAATTGCGCTGGCCGGGGAGCACGCAAAGCTCGCCGCTGACGCCGATGTCCACCTCGTGGTCTACCCGCCGAAACGAAGCTTGTACGACATCGTCTCGAACCCGCTGGGGATGGGCATGGGCGCCAGCCTGCGCCTGATGTTCCAGCAGCCGGAAGTGCGGATGATCGACGACTTGGCGTCACGGTTCCGCCTGTTCCGCCGCGGCGAGACGCTGATGTTGATGCCGAATCTCTTCCTGCGCGAACCCTGATCCGTCTCTCCGCGTGGCGCGCTCCTGCCCTGGATGTGCCCCCCGGCGGGTATTCCCACCGGGGGCTCCAGGTCTTGCTGACGTTCGCGGCTACCGTCCGATGACGGCCTGCAGGGCGGCGTCGTTGAAGTCGATCGTCATCTTCAGCTTGGCCTTGGTCATGTAGGCCGAGAAGAACTCCTGCCGGCGGCGCTGGAGGAGTTCGTTGGTGAGCTGGATGCGCTCGGCCGCCAGGCCCTCCGCCGTGCCTGTGGTCTTTTCCACCACCTTGGCGACGACGACCGCAGTCGGGGTCGAAATCGGGGCCGACACGGCACCCTGCTCGAGTGTGAAGACGGCGTCGTCCACCACCGAACTCACGCCGACGTCCGGCAAGGGAGCGCCGCGGGTCACCAGTTCGGTCGTTTTCACCGTCACGCCCGCGGCCTTGGCCGCGGCGGCGAACGAGCCACGCTGGGCGGCGGCAGAGAGCGTCGCCGCGCGGCTCCTGGCGACTTCGATGGCCTTGAGCCGAATCACGTCGTCTTTGACCCGTTCCTTGACCGTGTCAAAAGCCGGCACGGCAGGCGGAGCGATTTCCACCAGGGCGATGAACGCAAAGCCCTGGCTCGTGCGCAGTTGTCCGGACACTTTGCCCTGCTCAAGCGTGAAGGCCTGCGCGGTGACGGCCGGCACAAAGCCGAGACCGGCCAGCGGTTCCTCACGTGAGAAGAGCCCCGAATCGCCGACGGTCAGGCCACGCGACTGCGCCACGCGATCGAGGTCCGACGGGTCGTCAATCTCCCTGGCCGCCTCGTCGGCAATGCGCTGCGCTTCCTGCTGGGCCTTCTCGAACTTGATCTGGTCCTCAATCTGGCCACGCACCTCGGCGAGCGACCGCACGGCGCCGGGCCGCTTGTCGGTGGTCTTGATGATGTGGAACCCGAACTGCGACTTCACCAGGTCGGTGACTTCGCCGACGTCCTGGCCAAACGCCGCAGTGGAGAACTCGGGCACCATGGCCTCGCGCGCGAAGAAGTCCAGGTCGCCGCCACGGTCCGCCGACGAATCTTCCGAAAACTGCTTCGCCAGCGCCGCAAAGTCTTCTCCGGCCCCGACACGCGCGAGCACGGCCCGCGCCGCCTTTTCAACGGCGGCGACATCCTTGCCCTCGGTCTTGAAGAGAATGTGGCTGGCGCGCACCTGTTCGGGGGTGGTGAACGTCGAGAGGTTGTCGCGGTACCGCGCTTCCACCTCGGCGGACGTGACGGTCATTCCAGTGCGGAGGGCATCCGCGTCGATCGAAATGTAGCGCACGCGGCGTTTCTCAGGCGCGCGATACGTCTCCTGATTCGCGGCGAAATGGGCGCTCACTTCGGCGTCGGTCGGCGCAATGCCCTCCCGGAACGCGTCGGCGATCAGGACCGCCATTTCGAGTTTCACCTTGTCGTTGCGCTGGCGATATTCCTGCGCGACGTCTGCCTCCGAGACGTGCACCCAGCCGGTGACGGCCGCCTGCAGTTTTTCCGCCATCAGACTCTTGCGCAGCTGGTCTTCAAACTCGCTGGCGCGCAGGGGCGGCCGCTGCATCTGCAGGACCTGCCGGTAGCGCTCGTCGCCGATGAACTGGCCGTCCTGCTGAAAGCCGGGCATCCGCAGGATGCGCTCGCGCAGTTCGGCGTCCGTCACCGTCAGGTTCAGGCGCGCAGCCTCGACGATCATCGCTTCCTCGTCGATCATCTGCTGCACCACGCGCTGCGGAATCCCCAGCTGCTGGATCATCTCGCTGGTCAACTGGCCGCCGTAGGCCTGCTGCACGGACGCCATCTGCTGCTGATACAACCGCTGGAACGTGCCGACCGTAATCCGGCGGCCATCGACGGTCGCGATCGCGTCATTGGAGTTCGCGCCGGTGCCCGCGGCCGGGTCCAGGAACGAGGGAACGTACAACAGAACAAAAGTGACGACCACCAGTCCGAGGCTCCATTTCAGCCAGGTCTTGTGGCGACGCATCCGGTCGAGCATTGTCATGGTCGGGATCTCTCCAACGGTCCGAAAGGACGCATTATGCCATGTCGCTCCAAGTACCAGCAAAATCAGGGGCTTGCCCGTGGTATAGTCCGGTGGTTTGGCGGGCCGTTTAGGCCAGTGTTTTGGGGACGCCGACCACGATGCCGGGACGACGACAGGCGGCGTCAACCGCACGCCAGACAACTCAGCTCAACGGGCCCCCCCCGGGGACACTGACGCTTGCCGTCTTTCACCGGGGGCAGCCGGGCGAAAGTGTCGAACGCCACGTCGCACCCCTGCGCCGGGCGCGGCGCGTCGCGCTGTCGATTGCGCGGCAGCGGGAGGCGGCGATGCCGCCGAAAGGGGTGGGCGGCATCCTCTGGGAAATCGCCGCGGACGGGGGATTGGATCGGCGCCGCGTCTCGTCGCTGCTGGCCAGAGCGCCGGCCGCGTCCTACGCGGCCGTGGGGGACCGGCACCTCGCCGACCTGTCGCGGTCGCTTGGATTTCGGCATCACCTGACGGTGCCGCTGCGGTGGCCCGAAGTTGAACGGGCTCTGGGGCTGCCCGGGGTGGTGGATCTCGCGGACCGGCTGGAGAAGGCGACCCCCCGCCTGCTCGCGACGGCGAAGCGGGCGGAAGTGCTCAGCGACCTGTTGCGCGCAGTCAATGAGTCGACCGATCCGTCGGCTGTGGCCTCCACCCAGGTGGCGCGGCTGGCGACGTGGATTCCGGTGGCCTCGTGGTCTGTGGTCGCCGTCGACGTGGACGGACAACTGCACTGCCTGTCCGGACGGGACGCGGAAGGGACGGTGAAGGCGGCGGTCGAGGCGATTGCCGACGTGGTGGTCCAGACCGGAGAGCCGTACGCCACGGATCGGGTCGCCGGGGATGGCCGAATCGGGGAGGCGGTCGAGGCTGCCGCAGTGGCGTGGCCCCTGCTCGTCAACGGCGCCATCGTCGGGGTGCTGGTCGGCGTGGACCATGGACGGTCGCGCCGCGTCCCCCGATGGACGCCGAGCCTGCGCGCCGCGATGACGCGCCTGGTGGAGCCGGCGGCGTTTGCGCTGGCCCACGCGCTGCGGGTGATGCGGGCCGAGGCGCTTTCGGTGACGGACGATCTTACGCAGTTGTACAACTCCCGCTACCTGCACGAGGTGTTGCGGAAGGAAGCGAAACGCGCGGTGCGGAGTGGACGGCCCCTGTCGCTGCTTTTTGTGGACCTGGATGGGTTCAAGAAGATCAACGACGCGCACGGCCATCTGCTCGGCAGCCGGGCGCTGGTGGAAGCGGCGGCGGTGATTCGCGGCAGTGCGCGCGAGACGGATGTGGTCGCGCGGTTCGGCGGCGATGAATTTGCGATCGTGCTGCCCGATACGGCGGAGGATGGCGCGCGCACCGTCGCCGTGCGATTGCTCGAGCGGATCGCGCGGTATGTGTTTCTCGCTGATCGCGGGCCGGGCAGCCGCCTGACGGCCTCGATCGGCGTGGCGACGTTGCCCGCCGCGGGGCAGACTGCGGAGGGGGTCGTGCAGGCCGCCGATGCGGCCATGTATCGGGTTAAGGAAGCGGGCCGCAACGGCATCTACTTTGCCGGCGGGGACCTGCTTCGGCAGACAGATTTGAGACAGGAGTCACGGTGAATCTCCGATCGTTGTTTTCACTGTTTTCGAGCGATCTCGCCATCGACCTTGGCACGGCCAACACGTGTGTCTACGCACGCGGCAAGGGCATCGTCGTCAACGAGCCGTCGATTGTCGCGATCAACAAGATCTCGGGCCGGATCGAGGCCGTTGGCCGGGAAGCGAAGGAAATGCTCGGGCGCACCCCCGGCAACATCGTCGCGATCAAGCCGATGAAGGATGGCGTCATCGCCGACTTCGAGGTGACCGAGAAGATGCTCTCGCACTTCATCAAGAAGGCGCACAACCGCACCATGTGGGTCCGGCCGCGCATCGTCATCGGGGTGCCGTCGGAGATCACACAGGTCGAAAAACGCGCGGTCAAGGACAGCGCGTACCGCGCGAAGGCGAGCGAGGTGTACCTCGTCGAAGAGGCCATGGCCGCAGCCATCGGCGCCGGCATGCCCATCGAGGATGCGTCCGGCAACATGGTGGTCGACATCGGCGGCGGCACCACGGACATCGCCGTGATCTCGCTCGCCGGCATTGTCTACAGCAAGGCGATTCGTGTCGCGGGCAACGAAATGGATGAAGCGATCATCCAGTACATCAAAAAGACGTACAACCTGCTCATCGGCGAACGCACGTCCGAACAGATCAAGATGGAGCTCGGGTCCGCCTACCCGCTGGACGAGCGGCTGACCATGGAGATCAAGGGACGGCACCTGATTGAAGGGATCCCCAAGACCATCACCATCACCGACGAGGAAGTTCGCGAGGCGCTCGCCGAGACGGTGAACGTGATCGTGGATGCCGTGCGCGTGGCGCTGGAACGCACCCCGCCGGAACTCTCCGCCGACATCGTCGATCGCGGGATCGTGGTGACCGGGGGCGGCGCGCTGCTCAAGAACCTCGACAAACGCCTGCGCGAGGAGACCGGCCTGCCGGTGGCCACTGCCGAAGATCCCCTGTCGACGGTCGTGCTCGGCGCGGGCAAGATGCTGTCGAATTTCGAACTCCTGAGAAAGATCTCGCTGGATTGAACGATTGGCCAGTTTCCGACGGACCTTCGTCCTGTTTCTGCTGCTGAGCTTCGGTCATATCCTGCTGATTTCCGCGCAGGTGCAGTCGCAGAGCGGCCTGCCGTTGGTGCAGGCCGGCGCCTTCAGAGTGTTTGCGTTCATCCAGCATCTGACGTCCGGGGCCGCCGACATCGGCCGCTCGGTGTGGTCGAACTATGTCGCCCTGCGCGGCGTGGCGGCCGAGAACGATGCGCTGCAGAAGCGGGTGCTTGAACTGGAAGGCCTGGTGCAGTCGCAGGCGGCCATCGTCAGTCAGACCCAGGAACTGGAAGCGGTGCTGCGGCTGCAGCAGAGCCTGGTGGCGCCGACGCTGGCGGCACGCGTGATTGCCGGCAACCCGGCGCCCGGCGCCAACATGATCACGATCGACCGTGGATCGGCGGATGGCGTCGAACCGGATATGGCGGTCATCGGGCACTCCGGCGTCATCGGCCGCGTCTTTGGCCGTCCCGCCCCCCACGCGGCCCAGGTCCAGTTGCTGATCGGCCGGCAGGCCGCGGCGGCTGCCGTGACGGAAGTCTCACTGGCCACCGGCATGGTGATGGGCGGCGCGGGAGACCCGCCGCTCGAGATGGACTACGTGGACGTGCTGCACGACGTTGCCGTAGGGGAGCGGGTCCTCACGTCCGGTCTTGACGGCATCTATCCGAGGGGCTTTCTCATCGGCACGGTGGAGCGCGCCATCCGCGGTTCGGGCGTCTACAACGACCTGCGGGTGCGACCGGCCGTCGACTTCACGCGCCTTGATGTGGTGCTGGTGGTGCTGCCCCGGCCGGCGCGCGCCGGCGAGGGGCCGCCGTCATGAATCTGCCCCGCGTGCTGCTTCTTGTGGCCCTGGGCCTGGTGCTGCAGATGGCGCTGGCGAGATTCACGGTGGGCGACCGCTGGGTGTTTGATCTCGTGCTGGTGGCGGTCGTGTTCGCGGCGTTGTCGTGGGGCCCGATGGCCGGCATGTGGGTCGGCACGATCGGCGGGCTCGTCCAGGACGCCCTGTCGGGCGACATCATCGGCGTCGGAGGGCTGGCCAAGACGGTGTCCGGGTTGGCGGCGGGTGTGGCGGGGACTCAGTTCATCATCTCGAGTGCCGCGGGGCGAGTGGCCACGGTCGCGGTGGTTACGATCGGACATCGGCTGCTGGTGGTGGCCCTGCTCGCCCTGGTGGATCAGCGGTGGTCAGATGGCGGGTGGGTGGCTATGCTCGTGGAGACGGGCCTTAACGGACTGGCCGGCTTGATCGCGTTCACGGCCACTGAGTGGGGCCCTGGGGCGATGCGTCAGACGCGTGAGCTGCGTCGGCCGTCGTTGAGCAAACGCCGGTGGTGACCCCATGCTGACCCCTGGAGCCTACGAAGATCGCCAGAACCTGCAGTCGCGGCTCTTCGCGTTCCGCGTAGGCATCGTCCTGTCGTTTGTGCTGTTGGCGGTCACCTTCTGGACGCTGCAGGTGCTGCAGTACCAGCAGTACCTCGAGCGCGCCGAAAACAATCACATGCGGACGATCGAACTGCGCGCGCCCCGGGGCGTCTTGTTCGATCGCCACGGGGAAGTCCTCGTCCAGAATCGGCAGGCCTTCCGCATCGCGGTCGTCCGTGAGCAGACCGGCGGGGATCTGGAGGGCGTGCTGGTGCGCCTCGCCGCGATTACGGCGGTGGACGAGGCGACCGTGCGCGCGACCGTCAAGCGGCGCATGAACGAACCGTCGTTCCGGCCCATCCCCGTGATCGAGAACGCGACCGACACCCAGGTGGCCTCGGTACTGGCGCGCGCGCTCGAACTGCCCGGCGTGGTCGTGGAACAGGTGCCGACCCGCCGGTATCCCGACAACGGACTCGCGGCCCATTTGTTCGGGTACGTCGGTGAAGTGCAGAAATCACAATTGCGGCCCGGGCTCGAGCCCGGTGCGATTGTCGGGCAGGCCGGCGTCGAGCAGGTCTACGACGAATGGCTCATCGGCGAAAACGGCAACCGGTTTGTCGTGGTGAACAGTCGTGGGCGCGAAATCGAGGAACTCGAGCACCAGGAACCCGTCGACGGCAGGCGGGTGCAGCTGACGATTGATGCCGACCTGCAGCGCGCGCTCGAAGACGCGTTTCGCATCAAGGGCTTCAACGGCTCAGGCCTGTTTCTGGATCCACGCACCGGTGAAGTCCTGGCGATGGCCAGTCTGCCGTCCTACGATCCCAACGAATTCGCGACGGGCATCGATCAGGCCAAGTGGCAGGCGCTGCTGGGGGATCCGCTCAAGCCCCTGCGCAATCGCACCGTGCAGGGGACGTACGCGCCAGGGTCCACCTTCAAGATCGTCATGGCGCTGGCCGCGCTTGAGGAAGGCCTCATCACCCCGGAGACGTCGTATTACTGTGCGGGGGCCAAGACCATTTACGGCAACTCCTTCGCCTGCAACAGACCTGGTGGCCATGGCCGCGTGAACCTCAGGCAGGCGCTCCAGCATTCGTGCAACGTGTACTTCTACACCCTCGGCGAAATGTTGAAGGTGGACACGATTCACAAGTGGGCCGACCGGCTGGGGCTGGTCGGCAGAACAGGCATCGATCTGCCGGCAGAAGATGAAAGCGTGATTCCGTCGGAAGCGTGGAAGCGCCGCCGGTTTGACGAACGGTGGTATCCGGGGGACACCATCTCGGTGGCGATCGGGCAGGGGTACGTCACGGTCACGCCCGTGGCGCTGGCCCGGATGATCTCCACGGTCGCCAATGGCGGTACCCTGATTACACCTCATGTCATTCGCGCCGTCGACAAGGGAGCCGGGTGGGAACCGGTGGCCAGTCACACGACGGTGCCGCCGGTGGCGCTTAATCAGGACCTGCTGGGCGCGATTCGAGATGGCCTCTGGATGGCCGTCGACTCCGGCACGGCCCGCGGGGCCAGACTGCCCGGGTATGAGATCGCCGGCAAGACCGGGACGGCGCAGGTCATCTCGCTTGATGCGGCCAAAGCCGTGGCCGGACGCACCACGCGAGACTTGCGGCACCATGGCTGGTTTGTGTTCTTCACCCCGAAGGACAACCCGGAGGTCGCCGGTGTCGTGTTCGCCGAACACGGCAGTTCGAGTGGGGCCGCCACACCCATCGTCCGTCACGTGATGGACACCTACTTCGCGAAGAAGGAGGGCCGCCCGCTCCCGAAGCTGGCGCCGCCACCCACAACACCTGCCGTGGCCCGCTCAACACCAGCGGGCCCTACGACACCCGTGGCCCGCTCAACACCAGCGGGCCCTACGACACCCGTGGCCCGCTCAACACCAGCGGGCCCTACGAGTGGAGGCGGCGTTCGGTGATTGTCGATCGCCGGGTGTTGCCGCACCTCGACTGGCCGCTGCTGGCGGCGGTGGTGGTGCTGACGTTTGTCGGGTTGGCCACCATCTACTCGGTCACCTGGAACATCGCCGCGGGTGCGCCGGGCACGGAGTTCTGGCGGCAGTTGTACGCCATTCCCGTCGGCATCCTGGCGCTGGCCGTGTGTCTGTTTGTCGATTACCGCACGCTCGCGCAGCGCGCCGCGCTGATCTATCTCGCCTTGGTCGCGGCGTTGATCGCCGTGCTGGTGTTCGGGGTGGTGGTCAAGGGCGCGCGACGATGGATCGATCTGGGGGTTGGCTCGCTGCAGCCTTCGGAGTTCGCACGTCTCGGCGTCGCCCTCATGCTCGCCATGTGGTTTGGTGACGGCCACAGGAATGCCCGGTCGATCGCGGATCTGGCGTGGGGCGCGGTCGTGGTAGCCGTGCCACTGGGGTTGATCTTCTTCCAGCCGGACTTCGGCACCGCCGCCACCCTGGTGTCGGTGTATGTCGGCGTGGTGTACCTGGCCGGTCTTCCGCTGCGCTGGGTGGGGATGGGCCTGCTGGCGGTCGCGTTGCTCTCGCCGGTCGTCTGGACCTGGGGGCTGCAGGACTACCAGAAGGGCCGCGTGATCACGTTCCTCGATCCCGAGCGCGACCCCCGTGGCGCGGGCTGGCAGCAGATCCAGGCCAAGGTCACCGTGGGGTCCGGGGGGTTGTTCGGCAAGGGATTCCGGCAGGGCACCCAGGGGGCCTACCGGTTTCTGCCCGAAGGCCACAACGACTTCGTCTTCGCCGTGCTGGCCGAGGAGCACGGGTTCTTCGGGGTCATCGTCGTGCTCGGGCTCTATCTGTTTGTGGTCATGCGCAGTCTGGAGGCGGCCAAACTGGCTAAGGACAGGGTGGGCGCGTTCCTGGTGGTCGGGATCGTGTCCTGGTTTACGTTTCAGGTGGTGTACAACATCACTATGCAGGCCGGGTTGGTCCCCGTGAAGGGGCTGACCCTGCCATTGATGAGTTATGGCGGGTCGTCGCTGGTGGCGACGCTCGCCGGGTTTGGCCTCATCCTCAACGTGCGGATGCGGCGCTTTATGAATTAAGGATTTGGCTCCATGAACAAGGAGATGGTGATCTCCTCGACCCCGCACGAAACCCGTGTGGCGATTCTCGAGGACGATCAGGTGGTTGAAGTTTTCATTGAACGCGAACACTCGAGGGGCGTGGTCGGCAACATTTACAAGGGCCGCGTCTCGAAGGTGTTGCCCGGCATGCAGTCGGCCTTTGTGGACCTCGGGCTCGAACGGGATGCCTTCCTGTATGTGACCGACGTCATTGATCCGACGGCCGAAAGCCTTGAGGACGAGGACGAGCCCGGCATCGAACCGGTGCCCGTCCCGGAGGCGGGCGCGGTGGCGGACCTCGAAGCGCTGGCGCACGCCGAGGCCGGGGCCGCCGAGGTGGCGCCGGACGAGCCGGCGGTCACGGGCCCGGCACCTGAGGGAGAGCCGGGCGTCGGCTCATCCGCCCAGTCCGCCCAGCCGGCGGGTGGTGGCCAACGCCGCGGCGGCCGCGAGCGGGACCGCACAGCCCCCGACACCAAGATCGAAGACCTGCTCAAGGAAGGGCAGGAGGTCGTCGTGCAGGTCGTCAAGGAGCCGCTGGGGACCAAGGGCGCCCGCATCACGTCCCACATCTCGCTGCCCGGCCGCTTCCTCGTCTACATGCCGACGGTCGATCACATCGGCGTGTCGCGGAAAATCGAATCCCGCGAGGAGCGCCGCCGCCTCCGCACGATCGTCCAGAAGTTCAAGGAAGAGTCCGGCCTGCCCGGTGGTGTCATCATCCGCACGGCCGCCGTCAACCGTCCCGACGAAGACATCCTGAGCGACCTGCAGTACTTCAAATCGGTCTGGACGGAGGTGCAGCGGCGCAAGGATACCCAGCGCCCGCCGTGTGCGTTGTATCGGGAGGAAAGCCTTGTCGCGAAGTTGCTGCGCGACTTCCTCACCGAACAGTTCACGGCCATCCGCATCGATGACGAGACGGAGTACAAGCGGGTGGTGGCGCTGATGGGGCGCATCATGCCGTCGATGGCCGGCCGCGTGAAGCATTACAGCAAGGACTACCCGATTTTCGACGAGTACGGCGTCCAGACGGAAATCGACAAGGCGCTGCGCAGCAAGGTCTGGCTCAAGTCCGGCGGCTACATCGTCATCAACCAGACGGAAGCCCTCGTGGCCATCGACGTCAACACCGGGCGGTATGTCGGCAAGAAGAGCGCCGGGCGTCTGGAAGACACCATCGTGAAGACGAACCTGGAAGCCGCCAAGGAGATCGCACGACAGATGCGGCTGCGCGATCTGGGCGGCATCATCGTGCTCGACTTCATCGACATGGAAGACAAGAAGAACCGGCAGAAGGTGCTGGCGGCGATGGAGCAGGAATTACGGCGTGACCGCGCGCCGTCCAAGGCCGTGGCGGTCAACGATTTCGGGCTGGTGATTGTGACGCGCAAGCGCGTGAAAAGCAGCCTCGAGCGGTTGCTCACCGAGCCGTGTCCGTACTGCTCGGGGACGGGCATGATCAAGGCGAGTCCGACGATCTGTTACGACATCCTCACCGAGGTGAAGAAGGTCGCGTCAGACCTGGACGGCTACAGCCTGGTGTTGCGTGTGAACCCCGAAGTGGCGCGGGCCCTGCGCGAGGAGGGCCGCGGGGTGTTCAAGGAACTGGAGGCCACAGTCGGACGGTCGGTGACGGTCCGGGCCGATGAGCAGCTCCATCATGAGCAGTTCGACCTGATGGCCATGTAGGGCATAATGGCAGTCGTGGAGGCAACAATGACACGCAAAGCACTTCTTTCGATGTTGGCAGGGGCGATGGCGCTGGCGGCCTGGATGCCGGTCAGCCTGGCCGCGCAGACCGCGACCACACTCGGGACGGTTCAGCTGTCGCGTGGCGTGATGGCTGACGGCAAGGCGTTGCCGGCCGGCAGCTACAGCCTCCGCGTGTCCGCGGACCCGGTCGCCGCCGTGGTCGGCCAGGGCGGTGACAACGCCAAGTGGGTGGAATTTGTGCAGGGCGGTCAGGTCAAGGGGCGCGAACTCGCCTCCGTGATTCCGTCCGCCGAGGTCAAGCAGGTCGTCAAGGGCGCGGCGCCCGCCGCCGGCGGCGTCAAGGTCGAACTGCTTAAGGGCGCGGAATACATCCGCATCTGGGCGAACCGCAGCGGCAATCACTACCTCGTGCATCTGGTCGTCGGCCAGTAGCACCGGGCCGGACGTGGGGCAGCCCGTCAGGGCTGCCCTCACCTACCTCTTCACAATCACGACATTCCCGCTGAAGCTCTTGGCGGTGATGGTGGCACTGCCGTCACCAAACGTGCCGCGCAGCTGGCGCGCCGCGCGCCGCTGCGTCGACACCGCGCCGGTGCCCTGCAGCGGCAGCGCCGAATTCACCGAGCCATTAAAGGTGTCCGCGTCGAGCGTGAATCCGATCGTGTCGTCCAGCGCCAGCCGGACGTTGCCCGCCTGACTCTTGAAGTCGTAGCGGCCCCGGGCCTCAAGCGGGCCCTCAAAACGGACATCCCCTGACATCGTGTGCAGCTTCACGTCGCCGGATTTCAGGCCGACGACCGAGACGGTGCCGCTGATCGTGCCCAGGGTCACGCGTCGCGCGCTGACATTGGTGGCCGTCACATCGCCGCTCATCGTGCCGGCATCGAGGGGCCCGCTGGTCTCCGTGTCTCGCAGCGTGATGCTCCCCGACACGGTCTTGGCCGAGATGAGCTGCGTCGCCCCGGTCACCTGCACATCGCCACTGGTCGTGTGGACGGCGAGTTCGCCGCTCATCGCCCCCGCGATCACGTCCCCGGACACGGTCTTCGCCGTGATGCGCGTGCCGGCCGGTGCCGTGATGACGTAGTGCACGGTCACGCTGTAGCTGGACTGCCGTTCGTTGGGATAGACCGTCCGCGCCGTGGCCCGGTCGCCGCGGTGCATCGTTTCCACACGCACACGGGCCAGGCCGGTCCGCGCGTCCGCCTCCGTGCGGCCACGCGCCTGCCGCGTAATCTCGATCGTGAGTTCACGCCCGGGTCCGGGCACGATCCGGATATCCCCTGACAGGTTGTCGATGTCAAACACCCCGGCCGTGCCGATCGCAAACGTCCGAGTCTCGCGGTCGGTCTGCGACGCCGGAAAATTCCGCTGCCACGGCATGTTCGCGAGGCCTTCGACAGCGGCGCCGATCTCGCGCGTGGCCAGCGAGAGCTCCCGGCTGAGGTCCCTGCGCGCGTCGGGCCCAAACGCCTCGCGCATCGCGCGCCGGATCTCGGTGGCGGCTTCGCGGATGGCCTGGGTGTCGACCGTGACCCGCACATCGACCGGCTGTGCCGGGGACGGGGTGGGGGTCGCGCCGAGCATGGTGGCGACGGCAAGGCTGCCGAGAACAACACGAATGGATGACACGGGCATGACGAATCCTCTCCGGAACACTACGAAGTCTTGTTGACGAGTCCGGCAGCGGCTTCCGCCGCGCCGCCTGCATCACCCTGTCGCATCTCGTTCATGAGCACGACCGTGGACTGCAGGAGAGTGACCTTGTTGCGCAAGGCGTCAAAGAGGCTGGTGCGCGCCGGTTGACTCGCCGGGTTGGCGGTCAGCGCCGCGCGGCTTTCCGCGATCGCCGAGTCAATCGTCGTGACGTTTCGCTGCAGCGTCGCCAGCGTGTCGGGTGAGACGTTCTGCGTGCCGTCCTTCACCACGGTTTCGAGCATCGCAATGGCCCGTTCGTATTCCGCTTCTGCGCGTCGCAAGGTGTCCTCTACCGTTTCGACGGTGGGCGGCGCCGAGGCGTTGCTTTCGGCCGTCACGATCGGAGCGGCCGTGTCCGGTTGCGCCACCAGATACACGCCCGCGGTGACCAGCAGCAGGGTAGCCGCCAGGCCGAGCCACTGCCACGTGTCGGAGCGCCGCTGCGTGTGGCGCAGCTGCCCGGCGATGTTCTCCCAGACGTGCGCGGGCGGCGTGATGGGGCCGAGCGTGCTGGCCGCCATGCTGATGCGATCGAGATCCGTCACGAGCGCCCGGCACTCCGAACAGGACTGCAGATGGGCGTCGACCGCGGCGCGGGTGCCGGCGTCAAGCGCGTCATCAAGATAGTCGCTCACCTGCGCGAGCGCGTCATGACACGTCATCGCGATCCTCCCCGGGACGTCGTGAGGGCGTCGCGCAGGCGCAGGCGCGCCTTGTGCAACTGCGACTTGGATGTGCCGTCCGAAATGCCCAGCATCGCTCCGACCTCACGGTGTTCAAACCCTTCCACATCGTACAAAACGAAAACCTCGCGGCAGCCGTCAGGCAACGTGGCGATCGCCCGCTCCAGATCGAGGCGATCAACCACGCCGAGTATCGGCCCGCGTCCACCCACCGGCGTCGGCGCGTCCTCTGCGTCGTACGAGTCGGTCACCTGGGCGGAGCGGTTCGCCCGGCTGCGCAGGAAGTCGAGGCACAGATTTGTCGCGAGTCTGAAGAGCCACGTCCCCAGTGACGAGTCGCCCTTGTAGAGCCCCAACTTGCGGTGAGCCGTCAGGAAAATATCCTGGAGCAGGTCCTCCGCGTCCGTGCGCCCGACCATGCGACACGCCAGCCCGAACAGCCGAGGCGAGTGCAGCCGGTACAACTCCTCGAACGCGCCCGGCACCCCTGATCGACACCGATCGGCCAGATCCATATCGGCGTGGGGGGCCGCGGACGTGTTCAGAGGGTTAGACGGGGCCATGGGGTCCGAACGTTGCTTTGCTAGGACAAGACGGCGGGACTCGGTCAGGAGTTCAGGGGAACCACCGCACCCCGGCGAATCCCGAGATACGCCCGCGGCGGATGGCCAGGCCCTCGGCGGCCAGCAACTGCGCTTTCAGTTGTGGCGACCGCCCAAACCCGCCGAGGCGCCCGCCGGCTGCTACGACCCGGTGATAGGGCAGACCCGGCTCATCGGCGCGCCGCAGGATCTGGCCGACGGCCCGAGCCGCGCCCGGCCGTCCGGCCAGCGCCGCCACGTCGCCGTAGGTGGCCACCCGGCCTGCGGGAATCCGCCGGAGGACCCGCGTCACACGCCGTGCAAAATCGGTGGCCGGCATCTCTGCCGCATCCTACTTCGCGCCGCGCAGCGCCGGCACCAGTACCTGGCCATCCACACGCGGCAACGTGAGTCCCAGAAGGGCCGCGAGGGTCGGCGCGATGTCGGCCGGGGTCGCCGGCACGAGATACCGGCCCGGCGTGATCCCCGCACCGGCGAACACGACGGGCACACGCGTGTCGTAGCCCCACGGCGTGCCGTGTGTGGTCAGGCTCGAGGTCGACTGGCTCATCCAGAAGGGCGAGAGGATGAGGACCAGGTCTCCGCTGTGCTCAGGAACAAAACTGCGCCGCGTCATTCTGAGCACCGCATCGTCAGTCGCGATGCGCGGGGAGAGTTCGTCGGCCCAGTACACGCGGTCGATGGCCGGCATCGCCATCAGCGCCTGGGCCACGGCCGCGCGTGCCTCCGGGCGTTGACGCAGGTGTTCCAGCGTGGCCGGCTGCAGGTAGACGTTGGCCCCGACCGAGGTGAGCACATGGGGCCCCTCGCCCACCAACGGCGTCAGGGCCGTCTCGATCACGGCTCGCATGCTCGCGGTCGTGTAGCGGCCGGCCGTCGGGGTACCGAGTCCGACGCGTTCGGGGAGCGGCGACACGCCGTGGTCCGCCGAGAGCGCGATCACGTACTGATCGCGGCCCACGGTCTCGTCCAGCATCGTCAGCAACGCGCCGATGGTGCGGTCGAGGCGGGCGAGCGTGTCCTGCACCTCGTGGCTGTGCGGACCAAACCGATGCCCGACAGTGTCCAGCGCCGAAAAGCCCAGCGCGAGGTAGTCGGTGCCACCCGGAGTCCGACCCATGTTCAGGTCCGCGACGAGGTGCTGCGCGAGCGCGCCGATGGCGGCGTCACTGACCGGCGATCGGGACCAGGCGGTGGCAAAGGCGTTGTCGGGAACACCGTTCGGGCTGATCAGGCGGTGCGGAAACGTGCGCGGTTCACCTTCACCGGCGGCATCATCGACAAAGCGGTACTGATCAAGCGGCAGGAGGCGATCCCACGTGCGGCCGTAGTCCGCGCTGATGGGGTGTGCAGCCGCCCAGCGATCCACGGTGGGCCACGCCGCCTTCGTGTACGTCGAGGACGTCGCCCAGGACCCGTTGCTCTCCGTCCACGCGACGTAGGTGGTGGGACTGGGCCGGCCGGCCATCGTCAGCGCGCTGCGGGGCTTCTGCGAGAGACTCACAATCGTCGACGGTCGCTCCCGCTGCGCGCGCAGTTCATCGGCCAGCGTATTGACGCGCAGATAGGTGGGCCCATGCCGTTCAACGCCGCGGCCACCCCCGAGCGGCACCGACTCGGCTGACGCGTCCTCGGTGCACTGAACCTGCTTGCCCAACGCGCGGTCGTACCACTCGTTCCCCACCATGCCGTGGGTTGCCGGCAGCGCGCCTGTCGCGATCGTGGCGTGTCCTGCACACGTGACGGTGAGAGCGTACGGATACTCGGCGAGAGGAAACACCGCACCCGTCTCAAAGATCCGGCGCAGTCCCTGGGTCCACTGGTGCCCGTAGAGTGTCGGGTAGTCCGCGCGCATCTGATCGACCACCAGCACGACGACCAGGCGCGGGGGCGTGGGCTGCGCCGACAGCGGCTGGGCGAGGATCAGCAGGGCAGCAACGGCGAGCAGGCGAACACGCATGGGGACCTCTTCTTCAGGATGCCGACGTCCTTACTTCTTTCCACTGAGCGAGCATAAGGTCGCGATGTACAGGGAGTACGTCGCCTGCCCGAGCCAGAACCAGGCGGGCGCGAGATCCGGCTCCAGGATGCCGGGGCGATGGACGAAGGCGATGGCCGCGTGTACACCAAGAGCGATCGCGGCCACGTGCAGCGCCAGGATCGGTTCACACCGGAGGACGAGGACGGCCGCCGCGATGGGCAGCAGGCCCAGGGCGGCATCAAACCGCGCCATCGGCGCCGTCTCGCCGCTGACAGCCAGGCCGATGACCACTGCACCCTGCACGGCGAGCACCAGGGCCGCCCACTGCGACAGATGGAGCTGTGCCACCAGCCGCGCCGGTGACGCGGAGGCCGCGCGCGTCAGTCGCCACGTGGACACCGTCAGCGCAAGGGCCGACACCAGTGCGGCAGTGAGAAGGACGCGGGCTGTCTCGGTCACAAGTCCAATATACTTGGCGCTGCATGCGAGCGCTCGACATCATCCGCGCCAAGCGCGACGGCCGAGTGCTGACACGCCCGGAGATTGACGCCTTCGTCACAGGCGTCACCGACGGCTCCTGGCCCGATTACCAGGTCTCGGCGCTGCTGATGGCCATCCTGCTGCGGGGGATGACCATCGACGAAGCGACCGACCTCACCCAGTCGATGATTGGGTCGGGCGTCCGTCTGGACTGGTCGGATATTGCCGGCGACTTTGCGGGCGGCGTGGCCGTGGACAAACACTCCACGGGCGGGGTGGGCGACAAGACGTCCCTGATCCTCGCGCCGCTGGCCGCAGCCTGCGGCGCCCTTGTGCCCATGATGTCGGGCCGCGGCCTGGGCCACACCGGCGGCACACTCGACAAACTCGCGGCGATTCCCGGTTTCACCACGGATCTTTCACCGGCCCGGATGCGGGCCGCGCTCGTCGCCACCGGGTGCGTGTTGATTCGCCAGACCGCCGACGTCGCCCCCGCCGACCGGCGCCTGTATGCGCTGCGCGATGCCACGGCCACGGTCGAAAGCCTCCCCCTCATTTCATCGTCGATCCTGTCGAAGAAGGTCACCGAGGGCATCGGCGCCCTCGTCATGGACGTGAAGGTCGGGTCGGGTGGGTTCATGGAACAGTTGGACGAGGCCCGCGAGCTGGCCCGGTGGCTGGTGGGCATTGCAACCCGGAGCGGCGTGAGGACGGAGGCCGTGCTGACCCGCATGGACACGCCGCTGGGCCTCGCGGTCGGCAATGCCAATGAAGTGCACGAGGCAATCGCGACCCTCAAAGGGCAGGGGCCGGCCGATCTGGAGGCGTTGTCCGTCCATCTCGCGGCGCGGATGCTGATCATGGCGGGGGCCGCGACGGAGCACGACGCCGACGCCAGGGTTCGCGACGCATTGACCAGCGGGCGCGCCCTGCAGAAGTTCGCGGATATCATCACCGCGCAGGGTGGGGACCCGCGGGTGATCGACGATGCCTCGCTGATGCCCATGGCCGGGCGGGAAGCCGTGATCGCCGCGTCCCGCCGCGGATTCGTGTCCAGGATTCATGCCGGGGCGGTGGGCCATGCGGCCGTCGTGCTCGGCGCGGGCCGCGACCATGTCGATGGCGTCATCGATCCGGGCGTCGGGATCGAGGTGGTGGCGCCTGAGGGCAGCGAAGTCCGGGCCGGTGATCCCGTCCTGCGGGTGCTCTACCGGGAATCGGCGAAATTGGAGGCGGCGCTGGCGCGCCTCGCCTCGGCGGTGGACATCGCGGACGTGGCCCCGGCCACACGTCCGCTCATTCTCGAAACCATTCGTGCGCAGGAGACGGCCCGATGACAGCACCGACAAAAGACCAACGACTTCGACTGATGGCGGCGATCGCGGCCGTGGTGCTCGGCACGGCAGTGGTGCTCGCGGCCAACGTGTTGCCGACGGCGGTCCGCGGCGCGCTGGGCATCGTGGTGTTCCTCCTGGTGGTGGCGTCGTTCTCCAGCAGGTTGTCGGCGGTGAACTGGCGGACGGTGGGGTGGGGCCTCGCTCTGCAGTGGGGGCTCGCGCTCTTCATCCTCAAGTTTGAAATCAACGGCTGGCGGCCCGGCTACGCGTTTTTCTCCTGGGTCTCCAGCGTCGTGAAGCAGTTTCTGGAATTCACCACGTCCGGTGCGACCTTCGTGTTCGGCGGGCTGGCCGATCAGGCCGTGATGGAGAAGGTGTTTCCAGGCGGGTTCGTGTTTGCGTTTGTCGCGCTGCCGACGATCATCTTCGTCTCGTCGTTTTTCACCGTCCTCTACTACTTCGGCGTCCTGCAGTTCATCGTGCGCGTGATGGCGAAGGCGATGATGTATCTGATGCGGACGAGCGGCGCCGAGACGTTGTCGGCCGCGGCCAATGTGTTCATGGGCCAGACCGAGGCGCCGATCATCGTCAAGCCGTATGTGCCCAAGATGACGCAGTCGGAACTGCTGGCGATGATGATTGGCGGCATGGCCACCATCTCCGGCGGCGTCATGGCGGTTTACATCACACTCGGCGCCGACCCGGTGGCGATTCTGACGACGAGCGTCATGGCCGCGCCGTGTGGCCTGTACCTGGCCAAGATCCTGATGCCGGAAACTGAAGTGCCGGACACGATGGGCGAGGTGCGCACCAGGGTCGAGCGCACCCATGCGAACGCCGTTGATGCGGCCGCCGCCGGCGCCTCGGACGGCACGACCCTGGCCATCAACGTGGCCGCGATGCTGATTGCGTTTCTCGCCTTCATCGCCATGTTTGACTACATGCTCGGGGCTCTGCAGCCGGGCCTCACGCTGGCGGCGATCTTCGGCAAGGTGTTCGCGCCCGCAGCCATTCTGATGGGCGTGCCGATGGCAGACGTGCCGGCCATCGCCGACTTGCTGGGCACCAAGCTCATAGCCAATGAGTTCGTCGCCTACGTCAAGTTGACCACCGAGTATCGCGAGACGCTGAGTCCCCAGGGTTTCGTGCTCGCGACGTACGCACTGACCGGGTTCGCCAACGTGGCCTCCATTGGCATCCAGCTCGGCGGCATTGGGGCGATGGCGCCGGACCGCCGCGGTGACCTCGCCCGGCTCGGTGGCCTGGCGTTGCTCGGTGGATTTCTGGCGACCGTCATCAACGCGTCAATTGCGGCGATGCTTCTGTAGGAATCGTGACGATGTCGATGTTTGACCAAAGCACCGAGGCGGCGGCATTTCTTCGCGCCCGGCTGGGCGCCGTGCCGGACGTCGCCGTCGTTCTCGGCTCAGGCCTGGGAGATTTTGCGACAGGGCTGACCGATGCCGTCACCGTGCCCTATCAGGACATTCCGCATTGGCCGCGGGCGACGGTGGTGGGACATGCCGGAACGCTGGTGGCCGGAGGGTCGAAGGGACGCCGGGTGCTGGCACTGGCGGGACGTGCGCACTTCTACGAGGGGCATCCGTTGACCGTGGCCACGTTTGCGATGCGGGTGCTCGGACAACTCGGCGTGAAGCACGTCGTACTGACCAACGCCGCCGGCGGTATCAATACGCGGTTCTCGACCGGCGCCCTGATGGTGATTGACGATCACATCAACGCGATGGGGACCAATCCCCTCATCGGGCCGAACGACGACCGATTCGGCGCACGGTTCCCCGACATGTCGGAGGTCTATTCGGCACGGTTGCGGGCGATTGCCGACCAGACCGCCGCGGCCCTGGGTGTACCGATCGAACACGGCGTGTACGTCGCGGTCTGCGGGCCGAGCTACGAAACCCCCGCCGAGATTCGGGCGTTTCGCACCATGGGGGCCGATGCCGTCGGCATGTCCACCGTCCCGGAAGCCATCGTCGCGCGGCACCAGGGGCTTGAAGTGCTCGGCATTTCCTGCATCACCAACCCGGCCGCCGGCGTGTTGCCGCAGCCGCTGGTGCACGACGAAGTCATGGAGACCGCCCGGCGCGTGCGCGGCGCGTTTATCGCGCTACTGGAGGGGATCATTGCGCGCCTCTGAGCCGATCGACGTCCTGGTGACGGCCGCGCGGGAGGCGCGTGACCGCGCCATCGCGCCGTACTCCCACTTCCGGGTCGGGGCGGCGCTTGAGACGGCCGACGGCCGGATCATCACCGGCTGCAATATCGAGAACGCCTCCTACGGCCTGACGACCTGCGCCGAGCGCGTGGCGTTGCTGAAGGCCCTGTCTGAGGGGCATCGGGTCTTTACGCGGATCGCGGTGGTCGCCGACACCGCCGCACCGACGCCGCCGTGCGGGCCCTGCCGTCAATTGCTCTGGGAGTACTGCGGAGATATTCCGGTCATCATGGCGAACCTCGCCACGGTGACGTCCACCACGCCACTCGCGGCATTGTTCCCGATGCCGTTTGACCACCGTTCCCTCTGATGCTGCCGACGATCGCCTGGGACCTCGACGAGATCGTCATGATCGATCAGCGGAAGCTGCCGGGGCAGGAGATCTACGTGCGCTGCCGGACGGCGAAGGACGTCGCGAAAGCGATTACCACGATGGTGATCCGTGGCGCGCCGGCGATTGGTGTCGCCGCCGCTATGGGCATCGCCGCGGGGATGAAACGCAGCAAGGCCACCGGCACCCGGCAGTTTACGGTCGAGTTCAATCAGACGTGTGACATGTTGGCGGCGACACGCCCGACGGCGGTCAACCTGTTCTGGGCGGTTGCGCGCATGAAGCGGTCGTTCGGCGCCGGCGCACTGGCCGGGGAATCGGCCGCCGAACTTGCGGGCCGGCTGCGACGCGAAGCGGACGCCATTCACGACGAGGACGTGGCCGCGTGCCGGGCCATCGGCGACGCTGGTGCGACTGTGGTGCCCGCAGGCGCGCGCATCCTGACGCACTGCAATGCCGGCGCGCTGGCGACCGCCGGTTATGGCACCGCGCTCGGCGTGATTCGATCGGCCTCGGCGCAGGGCAAAGTGGCGCACGTCTTTGCCGATGAAACGCGACCGTTTCTGCAGGGCGCCCGCCTCACGGCGTGGGAACTGGTCAACGACGGCATCCCGACCACGGTGATCACCGACTCCATGGCCGGGCTGCTGTTGCGGGATCAGAAAATTGATCTCGTTGTCGTCGGCGCCGATCGCATTGCGGCGAACGGCGATGTCGCGAACAAGGTCGGGACGTACACCCTCGCGATGCTGGCGCACGCACATCAGATCCCGCTGTATGTGGCGGCACCGTGTTCGACCATCGATCTCGACACGTCCGACGGGTCGGGCATCCCGATTGAAGAGCGGAGTGCCAAAGAGGTGACCCATGTCGGCGGCACACAGGTCGTGCCCGACGGGGCGACCGTCTGGAATCCCGCGTTCGACGTGACGCCGCACCGGTTGATCGCGGGCATCATCACCGAGCACGGGATGATTCGTCCGCCGTATGTGGAGAGCCTGCGGTCCATGGCCCGGGGGGCGCAGGCATGAGAGTGCTCGGCATCGAAACGTCGTGTGACGAGACGGCAGCGGCGGTGGTGGCGACGACCGGTGACGCGGCGAATCCGTGGGTGGTGCAGTCGAACATCATCGCCTCGCAGACCGCGATTCACCGCGAGTGGGGAGGCGTGGTGCCCGAACTTGCCTCGCGCCAGCACTTGCGCGACATCTGCGGCGTGGTCGATCGGGCGCTCGACACCGCCGGGTGTGGATGGGCCGGCATCGACGCGTTCGCGGTGACCCAGGGGCCGGGACTGGTCGGCGCCTTGCTGGTCGGGGTGTCCTATGCCAAAGCCGCTGCGCTCTCGCTGGGGAAGCCGATCGTGCCCGTCCATCATCTCGCCGGACACATCGAGTCCATCTGGCTGGAGCACGGGCCGATTCCGCTGCCGGCCGTGGTGCTCGTCGTCTCCGGGGGGCACACGAGCCTGTATGAAGTGCCGGCGCCCGGCGTGTACCGGCTCGTGGGGCGGACACGCGATGATGCCGCCGGGGAGGCATTCGACAAGGTTGCCCGACTGCTCGGTCTCGGCTACCCCGGGGGACCGGTGGTCGACCGACGCGCAAAACTCGGCCGCGATCAGGCGGTGGCGTTGCCCCGCCCCCGGTTTACCGGGCCGTCGCGGTCAAAGCCCCATCTCGAGGGAATGACCGAGTTCAGTTTTTCAGGACTCAAGAGCGCGGCGGTGCGCCTGTTGCAGCAGCGTCAGGAAGCCGGATCGATGACTGAGGCGGAGGTGAACGACTTCTGCGCGAGTTTTCAGCGCATTGTGGTGGAGACGCTGGTGGATCGCACGTTTGCTGCCGCAGCCACGCTCGGTGCGCGCAGTGTCGGGATTGCCGGCGGCGTGTCGGCCAACAGTCGTCTTCGGTCCGACGCGCTCGCGCGCGGAGTGTCGGAAGGGATTCCGGTGTTTGTGCCGCCGCTGTCGCTCTCGACCGACAATGCCGCGATGATTGCCGCCGCCGGGCTGCGGCGTCTTGATGGCGGGGCCGAGTCGGCGCTCGACTTCAACGCCGACCCCGCGTTGCCCATGCCGTAACAGAGTCAGCGAATACGCGTGGCGTCTCGTCCGGGCCGGTCGACCGACGCCGGCGTGTCGCGCGCAGTCGCGGGACAACCGCACGAGGTCGCCGTTGTATTCGATTCCAAGGGCCCGGGCGCCGCGCTGGGCGCCGCATCGTGGCGTACAAAAAGAAACCGGCCCCCAGGCGTGAGCCCGGGGGCCGGTTGTGTAAACCGCGCGATCTTACGCGAGGCGAACGTTCTCGGCGCGGGGACCCTTCGGACCCTGACCGGTGTTGAACGTCACGGCCTGGCCTTCGCGCAGCTGATCGAACTGCGCGTCGACGACCGCCGACTGGTGGAAGAAGTACTCGTTGCCATCGGTCGCGGCAACGAAACCGAAACCCTTGTCGCTTACCAAACGCTTGATCGTGCCTGTCATGTTAGTCATATGTGTTCTCGAAATACTCACGTGCTGAAATCGCCAAAGTACGCGGCTGAAACATCTCTCTCAACGGCGTGCGAATCGTGAGCACTGTCATTGAATCGCCCAAAACGGGCGGCCGACGAGGGCATGGCGAACACCCTCTCCGTGGGAACTGAAGTATTCAGTTCGGCTGGATGTCCCCACGATAGCACAGTTTGAATCGGGGGCATAATCGACGGCTCATGGATGCGATGGACCTGGTGCGGCGTGTGTTTGCTTCGGCCAATGCCGCAGCTGTGGATGACATCCTCGCCTGGTACGACGCCGAGTCGGCCCTCGACGTGGTCGGATCCGCGGGGGGCCTCGTCACGCGCGGCCATGCCGGCATCAGACGCGCGTGGCTCGGCCCGCTCGCCGGGCGCTACGACGTGCGCCGCGTCGCGGGCATCGAAACCGGGTGGGGCTGGGTCCGCGCCGACTGGGTGAAGGACGGCCAGCCCGGGTACGCCTATTTCTGGATCGAGGAGGATCGCATTCGCAGGCACCGCCACGTGGTGGTTGGCGCCCGTGAAACCCAGGGCGCCCTGCGAACACCGTCGAGGCGCCCCGTGTTCGGCGTGGGGGCGGTGGTGTTCGACGATCACCACCGGGTGTTGCTCGTGAAACGTCTGCACGAACCGCTGGCGGGGCAGTGGAGTCTGCCCGGAGGCCGGCTCGAAATCGGTGAGACACTCGAAGCGGCGACCGCGCGGGAACTGCTGGAGGAAACGGGGCTGCACGTCGACGTCGGGCCGCTGGTGGAGGTCTTCGACCGGATTCTGCTCGATGCCGACGGGAACGTGCAGCATCACTATGTGATCGCCGATTATTTGTGCACGGTGCGAGGCGGCGAACTCTGCGCGCAGTCCGATGTCAGCGACGCCGCGTGGGTTTCGATCGCCGACGTCCCGGCGTACATCGTGACGGACAAGGCCCGGGATGTGATTGCCAAAGCCCGGCGGATGGCGGAGTGACTATGAAACGAACATGGCTAGCGGTTGTTGTGGTGTGGGTGGCTGTGGTGTCCGCACCGCTGTCGGCCGAGTTGCGGTTTACCACGAAAATCACCGCACGCGCGGTCCCAGGGGCGCCGCCACCGAGTGGCATGCTCGCGGCGATGGGCGACGTGGTCGGACAGGTGATCAACGAGCAGTTCGGCGGCCCCGATGGTGTGGAGACGATCACAACGGTCCATGAAGACGGCCGGATGCGCGTGGAGTCTGCGAAGTCGTTCAGCGGGCTGCCGGCCGGGGCGGTGGTGCTCACGCGCGCGGACGGCACCTCGGTGGGGTATGACCCGGCGGCAAAGACCTGGTGGAAGATGCCGGACCCCGGCACCGACCCTGCGGTAGCCGGGATGATGGCCCGGATGAAGCCCGAGCTCTCCTCCAAACGAACCGGCGAATTTGTGACCGTCACCGGGCTCCGCGCGGAACGCGTGACCGTGCGCATGCGGATTCCGATTCCCATGCCTGAGGGGGTGGACCTGAGCCAGGTGCCGCCGGAACTGCTGGCGATGATTCCCAGGGAACTCGTGATCGAGGGGGACAGCTGGGTGGCGGCGGCGTTCGGCAAGTACATGAAGGCCGGCCTGGCCGCCCTGAGTGCAGGGCCGATGGCACAACTGGGGTTCGACACGCTGGGGAAGAGTCTTGACGGCTTTCCGGTGCGGTCCGTGATGCGCACATCCGTGCCCGCCGCGATCGAGATCGAGACGCTGGTGACCAAGGTCGGCGAAGAAGCGGTGCCGGCGTCGGTGTTTGAGGTGCCGGCCGGCCTGCGTGAGATTCCGTTTCCCGGAGGACTGTAAGCGATGAGCGATTTGTCGAGAGCCCGGGCGTGGGCCCTGGTCACGGAACACGTGCAGAGCGAGAGCCTGCGGAAACATCTGCTCGCGGTGGAAGCGGCTGTTCGCGGGTATGCGAGACGCGCGGGAGAGGATGAAGAGGCCTGGGGATTTGTCGCCCTGGTGCACGACTTTGACTACGAGAAGTATCCCGATCGCGAAAACCATCCCTACCGCGGGGTCGAGATTCTCACGGCCCTGGGGTACCCCGCATGGGTGACCCGCGCCATCCTCTCGCACGCGGATTACAGCGGGGTCACCCGGGAGTCCCCGCTGGAAAAGACCTTGTTTGCGTGCGACGAAATGGCCGGGTTCATCACGGCGGCCGCCCTCGTCCGGCCGTCGAAAAGCGTGATGGACCTGGAAGCCTCGTCGGTCATCAAGCGGATGAAGGACAAGGCCTTTGCCCGCGCCGTGCCGCGCGAGGACCTGAAGAAGGGGGCGGAGGAGATGGGCCTCCCGCTCGTCGACCACATCACGAATGTGATTGAATTCCTGCGCGTCGAGGCCGACGCGCTCGGGCTTCGTGGTGCGCCGTAATTTCGCGGCGGACGAACTCCGGGTCGCACCTGTGCGTATACGTTACTGACTTATGGCGGACACATCCCCCGCGGTCGTCCTCGATCGCGTGAGCGTCATCTACGGCAAGAACCGCGCGCTGCGTGACGTGAGCGCGGTCTTCCCCCCAGGGGCTGTCGGGCTGCTCGGGCCCAACGGCGCCGGCAAGAGCACCATGCTCAAGTCGCTGCTGGGGTTCATCCCCCCGGCCGGCGGACGACTCGAGGTGCTCGGCATGAACGTCGCGGACAAACCGCTGGAGGTGCGCGCCCGTATCGGCTACATGCCCGAGACCGACGGACATATTCCCGGCATGAACGCCGTGACCTTTGTGGCCTACTGCGGTCAACTCGCCGGCCTGCCCAAAGCCGACGCGATGCAGCGGGCCCACGAGGTGCTTTTTTATGTGGGGCTGGGCGAGGCCCGGTACCGGAACGTCGAGACCTACTCGACCGGCATGAAGCAGCGCATCAAGCTGGCGCAGGCGCTGGTGCACGACCCGGATCTGGTCTTCCTCGACGAACCCACCAACGGCATGGATCCGAAGGGGCGCGAGGAAATGCTCACGCTCATTCGCGACATCGCCCACAACAAGGGTATCAATCTGATCCTGTCGTCCCACCTGCTGCCCGACGTCGAACATGTGTGTGACCACGTGGTGGTGCTCGACAAGGGGACGGTGGCCACACACGGCACGATCGAGGATTTGAAGGGCCCGAGCGGACGCGTCTATGAAGTGCGCGTCAAGGGCGACCTGGCCCCCTTTGTCGCCGCGCTGGAAGGTGCCGGGATGGAGTGCCACGAAACCGACGAAGACATCATGCGCGTGTTTGTGCGCGGACCCGTCCACGCGGCGGGTGAGGATCAGCGGACGATTTGCGGCATCGCCGGCCGGGCCAACGTGCAGGTCCGGCATCTGAAGGCGAGCCTGCCGACACTGGAAGATGTGTTTGCGCGCGCGATAGGTGAAGTATGAGTCCCATTCACGATCAGTCCTATCGCCGCTATGCCGGGGAGCGCCGCCCGGTCGGGCACGCGTGGCGCGTGATTGCCTCCGATGGCATTCGCCAGATGCTCGCCAAACGCGCGTTCCTGGCCCTGCTCCTGGTTGCCTGGATCCCCGTCATCGTGCGCCTCGTGCAGATGTACTTTGCGACGAGTGTGCCGCAGGCGGCCGGCTTCCTGTCGATTACGGCCGATACCTACCGGGACTTCCTGGAACAGCAGAGCGTCTTTGTGTTCTTCATGACGATCTACGTTGGCGCCGGGCTCATCGCCAACGACCGCCGCGCCAACGCGCTGCAGATTTATCTGTCGAAGCCGATGCTGCGCGCGGAATACGTCGGCGGCAAACTGCTGGTGCTGGCGACGTTCCTGCTGTGTGTCACGCTGGTGCCGGGCTGGCTGCTGCTGCTCATGCAGATGGCGTTTGCCGGCAACGCGACTTTCATCGCGGCCAATCTGTATCTGATTCCGGCGGTGACTCTGGCCAGCCTGGTCATCGTCACCGTGGCGTCCTTCACGATGCTGGCGTTGTCGTCACTGTCGAAATCCAGCCGGTTCGTCGCGGTGATGTACACCGGTGCGATCTTCTTCACGGCGGCGCTGTATGGCGCGTTGTCCTCCATCTTCGGATCCACGCGCGTCGCGTGGGTGTCCATCGGGGCCAACATGGAGCAGGTCATCGATGTGATCTTCCGCAAGACACCGCGGTATGAAGTGCCCACGGTGATCTGTGTGATGGTGCTGCTCGCGCTTGTCGTGGTCTCGATTTCCATTCTTGAACGGCGCGTGCGCGGCGTGGAGGTGGTGTCATGACGGACCCCATCGGCACCGCCGCGCCTATTGTGGCCGCGGATCACCTGTCCAAGTGGTACGGACAGGTCATCGGGCTCAATGACGTCACCGTCACCGTGCCGCCGGGCATCACCGGCCTGTTGGGGCCCAACGGCGCCGGCAAAAGCACGTTCATGAAGCTCATCACCGGCCAGCTCAGCCCCAGCAAGGGCAGTGTGAAGGTGTTGGGTGAGCCGATCTGGCAGAACCCCGGTCTCTATTTCCGCATCGGCTTCTGCCCGGAGCAGGACGCCTTTTACGAGCGGATGACCGGGTTCGAATGGGTCGCCGCGCTGGTGCGGCTCAACGGCTTCACCGAAACGGAAGCGGCGCAGGCTGCTGAGCGGGCCCTCACGGCGGTGGACCTGATGGACGCCGCCAACAAGAAGATCGGCGCCTACTCCAAAGGCATGCGCCAGCGCGTCAAACTCGCGCAGGCCATCGTGCACGACCCGGCATTGCTCATCCTCGACGAACCGCTGACCGGCATGGACCCGATCGGCCGGCGCAAGACGATGAAGATGATCCGGGAGTGGGCGAAGCAAGGGAAGAGCATTCTCGTGTCGAGCCACATCCTTCATGAAGTCGAGTTGATGACGCCGAACATTCTGCTCATCAACAACGGCCGCATCCTGGCCGAGGGCAATGTCCACCAGATTCGCGACCTGATCGACGAACATCCGCACACGGTCTACATCCGCGCGGAAGACCCGCGGGGGCTCGCGAAGGAATTCCTGACGCACGCCGATGTCCTGAGCATGCGGTTTGAACCCGGGGCCGTCATTGTCGAAACCGGCAAGCCTGATGAGTTTTATGCGCGGCTGACCGAACTGGTGGCCGCGGGGCAGTGCGGCGCGGTCGACGAGGTCACGTCGCCGGACGACAACCTGCAGGCGGTCTTTCAGTATCTGGTGAAGCAATGACACAGCCTCAGCGCAGCGCGCCCAGCCTCCTGACCGCCTCCCTCCGCGTGTTCGAGATGTCGCTCGGCGAGATGTTGTGGTCCCGCCGGACGATTTTTATGGGCCTCGTGGTGGGATTGCCGGTGCTCATGGCCGTGGTGGTCCGGTTGTTTGATCTGGCCGGGGCCTCGGGGATTCGCGTCAACAACATGGCCGTGAACGGCCCGGCGATTTTTGGCCTGATGGTGTGGGCGTTTTTCGTGAAGTTCAGTGTGCCCGTGCTCGGCGTGTTTTACGGCACGTCGCTCATTGCCGACGAGGTGGAAGACAAGACGATCACCTACCTGTTCACCCGTCCCATCGCGCGTGAAGCGGTGCTGATCGGCAAGTATCTGGCGTATCTGGCCTGCACGATATTTGTCGTGTTGCCGTCCATGGTCCTGGTCTGGATTCTGGTGATCCCGATGGGGGGCAGCCTCGGGGCCAACTTCCTCGACCTCGTCAAGGACCTCGGGATTGTGGCCGTCGGCCTGGCCGTCTACGGGGCCGTGTTCGCCTTTATCGGGGCCTACTTCAAGCGGCCGCTGCTCATCGGGCTGGCCTTCATCTTCGGCTGGGAAACGGCGGTGCTCGCGTTCCCCGGCTCGTTCAAGTTGTTTTCGGTGGCGTATTACATCCAGGGCCTCGTGCCCCATGCCATGCCGAACGACTCATTTGCCAGCATGATGCAGGCCATATTCCGCGAAACCCCGTCGCTGACCACCTCGCTCGCCACAATGGCGCTCATTTTGGTCGTGTTTTTGGGATTTGCGGCCCGTATTGTCGCCAGACGCGAATACGTCCTGGAGCAGTAAGGGCAGGCCGGGTGGCTCTTTTTCAGGTATTTTGTGGCACGAATGGACCGAACCAGGGACCTTTCGGGCAAAATCTCCGTATAGACGAGGCAGAGGGCAACGCCGTATGAACAAACGCACCCGGTATTTCTTGGTTGGTTCGACCGCAATTGTGGTCCTTGGACTCTGCACCGGACTGGTCGCTTTCTACAGCGGTGGCCTGAGTCTGACGTCATCGAGCCGCGGTCCGAGCGAGATGGCCTACCTGCCGGCCGATGCCGCCATGGTCGGCTACGCCAACGTGCGTGAGGTCATGACCTCGGAATTCCGCCAGAAGATGATCGCCGTGATTCCGAGCGGCGAGGAACGCGACGAGTTCCAGCGTCAGACGGGCATCGATGTCGAGAACGACATCGACACCGTCGTTGCGGCCTGGACTGTCGGCGAACCGGACAAACACGGCTTGGTGCTCGTGCGCGGGCGCTTCAACGACGGCCAGATTGAAGGCGTCATCCGGCAGCACGGCGGCACCACCGAGCAGTACAACGGTGTCCGCATGGTGATTGCGAACCCGCAGGCGATGCATACCGATGGAATGCCGCGTGATGTGGTGGAACCCAGCGAGTCTTTCGCGCTGGCCTTCCTCGAGACCGGGCTCCTGGCTGTGGGCAGCGAGACCGCCGTCAAAGGCGCCATCGACGCAAAGGCGTCGGGTAAAAACGCGACGACCAACGACGAGCTGATGAACTACATCAACGACATTCAGGCGGGACAAAGCGCCTGGGCAGTGGGTCGGTTTGACGCCATCAAGGGCTCGGCGGAAGTGCCGGATCAGATCAGGCAGCACCTGCCGGCCGTCCAGTGGTTTGCCGTCTCCACCCACATCAACGGGGGCGTCACCGGCACCCTCCGCGCTGAGGCGAGCGACGATGCGTCTGCCGAGAATCTGCGTGATGTGGTGCGTGGCGGCATGGCGATGGGACGCCTGATGTCAGGCAGTGACCCGCGCATGGAGATGCTCATCAACTCGCTCCAGATGTCGGGATCGGGCAAGACGGTGGCGCTGAGTTTTTCGGTGTCGCCTGAGATGATTGACGCGCTCAAGAGCGTCGCCGAGCTGGCCGACCAGGGCCAGCCGCGCACCGACCGCCAGTAACCGGCCGGTCAGGCACAGAATTCCGGGGGCGGCAGGGCAACCTGCCGCCCTTTTTGTGTCTAGAATGTAGGTCCGTTGCCAACTCGTGTCTTTTTCTACGGCACCCTCATGGCAGGGTTCGACCGGCGCCGCCGTGCCGGTATAGATGACGATCTGACCTTTGTGGGGCGAGGGTGGGTGTCGGGACAGCTGTACGACGTGGGGTTGTACCCGGCGGCCGTACCGTCCGATGACGGTCGCATCTGGGGCGAAGTCTACGAGACAACCGAACCCGCGCGGGTGCTCGATGGCCTCGATGCCATCGAAGGGTATGACCCGGCGGACGCCGACCGGAGTCTGTACCAGCGCCAGTCGGTGGCGGTGACGCTTGACGACGACGCCGTCACGACCGCGTGGATTTATTTCTACAACGCCCCGCTCGGCCACGCAGAACGGATCCCGTCCGGCGACTACCTGCAGCATCTTCGGCGGTAAGATCCCCCTCATGCCCGTCGTGATTCTTGGTGCCGCGCGCACCGCGATTGGCCGCTATGGCGGCACCCTTCGACAGACACATCCGGCAGACCTCGGCGCGCGAGCGGCGAGGGCTGCGATCGAACGCGCCGGGATTACACCAGACGACGTTGATGAAGCGTTCTTCGGGCACGGCCGGCAGGCCGGGTCGGGGCCGAATCCGGCGCGACAGGTGTGTCAGCGTGCGGGGCTGCCGTTCACCGCTCCGGCGCAGACCATCAATCAGGCGTGTGCCTCAGGGCTGCAGTCGGTCGCGCTGGGTGCGCAGGCCATCCTGCTGGGGCAGTCGAGGTTCGTGCTGGCGGGAGGCATCGAATCGATGAGCCGCATGCCGTACATGGTCGACGCCGAAGACGCGCGATGGGGCCACAAGATGGGGAACTTCACCCTCGTGGATGCCATGTATCGTGATGGGTTCAGGTGTTCGTTGTCCGGCCTGATCATGGGCGAGACGGCTGAAATTCTCGCGCGCCAGTACGGCATCACCAGAGAGGCGTCGGACGCCTTTGCGCTCGGCAGCCAGCACAAGGCGGAAGCGGCTGCTGCGGCGAGACGTTTTGCGGCCGAGATGGTTGCGGCGCCCGGCCACGACGGCAAGGGCAAACCGGTGGAACTCACCGTTGATGAACATCCGCGGGCCGGCAGCACCATCGAAGGACTCCGCAAGTTGCCGCTGACGTTTGGGATGGTCGAGGGACATCCCGGGATCATCACGGCGGGATCGGCGTCGGGCATTACCGACGGCGGTGCCGCGCTCGTGCTCGCCGATCAAGCCGAGGCCACACGTCGCGGCCTGACGCCCATGGCGCGCATCATCGGATGGGCAACGGCCGGCGTCGATCCCCGCATCATGGGCATCGGGCCCGTGCCTGCGGTGAAGAAGCTGTTCGCGCAGACCGGTCTCACCATGGACGACTTTGACCTCGTGGAACTCAACGAGGCGTTTGCCGTCCAGGTGCTGGCCGTCCTCAAGGACCTGCCGATTCCTGCGGAGAAGCTCAACGTCAACGGTGGGGCCATCGCGCTCGGACACCCCATCGGCGCCACCGGTGCTCGCATCCTGGTCACGCTGCTTCACGAAATGGTGCGCCGCGGCGCCCGTCGCGGCCTGGCCACCCTCTGCGTCAGCGGGGGACTGGGGATGGCGCTGGCCGTTGAGCGCGACGTGTAGCCGTTACTTCGCGAACGTTCTGAAGAAGCGTACCATCAGCGATCCTGCGGCGTCGGGCAACTGGTGTCCGCCCGCATGGATGTACGTGACGACGTCCGCGTTGACGCGATCGACAGGTAGGCCCTTCGTAGGGCGCGCTGGGTTTGAGCGCGCCGACGATGGCCGCCTGAAGTTCAGGCGGCCCTACGTGCCGAAAAACCTCCCAACCCTCCATGTCTCGTTGTGAATCCCCGGAGGCATATAATCGGCAGATTGTGCGAATCGCAGTAATCGCTGGAGATGGCATCGGCAAGGACGTGACCGCGGAAGCGGTCAAAGTGCTCACGGCAATTGGGGAGGTGTCAGGCGCCCCGCTGGAGCTGGAACACCTGCCGTGGAGTGCGGATTATTACCTGCAGTCCGGCATCACGATACCGCCCAACGGCTACGACATGCTGCGGGACGACTTCGACGCGGTCTTTCTCGGCGCGCTGGGCGATCCCCGGGTGCCCGACAACAAACATGCGCGCGACATCCTGCTCGGCGCACGTTTTGAACTCGACCTCTACGCCAACTACCGCCCGGTGAAATTGCTCAACGACGCGTTGTGCCCACTGAAAGATCGCGGCCGCAAGGACGTGAACTTCGTCGTGTTCCGCGAGAACACCGAAGGCGTGTACGTGAGCATCGGCGGGCGCTTCAAGGCCAATACGCCTGACGAAGTCGCGATTCAGGAGGAGATCAACACCTTCAAGGGTGTGGACCGCATCATCCGGCACGCGTTCGCCTACGCGGCGGCCAACGGCCTGACCAAGGTCTGCATGGCCGACAAGAGCAACGCCATGCAGCAGGGGCACGCCCTCTGGCAGCGCGTCTTCAAGTCGGTCGCGGCGGAGTACCCGGCGATCAAGGCGTCCCACATGTACATCGACGCGCTCGCGATGTTCCTGGTCAAGGACCCCGGCCAGTTCGAGGTGATCGTCACCAACAATCTGTTTGGCGACATCGTGACCGACATCGGTGGCGCGTTGCAGGGCGGGCTCGGCATGGCCGCGTCCGGCAATCTGCATCCCGGCCGGACGTCGCTGTTTGAGCCGGTGCACGGCTCGGCCCCGCCGCTCGCCGGCAAGAACATCGCAAACCCCATGGGGGCCATCCTTTCCGCCGGTCTCATGCTCGAAACGCTGGGCCGGGTGGACGACGCCAAGCGGATTGAGGCGGCTGTGGAGGCTGCCATTGTGGCCGGTGAGACCACCGGGGACATCGGGGGCACGAGGGGCACCTCCCAGGTTGGCGACTGGATAGTCGCCAATCTGAAAGCCTGAAACGCGCGTAGGTTGAATGTGATGGAAGACATCATTCGCCAACTGTTGACCGCCCTTGGGGAAGATCCGACCCGCGACGGTCTGAAAGAAACACCACGCCGGGTCGCGAAGTCCTTCGATTTCCTGACAAGCGGGTACCGCACGGATCTCGACGACGTCATCAACAAGGCGTTGTTTGATGTCGAGTACAGCGAGATGGTCATCGTCCGCGACATCGACTTCTACAGTCTCTGTGAACACCACATGCTGCCGTTTTTCGGCAAGTGTCACGTGGCCTATCTGCCGTCGAAGAAGGTGATTGGTCTCAGCAAACTTCCGCGGATCGTCGACATGTTTGCCCGACGCCTCCAGGTGCAGGAGCGGCTGACCGAGCAGATCGCCGATGCCATCACGTCGAAGATCGACCCCATCGGCGTGGCGGTCGTGATCGAAGCCACACACCTGTGTATGGCGATGCGCGGCGTCGAGAAGCAGAATTCCACCACCGTCACCAGTGCCATGCGCGGCACGTTCCGTGACGATCCCCGCACCCGCCACGAGTTCCTCGAACTGATCCGGCATCGCAAACAAGCGGAGTAGCTGGGCGGCTTGGCGGCTGTGCGGCGCACAAGGGGCGTGTGCGCATCCGGCCCGGATACTTCAAGCCGTGGTGCTGAGTCGGTATACTGCAGACATGCTCAAAATTGCCGCCAGCGCTCTGCTGGCTCTGGCTGTGATCGTGCCCGATGGGTACGTAGGGCCCGCTGAACGTCAGTGGGCCGAGTACGTAGGGCCCGCTGAACGTGAGCGGGCCGAGTACGTAGGGCCCGCTGAACGTGAGCGGGCCGGCACCGCTCTGGCGCAGGTAACCAACGAGTTCACGTGTGCCGCGCAGCTGGGCACCGGCCTCAAGAGCAAACGCACCTTCTGCGACATCATCATCGGCACTACGCTCACCGACGGCGTCCGCATGTCGATTCCGGCGCACACCGGACCGACGACGCTGCGGTTTGACCTGCACAACCGGTATCCCATGGCGCAGGAGGGCGCGACGCCCGCCCAGATGTATGCCAAACACACCGCAGTCGTCGCCGTGCTGAATCAGTTGGGAGACACGGTGGGCAAGGCGGCGGTCGCCCGCGAATTGCGGACCGATGTCGACATCTTTGACCGCGTCGAGGGAGGCATCGGCCCCGGCGGATCGATCATGGTGGCGCCGGGACGACCTGAAGCGGTTGTGCTCGAGCTGCCGGAGTCCACGACCGCCATTGCCATCGTGGGCATCAGTCTCGAGGCGACGTCGCTGTCAGTGCAGGGGACGTTTGTCACGCCGGGCCGCCCGGTGGCCGTGGGCAGCAACTTCCGGATTGAGTACACGCGACGATAGCTCCGACCTCAATGCACGTTCTTCGTCTTTTTCGTCAGGTAATCCTGCAGCACGTATTGCCCGAGTGTGTAGGGCGTGGTGAAGTAGGCCTTGCCGTGGCAGATGCGCGCCACCCGCCGCACAAATGACACGAGGTCGTAGTCGCGGGCCAGCATGAACGTGTTGATCATGATGCCGGCCCGGCGGCACGCGGCCACCTCCGCGAACGTCTCCCGCAGCACGTAGGGGTCGAGACCAAACGCGTTTTTGTAGATGCGGCCATCCGGCAGGCTGATCGCCGAGGGCTTGCCGTCGGTGATCATGATGATCTGCCGCATGTCCTTGCGCTGGCGTTCCAGCAGCCGCCGCGCCAGCCGCAGGCCTTCACGGGTGTTGGTGTAGTACGGACCGACGCGCACACGTCCGAGCTGGGCCAGCGGCACTTCCTCGGCGGAGTCGTGAAACAACACAACCTTCAGATCATCGCCGGGATATTGGTGCTTGATCAGGTTGGTGAGCGCGAGCGCGACACGCTTGGCAGGCGTGAACCGGTCTTCGCCGTACAACACCATGCTGTGACTGCAGTCGAGCAGCAGGACCGTGGCGCAGGAGCTCTGATAGTCGCCTTGCGTCACCATCAGGTCTTCGTAGTCCACGTCGAGGCCGTTGCCGCGCTGCACCGAGTTGAGAATCGTCGCCGACGCGTCCAGGTTCATCGTGTCGCCGAATTCGTAGGGCCGCGGTGGCCCCCCGGCATCGACACCCGTCGCCAGTTGCGTCGTGTCGTGCCGCCCGACACTGCTGCGCCCCATCGACCCAAGCAGGTCGCGCAGGGCGCGGTACCCCAGAAAGTCGAGCGCCTTGTCGGTGACTTCAAACCGTGTCGTGCTCTGGTCCGGGCCCGCCGTGCCCGCGGCCTGCTGTGACGGGGGCGTGCCGGTGGTCGAGACAAACCCCTGGTCGGTCAGCTGCTCGATGACCTTCTGGACGAGTGCCTCGATGCGGTCACGTGCCGACGGATCGCCAAGGTCCTTGACGAGGTTCTGCACCATGTCCTCGGACATGGCGCCGCCATTGAGGAGCGCATCGAGCACGGCGTCGTGCAGCGCCTGCATCGACTGGTCGCCGCCATCGAGCGGATCCCACGGATTGTTGAAGCCGCTCGACAATAGGAGGTCCGAGAGGCGCTCGAGGAGCGTCTCCATATCGACCCCGTCAAGCAGGTCCTCGACGTATTTCCCGTAGCGGTATTTCATCAGTTGTAGTACTTCTTCCGGCCCTTGGGACGACCTTCAGTCTCGTCATCCTCCTCAAGCATCGTCCGGATATCCGGATCCTCGACCCGCTCGCGCTTTGGACGACGCTCCTGGGGGGAACCCTCGATCCGTCCCTCATCGGTGCGGCTGATCTTCTTCGTGGCGCACAGCCCCTCGAGCACAAAGTCGACGAGCGAGGCGCGCGCGCCGGCCGAGGCGCCGATGGGGATGCGGAGGTGGGGCAGGGCGTCGTGAAGTGCGGTGATATCGGCGACAGAGTCGAGCAGCGCCTCTGCGCCGACGGTGTCCGCCAGATCGAGTGTGCCGCCGTCGTCGAACCAGTGAATCAACTGGCGCAGGTTGACCTTCGCGGCGTAGCCATCAAACACGGTGGCGATCGAGGCGCGCACGAGTTCCCCGGCCACAGCGTCGGCGCCCTTGAGCTCGCCCTCGTATTCGAGTTCGATCTTGCCGGTGAGCGCGGGCAGCGACGCATACAGGTCGCTGACGCGGGGCACGGCCACCGATTCGGCGTTCAGCGCCGCGCGGCGCTCGGCGTTTGAGACCACGTTTTCGATGGTCGTGATGGGCAGGCGCTGGCTGACGCCCGACCGGCGGTCCACCTTGGAATCCTGCCGCGCCTGAAACGCGATCTCTTCAATCACCTCGCGCACAAACGCGGGGACCTCGACCGGCACGGCCCCCGGGCGGTCCGTCCACGCCTCCTGCGCCGTGATGCTGATGGCCGCGTCGCGTGTGCGTGGATAGTGCGTGCGGATTTCCGATCCGATGCGGTCCTTGAGCGGCGTGATGATCTTGCCGCGCGCCGTGTAGTCCTCGGGGTTTGCGCTGAAGACGAGCAGGACATCGAGCGGCAGCCGCACAGGGTAGCCCTTAATCTGGACGTCCCCCTCCTGCAGGATGTTGAACAGGCCGACCTGCACCTTACTGGCGAGGTCCGGCAGTTCGTTGATGGCGAAGATGCCGCGATGCGCCCGCGGCAACAACCCGTAATGCATCGTCCTGACATCGCCCAGCTCGAGGCCCGACTTGGCGGCTTTGATCGGATCGATGTCGCCGATGAGGTCGGCAATCGTGACGTCTGGTGTGGCCAGCTTCTCCACGTAGCGGTGTTCGCGCGCCCGCCATGTGATCGGCAGCGCGTCCCCTTCGGCCGCCGCGCGCATCTGGCAGGCGCCACAGATCGGCGCCAGCGGATGGTCCTGGATCTCGCAGCCCGCAATGACCGGCACCTGGGCGTCCAAGAGCGACGTCAGCGCCCTGAGCAGGCGCGTCTTCGCCTGTCCGCGCAGGCCCAGCAGGATGAAGTTGTGCTTCGACAGGATCGCGTTGACGATCTGCGGCACCACTGTGTCGTCGTAGCCGACGATGCCGGGGAAGAGCGGTTCGCCGGCGCGCAGCTTGGCGAGCAGGTTTGTGCGGAGTTCGTCCTTGACGGACGCAGGGGACCAGCGGCCGGCCGCCATCGCCTGGCGTAGTGCGCCCACGGTGGCCGGGAGGGATTGGGAATGCATACCAGCGACGTTATCATCGGTCTGGTGGCCCCGGGGTTGCCCGTCCGGAGTTCATTGTGTAAACTCAATGGGCTGCTTCTGTGCGGGAATAACTCAGTGGTAGAGTGCGACCTTGCCAAGGTCGAAGTCGCGGGTTCGAATCCCGTTTCCCGCTCCATTTCTTACGGCGGCTAGCGTCGCCGGGCCTTCAACACCACGTCAATTGAGTCCGGCCGGGGATTGATGAAGGCAACCCGTGTACGGCCGTCGGGTTCCGTGGAAATGACCCCGGGAATGGCACTATCGGTGAGGTACCAGCCCTCGGGCAGCACGACGTCGTTGGCCGGCCGGCCGAAATTCCGGTTCCACACGAGTTGGCCGTCAACGAGGCCGTAGCGGCCGGCGTCCGTGTATGTTTCAGTGATGCGCAGCCGTGAACTGCGTCCGGCCTCGATGGCGGGGAAGTGGATGACCACCACCACCGCGTCGCCTTCCTTGACCGTTTCGACCCGCAGGGATTCGCC
This sequence comes from Vicinamibacterales bacterium, assembly GCA_030827135.1. Classification (GTDB taxonomy): domain Bacteria; phylum Acidobacteriota; class Vicinamibacteria; order Vicinamibacterales; family SCN-69-37; genus SYFT01. Next base: position 99,397 of record JAURFE010000006.1, read on the forward strand.
GGTATCGAGCAGGACCGCCGACGGGTCGGATACTGACGACCCGCCACGAACCACATTGCGGTAGGTCGCCACGCCGGGCCGCGATTCCGTGTAGTCGTGATACAGCCGGAAGCTGTGCGTCTCGGGCTGCTGCAGGAAGTAGACAATCTCGCGGTCCTGTACGGCGCGTTCGGTGATGCGGAGGTTGGCGAGTTCGTTGCGCGCGCTGGTCGCCGGCGTACCCGGGGTCATGACGGGCGCCGAGGTGACCGGGGGCGCCTTCGCCGCGGCCGAAGGCGCGGGACGCTGGCGGGCGCGAAGGGCGATCCAGGGTGCCGTGGGGCCCGTCTGCCAGTGACTGAGCATCAGCCGGCCGTCCGCTTCCTCGATGACCTGCGACGGGACATTCGACGACAGGATCTCGTAGCCCTCGGGCAACACAATCGCATTACGCACCCCGCCGAGCGGCCGCTGAAACTCGATCTCGGTCCCCGTCGCGCCGTAGACCCGGGGCTCGCGGGACGTCTTGCTGATGCGCAGCCGTGTCTCCCCGCCTTTCGGGACCGGTCGGGCCAGCTGCACCCGGAGTTCGTTCTCAACCACCTCGAACGTCAGGGGCTGGCCCGTCAGTCGATCGATCACCGAGATGCCGGTGGCCTGACTGCCCGGAGACAGGCGTTCCACATACACGCGCGCCCCCGCGGTCGTCGCCGAGACGTCCTCGGTGATCCGGATGCTCGACGTGGCTGGGTCAAGCAACTCATAACGGGTGTAGGAGTCCGCCGAGCCCGACTGCGCCGAGGGAATCACGGTGCAGAGGGCCGCCAGGCAGACCGGGGTCGCGAGAACGAGGAGGGATCGCATGGCGCGCATTATAGGTGGGCGGATGGGCAGGTGGGCGGATGGGCGGGTGGGCGTCGTGATAGACTGCCCGGGCGATGATCGTTTCCGTTCGCCTCTCGTGTCGCTGTTGTTGCCGGGCCTAGTGCCTGGCGGCTGCGAGTTGTTCCGCACTCCCCGTCAGTTGTTTTCAGAAGGCGCCGTCGCCAAGCGGTAAGGCAGAGCTCTGCAAAAGCTCCATCCCCGGTTCGATTCCGGGCGGCGCCTCCAATACTGATCCGGGGACTCCTGACCCCCTTAGAATGTGCGCATGCTCCGAACCCGAGTATTGCTGACTCCGGCGTTGGCTCTGTGCGTGATGTCGCTGGCGCCCCAGGCCCAGCAGGCGCCCGCCCCGGCAACTTTCACCGCACTGGAAGCCGTGGCCCGGCAGGAATTGGCCCAGACACAAGCCCCGGGTGCCGCCATCGCCATCGTCCACGGCGACCGCGTGATCTACACGCGCGGCTTCGGTGTCGCGAACGTCGAGACCGGGGAAGCCATACGCCCAGAGATGTTGTTCCGCCTCGGGTCCACCACCAAGATGTTTACGGCCGCTGCGGTCGTCCTGCTGGCGGAGCAGGGCAAGCTGAGCCTGACCGATCCCATCGGGAAACACATCAAGGGCCTCACGCCCAAACTCAGCGCACTCACCGCGCACCAGTTGCTGTCGCACACATCCGGCATCCTCGACGAAGCCCCGATGTTCGGCAGTCATGACGATGAGGCGATGCGGGAAGAGATTGCGTCGTGGACGGATGCGAAGTTTTTTGCGGAGCCGGGTGCCGTGTACTCGTACTCCAATCCCGCGTATTGGCTGGCCGGGCTGCTGGCTGAGACGGCCGGGGGCCAGCCGTTCGCGGATCAGGTTGCGACGAGCCTGTTTGCGCCGCTCGGGATGGCCAGGTCCACCTTCCGTCCGACATTGGCGATGACGTATCCGCTGGCGCAGGGCCACGACCTCGCGGACGGCAAGGTGGCGATTATCCGCCCCGCCGCGAACAACTCGGCGTCATGGCCGGCGGGATCGATCTTTTCGAACGTCATGGACCTGTCGCGATGGGTGACGGCCTTTGTGAACGGCGGCCAGGTCGGTGGGGAACAGGTGCTGCCCGCATCGTTGTTCACGCAGCTGACGACGCCGCGATCGACGATTCCTGGTGTGGCCAACCGGTATGGCTACGGCGTGCAGGTCGGCACCTGGCGCGGCCTCGACGTCGTCGAGCACACGGGGTCACGGGCCGGGTACGGGTCGTACATCCGCATGGTGCCCTCGCAGAAGTTTGGGGTGGTGGTGCTGGCCAACCGGACGGGGGTGACCATGCCACGAACGGCGACCGCGGCGATTGAAGCAGTGCTGAATCCCGCGCCGGCTCCCGCCGCACCGGCGGCCCGCACGCCGGTGGCGACGACCGACGCTGACCGCGCGCGGTACCGCGGCACCTATTCGCAGGGCGCCAGGCAGATGGTCGTGGACGTGAAGGCCGACGCGCTGGTCCTGCGGCAGGGCACGCGGGAGACGCCGATGGAGCAGGTCGAGCCGCACGTGTTCACCGCCGGCGGCGCGCGGTATGTGTTTGTGGTCAATGACGCCGGGGTCGTGCAGTTCCTGCACTCCGGCAGCCGATCGTGGAGGAAAGTGCAGTGAAGAACGTAGCCCTGGGATGTGTGTTCGCGTGTGTGGTCAGCGCGGTGGTGATTGGCACGCTGGGAAACCAGCGCGCCCTGCAGGCGGCCACCCAACCCGTCACTCCGATTTTCGCTGACGGTCAGGCGCAGATCGTTCCTGGATTTCAGGAGCCGGCGCAGTGGATTCGTGAGCGGCTCTGGGTCGAGACCGAGTTCGACTCCGACGGCGACACGAAGCGCGACCGCGTCCACGTGGGCGTCGTCCGCCAGCGCCAGACGGAGTCCGAGGGACTCAAGGTCCCGGTCATCTACGCATCGTCGCCGTACTTCGCCGGCACGTCGGGCGACACCAAGTTCCTGTGGGACGTCAATCAGGAACTGGGGGCGAATCCGCCGCCGCGCACGTCGCAGCCGGAGATCAAGTTTCAGCCGGACCGCACGACGATCTCCAACTCGGAGGTGAACACCTGGGTGCCGCGCGGATTCGCAGTGGTGCACTCGGAGGCGACCGGGACGGGCCTCTCGACGGGATGCCCGACCGTGGGTGGCGCACCGGAGGAACTCGCGCCGAAGGCGGTGATCGACTGGCTCAACGGTCGCGCGAAGGGGTTCACGACCGTGGACGGCACCACCGAGGTGAAGGCGACGTGGACGACCGGCAAAGTGGGGATGACGGGCACGTCGTACAACGGCACGATTCCGCTCGCAGCCGCGACCACGGGGGTCGCCGGTCTGGAGGCGATCATTCCGATCGCGCCGAACACGTCGTATTACCACTACTACCGGTCGAACGGCCTGATTCGGCATCCCGGCGGGTGGCTGGGAGAAGACATCGACTTCCTCTACGACTTCGTGCACAGCCAGGCGCCCGAGCGCCGCGCCGCGTGCAACAAGATCTATCGGGACGGTCAGTTTGTGGAGGGCCGTGACCGGGTGACGGGCGACTACAACACGTTCTGGGCGGAACGCGATCTGCTGAACAAGGTGCAGAACGTGAAGGCCGCCGTGTTGATGGCGCATGCGTTCAACGACTGGAACGTGGTGCCTGAACACAGCGTGCGCATCAGCGAAGCCCTGAAGGGCCGTGTGCCGCTGATGCAGTACTTCCATCAGGGAGGCCACGGTGGCGCGCCGCCGCTGGAACTGATGAACAAGTGGTTCACGCGGTACGTGTATGGCGTGGAAAACGGCGTCGAGAAAGAGCCGCGCGCCTGGGTCGTGCGCGAGGCACCACCCGCGCCACCGACACCACCCGGAACACCCGCACCCGGCCGCGGACGAGGCAACGCGCTGCCCCCGACGCCGTACGATGACTATCCGAATCCCAAAGCCGCGACGGTGAACCTGCGCCTGGGGCCGGGCGGAAATCGCGTCGGAGGCCTCGAGCCGGCAGGACGAAGCGTCGCAGTGCAGAATCCCCTCGAGACGTTGACCGACAACGTGGAGTTTGCGGCGCCGGCATTGGCGCTTGCTGCCGAGTCACCCCATCGGTTGCTCTACGCGACGCCTGAACTCACCGCGCCTGTGCACATTTCGGGCACGCCGCGCATCACCGTGCGGCTGGCGTCGAGCAAGGCGGCGGCGAACCTGTCGGTGTATCTGGTGCAGCTCCCCTGGACGGAAGGGCCGATCGGCACCGCGAACCTGATCACCCGCGGGTGGGCTGACCCGCAGAACCACCGAGTGCTCACCATGGGCGGCAATTACAACAGCATGGCGCGCGGCGAGTCGCTCAAGCCCGGCGAGTTTGTGGACGTGACGTTCGATCTCCAGCCCGACGATCAGATCATCCCGGCGGGCAAACGGATCGGCCTGATGATTTTCTCCAGTGATCGCGACTTCACGTTGTGGCCGAAGGCAGGCACCGAGCTGACGGTGGACATCACCCGCACGCGTCTTGCCCTGCCGGTCGTCGGCGGCGACGCGGCATTCACTGGGGCCCTCCCAGGCGTAAGATAGCCCCCATGCGTGCATCCCGCTGGGTGACCGGGCTCCTGCTCGTGGTGGCCGTGCTGCCGCTGGCGGCGCAGCGCCGCGGTTTCGGCGGGGGCCGCAACTGGGTCCCGCCGCCTGCGGCGTCCCCCTACGACGGCCGGTTCGCGATCGTGCGCCTCTGGTATCCGCATTACGGGGGCTGGGCGTTTGACTACCCGGACATGGAGCAGAACCTGAATCTGATCCTGCCCGAAATCACGGCCATCCAGCCCAGCCCGAACGGCGGCAATGTGCTGCGCATGGACGATCCCGAGCTGATGAAATTCCCCATCGCGTACCTGTCGGAGCCCGGCTACTGGTATCCGTCCGACACGGAGGTGACCGGGCTCCGCACCTACATCGAGAAGGGCGGCTTTCTGATCGTGGACGACTTTCACTTTCAGAACGAGTGGCACGTGTTCGAAACGGCCATGATGCGCGTGCTGCCGAGCGCGCGCATCGTCCGTCTCGATGTGTCGCACCCCATCTTCAACACCTTCTTTGCCCTCAAGACACTCGACGTCCCCTACCCGGGCCGCCTCGGCCAGCAGGGGCTCATGGGCGAGTTCTACGGCATCCACGAAGACAACGATCCCGCCAAACGCCTGTCGGTGGTCATCAACTACAACATGGACATCGGCGACTACATGGAACACTCCGCCACCGGCCGCTACGCCGTCGATCCGTCGAACGAAGCCTACAAGTTCGGGATCAATTACCTGATGTACGGGATGACCAGATAGCGCAGTGCCCGACATGTAGGGCGCGCTGACCTTGAGCGCGCCGTAACGTTGGCACGCTACAGTTCAGCGTGCCCTACGTACTGTGAGGCCGGCACGCTACAGGTCAGCGTGCCCTACGTACTGTGAGTGCATTACTTGATCGCGTAGAGGTGCTTGTCGCCGCGAATGTAGATCACGCCATTCGCGAGTGCGGGTGAGGCCCAGATCTTTTCGTCGAGCGAGTTGGTGCGAATCACTTCGTGGGTGGGGCCGGCGCGGACGACGAACGTGTCGCCGTCTTCGCTGGTCATCAGGAACTTGTCGCCAAACGACACCGCCGACGCGCGGAAGGTACCCGGCACCGGCGGACGGCCGCCTTCATACATGACGGCTCCGGTACGCGCGTCCAGGCAGGTCGTGATGCCGCCGTCGGTGAACAGATACAGGTAGTCGCCAATCGCAATAGGCGACGTCACGTAGGCCGTGCCCTTGTTGTAGCGCCAGGCGATCCGTTCTTCCTCGGTCCTGGCTTCGGGCCGGAGGGCCATCACGACCTTCGCCGAATTGCCCGCGGTCGCAAACACCAGCCCGTGGGTCGTCACGAAGCTGGGAATGGGATGGCTGCGTGTGCCGTCCGAGCGCCAGCGTTCCTTGCCCGTCTCCGGGTCGTACGCGATCACCGCTTCGGCCCCGGAGGCGATCAGGTCGATCCGGCCGTCCACGGGAAACAGAATGGGGGTCGCCCAGCTGCGACGGTTGTTCCGCTCGGCGCGCCACACTTCCTTGCCGGTGTTGCGATCAAAAGCCCGGATGTTTGATCCGGTGCCCATTTCCTGATCCACCTGCAGAATCACGAGGTGCTTGAAGAGAATCGGAGAGGTGCCCGGGCCCATGCCGGCCTTCGCGATGTTGCCGAGGTCGGCCCTCCACTTCAGCACACCATCCATCGAATACGCGTACAGGCCATGCGCTTCAAATGACGCAAACACCATCTGGCCATCCGTCACGACCGACGACGACGCGTAGGTGTTCAGGCGGTGACGGTCGTCATACATCGGGCCGTCGTATGCCGTGTGGTTCCAGAGAATCTTGCCGCTCCTGGCGTCGATACCCAGCACGTGCAACGAGTGGTCGTAGTCCACTGCGGTGCTGTCCGGATTCACGTAGCCGGGTTTCAGATCGAATCCCAGATGATCCGGCGCCTTCCGGCCCGGCACATGTTTGCCCTGGATGGAGGTCGTCAGAAAAATACGGTCGCCCCACACGATGGGGGAGGAGTGCCCGCGACCTGGAATCGCGGATTTCCACGCGATGTTCTCGGTCGCCGACCACGTGTCCTGATACTCGCCGGTGGCGATGCCCATGCCGTTGGGCCCGCGCCATTGCGCCCAGTGGGGGTTGTGCGTGTCGTCCGGATGGAGCGGCCACGCAAGACTCGCCAGCAGTGCCAGCGTCACCAGGGTCTTCATCATTTCGGTTCCTTCCCGAGGGCGGCCATCACGGCCCGTACCAGGTCGTCCGGGCAGTCGGCGGCGCCTTCGTCCTTGCACGCCAGTTGCCCGGCCACAATGGTGGCTCGGTACTGCTCGAGATACACCTGGCAGTTGTGACACCGCGCGACATGGCCGTGAAAGGCGGCATGTACGTCTTCAGGCAGAACGTTGTCGAAGTACTCCATGAGGAAGTCCGACACTTCACGACAACACAGGTCCGTCATGCGTGTGCTCCTGCCAGCTGGGGGGCGATGAGGGTGCGGAGGGCCAGCCGGCCGCGATGCAGCCGGATCTTGACCGCGTTGGGGGTGGTCTCCACCAGCCTGGCGGTTTCTTCGGTCGAGAAACCTTCAATGTCGCGCAGCAACACGACCGTCCGATACGTCTCCGGCAACGCTTCAATCGCCGTGCGCACCATCGCGGCCGTCTCTTTCCGCGACAGGGCGACGTCCACCGGCTCGGTCCACGACGGGAACTGGTCCGCATGGTGCTGGTCGGGCAGGAAGCGCGGCAGAAGGTCCTGGATCGGCTCTTCCGGCTTCCGGCGCCTCGTCCGCAGTTTCATCAGCGCCGCATTGACCACGATGGCGTGCAGCCACGTGGAGATCTGCGCGTCGCCCTTGAAGGTATGACGCGAACGAAAGGCATTGATGAACGCCTCCTGCACCGCATCCCGCGCGTCTTCTTCGTCGTGGAGCATCCGACGGGCGACGGCGAGCAACCGGCCGCCGTAGGTGCGGACCAGCGTCTCGAAGACCTGTTCGTCACCGGCCTTCAGGCCTTCGATCAGTGCTGCACCATCCATCGATGAGGAAGCCTAACATGGGCCCGGCAGGGGCGCGTGGCGCGCTACACCCCAGCGCGCCCTACGTACGCCCGTACGTAGGGCGCGCTGGGGTGTCAGCGCGCCATTACGGCGCGGGCACCCAGAGGACACGTGCGCCGAGGGTGCGGTTCGAAAATCCAGCGGCGTCGGAGAATTCCGCGAGTCGTGCGGGAAGATCGACGGCGAACTTGTGGTCACCCGCCACGGCGCCTTGACGATGTAACGCCCGTGCCCAGTCATCCCACCACGGCGCGGCCCCTCGGGCGAGCGGTTCCACCAGCAGAAACGACGCGCCGCGCGAGACGGCCGCCGCAACGGTCTCGAGCAGGCGGGCGCGTCCGGGCGCTTCGAGTTCGTTGACGGCCCAGCCCGCCACAATGCCGGTGCCGCTCAGTGATCCACGGCCCTTGACCGTGCGCTCCATCGCCGCCACGGCGTCCAGGCGCACCGGACGCCCCGTGAGTCCGAGCGTCTGCCAGTTCCACCGCGCTTCCTCGAGCGCCCAGGGATGCAGGTCGTAGCCGTCGATGGACGCGCGGGGATCGGAGCCCGCCATGGCCCACGCCGCGCCACACACCCCCGTACCGCAGCCGAGGTCAATGATTCGTGTCGGCGGGGCGGCGGTCGTGACGGCCCGCACGGCCGCGTCCACGGTGAGCAGGTGCAGCGGCGCGTAAAACAGCCCGAAGGCTGCGCGTTTTCCGGCAGAGTCGAGTGGTGAACGGGTGGGAAGCTGCCCCCGGCGTTCCACGTACCGGACCGAAAGCGCGCGCACCGCGCGTGTGAACTCCGGCCGCGTCAGATTGGCGAGATGCCGGGTCTCCAGGGCGGCGAGGAAATGGTCCCGCTCGGTGGGAGTCACGACCGGGCCTGCGAATAACGCGACGGCAACGGATGGCCGATCGCCGGGCTCAAGGCCCGGGCCGCGTCGGACACCGCGTCCACGCGCACACCGGTGTCGATGCCGAGACCGTGCAACATGTAGAGCAGGTCCTCGGTCGCCAGGTTGCCGGAGGCGCCCGGTGCGTACGGGCAGCCGCCCAGGCCGCCGGCCGATCCGTCGAACGTCGCGATGCCAAAATCCAGCGCCGCCAGCACGTTCGCAAGCGCCATGCCGCGCGTGTCATGAAAGTGCAACGCAATCCTCGACGCGGGCATCGTCAGCAACATCTGCTCAAGGAGCATGCGGACCTGGCCGGGATGCGCAACGCCGATGGTGTCGCTGACCGCCACCGCATACACGCCCATCGACAACAGCCGTGACGTGAGCTCGAAGACACGATCGACAGAAACCGGGCCTTCAAACGGGCACCCGAACGCCGTGGACAGGTACCCGCGCACACGCAGGCCCGCCGCAATCGCGGCCGACGTGACCTCGCGGTAGGTGTCGAACGACTCTTCGATGCCGCGGTTGGTGTTCTTGCGGCTGAATGTCTCTGACGCGGCGGCAAAAATCGCCACGTCCGTCACATCCGCAGCGATTGCGCGCTCAAGCCCCGCCATGTTCGGCACGAGCGCCGAGTAGCGGGTGCCCGGCCGGCGCTGGATGCTGTGGAACACCTCCGCGGCGTCCGCCAGTTGTGGAATCCACTTCGGACTGACAAACGCCGACACTTCGATTTCGCGCAGGCCCGAGGCGCTGAGGCGATCCACAAATGCGATCTTGTCGGCCGTGCTAATGTGCGCAGCTTCGTTCTGCAACCCGTCCCGGGGGCCGACTTCAACGACGGTGACGGCGGCAGGGAGGGGCGGCATGGGGGACTATTCGAAGTCGACCAGCACGGTGGTCGGCTGGACGAGTTCTCCTTCACGACAGTGTACGGCCTTCACCACGCCGTCGCGGGGCGCCCGGATCGGCAATTCCATCTTCATGGCTTCCAGGACCAGCAGGGGGTCGCCCTCGCTGACCGCAGCCCCGGCCGCGACGTTGATGCGCACCACCGTGGCCGACATCGGGGGGCGCAGAGCGTCGATGTCGGACGTGCGCGACCTGGAGCGGGCACCCGCGCTCTCGACCGCCGCGCGCACGGTGATGCCGGCCAGCGTGGCCCAGGTGCCGTCCTGGGTCTTCAATGCGGCACCGACCAACCGTGTGTCGCCATGACGCACGGTCGAGCGGCCGTCGGCACCCGTGGCCACGTCGAACGTGCCCTCCACGCCCTCGATCGTGATCACGCCCGCCTCAACGGTTGCCGTGAACTCCCGAGTCCCGATGGTGACGCGCAGTTTGGTCGCCATCAGAACGAGCTCGTGGTCAGTGTCTCGAACGGATCCCGTGGACCCGAGGACCCGAACCCTGGACCCTGGACCCCGGACCCTTGTCCGGTGGTTGCCGCCGCAAGTGCCACGAGCGCGTGGAGTTGTGCGTCGGTGTACCCCGGCACAAACGAATCGATGTGTTCCTCGATGAAGCGTGTGTGCGTGTCGCACGCGAGAACGCGCGGGTCCCGGAGCAGCGCCGCCAGAAACCCGATGTTGTGCTGCAGGCCGAGGATGTCGAAGCCCTCAAGCGCGAGGGTCGCACGCGCAAAGGCCGCCGCGCGATGTTCGCCGAAGGCAATAACCTTCGCAATCATCGGGTCGTAATGGACCGTGATGGATTGCCCCTCGCGCACGCCCGCATCCACCCGGATGCCCGGGCCCTGCGGTTCGCGATACCGCAGCAGTGGGCCCGACTGCGGCAGGAAACCGGCCGCCGGATCTTCCGCATACACACGACACTCGACAGCGTGGCCGCGGACACTGAGGTCGTCCTGGCGGAAGGGCAGCGGCTCCCCGGCCGCCACGAGCAACTGCGCACGGACCAGATCGACCCCGGTGATTTCCTCCGTGATCGGATGTTCCACCTGCAGACGGGTATTCATCTCCAGGAAATAGAACTCGTCGCCCGACAGCAGGAATTCCACCGTGCCTGCATTCACGTACCCGACCGCCTTTGCCGCCGCCACCGCCGCGCGCGTCATGCGCTCGCGAATCGCCGGCGTGACGGTGGGGCCCGGCGCCTCTTCGATGACTTTCTGATGCCGGCGCTGCAGCGTGCAGTCCCGCTCAAACAGATGCACGGTCTGGCCGAGCCGATCGGCCATCACCTGAATTTCGATATGACGCGGGCGCTCGATCAGCCGTTCCACGTACACGGTGCCGTCAGAAAACGCCCGCGTGGCCTCGCGCGAGGCGGCCGCGATCGCTTCGTCGGCCTCGTCATCCGATCGCACGATGCGCATGCCCTTGCCGCCGCCGCCCGCCGTGGCCTTCAACAACGCGGGATACCCGACGCGACCAAGCGACGCGCGCACCGCCGCCAGTGCCTGGGACGCCGGCGTTGCGCCGGGCACCACGGGCACGCCGGCCGCTGACACCGCCTGCCGGGCCGCGGTCTTGGATCCCATGGCCGCAATCACCGCCGATGACGGGCCGATGAACGTCAGGCCCGCCGCCTCGACCCGCGCGGCAAACGGGGCATTTTCGGACAGGAATCCGTAGCCGGGATGAATCGCGTCCGCGCCCGATCGCCGCGCGGCCTCAAGCAGGGCCTCGACCTTCAGATAACTCTCGCTAGCCCCCGCCGGTCCAATCGCCAGCGCATCGTCGGCCGCGAGCACATGCGGCGCGTTGGCGTCGGCGTCCGAGTAGACGGCGACGGTGCGGACGCCCATCTCCCGGCAGGCACGGATGATGCGCACGGCGATTTCGCCGCGGTTGGCGACGAGGACGCGGCGCATCATGACTGCCACGATGCCGGGCGCTTTCCCATGAATGCGCGCATGCCTTCCTGGCCTTCGGACGAGACACGCTGCGTCGCAATGGCGTCGACGGTGCGCGCCAGCACATCGGCGGGTAGCCGGCCGGCGACCTCGCGAAGCAGTGATTTGGTGGCGGCAATGGCGGACGGCGCCGCCTTGAGGAACTGCTGCACGTAGCGATCGACCGTTACGTCCAACTGGTCGGCCGGCACCACGTCATGCACGAGTCCCATCTCCCTGGCGCGACTTGCCGTGAACCGTGCGCCGCTCAGGCACCACTCGCGCGCAGCGGACAGGCCAATCTTGCGCACGACATACGGCGAAATCATCGCCGGCAGAATGCCGAGCACCACTTCCGTGAATCCGAACATCGCATCGTCGGTTGCGACCACGACGTCGCAGATGGCCGCAAGCCCGGCGCCGCCACCGAGGGCCGCACCATGGATGCATCCGATGACGGGGACCGGCAGGGAGTCGAGCGCGAGGAACATCGACGCCGCCATCGTGGCGTCCGCGATGTTCTCCTCGCGGGAGTAGGTCGCCATCTTCGACATCCACTGGAGGTCGGCGCCCGCGCAGAACGACGCGCCGGCGCCGCGGAGCACCACGACGCGCACGGAACCATCCGAGGGCACACCGGCGGCCCACTCGGACAGGTCCTGGATCAGGTCTTCGTTGAACGCGTTGCGCACCGCCGGCCGGTTCAACGTCACCGTGGTGACCGGACCGTGTTCCACCGTCAGGGTCGTCATCATCACATCCGGAAGATGCCGAACCGGGCATCGGCAATCGGCGCGTTGTATGCCGCAGAGATCCCGAGCGCGAGCGCGTCACGGGTCCGCGCCGGATCCAGCACGCCGTCGTCCCACAGGCGGGCGGTGGAGTAGTAGGGGGAGCCTTCGGTCTCGTACTTCTGGAGGATCGGCGCCTTGAGCGCGGCCTCATCCTCGGCCGTGAACGGCTTGCCGGCGCGCGCCAGTTGATCCTTCTTGACGGTCGCGAGCACGGAGGCTGCCTGTTCGCCACCCATCACCGAGATGCGGCTGTTGGGCCACATCCAGAGCAGCCGGGGGTCGTAGGCGCGGCCGCACATGCCGTAGTTGCCCGCGCCAAACGAGCCGCCGATGATCACGGTGAATTTCGGGACCACGGAGTTGGCCACCGCGTGCACCATCTTGGCGCCGTCCTTGGCGATGCCGCCGCGTTCGTACTGCTGGCCGACCATGAACCCGGTGATGTTCTGCAGGAAGATGAGCGGCACTTTGCGCAGATTGCACAACTCGATGAAGTGCGTGACTTTCAGCGCCGACTCCGAAAACAACACGCCGTTGTTCGCCACGATGCCGACGAGGAAGCCGTGGAGGCGCGCAAAGCCGGTGACGACCGTGGTGGCATAGCGGGTCTTGAATTCGTCGAATCGTGAGCCGTCCACCATGCGCGCGATGACTTCGCGCACGTCGTAGGGATGCCGCGGGTCGATGTTCACTACGCCGTACAACTCTTCCGGGTCGTACCGCGGCGGTTCCGGCGCCGTCATGTCGAGCGGCAGCTGTTTGGTGGTGTGGAGCGTGGACACGATGATGCGCGCCAGGTGCAACGCGTGTTCATCATCTTCCGCGAGGTAGTCGGCAACTCCGGACAGCCGCGTGTGCACGTCGGCGCCACCAAGATCTTCTGCGCTCACGTCTTCACCGGTGGCCGCCTTCACCAGCGGCGGGCCGCCGAGGAAGATCGTGCCGGTGCCCTTCACGATGACGGTTTCATCGGACATGGCCGGCACGTACGCGCCTCCCGCGGTGCAGGAGCCCATGACGATGGCGACCTGGGGGATGCGTTCGGCGGACATGCGCGCCTGGTTGTAGAAGATGCGGCCGAAGTGCTCCCGATCCGGAAAGACGTCGGCCTGCAGCGGGAGGAAGGCGCCGCCGGAATCCACGAGGTACACGCATGACAGCCGGTTCTCCAGGGCCACCTGCTGCGCGCGGACGTGTTTCTTGACGGTGAGGGGCAGGTAGCTGCCGCCCTTCACCGTGGCGTCATTGGCCACGATCATGACGTCGCGCCCGGAGACGCGGCCGATGCCGGTCACGATGCCGGCCGAGGGGGCTTCGTTGTCGTAGAGGTCGCAGGCGGCAAGCGGCGACAGTTCCAGGAACGGCGTGTCCGGGTCGAGCAGTTTCTCGATCCGTTCCCGCACCGGCAGTTTGCCCTGTTCCCGATGCCGGGCGAGATATTGGGGGCCGCCGCCCTCCCGGGCCTCCGCGGTGCGCGTCCGCAGCTCCTCGAGCAGGGCCAGCATGCGGGACCGGTTGGTCGCAAATTCCGGGGAGGTCGTCTTGATGTGGCTCGCGAGGACGTCCATTCGCTGGTCATTATCTCCCGAAGGCAACGGAACCACTACAATGGCGGGGGAGGGTCTGTGGGCGAACGATCGTCAATTCTGTGGTGTGCACTGGCCGGCGCGGTCATCGGGGGCGCGGCCGGATATCTGTTCTTCACGGAAGAAGGACGCCGCCTCCGCGAAGACCTTGAGCCGAGAGTGATGGACCTGCTGGGCGAAATCGAGAAGGCGCGGGCCATGATGGACGCCCCGGCATCGCCCCGGCAGACCCCGTCCGATGTCCGTCCCTTTGCCCGCTAACGCAGACAAAAGGGCACTCGCGCCCCGGATGCAGCGGTTCGGTCGCCGGCTGCGCCGCACGGGCCGTCTGGGCCGGAAGGCCATCTGGCGCGGGTTCGTGGAGTTCACCCGCAGCGAGAGCATGACGTTCGCGGCGTCGATTGCGTACTACGCGCTGCTGTCCATTTTCCCCTTCTCCCTGTTGGTGCTCGCCGCGCTGGGACAGATTACGGTCGGCGAAAACGGTTCCAGCCTGCTGCAACTCATCACGCGCGCGATGCCGGCGCAAGTGGAGTTTCTTGACGCGCAGATGGCGGCGTTGTCGGGGCAGGCGCTGCAGCTGGGGGCCGCCGGCACGGTGTTGATGTTGTGGGCCTCGATGGGCGTGTTCGGCGCGTTGACCTCGGCCGTCAATCACGCCTGGGGTGTGGAGCAGCCCCCGGGATTTTTCAAACACAAGTTGATTGCGTTTGTCATGTTGGTGGCGGCGGCGTTCCTGATGGTGCTGGCGTTGCTGCTGGTCTCGGCGGCGCAGATGCTTGAGACGCGGTGGTTTGCCGGGCTGGTCGATGAGTTCGGCTGGCTGGAGTGGCTGCGTGGGTTTGTCGTGCAGAACGCGCCGATGCCGCTGTTCATATTGGTTGTGGGGTTGGTCTATTACTACGCGCCCAACGCCAAGGTTCGCCTGCGGGACGTGTGGGTGGGTGCCCTGATGGCGGGGCTGCTGTGGCGCTTCGCCTTCTGGCTCTTTTCCTGGTATCTCGGCGACCTCTCACGGTTTGCCAATCTGCACGGATCCATCGCGGCGGTTGTGGCCTTCCTCCTCTGGATCTACGTCTCCGCCGTGATCCTGCTGTATGGCGCCGAAGTGTCGGCGGCGTATGCGCGTCTGCGCAAGGCGTTGCCGCAGGAAGCCCCGGCTGCCGCACCCAGGGAATAACGCCTTGCTCTCGAACCGGTTATCGAAGGAACGCAGCCCGTATCTGCTGCAGCACGCGAAGAATCCCGTCGATTGGTACCCGTGGGGCCAGGAGGCATTCGCGCGCGCGAGGACCGAGCAGAAGCCCATCTTTCTCTCGATCGGCTACTCGACGTGCCACTGGTGCCACGTCATGGAGCACGAGTCCTTTGAGGATCCCTCGATCGCCGCATTGCTCAATCGGGACTTCATTCCGGTGAAGGTCGACCGCGAAGAGCGGCCGGACATCGATCGCGTGTACATGACCTTCGTGCAGGCCACCACCGGTGCCGGTGGCTGGCCGATGAGTGTGTTCCTGACGCCGGACCTTCAGCCGTTTTTCGGCGGGACGTATTTCCCGCCAACCGCGCGCTGGGGACGTCCGGGCTTCACCGAACTGCTGTCGCAACTGGCATCCCTCTGGGAGAAGACGCCCGAGAAGGTGAGGGCGAACGCGGCCGGCATCGTCGAGCAACTCAAGGATGCGACATCAAGTGCGCCCAACCGCGCGCCGGTCGCAGGTCTGTCGGCGGTCACCGAAGGCATTGAGGAGTACATCAAGGCGTACGACCGCCGGAACGGTGGATTCGGTGGCGCGCCGAAATTCCCACGTCCATCAGAACTGGGATTTCTCCTCGACGCCTGGGCGGTGACGCGCCGCCATGAGGCCCGGCAGATGGTGGTGGACACTTTGCGGGCGATGGCCCTGGGCGGGATGCACGATCACCTCGGCGGCGGGTTTCACCGGTATTCCGTGGATGCCGAGTGGCGGGTGCCGCACTTCGAGAAGATGCTCTACGACCAGTCGCAACTGGTGCTGGCATACCTTGGCGCCGCGCAGGCGAGCGGCGAGCCGTTTTATGCGACCGTCGCCGAAGACACGCTCGACTACGTGCTCTACGAATTGTCGGCGCCGGACGGCGCATTTTTATCCGCCGAAGATGCCGACTCTGTGATTCCAGGCGGGACAGAGAAGCGCGAAGGGGCGTTCTACGTCTTCACGGCTACGGAAATTGACGCGCTGTTTGGTGCGGATGCGCCCATCGTGCGCCGGCGGCTCGGGATCGAAGATCGGGGGAACGCGCCGTCGGATCCCCACGGGGAGTTTGTCGGCCAGAACATTCCCTACGTCGCGCAATCGGTGGAGGAGATTGCCACTCGCACGGGCCGTTCGCCACAGGATGTGCTGCAGGTGCTGGCCGTCATGCGTCAGCGGATGTTCGAAGCGCGCGCGACGCGCCCCAAGCCGCATCTCGACGACAAGGTGCTCACGGCGTGGAACGGCATGATGATCGCGGCGTTTGCCCGCGCCGGCCGGGTGCTGGTCGACAGTCCGAGACGCCACGACTGGAGACGCGCGGCGGTGCGCGCAGCCGAAAGTGTGCAGCGTCTCTTGTGGCGCGACCAGCCGCCGAGGCTGCTCCGTCGATACCGGGACGGGGAAGCGGCCGTCGACGCGTTTTGTGAAGACTACGCCTGCCTCACATGGGGACTGCTCGAACTGTTTCAGACCACCAGCGACGTGCGCTGGCTTGAGTGGGCCATCACGTTGACCGCGCGCCAGTCAGAACTGTTCTGGGATGAATCGGACGGCGGGTGGTTCACCACGACGGGGTTGGATCCGACGGTGTTGTTGCGCCTGAAGGAGGACTACGACGGCGCGGAGCCGTCTGCCGCCTCGGTCACCGTACGCAACCTGCTGCACCTGGCGCACCTGACGGGCGAGGGACATTACGCCGATCGTGCGCAGCGCTCACTCGAACGATTTGGCCCCGCGCTCGGGCGTGTTGCGCGGGTCATGCCGTTCATGCTCTCGAATGTCGCGGCCTGGCACGGCCGCTCCTCCCAGATCGTCATCGTTGGCCCAGCCGGAGCCGAGCGCCTAGCGCTCGAAGCCGAGGCGGCGCGCGTGTATCTGCCCTTCGCCGTGCACATCACTGTCGAGCCTGGCGCCGCGCAGGCGGCACTCGCGTCGCGCCTGCCGTGGATCGCCGCCATGCCCATGGCCGCCGGCCGTCCCACGGCGTACGTCTGTCAGGACTTCACATGCCGGGCGCCCGTGACCGATCCGCGCGACCTCCGCCGACTCATCGAAGACATCAGCGCACCCAGACAGGTCCTGTCGTAACATCAGCGGATGAAATCGCTTCTGGTGTTGATGTTGTCGGTGTTTACGGCCGGGCAGGGGCAGGACCCACAGGTCCCGCTGGTCTCGCAAGTGCCGCAGAGCCCGTTGGTGTCTACCGCGTGGGTCGCGGAACGGCTGCCGGACCCGGCGGTGGTGCTCCTGCACGTCGGTCCGGCACCGGCGTACGCGACCGCGCACCTTCCCGGGGCGCGCCTCGTCACGCTGCAGATGATCAGTGTGACCGGGAAAGGCGCGACCGGCGGCGAGTTGAATCTGCAGATGCCCGATCCCGAAGCGTTGCGTGCGGCCTTGCAGACGCTCGGTGTCTCCGATACGTCACAGATCGTCGTGTATGCCGCAACGCCCCAGGTGATGACCACCGCGACGCGTGTCGTGTTGACGATGCAGTATGCGGGGCTTGGGGAGCGTACACGGCTGATGCAGGGGGGCATGACTGCCTGGGTCGCCGACGGGTACGCCACGACCGACGTCGTCCCCGAGGTCATCCCGGGCGAACTGAGTCCACTGATGGTCGCGCCGATCGTCGTCGACGGTGATGCCGTCGAGGCGTTGCGCAAGACGCCTGGCGTGCGTGTGGTGGATGCGAGAGCCCGTGCGCTCTACATCGGCGAGCAGACCGGTGGCGGGCGCGATCTGCCGCACAAGACGGGCCACATCGAAGGCGCCGTGAGTGTGCCCTTCAATTCCACCTACGACCCGCAGGGACGATTCAAGTCTGTCGAGGAGTTGCAGGCGATCTTCAGTGCAGCCGGAGTGCAGCCGGGGGATACGGTGGTGGCGTACTGCCACATCGGCCAGCAGGCTACGGCGACGATCTTTGCGGCGCGCCTGGCCGGCTTCGACGTGAAACTGTACGACGGGTCTTTTGAAGACTGGTCGCGGCGTCCGGACGCCGCAGTGACGAATCCCGCGACCAAGAAGTGATGAAACAAGACTGAATCAGTCCGAAAAGTTTCGCGCGGCGCCGTCGTAATGTTGGATGCGATGAGAATCCGTTCCGTAGCGTGTGCCGCGGCCACGCTGATGTTGGTCACCGCCTTTGGATTGGTGCAGGACCCGTCGAAGGCCCAGGTCGTTCAAAAAGGCACCGTCAGTACGGAGGGCAAAACCGGCGCGCAGCTGTTCGCCGAGAGCTGCGCGGAGTGTCATGGGCTGGACGGCAAGGGCAAAGAGGCGAGTGTGCTCGGCTTTGACGTGCCGACGCCCGACTTCACCGACTGCCAGTTCGCGCCACGTGAACCGAACGCCGACTGGGTCACCGTCGCACACCAGGGCGGCCCGGTGCGCGGCTTCTCGAACCGGATGCCGGCGTTTGGCGGCGCACTCGGGGAAGCGGACCTTTACACGATCATCGAGCACATCAAGGGCTTCTGCTCGGATCCTGCCTGGCCGCGCGGCGAACTGAACCTGCCGAAAGCGCTGCACACGGAGAAGGCGTTCCCCGAAGACGAGTGGGTGATGACCACCGGTTTCGGCAAAGGCCCGGCCAACATCTCCACCGAGTTTGTCTACGAGAAGCGGTTTGGTCCGCGAAACCAGATTGAAGTGAAGCTGCCGTTCCGCGCGACAAAGGACGGCGACTGGTCGGGTGGGGCCGGCGACCTCACGCTCGGATTCAAGCGCGCGATGGCCCACAGCCTCGAGAAGGGCTTTATCGTCTCGCTCGCCGGCGAAGTGATCCTGCCGACGGGAGACAGCGTCGCGGGACTCTCGAAAGACACCACCGTCTTCGAGTCGTTTGTGTCCTTCGGCAAACTCCTGCCGTCCGACAGCTTCTTTCAGTTCCAGGGCGGCGTTGAGTTGCCCACCGACACAACCAAGGCCGGCAACGAGGCTTTCTGGCGCGCGACGATTGGGCGCACGTTTACCCAGATCGGTCCGTTTGGACGCGCGTGGTCGCCGATGGTCGAAGTGCTCGCCGCGCGCGACCTGACAGCCGGGGCGATCACGCACTGGGATGTGGTGCCGCAGGTGCAGGTCACGCTCAATACGCGGCAGCACGTTCGCTTCAACATCGGCTGGCGCACGCCCTTGAACGATCGGCGCGGCCGCCACTCCCGCGTCGTCATGTATTTCCTGTGGGATTGGTTTGACGGAGGCCTGCGCGATGGCTGGTAAGTATCTTGTCGGCGTCGCTGCCGTGTTGTGGGCGTCAACACTGGTTGTCGCCTCAGAGAAAATGACGTCGGAAGGCTTTGTAGAGGACACTCAAGTGTCCTCAATAAAGCCTCCCGACGTCATGTTCGAGCCGGGTGACACGTGCATGGTGTGTCACAACAACCTCATCACGCGCTCGGGCGAAAACGTGTCGATCGGTGCGGACTGGCGCGCGTCGATGATGGCCAACTCCGCGCGGGATCCGTACTGGATGGCGGCCGTACGGCGCGAAGTCATGGACCACCCGGCGACGGCCGCGACGATCGAAGACGAATGCACGGTCTGTCACATGCCGATGACCACCTTCCCGGCGCGGGCCGCCGGCGGCAAGGGACGCCTGTTTGATCAGTTGTTGCCAACCGCGCCCAACGTCGGGCTCGCGGAAGACGGCGTGTCGTGCACGGTCTGTCACCAGATCCAGCCGACAAAATTCGGCGACCCCTCGAGCTTCAACGGCGGGTACGTGATTGACGTCGCCGCCGATGGTGCACGCAAGGTCTTCGGTCCGTTTGCGATCGACGCCGGTCGCACCAGGGTCATGCAGTCGTCGTCGGGCTTCCAGCCCAACGAATCGGCGCATGTGCAGCAGTCCGAGCTCTGTGCGACATGCCACACCTTGTTCACGCACTCGCTCGCAAAAGGCGCGACCGACGTGCGCTTGCCGGAACAGACGCCGTATCTCGAATGGCAGCAGAGCGCGTATCGCGACACGCAGAGCTGCCAGTCGTGCCATATGCCGGTGGTGCAGGAAGAGATCGCGCTGTCGCGTGTGCTCGGGCAGCCGCGCGCGGGTGTCTCACGCCACACATTTCTTGGCGGCAACTTCTTCATGATGCGGATGCTCAATCGCTATCGCGATGACCTCGGGGTGCGGGCGACGCCGGCGGAGATGGCCTCAGCCGTCGCGCGCACGGTGGCGCATCTGCAGAACGACACGGCGACAATCGCCGTCACCGCCGAGCGTGTTGATGGCCGGCTCGTCGCCGATGTGGTCGTCGACAACCTCGCCGGCCACAAGTTCCCGACGGCGTACCCGTCCCGCCGCGCATGGATTCAGTTGACGGCGAAAGACGCGCAGGGCCGCGTCGTGTTTGAGTCCGGCGCCTGGACGCCCGACGGTCGCATCACCGGGAACGTCAACGACACCGACGGCACCCAGTTCGAGCCGCACTACCGCCAGATCGATCAGCCCGACCAGGTCCAGATTTACGAATCGGTCATGGCCGATCCATCAGGCCGGGTGACGACGGGTTTGCTGTCGGGCGCGCGGTATCTCAAAGACAACCGTCTGCTGCCACGCGGTCTCGACAAGGCACGCGCAACCGCCGATGTGGCCGTGCACGGCGGTGCGCTGACCGATGCGGACTTCGCCGCGGGCCGCGACCGTGTGCGCTACGTCATCAACGCTGCACCGACCACCGGCGACGTCACCGTCACCGCCACCCTGTGGTTCCAGCCAATCGGGTTCAGATGGGCCGACAACCTCGGCACGTACGATGCACCGGAGATAAACAGGTTCGTCCGGTACTACACGTCGATGTCAGCAGAGTCTGCGCTCGCGATTGCGACGACGACATTCAAAATGAGGCAATGAGGCAATGGGGCAATGAGGCAATGGAATGGCCTCAATTCCTCAATTCCTCAATTCCTCAATCCAATTGCCGCAATGGCCGGCCCTCATCGGAGCCATTACGGCCATTGCATTAAGCCACTGTGGAATTGCAGGAATTCCATTGCCTCATTGCCTCATTGCCCCATTGCCTAATTCTTTCTAATGCCCGCGAGCCTGGCGATTCCGGCGAGAGTCGTCTGGGCCGCATTGAGCCCGAGCAGAAAGTCCTTGTCGGTGAACGAGGTCATGACGTCGGTGGGCTGATGCCAGTGCGGGTTCCAGCCGGCGCCGGTCTGCATGCCGCGTTCGTTCTCGCGCAGGCTGATGGCCGCGACGCGATCCTGGAACGGCCGAGAGTCGGTGTTCGTCATGTGCGGCCCGACTGTGGCGGGGTAGTGCGTCGTATACATGTCCGCCGCCGCCTTGAGCGCAAAGGCGAGTTTCATCGACTGATCCACGAACTTCGAGTCGGACTGGAATTCGATGTTGACGTCCGCCTCGGGCCGCTGGTCACGGTCCACTGAGCCATCGGGTTTCGGCATGCCGTGGTCCCACATCATCATGTCGTGCTGAATCATGCCGAGCCACTTCGGCTCCGGGTACCGTCCTGAGCCCGCAGGGCTCTCGATGCCCTGCAGCTTCTCGCGCTGATTCACGTACGCCCACGCACCGTTGAGTCCGCTCTCTTCGTTGTTCCAGAGGATGAACCGGATCGAGACATCCGACGTCACGCCCGGCATGTGGAGGATGCGCGCGAGCTCCATCACCAGCGCCGTGCCCGACGCGTCGTCATTCACCGCTTCACCCTTGCCGAGGCCGTCCATGTGCGCACCGATGATGTACATCTCCTGCGGACGTGTGGACCCGATCTTCGTGCAGAACACCTGCTGGCGTTCCCCCGGCGTGCTGGGCTCCGCGTTGGTCTCGCGAAGCCGCGCGTCCGGCTGCGCCTCAAGGGAACTGCTCACGCCGGTGCGACCGCGATAGCCATACTGCGTGGACCCGCCCTCGCGATTTCTCCGGACCCACTCAGTCGAACCGGGCAGGGGAATGGTCGCCGTCGTCGGCGGCTCAGCCGTGGCCTGACCACCGCGCCCCGCGCCCCGGCCCGCACCCGCGCCGGCGGCACCGCCCTGACCGGCCCCACGCGCGGCGCCCTGACCGCCCCCCGCGCGCCCCGCGCCGCCCTGCTGCGCAGCCTGCGCCGCAACGGTCGCCGGGTCAGAGGCTTCGGGCGACGGGTATTGATACGTGATGCGCTCTGTGTTCGTGCAGCCATAACTCTTCAGCTGCGCTTCGATCCAGTCGACCGCGTCGCGATTGCGCTTGGTGCCCTGCTGGCGATCGCCGAACTGCGCCAGCCCGCGGATCGTGTCCTTGTAGCGCCCGAGTTCCAGTTGCCCGACGAGTTCGCGAATCGGGTCAGCCGGTTGCTGCGGCGGGGCCTGTTGCGTGGATACGGATGCGCCGGAGGCCAGCACACCCACGACAGCGACAATCAGCAGGGACTTCTTCATAGTGCCGACAGTCTAAACGAAGTCCCGGAGTTCCAAAGTTCCGAAGTTCCGGAGCCCTATTCGGAGCGCAGGGCTTCCACGGGATTCAGGCCCGCTGCGCGGCGGGCGGGGATCCAGGCGGCGGCCAGCGCGACCAGCAAGAGGATGCCGGCCGTCGTGCCGAATGTCAGCGGGTCGGACGGGCTCACGTTCACCAGCAATGAGTCGAGCAGCGGCGTCGCGAGAATGGCGCCCGCGAGGCCGACACCCACACCGAGTGCGGCGAGACGCGCGCCCTGGCCAAGCACCCCGCGCAGCACACGCACGCGATCCGCACCCAGTGCCATCCGCACTCCGATTTCCTGCGTGCGTTGACTGACGGAAAAGGCGATCACACCCGAGAGTCCGACCGCCGACAGCAGCAGCGCCAGGCCGCCGAAGATCCCCAGCAGCAGTGCCGCCATGCGCGGAATGGCCACACTCATGCGGAGGTGCTCCTCAAGCGTGCGGACGTCATACAACGCCAGCTCCGGGGCCACCTCACGCACGGCCCGACGCACGGTGTCGATCGCAGCGCCTGCCGGCCCGGACGTGGCCACCTGCAGCACCGGCGCGGACCGGTAGAACTGGTGAATCGGAAGATACATGACGGAGCGCGGCGCCTCCGCCAGCTGGCTGTACTTGCCGTCGCGGGATCGCAGCGGTGAAGCCGGGGCGTTGCCGGAAGCCACGGACGGCGTAGCGGAGATCCTGTGCAGTCATGAGTGTTCTCCATTGACGGGTGCGCAGCCAGAGTGCGTGCGGCAGGGCGCCGAGGCTTCAGCGGAAGAGGTCGCGACGGACATGGTCGGCGGAGCGATCGTCCGCCAGCAGAAAGCCGGCCTGCGCGAGAAGGTCGCCCTCCCACTGACGCCGCCAGTCGGTGCGCCGGTCCGCAGGCACCAGCCAGGCGCACCACCGCACGAAGCGGAGGGCACGCTGCGCAACCAGGGCCGTCATCTCATCGCTCCTCACGACGCGCCGGCGTGGCGAGCAGGGGATACCGGTCGAGGGCCTCGGCCGCGGTGATTTCAAAGTACCGGCGCGCCGGACGACCATCCTTGTGGGCGACGGCATCGCGTTCCCACTTGGAGCGCACGAAGCCCAGTTCCTCGAGCCGTTCCAGGGCTGGATACACGGTGCCCGAGGTCAGGCCCGTGGCGTCCATGATGTCGAAGCCGAACCGCCGGTCGCCTTCGAGGGCCTGGAGGATGGTGATGGTGCCGAGTCCCAGCCGTGGTGTTCGCATGGCGTCTGCCGATGTCCAACATAGCCATACGGAGTCGGCGCGGTGCAAGTTCACCGCGCCCTACATGCCGCCCAGCCGCCCAGCTACTTGATCGCCGTGAACCGCGGTTCGATGTCCACCGGCACGCCGGTGAGTTTGTCGAGCACGGCCTGCACTTCGGGCCGCACGACCACCATCGTGGCGAGCATGGCCTGCGCGGCGGCGTAGTCGCCCACGGCCTGCATGGTCATGATGTCGCGCGTCAGGTTGGCCACGGCGTCCGCGATCTTCGCATCAACCACCGAGAACGTGCCGTCGGCGTTGACGAGGACGGCGCCGTTGTCGAGCAGGTAGTTGAGCTGCAAGATCTGTCCGCGTCCGTGCGCCGAGGTCAGGCCGAAGCGGATGGACCGGAACGAGGATGCGAGGAACGTGGTGTACATCGAGCGCGCGATATCGGCCGAGATCGTGCCCTTGTTGGCGAGCTGGGCAAGCGCCCAGAGGCCGGAGATGTCGGCTTTGGCTTCCTCGAGCGCGGAGTAGGTGTCCTTGAGCGCCTCGCGCACCGGCGTCTGGGAGCCGTGCACCACGTGTGGCCCGAGGCCATGCATGAGCTCATGCATCAGGATGTGCGTGAAGAACGCATCGAACGAGACCTTGTCGCGGTCGGCGGCCGCGATGGCCACCTGCGCGATGGGCGTGAGCACGTGTTGGAACTTCGCCTCCTGCACGTTCTTGAGCATCACGCGCTTGGAGCCTTTCTCACGGATGACGCGGTCGTCGTTCGGCAGATTAAACGCCGCCGTCTGCACGCCGCGGTTGGCGTCGCCGGCCGAGAACACCACGTTCACCACGCGCATCGGCGCCATCGCGCCGATCTTCGCCGTGCGGTACCGCGCGTCGATCGGCAGCGCATCTTCGAGGCCCTGCAGTTCGCCGCCGAAGACGTCGAGCTTGGTGGTCTCCGCGTTGTCGCGCACGGTGACAAAGGCCTCGAACGCGGCCTTGTAGCCGAACCACGCGTCCTCGTACGTTTCGTACGGGCCGATGGTGGGTTCGATCGACGCGTCCAGTTCCATCCACGCCACGTCACTCGCGTAGTAGTCGTTGGACGTGAACGCGGCGGCCCGCAGTTCCAGGAACCGCTTCAGGGTCGGCTGCGAGGTCAGCGAGGCTGCGCGCCGCAGATGGTCGGCGGCCGCGGCGAGTGTGTTCTGGTATTCGACGGAGTAGGGCACCGCCATGAGCGAGCCGGACGCGTTGCGCCGGATGGTGGAGAAGAAGCCCACGGCCAGCTGCCGATCGGCGCCGCGCAGGGTGTTCATCCACGCCTCGACCTCCTCCTTGGTGGCGTCAGCGGGATAGAAATTGCCCTGCGGCGGCTTCGGGCCGACGCCGTCGATGAACGGCGCGTTTTCGTCGAGCCGCGACCACGGGCCTTTGTTGATGAGGAAGTAGTGGAGGCGCTCGCGGCCGGCCGGTGACTGGTCCTGGGCGAGCTGGACGAGGAGCGCGGGATTGTCGGCCCACACCTGCTGCAGGAACAACCCGTCAAACAGCCGCGCGGCGGCGACCATCGCGTCGAGGGCCTGGCGCTCGTTGTCCGGCAGGCCGGAGAGGTCCACGCTGATGTCGACCGGGTCAAAACGGGCAATCTGGCTGGCAAGCGGTGATCCGGTCACAGGGGGTGGCTCCGTGGGGGCCTCGGCCGTGCAGGCAGAGGTGAGGGTCAGCATGGTGATGAGGAGAAGCAGGGGCATATGCCTGATTTTGCACGAAATTGCACGCCGGGCGGACCTTCAGGTCCGGCACACCGGGGAGCTACAATAGTGGGCTGAGGAGTTGAGGAACCACACGAATGAAGAACATGGCCCCCGAAGACGCAGCTGCGCTTGAGTCGATTGAGACCCGCGAATGGCTGGAATCCCTGGATTATGTGCTGAAGACCGGCGACAAGAGTCGCGTCTTCCGCCTGCTGAACGCGCTGAGGACCCGGGCCCGAGCGGCCGGCTTCCGGGAGCCGTTTTCCTCGAACACCCCCTACATCAACACCATTCCGGCGACCGAACAGGTCCCGTACCCGGGCGACCGCGAACTCGAACGGCGCATCAAGTCGATCGTGCGCTGGAACGCGCTGGCCATGGTCGTGCGCGCCAACCGTGAGTCGGACGGCATCGGCGGCCACATCTCGACCTATGCGTCCGCGGCGACGCTGTACGAGGTGGCCTTCAACCACTTCTTCCGCGGCAAGGAAGCCGGCCCTGACGCCGATCTGATCTACTTCCAGGGCCACGCCTCCCCGGGCATCTACGCCCGCGCCTTCCTTGAAGGCCGCCTCGACGAAAAACACCTTCACAACTTCCGCCACGAACTGCGCGAAGGCGGCGGACTCTCGTCGTATCCGCACCCCTGGCTGATGCCCGACTTCTGGGAATACCCCACGGTGTCGATGGGCCTCGGCCCGCTGATGGCGATCTACCAGGCGCGCTTCAACAAGTATCTCGAGAACCGCGGCCTCAAGCCCGCGTCCACCCAGAAGGTCTGGGCGTTCCTCGGCGACGGCGAAACCGACGAGCCGGAAGCCCTCGGTGCGATCTCGCTCGCGGCACGCGAAAAACTCGACAACCTGATCTTCGTCATCAACTGCAACCTGCAGCGGCTCGACGGCCCGGTGCGTGGCAACGGCCAGATCATCCAGGAACTGGAAGCCGTGTTCCGCGGCGCCGGCTGGAACGTCATCAAGGTTCTGTGGGGCTCCGAGTGGGATGAACTGCTCGCGAAGGACACCGAAGGCCTGCTCGTCAAGCGCATGGGTGAAATCGTTGACGGCGAATACCAGCGCTACGTCGTCGAAGACGGCGCGTATCTGCGGAAGAACTTCTGGGGTGTCGATCCGCGCCTCGAAGCGATGGTGCGGCACCTCTCCGACGCCGACCTCAAGAAGTTGCACGTCGGCGGCCACGACCCGGTGAAGGTGTACAACGCGTATCGCGCGGCGACGACCTCGACGGGCGCGCCCACCGTGGTGCTCGCGCGCACAATCAAGGGCTACGGCCTCGGCGAAGCGGGGGAGGGCAAGAACATCACCCACCAGCAGAAGAAGATGAATGAGGGCGACCTCAAACACTTCCGCGGCCGCTTCGGCATTCCGATCTCCGACGACAAGATCGCGGACGCGCCCTTCTACAAACCCGGCGAGGACTCGGCCGAACTGCACTACATGAAGGATCGCCGCAAGACGCTCGGCGGCTCCGTGCCGCGGCGCGTCGTTAAGGCCGCGAAACTCGACACGTCCGTGGCGACGTCGGTCGCGAAAGACTTCGAGGAGTTCTACGCCGGCACCGACGGCCGCAAGGCCTCCACGACGCTGGTCTTCGTGAAGATGTTGACCAAGCTCCTGAAGGACAAGGAAATCGGCAAGCTCATCGTGCCGATCGTGCCCGACGAAGCCCGCACCTTCGGCATGGAGTCGCTGTTCAAGCAGGTCGGCATCTACTCGAGCATCGGCCAGCTCTACGAACCGGTCGACAAAGCGCAGCTGCTCTATTACAAGGAAGCGAAGGACGGCCAGATCCTCGAAGAGGGCATCACCGAGGCCGGCTCGATCTCGTCGTGGATCGCCGCCGGCACGGCGTACGCCGCGCAGGGCGTGAACACGATTCCGTTCTTCATCTTCTACTCGATGTTCGGCTTCCAGCGCGTCGGCGACTTCATCTGGGCCGCCGCAGACGCGCGCTGCAAGGGCTTCCTGCTCGGAGGGACATCCGGCCGCACGACGCTCGCAGGTGAAGGCCTGCAGCACCAGGACGGCAACAGCCACACGCTCTCGCTGACCGTGCCGACATGCAAGTCCTACGACCCGGCCTTCGCCTACGAACTGGCGACGATCATCGAGGACGGCATCAAGCGCATGTATATCAACGGCGAAGACTGCTTCTACTACATCACCGTGATGAACGAGCAGTACGACATGCCGGCGATTCCCGACGGCAAGGACGTGAAGGCCGGCATCATCAAGGGCCTGTATCGCTACAAGCCCGCCGCGAAGAAGGCGAAACACCGCGCCCAGCTGCTCGGCAGCGGCACGATCCTCAACGAGGTCGTGAAGGCGCAGGCCATGCTCGCCGACTACGGCGTCGCCGCCGACGTGTGGAGCGCGACCAGCTACAACGAGCTGTATCGCGACGGCCACGCGGCCGAACGCTGGAACCGCCTGCACCCGCTCGAGAAACAGCGCGTGCCGTACGTGACCGAATGCCTCGCGAAGACCGAAGGCGTCATCGTGGCGGCGTCCGACTACCTGAAGAGCCAGCCCGACATGATCGCGCGCTGGGTCGGCCGTCCGATGGTCACACTCGGCACCGACGGCTTCGGCCGGTCGGAAGATCGTGAATCCCTGCGGGACTTCTTCGAAGTCGACGCGCGCTACGTGGTCATCGCCACGTTGTCCGCGCTGCAGCAGCAGGGCGCGATGGACGCGTCGGTGGTGGCAAAGGCCATTGCCGATCTCGGCATCAACCCGGGCAAGCTGGATCCGGCGATTTCCTAGGTAAGGGAGACGGAACGAATGGCGACTGAATTCAAAGTGCCCGAGCTCGGGGAAAACGTCAAGGAAGGCGACGTCGTTCGTGTGCTGGTGAAAGCCGGCGACACGATCGCCGTGGACCAGCCGATCTTCGAACTCGAAACCGACAAAGCCACGATCGAAGTGCCGTCCACCGTGGCCGGCACGGTCGTCGAGATGAAGATCAAGCAGGGCGACAAGGTCAAACCGGGACAGACGATCCTGACGGTGGACGGGGTCCAGGAGTCCAAAGGTCCAGTGGTCCAGGAGTCCCGGAGTGCCGAAGTTCCGAAGGTCGTGAACATCGAGACGGCACGACCGTCCCAACCCACCCAACCTTCCCAACCTTCGACCCAACCTGCTGCCGCCGCTGGCTCAGTCGTTCCAGCGGCTCCCAGTGTCCGCCGCTTCGCACGTGAACTCGGCGTGGACATCGCACAGGTGCCGGGCACGGGGCCCGGCGGGCGCATCGGGCAGGAAGACGTGAAGGCGTTTGTGAAGTCGTCGATGACGTCCGGCGCACCGGCAGGCGGGGCGCGCATGGGCTTTGCGCCACTGCCGGACTTCTCGAAGTGGGGCAGCGTCGAAAGCAAGCCGATGTCGAACATCCGCCGCAAGACGGCGGAGCACCTGACGCAGGCCTGGATGGCCCCGCACGTCACGCAGAACGATCGCGCGGACCTCTCGGGCTTCGAGGACTTCCGCGAGGCGTACGGCGCGCGAGTGGAGAAGGCCGGCGGCAAGCTCACGATCACCGCGGTCCTCATCAAGATCCTCGCAGCGGCAATGGACAAGTACCCGCAGTTCGCGTCGTCTGTCGACATGGCCAACAACGCCATTGTCTTCAAGAGCTACCGCCACATCGGCGTGGCGGTGGACACACCAAACGGGTTGCTGGTGCCGGTCATCCGCGACGTGAACAAGAAGTCGATTACCGAGATCGCCGTGGACCTCGCCA
Organism: Vicinamibacterales bacterium; assembly: GCA_030827135.1. GTDB lineage: Bacteria > Acidobacteriota > Vicinamibacteria > Vicinamibacterales > SCN-69-37 > SYFT01. The sequence goes on from JAURFE010000006.1 coordinate 128,423, forward strand.
CGTTGTCGCAGAAGGCGCGTGACAAGAAACTCAGCCTCGACGAGATGTCGGGCGGCGTGATGTCGGTCACCAACCTCGGCGGCATCGGCGGCACGTCCTTCACGCCGATCGTCAATCAGCCCGAGGTGGCCATCCTCGGCATTTCACGCGGCAGCATTGAACCGGTGTGGGACGGCGAACAGTTCGTGCCGACGCCGACACTGCCGTTGTCGCTGTCCTACGACCACCGCGTCATCGACGGGGCCGACGCCGCGCGTTTCCTGCGCTTCATCGTCGAAGCCCTCGAATCGCCGCTGACGATGGTGCTGTAAAGGAAAATATGTCTTCTTCAACGCAGTTGGTAGTAATCGGTGGCGGGCCTGGCGGGTATGCAGCGGCGTTTTATGCCGCTGACCTCGGGATGCAGGTCACGCTCGTGGATATGGAACCAAACCCGGGAGGCGTGTGCCTCTATCGCGGGTGCATTCCGTCCAAGGCGCTGTTGCACGTGGCGAAGGTCGCCAGCGAAGCGAAGCACGCGTCGCACTGGGGCCTCACGTATGCCGAGCCGACGATTGACCTCGACAAGCTCCGCAGTTTCAAAGAGGGTGTCGTCAACAAGCTGACCGGCGGTCTGGGGCAGCTCTCCAAGCAGCGCAAGATCACGTTCATCCAGGGCAAGGCGTCGTTTGTCGATGCAAAGAACCTGTCGATCGAACTCGCCGCCGGCGGCACGCAGGCGCTCGCGTTCGAACACGCGATCATCGCGACCGGCTCGTATCCCACGCGGATCCCCGGTCTCGACATCAAGAGCGACCGCCTGATGGACTCCACCGGCGCGCTCGACCTGCCGGAAATCCCGAAGACCCTGCTCGTCGTCGGCGGCGGTTACATCGGCCTCGAACTCGGCTCCGTGTATGCCGCCCTCGGCACCAAGGTCACCGTCGTCGAAATGACCGACGGCCTGCTGCCCGGTGCGGACCGCGACCTCGTCACGTTCCTCGCGCGTCGTCTGGAGACGACGATGGACAAGATTCTCCTGAAGACGAAAGTCACGGGGATGAAGGAAGCGAAGAACGGCATCACGGTGTCGATGGAACTGTCGGATGGTTCGAAAACGGAAACCACCTACGACCGCGTCCTCGTCTCCATCGGCCGGCGTCCGAACTCCGCGATTCCCGGCCTCGACAAGACCGGCGTGACCGTGAGCGACAAGGGGTTCATCACTGTGGACCCGGCGATGCGCACGAACGTCGCGGGCATCTCGGCGATTGGCGACGTGGTGGGTGAGCCGATGCTCGCGCACAAGGCGTCCCACGAAGCCAAGGTGGCGGTGGAAGCGATCCTCGGTCATAAGGTGGCGTTTGAGCCGCAGGCGATTCCTGCTGTGGTGTTCACCGACCCCGAAGTGGCGTGGTGCGGCCTGACGGAAAACGATGCGAAGAAGCAGGGCCGCAACGTCGAGGTCGCCAAGTTCCCGTGGGCGGCACTCGGCCGCGCGCTGGCCATTGACCGTCCGGACGGCATGACCAAGCTCATCATCGACCCCGAGACCGAGCGCATTCTCGGCGTCGGCATCGTCGGCGCCGGCGCCGGTGAACTGATCGCCGAAGGCGTGCTCGCGGTCGAGATGGCCGCGCTGGCCAGCGACCTCAAACTCTCCATCCACCCGCATCCGACGATGTCGGAAACGCTGATGGAGGCGGCCGAAGTCTTCTTCGGCCACTCGACGCACGTCTACCGCCCCAAAAAACGTGCGTAGGAGGGAACGTACGTAGGGCCGGCTGAACTGTACGTAGGGCCGGCTGAACTGTAGCCGGCCATCCCCGACGCGCTACAGCCCAGCGCGTCCTACGTACTGACGCGCTGCACGTAGGGCCGGCTGAACTGTAGCCGGCCATCACCGACGCGCTACAACCCAGCGCGTCCTACGTACTGACGCGCTGCACGTAGGGCCGGCTGAACTGTAGCCGGCCATCGCCGACGCGCTGCAACCCAGCGCGTCCTACGTGTTGCAGCGCGCCTCTGATTGGTGCAGCATGTCCCCATGGCTCTGGCAACCAAGGTAGGCCGCAACGATCTCTGCTCGTGCGGAAGCGGCAAGAAGTTCAAGAAGTGTTGTGAGGCGAAGGCCGATCAGCGGTCCGGGGCGACCTGGATGCTCGTGTTGATCGGAGTGGTGCTCGCGGCCGGCCTGGTCGCCGCCATCACGAACTTCAACAGCGACACGTCCGGGCACGTCGCCAAGACGTCCGGCGTCTGGGACCCGGTGCACGGGCACTACCACTGAGGTGGTCGCGTCCCACGTGTTGACGCGTCGGTACGTAGGGCCGGCTGCAGTACGTAGGGCCGGCTGAACTGTAGCCGGCCATCGCCGACGCGCTATAACCCAGCGCGTCCTACGTACTGACGCGCTACAACCCAGCGCGTCCTACGTACTGACGCGCTACAACCCAGCGCGTCCTACGTACGGAACGGCCGGCTACGCGAGGGTGGCGGCGCGGCGGCCGGACACCATCGCGCCCTGGATGGACGCGGTGTCCATGTGGTCGCCGCACACCAACAGGCCGGGGGCGCGGCGCACGTCGCGCTCGGGCACGGCGAGCGCGGGCGGAACCTGGCGGGGCAGTGCGTACGAGATTGGATACGTGCGCAGGTGGCGCCAGGACGCGACCTCGGGACCAAACCACGCCGTGAGTTGTTCCATGACGCGAGTGGTGACGTCCGCACCGGCAGTTCCGAGCACCGTG
>JAURFE010000065.1 GCA_030827135.1 Vicinamibacterales bacterium
TACAAGGCGCCTGCCTCGCGCAGGACGCGGCGCACGGCCTCATGGCTGGCCTTGAGGCCGTGCTGGGCCTCCACAGCCGCGCTGATGGCCCGCAGGCTCGCGCCAGTGGCGCGCAGGGCCAGCATGGTGGCGATGGCCGCCTGCTGCTCCGGGATGGCCTCCAGCGTCGCGCTGCGGCCGTGGCCGATGGTGCGGTAGCCAAACGGGGCGCTGCCGCCGATGTGGCCGCCCTGCGCGCGCTTGTTGCGCTGGCCGGTCTTCTGACGGTCCTTGATGACCCGGCGCTCATGGCCGGCAAAGGCGCACAGGATTTCGAGCATCAGGCGGGCGTAGATGTTGCTGTCGTCGGTCACGTCGCCGTGGCCGTTCACGATCAGGCGCACGCCGGCCTGTTTGAAGCCGTGGACCGTGTTCAGCGCGTCGCGCAGGTCACGGCTGAAGCGGTCCAGCTTCGCGACGATGATGGTGTCGCCGCGGACCGGCTCGACACCGTGCGCGGCCAGACGGTCAACGAACGGCAGCGAG
>JAURFE010000066.1 GCA_030827135.1 Vicinamibacterales bacterium
ACGAACGCGAGCGCTCGCGCGAGCGCTCGGACGAGCGTTCGCATCGTTCGCATCGTTCGCATCGCACGCGATGCATCGTTCGCATCGCGCGCGCGCGCGTCGCGACGGCGACGACGGCGCGCCGCGCGCGCGCGGGCGCGGGGGAAGGCGCGGACGGGACGGGAGGCGCGGCGCGCGCGGAGACGCGCGACGACGACGCGATCGCGACGCGCGCGATTCGTCGCCGTCGCGTCGGCGCGTCAATCATCGCGGACGCGGCGCCGAACGAATCGGCGTTTTCGCGTCCCGAGTCACTCCGCCTTCGTCCCCGCGCGCCGCGCGTCGTCCCGCGATCGCGCGCGCGTCGCCGCGCGCGCGGTCTCGGCGCCGACCGGCGCGCGCGCGCGACGCCGCGCGCGCGACGTCGCGCGGCGCGCGACATCCGAGCCCACGCCGGCGTCGTCGTCGACGAATGCGAAGAGCGAGCGCCGCGCGAGAGAACGCGCGAAGCGAGAGGAAGAGATGGAAGCGTTATCGCGAAGGC
>JAURFE010000067.1 GCA_030827135.1 Vicinamibacterales bacterium
GTAGACCTCGTTGCGCAGTTTCAACAGCGCAACCACCGGGTCGGGGTCAATCTCAGAAGATCCGTACTTCAAAGGATTGACCGCCGTCGGGTCGGTCAGCTCAGTGACCACCAAAAACTCGCCGTCGGTGGTCATGAAGTAGCCGTCGACCCAGCACATATCCAGCACAGGGCCGAGGTCTGGATCGGTGACCTGCGTCAGTGTACTTCCATCCCAGTAGTAAAGACTGCCCGACGAAACAACCCCAAGCCGGTCGAAGGAATAGTCGAAAGTGACATACCCGCTGCCGCCAACATCACCGAGCACGGTCACGGACCCGGCGCTCGATATGCTGACCAGCTTGGTCCCCATCACGCGGTAGAGAACCCCGTTCCACTCGATCCCGCCGCGATCAGTGCCCGGCCCGGTGCCATTCGACACCAGCCCGTCAGCCGGGCGCAGGAATCCAGACGATATGCCAGACTGGCGCGGCACCGGAACCAGATTGACCGGATAACTGGTGCGCAGGTCTGGCGTATTGTC
>JAURFE010000068.1 GCA_030827135.1 Vicinamibacterales bacterium
CCGGAACCAAAATCAGCCCCATCGACGATCGGTACTGCGGGTCGACCAGTGAGATGGTGCGACCGTTCATACGGATCACACCGCGATCGGGCATCTTCAGCCCCGAGATCGCCTTCAAGATGGTGGACTTGCCGGCGCCATTCGTGCCGAGGAGTGCGAGAACCTCTCCCCGACGCACTTCGAATCCGACGTCGAACAACACCTGGAGATTGCCGTAGCTCACATCGACGTTGCGCACCTGAAGAACTGGCACGTCGTCGGGATTGGCTACCAAGCGCTCTCGTTCCTCCTGCTGCTCGCGAAGCTCTCCGATGGTCAGCGCGATGTCGCGCCGCATGTAGCGGCTTCCGTAGAGGATGAGGAGTCCACCAAGAAGTGCCGCCGGCGGAACCACCGATGTGAGGGCGGTGCGTTCACCATGCGCATCCGACAACGCGCCGGCCAGTAGGCCGCCGAAGAAGCCGCCCATCAAGAAGATGTACACGCCCACCATGGCAAACGCCTGCGACCGCATCTG
>JAURFE010000069.1 GCA_030827135.1 Vicinamibacterales bacterium
CTCGGCCTGTCCACCCTCGTCACGGCTCAAAACAACGTCAAGCCCGCCGGCTGCACCGAGGCCACCGTCTTCGGGCCCTTCTTCATAGAAGGCGCCCCCCACTACCCGCTCGGCGCCGACATCTCCAACGGCGCGCGCGGCGAGCCTTGCTTCGTCAGCGGCCGCGTGACCTCCACCGACGGCACCCCCCTCGCGGGTGTCACCGTCGACGTCTGGCAATCCGACGAAGACGGCTACTACGACGTTCAGCGTCCACCCACCGCTCCGGGCGAGCATGTGCACCGCGCCCGCGCCCAGCTCACCACCGACAGCGAGGGACGTTACTACTTCAAGTCCATCTTGGCGCAGCCCTACCCCATCCCCCACGATGGCCCCGTCGGCGCCATGCTCGAAGCACTCGGTCGTCACCCCTGGCGTCCCGCCCACCTGCACTACATGCTGAGCGCGCCCGGTCACGAGCGACTCATCACCCACGTCTTCCGCGACAACGACCAATACCTCGACTCCGATGCCGTC
>JAURFE010000070.1 GCA_030827135.1 Vicinamibacterales bacterium
GGGTAGGCCGCGGCGGCGCCGACGTTGACCACCTGCGCGACCGCGGCGGCCGTGCCGATGCCGGCGAAGTCGCCGCCCACGTAGAGGCCGCCATTGCCGTCGAACGTGCCGGCGCGCAGCGTGTACCCGGCCGCCGCGCCGTTCACCGGCAGGTTGGCGTCACCGGGGAGCCAGTTGGCGCCGGTCCACTGGTAGAGCGGCAGCGGCGAGATGATCGGCCCGAACGTCGGCCGGCTCGTCGTGTAGCGCGGCCCGCCGATCCACACGCGCCCGTCCGGGCACTGGGCCGGGAGCTGTGGCGAGAGCGCCGCCCGGCGCTTCAGATCAGCCGCGAGCGCCCGGGTGGCGCGCGGCTGGGGTGCCCCGGATCGACGGCGCCGGCCGCACGACCGAGGTGCCCGAGGATCCGTTCAATGAGCGCCGGTTGCTCGATGCTGGCGATGACGCGCAGCCGGCCGGCGCGCTCGGTCACCAGCATGCGGCCATCGGGCAGGAAGGCGAGCGACCACGGATGGT
>JAURFE010000071.1 GCA_030827135.1 Vicinamibacterales bacterium
CCTGGCGCACAAGGAAACAGCGGCAATCCAGGAAATAATGGCGTTGCTGGTAATGCCGGAGCAGCAGGTAATGCAGGAAATACTGGTAGTCCAGGAAATCCAGGCGGTGGCGGCGGCGGAGGCGGCGGCGGAGGCGGCGGCGGTGGACTGGGCGACGTCGCAGGCAAAAATCCTGGAGGAAATCCTGGTGGTCCAGGAAACGCTGGTGCCGCTAGTGGTAGTCCAGGCGGCGCAGGTGGCGGTGGCGGTAATGGAACCGCAAATGGTCTTGGAAATCCTGGAAGCGCAGGCGGCACCGCATCAACTGGTCCTGCCGGTAACACAGGTGCAGCAGGAACTGGCGCGAATCCAGGTGGTGCAGGAAATCCAGGCAATGCTGGCGCTAATGGTACTGCCGGTAACACAGGTGCAGCAGGAACTGGCGCGAATCCAGGCAATGCTGGCGCAAACGGTAACGCAGGAACTGGCGCTGGCGCTGGCGGTTCTGGTAATGCAGGAAACGCGGGAACAAGC
>JAURFE010000072.1 GCA_030827135.1 Vicinamibacterales bacterium
CGGTTCCAGGCACCGCGCGTCGAGATGGATTGCCTCTCGGACCGGTTCCTCCGGTGGGCCAAGTCGACGCTCGAGCCCAAAGTGCTCGTAGCGACCCAAACCCGGGTACTCGAAGCCGTCAGCGACCCCGACGGCTCGTGGGTGCCCGCAGTTCCTGTCGTGCGCCTTGAGCCGCTCAGCCAGGTGACACCCGATGAGATCGCGGCCCTGCTCACATCCCCCATCGCCTCCCGCCTCATGTGGTCCCAGTCAGCGGGAACCGGACTATCTCCGAAGTCACTGCGAGTGGGAGTCGCAGGCCTCTCTGACCTCCCCTGGCCCGCCGGGGGCCTTCACGACGCGGCGGAAGCGCTCAATCACGGTGATATCGCCGCCTGTGGCCGACTCGTGCACCGAGCGTTCGACATCACCGAACAGGGTTCACTCACAACCTGGTGGGAGCAACAGCTGCCAGGTCGCGTGGAGTGACCGAAGGCCCTGCCCGTCGGAAGCTTGGACGTGGTTGACTGGGA
>JAURFE010000007.1 GCA_030827135.1 Vicinamibacterales bacterium
GCGGCATCCAGGATTCGAAGGTGTCGGACGCATTGATTGCCGACATCAGCCGCGCGATCGCGCGCTAGTCACTCACGCCCCGGTGGTGTCGCCCAACACGTGTTTGCGGCGGGCATCACCGATCAGGGCCTCCAGACGCCGCGCCTCGGCGCGCAGCACCTCGTCGCCAAGGGCGGTCAGCCGGTAGTACCGCCGGCGGCTGTCCTCTCCCCTCCCGACGGCCGACGGCATCGACGACTCAACCAGAGCTTCGTTCACGAGGCGCTGGATCAGGGTGTAGAGCGTTCCAGTCCGAAGCTTGAGCGCTCCTCCTGACCGTTCCTCAACCTCCTTGATAATCGCGTATCCGTGCTTGTCTTCATCTGCCAGAGCCAGAAGCACCTGAAAGGCGAACGGTGTAAGTGGCAGAAAATAATGGGGATTACTACTTTCTATCGCCATTTGGCCTCACTAGATAGAAAAACAATGCATTTTCTACAAGTGCATCTTAAACAATAATTACAGTGTTTGGTAGGGTTGGACCTGGTTGTGTCGGGTCGGGTTGTGTTGGGTGGGGGCTGGTCACGTAGGGCCCGCTGAACTTGAGCGGGCCTGGCTCTTCGGGGCGCAGCCGCCAGTTGCCCAGCTGCCAACTTGCCCAGTTATTCCCGGACGCGAGTGGCGGCCTGGACCTTGAGGACGGTGGCCCAGTTGCGGGTGGTGATGGCGTCCTTGGCGATGGAGTCGAACGCCTTCAGGGCTTTGCTCGCCAGCACCCCGGCGGGGCTCCAGACGTACGCGGCACGGTTGGTGACCGCCAGGCTTTCGTCGCCCCAGTTCTCGGTCGAGAGCGCGCGGGCCGCAAACAGCACCTTCTGGTCCATCACAAAGCCCACGAGGAACTTCGTGTGGTCGGTGGCGACCTTGCTGAGGGGGTTTTCCCGGATGATCGAGTCGAGGTCGGTCGCCGTCAGCACCAGGGTATTTGCCGAAAAGCCGTGCCGGGTCTCGAGGGCTTCCTGAATCCGGGCCGCGATCGTCCATTCCGCGGCCTTCTTTCCCTTGAAGACCACGTTGCCGGAATTGAGCACCGTGCGCACGTCCTCATAACCGAGACGCTCGACAAGGGCCTTGAGGTCCTCCATCGAAATCCGCTTGGCCTTGCCGACGTTAATACCGCGAATGAGCGCGACGTAATAGATCATCGATTAAAGCAGCTCCAGTTTACTACGAGGGCCCTTGGTGCTGCCGCGTTCATCGGACGGTCACACCAATGGCGTCACTCACCGCCCTGGGCCCCTTGGCGTCCGACGGACTGTTGACCACCTTGCCCTGGACGACCATCGTGGAGGATCCGCCGCCGTCCAGATTGAGAGCATCAGTCAGCTGAAGCCGCTCCGCCAGCCGCTGAAGGTCGCTAAATGACATGCCGACGCTGGCGGGCTGCCGCCCATCCACCACCACCAGCCAGATGTCGCCGCGCCGGTCCACGCCGATCATCGTCCGAGGGTGTCGGGTGTTCACGAAGTTGGGACCGCTCAGACGCTCGGCCTCCCACGACGTGATCTGCTTCCCCCGCACCCTCAGCAGACCGGCGCCGTTCACCACGTGGTCGGCGGTGTTGAGGCGCTCGGTGTCGAGCCCATTCACAGTCGTCCAATGGGTCTCCACCGTCACCGGCGTGTCTGGCTGGAGCAGCTTGAGTTCGGCGGGGAGTTCCAGCCCCCCGTACGACAACACGAGACCATCCACCGGAATCGGCGTGCTGCCGGCGTTGGTGCGGATGGCGGTGACCTTCAGGGGGAAGCCACGCAGCACCCACTCAACGCCATTCCCAGCGGTGTCGGTATGGTCGTGATACTTCGGTGTGTACAACATCAACTTACCACGGGCACGGGTGGTATCCACGCCGTCCACTCCCATGGCCTTCGCCTGATTGTCTGCCCCAATCCGAAGGTCGACCCGCGCGCTGATCTGGTCGAAGGCCAGCTCCGTGCGGCCCTCCGCTGGAGACCAGATCCCCACGGCGCCTTTGGTCACGGGCGTATCGCTGACGAGTACACCGGCGACTTTGAGCAACCCCACGGGTTCCCCGTTGTTCACATTGAAGAATCCGGCGTTCACCGCCGCGAGAGCCTTGGCGCGCGTCGCCATCTCAAGCACGGGTTCGGCATACATGACCTGGTCGTTCGACAAGAGGCTCGTCAGCCGCGCACGCTGCGGGTCGAGCTTCAGCAGCGAGACCTGCACAGGGCCGGTGGGGTCCACCAGTGTCGAATCTGTTGACGTGTGGAAGGTCACGCCGGGCGCAATGGTGTTGCCCTGACTCAACCACCCGGCCGGCGATACCGAGGACTGCAGCCCACAGGCCAGCGACAGGCTGAGAATCGCCGTGGCGACAAGGGGAGTAAACCAGGGGCGACGATTCATGAGGATAGGGTCTATTCTTTCACGCGTCATGCATCGCCGCACCTTTCTGACCGCTGCCACCCTGCCGTTTCTCGTACCGGCGACAAACGGCCTGTTTTCGGCCTCTTCCCTTCAGACGCCCGGGACCATCAAGCCGGCTCGACTGCAACCTGGAGACACGGTCGGACTGGTGACACCGGCCACCGCCACCTACCAGCAGGATGAACTCGACGTCGCACGAGAATCACTGGAAGGCCTCGGCCTCAAGGTGAAGATCGGAGCGCACGTGCGCGACCGGCACGGCTCACTCGGCGGGCGCGACACCGACCGCGCGGCGGACCTGAACCGCTTCTTCGCCGACCGCACGGTCAAAGCCATCCTTCCGACGCGGGGCGGATGGGGCACGGCACGCCTGCTGCCGCTCCTGGACTTCGATCTCATCCGACGCAATCCGAAGATCCTGATGGGCTTCAGCGACATCACCGCATTGCTTAACGGCATTCACGCGCGAACGGGTGTGATCACGTTTCACGGCCCAAACGCCGGCGGTCGCTGGGACGAGTTCTCCGTGGACTACGTGCGACGCATCCTCTTCGGCGGCGAGTCGGTCACATTTGAGAATCCGAAAACAACAAGTGATCGCAACGTGCTGACGCAGGTCGAGAACCGCATCCGCGTCATCACTCCCGGTCAGGCATCCGGACGGCTCCTCGGCGGCAACTTGACCGTGCTCACGGCGATCCTCGGCTCACCTTATGTCCCGAACTTCGATGACTCGATCCTCTTCCTGGAAGACGTGGGCGAAGACTGGTACCGCGTCGACCGCATGATGACGTCCCTCAAGCTCGCCGGCATCCTCCCGAAAATCCGCGGCTTCATCTTCGGCACGTGTTCAGAGTGCGGCCCGGGCGAAGGCTTCGCGTCCCTTACACCCGAGGAGATCTTCAAGGATCACATCGCACCTCTCGGTGTACCCGCATGGAGCGGCGCCATGATCGGCCACGGCCACGCGCAGTGGACACTACCCGTCGGCGCGCGCGTGAACATCGACACGAACACGGGCACCGTGAGGATGCTCGAAGCCGCGGTCAGCTGACAAAGATCCTCTGGTACGTGCCCTATCGGATGACAACGCGTGCGACGACAGCGCCTTCCAGGATGGCGTCGAGGTGTTCGATGCCGCTCACAATGCGGGCAAACACGGTGTAGTCGTGATCAAGCCGGGGAACGTCCACCAGATCAAAGAAGATTTGCGTGTCTCCGGTGTCGTACCCGCGCGTGGAAATGCCGACCGCGCCGCGCGTGTGCGGCTCCAACCCCACATCGTCGCGCATGAAGCGGTCGTCGCCGACGTATTCGTTGGCGCCGGGACTCAAACCCTGCACCACGAAGTTGGACACGACCCGGTGGAAGGTCAAGCCATTGTAGGCACCGGACCGGGCGCGGGTGACGAAGCGCGCCACCGTCATCGGAGCATCAGCCGTGAGCAGCGTCACCGTGATTGTGCCGCCGCCGGCCATGACGATGTCGGCCTGCCGGGCTGTCAGGGTCTCGCGGAGTTCCGCAGCCGAGGGTTGCACGGGGTACCGGTACTGCCGCGGCCGCGTGGGTACTTCCACTTTGGCGGCGGTGAAGGCGCGCATAGCGGCGGTACGGACCGCCACATCCCAATCGCTTGTCCATTCCGCGAGTTCATTCACACGGGCTGGCCCCAGCAACTCGGTCAGACGCTCGACAATTGCGACGCGGGGGTCGCGGGAGGTATCGGACCCACGCGTCGTCAGGCGCCGGAGTGAGGTGAAGAGCGCGGGCACGACGTCGGCGTGCTGGGACGCGGCGAGCGCGCGCGCGGCCGCGCGGACGAGTTGATGATCGTCGCTCTGCAATGCCGCGATGGCGGCTGCCGACAGGTCCGGGCTTTTCAGCCGGGCCAGCGCCTCAATGGCAGCCGTACGCACGTTGGGCACCGGGTCCTTGCTCAGTGTCAACGCCACAGCCGCGTCATTGACTGCCCCGGCGATCGTCGCTGCCGTCGCCCGGACCTGCCAGGTGGCATGACTGCTGGCGGCCGGGAGCCGCTTCTGCGCCTCCGCCGGTGCCAGGCGCGCAAGCGTCGTCAGCGCGCGGGCCGGTCGGTGCCAGGTAGCCGCGCGAGCCGGATCGGCCAACTGATCAGCCAGAGGCGTCACGACCGCGATGACCGCCGGAAGGTCTCCGCACCCTGTCGTCACGCCGTCCATGGCCTGAAGACTGACGAGCGTCGCTGTGTCGTTCATCGCCGCGACAAGCGGGCCGCAGTCGCGCACGGTCTGCAGACCTCGCGCGAACGTGCGGACGGCTTCGATGCGCACATGCGCCTGGGGGTCAGCCATCAAGGCGATCACGGAAGGCCGCAGGCGATCGATCGCCGGATTCATCATCTGGACCGCGATGCGACGCACCTGCCAGTCCGGATCGGTCGCCGCCTCAAGCATGGTGCCCGTCTCAGTGTCACGCGCGACCTGCAGTGTGGTCATCACAAGCTGTCGCAGGCGGGCAAGAGTCTCGGCCGTCGCGCCGGTGGCTGCCCGGCCCAGCCCCGCGATGTACCGGAGTCGGGCCCGCGCCGGTTCAGTGAGCGGTCGCCGCGGGTTGCGTCGCGCAAACGCCTCAAGGCCCTTCGCGGCGCCGACCAGTCGCGCCGGCGATCCGGAGGCCTGCGCGACCAGCAGGTCTTCCACTGCGCCAAGCTCCGACGCGTCGTGCCGCATGCGGCCGATGGTCGCCAGAATAGTCCCCACGACCTCATCGTCGGTTTCTTTGCCGATTCGGTCGGCCAGTCTCACGCGGCCACCCGTCACTTCGTCTGCTGTGGGTGGGTCGTCCTCTCGCAGATCGGATCGGGTACCTGACAGCGCCTGACCAACCGCATTCACAGCTTCGCGGCGAACGGCCGCTGACGAGTCCTCGAGCATCCTGTAGATCCGGGGTGCCATTGAAGGGGCGCCGAATCGGCCAAATGCCTGTACGGCGAGCCGGCGGAATTCGGCATCCCGCGACGCGGCGGCCTGATCGAGTAGCGCAAGATCACGCTGTTCGAGATGGAGCGGGCCGTGCTCACCGGCGCGGCACGGACTGAACAAGCGGCGGTCGGCGGCCAGGATGATGTGCTCTCGGGTGAGTCGGTGCGGCTCGGCCAGCTCGGCGTCAGCGCCGCAGGTCTGAATTGGTGCCTGCGGGGTGGTCGGTTGCGGGACAAGAACGACGACGAGGGCTGCGGCAGCGCCAAACCAGAATGCATTCATAGCCGCGCATCTTACCCCCGACAGAGAGGTCGTTGGCTCAGCGCGTGCGTCGGCGGCGGCCACTCTCACAACCGGCGCCCCGTCGTCCAGAAACGACGCGAGGAAGGTGACATTGGCGGGCGTTTCGAACCGGCCGAACTCGCGTACCGCGAAGTCGCGCAGGTCGCTTTACGGATGCTTTGACGCCAGCACCAGCAGATCCAGATCGGCCGCAAACAGCAACTCTTCAACCGAGATGATCGGCGACTGCTGGGCGCGGAGATGGGCAGCGACCGCCACAACCAGGAGGCAGGCCACGGCCGCCCGGCGTATCACCGCACGGACCCCGATTCCAACAGCGGAGCGGCCAACGCCTCCAGTCGTTCGGTCAATCGCGACGACGGCGGCGAGGTGATGAGGCGGGACACACTCCGTACGGCTTCCGCCGACCACGTTCGCCACGCGGCCAGAGCGTCCGCATGCTCAGGCAGCGCCTGGCCATCCCGCAGCTCGACGGCAATCCGCGCACGGCCGGCCCGGGCCACAAGCTCCGCCACTTCCAGCGACATGGCTTCATCAGACGAAGCGAGGAGCCAGGCGGTCGTGGCGACGGCCACACCCACATTCCGCATCTCGGCGGCACTGGTCTTGTCGGCGGTGTCCATGTTCGAGTGGTAGTAGCGATCCGTGAAGTGCCAGTTGAGCAGCGACGGAATGCCGGCTGTTCCGAATACCGTGTGGTCGCTGCCGCCCTCGTAGGGATTTGTTTTCACAACCCAGCCGGTCTTCAGGGCGACCCGTTCGCAGACGGCGAGGTGCAGATCGTTGATGAGATCGCCTTTGAGGCTGTCTTTGCGGACGTTGCCCCGGCCCCACTCGGAGTTCGGATCCCATGACCGCGTCCAAATCGCACCAGGGTCCGGCCAGCGCTCGACCAGGAAACTACCGCCGGTCTTTGTGATGTCCTCGCCGGTCATGTCCATCGAGAACATGTACTTCACGCCGGGCACCTTCGCGGCGTTCCGCTGAAGCCACGCACGGCTGCCGCTGATTTCGTTGAGCCAGAGGAAGGTGATCGTTCTCGCGGGTCGCGGAATCGCACCTGACTCCACGCCGACTGTCAGCGACCGTGCCAGCTCCTGAAGCGTAGCCACACCGGATGCGTTGTCGTTGGCGCCCGGTTCCTGCACATGCGCCGCGATGACGATGCGCTCGTCGGGCAGCGTGCTGCCGCGAATTTCGTGGACTAATGTCCGCTCGGGCTTTTCCGCAAACGTGCTCACCACTTCGACGCGCACACGTTGCGGCCCTGCCTTCAGCGCTGCGCGCAGGGTCTCGTTGGCGCGACGTGAAGCTTTGAATCCGAACGCTTTCCGTTCGGCATCACGGGGAATGCTGCCCCACTGCAGAATGTCCGGCTCGTTGGCGATGTACCCTGCGATGGAAGTCGAGATCACGCCAATGGCTCCCCGCTGAACCACCGCCTGCCGGAACAGACCGCCCAGATCGGCGTCACCAATGACGACCGCGCCCTTGACGTCCTTGCCCTCGAAGTCGGCGGCCTGGCCACGACCCACGTCGACGAGCGGCGCCTCAACCGGACCATTGGTCGAGTAGGAGTTGATCGCCAGCGCGAGGCGCTCGCGTTCCCTGGACAACACGGCGAGCGGCGCCTGCCCCGCGCGCAGCAGGGACAACGTCCCGACCGTGTGATCCCAACCCGGACTGGGCCCGTCGGCTGTTTCAATCCAGGTGGACGACGACGGCGTGAGTCGCGCGTGGACACGATCAATCGTCGCGTCGTAGCCGCTGTTGCCGGCAAGTCGCCAATATCCCGATGCGAATTCGACCGTGCCCATGGCGGCCGCTTCATCGAACCCGGCCCACGCCCGGTCGATCACCGGCTGAATCGTCTTGACCATGGCCGGCGACAACGCCCGAGCCACCGCAAGCTCGGCACGGACTTTCGGCTCCGGATCCTGACTCTGCGCCAGCATCGCCGACGCACTCAGCACAAGGCACGCGGCACTCAGCACCCGCACCGAGCACCCAGGACTCAGCACCCGGCCCCCCAGTTCAACATCTGCTTCTCCAGACTGAGCGGGTAGGAAATCGCGACGTCCACCACCGTGCCGGCGGCGTCGTGCACAAGGGCAAGCTCGGGCTGCACAAAGCCGGTGTACGACGGCAGATTCAGCTTCTGCACACGCGCCACGATCTCGTCGCGCAGCGCAGGATCAAAATGAATCCCGTAGGTTTCAAACAGATGCTTCGCGGCCGCGTAGTCACCCGTGGATTTGATGCGCTGCACTTCGCCGAGCAGGCGCCCCACGCCTTCGTGGAAGGCCGCGGCATCCACCATCACGTAGTAGGTCTTGCCGTCACGCGTTCTGGATTCGATCGCTTTCGTATTCGCCATCAGCCAGTGCACAATCGCCTGACGATTGCGCATGTGGTCCTCTTCGATCGTCGTGCCTTCGCGAATCCGGCGGAGCTGCACGAGCGCATTACGCGCGTAGGCTTCGTATTCGGCCTGGACGATCTCCGCCTGATGTTCCGCCGGCACCATACCGATTTCCGCGATCTTCGGCTCGCCCACAAAGTACAACGCCACAAGATCCGCGCGCGTCTCTTCAAGTCCGGCGTACTGCTCTTTCAACGCGGCTTCCGGACGGCCGCCAAGATGCGCCTCGACGACGCCGCTGCCGTGCCCCAGCACCTCATGAATCGCCGTCGTCACTTCACTGGCCAGCGACCCCCACTTCTCGGCCCGGGCGACCTCCTCGGCAGACCAGCAGAACTCCTGGCGATAAGAGGGCGGCAGAGACTTGTCGTACGCCTCATTGACGTTGGCCAACGACACGGACTTGCTGCCATGTTGCTCGCGAATCAACTGATCGTTCGGCAGGTTGATCCCGATGGGCGTCACCGGACCGGAGTCGCCCGTTTCCATGACGACATCGATGGCCCGCGCGGTGACGCCGACGACACTCGTGCGGCGCCACTTCGCCTCCCAGGGCATCCGATCTTCGAACCACTGCGCCGACTGCGCGAGGCGATGAATGCTCTCGGTCTTCCCGGGGTTCACGTAGAAGACAAGCGCCTCCCAGGCGCCCTTCACTCCACGCGCGTCCATGTAGTTCTCAATGAAGCCGTTGATCGTATCGACCGGTGATTCCTTGTCTTCAACCCAGGCGATGTCGTACGCCACCCGATCGACGTCCTCGCCTGTCTCGTAGAACTTCACCAGTGCGTCAAGCGCCGTCTGCATCGCGGGCGTGGCAAATGGCCGCGCGGCTGTCAGGTGGGCGACGATCCGGGAGATGTAGTCGCCGTACAGACCGGAGACCCGTGCCACTTCCTCGACCAACCCGGTGTCGGTCTTGACCAGGCGCGAGTTGAGGCCGTACTTCTCCTCGAAGCCATCAAGATCGGCCATCAAAACGCCTGAATACAGATTGTTCGCACTCTCGAGCAGGATGTCCTTGCCGTCGCCCGGGGACTTGTTGGTCACAAGGGGCTCTGAGGTGGCGTCGAAAAACGCGGACTTAAGCGCGTGTCCCCAGGGCTGAAGCCCTGAGGCCCCATTTATGCGGTCCGCGGTCGCCAGCGCATCAAGAAACGCTTCTTCTGAGCACTTCAACACGTACTTGCGCGCCGTGAGGTTGTTGTACGGCCCCGTGTTGATCCAGAAGAGTTTTGTGTAGCGGCGAATCTCGGCCAGCGTGGCCGGATCAAAGGCTGACGAATCGATGCGGCCGGCGCGGATGACGGATTCGAGGAGTCCGCGCATCTGGAGGTTGTGCCGGTACCGCTGGTCCCAGTAGATGTCGCGACCGGCAATCGCCGCCTGCGTCAGATGCCAGATGAGCAACTTGTCGTTCAACGGCAGCGCGGAAAAGCCGTCGGCGTAGAGCTGGACCACGGCGGCTTCGTCGATTTGTTCAAGCAGGTACTGTCGCTCCATACGTCTCAGATCTCTATTGATTCGCGATGGCCCGGCGTCTTCACGGTCCACTTGAGTTCGGACTCCACGGTCGCCTTGAGCGCATCCATCGGGTCCGGCTCGCCGTGCACGAGGCACAGGAGCGAGGGCGCCTTCCTGAAGCTTTTCAGCCAGCGAAGAATCTCGTTTCGATCGGCGTGCGCAGAAATGGAATCAATGGTCTCAATGCGCGCACGCACGGGGATCTCCTGGCCGTGAATGCGCGTGGACGTCGCGCCCTCTTTCAGGAGCCGGCCGCGCGTGCCGGCGGCCTGATAACCCGCAAACAGCACCGTATTCCGTTCGTCCGGCAGCAGTCGGGCCAGATGATGCAGCACGCGGCCACCCGTGGCCATGCCGCTCGACGAAATGATGATGCTCGGCCGATCGTCTTCCTGGACCTTGCGCGACTCCGCAATCGTGGCAATGACACGCAGGCGGGCCGTCATGAAGTTGCGCAAGCCTTCGTCAAGCTCATGCATCCGATCGCGGTACTCGGCCAGCACTTCCACCGCCATCGGGCTGTCCACGTACACCGGCACCTCGGGGATGGCTTTGCGCTCTTCCAGCCGTCGCACCCAGTACAACAGCTCCTCCACACGACCAAGGGCAAACGCCGGGATGACGACTTTTCCTTTCTTCGCGATCGTCTCACTGATGATCTGACCCAGCTTCGCCCCGTCGTCATCGGCGTCGTGCACACGGTCTCCGTAGGTGGACTCCACAAGAACCACGTCGGCGTCAGGCGGCGGCACCGGGTCCGGAAGCACAGGTCGGCCGTAGCGGCCAAGGTCGCCCCCGAACAGGATGGTCTTGCCTTCGGACGCGACCGTGATTCGCGCATACGCGGATCCGAG
Organism: Vicinamibacterales bacterium; assembly: GCA_030827135.1. Taxonomy (GTDB): domain Bacteria; phylum Acidobacteriota; class Vicinamibacteria; order Vicinamibacterales; family SCN-69-37; genus SYFT01. The sequence goes on from JAURFE010000007.1 coordinate 10,494, forward strand.
CAGATGGCCGGCGTTCAGGAACTCCAGTTCGACCCCGGGAGCAATGGGCACTGGGCGGTCATAGCCCACAGGCTGGAGTTGAAGGATCGCGCGCCCCGCGTCGGCTTCGGTAAACAACGCCAGCGCGGGCTTGTGTTTGGTGTACCCCTTGCGGTTGGCGCGCTCCGCGTCTTCTTCCTGCAGTCGCGCGGCATCTTCCATCACGATGCGCGCCAGTTCCTGCGTGCCGCCCGTGCAGAAAATGCGACCCGTGAATCCCTGTGCCACCAGGCGCGGCAACATCCCGCAGTGATCAAGGTGCGCGTGCGTGAGGACGACGACGTCGATCGTTCGTGGAGGGACAGGAAACGGCTCCCAGTTGCGCTCACGGAGCGCCTTGAGGCCCTGGAACATGCCGCAGTCCACCAGGATACGGACGCCGCCGGCGTCGAGCAGATGTTTTGATCCGGTCACGGTGCGCGCGGCACCAAGGAACGTCAGTTTCATGCAAAAAGTCCTGCCTGTCCGCCGGTGTGCCAGAAGAGCACCCGGTCGTCGGGAGCGAACGAGCCACTGCGCACGCGTGCGATGAGTCCCGCCATGGCCTTGGCGGTGTACACGGGATCCAGCACGATGCCTTCGGTCCGTGCGACGAGTTCAAGGACCTCGGTCGACGCCGGCGTGGGAATCCCGTACCCGTCGCCGACGAACTGATCGTCCACCTCGATGTCCTGTTCCAGGCCAATCCCGGCGGCTGATGCACCAACAAGCGCCGCCAGGTCGGACAACAAACGATGGACGATCGTTGTGAGCGCGTCGGTGGATTCGTCAGCGCTGATCCCGATGACACGCGTCTTGACGCCGAACAACGCGCACCCGGCGATGAGCCCGGCCTGGGTGCCGCCCGACGAGGTCGCATGCACGATGGCCGTTGGGGACACACCCGCGGTCAGGATCTCCTCAACGCCACGCGCGAAGCCCGCAGCGCCAAGCGGTGTGGAGGCGCCCAGAGGAATCAGAAACGGCCGCCGGCGCTGCACCTCCAGTTCCTCCGCCACGCGCAACATGGTCGCGGCACGGGCGTCACGGGAGGCGACGTACCTGATGTCGGCCCCGAACAGTCGATCCAGGAGTGCATTGCCTGTCGGCCGTGCCTGTTCGGCGCCGTTCACGACAAGCACCACCTTCAGCCCGAGGGCCGCTCCGGCCGCCGCGGTCACGCGGCAGTGGTTCGACTGGAGACCACCACACGTGACGAGGGTGTCGGCGCCAGCCGCCCTGGCCGCCGCCAGCGTCGTCTGCAGCTTCCGCACCTTGTTGCCTCCCATGGCAAAGGACAACAGGTCGTCACGTTTGATGAACAAGGAGGGGCAGCCCGGGCCCAGCGCCGCTTCGAGGCGGCGCAGGCGATCAAGCGGGGTCGGATGCGGTGCGAGCGGTACCATCGGCAGCGCTCGCAAGGTCGCCATCGCAGTGGCCATTCACAGCAAGTCTATACTTGGTGCGCGAGCGCACAGTGCACAAGCACACGAGCGCTCGGGCGAACCGATGACAAACCCCCTGCTGGAAGCCCTGGCCTCGACACCGAACGTCCTCTCGGTGGAGTTGCGTCCCCCTCGTGCCGAACTGAACGCGGCGGCAGGCATGGATGCCTGGATTGACACCTACCATGCCGTCCGAGGTCTCGTGCGCCAGGGACTGTTCGTGTATCTGACCGACAGCGCAGTTGGGGCGCGCGAAGAGAACAACCTGCGCCATCTGGTGAACAACCTCGGCGCCGATGTGCCGCGCAGTCACGTCATCCCGTTTCTGACGACCAAACACACACGGGAGTACTGCCTGTCGTACGCCGAGCGGGCTCTCCACGAAGGATTTCCTTCGTTGGTCGTGCTCGGCGGCGACAAGTCGGTAGGACCGCCCCGGTGTGTGGAACACGCCTGGCAACTGCGGCGGGACATTCGCACGCATGTGCCGGAGCTCGCACTCGGAGGCTGGGCCAATCCCCACCAGAACCCGGTGACCCAGGTGGGTTACCTCAGCGATCCGCACTTCACGGGCGAGTTGTTCCTGACGCAGGTCGTCTCACACCATGACCTGCCGAAGATCGAGGCGTTCCTCTCCGCGCAGCAGGCGGCCAACGTCACAACACCCGGCATCTTCGGCGTGTTTTATTACCGCAGCGCCAATCCCAAAACACTGTCTGTTCTGCAGCAGTTTCTGACGGTGCCGGCAGAGGCGCTGACGAAGGAATTTGAAGCCGGTGACTCACCGGAGGAGATCTGCGCGCGCTCCATTCGTGAGCTTCGGAAGGCCGGTGCGCGGCACCTCTATCTGTCGAATCTGCCCATTCAAGGCACATCGCGCGTGCTGCAGCGCATTCTGGATCTGGTGTAGGGCGCGTACGAAGGGCCCGCTGAACTGGAGCGGGTACGTAGGGCGCGCTGGGCTGTTAGCGCGCCGTGTACGTAAGGCCCCACACACCGCCAAACACAAACTCCTCGGCCGCGCGCCGGCTGCGTGGGGTGACTTCGAGCTGCCGGTGTTTCTCGTTGGGCAACACCTCGGGCGGTCCCGGGTAGCCGAGCGCGATGATCGCGGCGAGATCGACGTCTGCAGGCACCTGACAGATCTCGGCCGCGCGCATCCGGTCGAACCCTTCCATCTGGCGGGCGGCCAACCCTTGTGACTGGGCCTGCATCGTCAAATACGCGACGGCCTGACCGGTGTCGTAAAGGGCGTGCCGATTGGGGTCCGCCCACGGCCCGATCGTCAGCTTCGCTGCCGCCACGATAAACACGGGCGCCAGTGGCGCCCACGCCTGATTGCCGGCGGTCAACGTGGAGACCACCGCAGCAAACTCGTCAGCGTGTGCGGCCCGGTCGATGACGATGAAGCGCCATGGCTGCTCGTTGCGCGACGATGGGGCCCAGCGGGCGGCCTCGAACAGGCGCCAGAGATCCGCCGGCGAGACTGGCCGGGAGGTGTCGTAGGCCCTGGGGCTCCATCGTTCGCGGATCAGGTCCAGGACCTCATGATCGGCATTTGCATGTTTCGGGTGCGGCATCACAGTTATCATCTCCTGAATGGCCCAGTTTCTCGACTCCGTCCCCTTCTCCGGCATCATCCGCATTCGCGACATGATGTATTCGGTGGACAAGCCGTTCCGGCTCGACCAGGGCGATGTCAGCTTTGATGCGCCTGAGACGGTGAAGGAGGCGCTGCGCAAGGCCATCGCCGAGAACCGCACCCACTACGTGCAGACGACCGGCATCCCGCCGCTGCTGGACCTGCTGGTGGAGAAGATGCGCACAAAGAACGGGATTCCGATTGGCAGTGCGGACGAGGTGATGGTGACCAACGGCGGCATTCACGCGCAGTACATCGCGTGCCTGGCGTTGTTGGAGCCTGGAGACGAGGTCCTGATTCCCGATCCGGCGTGGCCGCCGACTGCGAGCAACATACTTGCCGCGCAGGCAGTCCCTGTGCCGTATCCGCTCCACGAGGATCGCGGGTGGCGCCCGGACGTCGCGGAGATTGCGAGGCTCATCACCCCGCGGACCAAAGCCATTGTCATCAATACGCCCTGTAACCCGACGGGTGGCGTCCTGACGCGTGACGATGTCGACGCTCTGGCCGCGCTTGTGGTGGAGCGGAACCTCTGGGTGTTTTCCGACGAGGCGTACGAAGACTTTCTCTTCGATGGGCGTGAGCACGTCAGTATCGCCTCGTGGCCAGGGCTGTACGACCGGACGATTCCGCTCTACACCCTGAGCAAGACGTATGCCGTGACCGGGCTCCGGCTGGGGTATCTGGCGATCAAGGATCCGGTCATTCGCGAGCGGGCGAAGAAGGTCGTGTTCTGCACCACGTCGAATGTGTCGTCACTTGGGCAGTACGGCGCCGTCGGCGCATTGCAGGGTCCGCAGGATGCGATTGAAGGCTTCCGGTGCGAGATCGCCGCGCGGCGCGACATCTTCTACGAGAAGTTGCCGAAGGCGTCCCATGGCTTATTGAGTGGCGCGCACCCATCAGGCGCGTTTTACGCGTTCGTGAAGATCGATCCGTCGTGGAAATCGCCGCTGCCGAACGCGCCGGAATCCCGGTCATGGGCCATGACCGAGTTCCTGATCAAGAAGGCGCGCATCGGGTCTGTGCCCGGCGTGGACTTCGGAGCGCGCGGCGAAGGGTTCCTGCGTTTCTGCTTCGCACGCGACCGTGCCGAAATTGAAGGCGCGCTCGAGTCGATGGAACGCGCGTTCGTCAGCTGAAGATCAGCTTCGCGCCCGCAACCAGCAGCACAACGCCAAGGAGTCGGCGGAACATCGGCGTGCCGAGCCGGCGGCTTCCCAGGTCGGAGCCGATCAGTCCGCCCACGACGGCGGCGGCGGCCCACAACGGCATCTGCCCGGGCAGATGTGCGAGGCTGCCGGGGTTGCCGGCGAGTCCAGCCAGCGAGTTGACCAGGATGAACGCCGCGGCGACGCCGCCCGTCTCGCGGGTGGCGGCCCACCCCATGAACAGCAGGATCGGACTCAGGAAGATCCCGCCGCCGGTACCGGTGAGACCGGCGAGGAAGCCGATTCCGGCGCCTGTCGCGACCGCCACCGCCGCTTTCGGAGCCTTCGGCGCATCAGCCTTCAGGTCGAGCCACAGCCGAACGGCCGTGGTCCACAACACCAGGCCCACGAGGGTGCGATACCAATGACCCGGCAACGTGATCGCACCGCCGATAAACGCCAGCGGAATTGACCCCAGCGCAAACGGCCAGAAGAGCGACCAGGAAAACAGGCCGGCGCGTCTGAACCGCCACGTGGCGATCGACGCCACAAGCAGGTTCAACACAAGCGCCGTCGGACGCATCATCGGCGTGGGCATCGCCAGGAACGACATCGCGGCCAGATAGCCGGATGCGCCCGCGTGTCCCACCGAGGAATAGAGGATCGCGGCCACGAGAAACGCGACGGCGAGTGTGACTGCGGGATCCACGGTCGATCAGCTCAGGTGACGACCACCATCCACGCGGATGGTCTCGCCCGTCATGAAATCAGTTTCGGCCAGCGTGACCACCGCCTGCGCGATCGCCTCCGCACCACCCCATCGACCCACTGGTGTCACTGTCTCAACGCGGGCCCGGGTCTCGGGCGACATCTCGTCAGGCGGCATGATGGGACCCGCCGCAATGCTGTTGATCAGAATGTTTTCGTCCGCCAATTCGAGAGCCAGCGCTTCGGTCACGGCTTTCACGCCGGCCTTGGCAATGTAATACCCGGCGTACCCTTTGTAGCGCGGCCGGCCGCTCGCCGCCGTCCAGTCCCCGAACGTGATGATGCGGCCACCACCCACCACGCGCATATGGGGCACCGCCGCAGACGCACAGACAAACGTGCCGCGCATGTCCACGCCCATCTGGCGCTCCACCGCCGTGGTTGTTAGTTCGCTCAGCGGCACGGACTCGTATCGCGAGGCCATCATCACCAGCACATCCAGCCGGCCCAGCGTGTCTGCGACCTGCTGCATGACGGCTTCGATCACCGGCACCTCATCGGTCACGTCGCAGCGAATCGTCATCGCTCGCCGCCCCGCGGCCCGCACGGCGTCCGCCGCGACTTCCGCTGCCTCTTTGGATTTGCGGTACGACAACCCGACGTCCGCGCCGCGCGCCGCGAGTGCCATACCGACGGCCTCACCCATGCGCGCGCCCCCAACGATGAGCGCGACCTTGTTAGTTAGATTCACGATTGTTCAGATTCGCGATGCAGGGACCCCTGGACTCCTGGACCACTTAGATCTTGCCCCTGAGCCGAGCGCGTCCTGCGGCCCGCGCCGCGGCACTGTTGGCTCGGGTACCGTCAATGGACCAGTCGCCGGCACCGGTCAGCGTGAGGCACACCAGCGCTCCAATCAGCACCACGCTGAATTCAAATCCCTGGCCGCGATCGGGGACGCCCACCCAATTCAGAAAGAAGCCCCACGGCCACTGTGTCTTCCACACCGCGACGAGGGTCACGATGGCCAGGATCGGAGCGGCGAGTCGCGTAAACCACCCGATGGCCAGCAAAACGCCGCCGAGCAGGGCCAACCCGCCCGCCAGAACGGCCAGGGGGAAGTTGGGTTCAAGGCCGAAGGTAGCGAAAATTCGGGCGGTCGCCTCTGGTCCGCCCACACCTATGGCGGGACCTGCAAACAGGCCAAACAGTCGATGTGCGCCGTGGGCGATGAACACGACGGCAAGGACCAGCCGAAGCGCCATCAGGCCAAGTCCGTTCACGCTGCCCCCTTTTGTTGCCTATTGTGCCACCTTCCGGGCTATGATTCGCGTGTTTTTGGGCGGAAAATCGAGGCCTTCCTATGCTGAGCCGACGTCAGTTTCTGCACCGGTCGACCCAGGCCACCGGCCTGGCGGCCCTCGCCAGCTACAATCTCGCCGCCCTGCCGCGTGTGCTGGAAGCCAGCGCATCGCAGGCGGGACGATCGCCACTGGACGTCGCCCGCGACGAAGACTTCTGGCGCGAGGTCCAGGCCGGCTTCACGCTCGACCGCACGATCATCAATCTGAATAACGGTGGCGTCTGCCCCAGTCCGCGCGTCGTACACGAAGCGCTCAAGCGATACCTCGACATCTCGAATCAGTCGCCGGTGTACCACATGTGGCAGGTGCTCGAGCCGAACATGGAGAGCGTACGCCGGGAACTCGCGCGCGATATCGGCGCAGACCCCGCCACGATCGCGATCACGCGCAACGCCAGCGAGTCGCTGCAGACCGCACAGTTGGGCATCGATCTGAAACCCGGCGACGAAGTGCTGACGACCAATCAGGACTACGGCCGGATGCTGCAGACGTGGGAACAACGCGTCGCGCGCGAGGGCATCAAGCTCGCCAAAATTCCATTTCCTGTCCCACCATCACAGGCAGATCTGGTGCAACGGTTCGAACGGGCGATCACACCAGCCACCAAGGTGATTCACTTCTGCCACATCACCAACCTGACCGGACACATCTTCCCGGCGCGTGAGATCTGCGACCTTGCGCGGAAGCGCGGGATTCTGACCATCGTTGACGGCGCGCACGCGTACGCCCACTTCCCGTTCAGGATCACCGACTTCGACTGTGACTACTACGGGTCAAGCCTCCACAAATGGCTGCTCGCCCCGATCGGCACCGGACTTCTCTACGTGCGGCCCGATCGCATCGAGAAGACCTGGGCGCTGCAGCCGCCGGCGGGAAGCCTGAACAACAACATTCGGAAATTTGAGGAAATCGGCACACACCCGGCGGCCAACCACAATGCCATCGCTGAAGCGCTCGTCTTCCACCGGGGAATCGGCATCGAGCGGAAGGCGGCACGCCTGCGCTACCTGAAAGCGCGCTGGGCGGAACGCCTCATTACCAACCCGCGTATCCAGCTGCACACCAGCCTCGACCCGGCCCACTCCTGCGCCATCGGCACGGTCGGCATCGCCGGCATGAAACCCGGCGACATCGCGTCCAAACTCTGGGCCGATCACCGCATCATCGCCACACCCATCACGGTGGGCCCCGCCGACAACCCGGAGTACGCCGGCATCCGCGTCACCCCAAACGTCTACACCACGCTCGACGAGGTCGATACCTTCATTGGCGCGATGGAGAAGCTCGCCAGGACGTAGGGCGCACTGGGTGGTAGTGCGCCGCGTCGGCGCGCTCAAACCCAGCGCGCCCTACGTCAGAAATAAAACGCGACGCCGCTGGTCCACATCGATCCCTGGTGGGAGAAGTTGACGCGGCCGACGTAGGGGATGTTGGTGCCTGTCGCAGGGTCTTCGGTTTTGGTGAACTTCACGAACTGATACCGATAGTCCACAAACACGGCCGCGCGGCTGCTCAGCTTCAGCTCCGCGCCAAACCCCGCGTGCCACCCGATCTTCCGAGACAGCGTGCTGTCGAGCACCTCCTGCGGCGCACCGCTGACGAACGGCCCCAGCGTGTCGACCCTCTGTGAGTACAGACCGACGCCACCCAGGGCGTAGGGTGCGAGCGCCGCGCGGATCGGCATGATCAACAGGGACGCCTGCATCGGCGTCTCACGGATCCGCTCGGTCCGGGCGTCGTTGCGGGTCACCCGGTAGTCCATCGACAGCTCCAGGGACGTCAGTGAGGACGAGCGCATTCTCACCGTCCCACCCAGCAACCGTGTGGATGGGGTCTCGGTGGCCAGATCACCCCGGACCAGGCTCAGCCGCGGACCAATGCCGACGCTCTGCGCAGCCACGCTCGCCGGCACCAGCACGCTGACCGCGAGCATCAGAACGACGTTTTGATAGCGACTCATGTCTCCCTCCGAACCCCGGACCACTGGACCGTAGATCGGATCTGTCGGCTCGACCGCGACAGGCCGACAGCCCCTCCCGGTCGGTGTTCGGGTAGGATCATCTCCATGCCGATGCAGGCGCCGGTGCGGGTTGCCGCACGTATTCACGGCTTCACGTACGCCATCCGAAACGTCGTCGCCGAAGCCCGGAAGGTCGAGGCCGCGGGCACCACTGTCCGGTATCTGAACATTGGCGACCCGATTCCGTTCGGGTTCCATACGCCCCCACACCTGATCGAGGCCGTGGAACGCGCCATGCGCGACGGACACAACGGCTACACACCATCGGTCGGCGTCACCCCGGCCCGCGAGGCCGTAGCGGCCGAATACGAACAGCGAGGCATGCCGGTCGGCGTCGATCGGGTCATCCTTACGGCGGGCACCTCGGAAGGCATTGAACTCGCCCTCGGCGCGCTCGCGGACGCGGGCGACGAAGTGCTGGTCCCAACGCCCACCTACCCGCTCTACACGGCTGTGCTCGCGAAGCTTGGCGCGAAGGCCGTGTTTTATCGCACCGACCACGAGAACCACTGGCAGCCGGACGTGGACGACATCGCGGCAAAGATCACGCCGAGAACCAGAGCGATCGTCATCATCGATCCCAACAATCCGACCGGCGCGATTTATCCCGACGTCACGCGGCGCGCGTTGATCAATCTGGCTGAACGCTCGGGAGTGCCGATTCTGGCGGACGAAGTCTACGGCGACCTCGCGTTTGATGGTCCGTCGCCCCTGCTCGGCAGCCTCGCACCCGATGCACCCATCCTCTCGTTCTCCTCGCTCTCGAAGGCCTATGTGGCTCCGGGCTGGCGCGCCGGCTGGCTCGCCATCGGCCGGTCGCCGATGCTCGACGACGTGCTGGCTGCGATTAAGAAGCTGGCTGACGGGCGGCTGTGCAGCACCGGACCGATGCAGTACGCCATTCACGCGGCACTCACGGGTGACCGCTCGCATCAGCAGACGTTCGTGCGCGAACTGCAGCGGCGTTCACAATTGACCGTGGACCGTCTCAGCCGGATTCCAGGCATTTCATGCGTCGCGCCGCGCGCGGCGTTTTACGCGATGCCCAAGGTGGACCTGCCGAAGGGCAAGACCGACGAAGACTATGTGCTCGCGTTGCTTCGTGCCACCGGTATTCTCTGCGTCTACGGCTCCGGCTTCGGTCTGCCGGCCGAGCAGGGGTTCTTCCGCGTCGTCTTCCTGGCCCAACCCGACGTGCTCGGCACCATTTACGAGGACATCGCGGCATTCACCGCCGGGTACCTCGCGTGAAGCTCTCGATCATCATGCCCGCCTACAACGAGAGGCGGACCATCGAAGAGATCGTCAAACGTGTACTCGCGGTGGATCTCCCAGGCCTCACCAAAGAACTCGTCATCGTCGATGATGCGTCGTCGGATGGCACGGCGGACATTCTGAAGACGATGCATGGGCGGGATGGTATCCGAGTGTTCACGCAGTCGCCCAATCAGGGAAAAGGCGCGGCCGTGGCGCGGGGATTCCGCGAGGCAACAGGCGACATCCTTCTGATTCAGGATGCGGACCTTGAGTACGACCCGGCGGAGTACCCGAACCTGCTCGGACCGATCCGTCGCGGGGACGCGGATGTCGTCTATGGATCCCGCTTCCAGGGATCACCCCATGGCCAGCGTGTGTTGTACTTCTGGCACTCTGTGGGCAACAAGCTGCTGACATTGTTGTCAAACGCCATCACCGACCTGAATCTGACCGACATGGAGACCTGCTACAAGGCGTTTACGCGCCAGGTCGCCGCGCGGCTCGATCTGCGATCGAAGCGGTTTGGCATCGAGCCGGAAATCACGTGCAAGGTGGCGCGTCTGCGTGTGCGCATCTACGAAGTGCCGATTTCTTATCACGGCCGGACGTACTCCGAGGGCAAGAAGATCGGGTTCAAGGACGCCATTCAGGCCGCGTGGACCATCCTGCGGTACGCGCGCTGGTCTCCGCGCGACTGACGCCGATGACACGACGTGCCAGTTGTTTCGCGACGGCAGCCTACCTGCTGGTCGCGCTTGCCTTCACGTGGCCGCTCGTCACGGTCATCGGCACGGAAATCGCCTGGGATATGGGCGATCCGCTGTTCAACAGCTGGGTGCTCTTGTGGACCGGCGGTCAGGTGCTGGCGTTTCTCTCCGGTGACTTCTCCGCACTGAATCGCTTCTGGCACGGCAACATCTTCTATCCGGAGCGGCTGACGGTCGCGTTTTCGGAACACCTTGTGCCGCAGATGCTGCAGGCGCTGCCGGTGCTTGCGGCGACCGACAACGTGGTGCTGGCGTACAACCTGCTGTTCCTCTCGACGTTTGTGTTGTCGGGCTTCGGGATGTTTCTGCTGGTCCGCGAATTGACCGGCAACGCGGCCGCGGGGTTCGTTGCCGGATTGGCGTTTGCGTTTGCGCCGTATCGCGTCGCGCATTTTTCCCACCTGCAGGTGCTATCGGCGCAGTGGATGCCGTTTGTGATCTACGGCTATCGCCGGTACTTCGAGACGCGGCAGCGGCGGCCGCTCGTTGGCGGCACCGTAGCGCTGGTGGTGCAGAACCTCTCGTGCGGTTACTACCTGCTGTTCTTCGCGCCGTTTGTCGGTGTGTATGTCGTCTACGAAATGGTCTCGCGCGGGCTTGCGCGTGATTGGCGGTTGTGGCGCACGTGGGTGGTGGCTGGCGTGCTTGCGCTCGCGTTTACGTTTCCGTTTCTGCAGCCCTACTTCGATGTGCGCACTCACATCGGCGTGGGTGTCAGGACCGAGGCTGAAATTGCGCTCTTCTCCGCAGATACGCATGCGTTCGTGACGCCTGCGGAGTCGTTGTGGTTTTGGGGAGAGCGGCTCCCGGGTTTCAGGAAGCCGGAGGGCGAGGGGTTCCCCGGGGTGACAATCTCCCTGCTGGCGCTCCTCGGCTTGTTCGCCAGCGTCGTCAGCGCGAAGCGATCGCCACATCCCAGGCCGCGATCACTCGTCGGTTACCTTGCGATCAGCGTCGTGATGGCGGCGGTGCTCGCGCTGGGGCCGCAGATCACATCAGGCGGCACAGTCATCGGCACCGGCCCTTACGCCTGGCTCGTGGCCTGGATCCCGGGATTTGACGGCATTCGAGTGCCGGCACGATACCTCATGCTTGTCGCGCTCTTTCTGGCCGGGCTCGCGGGTTACGGCGCCGCCGCCCTGTGGCGATGGCGCCCACGCGTCGCTGCTGGTGCGCTCGTGATTGCCGGACTCCTGATCCTCGGTGAGTCCTGGCCGGGCGCGTTCAAGACCAACACGCGGCTGTGGGCCGAAGGCGTCGAACTGCCCCCGCGGGTGCTCCACATGAGCGACGACATTCCTCCGATCTACAAGCACCTGCGCGACGATCCCGGACCGGTCGTCCTGATCGAATTTCCCTTCGGTACGGTGCCCTGGGACCTGCACGCGCAGTTCTACGCCGGCTACCACCGTCGTTCGCTTGTGAACGGTTTCTCCGGATTTTTTCCTGCTCGTCAGCGAACACAGGCCGAGGTGTTCATGATGGTCAGACACGACCCGGATGCCGCGTGGCGCGGTCTGGTCGCCAGTCGCGCGACCCACGCGCTTGTGCGCGAAAACGCGTTTGTCTCCACCCGCCGGGAGCTGTACACCGTGTGGCTCGAACAACGGGGTGCCGTCAGGATCATGTCGGATGGCGACAGCCATCTGTATCGAATCCGCTGAGGTCTTGGCGGTAGACTGGCTCATGCGCCGCAGTGAACGTTTTCGCGACAACGCGCGTTTCATTACTACAGGTCTGATCTGATGAAATCGCGGGACAGGTCGAAAGGTTTCTTCGACGAGTACACGAGGGGATTCGACCGTACCGAGTTCCAGCGCCTGTTCACGCGAGACACGGCTGACGCCTATCACTATTTTTCCCGAGGCATCGACCTCGCAGCACTGGCGGCAGCGCCGTGGTACAGGCGCTGGCCGACACACGCGAGGCTGTTTCTGATTGCGTTTGCGATGCGGCTCTCGCCGGGCCGGCGCGTGTTGTATGGATTCGCGGTCGTCTCGGTGCTCTTCGGCCTGCTCGATCTGTTCGACGGCTTTGGCGGCATTCGGATCCTCTTGTGGCCGTTTACGCTCCAGGTGTGGGTGCCCCAGTGGGTCGAAGGCACCTCATGGATGGTGCTCGCCTTTCTCGCGATTCATCTGCTGGTGCTCATGGAAGTGGCCGATCGGCTCTCCCTCAAGAGCGACCTCGAAATCGCGCGGGACATCCAGATCGCGATGCTGCCAAGGGGCGAACACTCGTTGGGTGATGCCCGGGTGTTCGGCACCACGCGACCCGCCAACACGGTCGGCGGCGACTTCTACGATGTCCTGCCGCTGGCGGACGGCCGCCTGATGATTGCGGTGGGCGACGTGGCGGGCAAGGGCAGCCCGGCCGCGTTGCTCATGGCCCTGTTGCTGGCGATGTTGCGAACGCTGGTGGATGAAGGGCTTGACTCCGTCCGCCTGACCACCCGGCTGAACGTGCAGATCTGCCGGCACAGCCCGGGCTCCAGGTTCATCACGTTCTTCTATGGGCTCTACGACCCGGCCACGGGCGCGCTCGAGTACGTCAACGCAGGCCACCTCCCCCCGCTGGTGCGGCGTGTGAACGGCACGATGGACCGGTTGGATGGCGGCGGCATGGCCCTCGGCATGTTCGAGAACGCGACCTTCGAATCGCGTCGCGTCACGATCGCCCCAGGAGACACGGTCGTCATGTATACAGACGGCATCACGGAAGCCGAGAACCGGTCAGGTCGCGCATTTGAGGACTCCGGACTTGAGGCGATTCTTGCCAGCCGGAAGGATGAGCACGATCCGGAGCAGCTGGCACGCGCGGTGATTGCCGCCGTGGAGGCACACGCCGGCGACATGCGACTGGCTGACGACCTCACCGTGGCAGTGCTCGCGAGGCTCGGCGGATGATTCGGCGGCGATCGCTAGCGCTGCTGTGCCTGTTGTTGACCGCAGCACCCGCCGCGCAGCAGCAACGTCCGATGCAGGCCGACGGCGTTGTGCGACTGCTTTCTGATCTCGAAAACGCGCTCATCGGCAACAACGTCGATGAATTCCGTCGCCTCACGGCGCCCAGCATGGCGGTGGCTGAAAGTTCCACGTTCGCCGCGACATCGTTCGCGGAGGGTCAGGATTTCGCCGCCGTGCGCGAACGCGATCGTCGGCCCACCGGATCCGGGTATCTCGTCATGGTCGAGATGCTGCTCGGCCGCGGCAAGGTCGGCCGTATTTCGACCTGGCAGATGCTTGTTCAGCCCAGCGAGGGTGGAGAAACGTACGAGATCGCAAGTGCCACCCCCATCGCGTCCGTTGATGGTCTGGTGCAGCTCGAGATGGACCTGACGCAGCAATACGAGGTGCGCGACCTGACATTCGTCGCACCCGGACTCACACTCCGGATGGCGTCTGGGGCCGTCTTCCTCGGCCGTGTGGCCGACGGCGCAACGGCGCTGATCTTCAGAGGCAAAGGTGAGATGCTGTTTGCTCCGGCCGACCCCGCCGAGCAGGTGCAGATTCGCGCGTTCACCGGAAAACCCGCCGTTGATACCGGGATCGAATCCGCATTCCTGCGCCTGAACCCCTACGAGTTTGACGCACGCATCGCCGTGTCCCAGTTGGTCCCGACCACGCTTCACACCGGCGACGTCGCGCGAGCCCGACAGATATTCGACGAGTTCGGTCGCCGCAGCTACACCCTGAATCTTGGCGACCTCACCACGGATCGCTGGTCCCTGTTGCCGCCGGTCGGTGACGTCCTGGCCGAGATTCGCACACGACGCCACGGCATCCTGACCTACGTCCGTTCGACTGACGATGCGGAGGATGTGTCGCTGTTTGACCGCCAGCGCGGCCGGAACATTTCAGTCTATGCCTCCCCGGAACGACTCGCCACGCGCGGTCCGTACTACTCGGAGGATGATGCGACCGCGTACGACGTGGAACACTACGCCGTCGATGTGAAGTTTGATCCGGAGCGCGACTGGATCAGCGGGCGAGGGTCGCTTCGGCTACGGACCAGGATTGAGGGGCTCTCCACGCTGTCGCTGAAGCTCGCAGAGGCCCTGTCGGTGTCGTCGATCTCCTCGCCCGAACTCGGCCGGGTGCTCGCGTTGCGCGTCGCAGGACAAAGCGGCGTGCTGGTCAGCCTGCCGCGAGCCCTGCCCAGAGGCAGCGAACTGGTGCTCGACGTGTTTTACGCAGGACGACTCCCGCCCCAGGCCATTGATCGCGAAGCCATCTCGGTCGACGGGCAGGCGCAGTCCGCGCCCAATCCTGCCGGGATGCAGGACCTGATCATCCCGCCCGAACCACGATTCCTCTACTCGAACCGCACCTACTGGTATCCGCAGGCCTCGGTCACCGATTTCGCGACGGCGGCCCTGCAGATCACCGTGCCCGCACAGTTTCAGGTCGTCGCCAGCGGCAGCCTGATCAACTCGACGGTGACGCCGGTCGCTGAAGGCTCGGACCGCGGCGGGGATTCACGAGCGGAACGCACAGTCCAGTATCTGGCAGACCGTCCCCTGCGGTACCTGGCGGCCATCATCAGTCGATTCGTACCGGTGGGGAGCGCGCCGGCCGCCACCCCGGCCATTGCGCCGCCCGCGATCGGCGGCACCGACGCCACCGACGCGGCCAGGAGCGTGGCGGTTGACGTGGTGGCCACCCCCCGTCTGCTGCGTGGGAATCGATCATTGCCAGACCGGGTTGCCGGCATCGTGGCGTTCTACGCGTCGGCGATCGGCGAAGCACCGTATCCCCACGTCACCGTGGCCACCCTCGATGCGGAGTTGCCGAGCGGCCACAGTCCGGCCTATTTCGCGATCTGGAATCAGGCCACGTTGCCGACCACGCTCTCCTGGCGCGACGACCCCGTGGCCCTCACCGGACACCCGTTTTTTTTCCTGGCTCACGAAATCGCGCACCAATGGTGGGGACAAGCGATCGGCTGGAAGAACTACCACGAACAATGGCTGAGCGAGGGGCTCGCCCAGTACTTCGCCGCCTTGTATGCCGCGCAGGATCGCGGTCCGGAGACGGAGCGCTCCCTCTTCAGTCAGATGCGCACCACCGCGATGGAGCTCTCACGACACGGCCCGGTGCACCTGGGCTATCGGCTCGGGCACATTCAGGGAGACGGGCGGATTTTCCGTGGTCTGGTCTACAACAAGTCCGCCGTGGTCCTGCATATGCTGCGACGGCTCATCGGCCCGGACGCTTTTTCGCGGGGCATTCAGCGGTTTTATCGCACCCATCGCTTCCAGAAAGCCGGCACCGACGACTTGCGGGCCGCCCTGGAAGCCGAGGCCGGCATCCCCCTCGGCCGCTTTTTCGAACGCTGGATTCTCGGGTTCCAGTTGCCGCAGGCCCGGCTCTCCTGGCGCATGGACGCCGATGGGGCACACGTCTTTCTCCGGGTCCAACAGACCGGGGACACCTTCGACTTTCCGCTGACCGTCGCGGTCCAGTATGCCAACGGCCAATCGGAGTCGGTGGAACTGGCGGTCACGTCGGCGACCCATGAGCTCCGAATGCCCGCCAAAGGGCCCATCCGACAGGTCGACACCCGAGACGACCTGAGCCTGGTGACTGTCCGGCGCTGAGATAGAATTCAAGGGCTATGGAAACGGTCACGCTGACGATCGACGGCCAGTCGGTCACGGTTCCCAAGGGTAAGTCGGTCCTCGAAGCGATTCATGCCAGTGGCGGCCACGTGCCGTACTACTGCTATCACCCCGGACTCCAGGTCGATGGATCCTGCCGTGTGTGCATCGTCAAAATCGAGAAAATGCCGAAACTGCAGACGTCGTGTTCAACGGCCTGCGCCGACGGCATGGTGGTGACGACGAACTCGCCCGAGGTCGAGGCCGCGCGCGCCAGCGTGTTCGAGTTCCTGCTGGTGAATCACCCGCTCGATTGTCCGGTGTGCGACAAGGGCGGTGAGTGTCCCCTGCAGGACTACTCCTACTCGTACGGACCCGAGCGCAGCCGGATGGAATTCCCGCGGCGGGTGTTTGACGGTGAGGGCGTAAAGGCCGATGTGGACTTCGGCCCGACGCTGATGCTCAACCGCAACCGCTGCATCATGTGCACACGCTGTGAACGGTTCATGAAGGAAGTGGATGGCGACGCGCAGATTGGCGTCTTCCAGCGCGGCGTCCACAGCGAAATTGCGACGTTCGAAGAAAAAGGCGTCGTCTCGCTGCTCTCCGGCAACCTGATGGATGTGTGCCCGGTGGGCGCCATCACGACGCGCGACTACCGCTTCAAGTCGCGGCCGTGGGACAACCCGATGGCCGTGGACACGATCTGCACCGGTTGCGAAAAGGGCTGCAACACGACCGCGTGGATCAAGGCCAAACCCGAGTGGGCCAAGGGCGCGCGCCTCGTGCGGTTGACGCCTCGGTTCAACGCCGACATCAACCAGTACTGGATGTGTGACATCGGCCGCTTCGACTACCACTGGGTCGAAAGCGATCGTCGCCTGCTGCAGCCGCACGTCCGCTCGTCGCGCGGATCCGATGCAACGCCGTGGGATGAGGCGCTTGTGGCTGTGAAAGCCGCCGTCGACGCTGCCGGAGCGAATCACGCGCGCGTGCTGGTCTCCGGCCACGCATCACTCGAAGAACTCTACGTCCTCAGGCAGTTCGCCGGACTCACCGGCGGGGTCACCTTCAGCTGGCGGCATCGCCCGAAACCGCAGCCGGTGAACACCAAGTTCCCGATTCCAGCGGTCGACGCGCCGAACCTGCGCGGCGCACGCGACCTCGGATTCAAACTCGGCGCCACTGATGGCGCGGCCGACGTCAGCGGCCTGCGCGCGGCGGTGGACACCGGCGCCGTGCAGCTGCTCTATGTGATCGATCCCGGCCCCGATGGGTCGATCGGCGACACCGAATGGATCCTCACGGCGAAGCAGTCTGGCAAAATCGCCACCCTCATCGTGCAGGGCGTGCTGAAGTCCGCGCTCACCGACGCGGCCGACATCGTCTTGCCGGGCTGTGCATTCGCCGAGAAGGACGCGACGTTCACGAACGCCACCGGCCACGTCCAGCCGGCCTCACGCGTCATCACGCCCCCGGGAGACGCAGCCGAAGACTGGCAGATTCTCTCGAAGGTCGCTGTGGCTTTTGGTGCGACGGTCGCACAGACGACGGCTGCATCCCTGCGTCAGGCGATTGCCTCTGAATATGGTTCGGTCCCCGGGTACAGCGCACTGGCTGACCTCGCATTTGCGCGCCCGGTGTCGGCACGTCAATACATGCAGGCGTCGAACCCGATGGAGCGCGGCAAGTGGGACACGATGTTCCAGGATCTGCCGCCCATCAAATTCGGCGATGACTTCGGCCCGATGCCTCGCGCAGGCGTCATTCCGCTGAAACCCGTATAGCGAGCGCGAGCGGCACGACCCTGATCGCCAGGGTCCCGCTCGCCTCAAAGACTTCGCCGTCGACGTGCGCGACCATCCGGTCGCCCGTCACGCGCGCCGTCCTGGTCCGCAGGCGTTCGAGCCCCTCGGCCGGCGCGCGCCGGTTCCAGAACAACCGACGCGCACGCCAGATCTGCCGGAGCGGCGAGCCCCCATCCGCAATCAACACATCCAGCAGGCCGTCACGTATGTCGGCATCCGGTGCGAGCACGGCGGCGTTGCCGTATTCCGGCGCGTTCGCAAATCCGATCAGGAACTTCCGTCCCGCTCGCCGCCCATCGTCGCACGCCAACTCGTAGTGCAGCGACTGATACGACCAGACCAGACTGAAGCTCTTTGAGACATACCCAAGGGCACCACGCTTCTTGCGCGTGGCAAAAAGCCTTCCGACCGCGGCATCAAATCCGATCCCCGCCACGTTCAGGAACAGGCGATCGTTCACATATCCGACGTCCATCCTGGACGTGTGTCCTTCGAGCGCCACCTGCAGGGCGCGACGCCAGGACGTCGGCAGTTTGAGTCCCAGGGCCAGGCCGTCTCCCGACCCGCACGGCACGATGCCGAGGGGCACATGTGAGCCCAGCAACCCCTGCGCCACCTCGTTCACCGTGCCGTCGCCCCCCATCGCGACCACGACCTCGCACCCGGTCGCGAGGCACTCCTGCGCCAGTGTGCGCGCGTGCCCCTGCGCGGTGGTCAGCCTGATGTCCGCCGTGACGCCGGCGTCTGCCGCCTGCTGCGCGATAAACGAGCGACGACGCTCCGCCTCTCCGGCGTGACTGCCTCGTCGCCCTGAAATCGGGTTGATGATCACGCCAATGCGGGTCGGCTTCATGGCTGGCGGTGCTATAGTAGCGTTCCATGCAGAGTCTGCGTGGTGTCGTTCCCGTTCTCCTGGGATGTCTGCTCGTTGGCGGCACCACGTATCAGGCCTGGCAATTCGAACGGGCCTCATCCGCGCTCCAGACACACGAAGATCGACTCGCTCGCCAGTTTTCCTCGCTGGAACTGACGGTCGCGGCCGTGCGCACGGCGCAGGCCGGCTACGTCGCCGCGGGCCAGGGTGCGGATTTCTGGATGACGCGTGTGGACGATCTGATGGCGCAGGTCGCCGCGGGGTTGTCGGAGCGGCAACTCGACGGACAGGCCGACGCAGTGACAGCGCTGGAATCCGCACAGTCCCGCCTTGATGCCCTCCGGGTGTCGGACCGGCGCGCGCGCAATTACGTCGGCAACGATCAGCGCCTGCTGGCGTCCGACGTGATTTTTGTGGAGAGCCTCGAGATTCTCGACCGCCTGGCGGCCGATATTGCGACCGCACGAGACGCGGAGATTCAGGCCGGTCGTCGGGAAGCCGCGACCATCCGCCAGTACCAGGCGGGCCTGGTGGGCGGCGCCGCCGTGCTGCTGCTTGTGCTCGTCGCTGTTCCAAAGTCCCGTGGCTCCGAAGTTCCCGTGGTTCCGGAGGTCCGAAGTCCCGACGTTCCCGCGGTTCCGGAGGTCCGAGGTGCCGAAGTCCAGGGCCTGGCCGACGCGGCGGATGTATGTGTTGATCTGGCGCGGTTGCTGGATGGCCGCGACCTGCCTGCGTTGATTGCGCGGACGGCGACGGCCATCGGCGCCAAGGGCGTGGTGTTGTGGGTGATTGACGAGGCCCGTGAAACCTTGCGCCCGTCACTGGCCCATGGTTATTCCGATCGCATGGTGCAGCGCCTGGGCACACTGCCCGTGGGCGCTGACAACGTCACGTCCGTGGCCTGCCGCACCCTGCAACCGCAGGTCGTGCCGGCCGGGTCCCCCGAGGGTTCGGGTGCGATTGCCGTGCCGCTGATTGGCGCCGCCGGGTGTGTCGGGGTCCTGGCAGCCGAGGTCTCCGGGCGCGCCGCTGACGGGTCCACGCTGCCGCTGGCGCGCGTGATCGCCGCTCAACTCGCCGCAGTGATCACCCCCCTGCCGGCGGTGGCGGCCGGTGGCGCCACTGACGCGCTCGACGCCCCTCCGGCAGCAGGCGCCCTGTAGCACCCAGCGGTCACCGCTGCGCAGGTCGGTCGAAATGTCGCGGTAAAGGCGTCAGGTGCCGTGCGGCACACATCTTGATTACATCACTGTGAAGTCGCCCGGCATCACATGGGGTGTGTCCTCTCGTAACGACAGGCAGGCGCTGGCATCGCAATCACCCCATGGCACGTGGGCTGATGCCCGGGCGGCTTCGATACTCGCCGGCGCCGCGAGATTACAGCAGGGCCGGCAAGGCGAATTTCAGCACGACCACGGTGGTGTCATCATTCGGGGCGAATCCCGCCCGATGTGCGTCGACCGCTTCCACGATCGAGTGCACGATCTCCTTGGCGGTCAGATGCCGCGTATGCGAGACGACGTCACACAGTCGCGTCGTGCCAAATTCCTCGCTCCGTCTGTTCATCGCTTCTGTTACGCCATCCGAACAGAACACCCACACGTCATCGGACGCGAGCGGGAACGAGACTTCGTCATACGACATGCCGGGAAAGGAACCCAGCGGCACGCCGCGGGCTTCAACCACGGCACAGGTGTCGCCCGTGGCACGCACCGGATACGGCAGGCCGGAGTTCGACAGTGTGACCGTGCGCCGCTTGAGGTCGAAGATCGAATAACACAGCGTGCAGTAGTACTCCTCAAGCTGACGCTCGTGGAGGATCGTGTTGATCGACATCAACACCGCCGCCGGCGACGACCCTTCGGGAACGTAGCGGCGCCGGAAGGTGCGGCCACGCACCAGTTCACCCGCGAATACGCTGTAGAGCGCCGCCGGCACACCCTTGCCGGAGACATCGCCGAGCGCCACGATCAGCGTGTGTGATTCGGGCACGAGGTAGTCGTAGAAGTCGCCCCCAAGTTCCCGGGCCGCTGAGAACGAGGCGGCGGCGTCCACACCCTTGAGCCGCTTCGGCAATTTGGTCGGCAGCAGCGCCGCCTGGACGCGGCGCGCAAACTTGAGTTCCTTGTCCAGGCGCGCTTCGGTTGTGGTGACTTCCTTGTAGAGCCGCGCGTTTTCAATCGCCACCGCCGCCTGGCTCGCGAGCAGCGTGAGAATCTCGACGTCGCGTTTCGAGAAGGCGTCAAGTTCCGGACTCTCGAGATCGAAGACGCCGACGCAGCAATCCTTGAGCAACATCGGCACGGCCAGCTCCGAGCGCACGTCATCGACCACCTTGATGTAGCGGGGGTCTTTGGAGACGTCGGGGACAAGCAGCGGCTCACGGTGCAGCGCGGCGTATCCCACGATGCCCTGTCCCATCGGAACCTTGGGCAGCTCGACGCGATCACCAAACTGCACGGCCACCTTGATCTCAAGCTCCTGTGTGTCGTCGTTGAGCAGCAGAATGCCGAACGTGCGGTAGTCCACCACCCGGCGCGCCAGCTGCGCTATGCGCGCGAGCAGCTCGTCCAGGGCCATCAACGCCGCCACATCCCGGCCGATCTCGGCGAGAGTCTCAAACGCTTCGGCATCCAGCCGCTGCTGCTCAAACAGGCGCGCATTAACCAGGGCGAGCGCCACATGGGCGCCGAACTGGCGCAGAATCGCGGCATCCCGCTCGGAGTACTTGTCCCGGGAGCGGCTGAGCACGTTCAGGGCGCCGATGGGCTTGTTCTTGTGCACCAGCGGCACCGCCAGCGTGGAGCTCATGCCACTGACCACCTCAACATAGTTGGGTTCCAGCGAAATGTCGCCCACGACCACGGCTTCCTGGGTGGTGATCACGTGCCCGACGATGCCGTCGGTGATTTTGGGACGGTAGTGCGTCGTGTCCGGGTAGCCGACCGCGTAGGCAATCCTGAGTTCCCCGCGTTTCTCGTCAACAAGGTAGACGGCAAACGCATCAAACGGGATGAGGCGACCGATAAGCTCAGGGATCTTCTGGAGCAGCTCGTCCAGCTCGATGACGGACGCCACCTGACGGCCCAGGTCGAACAGGGTCATCAGGATGTCGCGTTCGTGAGACCCGACCGAGAGGTGGCTGGAGGATCGTTCGATCAAGTCGGAACCTATTATACTTGGTTCCCTCTGCAATGACTGATCTGACGCTGCCCCTTGACTACACCGCCATTGAGCGGATTCTCCCCCATCGGTACCCGTTTCTGCTGGTGGACCGGATCGTCGAGTTCGAGCCGGACGTCCGGATCGTCGGCATCAAGAACATTTCGCAGAACGAAACCTCGTTGTCGTCCACACCGGGTGAGCGGAGAGCGCTGCCGCCCACGCTCCTGACCGAAGCGGTCGCGCAGGTGGGCGCAATCATGATTCTCTCGAAGCCGGAAAACCTGGACAAACTGATCTTCTTCATGGGGATCGACCGGGTCCGCTACCGGCGACCGGTGCATCCCGGCGACGTCGTGCGGATCGAGGCCGTTGTCAAGCGGCTCCGCAGCCGGATGGGCGTGCTGAGCGGCACGGCCACAGTCAATGGCGAACGGGTGCTGAACGGCACGATGACGTTCGCGCTCGGCCCCCGATAACTAGCAGATCACCCGCACCATGGCGACGCCGTCCAGGTGTCGCAACTGATCGGCCACGCCGCCGGGGAGCCTCACGGGTGTATCAAGTACCGCATACGTCAGGTTATTCCTGGATGCGATTGTGGACGCCGTGACACTGACCCTGGCCGCGTCGAGCGCCGCGGCCACCGCGGCGGCGGTGTGTGTGCCGGCTCCCGCATAAAGAGTCCGATGCGTGAACGTCTCCGGAGCCACAACGGTCGGGAAGTTTACCGAGTTGCGCACGTCGCCGCGGTCGAGAAAGTCGCGCACCTGATCGGCCACCATGACGGCGCAGTTGTCCTCGGCCTCCTCTGTGGACGCGCCAAGGTGCGGCAACGTCACGCATTTCGGATGACGCGCCGTGGCGGCCGTCGGAAAATCACTGACATAGGCGCGCAGCGCCCCTCCGTCGAGCGCAGCCACCACCGCCGGTTCATCCACGATGCCCTCGCGCGCGAAGTTCACAAGCACCGCCCCACGCTTCATGCTGTGCAACCGCTCGGCGTTGATGAACCCTTTGGTGGCCGGAGCCAGCGGCATATGGACGGTGACGTAGTCGGCAACTGCAAACAGCGCGTCCGCCGACGTCTGGCGGCGCTCCACGCGCCCATCCAGAGGCCACGGGGAATCGGCCGGCAACGCAGGATCAAAGCCGACTACGCGCATGCCGAGTGCCACGCCCGCATTGGCCACGCGCGCGCCAATCGCGCCCAGGCCGAACACCGCGAGTGTGCGACCGGAGATTTCGATGCCGGCAAACGCCTTTTTGCCGGCCTCCACCGCCTTGTGCAGCGTCGCATCGTCCCCCTCGAGACCACGGGCGAACAACCAGCCCTGCGCGATCGAACGTGACGCCATGATGAGACCGGCAATCACCAGTTCCTTCACGGCATTGGCATTGGCACCGGGCGCGTTGAACACGGGAACGCCGCGTGTGGTCATGGCGACTACGGGAATGTTGTTGGTGCCGCTGCCGGCGCGACCGATCGCCTTGACGCTGTCGGCGATCGCGACGGCGTTGAGGTCCGCCGACCGCACCAGGATTGCATCAGGATCAGTCACCGTGGCCCCGGTGTCGTAGCGCGCAGCATCAAACCGCGCGAGGCCGACCGGCGAAATGTTGTTCAGGGTGAGGATGCGAAAACGCTGGGCGCTCATGCGCCCATAAGAATACTCCTCAACGCGAACGGACGACCAGGATGCCCGCGACAATGACGCCGGCGGCGACGACCATCGAAAGGCGGAAAGGCTCGCCCAGGAGGAACGTGCCGAGCGCCACCGCGATCACGGGATTCACGTAGGTGTAGAGCGAGACGGTGGTGATCGGGAGGTGCCGCAATGCGTAGGAATACGCGGCAAAGGCCACAAGCGACCCGGCCACCACGAGGTACAACAGCGCAGACGTCGTGCGCGGATTCAGGCTGATGGTCGTCCACTCGCCGGTCACCGTCCCGACGACCGTCATGAACAAGCCACCAAAAAACATCTGCACGGCGGCAATCGCGAGCACGTTGCGCGACATCGCGTGCCGCTTCGTGTATGACGACGCGACCGCCCATCCGGCACACGCAATCTGAAGCGCGAGAATGCCGAGGAGCACCATCCGGCCATCCGCACCAGCGAGTGTGATGTCCGGCCACACAAGCAGGACGATGCCGGCGAATCCGATCGACAGGCCCAGCATTTTCCTGCGTGAGAATGGTTCGCCGCCCGGGAGCATCGCGTCCACGGCGACCATCCAGAACGGCGACGTGGCGATCACGACGGCGGTGATGCCGCTGGCGAGGTACTGCTCCGCCCAGTTCACACCACCGTTGCCGAGGCCGATCATGAGGAACCCGAGCCATGCGAGGCTTCCCCACTCGGCCGGCGGCGGCAATTTTTCGCCGCGAGCCACCAGAACGCCGCCGAGCACGGTGCCGGCGATGAGATACCGGATGCCGCCCATCAAAAAGGGCGGAATGGTCTCGAGCGCGACCTTGATGGCGAGATAGGTGGTGCCCCAGATTACACAGACCGCGATGAAGGCGATCCAGGCGTTGCGACGAACGACAGAACTCATGGGGTTGCGGCGATCTCCGCCGGCTTCAGGGGCAGGCGTGTGGTGTCTTTGTGCGTACCCAGCACGATGGTGGTGCGCGTCGAGCGAACGCCCTTGACGCGACCAATGCCGGTCTTCAACAACTCCCCGAGATGTTCGGTGTCGCGCGCGCGAATCTTGATGAGAAAGCAGTCTTCGCCCGCCACGTGATGCACTTCGAGGACCCCGGTCACTCGGGCGAGCGCGTCGCCCACCTGATCCTCTTCCCCGCCCACCTCGTTCGTGCGAACTGAAACAAAGGCCAGCAGCGAGCAGCCCGCACTGTGCGGATTGACCAACGCCGTATAGCCGCGGATGACCTGCCGGGCTTCGAGCTTCCGGAGACGCTCCAGCACGGCAGACGGCGCCAAGCCCACGGCCTTCGCAATATCTACCTGGGAGACGCGGCCGTTCTCCTGGAGCATGGTCAAAATCTTGACATCAATGGGGTCTTTGAGCTCTGTCACAGGTGTATTGTTCAACCAATACGCATTAGTAGGAAAGTTTATTCTACGTATTAGTCAAATTGTAGAAATTTATTAGTGGAGCCATCGGACAGCTCCGGCTGCTCTACGGCTTGTACAGCACCCGTTCGAGCCGGCGGTGATAGGTGGTGAATGGCCCATCGGTGTCGTCGGCGTCGATGTGTTTGCGGACCTGGTGGATCTTGGCGTCCAGGTCGTCGATGGCGGCAAGGATGAATGCTTCCACGGTCATGGGTTCGACCGGCGACCCGAGCGCGCGTTGGCCATGGTGGGACAACACGAGGTGTTCGATCTGCACGAGCACGTCGGCCGGAAAACCCGGAATCGCGCGACCCGTCTCGCGCACCAGTTGCGCGCCCAGCGCGATGTGGCCGACGAGGTTCCCTTCGACGGAGTAGTCGGTCGTCACACCGTAGGACAGTTCCTGCAGTTTGCCGATGTCGTGGAGGATGGCGCCGGCGACGAGCAGGTCACGATTGGCCCCGTACGCACCGGCCAGGAACGTCACGCCCTCGAGAATCTTCAGCACGTGTTCCAGCAGGCCGCCGCGATACGCATGATGCACGGACTGTGCGGCCGGCCAGATCCGCAGCCGATCGCCGTGGGCGTCGAGGAGGCGCACGAGCAGTTCGCGCACAAAGGGGGACTGCACCGTCGCGACATGTGCCTGCAGTTCCTGCCACATCTCGTCGAGGGGACGCGGCGCGCAGGGAATGCAGTCTTCCTCGCGAAAGCCATCCAGCGCATCCCGCAGTGCGTCCACCCGACGGATCTTGTCGAGCACCAGCTCCAGTCGCTGATTAAACAGGTTGCCGCGCGCCTGAATCTTGACGAACTCCCCCGCCTCGAATTCCTCGCGCATGACGTCCACGTCCTGAAACACCTTGGCTTTGATCTCGCCCGAGGTGTCCTGCAGCACGATGGCGAGGTATGCGCCCGTCTTGCCCATGCGCACTTCCTTTCGCGCGCACAGATAGAAGCCCCATCCTGATGAGGATCCGGTCATTTCTGCGATGCGTGGCAACGTCTGCATTACGGCTGCTCCGTCGTAAACCCGAACGTGCCCCGGCCCAGCCAGGCGCCGCCGTCGATCGTGAGAATGTCGCCGGTGATGTAGCTTGCGTAGGGCGACACGAGAAAGGCCACCGCGTTCGCCACTTCGTCAGGCGTGCCCCAGCGCTTCAGCGGCACCATGTCGGTGATCCGTTTGACGGCGTCCGGGGAATCCCACAACTGCTTCGCGGCACCAGGGGATTCAATCGGCCCTGGCGCCACGGCATTCACGCGAATCCCGTGACCGGCCCACTCGGCGGCGAGCGTCTGGGTCATCGACATCACACCCGCTTTGGCCGCCGCAGAATGAATCGTGCCGGCACTCCCCGTCCACACATAATTGGCCAGGATCGACACGATGGATCCGCCGGCTTTGCGGGCCATCAGGTGTCGTCCCACGGCCCTCGAACAATAGAAGCTGCCGTTCAGCACAATCCCGATCACGGCGTTCCAGCCGTTCGGCGAGAGGTCCTCGGCGCGGGCGATGAAATTGCCGGCGGCGTTGTTAATCAGGATGTCCACGCCCCCGAACCGGGCTGCAGCCGTCTCCACCATGGCATCCACCTGCTCGGGCACCCGCACATCCACCTGCACAGTCGCCACGGCGTATCCGGCTGCCGTCAGCGTCGCGGCACCGCGTGCCAGATTGTCGGGGTTGCGGCTGGCAATCACCAGGTTCGCGCCCATGTGTCCGAGCGCACCGGCAATCGCCAGGCCAATCCCCGTGCCTCCGCCAGTCACGACGGCGGTCTGTCCTTCAAGTACGCGTGTCGCAAACATCGTTCTGAGAGTTTAGTCGAGATGGTAAGGTGTAGCCGGAATCCCCGTGCCTGGCACACTCGGCAACGACGCATTTCTGAATCTGTTTCACGGACTGCGTGCCGGTCTGTACATCGGCCTTGTCGGTCCGGACGACTCGGCGACCCTCGCCGCCAATCCCTTCCTGCGCCTCATGTTCGGCTGGGACGACACGCTCGACGCCGCCGACGTCCGGCCGTTTGATGCCCAGCGCTTCGTGGACGCCCAGGCCCGCGAGGGGTTTCTCGCGCTCCTCCGCCGCGACGGCGCCGCGCACGATCATCTCCTCCGCCTGCGACGGGCCGACGGCGCGGGCTGCTGGATCGAAGTGACCGCCCGCGCGGAGGCCATCGCGCCCGATCGCGCCGTACTGCGGATCGAGGCCGTCATGCGCGACGTCACCGAGCGCAAGAAGCTCGAGGACCAGGCGCGCGATGTGTTCCATCAGCTCTCTCAAGCGGAGAAACTCGCCGCGCTCGGACAGACGATGTCGGGTGTGGCCCATGAGCTGAATAATCCGCTCGCGACCATTCTGGCGTGTGCCGAACGACTCGCCGGTCGACAGCACGACGACCCCACCCGTCGTGACATCGACGCGATTCACAACGCCGCCGAACGTGCCGCCCGCATCGTACGCAATCTGCAGACCTTCGCCCGCAAGCGGCACACCACGCGGACGATGGTCGATGTGAATCAGGTCGTGCGCGACACACTGGCGCTGAGGGCCTACGAACAACGCGTCTCCAACGTCGTCATCGTTGAAGCCCTGGCGGCGGGACTGCCGCCGGTGTTTGCGGATCCCCATCAGATTCAGCAGGTATTACTGAACCTGATCATCAACGCGGAACATGCAATGCTCGGCGCACATGGCCGTGGCCTGATGCTGCTGCGATCGTGGCATGAACCGGAGCGTGACGCCGTGCTGCTCGAAGTCAGCGATGACGGGCCCGGTGTGCCCGATGACGTGCAGCAGAAGATCTTCGACCCGTTCTTCACCACGAAGGCCGTCGGCAAGGGGACGGGCCTTGGCCTGACCGTCGCGTACGCCATTGCGCAGGAACACGGCGGACGAATTTCCGTGTCGTCGCCGGACGGCGGGGGCGCGGCGTTTGTGCTGGAATTGCCCTCGGGGGGAACCGCCGTGCGTCCGGTCGGCTCGCCGCCGACAGCCGCGGCGCCTGAGACGGTGCCGGTGGGCACACGCGCACTGGTGGTGGAAGACGAACTGGCGCTCGGGGAGGCGGTGGCTGACGCGCTGCGCGATGCCGGATTTGAAGTGGACCGTGCCAACGATGGCGAAGAGGCGATCGAGCGGACGCAGTCACGCGCCTACGACGTGATCGTGTGTGACCTGAAAATGCCGCGTGTGGATGGAATGGCGTTTTTCAGCCATCTTGCGTCCACGGCTCCCGCGCTCACACGCCGGGTGTTGTTCGTGACCGGAGACGTGGCCGGCACCGAGGCGGAGCAGTTTCTGGAGCGCAGCGGATGTCGCTGGCTCGCAAAGCCGTTCCGGTTGCGCGATCTGGTGCGAACCGCACGGGAACTGATTCGGTAGTCAGGCCACCGCGCGCGATTTGAACGCGACGACCTCGCCCGTCGGCTGCGGTGTCATCGCCCTGCGCAACCGCGACATCGCGCGGGCATGCAGTTGGGAGACGCGCGACTCGTTCACACCAATCGCCTGTCCAATCTGCTTCATTGTGGCGCCGCGGAAGTAATAGAGGCTGATCAGTTTGCGTTCGCGGGCCGGCAGCGTGGCCATGGCCTGTCGAATGCGCAGACGCAGTTCCTGCTGTTCATACTCGCGATCGGGCGCGGGCGGCTCGCTGGGCACGAGCACAGCCGGCAGCGACGCGGTGTCCACCGACTCGAGGTTCGCCAGCGGCGACGTGGATTCGATCGTGTTGATGCGGAGAATGGTGCGCTCAAGCCGCCCTTCATCCGTGCCGACGCGTTTGGCGAGATCAGCCAGCGTGGGTTCCGCGCCGAGTTCACGGCGCAGCGATTCGCGCGCCGCTTCGAGCTCGCGACGCACACGGCGGACGCCTCGCGGCCACGCATCACGGCGCAGGGCATCAATCATCGCGCCGCGGACGCGGCGCTCGGCGAATGTCTCAAACTTGATCCCGCGGCTGTCATCAAACCGGTGGGCGGCGTCCATCAGACCGATGACGCCGTCCTGTACCAGGTCGGACACATCAATCGAGTGCGGCATGGTCGACGCCATTCGCCGAGCCAGGGACTCGACAAAAGGCAGGGTTGCGACAACCCGTTCGTGCTGATGACCATCCAACTGCGCGTGTGCCATGAAGCCTCCAAAAAGCCGCCGGTCCGATACCGGCTCACCCACTGTTTGAGCAACATGGGTGCCAGACCGCACTGATGGTTGGATGGGCGGCTGAGCGGGTGGGCTTCTGGCTGTTAAGTGTCTTATTTGCAGTTATTTAGTGACTTGTGTCGCGTGTGAAGGCGTGTGCAACCATGTGCCGAAGCGTGACAAATAGGTCAATATTGTGACGTTGTGGACCCGTTTTGAGCCAAAATATTGACACCTCGCAATTGAGGCTGGCCTTCAGGTCCGGCGTGTGTCGGCCGCCAGCAGCCGAATCTGGTTGGAGGCCTGAATGGCATCAAGGGCGCTGGCCACCAGTTGGCCGGCGCGGGCCCGGTGCTGTTCGTCGGCAAGCCGGTGCTCAAGGAGCTCGGCATTGGCCAGGATGATGCCCAGATGGTTGTTCAGCGAATGGAAGAGCCGCGTCAGCTCCTGGTCTGCCCGCGATGTGATGGGCGGGGTTGTCATGGCGGACACCTACGCGCTCTTGTGCAGGTCAAAGGGGGGATCAAGTGGTGGCGGCACGTCCCTCCACAGCGTGTCCTCGAAGATTCGGACTGATCCTCCGGCCGTGCGGACGTACTGCACTTTGCCGCTTGAGATCCAGTTATAGATGGTCCGCCGACTGACTCCAACTACGTCGCACGCACGGGGAATGGACACCGTCTTCCGTTCAGGCATACGACTGGGACTATCGGCGGGCCTTGAGTGGAACTGTAGTGCGGTGTCAAGATACCGGCACAGTCACTGATGTCCACTGAAGATCCGGCCCCCCTGCACCTGCTCCTTGTCGAAGATGAGGCGGCCTATCGGGAGGTTGTGGCCGAGCGCCTCTCCGAACAGGGCTACCGCGTCGCGCAGGCCGCCACCGGGGAGGAAGCCCTCGAGCGACTCAGTGGCTTTGCCTTCGACATCCTGTTGACGGACCTCCGGCTTCCCGGCGTGGATGGGCGTCAGGTGCTTGACGAAGCGTTCGCGCGGTACCCGGACATCATCGCCGTGGTCATTACCGGATTTGGCACGGTCAAAGAAGCCGTCGAAGTCACTCGACTGGGCGCGGAAGGATTCATCACCAAGCCGTTTCAGTTCGAGGAACTCGTCCATGTGCTCCAGACCGCGGTGGAGAAACGCCGCCTGCGCGCGGAGAACGCGTATCTCCGGGAACAACTGCGCGGTCGATATCAGCTCGGCGGCATCATCGGCCAGACACCGGTCATCCATAAACTCCTCGAGTTGTTGGAGACCGTCGCGGCCACCACCAGCACTGTGCTTGTCAGTGGCGAGACCGGCACCGGCAAGGAACTCGCCGCCAGGGCGATTCACGATGCGAGTCCCCGGCGGATGCAGCGCTTTGTCGCGATCAACTGCAGCGCGATTCCGGAGACGCTGCTTGAGGCCGAACTGTTCGGCCACGTCCGCGGCGCGTTCACGGGCGCCATCGCCAACCGGCAAGGCCGCGTTGAACAGGCCCATCGCGGAACGCTGTTTCTGGATGAAGTCGGCACCATGAGCCCCTCGCTCCAGGTGAAGTTGCTGCGCGTCCTCCAGGAACGGGAGTTCGAACGGGTGGGGGACTCACAGACCATCAAGGTTGATGTGCGTGTGATTGCGGCGACCAACTCCGACCTCCAGCAGATGGTGCATGACGGAACGTTCCGCGAAGATCTGTTCTACCGCCTGAATGTCATCCCCGTGCATGTGCCCGCCCTGCGCGAGCGCCGCGCGGATATACCGCTGCTGGCCCAGCATTTTCTCGACCGCCTGAGTCACGCAACGCCGTCCCGCGGACGTGTCACACTGGCACAGGACGCGCAACAGGCGCTCATGGCGTTCGGGTGGCCCGGCAATGTGCGCCAACTGGAGAACGTCATGGAACGCGCGTTTGCTTTGTCGCCAGGCCGCGCGCAGATCGAAGTGGATGACCTGCCGGACGAAATGCGTTCCACACCCGTCGTCGTGTCGGCTGACGATGTGCCGATGGGGGAGTCGGGCGTCGAGTTTGACCAGTTGGTGTCGGACTTTGAACGGAATCTCATTCGCCGGGCGCTTGAAAAGAGCGGCGGCAACAAACGTCTGGCGTCGGACCTGCTGCACATCAAACGCACGACGTTGATTGAAAAGCTGAAGAGACTGGAGCGACAGTAACACCATGGCCACACCCCACCGCTGCTGGGTCATCCTCGTCGGCGACGTGCCCACATCATTCCGCGCGCGCGAACGCGAGGATCTGGTCCCTGCGTTCAAGCAACTGCAGCGCACGCAGCCGACGGTCGCGTTGCGCTGGTTTGAGCGCGGCCGGGTGTGGGAATCGCCTGATGCAGCCCAGGCCGCCATCAAACTCGCGGCCACGGCTGCGCGCGAGAAGCGCCCGCGTCGTGAACCCGGCGCCGAGCCGCGCCGAGGCCGGGACTGGCGCCCGGGAGGCGAGCACAAGGATCCCCGCGCACGCTTTGAACTGACGCGCGATCAGAAACGTGCGAAGTTCAAACGCAACCTGATCGCCGGTAGCGGGGAAGCGCCTGACGCGCCCAGCGAACCGGGTGCACCACGGGCGCCGAGAGCCACCAGCACGCCGAGGGTGGATGCTCCTGCGGCGCCGCCGAAGCGGGTACGCCCGAAGGGTGACCCGTTCGCCGATTGAGTTCAGATCATACGCAGGGCCCGCTGGACTGCAGCGGGCCGTGCAGGCGCTCGAGCCCAGCGCGCCCTGTGCCTGTCAGACGCGCTGCAGCAGGAAAAACGACGCCAGCAGGTCTCGGAGTTCCGGTATGGACTTGGCCGAGTTGATGGCCACGCGCAACTGCGCGCCGCCGTCGAGGCCTTTCGTGTACCAGGCCCCGAGCGCGCGCAGTTTGTTGATCACCCAGCGCTCGCGACCGCGAGCCTCCGGAGGCGGGCCACTCGACTGTCCGGGCGCGTGATGGCGAAAGCCTTCTGCTTCACTCACGCGCTCATCAAGCAACAACTGCATGTAGTCGAAGAGGAAACGGCCGCGCTCTTCGAGTGGAATCTCCGACGGCACTTTGCCGCCAGCGGCCTCGGCGGCCTGCTTGAAGATCCAGGGATTGCGCAGGGCACCGCGGCCCACAAGCACGGCACCCACGTTTGACGACCGCAGCCGTGACACCACCTGATCAGGCTCGACGCAGTCACCCGATCCCAGGACGGGGATCGAGAGCCCTTCGGCCACACGCGCGATGAGATCCCAGTCAGACTCGCCGGTGTAGGACTGCGCCGCCGTGCGCCCATGCACCGCGACGGCCGCCGCGCCGGCGTCCTGCGCCATCCTCGCGAGAGTCGGCGCATTGATTTCGTGTTCGTTCCACCCGGCGCGCATCTTGACGGTGACCGGGATCTTCACCGCCTTCGCCATCGCGCTGATGATGCTGGCCGCGTGCTCGGGCTCGCGCATCAGGCTGCAACCGGCGTGATGTTTGGCGATCTTCGGCACGGGACATCCCATGTTGATGTCCACGATGTCGGCGCCCATCCCTTCGACGATCTGCGCGGCATCCGCCATCTTCGCCGGATCGCCGCCGAAAATCTGAATGGAGACCGGCCGCTCTTCTTCCGTGTACTCCGCGTACTCCAGCGTGCGGTCGATGCCGCGCACGAGTCCCTCGGAGCTGACCATCTCGGTCACGACAAGGCCACACCCACCCTGCCGCTTCACCAACCGGCGAAACGCCGTGTCCGTCATCCCGGCCATGGGCGCCATGGCCACCGGATGCTCGAGCGTGACGTTACCGATCTTGATTGCCATATCTGAACCTGTGTCGGCCGCCTCAACCCCAGGCGGCCCTACATGTCATGGCCGCCTCAACCCCAGGCGGCCCTACATGTCATGCCGCCTCAAGCCCAGGCGGCCTTGCGCACGCCGTACTCCTGGACCCCAGGACCCCTGGACTCCTAGTATCGCCTCACGTCGGCCGCGTCGACTTCGACCGAGACGCCCTGGCCAATGAGGTCCACGGCGAGAATCAACCGCGCATGTGAACCCTTGCGCACGAGACGGCCAACGACGCCCTTGAGCGGGCCGTGGGTGACCTCCACCTTGTCACCTTCGTGAATAAGCGGGCACGGATCGTACTGGAGATCGGATTCCACAAGCTGGCGAATCCCCGAGAGTTCCTCTTCAGGAATCGGCGCGGGCACGTTGTTGAAGCCGACGATGCTCACAGCGCCTGTGCATTTGAGCACAGGCACACGCTGGTCGAGCGCAAACCTGGCGAAGCAGTAGCCGGGAAACAGCGGCCACTCCACCTGCTTCTTGCGATCCTTCCACCGGCTCCACTTCATCACCGTGGGCAGAAAGACGTCGAAGCCTTTTTGTTCCAGTTGCTGGCGAACAACTTGTTCATGGCGCGAGCGCGTCCAAATCGCGAACCACGCCGCCGCCGGATCGGGACCGCGCACAGAACCTCAGGTCGTTTTCTTCAACGAGGCCATGTGCTGCTCGTACAGCTTCTTCAGTTCGTCGTCTTTCCACTCAATGAGCGCCTGGCCCCGCATGCCGTCGAGGTACTTGGCGCGAAGCTCGGACGCGCGCGACTGCGCCACGCGATTGCCGATGTCGTTGCGGACTTTTTCAAACGGCTCCACGGTGGAGTCGGATCGCGATTCCACCTTGAGCAACTGGTACCCCTTCGGCGTCCGAATCGGCTGGTCGATCTCCCCGGTCTTGAGGGGCTGAAGACGATCGCGCAGCCCTTCAGCGAGTTCGTTCAGATCGATCGGCCCGATGAGCCCACCGTTGGCCTTTGAGCCTGACTCCGAGAACTCGGCGACGAGGGCCTCGAAGTTTTCGCCCTTGATGGCGCGTTCGCGGGCCGCCGTGATTTTGGCGAGCGCCGCTTCGTCCTGCGCCGCGTTGAAACTGGCCTGACCGCCCACCATCTCCGTCGGCACCGCGATAAAGATCTCGCGCAGTGTCATCAGGGAAGGCGTCATGAACTCCTCGGGGTGCGCGCGATAGTACTGTCGCGCCTCCTCTTCAGTGATCGTGAGCCGGTTCATCACCTCGTTGGTCATCACACCCTGCGCGAGGAACTGTTTTTCAAACTGCCCCCGCAGTATCTCCATCGTCATTCCCTGCTGCTTGAGCGCCGCCTGAAAGGTGGCTTCGTCGAGCTGGTTGTCAGCTTTAAGGCGGTCGACGGCCGCCTTGAACTGCTCGTCACTCAGGCGGTAACCGAGTTCGCGGCCGCGCTGGATGATGATGAGCTCGTCGACCACCTCGGCGAGAATGCCTGGGGTGATCTCGACGAGCTTCGCGCGAAGCGTCGCGTCGTTTTCTAGGTCGAGTTGCGAGAGCGTGCGCTGGTTCTGCACCTGCAGCACCTCGATCTGGCGCTCCTCAAGCTCTGTTTTGGTAAAGACCGCGCCGTTCACCTTGACGAGCACTCGCTGAAGCACCACGGACCGATTCGCCGCGGGTGCCTGACCTTGCGCGGCCACCGATGCGGCTGCGGACACCGCGGCCACGAGAATTCCTGCTACCAGCTGCTTCATAGACCTCTCAATCATAAGCCCCTCAGCCCGTGGCCAGGCCCCGCGCGAGTTCGTCGAGTATCTGGCGCACACGCTCAAAGACTCCGCCCGGAGCGCGCGGATCGGTCGGTGCCTCAGCCAGCACCTCCTGCCGACTGAACCCGGCGGTCACCTCGGCAGCCGTCGCACGAGTGGCCCACCACGATTCCCGACCGGGCACGTCGACCGGCTTGGCCGTCTTGATGTACCGGCCCTGGGGACCCGTTGGTTCAGACTTCGGTTTCAGCTTTCCGGGCGGGGGAGGCAGCACTGGCTTCTGAACCGGTGCCTCACCTGCGGGTTTGGTCATATCGAGCTTAATGACCGCCGGCGGCAAAAGCTGGAGATCCAGCCTGCTTTGGACCAGTTTCAGCACCCAAACAGGGTCCAATTTGGCATCCTGTCTGAATTTGAACACTACCTGGGAAGCCTCTCTGTCGAGCGATTCAATTCCGAGCTTATCTGCAATAACTCGTATTTTGGCGTATTCAGCGAGATTTAGCACTGAATTTGTTATTTGCCCATATCTATCAGAAAGTTCTTCAATTAACGCCTCTACCTCACCAAGCGTCCGAACGCTAGCCATGCGGCGGTAGGCCGCCAGGCGCTGGTTCATGTCGGTGATGTATGTTTCTTCGATTCTGAGGTTCAGCTTCAGATTCACCGCCGCGCGGCGGTCGTCTTCCAACTCCTCGCCCTTGAGTTCCCGGATAGTCTCCTCAAGCA
Source organism: Vicinamibacterales bacterium (assembly GCA_030827135.1). GTDB lineage: Bacteria > Acidobacteriota > Vicinamibacteria > Vicinamibacterales > SCN-69-37 > SYFT01. The sequence goes on from JAURFE010000007.1 coordinate 45,815, forward strand.
GCTTGGTGTACATATCGAAGCCCACGGCCTCGATATGGCCACTCTGCTGGCCTCCAAGGAGGTTTCCGGCGCCTCGAATCTCGAGGTCCAGGGCCGCAATCCGGAAACCTGACCCCAGGTCGCTGAACTCGCGGATCGCGGCCAGGCGCTTTCTGGCAATCGGCGAGAGTGCCTGTTCAGGCGGAATCAACAGGTACGCATATGCGCGCCGGTCGGACCGGCCGACGCGGCCCCGCAACTGGTACAGCTGCGCCAGGCCATACCGATCGGCCCGATTGATGACGATGGTGTTGGCATTGGGGATGTCGAGGCCGTTTTCGACGATCGTTGTCGCGACGAGCACGTCGTACTTGTGCGCGACAAAATCCACCATTACCTTCTCAAGTTCTCCGTCCCCCATCTGCCCGTGGCCGATGCCGATACGCACTTCCGGCACCAGACGCTGGATAAGTCCCGCGATTGACCCTATCGACTCGACGCGATTGTGCACGAAATACACCTGCCCGCCACGTTCCAGCTCGGTCCGGATCGCGCGCGAGATCACGTCCTGATCAAACTTCACAACGTGGGTCTGAATTGACAGCCGATCGCGCGGCGGCGTTTCAATCACCGACATGTCGCGGATGCCCACCAGGGACATGTTCAGCGTTCGCGGAATCGGCGTGGCCGTCATGGTCAACACGTCGACCTTCTTGCGCATCTGCTTGATGCGTTCCTTGTGCGTCACGCCGAAGCGCTGTTCCTCGTCAACGACGAGCAGACCCAGATCGCGGAACACCACGTCTTTCGACAACAACCGGTGGGTGCCGACAATGATGTCGAGCTGACCGGAGGCGAGTTTCTCAAGGGCCTCCTGTTGTTCGCCCTTGGTACGGAAGCCGCTGACCATGTCAATTCGAACAGGGAAGCCAGCGAAGCGTTCCTTCAACGTCCGCTCATGTTGAAACGCCAGCACCGTCGTCGGCGCCAGCACCGCCACTTGTTTGCCGTCCATGACGGCCTTGAAGGCGGCGCGCATGGCGACTTCGGTTTTGCCGTAGCCGACGTCGCCGCACAGCAGGCGGTCCATCGGCATCGTGGACTCCATGTCCCTTGTGATGTCGGCGATGGCGGACTGTTGGTCCGGCGTCAGGTCATACGGAAACGCATCGTCAAACTCCTGCTGCCAGTGGGAGTCGGCGGTGAAGGCGTGGCCGGCCACCGCCTTGCGCGCGGCGTAGAGCTTCAGGAGCTCTTCGGCCATGTCGCGCATCGCCTTTTTGACGCGCGTTTTGGCTTTTTCCCAGGTGGTACCGCCGAGTTTGTCGAGGGCCGGTGCGGCGCCGCCGGTGTACTTCTGGACCAGGTCCAGGCGGTCGAGGGGCACAAAAAGTTTGTCGTCGCCGGCGTAGCGGAGTTCCATGAACTCCTGCGGCTCGCCGACGCCGACGGCCATCTTCTTCAGGCCGACAAACTTGCCGATGCCGTTGTCGATGTGGACAACCAGATCGCCGACTTTGAGGTCGCGGAAGTCGGAGACGAACGAACGCGCGGCCGACTTTCGTTTCTCGCCGCTGCGTCGTTCCTCTTCGAAGAGATCGGTCTCGGCGAAGATCAGGAACGTGCCGGACGGCAGGTGGAAGCCACGCGACAGGTGGCCCGTGGTGACAAGAACCGAGGCGCGGGCGAGATCTTCGTTGTCTCCGATTGCGCGGGCGCGGACGTCGTAGCCTGCAAGCAGTTCAATTGTGCGTTCGGCGCGGCCTGGTGTCGCCGCCACAAACACCGTCGTTTCACCGCGTTCCTGGGCGCGACGCAGTTCGTCCACCCAATCTCCCAGGCGGCCTCGGTACTCGAGCACCGGCTGACACGGCACGTGCACATCAGGCGTGTCGTCGAGCGCAAGTTGCGTGATACGCCGCGCGCGCTGCAGCCATCCGTCGACTTCTTCCCATGGGTGGGCGAAGTGTTCGTACGGCGGGGCTGCGGGATTCCGCGCGAGCGCATCGGCGGCCGCCTGCCGCCATTGTTCCTCGAGCGCCAGTCCCTTCGATGCAACGTCTTCGAGTTCATAGACGAGCAGCGTGGCGCCGGCGCGTCTGGCGTACGAGATGAAGGCGGCCGATCGGTCATCGTCCGCGACATCGTCACCGGCGGCGCCGGCCTTCGGCAGCAGGTCTCGCTGCGGACTCAGCGTAATGGCGTCAAGCGCCTTTAGTGATCGCTGGGTGGCGGCGTCATATTGGCGGACGGATTCGATGATGTCGCCGATGAACTCCAGGCGAATCGGCTGTGCTTCGGAGGCGGGGTAGAGATCCACCACGCCTCCACGGACGAAGAACTCCCCGTGCTGGTCAACCGGATCCTCGGGGATGAAGCCTGCGTCGACGAGTCGAACGCGCAGGTCCTGCGGATCGATCTCGACGCCTGGTTTCAGCAGCAGGCTTGCATCGGCGAAACGAACCGGGTCACTCAGGCGCGGCGGCAGGGCCCGTGCGGAAGCGATGACGAGGCGGGCGGTGCCGGTGGTCAGTCCCGTCAATGCGCGCGCCCTGGCGGAAGCGACTTCCAGGTGAGGTGCAAGACCGCGGTACGGGTCCACTTCCTGTGACGGAAAGGGCAATACCGCCTGTGCCACCTGACTGTCGGACAAGCCGAGCATCGCGCTCAGGAAGAACCGGGCATCGCTGGTCATCTGCTCGACGTCGGCATCGGTCGGCACGACGAGGACAACGACCGAGTCCTGGGCGAGGGCGGCGGCGTGGAAGGCGGTGGCCCCTGGTCCGAGGCCGGCCAGACGTGGAACGGCCCTGGTCAGGCCCGCGCGGGTGGCGGCTGACTTCAGCAGAGAACGAAAGGCAAGCGACGCAGACGGATGTAACACGGGTGGTGCGACCCACCATGGTATCTCAGGGCTGCAGGCTCTTTATGATCCCTGTCGTGGACCAGCCCTGTTCGATGGGCATGCGCACGACGCGGCCCCCGCGGGCCTCGACGACGTCGCGGCCGACGATCTTGTCCTCGGCCCAATCCGCACCCTTCACCAGCACGTCGGGTTGAACGGCAGAAATGATGTCAAACGGCGTGTCCTCGTCAAACACGACGACGGCGTCCACACACGCCAGGGCGCCCAGCACCTCGGCGCGTTCGTTCTGTGGGGTAATCGGACGCGTGGGTCCTTTGATGGCGCTGACCGAGCGATCCGAGTTGATGGCGATGATCATCGTGTCCCCTTCAGCCCTCGCGGCCTGCAGGTACCGGACGTGCCCGGGGTGGAGCAGGTCGAACACTCCGTTCGTGAACACCACGCGCCGGCCCGCGGCGCGGGCCCGCGCGGCCCAATCGGCGGCGTCAGTGCGAGACGTGAGGAACATTAGTCGTCGGTTCCTGGTTCGACTCCGTCCAGCACGAGCCGGTCGAGGCCGGCGATGGAATTGAAGTCATGATCGAAGGTTAGGAGGCACGCCCCCTGGTCGAGGGCGCAGGCGGCGATCCAGATGTCGTTGGTAGGGATCGGAGTACCTGCGCGGCGCAGGCCGGCGTAGACGCGACCGTAGTGCCGAGCGACGTCTTCGGAGACGGGAATAGTTCGCACAAACGGCTCGGTCAGAAATTCACTCAAGGCGACGCGGTTCTCAAGCGCACGCGAACCCATCTCAAAGCCACCATGAAGCTCACCGAGTACTGGAGCGGGAACAAAGACCTGTTCCGCTTCCGCGATGAGATCTCTGACGCGGGTGTCACCGGCCCGGAACCTCGAGTACGCGGAGGTATCGAGCACCAGCTTCCCAATTCGTTCCAATTCACCGCCAGAGGTCATGGTCTATTCCTCGCTGCACGCGCAGGGCCGCGTCAAACTCTGTGCGGTCTCGAGGAGACCATGTCATGTATCGGTCCAGCCGCCGCCGGCGTTCATCAATACCGACAGCCGCCTCCAGAATTCCAAGTGCCACCGCATTCACGCTCTTGCCCGAAGATTTCGCCTGGTCCGACAGGCGGCGGTTCAGTTCGTCGGAAACTCCTCGGATTGTGAGCTGCGAAGGCATGAATGCATTTTAGTGCAGGCATGAATCTATTGTCCACAGGCCTCTTCCGGGCCGTGCGACACTGTCTGCGGCTCCCGTGGCTCCCGACCGCGCTCGTCGCATCTCCCGTCTCGCCACCCGCTTCGAGCGGACCCATGCCGTACGGCTGACGATGCTGCTCGTGGTGGGGATTGGTGCGACGGTCGGCTTCCTCACGTCGGCGTTCCTGCTATGGGCCGGGGTCTGGTACATGCCCGTGCGGTATGCGGTGGCGTGTGTGCTCGGGTATGCGGCGTTTGTCGCCCTTATGAATCGCTGGCTTGGGGTGCAAGCCGACCGCGAATCGGGCAGCAACGTGGTTGAGCACGCGGTGGACACACTGGACCTGACGGGGCCGATTCTCCGGATACCCGGCCGGCCCGGGGGTGGGAACACTGTGCCGGGAGGGGTTTTTGAGGGTGGTCGGTCAGGTGGTGCCGGCGCAGCGGCGGCTTTCGGAAGCCCTGCCGCGCCGCCACCGATCGTTGTGGCGCCGGCCTCACATGGTTCATTGAATTCATCCAACTCGTGGATGCCTGACCTGGATGATGACGGCTTGAAGTTGCTGCCCCTCTTCGCGGTCATCGCGATCATCGTCGGCCTCTTCGCTGCCGTCAGCGTCGTCTGGTCCGCGCCGCACCTGCTGGCGGAGATTCTCGTGGATGGCGCCATCGCCGGCGGTGCGTATCAGCGGCTGAAGCAAACCGGCTGGACCGGCGGCATCATCCGCCGCACCTGGAAGCCCATGCTTGCGATCTTCCTCGCGTTCGTCCTACTCGGATTCGCCGGCCACTACTTCAATCCCGCGGCGGACTCGATCGGGGACTTCTTCTAGAAGCCTACGCCGAAGTTGACGAAGTCAAAGCGGCCACCGTCGAACCACTGAAGGCCGTACTTTTCAGCCCACCACTGGACGAATGCCAGTGGCTCCTCTCCTGCTTCGAAGGCCGACTCAAGAGGCGCAATCTCGCCACACAGGTCGTCCCACGTGCACGCCAAATGACTCACACACAGCGCCTCGACCTGTTGTCGCCATTCGTGGAAGTGCATCACAACATGCCTCCTATGCGACGACGATAGCATCGTCAGATGACTGGAATCCCGAGACCTGCCAAGTAGTTGAAGGTTGGGTCGTAGAATTCAGGACGTCTGATGTGATCCGTAGGGTGCCCAGGAGGGACACAGATGGCCATACCTTGCCGTGCTCGCGTCAGCAGAACACGATAGGCATTTCTCAGGTAGTGTTGATTCTCTTCTTTTGAGACCCTCTGCCATTTGCTGCCGCGAAAGGAGTGGTGACTCCAAGACGACGCGCCAGACCGGAGATCTGCGTCCCATGTCACGCAGGCCCAATCGAGTTCAAGCCCCTGAACTTGAAACTCGGTCGCAGCGTCCTCGAGGTAATAGCTGGAGCGCGTGTCATCCCGGTCGTTGAGAAACCAGTGAACAGGATTCACTTCGACTCTGATATCGACTGCGTGGGGCTTGAGGCGCTGCGCACCTGATGAAGCGACCAAGCCGAATCGTTCAGACCCTCTTGCTTTTTGCCTCACCCAGTCCTTCGCTGCGTCCAGGTTCCGAGTCAGAACTATTGGGTATCTTTGCAGGGTGTCTGCCAGTAACGCCTTCGCATCGCTGCCTTGACGAAACGTGACACGTTCTCGGCCCGAAACGACCGCATCGACACGGCGAGGTGGAGACTGGGATCCTCAACGAGCTTTGCTCTGCCTGCAAGGTGCGTGACTGCGTGGCCAGCGTCGTACTCGCTGTCTACCAGCTGTGGGGAGATGTACGCCGTCCAACTGTTGAACGATGTCGCGACCGCATCGAGCCACGCTGAAATCCCCGCTTCACCCCTGTTGATTTCCTGGCCTCCACCAACCAGACAAATCACGACTGCCCAATCAGGGTGACGATCGAGATATGAGAGAAGGACCTCGGGCTCGGATTGGGAAAAGCCTGGGCGCCCCTTTTTTCGACGCATGAAATCGCTGGTCATCGCGCGATCCCATGCTCGCTGCGCCTCATCAAAGATGACCACGCGGTCGCTCGGAGCGCCGATGTGCTTCAGTCCCTCATCCCTGAAGTGATGGACGTTCTGAATGAATGGCTTAATCTTTTGGACGACGTGGCCCTTCCTGGCAGTACCATTTGCGCGTTTGATTCGCGCCATTTCGTCTCGCGCAAGCGCCTCGGTCAATACCTTGACCAAGGGACCGTTGCCAGACAGGAATACCGCATGGGCAGGATCCTGTTCTCCGCTACGACGAGTTGCGATATTCAGACCGACCAAAGTCTTACCGGCGCCTGGGACTCCCGTGACAAAAACTATGGCCTTCTTGCCTGAGGTTCTGGCCTCATCAATGATGTCCTCCACCCTGACCGAGGTGATCGTCAGGTTCTCGCCCGCCTCAGATGCCGCAATGGCTTCAACCGAGTGACGGGCATACAAGGCTTGGGCTGCTTCGATAATCGTCGGTGTTGGCTGGTAGGGTGAGGCCACCCAATCGCTCGGATCGATCGGAGTGCCAGCTAGTGAAGATGATGCGGACTCGATCACACTTCGAAGACCGGCTGCGTTGCACGTGGTGGGACGGTGCACACCGTCGTCAGCTGGGGGCGCAATCGATAGCGGAACAGCGTCGATTTCAGTGGCTACCAGAACGGGCAGTATTCGAGCGTGATGACTTGCGCGGTGAAAGTTCTTCAGATCAAGCGCGTAGTCCCATGCCTGGTTGTAGTCCGCAAGGTTGATTTTGCGTTCGCCGACTTTGAACTCAACAACTGCGATGAGAGGGCCAGTAATGATCACCGCGTCAATCCGGCTTCCGATTCGTGGCACCTCGAACTCTAGAAAGATTGCGCCTGGGATCCCAGTCAGACTCTGCCGAAGGATTTCGATTTCACCCAGCCAAGCATCTCGTTGGGGTGGGTCAACGGAGTAGTTGCTCCTGGTCGTGAGCGCACCGATGACAGAGTCGGCACTTGCGCCAAGGAACTCGTCTATCGTGGCGGCGTAATACGCCCGCAGGGTAGTCAGCAAAGGCATTCCTGAGGTGGCGCCAGGTTATCACCAGTCACGCAGACACCCGGCAGAGGGTTGGCGTGGAGGCGGTTGGCCGACTGCGAGCGACGCGAAAGCGAAGTCCGAAGAACGTCACGGAAGGGGGGGACAGCGCGTGGGGATGGGGGCCCCCACGCGATCTCGAGAGACAGTTCCCTGGAGTGATGTTCTTCCGCGGAGTCGAGCCGGAGGCCAGCCGATTCCACGACGACCCTCTGCCGGCTCTACTCGGGGCTCTTGAACTTCACGCCGTCCGAGAAAGTCCAGCTGTGTTTCGGGCGATAGACGCCGGCATCCTTGACGCGGGACTTCACGCGGAAGGTGTGGAGCAGGCGGTGGTAGTCGTAGGGGCCACCGTCGCGTTTGTGGACGGCGACGTCAAGTTTGTAGGTGCCTTCGACGAGGTCAAGCGACTCGAGGAGCAGGTTGACCGTGGCCTCGCCCTCGAGGTGGTCTGACACGTACTGTTCGATGTCGGTGTTGGTGCCGTAGACCCAGACGCCATCGGCCGTGAAGATGCCGAAGCCAAACACGAAGTCCTGCACAGGCGCTGAGGCCTTGACGCCGAGGGCCACTCGGAGCGACTCGCCACTCTGAATCACCTGCGTCGGCTGGCCGGCGGCGTCGAGGAACTCGACGGAGGTGATCTGGACGCCGCCCGATCCCCAGCGGCCTTCGCCGGCGGCATTCATGTTGTCAGGGAGGGCCTCCGGCGCCGCAAGTGTTTCGGGTTCCGGTTGCCCTGCGCCGCCGGCTTCGTCCTGCGCCTTCGCATCAGTCGCCGCCAGGAACGTCTCTTCCTGCTTCGAGACATCCGTCACATACACGCCAACAACCCGCTTGGGATCGCCTTCGGCCTTTTTCTCGCCGCCATCAAGCCACACGGCCTCATCGCAGAACCGCTCCACGAGGCCCAGCGAGTGGGTGACGAGCAGGATCGTCTTCCCGCGGCGGCGGAACTCACCGAACTTGTCGAGGCACTTGTGCGTGAAGCCTTCGTCCCCGACGGCCAGCACTTCGTCCACAAGCAATACGTCAGGGTCCACGTGGATCGCCACGGCGAAGCCAAGCCGCATATACATGCCGGACGAGTACGTCTTCACCGGCGCGTCGATGAACTCGGTCAACTCGGCAAACTCGACGATCTGGTCGAAGCGCTGTTCAATCTCCCGCTTCGAGAGACCGAGCATGATGCCGTTGATGAAGACGTTTTCACGCCCTGAGATTTCAGGATGAAATCCGGCGCCCAGTTCAATCAACGCCGAGATCCGGCCTTGAACAGTGACCGTCCCCAACGTGGGCTTGGTGATGCCCGCGACCAGCTTCAACGCCGTGCTCTTGCCGGATCCGTTTCGGCCGACCACGCCGTACGTACAGCCCTTCGGCACACTGAACGACACGTGCTTCAGCGCCTGAAACGTCTCTTCAGGTTTCAGCTTCCTGACAAGATCGCCCGAGAGCAAGGCGCTCTTCAACGTGGAGAACTGCCGGCCACCATACCGTCGGTAGATCTTCGAGACGTCGTCGAGAACGATGGCTGGCGCCTTCACACCGCCTCCGCAAAGGAATCGCGCAGGCGGTCGAAGAACCAATATGCGGCGAGGAACAACACGACCGAGCCTCCGCCCAGCGCCAGCAGCCACGACTTGTGACCAAATGGCCCGACATGGAAGAGCACTTCCTGGTAGGACACGGCCAAATGGAAAAACGGATTCCAGTTGAACCAGTGCAGGTACTGACTGAAGGCAGCGGAGGCGTCGACGTTACCGGCAGCGCCTGAGACCGGCTTGAAGAGCTTGTAGTAGTAGATGATCGGTGTCGCAAAGAACCAGAAGGTCAGCAGGTTCGACAGCAGGTCGCGCACATCGCGGAAGTGCACCGTCAGCGCGGAGAGAAAAAGCGCGAGTGCCATCGTGAATAGGAACTGGATGGCGACGATGACCGGAAACCACCAGAGTTCGTTCCAATCCGGAAGGTGGCCGGTCCACAGCATGAAGCCGGCGAGAATGGGAAGGCCAAGCACGAAGTGCATCATGCTGGCGACCACGCTGACGATCGGCAGAACCTCCGCCGGGAACAGCACCTTCTTGATGAGGTTGCCGCCGGAGATCAGCGATCCCGCGGACTCATTCAGCGCAGACGAGAACCACGTCCACGGCAGCAACCCGCAGAACATGAAGAGCGCGTAGGGCTGAATTTCTTCGATGGCGCCGGTGAGGAGATTCGTGAATACCCAGTTGTAGATCAGCAACAACATGAGGGGATTCACGAAGGACCAGAAGAACCCGAGGAAGCTGCCCCGGTACCGCGCCTTCAGATCCCGCACCACCAGGCTCTGAATCAGCCCACGGTAGCGCACCAGATTTCTCAGGTTATCGAACATCCACCCGCACCAGCACGACGGTGATGTTATCCGGTCCGCCGCTGGCATTGGCCGCATCGATCAGCGCAGAGGCTGTCGCTTCAAGGGCCAGTGGTGCAGGGTCCGAGGGTCCAGGGTCCAGGGTTCGGCTATTGAGGATGGCTTCGATCGCTTCCAGGGGCACCACCGACGACAGGCCATCCGAGCAGATCATGATGAGGTCGCCGGTCTCAATGGCCACATCAGCCACCTCGACCTCAGGATCGTCGCCACCGGAGATCGCGCGCGTCACAACGTTGCGCCAGGGATGGCGCTGCGCATCAGAGTCGGTCAACACACCGGCGCGCACCTGCTCACTCACCCACGAGTGATCGTTGGTGATCTGCGTGAGACGGGAGTGGCGCAGGAGATACACGCGCGAGTCGCCCACGTGCGCGACGTGCAGATGTCCTTCGGGACCCAGCAGAATCGCCGCCGCCGTCGTCGCCATCCCCTTGAGCGCGGGATCGGCGCTGATGGCGGATGCGACACGCCGGTTCGCGAGCCGGAAGGCCGCAATCAAACGATTGGCTTCGAGGGATCGGGCGACTTCGTAGGGGAAGGGCCAGGTCTGGTTCAGATCGGCATCGCGGGTGTCGCTGATGAACGACTCCACCATGGTGACCGTGAGCCCGGACGCCACTTCGCCGGCTTCATGGCCGCCCATGCCGTCGGCCACGATAAACAGCCCGAGATCCGGACGCGCGCGGAAGGCGTCTTCGTTACCCTCTCGTCGTAAGCCCGGATGGGTGACGGCGGCCGAAGACACCTGCACCATGAAATCTCAGCGACGCCTGGCGTGTTGCGACACCTGCAACCGGGTGATCGCGCGGAGCAGCGCAAGACGCGCGCGTTCGTAGTCCGCTTCGTTTCCGGAGCGCTTCACTTCGGCGAGCTGTTCTTCAGCGCGCCGTTTCGCGGCTTCGGCGCGCTGCAGGTCGATGTCGTCGGCCTTCTCCGCAATCCGCGCAAGAATGGTGACCCGATCGGGGAGCACTTCGGCAAACCCAAACCCGACGTAGCCGAAGAACTTCTCCGACCCCTTGCGGTACCACATCTCGCCGACCTTCAGGGCCACGAGCATGGGCGTGTGACCGGGAAGGATGCCAAGCGATCCTTCCTCGCCAGGCAGCTGCAGCTCGTCCACATCCTCGTGGGCGATCGCCCGCTCGGGGGTGACGAATTCAAGACGCAGGTGGGTCGGAATGGCCATGGTGCTCGCTTATTGCTTCTTGGACCGCTCGATGACTTCGTCGATCGTGCCGGCCATGTAGAACACCTGCTCCGGAATGTCGTCGTGGCGGCCTTCGACGATTTCCTTGAAGCCGCGCACCGTTTCGGCGATCGGCACGTAGGCGCCCTTGAGACCGGTGAACTGCTCGGCGACGAAGAACGGCTGCGACAGGAACTTCTGGATCTTTCGCGCGCGCGACACCGTGAGCTTGTCGTCTTCCGACAGTTCATCGATACCAAGAATGGCGATGATGTCCTGCAGGTCCTTGTAGCGCTGCAGAATCTGCTTCACCGAGCGTGCCACATTGTAGTGCTCGTCGCCGATAACGCGCGGATCGAGAATGCGCGACGTGGACGCCAGCGGGTCGACGGCCGGGTAGATGCCGAGTTCGGCGATCGCACGCGACAGGTTGGTCGTCGCGTCGAGGTGGCCGAACGTTGTGGCGGGCGCGGGGTCGGTATAGTCGTCTGCGGGCACATAGATGGCCTGCACCGAGGTGATCGAGCCCTTGCGCGTCGATGTGATGCGTTCCTGCAGCTCGCCCATTTCCGACAGCAGCGTCGGCTGGTAACCGACGGCCGAGGGCATACGGCCGAGCAGCGCCGACACTTCGGAACCGGCCTGCGTGAAGCGGAAGATGTTGTCGATGAACAGGAGCACGTCCTTGTTCTCGGCATCGCGGAAGTACTCGGCGACCGTGAGACCGGAGAGCGCCACGCGCAGACGCGCGCCTGGCGGCTCGGTCATCTGTCCGTAGACAAGTGCGGCGCGCGACTTTGTCCAGTCATTCGGGTCGATGACGCCGCTCTCCTGGAATTCCAGCCAGAGGTCGTTGCCTTCACGCGTGCGTTCACCGACGCCGGCGAACACCGACACGCCGCCGTGTTTCATGGCGATGTTGTGAATGAGTTCCTGAATGATGACCGTCTTGCCGACGCCGGCGCCGCCGAACAGACCGATCTTGCCGCCCGTGAGGTACGGCTCGAGCAGGTCAACGACCTTGATACCCGTCTCGAACATCTTCAGTTCGGTGGACTGCTCTTCGAGTTTCGGCGCCTCGCGGTGAATCGGCCAGCGGATGTCCGTCTTCACCGGACGGTCCGGGAAGTCGACCGGCTCGCCCAGCACGTTCAACACGCGACCAAGCGTCTCGGGGCCGACCGGCATCGAGATCGGGCCGCCCTGGTCGGTCGCCGTCATGCCGCGCTGCAGACCGTCGGTCGGCTTCATCGCGACCGTACGCACACGGTTTTCACCGAGGTGCTGCTCAACTTCGACGATGACGTCGACTTCGACGTCGCCCGCCTTCCCGGTGATACGAACCGCGTTGTAGATCGGCGGCAGATACCCGCCACCGAACTCGATGTCCACAACCGGGCCGATGATCTGCACGACCTTGCCGACTTTGACTGCTTCTGCGACTGCCATCTTGTGTCTCTTCTCCAAATGGAGCCCTCGGGCTCCATTTACTTACTGCGCCTGTGCTCCAGACACGACTTCGATAATTTCCCGTGTGATCGCCGCCTGTCGCACCTTGTTCATGGTGAGCGTCAGGCCTTCGATCATTTCAGCCGAGTTGCGCGTCGCGGCATCCATCGCCGTCATACGCGCGGCATGTTCAGCCGCCGACGACTCCAGCAGTGCGCGCAGCACCTGGGCTTCGACCAGCCGCGGCAGCAGTTCGTCGAAGATCCGTTGCGGCGACGGCTCGTACAGATATTCAATGCCGCCCGCAGTGTCCTTCGTGACCTCAATCGGCGCCATGGGCAGCAACTGCTCGACAACGAGCTTCTGCGCGATGACCGACTTGAATTCGTTGTAGACCAGATGGACGCTGTCGACCTTGCCGGCGATGAAGTCCTCGATCGCCGGCGCGGCGACCGCTTCGGCTTCCGCAAACCCAATCACCTTCGGCAATGCCGTGTATTCAAACCGGATCGGGAATCCGCGGCGGCCCAGGGCCTCGCGGCCCTTCTTGCCGACGAGTCCGAGCGACACTTCGCGGCCGGGATTCTCGCGGAGGAACTGGCCGACGGCCTTGACGATGTTTGTGTTGAAGCTGCCGCACAGTCCGCGATCGCTCGTCAACACAATCAGCATCGTCTTCCCGGTTTTCACCCCTTCGCGCTGCACCAGCAGCGGGTGCTTGGTCTGGTCCACGCGCGCCGAGATGCTGGCCAGCACGTGTTTGGCCTGCTTGGCGAACGGACGCGTGGCCACCACGCGCTCCTGCGCGCGACGCAACTTTGACGCGGCGACCATTTTCATGGCCTTCGTGATCTGCTGCGTGTTCTTGACGGCGCGGATGCGCCGACGCATGTCAATCAGTGAGGGCATGGTCTCTTAGGCCATCGCAGCGAACTGCTTGCCAAACTCCTCAAGAGCCGCCTGCAACGCCGGCTTGATCGTGTCGTCGAGCACCTTCTTTTCGGCGATCGAGGTCAACACGTCGGGCCGCTGCGTTTCCAGGAACCGGTAGAGCTCGGTTTCGTAGGCGTGCACCTTGTCCACCGCGACGCTGTCGAGGTAGCCGTTGGTGGCCGCAAAGATGATCGCAACCTGCTTCGCCACGGGAAGCGGCCGGTACTGCGGCTGCTTCAGGATTTCCGTGAGACGCCGACCGCGGTTGAGCTGCTTCTGCGTCGCGGGATCGAGGTCGCTGCCAAACTGCGCGAAGGCTGCGAGTTCACGGTACTGCGCGAGGTCAAGACGCAGCGTGCCGGCGACCGAGCGCATCGCCTTGATCTGCGCGGAACCACCGACGCGCGACACCGAGTTGCCGACGTTGATGGCGGGCCGGAAGCCCTGGTTGAACAAGTCCGCTTCGAGGAAGATCTGCCCGTCCGTGATCGAGATGACGTTGGTCGGGATGTACGCCGACAAGTCACCGGCCTGCGTTTCAATGATCGGCAGCGCCGTCAGCGACCCGCCGCCCAGATCCTTGTTCAGCTTCGCGGCGCGCTCCAGCAGACGGGAGTGCAGATAGAAGACGTCGCCGGGATACGCTTCGCGGCCTGGCGGACGCCGGAGGAGCAGCGAAATCTCGCGGTACGCCTGCGCGTGCTTTGACAGGTCGTCATACACCACGAGGGCGTGACGGCCGCTGTCGCGGAAGAACTCGCCAATCGTGCACGCCGAGTACGGGCTGATGTAGAGCATCGGCGCCGGATCCGACGCGCCGGCCGAAACGACGATGGTGTATTCCATCGCGCCGGCTTCTTCGAGGGTACGCACCACCTGGGCGACGGTCGACTGCTTCTGACCAATCGCGTTGTAGATGCAGATGACGTCGAGGCCCTTCTGATTGATGATGGCGTCGACGGCAACGGCGGTCTTGCCCGTCTGGCGGTCGCCGATGATGAGTTCGCGCTGTCCACGGCCAATCGGCACCATGCCGTCGATGGCCTTGAGCCCCGTCTGCAGCGGTTCCTTGACCGGCTGGCGGTCAACGACGCCGGGCGCCAGACGCTCGATCGGCAGGAACTGGTTCGTCGCAATCGGGCCCTTGCCGTCGATGGGCTGGCCGAGGGAGTTGACGACGCGGCCGAGCATGGCGTCACCAACCGGCACCGAGATAATGCGGCCCGTGCGCTTGACGGTGTCGCCTTCCTTGACGCCCGTCGAGCGGCCGAGGAGCACGGCACCGACGCTTTCTTCTTCAAGGTTCAACGCGATGCCGAAGAGCCCGTTCGGGAACTCGAGCATTTCGCCGGCCATGGCACGTTCCACGCCGTGCAGGCGCGCGATACCGTCGCCCACCGAGATGACCGTGCCGACTTCGGCCACGTCCACGTCGACGCTGAAGTTGCCAATCTGGTCACGGATGATTTTGGAGATTTCTTCGGCCTTGATCTGCATCTATCGTTCCTGAAGGTGTACTTACGCCTGGGCCAGCAGGCGCTGGCGCATCTTCTCGAGTTGACGGGTGAGGCTCGCGTCGAACACGACGCTGCCGACACGGGCGATGATGCCGCCGACGATGTCGGGGTTGACGGATTCCTGAATGCGCACGTCGGCATCGGACGCCGCGCTCAAGGCTTTGGCGAGCGATGTGCGCTGACTGTCGGCCATCGGCGTGGCGGTCACGATCTGCGCGTCCATGATCTTCTGATGTTCCATGACGCGCGCGGTGAACGCGTGCGCGACGTCAGTGAGGCTGCTGAGCCGGTTGCGGTCGGCGAGCATGAGCACCAGACGACGCACTTCGACGGTGAAGTCGCCGGCGGCATCAAACACCTGGGTCAGCACGGCGTTCTTCTGCGCAGCCGACACGGCGGGTGAGGCGAGGACGCCGCGCAACTGCGCGTGGCCGTCGACCAAATCAGCGAAGGCCTTGAGATCGCGCTCGGCGCGCGACACATCGCCGGTCGTGTTGACGACTTCGAAAAGGACCGCGGCGTATCGCCGGGCGGCCGAACGTGCACTCATGAGCGTTGGGGGCCTCCGCCGGGACGATCGGGCCCCGGCAAAACACACATTTATACCATGTACCTTGTGTGTCTAGCGAAGCCGCACCAGGCCGTCGTCATTTGACCGGTGGACAACTTCGCCCACGCGGGTCGCCGGCACACCGGCGGCTCGTTGCGCGGCGATGAATCCATCGGCCGCATCTGGCGCGATCGTGAAGAGAAGGCCGCCGGAGGTCTGGGGATCGCAGCACAGCAGGAAACTCTCGTGGCGGACCCCGGGTTCAACCTTCAGCCGGTCGTAATGGCGCTGATTCGACCTGCCTCCACATGGGAGGTTCTGGACGGCGAGTTCAAGCGCCCCTGGAAGAACCGGCAATGAGTCGACTGTAAACTCAAGCGTATAGCCACTTGCGAGCGCAATTTCGGTTGCATGCCCTGCTAATCCAAACCCTGTGATGTCTGTGCAGGCTCCAATATGGCCACTCGGAGCTTTCCTGGCAACCTCGGCCGCCTTTAGGTTCAGTCGCAGCATCGATTCAATGGCTGATGAAAGCTGGGTGTCTGTTGAACGACCAAATTTGTTGGCCCTGACAATGATTCCTGTGCCCAATGGCTTTGTCAGAACCAGGACATCGCCAATCCTGGCCCCTGAGTTCTTCCAAACTTTGTCGGGGTGGACCTCGCCGGTGACCGAGTAGCCGAACTTGACTTCCGGGTCGGTGACTGTGTGCCCACCGAGCAGGGCTACCCTGGCTTCTCGCAGTTTGTCGGACCCGCCGCGGAAGATTTCTCGAACCACCTCGGTCGACGGGCCATCCTTGGGGAGAGCCGCAATGGCCAGCGCGGTCCTGGGGACGCCGCCCATCGCGTACACATCGCTCAACGCATTGGCGGCGGCAATCTGGCCAAACACGTAGGGGTCGTCCACCATCGGCGTAAAGAAGTCCACGGTTTGCACAAGCGCGGATTCTTCCGACCACCGGTACACCCCGGCATCATCTGACGTCCTGAAATCGACAAGCACCCGATCGTCATGATGCGCAGAGGGCAAGCCGGCCATCACGGCATCGAGTTCGGCGGGGCCCAGTTTGCTCGCACAACCGGCACAGTCGGCGTATTCGGTGAGTCGCTTCGCTTCCATCGTCAGGGTCCAGGGCTCAATCTTCGGTCAGCAGTTCGAAGACCCGCTGAAGTTCGTCTTCGTTTGCGAAGTCGATTTCGATACGGCCGCCCTTGCCTTTGCGGATGATGCGGGCGCGGGTGCCCAGTGCGAGTTTCAACTGATCTTCGGCGGCCCGCGTGTTGGGATCCACGCGCGGCGGTTCGGGCTTCGTCGTCGCGCCGGGGCCGGCGTCGACTTCGCGCCGCACGAGCGCTTCTGTGTCGCGGACGGATAGTCCACGCGCGATCACGTCGCGTCCGACACGGCGTTGCGCTGCGTCATCGGTCAGCGAGAGGAGCGCGCGCGCGTGGCCCATGGAGAGCGCGCCTTCGTTCAGGGCGGTACGCACTTCGGCGGGAAGGCGCAGCAGGCGCATGTAGTTGGCCACAGTGGCGCGATCCTTGCCGACCTGCGCGGCGATTGCCTCCTGTGACATCGCGAGTTCGTCGGTGAGTCGACGATAGGCCTGGGCTTCTTCGATGGGGGAGAGGTTTTCGCGCTGGATGTTTTCGATTAGTGCGACTTCCAGCAGTTTGTCGTCCGGCACCTCGCGCACGGCGACCGGCACCTTCAACAACCCGGCGCGTTGTGATGCGCGCCATCGTCGTTCTCCGGCGACGATCTCGTACTGGTCGCCCGCCTTGCGGACAACGATGGGTTGGATCACGCCGTTGGCACGAATGGACTGTGCGAGCTCCTCAAGCTTCGCGTCATCCATCTGCAGTCGAGGCTGGCGCGGGTTGGGCACCAGCAGATCAATGTCGAGCTCCTGCGCGCGCGGGCGATCGGCGACGGCAGGTTCGCGTGATGGGGGCGGCGCGGTATTGGGAATCAGTGCGCTGAGACCGCGACCCAGGGCCGGGCGTTTGGTGGCCATTTAGGCGCTCCTTTCGCGGGACAAAAACTCTCGGGCCAGCGCGACATACGCCTCGGCGCCGCGCGATTTGGCGTCGTACAGAATCACCGGCACGCCGTGGCTTGGGGCCTCCCCGAGGCGCACGTTGCGCGGAATCACGGTCGTGAAGACCTTGTCTCCGAAGTACTCGCGAATGTTGCCGCCGACCTGTTGCCCGAGATTTGTCCGGTCGTCATACATCGTCAGCAGCACGCCTTCGATGCTGAGGGCCGGATTCAGCGATTCGCGCACGCGGTCGAGCGTCGACATGAGGTCGGCAATTCCCTCGAGCGCGAAGTATTCGCAGTTGAGGGGAATCAGGACGCTGTCGGCGGCGACGAGCGCATTCAGCGTGAGCAACCCAAGCGACGGCGGCGAGTCGATGAAGATGAAGTCGAATTCTCCGCGCAACGCGTTGACGAATGTTCGCAGGCGTTGATCGCGGTCGGACATCGAGACCAGTTCGATTTCGGCGCCGGTGAGATGACGGTCGGCCGGCACCAGGAAGAGGTTGTCGAGGGCGGTGGGCAGTACGAAGTCACGGGCGACGACGGCGTCGGATGTAAGTGCGTCGTAGATTGTGCCGGCGTCCGTGGACTGGTCTTTTTGCCCCACGCCGGAGGTCAGATTGGCCTGCGGGTCCATATCGATGACCAGGACGCGCTGGTCGGCGAGGGCCAGGGAGGCCGCAAGATTGATGGCGGTGGTTGTTTTGGCCACGCCACCTTTCTGGTTTGAGACCGCGATGACTCTTGTTTGTTTGGTCATATGAAATAAAGTTAATAACTAAGTCATCGTCGACACAGGATTCTAGCGTACCTTCGTAGTCGCTGGTCCTGCAGACTGTTCCACGTGGAACACACGCAAAACCAACGGACCCAGGGCTAAAAAAGTCTGGTGTTTTTGTTGAGGACCACGAGTTGGCTGCCAATTGACGGCAACAGGACTTCGATGTGGCCAGATTCAAATGGCGGGGAGAGCTCTGGTCTGGCTGAGGACTCTGCTCCAAACATAAAAAGTCGGCCCCCCGGTCTGAGGAACGCCTGCATCGCATTAAAGAGCTTTTTGTCCGGACGGACCGCTCGGACTGTCACAATGTCGGCCGATTCGTGAAGTTCCGGTCTGGCCAGGAGCTCCTCAAGTCGGCAGTTTTCCACCGAACCTCGATCCAAAGCTAGTTGGCGAAGGGCTTCGCGAAGAAACGCGCACTTTCGCACCTTCACTTCAACCATGACCAGGCGGATCTGCGGCGCAGCAAGCAGGAAGGGAATCGCAGGTGACCCGCCGCCGCTGCCCACGTCAATCACCAGCGAATCCCCGGCCTCCACCCGGCGCGCCGCAAGAACAGGCTCAACAATCAACCGATCCACGGCGTCATCAGACAGAGGAGACACGGGGAGGGCAGTCAGGTTGATCTTCTTGTTCCATTTCGCCAGGAGTTCAACATAGGCGGCGAGGTCTGATAACAACTCCGAAGGGCAATCCACTCCGGCCCTGGTAAGCCGGCGGGAAAGGCGGTTGAGAGTCTCGCGCTCGGCCACGCCTACATTGTCGGTCGATTCGCGGGTCGTCGCCAACGCGCCACTCTGGACGCCACAACAGCAACGGCAGCCGGCGTGACCCCTGGAACCCGCCCGGCCTGACCCAGAGTCACCGGACGGACTGCCGAGAGTCGCTCAACCACCTCCCGTGAGAGTCCTGGGATGCCGTCGTACTCAAACTCGGCGGGGATCTCGCGGTCGCTCTGCGCCTCAACACGTTCCCGTTGCTGGGCGTGGCGCGCCAGATACCCCCGGTATTTGCACTCAGCCTCCAACGTGCCCCGGTCGATCTCGCGCGTGTCGTCCAACTCCAGGACGCACCCCGCCGCCAAAACCTCATCCATCGTCACCGCGGGTCTGCCTAGTGCCTCAGCTGCGGTTGAATGCAGGCCGTCCAGGTACACGCGGGTGGCCCCGAGCGCAACCCTGTTGTTCTCGAGTCGCGTGAGTCTGGCTTCAAATCCAGACCAGCGCTCATCACGGACCAGGCCCACACCACGACCGTGAGGCGTCAATCGAAGATCGGCATTGTCGATGCGTAGTGACAGCCTGTGTTCCGCGCGAGACGTGAACATCCGATACGGCTCAAGGCATCCTTGTGTAATTAGGTCATCTACAAGAATTCCAATATACGCTTCGTGCCTGCCAAGGACCACGGCCCCTTCATCCTGCACCCGGCGCGCCGCATTAATTCCCGCCAGGAGGCCCTGCGCTGCAGCTTCCTCATAGCCGGACGTTCCATTGATCTGGCCGGCAAGAAAGAGACCGGGCACTCGCTTCGTTTCAAGTGCGTGGGTCAACTCCGTCGGCTGAATGAAGTCGTATTCCACCGCGTACGCATGCCGAAGAAGCACCGCGTCTTCAAGCCCGGGCAACGCGTGCACCACCGCATCCTGCACCGCCGCGGGCAAACTCATCGACAAGCCGTTAACGTAGGTCTCCTCAACGTCGAGCCCCTCGGGCTCGAGGAATATCTGATGCCGTTCCTTGTCCGGGAACCGCATGATCTTGTCCTCGAGAGACGGGCAGTACCGCGGGCCCACACCCGTGATGCGGCCGTTATAGAGCGGGGACTGGTGGATGTGATCGCGAACGAGATCGTGCACCGCTGCGGTCGTGTGGAGAATGTGACAGGCCACCTGTGGTGATGGAATTGTGGTGGTCTCGAACGAAAACGGCACAGCCGGCTCGTCGCCGAGATCTTCGACAAACCGCGAGAAGTCGATCGTCCGCCTGTCGAGTCTCGGGGGGGTCCCGGTCTTCAACCGGCCCATCTCAAAGCCAAATCCACGCAGGGATTCAGCCAGTTTGTGGGTGGGAGGTTCGCCCGCGCGCCCGGCGGCCTGCTGCACATCTCCGACGTGCACAAGCCCGTTCAGAAATGTCCCGGTAGTCACCACGAGCGCGCGGCATCCAACACGTTCCCCATTCTCGAACTCAAGACCTGCTACCGAGCCGTGCTCAACAAGTACGCGCGCGGCTCGCTCGAAAAGCCATGTGATCCCAGGCTCGGCAGACAACGCATCCTTCACCCACGCACCGTACCGGCGCTTGTCGGCCTGCGCCCTCGGGGACCACACTGCGGGGCCGCGACTGCGATTGAGCATCTTGAACTGGATGCCTGTGGCATCGATCGCCAGGCCCATCAGTCCACCCATCGCGTCAATTTCACGAACCAGATGCCCCTTCGCCGTGCCGCCGATGGCGGGATTACACGGCATCAACGCGACCGTGTCTGGTGAGAGTGTGCACACCCCCACGCGACACCCCATACGCGCCGCCGCCCACGCGGCCTCGCAGCCGGCATGACCGGCGCCAATCACGATGACGTCAAAATCAGCGCGCATCATTTGCCGATACAGAAGTGACTGAAAATATGCGCCAGCACATCGTCTGGCGTCCGGCGCCCCGTGAGTGTCTCCAGCGCCGCCCGCGCGTCCGTCAGTTCCGCGAGGACGATTTCCTCCGTCGCACCAGACTCGGCCGCCGCCATCGCGCGGATAACGGCCGCCTGCGCCGCCTCCGCGCAACGCAGATGGCGCTGGTTCGACACCGCCGGCGTATCTCGCCACTCATCGGTGCCCGAGAGTGCCTGCACCATTGCCCGGCGCAGGTCATCCAACCCCTCGCCGGTCTTCGCGGAGATGAAGGACAAGGGCTTCAGTCCTTGTGACAGTCCCAGGGGCTCAAACCCCTGGGCTCCGAGAGACCCTGCTCCAAAGACATCGCTCTTGTTGACCACAAGAATTGCCGGCGAAGTGATCGCGTCCAGCAGTTTCTCATCGTCTTCCGTCAGCGGCGCTGATCCATCGAGAACAATGAGCGTCAGCGCGGCAATCTGAACGGCGTCGTGAGCTCGCCGCACGCCTTCGGCTTCAATCTCGTCCAGGGCCTCACGAACACCGGCGGTATCCACCAGCGTGATGGGCACGCCGTTGATGTCCACAACTTCCGTCAGCACGTCACGCGTTGTGCCGGCGACCGGCGTCACAATGGCCCGACCGGCGCCGACCAGGGCGTTGAACAGGCTCGACTTCCCCACGTTTGGCCGGCCGGCGATCACGACCAGGCGCCCCTCGCGCACGAGTCGCCCTCGGCGGCCATCGGCTGTCAGTTGTTCGAGCGCTGAGCGTGCGAGAGAGAGACCGGCGTGTACATCGGCCCTTGAGATGAAGTGAAACCCCTCATCTGGAAAATCAAGTGACGCCTCGAGCCTGGCAACAACGTCGAAGACGGCTGCGTCGATGTCGGCAATCCGGCGGGTGAGTGTGCCTTCGAGCTGATCCATGGCCACGCGCGCCTGGAGCGGCGTAACCGCGTCGATAAGATCGGCC
Source organism: Vicinamibacterales bacterium (assembly GCA_030827135.1). Lineage (GTDB taxonomy): Bacteria > Acidobacteriota > Vicinamibacteria > Vicinamibacterales > SCN-69-37 > SYFT01. Next base: position 67,398 of record JAURFE010000007.1, read on the forward strand.
ACCGCTTCGGCCTGAACCAGGTCGAGGCGGCCATTCAGATAGGCACGGAACGTGAATTCGCCAGGCTCGGCCAATCGGGCACCTTGCGCACAGGCGAGATCAACAATGCGCTGCAGCACCCAGGGACTGCCGTGGCCGCTGATTTCCACCACGTCATCACCGGTGTACGAATGCGGCGCCTGAAACCAGGTGACGACCACGTGATCGAGCACGGCGTGGTCGTCTGGACTAACCAGCCGCGCAAATGTCGCGCGCCGTGGTTCAAGCGCGTCGAGGCCAGTGGTTGTGAGACCGATCCGGACGGCGTCAGGCCCCGCCACGCGCACGACACCGATACCACCCCGCCCCGGCGGAGTGGCGATGGCCGCGATGGTGTCGAAAGTGGAAAAGGCCATGGCCCGGCCCGCCGGCCTTATGACTTGCGGGAGATCACCACGATTTTCAGAAAGTCATCGCCGATGCTCTCTGTGACCAGTGCCGGATCGTCGGCCACCGTCAGGTGCACCTGGCGCCGCGCGTAAGGGTTCAGCGGCCCCATCTCCTGCGGCACGCCGGAATCCTTGGCCATCTGCATCAGGCCGCGTGCGACCTTGCGCAGCTCTTCGTCCTTGTCCCGGCGGAAGCCCAGCGCATCAACGATGTAGTGGCGGTCACCGCGTTCATCGCGCCGAATCGCCGTGTTGACGATGACCTGCAGGGCGTCGAGCGTCTCACCCTGACGTCGCAACAACGTGTCGGCGCCTTCGCCTGTGATGTTCACACGCACGGCATCCGGTGTTTCTTCAAGAGTCACATCCAGCGTGAGGCCCATGGCCCCGAGGACGTCGGTGATGAAGTCGATAACGCGTGCGTCAAGAGCCTGGGTCATGGTGAAATCCTCGTCTTCTACTTCACGGTGGACGCGCTGCCCACGGACTTGGCACGGCGCTCGGCACTCGTGCCACCGGTGGTCTTCGGCGGCGCGCCGATGAGATGGTTGGTCAGATACTGCTGCGCGATCGTCATGATGTTGCTCATCAGCCAGTAGAGCACCAGACCGGCGGGCGCCCAGAGGAACATGACCGAGAAGATCAACGGCATGAAGAGGAACATCTTCTGCTGGACGGGATCCGCAGTGGACGGCGTGAGCTTCTGCTGCCAGAACATCGTGGCGCCCATGAGCACCGGCGTGATGTACAGCGGATCCATGACCGACAGGTCTGTGATCCATCCCAGCCACGGCGCCCCGCGCAGTTCGATGGCCACCGACAACATCGCGTAGAACGCAAACAAGACGGGGAACGTCAGCAGCATCGGCACACAGCCGCTGGCGGGATTCACACCCTTCTGCTTGTAGAGCGCCATCATCTCCGTGTTCATTTTCTGGCGCTCAGGATCGGTCATCTTGTAATTCTTGTACCGCTCCTGAATCGCCTTCACTTCCGGCTGCACCTCCTGCATCTTTCGCATGGAGACCATGCTCTTGTGCCGGAGGGGGAACATGATCACGTTCAATAGAATCGTCAGCGAGATGATTGACCAGCCGAAATTGCCGAGGTAGCTGTTGATCCACTTCAACGCCTGCAGCAGCGGCACCACCAGCCACGACAACATGCCGAAGTCGATCGCGCGCACCAGTTGGCCGTCCACGACCCGCAGCATGTCGAAGTCCTTCGGACCAACATAAAACGGCAGCGAGAGGGCGCCGCTGGTGACGATGCTGTAGTCGACAAAGATGCGCTCGGTGACACCCGTTTCCGTCGCGTCCGGCTCGGGCACCGGCAGCGTCAGGGGCCGGAACTCCACGCGCACACTGCGCGTGCCCGGCAATGCCGCCGAGAGGAAGTAGTGATCGCCCACGCCGACAAACCGCATCACCCCTTCGTGTGTGGGCTGCGCGGTGATGTCATCAGGCGACAGCCGCTCCACGGTGTTGTCGCGATGGTAGATCGCCGCGGGCGGATAACTCGGCATCATCGCGCTGCCGGTCCCAAAACCGAGCCCCAGCGACGGGCCCATCTTCAGCGTCACGGGCCGCGCAACGCCCTGCACATCAACCGATGCGTCCACCGTCACGTTGTAGGGAAGTCCGTCGGGCTGGAAATGAAAGCTCTTCCGCGCGATGAGCCCCGTGGAAGGGTCGGCAAACTCAAAGCTGAGCGTACCCGGCGCGCTCCCGAGCGAGAGCGTGCCCTCAGTGGGCGAGCTGAACTTGACCGACGCCAGCCGCGCCGACAGCGCATCCTGATCGGTCGCCAGTGTGAACGGGCGAGCCGAGCCTGCCGGCAATTGGGCGGGGACCAGCTCCAGAGGCTCGCCGCGGGAGTCGAAGTACCGCTTCAGACGCCAACTGGTGACCGACGCGCCTTCCGTGGTGAACACCACCCGCACATGATCGGTATCGACCACGATCTCGCGCGCGGGCGTGGCGTCCTGCGGCGCGGCGGGCACGTCCGGCGTGCCGGCGGGCTGACTTGAAAGACTGGAATTGAGCGCGGCGGGCACCGGCGCCTGGGACGGCGGCGGCGTGGCCGCAACCTCCAATCCCATCGCGGGCGCTGAGGACGTTGGCGGAGGCGGAGGTGGCACCACATAGGTCTGGTAGAGCACCAAGATGCCAAACGACAGAAAGATAGCGAGGAAGACGCGCTTTTCCATGGGGAGTTTTACCGAGGCGGCGGCACAGGATCCACGCCGTGTGGGCCAAACGGATGGCACTTCGCGACGCGAATCAATGACAGGCGAAGGCCCCGCAGGAGGCCGTGTTGATCAATGGCGGCGATCGCGTAGTCGGAGCACGTCGGCTCAAAACGACACGCGCCGCCGGCAAAAGGCGACAGCAGGAGTTGGTACGTGTGAACAAGAAGAATGCCGATGCGGCGCGACCAGGCGCTCATGAGGTGAGCTCCTTCCGCAGTCCATCAAGCGCCACGCGCACGTCCGCCGCGACCGCCGCGAACGGCGCGTCGAGCAGGGCGCGTTTGGGAATCGCCACCACGTCAAGCGGCATCTGTCCGCGGGTCACAACGGCATCAGGTTCTGTCTGACGAAAGATTTCACGCAACCGCCGCTTCGCACGATTGCGCATGATCGCATTGCCGAACTTTCGGGAGGCAATGAGACCAAGGCGATCCATGGACAACTGGTTGGGCAATGCGAGCAATGTGACAAACCGGGTGGCGGCGCGCCGCCCCTGTGTCTGCACAGTCTGGAACTCGTGTCGCGCCTTGAGGCGCACGTTCGTACCGAACCGCACCGACATCAGGGCCCCGGGTCGCCAGGCCGCAGGGGCGGCCTAGCGGGTGGAAACGGAAATACGCTTGCGGCCCTTGTCGCGGCGCCGCTTGAGGACCAGACGGCCATTCTTGGTGCGCATGCGGACCAGGAACCCGTGGGTACGGCGACGACGCCGGTTATTTGGCTGAAATGTAACGCTCATGACACTCCCGATCCCGAGCTACTTCGCGCTCTGGGGAAACATGAATGCTACCGGAGTGGCAAAAAGCCTGTCAATGTACATGCCCAAGCAGGCGGCCCCGGCGTATGCTAGATTTCCGACTTTTCCACACCTGTGGAAAAAACTGTGGAAAACGAATGTTTTGCCTGATCTGTGGGCGAAAATTTAACAAAAATGGCAAATACCATCTGGGATGCGGTCCTCGGACGAATTGAGACAAAAGTCAATCGCCACAGCTATTTCTCGTGGTTTGACCGGACGTTCCTGGTCCGGGACTCTGGAAACGAGCTGGTCGTCCGCGTCCCCAGCGCCATGGCGGCCGAATGGCTGACCAAGCACTATGCGGCCGTCATTGAGGATGCGTTGGTCGAGGTTGGCCGGCCAGGGGTGACCTTGACGTATGACGCCTCTGAGCCCCCCGTGGGAGGCGTGGAGCAGGTCGCAGCTGAAGTCGGCGGGCTCTCCCTTGCCGAGAGCGACGCGGCCGGAGACGGTGCCGCAGCAGCCATTGAGGACGTGACGGGGCTGAGCCCCCGTTACACCTTCGACACCTTCATTGTCGGCGGCTCAAACCAGTTTGCGGACGCCGCTTGTCGCGCCGTGGCTGAGGCCCCCTCGCGGTCGTACAACCCGCTGTTCATCTATGGCGGCGTCGGCCTGGGCAAAACCCATCTGATGCATGCGATCGGCCATTACGTCTTGCGCCATCACCGCGGGTTGAAGCTCACCTACGTCTCGTCCGAGCGGTTCATGAACGAGGTCATCAACGCCCTGCGGTATGACCGGATCCTTGAATTTCGCGAACGGTATCGGAGCGTGGACGTGTTGCTGGTCGATGACATCCAGTTCATCGCGGGCAAGGAACGCACCCAAACCGAGTTCTTTCACACGTTCAACGCGCTCTACGACGCGCAAAAACAGATTGTGATCAGCAGTGATTGTCCGCCGCACCAGATTGCTGAGCTGGAAGAACGCCTGAGGTCACGGTTTGAGTGGGGGCTTACCGCCGACATCCAGGCGCCTGACCTTGAGACAAAGATCGCCATCATCACGCGGAAGGCCGACAGCGAAGGGGTATCACTCCCGACGGATGTCTCCCTCTATATCGCCGGCCGCATCAAGTCGAACATCCGTGAACTGGAAGGGTCGCTGATTCGCTTGTTGGCCTACGCATCGCTCACTGGCCGCGATGTCTCGATTGAGTTGGCGAAGGAGGTGCTGCGGGACATTCTGCGGCAGGACGAACGCGCCGTCACCATTGACGGCATCCAGAAGTTTGTGGCCGAGTTCTACCAGATGAAACTGGTGGATCTGAAGTCCAGGAACAACTCGAAATCCGTCGCGATGCCGCGCCAGGTGGCGATGTACCTTTGTAAAAACCTGACGAACGCCTCGTTGCCGGAAATAGGCAAGAGTTTTGGTGGAAAACACCACTCGACCGTGATCCACTCAATCCGAAAAGTCGAGGAAATGCGGCAGACCGATGCGCTTTTCAACAACCAGATCAACAGCCTGCTTCAGTCTCTGCAGTGAGGTTTTCCACAGGGGTCACCTGTGCATCCCTGTGCAAGATCTGTGGTAATCGGGCGGCCCCCTTTTTTGCACAGATTTCCGCCGAAATATCCCCAGGGGTACCCGCAGACACGTCCACAGGCTAAGTTATTGACTCCTAACAGGTAACGGCTAAACTTTCAGTTACCAACAGCCCCTTATTACTGTTATAATCCTTTGTCTTTTCGATCTTCGTACAGAAGGTTTGATCAAAGCCACTCGACAAGCGTGAGCCGTGTCGAGAGAGAGGTCGCCCTGCCGATGGAGTTAGTGGTTCGCAAGAACGATTTGCTGAAGGAACTATCCCTCCTGCAAGGCATCGTTGAACGGAAGAACACGATCCCGATTCTCGCCAATGTGTTGATTGAGGCCGCTGACGGCGCGGTCTCGCTGTTGGCGACAGATCTGGACGTCGCTCTGCGCAGCCGGTGTGAAGCCACGGTAGGCAGGCCCGGGACGCTCACGTTGCCCGCAAAGAAACTGTTCGAGATCGTCAACGCGTTACCTGACACTGACGTGCGTATCGAGTCGGACAAGGGCGGCAAGAGCGTGACGGTGGCGGCCGACCGTTTCGAGTCGAAGCTGCAGACGCTGCCGGCGAGTGAGTTCCCGACGCCACCCCAGGATGGCGGCATCGTAGAAGCCTCCCTGCCGGGCGGCGCGCTGAAACGGATGATCTCACATACACGTTTCGCGATCACGAGCGAAGATACCCGGTATTTTCTGAACGGCGCCCAATTGGTGCTTCGGCCAGACTCTCTGAGTATGGTGGCCACCGACGGGCATCGTCTCGCGTTTGTGACCGTGAACGAACCGTCCAACGCCGCTGCGCAAATAGAAGTGCTGTTGCCCAGGAAGACTCTGAACGAAGTGGCGCGGCTGATCGACGGCGGCGCAACCGTTGAGTTCTCCCAGGGCGAAAATCACATCTTCTTCAAGGCGGAAGGCCGCCTGCTGATCTCGCGAAAAATCGACGCAAATTTTCCGGCGTACGAACGCGTGATTCCCAAAACCAATGACAAACAGATCGAGTTTGATCGCGATCGTTTGTCATCGGCGCTCCGCCGGGTCCGGCTGCTTTCCAATGAACGGTCGAAGGCCGTGAAATTTGCGATTGGCACCGACCAGGTTGAAATTACATCGAACACACCCGAGCTTGGCGAAGCCCACGAAGTGCTGCCGGTCCAGTATTCCGGACCGGCCCTGCAGATCTGCTTCAACGCCGACTACGTGGACAATTTCCTGAACGTGGTGGAAACCGAAGGCGTCCTGCTCGAGTTCAAGGACGAAATGAGCCAGGCCGTCATGAAGCCGATAGGCGCCGAGGGTTACGAATACACCTACGTCATCATGCCGATGCGTCTCTGATGGACAATAGCGAGCTCAGTCCGGTTACTCCCAATCCGAACGAATACGGCGCCGACCAGATCAAGGTCCTCGAGGGCCTCGAAGCGGTACGCAAACGCCCGGCCATGTATATCGGGTCCACGGGCCCGGCCGGTCTGCACCATCTCGTATACGAAATTGTCGACAACTCCATCGACGAAGCGCTGGCGGGTTTCTGCAAGAACGTCAACGTCACCATTCACCTCGACGGCTCCGTGACGGTGGTCGACGATGGGCGCGGCATCCCTGTCGGCATGCACGAAAGTGGCAAGTCGGCCGCTGAAGTGGTACTCACCGTGCTGCATGCCGGCGGCAAGTTTGAGAACTCCGCATACAAGGTGTCCGGCGGTCTTCATGGCGTCGGAGTGTCGGTCGTCAACGCGCTCTCGGAATGGCTTGAGCTCGAGATCTGGCGCGATGGCAAGGTGCATCAACTCCGCTTTGAACGCGGTGATGCCAAAGGCTCGCTTGCGATCACCGGCACCACGGAACGCCGTGGCACCAAGGTCACCTTCAAACCAGACCAGCAGATCTTCGAGTCGGTCGAATACACGTTTGAAATTCTGTCGCAGCGTCTCCGGGAGCTTGCCTTCCTGAACGCCGGCGTGACGATCACGATCGATGATGAACGTGACGGCAAGAACCATGTGTTCCTGTACGAAGGCGGCATCCGCGAATTCGTCCAGTACCTGAACACCAATCGTGTGGTCGTGAACGAGAAGCCGATCTACATGGTTGGTGAGCGCGAAAACATCATTGTGGAAATCTCGCTCCAGTGGAACGACAGCTACACCGAGACGACGTTTAGTTTTGCGAACAACATCAACACCACGGAAGGCGGCACTCACATGTCCGGCTTCCGGTCGGCGTTGACACGCACGATTAATGCGTATGCCGCGACCAATGGTCTCGCCGACAAACTGACCGACAGCGTCAGCGGAGACGACATTCGTGAAGGCATGACGGCGATTATCTCCGTCAAGATTCCACAACCCCAGTTTGAAGGCCAGACCAAGACGAAACTGGGCAACACTGAAGTCAAAGGCATCGTCGAAGGCATCGTCAACGACAGGCTCGGCGCGTTTCTCGAAGAGAATCCCGCGGTTGCCAAAAAAGTCATCGCAAAGGCGATTGATGCGGCACTGGCGCGCGAAGCGGCACGCAAGGCGCGGGACCTGGTGCGGCGCAAAGGCGCGCTCGACAACTCCACATTGCCGGGCAAACTGGCGGACTGCCAGGAACGCGATCCGGCCCAGGCTGAAATCTACATTGTCGAGGGCGAGTCCGCAGGCGGGTCGGCCAAACAGGGTCGCGACCGCCGTTTTCAGGCGATTCTTCCGATCAAGGGAAAAATCCTCAACGTCGAAAAGGCGCGCTTCGACAAGATGCTGAGCAGCGAAGAAATCCGGACGTTGATCGCGGCCCTTGGTTGCGGCATCGGTACCGACGACTTCGATGCCGCGAAGGTGCGGTATCACCGCATCATCATCATGACCGACGCCGACGTTGACGGATCACACATCCGCACGTTGCTGCTCACGTTCTTCTATCGCCAGATGAAGGATCTGGTGGACCGCGGGTACATCTACATCGCGCAACCGCCGCTGTTCCGGGCCAAGCGCGGGCGGCAGGAATCGTTCATCAAGGATGAACGGTTGCTCGAACAGTTCCTCATCCATCGCGCCACCGAATCACGATCGATCGTGTTGTCCACAGGGGTGGAGATCAAGGGACAGGCGCTCGAACACCGGCTTGAGAAGTTGATCGCCTACCGCAAGGTGCTGCAGGTGGTGGAACGACGCGGGCCCTCGCGCCGTGCCATTACCGCGCTGCTTGAAGGCGGCGCGCGTGACAAGACGTTCTGGACGGACCGGGCGCTGGTAGATGGTCTTGCGGCGCACCTCCAGCAGCCGCAGGTATCCGCGACCGTGGTTGATGATCCCGAACATCAGGCGTTTGCCGTGGTGCTGACAGACCGCTCCTTCGGCTACGACAAACATCACCGGCTCGATCTGGAGTTTGTCACCACCGCAGAATTCAGGATGCTGGCGGCCGCCTATGTGGATGTTCGCGACATCCTGATGGGCCCGGTGACGATTCGCACGGCCACGTCCACCCAGCCCGCCGAGGCGGAAGAGGACGACGAGCCAGAGGCCATCGACGCGACTGACGCCCCGGAGGCGTCGGCACCGCCGGCCGACGCGCCGGCCACCAGGTCAACAAAGGACAAAGACGCCGATCAGAGCATCTCGTCCATTGACGAGCTGGTGGACTACTTCGTGACGGCCGGCCGACGGGGACTGGCCATTAACCGCTACAAGGGTCTTGGTGAAATGAACCCGGAAACGCTCTGGGAAACCACCATGGATCCCACAAAGCGCACCCTGCTGCAGGTGCGGGCCGACGACCACCTGGAAGCGGATCTGATGTTCACCACACTGATGGGTGATCAGGTGGAACCGCGCCGGAAGTTTATTGAAGACAACGCGCTCGACGTGAAGAACCTGGATATCTAACGTGTCCGATCCGATCGATCAGAATCCATCGCTCCGCTTCCCCGTCAATATCGAAGACGAGATGAAGCGTTCGTACATGGATTACGCGATGAGCGTAATCATCGGGCGAGCCCTGCCCGACGTGCGGGACGGCCTCAAGCCGGCCAATCGCCGCGTGTTGTATGCCATGCGGCAAATGGGTCTCGCGTCGAACCGTCCGTACCGCAAGTGCGCGAAAATCGTCGGCGAAGTCATCGGCAATTACCACCCGCACGGCGACGCGTCGGCGTACGACACGCTGGTCCGGCTCGCGCAGGACTTCAGCATGCGGTACACCCTGGTCGACGGCCAGGGCAACTTCGGCTCAATCGACGGCGACCCGCCCGCCGCGTACCGGTACACCGAGGCCCGCCTCGAGTCGCTGGCCGAAATGATGATGGCCGACCTCGACAAGGACACGGTCGACCATCGTCCCAACTTCGACGAAACGACGGAAGAGCCGACGACCTTCCCGGCGCCGTACCCGAACCTGCTGGTCAACGGATCGACGGGCATCGCCGTCGGTATGGCCACGAGCATCCCGCCGCACAACATGCGCGAGGTGATCGACGGCGTCCTCAAGGTCATCGAACTGCGTGAGTCTCCGCGGGACGACCAGTTCAAGGCGCTGATGCACTGCATCCCCGGGCCTGATTTTCCGTCAGGCGGCACGATCGTCGGCCGCGCGGGCATCTGGCGCGCCTATCGCGAGGGCCGCGGCAACGTTGTTGTGCGCGCCAAGGCCGCGTTCGAAGAAAACAAGAAGGGCGACCGCGTCTCCATCGTCATCACCGAGATTCCGTATCAGGTGAACAAGGCGACGCTGATTTCCGACATTGCGCAGCTGGTGCGCGACAAGAAGCTCGAAGGCATCTCGGACCTGCGCGACGAATCAGACCGCGACGGCATGCGGATTGTGATCGAACTCAAACGCGGCGAGTTGCCCGATGTTGTCCTGAACAACCTGTACAAGCAGACGCGCCTGCAGACCGGATACGGGATCACACTGCTGGCCATCTCCCACAGCCGGCCGAAGGTCTTCAACCTTCTTGAGATCATCGAAGAGTTCATCACCTTCCGTCTGGAAGTGATCCGGCGCCGTATCGAGTTTGAGCTGCGCAAGGCCGAAGCCCGGGCGCACATCCTTGAAGGCCTGAAGATCGCGCTGGATCACCTGGATGCCGTCATTACCCTGATCCGGAGCTCGAAGAATCCCGGCGAGGCCCGCGTCGGGCTCATGACGAACTTCGGGTTGTCTGAACTGCAGTCGCAGGCGATCCTCGACATGCAACTCCAGCGCCTGACGGGCCTCGAACGGCAGAAGATTCTCGACGAACTTGCCGAATTGGTGGCCCTGATCACGCGTCTGCGCGAGATTCTCTCGAGCGACGCACTGGTGCTCGAGATTGTTGTCAACGAGCTTGAGGCGATTCGCGACAAGTACGGCGACGATCGGCGCACGGACATCATCGAAGACAGCGGTGACTTCCGCGTGGAAGACCTGATCGCCGACGAGGATGTCGTGATCACCGCGACCCAGACCGGCTACATCAAGCGCACACCGCTGGATGAGTACCGAAAACAACGGCGCGGCGGCAAGGGCCTGATCGGCATGCAGACCCGCGAAGAGGACATCGTTGAGCACCTCTTTGTCGCCAACACCCACGCCTACATTCTGATCTTCTCGGACAAGGGCAAGTGTTACTGGCTGCGGGTGTACGACATCCCGGAAGTGTCGCGCTCGAGCAAGGGCAAGTCCATTGCGAATCTCGTGCAGATGAGTGAAGGCGAAAAGATCGCCACACTGCTGCGGGTGCAGGACTTCCCCGAGGATGAAGACAAGCGCTTTATCGTGATGGGCACCGAACGCGGCACCATCAAGAAGACCGACCTCAAGGCGTACTCGAATCCGAGGTCCGCAGGGATCATCGCGATTCAAATTGACGACAACGATCGCCTGATTGCGGTCGCCGAAACAGACGGCTCAAAGGATCTCGTGATCGGCACCAGGAACGGTATGGCCATCCGGTTCAGCGAACAGGATGCTCGACCGATGGGCCGGACGGCGTACGGTGTACGGGGCATCAACCTGCGCGAGGGCGACCTCGTCGTCGCGATGGAAGTCGTCAGTGGCGACGCAACCTTGTTGACGGTGTGCGAGAAGGGCCACGGTAAGCGCACAGAAGTGTCGGAGTACCGGCAGCAGACGCGCGGGGGCATTGGCCTGAAGAACATCCAGACGTCAGACAGAAACGGCCCGGTCGTTGGCATTGCGTGCGTCACCGACAAACATGAACTGCTGTTGGTGACCGAGCAGGGCCAGATCATTCGAATGCCGGCCGGCGGCCTGCGTCCGATTGGCCGCGACACTCAGGGTGTGCGCCTGATCGATCTCGCTGAAGGCGACCGCGTGGTGTCCATTGCGACCCTCGAGGAGCCCGAAGGCGTCGACGCGCCGGAGTCTTCGGAACCTGAGGCAGGCTCGACTGAGCCGGAAGATGGAGCGCAAGGGCTTTAGCCCTTGCGTCTTACGCAGGTTCGAGGTTTGCGTAGCGCGCGAGCAACTTCTTCGTGCCGACCGCGTTGAATTTGACGGTCACGCGCGTGTCGTCGCCCTGGTCCTCGATGGCCATAATCGAGCCAACCCCAAACTGTTTGTGACGCACACGTCTGCCGACGCGGAGGCCTGAACTCGACGACTGATCCTCGTTTTCGTAGGACGCAAAGGGGGTCGGCTCCACTTCCTTCTTCCTGTTCGACTGGCCGAACCGGCGCGCGTACGGATTTTTTGTCTCGTAGCGCGTCGAATTCCACGACGGTGCGACGACAGGTTCGATCCGACGCATCAAGTCCGGAGGAATTTCGTCCAGGAACCGCGAGGGCTCGGTGGACTGATAGTCGCCAAATACCCGCCGCCTCGCCGCGCTCGTGAGAATCAGGCGCTCACGGGCCCGCGTCAGACCGACGTAACAGAGCCGGCGCTCCTCCTCGAGTTCCTCTTCGTCTTCAGTCGACCTCGAATGGGGGAACAACCCCTCCTCCAGGCCGGCGACGATGACGACGGGGAATTCCAAGCCTTTGGCCGCATGCATCGTCATCATCCAGACGTGCGCGTCCTTCTTGCCTTGCGCCTCGTCGGCCTCCGAGAGGAGCGACAGGCGATCGACGAAACCACCGAGTGTCGGATCGGACTCCCGCGTTTCGTATTCCCTGGCCGCCGAGACCAGTTCCATCAGGTTCTCAATTCGCGCTTCGGCCTCCTCGCTCCGCTCTTCACGGAGATCCTTGAGGTAACCCGTGCGATCCATGACGAGTCCGAGCGCGATGGACACACTCGCTGACGCGCATTCGGTCGTCAGGCCCGCGATCAGGTCGCGGAAGCCCCGCAGCGCAGTCAGGGCCCTGTTGGGGACCTCGCGCTTTTCGAGTCCGGCGAGCAGACGCGCCCACATCGACCGCGAGGAGGTAATCGGCTGTAACCCCACGGCGAAGAGCGGCGTCGTCAACTGATCGTCGACGTCAAGATTCACAGCCTCAAGGGCCTCGATCACCGTCTTGCCAATGCCGCGTGTGGGCACATTCACCACGCGCCTGAAGCTGACATCATCATGCGGATTCATGACGAGGCGCAGGTAGGCCAGCAGATCCTTGATTTCCTTGCGTTCGTAGAAGCGGACACCCCCGATGATCCGGTAGGCGATCCCCTCGCGCATCAGGGCGTCTTCAATTGCTCGAGACTGTGCGTTCGTCCGATACAAAATCGCGACCGTGGCTCGGGCATCCAGGGCCCTGGACTCCCGAATGGCCTTGGTGATGTAGTCGGCCTCCTCAATCTCATCGCCGGCGCGCACATACACGATGGGTTCGCCACCGAGTTTGTCGGTCCAGAGACGTTTGTCCTTCCGATTTCTGTTGCGGCTGATGACAGCCGACGCTGCATCCAGAATGACCTGTGTGGATCGGTAGTTCTGCTCGAGCTTGACCACGGTGGCTTCCGGGAAGTCCGCTTCAAAATCGAGAATGTTCTTCAGATCGGCACCGCGCCACTTGTAGATCGACTGATCGGGGTCGCCGACGACGCAGAGGTTGCGGTGGTGGTCGGCCAGACGTCGAATGAGGATGTACTGCGGCCGGTTGGTGTCCTGGTATTCGTCGACCAGGATGTACTTGAACTTCCTGGCGTAGGCCTCCCGGACGTGTTCCTTGGTTTCGACAAGCTCAACCGTCTTCAGCAGCAGGTCGTCGAAATCGAGCGCACCCGCTTCACGGAGCACTCGGAGGTAGGTCTCGTAGACCCTGGCGATCTGGGCGTCCCTGAGGTTCCAGCCGCTCGACTTCATGTCAGCGGGGGATTCCAGTTTGTTCTTGGCCTGGCTGATACGGGAGAGCGCCGCTCTTGGCGTCAGTATCTTCTCGTCAACGTCCGCGCTTCGGAGGGCTTGCTTCACCACTGCCAACTGATCAGACGAGTCGTAAATGACGAAGTCACGTGTCAGGCCGATGTGCGGGGCTTCGCGCCTGAGGATGCGGGCGCACAACGAGTGGAAGGTGGACAGCCACATGTGGCGGCAGTCGTCGCCCACGAGGTCTTCGACCCGCTGCCGCATCTCTTCAGCGGCCTTGTTCGTGAATGTGACGCCCAGCACCTGGTCGGGTGACGCCTGGCCACTCATCACCAGGTGCGCCATGCGCACAGTGATCACGCGGGTTTTTCCCGACCCGGCCCCGGCCAGAATCAGCAGGGGACCATCGGTATGCGCCGCCGCATCGCGTTGTGCGGGATTAAGTCCTTCGAGCAAGTCCATCGAAGCTCTCAGGATACCACCCGAAAAACGACGCACCTTCGTCACTTACACGGACCGTGTACAAGAATCGGGCTATTCGACCGTCACCGACTTCGCGAGATTGCGCGGTTGGTCCACATCGCAGCCACGGCGGACCGCAATGTGGTACGCCAGCAACTGCAACGGCACGGTCAACAGGACCGGCATCAGAAGCGGATCAGCGTCAGGCACCGTCAACACCACATCGCGTGCCGAATCCAGGATCTCGTCAAAGGCGTGTGTGTGGGACTGGCTCGTCACCACGATGACCTGTCCCCCGCGGGCTTTTGCCTCCTGGATGTTGCCAATCATCTTCTCGAGGACGTGGTCGTCTGGTGCGATGGCCACGACGGGGAGATCCTCGTCGATCAGGGCAATTGGCCCGTGCTTCATTTCTCCAGCGGGGTACCCTTCCGCGTGGATATACGAAATTTCCTTCAGCTTCAGCGCGCCTTCCAGAGCGATCGGGTAATTGATGCCGCGGCCCAGGTAGAGGAAATCCCGAGACTGGTGCAGCTTCCTGGCCAATTCTTCGATGGCCGGATCCTCCTTGAGCGCTTCCTCAATCTGTAGCGGCAGTTGTTCAAGACCCTTGAGGAGCTGAATCGCTCGGGTGTCGTTGAGCACTCCTCTGACCTGGGCGATATGGATGGCCAGGAGCTGCAGGGCGACCAACTGCGCGGTAAACGCCTTGGTGGACGCGACCCCGATTTCCGGACCGGCGTGGGTGTACACGGTGCCATCTGACTCGCGGGTCGCCATGCTGCCGACCACGTTGCATATGGCGATACTGCGCGCACCCTTCTGCTTCGCTTCACGCAGGGCCGCAAGCGTGTCTGCGGTTTCCCCAGACTGCGTGATCACGATCGCGAGCGTCCTGGCATCGACGATGGGGTCTCGATAGCGATATTCGGACCCGTAATCCACTTCCACCGGGACCCGCGCCAGATCCTCGATGAGGAACTTGCCGATGAGCGCCGAGTGCCACGAGGTGCCGCAGGCGAGGATGACAATGCGGTCAATGTCGCGCAGGGCTTCCTGACTGAGCTTCATCTCGTCGAGGAAGACCTTGCCCGACTCGACAGACGCGCGGCCAAGGATGGTTTCACGCACAGCCCAGGGCTGCTCGTGAATTTCCTTGAGCATGAAGTGTTTGTAGCCGGCCTTTTCGGCCATGACCGGGTCCCAGTTGATGGTTTGGGCCTCACGGACGACGGGGAGACCGTCAAAATCGCAGAACTCGGCGCCCTTGCGCGTCACGACTACCATCTGGCGATCGTCGAGGAACACGACCCGTCGAGTGTGTGCGAGGATCGCCGGCACGTCGGAGGCGACGAAGAACTCGCCTTGTCCCAACCCAACGACCACCGGGGGGCCGTTGCGGGCGGCCACGATTGTGTCCGGGTCGTCTGCGGAGATCAGCACCAGCGCGAAGAGGCCGCGCAGTTGCGTCAGCGCGCGCCTGACGGCCGCCGCGAGTCCATCGCCCTTCCATTCTTCTTCCACCAGGTGGGCCACGACTTCGGTGTCGGTCTCGGTGACAAATTTGTGGCCCCTGGCGATCAGGGCGCGTTTCAGATCGAGATAGTTCTCGATGATGCCGTTGTGGACGACCACAATGCGGCCCTTGCAGTCCTGGTGGGGGTGGGCGTTTTCTTCTGTAGGCCGGCCATGGGTCGCCCAGCGCGTGTGCCCGATGCCGTACTCGCCCGTGATCGGCCTGGTGGCGATCACATCCTCGAGTCTTGAGAGCTTCCCGGCGCTCCGTCGGATATTGAGCTCGCCGTTCCTGACAACGGCGACGCCGGCGGAGTCGTACCCTCGGTATTCGAGTTTGCGCAGACCTTCGATCAGGACGGGCAGGAGCGGCTGATCGCCGACGTACCCCACAATGCCACACATACTTATGTCTTTTCTTTCTTTGCCGCGGCCCGGTCGGCCTTCAGTTTCTGCGCCCATCCATCCTTGATGGTCTGATGGCTTCGCGCAATGGCCAGCGCTCCTGCCGGCACATCGCGTGTGATGGACGATCCGGCGCCGATATAGGCGTCACGTCCGATTGTCACGGGTGCCACCAATTGCGAGTCGCTGCCGATGAACACGCCGTCCTCAATGACGGTCTTGTGTTTGTTGACGCCATCGTAATTGCAGGTGATGGTGCCGGCTCCGATGTTCGCGCCTTCGCCGATGGTGGCATCGCCAAGATACGCCAGATGGTTGGCCTTGGAGCCTCGGCCCAGTGACGTCTTCTTGAGTTCCACGAAATTTCCGACACGGGCCGAAGGGCCGACAACGGAGTTGGGGCGGATATGGGCCATGGGGCCGACAGCCGCGTGTGAGCCGACGGACGAATCAATAATCACCGAATAGTCCAGCACCACCACGTCGTCATCCAGCGTGGCATTGGTGAGACGGCTGCCTGCATGCACCCGGCAGCGGCTGCCGATGGCTGTGGTGCCTTCGAGCCGGACGCCGGGACCGAGTGTGGTGTCCTGGCCGACGGTGACGTCCATTTCGACGTACGCGGTGGCCGGATCTTCGAGAGTCACGCCGCCCACCATCAGGGCGCGATTTTTCCGTTGCCGCATGACTGCAGAGAGCTCGGCGAGGTCGAGACGGCTGTTCACGCCGCGCAATTCGTCAGCGCTGTCGAGGCGGAGGGTTTCAACACGTTTGTCCTCCTGGCGATACATCGCCACAAGGTCCGTGAGGTAATACTCGCCCTGCGCGTTGTCGGTGGCCAGGCGATGGAGGTGATTAAAGAGTGGCGAGAGTGCGAACGTGTAGATCCCGCTGTTCACCTCGCGGATGGCCTGTTGTTCGGATGAGGCGTCGCGCTGTTCAACGATGCGGGTGATCACCCCCGCTTTGTCGCGCACAATGCGCCCGTAGCCGTACGGATCGGGAAGTTCCGCGGTGAGCACGGTGGCTGCTGCACGCGCGGAGTGGTGGGCCTCCACGAGACGGGACAAGGTGGACGACTGCAACAGTGGCACATCGGCGTACAACAGCAGCACCGTGCCCTTTTTGTCCTTCAGCACCGGTTCGGCCTGCAGCAGCGCATGTCCCGTGCCGAGCTGAGGTGCCTGCACCACATACTGGAGGTCGGGCCGACTGTGCAGCGCAGCCTTGACCTCGTCGGCACCGTGACCAACAACAAGCACTTTCGACGCCACGTCAAGCTGGTCCACGGTTCGCAGGACGTGTTCAATCAGCGGAAGGCCCGCGAGATGGTGCAGCACCTTTGGGATCGCAGATTTCATGCGCGTTCCCTTCCCGGCTGCGAGGATGACTACGTGAAGGTCGCCTGTGTCGCTCATACGTCTTCCTGATTATCCTGTGCGCGCTTCAACAGGATGCGCCCCTTCTTGAGGAGCTTCCGTGTGCGCGTGGGGCTCACCTTGAAATGCGCGGCCACCATCGCGGTCACTGCTTCCTCGGGAAGCCCAGTCGAATTTGTTATTTGACCAAACAAGACCGCAAGCTTGGTCTCGTCTGGGTCTGTGTCGTCGACCGTATCTGGGGAGCCAACGACAACTACGAACTCACCAAGGTCCTTTATGGGTTGATCTTTATTCCATTCAACCAACTCTTCGTTTATTTTTGTTATTTCTCGACATAAAACAACAGGTGATTTGACCAAATATTTTGATAAATCATCCATTGTTCTAACTATGCGATGAGGCGCCTCGTAAAAGACGGCAGTCCGTTTGCTTGATACGAGGTCTTCAAACCAACGATCGCGTTGCTGGCCTGACGCCGGAGGAAATCCGAGGAACAGAAACTGGTCTGCGGGCAAGCCCGCGGCCGACAGGGCGGCCGCGATCGCATTCGCTCCTGGAATTGGCACTACCCGGATGCCGGCAGCCCTGACCAGGCGCACAAGATCCGCTCCGGGGTCCGCGATTCCCGGCGTTCCGGCGTCTGACACCAGGGCAATGTTCTCGCCGGCTTCGAGGCGTGAGATAAGGCGATCGGCTTCCCTGGTCTCGTTATGCTCACGCAGGCTGACCATTGGCTTCTGTATCTCGTAGTGTGCAAGCAATTTGGAGGTTCGGCGCGTGTCTTCGGCGGCAATGAGGTCGACCTCTCGGAGGGTCCGCACCCCCCGGAAGGAGAAATCCTCGAGGTTGCCGATTGGCGTCGCGACGACAAAGAGGGTGCCTGGCACAGGGAAGCCTGAGGCAAGTGTATCTATAATCAGGGGTTGTCTGAGGAGACCAAATGCCTCTCTACGAGTATCAGTGTGACGCGTGTGGCGGACGGATTGAGCGGATTCGCAAGTTCTCGGACCCGCCGCTGGAGGATCCGTGCCCGACGTGTGGTGGGCATCTGACAAAGATGATTTCCTCACCCGCCATCCAGTTCAAGGGCGCTGGGTGGTACGTAAACGACTACGCCAAGTCCGGCTCGTCGGCGACCGGCACGTCGAAGACCGCCAAGGGCGAGGCTGCCGAAAAGGGTACAACCACGGACAGCAAGGCCGAGACAAAAGCCGAGACAAAGACCGAGACGAAGCCCGCAGGCAAGGAATAGGATCTCCTCATGTTGGATCCGGTGTTCGTCCGCGAAAACCCAGACCTGGTTGAAGCGCGCCTGCGCTCGCGCGGAATGGACCCGTCCACTGATCTCGCGTCGCTCGCCGCGCTCGAAGCCGCACGCCGGCGCGTGTTGCCGGAAGTAGAGGGACTCAAACGCGACCAGAACATGGCCGGCGAGTCCGTTGCCCGCGCCAAGAAGGCCGGCGAAGATCCCAGCGCGATCTTTGCTGAAAACAAGGCCCGAGGAGCGCGCATCAAGGCCCTTGAGGTTGAACTCGCCGAGATCGATGCGAAACGCGATGCGCTGCTCCTGACGTTCCCCAATCTGCCGCACGAGAGTGTCCCCGCTGGTGCCTCTCCCTCCGACAACGTTGAGGTGAGACGCTGGGGCACGCCGCCGACGTTTACGTTCACGCCGAAGCCGCATTGGGACCTCGGTGCCGCGCTCGGCATCCTCGACTTTGAACGCGCCACACGTATGGCCGGCGCCCGCTTCGCCGTGTTGATGGGGGCCGGGGCACAGCTCTCGCGCGCGCTGATCAACTTCATGCTCGAGGTGCATGCCACCGACCACGGCTACACGGAAGTGGAGCCGCCGTTCATGGTGAACCGTGACGCACTGACCGGTACAGGGCAGCTCCCGAAGTTTGAACAGGATTTGTTCAAGATTGCCGGTGACTGGGACCTCTTTCTGATTCCCACCGCCGAGGTTCCAGTCACGAATCTGCATCGCGAAGAGATCCTTGATGGTCGTCTGCTCCCGCTCAAGTACACCGCCTACACGCCGTGTTTCCGCAGCGAAGCCGGTTCGTATGGCGCTGATGTGCGCGGCCTGATCCGGCAGCATCAGTTCGACAAGGTGGAACTGGTCAAATTCACCACGCCCGAGCAGTCCTACGACGAGCTCGAGAAACTCACGCGCGACGCCGAGGCGATTCTTGAGCGTCTCGGTCTGCCGTACCGCCGCATGCTGCTCTGCACGGGCGACATGGGGTTCGGTGCCTCCAAGACCTTCGACATAGAGGTGTGGCTCCCAAGCCAGAACTCCTTCCGGGAAATCTCTTCCTGCTCAAACACGGAGAGCTTCCAGGCGCGCCGCGCGCAGATTCGCTACCGCGCTGAGGGCACCGGCAAGGCGCAACTGGTCCACACGCTCAACGGCTCAGGCCTCGCCGTGGGTCGCACACTGATCGCGATTCTTGAAAACTACCAACAGGAAGACGGCTCCGTTGTCGTCCCCGAAGCCCTGCGGCCCTACATGCGTGGGCGCGACGTCATCCGCGCCTGACGACGCAGGGCGCGGTGCCCAACTACATAGGGCGCCCAACTACGTAGGGCGCGCAACTACGTAGGGCGCGCTGGGTTTGAGCGCGCCGCCTCGGCCCGCTCAGGTTCAGCGGGCCCTCCAAACTGGCCCGCTCAAGTTCAGCGGGCCCTCCAAACTGGCCCGCTCAAGTTCAGCGGGCCCTACTTCCTCAGATCGAACATCGCCATCTCTTTGAGGTTACGGACAAGCAGCCGTCCGTCGGAGAAAGCAGGGTGGTTCCAGGTCTTGCCGTCGAGGATGGGGAAGCGTGCGAGTTCATCGTGTTTGTCCGGCGTCGCCCGCACGAGTGCCATGTCGCCGTCTTCGGTCAGCACGATGATGTGGCCGCTGGCGAGCGCGATCTGGCCGTAGCCGTAGCGTCCACCCTTCCACTGCAGCGTGCCGTCTGACACACGGACGCAGGCGAGGATGCTCTCATCGAGTCCGTAGATGTATCCGTCGAGATACACGGAACTCGTGAACTGATTCTTCATCCGGTTGTTCTTCCAGATCTGGCGCGCAGTGCCAGTCGCACCGTTCACGTCCACTTCGATGACTGCGGCACCGTGGTCATAGGCTGACGACATGAACACCCGGTTCTCACCGATCACCAGCGGCTGCGCCGCATTCACGTCATACATCGTCTCCCACGGGAATTCCCAGAGGGGCGCGCCCTTTGTGGTCTCGAGTCCGACGATGCGGTTGGCGGTCACGAGCAGAATTTGTCTGACACCGTCGAGTGTGACGAGCATGGGTGATGAGTACGCAGCGCGATCGTTCAGGGACGACCAGAGCCGGGCACCCGTCCGGTGGTCATACGCCATCACCGAGTTGCCGCCCGATCCTCCGGGAACAGTGACCACCGCGTTGTCGACGATGAGTGGGGAGGTCGACATGCCCCACTGGATGTTGGATGCGCCGGCGTCCGTGAGGATGTTGGTGCGCCAGATGGTGGCGCCGGAGACTGCGTCGAGACTGCGAAGTTCCCCTGTGGCGCCCTGCGCGTAGAGGCGGCCATCGAAGTACGTCGGCGTTGCCCTGGGGCCGTCACCGCCCATGAATTCCTTGAACTCCGCGTTCCACTTGCTGGTCCAGATTTCCCGACCAGTGGCCACGTCGTAGGCACCGACCACTTCCTGCGGCCCCCGCTGCTCGATGGTAAACGCGACATCTCGATCACCCAGGCGGACCGTCACAAATGACGCGTACCCCCCGCCCACAGGCTGTTTCCAGACTGGCGTGAGCTGCCGATTGGGCCAGTCGGTCTTGATTGCACGCGCGGTGTAGTGTCCGTCCCATCGCGGGCCGCGGAAGAAACCCCAGTCAGCGGCCATGCTGATGGCTGGAGCTGCGGGTGGGGCGCCGATCGTGGGCACAGCCTCCGGAGTCGGAGTCGAAGTCGGCGCGATCGGGGCGGGCGCCAGCTCTGCGGCCTGCGCGGCCCGATGGCGATCCACCTCCGCCGCCTGATGATCCCGGGTTGTGACAAAAGCCAGCGTGGGTGTGCCGCCGCCGAGGATCACCACCCGGAGCCCAAAGAACTGGTAGAGGATGGCACCAGTCAAGCCGAGGACCGCAACACCAATGGCGCCGTAGCGCAGAATCCGCCTGAACATGGCATCCAGCCTACACCGGCGGTAAACTGGTCTCTCGCGGAGGGATGGCCGAGTGGTTGAAGGCGGCGGTCTTGAAAACCGCTGTGCGGGGAACTGCACCGGGGGTTCGAATCCCTCTCCCTCCGCCAGCCTTCGCTGAGCGCTCGCTTCGCTCGCAGCTACGGCTGGGCTTCGCCCAGCCCTCGCGACACGCGAGCGACTGTTCGGCGCAGGCGGACATCACCGCCAAACGCTCGCTACGCTCGCGGCTTCGGCTGGCTTCGCCAGCCCCACGCGACACACGCGAGCGGTCTGCGCAGGCTGTCCCGCCGAAGCTGTGAGCGTAGCGAACGCTTAGCGGAGGCGGACTACATTCCCCCGCCCTTGCGCACACCCCAGATTGGTGCGGGCGGTTCCTTGCTGAGACGATCGACCGGGTTCGCGGCGAGCAGTCGCAGGGCCTCCTGAACCGCGCGTTCAAGCTGCGGATCGCGGCCGGCGATGACGTCTTTCGGGAAGTTTTCAACCTCGATGTCCGGTGCGACGCCTTCGTTTTCGACGGCCCACTTGTTGTCGCGGGTGAAGAAGCCGCCACGCGGTGCAATCATCGACCCGCCATCAATGAACCCAGGTGTATCGGCCGTATGCACGAGGCCACCCCAGGTCGTCGTCCCCACCAGCGGTCCGATGCCTCGACGCCGGAACATGTAGGGCATCAGGTCGCCACCCGACCCGGCCATTTCATTGATGATCATTACCTTCGGCCCCCAGATGCCCGCCGAGGGACTTGTGAACGGATACCGATCGCCGGCGACGTTGTTGAAGTAGCCGTCAAAGTCACGGGCGAGCACCTCGATGATGTAGTCGGCCGCGGATCCACCGCCGTTGAAGCGTTCATCCACAACGACGCCGAGTTTGTCCTGCTGCGAGAAGTAGTACCGATTGAAGCTCTGGTACCCGCCCTGACCGGTGTTCGGCACATAGACGTACGCAAGTTTGCCCCCAGACAGTTCCGACACCTTGCGGCGGTTCTCTTCGACAAACGCCCGGGTCCGCAGACCCTGTTCGCTGCCAATCGGCACCACAGTGATCTGGCGCGCGCCTTCCATCACCGGCTTGTTGTTGACGGTCAGCTGCGTCTGCCGATTGGCCGTGCCGTCGAGCAGACGATGGATGTTGTCCGGCGCTACAAGCGGCTGACCATTGATCGCGAGCACGAAGTCGCCCACAGCGACCTCAACGCCAGGTGACGCGAGCGGCGCGCGGAGTTCAGGGTTCCAGTTCTCCGTGTCGTAGATCCGCGCGATCTTGTAGCGATTGCTCTCGATCGTGAAGTCTGCGCCAAGCAGGCCTCCGTCCGCAGCGTTTCCTTCCGTCTCCGGCATCGCACCGCCACGCACATACGAGTGACCCACCGCGAGCTCCGCGCCCATGGTGTCGAGCAGATAGTTCAGGTCTGACCGGTGATTAACGTGGGGAAGCAGCTGGCCGTACATCTCCTCCATCTGCGTCCAGGCCGATCCATGCATGTTCTGCACGTAAAGATAGTCGCGCTGCAGCCGCCACCCCTCGCGGAAGATCTGCTTGTACTCCTCCTTCGGATCCAGATGCATCGTCAGCGTCACGTTCAGCCGTCCGGCGCCGGCGGCCGGCACCGTGCGGTCGGCGTCGACGATGAACAGTGAGGGGCCGGCGGCGGCGCCACCCCCACCCCCACCGCCACGGCCGCCACCAGCGGCTCCGCCGCCGCGGTAGAGCATCTTGTGCCCGTCAGCTGATACGACGTAGGCCGTGACGCCCGTCAGAAACTGCGTGGCGCGTCGCTCACTGAGCCGATACCGCTGCAGGTTGGCGCCGTCCAGGTAGTAGACCGTGCCCGCCACACCAGAGCGGAGTTGCGAGTAGGCGCGCTCCGGCACACCAGGCACGGCAATGATGCGGCGGTCGAGACCGTCGGCATCAATCTGCACTGTCACCGGTGCGGGACGAGCTCCAGAGCGGCCTTCGCCTCCGCCGGCTGCCTCGGACGTCCTTGCAGTCTCTTCATCACTCTCAGGGAGCAGCGGCGTGGGATCGCCCTTCTTCAGGATCGCGAAATACAGGCCGTACGTCACCGGCCGGTCATACGACGTCATGTCGAGCCACTGCGACGCCAGACCAAAGTCACGCGAGGCCAGGAACCACAGGTACTTGCCGCTGGCATCCCAGGCAGGCCACACGGCCGCCGCCATGGGATCGGTAACCTGATGTGTCGCTCCGGTCTCGACATTGCTCACGAACACCGCGTGGTACATCGACCGCAGCCGGCTCGCATAGGCGACCCACTTCGAGTCCGGACTCCAGACGGGATTCAACGTGCGCTGAGGGACCATCCATGGGTCGCTGCCGACCACCTTGGCCGCTCCGGAGGCGACATCAACGACCCACACTTTGAGATCGGTGTCGGTGAACAGAATTTTCTTCGAATCGGGCGACCAGGACGGCGTGTAGTAGTGCTTCGGATTGGCGAACTCAATTTCGCGCGGCGGCGTAATGCCGTCCTGTGGTGCGATCACGAGCTTGTACTCGCCGGACCTGTCGCTGAAGTACGACACAAAGTTGCCATCGGGTGACCATGCCGGCGCGCGATCTGCGGCGCCGCTCGATCGCGTGATGTTGCGCACATCACCCTTGTCAGCAGGAATTGTGAAAATCTCTCCGCGCGCCTCGACGACGGCGCGGCGACCGGTGGGGGAGATCGCCATGTTGGTCACGCGGCTCGACACGTCCTCCCACTTCGGCATCATCCAGGGGAAGTCGCCGGTGGCAACGATGTCGATGACGCGGGAACGGCCGTTGGATGGGTCGAGCAGGTGGATGCGTCCGGCCTGTTCAAACACGACGGCACCGCCGCCGGAGTCGATGGACTTCACGTCAAAGTCGGTGAAGCGGGTGACCTGTCGCAGTTGTTTGTTGCCGGTGTCGAATGCCCACACGTTGCTCACGCTGTCGCGGTCGGAGAGGAAGTAGACGGAGCGTCCGACCCACACCGGATCGGTGTCTTTTGAATTCGTGAAGGGGGGCGTGACGAGATCGTGCGTCTTGAGATCGACGATCCAGATGGGTTTGTTCTGACCGCCGCGGTAGTTCCGGCGCTCTTCATCCCACGAACTGTTCATGCGGTAGGCGATGTGGCTGCCGTCCGCGGAGATCTTGCCCATATAGGCACGGGGAAGGGCCATTGGTGCTTCGATGCCGCCGGTCGCGGGCACCGTCCAGAACTTCGGCGCTCCGCTTGGGGCCCAGGTGGCGCGGGCTGAGGCGAACATCACCGAGCGGCCGTCAGGCGTCCAGCCCTGCACGGTGTCCGCGCCAGGATGCCACGTCAACCGCTTCGGCTCTCCACCGGCGGTCGGCACGACGTAGACGTCGCTGTTGCCGCCGTAGGAGGCAGTGAACGCGAGCGTCTGGCCGTCAGGGGAAAACCTGGGGCTGGAGGCGCCACCGGCAAAGCTCGTGATGCGCCGCGCGACGCCTCCCGCCCGCTCGACCATCCAGATGTTGTTCGCGTACGCAAACGCAATGTGGGTGGTGCTGACGGTGGGAGTGCGGAGCAGTCGCGTTGGTGTCGGCGCGGTCGTCACGGGTGCGACCGCCACCGCCAGCAGGACCAGAAGCAGGGTGGCAGGGGCGAGCAGTCGGCGAGTCATAAGGCCTCCAGAAGGCCCTACGATACCGCCACTTACCAGATCCGGACGCGTTTCTCCGGAGCGACGTACAGTTTGTCGCCCGGCTTCACGTTGAACGCCTCGTAAAACGCGTCGATGTTTGAGAGCGGCGCGTTCGCGCGGAACTCTTCGGGCGCGTGCGGGTCGGCCATCACCTGGTTGCGCAGGTACTGCTCGCGGGCTTTTGAGCGCCACGCCTGCGCCCAGCCCATGAAGAACCGCTGCGCTCCGGAAAAACCATCGATGGTCGGAGATGACGTTCCGCCGAGTGAGAGCCTCCACGCCTTGTAGGCGATCGAGAGACCACCAAGATCGCCGATGTTCTCCCCGAGCGTGAGTTCGCCGTTGACCTTGACGCCAGGTAGCGGACTCAGGGCGCTGAATTGATCGACCAGCACTTTTGATCGCTTCTGAAACTCCGTCTCGTCGGCGGGGGTCCACCAGTCGCGGAGCGCGCCGGATCCATCGAAGCGCCGGCCCTGGTCATCAAAGCCGTGTCCAATTTCATGACCGATGACCGCGCCGATGGCGCCGTAGTTCACCGCGTCGTCTGCGCCCAAGTCGAAGAACGGCGCCTGGAGGATGGCGGCCGGAAACACAATCTCGTTCTTGACAGGGTTGTAATACGCGTTCACGGTCTGCGGCGACATGAGCCACTCTTCGTGATCCACCGGGTGGTTCAATTTTCCGATCTGGTACTCGTGTTCGAGTCTCGCCGACCGCTCCACGTTGCCGAGCAGGTCGTCGGCCGAGACCTTCAGTGAACTGTAGTCGCGCCACTGATTCGGGTATCCGATCTTGGCCTTGAACTTCGACAACTTGTCGAGTGCTTCCTTGCGCGTCGGCTCGGTCATCCAGTCCAGCGTCGTGATTGACTGACGATACGCCTCGATCAAATTGGCGATCATCGTTTCCATGCGTTTCTTCGCGTCCGGCGGGAAGTGCCGTTCGACGTACAACTGGCCGAGCGCTTCGCCCATGCTGCCGTTGACCACCTGCACGCCGCGCTTCCAGCGCGGGCGCTGTGCCTGCTGCCCATTCAGCGTCCTGCCGAAGAACTCGAAGCGTGCGTCCACAAACGGCTGGCTGAGGTAGGCACCTGCGGTGGTGATGTACTGTGCGGCCACCCAGGACTTCCACGTGCTCATCGGCACGGCCGGCACCATCGCCGCAAAACTCCTGAAGAACGACGGCTGACCGATGACCACTTCCGGCGTCTTGTCGATGCCCTGCGCGGTCGCCCAGCCCATCCAGTCGAACCCGGGCATGTCGGTGACGACCTTCGACAACGCCATCTTGTTGTAGGTCTTCACCGCATCGCGACTTTCGACCTGTGTCCACTGAATCTTTGCGAGCTCAGTCTCAAGTCCCAGCACCGCTTTCGCAGCGCCGGCCGGATCAGCCCGTCCCGCCAGCGTGAAGGACGTTTGGAGGTAGTCGAGATACTTCGCGCGAATCTCGACGAACTTCGGTTCCTCCAGCAGGTAGTAATCACGGTCAGGCAACGCGGTGCCACCCTGGA
Organism: Vicinamibacterales bacterium; assembly: GCA_030827135.1. Lineage (GTDB taxonomy): Bacteria > Acidobacteriota > Vicinamibacteria > Vicinamibacterales > SCN-69-37 > SYFT01. The sequence continues at coordinate 93,799 of JAURFE010000007.1, forward strand.
AGAGATACAGTGCCACCCTGGTGGGATCGCCTGCATCCGCATCGATGAACGCGCCAGCCGGCCCTGGCAGACCGATGACCGAGAGTTCACCGATCACGCGTGCCAATTCCGCCGGCGTCGTGATGGCGTCGACCCGATCGAGGGTGGGTTTCAGCGGCGACGCGCCCAGCGTGTTGACGCGTGTTTCATTCGAAAAGCTCGCGAAGAGATCGCCGACCTGCTGCGCGATTGACCCGGGCTTCTTGTTCGGATCACCAGCCAACCGCTCGATGATCGCGTAGAGATCAGCCTCCGCTTTATCTGACAGCTGGACGAATGTGCCGGCGATCGGCCGGTCGGCCGGAATCTCGGTCTTCGCCAGCCACCCTCCATTCACAAACCTGAACAGGTCATCCTGCGGCCGGACGCTCCTGTCGAACGTAGTCAGGTCGAGGCCGGATGTCGGACGCCCCGCAGAAGTCGGGGCCTGTTGGGCCGAGACCTGGGAAACAAGGCAGGCACAGACAATGGCAAGAGCGAGGGTTCGGAGGCGCATGCCTCCGAGTCTACCTGAGGAATTCGACGATCACTTCCTTTGCGCCGTGTCCTGACACCGCAGACACCGTGAACCGAAATTGTCCGTACTCGACCACGTCACCCACGAGAGGAGGCCGGTCAACCAGCGCCATTACCAGACCACTGACGCTGTCGACTTCTTCGTGTTCGAGATCCACGTCGAACGCCTGGCCAAGCTCGTCGAGGCGCAAGGTGCCGGCCACTCGCGCTGATGTCTCGGACGTCCGGATGAGGTTCGGGGCCGTCGGCACACCCTCGTCGATCTCGCCGACGACCTCCTCGGCAAGATCCTCCAGGCTCAGCACGCCGGCCGTGCCGCCGTGTTCATCAATCACCACCGCAATGTGCGCATGGGTCCGCTGCATGGTGGACAACACGGAGTCAAGCGATGCCGTCTCGGGAACAACCGGCACCGGTCGCACGTCGGCGGGGCCGATGTGTTCCTCAAGGATCAGCCGGCGCAGCAAATCCTTGACGTGGAGCATGCCGACAATGTGGTCGAGGTCGCCGTCGTAGACCGGGTACCGCGTGTGGCGATGCGTCAGGAGGAGTCGCTGGACGTCGGCGGGAGACGCGCCGACCGGGATGCCGACCACACGCACGCGCGGCACCATGACCTCGCCAGCCGTCAAATCGCCGAACTCAAACAGTTCCCTGACGAGCCTGCCGGCCTCTTTGCCGAGGGCGCCTCCTGCTTCACTTTCTTCGACGATGAGCTGCAATTCCTCGGCGGAGTACGACTCCTCCTTTGTGTGGGCCTGCCGGCGGATCCCCACAAGACGGAGGCAGAAAGCACCGATGGCATCCAGAGTGAAGACGAAAGGATAAAACGCCAGCAACAATACGCGCATCGGCCAGAAGACCGCACGCGCGGTGCCCTCGGCGTGGCTGAGCGCCAGCGCTTTCGGGATCATCTCGCCAAGAAAGATGTGCAGGTAGGTCAGGCTCGCGATGGCGATCACACTCGCCGCGCCATGGGCTGACAACCAGCGGGCGTCCCCAAGGAACGTGAGCCGTGGTTCAAGCCACACCGCCAGCGTGTGTTCGCCATACATGCCGAGGCCAAGACTGGCCACGGTGATGCCGAGCTGGGCGGTGGCGATAAAGCGGTCGCGCGCCTGCGCAGAGACCAGCAGTGCCAGCAAGCGCTTCGACAGCCGTTCCCCCAGGGTGGCGCGGCGTTCGACCGCCGTGCGCGGCACCGCGACAATGGCGAATTCCGCCGCGACGAACAACGCGTTCGCCAGCAACAACGCCGCGACAACCAGGACCGCAATCACTGGCCGTCCTCCTCAAGAAACTCCGCCAGCACGTCTTGTATCGTCACCAACCCGATGACTCGGCCGGCAGCGTCGGTGACGACAGCCTGGTGGACGCGCCGGTCGCGGAGCAGGGCAATGATTCGGTCGGCCGGGAGGTCCTGTGCGACACTGGCGAGCGGACGCGCCAGTTGTCCCAACGCCGGCGGTTGGCCTGCGAGCACATAGTGGTGGACAAGGTCCTTCACGCGCAGTGTGCCAATGATGGTGTCCGGCGTGCCCCGATAAATCGGCAGGCGACTGAACGGACTTGCGGCGACCACGCGCACGACCTCGTTCCACGGAGTATCGTCCCGCAGCATCGTCAACTTTTCGAGCGGAACCATCAGATCGCGCGCCGTGCGAACGCCCAGTCTGAGAGCGCGGTGCAGCCGCTGTTGTTCGTCTGGCTCGAGGAGACCGCCGTCGCGGCTTTCGACCAGCAACATCTCGATCTCCTCGGGTGAATGGATGTGCCGATGGCTGCCGCCACCCAGTCCGAAGAGCCGGAGCACTGCGGTCGCTGATCCGTTCACCATTGCCAGAAACGGCCGGAACACTGCGAGGGACCAGCGCATCGGCAACACGGTGGCCAACGCGACCTGGGTGGGAAACTGCAGGGCGAGCGACTTGGGCACCAGTTCGCCCAACACCACCTGCGCAGTTGTCAGCACCAGCAGGACGGCGATCGCGGCGCTGGAGGTGGCGAGTTCGGTGTCAAGCTGGAGCCACTCCGCCAACATTGGCGCCAGTGCGACGGCGACCGTTGCCTGCGCGAATGCGCCGAGCACAAGGCTGGAGAGCGTGATACCGATCTGCGAAATGCCGACGTAACGATCAAGGCTGGTGGTGTCGTCCACGACCGGCAGCAGCCGTTTGGCCAGCCAGCTTCCCTCATCCGACAACTGCCGGATGCGGCTTCGCCGCGCACCGACCGCCGCAAATTCGGCCGCCACGTAGAGTGCGTTGATGAAGATAAGGACGAGGATGACCGTCCAGACGGCCGCAGACATGCCTCCCTAGTGTATCCGGGCGCGCACGGGTACGATGCGGTCCGCGGGTCGCGGGTCCAGGGGCCCAAGGCTTAGAAACAGGAGAGTGCCATGTTCAGTGAATTCAAGCAGTTCGTGAATCAGGGGAACGCGATCGACCTGGCGGTGGGCGTCGTCATTGGTGCCGCCTTCGGCAAGATCGTCAATTCGCTGGTCGCGGACGTGATCATGCCGGTCGTGGGGTTGGCACTGGGGCGGGTGGATTTCGCCAACTGTTTTGTGTCGCTCAGCGGCGAGTCGTTTCCGACCCTGGCCGCCGCGCGCGCCGCCGGCGCGCCCGTGCTCGCCTACGGCGCGTTCATCAACAACATCGTTGAGTTCTTCGTGATCGCGTTTTCGATCTTTCTGGTGGTGCGGCAGGTCAACAAGATGCGCACGACGAAGGTGTAGTCCGACTCCGCCAAGCGCTCGCTTCGCTCGCAGCTACGGCGGGACAGCCTTTGCACATCGCTCGCCCGTCGCCTGGGCTGGGCGAAGCCCAGCCGAAGCTGCGACCGAAGGGAGCGCTCAGCGAAGGCTGGCGGTGAGGCAGGGATTCGAACCCTGGGTACAGGTTTAAGCCCGTACAACGGTTTAGCAAACCGCCGCTTTCGGCCACTCAGCCACCTCACCCCGCACGGCGAACGAACAACGATAGCGTACTACGTCCGGCAGCAGTTAGCAGCGGCCGCGTTCAGTGTCTTGAGCGGAATGGAGACCAGATCACTCAATTTGCGCCGATCGGAGGTTGATGACGAGGCCGCGTTGACGGCTTCGAGGGAGGCCTTGAGGACCGCAGCCAGTGCGGGGGCGGCCGGCAGGGCGAGCCGGTAATGCATCCAGAGGCCGTCGCGTCTGGCCGACACGAGGCCTGACCTGCGGAGATAGGCCAGGTGTCGCGACACCGTCGGCTGGGGCAGGTCGAGTGCGCCGTGAATGTTGCACACACACACTTCACCAGCCGCGAGCAGCGCGAGGATCCGCAACCGGGTGTCGTCGGCCAGGGCCTTGAACAAGAGTTCCAGCGCGTCCAGGGAGGCAGTCTTCATATATGGCTTGACGAATATATCACGCGGCGCTATATTCGCTTCAACGTATATGGAAAACCTCACCCTCACCGTCAAGAAACGTTATGGATCCCTGGCCGAGAACGTCGCCAGGGGCGGATCGGCGACCTGCGGCCCCGGCGAATGCGGCTGTGGCGACCCCATCAGCAGCGATTTGTACGACGCGCTGCAGACGGATGGGCTCCCCGAACAGGCCGTGCTTGCATCGCTGGGCTGCGGCAATCCCACAGCGCTGGCCACACTGAACGCCGGCGAAACCGTGCTCGACCTCGGGTCGGGTGGCGGCATCGACGTGCTGTTGTCAGCGAAACGTGTGGGCCCGACCGGCAAGGTCTATGGGCTCGACATGACGGACCAGATGTTGTCGCTGGCGCGTGAAAATGCGCGCAAGGCCGGCGCAACCAATGTCGAGTTCCTCCAGGGCCACATCGAAGCGATTCCGCTTCCCGACAACAGCGTGGACGTCATCATCTCGAACTGCGTCATCAATCTTTCCGCCGACAAGGACCGCGTGCTTGCCGAGGCGTTCCGCGTGCTGAAGCCCGGTGGGCGGTTTGCCGTGTCCGATGTGGTCTCCCGCCGCCGGGACATCCCTGCAGAGATCCGGCGCAACGTCGAGCTCTGGATCGGCTGTGTCGCCGGCGCCCTGCACGAGGCCGATTTCCGCGCGAAGTTGCAGGCGGCAGGATTCACCGACGTCACCATCGAAATGGTCCGCGAGTACCGGGCAGCCGATGCCCGCACATTCCTGGCGGACGCCGGCCTCGATGCGGACGCCATCGCCCCATACGTGGATGGCGCGTTTGGCAGCGCCTTCGTGCGGGCGACAAAACCGACCCACGCCGACGCCTGATGCCCGCTCCATTGCGGCTCTTGTTCCTCTGCGTGGCAAACTCGGCCCGCAGCCAGATGGCTGAGGGACTGGCACGCCACCTCTTTGGCGATCGTGCCACCGTCCAGAGCGCCGGAAGCGCACCAACACGGGTCAACCCGAATGCCATCGCGGTGCTGGCGGAGCTCGGCATTGACGCCACCGGACACGCGTCCACACTCGTTGACGATATTCCGTCCGATTCGATCGACCTCGTGATCACGCTGTGCGCCGAAGAGGTATGCCCCGTCTATCCAGGCCGGGTCGAGCGACTCCACTGGCCGCACCCCGACCCCGCCGGCGCGCCACCCGACAAGGCGCTGGAGCGCTTCCGCGAGGTGCGCGACATGCTTCGGGCACGCCTTGGCGCTTTTGGGCGCGAGCGGGGGCTGCTGTAGGGGCCGCCAGCATGGCGCACTACATCCCAGTGCGCCCTACATACGTGTCTCGCATGCAGGGCCCGCTGAAGTTGAGCGCGCCGTGACGCGGGTTGGGTGAGGTTGGGTAAGATCACCCGATGCCGCCTCGTGTGAGATTTGCGCCGTCGCCAACCGGGTACCTGCACGTGGGCGGGGCGAGGACGGCGTTGTTCAACTGGCTGTACGCACGCCGGCATGGTGGCACGTTCATCCTTCGCATCGAAGACACCGACGTCGCCCGCTCCTCGGACGACATGGTCAGCGGCATTCTGAGCAGCTTGACGTGGCTGGGGCTGACGTGGGACGAAGGCCCCGGTGTCGGCGGTCCGCACGCGCCGTATTTCCAGACAGAACGGCTCGACAAATACCGCGCAGCCGCGGATCGACTTGTGGCGTCGGGCCACGCGTACTTCTGTTACTGCACACCTGAAGACCTCAAGGCCAAACGCGATGCGGCAGAGGCCGCTGGAACCGCGTGGAGTTATGACCGCGCCTGCACGGCGCTGTCGGCTGAGGACATTGCCGCGCGGGAAGCCGCCGCCACACCCAGGGCCGTTCGGTTCCTCGTCCCGCCAGGCACCACGTCGTTTACCGATCTCGTTCGCGGGCACATTGAGTTTGCGCGTGAACACATTGACGACTTCGTGATCATCCGCTCGGATGGGTTCCCGACCTACCACCTCTCGGTTGTGGTCGACGACGTGGAGATGGAGATTACACAGGTGGTCCGCGGCGACGACCATATCTCCAACACGCCGAAGCAGGTGCTGTTGTATGAAGCACTGGGAGCCCCGGTCCCTGAGTTCGCGCACGTTCCGCTGATTCTCGGCCCTGACAAGAAGCGGCTGAGCAAGCGGCACGGCGCGACGTCGGTGGGCGAATACGAAACGCAGGGCTATCTGCCCGAAGCGATGATCAATTTCCTCGCGTTGCTCGGCTGGTCCCCTGGAGGCAACCAGGAGCTCTACAGTCGCGACGAACTGATCGAGCGTTTCACGCTCGACGGCATCAGCGGCGGCAACGCCGTGTTCAACGTGGACAAGCTCGACTGGTTCAATCAGCAGCACATCGTCAGGTTGTCCAATGACGACGTATTGCATCGACTGCAGAGGGACCTTCGTCTGGCAGGCCTGTGGCGCGACACATTGCTGAACACCGAGTTCGGCTGGGTCAGTTGCGTCCTCGACCTGTTGAAGCCACGGGCACGCAAACTCGCTGACGTGATTGAACCCCTGCGCGCGTTCCTGCTCGATGAGGTGGTGTACGACGAGGCCGCCGTGGCCAAACATCTGTCTGGACCGGACGTGCGTGAGCATTTGCGTGCGTGGGCGGCGGTGGTGGCGGAGTTGCCGGACCTCGAGCCGGCTGCGACCGAGGCCGCACTGCGATCAGTTGCTGACGCGCGAGGCATCAAGGCTGGTGTGCTGATTCACGGCACACGCGTCGCCGTGACAGGGCAGGCCGTCAGTCCTGGACTCTTCGAGGTACTCGAACTGGTGGGGAAGGCACGCGTCGTCGCGCGCCTTACCACCGCAGCGAACGGCGTCCCCGCCAGATAGGGCCTTCTTCGACGAATTGCCACTCCGGGTTGCGAGAAGGGGCTCGCATCGCCGCGAGTGTCCTGTCGAACAGCGCCTGACAACGTGGTCACCTGCGCCAGGTCACCGATGCGACGCCCCAGTTCCTTCTCCGCATCGTCCAGGCGGTAAGCTGCTATCGGTCCGGATACTCCATGGCTGCAACTCGATCCCCGGTTCCTCGACTTTCCCGTGTGCAATCGCGTGCAACCCCGGGCACTTCCAGCCCTGCCGAGGTCTTCGAGGTTGGACGCCGGTACCTGATGAGAGCCGATCCGCGCCTGGCCGAAGTGATCCGGCGAACGGGGCGGGTGCGGCCGGATTTTGGTCGCCGTGACCCGTTTGATGCCCTCGTGCGGGCCGTGATCTCCCAGCAGTTGTCGACAAGGGCCGCCGACACCATCCGGGGGCGCGTGGTGGCGTTGATGCCGCGGTTGTCGCCGGACGCGTTGCTGGGCGTCCCGGTCACGGCGCTTCGGGCCGCCGGATTAAGTGGACAGAAAGCCGCGTACTTGCGGGACCTTGCGGAGCGGGTCGCGGACGGACGCCTCGATCTGCACGCCCTGCAGGGACTCACCGATGAGGAAGTCATTGAAGTCATTGTCGCGGTCAAAGGGTTTGGCCGATGGACGGCTCAGATGTTCCTGATGTTTTGCCTCCACCGGCCTGACGTCCTGCCCACCGGCGACCTGGGCATCGTCAAAGGCTTTCAGCATGTGCTGGCCATGAAACGCCGGCCTTCGGTCCGCACAATGGAACGGGCGGCAAAAGTGTGGCGGCCGTACCGGTCGATCGCCTGCTGGTATCTCTGGCGAACCCAGGAATAGCAGGCAACGCCACCCAATCCCCGGACGTATCCGACTGCCAGATGCTCCTGAGACGCCTGCTGTTTATCGCCTTTCTGCTCTCCCTGGCCGCAGCGGCACTCGCGTTGTGGTCCGTCGACCGCGTGCGGGCCCGCGATCGGGCGTTGGCCGTCGAGTGGATGGCGGCGTCTTTTCAGACCGACCTCATTCGCGCGCGGTGTGAGGCAAACCCGAAGTGGTTCCTGGCCGGGCCCCGGGAAGATGCACCCAGCGCGGCACTGCTCGCGGACCCGGATGCCGATGTGCTGGCGCCACGTCCGGACGCCTCGCCGCGCCCGGTGGAGTTCTTCGCGTACGACGTCGAGCAGATTGGCCAGAGCACGGCGGCTCCGCGCATTCCGGCCACCATGCGGGCCCAGTTGAGCGCGGGAGCCCTGACCGTCACTGAATCGTTCACGACCCCACTCGGGACGGGCACACAAACCGCGTTGGCTACGCAGTGGGAAGGTCCCTGTGCCTTTCTGCTGTTCCGGATGCATCCTGCCGCCGGGCAGTTCCAGCAGCGCGCCCTTCTCTTCGGAGGATTCACGCTTGTGGCGTTTGCGGGGATCATGCTGGTGGCCTGGCCGATCGAGCGGCGCGTCCGCCGCATTGGTGCCCAGATGCGGGCATCGGCGCGCACTGAATACCGGGAGCCGGCCGCCGTCAGTGGGCGCGACGAGCTGAGTCAGCTCGGGTTTGCGTTCAACGAAGCCGGGCTCGACATCAATCGCCTGCACACGGACTTCCGCGATCGTGATGCCGACTCCCGCCGGTTTCTGTCCTACATCACGGCGGATACCGAAGCGTTGCTTCAGTCCGCGTTGACGTCGGCTGACGCGTCCCGGATCGTCGCCGAGGCGCTGCGCCTCAGCAACGTTGTCGTCGGTGCGCAACTGCGCGATGCCGCGCCGCGGGCCGCGACACCGGTCGATGTTGGTGGCGTTGTCACGACCGTTGCACGCGAGTTCGAACATCTCGCGGCCGCCCGCCACGTCACGATCGATCTTCACCGGCTGGACCCGGGCGTCATCCTGCAGTGTGATCCACTGCTCCTCGCGCAGGCCCTGCGCAACGTGATGGCTCTGGCCCTCGAGCGCGAACCGTCCGGCGGGCGTATCGTCGCCGAGGTGCGCAAAGGGACGGGCGAGAGTTTCTCGCTGCGGGTGACAGATACCGGTCAAAACCTGACGGATCCCGAAGTACGCAAGTTGAATGCGGTGCGCCGGTTCCGCGGCGACGAGGGACGGGGCGCAGACCTTCGCGGGGACATCGGCCTTGGTCTGGCCGTTGTCCACGAGGTGTGCCATCGCTACCACCTTCACCTGACCTTCCAGCGCCCGGTCACTGGCGGCCTTGAAGTCGAGATCGGGACAGCGGCGCTGGTGTAGCCTTGGACCATGGCGCACGAATGGTTGACCCGGGAAAGTGAACGCTGGACTGAAGACGGCCTGATCACGCCGGCCCAGCGGCAGGCCATCCTTGCCCGTTACCCGGATGAGCAGGCGGCGTTCGGCGGCGCCACGCTCGCGTGGCTGGCGTGGCTCGTCGCGGGGTTTGGTCTGATCCTGCTGGTCGCGTGGAATTGGGAGGGGCTCTCCCACGCAGTCAAAGTTGGCGGCACAGCGGTGTTGACGCTGGCTGCGTATGCGGCAACCGCGTGGTCCGCGCGGGCGGGTCGCGGTGGCCGGGCGGAGTTGCTGGCGTTTGCCGGCTCGCTGCTGGCGGGCGCGTTCATCGCTGCGGCCACCGACATGTGGAACGTCGGCGACACGCAGACGTGGTCGCTTCTGGCGTGGGCCGTCGTCATTGCGGTCACGGCCGCTGTGATGGCGTCGCCGACCACCGTGGCTCTTGGTGCCGGCGTGTTGTTGTTCTGGGTGATGACCGACACCGGTCGGCCGCCTGCGTCGTGGGCCTTTCTTGTGGTGTTCGCGGTGCTCGCCACCGCACTGGAGCGCCGAACCCACTGGCTGGCCTCCGGGTCGGTGAGTGTCGCGTTCGGCGGGTTTGTCACACTCACCGCGATGGAGTTGTGGCGCACGCCGTCGGCGGCTCCCGCCGCGTTTCTGCTGGCGGTTGGGGCGGCGCTCGATGCCTGGGCGCATCGAACAACGGGTCGTCCTGCGTTCGCCCGCACCACTCCGGCGCTGGGATTCACCATCGCCGGGTTCGGGTTCCTGACGATTGAGTCCCTCACGCGTTCGGCTCTTGGGCTGTGGATGCCGGACCCTGCGACGATGGGCCCGGCGCTCGTGCTGTTGGTCGCGCTGATCACGGTCGCGATCTGGACTCCTGGTGTCACTCGCGCCAGAGTGACGGGACTGGTCGCACTCGCCTGGATGGTGATGTGGATGACGACCGGGGCACTGGCCGACATGCCCATCGTGTTCGGCTGGGTCTGGCTGCTCGTGGCCAGCGCGGGGCTGGTTGGCGTGGCGATCTCGGCGATCCGGGAGTCGGCAACCATCCAGAGTCGTGCTGTCCTCCTGGCAGGGATCGCGTCGATTCTGACTCTGGTGCTGGTCCACGTGACCGCCGGCCCGAACAGGTTTGGCCGGTCGGCTCTGGTCCTGCTGGCATCGGCGGCGGCCTTGTGGTGGAGCACAACTCGTCAGAAGCCCTCGCGAGTACAGCCCGTTCTCTGATATCAGATCCCTGCATGAGAACTCTCCGAGTCGCACTGTACGTGTGTCTGGCCTCGGTCCTGACGTTGCCGCTCGCCGCCTCCCAGGCCGGTTCATCGGCTGCCAGGTGGGATATCAACGCGCCCGTCGGGCCGACAACGCCCATCGAGTTTGATACCAACGAAGGCACATGGATGAACGTCGACGTCAGCCCCGACGGTCTCTGGAATATCTGGACGATGCAGACTGATGGTTCGGACTGCGCCGTTACCTCTATGGTGATGTTGAATGGCCGCCTGCTTGACGGTTCATTGAACGACGTGGGCAGCACGACAAAGCGTCCGCCGTTCTGGTTCGAGGGTCGGTAGAAGAAGCACGATTGGTCAGTGTGATATGCGCGCTAAGTCACGTCGTACCTTTATCAAGTCCACCCTGGCGCTCGGTGCCATAACGGCGATCGCGCCTCGTGTGCTGCGTGCTGATGACGAGTTCGACTTCGTCGTCATTGGCGCCGGGTCGAGTGGGTGTGTGGTGGCGAATCGGCTGACAGCGGATCCGCAGACGCGGGTGTTGTTGCTCGAGGCGGGCGGGCCTGACATGCACCCGCTAATCCCGGCGATTGGGCAATGGACGTCGTTGGTCGGGTCGGAGGTTGACTGGAAGTACTCGACAGAGCCTGAGCCGGGACTTGGCGGGCGATCGGTTCCGTGGCCGAGGGGGAAAACGTACGGCGGATCGAGTGCGATCAGCGCGGCGGCCTACGTGCGCGGGCACCAGCGCAATTTTGATGACTGGTCGACCGGCTGTGGTCCGACGTGGAGTTTCCGCGAAGTGTTGCCGTGGTTCCGGAAGTCGGAGGACAACACACGCGGGCTGTCTGACTATCACGGCGTGGGCGGGCCGATGTCGGTCGCCGACACGACCGATCCACACGCGGGCCATGAGGCGTTCCTCGGGGGCGCACGCGAGCTGGGGTTTGCGGCCGACCCGCGCTGGGACTTCAACGGCGCGCAGCAGGAACAGGGCGCCGGGTATTACCAGAAGAATCTGAAAGACGGCCGGCGGCATTCAGCGGCGGATGGTTTTCTGAAACCAATCCTGAATCGACCCAACCTCACGGTTCGTCCCTGGAGCCAGGTCAAGCGTCTGCTCTTTACCGGCACGCGAGTCACGGGCGTCGAGTACCTCCGCCAATCGGTCGTCGAGCGCGTCTCGGTCACAAGGGAAGTGATCCTCTCTGCGGGCGCGATCGACTCGCCGAAGGTCCTGATGTTGTCCGGTGTTGGCCCGGCGGACCACCTGCGCGAGCGCGGAATTCCCGTCGTACTCGACCTGCCGGGCGTTGGGGGCAATCTGCATGACCACCCCCGGATCGGGTTGCGGTGGGCGGGTCTCACGACGCTGCCTGGCTCGTCGGTGTCGGCCGGGTTGTTCGCCAGTTCCGGCATCAATCGCGGGGCGCCGGACATCCAGTTCTACGTGGGGCGTGGCCTCAGCGCGCCAGATCCGGCGATTGCGTTTTCTGTGGTGCTGTCGCGGCCGCACAGCCGTGGCCGGCTGCGCCTGCGCTCGGCGGACCCATTGGCGGCGCCTGCCATCCACGCCGGGTATTTTTCGGATGCCCGGGACATGGACGTGGCAGTCGAGGCCGTTCGACTGGCCAGGGCGATCGCGCACACGAAGGGTTATGAACGCCTGCGTGGTGCCGCAGAGAGCCCGCTCCAGACGGACGTCTCTCCAGCGCAGGTGCGTGCGTTTGTTCGGCGCACGGCATCTACCATCTACCACCCCGGCGGCACGTGCCGGATGGGCCGGGGGCGAGACGCGGTCGTTGATCCCACATTACGGGTATTTGGCGTCGATGGATTGCGGGTCGCAGACGCCTCGGTCATGCCGACCGTCGTCAACAGCCAGACCCACGCGGCGTGCGTGATGATTGGCGAGCGGGCGGCCGCATTCGCCCTCGATTGACCCCGTCGCCGGGCTCCGGGCTTGCCGGGCCGGGCGCGGACCTGTTAACTTAGAGGGGTTCGTCGGTTGCGACCCGACCCGTGCTGGGACGTCGTTCAACGGTAGGACAGCAGACTCTGACTCTGCTTATTGGGGTTCGAATCCCTGCGTCCCAGCCAAATTTTCCCTTCATCCGGCAAGTCCCGCGATCTCAGCCCTGGTCAATTCCCGCCAGGTGCCAATCGGCAGGGTGCCGATCGCGATCTCCCCGATCTTCACGCGGACAAGTTTGAGGACATGGGAATCGAGCGCTTCGACCATCCGACGCACCTGACGGTTGCGCCCCTCGGTCAACGTGATTTCAAAGTGGGTGTACTTCCCTGAATCGCGGAGGCGGGTGATGCCGGCCGGGCGCGTCGGCCCATCAGTCAGCTCGATGCCATCGCGCAACTGATCCAGCTGGGCGTCTGTGAGCAGCGTTGAGGCTTTCACGAGATAGGTCTTCGGCACGTGCGACTGAGGATTGGTCACACGTTCGGCAAACTGGTTGTCGTTGGTCATGATCAGCAACCCGGACGTGTCCAGGTCGAGCCGCCCCACCGGAGACACAAAGGTGCCGACGTCGGCGATCAGGTCATACACCGTCGGGCGCCCCTCCGGGTCCTTGTAGGTGGTCAGGTAGCCCTTGGGTTTGTAGAGCAGCAGGTATACACGTTTCTGCTGCTGCAGGGGCTGGTCGTCAAAGCGGACACGGTCGCGATCCATGTCCACCCACTGGTCCGGGTTCTGCACGACACGCCCGTTCACCTTGACGCGCCCGGCATGGATCCAGCTCCGCGCCTCTACGCGTGACCCGATGCCGGCTTTGGACAGCACGCGTTCGAGGGTCTTTAAGGGCCGCTTCTCCGTGGTCACCGTCGTGGATTGTAGAACGGCCGATGCGAACTATTCCTCAACCCCGTGCACCGAATCCGGTGGACCTCTCGGAATTCAAACAGGACCGGAACGAACATCTGTCGGCGCCGCCTCCTCGCTCACAGACGAAGAGGTTGAACGCCGGGTGGACGCGAGTGTGTGGACGCCCGAGTACGTGCCCTATCGGTGTACTAATCCCACCATCGCCTGATAGTAGAACGGCTTGTAGTAGGGGCTGGTCTCGTTGTGGCACCGGGTACAGGTCGTCTCCGCGATCGCCGCCGTGCGGGCGTTGCTGGCGTCACCTCCCCGGGCGGCGTCCACGTGCCGTTTGCCAGGGCCGTGGCACGATTCGCACTGCACGTTGGGGTGCGTCGGCGTATCGCCTTCGGCCAGGATGGCCTCTGCCGGCCCTGTCACATGGCAACCGATGCACTTGCCGCCGATACGGTCGGCCGGCTGCAGCTTCATGAGGGCGCGGGCGTGTTTGGTCCGCGACCAGGCCTGGAAGACTTCTCCGTGACAATCCTTGCAGGTATCGGCGCCGACATAGTCGGCCATGGTCTGCGGTGAGGTGGCGGAGAGGGTGACGGAAGCGGGGTGTCGCGCGGCGAACGCTGTCACGAACAGAACGCCGGAGAGCAGCACCATGAATGAGCGAGCCATGGAGCCTCCTTGAACTGCTCTCAGTCTGCGCCTGTGCCGGGCCACTGTCAAACCGCGCGTGTTACGCTGCAGACGACCCTTTATGACCGTCGCGCGCACCTACCGGGCCGGACAATCCATCGAAGACGTCTGCCGCGCCTGCAAGACCGATCGCCTGCACACCGTCATGGCGACCGACGCGGCGGGCCACCCGATTCGTGTGGTGTGCGGCTACTGCCGCAGCGAACACAACTACCGTGGTGGACCACGCATCAACCTCGACAGCCGGCAGCCGTCCACGGCACCGACCCGCGCCGCGGATACACGCGAGCCACGTCAGCCGTTTCCCCTCGTCAGCGATCGCGAAAGGATCTCTGCTCCCATGTCCACCGGTTCGACCGACGATCTTGAGCTGCTGCTTCGACGCATCATTCGCGAGGAAACAGGACTGACGCCGGTCACACCGGCGGAGAAGTGGCGCGGTGGCCACCTCGTGCTTCGTCCAGGCAACCCGGCGTTGCAGGAGAAGTCCGGGCCCATCGAGACGTTTTTCAACAAGATCGTGATGCTCCGCAATCGCCTGCGCACACTTGAGCAGCGGGTGAATGCATCCGACCTGTCCGACGAAGCCAAAATCAAGCTGCAGGGATACATCACTGCGAGTTACGGTTCCCTTACCAGCTTCAACGTCCTGTTTGCTGATGATGAGGATCAATTCAAGGGCGCGGGACGCGACGGCGACTGATGTTTGCGCCCTCGTCGAAGAACCGTCTGACCGCGCATGACCTCGGTCGCTTTCCGACGGACTCACTCTTCGACGGCATCGCCCGCGCCGTCTGCCGGGCCGGGTGTCTCCCCCGCAAGGAACTGTATGAAGCGTGGGAGGTGGCGCGCCGCACGCGCCGCCATCTCCGCGGTGGCCGGGTCGTGGATCTTGGTGGGGGCCACGGTCTCGTCGGCCATCTCATGTTGTTGCTCGACGACTCGTCGCCGTCGGCGCTCGTGGCCGACCCTGCGGTGCCGGCATCGGCCGCGACCCTCCATGCGGCGATCCTGGAAGACTGGCCTCGCCTGGAAGGTCGCGTGGCATATCACGCGGCTTCCATCGAGGATGTGGCACTGGGTTCGACCGATGTCATTGTGTCGTGCCACGCCTGTGGTGCGCTGACGGATCAGGTCCTCGCGCGTGCGGCTGCGGCGCGGGCTCGAGTGTCGGTGCTGCCGTGTTGTCACGATGCGGAAACGTGCGACCCTGGTCCGCTCGGGGGGTGGATGGATCTCGCTCTGGCCATCGACACCATGCGGGCTGTTCGCCTTGAGGAGCAGGGCTACGACGTGCGGACGCAGATGATTCCGGCAGACATCACGCCGAAGAATCGGCTGCTGATCGGCACGCCGCGCTAATCCCGCTGGTCCACTTCATCCCAAATCCGATGCTGGTGTGTTTCCACCAGCAGCAGCGAGCCGATGACGCACGTGATCGCGGCCACGCCGATGGGGTAGTACAGCCCCGCGTAGATGTTGCCGGTGGCGGAGATGACGTAGAGACCAATGAGCGGCAACAAGCCCCCGAAGACGCCGTTGCCGATGTGATACGGCAACGACAGCGCGGTGTATCGGATCTTTGCCGGGAACGCCTCGACCAGATACGCCGCGATCGGGCCGTACACCATCGCCACAAATACAAGCTGGATGAACACCAGGCCCACCAGCATCCAGGCTGACGGCTCTGCGGCAAGGGCGCCGATGCTGGTGAAGGTCAGCACTTCCTTCGCCGGCTGCAGCGCACCGTCCACCATCGTCAATGGCGTGAGACTGATGGCCCCGGTGATGGGATTCTGCTGGGACACCGCCGTGACGACGCCGGAGCCCGCAGCAGACTGCATCGCCTGATAGATCGGCAGATAGGAGACGGTCGCCAGAAGGCACCCGGCCATCATGAGACGCTTGCGCCCCCAGCGATCAGACAGCGCTCCCATCAGAATGAACAGCGGCATGCCCGATAACAGCGCCGTGGCGATGATGTAGTTCGCCGACGTGGGGTGCACCTTGAGAATGGTCTGCAGGTAGAAGAGCGCATAAAACTGTCCGGTGTACCAGATGACGCCCTGTCCGGCGGTGGCGCCAAACAACGAGATCAGTACGCGGCGCAGGTTGTGCCATTCAGTGAAGGCCTCCTTCAGGGGTTTCGCTGACGTCATGCCTGTGGACTTGATGTGCGTGAAGATCGGGGACTCCTGCATCCGCAGACGGATGTAGAGCGAAATACCCACAAGCACGATCGAGATCAGGAAGGGCACGCGCCATCCCCACTCCCGGAAGGCCTCCGTGCCCACCGCGTTCTGCACGACAAGGATGACGACCAGGGAGACAAACAACCCCAGCGTGGCCGTGATCTGGATGAAGCTTGTGTAGAATCCGCGGCGATTGTCGGGCACGTGTTCGGCGACATAGACCGCCGCGCCGCCGTACTCGCCGCCCAGCGCGAGGCCCTGCAGGACGCGAATGACCAGCAGCGCAATTGGAGCAGCGATGCCGATGGTGGCGTAGGTGGGAAGGATGCCCACGAGGGCCGTGGCCGCGCCCATGATGATCAACGTGACGAGGAACGCGTACTTTCGACCCACCAGATCACCGATGCGACCGAACACCAGCGCGCCGAATGGTCGAACCACGAACCCCACCGCAAACGTCGAGAGGTACGCAATCAGTGCCCAGGTGTCATCGCCACTGGGGTAAAACAGCGGGGCGATGATTGTGGCCAGACTTCCGAAGATGTAGAAGTCGTACCACTCGATCATGGTGCCTACCGCCGATGCGGCGATGACTTTCCGGATTTCGGCGGGTGAGTGTCTCGTCACGGCCAGTAGCGTAGATCAGACGCCGCTGATCCGGGGTAGGATTTCGCGACCCCTGAGGTGCCTATGTCCCGATTGCCCAGACTGATCCGTCCGCTGCTCGTATCGTTCGCGTTGATTGCCCTGCTCGTCCCGATGCCGGCGGCCCAGTCCCGCCAGGACAATGACAAGGCGGTCACCGAGGCCAACCGGACCAAGGGCCTGCCGCTCATCACCTCGCGCACGATGGAGTTCACGACGTCCGAGGGCACCTGGCTCTCCCTGGACCTGTCGCCAGACGGCCGCACACTGGTGTTTGAGCTCCTGGGTGACCTCTACACGTTGCCGGTCACTGGCGGGGAAGCCACACGCATCACCAGCGGGCAGGGCTACGACATGCAGCCCGCGTTTTCCCCGGATGGCTCCCGTATCGCCTTCATCAGCGACAGGAACGGCTCCGAAAACGTCTGGATTGCCAACGCCGACGGCACAAGACCCCGGGCGGTGACAACGACGGAGCGCGAGAGTTACATGTCGCCGGTCTGGACGCCTGACGGCGACTACGTCGTCGCGTCCAAGGGCGCGCAGTTGTGGATGTATCACCAGAGTGGCGGGTCAGGCGTGCAGATGACCGGCCTTGCGCCGGTGGCCATTCCTGGCGGTCCACCGACGCCGACGGCACCGTCGCTGCAGGGGCCGGAGTTCGCGCGGGATTCACGTTATCTCTGGGTCAACGTCCGGGGCCTGGTGCCGACAGGATTTCCCACACGCCACGTCGACGAAGCCGACCCCGACTTTGACCCGCACACGCAGAATCGCAGCTCGGCGCGCATCGTTGGTCCCTACCAGATCGCGTTGCTGGATCGGGAGACAGGGCGACTTCATACGCGCACACACGAGCATGAGGGTGCCTTCCGGCCGACCGCCAGCCCGGATGGCCGCTGGCTGATGTACTCGACGCGGTTTGACGCCAGGCAGGCGCTCAAGTTGCTGGACCTGGCGACGGGCGAGGATCGCTGGTTGAAGATGGACGTGCAGCGCGACGACAGCGAAGGCGGCGGGGCTCGCGATCGCGACGCGTATCCGGCTTCTGCGTTCACGCCTGACTCGTCGGCGGTCATCACAAGTTACGGCGGCAAGATCTGGCGCGTGGCCGTGCCGTCTGGTGAAGCCACGGAGATTCCGTTCACCGCCAGGGTGGAGCAACAGCTTGGGCCGCTGGTGAAGTTCGACTATCCCATCGACGACCAGAAGCTCACGGTGTCGCAGATCCGCGGCGCCCGGCCGTCTCCCGACGGGCAGCGCGTCGTGTTCACGGCGCTGGATCGCCTGTATATCGCCGACCTGCCGCAGGGACGCGGCACTCGCAAGGAGAAGCCGGCGACACCGGCCGCCGGTGCCGCCGCCGCAGCGGTTTCCGAGCCGGTGCAGCCCGTGTATCCGATGATTCGGAATGCGCGACGCATGACGACGGGCGCGGATGTGGAACATGCCCCTGTGTGGTCGCCCGATGGCCAGTACATCGCGTACGTCACCTGGAATGACGACACCGGCGGTGATATTTACCGACTGCGCGCGGATGGCACGGGGCAGCCGCAGCGCCTGACGCCGGTCTCCGCGTTCTTCGACAAGGTCACCTACTCACGCGACGGCACACGGCTTATTGCCGTGCGTGGATCGAAGATGCATCGGCTGCGCACGCTCGAGGACTTCGGGAATCATGGGGGATCTGCCGAGCTTGAATACGTCTGGTTGCCGGCGGCCGGTGGTGCACCCACGCAAATCGCATGGGTGGCCAGCGGCGCCACGCAACAGGGGCGGAACGCGCCGCACATCGGACCCGATCCGGACCGCATCTACGTGTGGGGCGGCGCCGAGGGCCTGTTGTCCGTGCGGTTCGACGGCACGGACTTCAAGCCTGTCGTGAAAGTTACTGCGCCATCGGCGCCGGGTGGGGGCGGTGGTACCCCGGACGAAGTGGTGTTGTCCCCGGATGGCAAACGCGCGCTGGTGCGAGCCAACCGCAATGTCTACATGGTGACGGTGCCCCCGATTGGCGGCACGGTGCCGACGGTGTCTGCCGGTACGCCGTCCTCAGTGCCGACGTGGCGCCTCACGAAGATCGGCGGCGATTTTGTCGGATGGACCGACGACAGCCGCGCCGCGTTTTATTCGATGGGGCGCAGCTTCTTCCTGCACGACCTGGCACTGGCGTCTGAGGTGGACGCCGCCAACCGAGCCACCGCTGACGCCGAAGCCGAACGTACCGCCGCGACGCCACCGGCACAACCCACTCAGCCTGCCCAACCCACTCCATCCACACCGAAGCCTCCTACGTACGAGTACGAGCCGCACCGTGTGGATGTGGAGATCGTGGTCGACAAGGACAAGCCCACAGGCGTGATTGCATTGCGGAACGCGCGACTCATCACGATGAAAGGTGATGAGGTGATTCCACGCGGCGACGTGGTGATTACCAATAACCGCATCACGGCAATCGGGCCGTCAGGAAGAGTGACCATTCCGGCCGGTGCGACGGTGCGCGACCTTCGAGGGAAGACAATCATGCCTGGCCTTGTGGACATCCACGCGCACACCTGGGTGGCGTGGGGTGTGCACCGCTCCCAGGTGTCGCAGTTTCTGGCGCAACTGGCGTACGGCGTGACGACGCAGCGCGATCCGCAGACGTCGTCGGAGGACGCACTGACGTATCAGGACTTGATGGAGACCGGGCAGTTGATCGGCCCGCGTCTGTACTCGACCGGCCCCGGCATCTTCGGCGCCG
>JAURFE010000073.1 GCA_030827135.1 Vicinamibacterales bacterium
TGCGCGCGCGTCGTCTCGCCGTCGTCAGTCTTCGTTCGACCGTTACGCCGAATCCATTCATTCATTCATTCCCCGCGCGCGCGCCGCGCGCCTCGCCTCGCCCGTCGCGCACCGCGTCGACGACGTCCGCGATCGCCGTCGTCGTCGCGCGCTCGCCTCGCGCGCGCCCTCGCATCGCGCGTCGCGCTCTCGCGCCATTCCTCGTCGTTCGTTCGTTCGCCGAATCGTCGCGCGACCGACGCCGCGCGTCGCGCGCGCGCGTCGACGCGTCGCGTCCCGGTCCTCGCGCCTCGGCGCGCGCGCATCGCGCGATCGCGTTCGGTCGCGCCGCGGCGAGCATCGCGCGCGTCGCGGCGCGGTGATCGAAGACGCGCGACGCGTCGTTCGCGCGTCGCCGCGGCGGCGTCGAGACGTCGCTTCGACGATCCGCGGCGCGATGTGGCGCGCGCGCGGGGCGCGTCTGGCGTGTCGCCAAAAATGTGTCACGCGCGCAATACGAGCTCGCGAGG
>JAURFE010000074.1 GCA_030827135.1 Vicinamibacterales bacterium
CCACCGGTGTCCGGGTCATGAACCTGGACGACGAGACCAAGGTCGCCGCGGTCGCCCGTGTGCTGTCCGGGGAGGACGACGGACCCGACGGTGACGGAGCGGTGGACGGGGTCAACGCCCCTGACGACGGAGCCGACGGACCTGCACCGGCCGACGGTGCTGATGACCCGGGTGACACCGGCGACTGAGCGACGCCGCCGCGGCGAGCGGGGCGCCGGCCATGCTCCCCGACGTGTCGACGACGACGAGCACCTCCCCTACCGGTGTCGGCGTCGCCGCCGCGGCGTCGCTGGACCAGCGGTCGCGGCCGACCCCCGTGGCCCGTGCCGCCGTCGTGACCGTGCTCGGCCCGCTCGCCGCGGTCGTCGTGGTGCCGTTGTTCCAACTGGCGCGGCTGGGCTCCGTGCCTGGCTTCCTGGTGGCTGGCGTAATCGCCGGGCCATCGGGTCTTTCGGCCATCGATAACGTCAGTGAAATTCGTTACCTGGCAGAAATCGGCGTAGTTCTG
>JAURFE010000075.1 GCA_030827135.1 Vicinamibacterales bacterium
AACGCATCATGAACAAAGACCTAGCGAATACCTACCGGAGCGGCTAATGGCAATCAACATCCCCATCATCACCGAATTTGTTGATAAGGGCCTCAAGGATGCTCGAGGTGCTTTCGAAACATTCAAGGGCAAAGTCGGCGAAGCCGAAGGTGCCATGGGCAAACTCAAGGCCGGCTCAGGAGTCGCTTTCGACGCCATCAAAGCCAACGCCGGAACCATGGCCCTTGGAGCCGGTGCAGCCATCGGAGGCTTCGCACTCAAAGCCATCGGCGATTTTCAAGATCTCGCACTATCGGTCGATGACTTTCGCAATAAAACCGACCTCACCCTGTTGCAAGCCAGCCAATGGGTCAGCTATAGCGGCGACCTCGGCATCGAAGCTGACACCATCACCAAAATCTTTAGCCGAGTCGCCAAAGCCGCAACCGACGAAATCCCAGCATTCGAGGAATTAGGGGTGTCCATCGCCCTTGGCCCCGATGGAGCCACCGACGTCGAGGAAA
>JAURFE010000076.1 GCA_030827135.1 Vicinamibacterales bacterium
TCGGTGACGATATCGCTAGAGACAATTGGATCTTCGGTGTAATAAAGGATTCCCTTGAGAGGGCCTGCTGCGGCTTTCTTCATTGCCTCATTAATTTCAGCTGCGCTCACCTCGCGAGAGAGCTCAACTGTTAGATCAGTTATTGATCCTGTTGGTACTGGCACTCGTAGGGCATAGCCATCAAGCTTTCCCTTTAGCTCTGGAAGGACAAGGCCAATTGCTTTCGCCGCTCCAGTAGAAGTTGGAATGATATTTGTTGCAGCAGCTCTTGCCCGGCGTAGATCCTTATGAGGGAAATCTAGGATTACCTGATCATTGGTATAGGCATGAACAGTTGTCATAAAGCCTCTAACAATTCCAAAGTTATCGTGTAGCACCTTAGCCATTGGGGCAAGGCAGTTGGTGGTGCAGGAGGCGTTAGAGATGATCTGATGCTTTGCTGGATCATAGGCAGAATCATTAACGCCAAGAACTAGAGTTACATCTTCATCACTTGCTGGAGC
>JAURFE010000077.1 GCA_030827135.1 Vicinamibacterales bacterium
CGATTGTACCCAGGGGTACATCATCATCGTGTGTGTGTCCTAGTCGTATCGCGCGCACGTACATGGATGTGTTTCGCGCGCACTACGTACGGGGGCCCGGCCATCCGCACCAGCGGGCCGCGGGCGCAGAGGGGAACGCGAACGGGCGTGCGTCGGGCGTCACGTTGGCGCGCGCGCGGTGGGTGGACGTCGTAGCGCGCGAGTGACGACGTAGCACGAGGAGGACGACGACGGTGGTGGTGGTATTAAAGCTCGTGCGCCTGCGTCGGCGCGCTGGCGCTGCTGGGCGTGGTGATAGTCACGACCAGCGACCTCTTCAGCCGTACGTCCGAGCACCTGTTCCTCGCCAGCATGGCCCCGGCCGTGCTGCTGCTCATCGTCCTGCTTGCGCCAACCCTGGTCCGCCGCCGGGGGTCCGGTCGGCTGGCGCGGGTCGCGGCGTTGGTCCGTGACGCGCTGGTCAAGGTGCGCAGTGGGCTGATCGTGTTCACGGACCCGCGCCG
>JAURFE010000078.1 GCA_030827135.1 Vicinamibacterales bacterium
GTCGCTCGTCGGCGGTCAGCGTGCCATCCCGCAGCACGGAATCGGCGCGGTTCATCGCGAGCGCCTGCGCGTTCTTCTGCGACTGCTCACGCGCGAGGCTGGCGAGCTTCCCGCGCTGCGCCTGCGCGTACGACGACAGCGAGTCGAGCGTGGCCCGCTGCGCGAGCGGATGCTTTGCCTGCGCCGCAACCGTGCGCACGACCTTCTGCGCCGCTGCTTCGTACTCCTTCAGCGGCCCGGCGTAGTCGAGAGACCCGTCGGGCAACTCGACCGGCGTCATGGCCTTCAGGTGCAGCGCGTCGAGTTGATCGCGGCCGGCGAGGCTGTACGTCAGCGCGTCGGCGTCGGCCTGCTTCTTCCGGATGAGCGCGAGGTTGATGCTGTGTGTCGCGGCCAACCCCTCGGCCTTCTCGAGATAGGTGCGGCGTTCCTCGTCGGTGGCTGCCTTGTCTGCGTGCGTCAGCATCTTGCGGACCTTGTCCGTCATGCTGTCGGCCTTGTCG
>JAURFE010000079.1 GCA_030827135.1 Vicinamibacterales bacterium
GTTTTTATTGATATTTTTGGGGGCTTGTCTAGAATAGCCTCATGAAACTCAAGCCCGCCGCTACGGTAATTAACCTGCCGCGCCGCGCCAAGCATCCCCGGCGCGGTTCGTGGGCGGGTGCTGCCGATCAGCTGGATGCGCGGGTGGCTCGCCAGTGAGCGGCACACCGCTGCGGGGTGTAACCAGCCGGAGCGCGGGAACCAGTAACCGGCGGCGGGCTGGTCGATGCCCAGCAGCGCCGCGGCCTGTGCCGCTTCCAGTACCCGGGCCAACTCCGGCACGGGTGCAAGGGCGGCGTCCAACACCCGCATTTCTTCCGTATCCGCGCTCTGGTGAAAACTGCCGCACAGGGCACCGTCGATTCCTTCCGCCAGCGCGCCGGTGGCGAACAGGTTCCGGTAGAATTCCGAGCTGAAACAAAAACTCTGCAGGCTGAAATCAGCGAGCGCCGAATGCTTGCGCGACAGCCGGGTGTAGAGAATGCCCTGCTCGTTGCCCGATGC
>JAURFE010000080.1 GCA_030827135.1 Vicinamibacterales bacterium
TGGGGGCGGTGCGAAAGCCGTAGCTGTCACCTACCTTGACCAGCTGCACCCCGCGCCCCTCATAGCGTTTGCGTAAGGTGACCAAAGCCTCGGCCGGATCGCAGCCATGCGGCATCCGCGCCTGCATCTCCTGTGTCCACGGCCGACCCAACGACACCAACCCCAACTCGAAATCGGTCTCGACGGTGACGATCCGCGTGTCCGCCGGGTATGCCAGCGGGAACGCACGCAACACCGTTGTCTTGCCCGAGCCGGAAGCACCGATGATCGCCGTGATGCCACCGGCCGGGATCGTGAGCGTAGCGTTGCGCAACACCCAGGTCTCGCGGTACCGGAATCCGACGTTGTCCAGACGAATCGCCTGCCGCAGCACCGGTACCGCACCCGCCGGCAGGTTCTCGCTCTCCTTCATGGCGCCGGCGATCGCGGACTGCAGCGCCCAGTAGGCGCTCTCGCAGGTGGCCATGCGCTGGTATTCGCGCTGCATGCGGGAGAGGTACAAC
>JAURFE010000008.1 GCA_030827135.1 Vicinamibacterales bacterium
CGCGTTGTTCATGGTGCCGACCACGACCGTTTCTCCCTCCTCGATGTCCGGCGGGTCACGATGCCGTTGATCGGCGAGACGAGGCGCACCTTGCTCAGGTCAAACTGCGCATTTTCGAGCGCCGCTTCGTCCTGCTTCAGGCGGGTCTGCTGCGTCTTGAGCGACTGCAGCTGCCGGGCGAGGTCCGCCTGACGAAGTTTGACGTCGGATTCCGCACGGTCCAGGGTTTCGCGCGGTGTCAGGCCCGACTTGAAGAGCTCACGCTGACGCGCGAGTGTGTCTTCGGCCTGGCGCAGGTTGGTGCGGGCGTTCTCAATGCTGGTTTCCGTCTCGAGCAGCTGCGACCGCGCAGCCGCCAGGCTGGCTTCGCGGCTGTTGACCTGCGTCTGCAGGTTGCGGGGATCAATCTGCAGCAGGAACTGTCCCTGTTTCACGACGTCGCCCTCGTTGACCGCCAGGCCCACCACCTTGCCCATGGTCTCGGCGCTGACGTTGACCGAGCGCTGAGGCCGGATCTTGCCGCTTGCCGACACAATCGCCTCGAGATCGTGCCGCGCGATCTTCTCCGTCTCCACTTCGACCCCGGCGGACCGGTTGGAGTTCAGATTGGCGTAGATGGCGACCGCAAGTCCGACGACGATGACGAGGCCGATGATGAGCTTTTTCCGGTTCATTCGAAACTATCCTGCAAGAAAGTAAGCGGCGACGAGAGCGATGACGGCATACGTGGCCAGCAGGCCCGTGGCGACGCCGGTGGTGGTGCGTTTGTAGAGGGTGGCCAGACCGATGGCGAGCACGACCAGCCACCAGATCACGAACAGGTCAATCATGCCGAAAAACTTGGCGAGAAACGACGTCTCGTCGAGGGGAACCAGGGCGCCGAGGTTGGCGATTCCCGAGGCGCTGACCTGGCCACGGGCGTACATGATCGGCGCCGCCACCACGGCACTCAAGGTGGAGATCACCTGCGAGTGCACGAGGACGGCCATGACATGTTTGAAGGAGGCGGTGCCGCCCAGGATGGTGTTGAAGACCGCCCAGAAAACCGCCGTCATGATGACCGACACAAACGGCACGAAGATGAAGGCGCCCACCAGCGCCAGGTAGGCGCCAAACCGCGACTGCTTCTCCATTGCAGCGTAGGCCTCGTCAGTGACCGGCTGCCCGGTCCACCGTTCCGCCTGCTGCACCTGCATTTCGAGCGCGGCGGCCCGGCCGCTCTCCGTGAACTGGGGCAACCCCTGCGACAACGCGGTCGCCAGGCAAATCACAAACAACATGCCCGCCACTTTGGGCGTCCGGACGACGTGCACGAACGTCTCACCCGGGGAGGTGATCACCCCCATGACGCGGGCCAGCAGTCCGGGAAGCAGAGGACCGTCGGGCGTGGTCGGTGCAGTATGCGGATCGGTCATGGTGGATTCGGTCATCGGGGACTCCCTCGCGTGTGCGGCGCGGTTCCGGCAATCCCGCCATTGTATCGTCGCGAACAGATACGGGGCGAATCCCCTCAGTGTTCCTGATAGGCTCGAACAAATGCAGACCATGACCCGCCTCGTGCTGTGGAGTGCCCTCCTGTTGGTGGCCACCTCGGCGTCGGCACAGCCCTTCGAGGTGCTTGGCAGCCGGGCGCTCGGGATGGGCGGGGCCTTCGTGGCGGTCGCCGACGATGCTTCTGGGGCGTTCTGGAACCCGGCCGGCCTGGCATCCGGCCAGCCGGCGGGGGCCACCATGGAGTGGGTCCGCTTTCAAAGTGGTGATCGGGATGCCGTTCCTGTCGCTGGTCCCTGGGAACGTTCTACCCGGTTTACCAGTTTGGGCACATGGCCTCTTGGGCTCAGTTATACCCGGGTGGATGAGGTCAACCTGGTCAATTCCGGCAGGGTCGACCGGTTCACGACGCAGTACTACAGCCTCTCCCTGCTTCAAACGGTCATCGAAGGGGTGGTGATCGGCAGCAACCTCAAATATGTGCGCGGCCACGTCGCATCCGCCTCGACAGACGCTCCGACGGTCGGGACGGCGCTTGAGGCTGGACGTCGTCTCGATGGTCATGGAAGTGGGGCGTTCGACCTTGATTTATCGGCGATGTACGACGCCCGGATCTTCCGCCTCGGGGTCACGATGCGGAACCTCCGGTCGCCATCATTTGCCGGGACTGACGGGGCCGTTCGGGAACTGCGGCGGCATTCCCGCGCCGGACTCGCCATCCTCCCGGCGGCTGGCCTGACCCTTGCTATAGACCTTGATCTGGACACGGCCGATCTGCCGACCGGTCCTCAGCGAGTGCTCGCGGCTGGTGCGGAACACCAGGTCTCGTCGCGGATCGTCCTTCGGGCCGGTACTCGGCGGAATCTCGAAGGCACGCGCGCCACAGTGGGCGCGGCGGGCGCGAGTGTCGCGATGCGCCCGGGCACGTGGATCGATGCCCACGTGACCCTGGGACGCTCGTCCGGGGAGCGCGGCTTCGGGATTGGATTGCGCGCCGGCTGGTAACCCCGGCTGTGGTCGTGCCAAGCTTGTGAGGGGGGGCATGGCCGTTCGTCTTGGCGAATTATTGCTGCGCGAGAAGCGCATCTCGCCGGTCCAATTGCAGGAGGCGCTGGAGCATCAGCGCATGCATGGCGGCCGGCTGGGGTCGAGTCTCGTCAAGTTGGGGTTCGTGCAGGACGAAGACATTGCGTCGCTGCTGAGCCGGCAGTATGGCGTACCCGCCATCGCGCTGGGACTCTTTGAGCTCGACTCCACGGTGGTGCGCCTCGTCCCGGCCGAAACGGCCGTGAAGTACCAGGTCATCGCGGTCGGGCGGTCTGCCACGGCGCTGACGCTGGCGATGACCGACCCGACCAATGTGTTCGCCATGGACGACATCAAGTTCATGACGGGCCTGCATGTCGAGCCGGTCGTGGCCTCGGAGTCGGCGGTCCGTGAGGCCATCTCCCGCTACTACGGCACGGGCGCGGCCGACGCGGACCGCGAGGCGAGTGGCGACCTGGTCACGCGGGCGCTCGAAGACATGGGGACGGGGGCCGACGATGGGCTGGAGGTGGTGGCCGAGACCGACGCCATCGACCCCTCGACGCTGGAACGGCAGAGCGGTGAAGCGCCCGTCATCCGCCTCGTGAATGCGCTGATGTTGTCGGCGATTCAACGCGGCGCCAGCGACATTCATCTTGAGCCGTACGAAAAAGAACTCCGCATCCGCTTCCGGATTGACGGCGTGCTGCATCGGGTGATGGCGCCGCCGCTCAAGTACCGCGACCCGATCACCTCACGCATCAAGATCATGGCGCAGATGGACATCGCTGAAAAGCGGCTGCCGCAGGATGGCCGCATCAAGGCGCGGTTCAACGATCGCGGGCAGGTGCGGGAGATCGACTTCCGCGTCTCCTGCCTGCCCACCTTGTTCGGCGAAAAGATCGTCATGCGGCTGCTGGACCGCGGCCAACTGCGCCTCGACATGACGCGGCTGGGGTTTGAGGCACGCGCCCTGAAGCAGTTCGAAGCCGCCATTCGGCGCCCCTGGGGCATGGTGCTCGTCACCGGCCCGACGGGCAGCGGCAAGACCAACACGTTGTACTCCGCCATCTCCCAGCTGAATCAGCCCGGCGTGAACATCCTCACGGCCGAAGATCCCGTGGAGTTCAATCTCGCCGGCATCAATCAGGTGCAGGTGAAAGACAGCATCGGGCTGTCGTTTGCCGCCGCGCTGCGCTCCTTTCTGCGGCAGGACCCCAACGTCATCCTCGTCGGTGAAATTCGAGACCAGGAGACGGCGGCGATCGCGGTGAAGGCCGCACTCACCGGGCACCTCGTGCTCTCGACGCTGCATACCAACGACGCCCCGAGCACGGTGAGCCGCCTGGTCAACATGGGCATCGAGGCGTTTCTCGTCGCCAGTTCGGTGAATCTCGTGTGCGCACAGCGGCTTGTGCGGCGCATTTGTGATCATTGCAAGACCGAGGACATCCAGCCACCGGAGGTGCTCATTGAAGCCGGCATGGCCCCGGAGGACGTCGCCCACGTGCAGGCGTGGCGCGGACGGGGCTGCGATCGCTGCGGCGGCACGGGCTATCGGGGACGTGTCGGGTTGTTCGAGGTGATGGCATCGTCGGAAGCGATCCGCGCGCTGATTCTGGAAGGCGCGCCGGTGAGTGAGCTTCGCCGTCAGGCGATGACCGAGGGCATGGTGACGCTGCGGCAGACGGGCCTGCAGAAGGTGCGCGAGGGGCTGACCTCGCTTGACGACGTCGTGAGAGAGACGGTGATGTGATGACGCTGCCCGATTTACTCGCCCAGACGGCCGCGCTTGGCGGATCCGACCTGCATCTGTCGGTGGGCAGCCCCCCGCAGGTCCGGGTGGACGGTGATTTGCAGCGTCTCGACGCGCCCACCCTGACGGCGGACCTCACGCAGTCGCTGGCCTACAGCGTGCTGACCGACCAGCAGAAGAAGCTGTTTGAAGAGACGTGGGAGGCCGATCTGGCCTTCGGTCTGCAAGGCGTCGGACGCTTTCGCTGCAACGTGTTCCTGCAGAAGGGCGCGGTCGGCGCGGTCTTCCGCCTTATTCCGGAAACCATCCGGTCGCTCGAGGAACTCAACCTCCCGGCGGTGCTCGCGCGGCTGGCCGATCGGCCGCGCGGCCTTGTGCTGGTGACCGGACCGACAGGCAGCGGCAAATCCACGACGCTTGCCGCCATGATTGATCGTGTCAACCAGCAACGCCCCGCCCACATTCTGACGATCGAGGATCCGATCGAATACATCCATCCGCACAAGAAGGCGCTGGTCAATCAGCGCGAACTGCACGCCGACACCCAGACGTTCGGCAAGGCCCTTCGGGCTGCGCTTCGTGAGGATCCGGACGTCGTGCTCGTCGGTGAGTTGCGCGACCTCGAGACGATGGAAGCGGCCATGAAGCTGGCCGAGACAGGCCATCTCACACTCGCCACGCTCCACACCAATTCGGCCGCGCAAACGGTCACGCGAATCGTGGACGCGTTTCCCGCACACCAGCAGGCACAGATCCGCACCCAGCTCTCCCTGGTACTCGAAGGCATCGTCTGTCAGGCGCTGCTGCCCAAGGCCGGCGGCAAGGGGCGGGCGGCCGCGCTCGAAGTGCTGGTGGCCACGCCCGCCATCCGCAATCTGATTCGCGACGACAAGGTGCACCAGATTTACTCGACGATGCAGTCCGGACAGGAGAAGTACGGCATGCAGACGATGAACCAGTCGCTGGCGCGGCTCGTGCAGAATCGACAGATCACCAGAGAGGTCGCGATGGCTGCAACGTCGAACAAGGAAGAATTGCAGACCATGCTTGAACGCGGCCGGGTGGTGGCATGAGGACGGCGGTGCAGACGTCGCGTCCGGGTGTGCGGCCCGCCGGTCGCAGTACGACGGTCGCCGCGCCGAAGCGGCAGCGGAAGGTGCCTGCGAAGAACCTGGCTGTCATGACGCGACAGCTGTCGGTCATGATCGACGCGGGGCTGCCGCTGGTGCAGTGCCTGGAGATGTTGAGCAGGGAGGAACCCGACAAGCGCCTGGCGTCGGCCATCAGGCAGGTGCAGCGTGACGTGGAAGCCGGCGCGGCGCTGGCGGAAGCGATGGAACGTCAGCCGCACGCCTTCAATCCGTTGTTCACGCACATGATTGCCGCCGGCGAGGCAGGCGGCATTCTCGACATCATCCTGAAGCGCCTGTCCACGTACATCGAAAAACAGGTGAAGCTCGAGGCGCAGGTCAGATCGGCGATGATCTATCCCTCCGCCGTGTTGAGCATTGCCGGGCTGGTTGTGACCGGCCTGCTCTGGAAGGTCATCCCGACATTCGCCACGTTGTTTGATGGCCTCGGCGCCCAGTTGCCGCTCATGACCCGGGCGGTCATCAAGGCCAGCGATGTCTTCGTCAGCATTCTGCCGTTGCTGGTGCTCGGCGCCATCGGCGGTCTGTTTCTGTTCCGGCGCTACTATGCGACGCCGGCCGGACGGCTGCGGGTGGACTCGGTGCTGTTGCGCATGCCGCTGATGGGGCCCATTCTGCGCAAGGTGGCGGTAGCACGCTTCTGCCGCACGCTCAGCACGCTCATCAGTTCCGGCGTGCCCATCCTGGCCGGCCTCGATATCACCGCGAAGACGTCCGGGAACGCGGTGGTCGAGACGGCCGTGAAACAGGCGCGTGGGCGCATTGAACGGGGTGAGACCATCGCGGCACCGCTCCGGGCCACGGGTGTGTTTCCGCCGATGGTGTCGCAGATGATCGGTGCCGGCGAGACCACCGGATCCCTGGATGTCATGCTCGGAAAGATTGCCGAGTTTTATGAAGATGAAGTGGACGTCGCGGTGGCCGGTCTGGTGACGGTGCTCGAACCCGTCATGATCGCGGTGCTCGGCGTCATTGTCGGCATTGTCGTGGTGTCGATGTATCTGCCGTTGTTTGAGTTAATCAACCAGCTGGCATGACGCGAATCGTGATGTACTGACAATTGTGGTGGTGGGAGTGGCGCGATTGGTCACACGACGGGCGCCGCCGGGAGTTGGCCTTCCGCCGCAAGTGCTGGTGTAATGGGCAGTTACGAGGCGGGCATGGCGGGGATCGCCGATCTGGCACACGGGTTGCCTTAGGAGTGTGCCGGAGGTTGTCGCGCTGTCTGGAGTTCCAATGTCGGAGCGCCGCGCGCGGCCAGAGGCGAAGGAAAACACGACATGAGAACCACACGAGACGAAGGCTTTACCTTGATCGAACTGCTGATCGTTGTTGCCATCATCAGCATCATCGCGGCGATCGCAGTACCAGGGCTGTTGCGCGCCCGGATGTCCGGTAACGAGACGTCGGCGCTGGCATCCATGAAGGTCGTCAACTCGTCGCAGGTCGCGTATTCCGCGTCGTGCGGGAACAACGGCTATGCCACGTCGTTTGTGGTGCTGGGCACGGCGGCACCGGGCACGACGGTCGGGTTCATCTCGCCGGATCTGGGCACCGTGGCGCAGCCGCAGAAGAGCGGGTACGACTTCGACATGCCCGCCGCGGCTGGTGCCGCTGCCGGACCGAACGACTGCAACGGTAGCGCGACGCAGACAGCGTATTACGCGACGGCCGTGCCGCAGACGTTTGGCACGACGGGGGGCCGCTCGTTCGCGACCAACGCCGCGAACACGGTGTGGCAGGTCAACGCCGCCGCGGCACCGGCCGAGCCGTTTGCCGCGCCCGCGACGCCGATCCAGTAGGGGGGCACCGGTTCCTGGTGCCTGGTTCATGGTTCATCGGTGCTGGTGCTGGGTTCAGGGGAACCCGGAACCAGCACCCTGAACCGATGAACCGATGAACCAGGAACCCGCGCCAGAGATGTGGTACAAAACCGGGGTATGAGCTCACGCACACGCCTTCTGGTCCTGGTTGCTGCGATTGCCGGTCTCGGGTTTTCGGGCGCGTCCGCGCTGGTGCATCACCGGCTGCTGACGGACCCGTCCTACACCAGTTTCTGTGACGTCAACGCGACGTTTAATTGCTCGCAGGTCTACTTGAGCGAGTACGGTTCGTTTCGCGGAATCTCCACGGCGCTGTTCGGCATGATCTGGTTCGGCATCGCGGCGTTGCTGGCCGGGTTTGCGCGCGTGACCGCCCCGGCCACGCCGGGCACCAAGACCCACGCCCCGGTGAGTCCGGCTGGCGCTTACCTGTTTGCCTGGTCCACGATCGGGCTGGCGTCCATTCTGTATCTCGCCTACGCGTCGTTTTTTGTGCTGGGCACCGCCTGTCTCCTGTGCATGGGCACGTATGCGTCGGTGCTGGCGATCTTCCTGCTGTCTGGCACGGCGCAGTCCGTGTCGGTCGGCGACCTGCCCGGCCGGATCGGCACTGACTTGCAGACACTCGGCCGCAGCCCGGTGGCGCTGACCGTGGCCGTGATCTTCCTGGCCGGGGCCGGCACGGCGATCGCCATGTTCCCGAAAGACAACCTGCCGAAGGCCGGCGAGGCTCCGACCAATCAGGCCGCGCAGGCCGCGCCCGCTGAGGACGCGGTGAAGCAGTGGCTCGCGGAGTATGACGCGAAGGAGAAGGTGGACGTTGGCGTGCCGGCGGACGGGGCCAAGGTCGTCATCGTCAAGTGGAATGACTTCCAGTGTCCGTCCTGCCGCGAGGGGTTCACGTGGTACAAGCCCGTACTCGCCAAGTACGCGCAGTCCCACCCCGGCGCGATCAAATACGTGATCAAGGATTTTCCGCTGGAAGGCGAATGCAACTTTGCCACGCCGAACATGAATCACTACGCCGCCTGTGAATCGTCAGTCGCGCTCCGCCTCGCGCGTGAAGCCGGCAAGGCCGACGAGATGGAACAGTGGCTCTTCGACAATCAGGGGACGCTGACGACCGAGAGCGTCCGGGCGGGCTACACCACGGTGACGGGGCTCTCGAATTTCACGGAGCGCTACGCCTCGATGCTCAACAGCGTTCGCCAGGACGTGTCCGACGGCGTCGCGTTGAACATCGGCCAGACGCCGACCTACTTCATCAACGGCGTGAAGGTGCTCGGCAACCTTCAGCCCCAGTGGCTCGAAGTGCTGATCCAGCACCTGCTGGCCAAGCCCGACACCCAATAACACTGCGTGGTCCTGGCACTCGAGGAACTCACCAAGGAATTTTCCACCGGGTTCCTCCGGCGCGGCCGGCATCGCGCGGTTGACGGGCTGTCGCTGGACCTCTCGCGCGGCGAAGTCTTCGGGTTGCTGGGGCCGAACGGCGCCGGCAAGTCCACGACCCTGAAGTTGATCACCGGCCTGCTCTGGCCGACATCCGGACGTGTGTCGGTGTTCGGATACGCGCCGCATGACCCGCGCGCGCGGGCGGCGTTGGGATTTCTCCCGGAACATCCGACGTTCTACGATCACCTCACGGGGGAGGAGTTGCTCGCGTACTTCGCCGGCGTCTGCGGCCTGCGCGGGGCCGACCTGACCACCCGCGTGCGGCAGACCCTCGACCGCGTCGGGCTCGGGGATGCCCGCACACGGGCCGTCCGGCAGTACTCCAAGGGCATGGTGCAGCGCCTCGGGCTGGCACAGGCCATTGTGAACGACCCGGCGCTTGTCATCCTCGATGAGCCGATGTCCGGGCTCGATCCCATCGGTCGTCGCGAGGTCCGGGAACTGATTCTCGAATTGCGCGATGCGGGGCGGACCGTGTTGTTCAGCTCCCACATCCTCTCCGACGCGGAGATGTTGTGCAGTCGCGTCGCCATCCTGAGCCGTGGCCGGATCGTGGCGGCCGGCACCACAAGCGATCTGACAAGCGGGCAGACCCGGGGATGGGAAATCACGGCGTCTCAGCTGACGCCGGCGGCCGTCGCCGCGCTGCAGCCACAGACGAGGCGTGCCGTGCGGATTACGCACGGCCGCTACACATTCGAACTGGGCGCCGATCAGCGTCCCGAGCCCGTCGTCGCCGACCTTGCCGCGCGTGGCGCCACGCTGGAGGCAGTCACGCCGCTGCGCGCCACCCTGGAAGACGTGTTTGTGGAGCGCGTGTCATGACCCGTGTGCGCCTGGTCGCGTGGCACGTGTTCAAGGAGAGCGTGCGGGATCGCGTGCTGTTTGCGATCGGCGGGTTCGCCATCGTGCTGGTGGTGGCATCGGTGCTGATCGGGCAGATCACGGCGGGGCAGGACGTCCGGATCATCAAGAACCTGGGGCTGGCGATCGTCGAGTTGTCGGGTGTGCTGATGGCGGTGTTTATCGGCGTGGGGCTGGTCGCACGCGAGATTGAACGGCGCAGCATCTACAGCCTGCTGGCCAAGCCCCTGCATCGCTGGGAGTTCATCGTCGGCAAGTACTTCGGGCTGGTCGGCACACTCATGGTCAATGTGACCTTCATGTCGGTGGCGCTGTTTCTCGTGCTGGGATGGTTCCAGATGACGAGTCCGGAGTCGGTCGTGAAGGGCTGGGGGGTGCCCGCCGTGGACCCCGCGTTGCTCAAAGCACTGGTCCTGATCGCCGCCGAGTTGTGGTTGATGACGGCCGTTGCCCTGCTGGTGTCGACGTTTTCCTCGAGCGGCGTGATGTCTGCGGTGTTGACGTTGGGCGTGTGGGTGGTGGGGCTGCTGAGTGACGACCTGCGCGGATTCACGGCCGTCACGAGTGCTCCCGCGGTCGTCTGGCTGGTGCAGACGATTGGGGCGATCGTGCCGGCGTTTTCGACGTTCGACATCAAGGCGGAGATCGTGAACGGCCGTCCTCCGGTCGCCTGGGGGTATGTGGGCCTTACGATCGCGTACGCCGTGACGTATTCCGCCGCGCTCGTCGGCGCGGCCGTGGGTGTCTTCTCGCGGCGGGAGTTCACGTGAGCGCGCTGCGGCGTCTGCTCGTGGTGCTTGTGGTGTCCGCAGTGGTCCTCGTGGCCGGCACCGTGCTGGACGCCCGCGACCGACGATATCCGCGATCGGATGCGGAGACCCGCGAGTTGTATCTGACGTCGGGTGACACGATTGGCCGGCTCGCCCTGGGATTTGACGCGGTGCTCGCGGACGTCTACTGGATTCGTGCCGTGCAGCACTACGGCCGCGATCGCAAACTGCTCCGCTATGCGGGGCGCTACGAATTGCTGGCGCCGCTGGTGGACATCACGACGAGCCTCGATCCGCACTTCACGACGGCGTATGTCTTCGGCGCACTGTTTCTCGCCGAGCCGCTGCCCAACGGTCCCGGGCAGTTTGAGGAGGCAGTGGCGCTGCTTGAGAAGGGGCTGCGCGCCGAGCCGGACGCGTGGCGGTACGCGCAATACCTGGGCTTTCTCCACTACTGGCATCGCGACGATCGTCAGGCCGCCGCGCGGGAGTTCGAACGTGCCGCCGCCATTCCGGGCGCGCCCCTCTGGTTGACGCCACTTGCCGCGCAGATGTTCGTTGAGGGCGGCGACAGGCAGGCGGCGCGCACACTGCTGGAGTCGCTGGCGCAGTCCGAGGAACCGTGGATTCGCGACCTTGCGCAGCGGCGCCTGCGGGAACTGGGGCCGTCGTGACGCCACCCGAGATCGTGATCGCCGGCGTGTTCGGCCTGATGATCGGCAGCTTCCTGAATGTCTGCATTGCCCGGCTGCCCAGGGGCGGGTCCCTCATGACTCCGGCGTCCACGTGCCCCTCGTGTGGACGGCTCATCCAGTGGCGCGACAACATTCCCGTACTGAGCTACCTGCTGCTGCGAGGGAAGTGTCGACAGTGCGCAGCCCCCATCAGCATGCGGTATCCATTGGTGGAAGCGGTGACCGCGCTGCTGTTCGTGGTGCAGGCGCTGATGGAGCCGGTGCCTGGAATCGCCCTGGCATCACGCCTCGTCTTCACCGCCCTGCTGGTCGCGCTGGCGGTGACGGATCTTGAGACGTTCCGGCTCCCGAATGCGTTGACGTTCGGGGGCCTGGGCATCGGTCTGGCGCTGTCGTTGTTCACGCCCCCGGGCGTTGTGGAGGCCGCGCTCGGCGCGGCGCTTGGCGCCGGTCTGCTGCTCGCGATTCGATGGGGGTGGCATCGCGCGACCGGCACTGATGCGATGGGCCTGGGTGACGTGAAGATGCTCGCGATGATTGGCGCGTTCCTCGGCTGGGCGCAGATCTTCCTCGTCCTCCTGCTCTCCACGTTCGCCGGTGCCGTGATCGGGATCCTTGTCACCGCCAGCGGTCGAGGCTCGATGCAGACCAAACTGCCGTTCGGCGTATTTCTCGCCATCGCCGCCTTCGTCGCGTCCCTCTTCGGCCGGGCCATCCTCGACTGGTATCTGGGACTCTTGATCATCTGAAAGCTGCCATCGGGTAATCGGTCATCGGCATCGGGAAATTGGTAATCGCTGCCAGGTTTGTATGAGCCTGGTTGGCGGAATCTGCCGGGTGCCGCGCGGGGAAGGGCCGGAATACCGGGCTCCTGGTTGGCCCCGGTGTTGCAGCACCGTTCGCCGTGGGCAGACACGCGGACAACGGATACGCGCTGGTCGAGGTGTTGATTGCGACAGCGGTGGCGTCGCTTGCGCTGGCTGCCGCTGCGGGCCTCCTGGTGGCCAGCGCGCGTGCCGTCAGCGAGAGCGATGCGGAGACGACGGCGACGTGGCTGGCGATGACCCATCTGGAGTCCTGGCGATCCTCGTCGACGCCTGTGCCCGACATGCATCAACGCGTCGACGGACGATTCGACGTTCACCTGCGTGCCGACCGGGACACCGCAGAGCCCCTGCTCTGGCACGTCCGCGTGTCCATCACCGGCGCGCGGCTGCGCGTTCCGATCCTCCTGCAGAGCGTGACGACACGGGAGGCGCCGTGACGCATCGCACAAGCGGCCACTCGATGGTCGAGGTGCTCATGTCCATGACCCTCGGCCTGCTGATCATCGCCGCGCTGGTGACACTGGTGGTGCAGACGACCGGGCTGGCGCAGCGGCAGACGGACCGCTTCGACCTGCAGCAGCGCGCCCGTGTCGCGCTGGACCTGATGACGCGCGACCTCCGCATCGCCGGCGCCGGCGTGGACCGCGGTCCTGTCACCGGCGCGCTGTCGCAGCGTTTCCCGGCGGTGTGGGCGAGACGCCTCGGTCGCAGCGGGGACGCGCCGACCGTCGCCCGCACCAACGCGTTTACGGTGGTCGCCGTGCCGGACACGCTCGCGCAGACGACGACCAGTGGTCCGATCCACGCGTCATCGTCCTCGCTCGCCGTGCACGCGGCGGTGCACTGTGCCGCGGCGATGCCCGCGTGCGGATTCTCTGCGGGCACGACACTCGGCGTGTTTGACGCGGCTGGTGGGTTGTCCCTGTGGTCGGCCGAGCGGGTGAGTGGACCGCTGCTGACCGTGCGGCCGCTGGCGACGGCGGGTGCTCCCATCGACGCCGGCGCGGTGGTTGCCGAACTGTTGGTGCGAGGCTACGTCCACGACTCCGCGTCACGGCAGCTGCGGTATTTTGATGGCGATGCGCCACATCAGCCGCTGATCGACGGCGTCGACGCGCTGATCGTGCGTTACTTCGATGCCGACGGTGAACTGCCGGTGGCCGTTTTCGGCGACGGTCCGTGGCTGGGAAGCGGCGAGACGCTCTTCGACGCAGATCTGCTGCGAGTGCGCCGCGTGCGCGTGGAACTGAGGCTGACGGTGGGACGGGACACGTTTCGCGCAGCCGCCGATGTCTCTCCGCGCAACATCGGGAGCCAGTCATGATGGTGCTGGTGATGGCGCTCGGGATGCTGGCGACGTCGGTGGCCGGGGGGCTGGCGTTGGCGAGTCAGACGGAGCGGCACATCGCCGGCACCTATCGCCGGACCGTGCAACTCGGCTATCTGGCTGACGGCACTGCGGAGCGCGTGGTGGCCGTGCTGGAGGCCCGCCAGCTGTGGGACGATGTGCCGGGAAGCCTCACCGTCGGGGTCGTGACGACGGATGACCGTCGCCAGGCGCGCACGGCGGAGCTCAACCGGAGCCTGGCCACCCGATTCCCCATGGGAGCCGATACGCCCAGATGGCGGTTGGTCGCGACCGTGGAGCAGGAGGATGCCGCCGTGTCGGCGTGGGTGGCTGATGACCCCGCCGATCGGGATGGCGACCCTGGTGTGGACGGCAACGGTGTGGTGGTTGTGCGCGTCGAGGCGCGCACCGGTCGTGGAGCGCTGCGTGTAGTCGAGGTGCACGTCGCCCTGGAGGCATCCGGGATGCGGCGGTTGTCGTGGCGGGAGGTGTGGTGATGGTGGCCGCGTTGTTGCTGATGGTGGTGGCGATCTGGAATGCGCCGCCGGCCACGCTTGGGGAAGCCGCGATCCGGGAGGCGGTGCGCCGGCAGACGATGGCGCCGTCCACGGTGACCATGACCAATGACTCGCTGGGCCCCATGCCCCCGACGACCGCGATTCCTCTGCCTGACCCGCCGGTCGCCGGCGCCCCCCCGGCGGGGCCTCCGGTGCCGGCGCCTCCGAAGACTGACGTGAAGGCGGAGGTCGTCAAGGACGCCGCCTGGTGGCGCGCCCGCATCACGGCCGCACGCGAGGCCCTTGCGCGTGATCGCCTTCTGCTCGACGCGTTGCAGAGTCGCGTATCCGCCCTGGCCAGCGACATCGCCGGGCGCGATGACCCGGCGCAGCGCGCGCAACTGATGACCGCGCGCCAGCAGGCGCTCGATGAACTCGAGCGCCTCCGGAAGCAGATCGACACGGACGTCCTGGCGATCGCCGCGATCGAGGACGAGGCGCGCAAGGCAGGCGTACCGGCCGGCTGGATCAGAGATGAGGAGATGGGGAGATGGGGAGATTGGGAGTCGTAGGGCGCGCTGGGTTTGAGCGCGCCAACACGGCGCACTCCAACCCAGTGCGCCTTGCTGCGGACGGCGGACCGCGGACTAGCGGAGTCCGATCGACGTGAGCGCTGCGGTCAGTTCCTTGCGGGTGACGTCGGTGGCGATGCGGGTGCCGCCGATGTGGGTGGGCAGCACGAAGTGCAACGTGCCGGCCGCGACTTTCTTGTCGAGGAGGATGGCGTCGAGGGCTTCAGATACCTTCAGGTCGTTGGTGGCCGGCAGGGGGCCCATATTCGCGATGACGGTGCGGAGGGCCTCGAGATCGTCCTGAGGGAACTCGCCTCTGGCCTGTGACAGCGTCGCCGCCGCGAGCATGCCAAGCCCCACGGCCTCGCCGTGACGGAAGCGGCGGTATTTGCTGATGGCCTCGAGGGCGTGTCCCACCGTGTGTCCAAAGTTCAGGATGCGCCGCCGGCCCTGTTCGTGTTCGTCCGCCATGACGACGTCGGCCTTGATGCGGCAACAGTCCCCGATGAGCGGCGTCAGCACGGACACGTCGCGCGCAAAGATCGCGGTCAGGGAACCCGCCAGCTGATCAAAGAGCGGGCGGGACGCGATGACGCCGTATTTGATGGCTTCATACAGTCCGGCGCGGAATTCCCGACGGGGCAGCGTGGCGAGGACTGCCGGTTCGCAGACCACCAGGGACGGCGCGTGAAACGCGCCGACCAGGTTTTTGCCGGCCGCCAGATTGACGCCGGTTTTGCCGCCGATGGCACTGTCCACCTGCGCCAGCAGTGTCGTGGGGACCTGCACGACGCGCAGGCCGCGCAGGTAGGTGGCCGCGGCAAATCCCGCCACGTCGCCGACCACGCCGCCTCCGATCGCCACGACCACCGTGGATCGCTCGGCCTTGCGGCTTACGAAGCCCTCGTAGAGTTTCGCCACCGTGGGAAGGGCTTTGGCGCGCTCCCCATCGGGAATCAGCAGCGGCGGGTATCCGCCCAGCACCGGCCCGAGCGCCGGCCCGTGGGCTCGCCAGACTGGTGGGCAGGAAATGACGATCGTGTCGGACACGAGGCGGTGTTCCGCCAGCAGCGCGTCGAGCCGGGCCAGGAGGCCCGACCCCACCAGCACCGGGTAGCGGCCGGTCGCGTGTGTCACATCGATGTGGGTCATTTGCAATGAGGCAATGGGGCAATGAGGCAATGGGGCAATGGAATGAGGCAATGGGGCAATTCCACAATGGGATTGGAGCATTGCCCCATTGCCCCATTCCATTGCCCCATTGCCTCATTGCCCCATTGCCTCATTGTGTGTCTCTCCCCCGGGTTAGGATAACAGGCTGGAGAGTATCGCTTTGTCCGACAAGAAAGACGCCTTCGTTACTGAAATCACGCCGCGCTCGGAAGACTTCTCGCGCTGGTACCTGGATGTGGTGCGCCGCGCAGAACTGGCCGACTACTCGCCGGTCAAGGGCTGCATGGTGATCCGTCCGTACGGCTACGCCATCTGGGAGCACATTCAGCGCATGCTCGACGCGCGCTTCAAGGCCACCGGCCACGTCAACGCGTACTTCCCGCTCTTCATTCCCGAAGGGCTGCTCATGAAGGAGAAGGACCACGTGGATGGCTTTGCCCCCCAGGTGGCCTGGGTGACGCGTGGCGGCGACGAGGAACTGGAAGAGCGCCTGATTGTGCGTCCGACTTCCGAGGTCATCATCGGGACGATGTACGCCAAGTGGGTCAAGTCGTGGCGCGACCTGCCGATCCTGATCAACCAGTGGGCGAATGTCGTGCGGTGGGAGAAGGTCACGCGGCCGTTCCTGCGCACGACCGAATTCCTCTGGCAGGAAGGGCACACGGCCCACGAAACCGCCGAGGAAGCCGAAATCGAGACCCTGAAGATTCTGGCGCTCTACAAGGAGTTCGCCGAGAACGAACTCGCGATGCCGGTCGTGGACGGGGTCAAGAGCGAAAGCGAGAAGTTCGCCGGCGCGTCGCGCACGTATTCGATCGAGGCGTTGATGGGCGATGGCCGGGCGCTGCAGGCGGGCACGTCACACAACCTCGGACAGAACTTCGCGAAGGCGTTTGAGATTCAGTTCCAGGGGCGCGACAAGACGATGCAGCACGCGTGGACGACCTCCTGGGGCGTGTCCACCCGGCTCATCGGCGGCGTGATCATGACGCACGGTGACGACAGCGGCTTGGTGCTGCCGCCGGCGGTCGCGCCGCATCAGGTCGTGATTATTCCGATTCCCCGCGGCAACTGGAAAGAGACGGTGTTGCCGACCTGTCAGGCGATTCGCGACGAGCTGACGGCCGCCGGCGTACGCGTGAAGCTCGACGACTCCGAGGAAAACTCGCCCGGCTGGAAATACGCCGAGTGGGAGTTGCGCGGTGTGCCGCTCCGTCTTGAAATTGGTCCCAAAGACATCGAGAAGGGCACCGTGTTCTCGGCGCGTCGCGACACGCGCGAAAAGGCGGCGCTCCCGATGGCCGACCTGACCACGACGGTCAAGACGCTGCTGCAGGCCATTCAGGACAACCTGCTGGCGCGCGCGCGTGCGTATCGCGAGGAACACACGACCGAGGTGTCGACCTGGGCCGAGTTCACCGCGGCGATGGAAGGCCGGCCCGGGTTCCTGATTGCGAGCTGGTGCGGCAGCGCGGCCTGTGAGGCCACCATCAAGGCCGAGACGCAGGCGACGCTCCGGAACATTCCGATGAATT
This sequence comes from Vicinamibacterales bacterium, assembly GCA_030827135.1. Taxonomy (GTDB): domain Bacteria; phylum Acidobacteriota; class Vicinamibacteria; order Vicinamibacterales; family SCN-69-37; genus SYFT01. The sequence goes on from JAURFE010000008.1 coordinate 16,984, forward strand.
CGCCACGCGTGGACGGCACGTGCATCAAGTGCCATGGTGCATCGACTGTGAAGGCGTGGTTCGCGAAGGCGTATTGAGCACGGAGGCCCGCACCTGGCGTGTGCTCAACATCGAGATGCGTCTCGATGAACCGGAGAGTCAGCTGCGGGATCGGGCGGCGCGCGCGGCGGGGGTCGATCCAGGGCGAGTGCGGGGCTGCCGGATCGCGCGACGATCCGTCGATGCCCGGCGGCACGGCCAAGAGCGCCGTCTCCGGTTCATCGTCCACGCGGATCTGGTGATTGATGACGGGTATCGGGGTGAACGCTTTGAGGCGGCCCTGCGCGCGGGCAAGGTTGTGGAGGCACCGCGTGCGGAACGTTTCGAGGTGGCCGGTGCGCGCGCGGCGGGGAAGCGGGCGGTGGTGGTGGGATCCGGACCTGCCGGGCTGTATGCGGCGCTGGTGTTGGGCCTCAACGGCGTGGCCGTGGATCTGATTGACCGCGGCGCCGAGCTGAAGACACGGGGGAAGGACGTGGTGCGGTTTCACCGCACGCGCGTGCCGAACCCCGAGTCCAACCTGCTGTTCGGCGAAGGTGGCGCCGGCACGTACTCCGACGGCAAACTGTATACACGCGTGGACGATCCGCTGGAGGTGCCGTGCCTCGAGATGCTCGTGGCGTGCGGCGCGCCGCCGGACATCCTCTACGATTCGCGCGCGCACATCGGCACCGACAAGCTGCACAAGATCCTGCCGGTGCTGCGCGCCCGCATGGAGGCGCTGGGCGTCCGGTTCCACTGGCACACGCGGCTGGATGGACTCGTATGTGATGACGGCCCCCCCCGCCGTGTGCGCGCGGTGCACACATCGGCCGGCGAGATCTCCTGTGACGCGGTGTTCCTCGCGGTCGGACACAGCGCGAGGGACAGCATCAAGCTGCTCCATGCCCAGGGCGTGCGGGTCGAGGCGAAGCCGTTTCAGCTGGGTGTGCGTATCGAGCATCCGCAGGAGTTGATCACCCGTGGTCGCTACGGCACGGGGCCGGAGGCCGCGCGCCTGGGGCCGGCATCCTACAACCTCATCTGCAAGGCCGAGGGAGGGGTGCCCGCGAGCTTTTCGTTCTGCATGTGTCCCGGCGGCACCATCGTTTCGAGCACCAACATCGCCGGGTTGCTGTGTACGAACGGCATGAGCAACTCGACGCACTCATCGCGGTGGGCGAACGCCGCACTGGTCACCACGTTCGGTCCCGCGGAGTATGGCCCGGGGCCCTTCGCCGGCGTCGAGTTCCAGGAAACACTGGAGTGGAGGTTCTTCGAGGCGGGTGGCGGCGACTATACCGCGCCTGCGCAGACGGCCGATGACTTTGTCGCCGGCCGCATGTCTGCAGCCACGCGCCACTCGAGTTATACATTCGGCACGACGCCGGGGCGCATCGATCAGCTCCTGCCGCCACTCGCGCGCAAGGCGATCGCGCGCGCGCTGCTGAAGTACGACCAGCAGATTCCGGGCTTCAAATCCGCCGAAGGGCTTCTGGTGGGGTTGGAGTCGCGCAGTTCAGGGCCGATCCGGCTGCCTCGCGATCGCGAAACCGCACTGGCCGACGGATTCGCGAACCTCTTCCCGATGGGGGAAGGCGCGGGCAGCGCCGGCGGCATCATGAGCGCCGCCATCGACGGCGCCCGCTGCGCCCTGCACTACGTGCGGGACCTCGCGTAGGCAACCTCGCGCAGAGCCCGCTGGTTACGTAGGGCCCGCTGAACTGTAGCGGGCCATGCACGGCTGGGTACGTAGGGCCCGCTGAACTGTAGCGGGCCATGCGCGGCGCGCTCAAATTCAGCGCGCCCTACGAAGCCGCGCCCTGCGAAGCCGCGCCCTGCACACTACCGTTTCGCGGTCGCGACCAGCAGGCCGGCCGACGGCCACTTTTCCAGAATCTTTTTGAGCGTGGGGTGCCGGCGTGTGATCCCCTCGCGCGTGACGATCGACTTGAACGCGTCGGCCAGATGGTCGCGCCACCAACGGTCGTCGGTTGGTGTGTCCACCCAGGCCTTTGCGAGCGGCATAAGGCAGCCAAGGTCACCGATGACCGCCGCGGCGGACAAAAATCCCACGGGCAGGGGACCGGTTGCCTGTTCCAGTGTCTCGCGCAGGTCGTAGAGCGCCAGACGGCTGTTGCGCGCCGCGAGTTGCTGGTGCACTGCACCACGGACGCCGGTCCAACGGGCGCGTTCGTCGGGCGAGGACGCCGCCTGTTCCCGCCCCCGGATCGCTTCGACGGCCTTCTTCAACGTGATCAGCGTCGCGCGCTCCCCGTCGTCGCGCACCACCGCGCCGGCGATGTCGGGGTCGCCGGGCAGCCCCTGCGCGACCAAGGCGTCCAGAGACTCCACGGCTCCGGCCTGACGACGGGTGACGCGGGCCACGACTCTGGAGGCCGGGTCCTTCGCCAGTGCCTCGTAGAGCGGCTTCAGCAGACGTTCCGGCTGGCCTTCGAGCGCGGTCAGGGCGGCGAGACGCCGGGTGGTGGGGGTGTCGGCGTCCACGACGAGTGCGGCGAGGCGTTCAAATGCCCGCGTGGCGCGCGTGTCCTTGCCGGCCGCGACCCGTCCCAGCAGGTCGATCGCGGCGACCGCCAGCGCGTCCGGCCCGGTCTCGTCAGACAGCGTATGGGCCAGGGTCGTCGCCCGTGGGTCGCCGATCGAATCCAGTGCTTCGAGGGCCACGACCCTGACGGTGGTCTCACGGGTGTGGTCAGCGGCAACGGCGAGCAGGGCCGTCGTCGCTCTGGACCCGATGACGGCGAGTCGCGCTCCGGCCAGATCGCGTCGGAGGGCATCGCCGGAGAGCAGTTCCTCGATCAGGCGCGCGATATCGGCGGCGGCAGACTTCGTGATGGCCATAAGAAAAGGGCCGGGACGCGTGTGCGCCCCGGCCCTCAGAGTGTCGGCTCGGCCGCGAACTTACTGCAGACGCACCGTGAGCGCGGCGCGGCGGTTCATGCGGCGCGTCTCTTCACGGGAGTTGTCGAACTTCGGGCGCTCTTCGCCGTAGCTGACCACCGTCAGCCGGTCCGGATTGATGCCGCGTGAGTTCAGGTATTCGCGGACGGCCGTTGCGCGACGTTCGCCCAGCGCCAGGTTGTATTCCGCCGTGCCGATGTTGCACGTGTGGCCTTCAATCTGGAGGCGCAGGGTCGAGTTGGCCTGCATCGCCGTCACGGCTTCGTCGAGCACGCGCAGCGCGTCGGCGCGCAGCGTGTAGCGGTCGAAGTCGAAGTGCACGTCTTCGAACACGAACTCCTTGACCGTCGGCTGCACCACCTGGATGTTCACCGAGGCCGTCGCGCTGGCGCCGCGGCTGTCGGTGACTGTCACGGTGACGGGCACGGTGCCCGGCGTGTTCGGCGCCGTCCAGGGCGTCTGGCGGTTGGCCGCGCTCGTGAAGGAGCCGGTGTTGGCCGACCAGCGGTAGGTGAGCGGGTCGCCATCCGGGTCCTGCGCGTCGGCGGTCACGGTTGAGACGCGGCCGATTTCCACCGTGCACGGGTCACACGCCGCACGTACGGTGGGCGGACGGTTCGCCGGCGCGGGTGGCGGTGGGGGCGGGGGAGGCGGTGGGGGCGGTGGGGGCGGCGGCGCAACGAACTTGCGCGCGCCCGGGTGATAGCCGATCCGCACCTGGAGGCCGGCGCGGTCACCAAAGCCGCTTCCAAAGACCGGGCAGGTGCCCGTGCTGCAGAAGAATGCGTCCGCGCGTTTATCGAGGGTGCCGGACCAGTTCAGGCCGCCGCCGAGGAAAAATCCGTTCTCGGCCTGGAAGGTCAGGCCCAGTGCCGCGTAAATCGGGCTGCCGATCTTCGTTGTTCTCGGCGCAACGGACCCGTCGATGCCGCGGAAGGCGGCCGGACCGGTGATTTCGCTTTCAAGATATTTCTCGCCGTGCAGTTCCGCCGTGAGGCGAAGCGGCGACCCGGTCGGGAAGGCCATGCCGGCGCCCCACCGAATTCCATTCGACAGCGTGAAGCCGGCGGGATTGCCGCGGACGATCATGCCGCCGAAGCCCGACAGTTCCACCACGCGGAGGTTCTTGGAGACAATCGCGTCTGCCCAGAAGTCGGTCTTGCCGGTCGACGCGCCGAGAGCGTCGTCACCGGTCGCGATCTTCACGCCGCCGCGGAGCGCAAACGCTGCGGATTTCTGGTCCGCCTCGGAGAGCAGGTTGATCTTCGCGCCAACGCGAAGGTCGCCGGGGCGGTTGCCGATCCAGCCCTGTGTCACCAGTGGATATTCGTTGACGATGCCGCCGCTGGCCCCCGCGGTGGCGGTGGAGGACGTGAAGAAGATCGGCCGCGTGTCACGGTCAATGCGGGTGATGATTTCGAAGCTGCCGAACAGTTCCACCCGGTTGCCCAGTCCCACGGCGAACGTCGCCGGGAAGTTGGTGACGTCGGTGAAGCCCTGTCCGAAGTCTGCGTTCTTCCGGAAGAGGCTCACGGACCACTTTCGATTGCCGAGAATTTCGGCGGTCGGCACAAACCAGAAGCCTGTATCGCCGTTGACGGTTGTGGTGGCCGGCCGGGTTTCGGTCTGCGGCGGTTCCGCCGTCTGTCCGAAGGCCGGCATTGCGCTGACCAGCAGCGCGCACAGGACACTCGCCCCAAAGAGTCGTTTCATGCGTTCCCCTTCCGTAACACTGCGGGTGGCCAGGGGCGATCCCCTGGCGCGACAACCCAACGGCAATGGTACAACGGAAACCGTCCAAGTCAATGATTTCAGGCCGGTTCCGGTTCCCTGCGGTATACTGGCCTCGTCGGATTTTCCTCTGGAGAAGGTGCCTTATGTTTCCCTCGCTCGGCATGGGCGAACTGTTGATCATCGGCGTGGTGGCCCTCATCGTGTTTGGGCCGCGCAAGTTGCCGGAGCTTGGCCGTTCGCTGGGCAAGACGCTGCAGGAGTTTCGACGCGCGTCGAACGAACTGAAGCACACGCTCGACGAAGAGATTTCAACGGAAGAGCGCAACGCGGAGCGCGCCAGGGTCGCCGCGAGTGCGCCGGCCGCCGTCGAACCGGCACCGGCCGAGCCGGCCCCCACCGAACCCGCCGCGATTGACTCGCCGGCGGCGCCCGAGACGATTGCCCGCGGGCAGCAGTAATCCGTGTTGGAGCAGGACGACGACCTCGCGCCGGACACCCCCGGCCGCATGAGTTTTCTTGATCACCTCGACGAGTTGCGTCGGCGGATCGTCTATGCCGTGTACTCGGTGCTCGGCGCGCTGGTGATTGCGTTCATCTTCATCCAGGACATTCTGGCGTTTGTCACGGCCGCGATGATCGCCGCCACGCCCTCCGGCAGACTGCTGGGCACCGGGTCGCTCGACCCGATCATGGTGATCTTCAAGCCGGGCCTGCTGGTCGCCATCATCATCGCGTCCCCGCTCATCCTGCTGCAGGTCTGGTATTTCATCGCGCCAGGGCTGTACGCGAAGGAAAAGAAGCTCGCGATTCCGTTTGTGTTGAGTGCGACACTCCTGTTTCTGATCGGCGCGTGGTTCGGCCACGCGCTGGCGTTTCCGGTGACCTGGGGCATGATGGCCGCCATCGTGCCGGGATTCATGGACTGGATGCCGACCTGGAATGACGCATTCGGTCTCTATCTGCGCATCGTGCTGGGGCTCGGCGTTGTCTTCCAGATGCCCGTCGTGGTGTTTGTTCTCGCACGATTTGGCCTGGTCACCCCGAAGTTCCTGATCACGAACATCAAATACGCCGTGTTGATCATCTTCATCGTCGCGGCCGTGGCCAGTCCTGGGCAGGATCCCGCCAGTCAGCTGCTGTTTGCCGCCCCCATGATGGTGCTCTACATCATCAGCATCGCCGTGGCCTGGATGTTCCAGAAGAAAAAGCCGGTCGACACTGACTAGAGTCCTCCATCCTCCATCCTCAATTCGTGAGTGCTAACATCTCATCTATGCGCAATTCAAGCGTACCTGTGGCGGCTGTTGTGGTCGTCGTCGCCGCCCTGGCGGGCGGGATGCTTGGTCATCGTGTCGGCGCGTCGACCAGTCAGAGCACCGACTGGAGCCGCCTGTTTGCCGTTGCCCTGGCCACGGTGGAGAAGGAGTACGTCGAGGAACTCGACCCCGAGGATCTGGTCTACGGCGCGGTCGACGGCATGCTGCGCACGCTGGATCCACACTCGAGTTTTTTTGACCCGCGCCAGTACGCCCAGCTGCGCGAACGCCAGGAAGGGACCTACTACGGGCTCGGCCTGACCATCGTCGTCGTCAACGGCGACATCACGGTCACGAACCTCTTTGAAGGATCGCCGGCGTACCGGTCGGGGATCCGGCGCGGTGACGTGATCGCGGTGATTAAGGGCGAGTCTGCGAAGGGCTGGACGTCGGATCAGGCCGTCCGCGAATTGCGCGGGCCAAAGGGCACGTCGGTGAGCATCTCGATTCGGCGCGCGGGTGTTGAAGCCCTGATCCCGCTTGAAGTCGACCGCGATGAGATCAACATCACGACGGTGCGCACGGCGTTCATGATTGCGCCGGGCACCGGCTATATCCGCCTGCAGGACTTTTCTGAAACCACCGATCGCGAAGTGGGTGAGGCGCTGAAGAAGCTGCGCGCGGAGGGGCTGGAGCGGCTGGTGCTCGACTTGCGCGACAACCCCGGTGGCCCCCTCGATCAGGCGATCGCGGTGTCCAACCGGTTTCTCAAGCGCGGCCAGATGATCGTCTACACGCGCGGGCGTGTGCCGAACGCGGACGAAGACTACCCGGCCCTTGAGGACGGCGACACGAAGACGCCCCTGATTGTTCTGGTGAATCGGGCCTCGGCCAGCGCGTCCGAGATTGTGGCCGGCGCGGTCCAGGATCATGACCGCGGGCTGGTTGTCGGGGAAGCGACGTTCGGCAAGGCGCTGGTGCAGTCGGTGTTTCGGATCAACAACGGGGCGGGCCTCGCCCTCACGACCGGGCGGTACTACACGCCGAGCGGCCGCATGATCCAGCGGCCGTGGGACGGCACGTTCGACGAATATCTGACATACGCGCAGCGCGACCAGCAGGCCACGCGTGAACATTCCGCCGATCAGCTGAAGTACACCGACAGCGGCCGGAAGGTGTACGGCGGCGGCGGCATTGAGCCCGATCACTTTCTCGCGGGTCCGGTCGAAGGGTTCAACCCGACGCGGTTCTCGCGCACGCTGCTGACGCGCGGATATTTTGTCGGGTTTGCCGAACGGTTCACCGCGGAGGGGGACAAGCGGCCCGCGTCGGCGTCAGCGGCCAGCCACCGGGTGGCGCGCGGCTGGATGGTGACCGACACCATGCTCCAGGAATTCGCGACCTATCTGGCGGAGCAGCGCGTGACGGTGGACGAGGCGGCGCTGGCGGCCGACGCCACATTCCTGCGCGCCATGATCAAGTACGAGGTCGATCTGGACCTCTTCGGCGTGGACGAAGCCCGCCGCCATCTCACGCGGGTCGATCCGCAGGCGCAGTTCGCCCTGCAGTTCTTCCAGCAGGCACAGCAACTGCTCACGCCGGCCCGCAAGCCTGACTGAACTCCATGCGACTTTCGAGACTGCACATCAACGGATTCAAGAGTTTTCCCGATCGCGCGGAGTTGTCGTTTGACGACGGCGTGACGGCCATTGTCGGACCGAACGGCTGCGGCAAGAGCAACGTCGTGGATGCCATCACCTGGGTGCTGGGTGAGCAGAGCGCGAAGAGCCTGCGCGGCGAGCGGATGGAAGACATCATCTTCAACGGCAGCGATGCGCGGAAGCCGACGCAGTCGGCGGAAGTGCGTCTGCGGCTGGCCAACGTGGCGCAGGTCGGCATGACGGTGCCGGTCGAGCCGGGGCTGGAGATCGTCGATCTCGATCCGGCCGCCCCTCCGGCGCACGGCGAGAACGGGCAGTTGCCGCTGGTGACGCGCGACGTGGAGATCGGCCGGCGGCTGTATCGATCGGGTGAGAGTGAATACCTGATTGACGGCGAAGTGTGCCGGTTGCGGGATGTGCATGACCTGCTGATGGACTCCGGTCTCGGCGTGAAGGCGTACGCCGTGATCGAACAGGGCAAGATCGGCCAGATTCTGTCGTCGCGCCCTGCGGAGCGCCGGTCGCTCATCGAGGAGGCCGCGGGCGTCACGAAGTACAAGGCGCGCCGCCGGTCGGCCGAACTGAAGCTCGAAGCCGCGCAGCAGAACCTGACGCGCGTGGACGACATCATTTTCGAAGTGGAGAAGCAGCGTGGCGCATTAAAGCGTCAGGCGGCGAAGGCGCGTCGCTACAAGCGGCTGCGCGAGGAACTGCGGCGCTGGGAGCAGGTGCAGTTTGCGAAGCGGCAGGCGGCGCTGGCCCGGGACATCGCGTCGGCCGATGCGCGGCTGGAGGAAGCGCGGGTGCGTGAGGCCGCCGCGGCGGCGCATGTGGCCGAACTCGAAACGGCGCTTGAGACGCTGCGGATTCAGCTGACGGAAGCGGAGCGCTCGGCGACCGAGACCCGCGAGCAGGCGCATCAGCGCGAACTCGGCATCGGCCGGTATCAGCAGCAGATCGCCTTCGACCGCCAGCAGATTCAGGACCTCGGGCAGCGCCTTGAGCAGTTGACGGCCGAAGCCACCGACCTCGAGGGCCGCCTGGCGCCCGCCCGCGAGGCGATTGCCGAGCAGCGCGAGGCCATCGCAAAAGCGACCGCCACGCTCACGGAGGCGCAAGGCCGCGTGGCCGCGTGTGAAGAGGATTACCAGCGGGCGCAGACCGCCGTCCAGGGCGTGGAGCAGGACGCCGACCAGACGCGCGCGGCAGTCATGGCGTCGGCGACGACGCTGTCGGCGCTGCGGCAGGCGCGCGACAACGCCGCTGCGGCCCGCGACCGCGTGGCGCAGGAACGCAGCCGCTTTGACGTGGAACTGCGCGACCTGCAGCAGGAGTCCGAGCGCGCCACGCGTGATCGTGACGAGGCCACGGTGGCGTTGGCGCAGGCGCGGGAGGCCGTGACCGGCGCGATCGCCGAGCGCGCGGCCGCCGAGGCGGCCCTGGTCGCGGCACGATCCGAGCGCGAGCGGCTGTCGCGCGAGCTGAGTCAGACCCACCGGGATTTGGCGGGTCTCGAGGCGCGGCTGCGATCCCTCGAGGATATCGAACGCAAGCGCGCGACGTTTGGTGATGCCGCACGCTTCCTGCTGGCGGAAGCGCCCGAGACCGTGGGGCAACACGGCGCCTTCGCGGACTACGTGCAGGTGGAGCCCTCGTTCGAGCGCGCGGTGGACGCCCTGCTCGGCGATTTGCTGCAGCACGTCGTGGTCGATCGCCCCGAACAGGTGCATCAGGCGCTCGCCAAACTCAACGAGCGCCAGGCCGGCCGGTGCGGGTTCCTCGTGCTGGATGACACCCGTGCCACGGCTCCCCGCGCGGGTATCCCCACTCCCGCGGGCGTCCGGGCACTCAGGGATGTCGCCCGGCCGACCGGGCCATACGCCGACCTGATCGCGCGTGTGTTGCCCGATGCGTGGATTGCTGATTCCTTCGACGCCGCTCGCGCACTGTCCGCGCAGTCCGCCGTTCCGGTCGCGACCCGTGACGGCGAGGTCTTCCACGGCGCAGGTCTTGTTGAAGGCGGCGTCAGCGGCGGGGCCCACGGCATTCTTGAGACCCGTGCGGAGGCGCAGACGCTGCGCGCGCAGGTCACCGACGCCGAACAGCGGGCGCACCGGTTCGCCAACGACGTGACGTCGGTGGACTACACCATCCTGAACGGCGAATCGGACGTGACGGTCAAACGGGCCGCGCAGCACGATCAGGAAAAGGCCATTGTCGGTTTCGAAGCCCGCGTCAACCGCGCAGCGGACGAAGTGACGCGCGTGGCTCGCCGCATCGAACTCGTGTCGACGGAGCGGCGGCGCAGCGAGGAAGAAGAACTCACGGCGGAACGACGCCGTGACGAGGCGCTGCTGGCCATCGTGGCGCATGAAAGCGGACAACAGGAGGCCGAGCAGTCGCTCGGTGCCGTGTTGTCGCGCCTGCAAGGCGCACGCGGCGACGCCGAAGCGCAGATGCGTCGCGTCAGCGATGCCCGCGCCGAGCAGATGGCCGTCAGTGAACGGGTGTCGTCGCTGCAGGCCGAAGGCCGCCGCCTCGAAGAATCACTGGCCGACGTCGAGACGCGCCTGACCGCCCGGCGGTCGGAGATGACCCGCGCTGACGCCCGTCGCGAGGAACTCGGCCAGTCCATCGTGGAGACCGAGCGCAAACTCGACGACGACGTGCGCGCCTTGAACGAGTTGCGCGAAAGCCTCCGTGGCCTCGACGAGACTGTCAACGCAGTCCGGGCCCAGTTCGGCGCGCGCGAGACCGAGATTCGCAGCGCCCGCCACGCGCTCGAAGCCGTGCGGTCGGCTGTCATGCAGTCGGAGGTCGCTCGTGCCACCGCGCAGGCCGACCTGACGCACCTGGCCGCCGCCTGTCTGGAGGCGGTCAACGCCACGATCGACGACGTGGTCGCGGAAGTCGCGCGCATGGAAGCCGCCGGCGAACTCGCGGCCCCCGGGCGTCGTCTCGCGGCCGCCAGCGCGGCGGAACCCGATGATGATGACGAGACGACGGCGGACACGCCGCTCGACGCGCAGCCCGAAGGCGCGGGCGACGCCCCGGCAGACGAGACCGACGCGGAGTTGTCACCCGAAGCCGTGATCGCGAGTCTTCGCCAGAAGATTGAACGCCTCGGCCCGGTGAACATGATGGCCATTGACCAGTTCGACGAACTGGAGACGCGCCACACGTTCCTGACGACCCAGCGGAAGGACCTCCTCGATTCGATTTCGCAGACGGCCGAAGCCATCAAGCGGATCGACGTCATCACCCGCGAACGGTTTGCGGAGGCGTTTGCGCAGATCAACGCCAACTTCGAGGTGACCTTCACCACGTTGTTCGGCGGCGGCAAAGCGGGGCTTGTCCTTATCGACCAGGAGAATCAGGTCGAAAGCGGCATCGACATCATCGCGCAGCCCCCGGGCAAACGCCTCCAGAACGTGCAGTTGCTCTCGGGTGGTGAAAAGGCCATGACGGCGATGGCGCTGATGTTCGCGATCTTCAAGTTCCGCCCCAGCCCGTTCTGTCTGCTCGACGAAATTGATGCGCCGCTTGACGACGCGAACATCGGGCGCTTCGTCGAGATGTTGCAGGGGATGCAGTCGCACACCCAGTTCATCCTCATCACCCACAACCGCAAGACGATGGAGATCGCCGACCGTCTCTATGGCGTGACGATGGAAGAGCCGGGCGTGTCGAAGCTGATCTCCGTGCAGATGAATTGAACGAGTCCACCGCGACCCGCTATCAACGGCTGCGCCGCACGGCGCAGATGGTCGGGCTCGCGGTCGGCGCCGCCTGGCTGGCCATCGTCGTCTTTTCGCCTGCGGGGCGGTGGGTGGCGGACTGGGCCTGGTCGGCGTCACCCGGGTGGGCGGTCCTGCTCTTTGTCACCGCCCTGGTGGTCGTCTGGGAGGCGGTCGCATTGCCGGCGAGTGTCTTCGCCGCGGTGCGTGGCGAACGCCGCTTCCGCAAAGGTGACGTGGCGGTGTCATCGCTTCTGATCGCACAATTCCGCGACACCTGCACGGGGATCGTCATCGCCATTGCCGGAGGGCTTGTGGTGTACGGAGCGATCGCGCTCGCGGGCGGGTGGTGGTGGCTGGTTGTCGGGGGGCTTGGCGCTCCGATGGTGGTCGTGGCCACTGCGGTGGCCGGCGTCACGGTGCGCGCCGCTGCCGACGGATTGCCGGTGCCGCGCGAGGCGCTCACGGACCGGTTGTCGGCACTGGTCGAGCGCGCGTCGGGCCGGCGTGTGCCCGTGCGCGAGTGGACGGATCCGGCGTCAGCCGCCCCGACGGCGCTTGTCACCGGTGTGGGCCCTTCCGGGGCGATCCTGCTCAGTCGGTCGATGGTGGCCGACTGGAGTGATGACGAGATCGCCGTGGTGGTGGCGCACGAACTGTCGCATCACGTGCATCACGATTTGTGGCGGAAAGCCGCGCTGGATGCGCTGGTGCTGGTCGCGGCGCTGGGCGCGGCGCACGTCGTGACGGTGACGGCGGGACCGGGGCTCGATGTTCAGGCTCTGGCCGATCTCACGGCGCTTCCCTTGATTGGACTCACGGCCTGGTTGGCGTGGTGGGGGCTTCGGCCGATTCGGCTGGCGCAGTCGCGAGCCCACGAACGCGCCGCGGATCGGTATGCGTTGTCAGTGACGGGGAATCCAGAGGCGTTTCGTACCGCGATCCGCCGGCTGGCCGCGCAACACCTGGCGGAAGAACGTCCGTCCACCGTGACGCGCCTCTTCTTCCATCGTCATCCGACGGTCGAGGAGCGCCTCACTGCTTCGCTGAAACGATAAGCACCCCGGTCATGCCGCGTTCACGGCAGTTGTCGCTGGTCAGGGAGCAGTGGAATTCGAACCGTCCCGGCTTTTCGGCGCGGAAATCAAAGGTCACGTCGCGACCCGGTTCCACCCGCTTCTGAATCCGGTAGTCGGGCAGCGTGAAGCTGTGCGGAATGTCCTCAGAGGTCAGCGTGATGCGGACAAGGTCGCCCTGCGCCACCTGGATTTCCGCGCGGTCGCTGCCGGAGATTCTGAACTGATACCTGACCGCCGTCACCCCCACATCGCGCTTGGACTGCGCGACCAGGCCGACGGTCGCTATGACGCACACCAGCAGCAGGCTCCCGGCAATCAGGCAGGATCCGGGCGTAGCATGGCGACGGGTGATAGTCACGGGGGCCTCCTGTCGGTTGAGACGGCTCCCCGGTATTATCGGCCTGTTCCAGACCTGCCGTCAGTCCCTGACCGAGTGTTTTTGTTCGACCAGCACAATACCGGACGCGACCCCGGCCGGCAGGCGTGCGGCAAGGGTGCCGGCGTTGAAGCCCTCCCGAACAGTGCCGGTGACTGTCGCACGTGCCCCGAGGCGCGGGACGCCTCTGTCCGACACGACCCACAAGGAGCCGGTCCGGTCTTCGATGCGATACACGCCCCGGTTCATGACCGAGAAGCTGTCGACTACGGTGCCCGTGACGGTCACCTCGCGGTTGCGATATCTGGAGGGGTCGTTCAGCACCCGACTGACGCGGGTGGCGCAGGCGGTTGCCGCGACCAGGACCAGGACCACGACGACGGTGCGAAGCACGCGGGAGGATGTCATGGCAGCAGAATCCTGCGTTTGTGGTGTGCGCGCTGTTCAATGGTGCACAGGGCGTGGAGTACGCTGAAGACCGCGATGAAACCCTGGATTTTGCTGGGCGAGAGCCGGACGCCGGACGGCACACGGCTGACATTGATGACCCGCGACCGTGAACATGTCATCTTTGCCGACGGCAAGATCCTCATGTCGAGCCGGATGCATGGATCCGAAGAAGCGCTTGCGACCCTCGCGTGTGCGCACATCACCACCGCCTCGTCGCCGCAGGTGCTCGTCGGTGGGCTGGGCCTCGGGTACACGCTGCGCGCGACGCTGGACGTTCTGCCGGCGGGGGCCACGGTGGTGGTCGCGGAACTCGTGCCGGGTGTCGTGGAATGGAATCGCGGGCCGCTCGGGCCGTTGGCCAACCATCCGCTCGAGGATCGCCGCGTCGAAGTGGCGGTGGGGGATGTCGGGGTGACGATGCGCAGGGAGAAGGCGGGGTTTGATGCCATCCTGCTGGATGTGGACAACGGTCCGGATGCGTTTACGTCGGCGCAGAACGCCGGGCTCTACGCCAACCAGGGGGTGACGCAGGCGCACGCGGCTCTCAAGCCCGGCGGCGTATTGGCGGTCTGGTCCGCGTGGGAAGACCGCAAGTTCGAGCAGCGCCTGCGCTGGGCCGGCTTTACGGTGACGATGCATCGCGTGCGGGCGCGGCTGAAGCAGGGTGGGCCGCGCCACACGATCTTCGTCGGGCAGCGTACGTAGGGCGCGCTGAACTTGAGCGCGCCGAGTCTGGCCCGCTCCAAACCAGCGGGCCCTACGTACCCCCGCAAGTAGGGCCCGCTGAAGTTGAGCGGGCCACGCGGAACCTTGAACCCGCGGTTCATGGTTCATCGGTTCATGGTTCATCGGTGCTGTTCTTGGTTCTGGCTGCCGGGTTCCGGGTGGAGGGTTCTGGGTTCGACGCTCGGAACCTGGAACGTGGAACCCCGAACCCCGAACAGCACCGCTGAACCCTGAACCGTGAACCGATGAACCATACGGGGTAGGGCGGTGGTTTGTAGCGCGCCGAACATACAATCGACTCATGCCCGTGTCCCTGACGTCCCGCGAACGCGCCCAATTAAAAGCCCGCGCCCATGCGCTTGAGCCCGTCGTGCAGATGGGGCAGGCCGGCGTGTCGGACGCGCTGGTCGCTGAGGTCAATCGCGCGCTGACGGCGCACGGGCTGATCAAGGTGAAACTGGCCGGCGCCGATCGCGAGGCGCGTGCATCCATGGCTGACGCCCTGTGCCGTGCGACCGACGCCGCTGAGGTGCAGCAGGTCGGCAAGGTGCTGGTGATGTGGCGGCCGAAGCCCGAAGACGCTACGTAGGGCCGGCCTTCAGGCCGGCCAGTCGGCCGGGATGAAGCCCCGCCCTGCATCCCCGGGATGATGCGCAAGACACGTGCTCGGTCCGGACCGAGCACGATTCTTGCGCCGCATCCCTTATGCGCGAGGCTGAATCCGACGTGGTCACCACGATGCTGGCGCTGGCATCCGGAGCGTTTATCGAAGTCCAGTTGGCTGATTGGATTCCGCGCTAATCCGGGCCACAATGGCGCCGCATGAGTATCAGCCGACGCGCCTTCCTTGGCGGCCTCGCGGTCCTGCCGTTCGCCGGTGCCACGGCGCTGCCCGGGCAGGCGCGCAGCGGCGCTCCCCGGGTCGACGGTGCCGCGCTGCGGCAACGCATTGAAACCCTCAGCACGTTCGGGCGGCCCGAAGGCGGCACGTTTGCCGATGGCGTCAGTCGCGTCGCGTATTCGGAGGCCGACGTCGCCGGGCGCGCCTACGTGATGCGGCTCATGCGCGCGGCCGGGCTCGAACCGGTGATTGACCCGGCGGGGAACATCTTCGGTCGACGCGCCGGCCGCGACAACACGTTGGCGCCGATTCTGTTCGGATCCCATATCGACTCGGTGCCCAACGGCGGCAATTTTGACGGCGACCTTGGATCGTTGGCGGCCATCGGAGCGCTCGAAACGCTGGCCGCGTCCGGCGTTCGCACCCGGCATCCACTGGAGATGGTGATCTGGGCCGCGGAAGAGGGCGTGGCCTTTGGGCGCGGCCTGAGTTCCAGCCGCATTGTCGCCGGCGACATCCAGCGGTCGGACATGGATCAGGTCTGGAACGGCATGACCCGGGCGGAGGCCATTCGCAGGATTGGTGGCGCCCCTGATCGCATCATGGAGGCGGTGCGGCCCAAGGGCGCGCACCACGCCTATCTGGAGCTTCATATCGAGCAGGGTGGTTCGCTCGATCGCAGCCGCACCCCCATCGGTGTTGTTGAGGGCATTGTCGCGATCGCGCGATACACGGCGACCATCACCGGTGTCGCGAATCACGCGGGGACGACGCCGATGGCGGAACGTCAGGATGCGCTCATCGCGGCATCACACTTGACGCTCGCTGTGCGCGAGGTGGTGACAGGACAGGTGGGCCGGCAGGTTGGCACGGTGGGCCGGTTCGAGATTGAACCGAATGCTCCGAACGTGATTCCCGGGGTGGCGCGGTTCACCATTGAGCTGCGCGATCTCTCGAACGAGAAGCTGATTGACCTCGCCGAGGCGATTCGCGCCCGAGCCGCAGAGATTGCGCGGACCACGCGCACGACCATCGCGATCGAGCCCCTCAGCCACAACCCGCCGGCGCTGGCGTCGTCCGACGTGCAGCGCGCCATTGAACGAGCCGCCGACGGGCTTGGCCTCGGGCATGTCCGGATGCCGAGCGGGGCCGGGCACGACGCGCAGATGATGGCGCAGCTCGGCCCGATGGGGATGATTTTTGTGCCCAGTGTGGAGGGGGTCAGTCACTCGCCACGCGAGTGGACGTCGTGGGTGGATTGTGCGAACGGTGCGAATGCGCTGACTGCGTCCATCCTGGAGATGGACGCGGTCTGAACATCGCGCGCATGCCCCAGCCGTGCTGCGGTTCGTGATCGAGTGACCCGCCACGAGTTCGGCGCCCAGCAACTGCCCCTCGCGTTCCCAGCGCTCTTTCACCGAGAACCCGAGCACATCCGTTTACCACGCGATGCTGGCGGCCGCCTTCTTCGCGACCTTCTTCACCGGCATTCTTGCGACCGGCTTTTTCGTGGTCGTCGTTTTCTTCTTTGCCATGCGGACAACTGTAGCGGGGAACAGCACTGATCAGTTACCAAGTGTCACGGCTGCCTCGGCGCCGGCCGGTTCACGGTACGGGTCCATGGGAATGGCCACGTACTCGACGTCCAGAATCTCGAGCGTCTCGGTCTTGTTCGGTGCGCGCAGCACCACGCGGTCACCGACGTTGGCCTTCAGCAGCGCGCGTGCAAGGGGTGATCGCCAACTGATGTAATGGCGATTCAGGTCCACTTCGTCGAGGCCGACGATGTGGATGGTGTGCTCGGCACTGGCGGGGTCCCGGTAGGTGACCGTCGCACCGAAGAAAACGCGCGAGGCTGCCGATGCCGGCCGCGGGGAGGTGGGGTCCACGACCTCCGCTGAATCGATTCGTTTGCCGAGAAAGCGGATCCTCGAGTCGATCTGGCGCAGTCGCCGTTTGGCGTACAGGTAGTCGGCGTTTTCGCTGCGGTCTCCGTTGGACGCAGCCCACGTCACCACCTTGGTCACGGCCGGTCGCTCCCGGTTCAGCAGGAATCGATGTTCGTCCTTCAGGCGTTGCAGGCCCGCGGGCGTGATGTAGTTTTTCACCGCCGGCCCCGGCGCATCGCGCTTCGGCTCCCGCAGCGGCCGTTTGGTTCGCATGATGGTCACGACATGCTCATGGTAGCCGGATCAGCGGCTGGCGTAGACTGTGCGCCTATGTCCCATACGCGCCTTCTCGTCCTTCTGGCACTGGTCGTCACCTCGGCCGCCCCGGCGGCGCAAACGACTGCGCCTCGGCCCATGACGTTTCTCGACATGCAGCTGATGAACCAGCCCGGGTCTCCCACGCCAAGTCCCGACGGCCGGTGGATGCTCTACACGATGTCGTTTCCCGACTGGCGGCAGGCGCGTCGCCAGAGCGATCTGTTCCTGGTATCGATCCCTGAGGGGGTGCCCTCGACAAAACGGATGACGTTCACGTCCGAGAAGAACGAGACGGCCCCCGCGTGGGCCCGGGACGGGCAGTCGTTCTTTTTTCTGTCCAACCGGGAGGCGCCGGCCAGTGCGTCGACACAGTCACAGCTGTACCGGATGCGGCCGGATGGCGGCGAGGCGCAGCGGATGACGGACGCGAAGGACGGTGTCTCCGACTTCGTCGTGAGTGCCGATGGGCGGTGGATCTACTATCGCGCGGGGCGGGCAGAGGGCCGGCAACTGTTCCGGATCGCCGCCGCGCCTCCTGCGGCGGGGCTCCCTTCGGCCGAAACCCTCACCGCGCAGCCGGCCGGCATCGAGACGTGGTCCCTGACGTCTGCGGGCGATCGCGTCTTCTTCACTGCGGCCGACCGGGTGGACGCGGAGGAGAAGGCCCGGCGGGACGCACGATTCACCGTGGACATCCGGAATGCCGACACTCCGCTGCACGGGCTGTGGGTGCTTGACCTGGCCCCGACGGCCGTCCGACGCCTGTCGCCGGAAGGGCCGTACTCCGTCTCGGGCGTCACCATCAGCCAGGACGGCCGCTGGGTCGCGTTTCGGGGCGGTTCGCCGAAGCGGTATGAACGCAACATCACGCAGGAGAATCTGTACAGCGACCTGTACCTCCTGGACGTGGCCAGCGGCCACATCGAGCGTCTGACCGACAACGTGGAGGTGGGGGAGTCGGAGCCCAGCTTCTCGCCCGACAGCCGGTGGATCGCCTACGGCGCGCCTGACGACACCTCGCGGTACACGATGACCAACGGTCGCGTGTATCTGCGGGCCGTGGCCGGCCGCGGCACGCCGTTCCGGAAACTCGACGGCGGATTTGATGGCGATCTGAACGTCGGTTTCTGGTCGCCCGACAGCAAAACCATTTACTTCAATACCGGGATCAAGGCGACGACGCAGCTGTTTGCGCTGGACGTGTCGCAGAACGAAATCCGGCAGGTGACGCGCGAATCCGCCGCCGTGTCCGTGAGTCGTGACGACGACAGTGGCGTCGTGCTGGTGTCGTATTCGGATGCCACTACACCCCAGACGTTTTTTGCGGCGCCGTCGCTTGATCGCGTCGGGACCCGGGCGGCCTGGACAGCGTTGACCGATGCCAATCCGCAGGTCCGCGGGTTTGCGCTCGGAACGCAGGAGGAGATCACGTGGACGTCGAAGGACGGCACGCGTGTGGGTGGCGTGCTTCACAAGCCGGTGGGATATCAGGCGGGCCAGCGATACCCGCTGATCGTGGCCATCCACGGCGGCCCCGCGTCGGCCGACATCCTGAACTTCAACGGCGGCTATGGTGCGCAGGTGTACGCGGGTGCCGGGTACGTGGTGCTGCGTCCGAACTACCGGGGATCGACCAACTACGGATTCAAGCACAAGACCGACATCGTGGGGGACTACTTCCGCACCGGGTATGAGGACATCATGACCGGCGTGGACCACCTCATCGCGCAGGGGCTTGTGGATGGCGCGCGCATGGGCGTGCTGGGCTGGAGCGCCGGGGGCCACTGGTCCAACTGGATTCTCACGCAGACCGACCGGTTCAAGGCCATCAGTTCCGGCGCGGGCACGTCCAACTGGATTTCGATGTATGCGCAGAGCGACGTGCAGCGCAACCGGCAGTTCTATCTGGGTGACAAACTTCCGTACGAGGACTATGACGCGTACTGGAATCAGTCGCCGCTGAAGTACATCCGCAACGCGAAGACACCGACCATGATTCATGTCGTGGAGGGAGACCCGCGCGTGCCGAGTCCCCAGTCGGTGGAGCTGCACATGGCGTTGAAGCAACTGGGCATCCCCACGGAGCTCTTCATGTATCCCGGGGCGACCCACGGCATTCCCGACCCGCGCAACCAACTGGTCAAATCCATGAGTGAGATGGCCTGGATGGACTACTACGTCCGGGGCAAAGGCGCAAAATTCAGCTGGCGGGACGTCCTGGCGACGGTGGAGAAATAGGCGGGGTGACGGTGATGGGCGAGCTGCAGTCTGTCTCGGCCGCACGACTCGGCAACCACTGATCAAAGGCCACCACCTCTCTTGATGTTCGCCCGGTGCATAATGGCGCGCATGATTACCGGTCCTGCGCCTGCTCGCCTCGGAGTGTTGTGCTTCGCCCTGTTTGCCGTGCTGGTGGTGGCGCAGCCACACGCTGGTGCCTCGTCACAGCGACCGCTGGTCGACGAGGGGATGGTGCAGAAGTTGCGGACGGAAGGCCTGGAGCACTCGCGCGTGATGGAGACCCTGTCGTACATCACCGACGTGCTTGGGGCGCGGCTGACGCTGAGCAACGACATGGCCCGGGCGCAGGACTGGGCCCTCGACCACATGCGCTCGCTTGACCTCGGCAATGTTGTGGCGCAGCCGTTCATGGACTACGGCATTCGCTGGGACAACGAGTACACGTCGCTGCACCTGATGACGCCGGATTATCAACCGATGGTGGGGTATCCCATCTCGCACACGCCCGGCACGAACGGCAAACACACGGCGCCGGTGGTGATTGGCGAGATTCGGTCGCGTGCGGATCTCGGTCGCCTGCGTGGGACGCTGCGCGGCGCACTCGTGCTGGCCACCGCACCTGCGGTGGTGGATCAAGAGGTGTATCGCCGTGGTGTGCCGCGCTACACGTCCGCCGACCTGGCGCTGCTCGCGCAGCCGGCGCCGCCCCCGGCCGCCCCTCCGGCGGCTCCGGCCGCCGCAGCCGCGCCGCCCGCCAGTGCAGCGGCCGCAGCACCCAACGCGGCCGTGGTGCGACCCGAAGAGAAGATGGCGTTCTACAAGGCCGAGGGCGTGATCGCCGTCTTCCAGTCGGAGAGTGGCTGGCCCGGCGCGGTGCGCGGCTTTGCGCGACCGGGTACCCGGGCCGACAACTGGGGACGGGACGAGTCGCTGGCCGCGCCGCCGATCGTCGCCATCACCCCCGAGCACTACAACCGGATGTATCGCCTCCGCCAGCGCGATATTCCGGTGACGGTGGAGATCGAAATCCGGAACCGCATCGGCGAGTCGAGGGAACAGGCGCGAAACGTCTTCGGCGAAATCCCGGGCACCGACCTCAGGGACGAAGTGGTGATGATCGGCGCCCACTTCGACACGTGGCACGCGAGTCCGAACGCCAGCGACAACACGTCCGGTGTGGCAGTGGTGCTCGAGGCCATGCGCCTGCTGCGTGTGGCGGGGGCCACGCCTCGCCGGACGATTCGCGCGGCGCTTTGGGCGGGGGAGGAGCAGGGCCTGCACGGATCCCGGGAGTATGTGCTGAAGACCTTCGGGGATCCGGCCGCTCCCGCCGGCGTGACACCGGCCTACGAGCACTTCTCGGCGTATTTCAATCAGGACTACGGTCCCGGACAGTACCGGGGGATCTACCTTCAGGAGAACGAGGCCGCGCGCGAGATGCTCACGGCGTGGACGCGGCCGTTTCACGACCTTGGCATGACCACCGTCTCCCCGCGCGGCGTCGGCAGCACCGATCACATCTCGTTTGATCGCGTCGGTCTGCCGGGATTCCAGTTTCTGCAGGACCGCACAGGAGGCACAGGCGGCCACACCAATCTCGACTTCATCGAGACGATCCCTGTCGAGGACATGAAGCGGAATGCGGTGATCATGGCGGCGTTTGCGTACCATGCCGCGATGGCCGACGCGCGCGTGCCCCGCAAACCGCGCTGAGCGCCGACGGTTATTGCCGGCGCCAGGTGATGGCGCCGCCCATGACCGTCAACATGGCGTCCACCTCAGCGAGCCGGCCAGGCGGGATGTCGAAGATGTCCTCCGACAGCGCGACGAAGTCGGCGAGTGCGCCCACCGCGAGCGTGCCTTTGTGTTCGTCGGCAAACTCCGCGTACGCCGAACCGGCGGTGAAGTGCCGGACCGCCTCGGCCACAGAGAGCCGGTGTTCCGCATAGAACCCCTCTGCGGGTGTGCCGTCGGGGAGCTGGCGGGTGACGGCGGCGTGGATGCCGCGCATCACCTCCATCGTGAAGACGGGATAGTCGCTGCCAAACGCCTGTGCGGCGCCTGCGGTGTCAAACAGCCTGAACGCGTTCGATCGCGATGCGCGCTCGGGTCCGAGCGCCGGCGCGTAGTTGGAGAGCGTGATCGTGTCGGGACTGGCAAACATCGCCTGTGTGGAGGCAATCACGCCGAGCGCGCGGAACCGTGGCAGGTCCGACAGTGCCGGCACCTCGACGTGTTCAATGCGATGACGCCGGTCGGACGAGGCGTTGGTGGCGCCTGCGAACTCGAAGGCATCCAACGCCATGCGAATCGCGCGGTCCCCGATCGCATGCAACTGGACCTGCCAGCCGACCCGATCGTAGGCCGCGACGGCCGCGTTGAGTGACGGCTGGTCCCACATCGGCAGACCTGTGCCCGGCTGATCGGCGTAGGGGTCGACCATCGCCGCCGTGTGCGCGTCCACGGTGCCGTCGAGCATGCCCTTGGCGATACCGAAGGTGAGGAGGGACCCCGCGTGTGTCTGCTTCAGCGCCTGGAATTCCGCCAGGCGCGCGTCCGTCACGTCGCGTACGAACGGCACGGCGACGCGCAGACGCAGCTTCAGTACGCCCTCCCGGGCGGCGCGCGCGTACGCTTCGTACTCGACGCCTGAGGCGCCGGACCCGCTCGCCACCTGAAGCGAGGTCAGGCCAAACGAGGCCGCCTTGTCGAGCTCCGCCATCAGCGATCGATACACCTGGTCGGCCGTGACCGGCGGTATCAACCGCCGCACGAGGCCGGACGCCGCTTCCTTGAGCACGCCGGTCGGTTCCCCTGCGGCATCACGATCGATCCGGCCGTTCTGAGGATCCGGGGTCGCACGGGTCACGGACGCCAACTGCAGCGCGCGGGAATTGGCCAGCGTCTGGTGCCCATCACGATCGGTCAGCAGCACGGGCCGGTCGGGGAACACGGCATCGAGGTACCGCCGGTGGGGCCGCCGGTCCGGAAAGTCGGTGGCACCCCAGCCGCGACCGGTAATCCACTCCTCGGGACCAAGCGTGGCCGCAAACTCCCTGAGCCTGCGCTGGAGCACCTCGACCGAGCCTGAGTCACCGAGGTCCGCCGTGGGCCGCGTCGGCAGGTGCCAATGCGCGTCGTTGAACCCCGGCACGACCCGGCGGCCTGCCAGGTCGATTCGGCGTGTGTCCGTTCCTGCAAGCGGATCGATCTCGGCCGTGGTGCCAATCGCCACGATGCGGCCGCCGGTCACGGCCAGCGCTTCGGCCTCCGGCCTGGCGGCATCACCGGTCCAGATGCGGCCATTGGTGAAGACGGCGTCCGGCGGTGGTCCTGCCGGGGTTCGCCGGCAGGCGCCGGCGACGGCGAGCGACAGCAGCAGCACACACAGAACGCGTCGACGTGGAGTCATGGCGGTGAGTCTACACTCGCGCCGGCCGGAGCCGGCGGTAGGATGGAACGGTAGGCGTTATGGCATCCCTCCGAGCAGACTCCCGCGGCGTCATCGTCGTCTGCGCCTCGTGCGCGCAGGCGAATCGTCTGGCCTTTGGTCGGCTTGGATTGGCGACGAGGTGCGGCCAGTGGCTGGTGGTCAAGGTCGACACCGAGGGGGTGCCGGACCTGGCGGCGCGACTCCGGATTCAGTCCATCCCCACCATGGCGGTCTTTCGCGATGGGGCGTTGGCGGCCAGAACATCCGGCGCCATGCCTGCGGACCAGATCGAGGCATTTGTGCAGCAGTCCCTCTCCGCGTAGGCTTCCGGCATGCGTCGTGTTTCAGTGTGTCGCGCCCTTGCCGTTCTGGTCTTCAGCGTCGGGATCGCTCTTTCAACGTCCGCGCACGCCGGTGCGCGCCCACAGCAGACGCCCGCCGCCCAGGCGCCGGGGCGCGGCGACATCCTGCGCGGTGAGTACGGCCGCTACCGGGCCAACAACGATCTGCTGACGTATGACCTCCGGCTGCGTGTGGACCCGGAACGCACGCACCTGCAGGGGCGCAATATTGTGACGTTCCGGATGCTCGCCGACGACCGGCGCATTCAACTCGATCTGTATGCGAACCTGACGGTGGACGGCATCCTGTTCAGGAATGCGCCACTGAAATACGAGCGTGAGCTGAACGCGGTATTCATCGATTTCCCGGAGACATTGCGTAAAGGGCGCACCTACAGCATCGAGTTCCGCTATTCCGGTGTGCCGCTGACCACCGGCCGGTTCGGCGGCATCGCGTTCCGGAAGGACCCGCAGGAACGGCATTGGATCAACACGGCGAACGAAGGCGAAGGGTCGAGCATCTGGTGGCCGAGCAAGGACCAGTGGCGCGACGAGCCGGAGTCGATGACACTCGGCGTGGAAGTCCCGAACGGACTGACCGACGTCTCAAATGGCCGATTCGTGTCGAAGACGGATCTGGGCGATGGGTACTCGCGCTGGGACTGGCAGGTCCATTACCCGATCAATTCCTACAACGTCTCGCTCAACATCGGCACCTACGAACACTTCTCCGAGATGCACGGCTCGCTGACGCTCGACTACTGGGTGCTCCCGGAGAACATCGGGAAGGCGCGGACGCAGTTCGCGCAGGTCAAGCCGATGCTCGAGGCGTTCGAGCATTATTTCGGACCGTATCCGTTTCCGAAGGACGGCTTCAAGTTGATTGAAGTGCCCTACACGGGCATGGAGCACCAGAGCGCCGTGACCTACGGCAACGGCTACCGCAACGGCTACGGCGGCCGCGACTGGACGGGCGTCGGCGTCAGCCCGAAGTTCGACTTCATCATCATCCACGAGAGCGCGCACGAGTGGTTCGGTAATGCCGTCTCTGCGGCCGACGTCTCCGACATGTGGATCCAGGAAGGGTGGACGACCTATCTCGAGTGCCTCTACGTCGAATATGTCTTCGGGTATGACGATGCGCTGAAGTACACAAATGGGTACAAGTCCAAGGTCCGCAATCAGCAGCCGGTGATTACCCAGCGCGGCGTGCACGCGACCCCGTCGCAGGACATGTATTTCAAGGGCGCACTCTTTCTTCATACCCTCCGGAGCGTGGTGAACGACGATGCGAAGTGGCGCGCGATCATCCGCGGCTACTACGACACGGCCAAGTACCGCAACGTCATGACCGAGGAGATGGAGGAATACTTCTCCAGGGCCGCGGGTGTGAATCTGATCCCGGTGTTTAATCAGTACCTGCGGCGATCCGCCCTGCCGGTGTTTGAATATCGCGCCGGAGCGACGCCCGGCACGGTGGACTACCGCTGGGTGGCCGAGGAGCCTGGATTCGCGATGCCGATCAAGGCCGGTCTGCCTGAGGCCTGGCTGGTGCTGACCCCCACGACGAGCTGGCAGACGATCCGCTGGGCCGGCCCGATCGACACGTTCAAGGTCGCGACGGATTTGTTCTACGTCACCGTGAAGCAGGGCTCTGCGTCAGCGCCTTGAGTGCGTCGAGCGCGTCGGCGATGTCGGCCTCGGTGTGCGCGGCGTTGATCTGAAACCGGATCGTCTCATCCCCCTTGGGTACCACGGGAAACGTGAGTCCGACTGCGAGGATGCCGCGTTCGAAGAGGCCCTGCACCATCGCCCGCACTGTGTCGGTGCTGCGTACGAGGAGTGGGACGACCGGATGGGGCCCCGGAATCGACTCGAGACCAAGCGCGGCCAGTCCCGCGCGGAACTGCAGCGTCCGTGCCGCGAGGTGCGCCAGGCGCGCGCGGCCCTCGTCGCTGTCCGCGATGTTGATGGCCGCCACGGCTGCCGCGGCATCGGCGGCACCGAGCGGGTTGGTGTAGATGTACGTGTCGGCCTTCTGGCGGACCGCCTCGATCAGCGTGGGACTGCCTGCGACAAAGCCCCCGTTGACGCCGAACGCCTTGCCGAACGTGCCGATGAAAATGTCGACGCGTGCGCCTGCGTGTTCTTCGGTGCCGCGCCCGGTCGCGCCGTAGGCGCCGATGCCATGCGAGTCATCCATCATGGTGATGACGCCGTCGCGGAAGCGGTGGTCATGCGCCGCCGTGACGCGCAGCAGATCCTGCAGCGGCGCGGCGTCGCCGCGCATGCTGAAGATCCCGTCGAAGATCACGATCACGCGTCCCACACCCTCAGGCACAGCCTCGAGGCAACGCGCCAGATCGGCCGGGTCGTTGTGCGCGAACACCGCGCGCCGGTCGGACGGGATGTTGGCGATGCGCATCGCGCGGATGATGCAGTTGTGGTTGAGTGCGTCGCCGATCCAGTAGGTGTCCGGACCAGACAGCGTGATCGCGGTGCCCAGTACCGTCGTGTAGGCCGAGTTGAAGGCCTTGGCGGCGGGCCGCCCCGTGAACGCCGCAATCCGCGCTTCCAGCGCCGTATGGGGACTGGCGGTGCCGTCGATGAACCGGACGGCGCCGGGCCCCGCGCCAAAGATGCGCGCGGCGTCATCCGCAGCATGGAGCAGCGCCGGATGATGCGAGAGCGACAGATAACTGTTGGAGTTCATCCGGAGGAACGCCCCGGGGTGCCCCTCAAGCGTGTACCGCGGCCCGTGCTTGCCGCTCGCCGGGCTATAGCCATTGATGACGCGTTCAGGGGCTTTGACGCGCCCCTGCTGCGCAAGGTCGGCGATGTCGGCGGCGAGGGACGTGTCGAGTCGGTCAAGAGCCATGGCGCTTCTTAGATTACCTGAGTCGTGGGCAGGCGGTGCCGAGGCCGGACACGTCGTGAAGCGCAGCTTGGGAAAGGGTGAGAAGATCGTGAAGTCAGGCCACCCTCACGACTCTGGTGCCACACGAGCCGCAGAATGGCTGTCAGGAGGTTGAGATGCGAAACACTCTGGCGGGCGTAGGGTTCCTGTTCGTGATGGCGGCCACAGGACCGGCGGCGATGGCCTCGACCCAGGACGTGCAGGCCCAGGTGGCTCAAGTCCGGAAGCTCTACGAAGTGAGGACGACCGACGGCAGCCGGTACTATGGATACCTGGAGTCCGAGACTCCGGAGCGCGTGGTCATCCGTACGCCTGGCGGGGCCACGATCGATCTGGCGCGGTCCGACATCCTCTCCATGGCCGAAACCGAGGGCACCGTGGTCGGGCAGGAGTTCCGCCCGGCCGACTCAAACCCCACGCGATTGTTCTTCGGTCCCACGGCGAGAAACCTCAAGAAGGGCGAGGGCTACGTGGGGACCTTCTTCTACTTCATGCCGACGGTGCAGGTCGGCATCACCGATCGGCTGTCGATTGGCGGGGGCACGCCGCTTGTCTTCGGCGGGGGGGATCTTCCGATCTGGGTCACACCCAAGTGGCAGGTCTACGACAGCCCCAGGGCGGCTGTGGCCGTCGGCGCCCTGCACTTCCTGAACATCGACGACCTTAGCATGGGCATCGCCTACGCGGCGGGCACGTTGGGCAGTCGCGACGACGCGGTGACCGTCGGCGTGGGCTGGGCATACGCGAGCAATGACGACAACGACGAGGGCGCGGCCGTCGCCATGATCGGCGGCGAGCGCCGGGCGAGCCGGCGCCTCAAGTGGATCACGGAAAACTATCTCTGGAAGGGCGGCGGATTCGTGTCCGGCGGTGTGCGGTTCCTGGGGGAATCCCTGACAGCGGACCTGGGACTGGTCGCGCCGCTCAGCAGCGATGGGTTCTTCGCGTTTCCGGTCATGAACTTCGTCTGGAGGTTCTGATGGGGTCCTGAGGTCCTCGCATCGTCGCCGGGCGACGCGCCGAAACCCGGTGCCTGCCGGATAAGACGAGACGGGGAAGCCGGCCGCCCTAGACGGTGAACCCCTTCACCGGGTGCGGTTGGTAGGGCGCCTCAAGGGCGGCGCATTCCTCCGCGGTGAGAGTGACCGACAACGCGGCGATGGCGCTGTCGAGATGCGAGAGCGTCGTCGCGCCCACGATCGGGGCGACCACGCCCGGACGCGACAGCAGCCACGCCAGCGCGATCTGGGCCATCGGCCGGCCGCGGCCGGCCGCGACCCGTTCGACGGCGGCAACCACGTCCCAGTCCGACGGTTGGTCGTAGAGACGCGGAGAGTAGTCGTCGCTGGCGGCGCGCGCCGTGCCGCCGCTGCGCACGTCGGCATCGGATGGCCTGGGCCTTGTGAGCACTCCACGCGCGAGCGGACTCCAGGGAATCAGGCCGACGCCCTGATCGAGACACAGCGGAATCATCTCGCGCTCTTCCTCGCGGTAGAGCAGGTTGTAGTGGTTCTGCATCGAGATGAACCGCGCCCAGCCCCGGCGTTCGGAGATCGACAGCGCCCGCGCCATCCGCCAGGCCGACCCTGAACTGGCGCCGATGTACCGGACCTTGCCGGCGCGCACGAGATCGTGCAGCGCCTCCAGCGTCTCGTCCACCGGGACGTCCCGGTCGAAACGGTGAATCTGGTAGAGGTCGATCGCCTCAACGCCGAGCCGTCTCAGACTGGCATCACAGCCCTGGAGGATGTGTTTGCGGGACAGCCCCCCCATGTTCGGCGTGTCCGGCCCGGCACCCATCGGGAAGTTGACCTTCGTCGCGATCACCAATTCGTCGCGCCGGCCGAGTTCCCGCAACAGACGTCCGGTGACTTCTTCGCTCACCCCCAGCGAGTACATGTCGGCGGTGTCGAAGAAGTTGATGCCGGCGTCCAGCGCCCGCACAAAAAACGGCCGCGCGGCGGTTTCGTCGAGCACCCAGGGCCGCCACGCAGGCGACCCGTAACTCATGCACCCGATGCCCAGCCGCGATACCCGCAGCCCACTCTGGCCCAGTTGACGGTAGTCCATGCGTCACAGGATCGCACGGTTCCTGGGCATGTTCCCGAGGAACGTCAGACGACGTAGCGTTCGCCGCCGGGCCGGCGATCGGCGAAGCGCTCGAGTGCGAATGGGGCGAGGTCCATCCCCGGATCACGACCGGTGATGACATCCGCGAGAATCCGGCCCGCGGCCGGCGAATGCTGGAAGCCGTGACCGCTGAACCCGGTGATCAGGTGGAATCCCGGCAGGTCGCGCGCCGCGCCGATGATGGGATTGGCATCCGGTGTCACTTCGTACAGTCCGGCCCACGCGCGCGCAATCGGCGCATCGGTCAGTGCCGGCAGCCGCCGGGCTGCCACCGGCGTGATCTGCTCCAGGAACTCCCACTGCACCGAGAGATCGAAGGTCGGGGCCTCCTGCGGGTCGCCCATTCCGAAGAGCAGTCCCGCGCCTTCACGGTGAAAGTAGAAGGTCGATTCGAAGTCGATCACCATGATGCGTGACGCCGGGACGTCCCAGCGGCGGGCCGGCGACGGAGGCTGCGCGATGAAGATGTGGCGGCGGTACGGATCCACCGGGACCTCGAGGCCCGCCATGCGTCCAATCGCCCGCGCATGCGGACCCGCGGCATTCACGACGACCGGGGCCGCGATGGTTCCGGCACTGGTCTCGACACCGGTAATCCGGCCGCTCTCAACCAGCACACCGGTCACTTCGGTGTCGCGCACGATCGTCACGCCGGCGGCCTGCGCGCTTCTGGCGAACCCCATCGTCACGCCGTTGGGATCGGCGATGCCATCCCGCTGGCAGAACGTGGCGCCGATGACGGTGTCGGTGACCAGGCCGGGCGCGAGCGCCGCCGCGCCGGCCGCGTCGAGCCAGTCCACCGCGACGCCGAGGCGCCGCTGCAACGCGACATTCGCGGTGAACATCTCGACGCTGGCGGGAGTTGAGAGCAGAAAGAGATAGCCGTCCTGATGGAAGTCGATGTCCGCGCCGACCTCCTCCTTGAAACGTTCGAACAGTCCGATCGACTCGATGGACAGCCGGATGTTGGCGTCGTTCGAAAACTGGTGTCTCACGCCGCCGGCGTTGCGGCCGGTCGATCCGGCGCCAAGCATCTGCTCACGCTCGACCAGCACGACGTCGGTGAGGCCACGCCGGGCGAGGTGATAGGCCACGCTGGCGCCCATGCACCCCCCGCCGACGATCACCACCTCAGCCGTGCGCTTCATGCGCTACCGCGAAGTCCGGCCGATGAATCCGACTGGCTCCCCCTTGTTCATGGCCGGTGTGCCGACCACATACAAAATCTCGCCGGCGAACGGGGCCGTGATCTCTTCTAGCAGGGTGCCGTGGAAATCGGTGACGCGGCCGATCACCGCCCCTTCCGCCACTGTGTGTCCCTTTTCCACCGCCGCCTGAAAGATGCCGGTGAAGTTGCTGCGCAGCACTTCGCTCCGCTCCAGCATCACGGGGGCGACAACCGGATCGGGCCCGTCTGACGACATGCTGAGGTGTTTCATCACGCCCTGCACGCCGCGCTCAATGCGAAGAATGTCATCAGTGTCGGTCCGTCCCATGCCGCCGGATTCAATCGTCAGCGCGGGCTTGCCGCGCGTGATGGCGGTGTTTGAGAGATACAGCGACGCCTTCGGATCCACCGGCCGGTTGGGGTCGACGACGATGTGGTCCATGCCGAAGGCGAGGGCCATCCGGCGCCCGGCTTCCGCGACCTGCGCGCTGCCGCTGGTGATCCAGTACAGGTATGGCCGCAGCGACTCGTTGCCGTCGCCGCAGTGGATGTCGATGACGTGCGTTGCGCGATCGATGATCTGCCGGGTGATGACGTCCGCGATGCGCTCGGAGATCGTGCCTTCCGCGTTGCCGGGAAAGACACGGTTCAGGTTCTTGTGGTCGACAGGGGAATAGTAGATGGTGCGCGCGAGGTAGGACGGCATGTTCGCGACGTGTACCAGGATCACGGTGCCCGCAAGGGGCTTCGGGTCGATGCCCGTGCGCAGTCGCTGCAGCGCGAGAATCGGCGAATATTCCACGCCATGCACGCCGGCGATCAGCGCGAGTACCGGGCCAGGCTTTGTGCCGTGCACGATCGAGATCGGCAGCGAGGTGCCCTCGTCACCGGGGCGCGCCGGAATATCAATGGTGCCGGACGCCACCGTGCCGGGCGCGGCTGAAATGCCGGCGATC
Organism: Vicinamibacterales bacterium; assembly: GCA_030827135.1. Taxonomy (GTDB): domain Bacteria; phylum Acidobacteriota; class Vicinamibacteria; order Vicinamibacterales; family SCN-69-37; genus SYFT01. The sequence continues at coordinate 47,180 of JAURFE010000008.1, forward strand.
GTGAAGGGTTGCTGAGCTGTGGCCGCAGCCGGAAACAGCATCAGCGCAAGGGCGAGACAGGTAGCACGCACGGGGATACCTCCGCGCGCATTGTACGCCGACGAGTCTGCCCTATGGCGTGCCCGCCACCACTCAGTGATCGTCCGAGAGCGGTGTTGTCGCCGCGCGCTCGCGGGCAGGGGATCGACAGGAGCCGCGATGGGCTGGCGGCCGGCTCCCTCGGCGGGAGCCGGCCCCCGTCTCAGCGGTTGGCTGCCGCCGCCGGACTCGCCCCGAACCAGTAGGTCACGTTGAACCGGATGATGCGCGGTCCAAGCGCACCCGTCGGCGAGTTAAACGTTGGAATCGTCGTGACGGGACGACTCGGGTCGTTCGCGTATCGCACGTTGGTGAGGCCCGTGCCGGTGCGGACCGAGAACACCGTGTTGATGTTCGACAGGTTGTAGACATCAAGCCCGAGCTCGAACTTCTGCCCGCTCACGTTGAAGATCCGTCCGGCGCGCAGGTCGACCTGCGCACGTTTCGGCAACTCCACCGTGCCCCGGGGTTCCGCATTCACGGTGGTGGCGCCCTGGCGCAGACATCCCGTGGTCACGGTCGTGGTGCATCCGGGGATCTGCACGGACCTGGTAATCGGCAGCCCCGAACTGAGCACGAAGTTGGCACCGAACGTGATGCGGTAGGGCAGCATCGCCGAGCCGCTCAGCTTGAAATTGTGCCGCCGGCCGCCGCTGAGCCCGTCGGCGTTGACCCGCGCCGTGTTCGGATTGGCGAGACTCACAAATTCCTGCTCTTCGCGGGAATACGTGTAGCCCCCCAGGATGGTGGTGCCGCGCCCGTAGCGTTTGGTGGCGACGACCTCGAGTCCGTTATAGGTCACACCCAGACGGTCGTCATTGATGGGGTTATCGGGCACCAGTGTGAACCCGGTGTTGAGGTTGTACACCGTCAGCGTCTTGTCGTCTGCATTGCCGAACACCCCATCGCGGCCGGCTTCCGTCACGGTGATCGGCGAGAACATCGTGTCCCACTGGCTGATGTCCCCGTCAACCGTGCCGTACGTGTCGTACTCCTTGCGGTGTATGAATGTCACACCCAGCCGGAAGGACGGAAGCAGTTCGTGGTCGACACCAGTCGTGATTTCTTTGCGGTAGGTGCGCCTGCGGGCCGAGTCAAACCTGTTGGGATTCGGGATGACCGTCGTCGGCGCGGCCGTGCCGAACTCCCCCCCGACGTACCGCGCGCCGTTCCAGACCGCACCGGCGTCCTGGAAGATCAGGTCGCGGTTGATGTCGTTCCAGGTATAGGTCTGACTCACAGTGCCGTTCGGATTGGGCCCGGGCGTCCCCGTGCCGATCTGATCGAAGTATTTGCCTGTGGAGAACTTCAGCGCGGTCTTGCCATTCCCAAAGAGGTCATAGGTCACACTGACACGAGGGGCCCAGTTCTTCCACAAGGGCGCATTCCGCACCTCGGCAAAAGACGAGGGCACGGTGTAGGTCGTCAGAACGCCACCGGTGTTGAGCGTGACGTTGAGACCGCTGATGCTGCTGCCGGCCGGGAAGTACTTGCTCGGCAGCTTCTCCTGCGGCGGCAGGTAGCCTTCGACCCGTTCCCAGCGGATGCCGGCGATCACGGCGAGACGTCCGCGCTGAAACGAGTCCTGCGCGTAGATGGCGGTGTTCATCACGGCGCGTTTGAGCGACAGCGGTGAATTGAAGATCGTGACATTGCCGGCGCCGGCCGGTTGCGTCGGACTGCCCGCCACGCTGCGGAAGGTGAGATTCACGTCGCCGACACGCATGATGTCCTGGGTCTCAGGTGTGTAGCCGTTGTCGAATCCGAACTTGAACTCGTGGCGCCCGCCGAGGGCATCCGGCAGGTAGTAGTTCCAATTCGACGTAATCTGCAGGCGTCGCCGGAACATGATCTGGGTCTGTGCGGCGTTCCTGAGGCGCACGCTGGCGGCATTGTCAAACAACGACTGGAGGTCCGTCTTCTGCAGCAACGGAAAGTGCGTGTTGCTGTAGGCAATCTTGGTATCCCCGACCAGGGCATTGCTGACCACCGAGGTCCACGACAGCTGCGAAATCAGGAAGGTGTCGTCTTCCTTCGTGTTCGAGTCGAGCGTCACAGCGGCCCCGGCGCCGCGGTTGGGCTTGTCGTACCACTGGTAGTTGCCGTACGCCTCAAACCGGTTGGACGACCCGAGCGAATAATTCAACTTGCCGGTGACGCTCTGGATCGCCGTGGAGTCGCGGATGTTGCCATCCAGCGTCTGCGGCACCTGCGCCGGCGACACGGCCGGGAACCCGGGCACATTCACGTGGGTCTGCTGGTTGTTGGTCGACGCGAAGTAGAACAACTTGTTCCGCAGCAACGGACCCCCCGCCTGCAGGTTGGCGTTGGTGATGTAATCGACCGCGTTGGCCTTCGGCCGGAACCCCGCCAGCTTGAGGGTTTCATCCACGTTGTCCCACTGCGTCGCCTTGCCCTGATACGTAAAGAGGGCCTGCCCGCCAAACCGGTTCGTGCCCGATCGCGTGACCATGTTGATCAAGGTGCCGGACGTGCCCATCGAGATGTCCTGCGCCCCGGTCGTGACCTGGACGTTCTCGAACGTGCTCGGCTCGTAGTAGTTCATCGAGTACCCGATGGCGGCCGGGTCTCCGACGTTCACGCCGTTCACCAACTGGACGTTCTGGGCGTTGGGGGTACCGCGCGAGGTGAACGCACGCTGGAGGCCGGCCTGGTTGCCGCCGACATCGGGGGTGTCAAACACGAGTCCGGGAATCTTGTATTCGAGAATGCTCCAGATGTCCTTGCCGCCTGGCGTCGTATCGAGCAGCATCGAATCGAGGTTGGTCGCCACCGTCGCACTCTTGGTATCGACGACCGGTGCCTCACCCCGCACGGTGATTTCTTCCGTCATGGACCCGACCTTGAGGGCCACCTCAATCGTGGCGGTCTGGTTCTGCACGACGACGACGCCTTCACGCCGTTGCGCGCTGAATCCTGACAACGCCGCACGAACGACGTACGTGCCGAGCGGCAGCGAGGTGAATCGCTGCACCCCTGACGCATCCGTCACGCCTTCAATCACTCGAGGGAGCACGGGACTACTCAGCGTCACTGTCACGCCGGGCAACACCGCCCCTTGTTCATCGACGATTTTCACAAAGATACTGCCGGTCTGTACCTGCGCCCACGCCGGCATCGCCGCCGCCAGCATCACGACAAGCCAGACGCCTAGTCGAACACTCAGTCGCCCCATTGGTTTCTGCTCCTCCTCGACGGCCTCGCGGCTGCCGCACGGGAGCATACGACGAGTCTGCCTCGGGAGCAACACGAGACCCAGACGGTGACGACCGAGCCGCAGACCGTCACGCCTGCGATGACCGGCGCGAGCAGGATGACGGCCATCACCGAGCCGGCTGAGTTGTCAGCGGCGGACCAATCCGTGGTCGATGGCAAACAGCGCGAGTTC
>JAURFE010000009.1 GCA_030827135.1 Vicinamibacterales bacterium
GCTGTTGGTCGCGGGTTCGATCCCCGTCTCCCGCTCCAGACTCCGCCAGCCTTTGCGACACGCTCGCTTCGCTCGCCGCTACGGCTGGCAGGCCAGCGACGGGGACGAGCAGGGTAGGGTTCGAGTTCGATGCGGGGCGCGGTTGCCGACGAAGTCGGCCGAAGCTGCGAGCGCAGCGAGCGGTTCGCGAAGGCCGATGTAGCTCAGTTGGCAGAGCACGTCCTTGGTAAGGACGAGGTCACCGGTTCGATCCCGGTCATCGGCTCCAGAAGGTAAGGCCCCGGACGCGTGTGCGGCCGGGTGGTGGGGCAGACGTAGTAAGCAGGCAACGCAACTTGTAGGCGCAGGGTTTGGCCCTGCCGATAGACGGAGACGAGAGAGCAATGGCGAAGGAAAAGTTTGATCGTTCAAAGCCGCACGTGAACGTGGGCACCATTGGTCACATCGACCACGGCAAGACCACGCTGACGGCGGCCCTCACAAAGGTCGCCGCGGACAAGGGTTGGGCGAAGTTTGTGCCGTACGACGAAGTGGCCAAGGCGTCGGAATCGCAGGGCCGTCGTGACGACACGAAGATCCTGACCATTGCGACCAGTCACGTCGAATACGGCACGCCGAACCGGCACTATGCCCACGTCGATTGTCCGGGTCACGCGGACTACATCAAGAACATGATCACGGGTGCGGCGCAGATGGACGGCGCGATCCTGGTTGTGAGCGCGGTGGACGGCCCGATGCCCCAGACGCGTGAACACATCCTGCTCGCGAAGCAGGTGAACGTGCCGTACCTCGTGGTGGCGCTGAACAAGTGCGACGCCGTGGACGACGCGGAACTGCTCGACCTGGTCGAGCTCGAAGTGCGCGAACTGCTCACCGGCTACGGCTTCCCCGGCGACACCCTGCCGGTGGTGCGTGTCTCGGCCCTCGGCGCCCTCAACGGCGACCCGGCCGGCGTCGACACGGTGCTGAAGCTCATGGAAGCGCTCGACACCTACATCCCGATCCCGGTGCGTGAGACGGACAAGCCGTTCCTGATGCCGATCGAAGACGTGTTCTCGATCTCGGGTCGCGGCACGGTCGTCACGGGGCGTATCGAGCGCGGCAAGGTCAAGGTTGGCGAGGAAATCGAGATCGTCGGTTTCACTCCCACGCAGAAGAAGGTCGTCACGGGCGTCGAGATGTTCCGCAAGCTGCTTGATGAGGGCGTGGCGGGCGACAACGTCGGCATCCTGCTCCGCGGCGTGGAAAAGTCGGACGTCGAGCGCGGCCAGGTGTTGGCCAAGCCCGGCTCGATTCTCCCGCACACCAAGTTCAAGGCCGAGGTGTACATCCTCTCCAAGGACGAAGGGGGCCGTCACACGCCGTTCTTCAACGGCTATCGCCCGCAGTTCTACCTGCAGACGACCGACGTCACCGGGACGTTGAACCTGCCGGAAGGCATCGAAATGGTGATGCCCGGCGACAAGACAACCATCACGGCTGAGCTGATGGCGCCGGTCGCCATCGAAAAGGGCAGCCGCTTCGCGATTCGTGAAGGGGGCCGCACTGTCGGCGCCGGCACGATCACGGAGATCACGCAGTAAGTCGGTAGATCGTGGCACGCTGGGCGTTCGGCCTCTCGCGGGGTCGAACGCCCGGTCGTGTCTCTCGTTGGCTGAAGGTAGGGGATTATGCGAGAAATCGTTTCGCTGGCGTGCACCGAGTGCAAACGCCGCAACTACAGCACGACCAAGAACCGCAAGAAGAGTTCTGAGCGTCTGGAGTTCAACAAGTTCTGCCGGTTCTGCCGCAAGCACACCGGTCATAAGGAATCGAAGTAAGCAGTTAATGAGGCAATGGGGCAATGAGGCAGAGGGGCAATGGAATGAGGCGATGACGCAGTCGGTCAATGGAATTCCCGCAATTGCGGCGATTCCATTCACCCATTGCCCCATTCGCCTCATTCCATTGCCTGATTGCCCCATGGCCTCATTGCCCCATTCGGAATGTTTAGGCCAGTAGCTCAATTGGTAGAGCATCGGTCTCCAAAACCGAGGGCTGGGGGTTCGAGTCCCTCCTGGCCTGCCAGTTCAACGACGCGCGGGGTGTGATCGAGAGATGACTGACAACGAAAAGGGCACAGCGGAGCAGTCAGGCGGCTGGATCGGCCGGTTCCGCCGATTCATCCCGGAGGTCAGGAGCGAGTTGGGCCGTGTGACGTGGCCGGCTCGCCGGGAAGTGTGGGCGACGACGGTGGTGGTGGTGATGGTCTCGACGTTGTTTGGTGTGTATCTGTACGCCGTCGACCTTGGCGCTTCCGCCATGGTGAGCTGGGTGTTCACCCGGTTTGGTGGAGCATGACCGACGTCAAGACGAAGCAGTGGTACATCATCCACACCTACTCGGGCTTTGAAAACAAGGTCCGGGAGTCGCTTGAGCAGCGTGTCCAGGCGTATGGCCTGCAGGATGAAATTGGTGAGGTGTTGATCCCCACTGAAGACATCGTGGAAAAGCGCGGCGGCAAGGAAGTGAAGAGTTCGCGGCGGTTCTTCCCGGGGTACATCCTCGTGGAGATGCACATGTCCGACAACGCGTGGCATGTGGTCAAGAACACGCCGAAGGTGACGGGGTTCGTGGGCGCGGGGTCAAAGCCGCAGCCGCTCTCGCGCGAGGAAGTTGACCAGATCCTGCATCAGGTGACGGTCGCCGCCGAGAAGCCGAAGCCCAAGTACACGTTCGACAAGGGCGATCAGGTGCGGATCAACGAGGGCCCGTTTGCGAGCTTCAACGGCACCGTGGATGAAGTCAACCACGAGCGCAACACGTTGAAGGTGATGGTCACGATCTTCGGACGTGCGACACCGGTCGAGCTGGATTTTTTGCAAGTCGAGAAGTTGTAGAGCAGAGATAGAACATGGCGAAAAAAGTTACCGCACAAGTGAAGCTCCAGATCGCCGCCGGCAAGGCGACGCCGGCGCCCCCCGTGGGCACCGCGCTCGGTCCGCACGGCGTCAACATCATGGACTTCTGCAAGAACTTCAATGCGAAGACCGCGGCGCAGGACGGGCTCATCATCCCGGCCGTGGTGACGATCTATTCCGACCGGTCGTACACGTTCATCACGAAGACGCCGCCGGCGCCGGTGCTGCTCAAGCGTGCGGCGAACATCGCCAAGGGCTCGGGCGTGCCGAACAAGAACAAGGTCGGCACCGTGACCGCGAAGCAGGTCGAAGAAATCGCCAAGATCAAGCTCCCGGACCTCAACACCGAGAGCCTCGAGTCGGCCATCCGGTCGGTGGCGGGGACGGCGAGGTCGATGGGGTTGGACGTGGTCGGATAGGAACGGCGTTGAATCTGTCCAATTTCTCTGCGTTATTGAGGATTGAGGATGGAGGATTGAGGATTGGCAATTGTTGGATTGATGATTGCCAGATTGATTGAAGGATTGAAGGATTGAAGGATTGAAGGATTGAAGGATTGAGAGATTGAACGATTGAGTAATTGGGCGATTGCGTGAGTGAGCTCTCAATCCGCAATTCCCCCAATCCAACAATTGCCAATCCTCCATCCTCAATCCTCAATAACGGGCGGCGACAACGTCGCCGTATTGATGTGGGAGAACCGAGAGGTTCGTTTGCACCACAGGAGAGTACAGATGCGTAGTCGAGGCAAGAAATACCAGGCAGCCCGCGAAGCGGTGCCTGTCAGGCCGCACTCGGTCGAAGAGGCCGTTCCGCTGATTCAGAAGGTCAAGTACTCGAAGTTCGACGAGACCGTCGAAATGTCGATCCGCCTCGGTGTCGATCCGAAGCATGCCGACCAGATGGTGCGTGGCACCGTCGTGTTGCCGCACGGCCTTGGCAAGTCAAAGTCGGTGCTGGTCATCGCCAATGCGGACAAGCAGCGTGAGGCCCGCGAGGCGGGCGCGGATGAAGTCGGTGGCGAAGAGATCGTCGACAAGATTCTCGGCGGCTGGACGGCGTTTGACGCCGTCGTGGCGACGCCGGACATGATGCGCGCCGTCGGCAAACTCGGCAAGGTCCTCGGCCCCCGCGGTCTGATGCCGAACCCGAAGACCGGCACCGTCACGCTCGACGTGGCGAAGGCGGTCAACGAAATCAAGGCCGGCAAGGTCGAGTTCCGTGTGGACAAGGCCGGTGTCGTGCATGCCCCGATCGGCCGGATCTCGTTCGCGAGCGACAACCTCGTGGCGAACGCACACGCGCTGCTCGGCAGCATCCTCAAGGCGAAGCCGTCGGCCGCCAAGGGCCGGTATGTCAGGAGCGTCACCATGTCGTCGACGATGGGCCCCGGGGTCGTGATCGAGACGTCAAACATGGACGTTCTGGTCAAGCACTAGGCGGCGGAGAACAATCATGGCAGTTACACGAGCAGAAAAAGCAACCGAGCTGCAGCAGCTCACCGCCGCGTTCCAGGGCACGGATACCGCCGTGCTGGTGGATTACCGGGGTGTGACCGTGCCGCAAGTGACCGACCTGCGCCAGAAGATCCGCAAGACGGGGTCGCAATACATCGTCGTCAAGAACACCCTGGCGAAGCGCGCGTCGAGCGGCACGCCGTTCGAGGCATTAAACAAGCACTTCGTCGGACAGACGGCGGTCGTGTTTACCGGTTCGGATCCGGTGGCGATGGCCAAGACGCTGACGACGGCGCTGAAGGACCTGCCGCAGGCGAGCATCAAGGCGGCCGTGGTGCAGGGGCAGCTGGTGCCGGCGTCGGCGATGGCCGACCTGGCCAACATGCCGAGCAAGCCGGAACTCTACGCGAAGTTGCTCTACGTGCTGAACGCGCCGGCGCAGCAGCTGGTCACGGTCCTGTCGGCCGTGCAGCGCGACTTCGTGACGGTCCTCGCAGAGGTCCAGAAAAAGAAGGAAGCCGGGCCGCAGACGGATTGAGGATTGAGGATTGGGGATTGAGGATTGGGGATTGAGGATTTGGATTGGGCGATTGCCGATGCAGATTCGTGATTGCCAATAATCGATTGCGGGATACGCAGATTTCAGTTTTTAGATTGTCAGATTGTCGATTCGATTCATAGGAGAGAGAGCAATGGCAGACGTGACGCAGCAGCAGGTGGTGGACTACATCAAGGGAATTTCGGTGCTTGAGCTCTCGCAGCTCGTGAAGACGCTCGAGACGGAACTCGGCGTGTCCGCCGCGGCGGCGATGCCGATGATGGTGGCGGGCGCGGGTGGCGGCGGCGCGGCCGCGGCCCCGGCGGAAGAGCAGACCGAATTCACGGTGACCCTGACCGACGTCGGCGGCAACAAGATCAACGTGATCAAGGTTGTCCGCGAAGTGACCAGCCTGGGCCTGAAGGAAGCGAAGGACCTCGTCGAGGCCGCGCCGAAGGCCATCAAGGAAGGCGTGTCGAAGGACGAAGCGGCCGGCATCAAGAAGAAGTTCGAAGAAGCCGGCGCGAAGGTCGAAATCAAGTAGTTCGGGCCTGCACAACGAGCCAGGGAGGGCTGGGAGAGTTTTCGCACACACCTCTCAGTCCTCTCGATCCCGTTGTGTGTTCCTGTCTGTTCGACGCGTTGCTCTGATTTGACGGCCGGCGTCCGTGTACGCCGGCTGCTACTATTGGCCACGGCGTGTGCGCGCACACCCGTGGCGGGATCGGCACGGCCTCGAGGATGAATCTGAATGTACAGCCTGCCCAAGAACGTCTATCGCGAACGCATCGATTTCTCGAAGATTACGACCACCATTCCGATTCCGAATCTCATCGAGATTCAGAAGAAGTCCTACGAACGCTTCCTGCAGATGAACCGTCTGCCGGCCGAGCGCGAGGATGTCGGGCTCCAGTCGGTCTTCAAGTCGGTGTTCCCGATCAGCGACTTCCGGGAGAACTCGTCACTCGAGTTCATCGACTATTCCATCGGCAACTGGGAGTGCAAGTGCGGCCGGCTCGCCGGCCTTGAGCACCTGCGCAAGAAGTGCGAAGGCTGCGGCACCACGCTGACGGCCGATCCGTACGGGGAAGGCGCCGTCATCTGTCACTCGTGCGGCCGCGCCAACGAGGCGCGCGGCACGGTGTGTGACATCTGCGGCACCACCGTCAGCATGAAGCTGAAGTACGACGTCGAGGAGTGCCAGGAACGCGGCATGACCTACGCCGTGCCGCTGAAGGTGACCATCCGCCTGGTGGTCTGGAACAAGGACCCCGAGACGGCGGTCAAGACGATCCGCGACATCAAGGAGCAGGAAGTCTATTTCGGCGACATCCCGCTGATGGGCGACCACGGAACGTTCATCGTCAATGGCACTGAGCGTGTCATCGTGTCGCAGTTGCACCGCTCGCCGGGCGCGTTCTTCCACGCGGAGGAAAAGACGCTGTTTGGCGCGCAGATCATTCCGTACCGCGGATCGTGGGTCGAGTTCGAATACGACACGAAGAATCTGCTGTATGTGCGCATCGACCGGAAGCGCAAGTTCCTGGCGACCGTGTTCCTGCGGGCCCTCGGCCTGCGGAGCGCCGCCGAGATTCTGCGGACGTTCTACACGATCGATGAACTGGTCATCAGGGATGGCCGCGCGCTCTGGAAGGTCGCCGACACGCTGGTCGGCCGCCGCGCGGGCGCCGCGCTCCAGATCCCGGGCTCGGACCTCCAGATCTTCCCGGGCAAGAAGATCCGCAAGGATCAGATCGAGGCCCTGAAGAAGGCGGGCGTCGACGCCATCGAACTGCAGGAAGGCGAGCGCGAAGGCGCGTGGGCTGCGGCCGATGTGGTCGACCCGTCCACGGGCGAAGTGCTGCTCGAGGCCAACGAGGAACTCTCCGAGCGCGTGCTCGCCATGGCGCAGGAGATGAACGTCGACAACATCGAGGTCTTCTTCCCGGAGAAGGACGAGATCGGGTCGGTGCTCTCGCAGACCCTGAAGAAGGATCCGATTCAGAAGCACGAAGAGGCGCTGATCGAAATCTACCGTCGTCTGCGCCCGGGCGATCCGCCCACGCTCGACAGTTCGCGCACGCTCTTCGAGAACATGTTCTTCAACGCGCAGAAGTACGACTTCTCGCGCGTCGGCCGCCTGAAGCTGAACACCAAGCTCAAGCTGAACACGCCGCTCGACGAGAAGGTGCTGCACCCGGCGGACTTCTACGAAGTCATCCGGTTCCTGCTCGGCCTGCGCAAGAACCCCGCCGGCGTGGACGACATCGACCACCTCGGCAACCGTCGCGTGCGGTCGGTCGGCGAACTGCTCGAGAACCAGTTCCGGATCGGCCTCGTCCGCATGGAACGGGCGATCAAGGAAAAGATGTCGGTCTACCAGGAAATGGCGACCGCCATGCCGCACGACCTCATCAACGCGAAGCCGGTCATGGCCGCGATTCGCGAGTTCTTCGGGTCGTCGCAGCTCTCGCAGTTCATGGACCAGACGAACCCGTTGTCGGAAGTGACGCACAAGCGCCGCCTTTCCGCCCTCGGGCCCGGTGGTCTGTCGCGTGAACGCGCCGGCTTCGAAGTGCGCGACGTCCACCCGACGCACTACGGCCGCATCTGCCCGATCGAGACGCCGGAAGGCCCGAACATCGGCCTGATCTCGTCGCTGTCGTCGTACGCGCGCATCAACGACTTCGGCTTCATCGAGTCGCCCTACCGCAAGGTCAAGGACGGCCAGATCGTCGACTACGTGATCGTCACCAACGCGGGCGGCAATCCGAAGTACAAGGTCGGCGACATCGTCGAAGCGCACGAACTGGTCGGCGCCGATGGCCGGTCGAAGAAGAAGGGCGTCGAGTTCGAGCCCCACTGCTTCTACCTCTCCGCCTGGGAAGAAGACCAGTACATCGTCGCGCAGGCGAACGTGCCGCTCGACGCGGACCTCCGCCTGCAGGGTGAGCGTGTGAACGCGCGCCAGGCCGGTGAGTTCATCCTGACGACGGCGGACAAGGTCGATTACATCGACGTGTCGCCGAAGCAGCTCGTGTCGGTCGCCGCCTCGCTCATTCCGTTCCTCGAGAACGACGACGCGAACCGCGCGCTGATGGGTGCGAACATGCAGCGTCAGGCTGTGCCGCTGCTGCAGGCCCGGGCGCCGTATGTCGGCACCGGCATGGAATACATCACCGCGCGCGACTCGGGCGCCGTGGTCGTGGCACGCCGCACAGGCGTGGTTGACTACCTCGACAGCAAGCGCATCGTGGTGCGTGTCGAAGGCGGGGATGCCGAGGGCCTCTCGCGTGAGATGGGCGCCGACATCTACAACCTGACCAAGTTCAAGCGGTCCAACCAGAACACGTGCATCAACCAGCGTCCGATCGTCCGCGTGGGACAGCGGGTCGCCAAGGGGCAGGTGCTGGCCGATGGTCCCTGCACGGAACTCGGCGAATTGGCTCTCGGCCGGAACGTGCTCGTCGCGTTCATGCCGTGGCGCGGGTACAACTTCGAAGACGCGATCCTCGTGTCCGAACGCATGGTGAAGGACGACTACTACACGTCGATCCACATCGAGGAGTTCGAGATCGAGGCGCGCGACACGAAGCTGGGACCGGAGGAAATCACGCGGGATATTCCGAACGTGTCGGAGACCTACCTGCGCGACCTCGACGAGAGCGGCATCATCCGGATCGGTGCGTCGGTGAAGCCCGGCGACATCCTGGTGGGCAAGGTCACGCCGAAGGGCGAGACGCAGCTCACACCGGAAGAGAAGCTCCTGCGGGCGATCTTCGGCGAGAAGGCCGGAGACGTGAAGGACGCGTCGCTGACGTGCCCTCCCGGCGTCGAAGGCATCGTGGTCGGCGTCCAGATCTTCTCGCGCAAGGGCATCGAAAAGGATGACCGCGCGAAGCAGATCGAGGAAGACGAACTCGCGCTGATGGAAACCAACCTGCAGGACGAAATCCGCATCCTGCACGAGGAAACCAAGAAGCGCCTGGCGCTGCTGCTGACGGGCCGGACCCTGCGGTCCGATCTGTTCGACTCGGACGGCCGGGAGCGCGTGGCCCGCAAGGGCACGGCGCTGACGCCTGAGGTGATGGCGGAACTCCCGTTCTCGGTGCTGGTGCGCGCGCGCATTGAAACCGACGACCTCGGGTTCGAAGACGAACTGCGCCGGATGGAAGACCGGACGGCGCAGCGCGTGGACGTCATCCAGCGCGAGTTCGAGGACAAGAAGGAGAAGATCCGCCGCGGCGACGAACTGCCGCCCGGGGTGATCAAGCTCGTCAAGGTGTACGTCGCGATGAAGCGCAAGCTGTCGGTCGGCGACAAGATGGCCGGCCGCCACGGCAACAAGGGCGTCATCGCGCGCATCCTGCCCGAAGAAGACATGCCGTACCTGCCGGATGGCACGCCGGTCGAGATCGTGTTGAACCCGCTCGGCGTTCCGTCACGTATGAACGTCGGACAGATTCTCGAGACGCACCTCGGCTGGGCCGCGCACGCGCTGGGCCTCTACTTCGCCACGCCCGTCTTCGACGGGGCGCGTGAAGGCGAGATCAAGAAGTGGCTCGACGAAGCCGGTCTCCCGAAGGGCGGCAAGACGCAGCTGTTCGACGGCATGACGGGTGACGGGTTCGAACAGGACGTCACCGTCGGGTACGTCTACATGCTCAAGCTGTCGCACCTGGTCGACGACAAGATCCACGCCCGGTCCATCGGACCGTACTCGCTCATCACCCAGCAGCCGCTGGGCGGCAAGGCGCAGTTCGGCGGCCAGCGTTTCGGCGAAATGGAAGTGTGGGCGCTCGAGGCGTACGGCGCCGCGCACATCCTGCAGGAACTGCTGACGGCGAAGTCCGACGACGTGGTGGGACGCGCGAAGATCTACGAAGCGATCGTCAAGGGCGACGCCTCGTTCCAGCCCGGCTTGCCGGAATCATTCAACGTGCTCATCCGCGAGCTGCAGGCCCTGTGCCTTGACGTGCAGCTGCTGAAGACCAAGGCGCGGCCAGGGGCGGAACCACCGCCCGAGGAACCGAGTGCCGAACCCGAGCCAACTCCGGAAACGCCGGTGGGAGCCTAATCGATGAGACCCAATCTGCACGACAAAGGTCAGCTCACGTCCGACTTCGACTCAATCCGGATCAGTCTCGCCTCTCCGGAGACGATTCTGCGCTGGTCACACGGTGAAGTGACGAAGCCGGAAACCATCAACTACCGGACGTTCAAGCCGGAGCGTGATGGTCTGTTCTGCGCGAAGATCTTCGGACCGGTCACCGACTGGGAGTGCTTGTGCGGCAAGTACAAGCGCATGAAGCATCGCGGCGTGATTTGCGACAAGTGCGGCGTCGAAGTGACGCAGGCCCGTGTGCGCCGTGAGCGCCTCGGCCACATCGCGCTGGCGACCCCAGTGAGCCACGTCTGGTTCTTCAAGGGCCTGCCCAGCCGCATCGGCCACCTGCTCGACATCACGCTGCGTGATCTCGAACGCATCCTCTACTTCGAGGCCTACGTCGTGGTGGACGCGGGCGACACGGAGCTGAAGGACAAGCAGCTGCTCACCGAAGAGCAGTACCGGCAGGAGCGCGAAACCTGGGGCTTCCGCTTCAAGGCCCAGATGGGCGCCGAAGCCATCAAGGAGCTGCTGCGCCGCGTGAACGTGGATCGGCTGTCCGAGGAAATGCGCGAGAAGATGCGCTCGGAAACCTCGGCGCAGAAGAAGCTCAAGTTCGCGAAGCGCCTGAAGGTGGTCGACGCCTTCCGCAAGTCGGACAACAAGCCCGAGTGGATGATCCTGGACGTCGTCCCGGTCATTCCGCCCGAACTGCGTCCGCTCGTGCCGCTCGATGGCGGCCGCTTTGCGACGTCCGACCTGAACGATCTGTACCGCCGCGTCATCAACCGGAACAACCGGTTGAAGAAGCTCATGGAGCTGAAGGCGCCGGATGTGATCATCCGCAACGAAAAGCGCATGCTCCAGGAAGCCGTGGACGCGCTGTTCGACAACGGCCGCCGTGGCCGCGTGTTGCGTGGGGCGAACAATCGTCCGCTCAAGTCGCTGTCGGACACGCTCAAGGGCAAGCAGGGCCGGTTCCGTCAGAACCTGCTCGGCAAACGCGTCGACTACTCCGGCCGTTCCGTCATCGTCATCGGACCCGAGCTGAAGCTGCACCAGTGCGGCCTGCCGAAGAAGATGGCGCTCGAACTGTTCAAGCCGTTCATCTACCACAAGCTTGAAGCGCGGGGCCTGGTCTCCACGATCAAACAGGCGAAGGAGATGGTCGAACAGCAGCGCACGGAAGTGTGGGACATCCTTGAAGAAGTCATCAAGGACCACCCCGTGATGCTCAACCGCGCGCCCACGCTCCATCGTCTGGGCATCCAGGCGTTTGAGCCGGTGCTGGTTGAGGGCAAGGCGATCCGCATCCACCCGCTCGTCTGCACGGCGTTCAACGCCGACTTCGACGGTGACCAGATGGCGGTCCACATCCCGTTGTCGCCCGAGGCGCAGATCGAGGCCTCGGTGCTGATGATGGCGAGCAACAACATCCTGTCGCCGGCTTCAGGCCAGCCCATCGCGGTGCCCTCGCAGGACATCGTGCTCGGCTGCTACTACCTCACCAAGGCCAAGGTGGGCGCCAAGGGTGAAGGCCGCGTGTTTGCGTCGGTGGACGACGTGCTGCTGGCGCTGGAAGCCGGGGAAGTGGAAACACTGACACCGATTCGCCTGCGCTACACGGGACGCATGATCGACCTGAGCGCCACCCGCGACTCGCAGGACGTGCTCGACGGCACCGAGACCATCATCAACCACGCCATCATCACGACCACGGTCGGCCGCGTGATCTTCAACGATGCGCTGCCCCCGGAGATGCCGTTCATCAACGGCCTGCTCAAGAAGAAGGGCCTCCAGCAGGCGGTGCGGTATTGCCACCTGCACTTCGGCCTCGAACCGACCGTGCGCATGCTCGACAGCCTGAAGAACACGGGCTTCCTGTATGCGATGAAGTCGGGCATGTCGATTGGCATCGACGACCTGATCATCCCGGCCAAGAAGGGCGAGTTCGTGCAGGATGCACGCGACGAAGTCATCAAGGTCGAAGGCCAGTATCAGGACGGCGCGATCACCAACGGCGAGCGCTACAACAAGGTCATCGCGATCTGGTCGGAAGTCACCGAAAAGATCGCCGACGAAATGTTCGGGGAGATGGAGGCGCTCGACAAGTCGGGGCGCAGCTTCAACCCGGTCTACGTCATGGCCGACTCGGGCGCCCGAGGCTCGAAGCAGCAGATTCGTCAGCTGGCCGGCATGCGCGGTCTGATGGCGAAGCCGTCCGGTGAAATCATCGAGTCGCCGATCACGGCCAACTTCCGCGAAGGCCTCACCGTCATGGAGTACTTCATCTCCACGCACGGCGCCCGCAAGGGTCTGGCCGACACGGCCCTCAAGACGGCCGACTCCGGCTACCTCACGCGTCGTCTCGTCGACGTGGCGCAGGACGTCATCATCAGCGAAACCGACTGCGGCACGCTGGATGGCCTGGAAGCGCGCGCGATCGTCGACTCGGGTGGTGAAATCGTCGAACGGCTCGGTGACCGCATCGTCGGTCGCGTGGCCCTCGATGACATCACGGATCCGTCGTCGGGCCAGGTGCTGGTGCCGGCGGCCGGTGAGATCGACGAGAAGCTGGCGGAGGCGATCGAGGACGCGGGTATCGAACGCGTGAAGATCCGCTCCGTGCTGACGTGTGCGGCGCGCCGCGGCGTCTGTGCGAAGTGTTACGGGCGCGACCTGTCCACCGGCAAGATGGTGGAAATGGGTCTGGCCGCCGGCGTCATCGCCGCGCAGTCCATCGGCGAACCCGGCACGCAGCTGACGATGCGCACGTTCCACATCGGCGGCACGGCATCGCGTGTTGCGGATCAGTCAACGATCGAGACCCGCCACAAGGGCACGGTGCGGTTCGACGGGCTCCAGACGGTCGAAGGCCGCGAACGGCACGACGACAAGACGGTCGCCCCGACGCGCGCACTCATCGTCATGAACCGCTCCGGCTCGATCAACATCGTGGACGACAAGGGTGTGGTGCGCGAGCGCTACTCCGTGGTCTACGGTGCGCGCCTGAAGGTGAAGGACGGCCAGACGGTCGAGAAGGGGCAGGTCCTGGTCGAATGGGATCCGTACACGTTCTCGATTCTGACCGAGGGCGGCGGCATGGTCCGCTTCAAGGACATCATCGACAAGGTGACCGTCCACGAGGAAGTGGACGAAATCACAGGCATGTCGCGCCTGATCATTGTCGACTCGCCGGATGAGAAGAAGCAGCCGTCGATCGAAATCGTGAGTGCCGACGGCAAATTGATCAACCGGTACCACATGCCGTCGAATGCCCACCTCATGGTCACCAACGGCGAAGAGGTCCAGGCCGGCGACGTGGTGGCGAAGATTCCGCGCGAAACCACGAAGACGAAGGACATCACGGGCGGTCTGCCGCGTGTCGTCGAGTTGTTCGAAGCGCGCAAGCCGCGTGAGACGGCCGTCATCTCGGAAATTGATGGTGTGGTCCGTCAGGGCGGCATCGTCAAGGGCATGCGCAAGATCCTTGTCGTGCCGGATGACGGGGGCGATGCGAAGGAGTACTCACTGCCGCGCGGCGTGCATGTGAACGTGCAGGAAGGCGACCGCGTGACCGCGGGTGAGCCGCTCATGGACGGTCCGCGCAACCCGCACGACATTCTGGCCGTGCTCGGCGAGAAGGAACTGCAGGCGTACCTGGTCAACGAGATCCAGGAGGTTTATCGTCTGCAGGGCGTCGGCATCAACGACAAACACATCGAGGTCATCGTGCGACAGATGATGCGATGGGTGAAGGTCGAGGATGTCGGTGACACCGAATTCCTCATCGACGAACAAGTGGACAAGTTCCGGTTCAACGAAGAGAACGAGCGGGTGTTGACCAACGGCGGGCAGCCGGCCAAGGGCCGCCCGCTCCTGCTGGGCATCACGAAGGCGTCGCTCTCGACCGACTCGTTCATCTCGGCGGCGTCGTTCCAGGAGACCACCAGGGTGCTGACCGAGGCGTCCATCTCGGGCAAGATGGACTACCTGCGCGGCCTCAAGGAAAACGTCACGATGGGCCGCCTCATCCCGGCCGGCACCGGCTTCGACTTCTACCGTGACGTGCGGATCGAAGCCGACGAGCCGCCGCCGCCACCGCCGCCGTCTCCGGAAGAGCTGGAACTGCAGCGCGAAATGGACGACCTCACCGACGCGGACTACATGTTCCGAGACGACGTCGACTAGCGATCACTCGTAGGGCGGTTTTCCCAGACCGCCGAATCTCACACACACGGGCGCGGAGGGGACACCTTCCGCGCCCGTTTTTGTGTGTGCGGCCTGCGCGCATTCGATCGACAGGGCTCTCGGAGAGACCTCGCGGACGACGACGTTGCAGGGCAGGAGGCAATCCCTGCGTCGCGAGCGATGTGGTGATGCGTGCGATGCCCGGATCCTGTGTGACACTGGTGCCGTGGACATTTCCGACCGGTGTGAAGACCTGCGTGATGTGCGCTGGCGTCGCGAAGGGACGCGTCAGGTCGAAACGGCGATCGACGCCGAGCGGTTTGTCGAACAGGTGGGGTTTGCCGCCTGTCTCACCGATTCCCGGCGTCCCGGGCCGTCCCTGTATGTGGCGGTGTGTGGGCGGCGTGATGCGGTGATGCCGCGCCATGTGCAGAAGGACCCGGAAGCCTCGCTGACCTGGCAGATCAAGGATGACGTTGTTCGACGCGGGCAGATCTACTACGGAAAATTGCCGCGTGGAAAGACGATGTTCATCGCGCCGCGCATGATTCCGTGGTTCCACGCGATCTGGGGCATGCGTCGCGCTGAAGAGCGCACGCGCCTGAGCCCTGATGCGCAGGCGATTCTTGCGGTGCTGCGGAGGGAGTGGGAAATGGCCACCTCCGACCTGCGCGAGGAGTCGGGCGTGGTGGATCGCAAGGCGTTCACCAAAGCCATCGACGAACTGCAGGCGGCCATGATCGTGGTGCCCAGCGAGGTCGTCTACCTTCCGACATTCACGTACATCTGGACGCTCGCGGTCGGGAGATTTCCGGACGCGTTGCGAAAGCGCGTCCGTCGGGAGGCGGCGCTCCGCGAGATTGCCCGCTGTTTTCTTGAGCATGCCGGAATGACCGTGCCCGGCGAACTGGCGAGAGTGACAGGTC
The DNA here is from genome assembly GCA_030827135.1 of Vicinamibacterales bacterium. GTDB lineage: Bacteria > Acidobacteriota > Vicinamibacteria > Vicinamibacterales > SCN-69-37 > SYFT01. The sequence continues at coordinate 15,120 of JAURFE010000009.1, forward strand.
TGTCCAGGCCCGACGCGGGCCTCGGCAATCGCGCGCTGGTGGCCGAAGGGGTAGCGACGATGCCGGCCAGAGGTGTCTACGTGGCGATACCATGAGCACAGGATGATTCGTTCCCTCGTGCTGGTGCTCGGCGATCAACTGGACCTAAACGCGGCGGCGTTTGATGGCTTCGATGCGGCACAAGACATCGTCTGGATGGCCGAAGTGGCCGAGGAGTCCACGCACGTCTGGGCATCCAAGCCACGTATCGCGATGTTTCTGGCGGGCATGCGCCACTTCGCGCGCGCACTTGAAGATGCGGGCCGGCCCCTGCGGTACACGCGGCTGGACGCTCCCGACAATCATGGCTCGCTGGCAGCGCAACTCAGAGCCGACATTGCGGCGCTGACGCCTGCGCAACTTGTGATGACGATGCCGGGCGACTGGCGTGTGCTGCAGGCACTGCAGGCAGTGGCAGCTGAAACCGGCGTGCCCGTTGAGATACGCGAAGACCGGCATTTCTTCACCACCCTGCGCGAGTTCGAGGCCCACGCAAAAGGCCGCAAGCAGCTGCGCATGGAGTTCTTCTATCGGGAGCAGCGCCGCGCCCACGATGTGTTGATGGACAATGGGGAACCGTGCGGCGGGCAGTGGAACTTCGACGCCGACAACCGCGAGCCCTTTCCAAAGACGGGCCCGGTGAACGTGCCTCCGCGCAGCCGTTTCGAGTCCGATGCGCTGACAACAGACGTGCTGAGGATGGTGCAGGCGCGGTTTGCCACGCACCCTGGACATCTTGAGAGTTTTGCCTGGCCGGTCACGCGTCAGCAGGCATTGCAGGCGTTGCAGACGTTTGTCGACGAGCGGCTGCCACACTTCGGCCGGCATCAGGATGCGATGTGGCCGGGCGAGCCGTGGCTGTATCACGCGCACATCTCCGCGGCGATGAACATGAAGCTGCTCAACCCGCGCGAGGTGGTGGCGGCGGCGGTCGCCGCCTATCGCGCGGGCCACGCATCCCTGCCTGGGGTGGAGGGATTTGTGCGCCAGATTCTGGGGTGGCGCGAGTACGTGCGCGGCATCTACTGGACGCAGATGCCCGACTACCTGCAGCGGAATGCGCAGGGCGCACACCACCCGCTGCCGGCCTGGTTCTGGACCGGTGAGACCGACATGGCCTGCCTGCGCGATGTCATCACGCAGACGCTTGAACACGGCTACGCGCACCACATCCAGCGGCTCATGGTGACGGGCCTGTACACGTTGTTGCTCGGCGTCGAGCCGCAGCAGGTGCATGCCTGGTACCTGGCGGTGTACGTCGATGCGGTGGAGTGGGTCGAGCTGCCCAACACGCTGGGCATGAGCCAGTACGCCGACGGCGGCGTGATGGCCAGCAAACCCTATGTCGCCACAGGCAAGTACATCGCGAAGATGAGCCCGTACTGCAGGGGCTGCCGCTACGATCCGGCTGAACGCACCGGCGAGACGGCGTGTCCGTTCACCACGCTGTATTGGGATTACCTGATGCGCCACGAGGCCACGCTCTCGCGCAACCCGCGGATGGCCCTGCAGGTGAAAAACCTCGCGCGACTGGACGCGGCTGAACGGCAGGCTGTGGCCGGGCATGCCGAGCGCATCCGCCTCACACAGGCGTAGAATGCGCGGAGTGACCCCAAGGAGGTCCCCCATGCGTCCAGTCCGTCGTCTGCTGTTTGCGTTCACCCTCGCAATCGCCGCAGGTGCGTCCCTGGCCGCTCAACGCGGGGGGATGCCGGCCGATCAGGTCGCGCAGCGGTTGGCCGCGGAACGTGAACTGCACGAAATCGCCGTTGTCGATCGCAAGGTGATGATGCCGATGCGCGATGGCGTCCGGCTGGCCACCGACATCTACCGGCCGCGGGCCACTACTTCAGATACTGCTCCCACCAGCGCAGTTCGTTGAGCATGCGGTGCACCACGTTCCAGTGGCCGCTGATGCCGTGCGCCTGTCCCTCGTAGATCAGCATTTTGGTCGGCACGCCGATCTTCTTGAGACAGGTATACAGCTGGATTGCGCCTTCGATGGGGACACGGTAATCCACGTCCCCGTGCACGAAGAGCGTGGCGGCCCTGGTGTTGCCGCAGCGGAAGAACGGGGACTGTTCGATCATCACTTCAAGGGCGGCCCGGTTCCACGGCGGCCCGAAAAACTCCATGTCCTTGGTGCGTGAGATGTCGGATAACGCGTAGTTGGCGGTCCAGTTCGATTCACCGGCGCCTGGAATCGCAGCCTTAAAGCGTTCGGGGTATTTCGTGATCAGCCAGTTGGTGAGGATGCCGCCGTACGAGTGCCCCGTGGTGCCCACTCGTTGACGATCAATGGCGAAGCGGCCGGCCAGCGCATCGATGCCGGCAATGACGTCCTCGCCGTCCTTGTTGCCCCAGCCGCCCCATGTGGCCCACTTGAAGTCATCGCCGTACCCGGTCGACGATCGAAAGTTCGGCAGGAACACGAAGTAGCCGTGTGCAGCGAACAGTGAGTTCTTGAAATTGAATCCGTAGCCGGACGCGGCATGGGGGCCGCCATGGTTCATGACAATCAGGGGATACGGACCGCGGGCGGCGTCGTAGCCATGCGGAAACAGCAGAAATCCTTCAATGCGGGTGCCGTCGGTGCTGCGCCATTCGACGGTCTCCGAGGGGCGTGTTGCGAGCGACACGTCCGCCAGAAACGTCCGGTGCACGTCGGTCAGCCGGCGCTCATTGCGTCCATCGATGTCGGCGACGTAAATGTCCGAGGGGCGATCGAATTCGCCAACCGTGTACGCGATACGTGTGAAGCTGCGATCGAAATCGAGGTTGTTCAGGCGTCGGCGCCCGCTGGTGATCTGTTCGACGGCACCGCCGGCGGCTGGCACCCGGAAGAGATGCACCGCACCGCCGGTCTCCGCGGTGAAGTACAGGTGGCGGCTGTCTGGTGACCATCGCGGGGTTCCCGGGTCGCGGTCCCAATCGGCTGTCAGGTTGCGTGCGGCGCCGAGCCCCGCCGGCTGGACCCACAGATCCTGCGCCCCGCCATGGGCCAGGCGTTCGTCGACGATGCGCTGGGTGCTGAGCGCACGTTCATACACCAGCCATCGTCCATCCGGAGAAAACGACGGGCTCGTGTAGTTGTGGCCGTCGTTGGTCAGGCGCGAGAGGGTGCCGTCACGAGAGACGCGATAGAGGTCGGTCGAGCCGTACGCTTTTTCGTCGCGGGCTCCCTGCTCGTTCAGGGTGAACTGCAGGCCGGTGCTGTCGGGCAGCCACTGGAGAGCGCCGATGCCGGTGAGACCGAGCGATGTGAGTTGCCGGGCATCACCACCGGATGCCGGGCGAATCACCACTTCGGTGGCGGGACGCGCGTGTCTGTTCGGCAGCGGAAAACGTTGTCCATCCTGGCGGAACGGATACCAGTCGAACGCATCGCCCTTGAAGCGTTCCTCGTGGCGCCGCTCAAAATCAGTGAGGGCCGGTGCCGGTGCGGGCGGCCGGGGCACATCCTGCACACGTGCCAACCACTGCCCGTCGGGACTGGGGAGCCACGCGCCGCCCGCTGCGGCGGCGGCGGCACGTTCCTCCAGAGGCGTCGCCGGGTTCGCCGGATCGACGGACCACGTCGTGGCCTTGAGCGTCACGCGCAGCCGGTTGTCCTCACCCCACCGCGGGTTGGAGACGTCCTCGCCGTTGATCTGGATCCGCCGTTCGGACGGTGCGCCGACGGTCATCACGAGCCACGTCTGCGTGGTCGTGGTGTTGGTCACCTCGACTGGCTGCGTCACGGTGTAGGCGACCCAGCGGCCGTCCGGCGACAGACGCGGCGCTCCGACGGACTTCATCCGGTAGTAATCCTCAGCCTGGAGGGCGCGTGCACGGCCTGCGACAGGTTGAGCCGCAGACATCGAGACAGGTGCGAGCAGGACGCACGACAGGAACACGGCAATTCGGCGCATGGGGTTCTCCCTGGCGCCGAAGGCTATCAGATCACCATCGCCCCGGCGCGTGGGCTCTAGCGTTCGAACTTTGTCGACAACACGATCGACGACGTCGTGCGATCCACGCCGTCGAGAGCGCCGATTCGATCGGTGAGGACGTCCATGTCGCCGACCGCGGGGACCACCGCGATGGCGACCAGGTCGTACGCGCCGCTCACCGAGTGGAGGCTTCGCACCTCTGGCATCGCCCGCAGCGCGGTGACCACCGAGGCCTGCTGCTTGGGATGCACCGCCATCATGATGTGGGCACGGATGTGGCCCTGTTCGTGTTGGTCGTGCACCCGCACCGTGTAGCCGCTGATCACCCCTTCGCGTTCCAGGCGTTCAAGCCGGCTCTGCACGGTGGTGCGCGACACCCCGAGCCGCCGCGCGAGTTGGGCGGTCGAGGTCCGCGCGTTTTCGCGGAGCAGAGACAGCAGCTGTTCGTCCGTCTGGCTGAGCTTCATGTCGATTTGCCGAAATATAGCGTAAAAATGTCCATTTTGGCACTACTAATCGACAGTTCAGGCCGCGATACTGCCGACATGCCACATTTAGACGCCCTCGCTCCGCTGCGCGCCCACCTCGGCCGCCGACGAACCACTGGCCTGGACGATGCCACGATTGGTGCGTTTGCGGCGACGCACGCGGACCTGGCGGCGGCTCTGAGCGCCGCGGCGGTTGAGTACGCGCGCATCCGGGATGAGTTCGCGGACCTGCTCGACCTCGACGAAGACGCGCAGATCCAGGCCATTCAGGGCGGCTTCCTGAATTTCTACTCGGTCGATACGGCCAATCCTTACGTGGCACTGGTCGCCCGCGGCCCATGGCTGGTCACGCTCAAGGGCGCAGTGCTGTATGACTCCGGCGGGTACGGCATGCTCGGTTTTGGCCATACCCCGTCGATGGTGCTCGAGGCGATGGCTCGACCGCAGGCGATGGCCAACATCATGACGCCGAGCCTGTCTCAGTTGCGGTTCGACCGGGCGATGCGTCGTGAGGTGGGGCACACCCGCGGCGCGTGTCCGTACGGCAAGTTCCTGTGTCTCAATTCAGGGTCGGAGTCGGTCTCGCTGGCCAGTCGATTCGCAGACGTCAATGCCAAACTCATGACCGACCCCGGAGGTCGTCATGCGGGCCGGACGGTGAAGCGGGTGGTGGTGAAGGGCAGCTTCCACGGACGCACTGAGCGGCCGGCGCTCTACTCGAACTCCAGCCGCAAGAACTACGTGCAGCATCTGGCGAGTTTCCGCGGCGAAGACAGCGTGCTCGTCGTCAACCCGTACGACGTGGACGCCCTCCGCAAGGCATTTGCCGATGCTGACAGGCACGGCTGGTTCATCGAAGCGATGTTCCTGGAACCGGTCATGGGTGAAGGGGATCCGGGACGCGCCGTACCGCGGGCGTTTTACGACGCGGCGCGGGAACTGACGCAGGCGCATGGGGCGCTGCTGCTGGTGGATTCAATTCAGGCGGGACTTCGTGCGCACGGTGTGTTGTCGATCGTCGACTATCCCGGCTTTGAGGGCATCACGCCGCCCGACATGGAGACGTTCTCGAAGGCGCTCAACGGCGCGCAGTATCCGTTGTCGGTGCTCGGCGTGACGGCGCAGACGGCGGCGTTGTATCGCATCGGCATCTACGGCAACACGATGACCGCCAACCCGCGCGCGCTCGACGTGGCCAGCGCGATCCTGGCGCAACTGACACCGGAGCTTCGCGCCAACATCCGCACGCGTGGTGCCCAGGCGGTGGCCAGACTCGACGCGCTGCGTGCGGAACATCCCGATCTCATCGTGAAGGTGCAAGGCACCGGCCTGATCTTCTCCTGCGAGCTGGGGCCGCACTTCAAGGCGTACGGCGCAGGCTCGGTCGAGGAGTCGCTGCGGGTGCACGGTCTCGGGGTGATTCACGGCGGCGAAAATTCGCTGCGCTTCACGCCCCACTTTGCGATGACCGAAGACGAGCTTGACCTGCTCGTCTCACTGGTGCGGCAGGCCGTGGTCGCACCGCACGTCGTGCAGGTATGATCGGCGGCGGAGGCAGACAACATGAGCGCAGCGAACGTGCTGATGGCGCCGATGATCGGCGTAGAGAGTCGTGTGGTGGGCGGCGTCCGGATGGACGTGGTACCGGTCGGCACCGGGCGGGTCAAACGGGTCATCTATGAACCCGGCTTCAAGTGGTCCACCCAGATGAAACCGGTCGTCGGCACCGACCTGTGCATGCATGCCCACGTCGGGTTTCTTGCGGCCGGCTCGATCGCGATCGCGTATGCCGACGGCTGCACGCGCACGTTCACGGCGCCGCAGGTGGTTGACGTCGAACCCGGACACGACGGCTGGGTGGTCGGTGACACGCCGGCTGTGTTGATCGAGTTCGACTTCCTCGGTGAGACTGCCGCCCGCTTCGGCCTGCCGGACGCGCACCGGCACTGACCGGCGCCGCGCCCGGGGATCAGGTTTCGGGGGGGGGCGCCGTTTGTTAGGATGCGCCATGCGCATTCCTGTCATCGCGGCCGTGGTCCTTGCGGCCGCCGGCACCGCAGCGGCCCTGTCTGCACAGCCGACTCAGCCGCGCCCGCCAAATATCATCTACATCCTGGCCGATGACCTCGGATACGGCGAGCTCGGGTCGTACGGTCAGACAAAGATCCGCACGCCGCATCTGGACCGGATGGCCGTCGAGGGCATGCGCTTTACGCAGCACTACTCGAGCAGTCCGGTGTGTGCGCCGGCGCGTGCGTCGTTTCTGACCGGCTTGCACACCGGCCACTCCGTGATTCGGGACAACCTCGAGTTCGGCGGGTATCTCGACTCGGAGGAACGGGGACAGATGCCGCTCCCGAAGGGCACCCGCACGCTGCCGTCGTTGCTCAAGACCGGCGGATATCAGACCGCCATCATCGGCAAGTGGGGACTCGGGGGGCCCAACACGGAGGGGCAGCCCACGCGACATGGGTTTGACCACTTCCTCGGGTATCTCGACCAGAAGCAGGCGCACAATTTTTATCCGACGCACCTCTGGCGCGGAGAAGAGTGGTTCCCGTTGCGGAATCCCTATTTTTCGCCGCATCAGAAACACGACGGAGACCCACAGGATCCGGCGTCGTACGCGAAGTATGCAGGCGTCGACTACAGCCTCGATGTGATGGCCGACGACGCGCTGCGGTACATCCGCGAACAGAAGGACCATCCGTTTTTTCTGTACCTGCCGTTCACCGTTCCACACCTTGCGCTCCAGGTACCTGAGGACTCGCTCAGGGAATACGACGGGGTCTTCGACGAAAAACCCTATCTGGGCCAGAACGGATATCTGCCGCATCCACGACCGTATTCCGCCTATGCCGCCATGATCACCCGCATGGATCGGCACATCGGCCGCATCTTCGCGCTGCTCAAAGACCTCGACCTCGACGACGACACGCTGGTCGTGTTCACCAGCGACAACGGCACCACGTACACCGGCGGTGCCGATGCGGCGTTTTTCCGCAGCGTGGGGGATCTGCGCGGCTTGAAGGGGTCCGTCTACGAAGGGGGCATCCGTGTGCCGTTCATCGCGCGGTGGCCCGGACGCATTGCGGCGGGACAGGTCACGGATCATCTGTCGGCCATGTGGGACATGTTCCCGACGTTTCTCGAACTCGCGCGCCAGCCCGTACCGTCCGACATCGACGGACTCTCCCTGGTGCCCACGTTGTTCGGGCGGGCAGGACAGCGCCAGCACGCCTCCATGTACTGGGAGTACCACGGACTCTGGAAGGGGGCCCAGGCGGTGCGGTTGGGCAAATGGAAAGGCGTGCGTCTCGGGGGACATGACGACGCGGACGCACCGATCGAGGTGTACGACATTGATGCGGACCGCTCAGAGTCACGCGATGTCGCCGCCGCACATCCCGACGTGGTCGCGCGTGTGCGCGCGGTCATGGAATCGCGCACACCTTCGGCCGTGCCGCACTGGAATTTCCGCCGGCATGGCGCGCTCGAGTCCCAGACGATTGCCACCGCCGGCGACGGTTCTCCGTTCTACCGCATCCCAGCGCTCACCACCACGGCGAAGGGGACGTTGCTGGCGGCGTATGACGCCAGGCCCACGCTGGCGGATCTGCCGGGCGCGCTTTCGATCGTGATGCGCCGCAGCACTGACGGCGGACGAACCTGGCGCCCGCAGACAATCGTGCGCCGGGGGCCTGCACCTGAAGGCTACGGTGACCCCAGCTTCATCGTCGATCGTGTCACCGGTCGCATCTTTCTCTTTCACGCCGCCAGTGTGCGGCAGGGTTTTTTCGGCGCGCGGCCGGGCAACCGCGACGATGACCCCGACGTGCTTCACGCGGACTACGCCTTTTCGGATGACGATGGCGTGACGTGGACGTTTCGGCGCCTGACAAGCGCGATCAAACGTCCCGAATGGGGCGGCATGTTCGCGGCGTCCGGCGAGGGCATTCAACTGCGGACCGGCGCACACGCAGGGCGACTGATACAGCCCTACGTGATTCGGATTGATGGCCGCAACTGGGTCGCCAGCGCTTACAGCGACGATCATGGGGAACGGTGGCAGATGGGCGCGCTTGTCGGGCCTGACGCCGACGAGAGCAAGGCGGTGGAATTGTCGGACGGCCGGTTGATGTTGACCGTGCGGGCCCGTCCCATGCGCAAGGTTGCGTGGTCCTCCGATGGCGGCGTCACGTGGACCGGACTGCGGGACGAACCGGCGCTCCCCGATCCAGCCAACAACGGATCAGTGATGCGGATTTTTCCCGACGCGCCGGCCGGCTCGCCCGAAGCGCGCCACCTGTTGTTGACCCACACGTCGCATCCGAGCCGGCGTGAACATCTGGTCGTTCGCGTGTCGGTGGACGACGGACAGAGCTGGTCGGCCCCGAGGGTGGTCGAGTCCGGTGCGGCGTCGTATTCGACGGTGACGCGACTGGCGGACGGGCGGTTCGGTCTGCTCTATGAACGTGGAACCGTCAGCGAGATCGTGTTTGCGGCGTTTGATTTGGCCTGGGTGGGTCGCTGAGAGGGCAACAACAGAATCGTTTGTGCTGGCCGGCTTGAACTGGCGGCTCCTTAATCCCGCGTAATGCGTACTGAGGTGTCCCATGGTCGGTCTGGCGACGTTTGGCTCCCGCTGTCTTCTGGTGTTGCTGTTGTGGACGCTGGCGGGCGATGGACAGACGAAGGACCGGCGCCCGGACCACCGCTTTGTTACGATGCGCCATGCGAATTCCTGTCATCGCCGCCGTGGTGCTCGCTGCCGCCGGCACCGCAGCCGCCCTGTCTGCACAGTCCCTTCAGCCGCGCCAGCCGATTGGGCCACGCGCCAGCCTCGTGGTCGAGGCCACCAGCGCGGACGCGCGACGTGAGGCCTGGGCGCGTCATCAACAGATGGCGCGTGAGTCTCCGCTCGCCGATCTGGCATGGCGAGCGGTGGGACCACGACTGCAGGGCGGGCGCATCGAAACGGTCGCCGTCGCTCCGGGACGTACGTCCACCATTTACGCCGGCGCCGGCATCGGCGGCGTGTGGAAATCCATCAACAACGGCACGACGTGGACACCGATCTTCGACAAGGAAGCCACGACGTCGATCGGCTCGATCGCCGTCGCACCCTCTGATCCGAACGTCGTGTGGGTCGGCACGGGCGAAGTGTTGATGGCCCGCAGTTCATACGCCGGGTTCGGCGTATACAAGTCCACTGACGCCGGCGCAACGTGGACACACATGGGACTGACCGACTCCCACCACATCTCACAGGTGCTGATTCACCCGACGGATCCCAACCGTGTCTGGGTCGCTGCCATCGGGCGCCTCTACTCAGAGAACGAAGAACGTGGCGTGTTTCGCACGAGTGATGGCGGCAAGACGTGGCAGCGCACGCTCTATGTCAACGCCCGCACCGGCGCGATCGATCTTGCCCTCGACCCGTCGAGTCCTGATGTGTTGTACGCGTCGATGTGGGACCGGTCGCGCAAGGCGTGGGGCCACGTGCCCAACGGCCCCGGCAGCGGGGCCTACAAGAGTACGGACGGCGGCGCCACGTGGACGCTTCTTGGCAACGGACTCCCATCTGGCGCCAACGTGGGCCGCATCGGGCTGGCCATTGCGCGTTCCAATCCCAAGGTCGTGTACGCGCTTGTCGATAACTACACGCCACTCGGCTCGACGTCTGATCGGGTCGGTGGGGAAGTGTATCGGTCCGACGATGCCGGGGCGAGTTGGCGAAAGGTGAATGCCGAGCCGGTGGCGACAGGCTGGGACTTCTGCCTGATTCAGGTGGCCCCCGACAATGAGAACGTCGTCTACCTGCCCAACAACCGCTTCATGGCGTCGGAGAACGGTGGGCGCACCTTCCGTCAGATCCAGGGCACGCTCGTGCATCTGCTGCCGCACGGATCGACGGTGCTGCACCTGGACCAGCATGACCTGTGGATCAACCCCGCGAATGGTGACCACATGCTGTTGGGCAACGACGGCGGTCTGCACCTGAGTTACGACCGTGGCGCCTCGTGGCTGCATCTGAACAACATTCCGATTGGGGAGTTCTACGCCGTGTCGGTGGACATGGACACGCCCTACAACATCTACGGCGGTACACAGGACAACGCCGCGTTGTTTGGAACGTCCAGACAGACGCTCGCGGATGATCGCGGCGATCAGTGGACGCACGTCTACCTCGACCAGTGGGGCGGCGGCGACTCGTACTTCACCTATCGCGATCCGTCCGACAAGGACGTCTTCTATTACGAACACCAATTCGGCGATCTCAGGCGCAAGCGCATGTCCACTGGACGAACCGAGTCCATTGCGCCCAGAGCCCCGCGCGGCCAGCCGGCGTATCGCACGAACTGGATGACGCCGTTCTTTTTTTCCGCGCACGAACCGCGCACGATGTATTACGCGACCGAGCGCCTCTTCACGTCGCCTGACCGTGGCGATACGTGGACGGCCATCAGTCCCGACCTCACCAGTGCTCCGCCGGCGCAGGGCAACGTGCCGTGGGGCACGTTAACCAGTGTGTCGGAGTCGCCCTTGCGGTCCACGCTCCTCTACACCGGAGCCGACGACGGGCGGTTGCATGTGACGCGCGACGGCGGCACAACGTGGACGCGCATTGGCGAGTCGTTACCGGAGCGCTGGATCTCGCGAGTCGTGGCGTCACGGCACGACGAAGCCACCGTGTATGTGACGCTCACGGGCTATCGATACAACGAGTTCGCGGCGTACATCTATGTGTCGCGTGACTACGGGCAGACGTGGACGTCGCTCGCGGGCAACCTTCCGCCGGAACCCATCAACGTCGTCGGCGAGGATCCCACAGACGCGCGCATCCTCTACGTGGGGACCGACTCCGGCGTGTATGCCTCAGTGGATCGTGGTGTGACGTGGATGTCGCTGCGCGGCAGCCTGCCGACCATTCCCGTGCACGACCTGGTGGTGCATCCTCGCGAGAGTGATCTGGTCATTGCGACACACGGGCGCAGCATTTATGTGGCGGACATCACGGGCGTCCGGGCGCGTCGCTGATTGACGGTTCGCATATGCCGGGGTCGCCAGGGGCGGTTTGCCGCGTGCGAAGGTCTCGGCTAGACTCGGCCGGGCAGTGAGGTGGCAAAATCCGCCCCACATGAATCGGGAGGAACTCATCATGGCGTGGTTGTCACCGTCGAGTCTGCTGCAACTGGTGGTTGGACTCGGGCTCCTGAATGTGTGGCTGGTGCGCGGACGGTCCGCCACATCGTTTCGCGGCGGTGCCGCGCAGACGCTGAAGGACGAGTTTGCCGCCTACGGCCTCCCCGGCTTCGCCTTTTACGTCGTGGGCGCGCTGAAAATCGGTGCCGCGATCGTCCTGATTGCCGGCGTCTGGGTCGCGCTGCCAGTCCGGGAGGCCGCGGCGCTCGTCGCCGCGCTCATGATTGGCGCGCTTGCCATGCACCTCAAGGTCGGTGACCCGCCCCTGAAGTCGCTTCCCGCTGCGCTGATGCTCGCGATGAGTGCGGCGATCGTCGCGCTGCGCTAGTCGCAATGCCGCGCACGCCGGCGCGTCTGGTCGTCGTCTTTGGCGATCAGCTCGATCTGGACGCCGCCCTCATTCGGTCGCTGACACCGGCCGACACCGTCCTGATGATGGAAGTCGCCGCCGAGTCCCGTCATGTGCCCAGCCACCGGCAGCGGACGGCGCTGTTCCTGTCGGCGATGCGGCACTTTGCCGCGGCGTTGACGCGGCGGCACGTCCACGTTCGGTATGTCGAGCTTGACGACCCCGAAAACACCGGCACGTTCGAGACGGAGATCGCGCGGGCGGTCGCGGCCCTCGGCCCGACTCAGGTCGTGTGTACACACCCCGGGGAGTGGCGGGTGCTCGCGATGCTCGAACGGGTCGGCCGTTCGACGGGCATCCCTGTCAGCATCCTGCCAGACGCGCACTTCATCACGACACCGGACGCGTTCGCCACGTGGGCGAAGGACCGCGTGTCGCTGACCATGGAGTTTTTCTACCGCGAGCAGCGTCGCAGGACCGGCTATCTCATGGACGGGTCGGGCAAGAGCGCAAAACCCGTCGGCGGCGAGTGGAACTTCGACAAAGCAAACCGGCTGCCCTTCGGCAGACTGGGCCCGGATCCGCAGCCACGACCACCGCTCGGCTTCCCGCCCGATGCGACCACCCGCGCCGTGCTTGCGGCCATGGCCCGCACGCTCCCCGATTTGCCCGGCACGGCCGACACCTTCGCCTGGCCCGTCACGCGCGAACAGGCGCTCGCCGCGCTCGACGACTTCATCACTCATCGTCTCGCCCTCTTCGGCCCGTTCGAAGACGCCATGTGGACGAATGAACCCACGCTCTACCACTCGACGCTGTCGAGCGCGCTCAACCTCAAGCTGCTCAATCCACGCGAGTGTTGCGAGCGGGCCATCGAGGCGTTTCGCGCAGGCCGGGCCCCCCTGCAATCGGTCGAGGCGTTCGTGCGGCAGATCATCGGCTGGCGCGAGTTCATCCGCGGCGTCTATCAGCTCGAAGGCCCCGGCTATGCGGATCGCAACGGGCTCGACCAGCACGGCGCGCTGCCACCGCTCTACTGGACCGCTGAGACCGACATGGTGTGCATGAAGGCCTGCGTGGGTCAGGTGCTTGAGACCGGATTCGGCCACCACATCCAGCGCCTGATGGTCACCGGCAACTTCGCGCTCATCAGCGGCGTGCACCCCAGGGCCGTGAGCGACTGGTATCTCGGCATGTTTGTGGATGGTGTGGACTGGGTGACGCTTCCGAACGCGCTCGGCATGGTCATGCACGCCGATCGCCGCCAGGGCGCCCCCAAGGGCGTCACGGGACTGGTCGGCACCAAACCCTACGCGGCCAGCGGCAAGTACATCCAGCGGATGAGCAACTACTGCGCTACGTGCCGCTACGATCCGGCCGAACGCAGCGGCCCTGCGGCCTGCCCGGTCACGGTCTTCTACTGGGACTTCCTCATCCGCACCCGCCAGACGCTTGCACCGAACCAGCGGATGGCGATGGTCCTCAAGAACGTTGACCGCCTGACCCCTGACGCCCGTACCCAGATCGCGAGCCGCGCAGACCAGCTCCGCCGCACACTCGGGATCGCCCGGGATGACCGCCGCGAGCGCTCCACGCGAGGGTGCGAATCCAGTTGAACTTCACCCGAAGTGTGAACACGGTGTCGTTCAGAGGTCCAGCACGCGGTGCGCGGCGACGCCACGAAAGGCGATAGGATGCCGGGAGGTCAATATGAAAACACAACGTCCGATCCGTCCCTCAGCGCACACCCGGTTGACTGACAGCCTGAATCAGGTGCTCGCCGATTCCTACGCCCTCCTGGCGCTCACCCATCTGGCTCACTGGAACGTGGAGGGGCCCGGGTTTTTTGCCCTGCACACCGCCTTTCAGACGCAGTACGAAGAGCTGTTTATCGCGGTCGATGAGATCGCCGAGCGCATCCGCGCGCTCGACGCCTACGCCATCGGAGGCCTCGGGACACTGGCCAAGACCGCGAAGATGAAGGAGTTTTCATCGCCGCTGGCGCAGGACGAATACGTACGCGCGCTCATCGCCGCCAGCGGAAAAGTGGTGTCGGACGCGGAACGTGCGCGCGATCTCGCCGGCGAGGCCGGTGACGCCGAGAGCCAGGACCTGATGATCGGCCGGATCACCCTGCACCAGAAGACCATCTGGATGCTGAAGAGCTTCCTGAAAGCCTGACATGAACCCTCGCAAATGTCTCGTCATCGGTGCTGCAGGAGGTATCGGTCGCAGTCTGGTTGAACTGCTCCATCGTGACGGCTGGTCGCTGGTGCTCGCGGGCCGGACCCTGGACTCGCTCACGGAGGTGGCTGCCACCTGCGGTGCGAAAACGGCCTGCGTAGACGCGCGGGACTTCGACGCGGTGGACGCCCTCTTCCTGGCCCACCCCGGCATCACCGGTGCGGTGAATCTCGCCGGGTCGATCCTGCTCAAGCCGGCGCACCTGACCTCGGCGCAGGACTTTGACGAGACCGTCGCGTTGAACCTCCGCACGGCCTTTGCTCTGATGCGGGCGGCAGGCCGGCACATGAAGAACACCGGAGGAAGCGTCGTGCTGATGTCGTCGTGCGCGGCGCAGATCGGCCTGTCCAATCACGACGCGATCGCCGCGGCCAAGGCGGGCGTCGAAGGACTGATGCGCGCCTCGGCGGCAACGTACGCCGGGGTTGGCATTCGCGTCAACGCCGTGGCGCCCGGGCTCGTCGCCACACCGATGGCGCGGAGAATCACCGAAAACGAGGCGGCGCTGAAGGCATCGTCGGCGATGCATCCGCTCGGCCGCATCGGGCAGCCCCACGAGGTCGCGCGGGCCATTGCCTTCCTGCTCAGCCCGGACAGCGGCTGGATCACCGGGCAGGTGCTCGGGGTGGACGGAGGGCTGGCCCACGTCCGGCGGTGATCGGTCAGACTCGCGTATACTGCGTGGCAAAGGTGGCCGATGTTCAGACGTAGTGATTACTTCATTCTTGCAGCTGCATTCATTTCCTTTCTGTTCTCGGTGAGCCTGTGGTTCGGGGGCTATCGCGATGAGGGAATGTTCGTCGGCATCTGGGTGCCGTCGATCCTCTCGTTCGGCGGGTTTGTCCGCCAGTCCACGCGTCCGCGGGGGAAATGACGTGTCACCACTTGTGATTTTTTCAGTCGGCCTGTTCGCGACCGCGCTGTGCGGGTTGTTTCTCTGGTTCTCGGCGAGTGAGTTGCGGAGGCTCGGTCACGAGTCAGACGACCGCAGCGCTGGTCGACCATCGTAGAGGATGACGTCCGGCGCCACCCGCCGTGAGTTTCTCCAGGCGACGGCCCGCGCCGGCGCCGGACTGGCGCTCGGCTGGCCGGCCGATGATCTCGCGTTTTTTGTCATCTCCGACACGCACATGCTGGCGGACACCACGTCGCCCGGCACGATCAATGCCGCGCGGTGGGCGCTGAACGAACGCCTTGTCGACGTCCTGAACACGTTGCCGGGCCAGGCATTGCCGACGGCACTTGGCGGCGGCATCGTCGCCCCGCCCAGAGCCGTGTTGCACCTCGGGGATATCTCAGATTCAGGAGACCGACTTGGCGCGCTGCATGAACAGATGACAGCGACCGAGTGGGCCGCACACACGCGTCTCTACGGCCTGACCGGCACTGAGGGGAAGCTCCGGTATCCGCTGTACGAAGTGCACGGCAATCACGACACGCCGCGTGGAGAGAACGTGGTGATCCAGGGGCTGAAGGCCCGCAACGCCCGCCGCCGTGGGCTCACGGCGATGTCCTCCAATGGCCTGCACTATTCCTGGGATTGGGATGGCATTCACTTCATCGCCCTCGGGATTGTCGTGGGCGCCAATCAGGAGGACCTGCCGATCAGTCGATACGGTGCGTACGACAGCCTCGCGTTTCTCATCGAGGATTTGCGCACACACGTCGCCGACAGTGGCCGGCCGGTGATTCTTCTGCAGCACGTGGACCTGCAGCGGTACAGCGTGGCGTGTGACGACTCCGTGAAAGGCGGCAGCCGGGTAATGTGCTGCGAAGGCATGGCGCGGATTGCGTGGCACAGCAAGGACTGTCCCAAACATGCCGACGGCATCAGCATGAGCGAGTGGAGCGCCTGCGACGTGCGCGCCTATCACCGGGCCCTCGAGCCCTATAACGTGGCGGCGATCTTTCACGGACACCTGCACGCGCGTAGAACCGATGTGTGGGACGGTCTCTCCGTCACTGCCGCCAGTGGGATTCCTGTATTCGGTGCGAAGAACGCCGGTGCAGGTGGCGCGAATCGCGCCTTCTTCTACTGCCGGGTTGAGGGCACCGATCTGGTGATCCGCGAGTACCAGTCCATCGGCGAGGAGGGCTGGAGCCGGGAACGCTCCGAACTTCGCTGGGAACCGCGTCTCTGGCGCGTCCCGCTCAGCTAGACCAGGCCCGGGTTCTCGGGAGGGATTATGCGCCACGTCCGTCTGTCTGTCGTTGCTGCCTGCTTCGCGGTTCTTCTCGCCCTGGTGTCGCCGTCGTTGCTGACCGCGCGGCAATCGCCCACGCTCACCGCGCAGGATCTCGCGACGCTCACGTTCAGAAACATTGGTCCTGCCAATATGAGCGGCCGGTTTGTGGACATGGCGGTGGTCGAGTCCGACCCCTACGTCTTCTACGTCGCCAGTTCCACCGGCGGCATGTACAAGACCACCGACAACGGCGTGACCTTCACACCGGTGTTCGAGCGAGAGGGGACGCACTCGCTCGGCGACGTCGAAATTTTTCAGCCGAACCCGTCCATCGTCTGGGTTGGCACCGGCGAACGCGCCAATCGCCAGAGCACGTCGTGGGGCGACGGCGTCTACAAGTCCACCGACGCGGGTCGCACCTGGACCAACGTGGGATTACGAGACTCCCACCACATCGGCCGCATCGTCGCCCACCCCAGCAATTCGGACATCGTCTACGTCGCCGCCATGGGGCACCTCTGGGGACCCAACGCCGAACGTGGGCTCTACAAGACCATCGATGGTGGCCGAACCTGGCGACCGGTATTGCAGGTGGACGCGGACACCGGCGTCGTGGACGTGGCGATGGACCCGTCCAGTCCCGACACCCTGTATGCGGCGACCTATCAGCGACGCCGCACATCGTATGGGTTCCATGGGGGCGGCCCGGGAAGTGCGCTCCACAAGTCGACGGACGGCGGCACGACCTGGCACAAACTCACGGGCAACGGTTTGCCGGCGGGCGAGTACGGCCGCATCGGTATTGCGGTGTATGCAAAGAACCCGCGCATCGTGTACGTCTCGATCGAGCAGGGCGAGAAATACAACGCATCAACGGCGTACATCACCCCGAAGGGCGGCGTCTTCCGATCGGACGATGCGGGCGAGACGTGGACGTTCCGAAGCACATGGAATCCCCGGCCCATGTATGCCAGCCAGATCACGATCGACCCGAACGATGACCAGCGCATCTACATGGTGAACACGTACAGTGTGTCCACTGACGGCGGGCGCACGTTCACCGCGCCGTCACAGTCGCTGCATGGCGACGACCGGCTCGTGTGGGTCAACCCGCGCGACTCCCGACACATCATCAAGCTGGATGACGGCGGCATCGGCATTTCGTACGACCGCGGCCTGAAGTGGCTGTACGTCGCGTCGCTGCCTGTGAGCCAGTACTACCGCGTGGCCGTGGATCAGGCGACGCCCTTCAACGTGTACGGCGGTCTGCAGGACAACGGGTGCTGGGTGGGCCCGAGTGCGACGTATTTCTCCTCGGGCATTCTCAATGAAGACTGGCGTCGGTTATGTGGCGGCGACGGGTTTTTCACCGTGCCCGATCCTGAAGACGGGCGCACGGTCTATGCGGCGTCGCAGTATCTGGGGCTTGCACGCGTGGATCTGCGCACCGGGCAGTCGCAGGACATCCGGCCCGGCGATCCGCGCGGCGCCATCAGCGCACGGCGCAACTTCGACGTCTGGAGCGACGGACTGCCGGAACCCGAGATGGGCAACGCGATGCATCCGGCCAACTGGGATGCGCCCGTCGTTATCTCGCCCCACAACGCGCGCACGATATACGCCGGCATGAAGCACCTGTTCCGCAGCCGCGATCGGGGCGTGACGTGGGAAGACCTCGGTCGCCTCACGACGGACATCGATCGGCGTGGGCTGCCAATCATGGGCTTCGAAGTCGCCGATCATGTGCCGTCGCTCGACGACGGCGTGCCGTACTGGCCGACGATTTCCGCGCTGGCGGAATCGCCACGGATTGAAGGGCTGCTGTACGTCGGCACTGACGATGGGCAGGTGTCGGTGTCGCGTGATGCCGGGAAGAGCTGGACGGAGGTCAGCCGTCGGCTGCCCGGTCTGCCCGAGCGGTCCTGGATTGCCGGTCTCGAGCCCTCGTCCCACCGGGATGGGACGGTCTATCTGACTGTGGACAACCACCGGTCTGACGACTTCGGCAACTACGTGTATCGATCAGACGATTTTGGGCAGACGTGGACGTCGATATCGGGCGACCTGCCCGCAGGGCGTGTCGCGCGTACGATTCGCGAGGATGCGAAGAATCCACGGCTGTTGTATCTCGGGACTGAGATGGGCCTGTTCGTGACGGTGGATGGCGGTCAGCGGTGGCTGTCATTCCGGCAGAACATGCCGACGGTGCCGATCAACGATCTGGTCGTGCATCGTCGTGATCAGGATCTGGTGCTCGGTACGCATGGGCGGGGTGTGTGGATTCTTGATGATGTGACCGCGCTGCAGGAGTGGACACCCGACGTCGGCGCTCGTCCCGCGCATCTGTTCTCGCCGCAGCCCGGCGTGCAGATTCGGTATACGAATCAGAAGGCGCACATGGGGGATATGGTGTTCCGCGGCCAGAATCCGCCGGCGGGCGGCATCATCGATTACTGGCTTGGCGCCGAGGGCGGGGAGGTGTCGCTCGGTGTGCACGACGGGGCGGGGACGCGTGTCGCCTCCATCACGCCCACGCGTCGGAGGGGGCTCAACCGCGTGGTGTGGAATCTGCGGAGCGACGACGTGGTGGTTGGGGTGCCCGGGGCACCGGCGGCACCGGCGGGGCGAGGCGGTCGTGGCGGCGGTGGCGGCAGTCGACTGCAGGGCACCTGGGTGCCGGCGGGGGACTACACCGTGCGCCTGACGGCGGGTGGTGTGACATCCGAGAGACGGATGACCGTGCGCGACGACCCGCGCATCGATGTGTCGCCGGCGGACCGTCAGGCCTGGTCGGAGATGTTGGCGGAGATCGCCGAGGTGTTTCGGCGGGCTGTGCCGGCGTCTGCCGCGGTGACACGTCGCGAGGGGGCCGCGGCCGAGGAGCGGCGGCTCGCGGGTCTGCTGCCGGGCCGCATCAGCGGGCTCTACGACGAGGTCGGCCAGTTTGCCGGACGCCCGACCGGTGATCAGCGATCGCGGTTGTCCTACTACCGCGAGGTCACCGAACGCCTGGAGCGGGCCGCCCGCTGACTGGCGCCGCAGCGTCCGGATCTACAGCAGCTTCGCGGCCAGTTCCGCGATTCTGGAACGGACGACGTCGGTCATCGTCAGGTGCGCAAAGGTCGGCTCGCCCTTGAACCGCTCGACGACCTGGACGATGCCGTTGGACAACGCGTCGACCTCGGTGCGATCAATCTGGTCCGGATCACCCGTCAGGATGATCCGGGTGCCTTCGCCCGCGCGGGTCAGGACCAGTTTCATGTCGGCCTGCGTCAGGTTCTGCCCGTCGTCCACAATGACCACCGCGTCGTGGATGGAACGACCGCGCAGGTAGTTGATGGGGGAGATCTCCAGGACGTTTTTGGCGAGCAGATCGTCCACGCCGACGCTGGGCGCGCCGCCGTGCCCGCCGCCGTCCTGATCGGCTGCGCGATTGGTGAATCGCGAGGTGCCCGACAACCGCCGCATGATGAAGTCGAGGTTGTCGATAATGGGTTTGGCCCACGGCGCCATCTTGTCCCCGACGGTGCCCGGCAGGAACCCGAGATCCCGTCCGGCCTCGGCGTTCACGCGATACACCTCGATCTTCGACACCCGCCCCGCGCGATACAACTCGTACGCCGTGAGCAACGCCATCAACGTCTTGCCCGTGCCGGCGATGCCCACCAGACTGGTGATCAACGTGTCGTCGTCGAGGATGAGATCGCGGGCGCAGGCCTGTTCCGGATTGATGGGTCCGAAGCGTTCGGTGGGTTTGAAGTGCACACGACGCAGGTAGGACACCCCGTCGTGTTTCTTGAGAATGCCCCAGGCGGTCTTGCCGTTGTGTGTCACCCGGAGTTCGCAGCATTGATTGGCGAGGAGCTCCGATACATCGACAAACGCCGAGAGCGCTGAAAGCGGGAGGCGCTGCTCGACGTGCAACGTGTTCAACAGACTCGACTGCTCCTCGGGCAGCTCGATGCGCACCCGGCCCGAATAGAACTTGTCCGGTGACGCCACGGGGCGATCGGAGTAGTAGTCCTCGGCATGGAGCCCGCGTGCGCGGGCCTTGCAGCGCATGGCGGCATCCCGCGTGATCAGCACCACCGGCGCATCCGGGTTGGCCTCGTGGTAGACACTGGCCATCAGGATGATGGCATCGTCGGCGTAGTCGGGAGAAAAGCCCGGCCACGCCCGTGAGACGTCGAGGGAGCCGCCATGGAAGCGGAGGAGGCCGCCGCGCATCGGAATGCCATCGCGGAGCTGGTCGGCGGAGGCGTCGGTCTGGAGTTGGTCCAGCACCCGGATGGTCTGCCTGGCGGTGTACCCCACCCCGTTGGTGCTGGTGCGGCGCCGGTCGAGTTCCTGCAGGACCGGAAATGGAACGATGACGGTGTTGCCGTCAGTCAGGTGGGAGAGCGCGTCGGGAGCGGACACAAGCACGCTGGTGTCAACGACGTAGACCTTGCCGGGAACCTGCTGGGTCTGAATCATGCGGACTCCTTGCGCCGCATCATACGGATGTTCGCGTCGCAGTACCAGCGGAAAGTCACCCGTCATGCGGATTTTGCATGGCGGGTACACGATCGGCCAATGCAGCCATCGGCAGTGGCGCGGGGCGCGTGTATACGATTACCGTGACTGCGACGGACGCTGCGGGTCAGACGACCCAGGCGTCCGTGCAGGTGCTGGTGCCGACGAACGGCAGGTAACCACGCGCGGATCCATGACCTTCCGCCAGAGCGGCGGCACGAACGCCAGCAGGACCATCGTGGCGTATCCGGCCGGCAGTTGGGGGGCCTGCTCCTGTGAGGCCAGGGCCTGATACCGGCGGCTGGCGGTGAGGTGATGGTCCGCGTGGCGCGCCAGGTTGATCAGCAGCCAGTTGCTGATCCGGTGGCTGCTGTCCCATGAGTGGGCGGGCCCGACGCGCTCGTACCGGCCCGGGGCCAGTTCACGCCGCTGCAGGCCGTAGTGCTCGACGTAGTTGATGGCTTCCAGCAGCGTGAACGCGAGTACGCCCTGCAGCACGAAGAACACCAGCCCCTCGGCGCCCCAGTGCCAGAGGACGGCCGCGTAGACGGCCGCCATGGTGCCGATGTAGCGGCTTACCGTTCGTGGCCGGATCGTCCATGCGTGTCGCATGCCGCCCCAGACTGTGCGCGGCCAGAAGTGGTAGAACCCCTCACCGAGCTGTGCCGTGGCCGGGTCGGCCGGGGTGGC
The DNA here is from genome assembly GCA_030827135.1 of Vicinamibacterales bacterium. Classification (GTDB taxonomy): domain Bacteria; phylum Acidobacteriota; class Vicinamibacteria; order Vicinamibacterales; family SCN-69-37; genus SYFT01. Next base: position 36,769 of record JAURFE010000009.1, read on the forward strand.
CACATGCCGATGGTGGCCGTACACGTGCTCAACGGCAAAATGTGGATAACTCACCGTCGCGAGGAGCACGTCACCGAGGAGGCGTTCCACGCGCCTCGAGCGGTGGACCAGTTCGTGGGCGTAGGTGATGCCGATCGCCCCGTGGATCGAACCGACGGCAAAAAGCAGTGCCACCCAGGCGCCCGGCGATTGTGCCGGCATGACTGCTGTATCGACGGCCCAGATGACCAACCAGACCTGGACCGGCACCCAGGTCCAGGTCACAAGGCGGAACCAGGGATTTCGTTCGAGCGATGTGATCTGCTCCGCGGTGGGGGCCGTTCGATTGAGCCCCGCCAGGGCGTCCACCACAGGGATGCCGACGTAGAGGACAACCAGGGGCAACCAGACCCACGCGGAGCCCTGGTGAGCCGACCACCAGACCAGCGGTGGGAGGAGGAAGCCCAGAGCGTAAGGCAGTGCAGACAGCGCGGCCGGCATGAGACGGCGTCACTCTACCGCAGGTGCGGACGGGTGCACCGGACTACACAACCGGCGTGTCAGGTGCAGGTATGCCGCAGCCCTGCCTGCCTTGGGTGCGAACGAACCGGTAGAGCAGCCATACGGGTGCGAGCGAGAGAGCGACGCCGGCGAGGTTGAGCATCGCAAACCCCGCGCTGTCGAGGAACCAGCCGGATCCGATGCTGGCGATCGCACCGCCGGTCCAGATGAGCGCGTCACCGGCGCCCTGCGCCCGCACACGGTCGGTGGGCGCGACGTTGTCGGTGAGCAACGCGCTGCCGCCGACGAAGCCAAGGTTCCATCCGACGCCAAGCAGGAACAGCGACATCACCAGCAGCGGATAGGATCCGGCACTCGCGGCGATCCCCACCACACAGGCGATCACGAGCACGACCACGGCCGCGACCAGCAACACGATCCGGCCAAACCGGTCCGCGAGCTTGCCGGTGATGGGCGAGAACGCAAACATGCCGAGGGTGTGGGCCGAGATCACCAGCCCAATGGCCCCGAGGTCGTGCCCCTGATGCCGGATATGCAATGGCGTCATCGTCATCAACAACACCATTACGAACTGGCCGGACACCATCGACACGAGTGCGAGCGCGACGCCGGGGATGCGCAACAACTCTCGGATCGGCCTGCGGGAACCGGCGGTCCTCGCAGGCAGATGCCCGTCGAGTGTGCGCGGCGCCGACGACATCGCCACGGCTGAGAACACGCAGGCGACGATGCACACCATGTAGGGGCCGATGAGTCCGTTGAACTGCATCAGCTCGGCGAGTTCGCGGGAGGGCGCCAGCAGGGCCGGCCCCGCCACGGCGCCGATCGTGGAGGCCCACACGATCCAGCCAATCATTGTGGCGCGCTGATGGGGAGGATAGAGATCAGCGGCCACGTAGCGCGCCAGGCGATTTGACCCGAAACCGACGCCGAACAGGAACAAGGCGCCGATAAAGATCGGGAACGCGCGCAGGAAGATGGCGACCGTGGCGAGCGCGATGGCCATGGTGGCCGTGACGTACCCGATCGTCAGTCCCGTGCGTGGTCCCCAACGGCGTACGACCGCCGCGAGCGCTGCGGCACCTGCCGCCGTCCCCAGCACCGTCGCCGCCGCAGGGACACCGCTCCACGCAGTGCTGCCGGTCAGGTCTTCTGCCACGAGGCCATTCACCGTGTTGGAGGCGAGGAAGCCCGTTGTGGAGATCGCCACACCCGAGAAGACCGCGCCGAAGGCGCGACGCCGGTCACGGGAGGAGAGGGAGGAGTCGCCGGGCACTCAGAGCGGCTCTGCGATCGCGGCGAGAAACAGGGACTGTGTGACCGCCGGCAACACGCCGGCGGCGTGTGCGCGCGCGAACAGGTGCGCGACGGCGTTCCGGCCCGTGGGGCCAAGGTCGACGGAGTAGTCGTTCACGTACAAATCAATGTGCCTGAACATCACCGCATCGTCCATATCCTGCGCGTGCGCGCGCACGTAGGGCAGTGTCCCGTCGCGATGCGTGAAGGCGTATTCGACGCTGCGCCGCAGCACACGGTCCATGGTGGCCTGCACGTCGGCCGGCAGCGACCGGCGGATCACGATGCCGCCGAGGGGGATGGGGTGGCCGGTGGTGGCTTCCCAGAATTCACCGAGGTCCATCACCTTGCGAAGACCGCGCGCCTCGTACGTGAATCGATTCTCGTGGATGATCACGCCGGCGTCAAAACGTTCGTCCTGGACTGCCCCTTCGATGTCGGAAAACACCATGGCCGTTGTGCGGGTGGCCGACGGAAAGGCGAGCCCCAGAAGCAGGTTTGCCGTGGTGAACCGCCCGGGGATGGCGATGGTGAGAGTGCCGGTCGCCACGTCTTCGGCGGTGATCGGGCGTTTTGAAATCAACAGCGGGCCGCAGTTGCGGCCCAGCGCGCTGCCGGCATTGAGCATCACGTAACGGTCCGCGCAGTACGCAAACGCGTGGTAACTCAGTTTGGTGACGTCCGGGCCGTCCTCGAACGCGTCCCGGTTGAGCGCTTCGACGTCGGCCAGCCGCACATCGAAGTCGAGTCCCTCAAGGTCGATGCGCTTCTGCACGATTGCGTCGAACATGAAGCAATCGTTCGGACACGGTGAGAAGGCGAGCGACAGGGTCATAACTGGTGCAGGATCTCCGTGGCGGCGCGTCCCAGCGCGCTCACGGCCTCGGGGATCTTCCACGCTGCGCGATTGCGTCGTTCGACGTAATTGGAGACGGCGCGCACCTGAATACCCGGCACGCCGGAGACGAGGCACGCATAGAGGAAGGCCGCGCCTTCCATGCTTTCAACGTGCGGCTGACATCGTGCCGCCACCGCCTCGATCGATCGCGTGTCGCCGTGCACCGTATTCACGGTGATCCCTGACACACGCGGCAGAGCGTCGAGTGCGTCGCACGTCGGATGCGTGGTGTTCGTGAGACAGCCGTCGACGTACGGAAAATCACCGGACGGCATCAGCCCAGCCGCTGCGGCCGGGACAAACGTCGGGCCGTCTTCAACGCCCAGTTCTGAAAGGTGATCTCGTACGACGTGTACCACGGTGCCGAGCGAGAGCGTCCGGTCGAATGCGCCGCAGAGTCCGACGTTAATCGCGAGGTCGTACGTGTCCCGGTCGAGAGCGAGCGCGCGGGCGACGTGGGTCGCCGTGGCGACCATGCCGACGCCGGTGACCAGCGCGGTCACCTGGTGCCGCGGCGCGTCGGCGATCCACGACTCGATTTCTCCCGCGGTGGCGGCGACGATCAGCACGCGCATACCGGGCGATCGTATCCCACCGACGGGCGAAGTCTGCTAGGCTCTTCCCTATGGCTGCCGGCCTCGATGAGCCTTCCGACGACGTCACGCGTCTTCAGCGTGAGGTGAGGCACCTGCGCGAGCTGTTGGACCGTCGCGAACAGGAACTCCGCGAGTCACAAGCCGTCGCGCAGGTCGGATCCTGGACCACCGACCTGTCGACGTTCGCCGTGTCCTGGTCGCCTGAAACCCACCGCATCTCGCGTGCTTCTCGAGACGTTTCCCCAGGGAGTCACGGTGCAGGTGGACGCGCCGATCGACCTGCCGCCGGTCAGTGGTGATGTGACCCAGCTGCATCAGGTCATCATGAATCTGGCCGTCAATGCGCGGGATGCCGTTGGCGCCACAGGCCGCGTCGACGTTCGCTTGTCCGAAATCGCGATTCCCACGGGGCGGGGCGTGCAGATCGAAGTGGAGGACAACGGCTGTGGCATGTCGCCCGCCGTCCTGGATCAGATGTTCGATCCGTTCTTCACCACCAAGGCCGTGGGGCACGGCACCGGGCTGGGCCTCGCCACCGTGCAGAGTATTGTCGCGGCACACGGAGGCGTCATTTCGGTCTCGAGTGAGGTCGGCCGCGGGAGCCTGTTTCAGGTGGTGTTGCCGGCGTCAGCAGCCGAAGGCGCGCCCGATCCGGAGTCCTCCGCGGTCGATCTGCCGAACGGCGCCAGGCAGACGGTGCTTGTGGTGGACGACGAAGAGGGCATTCTGCAGCTGGCGCGCAAGACACTGGAGCGCCACGGGTACCAGGTCAGGGTCGCGCGTCACGGCGGGGAAGCCGTAGACATCTACGCTCAGGATCCGGGGGCGATCAGTGTCGTCATTACCGACATCTCGATGCCGGTCATGGACGGCCCCACGGCAATCAGGCTGCTGCGCGCGATCGATCCGGACGTGCGCATCATTGCGTCGAGCGGTCTCGAAGCAGTCGGCGCCGCCGCCAAGGCGATTGGCAGCGGGTCGGTGCTGTTTATTCCAAAGCCGTACAGCGCAGAGGTCCTGCTGCGCGCCGTTGGCAGGGCGATCGCCGAGTAGTGGCGCACACAACCCCGCGCGCTCTACTTCACAAACGCGAGCAGCTGCGCTGACGACTGGTACCCCGACACGGACTTCACCGCGCGACCTGTCGCGGGATCCACAATCACCATCGTCGGATACCCCGTGACGTTGAACCGCCTGACGTGGGCCTTCTCGATGTCGCCGTCGAGCTTCACGCCGACGTAGCCGGCGTTGAGGGCTGCGGCGACTTCTCCGTCAGTCCAAATCCACTCATCCATCGTCTTGCACGGGCCGCACCACGTGGTCTCGAAGTCGATGAAGACACGTTTGCCCGTGGTCCTGGCGGTCGCGATGGCGTCGTCAAGCGAGTGGCTCCACGTCACCGCGGCTTTGGTGCGCGCGCGCGGCCGTTCGCTTGCCAGCATGTCGTCGGGCAGCCGGTCTTCGGCTTTCGACACCGGATGATCCACCACGGCGAACGTCACCGACGAACCGTCCTTCGCGAATGACCGGAACTCAAGCACGAGGTCCTTCGCGCCACCGCCGCGTTCGACGAACATGAACCGTGAAGTGTCGCGTGCCTCCGTGATGGAGAGCACGGCCGTCGGCGCGTTGGGCATCGACGCCTGCACCACGCTCCACGAATCCCCTGGGCCGTAGAGGGCATCGTTGTTGCCATCCATCGCCGCCACCAGCGCCGGGACGCCGTGGATGGTGACCGTCCCCGATCGCCAGGATCCGCGCGAGTACCTGAGGATGTCGGCGACACGCGCCCCATCCTCCCGCACGATCCAGAAGTTGACGATGTACGGTTCCGTGCGCTCGGGCGCCGCAAACCGAATCCGCAGATCCACCGCGCTGAACGAACTCCACCACGCCTTGGTTTTTTCGTTCTGCGTGGGTGTCGTCACGACGGCGGGCCCGTCGTCGCTGAAGTCGCCGTTGCGGTTGGCGTCAATGAACAGCTGCGAGAGGTCGGCCGGGTGTGCAGTGCCTGCGGTGGCCAGCACAGGAATCCACGCCGCGCGATCCGGGCCGACCTGGATCATGCCGCGCATCGCAGGTCGCACGGCGCCCCTCGGGAGCACCTGTCCCGCCGGCAGGGGCGTCAGCGAGACCTGCGTGCCCTTGGGGCTGAAGTTCGGCCGCGGTCCCTTGCCGTCAGGTGCGTGATAAGTGAGTGGAACCGTGATGACCGTGGCCGGCTGTGTTGCCAGCACCCCGGTCCACGCTCCAGCCACAATAACAAGTGCCAGTCCCCATCTGCTCACGTCAGCGCTCCTTCAACAGCTTTTCAATCAGGTCAGCCAGAAATGGTTCATTTGTGTCGTCGTAGCCGACCATGATGAGGCGAATCTTACCGTGGCGGTCGATCAGATGGATCTGCGGAATGCCGCCGACCCGGTACGCGGCATCGTTGGGATTTTCGACGGCCACGTACGAGCCATCGGCCTGACGCACGGGGAGTGAACGCTGGTCCGCCACGGCGATGGGCACACGCAGCCCTTCGTGCTCCCAGTACTCGCGGTCGCGCTCGAACTCGACCTCGGCCGTGAGGGGGCGCTCCGTGCCGAAGTAGCCATACAACTCCGTGGCCATCACCACGCGGAATCCCTGGGACTCGTATTTCGCGAGCAGTCGCTTCAGGCCGGGGTAACTCTCCTTGCAGGGCACACACCAATGTGCGGTGAATTCCAGCAGCGTCACCGCATCCGTCATCGGCATGGTGGTGTTGGCGGGCGCGTTGAGCCAGCGGGGGGCGACGATCGGGGCACCCACCGTGCCGATGAGGGCGTATCGCGCGATGGCGGAATCGAGCATGCGGTCCGCGTTCGGCAGACTGCCCCAGTCCTTGCGTGCCGAGGCCAGAAGCGCGCGTGCGCGCTCGGTATGGCCGCGGCCGGCCAGGGCTTCAGCCATGTTGATGTGGGCGCCGACCACGCTGATGCCGAATTGGGTGCGCTGGGCCTGGCTGAATGTGCGCGCGCGTTCGATGAGCCACGTCGAGTGTTTGATGATGCCGTCGTCGATGTCATCGCCCCGGTAGTACCCGTTCATGCGGTTGTGGGTGGTGACCTTGAGGTCGAGCAGGTCGTCGCCATCGGCCCCCACGAGACGGTCGAGCTCGTCAACAAAACGCTCGAGCCGCGCGTTGCGCTCTGCGGATTTTGTGTCGCGCAGTCCGGTGGTGACGGCCTGAGCCAGCACCTCGGCCCGTGTGCGTGGTGCCAGCGTGCGGGAGGCCAGCGCGCGATCGAGTGCGGCCTGTGCAAGCGCCGGTTGCGCGGCCTCGGTATACAACGCGATGAGCGCCGGGAGATCGGTCTCTCGCGCAGTGGACACGGAAAACTGCGCGGCACAGGCCTGCGCGGCCGCGACCTTGTCCGCGTCGATCTTCCGCACGGCTTCGGCCGTCACCCGTGGCAGTGCGCGTTGTTGAGCCACGACAAAGTCACGAGCGGCCTTGACGCAGCCGTCCGGTGTGGTCGGCTGGACGGGAGTCGCTTGCAGCAGGACGACGACGACGGAGGTCAACAGGAACATGGCAGTGCCTTTCTATCGGAGTCCGCGTTGCAGAAACGACACGAAGTGCTGGGTGTCGCGTGTCAGGCCGCCAAAAGCGACCTGCGGTGTTCCGGAGGGCGAGAGTATCGCGTAGTAGGGGAGGGCGACTGTTCCAAATGTGTCGCGTTGAAGATTCTGAAACCTGCGGTAGACCTCGCCCCGGCCGTCGGTATAGAGCCGTACCCGGACGTACCGCGCCAGTTCCCGCGAGACCTCGGGCTGCGTGAACATGTTGGCCTCCATCCAGCGGCAATTGGTGCAGGTGTAGCCAGTGAAATCCACGAGGATGGGCTGGTTGCCGTCGGTGGCCTGCGCCAGGGCGCCCTCGTAGTCGTTGACGATCCACGGGAGCTCACCGTCTTCGCCCCCGCCGAGTTCGCCTGGTGGCAGGAAGGCCTCAAGTTCGCCGAGGCGGTGCCCTGCGAGTCCGGTACCCAACCACACGGTCAACACTCCCGCGGCGAGCGTCGTGGCCCATCGTGCCGCGCCTGGCCGGGACAATCGTGGGGCGTGGCCCAGTCGCAGCAGGCCGGCGAGATAGGCGACGAGCACCGCACCGATCACGATCCACGCGGCGATGACCACATCGCGCGTGAAGACACCCCAGCTCCAGACGAGATCGACGTTGGAGAGGAACTTCAGAGCCGCGGCCAGTTCGAGCAGCCCCATCGTGGCTTTGACGGAGAGCAACCATGCGCCCGATCGCGGGAGGGCGGCGACCGCCTGCGGCGCCCAGGCCAGCAGGACAAACGGCAGCGCAAAGACCGATGAGAATACGAGGAGCCCCGCGAGCGGCCACTGCCAGTCACCCTGTGCAGCGACGACCAGCAAGGTACCGAGGAACGGCGCCGTGCAGGTGAACGACGTGAGCGTGAAGGCCAGACCCATGAGGACGGTGCCGACGTACCGGCTGCGGCCGGCATCCAGTGTTGCGGCGGTCGTGAGCAGGCCGGAAGGCAGTGCGAGGGTGAAGGCGCCGAACAGGTTGAGGGCAAACGTGATGAACAACACGGCAATGCCGAGGTTCAGCCACGGATTGGCCGCGAACTGATTGAGTCCGGCTGCGCCGAATCCGATCGCCAGGACCGCCCCGACGGCCGTGAACGTCAGCACGATCCCGCCGCCATACACGAGGGCCTGCGTCACCGCGCGTCTGCGGTCCTTTTCGGCTCGTGAGGTGAAGTACGAGACGGTGATCGGCACCATCGGAAACACGCACGGCGTCAGCAGTGACAGCGCGCCCATCAGTGCGGCGAGTGCGAGGTAGGCGCCGAGTGTGGTTGCCGTGGTGGCGGCGGCCATGTCTTCCACGGTTGACCGCGGTCCGTCGGTCGGGTCGCGTGGGCTTGGCACGATGGCCTGGGCGTCGGCCCCGGTGCCCGGCACCAGTATCGAAAGGCTGATGCGGTCGGTGGTTGGCGGCAGGCAGAAGCGTTCAGTGCACGTCTGGTATGTCGCCTCGATATCCACCGGCATGCGGCCGGCCGCGTCTGCGGGAATCCGCACCGGCACATAGAAGGTGGCCGCTTCCGAGTGGTACTGCGTGTCGATGTTGAAGTTCGCGTCGAAGGCAGAGAACGGCAGGGGGGCGATGACGTTGCCGTCCAACACCACTCGTGACCCCTCCGGCACGGCGATGCGCAACGGTTGCGGGCCGGCGCCCTCCTGCGTGAGGGCGTACATCTTCCATCCGGGATCAATCGACCCGTCGAGCACGATCTCGACTGTGGAGCCGGGAGCCACGACGGCGGCTGCGTCGATCGACGCCTTCCATCGGACCACAACCTGGTCCGGCACCTGCCCCTGCAGTGTGCCGGTCGCGATCAACAGGACCGTGACAATCGCCAAGCGCATTCGGAACCTCGGAACTACGGACCCTCGGAACTACGGACCTTCGGGACCCCGGAACCCCGGAACTTCGCAGCCGCGGTTCAGTAAACGACGGAGTCGCTTTGATAGTATGCGCGGTCTATGAAGGAATCCGGCGTTCCAGCCCGTACTCTTGACCGTGCGTTGCCAGCCATGCTGGCGTTGTTTGTGGGAAGCGGCGCCGCCGCGCTGATCTACGAAGTGGTCTGGTTTCAGATGCTCCAGCTGTCGCTGGGGTCGTCGGCCGTCTCCATGGGCGTGCTGCTCGGTGTGTTCATGGGCGGCATGGGACTTGGCAGCTGGCTGTTCCCCAAGAAGGTGGACAAGAGACATCACCCGCTGAAGGTCTACGCCTATCTGGAACTTGGCATCGGCGCCTGCGGGTTGCTGGTCCTCCTGATTGTGCCGCTCCTTGGTGGGGTCTACACGGCCATCGCGGGCACGGGGCAGTTCAGCGTGTTTCTGCGCGGCCTGGTCGCGGCGCTGGTGCTGTTGCCGCCGACGCTGATGATGGGCGCCACGTTGCCGGCCATCGCGCGGTACGTTGAGACCACGCCGAAAGGCGTGTCCTGGATGGGCTTCTTCTACGGCGGCAACATCGCCGGTGCGGTCATCGGCACCCTGCTGGCCGGGTTCTACCTGCTGCGCGTGCACGACATGATGATTGCGACGTTTGTAGCCGTGCTGTTCAACATCGCGGTTGGCGGCCTGGCCCTGCTGCTGGCGAAGTCGGCGTCCTACGAGCCGGCCGGCGTCCACGTCAAGGATCCGGTCATCGAACCCGGCGCGCGCGTGGTGTACATCGCCATCGCGTTGTCCGGTCTGACGGCGCTCGCGTCGCAGGTCATCTGGGCGCGCGTGTTGTCGCTGCTCATCGGCGCCACGGTCTACACATTCTCGTTGATTCTGGCGGTCTTCCTTGTGGGCCTGGGCATCGGATCCAGCCTCGGCTCCGCGATGGCGTCCAGTCTGAAACATCCGCGCGTCGCCCTCGGGTGGGTGCAGATGTTGTTGTGCGTGGCGCTGGCGTATGCCGCCTACATGACGACCGCATCGATGCCGTTCTGGCCGATCAATCCATCCATCTCGAGTGACATCTTCTTCAACTTCCAGCTCGACATCATGCGCGCGGCCTTTGTCGTGCTGCCCGGTGCCATTCTCTGGGGCATGAGCTTCCCGCTGGCGCTGGCCTCGGTGGCCGAAAAGGGCCAGGACCCGGCCCGCCTCGTCGGCGGTGTCTACGCCGCCAACACCGCAGGCGCCATCGTCGGCGCGCTCCTTGCCAGCCTGCTCGCGATTGCGATGATCGGTTCGCAGAACGCGCAGATGGTGCTCATCGGCCTGTCGGCGATTTCGGGACTCATACTGCTCGCCTCGCACGCGGATGAGACGGGCAAGGGCAAGTCCCAGCTGGCCACCATGACCCTTCTGGTCCTGGTGACGGCCGGCGCCGGCCTGCTTGCGCGTTCGGTGCCGCCGATGCCCGGGTTGCTCGTCGCCTACGGCCGCTACGCGGCGACGTGGGTGGGGCAAAACGAAATCATCTACACGGGGGAAGGCATGACCGCGTCGGTCGCCGTGTCCCGCACCCCGAACGGTGTGCTCAACTACCACAATGCCGGCAAGGTGCAGGCGTCGAGTGAGCCCCAGGACATGCGCCTCCAGCGCATGCTCGGGCACATGACGACGCTCATCCCCGATAACCCGAAGACCGTGGTGGTCATCGGGTGCGGCGCCGGCGTCACCGCCGGCGCCGTCTCGATTGACCCCGTGCTGACTCAGGTGACGATCGCGGAAATTGAGCCGCTGGTACCGCGGGTGGTCTCCACCTACTTCTCAGAGCACAACTTCGACGTCATCCGGAACCCGAAAGTACGTGTGCATCTCGACGACGCGCGGCACTTTCTGCTGACGACCAAGGAGAAGTTTGACGCGATCACGTCCGACCCGCTTGATCCCTGGGTCAAGGGCGCGGCGACGCTGTACAGCCGAGAGTTTTTCGACGTCGTCAAGTCCCGGCTGAACCCCGGTGGCGTGGTCACCCTGTTCGTACAGCTCTACGAGAGCAGTGACGCGGCGGTGAAGAGTGAAATCGCGACGTTCCTTGAGGCATTCCCGCAGGGCGTGGTGTTTGCCAACACCATCAATGGGCAGGGCTACGACCTGGTGCTGGTTGGTCAGCTCGATCCAAAGCCGATTGATGTCGATCGCGTCCAGGCGCGGTTGAGTGACCCGGCCAACGCCGCCATCGCCCGGTCGCTCTCGGAGATCGGGATCTACTCGGCTGTCGATCTCTTCGGCACCTACGGTGGTCGGAGGGACGACATGGGAGGCTGGCTCGCCGGCGCCCAGATCAACACCGATCGGAATCTCCGCCTCCAGTATCTGGCCGGTCTCGGCCTCAACAACTACAGGGCGGCAGAGATTTACCGCAACATGTCGGCCGAGAGCCGGTTCCCGGAAGGCCTCTTCACGGGCTCGGAGCAGACGATGCAGGAGCTGCGCGACACGATTGCCAGGAATCACGGAAGGCAATAACAAATAGGGCGATGGGGCAGTGGAATTCCCGCAATTGGTGAGTGAGTCAGTGGAATGACCCATTCCGTCACTGTGGAAATTCCATTCGCCCATTGCCCCATAGCCCCATAGCCTCATTCTCTTCCAGCCGTGTTAGCATCCGGGCCATTCGCGCATGCTGACTCGTCGCCTCCTGACGCCCGTCGTCCTGATCGCTCTGATGGTGGGCGCGCAGGCGCAAGCGCCGGCGCCGGCAGGGGCTCTTCCGGAATCGATGTCGAACGCCGACTTCTGGAAGTTGTCGCGGGAGTTGTCCGAGCCGGACGGCTACTTCCGGTCTGACAACCTCGTCTCGAACGAGGTCTACTTCCAGACGATCATTCCTGAACTCATCGAGGCGACCAGGCCGGACCGTGTCTACCTTGGTGTTGGTCCCGAACAGAACTTCACGTACATCGCTGCCCTGAAGCCGAAGATGGTGTTCATCGTTGATGTGCGCCGGGGCAACCTGCATACGCACCTGATGTACAAGGCGATCTTCGAGTTGTCGAAGAACCGGGCGGACTTTGTCTCGATGCTGTTCTCGAAGAAGCGGCCGGACGGGCTGACGACGAAGACCCCGGCGCGCGATCTGTTTGAGGCCTTCGTGCCGGTGGAGACGTCCGAGGCGGCCTACAAGACCAACCTTGCGGCGATTCGGCAGCACCTGACGACCACACGTGAACTGCCGCTCAGTGATGATGACCTGAAGGGGATCGAGTACGTCTATTACCACTTCTATTGGTACGGACCCGGCCTCACGTATTCGTCCACGACGGGAGGGGGCGGCCGAGGCAACTTTGTGAATTTCCAGTCGCTGATGGTCGCCGACGACGGGTTTGGTGTGGCGCGCAGCTTTCTGGCGAACGAAGAGCACTTTCTCTATCTGAAGCACCTGCACACGAAGAACCTGTTTGTGCCTGTGGTCGGGAATTTCGGTGGCCGCAAGGCCCTTCGTGCCGTGGGCACATGGCTCAAGGAGCGCAAGGCCACGGTGTCGGCGTTTTACCTGTCGAACGTGGAACAGTACCTGACGCAGGACGGCCTGTGGCCCTCGTTCTGCGGCAACGTCGCGCAACTGCCGCTTGATGACACCAGCATGTTCATTTATTCGCAGGGTGGTGGGCGCGGCGGAGGGGGCGGCGGCGGACTGCTGTCGTGGTACCGGCCCATCCTGCTGGATGTGAAGGCGAACAAGTGCGAATAGGCCGGATGGGTGGAGCGTCGCGGCTGCTCGCCGCCGTGTGTGTCACGCTCCTGCTGTCTGCCACGAGTCCGACCGCCGCTCCATCCACACATTCCGTCCCCACCCGACTCTCGGACGCCGAGTTCTGGCGCATGGTCACCGAATTCTCGGAAGGGGATGGCTACTTCCAGTCCGACAACCTCGTATCGAACGAGTTGACGTTCCAATGGGTGATCCCACGCCTGCAGGCCTCGTGGACGCCAGGTCGCGTGTATCTCGGCGTGGGACCCGATCAGAACTTCACGTACCTCGCCTCGCTCAAACCCAGCATCGCATTCATCGTTGACATCCGAAGGGACAACCTGCGCCTGCAGTTGCTCTACAAGGCGCTGATTGAAATGTCGCCGACGCGTGCGGCATTCCTCTCGCGCCTGCTGTCACGTGAGGTGCCGGCGCCG